>CAVSLV010000005.1:0-226381 GCA_963728915.1 uncultured Gemmatimonadales bacterium | reverse complement strand
ATCTCGAGGCGATCGAAGTGGTCGCCCTGGGCCAGACGGCCCAGCGCCGCACCCTGGGCACGTCTCAGCAGACCGTGGAAGGCCCGCTGATCGCGCAAACGCAGCGGTCGAATTTCCTGAACGCCCTGGCTGGCCGAGTCGCCGGTCTGGATGTGACCTCGAGCTCGGGCATTCCCGGCTCCTCATCGGTCGTGACCATCCGGGGCATCAGCTCCATCGGCAGCGGCAACCAGCCGCTCTTCATCGTGGATGGACTGCCGATCGACAACCGTACCGTGCCGACTTCGATTTTCGCGTCGGACGCCCCGAATTCGCCGTCTCGCTGGACAACCGGGGGGTGGACTTCACCAATCGCGCCGCCGATATGAACCCCGAAGACATCGAGACCATCACGGTGCTCAAGGGGCCGGAAGCGGCGGCCCTCTACGGCATCGACGCCGCCAACGGCGCGATCGTCATTACGACCAAGCGGGGCGGGGCAGGAACCGGTGGACTGGAATACACCAACAGCGTTCCGTCTCCAACGTCCGCGGAGCACCGGAGGTCCAGACCAAGTACGGCCCGAACGCGGAGGCCGGTGGCGCCTACTCTATTTCGGCACCCCGTATCCGTCGAACGCCCATTTCTACAACAATATCCAGGGCTTTTTCCAGTCCGCGGTGAGCCAGAAGCACAATCTCTCGTTCAGCGGCGCCAGTCCGGATAATCGGGTCACCTATCGCGTCTCCGGCGGCGCCACCAAGCAGACCGGCAACATTCCCAACATGTCCTACAACGTCGAACCTGCAGGGCAGCTCGACCGCGCAGGTCACCGACTGGCTCGGCACCGACCTATCATGAGCTACAGCTACGCGACCAACGATCAGCCGTTCAAGGGCGTCTACGGCACGCCAGCCACCTGTGTGGGCGGCGGCCCCATGCTTGGCCTCCTGGTGTACCCCGATACGATCGATGCGCGCGATTACCTGACGCCGTCGGGCCGCGGCGTCTGATCACCAGCCTGGGGGCGGCCGCGAAGTCGAAATCCGTACTACACGGTCAACAAGAACACGAACTACAGCAAGGACAATCGCACCACCGTCAACCTGGGCCTCAATATCGCCCCCTTCTCCTGGGGCTTTCTGAAGCTGAACGTGGGCAGCGATGCGTACACCACCCAGTCCCTGATCAACCGCGATCCCGAGAGCGCGGCGGGGTTCAACAACAACGGCATTCTCGACCTCTCCGACGATCTGACCCGCAACATGGATGGACAGACCACGTTCAACTTCAATCGCGTCAACCTGGCGCTGGGTTGTCGGTGAGCGGCTTCGTAGGCGGCTCCATCTAGGACTATCGGACCGAAGACGATGGACTGGAAGGTATGAACTACCTGGATCCGAACTTCGTCTCCATCAACAACACGGACATCACGAAACGCACCAACCGGACGGTGCTGATCCGCCGTCGCCGGATGAGCACTTTCGGCAGGCCACCATGGGCTACAACGACTATCTGTTCGTCAATCTGACCGGCCGGAACGACTGGACCTCGACCATCCCCCGGTCGCGCAACTCCTTCTTCTACCCGGGCGTCAACGGGAGCTTCGTGTTCTCGGACGCCTTCCCGGCGGTTCGGAAGATCATGACCAGCGGCCGTCTCACCGCCGCGTTCGCCGAGGTCGGGCGTGACGCCGTCCCTATGCGTACCGACCATCGCTGCTCAGCGAGACCACCACGGGCGGCGGCTTCCGGTACGATTTCTGGGGGCCCAACGTCAACCTGAAGCCGGAATTCGCGAAGTCCTACGAGATCGGCACCGAGCTGGGCTTTTTCGATGACCGGCTGGGTCTGGAAGCCGCCTTCTATCGCAAGACCACCAAGGACCAGATCGTGCAGAATGTCCGGGACAGCTATGGCACCGGGTTCATTCTGTTCAACCTGAATGGCGCGACCAAGCGCAACACCGGGATCGAGCTGACCCTGCGCGGCACCCCGGTGCTGGGCGCAATTTCTCGTGGGACGTGCTGGCCAATTTCAACCATTCCCGCGGCATCACCGTCTCCCTGCCGTTCGATCAGGTCGAGTTCTACAACTCCGATACCTGGCTCTACGGCAACGTGCGGAACGGCACCATGCCGGGCATCTCGACCATGTCGCTGACCGGATTCTTCTATCAGCGCGTGGCCTCGGACAGCGCCGGCAAGATGGGTCAGCTGCTGATCGATCCGACCAGCGGCCTGCCGTTGCGCGACGTGTCCGCGTTCAAGGACTACGGCTACGATCGCCAGCCGGCCTTCACGATCGGCTTGACCAACCGGTTCAAGTACAAGCGCCTGGGCTTCGACTTCCTGCTCGACATCCGCAAGGGCGGCGATGTCTTCAATGCCACCCAGCACTGGCTGACGGTACGCGGCCTGGCGACCAGTACGCTCGACCGGGAAACGCCGCGCATCGTGCCGGGAATCCTGAAGGACGGCAATGAGAACAGTCCGACCCCGACCGTCAACAACATCGTCGTGGTCCCGGCCGTGAACACCGCGTACTACACCAGTATGAGCGAGGAACTCTTCATTGAAAAGAACATCAACTGGTTGCGGATGAGAGATGCGACGCTCTCGTACAGCCTGCCGCCGGGTTTCCTCGGCGCGAAGGCGGCCAGCGTGTACGTCACGGCCACCGACCTGTTCCTGATTACCAACTACACCGGGCTCGATCCCATCGTCAACGGCAACACCGCCGCTACCGGCGGCTCCGGCGGGGTCGGGATCGATTTCGGCAACTTCCCGATGCCGCGCACCTTCAACTTCGGCGTCAAGGTGGGATTCTGACCATGAGACAGCGAACCAAGCCGCTCCGGAACGGCGCCGCAGCGCTGCTGCTGGTCTTCCCGGCGATGACCATGTCCGGGTGCCAGAACTTCCTGGATGTGAACACCAACCCGAATACGCCGGAGGTCGTTTCCGCCAACCTCTACCTCCCGGGCATTCTGCACTGGTGGGTCACCGCGCCGGCGTACGATGGCCGTTTCCTGGGCCGCTACACCCAGATGTGGATGCTGCCGGGCACCAGCACGACGCCCAGTACCTGGGATCGCATGGGGTACGACCCGGGCAGCGACAACGGCGCCGAGCAGTGGCGCGACGTCTACTGGTCGTTCGGCCAGAACCTGATCGACATGATGACCAAGGCGCAGGCCGAGGAGCGCTGGGACATCCTCGGGGTCGGCTACCTCATGAAGGCCTGGGGCTGGATGGTGCTGACCGATATGCACGGGCCGATCATCAAGCTGGACGAGGTCTTCGATCAGAGTCGTCTCACCTTCGACTACGACTCGGAGGACCACCAGTATGAGGTCATCCTGGCCCAGCTCGACACCGCGATCGCCAACCTGTCACGGACCGACGGAGCGGTCGACGCAACCTATATGGCCAAGGGCGACCTGATTTATCGGGGTGATCGCGCCAAGTGGCTCAAGGCGGCGTGGGGGGTGAAGGCCATGGCGCTGAACCACTTGTCGAACAAGAGCGCCCTCTACAAGCCGCAAGATGTCATCGCCGCGGTGGACAAGTCGTTTGCCAGCAACGACGACGATGCGCTGCTGCCCTACCAGGCCACCAACAACGACAACACGAATTTCTACGGCCGCACCCGCGGGAACCTGCCCTCCTACCGGCAGACCTATTTCCCGGTTGGCCTGATGGATGGCACCCAGTTCGGCGGCGCGGTGGATCCGCGCCTGAGCCGTATGCTCGCGCCGTCACCGGACCAGGCCTACCGGGGGCTGGATCCCAACGTGGGGAATGCCCTGACCATCATGCCCGCGACCCAACAGCCGGACAATGTCTTCGGCTATCGGGGGACCGGTGGTCTGGCGCTGCCGGCGCGCTACATCTTCAGCGACAAGACGAAATTCCCGCAGATGACCTACGCCGAGCTGCAGTTCGTGAAAGCCGAAGCGGCCTATCTGGCCGGGAACCAGGCGATCGCGCTCGCGGCCTACACCAACGGCATTGCCGCCAGCATCGACTTTGTGAACGCCCGCAACAGCGATGACGGTCAGAGCGGCGATCATACCGGTGCGCCGGAAAGCAACCTCACGCCGATCAGCGCGGCCGAAAAGGCGGCATTCCTCGCCAATCCGAACATCGTTCCGGCTGCCGGAATCACCTTGTCGCATATCATGTCGCAGAAGTACATCGCGCTCTGGGGCTGGGGCCATAACGAAGTCTGGGTCGACATGCGGCGCTACCACTACACCGATCTCGATCCGGTGAGCGGTACGCAGGTGTTCCGCGGCTTCCAGTTGCCCACGAACTATTACGTGGACAATTCCGGCAAGCCGGTCTACCGGGTCCGGCCTCGCTACAACTCCGAGTATGTGTGGAACAAGGACGGGTTGATGCAGGTGGGCGCGCTGGACTCGGACTACCATACCAAACCCTTGTGGATCATCGAACCGTAACCCGCGGATGAAAATGACAACTCATCGATCGGTCCTCCTGCTGCTCGGTGCGGCCCTGGCGCTGACGGCCTGCGCCAAGAACGCCGGACAGGATATCACCGCGCCGCCACCGGGGGGCGCCACCGTGAAGTTCTTCAACTTCGCCGTGGGGGCGCCCCAGGTGAACTTCTTCGCGAACGACCAGAAGATCACCGGCGTGGGCCTGACGACCGGAACGGCCTACGGCAATGCTGGATCCGGCGGCCTGTACAACGATATCGCGCCAGGGCAGTACACCTTCAGGGCCCAGATCGCGGGCGCGACCGATCTGTTCGGCGACGCCACGACGACGGTCGGATCGGGAACGGGGTACTCGTACTATCTGAGCGGTCTCTATAGCGCGACCACGAAGACCTCGGACGCTTTCGTGCTGGAAGATGTCCTGCCCGCGTGGGACTACACCAATACCGCCGTCCGATTCGTCAACGCGATCTACAACGCGCAGCCGCTCACCCTTTACGCCAAGAACACGATCACCGCGGTTGAGGTGCAGATCGGCGAAGCGACGGCCTACAAGGCGGGCACCGCGTTCGTGTCCCTGCCGCCGGGCGCGTATGATCTCAGGGCCGTCCAGGGAGGGGCGAACCTGATCGTTCGCACCGGGGTGTCGTTCGCGGTGCAGCGGGTCTACACCATCGGCGCACGCGGCGATGTCAACACCAGCAGCACCCGGGCGCTCGACAACACGGCCAACCGCTAATCGGTGTGCCGGCGCGCCTCCAGAGGCCCGGGCGGACGACCCGGGCCTTTGCTGTGGCCTGACCGGGTTTCGACCTATCGGGCGAGTACGTTCAACAGGAACACGGCGCCCACGAACCCCACCACACCGGCGACCCGGCCCAGGGTCACCCGGCCACGGTTCTCCTGGATCGGCCTCCGCCAAGCCAGCATCAGCAGGCACGGTTTCAAACCGTCGGGGTTGAGCTCGAGCACTCCGTTGCGGCTCACCATGAGGGTGCGGGTGGCCCAGTCGGCCGGCATTTCGCCCGTGCGATACACCTCCAACCCCTCCAGGTCCTCGGGCGAGATGACCAGATCCAGGCTCTCCTCGCTGACGGGGAGGTTGTCGATATAGAGGGCGGTGCCTCGGCAGAGCGCTTCCAAGCGGGCAGGAATCATCCGCACCACGTGGGAGACGAAGGGCGCGTGCTCGCGCTGGAGATCCGCACGGGTCCAGACGTGTCCCACCCCAGCCTGTCGGTTGAGGGCCGCCCGCTCGAGAAACGGTTGCAGCCTCCAGTCAACCGGCCTCCGAGCCACAACCTCGACTTCCCTGAGCACGATCGCGCCGGGGCCCATCCGCACCGCAATGTCGATCACCTCTCCCGGCTTCAGGGTCAGCGCCATCGAGCTCGCGGCGTCATAACCGAGGCGCTCGGTACGCACACGCACCACCTTGCCCGCCGGAACGACGAGGTCGAACCCGCCTGTGTCGTCGGAGAGGACCGTATACATGGCCTGCGTGCTGCTCCCGACCAAGACGCTGACACCAGCTCCACCGACCGGCGTGCCGGTGCCTGCATCGGTGACGGTGCCATGGATGATCTGCGCGCTCGCCGGCGCCGCCGACACGAGCGAGAATGCGAGGAGCCCCCGACGAGGTATCACCGTCGAGACGGACGATCAGAGGTTAGCCAACAGCTTCAGAAAACGAGGATCCTCGCGGAGGCCATTGAGGTCGGAGTCGTGCTTCATCCACTCCTTGTGGGCGTATCCGTGATAGACCGCCTTCTGCAGGCACTCGAGCGCCTTGTCGTTGTCCTGGAGCAGGCAGTACACGCAGCCCACGTTGTACAGCACCGCGGAGTCGTTGGGGTCGATGGCCAGGGCCCGCTCCAGCCATTCAAATGCGCGCTCCCGGTTGCCCAGCATGCCGATGTCGCCCGCCGCGAAGTACAAGGCGCGCGCATCATCGGGATTGAGCTCGAGATGGCGCTCGGCTCGCGCCACGGTCCGCCGCCGCGCTTCGTTGGCCGCATCCTTCCGACCCAGCCCCTCATAGACCTGGGAGCAGAGGCCGAGGGCCTGGAAATCCTCGGGACGGACCTCGGCGGACTTCTCGAAGAGCCGGGCGGCCGCCTCCAGTTTGCCCTGCTCGAATGACGTGCGGGCGTAGAAGTAGTAGGCCTCGAACAGGGTGGGGTCGAGATGGATGGCGGTCTCGAACTCCTGCTCGGCTTCCTGGTACCGCTTGCTCAGGGTGAGCGCGAACCCGCGTGAGGCGTGCGCCTCGGCCAGCTCAGGGGCCAGCTCCAGGGCCTTCTTGCTCGCGCTCTCGGCCTGGTTCAGGTTGGCCTCCACCGCATCCCACCAGTTGTAGAGCATCGAGCTGCAGTCGGCCAGCCCCGCGTAGGCCCGGGCGAAATTCGAATCGACTTCGATCGCGCGCTGAAACATCCGCCGGGCAAACTGGAGGCTCTTCTCCCGGTATTGATGGACGAACTGCCGGCCTTTCAGGTAATAGTCGTAGGCCTGCACGTTCTCGGGGCGGGCCTGCTCCAGGGCGCGCTTCTCGTTTTCGCTCAGCACGACGCGCAGCGCCTTGACGATGCTCTCGGCGATTTCGTCCTGGACCTCGAACACATCCTCGAGTTGGCGATCGAACCGGTCGGACCAGAGGTGATAGCCGTCCGCGACGTTGACGAGCTGCGCGGTGATCCGGAGCCGGTTGCCGGCCTTCCGCACGCTTCCTTCCAGCACCGTGCTGACGCCGAGCTTCTCGCCCACGTCCCGGATATCCTGGTTCTTCCCCTTGAACGCGAAGGAAGAGGAGCGCGAGGCTACCCGGAGCGCCTGGATCTTGGAAAGCGCATTGATGATTTCTTCCGCGATCCCGTCGGTGAAATAGTCCTGGTCCCTTTCGGGGCTCAGGTCGGCGAAGGGGAGCACCGCCACCGATTTGCTCGCCCGGGTCGCGGTCGGGGTGATCACGGTGGCGGGCGACGTTCCCGGCGGCGTCGCGGTCCCTGAGGCTTCCGCCAGCGCCTGGGCAAACTCGGCGGTGGTGGCGAAGCGATCATCGGGGCGGCGCTCCAGCGCCTTGAGGATGGCGGACTCCGCGGCAGGGGGCAGCGCCGCACAGGAGGGCCGGAGCGGCGCCGGCTTCTCCGAGAACCGCTTCATGATCACCGCCTGCGGATTCGAGCCGGTGAACGGGGCGGCGCCAGTGAGGGTCTCATAGATCATGCAGGCGAGGCTGTAGAGGTCGCTCCGCCCATCGAGCTCGTCTTCTCCGGCGGCCTGCTCCGGGCTCATGTAGGCGGGCGTCCCGACCGTGGAACCGGTCTGGGTCAGGTTCTCGCTGCCGGCCGCGCTCAAGCCCTTGGCGATGCCGAAGTCGGTGACCATCGCCTCGCCTTCGTACAACATCACGTTCTCGGGCTTGATATCGCGATGCACCACCCCCTGGGCATGGGCATAGCCCAGTGCGCTCGCCACGTCGCGACCGATCTGGAGCGCCTCGCCGATGGGCAGACGGCCGGTCCGGTTGAGCCGGTCCCGGAGGGATTCGCCCTGGATGAAGGGCATGATATAGAAGAGCAGCCCCTCCGCGGTTCCCGAGTCGATCAGCGACAGGATGTGGGGATGGGAAAGCCGGGCGGCGATCTGGATTTCCCGGAGGAACCGCTCGCTCCCCAGGTGGGCGGCGATGTGAGGGTGGAGGATCTTGACCGCCACCGGCCGGTGATGCTTCAGGTCCTCCGCCCGGTAGACCGTCGCCATGCCGCCACGCCCGACCTCACCCTCGATGGTGTAGCGGCCGGCGAGGGCCGCGGCGAGTCGGTGCGCTAGATCAGGGGAGGGCGAAACGGTCATTGCGGTACCGAAGGTTACGTCGGGAGCGGCGCTTACGCTACTCGCGACCGCCCCGGCCCGGGCCTTCCGGCCGGGCTGCAACCCTGGGATTTGCTCCGGCGTCCAATAGACAGTAAGCTACTTACCGGTAAACGGTAAGCTACTTACAGGAGTGGAGGCTCATCGTGGCACGTGATGACGGCGCGCTGATTCCCGGCACGTTCGACATGCTGATCCTCAAGGCCCTGAGCCTCGGTCCCAACCACGGGTGGGGCGTGGCCGAGCGGATCGAACGGCTGTCGGGCGGAGTGTGCGAAGTGAAACAGGGGGCGGTCTACCCGGCGCTTCAGCGCCTCCTGCTTCACGGTCTGGTCACCTCCGACTGGCGCGACAGCGAGAACAACCGGCGGGCCCGCTTCTATCGGCTCACCGCGTCGGGGCGCCGGCGGCTCGACGCCGAAGTGGCCTCGTGGCGCCGCGCCACGGGGGGCGTGGAACGGGTGCTCCGCGCTTCGATGCAGGAGGCCTGATGGGCTGGTGGCATGCCCTGCGCGAGCGGCTCACCGCGAGCTTGCGTCCCGGCCGGCGCGATCGCGAGCTCGATGACGAAATCGCCTACTCACCTCGATCTCGAAACCGCCCGGCTGGTGGCCCGGGGATTGGCCCCGGATGCGGCACGACGCCAGGCGGTCGAACGATTCGGCAATCCCCGGTGGGTGGCCGAAGCGACCCGTGACGCCCGCGGGGGACTGTCCAAGGAGAAAACCATGCAGGACCTGCGATGGGCGCTGCGCTCCCTGTGGCGCAGCCCGAGCTTCACCCTGGGGGCGGGCCTGGTGCTCGCGCTCGCCGTCGGCACGACCACGGCGGTGTTCAGCGTGGTCAACGCGGTGCTCATCAGGGCATTGCCGTATCCCGATCCGGATCGCCTGGTGGCGGTCACCAGCACCTACCTTCCCCCTGGCAGGCCGCCCGAGGAGGTGGCGACCGTGGCGCTCACGGACGTCGAACGCTGGCGCGACGCCAAGCCGGCCAGCATCGCCTCCATGGGCGCCTTCGCCTACACCGAGCTGCCCATCCGGGTCGGGCAGCAGGCGTTTTCGCCGGTGACCGCCCTGGTGGACCCCGAGTTCCTCCCCACCCTTGGCATCGCGCCGGCGCGCGGGACGATGTTCCCGGCGCGGGGTACCCCCAGTGCCGACAACTCGGTCATCATCTCGCACCGTCTCTGGACCGGAGCCTTCGGGTCGAGCCCGGACGTGATCGGCCGGACCATCAGCGTGGATGGAGAGCCGTTGACGGTGCGCGGAGTGATGCCGGAGGACTTCCAGTTCCCTCGCGCCGACGTGTCGTACTTCGCCAAGCCGGTGGATCTCATCATGCCGGCGGCGGCCTTCGCCGGGTTTCCCCAGGACTCCCGACAGTGGTGGGGAATCGCGCGGCTTCGTCCCCAGGCTTCCCTGGGGCGCGCCCGGGAGGAGATGGGCACGATCGCCCGGGCCGTGGCCGAGCAGGTCGCCGCGGACCATGGTGACTGGTCGGCGACGGTTGCGCCGCTCGACCAGGTGACCACCCGATCGTCACGCCCGGCCGTGCTCGTCGTCCTGGCGATTGCGCTGGTACTCCTCGCGATCGCTTCGTCGAACGTGATGAATCTGCTCTTCTCGCGCGGAGCAACCCGGTTACACGAGATGGCGATCCGCAACGCGATGGGGTGCTCGACCGGGCGCCTGGTGCGCCAGCTCCTGGCGGAAAGCGTCCTGCTGTCCCTGGGGAGCGGCGCGGCCGGCCTCGGCCTCGCCTCCATCGCGACGAACCGGTTGGTTGCGCTCTCCCCGGTGTACCTCCCGGTCACCGGACACATCGGGATCGACGGGACGGTGCTCGCTTTCACCTTCGGGGTCTGCCTGCTGACGGCGGTGGCCGCCGGGTTGGTGCCGGCGGTTCACGCCGCGCGCACCAGCTCGGAGGCAGTTCGTGCCCCTGGCTCCCGCGCGACCGGGGGACGCGGCGTCGCGCGGGTGCAGCGCGCGCTCTGCATCGTGCAGATCGCGCTCGGGCTCGCCCTGCTCGCCACGGCGGGAGCCCTCACCGGAGGGCTTCGCCAGCTCAGTACGATTGACCCCGGCTTTCGCAGCGACAGCGTGGTCGGGTTCGAGTTCTCGGTCCCCCAGGATCATTCGCTCGACGAACGACGGCGCTTCTACGCCGACGCGTTGCGCGAGGTCCAGGAAATCCCCGGGGTGGCGTCGGCGGGACTCATCACCTTCCTGCCTCCCGAGACGCGCGCGGGCGTCTTCATGGGCGTCCGGATTGGCGACGCGCCCCCTCCCCAGAACGGCGCGCCGGCTCCCCGCGCGAACCACCTGATCACCAGCGAGGGCTACTTCGCGACGGTCGGCCTCCGGATGGTCGAGGGTCGCCCGTTTACGGAGCAGGACGACGCTCGGGCGCCGCTCGTGCTGATCGTGAACCAGGCGTTCGCCCACCGCTACTTTCCGGACCGGCGGGTACTCGGCCAGCACGTCGGCGTCGTCTATGACGGGGACCGGATGCGCGACATCATCGGGGTGGTCGGCGACTCGCACGATCGCGGACTCGGTCGCGCGGCCACTCCGACGGTGTACATCCCGTTCCGCCAGTTCGCCCTCATGTACGGGGCGATGGCGGTGCGGACCCACGTGGCGCCCACCAGCCTCGTGCCCGAGATCCGGCGGCGGCTCCAGCGCCTCGATCCGGCGGTGCCGCTGGTGAACTTCCAGACCCTGGACGCCCGGATCCATGCCTCCCTCGACGAGCCTCGCTTCTACGCCTATCTCGCGGCGGTGTGCGCGGCGATGGCGGTGCTCTTCGTCTCGCTCGGGCTCTACGGCCTCATCGCGTTTTCGGTCGCGCGCCGCACCCAGGAGTTCGGCATCCGCATGGCGATCGGCGCCTCCACCGGATCCATAACCCGGCTGGTGCTGACCCAGGGGGCGTTGATGGCCTCGGTCGGTACCCTGATCGGCGCCGGGCTCGCGCTCGGGTTCGGCCGGGTGCTCCGCGCTCTGCCGTTCCAGGTGGAGCCGACCAGTGCGGGAACGGTCGCGTTGGCCGCGGCCCTCGTGGTCGGGGTGACCCTGCTGGCCTGCTACCTGCCGGCCCGACGGGCCAGCCGGGTCAATCCTCTGGAAGCGCTGCGATGGGAATAGGAGGAGGGTCGTTCGGGAGCACGTGAGGAACACCCATGGGCAACTCGACCTCCACCCGGGTTCCGGACCCCGGCGTGCTGGAGATCCGGAGCTCGCCCCCGTGAGCCGAGGCGATCCGGCGGGCGATGGGAAGCCCTAACCCGCTCCCGTTCGGCTTGGTGGAATAGGAGGCGCTCGACACCCGCTCGAGGGTGGCCGGGGTCATGCCAATCCCGTCGTCCGCCACCGAAACGAGGAACCGCTCGGGTGAGCTCCCCATCTGCACCTTCACGTGTCCGCCCGGCCGCACCGCCTGCGCTGCATTGAAGAGGAGGTTCACGAACAGCTGTTCCAGCGCGGCCGGATCGCCCCGGACCGATCGCGGCTGGCTCCCCATCTCGAGGTCCAGAGTCGCCGGCACAGCCGCGAGGGACCCGCCGACCGCATTCGCTGCGCTCCGCAGAACGTCCCGCAAATCGACGGTCTCTCCGCGAGCCTTCCCGCTCCGCGCAACCCGTAGCGCGCCGGTCACAGTCCCTTCGAGGCGGGCCACGCTGCCCAGGGCTCGCTCGACCAGCGCCTGGCTGGAGGCGTCAGGCGGATTTCGCCGAGCCGCCCGTTGGAGGTCGACTTTCACCGAGGTGAGGGCGTTGCGCACCTCGTGAGAAAGCGAGGTCGCAAACTCTCCCACGGCGGCGAGCGCCGAGCGTTCCGACAGCTCAGCCAGGGTTCGACGGAGGCTTTCGGTCATCGCGTTGAAGGAGGCCGCGAGTGATCGAAGCTCACGGGGTCCGCTTCCTTCCACGCGATGCTCGAGATCTCCCTGCGCCACCGCCCCGGCGGCGTCGGCCATCACCCGAACCGAGCCGGTGAGGCGGGTAGTGAGGAACGCCGTCAGGCCGATTGCGAAGATCGTGACCAGCACCAGCGCGGCGAACCCGAATCGTTCGCCTCGTTCGAACGGTGCCACGTAGCTCGACAGCGGGGCTGCCACGGCGAGCTCGATCCCCGGCCCTTCGACCCGGCGCCGTTCGGCGAACCACGGCGCTCCGTTCACGTCGACCTCTCCGTGCTCGGGAAATGCCACCTCCGGATCGAGTGGGATCAGCACGGCGCCATCTTGCTGACGGAGCGCGATTCGCGATCCCGCGACCACTGGCCGGCCCGAATCCGCCGGAATCAGGGCGCCGAGGGGAATGCGCACCAGGACTTCTCCCGGAAGGCCATTCACCGGACGACGCACCTCGACTACCGGATCGTCGACCGGACTGGACCCGCGAGTGGAACCGGCTTCCGGCGACCAGCTCCACCGACTCCGGCCCGAGGCATCTCGCAGCTCGATATGGAGCACCCAGCCGGAGAGATCGGCAGCGAGTCCGGCCAGGTAGAGTGAATCCGCCCCGGTCATCGGGACACCTTCCACCACTCGCTGCGACACCGCGTTGCGAGCCACCAGCTCGAGGTCCTCGCTGCGATACTGCCATCGCGCGCTGGTCAGCTTCACGAACCGGTCCGCGGCTCCGGCCAGGTGTTCGCGGAGCAGATTCCTTCCCGAACGCACCGCCGATGACGTGAGCCAGTAGCCCGCGAGCGCGAGCGGAATGATGGCGCCAGCCAGGACGATGACGATGATCTGGGTACGAATCGAGGCTGCGGGGCGCGAGCTCACGACTCGAGCCCGTACTTCTCGATCAGGCGATTGAGCCGAGGACGCGACACCCCCAGGATCTCCGCGGCGCGGGTCTTGTGCCCCTCGGTGGCCGCGAGCACCCGAACGACCTGGTCCCGCTCGACCTGCTCCAGGGTCGATAGAGGACCGCCGTGGCCGGAGCGCGGTGAAGCCAGCGTGAGATGCTCAGGACGGATCACCTGGCCCGCGGCGACCACCACCGCGCGCATCAGGCAATTCTCCAGCTCGCGGACGTTGCCGGGCCAGTCGTGCGCGATCAGCCGGTCGAGAGCTTCGCGGGATAACACCGGCACGACCCCCCCGAAGGAGGCAGCGGCGCGATGCAGCATGTGCTCGGCGAGGAGGGGAACGTCGCCGGGCCGGTCCCGCAGGCGTGGGAGGACGATCTCGACCACGCGAAGCCGGTAGTAGAGGTCGTCACGGAAACGCCCCGCGGCGACCAGCTCCTCGATGTTGCGATGAGTGGCCGCGATGATTCTCGCTTCGATCTCCACGCCGAGCAGCTTGCTCTGGAATTCGAGTGAGGTATCGCCGATTTCGTCGAGGAAGATGGTCCCGCGACCGGGGGCTCCCAGCCGCCTGACGTCCGGTGATCCCAGCGAAAGTGCAGCGCAATTGAACGTGACGAAAGGCTCGGCGGCATCCGCCGAGCTGGCGTGAATCGCGCGGGCTACCAGCTCCTTGCCGGTACCGCTCTCGCCCCGGATCAGCACCGTGGCCCGGGAGCGGGACGCCTGTCCGACCAGCTTGTACACCTCGATCATGGTGGGATCGTGGCCGACCAGCTCTCCTAGGCGCGCGACCGACTCGGAGGCGCCGTCGCCCCGGCGATGCCGGAGCCGCTGGTCCTCGAGGGCCCGTTCGACCACGCTCACCAGCCGGTCCAGGTCGACCGGCTTCACCAGAAACTCCACGGCCCCACCCCGCATCGCCTGCACCACGGTGGGCATGTCGTCGAATGCGGTCATCAGGATCACGGCCACGGACGGCATCCGTTCCCGCAGCAGGAGGAGCAGCTCCTGCCCATCCATTTCCGGCATGCGGATGTCGCACAGGACCACGTCCGGTTTCACCGCGCCGACCAGCCCGAGGGCCCGGGCGCCATCCTCGGCGATCGTGACGTCGATCCCGACTTCGCGCAACGCCTCGGCCAGCGAGGTGCGGACGCCGGGATCGTCGTCGGCGATCAGAACCCGCCTGCTCATCCGGTCACGGAGCGCGCTTTCCGAACCCGGAAAGGTCGAGCTCGACGATGGAGGTGTGCGGAGGGGCCAGGGTGCCATAGAGGAGCGTTGAGCCGTCCGGCGATACCGTGAACTGGGGCCCGAATCGAGGTGCCCTCTCCAGCGTGAGCAGCCGGGTCACCGATCGGGTGGTAAAGTCCACCCGGTAATATGCCATTGAATCAGGGGATTCGGTGGTGCCGGCCAGGATCGCGGTCCGGTTCCCCGGGAGAAACGCCGGGTTGCCAAACCCGCCGATGGCGATGAAGGAGAGTGGAATGGCGATCTGCTCGGAGCCATCGGTCCGCGCGAGGTGTACCGAATGAAAGGCCTGCGCATCGCCGCTTCGGAACATCATCCACTGGCCATCACGGGAAATCGTCGGGAATGAATAGCGCAGGCCGGCCGGAAAGGTGGCGACCGGGGCTCCCCCACGAATCATCTCGATTCGAGCTTCCCCTCCCATCACCGCGGTTCCCACGGACGTGGAATCGCTGAGGGCCATCCAGGCCGGGCCATCGGTCCGGATGTCTCGGATGATTCGATCCGTTCCGGCGAGCGAGAAATCATGGATCTGAGCGCGATATTTTCCTCCGGTACCGGAAGCCGAATCCACCAGCACCGGAATCAGAAAACCCCTGGAGTCGGTCTTCCAGCTGGGGAGCCCGGTCGCCTCTCCCGGAAAGGGCGCCACTCTTCCGCTCGATACCTCGACTGCACCAACCGAACCCCACCAGATCCTCGAAGTCGGCCGGCCCGGACGCGGACCCGCGAAGGCGACCCAGCGGGAATCGGGCGACCATTGCGGAATCCAGGTCCCCCGAACCGGAACCGGGAACCGCCGGGGATCAGACCCGTCCGGATTCATCACCAGCAGGTAGGAAGTGTCCCCGCGCTCATTGACCTGGGACATGGCCACTTGTTTCCCGTCGGGCGACCACCTGGGTTCCCAGATCCGGCCCGGGGGCAACGTGATCGTCCTGCTCTGACCGGTCTGGAGGGAACGGGAGATGAGCTGGGTGGTTCGGTTTCCAACGATTCCCAGGATCTTGGTGGGACCACTCCAGGCGTAGGCGTATCGGTCGTTTTGCGAGGGATACTCGCCGAGCTTTCGGCCGGTCGCGTCGTACACATAGTTCTGGGCTTCGGTCCCGTTCACGACGAACAGCTTGCCATCCGGAGAGAGACCCGGATACGTGTCCTCCGACTTGAGAAACAGGATCGGCTCGCCACCTGCCACCGGAACGCGATAGTTGAGCTGGATCGAGTCGCGCCCCGCCCCATAGTAGATCCACCTGCCATCGGGCATCCACCGGATCGGCTCGATGGCGAGCGCATGCCGAGCCAGGACCCGCTCCGGACCGCCCTCGGCCGGAATAAGGGCCAGCCGCTGCTTCCGCCGATCGGGCGAATCATAACCCGCGAACGCGATCCACTTCCCATCGGGGGAGATCGACGGCGTATCGCCCTGCTCGACCGACACTCGCCGGGGCGTACCGGCGGCCCGACCGGTGGCCGGGTCGAGCCCGACGGCATAGATGTGCACCTGCTTCCCGCTCTCGTCCTGGGCCGCGAAGGCGAGCAGATCGCCCCGGGATGAGATGGCAAGGTAGTCCCCGTACCGCTCCACCAGCCTCTCGGATCGCTGCCCGGCCCGGTCGTAGACCGCGATGAAATTATCGTCGTCGTAGTAGATGAACTTCCCATTCGGCGACATGATCGCGTCGCCCACATTCACCCCGGGCAGGTCCACCAGAGTTGTTTGAGGTACGGGGATCTGCTGGGCGGGGGGATGGACCACGACGACTCCAGCCGCCCCCGAGCCAACGATGAACGCGCCGACGATCAGTGCCTGTTTCATGAGCCGCCTCTCGGGTGAGAATGTTACCCACCACGATAGGAAAGGGGCTCCGGGAAATCGACGAAATGGTAAGCGATTGTCCGCCAGCGACTTGCTGCCTGGACGCCCGGCGCACGAACAGACCCTCGCCACGATTTGGCGGGCGGCCCGGAACAGATCGTTACGCCGGCTCGGTTAGTCCGCCCGCATCGCCTCCATCGGGCTGGCCCGGGTGGCCCGCCAGGCGGGCACCAGGCAGGCGCCGACCGCGGCCCCGAGGAGCAGCGCCAGGGTCACCACGAATACCCCGGGTTGGGTCGGCGTCACTTCGTACAGGGAGGCCCGAAGCACCCGGGTGACACCGAGCGCCGTCGCCACGCCGAGCAGCATGCCGGCGAGCGGGAAGGCGAGGCCCTCGATCAGGACGAGCCGCATAACCCGCGGTGTGTCGGCGCCCAGCGCGATCCGGACCCCGAACTCCCGGGTCCGGCTCGCCACCGCCCACGCCAGCACCGCAAAGATCCCGCTGGCCGCGAGGACCAGCGCGGCGATCCCGAATCCCCCGAACAGCATGGCCTCGAACCGGGTCCGGGCCCAGGACCCGTTCACCACCTCGTCGAGGGTCTGCACGTCGCGCATCGCCACGTCGGGGTCCACGTCGCGGAGCGCCCGTCGCACCGCCGGAACGATCGCGGTGGGATCTCCCGCGGTCTTGAGGAAGACGGTGCGCGAGGCATAAGTGAACTGGGTATAGGGGGTGTAGACGCTCGCCCGGCTCGGGTGCCGGTCGAGGGGATCATAGTAGACGTCGCCCACGATCCCCACGATCTCCACCGCGGTCTCCGGGGTGGTGAAGGCACTCCCTCCGAACCAGACCCGCTTGCCGATCGGATCTTCGTCGGGCCAGAAACGGCGCGCCGCGGTTTCGCTGATGACCGCAACACCAGGCGCCTTCGGCCCGTCCCGGTCGGTGAATCCCCTCCCCCGAATCAGCGGGATGCCCAGCGTTCGAAAATGATCGGGCGCGACATAGTGTCTCCGCACGCCGGGCGCCTGGTTCGGCGGCGGCAGAGGCCGCCCCACGATGTAAAGCGTGCTGCTCGCCGAGCCGGCCAGGGGCGCGCCGCCGTCCACACTGACCGAGACGACGCCGGGCACCCGCCGCAGGGCCTCGAGCACCCGGGTGACATAACCCGGAGCCTCGGCCGGCGGCACCATGGCCTCGGAGGGAATGATCCAGAAGGTGAGCACGTTGGCAGGATCGACCCCCAGGTCGGTGTTCCGCATGTTGCGGAAGCTCTCCAGCAGGAGTCCCGCGCTCACCACCAGCAGCACCGCCAGCATCGCCTCCACTACCACGATCGCGCCCCGAAGCGTGGGTCGCCGGAGCGCCAGCGGGCTCCCGGGAATGCCCTGGTTGCCGCTCCGGAGCCCCTGGCCCGGATCGAGCCGGAAGGCGCTCAGGGCTGGAGGAATCGAGACCAGCACCGCGGCGATCAGGGCCAGGCCAAGCCCGGCGATCAGCTCGACGATCCCGAACGACGGCGTATCGAAGGCCGCGACGCTGCCGTAGAAGTTGCGCGAAGTCAGCACGTTGGTCGGGGGCACCACGTGAGCCGTCACCCACCACGCGATCAGGACACCCAGCAACGCCCCTGGGAGGGTGAGGACGAGGTTCTCGGCGATGAGCGAGCGAAACAGCCGCGCGCTGCTGCTCCCCAGCGCGGCGCGCACCGTCGTCTCGCGCCGGCGCGCGGCGGCCCGGCCCAGCAGAAGGTTGGTCACGTTGGCGCAGGCGAGCAGGAGAAGCACCCCGACCGCCCCGAGCAGGATCATCATGGAGCGCCGGGTGGTGGCATCACTTCGAGCCTGATTGAGCGAGAGGGCGGTGGCTTCGACATGCTCGGCTGGCGCATCGGGATCGCTCGGCAAAGCGCGGTTGATCGAGCCGCCGAGCACCGCGAGCTCGTTCCGCCCCTCATCGAGCGACACACCGGGCCGCAGCCGGCCCACCACACTGATGAAATTCTGATTGGTGCGAACGTAGTCGCCATAGTAGAGCCGCTGCGCCATGGAGGCGGGCGCCCAGAGGTCCGCCTGGCCGGTGAGTCCGTGAAAACCATCGGGGAGGACGCCCACCACCGTCAGGATCGCGCCGTTGACGCGCAGGGCAGCTCCGATGATCGAGGGGGCGCTCGCCCACCGGCGCTGCCACAGACGCTGAGAGATCACCACGACCGCCGCGGGGCTCGCCGGATCGTCCTCGGCGGAGCCCAGGACCCGACCCCGCACTGGTGACACGCCGAGCACCTCGAAGTACCCGGGCGAGACCATCTCGCCGCGTACCACGTCCGACTCGTTCCGATCGGTGAGGGTGAGCGAGGCCGCCGTGTAGTTGGCGACTGCGCTGAAGCTCCGCTGGGATTGCCGGAGGAGCTGGATTCTCCCGAACGACCACCGCTCGTTGTGCCTTGCCTCGCCCATGGGGTTCCGGACCAGGTAGAGCATCGCCAGGCTTGGGGCGTCGCGAAACGGAGGCGGGCGGAACAGCGCCGCGTTCACCACCGCAAAGGTGGCGGTGACCATGCCGACGCCGGCGGTGAGCATGGCGGTGGTACCGAGCCAGAGGAGCGGAGACCTTCGGAGGAGGCGGAGCGGGCTCACGAGTATCATCGGCTTGAGATGCCGCTCGGCCCGCCCGGGTTTGAACGGGTGGCTGGCATCCAGATTATGATCAAGGATCCCGCTGGGCCGGGCCACTCAAGAGGTTTCGTGGAACCAGCCGTATTTCTGATCGCGTTCGTCACCCTGGTGGGGACCGTCGGTTTCACCATCGTGAGGGTGGCCAAGATGATCACCTCGCGACGGGAGGCCGCGCCCGAGCTGGCCGCGCGCGTGGAAGCCCTGGAACAGGAGATCCAGAATCTGCAGCAGGGGCAGGCCGAAACCCTGGAACGACTCGACTTTGCGGAACGCCTCCTGAGCGAGCGGCGGAACGAGCGACAGATCGGCGGCTAGTCGATCGACTCACCCGGGCGGCCCAGGTGCGACGAACCCCTGGCGGCGAAGCATCCATCTAACCCTGATTCCTCCATCGGAGGTCCCGTGTTTCGTAACCGAACCCTGGCCGGCGCGCTATTGCCGGTCCTCGCCCTGTTCGCGTTCGTCGTCCCGGCCTCCTCCCAGACCAGGCTGCTCCGCTTTCCCGCCATCCACGCTGACAAAATAGCGTTCACCTACGCGGGCGACATCTGGACCGCTCCGGCAACCGGGGGCACCGCGACGCGCATCACCGCCCATCCGGGAATGGAGGTCTTTGCGCATTTCTCCCCCGATGGAAAGTGGATCGCGTTTACCGGGCAGTACGACGGGGACGAGCAGGTGTATGTCGTCCCCTCGACCGGCGGGGTGCCCAGACAGCTCACCTTCTATCCGGCGCGCGGTCCGCTCACTCCGCGGTGGGGCTGGGACAACCAGGTGTACGGCTGGAGCGCCGACGGCAAGTCGATCCTCTTCCGCTCCATGCGGGACGGCTGGACCCTGAGTCTCAACCGCCTGTACACCGTGCCGATGACCGGAGGCCCCGCCGAACCGCTTCCCATGCCGGAAGCCGGCGCCGGAGATTTTTCCCCGGACGGCAGCAAGGTGGTGTACTCGCCGATCTTCCGGGACTTTCGCCCCGAGAAGCGCTACGGGGGCGGGATGGCCAACGATCTGTTCGTGTTCGACACCAAGGCCCTGGACGCGAAGCGCATCGTGGACGATCCCCGCTCCGACCGCGACCCGATGTGGATCGGCAACACGGTCTACTTCAATTCGGACCGGAGCGGGACCTTCAACCTCTACGGGTATGACGTCGCGAGCGGCAAGACCACCCCACTCACCAGCGGCAAGACCTGGGACGTCCGCTGGCCCAGCTCCGACCATCAGGGACGGATCGTGTACGAGCTGAATGGAGAGCTCCAGGTCCTCGACGTCAAATCCGGGAAGGACACCCCCCTCGCCATCACGGTACCGGACGACGGGTTATGGAAACGCCCCTCCCGGGTCTCGGCCGCCGGACAGATCGAAGACTGGGATCTCTCCCCCAAAGGAGAGCGCGCCCTGATCACCGCGCGGGGCGACATCTTCACCGCCCCGATCGAAAAGGGGCCGACCCGGAACCTCACCCATTCCTCCGGGGCCCACGACAAATGGGCGAGTTGGAGTCCGGACGAGTCCAAGATCGCGTTCATCTCGGACCTGAGCGGCGAGGAAGAGCTGTATGTGGTGTCGCAGGATGGCAGCGCAAAGCCGGAACAGCTGACCCGGGGGGCAAGGCGATGCGGTACGCGCCGGCCTGGGCCCCGGACGGCAAGCGGATCGCGCTGTCCGACAAGGACGGCAAGCTCTACGTCTACAGCTTTGACGACAGGAAGCTGAGCGAGATCGCCCACGCTCCCTCGGGCAGGATCAGAGACTACGTCTGGTCTCCCCGCGGGAACCACCTGGCCTGGAGCGCCGGCAATCTCAACAACACCAGCTCCATCTACATCTGGTCCGCGCGGGACAATCAGGTCCACAAGGTCACCGATGCCCTGTGGAACTGCTACAACCCCGCCTGGGACGCCGAGGGAAACTCACTCTTCTACCTGAGCGATCGCGACTACGCCCCGATGATCTCGGGCGCGGAATTCAACTACGCGACCAACCGGACCACCGACATCTACGCCCTGACGTTGCGGAAGGACGGCAAGAATCCCTTCCCGCCCGAGAGCGACGAGGTGGCCGCGGCCGCGACCGACGGGGAGGCGACCGGCGCCAAACCCGCCGGCGACCCCGCGACGCGGGACAAGGCTGCGCCCGCGGATCTGGTGATCGATTTCGACGGCCTGGGCCAGCGGGTGACCAAGGTGCCGGTCGAGGGCGACAACTTTTTCGGGCTCTCCGCCAAGAAGGGATACCTCATCTACGGCGTGGGAGGGACCTTCTACTACGGCCGCCAGAGCGACAAACCGGCCGCCCTCAAGCTGTACTCCCTGAAGGACCGCAAGGTGACCACCCTGGTGGACGACATGGGCGGGTACGCGCTCTCCGCCGACGGGAACAAGCTGCTGGTCCGCTCTCAGGGCGCCTTCACCCTGTATGACGCGGCGCCCAGCGGCGCGAGCAGCAAGAAGGGCGTGTCCACCGCGGGGCTCGTGGTGGACCGGGTCCCCACTGAAGAGTGGAACCAGATCTTTCACGAGGTCTGGCGCCGGTATCGCGACTGGTTCTACGTGCCCAACATGCACGGGTTCGACTGGGATGCCATCGGTAAGCGCTATGAAGCCTGGCTGCCCTACGTGGCCCACCGCTCCGACCTGAACTACGTGATCAGCGAGATGGTCTCGGAACTTACGGTTCAGCACGCCTACGTCGAGGGCGGCGACTTCGAGCTGCCCCGGCGGGTCCCGGTGGCCCTGCTCGGCGCCCGGCTCGCGCTCGACCCCGAGCTGGGGCGCTATCGCATCGAGAAAATCTTCCCGGGCCAGAACGAAGAGGCCCAGTACCGCTCTCCGCTCACCGAGGTGGGGGTCAACGTGAATGCGGGCGATTACCTCCTGGCCATCGATGGACAGGAGCTCCACCCCGACGAGGATCCCTACCGGCTGTTGCGCGGGGTGGCCGACCGCCCGGTGACGCTCACCGTCAATGCCCGGCCCACCATGGATGGGGCCCGGACCGTCTCGATCCGGCCCATCACCAACGAAAGCGACCTCGAATATCTGGACTGGGTCCTGGGCAACCGGAAGCGGGTGGACCGGCTCTCGGGTGGACGGATCGGGTACCTGCACATCCCCGACATGGGGGCCCAGGGGCTCAAGGAATTCATCAAGTGGTTCTACCCGCAGCTCGACAAGGAAGCCCTGGTGGTGGATGTGCGGGCCAATGGCGGCGGCAACGTGTCGCGGATGCTGATCGAGCGGCTGCGCCGGAAGCTGCTCGGGGTGGACTACGGCCGCAGCAATCCCGAAGGCAGCTCCTACCCCGACGGCGTCTTCCTGGGGCCGATGGCCGCGATCCTGGATGAGCGCTCCTCGAGCGACGGCGACATCTTCCCCTACATGTTCCGGGAAGCCGGGTTAGGCCCGCTGATCGGACGGCGCTCCTGGGGCGGGGTGGTCGGGATCGGCGGCACCGGGGCCCTGATCGACGGAGGCATCATCTACGTGCCCCAGTCGGGAATGACCAACACCAAGGGTGAATGGGTCATCGAGGGACACGGCGTGGATCCCGATATCGACGTCGAGAACGACCCCAAGGACGTCCTCGCGGGTCACGATCCCCAGCTCGAGCGCACCGTGGCCGAGCTGATGAAGCAGATCCAGGGCAAGAAGATCGGCCTGCCGGCCATGCCCGCCCCGCCGGTCAAGGTGCCGAAGCCGTAACCCGCTCCGGGACCAGCGCCATCTCGTCGAGGAACCGGTGGCCGCCGGTCTTCTGACCGTCCCGCTGCTCGACCCGGGTCAGGACCAGCCGGTCCTTGGCCCGGGTCATTCCCACATACAGGAGGCGGCGCGATTCCTGGAGCTCGGCGTCGCTCGGCCCGTTGCCGTCGCGATCGATCCTGACGAACTGGCCGTCCTCCGCCCCGACGATGTACACCCGGGAGAACTCCAGCCCCTTGGTGGAATGCAGGGTCAGCAGGTTGACCCGGTTCGCGAGATCGGCATCGTATTCTCCCGCGTCGGATCGGGAAAGGGCCACCCGGTCCAGGAACGACTGGAGTTGCCCTCCGAGCGCATCCCCGCCCGACTCGTCGAGCAGCCGGCGGAGCCGGGTCATCGCCACGGGGTAGCGGTCCTCGGGTGACTTGTCCCGGCGGTATTCCAGCAGCTTCTTCTGTCCACCCAACAACTTGATCACCTCGTCGAGCGAGGGCGCCTCGACGCCGGGCCGGGCAACCGCAAGCCGGTAATACTCCAGGCAGTCGCTGTATCGCCCCAGGGCAAAGGCCTTCGCGACGGTGAGAAGGCCTTTCGCCTCTCCCGGAATCGTGGCGGGATCCGAGAGCACCAGGGCCAGTCCCAGGTAATCGAGCAGGTGGGACAGCGCGGTCTTCCGGGCCCGGGCAAGCTTCTCGGCTTGCAGCTTCGGAAAGATCCGGGCCAAGGCGCGGGTATCGCCCAGGGCGCGATGCTCCTCGTCGGGCTTGAGCTCGATGCCGAAGAAGTGGGCGAGGTCGCCCAGCTTCCGGCTCCCGGGATGGAGCTGGCGGGCGAGCGGGAGCGAATCGAACCCGACGAAGTCCGCCCCACCGGGCAGATCGGCGCCCAGCCGGCGGAGAATCGGGAAATCGAACAGGTTCCCGTTGTGGGCGATGAGGAGATCGTCCCCACAGAAGGCCCGGAACGCCGGCCACACTTCGGCGAGGGTTGGCGCCTCCTGAACCATCTCGGGCGAGATGTGGTGCACCGCCTGTGACTGGAGCGCAATCGGCCGCCTGGTCCGGATCAGCGAGCTCCACTGGTCCACGATCTCGCCGCCACGCACCCGCACCGCAGCGAGGTCCACCACTTCGCACTCGTCCCGCTCGAAGTCGGTGGTTTCGGTGTCGATCGCGACGAAATCGGGAAACCGGTCCCGCAGGGTGCTGGTGCTCATGAGCTGGAGCGCCTTGAAGAGCCCGAATGCGAGACCCAGGCTTCCTCCATCCGCCGGCTCGACGGGGCTTCCATCTTCGCCGACCGAAATCCCGGTGCGCTCGAGCATTCCCCGGAGCGCGATCTCGAGCCCGCCGAGCGAGGGAAGCCGGATCCTGCCCCGGCCATGGCGGGCCCGTTCGAGCTTCTCGGCGAGCCGCACGATGGCGGGATCGGCGGCGGGGTCGGTCAGCTCGTCATGCTGGTTGTCGAGGACGGTCCGGTACTCGCCCACCCGCTGGGAGAGCAGCTCCTCCACCAGCCCGCGCAGCGTGTTATGCCGGCTGGCCAGGGCGGGCAGGTTCTTCAGGGCGCAGTCGGCGCGCCAGAGCTTCTTGGCGTCCTCGTTGCTCTTCCCCAGCCGCTTCGCGACCACCCGCATCCACTCCAGCGGGTCCCGGTTGTTCCGTTCGGCTTCGGAGGAGATGTCGGCCCAGAGGGTAGGCGGCAGCACGATCCGGACGTACTCCTCCTGACGGATCGGGTCGTCGGGGTCGCCGATCACCCGGAGCGCGGCGATGAGATAATGCACCACCGGATCGTCCTGGAGGGCGCGTCCGGCGGCGAGCCGGCACGGGATGCCGGTCCGCATCAGCTCCGACTCGAGCAGATTCCCGATGTCGTGGGTCCGGTAGAGGACTCCGTATTCGCCCCAGGAGAGCCCGCTCGCCGCCTGATCGATCGCCAGGTCGGCAAGGACCCAGCTCGCCTCGACCACTTCGTCGGCGAAGCCCATCGCGCGCACTGGGAAGTCGGACCGCCGCTCGGCGCGAAGCTCTTTCTTGAACAGCTCGGTGTTCAGGGCCAGCAACCGGCGGGCGGTCTCGAAGATGTGGCGCGCGTTCCGGCGGTTCTCGTCGAGCACGTGCTCCTTGGTAATCCCGAAGTCGTTGGCGAACTGGCGCAGGACCTCCGGATCGGCGCCGGTCCAGGAATAGACCGACTGCTCGTCGTCTCCCACCGCGAAGAGATTCCGGTGCGACTCCGCCAGTCGCTTGACCACGGCATACTGGCGGGGATTCAGGTCCTGGAACTCGTCCACCAGGAGGTAGTCCCACCGGGCGGCGATTTCTCCGGCCACGTCATCGTGTTTGGCGAACAGCTCGGCCGTCGTCACGATGATGTCGTCGAAGTCGATCATGTTGCGGTGGGCAAGGTGGCCGCGGTAGCGCTCGAAATGCCGGAGGTCGCCCGCGGTGAGCGGACGCCCCCGGGCCCGATGCACCGAGAACAGATTGAGCAGAGCAGTCCGCCGCTTCTCCCAGGCCCCGATCCGCCGCAGCACGTCGAGCTGGTACTCCTCGTCGGCGATCCCGAAGCCGCGGCGCACGCCGACCCATTCCCCGCGGGAACGGAGAATCTCGACGCAGAGCGAATGCAGGGTGCCCCGCTTCACCCCGCGGGCCCGATCGCCCAGCTCCTCGAGCCGCTCGGCGATCTCCTCGGCGGCCTTGTTGGTGAAGGTGACCGCGCAGATCCGCGAGGGGTCGAGCTGCTCGTGCTCGATCAGGTACCGGATCCGCTCGATCAGGCAGAAGGTCTTCCCCGCCCCGGGGCCGGCGACCACGAGCACTGGACCGAGCGGCGCTTCGATCGCCTCACGCTGGCAGTCGGTGGCGGCGACCGTCATCCGATCACCCCGGTGCCCCACTGAACGATGTGATCCGCCAGCTCCGCCATCACATCGCGCCCCTTTCCCACCTTGAAGGAGTGGTCGCCGCCCTCGATCCATTGCAGGGTGGCGCGAGGCCCGAGCTTTTCGCAGACCTCGGTGATCAGGGGCCGCTGAGCGAATTCGTCGCGGGTCCCCTGGAGGAACAGCATCGGGATCTGAATCTGAAAGAGATGCTCGGCGCGGGTCGTGGACGGCTTGCCCGGCGCGTGGAGGGGGAAGCCGAGGAAGACCAGACCACGGACGCCGGGGAGCGGGGCTTCGGACTGGGCGGTGCTGGTCATCCGTCCCCCGAACGACTTCCCGCCGGCCAGGAGTGGGAGCCCGGGCCACTCGGCGTTGGCGCGCTCGACCGCTTCGCGCACCCGGGCCGCGGCGACGGCAGGGGGATCGGTCCGGCTCTTCTTCGCATCCATATATGGGAATTGATAGCGCAGGGCTGCGACATTCCGGGCGAGGAGGGCCTGGGCGATGGATTCGAGGAACGGGTGGCGCATGCCGGCGCCGGCGCCGTGGGCGATGACGTATCCGAAGCGGGGGGTGGCGGGCGTGTTGACGATCATCGGGATGGGCTGGAACGAGGTGTTCGGGTAACTTAACCGCTTCCCGGGCAGGTAATTCCAGGCGACCGGAGCGCCACCGTTGGCCACCGTGAAGCGCGCTTGATGCGCGCCGGGGATGTCGTCGAGGTTGCGGTGGACCGGCTCTGCCTGCGAGACAGCGTTTCTGCATCCGATGGGAGGCGATATCAGTGTGACGAAGCGAGAGCCAGCATCTCCGGCCATGGCTGAGCGGCATCGTGGGTCCGGCCGGCCTTCGAAGGCCGCGCTGCTCAGCGCGGTGCAGGAGCTGGACCTTGCTCTGGTGCGAACCATTCTGCGGGAGAAACCGGAGCTGCGCTCGATCCGGGATCGGCAGGATCGGAACCTGCTTCAGCTCGCCTGCTCGATTGCCCCTGAAAAGCGCTCGAGCGACCGGGCTCAGGTCCGCTGCGCGGATTTCCTGCTCGGTCAGGAATTCGACATCGATGAGCCGGTCGGCAAGGATGCCTGCACCGCGCTCTTTTTCGCGGTGGCGCGGGCGCGCAATCCCTCGCTGGTTCGGCTGCTCCTCAAACGCGGAGCCAGGGTAGCCACCGCGCCCGGAGGTGGCCTCTTCGCGGCGGCGTGGTATGGCGACCTCGAGAATCTGGGGATTCTCCTGGATGCCGGGGCGAACATCGAGAAGGTGGCCGGGGTGACGCCGTTTGTCGCAGCGTGGGGCTGGAAACAGTTCGAGGCGGCCAAATACCTGGTGAAGCGGGGAGCGAATGTGAATTTCCAGGACCGGAAGGGGAGAACCGCACTGCACCTCGGGCTGGAAAGGGAATTCGATCCGAAGCTGCTCCGGTGGCTGGTGCAGCACGGGGCAACGGTGGAGATCGAGGACAAGGAGGGCGTCTCACCGCGGGTCAAGGCGAGGCGAAAGCGGGACCAGCGGTGGGCGGCCGTGCTGAGATGAGACAAGTCCTCGCCTTCGTCTTGGTGCCATCATGGCTGATGGCCCGGGTCCCGCCGACCCCGCACCACGTGGCCGGCGCACCCACTGACCAGCGGACGCCGGCCGAGGGGACAGTTCGCGCCGGCGCGTTCTACAGCCGCGCGCTCGGCGTTCGGAAGCACTTCTTCGTCTATCTGCCGCCCAGCTATGAACGCACTCATCGGCGATATCCGGTGGTCTACCTCCTTCACGGACTCGGCGGGAGTGAATCGGACTGGCTGACGCACGGGGGCATCGATGCGGTTCTGGACTCGCTCGTCACGACCGGCATGCCGGAAGCCATCATCGTGATGCCCGACGCGGATGACGGATGGTACACGACCTGGGCAAGGCAGGTACCGTATCGTGCCTGCCTGGACGCCACCCGGGGAGAGGCCGCCGAGCGCGGGTGTGTTCAGCATCAGCGATACGATGAGTACATCGCGAAGGATCTGGTCGCGTACGTCGATTCCCATTACCGAACGCTCGCGGAGCCCGACCATCGCGCGATCGGTGGGCTGAGCATGGGAGGGTTCGGCGCGGTGCTCCTGGCCCTCCGCTTTCCCGGCACCTTTGCCGCCGCCTTCAGTCACTCGGGCGCGCTCTCCGCCCTTTACATCGGCGGGTCCCCATTCACCGCCCCGGCCCGATACGCCCAACAGTTCGACCAGCTCAGAGACAGCACCGGCAATGTGTGGTCAGGCTTCCTGCGCTATTTTGGCGAGGACCTCGAGGACTGGAGGGCCAACGAACCGGCATTCCTGCTCGAGGCCCTCGTCGCTCGCGGCAGCCACCTTCCGGCGATCTTCTTCGACTGCGGGGCGAGTGATGACCTGCTCCCCCAGAACCAGGCATTTGATTGGGAGTTGACCCGGCTTGGGATCGCTCACCAGTTCGCGGTGTGGCCTGGGGCCCACACCTGGCGGTACTGGAACGCTCACGTGCGGGAGAGTCTTCCATGGGCAGTCGAGCAGATCGCTTGACGAGGGCGCTTGCCATGCGTTCGCCACTCTGCTTTGCCAGCCTCCTGATCGGTCTCGTTTCCTGCATCACCCCGCCGTCCAGCCATGAGCGTGTGATCGACATCAGCGCGAGCGACTACGCGTTCCTTTCTCCGGATACCGTCGCCGCTGGACCGGCGGTGCTCCGGTTCACCAACCATGGCCGGGTACCACATGAGATGGTCATCATGAAGCTCCGCCGAGGCGCCTCGGTGAAGGACCTGGTGGCCGCCGAACAACGCGGCGAACGGTTCCGTCCGAACCTCGACGGCGGCAGCGCCGTGCTCTTCGCGCAACCCGGCGCCGTCGGGGACGGACGCCTGACCGTCGACTTCGAGGCCGGGCGAGACTATGTGCTCTGGTGTGAGTTCCAGGACGGCGATAGTACACCGAAGCATTCCTCGCTCGGCATGGTCAAGCAGGTCCACGTGGCTGACTCCATTGCCGCGACATCTGCTCGCGCACCGGTGCGTCGGGTAACCGTCGAC
The DNA here is from genome assembly GCA_963728915.1 of uncultured Gemmatimonadales bacterium. Taxonomy (GTDB): domain Bacteria; phylum Gemmatimonadota; class Gemmatimonadetes; order Gemmatimonadales; family GWC2-71-9; genus JABFSM01. Next base: position 197,838 of record CAVSLV010000005.1, on the reverse strand, counting down.
GTCGGGGACTACGCGTTCCGTGTCGCGGATACCCTTCCCGCCGGCGAGAGTGACATCCTGATGCGGAACGATGGAGCACAGCGTCACGAGGTCGCGATCGGTCGCTTGAAGGCCGGGACGACCCCGCAGTACTTCTTTGCCCAGTATCTCCAGGACCAGGATGTCGATTCGTTGTACGACGACGACGGGGCCATTCTGGTCGCCTACGGCGGTGACCAGAACGCCTTCACCATCCGTGTCGACTTCCTGGCAGGGCGTTCATACGTGCTCCTCTGCGAGCTCAGAGACTCCCCGGAGGCTCCGAAGCACGCGAAGATGGGCATGTTCAGGGGGATCGTGGTGCGCTGAGGACCGCATGGCACTTCGGGCTGGAAAAGGAATTCGATCCGCAACTGCTCCGGTGGCTGGTGGAGCACGGGGCATCGGTGGAGATCGAGGACAAGTCATGCGCCCGCGATCGATTCCGGTGTACACGGCGCTCGCGTGCCTGTCGATCGGTGCGGGCTTGGCGGCGCGTCGCTATCCGGCGTTCCTGCCAGGGTTCGTCGCTCGGTACGCTGGCGACACCTTGTGGGCCGCGATGGTGTTCTGGTTGCTGGCTCTCGGTTGGCGCCGAGCCAGGCCCAGTCGGCTCGCGGGGACGGCGGTTGCCATTGCGTTCACGGTTGAATGCAGCCAGTTGTACCGCGCGGCATGGATCGTTTCGATTCGAGCAACGCGGATCGGATCCCTCGTCCTCGGGAGTGATTTCCTGTGGAGCGATCTCGCCTGCTATGCCGTCGGGGTGGGTATGGCGGTCGTGGTGGATGCTCTGCTCGCCAACCGCGCTTCAACGAGTTCGGTCTCCGGATGGCGCTCGGCGCAGGACGGAGCACCGTAGGGCGAATGGTGGTGGGAGACGCCTTGCGCCTCGTGACGCTCGGCGCCCTGGTGGGAATCCCCGCCGCGATGGCCGCGGCGACTCTGCTGCGAGCCCGGTGGTACGGAATCGGCGCGATCGATCTGCCCAGCCTGGGAATCGCCCTCGGCGTCATGTTGATCAGCGCGGTGACCGCGGCGGGCCTGCCGGCGCTTCGCGCCTCGAGGGTGCCGCCCCTCGTGGCCATTCAATCGGAGTGACCAGCATGCTCCTGCCGGCTCACGACCCGGCTCCGTCCGTCATGCGATTACCTTTCAGGCATCGTGGTATTGAGCCCTCCGAACGCAGGGCTATCCTACTCCGGCAGGGTTCTAAGCATGTCCACATACAAGACGGATCAACGTCGAATCCTGCACCGGGGCAAGGAATTCCACTTCGTTTCCTATGACGGCCAGCCCGCCAATCCACGGCTGGGACAAACGGCGACCGAGCCGTCCTGGTACCTCATGCGGGCCGGCAAGCGCTGGCCGGTGATGCTCCAGGTGGCCGATCAGCCGGACTTGGTGCTCGAGGCCACGTTTCATCGGTGGCTTGACGCCAACGTCTTCTCGGATGCGTTCATCGGAGCGCCCGCCATCCCCTTGCGGCGCGGCTGAGCTCTCGCTCCACCGGAACGGGTATGCGTGAGGCAGGACCCAGCCGAACCGCCATCGGCGTTGCCATTCACCGCGCGCGGCATCAAACCCTCGATGCGCCGCCGATCTTCGTCGATCCCCTCGCCGTTCGCATCCTCGGCCCCAAAGCGCGCGCCGCGATGGAAAAGGGACGCGCCGGTCGCACCGCCTTCGCGGCGGTGCTCCGCACCGTGCTCGCGGTGCGAGCGCGGGTCGCCGAAGACACCCTGGCGGAAGCGGTGGCAGAAGGAGTCCGGCAATACGTGGTGCTGGGGGCGGGACTGGACACCTTCGGACTCCGGAACCCGGATCCCGCTCTCGCCGTGTTCGAGGTCGATCATCCGAACACCCAGATGTGGAAGCGGCGGCGCATCGAGGAGGAAGGGCTGGTCATTCCGCCGACCCTGCGGTTCGCCGCGGTGGACTTCACCAAAGATGACCTGGCCATGGAGCTCCGCCGGGCGGGTCTCCGCCCCGAGCTGCCTGCCTTCTTCTCCTGGCTGGGCGTGGCGCCGTACCTCGAGCCGCACGCCATCCGTGCGACCCTCACGACTGTCGCCGAGCTCTCCGGTGCGGCCGGCGGCATTGCGTTCGACTTCATCGCGCCGCCCGGTCGTTGGAACCTCCCGTTGCGCTCCTTTCTCTGGTTTCGGGGCCGCCGGGTCGCGCGACTCGGCGAGCCGTTTCGCGCCCCGCTTGCCCCGGGCGACGCGGAGCGCTGGTCGCGGGAGGCGGGCTTCGCGCAGGTCACCATCCTCACCCCACAGCAACTGGTCGCGCGTTATCGCGGCGGTCGTCGGCTCCGGTACAGTCCGGTGAGCTACATGGCCGTGGCGCGAGGTCGTCGTCGCTAGTTTTCCGGTCCATGACCAATGATGCGCCGGACCTCCGAATCCGTATGAAGAAACGGGCGGATGCGCCGGTTTCCCTGAGCCTGGTGCGACGGGATGGGAGCGTCACGGTCGGCCGGATCGGACCGACCGCAGGCTACGGACCGGTCCATGACCTCGGCCACTATGTGGTGGAGCAGGTCCTGGGCATGGCCGATGCCTTTCTCGGCCTGGTTGCCGCAGGCTGGTCCCAGGAAAACTTCGAACGGGATGCCGCGGCGCGGGTGCCGGATGCGGCGGTCTGGGCGGAGTGCTGGGCCGGCGAGCTGTCCCGCGAGGTCATGGCCGGCCAGCCGCTCGATGCCGCCGCGTTCAATGCGACCGTGGCCGACGCGGTGCGCCGCGCCCGCCCTAACGCGCCACCGCCGGCCCTTGGCGAGGATCAGCTCGAGGCGATGCGCCGCGAGCTCGAGCGCCTGTGGGAGAGCTGGAAGGCTCTGCCCGTGGGCGAAACCCTCGAGTGCCGGTTCTCCGCCGGCCGATCGCTGGCGGTACGCGTCTCGTGAAGAGAAAACCCGCCCCCGGGGGCCGGAGGGCTGCTGTCGCCGGCGCGGCCGCGTTGCTCTTTTTTCTGATGAAGGGTCTGGCCTGGCTCGTGGTGCCGCTGGTGGCGTTTCGGACCTGCTCAGAATAGAGAGAGAGACGATCCCGTGACCGTCGTCGGACGCGTTTCCGAAATCGTGCGCTACCCGGTCAAATCGATGGCCGGGACGGCCACCGAGTCCGCGACGATCGGGTGGCACGGCGTCGACGGGGATCGGCGATTCGCCTTTCGACGCGCCGGTGCGGACAACGGATTTCCCTGGCTCACCGCGAGCCGGCTCCCCGAGCTTCTCCGCTATCGGCCGGTCCCCCTGGGGCCCGGCCCCGACGGCGGCCACCCGACCCACGTGCGGACCCCCGCCGGGGCCGAGCTCGCCATCGGCGGCGAGGAGCTCAACGCCCTGATCTCGGAACGGTTCGGGAGCGCGGTGGATCTGATGCGGATCAATCAGGGGATCTTCGACGAGGCACCGCTCTCCCTCATCACCCTGGCCACCATAACCCGCATCGGCCGGGAGGTGGGGGTGGAGCTCGATCGCCGGCGGTTTCGCGCCAACCTCTTCCTGGATACCGGGGATGCCGGGCCGTTCGTCGAAGATGGATGGGTGGGACGGTCCCTGGTGTTCGGGGACGGGGATACCGGGCCCGCCGTAAGCGTCATGCTCTGCGACGCCCGGTGCATGATGGTCAATCTCGACCCGGACACGGCGGTCCAGGACGGCCGGGTCCTCAAGACGGTGGCGCGGATCAACCACACCAATGCAGGAGTGTACGCGACGATAACCCGGACCGGCGCGGTCCGGATCGGGGACCCGGTCACCCTGATTTCCTGAGCGTTGCCTCAATGACTCGGTCCTCAGGCGGCTCCGCTCCATCGTCGAGACCGTGCGCCTCCGAAGATTTTCCGGCCATCACAGCCGGGGTGATCCTGATGCCGCTCGTGATCCCATGGCGCAATGTCTGGCGCTATTATGTACGGGCCCCGGGCGACCGCTGGAGGAGCCGGCCATGAAACGCAACCTCACCCTGACCGTTTCGTCCCTGCTCCTCATCCTCCTCCTGACGGTTCATCTGGCCCAGGACGCCGCCCGGTTCAGGCGCCCCGAAGATGGGGTCGGCTACCTCGCCACTCTGGTGATTCTTGCCGGATTGATGTGCGGAATCCTGGCGCTCCCGGGGCGTGTCTCCGGAGCCATTCTCAGCCTCATCGTATCGCTCGGCGGCGTGGGCATGCCGGTGATTCACATCCGGGGATTGGGAGGCGTCAGCGGGGATTTCTTTTTCATCTGGACCCTCAACCTGCTTGCCCTGACCGGAACGCTCTCGCTGCTGCTCTCGATTGGCGAGCTGTGGCGGCTTCGGCGAAACCCGGGGCTTATTCGGCCCGGAGGGCAATAGCCGGGTCGACGCGGCTGGCCCGCCGGGCCGGCAGCCACGCGGACACCATGGCGATGGCGCCCAATCCCATGCCGACCGCGGCGAAGGTGGCGGGATCGGCGGGACCGACTTCGAACAGAAGTCCAGCCATCCCGCGCGCCAGCGCGAGTGCCCCGGCGAGACCCGCCACGATTCCGATGCTGACCGGGACCAGGGCTCGACGCACCGTCTCGGCCACGACCGTCGGACCGATCGCGCCGAGGGCGAGCCGCACCCCGATCTCACGGGTACGTTGCTCGACGATGTAGCTCATCACGCCAAAGATCCCGATCGCCGCCAGCGCGAGCGCCACCGCGGCGAAGGTGGCGAGGAGCAGCATGGTGAACCGGGGCTGGGCGACCGACTGACTCGCCACCCGGTCCATGGTGCGGACCGAGGAGAACGGAAGAAGCGGGTCGAGCGAGCGGAGCGCCGCGCGAACCGAAGGCGCCAGCGTCGTCGGGTTGGCGCTCTGGATCACGATCGCCAGGCCGCTCACCGGCCATTGGGCGTGCAACAGGTAGGTCATCGGCCTGGGCGGCACGCCCAGCGCCTGATCGCGGACATCGGCCACGATGCCGATGATCTCGCCGCCCGCTCTTCCCCGCCCCAATCCGAACCCGCTGCTGATCTCCATGTGATGGCCGATCGGATCGGCGCCGGGAAAGAGGAGTCGCGCCGCGCTCTCGCTCAGGACCACGACGCCGGGGGTTTCCGGCCGGTCAGTGTCGGTGAAGGCGCGTCCCTTGAGGAGCCGGATCCCCATCGCTGAGAAGAGGCCCGGGGTGACGATGCGCACCTGGGTGGAGGGCTGGGTCGCGGCGTCGATCGCGACGCCGTCCAGCGTCGCGGTGCTCATGCTGTAGCCGTAGTCGTCGAGCGGGAGACCGGTAATGGCCTCCACCGCCCCGACCCCGGGCAGGGCGATGACCCGCGCTCGCAGGTCATCGACAAAGCGTCGCGCTTCGGCTTCCTTCGGATAGCGGGCATCGGGGAGCGAGAGCTGGAAGGTCAATAACCCGCTGGTCGTGAAGCCGGGATCAACCGATTGCAGCCGTGCAAAGCTCCGAATCAACAGCCCGGATCCCGCCAGGAGCATCACTGCGAGCGTCAGCTCGGCGGCGACCAGGAGACTCCTGGTTCGCCAGCCCTCGCGGCCGGTGGTATTGCCCCGTCCTTCCGCGCGGAGCACGCCTTCGGCCGAGCCGGATCGCACCGCCTGGAGGGCCGGGGTGAGTCCGAACAGGAGCCCGGTCACGATGCTCAGTCCGAGGGAGAAGGCCAACACGACCCAGTCAATGCGGACATCACCGAACGCCTGGAGCGCCGCAGGCTGGAGCGCCGCCAGCGCCCGGGTCGCGGCCCAGGCGACCGCAATGCCGGCGATCCCGCCCAGCACGGCGAGGATCACGCTTTCCGTCAGCGCGGCGCCGATCAAGTCGCGCGGCCTGGCGCCCAGCGACGACCGCACCGCCATTTCACGTTGCCGGCGCTCGCCGCGGGCCAGGAGCAGGTTCGCCACGTTCACGCAGGCGATGAGCGTCACCAGGGCGACCGCGATCATGAGGACGAGAAGGGCGCGCCGGGGGGACTCGCCAATCAGGGAGTTGCGCAGCGGAATGGCGGCCCCTTCGTAGTTGCTGTTGCTGCCTGGATAGGCCTGTTTCAGCCGGTCGTACAGGACGCGGATTTCCTCCATCGCGGCCGGCGCTTCGGCCCCGTCCTTGAGCCGGCCCAGGACCGCGAGGTAATGCGCCCCGCGCTGGGTCCTGAGCTCGTCGTCGCTGAATGCCAGCGGGGTCCAGACCCGCGACCCGTCGGGAAAATCGAACCCCGGCGGCATGATGCCCACCACGAGACGGGTCTTGCCCTCGAGCTGGATGGGCTTCCCGATCACGTCGTCGCGCCCGCCCAGGACGGTGCGCCACAGGCCATCCGACAGGATGGCGACGTCGGTCTGGCCGGAGACCAGCTCATCGGACGAGAAAGAGCGACCCCGGGCGGGATGGACGCCCATCACGTCGAAGAAATCACCGGTGACCGCCGCGCTCGAGACCGGCAGCGGATCACCCGCGCCCGTCAGAGTGCGGGAATAGCTGTTGTACGCGGCCATGGCCCTGAAAGAGGTCGCCTGGGCCCGAAGGTCCACGAAGTTCGGAGGGGACACGGCGAAGGGGCGTCCCCGGTAAAGCTCGGTGATGTCGATGATGCGCCCGGCATCCGGATAGGGGAGCGGCCGGAGCAAGGCCGCATTGAGAACGCTGAAGACCGCGGCGGTGGCACCGATGCCGAGGGCCAGCGTCGCCACGGCCGTCAGGGTGAAGACCGGCTGACGGATGAGCCGTCGAAGGCCGAGGCGGAGATCCTCGCGGAGGCGGAGGAGCCATTCGGTGCGCTCGGCCCGCCGCTGGTGGTGCCGCGACCGGCTGGCGAGGGCGCGACGGAGCCCTTCCGCGTCGCCGAACTGGTCCCGCGCAGCGCGCCGGGCCTGGTCCGGCGCCATGCCCTGCTCTCGATAGCCGCGCTCGAGCTCCTGGAGGTGGAATTCGATTTCGTCCTGGACGTCGGCGACCGGGTCGGGACGAGTGAACCGGAGGTAGCGCCGCCAGAGGGGCTCCTGCGCCATCGTCAGGCCCGGGCCAGGCGGGTCGGAACCGGCGCCTCGAGCGCGGCGAAAATCGCGCGGGCATATCGGGTCCAGGTATCGGTTTCTTCGCGGAGCTGGCGACGGCCCGCCGGGGTGAGCGAGTAGTACTTGGCGCGCCGGCGGTCGTCGGTGAGCTGCCAATGGGACTCGATGAAGCCGCGCTCTTCCAGGCGATAGAGGGCGGGATAGAGCGAACCGTCCTCGATCCGCAGGGCGTTGGCGGTGGCGCGTTCCACCCAGCGCGCAATCTCATACCCGTGGCTCTGTACCCCGCTGACCGCCCGGAGGACCAGGAGGTCGAGGGTTCCGCGAAGGACCTGGTGCTTGAGGCTCGCCATGTCTCGTCCTAGAAAGTCTAGGTCAGAATCGCCGGCCTGACCTAGAAAGTCAAGGTCGGGCGAAGCCCCGGCTGGCGCGGTAAGATTAGGGATGCTTCGATCCTTCCTGCTGCTTGGCGCCCTCGCGAATCCCCTCGCGGCCCAGTATCCCGCCCCGGTCGAGGGCGATTTCGTCATCCGGAACTTCCAGTTCCGGTCCGGGGGCAGCCTGCCCGAGCTCCGGATCCACTACCGTACCATCGGCACGCCGGAGCGGGACGCCGCGGGCATGGTGCGCAACGCGGTCCTGGTCATGCACGGGACCGGCGGCACCGGGCGCCAGTTTCTCCGTCCCGATTTTGCCGGCGAGCTCTTCCCGAGCGGCGGACAGCTCGATGCCTCCCGTTACTTCATCATCCTCCCCGATGACATCGGCCACGGCGGATCGAGCAAGCCGAGTGACGGTCTGCGCGCCCGATTCCCGAAGTACGGTTACCTCGACATGGTCGACGCCGAGCATCGGTTGCTGACCGAGGGGCTCGGCGTCAATCATCTCCGCCTCGTCATGGGAACGTCGATGGGCGGAATGCACACCTGGCTCTGGGGCGAGCGCTACCCCGAGTTCATGGATGCGCTGATGCCCCTCGCGAGCCTCCCGACCCAGATCTCGGGGCGCAACCGGGTGTGGCGCCGGGTGGTGATCGATGCCATTCGCAACGACCCGGCGTGGAAGAACGGGGAGTACACCGGGCAGCCGCCCAGCCTCCGGACCGCGGAGGAAATGCTGTTTCTGGTCGGCAGCAACACCGTGCTCCGCCAGAACGAGCTGCCGACCCTCGCCAGGGCCGACTCCGTGCTGGACGCGTCGGTAGCGGCTTCGATGCGATCGGCGGATGCGAATGACGTGCTGTATCAGGTGCAGGCGTCGTTCGACTACGATCCCGGACCCGACCTCGAGAAGATCCGGGCGCCTCTCTATGCCGTCAATTCAGCGGACGATCTGATCAATCCTCCCGAGCTGGGCATCCTGGAGCGGGAGATCACGCGGGTCCCGAAGGGTCGGGCGATCGTCGTCCCGTTCGGCCCGGAAACGCGCGGGCACGGCACCCATACCATCGCCAAGGTGTGGAAGGGGTACCTCCAGGAGCTGCTCCGGATCTCGGAACGGCAACCCTGACGACGCCCGGGCCGCGCTGGCGGCTGCCCCACCCTCTGCTCATTCTGCTCGCCTGCGTCCTGCTGGCGACGGTGCTCACGTGGGTCCTTCCGGCGGGCAGTTACCAGCGGGTGAACGACCCCGTCACCGGCCGCAGCGTGGTGGTCGCGGGAACCTACGCGATCGGGTCGCCCCACCCGGTGCACCTCTGGGGCATGCTGCTCTCGGTGCCCCAGGGCATCGTGGCCGGCGCCGACATCATCGTCCTGGTCCTGATGGTGGGAGGGACGTTTTCCGCTCTGGAGCAGAGCGGCGCGCTGACCCGGCTGGTCACCAGCCTGGTGGGGCGGGCCCGGAATCCCCGTCTGATCGTGATCGGCCTGTGCCTGGTCTTCGGCACGCTCGGCGCCGTGGAGAACATGCACGAGGAAATCATCGCGCTGATCCCGGTCCTGGTCGTGCTCAGCCAGGGCCTCGGTTACGGACCGATGACCGCGCTGGGCATGAGCGTCGGCGCGGCGGTGGTGGGCTCCGCGTTCGGCCCGACCAATCCGTTCCAGAGCGGGATCGCGCTCAAGCTCGCCGGGCTGCCCGCGATGAGCGCGGGTGCCGTGCGGTTCGCCATGCTCGCCGCGGCGCTGGTGATCTGGATCGGCTGGACCCTGCTCCGAGGAGATCGGAACGACGCGACAGCCCGAGCCGAGGCGACCGTGCAGCCGGTCCGGCCTCGCGACCTCCTGCTGCTCGCCATCGCGCTGATTCCGTTCGTTCCGTATGTGATCGGCACGTTGCGATGGGACTGGGGCTTCAACGAGCTCTCCGGGATGTTCCTGGTCGCGGGGCTCCTGGTCGGTGTGGTCGCCGGGCAATCGCTCAACCAGTCGGCGGCGGGATTCCTGCGCGGCATGGAGTCCATGCTCCAGGCTTCTCTGTTCATCGGCGTCGCACGCGCCATCAGCGTCGTGCTGACCGAAGGACAGGTCCTCGACACCATCATCCATGGCCTCGCGGCGCCGCTCCATGGCATTCCCGGCACCCCAGCGGCGCTCCTCATGATCCCGATCCACTCGGCGATCCACTTCGCGGTGTCGTCGGTCAGCGGTCAGGCGGTGCTCACGATGCCGATCATGGCGCCGGTGGCCGATCTGGTGCACGTTTCCCGGGATGCCGCGGTGATGGCCTATCAGACCGGCGCCGGCCTGATGGACGGATTGACGCCGACCAACGGCGCGCTGCTCGCGATGCTGCTCGCGGCAAAGGTGGATTACAGCCGCTGGCTCCGGTTCGCGATCCCGGGCTTCCTGCTGGTGGCGCTGGTAGGAGTTCTCGGCATCATGGTCGCAAGGTAGATCATCGTGCCGGTGCGCTTTCGGGATGCCACGCCGGAGGACGTACCGATGATCGCGGCGCTCCAGAATGCCGCAGCCGGGGCGCTGACCGCCCGCTTCGGGGTGGGCCACTGGTCCACGCTGGGGACCGAGCGGGGCGCCCTGTTCGCGCAGCGTCACGCGAGGGTGCGGGTCGGTCGCCAGGGGAAGAAGATCGTGTCGGTGCTTCGCCTCGCGCAGAAGAAGCCCTGGGCGATCGACATCTCGCACTTCACTCCGGTCAAGCGTCCCCTGTATCTCACCGGCTTGGCGGTGTCGGTGGCCCACCAGGGGAAAGGGTTGGGCCGGCTCGCAATGGCGGACGCCCGAAGCGTCGCGGAGGAATGGCCGGCCGATGCAATCCGCCTTGATGCGTACGATGCAGAGGCCGGTGCGGGTGATTTCTATGCGAAGTGCGGTTACGTCGAGCGGGGCCGGGTAGTCCATAAGGGAAACCCGCTTCGATATTACGAAATGCTCCTTGCCCCGGACCTCTGATGCCGAATACTCCCGAACGAGGCGCGAACATGAATCTCCACCGGTGGCTCCTCGGACTCGGGCTGGTAGCCTGCTCCTGTGGGACTCCCACCCCTCCTGCCTCGCGTTACCTCTACGTGTGGGCCGGCACGGGACATATGAGCTCGGATGCCGCCGGACAGATGCAGTTCCAGCGGGGCCAGAACTTCCTCGCCATCCTGGACGTGAATCCCGGGAGCCCCGGGTATGGGACGGTGATCGGGACAGTCCTTGCCGACAGCGGGCTCATGCCCCATCACTCGGAGTTCACCCTGCCGGCCGGGCCGATATTCGTCAACGATTATGTGACGGGTGACAGCTGGCTGATCGAACATCAGGACGCCGAGGCGCCGAAGGTGCTGCGCCGGACCGATCCGATCCCCGGCTTCCGGCACATGCACAGTTTCGCGCGGCTGCACGACTCGCTGGTCTTCTCGACCGTCCAGTTCGGCGACTCGACCGTCCCGGGCCGACCGGGTGCCCTCGTCATGTTCAGTGCGGAGGGGCGCCTTCTCCGCGTCAGCTCAGCACAGGACTCTTCGCTCCCGGGGGCCAGGATCCGGCCCTATGGCCTCACCCTGCTGCCGGCCATCGACCGCGCAGTAACCACCAGCTCGCCCATGGACGACGAACGCACCGCCAACGTCATCCAGGTGTGGCGCCTGTCCGATCTCGCCCTGCTCCGGACGATTCAGGTGCCCGGGGTGCCGGGCGATTCCCTGGAGCAATACCCCTTCGAGGTTCGGACGCTGGGGGACGGGCGGACGGTCATGCTCAACACCTATTACTGCGGTTTCTATCGGGTCACCGGCCTCGGGGGCGAAACACCGTCCGTCGAGCTGGTCGATTCGCTCTCCCACCCCTCCATGATCGGATGTGCGGTCCCGGTGGTGGCCGGGCGATACTGGATCATGCCGGTTGCCTATGGACACGTGATCGTCTCGATGGACATCCTCGATCCGATGCATCCGCGGGTGGTCGCCAGGCTGGCCACCGACTCGACCTTCTATCCGCACTGGCTGAGCAAGGACCCCGGGAGCGACCGGATCGTCGTGACGGACCAGGGCGATGGCCCACCCCGGGTCATGCTGCTGCGGCTCGACCCCGGGACGGGGCAGCTCAGCTGGGATGAGCGGTTTCGCGAGTCTCGGGATGGCCCGCTTGGCGTCAGCTTCGTCAGGCCGAGCTGGCCCAATGGAATCACCGGGACCGCGAAGCCGCACGCGGCGGTATTCGTGCCCTAGGGCCTGTTCCTTGCCCCGCCGGGGGCGGGGCTGCGGTCCATCTTCGACTCAGGATACATTTGCAACATGGAATTCCTGATTCCCTTCATGCCATTGCTCGGCGGCCTGCCGTTCGCGGCCGCCGCGGTCCTGATCGCGCGAATGTGGTTCCGGCATCGCGAGTCGCGCGGGACCCTGGCCCAACAGATGGAAGACCTCGAGGCACGGCTCGAGGCGCTACGGCAGGGACAGATCGAGCTGCAGGAGCGGGCCGAGTTCACCGAACGGATTCTGGGACAGCTCAAGGACGGACAACGCCTTGCACCGTAGTTCCTCAGGGCAGGCGTCGGTTGCAACTCGAACCCCTAGCCGCAGGTTATTTGCCCGCGAGCAGCCGATCGTAGCGGGGATTCCCGGTGAAAGACGCGAAGGTCGGATCGACCCGAAGCCACCCCGGCGACAGATAATACGGTGTGCGTAGCAGCGGCTCCAGCAGGTCGAGGGCTTTCTCCGGTTCTCCCACCAGCAGGTAAATGCGCGCCACCTGGTGCTGATAGTATGGTCCGTTGATCTTGTCGCTCTCCAGTGGGGAGAGCGCCATTCCCCGAAGCCCCTGCTCGATCGCCTCGTCCTTCCGACCCAGATACGCCAGAGCCAGCCCCACCAAAACGGCGCGCTGGGCATCATTGGGAGCCTCCTTCAGCAGCTTCAGGTTCTCCTTATATGACGTGTCGGCATAGGCCCGGGCCCGAACCGTGTCGCCCCGAAGCCAGGAGAGCTCCATGAGCGTGGTGGCCCATGCCGAGCGATCGTGGTCGAAAGACGCCGGAGAGAGCTCGAGCACCCGGCGTTGCTGGGGGTCGTTCAACACCCAGTACATATCCCAGTAGTAGCTGAAGAAGGCTGCGACCTCCGAGTCGGGATGCTCGGGCGAGAGTCCCGCGATCAAGGCCCGGGCCCGCTCGAGGTTCCCCTGCCCGAGATAGGCCATCGTCTTGTCCTGGGTGAAGGTCAGATCACCCGGTCGTCGGGCCAGCAGAGAGTCGCTCAACCCGAGCGCCTCGGGATAGCGCCGCAACCAGAGCAGGGTAGTCTGGAGGAGGTTCAGGGTACCGAGCGATCGCGGGTTAAGCCGCCGGGATCGCTGGAGATCGGCCAGGGCGACGTCGAACTGGCCCGCCTGGCGGGCGATTCGGGCGGCGGTCGAGAGGAGAGCCGGATCGTAGGGCGCGAGATGGAGGCCCTGCTGGACCGGTTCCTCCATTCGCGCCAGATCCCGGGTCACCATGTAGTGATACGATGCGAGCGCATTGTATCCGGCCGGCTCCACCGGGTTCAGCCGGATGGCGCGCTCGGCGGCGTCGAGCGCGCGCTGCGCAGTGACCGGATCGGGCGCGCCGTTGCCATACAGGCTGCCGAGGGCAAGGCTCAGGGAAGCCCAGGCTCGGCTGAAGGTCGAATCCAGCGTGACCGCCTGTTCCAGCAGCGCGACCCGGTTCCGGTTGTTCGCCTGGCTCGTCCCGGTCTCGGCGGAGGCGCGGAGGAACAGGTCATAGGCCTTCAAGTTGGTGGTGGGTCGCTCCGCGAGCCGCTGCTGATCGCCGACTCCCAGGACCGCACCGAGGGCGCCGGCGACCTGCGCGGCGATACGAGCCTGGACCTCGAAGATGTCGGTCAGGTCGGCTTCGAACGGTTGCTGCCAGGCGATCGCCCCGGTCTCCGCGCGGACCAGCTCGGGCATCACCTGCACTCGGCTGGTGCCGTCCACCGCCTTGGCCCAGCGCACCGTTGCACTCAGGAGATAGCTGACCCCGAGCTCCCGACCAATTTCGCGGGAGGATTTGCTCGTGCCCCGATACTGGTCCGAGCTGGCCCGCGCAGTGACCTGGAACGCGGTCAGCCCGGCCAGCTTGCCTCGGAGCTCGTCGGCGATCCCGTCGGCGAAGTAGGCGTCCTCGGCGGCGCCCTGGTTCTCGAACGGCAGCACCGCGAGCTGAATCTCCGGCGGGCTGCCCGTACCGCGAAGCAGTCGCCACAGCATGAAGGAGAGGAGCACCACGCCCAGCACGCCCAGCGCGATGAACCCGCGCCGCGTTCGGGAGGATGGTCGGCGTGATGGGAGACCGGGCGCGGCAAGGACCTGATTCAGCGCCGTCGCCAGCGCCTGCGCCGTGGCAAAGCGATCGGCAGGGTTCTTGGCCATGGTCGTGCCGACCAGGGCTTCCAGCCCAGGAGGGATGTCGGGCCGTCGTTGGGCCAGCGGCGGCGGAGTGGCCGAAAGGCTTCTCGCGACAATCGCAAGCGGCGTGGATCCGCTGAACGGGATCTCTCCACAGAGCATCTCGTAGAGCACCACGCCCAGAGCATAGAGGTCGGCGCGGCCATCCACCGGGTGCTCGCCGGTGGCCTGCTCCGGCGCCATGTAGGCTGGCGTCCCGATCGCGAGGCCGGCTTCGGTGAGCCGGGCTGCCGTCCCGATCGCGGCCGGCTCCGTTCCGGAGCCCGCCAGGGCGCGGGCAATGCCGAAGTCGGCCACCAGGACCGAGCCGTCCGCGGTGAGGAGGAGGTTTTCCGGCTTGATGTCGCGATGGATGACGCCGTGCTGGTGGGCGTGTTCGAGCGCCTGCGCGGCCTCACGCGCGATGCGCACTGCGTCGGAGATCGGAAGGCGCGGTTCGCGGTTCAGCCGGTCCCGAAGGGATTCCCCGGCCACGTAGGGCATGGTGTACCAGAGCTGGCCGCCGGTTTCCCCCGAGTCGTGCACCGGAAGGATGTGGGGGTGCTGAAGCCCGGCCGCGAGCCGGATTTCCCGGGTAAACCGCTCAGCCGCGCCTGGGATGGCAAGGTCAGCGCGAATGACCTTGAGGGCGACCCGGCGGTCGTGTTTGACGTCGTGAGCGAGGTAAACAACCGCCATTCCCCCGTGGCCGAGCTCGCGCTCGATCCGGTACGTAGGCGAGAGGGTCTCCGCGAGCGTCGACGAGGAATCCGGCATGCGCCGGGAATATGCAGCAAGCGGGGCGATGACGCAGCGTGGAAGTCCCCCGCCCTGATCTCCGGCATCGCTACACCGCCTCCAGCGTGAAGGAAAATTGCAATCCAGGTGGCGGTCTCTTTCTGCTCGGGGTACTCTTCAGACCTGATCGGCGCCGGTGCGGCCTCCTCCCAGCAGCCCCTTGGATACTCGAATCTGGCTCGGTGAACTGCCCGGCAGTTGCAATCGAATCGAACTCCGACTCGGTAAGGGCAGTATGGACCTCTCATGACCACAGATCCCGTCCTGGAGCGCCTCGTCAACGCCCTGGCCGGCACGTATACCGTGCGCCGGGAGCTGGGCGGCGGCGGCATGAGCCGCGTCTTCGAGGCGACCGAAACCGCCCTCGGCCGGACGGTGGTGATCAAGCTGCTGGCCCCCGGCGTCGCGGCGACCGTGCACAGCGAGCGCTTCAAGCAGGAGATTCTGCTGGCGGCGAACCTGCGGCACCCCCACATCGTGCCGGTGCTGACCGCGGGGACCGCCGACGGCATGCTGTTCTACACGATGCCGTACATCTCGGGCGAATCGCTGGCGGCGCGGATCGGTCACTCCCCGAGGCTCGCGGTGGCCCAGGCGATGGAAATCGCGGAGGAGGTCGCGGACGCACTCGACTATGCCCACCGCCAGGGGGTGGTCCACCGCGATATCAAACCCGGCAACGTGCTGCTCGAAGGCGGGCACGCGGTCGTGACGGACTTCGGCATCGCCCGCGCGGTCGAGAGCGCGAAAGCGGGTCATGGCGCCGGGGTCGGGGCGTTGACCCAGACCGGCTTCGTGGTCGGCACCCCCGCGTACATGAGTCCGGAACAATCGAGCGGCGACGAGGTCGACGGGCGCAGCGATCTCTACTCCCTGGGCTGCGTGCTGTTCGAAATGCTCGCCGGGCAACCGCCCTTCACCGGGGCTACCCAGCAATCCATCATGGTGCAGCATCTCGTCAAGGATCCGCCCGCCCTGGTCCGGTCCGATGCCCCGGATGCCGCTCGCGAGATCCTGCGCCGGCTCCTCGCCAAGAATCCCAGCGAACGGTTTCGTACTGCCGCGGAGCTGCGCGATGCCCTGCGTGCCGTCGAGCTCCGGGTCAGCACTCCGTGGCCGACGGAGTCGACCGGAACGATCGCGGCGACGTCGCCATTCGGCCCGCTCGATTCACTCGCCGTCCTGCCCTTCGAAGGCTCGTGGTCGAACCCGGAGGACGACTACCTATCCGATGGCATCACCGAGAACATCCTCAACCGATTGGCACGGATTTCCGGTCTCCGGGTGGTCCCCCGCTCGACGGTGTTCCGCCTGAAAGGGAAGGTCGCCGATCCGTGCGCCGTCGGACGTGACCTCAAGGTCCGAGCCCTGGTCACCGGTCGGGTGGTCCAGCGCGGGGCCGAGCTCCTGGTGAGCGCGGAGCTCACCGAGGTCGCCACGGAGTCGCAGCTCTGGGGCGACCGGCTCTCCCGCGGGGCCACCGACATCTTCACCGTCCAGGACGAGATCGCCGCCGAGATCGTGAAGGGCCTCGAGCTGCGCCTGACGCCGGACGACCAACACCTGCTCACCCATCGACAGACCGACGATGCCCCCGCCTACGACGCCTACCTCAGGGGGCGCCATCAGTGGAACAAGCGCACCCGCGACGGATTTCTGAAAGCGATCGAGCATTTCGAGGACGCCATCGCTCGCGACCCCCGCTATGCCCAGGCCCACGCCGCCCTCGCCGATACCTACAACCTGCTCGGCTACTACAACTTTCTTCCGCCGAAAGAGTCCTACCCGATGGCCAAGACCGCGTCGACCCGCGCCCTGGCGCTCGACCCCGGCCTGGCCGAAGCCCACGCGTCGCTCGGGTACACCCGGCTGTTCTTCGACTGGGACTGGCCCGGAGCGAAGGAGTCCCTGGAGCGCGCGATCGAGCTGGACCCGCGCTACGCCACCGCGCATCAATGGTACGCCTGGTATCTCCTCGTCGTCGGCCGGATGGAGGAGATGATCCCGGCGATGCGGAAGGCGCTCGAGCTCGATCCCCTGTCCCTGATCATCAATGCACACCTGGCGTATGCGCTGTTCTGGGCCGGTCGCCTCGACCAGGCCCTGGCCCAGGCGCGGCGCACCGTGTCGCTTGACGCCAACTTCGCGCTCGGGTACTGGCCTCTGGGCGCGATCCACGTCTATGCCGGACAGGGTGATGAGGCGATCGCAGCGTTTCGCTCGCTAGTCACCTTGACCGACGGGGCGGTCGGCCTGGGATACCTGGCAATCTGTGGCGGGCATTTCGGGCGGCCGAATCTTGCCCGGGAGATGCTCATGCGGATCCAGGAAGCCCGCGCCACCCGCTATGTCTCGCCGCTCGAAGTGGCGCTGTGCCACGCCGCCCTGGGGGAGTATCGCCAGGCCTTGGACCACCTCGACCTGGCCTTCGAGGACCGGGTGAGTGATCTGGTCCGGATGAAGGTGCTCCCCTGGCCGGCGGACATGCGGAACGATGCGCGATTCGCGACCGCGATGGCGCGGCTCAACCTGCCGGGCTGAACCCATGGCCCCCGAAACAGCAACCCGGGGAGGAAAGGGACGCGCAATGGAGACCTGTGACTATGCGGTCCTTGGGGCCGGATCCGCGGGCTGTGTACTCGCCTCACGGCTGTCGGAGAATGCAGACGCGCGGATCCTGCTCCTCGAAGCCGGGGGTACCGACCAGCATCCCGAGGTGGCGGATCCGTCGAAGTGGCCGACGATCCTGCATGGTCCGCTGGATTGGGGCTATGTGACGACGCCGATGCGCCACGCCAACCAGCGCGTCGACCACTGCCCCCGAGCCAGAATGCTCGGCGGATGTCACAGCCACAACGCCAGCGCCTGGGTGCGCGGACACCCGGCGGACTACGATGCCTGGGCCTACGCCGGGAATCCCGGCTGGGACTGGGCGAGCGTGCTGCCGGTGTTCCAGCGCATCGAGAACTGGCAGGGACCGGCGAGTCCGCTCCGAGGCGTGGGCGGCCCGATGTGGGTGGCCCCACCCACGAACGTGGGTGTCCTGGCGCAGGCCTGCCTCGAGGCGGGTCGCGAGGTTGGGCTCACGGTGCTCGACGACATCAACGGCCCGAGCCTCGAAGGGATCGGATACTTCAACTTCACCATCAAGGACGGCCGCCGGTTCAGCGTGGCCGATGGCTACCTGCGACCCGCCCTGGAACGGCCCAACCTCCGGGTCATTACCGACATCGAAGTTCATCGCCTGCTGTTCGACGGAGCGCCGCTGCACCGGCGTGCTCTGCGCCACTCCCCAGGGCCCGGTCGAGGTCCACGTCACCCGGGAGGTGGTGGTGTGCGCCGGCGCGATCGGCTCCCCAAGGATCCTGTTGTTCTCCGGTGTGGGGCCGGCCGACGACCTAACCCGGCTTGGCATTTCGGTCCAGCTCGATCTTCCCGGCGTCGGCCGGAACCTGCACGACCACGCGCTTCTGGGCGGTATCGCCTACGAGCTCGAAGGCGAGCTCCCCCCTCTGGTCAACAACGCGGCCGAGACCACCTGGTGGTGGAAATCGTCGTCCTCGGCCTTCTCCCCGGATACCCAGCCGGTGCTGATCGAGTTCCCCTTCGCCACGCCCGAGCTGGCCGACCGCCTCACCCCGAATGCCTTCACCATTGCGCCGAGCATCGTGCGCACTTCGAGTCGGGGCACCGTGACGCTCGCCTCCTCCGATCCCGCAGTGCCTCCGCTCATCGACATCAACTTTCTGGAAACCCGCGCCGACATGGACGCCCTGGTCGCGGCCACGGCGCTGTGCCGGGAGATGGGCGCGGCCAAGGCGTTCGATGGGCTCCGCAAACGGGAGCTCATGCCGGGTCCCCTGTCGCGACCGGCCATGGAGGAGTTCATTCGGAATGCGGTCAGCACGTACTTCCATCCGGCGGGAAGCTGCCGGATGGGCACCGACGCGCTCGCGGTGGTGGACCCGGAGCTCCGGGTGCACGGCATCGACGGCTTGCGGGTCGCCGACGCTTCCATCATGCCCGCCATCACCACCGGGAACACCAACGCCCCGTCCATCATGATCGGGGAGCGCGCCGCGGAGTTCCTGGCTCGATCGGAGGTTCAGCCATGACCCCCAACGCCGGCGACAACCCGCTGCTGGTCTTTCCCGTCCCCCTGGGGACGACGGCGCAGGCGACCGCGCTCTTTTCGTATCCCAATATCCCCGGGGGCACGGCGTCCCTCACCGACACGATCCTGCACTGGATCAATCAGACCCTGAGCCGGGACGGGCTGACGCAAGGCGGGGCCAGCGCGACGGTGAACATCTCCGGGGATACCTGCACGCTCAGCCTCCAGGGCCCGGCCCTGGTCTCGAACGCCCTGCTCCGGCTCGCGAAGAGTCTCCGCCAGTTTATCGCGAATGGTGCATCCGCCCAGGCCGACATTGCCGCGATCCAGGCCCAGAACCCCTCGATCTGGGACCCCCAGAAGAACGGATGGCGCTACATGCTTCCGTGGGGGCTGCCGCTTATCAACCAGAGATCGGTGCTCCTGTTTCACTTTCCACCGATGAACCTGTTGAACCCGTCCCAGGATTACCTGGACGATGCGGTCCCGACCCGGTGGACCGAGCTGCTGGCGGCCAATGGGGCGACGGACCCCGACAATGCGGTGCTGATGCAGCGTTATCTGGACTGCGCCCCGATCGCCGCCGGCGACGATCAGGGGACCTACATCTCGCAGGTCCTGACCCCAACCGACTATTTCAGGAATTATCAACTGGCCCAGCTGGCGCTGTTCCTCCTGCCCCAGAATTCCGGCTTCACCATTCCGCTCGTGGTGTGCGGCAGCCCGCCCCGTCAGGTATTCGGGTCGTTGTTCAACGTGACCCTGGGCGTCAATCAGGCGATGCTGGTCGAGATCGTCCCCGGGTTCAAGACCCCGGTGCTCGGCGCCAATCACCCGTACTACTTCTACGCGCAGGCGCAGGGATTCAACACGGTGGGGAGTGGTACAATGCTGCCTTCGGGATGCCCCACCGCCCAGGGGATCATGGTGCAGGACCTCATCGCCGCGCGGTGGCAGCTGGCGATGGCGGCCGATCCGACCCAGGATCCGGGGTCGGTGCTGACCACCTGCACCTCGTACTGGCACGGTCCCGGACAGGCGGCGGCCGTCTGCGCGATGGTCCAGCACGAAGGGACCCTCTTCTACCCAACCGGGACGCCCGCGGTGTTCACGTTCAAGACGTCGCTCGCGCAAGGGGCGGCGTTCTGCGCCGCGCACGCCGACAACCCTTGCGCCTCCCCCTGAACCCAACGGGCAAAGCAGCTACACGGCGTCGGACAGTGAGGTGAAGTTGAAGTCCCGCACCTTGATCGCCGGCATGGCGATATCCCCACCAGCCTCGGTCCCGGCGAGACGCTCCGGCGCGGCGATCCCCTCCAGGTTATTCAGCATGAACAGGGGCGACTCGTTGAACCGGAAATTCCGGATCGACTTGGAGATCTTCCCATCCTCAATCAGGAAGGTCCCGTCCCGGGTCAGCCCGGTGAAGAGAATGGTCCGGGGGTCCACTTCCCGGAGATACCAGAGCCGGGTCACCAGGACGCCGCGGGGAGTCGATTTGATCAGCTCGTCGAGCTTCTGGGTCGACGTGCTCATCAGCTTGATGTTGTTGGAGAAGCCGGTCGGCTCCTTCCCCTGTTTCTT
Organism: uncultured Gemmatimonadales bacterium; assembly: GCA_963728915.1. Classification (GTDB taxonomy): domain Bacteria; phylum Gemmatimonadota; class Gemmatimonadetes; order Gemmatimonadales; family GWC2-71-9; genus JABFSM01. The sequence continues at coordinate 177,516 of CAVSLV010000005.1, read as the reverse complement.
GGCCCAGAAACGGCTGTACTGGAGCTCCTTGAGGACACCCTGGTCGACCCAGAGCCTGCGGGTCAGGGGGAACCCGTCCCCATCGAACGGCGCCGACAGGAGCTGCGGGTCCGCTGGATCGGACAGGATGGTCAGCCGCTCGTCCACGATCTTTTCCCCGATCTTGTTCCCCCCGCCCTGCTTGACGAAGGGGGATCGGCCCTCGTCCGCGGACCGCGCGTCGGCGTAGCCGCCGATGAGCTGCACCAGGTCGCCCACCGCCTGGGGCTCGAGGATCACGGTGTAGCGCCCCGGCTCGATCGCCACCGGATTGCGGGACGCCCGGGCCTTCTCGATGGCGCGATTGCTGATCGTGTTGAAGTCGATCTGGCTCCAGTCATGATCGTCGGCGGCGGCCCACCCGGAGCCGGTGCCATCGGTGGTCCGGACCGTGAGCTGGTAGTTCGCGTCGGTGCTCTTGTGATACGCCTGGAGTCCCTTGCTGTTGCCGATGGATTGGGCGATCTGATTGGTGATGATGAACCCGGCGGCCTGGAGGTCCTTCGAAGCCCGCGCCGGGGTCAGCGCGGTGAGCGCCGCCTTGGCGCGATCACCCGGAGTGAGCTGGGCGGTGGACTCGAAATAGGCGTTCACCGTCGCGAGGTTCTGGGCCCCGAGCCGGGGCATGATTTCGGGGTCTTCCGGGGCGAGCTTCGCGAGCGCTTCCGATTCGGTCACCGCGCGCCGCAGCGATTCGTCCGACAGATCGTTGGTGGTGACGATGGCGTGCTTGGCCCCGTAGGCGCTGTAGACCACGAGCTGCACGTCGCTCGCCGCGCCCGACGTCGAAAGCTGATTGGCGGCGAACCGGGTGTTCCCCTGCACCGAGCTGTTGAGATTGATCTCGATCTCGTCGGCCTGCGACATCTTGACGCACTTGTCGATGACGTCGAACATCTCCTGCCGGGCGAGAAGCTGGCCGTCGGAGTCGATGAGCGTGCGGGCGGTCATTGCTTCCTCCCAGTGTTGATCACATTGATTTGGGTAAAGCGGGCCGGCACCGCGCCGTGGCTCACCGCGTTGACCTGTCCGGGCTGGCCCTTCCCGTCGAAGAACGACCCACCCAGCTGATAGCCCCGCTTCCCTCCAATCGCCGCCATGCTGTTCCAGAAATCCGGGGTGCGCATCTGGTAGGCCACATCCTTGAGCATGCCGGTGATCTTGCCGCCCTTGATCTCATGGAACACCTGGCCGCCGAACTGGGCGTTGTAGCGCTGCTGGTCGATCGAGAACGATCCGTCCCCTATGATCGCGATGCCGTTGTCGGTCCCCGCGATCAGGTCTTCCCAGGTGGTGTCCTGGTCGCCGGGCAGAAGCGACACGTTCGGCATCCGCTGGAACTGCACGTTGTCCCAGCCCTGCGCGTAGGAGCAACCGTGGGAGCGCACCGGGCGGTTCTGCCGCTTGTACCACCACTCCAGCCACGCGGCCTGTTCCCGGGTGGTCTGGTAATCGTTGAGCACCCCGTTCTTGATGAGGAGGAAGGTCTCCGGCACCACGCCGTCATCGTCGTAGCCGATGGTGGAGAGCCCTCCTTCCTGGGAGCGGTCCCCCTGGATGTTCATGAACGAGGGCCCGTATTTGAGCTGACCCAGCATCTTCTCGGGGGGCGCCACGAAGCTGGTGCCGGCATAGTTCGCCTCGTAGCCGAGGGCGCGGTCCAGCTCGGTGGGGTGCCCGATCGATTCGTGGATGGTGAGCCAGAGATGGGTGGGATGAAGCACCAGATCGTAGCGGCCCACTTCCACCGGCTTGGCCTTGAGCTTGGCGGCGGCGTCCTCGCCCCATTGCTTCGCATTCCCGACCAGGTCGCACTGCTGCACGTATTCCCAGCCGCGCCCCATCGGCTGCACCACGTTGCCGCGATTCTGGAAATCGGTGAAATCGGGGCTGATCGCGGTGATCTGCATGAGCGGCCAGCTTCGGATCAGCTCCTGGGTGGTCACCGAGCCATCGGTATTGGCGTAGTTCCGATCTTCCTTGACGAAAAAGAGTCCGCTGAACACGTATTTCACGCCGGACACCTTCATCGACTCGGCATTGGCGTTGAGGAGGAGCTGGGCCTTTTCCTCGACCGAGATGGTCCACGGATCGACGGTGAAGGCGCTGTTCCAGGTTTTCTCGCCCACACTCGCGACGGGAAGCCAATCCACCGGCGCGCCCCGCGCGGGGCGGTTGGCCCGGGCGATCGCGGCGGCCTGGCGAGCCGCGGCGGCCACGCCGTCGGTCGTCAGCATGCGGGTGGCCGCGAAGCCCCAGGTCCCGTCGAGCAGGACCCGCACGCCGCACCCGAGGCTATCGGTGTCCACCACGTTCTGGATCTGCTGTTCGCGGGTGAAGACGAAGTTCTGGCGCTGCCGTCCGACCCGGACATCCGCGTAGGAAGCGCCGGCGGTCCGGGCAGCAGCGAGCGCATCGGCCATCAGGGCCTTGATCTGCGGCAGGTCGGGAATCATCTCCGGGGGGAGCGGCGGACCGTTCTCCCCGAGGGAACGCGCCAGGGCGCGGGCCTCGCGGGTCGTGCCGAGAAGGGCGGCGAACGCCGCGCCATACTTGAGGAATTCCCTTCGATCAGTCATGCCGCCTCACTCCGAGAAGAGAAGAAGTCATACCGCCCCACGCCATCGTCGAGAAGCCCATTCTGCCACCAGCGCCGCGATCGCCAGACCAAAAAGAAACCCGGATGGTGGCTCGCGACCAGACCGCGGCCCCGAAGCCTGGCGCAGGGTCGAGTCCGGCGGGCCCAACCGTGCAATGGTCCTGGCCAGAGGGGCATCATGAGCTGAGACAGGGGCAGCCCCCCGAATCGTTGCACGATACGCCACCGAACCGACCAGTCGCGACCACCAGCGCCGGTGCGCCAGGACGGCGCCCTCGGGCCCCGCCATCCGCCAGCGCCAACTGTCCTCATATCCCAGCTGAAGCACTCTTCCAAGGCCCACGCGGCGCGCCGCGAGCGCCACCTCGCCACCCCGCCGCTCGAGCACGATCCCGCCAGGCTCAAGTCGGGAGACCGGCACCAGAGCGAGACCGCGCCGGGGATCGTCGGCTGGCGGCTCGAGCTCGAGCGGCGCCAGACGGGCCCCGGACTCTCCCACCCGGAGCGACGCGAACACCGCGAGCTTCGCCGCGCCCGGGCCGAGCACCAGGCCCCCACCCTCCAGAACGAACTTCCTGATACTGGCCGCCTGGGCGCCCGCCGCCTCATCCAGGGCCACCACCGCCGCAACTCTGGCCGTGTCCAGCCGAAGCGGCGTCCCCTGCACCACCGCGGTATCGGGGGTGAGTGGGATCCGGGCATCGACGAGCCAGCCCCGTTCCTCTAACGCGGCGATCACGAACTTTGTTTCCCAAGTGGGACGCCCGAGCACCGCGATCCGTCGCGCCGACAGCGAATCGCGGCGAGCCGCCACGGCGCGCTGTCCCGAGACGATGGCCTGGGCGGCGCCCCGGATGGCGGCCGTTTCGAATCCGGCGCCACCGCCGCTCGCCCGGGTCGAATCGAGCATCCCAAGACTGTCGAGCAACCGGACCGGCCCCGGAGGTGAGGCGACCAGCACGCGGTGTCCTCCGCCGGGATCGACGATCGGGTCGATTTCGATGGCCGTCGGAGGAATGGAGCCACGCCAGGTCACCGCCCGTCCACTGACCCGAACGGCTGCGAGCCAGTCCCGGTACACCGGATCGAGCGCGGTGTCCCCTTCGACCGCGATCGAGTCCATGCCCGCCACGGATTCCGCGAGATAGCCGGGAAGCATCGCTGGAGAGACTTCGCGCCGCCCCGGCGTGGTGCTTCGAGCCTGCACCGCGAGGAACAGCGCGGCCAGCAGGCCACCATAGCCCACAACCCGAAGGGCCCGTTCGAGCCGGCGCCCCCACTCAGCGCGTGAGGGCATAGACCACCAGGTTCACGGCGAAGCGAGTGTTGTCGATCGCGAGAAATCGCTTGTTCTCGGGATGGTAGTTCCACTCCGAGCTGTAATCCTTATTGCTGTAGAGGATGCTGATCCGGCCGTCCCTGATGACCGCGAGCAGGTCCTTGTGCACCAGATTGTCGCCCCACCCGTTGAGCTCATGACTGGTGGTGGGCGGGCCGTCGGGAAACTTGAAGAAGACCGAATAGAGCTCGTGGCGGTTGGAGAGCGGCGCCAACGGGGTGCCGGCCACCCGGCTCAGCTCATCGGTCGCGGTCTTGTGGAATTGTCCATCGATGTCGTGGTTGTGATCGTCCACGAACAGCATGCCCCCCCGGGCGAGCCACCGTTTCAGCATGTCCCGCTCGGCGGTGGAGAATCGGACCGGAAGGTGTCCGGTGAGGTAGACCAGCGGATAGCGCAGCAGGTCTCGGCTCTCGAGGGCAACGACCACGCCGCTCGGGTTCACCTCGATGCTGGTGTAGCGCGCCACGGCGTCGACCACGTTGGCGGGGACGAGGGGGGCGGAATCCCAGTCGCCGGAGGCGTACTGGGCCGTCGCGAACGTGAACGCCGTCACGGCCACTGCCCCCAGCGGGAGAGTCCTTCCCGCGCGGAGGAGCCTTCTTGAAGGGCGCGATACGCGCGCACCAGGAGATCGGTGGCATCGCGCCCCTCGCGGAGCGCATCGATCGCCGAGCCAAGCGGCGCGGCGGCGGCGGCACGAGCGGTGAGGAGATCGGCGCGAAGCAGCAGCAGGGAGTCGATAGCGCTCGCCCGAGCCGCGCCAAGGGCATCGAGCGCACGATCGAAGCGGGCCACCTGCCGGTCGAGCTCCGGATCGACCGCCGGCCCGGGCGACCGGCGCAAGGGGGCGGTGCCTTCGCGCTTTCCGGCCAGGCGCACCTTGGCAAGATCCACGACCGGCGCCTGGGCCTGGCCCCGCAGGTAGATCCGCTCGGCGAGCCGGGCCCGCTGGATCGCGGCGAGCGCGGCATACATGTGGGGGAGCGCACGCCTCGTCTCTCCCGCGGCGAGCTCGCGCCCGGCGTCCCACATCGCGTTGTAGGCTTCGAGGAGCGGCCGATTGATCGCGATCACGGGCGACTCGCCGCTGGCAAAGTCGAGCGCCTCGTCGGCGGCGCCCTGGGTCGCTGAATCCGCCGCGGCGAGGAGCTGCTCCGGCGTCAGGTCGGGGCGCGGTGCCTCGCCCCCGTGTTCCTCCCCCTCCCCCCCGCCCAGGTCCTCGAGCCGGGAGAAGATGATGTTGCCGATCTGACGGCGGAGCGCATTCTGGTCCCGGGCGATCCGGCCGGATTCACTCAGCAGCTCGGGCCGGGCGAGCTTCGGCTTCTTCCGGTCCAGCGCTTCGGTGAGCAGAATCAGCATGCGCTGGCTGAGGACGCCGTTCAGCGCGTCGGCCGGCGGGAGGGCTTCAATGGACAGGGAGTCGTATTCGCCGGCCCGCGCGATCCGGATGGTTCGAGTGTCGGATCCGGCAATGCCTGGACCGGTCACCACGTTGTCGTCCTGTGCCACGGCGCGAAGATGCACGAGATCCCCGGGGGCAAGCGCGAGGGAATCGAGCCGCAGGGTCAGCGCTCTTCGGCCTGATCGGGCGTTCCCGAGCGAAGCGCGACCCAGCTCCAGGGTGCGGAACTTGAACGACTCGCCCTCACCGCTCGAGATCACCACTTCCCACCACGCCGCTGTGAGTCCGAAGTCATCGCTCAAACTCACCGCCGCGGGAAGAGCGCCGGACGGTTCCCGGAACACGGTGTCGCGCGCGGGAAGCTCGAGGAGGACCCGGGGAAGCGAATCGGCCCGCGGATCGAGCAGGAGCAACCGCTCGCGGGAAGCGTGACGAAAGCGCACGATGGTGGGTCGCTCCGGCATCGTGAGACTCGCGGTCCACCGGTCGTTCTCCTGGCCCACCGTGACTCCAAGGCTCTCGGCCGCCGCGGTCACCGGACTCGAGGTGGCGCGACCCGAGATCCGGATCACGCTGCCGGTCACCGCCGCGACGTTGGCGGGGTCATCGAGCGTCTGAGAGGGAAGTCCGGTGTAGGAGGGTGGATCCACGTCAACGCGCAAGGAAGCGAGCGCGTCTGTCCCGGTCCCCCCATCGGTTCCCCCCGACCGGGTCCCGGCGGCCACCCGGGCAACCACCCCACCGGGAAGCACCGCCAACATGCCCAGCACCGCAACGAGCGCGATTCCGGGGGTCAGGAGCGCCTTGCGAGCCGCGGTCCAGGCGGGAGACTCGAATCGAATAGCCGCCGCCTGGCGGTCGAGCCTGTCCGCATAGGGTTGCCCGGCGGGATCGAGCGAGGTGACCAGCGTGTAGTGAAGCGAGGGCACCCGCTCCTCGACCCAGAGGGCCACCTGCTCGAGCCTTCTCGACTTGCCGGCCCGCCACGCCCGCCCCGCCAGCACGCCTAACCCGGCAACGATGGCGACGTCCAGGATGTCCGGCCCCACCCCGATGGGAAGCCCGACCGTTCCGTCCAGGATTCCGGCGAGGAGGAGCACCCCGAACCCGGCCCCCGTGCCCCAGAGGATGGCCGACACCAGCGACCCGGCCACCAGGACGCGGCGCACCCGAACGAGCCGGTCGCGCGCGGTCATCCGAGCTTCCGCCCGCGGAGCATCTGCTCCGCGACCAGGAGGAGCAGTCCCGCTCCCAGGAGCCAGGGCGGCAGCTCCCTGCCGGCATCGGGCATGGCCGGAAGCGACGCGGTCGCGACGGCGGCTGGCGCCGAGCCGACCAGAGCGATTCTCGTGGCGGAGTCGACTGGCGCAAGATCGCGGGGACCTCCACACGGCGAGAGGAGATCCCGGGTCAGCTCACCCAGGCGGCCTCGGAGGACGAGATCCCCGGTGGGATCCATCGGAATGGCCACCCGACGAATGCAACCCTGGCCCGCCGGCATTTCCGCGGCGGCCACCCGGCCATCCACCCACCACGCGAGGGACCGTCCGCCCGGAACCCAATCGGGCCGGGCGAACGGCGCAACCAGCACGATCCGGCTGGTGACCACTCCACCGATCGAGTCGCGTCCAGCGGTCGGATCGGCGGGCCAGTGCACCAGCACGTGGCCGGGCTCACGAGCCCAGGCGGAATCCCCGGAGCTGAGGCCGGGCTCCCGCACCAGGCGGACCGGGGCGCCCCGGGTCTCTCCTAACCCGCTCAGGGCGAGGGTCGCCCGCATCGGATCCTCGCCGGACGCGCGGAGGGTCAGGGGGTAGGCAGGGGCAGGCGGATTCGCGGCGTGGACCGGAACCCAGGTGATTCCGCCGGGCCATCGGGCCCGGATGGCCAGAGTCCCGGAATCCAGCGATGCTCGAGTCAGCGGGGCCACCAGGACGATGGCAACCGAATCGGCGCGATCGCGGCGGCGACGGGCCTCCCGGATCGCGCGTACCAAACCGGCGGAGAGGCCCCCACTATCGATCGAAACCGTGACATCACCCGATCGCGCCACCTGCTCGACCGCCCGGTTCACCAGGGCGGTGTCCGCGCTCGATGGGGTTCGGTCGGCAACGATCACCCGGGTGAAGCGGGTCTTTACGGCGGTGAGCGAGGGCCGCGCGAAGGCCAGGGCGATCGCGGCGAGGGCGAGCAGGCGAAGCGACAGGATCAGCAGGTCGCGGAGGCGGCGCGAGCGCGAGGGCGCCAGCTCCCGGCTTTCCGGGAGGAATCGAGCGGTGGGGAGGAGGTAGCGCCGGGGCTCCTCGCGGGTGAGGAAATGGAGGGCGACGGTCGCGAGCGCCGCGATCCCGCCCGCGAAGAGAAACCAGGGCGCCGCGAAGGTCATGGGCCGACGATCCGGCGGACCGCGCCATCGGGGCGCTCGTCGCTCCGCACCTCGACGTAGCGTGCCCCGGCGGCGATCCAGTCGCGCGCGGCCGCCTGGCGCCAGGCGGTGAAGCGCTCCCGATAGGCATCCCGGGTTTGGGACGTCAGCGGGCGCCGGGTCGCGGGCTGCTCGGGGTCCTCGGCGAGCAGGGCGCCGGGCGGCGGGTCGAGCTCCTCCGGCGCGACCAGGTGGACCAGCACGATGTCCTGGTCCCGGCCCAGGAGCTCGCGGCCGGCGCGCAGCATGGCGTCCCCATCGCCGAGCAGATCGGTCAGCACCACGATCCGGGCCGCGCGCCCGGCTTCTCGCATGAGCGGGGCGAGCGCGGCGCTGCCCTCGGGGCGCAGACCGTCCAGGGTCCGGGCGATCTCGCTCACCGCGCCGAGCCGGGCCCGGAACGGAACCCTGCGGGTTATGGGGCCCGCTACCGCCAGCGCGATGGGGTCGCCCGCCCCGTGCGCGATGCTCGCGAGGCCCACCGCGAGGGCGCAGGCCTGGCGCCACTTGCCGGCCCCGGGTTCGGGAAACCCCATGGACGCGGAGGCGTCCACCAGGAACAGGGTCGGGAGGGTGGCGCGCTCGTTGGTGATCCGGACGAAGGCGCGATCGGTGCGGGCCAGCAGCTTCCAGTCGAGCCGGCGGGGGTCGTCGCCCTGCCGGTAGGCGCGATACTCGGTGAATTCGGCCGAGCTGCCCCGGAGGCGGGACTTGTGGGTGCCGGCGGTGGCGCCCCGGGTGGCGAACCGGGCCGGCCAGGATACTCCACGCAGCGCGTCGAGCATCGCGGCATACTGCGCACCGCCGGCCATGTCAGACCCGGACGGCGCTCTTGGGCGGCGCGACCCCGGCGAGAACGTCGGTGATGAGGCGCTCGACGCCGATGCCCTCCCCTTCGGCGGCGAAGTTGGGCAGGACCCGGTGCCGCAGCACCGACGGGGCGACCCGCCGGATATCCTCCGGGCTCACCGCCAGCCGTCCGTCGAGCAACGCGTGCGCCTTCGCGCCAAGGATGAGCGCCTGGCCCGCACGCGGCCCGGCCCCCCACCGCACGTAGCGGGTTACGCTGTCGGGCGCGTGCGGGTCGCCCGGGCGGGTGGCCCGGGCGATCGCCGCGGCATAACGCAGGGCGGGCTCGGCGGCGGGAAGCTCGCGCACCAGGCGCTGCAAGGCGGAGACGTGGGCCGCATCCAGCACCGGGGTGAGCGGCTCCGACGGGGCGCCGGTCGTGGTCCGGAGGATCGCGACTTCGTCGTCTTCCGAGGGGTACTCGATCCGGACATCGAAGAGGAATCGGTCGAGCTGGGCTTCGGGAAGCGGGTAGGTCCCTTCCTGCTCGATCGGGTTCTGGGTGGCCAGGACGAAGAACGGCTCGGGGAGCCGCATCGTCTCCCCCGCGGCGGTGACACTGTGCTCCTGCATCGCTTCGAGGAGGGCGGCCTGGGTCCGGGGCGGCGTCCGGTTGATCTCGTCGGCGAGGATGACGTTGGCGAAGATCGGTCCGGGAAGAAATCGGAATTCCCGGGAACCGGTATTGGCATCCTCCTCCATGACCTCGGTCCCGGTGATGTCACTGGGGACCAGGTCGGGGGTAAACTGGATCCGGCGGAAATCGAGCCGCATCGCCTCGGCGATCGACTTGATCATCAGGGTCTTGGCCAGACCGGGCACCCCGACCAGGAGCGCGTGACCGCCGGCCAGAATCGCCATGAGCAGCTCGTCCAGCACCTGCCGCTGCCCTACGATCCGGCGGCCCACCTCCTCGCGAAGCCGGACCGCACCGGCCAGCAGCCCCTCGCGTGACTCGGCCGGAGGGGCGAGCATCACCGCGTCAGCGGATTTCATGAAAGGGGAGGATCACCGAAACAGGGATGCCGGAAAGCTCTGAGGGGTTGCATACAGCGCCGGACGCGCGCTCCGCCTGGTAGGTTTCATCAAGTCTAACACCGTCTCTTCGCTCTCGGAGGCCGTCCAGGCGCTGGCATCCCATCGACGGGACTATCTGAAACAGACCGGGATCCCCGCCGCCGGCGGGTTAGGAGGCGGGCGCACCACCCGGTCCGCGACCGAGGCTCAGTTGCCGCGCGGCAGGTAGAACTCTCCGTTGGTGATCACGACGTCGGCCTGGCCCGCCGCCCGGACGGTCCCGCTGAACGTGCCCCGCACCGTCGTGGAGGTCAGCTCGGTGATGGTCGCCGACTCGTCGTTGGTGCTCCCCGGTCCATACACGACTCCGCTGGTATTCTGGTAGGCGAAGATCACGCCGATGAAAGCGCCAAGGCTCTGATTGATGTTGTAGCCCGCGTAGGTCTTCTGGCTCACCGGAGCGCCGTCGAAGAAGGTGGCGCTGAAGTTCGAAGTGTCGTCGAAGCCCAGCGCCAGCAGGAGGTGCTGGTTGGCGGCCTGGCTGACCGTCGCGTTGAGCCGGAACTGATCAGCATAGGTGATCTGGGTCCCGTTGGCTTTGAAGCGCAGATAATAGGTTCCGTCAGGGCCGGTGGAATCGCCCCCGCTCCCGCCGCAGGCCGACAGGAACAGCCCGGCGGCCAGGAACCCGGTGAACCGCAGTCGCATACACCCTCCCGGTAGTGGATCGTCGTCCCCCTCCCTTGCGCGGCCCCAACTCCCCAAACCGTCACCCCCCGCCTCTTGCAACTTTTTCCCGGTGGCCGCCGTCTATATATTCACCTTTGTCTGATAAATAAGGGGGGCTCGTGGTCGGCGAATTCGAGCAGTTGGTGCTCCTGGCGGTCATGCAGCTGGGGGAACAGGCCTACGGGGTACCGGTACACGACGAGATCCGGCGGCGCACCCGCCGGGATCCCTCTCTTGCCGCCGTCTACAAGACCCTGGAACGGCTGGCCCGGAAGGGCCTGCTCACGATTCGGGTCGGTCCTCCCACACCCGAGCGCGGCGGGCGACGAAAGCAATTCTTCGCCCTCTCCTCCACCGGCCGGAAGGCGGTGCGCGAATCGCTCTCCGCGATCAGCCGGATGGCTCAGGGCCTCGACGTGGGACTCGAGCCCTCGTGAAGCGACCTCCCCGCCTGGCGCTCTGGCTTGCCGACCATCTGATCGATGAGCGGGTCCGTGAGGCCATCGCGGGCGATCTGGTCGAACAGTTCACCGCCGCTCCGAGCGGGGTCCGCTTCTGGCGCCAGGTCGTCATCGCCATCGTCCGCTTTCCTCCACGTCCTTCCTCCAAACCTTCGACCGGAGACGGATTCGTGACCGGGTTCTTCGAGGACCTCCGCCGAGCCGCGCGCACCCTGCGCCGAGTGCCGGCCTTCACCATTGCCTGTGCAGCGACTCTCGGGCTGGGCATCGGCGCTTCGACCGCGATCTTCAGCGTGGCCGACCCGGTGATTCTCCGGCCGCTTCCCTACCAGTCTCCGGATCGTATTTACCTGGTTTCGCAGGGCACGGCTCCGGACCTGTCCAGCCGGCTCGGGTTTGAAACGATCCTGGACCTGCGGGAGCAATCCCAGACGCTCGAAAGCGTCGCCGCCGTCGGGGGCTGGGGTCCGACGCTGGTGCGCGACAACACCGCCGAGATCCTGATGGGGCTTCGGGTGTCCGCGAGCTACTTCGGTCTTCTCGGTGTGCACCCGGCGCTGGGTCGGGATTTCCGGCCCGACGAAGACGACCCCGATAACAACGGCGTAGTGGTCCTGTCGCACAGTCTCTGGAGCACCCAATTCGGCGGCGACTCCACGATCGTGGGACGCGAGATCACCCTGGGAGCACGCCAGATGACGGTCGCTGGGGTGCTGCCGGCCTGGTACGACGACGTCGTCCAGCCCGGCACCCGGATTTGGCGGGTGCTGGGATACGCGCGGGGACTGCCGTACGCGTGTCGTGATTGCCAGCATCTTCAGATGATCGCGCGCCGCAAGGCCGGCGCCTCCGAGGCGTCGGTGCGGTCGGAGCTCAGCGTGCTCTCCTCGAGGATGGTCGCGGCCCATCCCACCGAGTATTCGTCCCCGGGGTTCGACCTCGAGCAGATCCAGCACGCCGTAACGAAACCGGTGTCGGGCGCCTTGATGGCCTTGCTCATCGCGGTCGCGATGCTGCTCGCCATCGCGACGGTGAATGTCGGCGGGCTTCAGCTCGCCCGGGCGCTCCAGCGCGACGAGGAATTCGCGGTGCGCGCCGCCCTGGGCGCCGGCCGGGGGCGCCTGACCCGGCTGCTCGTCGCGGAAGGCCTGGTGCTCGCGTTCCTGGCGGCGGCGTGCGGCTGGGTGGTGGCCGCGCTGGGAACCCAGGCGCTGGTCCAGCGGCTTCCCGCCGGGGTGCCCCGGGCCGAGGCGATTCATCTCGACCTTCGCGCCCTCGGGTTCGGGCTGCTGGTGACGCTCGCGGCCGGGCTCACGGTGGGCCTGATTCCCACCTGGCATGCCCGGCGGAAGGCGCTGGCCGGGTCCCTGCGCAGCCGGAGCGGGTTAGGCCAGGCGCCGCATCGGCTCCGGGCCGCCCTGGTGGTGACCGAGGTCGCCCTGGCGGTCGTGCTGCTGGCCGGCGCGGGCCTCCTGGCCCGGAGCCTGGCCCGGCTCCTCGGCGTGGACCCTGGCGTCCATATCGCGAATGTGGCAACGGCCAACGTGCAGGTCGGCGGCGCGCGCTATCAGTCGGACACGACGGTCTGGGCCTGGCAGGATCGATTGATCGACGAGGCGCGAGCCATTCCCGGCGTGACCGCGGCGGCGCTCGCCAGCCAGCTGCCGCTGGGCGGCAATTTCGACTCCTATGGCGTGCAAGCGCTCGACAAGCCCCTCGCCAATCCGGAGCTTGCTCCCAATGCGGATCGCTACACGGTGACGACCGACTTCCTCCGCACCATGCAGATCCCGATCCTGGAAGGCCGTGATTTTCAGGCGGCGGACAACGCGCCGAACGGCGCGCCCGTCGTGATCGTGAGCAAATCGCTCGCCAACCGGATCTGGCCGGGTGAGAGCGCGGTCGGGAAGCAGGTCCACCTGGGCGAGGCGTCTCGGCCCTGGTACACGGTCATCGGGGTAGCGGGAGATGTGCACCATCGGGGACTGGATGTGCCCGATGTCCGCCAGATCTATCTGCCCACGCGCCGGTTCTTTTTCTCGGATGCCGGGGTCGATCTCGTGGTGCGTACGGGCGGAGACCCCGCCCGTATTCTCCCCGACCTCCGGCGCGCGGCATTGGCTCCGGATCCCCTGGCCGTGGTGACCCGGCTCAGCACCATGCGGGAGGTGCTGGCCACCTCGACTTCGCAACGCCGCCTCGCCCTCACCCTGTTCGCCGCGTTCGCGGCGATCGCCCTGGTGCTCGCCACCGCGGGCATCGTGGGCGCGCTGGCCGGCATGGTGACCGAGCGGCGCCGGGAGATCGGTCTCCGCAGCGCGCTCGGCGCGACGCCGGGCGGGATCGTCCGGCTGGTGCTGGGACGGGGGCTGCTGCTCGCGGGATTGGGCGCGGTGGCGGGCGTGGCCGCCGCGGCGGCTGGATCGCGGGTCATCGAGGGCATGCTGTACGGGGTTAACCCGCGCGACGGAGCGACCCTTCTGGCCGTGGCCCTGGTGGCGTGCCTGGTCGGGGTGCTGTCGGGGGCGCTGCCAGCCTGGCGCGCGGTCCGGGTGGACCCGATGACCGCCCTTCGATCGGATTAGCGAGACGGGCGCGCGACCCGGCAAACGCTCACGGCCAAGGCGCGTATCTTTGGAGGGTTCCCCTGACGCTCCAGGCCCTGTTCCATGCCCCAGACCGACAGGCGCGTCGACGCCTACATCGCCAAGGCTCCCGAGTTCGCCCGGCCGATCCTCGAGAAGGTGCGCGCCATGGTCCACGAAGGCACTGCCGACGTCGAGGAGACACTCAAATGGGGGCACCCCACCTTCGTGCAGGATGGCATCCTCTGCGGGATGGCCGCGTTCAAGCAGCACTGCGTGGTACACTTCTGGAAAGGGTCCCTGGTCTACAGGGGTGAGACCCCAATCCCCGACAAGATCCTGCGCGCCTCCGACCTGCCATCGAAACAAGTGTTCCTGGGTTACGTCAAGCGCGCCGTTGCCCTGAACGCGGGCGGGGTGAAGACTCCCCGTGCGCCGGCCAGGCCGAAGAAACCGATTCCGGTCCCCAGCGACTTCCGGAAGGCGATCGACCGGAATGCCAAGGCGCGGTCGACCTTCGATGGCTTCAGTCCCAGCCATCGTCGCGAGTACCTCGAGTGGATCATCGAGGCGAAACAGGAGGAGACCCGAGCCCGTCGCATTGCCCGGGCGGTCGAGTGGATGGCGGAGGGCAAGCCCCGAAACTGGAAGTACATGTAACCGTGGCAGACTCGATCGCAGCGATCGGCCGCGATATCAGGCGGAGTGCGGCAACGCTCGGCGGACTGACCGCGTTGCTCTGGCTGGTGCACCTGGTCAATGTGGCCGTCTTCCACGGCAGCCTGATCCGCTGGGGCATCCAGCCCCGCACCGTGCAGGGCCTTCCAGGTATCCTGGTCCACCCATTTCTGCACGCGAGCTGGCAGCACCTCCTCTCCAATACCATCGGGTTTCTGTTGCTGGGCGGGATGGTCATGCTGCGGGAGCCCAGGGATTTCTGGACCGTTTCCGGACTCTCGCTCGTCATTGGCGGCGTGGGGATCTGGCTCTTCGGCCGACCAGGCCCGCATATCGGCGCGAGCGGGATCGTGTTCGGGTATTTCGGCTATCTCCTGCTGACCGGCTGGTTCGATCGCCGGGTCGGCGCGATCATCCTCTCCATTCTGACTTTCCTGTTCTGGGGCCGGCTCCTGTTCGGGCTTTCTCCGTTCCAGCGGGGGATTTCCTGGGAGGGACATCTGTTCGGACTCCTCGGCGGCATTCTGGGCGCGTGGCTTCGCCCCGGTGGCCGGAAAGGCCGGAGCCGCGCGCGACTGGCCCTGGGCCCGATCGCCGCGCTCTCGATCGTCGCGCCACTGAAAGCGCAACAGGCCACCCGGGCAGCTCCGCTCACCATAGGAGAAACGTTCACGCTCGAGTCGCAGGTGCTGCACGAGACTCGCCGGATCAACGTCTATGCGCCACTCCGATTCCTCTTCGCTCCACCGGCGGCCCGGCCGTAGGTCCGTCGCGATGCCCGTCAAGGCGCCCCCGAGCCGGCTCGCCAGGCTGATCCAGCGGCTCCGGACATTCCACGGCGCGCCGGTCGAGCCGCCCACCCGCGATCCCTATCACCTGTTGCTGTGGGAGCAGGTGGCGTACCTGGCCTCGGACGCCGAGCGACTCGCCGCATTCCGGCTCCTTGAAGAGCGGGTCGGGTTCGCGCCGGAGAAGATCCTCGGGGCTCGGCAATCGGTGCTCGAGGGGGTCACCCGAAAGGGCGGGGCGATCGGATACCGGCAACGGGCCGAGCGGTTGCGGCGGGTCGCCGAGCGGGTCCTGGAGAAATGGAAGGGAGATCTCAGGACGGCACTGCGGCCTCCCCTCGAGGCAGCGAGGAAGGAGCTCGCGAAGTATCCCTCGATCGGTCTGCCCGGCGCCGAGCGAATCCTGCTCCTGACGGGCGCCGATCCGGTCCTCGGCCTCGACTCCAACGCGCTCCGGGTGTTACAGCGGCTGGGGTACGGCCGGGCTGGCGGCACCTGGTCCGCCCAATACCGAAGCGCGCAGGAAGCCGCCTCGGCGGAGCTGCCGGCGACGGTGGCTTCCCGACGTCCGGCCTTTCTGCTGCTTCGGCATCACGGTCAGACGATATGCCGGAGAACCGCTCCCCGATGCGGAGAGTGCCCGCTGCTCCTCGACTGTCCAACCGGCGCTCGTGAGGCCGGCCTCGGGTCAGGGGCCCTCTCCCGTGGATCTGAAACCCCGCCCAAGGGCCCCCGTAGGCTTGCTACACCACGAAAGGTGTCATCCTGATGCTCAGACTTCCGCCCGAAGTGCTCGGTCCGATTGTCGGGATCGGCTCGATCGTCACGATTATCACTGCTGCGCTGATTCTCCTCCGGTACGCCGTCTACAAGATCCCGGGGCGGTCCACTGCCCGGATCGACCCGGCGCGAGACCAGCTCCTCGAAGAGCTTCAGCTTCGGGTCGGCGAGCTGGAGGAGATGAAGCATCGCATGATCGAGCTGGAGGAACGGCTGGACTTCGCGGAACGGCTGCTGGCCAAGCGGCCGGAGGCGCCCGGTTTGCTTCCCGCCGCCAGGCCTAACACGCCGACGTCCCGCCCCATCACCCCGGTTTGATCCAGTGCAGGGCGAAAGTGGCGCCCTGGGAGTCCATGCACTGGGCAATCCGGCCGCCGGGCACTTCCATCGGTCCGTTCAGGACCTTGCCCCCGCCCTGCTTGGCCCGCTCCACCGCGCGGTCCAGGTCCCCCACCTGGAAATAGTAGAGCCAGTTCGACACCGGGATCTGGGGCGGGCGATTGAATAGCGCGCCCATCGGGGTCCCGTCGATGGTGAAGATCTGGTAGGTCCCCATCGCTCCCATATCCATCGCATCACCTTTCTTCCACCCGAACATCGCCTCGTAGAACGCCCAGCCCTTCGCCGGGTCGTCGGTGGCGAGCTCGTGCCAGGACACGTTCCCGATACCGCGCGGCGCCGGGAACTTGCTCTCGGGGGTCAACTTCGGCGTAAAGAGGGCGAACACCGCGCCCTGGGGATCGTTCATGACCGCGAGGCGGCCGACCTCGGGAAGATCCATCGGCCCCATCAGCACGCCGGCGCCAAGTCCCTTGGCCTGGGCCAGCGCGGCATCGGTGTCGGGCACCGAGACGTAGCCGAGCCAGTGCGAGGGCGCCCCCGCCGACCTGGCTTCCGGGGGCAGGGCCATCATGCCGCCGATGGCCTGGGCTCCATTCTGCCACATGGTGTACGGCGGAGCGCCGGGAGGTGTCTTCCACTGCTCCGTGGTCCAGCCGACGACGCTGGGATAGAAGCGGCTGGCCGCTGCGGTATCGTTGGCGAGGAGCTCATACCACACGAAGTGGCCGCGCTGGATCGACGGGGTCGTTTGGGGTGCCATGATCGTACCTCTCCGAACTGAAGGAACGGGTCTTGAGCGGGCAGCAATGATACCAGGAACCGGCCGCCTGGTCACCTCGGCGCCCTGGTTGCTCCCCCGCGTGAAAGGCGATAGCATTTTCGCCCTCCGACCGGATGTCACATGAACTCCAGACCGGTGCTTTCCGTCGCGCTGCTCGTCATGGTTCTTCGCCCCGCCGGCCTGCACGCCCAGGCCGCAGCGATCTCCGATTCGTCCCGGCTCCAAGGCACCTGGACCATGGTATCGGCCTCCGCGGACGGAATCGGGATGCCGTCGCCGTACCTGGCCACCATGCGCCGGACCCTCAAGGGCGACACGCTCACGGTGACCCAGGGCGGCCAGGTGTTCTTCCGGGCCGTGGTTCACCTCGATCCCTCACGATCGCCCGGGACCATCGACTACCACATGACCGCCGGGCCCACGGCGGGAGAGGTGCAGCTCGGGATCTACCGCTTCTCGGGCGACACGGTGACGTTCTGCTTCGGCGGAGTCGGGGCCGAGCGCCCCACCGATTTTATTTCGAAACCGGGGGATGGACGCACCGTGTCGTCCTGGATTCCCGTCAGACCCTGATTCACCGTCCGGGAGAAACACCGTGAGCATGGAAATCCCGAAGGGAAGCGGCAGGCACCCGATCACCCTGATCGCGATCACGGCCAATCAGCTTCGCGAGTCGACCCTCTTCTATTCCAAAGTGTTCGGCTGGCAGACCCAGCCGGTGACCAAGGAGGTGACCGGCGCGGTAGCCCAGGGGGGGCCCGCGATCGTGTTGCGCGCCGAAACGCCGACGGGGTTTCCCGGTATGGTACCGTTCATCGCGGTGCCCGACGTGGAGAAGGCCCTCGAGCAGGCGTTGGCTTCGGGCGCCACGATCGAGCGGGCGGTCTGGTCAGTGCCAATGGCCGGCAAGCTCGCGAGATTCAAGGATCCCTCCGGCACCGTCTACGGACTCACCACGACCCCACCATTCCCGGTCCCGGCGGTTCCGCTTCCCTTCGGGAGCAACCCGAAACCCCCGGCGGGCTCGATCTGCAGCGTGGAGATGTACTCGAGCGATGGCGAGAAGTCGCCCCGGTTCTTCCAGGACGGATTCGGGTGGGGGACCAGGGAGACCATGCCGCAGTTCGTGGGCTTCGATGCGGGAGCCGGCATCGGTGGTGTATTCCAGAGTCATACCCCGACCCTCCCGGCCGTCGCCTACATCTACGTCGAGAACGTCGGTGAGACCATCGGCCGGGTGGAACAGGCCGGTGGAGCCAGGACAGCGGCCCCGATGCCGGTTCCGGGGCTCGGCACTTTTGGTTACTTCACCGATCCGTCGGGCACCCATATGGGGTTGATCGGCCCGTGATGCCTGCTATCGGCCACGCCCGCGGGTTATTCCATGGCTAGCCGGGCCGACGTGCGCCGGATCGCCCTCGGGTTGCCGGGGACGGGCGAAGCGTCCGACCGATTCGCTTTCTACGTGCTCAACAAGGGCAAGGAGAAGGGATTCGCCTGGGTGTGGCAGGAGCGAATCCATCCCAAGAAACCCCGGGTACCCCAGCCCAAGGCGCTGGCGCTCCGGACCGCCAGCCTGGACGACAAGGAGTTTCTGCTCGCCTCGAGCTCGAAGAAATTCTTCACCGAGCCTCACTACAACGGATACCCGGCCGTGCTGGTCTGGCTGGCCGAGGTGACGGTCCCGGAGCTCCGGTCCCTGCTCACCGAGGCGTGGCGTTGCCAGGCGCCCAGGGACCTGGACCCATCGCACCCACCGGCTCGCCCTCGCCGGCGCTCCTCCCGCTGACCACGAGCGGCCTGACCTTCTCGCGGCGGGGCGACTTCCGCCTGCTGGTCGCCAACCGCTTCTTGCTCACCCTGGGCATTCAGATGATGGGGCTCACGGTGGGCTGGCAGGTCTACCAGCTCACCCACGATCCTCTCTCGCTCGGCTTGATCGGCCTCGCCGAGGCGGTGACCTACATCGGGTCGGCCCTGCTCGCGGGCCACGTGGCCGATCAGAGCGAGAAACGCCGGATCATTCTCGCCACCGAGACCGTGCTGCTGGGCTGCGTGTTATGGCTCTTCTGGCTCACCTCCCGGGGCAACGTGCGGCTGGCGCCCGTGTACGGAGCGATGGCGGTGACCGGCATCGCCCGGGCCTTCCTGTGGTCCGCCTCGATTCCCTACGCGGAGATGATCATTCCCAAGGCCGAGTATGCCCGGGCCGCGGCCTGGAACTCGAGCGCGTGGGAAATCGGCGCGGTCCTGGGTCCCGCCGCGGCCGGGTTGCTGTACGGCGTCCGGGGCCCTCTCCTGCCCTACCTCACCGCGTCGGTCCTGGTCCTTCTCGCGCTCGCCGTGGGCACCCGTCTGGGCCCGGTGCATCCCCCCCCGGCCTCCCGGACCGGGCTGGGGGAGAGCCTGGTGACCGGGATCCGCTTCGTGTTCAGCCGCCAGGTGATCCTCGGCGCGCTGGCGCTCGACATGCTCGCCGTCCTCTTCGGGGGCGTGGTGGCGATCCTGCCGGTGTTCGCGGAGCTGCTTCGGGTCGGCCCTGCCGGGTTAGGCCTCCTGCGGGGGGCCCAGAGTATCGGGGCCATCACGATGGCGCTCATCCAGACCCGGCGCGGCGCCCTCCACCGGGCCGGCCGGACCCTGTTCCTCGCGGTGGCGGTCTTCGGTCTCGCCATCATCGCCTTCGCGCTGTCCACTTCGTTCGTGGCTTCCCTCGTTGCGCTGGCGGTGGCCGGCATGGCCGACAACGTGAGCGTGATCACCCGGGCAAGCATCCTTCAGGCGGCGACGCCGGACCACATGCGGGGTCGGGTGGCCGCGGTGAACGGCATTTTCATCGGCTCGTCGAACGAGCTGGGCGCGTTCGAATCCGGGCTCGCCGCGCGATTGCTCGGCGCGGTCCGCTCGGTCGTGATCGGCGGCACCCTCACCCTGATCGCGGTGGCCGGCGTGGCATGGCGGTTCCCGAGGCTCCGCCGCCTCGAGGACATCGCGACGGTGGGGACCCTGGACGAGGAAACCGGCAGCGCGGCCGGTTGGCCCTGAGCGGTACATTTCGGGTTTCCACCGGCGCCGGGAGCGATGGAGCCCAGTCTGCTCGATTCGCGGTTCCGCCAGGCCGTCGCGGCCATTGACGCGGGAGATCAGCCCGCCCTGAAGGATCTGCTGCGGCGATATCCTGAGCTCGCCACCGAACGGCTCACCGCGCCAGGTCCCTGGCTCCGGGACAAGGTCGATGATGCGCTGGATCGGTTCTTCCGCGATCCCTATCTCCTCTGGTTCATCGCGGAGGATCCGGTGCGGAGTGGAGCCCTGCCGGCGAATATCGTTGACCTTGCCGAAACCATCATCAAAGCCGCCAGAATCCCGCCGGCCACCCGTCTTCCGGAGCAGCTCGATACTGCCCTTCGATTAGTGGCGTGGTCATGGATTGCGAGGGACGCCGGAGTGCAGATCGGGTTGATCGATCTGCTGCTCGACGCCGGGGCATCGGTCGATGGAAGCACGCTGTACCAGGGGCGGTTCGGCACCAACGTCGACGCCGCGATCTACAACGGGAACCTCGAAGCCGCTGAACATCTGCTGGGGCGCGGCGCCACGCTGAGCTTTACCGCCGCCCTCTGTCTGGGCCGCTGGGACGATGTGGCACGGCTCGCGCCGGCGACTTCGGCGCCCGCGCAGCGCGCAGCATTCGTGCAGGCCGCTCTGCACGGCAACGCCGAGGCGCTCCGGCGCATGCTGGCCCTGGGGATGCCGCCCACGACCGTGAGCGAGCACCTGCAGGCCCATGGGACCGCGCTCCACCATGCGGTGTGGTCCGGCAGGCTCGAGGCGGTGCGGGTCCTGGTCGAGGCCGGCGCCGAATTGAATCGCCGGGATACGATCCATGACGGAACTCCGCTCGGATGGGCCCTCTACGCCGGGAAGGAGCAGGCAGACCCGGAGCGGGCGCGTCGCTATGCCGAAACCGCCGAGTTTCTGAAGAGCCGGGGCGCCGAGGAGTAGAGATGAAAACGTGCCGGGTGATCCGTCTCGGCCTGGTCGTGGTGATGCTCGGGGGAACCGCGTATCTCGGCATCACCGGAGGGCCGCGCGACTGTGGCCAGCGCGTCTCGACCGTCAGCAGCCAGCTGGCGACGGTGGTGACGTTCCTCTTCGCGGCCCTCACCTTCTGGGGTGCGGTGACACACGTTCGCGCGGCAGGCACCCCAAGCACCGGCTCCCCCGATTGACCATGCGCGAAGGCCAAAATCGGTCACTCCGCGGGGGTTGCATGATCGATTGAAATCCCTAGGTTGCGAACAGAGCGATGGCGATCGCGCCTTCGCTTCCACCACATCTCGGAGGTTCCACTCTCCCAAACCGCAGTCCAGGAGGTGTACCATGACCGCTCACGCCACGAAGATCTCCCCTCAACAGCTGGTCGACGCCGCCAAGACCCCATTGATGCTCTTCGCCAAGAAGGATTGGGAGGCGCTCAAGAACAGCATCACGCCGGACTTTGCCTACGACGAGGTCGCCACCCAGCGGAAAGCCAGCGGCCAGGACAAGGTGCTTCCGCTCTGGCGGGGATGGGCAAACGCCCTGCCGGATTCGGCCCCGACGATTCACAGCACATTCGTCAGCGGGAATACCGTCGTCATCGAGTGCACCTGGACCGGAACCCACAAGGGGCCCCTGGAGATGCCCAAGGGGAACATCCAGCCCACCGGGAAGCGGATCGAGCTCCGGGCCTGCAATGTCTTCGAGATCGATCCGGACTCGGTAAAGGCCAAGTCCCAGCGGCAGTACTTCGACATGGCCACCCTGCTTGGCCAGCTGGGCGTCACCTGATCCGCCGGGCCATCTGACCGGCCCACGAGCCGCGGGCGGCGCGCCCGCGGTTCGTCGGCGCCCCCCTGCCATCCCCGAAGCGGCCGGGGCGCGGTAACTTATCGCGGTGCCGACCCCCCAGGACATCGCCGCGAACGAGCTGGGCTACGTCGTCCTGCTGTTCGCGCTGTTCGTCGTCCCGAAGTTCCTTCAGCGCTGGCGACTGCCCTCGGCGGTCACCAGCTTCGCGCTGGGCGCGGTCGCCGGGATGGGGTTCGATCTCTACCGGAACGACTCCACCATTCATCTGCTTTCCACGTTCGGCATCGTCGCCATTTTCCTGTTCGCCGGCCTCGAAGTGAATGGGCAGGACTTCCGAAGCGGAGCCGGCCAGGTCATCCGGCATTTGATCGTTCGGATGGTGCTGATCGGGGGGACGGTGATTCTGATCGACCGAACTTTCTTCCTAGGCCTCCGTCCGGCCGCGCTGGTCGCCCTGGCGCTTCTCACCCCGTCCACCGGATTCATCCTCGACACCCTGGACGGCTTCCGGCTCAGTAACGAGGAGCAGTTCTGGGTCAAGACCAAGGCCATCGCGACGGAAGTCCTCGCCCTGATCGTGCTCTTCCTGGTGCTCCAGTCCGCGACCGTGGGACGGCTCGGGCTCGCGTCCCTCGCCCTGCTGACCATCGTGGTCTTGCTGCCGCCGATCTTCCGGATTTTCGCGACCCGGATCGCCCCCTACGCGCCGAAGGCGGAGTTCGCCTTCCTGCTGATGATCGCGCTGGTCACCGCGTACGCGACCCGCCGGCTCGGGGTGTACTACCTGGTCGGCGCGTTTCTGGTGGGAGTCGCGGCTCGCCGGTTCCGAGAATCCCTCCCGGCCATGGCCTCGGAGCGGATGCTCCACGCGGTCGAGGTCTTCGCATCGTTCTTCGCTCCGTTCTACTTCTTCGGAGCGGGCGCCGAGCTCCAGCGCGCAGACTTGTCGCTGCTCTCGATCGGGGTCGGGGTCCTCTTCTTCCTGACCGCGGTGCCGGTGCGGCTCGGGTCGGTGGCCCTGCTCAGGCGATGGACCATGGGGGAAGGACTCCGGGCGAGCGCGCGAGTGGGGATCCCGATGCTACCGACGCTGGTGTTCACCCTGGTGCTCGCCAGCATTCTGCGCGACACCTTCGGGGTGGGAGACCCGGTGATCGGGGGACTGATTGTCTACGCGATGCTGACCACGCTGATTCCCGGCTTCGTGTTCGGCGGACCGACGCCGACCTTCGACGCCCCGGAGCTTCCCGAGCTGACCCGGGAAACTCCGATCCATGTGGAGCGCCGCAGCGCACCGGAGGAACGACCGGCCGGTCCCGCGGAGCCGGTCACGTAGCTCCGAGCACCTCACTGAAGACCGGAAGCGCCTTCTTCATCTCGACCTGGGTGCCGAACGAGATCCGGGTCCAGGTTGGATGGGACGGGAACTGCCGCCCCACCGCGACCTTGCGCTTGAGACAGGCCACCTTGAACTGCTGGGCATCGCGCCGGATATCCACCATCACGAAGTTGGCGTCGGAGCGTGCCATCCGGTAGCCGGCTTTCTCGAAGAAGGAGCAGGTGAGATCGCGGGTCAGGCGATTGCGGCGCTGTTCCAGCGCGATGTGGGCCTGATCCGCGATCGCCACCGCCGCCGCCACCAGCGTGAGCTGGCTCACGTTGGAGCCGAGCAGCCAGGGCGAGATCTTCGCGAGGGTCGCCGGCTGCCCGATGGCGTAGCCGACCCGGAGTCCCGCCATGCCGAACACCTTGGAAAAGGTCCGGGTGACCACGACGCGGGGATTGGCCAGGGCGATCGGGATCGCGGTCCGATAGTCCGGCGCATCCACGTAGTCGAAGTAGGCCTCGTCAACCAGAATCGTCGTCCCGGGCGAGGTCCGGTTGACCCGCTCGATGTACTCGGCGATCGCCGCCCCGCCGTGGACCGTCGCGGTGGGGTTGTTGGGATTGCAGCAGTAGACGAGTCCCGCGCCCTTTCCCTGGTCTGCCATCGCACCGAGATCGAGGTGCAGCTCGCCGTCCACCCGCGGAGTGATAATCGGCGCGGCGAGGAACTTGGCCCAACCCGCGGGAGCCTCGAAGGTGGGCTCCGGCGAAACCAGGCCGTGTTCCCTGCTGGCGAACGCGCTCACCGCGGCGCGGAGCAGCTCCCCGGAGCCGCAGCCCAGGATCACCTGCTCGGGTTTCACATTCTGGGCCGCGGCGATCGCCGCGATCAGGTCCTCCTCGCTCCGGACCGGATAGCGGTTGGACTCATTGAGGTGGGCCCGGATCGCTCCGAACACGCGATCGCCGGGGCCGTTGGGGTTTTCGTTGCTGTCGATCCGGACCATTCCGGGCTGGGCAGCGAGGAGTCGGTCGGCCCGGCGCGAGTTGCCCTGGGCGAGCAACGCTTCGCGGCCTCGCCCGGCGACCAGCGGAAACGCGGCGATCCCGGCTCCACCTGCGCCGAGCGTTTTCAGAAAGGAGCGGCGATTGAGCGACATGGCTATTCCATCCAGGTGTCTTCGAGAACCGTGATCGTCTGCGTATAGTCCTTGCCATCCACCGTCAGCGTCACCCGATACACACCCGGATTCGCGGACCGGGCCACCGTGCGCGGGCCACCCTGGCCCGCACCACCACCGAACCCACCGCCGCCGCAGGCTCCACCGAATCCGCCGAACCCACCTCCCCCCTGCCCCGGCTGAATCGGATGGCGGTCGCTGCACAGATCCCACTGCACCCGGTTCATGCCGGCAAGCCCGGTTCCGGTCATGGTACGGAAGGTCTCACCGGTCACCGGATCGGTGATGGTGATCCTGACCGGTCCGGTGGCGCCGGTCTTGAGGTAGTAGCTGATGGCGCTGCCGGCGGGCGCGCTTTCCCCCCGCCAGAACTTCGACCCGGTCACCGAGAGGCGGTGCCGGATATCCTGCTTCCAGGCCACCGCATCCCTTGGCGAGAAGAGATGCACCGCTTCGTTCATCACCTGGGGGGTCATCTGCTGGAGCGGGGTGATGTCGTCCATCACCCACACGCTGCGGCCGTGGGTCGAAAGCACCAGGTCGTTGTCCCGGGGGTGGATGAGGACGTCGTCGATCCGCACCATGGGGAGGTTGTTGGTGAACCGCTTCCAGGTCCCCCCTTCATCGAAGGAGGCGAAGAACCCGAACTCGGTGCCGGCATACAGCAGATTCCGATTCTTCGGGTCCTGCTTCACCGTATTCACGTTTCCGAAGGCCGGAAGGTTGCTGCTGATCGCGGTCCAGGTCTTTCCGTAGTCGCGGGTGACGAAGACATAGGGGCGCAGGTCGTCGCTCCGATGACCGTCGAGCGAGACATACGCGGTGGATGGGTCGAAGGAGGACGCCTCGACCCGGGAGACGTAGTACTCCTTCGGGCCTCCCGGCAGCGTCCTGCTCACCTCGGTCCAGGAGGCGCCGCCGTCCCGGCTCACCTGGATGTTGCCGTCGTCGGTGCCGACCCAGAGGATTCCCGGAATCAGCGGAGACTCGGCAATCGTGGTGATGGTGCCGTAGAAACTGGTGCCGTCGCCCCTGGAAAGAATACAGGCCCCGACCCGGGCCCGGCCGCAGCTCGGCAGGGTCCCCTTGAGCCCGATGATGCTCCGCTGGTCGCGGTCGATCTGCCTGGTGAGATCCGGGGTCATGGTCCAGGTGTCGCCCCGGTCGGGGGAAATCAGCAGCCGGCTGGCCCCGACCATCACCGTCCGCGGGTTATGAGGCGAGAGCAGGATCGGGGTGCTCCAGTTCCAGCGCAGCTCGGTGCCCGGCTCGGGCGCCGGCACAATGTTGGAGCCTCCTGCACCGCCGGCGCGCGGCTTGATGTTGGTCGTGGTTCCTTCCCGGAGATCCAGCCGGTTCATGTTGCCGTTCTGGGATTCCGAGTACACCGTGGCCCAGTCGGTCGCGTCGACCTGGCTGTAGAACCCGTCGCCGCCGCCCACCCGGTACCAGTCGGAGGCGAGGATGTCGCCGCCCCGCACCGAGCTGGGCCCGCACCAGCTTCCGTTATCCTGAAGCCCGGCGCACACGAAATAGGGACGTCGCATATCCACCGACGCGTAATAGGGCTGACCGACCTCCCAGTTCCGGAAGGACTCCCAGGTCTTCCCCCCGTCCCACGACACGTCCGCCGAGCCGTCGTTGCCATACATCACGTGACGACCGTCGTTGGGGTCGATCCAGATGGCGTGGTGGTCGCCATGACCGAACCCGGTGAGCTGCTTGAAGCTCTTCGCGCCGTCGATGGATTTTGAGGGACTCGCCCCGCCCACGTACACCGTGTTTTCGTTGCTGGGATCCACCCGAACCTGGCTGTAGTACATCGGCCGGTTGTTCTCGTTGTTCCGGAATTCCCAGGTCTTGCCGCCGTCGCTCGATCGCCAGATCCCGGTGACCTTGTCATCGGGGGGAAGGTCCTGTTGCCCGAAGCCGGCCCCTCCGGGTCCGCCTTGTCCGCCTGCCCGCCGGTCCGCCGCGACGGCTTCCTTATCGGGCGCCACCTCGATCTGGGCGTACATCACGCTCGGATTGGAGCGCGCGATGTCGATTCCGATCCGCCCCATCGTTCCGGCCGGCAGTCCCCCGCCGATGACCCGGGTCCAGTGCTCGCCGCCGTCCTCGCTCTTCCAGATCCCGCTGCCCGGCCCGCCGCCGGCGAAGCTCCAGGCGGTCCGCTGACGGGTATAGGTGGTGGCCCAGAGCTGGTTCGGGTTTTTCGGATTGATGACGAGGTCGGCGGCCCCGGTGTTGGGGTCGACGTAGAGCACCTTTTTCCAGGTCTTCCCGCCGTCGGCACTCTTGAAGACGCCGCGTTCCGGGTTCGGACCGAAGAGGTGACCCATGGCCGCGACCCAGACGGTGCTCGGATTGGCCGGATGGACGACCACGCGGGCGATGGACTGGACCTCCGCCAGCCCGACGTTGGTGAAAATCTTTCCACCGTCGGTGGATTTGTAGACGCCGTCGCCGAACGACGAACTCTGCCGGTTGTTGGCCTCGCCGGTGCCGACGTACAGCACGTTGGGATCCGAGGGGGCGATTGCGATGTCCCCGATCGAATGGGTCCCGTAGGTATCGAAGATCGGCTCGAAGGTGATCCCGGCGTTGCTGGTCTTCCAGATGCCGCCGGTCGCGAATCCGACGTAGAAGGTGGTCGGGTCCTTCGCCACCGCCGCGATGTCGTCGACCCGGCCGCCCTGGCCGATCGGGCCGATGGCTCGCCAGGCGAAGCCCCGGAACAGGGGATCCACCTGGCCTTGCGCTGACGCGTGACCTGGGAGCCCGCTTGCCGAACTGATGAGGAGGAGCGCGAGGCTCAGCCTGCGGCGGATCATGAAAGGCCTCCGGGGTGGGGACTGAGACTGATGCGGAGCGGTAAGATGCTATCACCGTTCCCGGTGGAGCGCTATCTTTTCCCCGCCCCATGGACATCCTGACCCAGCTCCGGAGCAGCCTCAGCGAGTACCGCATCGAGCGGGAGATCGGCGCCGGCGGCATGGCGACGGTGTACCTGGCCCGCGATCTCCGGCACGACCGTCCGGTGGCGGTCAAGGTGCTCAACCCCGAGCTGGGCGCGGTCCTCGGCGTCGAACGCTTCCTCTCCGAAATCAAAGTCACCGCCAATCTCCAGCACCCGAACCTCCTGCCCCTGTTCGATTCGGGCGAAGCAGGGGGACTGCTCTACTATGTGATGCCGTTCGTCGAGGGAGAAACGCTCCGGAACAAGCTGGAACGGGAGAAGCAGCTTCCGATCGACGAAGCGGTGCGGATCGCGGTCGCGGTGGCCAACGCACTGGACTACGCCCACGCGCATGACGTCGTCCACCGGGATCTCAAGCCGGAGAACATCCTGCTCCAGGCGGGGCAGCCGGTCGTGGCGGACTTCGGAATCGCCCTCGCGGTGAGCAAGGCCGGTGGCAACCGGATCACCCAGACCGGCCTCTCGCTCGGCACGCCGGAATACATGAGCCCGGAGCAGGCGGCGGGAGACCGGGTCACCGATCGCCGCTCCGACATCTATTCGCTCGGCGCGATGACCTACGAGATGCTGACCGGCGAGCCCCCCCATACCGGGAGCACATCCCAGGCGATCATCGCCCGGCTCCTCACCGACAAGCCGCGCAGCATCCGGGCGAGCCGGTCCTCGGTGCCCGAGCACGTCGAGGCGGCGGTGGAGCACGCGCTCGAGAAGCTCCCGGCCGATCGCTTCTCCACCGCGCGGGAATTCGCCGAGGCGCTGCAGGGGCGGGGGGCGCCGTTGCTCCGGACGACGACCCAATCCGCCGCGGCCGTTTCGCGCCGGGGCTGGAAGCAACGTCTCCGGGATCCGGTCGATGTGGGGCTCGCGGCGGTCACGGTGATCGCGCTGGTGGGCGTCGCCACGCTCCGCCGCACCACGACGGTGGGCGACGTCGTTCCGCCGCTCCGGTTTGCCCTGTCCACGCCCGACAGTCTCCGGCCTTTCGACAACTATCCCTGGCCCGCGACGATCTCTCCCCGCGGAGACGTGCTGGTCTACGCCACCAACCGCGGCGGCATCGTCCGGTTGTTCGCCCTGCGGACCGACCAGCTCGAGGCCCGTCCGATCCCGGGGACCGAAGGGGCATTTCAGCCCCTGTTCTCCCCCGACGGCCAGTGGGTCGCGTTCGAGCAGGGTTCCAAGGAGAAGAAGGTGCGGCTGGATGGCAGCGCCCCGATCACGATCGCCGAAGGCGCCGGGGCGAATGGCGCCGACTGGAGTAGTGCCGATGAGCTGATTGTGGGCGCGACCGGCCCTGCCTACGGACTCTCCAAGGTGAGCACCGCCGGCGGGGAGCTGGCGCAGTTCACCCATCCCGACAGCAGCCAGGGCGAGCGCCAGCACGTGTGGCCGATCGCGACGCCGGACGGGAAGCACGTCGTCTTCACCATCTGGTCCGGAACCCAGGCCACCTCACGTCTGGCGATCGCGACCATCGACGGCGGTTCGGTCACGCGGCTCGATATCAAGGGAATCCGACCGCTCGCGGTTCTGGACGATCACCTCGTGTATGTGCAGGCCGACGGGGCGGTCATGGCGGTGGCCATCGATGTCGGCAGGGGAAAGGTTCTCGGGAAGCCGGTCCCGGTGCACGACCCCGTCACGGTGATCACCGGACTCAACGGCAACTCGGGCATCTTCGTTTCGCCGGGCGGGGCGCTGGTGACCTCGCGGGGCGGCGCGCGCAGCCGGCTCAGCTGGATCGGGACGGACGGCAGGACGGCGCCGATCATCGGCGAAAACCGAAGCTATGGTTCCCCCCGCCTCTCGCCGGACGGACGTCGCCTCGCGGTGCTGGTGTCGGACGGCGGCAACACGGATATCTGGCTCTACGAGCTCACCAACGGCACCTTCTCGCGCATCACCAACATGGGCACCGTGAGCTCGGTCCAATGGACCCCCGATGGTGATCTGGTGTATGCCGCAGCAGGCGACCTCGACCGTTCAGCCGTGTACCGGCAGAGCGCCGGCGGCGGGTCCCCGCCCCGCAAGCTCTTCGAGCAGGGGGAGCTGACCCCTACCGGCCTGCTGGCCCCGGACGGACGATCCCTCCTGCTCTCCTCGTACCACCAGACCAGCTGGGACCAGTTCCGAGTTGTTCTGGACTCCGGGTCCGCGGTCAGGCCCTATCTGGACTCCCGAAGCAACGAGATGTCCCCCCAGTTTTCCCCGGACGGAAAGTGGGTTGCGCTCATGTCGGACGAATCGGGACAGATGGAGATCTCGGTCCGATCCTACCCGGATCCGTCGTCCCGGCTGCAGATTTCGGTGAACGGTGGCGTTGACGCGGTGTGGTCACCCGATGGCTCGCGCCTCTTCTACCGGGCGGGCACGGCCTTGCTGGCTGCGCGGCTCACCCGCTCTCCCGCGCTCCAGGTCATCTCGCGCGACACGGTGGTGGCGAAGCTGTCGATTCCCGGGGGGTTTGTTGCATCCTACGACGTCGCGCGGGACGGCCGGCTGGTGGGCCTCATCTCGGATCGTGACGATTTCCAGCTGGTGGTCTCACCCAACTGGCGGACCGAGTTACGTCAACGCGTCGCGACCACGAAGAAATAGCGAATGAGAGTCTCCCTTCCGCGACATTGCCTGGCTGGTCTGATGATGCTGGCCCTTTCCGGGCCCAGCCCAGGGCACCCCCTTCGACATCGTGATCCGGAACGGCCGGGTTATCGACCCGGAGTCCGGGCTCGACGCGGTGCGAAGCGTCGGCATCCGCGGGGGCCGGATCGCCGCGATCTCTACGGGAGCCCTCGCCGGCAAACGGATGATCGACGCACGGGGTCTCGTGGTCGCGCCTGGCTTCATCGACCTCCACGTCCACGGCCAGAACGACGAGAACTACCGGATTTACGCCATGGACGGGGTCACCACCGCGCTGGAGCTGGAAGTCGGCGTTGGGGACATTCCCGAGTTCTACGAGGCGCACCAGGGCAAGGCGCTGATCAACTTCGGTGCTTCGGCGGGACACATCCGGGCTCGCATGGCGGTAATGCAGGACGGCGGACTCGCGAAGGGGACCCTGCTGCCTCTCGATTCAGCCGGGCACAACGTCGCCTCCGACGAAGAGATCGCGGCCATGCGCCAGCAGATCGAGACCGGACTGGCCGCCGGCGGGCTCGGCGTCGGGATGGGCCTCGAATACACCCCGGCAGCCA
The DNA here is from genome assembly GCA_963728915.1 of uncultured Gemmatimonadales bacterium. Taxonomy (GTDB): domain Bacteria; phylum Gemmatimonadota; class Gemmatimonadetes; order Gemmatimonadales; family GWC2-71-9; genus JABFSM01. The sequence goes on along the minus strand of CAVSLV010000005.1, from coordinate 147,158 downwards.
CCCGCTACGAAGTGCTGGAAGTCTTTCGTTCCGCGGCGAAGTACCACGTTCCGGTGTTCGTGCACACCAGGGCCACCGGCGCGAAGGAGCCGGGCGGGTCCATCGAGTCCTATCTCGAGGTGATCGGGGCGAGCGCCGTCACCGGCGCGCCGGTTCACATCGTCCACCTCAACAGCACGAGTCTCGAGCTGACGCCGCGCACCCTCGATCTGGTCCGCGAAGCACGCGCCCGCGGCCTGGACGTGACCGCCGAGGCGTATCCCTATGCCGCCTCGATGACCGAGCTGGCTTCGCCGCTGCTGGACAAGTTCGCCAACGGGCCCGACAGCATGTTCGGCAAGCTGATGCTGGTCCGCACCGGCGAGCGCCTCACCCGCGAGACGTTCCAGGCCAACCGCAAGCCGAATGAGCTCGTGATTCTCTTCCTCAATACTCCCGCCATGGAAGCCCTGGCAGTCACCAGCCCGCTCACCATGATCGCGAGCGATGGCATCCTGATCAACGGCAAGGGACATCCCCGCGCCGCCGGCAGCGCGGGGCGGGTGCTCGGCCACTATGTGAGAGAAACCCACCAGCTCTCGCTGATCGACGCGATCCGGAAGATGACTCTGATGCCGGCTCAACGGCTGGAGCGGGTCGCGCCGGCGATGAAGAACAAGGGACGAATCCGGGTCGGCGCCGATGCCGATCTCACCGTGTTCGATCCGGCCATGGTGGCCGACCGGTCCACCTACCAGCAACCCGCGCTGCCGTCGGTCGGGTTCCGCTATGTGCTGGTGAACGGCGTGCCGGTGGTTCAAGACGGAATCGTGCAGGATGGGACCTTCCCAGGGCGCGGAGTCCGCGCGCCGGTACGGGCCCTGGTCCCCTGAGGCGCCCCGGCGCGACCGCGGTATCGCGGCCTATTCGCTCCGTAGCGCCGTCAAGGGATCGACCCCGACCGCCCGACGGGCCGGCGCCCAGGCAGCCAGCAGCCCGATGCCCACCATGAGCACGATGACGCCGGCGTAGGTGACCGGGTCGAGGGCCCTCACCCCGAACAGCATGGAGGTGATCACCCGACTGGCCGCGTAGCCCCCGGCAATTCCGATGGCCACTCCCGCGACGGTCAGAGCCAGGGCCTGGCGAACGACCTGGCCCATCACGTTCCACGGGGTGGCGCCCAGCGCGGTGCGCACCCCGATCTCCCTAACCCGCTCCGCCACGCTTCCCGAAATCACCCCGTAGAGTCCCACCGCGGCCAGGAGCAGTGCGGTGAGAGCCAGCACCTCGATCGCGAGCAGGGTGAATCTCCGGTTCCCGGCCGATGCCGAGATGAACCCGGTCATGGTCTGCGTTCGCTGAATGGGAACGTGCGGATTCACCGACCAGATCGCCGCCTTGAGACCGGGGAGCAGCGTCACCGGGGATCCCGAGGTCCGGACCACCAGGGTGACGACGTTGTCGACCCAAACCCACTGACTGCTTGCGGTGTAGAAGGCGGCCGGAGCATCCACCGCCAGGGAGTAGTGCTTGACGTCCCCAACTACCCCGACCACTTCCATCCACTGGCCCCGCCCCATCTGCGGACCGAACCGGAGCCGCTGCCCCAGCGGATTCCTCCTTCCGAACAGCTGCTCGGCAAAGCTCTCGTTGATCACCACGGCGGGCGGGGCGCCCCGCCGGTCGGTCTCAGCGAGCAGGCGCCCCGCGACCAGCGGAATCCGCATCGCGGTGAAGTAGCCGGGGCTTACCGCGTATCGCAGCGCCGCTCCGTCTTCTCCCGGTCGGGATTCTGGCTGGGATTCGGCTTCGTAGCCATAGCCGTCCACGTCGCCTGACAAGGGAAGCTCGCTGGTGAACCCAGCCTCGGTAACGCCGGGGACATGCCGGACCGCTTCGAGCGTCTGCTCGAAGAACTGGAGTCTCGCGGCATCGGAATCGAACTCGTGTCCCGCCTCGACGACCTGCATGGTGATGACCTGGGAGGGATCGAACCCCGGCGCCACCGAGGTCAGCCGTCCCACGCTCCGGAACAGGAGTCCGGCGCTCACCAGGAGCGTGAGCGCCAATCCAACTTCGGCGATAACGAGTCCGCTGCGGGTCCGGGTCCCCCGGGTGGTATTGCGACTCGAGCCCCGTTGCAACCCTTCGGTGGCCGCAACCCGACTTGCGCCCCAGGCTGGAACCAGTCCGACCACGAGTCCGATGAGGGTGGTGAGTCCCGCGGCAAATCCAAACGCCGGCCCGCTCAGCCGGATCGCCTCGAGTCTCGGCAGACCCGGCGGACTCACCGCCACCAGGGCCTTGATGCCGAGCTGCGCCACCAGCAGACCAAGAGCGCCTCCCAGCAGGGCGAGCACCACACTCTCGGTGAGAAGCTGGCGAAGGATCCGGCGGCCACCCGCGCCGAGCGCCATGCGCATCGCGAACTCGTCGCGGCGCTGGGCGCCGCGAGCCAGGAGCAGATTGGCCACGTTGACCGAGGCAATCACGAGGAGCAACAAGACGGACGCAACGATCGCATACAGCGCCGGCCGGGCGCTTCGGGTGATCGACTCCTGAAGGGGGCGGATCAGGAGTCCCTGCTGGAGATTCGCCCAGACCGGCCTGGGGAACTCCCCGGTCGGCGCAGCCCCGATCGCGACGATCTCCCGCGAGGCGGTCGTCACGCTGCTCGTCGGGGCAAGGCGGCCCACCATGAGATAGTGGTGCCCCCACTCGCGCCCATTGAGGTCGCCGCTGGCTCGTTCCCGAAGCGGCGCCCAGGCTTCTACCGCGGGCGCCAGCACGTTATCGAAGCCGGGCGGCATCACCCCGATGACGAGATAGGGATCGCCATTCAGATCGATGGTCTGTCCGATGACCTCGCGGACACCCCCGAATCGCCGTATCGCCAGCGCACGGCTCAGGACCACCACATTCGGCGCGCCGGGCCTGTCATCCTCCCGGGTGAAGCCTCGGCCCGCGATGGGAATGGCTCCGAACACGCCGAGGTAGCCGGCCGTAACCCGCTGTCCCTCGATCCGCTCCGGCGTCCCGGTTCCGGTCAGCGAGGGGTGCCACGGGTCGGCCGCCGCGAGCGCCTCGAACGATCGGGATCGGGCCCGGATCTCGTCGAAGGTCCCGAGCGTGACCGGCATCGCCCCACCGTCGCTGGTCCAATCATCCAGGGTGACCAGGCGGTCGGCATCGGGAAACGGCAGCGGCTCGATCAGAATGGGATGCACCGCACTGAACACCGCGGTGCTCGCCCCGATCCCGATTGCCAGGGTCAGGACCGCCGTGGCGGTGAAGAGCGGGCTCTTGCCCAGCTTGCGCAGCGCGAAGCGCACGTCGCGCAGGCTGGCCTCGACCAGATGCTCCCAGCCCGAGGTGCGCACCTCGTCCCGGACCGCGACCGGCGAACCGACCTCGAGCCGGGCCGCCCGCCTCGCCGCCTCCGGAGAGAGCCCGCGGGACTGGTGGGCGGCGGCGGCCTCGTCGAGGTAGTGGGCGACCTCATCGGCCACCTCGGCGTCGGCGCGCCGGGACCGGAACAGCGCGCCCAGGGCGCGGGTCAGCTGCCGGAGTGCCATGGATCAGGCTTCCGAGCTGAGCAGCCGGGCCACCGCGGCGGACCGCCGCTTCCAGTCCGCAGCTTCGTCCTCGAGCCGCTTTCGGCCCGCCCGGGTCAGGCTGTAATACCGGGCCCGGCGGGAGTTGGCGGTGGCCCGCCACTCCGCGTCGAGCAACCCGGCCCGCTCGAGGCGCTGGAGCGCGGTCAGCAGGGACCCGGGATTCACCTTGAACACGTCGCGGGAGACCTGTTCGATCCGGCGGGCGATCCCGAAGCCATGCAGGGGCTCGAGACTCAAGGTCTTGAGGATGAGGAGGTCCAGGGTACCCTGGATGAGGTCGGTCTTGGGCGCGGACATGGCCCGAAGCTACCGGTATTCCTCTTGACCGTCAAGATGTGATAGTCAAGGGTTGGAGGGAGGGTCGGCGTCCCGGATTCGGAACCCGAATCCCATTCCTGGGAATTGCCATCGATTCGAGCAGCGACGGTCGGCGGGCTAAATCGTTGCGGGGAATGACGCTAGCCAGTCGAACCGGGAGGCACGGTCCTTCCTATATATATGGTCATGGACATCAAGCGCGAACAAAAGACGAACTATAAGAAGTGGATCACCTATGGGGCCGGAGGAGTCGGACTCGTCGTGATCACTTTCATTCTCATGAGCCTCAAGCCCGCCGCGCCTTCGGTGGACGGCGGGACGATCTATCCGGACACGGTCCGGAAGGGTCAAATGGTTCTCGAGGTGCGCGGACCGGGAACCCTCATTCCTGAGGACACCCGGTTCATCACCGCAGTCACCGCGGGCCGGGTCGAGAAGATCCACCTGCTTCCCGGCATGACGCCGGTCGAGCCCGAAACGATCATCCTCGAGCTCAGCAACCCCGACGTCGAAATCCAGACCCTCAACGCCGATCGTCAGCTCACCGACGCCGAGGCCCAGCTGGTCCAGCTCAGGACCAACCTGAACGGCGGGCGGCTCACCCAGGCTTCCGCGGTTGCCGACCTCAGGAGCCAGCTCGCCGACGCCGAGCGTCGTGCGGCCTCGGCGACTGAGTTGCTCGCCAAGGGACTCATTATTCCGCTCGACGCCAAACAGCAGCAGGACAACGCCGCGGCACTCAAGGAGCGGGTGCGCCTCGAGGAAGAGCGACTCAAACTGTTGACCGAGACGATCGGGGAGCAGATCAAGGTCCAGGAGGATCAGGTCTCCCGGCTCCGCTCCATCGCGGCCTTCCAGCACGGACTCAAGGCCTCGATGGTGGTCCGGGCCGGGGCTCACGGCCTGCTGCGCGAAGTTCCCATGCAGGTGGGTCAGTACGCCCTGCCGGGCGCGACCCTGGCCCGGGTCGATCCCATCCCTCTCCGTCTCAAGGCGGTGCTCCGAATTCCGGAAAACCAGGCCAAGGATGTCGCCATCGGCCAGAAGGCCTCGATCGATACTCGAAACGGGATCGCGCCCGGGCACGTCAGCCGGATCGACCCGGCGTCCTCCGGCGGGACCGTGACGGTGGATGTCGCGCTCGACGGGGAGCCTCCCGCCGGCGCCCGTTCCGACCTGAGCGTCGACGGGGTCATCGAGATTGCCCGATTGGACAACGTCCTCTACACCGGCCGCCCCGCGTACGGGCAGCAGGACGCAACCATTGGCCTGTTCAAGCTTGTCGAAGGAGGGAAGTATGCCCAGCGGGTCTCGGTCCGACTCGGCAGAACTTCGGTGACCAGCGTCGAAATCAAGGATGGCCTGGCCCCGGGAGACATCGTGATCCTCTCGGACATGTCGAGATGGGATAACGTCGATCGGGTACGAATCAAGTAAACGGAAACCCTGCACCCAAACGGAGCTCCACTATGTCAGCTGCCCCCAGCGAAACCCTGATCAAGCTCGACGGCATCAAGAAGATCTTCTACACCGATGAGCTGGAAACCCACGCCCTCTCCGAGATCTATCTCACGCTCGACAAGGGAGAGTACGTCTCGATTTCCGGCCCTTCCGGCTGTGGGAAGACCACCCTGCTCTCGATCCTGGGCCTGCTCGATACGCCGAGCGCCGGGACCTATACCCTGGCGGGTCATTCGGTCGAGAGCCTGACCCCGTCGGAGCGGGCCCGGGTCCGCAACCGGCAGATCGGCTTCATCTTCCAGGCCTTCAACCTGATCGGCGATCTCACCGTGTACGAGAACGTCGAGCTGCCGCTCACCTATCGCGGCATGCCCTCCTCCGAGCGCAACCAGCGGGTCACCAGCGCGCTGGAGCGGGTCGGGATGGCGCACCGGATGAAGCATTATCCCTCGCAGCTCTCCGGCGGTCAGCAGCAGCGGGTCGCCGTGGCCCGCGCGGTGGCCGGTGAGCCCGCGATCCTGCTGGCCGACGAGCCGACCGGAAACCTCGACTCCCAGAACGGCGAAGCGGTGATGGAACTGCTCCGAGAGCTGCATCAGGGCGGGGCGACCATCTGCATGGTCACCCACGACCCGCGCTACGCGCGCTGGGCCGACCGCGAAGTCCGGCTGTTCGACGGCAAGGTGGTGGAAGAAGAAGCAGTCACCCATTGAACCCGCCCACGATGCTCCGGCAAGCGGCGCGCTCCCTGGCGCGTTCGCCGCTGCTCACGGCGGTGGCGATTCTCTCGCTTGCGCTGGGCATCGGGGCCAACGCGACGATCTTCAACGTCGTCAACGCGATTCGCTTCAAGCCGCTCCCGTTCCCCGAGCCGGATCGGCTGGTGGACCTGAGCGAAACGAACCCCAGGGAGCTGTGCGAGGGTTGCGCCGTCGGGGCTTCCTGGCAGGTGTTCCAGGATTGGCGCTCCTCGGCGCACAGCTTCGGACGGCTGGGGGCGTATCAGGAAAGCTCCTTCGCGCTGGCCGACGGAGGCGGGGCGGAACGGGTGGGCGGCGCCGTGCTTACCAGCTCGGTCCTTCCCATCCTCGGAGTCACGCCGGTGCTTGGCCGGAGTCTTACCGAAGCCGACGACGTGGCCGGCGCGCCCCGGGTGGTTCTGATCGGGTACGGTCTCTGGAACCGCAGGTTCGGCGGCGATTCGGCGGTGCTCGGCAGGGTCGTTCGGATCAACGGAGAGGCGCACACCGTGGTGGGGGTCATGCCGCCGGGGTTCGCCTTTCCCGAGTTTGCCGCCGTATGGATGCCGCTGGGCCCCGAAGTCACCACCCTCGACCAGTCGGCTCGTTCGCTCGGCGTTCTCGGGCGCCTTGCCTCTGGAATCACCATCCAGGCCGCGCAAACCGAAATGACCGCGCTCGCGGCGCGGGTCGCGGCGGAGCGGCCCGCGACCCAGGCCGGATGGAGCGCCGCGGTCACCCCGCTCAAGGAAGACATCTCCCGCGACGAAAGCAGCAACGCGTTCCTGCTCGCCCTCATGGCCTCGGGTTTCGTGCTGCTCATCGCCTGCGCCAACCTGGCCAATCTGTTCCTGGCCCGCGCGGCGACCCGGGCCCGCGAGCTGGCGGTGCGGGTCGCCTTGGGCGCGGGCCGGGCGCGGATCGCCGGGCATGTGCTCGCCGAGGCGGTGCTGCTCGGGCTGGCCGGCGGAGCGCTGGGGCTGGTCGGCTCACTCTGGGGCATCCGGCTGGTGCTCAATCTGATCGATCGGCCGCTGCCCTTCTGGATCCGGCTCGGCGCCGACTGGCGGCTTCTGGTCTTTACCCTGGGGCTTTCCCTCCTCGCCGCGCTGGCGTTCGGGATCCTTCCCGCCCTGCGGGCCGCGCGAGCCGACCTGAATGAGACGCTCAAGACCGGCGCCGCCGGCGCGACCGCGGGACGCCGGGAAGGCCGCATTCGTAACACGCTGGTCGTGGCGCAGGTCGCGCTCTCCCTGGTCCTGCTGACCGGCGCGGGGCTCATGATCAAGTCCTTCCTGGTGGAGCGCCGGTCGACCGATCTGGGCTACAACCCGGTCGGCGTGCTCACCGCGCAGCTCCAGCTCCAGGCTCCCCGCTACCAGGATCCTCGTCAGGTCGGGGAGTTTCAGCGCGAGCTCCTGTCCCGGCTCCGTTCCCAACCGGATTTCGAGTCCGCCGCGATCGAGTCGCACCTGTTCCTGGGGTCCTTCATCGGACAGAACACCCTGGTTCAGCTCGACGGCGAGGCCGGGGCGGTCCCGATGAACCGGGGTCCGAGTCATGGCAACGCGGTGAGCGCGGACTACTTCCGCCTCATGGAGATCCCGGTCCTGCGGGGGCGGACCTTTACCGGCGAGGATCGCGCCGGCACGCAGGGCGTGGCCGTGGTCAACGCCGAAACCGCCACACAGTACTGGCGCGACAGCGACCCCATCGGGAAGCGGCTCAAGATCGGTAGGGACGGGGAATGGCTCACCGTGGTCGGCCTGGTGGGCGATCTCTCCCGGCGCCCGATGGGGACCGGCCACGTCGCGCTCCTCTACACCGCGAGCGCCCAGGAGCCGCCCCGGCCCTTCCGGGTGATGGTCCGCTTCCGGGGCGACCCCGCCAGCGCCACCACCACGATGAAGGCGGTGGTTCGGACCCTGGATCCGGACGAGCCGGTCGAGGACATCCTGACCCTGGAAGAGGATCTGGCGCTCCAGCTCACCCCGATCCGGGTGATGATGTACCTGCTGGGCGGGTTAGGAGCGATCGCGCTGGGACTCGCGTCGTTCGGGATCTACGGGGTGATGGCCTACCTGGTCGCGCGCCGGAGCCGGGAGCTCGGCATCCGCGCCGCGCTGGGCGCCGAGGCAGCCCGGCTCTGGCGGTTCGTGGTGGCCCAGGGACTCCGGCTCACCACGGTCGGGATCGGGATCGGGCTGGTCGCGGCGGTGTTCCTGACTCGCTCTCTCCAGGGCGCCCTGTTCAACGTGCGTTCCACCGATCCGTTCGTCTTCGTCGCCGTGGCCGGGCTCCTGGCGGCCATTGCCCTGCTGGCCTGCTGGGGTCCCGCCCGGCGAGCCACCCGGGTCAGCCCGATGGAAGTCCTGAGGGAGGAGTAGGGGCATGCTGAACGATTTCCGTCTCGCGCTCCGGGGCTTTGCCCGGTCTCCGGGGTTCGCCGTGCTCGCGATCCTGATCCTGGGGCTCGGCCTTGGCGCCAACACCGCCATCTTCGGGATTCTCGACGCGGCGGTGCTCCGCCCGCTGCCCTTCCCCGAGGCCAACCGGCTGGTCACCGCCCACATCCTGGGCAAGGACGACCCCGCCGCCGACTTCAACCCCTTCCCCTGGTCCTACCCGAAGTACCAGCGGTTCCGCAAGGAAGCCACCGCGTTCGAAGCGATCGCGGGTTATGGGGGACCGACCAACCTCAACCTGATCGGCCCGGAGGGCCCGGAACGGCTCGCCGCTGAGGAAGTGGGCGGGAGCTATTTCCAGCTGCTCGGGCTCGCCCCAGGCGTGGGCCGTCTCTTCGATGCCTCCTTCGACGCCACCCCGGGCGAACCGCACGTGGTGGTGCTGAGCCATCACCTGTGGCAACAGCGATTCTCCGGCGACCCCAAGGTGATCGGGACCGATCTCCGGCTCAACGGCCAGCCCCTGACCGTGATTGGCGTGGCGCCGGCAGGCTTCCGGGGCCTCACCGGCGGCGCGGATCTGTTCGTCCCGATCACGCTCGCGACGGTGTTCGAATACAAGGGGATCCTCGAGGAAGCCCAGAATCACTGGTTCCTCGCGGTCGGGCGACTCAAGCCGGGGGTGACGTTCGCCCAGGCCCAGGCCGATGCAGAGCGGGTCGGCACGATCGTCAATCGTGAGTTCCATTTCGAGGAGCAGGTGGCCCCATGGAGCGCCGGGATCGCCACCCTGGCCCAGTCCCGAGTCGATCCCGGGTTCCGTCATTCGGTGTGGCTCCTCGCCGGAGCGGTCGGCCTGGTCCTGCTCATCGCCTGCGTCAACCTGACCGGCCTCCTGATTGCCCGCTCGGCTTCCCGGCGCCATGAAGTCGCCGTCCGGCTGGCCCTGGGGGCCTCGCGGGGGCGGCTGGTCCGGCTGGTGCTCGCCGAGACCCTGCTCCTTTCGCTGGGCGGCTGGCTCCTCGGACTCCTGGGTGGGGCGGCCACCAGCGGGGTGGTGGCGCGGTCGCTCGGCGCCCAGCGCGATGCCACGGGGGGCGCGTTCTTCTTCGACCCGGGCACGATCCGGATCGATGCGCGGGTTATGCTGTTCGGCCTGGCGCTGGCCCTCGCGGCGGCCCTCGCCGCCGCGATCCTCCCCGCCCTCCAGGCCTCGAAGTCCGGCCTGACCGATTCCCTCAAGACCGGTTCGGCCGGCGCCATGGGACGATTCGGCTGGCGTCGGGCCGGCCTTCAGCAGGCCCTGGTCGTTGGCGAGATCGCCCTGGCGCTGGTCCTGCTGACCGGGGCCGCCCTCCTAACCCGGAGCTTCAGCCGGCTCAACGGGCTCGATCCCGGTTTCGAGCCCGATGGCGTGCTCACCCTTCGCTATGCCGCCGCCGAGGGAGACCTCGCGGTGCGCGATCCCGTGGAGTTCCGCCGCGCCGCAGTGGAACGGTTGAGCGCCCTGCCGGGAGTCCTCTCCACCTCGATGGCCCTTTGTCCGCCGCTCGGACCCCGCTGCTCGGGTAGCGTGGTCGTCCAGGTGGACGGCCAGAAGCTCGCGATCGGCGGCTCGGGCGTGCCGATCGGCTTGCATGCGGTCACCACCGAACATTTTCGTACCCTCGGCATTCCGATTCTCCGGGGGCGGTCCTTCACCGGCTTCGACCACCCGGGTGCGCCCCGGGCGGTGCTGCTCAACGAAACGGCGGCCAAACGCCTCTTCCCGGGTCTGGATCCGATCGGGCATCGGTTGTCCGCGGCGTCCTTCTACTTCGGCGGCGGGGATTCGCTCGCCGAAGTGATCGGGGTGGTCAAGGACGTGCGCTATGGGGAGTACGACGCGGGCCCCGAGCCAGATCTCTATTTCCCGCTGAGCGCGATCCGGTCCTTCGGCCGCGCCGGCACCTTCTTCGTGCACACCAGGGGAGATCCGCTCCGGGTCGCGGATCTGGTCCGCGCCGAGCTCAAGCTGCTCGATCCCAACCTGCCGGTGTTCCGGGTCATGACCATGCGCGAGCTGGCCGGGGCGGCGCTGGCACGGCCTCGTTTCGCGGCCACTCTGCTCAGCGGGTTCGCCGCCACCGCGCTGCTGCTCGCCGCGCTGGGCCTCTATGCCCTGCTGGCCTTCGGGGTCGCGCAGCAGACCCGGGAGCTGGGACTCCGCATGGCGCTCGGCGCGACCGATGCGCGCTTGCTGGGTGGGGTGGTTCGCCGAGGTCTCATCCTCGCCGGCACGGGCATCGCGATCGGGCTGGGCGCCGCGCTCGCCCTCCAGCGGGTGGTGGTGGGACTGCTCTATCAGACCAGTCCCAGCGATCCCGCCACCCTGCTGGCGGTTGCGGCGCTCATGGGCTCCACCGCCGTCCTCGCCGCGCTGATCCCGGCGCGCCGCGCCACCCGGGTCGATCCGCTGGTCGCCCTGCGCAACGAATGATGCCCATCAGAGTCTTCGGTCCAACGCTCCGAGGTGAGCCATGAATACCCTGCTCCAGGACCTCCGATTCGCCATCCGCAGCTTCGCCAAGTCTCCGGGATTCACCCTGACCGCGCTGCTCACCATCGCGCTCGGCATCGGAGCCAACACCGCGATCTTCAGCGTGGTGAACGGGGTGCTGCTCCGGCCCATGCCCTTCGGCGAACCGGATCGGGTGGTCCTGGTGGGACACAACTACACCGGGTCGTTCAGCCTCCAGACTGGCGTGTCCGGCGCGGGCTACAAGTTCTATACCGAGCAGAATCGAGTCTTCGAGCATACCGCGGGGTTCACCCCCTGGCAGGCCAATCTCTCCACCGGAGATGAGCCGGAGCGTCTCGCCGGCCAGCTGGCCACGGCCGATTACTTCGCGACCCTCGGCATTGCCCCGATCGTTGGCCGGTCGTTCAGCCCGGATGAGGAGCAGCCCGGCAACGACAAGGTGGTGATCCTGAGCGAGGGGCTCTGGGCCCGGAGCTTCGGACGAGACCACGGAATCGTCGGCAAGTCCATCATCGTCAACGGCGAGGCCCATACCGTGGTGGGCGTGGTGCCCAACGGGTTCCAGTTCGGGGTCGATCCCATCATGATCTGGAAGCCCCTGGCGTTCACTCCGGACCAGGTGGCCCCTCAGTGCTGGACCTGCGAATTCATGGGAATGCTGGCGCGGCTCAAACAGGGCACCACCATCCAGGCAGCTTCTGCCGATCTCGACCGGATCGCCCAGTTGGTGCGGGAAAACACCGTCTCCTCGACGGATTCCTCCTGGGGTCTCTACACCAAGCGGGCGTCCGAGCAGGTCGTCGGCAGCGTGCGACCCGCGCTGCTCGTGCTGATGGGCGCGGTCGGGTTCGTGTTGCTCATCGCCTGCGCCAATCTGGCCAACCTGCTCCTCGCCCGGGCTACCGCGCGGCAGCGGGAGATTGCCATCCGGACGGCGATGGGGGCGGGCCGCCGCCGGCTGGCGCGTCAGCTGCTGACCGAGAGCCTCCTGCTCGCTACGGTCGGCGGAGGGTTCGGGCTCTTCCTCGCCTACCTCGCGGTCAAGGCGCTGGTGTCGTCCAATCCGATCAACCTTCCCAGAATCGAGGCGGTGGGGATCGATGGCCGGGTGCTGCTGGTCACCGTCCTTGCCACCCTCACCCTCGGCATCCTGTTCGGTCTCGCGCCGGCGATTCACGCGGGCAAGGCCGCGGTCCATGGCATGCTGAAGGAAGGCACCCGGGCCACCCACGTGGGCGGCAGCCTGCGGGCCACTCTGGTGGTTTCCGAAATCGCGCTCGCGCTGATGCTGCTGATCGGTTCCGGATTGATGCTCAAGAGCTTCCGGAAGTGGGTGGCGGTCGACCCCGGCTTCGATCCCGAACGGGTCCTCACCTTCGGGGTATCGTTGCCGCAGGCCAAGTACAACAGCACCCAGCTTCAGATCGGGTTCTTCGACCGGCTGCGGGTCGAGCTGGCCGGGCTGCCCGGGGTGCAACAGGTCGGCGCCAACGTCGCGCTCCCGATGACCAACAACAACTGGACCCGGAGTTTCAACGTCGAAGGGTTCACCCCACCTCCCAAACAGAACGGGCCGTGGGGCGATTTCCGGATCGTGACCCCGGGATACTTCGAGGCCATGGGGATTCCTCTCATCAAGGGGCGGACTTTCAACGACACCGACGTCGCGGATGGACGGGCGGTGGCGATCGTGGATGAGGTGCTGGCGAAGAAGTACTGGCCCGGCGACGATCCGATCGGCAAGCGGGTGGGCTACGGCCGGACCTCGGACGGAAAGCCCCAGTGGTTCGACGTGATCGGCGAGGTCGGCCACGTGATGCAGAACAGTCCCAAGGACGACGAGCACACCCAGCTCTATCGCCCCTTCGCCCAGTCCCCCCAGAACGCGATGGGGTTCGCGGTGAAGACCCGGGGCGACCCGGACGCGATGACCGCGGCGGTGCGTCACCTGGTGCTGAGCCTCGATCCCCAGCAGCCGATCTTCATGGTGAATCCGATGACGGCACGGGTCTCCGGCTCGTCCTCCCAGCCCCGCTTTCTCTCCCTGCTGCTCAGCCTTTTCGCGGCGGTCGCCGCGACCCTGGCCGCGGTCGGGATCTACGGGGTGATGTCCTACACTGTGGCCCAGCAGACCCGGGAGATCGGGATCCGGATGGCCCTCGGCGCCGAGATGGGGACGGTCCGGCGGCTGGTGCTCAACCGGGGGCTCGTGATGGCCGGGTTAGGCGTCGCGGTGGGGATCGGCGGCGCCCTGCTCCTCGGACGGGTGCTCGCGACCCAGCTCTTCGCGATCCTGTTCCAGACCAAGGCGCTCGACGCCACCGTCTTCGGCGTGGTGGCCGCGGGCCTCGTCGCCATCGCCGTCGCGGCGACCTGGATTCCGGCCCGCCGGGCCACCCGGGTGGACCCGATGATTGCATTGCGTTCGGAGTAGGGGTTAGCAGAATGGGGCATGACCAACAGTGTCAGCCGGGTTCGGTCCCACCGGGACCTCCTGGTGTGGCAGCGGGAGCTCGAGCTGGTTGATGAGACGTATCGATGCACGGACCAGTTTCCCCAACGGGAGCGATATGAGGTGACTGCCCAGATGCGCGCAGCGGCCATCTCGATCCCCGCGAATATCGCGGAAGGGCACGCCCGACATACCCCCCGTGAGTTCCTCCGCTTCCTGGCCATCGCCAACGGATCCCTCCAGGAGCTGGATACCTATTACGAGATCGGCTTGCGGAGGAAACACGCGACCGCTTCAGATCCCGCGAAAATGCGCGCTCTCATTGATGAGGTCGGTCGCGTGATGTCAGGGCTTCGGACCGCCCTGAAGAGAAAAACCCTCCGCGCGCCTGACCCCCAGTCCCTAACCTCTGGCCCCTAGTATGCTCCACGCCCTCCGCTCCCTCCTGCGCACCCCGGGCTTCGCCCTCGCCGCGGTGCTCACCCTTGCCCTCGGCATCGGTGCGAACACCGCGATCTTCAGCGTGGTCGACGGCGTGCTGCTTCGGCCGGCGCCGTTCGCCGACATCGGCCGTCTCGCCATGGTGTGGGAGACCGATCGGGCCAGCGGGACCACTCGCGAGCCGGCCTCGATTCCCGACTATTTCGACTTTCAGGAGCGAACCCGTCAGTTCCAGCGGCTGGCGGCCTTCACGCCCTTTTCGGTCCCGGTGGTCCTCGGCCAGGGAAACCCCGAGCGTCTCCCCGGAATGGCGATCAGCCACGAATTCCTCCCCATGGTCGGCATCCGCCCGGTGCTCGGCAACGGGTTCAGCGCCGACCAGGACCAGTCGGGCGGTCCGTTGACGGTGATGGTGAGCGAAGCGTTCTGGACCGAACGGCTCGCCCACGATCCGACGGTGATCGGCAGCACGATTCGGGTGCTCGATCAACCTGCCACAATCATCGGGGTTCTCCCCGGTTCGGCCGATTTCGGCATCCTCCAGATTCTCCGCCAGGCGGCCTATCAGCGGGGATTCGCGGACCAAGGTGGACGCGTACGCGTCGATATCTGGCTTCCCCTCCGCCCCAGTCGTGATGCCAACCGGGGAAACCATCCGATCTTCGTGGCGGGCCGTCTGGCCTCCGGCGTGACCACGAGCGCCGCGCAGCAGGAAATGGACGGCATCGCGGGCGACCTGGAACGCTCCTTCCCCCAGGCCAATGAGGCGAGGGGTGTACACGTCGAGCCGCTCGCGCAGGTCGTCTTCGGGGGGGCCCGGCCCGCGCTGCTGATTCTGCTGGGCGCGGTGTTCCTGATGCTGCTGGTCGCCTGCGCCAACGTGGCGAACCTGCTGCTGGCCCGGGGAATGACCCGGACCCGTGAATTCGCGGTGCGCGCTGCCCTGGGAGCAGGTCTTCCCCGCCTGACCCGCCAGTTCCTGGGAGAGAGCGCCCTGCTCACCGTGTTAGGAGCCGGGCTCGGCGTGCTGCTCGCGGTCGGGGGCGTGCGGGTTCTCCTCAACTGGGCGCCCGCCAACGTCCCCCGGGTCGATGCGGTGAGCATCGATTGGCGGGTGCTCGCGGTAACCCTGGCAGTCTCGATTCTGGTGGCACTGCTCTTCGGGATTCTGCCCGCGCTCCAGGCGGCTCGCACTGGATTCACTGGCCTGGGCTCCGGTCACCCGGGCCGGACCGCCTCGGCGGGACGATCCCACACCCGCTTCCGTGCCGGGCTCGTCGTGGTACAGCTCACCCTGGCGATCATGCTCATGGCGGGCGCCAGTCTCCTGATTCAGAGTTTCTGGCGTCTCAGCCGGGTGGATCCGGGCTTCGACACCCAAGCCGTCCTCAAGGCGGATTTCCAGCTCCCCAGCAACTATCCCCAGCGCTTCGCCGATTTCCCACGCTGGACCGAGATCCGGCAGTTCGCTCAGTCGGTCCGGGAGCGACTCGGCGCCATTCCCGGCGTGGCGGCGGTGTCCATCGTGGGGAACCATCCGCTCGAGGCCGGATTCACCAGCTCGATCATGGTGGTGGGACGGGAGGCCGAGGCGCACGACTGGCCGGAGCCCTCGATCCGCTTCATGGACCAGAGCTATCTGGCCGTCACGCACGGCCGAGTCGTGGAAGGCCGCGGGTTAACCGCCTCGGACGACCTCGATGCCCCGCCGGTCGTCATGATCAACCAGGCGGCGCGAACCCGGTTCTTCGGGAGCCAGCCCCCCCTGGGCCAGCGGATCCAGCTCTGGGGCGCTGCGCGGGCCGTGGTGGGCGTCCTGGCCGACGAGCACATCCACGGTCTCGCCGAGGCGGCAACCCCCGCGGTGTATCTCCCTACCGGACAAGCACCGGTTCCGCAGGGAAGCATCATGGTGAGGGTGGCCGGAGACCCGGCTTCCTTCGCGCCGACGTTGCGGCGGGTGGTCCGGGGGATCGAACCTGCGCTGGTCCTCTCCGCGGTCGAGCCCCTGACCGAGACCCTCGCCAAGTCGAACGCCGAGCGACGATTCACCATGCTAATGCTCGGCATCTTCGCCGGCGCGACCCTGGTGCTCGCGGTGATCGGCGTGCACGGGCTGCTCAGTTATACCGTTGCCCAGCGAACCCGGGAGCTGGGGATCCGCATGGCCCTGGGCGCGGATCGTGGAAACGTGGGTCGCCTGGTGCTCGGTCAGGGTGCGAAGCTCGCCTTGCTCGGGATTGGGATCGGGCTGCTCGGCGCCGTGGCCACGACCAGGGTGCTCAAGAGCCTCCTCTATGGCACCTCCCCGGGCGATCCTGTCGCCCTGGTCGCGGCGGTGCTCATCCTCGCCGGCGTCACCCTGCTGGCGAGCTGGCTCCCGGCCCGGCGAGCAGCCCGTACCGATCCCGCAGTGGTCCTCCGGACGGAGTGAGCATCATGCTATTCGAGCAGTTGGGTCAGGATGTTGCCTATGCCTGGCGGAGCCTCCGGCGGCAGCCCGGCTTCGCTTTCGGTGTCATGCTGGCGCTCGGGTTAGGCATCGGCGCGAACGCGACCATGTTCGGCCTGGTGGACCACCTGCTGCTCAAGCCCCCGGCCCACGTGGTGGAGCCCGGTCGGGTCGTGCGGTTCCAGCTCACCGAATCGGACGGGGGCGACAGCTATACCAACGAGAGCATGGCCTATCAGTCGTATGTCGATCAGCGTGACCATGCGTCCTGGTTTTCCTCCATCGCCACGTATTTCACCAATCCGCGCACCCCGCTGGGTCGAGGACCGGAAGCGGAGAAGGTCAGCGCGGTGCTCGCCACCGCGTCGTATTTCCCCCTGCTCGGCGTGCACCCGGCCCTCGGTCGTTTCTTTACCGCCCAGGAAGATCAGCCGGGAACCGCCGCACCGGTGGCGGTCCTGAGCTGGCGGTACTGGGAACGCGCGTTCGGCAAGCGGAACAACGTGCTGGGCCGCCGGCTCGAGCTCGGCACCGGACAGTACACCGTCATCGGGGTGGCGCCGCGGGATTTCAACGGAGTGGATCTCAACGCAGTGGATCTCTGGATTCCGCTCCATGCCGGCGCTTCGGACGTGGAGGGGTCGAGCGGGGAATGGCTGACCAGCTACGGCTGGCAATGGCTCAGTGTGATCGGGCGCCTCAACGACGGCATCACCCGTGAGCGTGCGTCCGACGAGGCCCAGCGGGTACAGCGCGCCGCGGTGGCCCAGGTCCGCAATGTGGACCACGCGGCGCGATCGGCCCTGGTGCCGTTGCAGGGATTCGAGCGCGCCGCCATTCCCCACGCACGGGAGCGGGTCGCGGTCTGGCTGGCCAGCGTGGCGGCGGTGGTGCTGCTGATCGTCTGCGCCAACATCGCCAACCTGCTGCTGGCGCGGACCACCAGGCGGCGTCGGGAGATCGCGGTGCGCCTGGCGCTCGGGGTCGGGCGGGCCCGTCTGGCCCGCCAGATGATGACCGAGACCCTGGTCCTCGCCATGGGGGGCGGGCTCGCGGGACTCCTGCTCGCGCGCTGGGGCGGCGCGCTGCTCCGGACCACCCTGCTCCCCGACACCGCCTGGGTAGGAAGCCCGGTGGACTGGCGGGTGGTGCTGGTGGCTTCGCTGATCGCGCTCGCCACCGGGATCCTGACCGGGCTCGCGCCCGCGCTCCGGGCCCGGAGCATCGGCTTCACCGCCGCCCTCAAGAGCGGCAACGAAGCGGGCTCCCCCCGATCCAGGCTTCGTAATACGCTGCTCGCGTTCCAGGCCGCGTTGTCCCTGCTTCTCCTCCTCGGGGCCGGTCTCTTCGTCAAGAGTCTCTGGCGGGTGGTCCATACCGACCTGGGCTACCAGGCCGACCAGGTGGTCGTGGCCGACGCGGATCTCCGGCTCGCGGGTTATGACGAGGCGGGCACGCTGGCCTTCTATGACCAGCTCCTGGAGCGGGCCCGGACGATTCCCGGCGTGACGCATGCGAGCCTCGGGGTCAACAGCCCGTTCTGGACGATGAACTCAACGCTGTTCCATCTGACCGACCGCGATTCGACCCCGCGGCACGCCGGAGGCAGTCCGAAATACAACGCGGTGACGCCGGACTACTTCCGCACCCTCGGGATGCCGATCATCGGGGGCCGCGGCTTCTCGTCGACCGACCGGGTCGGGTCGCCGCCGGTCATGATCGTCAATCAGCACCTCGCCGATTTCTACTGGCCCGGGGAGGAGGCCATCGGCAAGTGCGTCAGGGTGAGCAGCGACTCGCTGCCCTGCGTGACGGTGGTCGGCATGGTGCCTAACGCGCGCAACTACCAGATCCAGGAAGAACCCTCGCCGATGTACTATCTCCCCCTCGCCCAGGCGGGGGAGCGACGGCTCAACCAGGATCGCATCCTGTTCCTCCGGACCGCGGGAGACCCCGATCCGGTCGAGAGCGTATTGCGAGGCCTGCTCAACGAGATGGCGGTCAATCTCCCGGCTCCGAACATCCGAACCCTCCAGTCCCAGATCGACCCCGAGATCCGGCCCTGGCGGCTCGGGGCGGTGATGTTCGGCGTGTTCGGCGGCCTGGCACTGCTGGTCGCGGTCATCGGACTCTACAGCGTGATGTCGTACGTCGTGGCCCAGCGTACTCGCGAGCTTGGCATCCGGCACGCCCTGGGCGCGGCCCCCCGGCGGATCCTCGCGATGGTCACCCGGGAAGGCGTCGGCGTCATCGCGGCCGGTATGGCCGCCGGGGCCCTGCTCGCCCTCTGGCTGGGCCGGTTCCTCCAGCCGATGCTCTATCAAACGTCGGCGCGCGACCTTGGCCTGCTTGCCCTGGTGAGCCTCGTGCTCCTCGGGGCGGCGCTCTTCGCCACGCTGATCCCGGCGGTGCGGGCCACCCGAGTGGACCCTCTCGAAGCGCTTCGGTCCGAGTGACCGCCGGCTAGATTGCTCTCATGATCGCCCTGCATAATATCGAGAAGTTCTATCAGACCGGCCCCACCCGAACCTGGGTCCTGCGTCAGATCACCCTCACCATCGAGCCCGGGGAGTTCGTCACCATCATGGGGCCGAGCGGCGCGGGAAAGTCGACGCTGCTCGGCATCCTGGGGATGCTGGATGCGGGATGGAGCGGGAGCTACGAGTTCCTCGGCCACCCGGTGCACGACCTGAAGCCCAAGCAGCGCGCCGAGCTGAATCGGGGGCACATCGGATTCGTGTTCCAGCAGTATCACCTGATCGATGACCTCACCGTCTACGAGAATATCGAGACCCCGCTTTCCTACCGCGACATCCCCAAAGGCGAGCGCCAGGCGATGGTGGCGGACACGCTCGACCGTTTCCAGATCGTGGGGAAGAAGGACCTTTTTCCCAGCCAGCTTTCGGGCGGCCAGCAGCAGCTCGTGGGCGTGGCCCGGGCGGTGGTGGCCAGACCCAAACTGCTCCTTGCGGACGAGCCGACCGGCAACCTGCACTCCACCCAGGCCCGGGAAATCATGGAGCTCTTCACCAGGCTCAACCAGGAAGGCACCACGATCATCCAGGTGACGCACTCGGAAGAAAATGCCCGCTACAGCCGGCGGATCATCCAGCTCAAAGACGGGTGGATGGTGTGAGCCCGGGCCTCCTTCAGGCGATCCTCTGGGCTCTGGGGACCGGGGGTATTACCGGCGGGGTGTGGGTGGCCATCGTACTGTTCGGCCGGCAACGCCGGCTCGCGGCCGAGCATCGCGAGCTGCTGGAAGACCGGCAGAAGGTCCTCGACCATCTCGATGCGGTGCAGAAGCGGGTACTCGATCTCGAGGATCGGCTGGATTTTACCGAGCGCCGCCTCCAATCCGAACACCAGGCTCCGACAGGAAACGCCTGAGACCTCCTTCGTTCGCGTTGGCTCTCATTCCGGGAATCCTTCTCGCGTGCTCGGTGCCGGAGACGCCCAGCGATCGGGGGGCGGCCCGGTTGAACGTCTTCCTCGCCGCTCCGACCCAGACGATTGCTCCGGGAATCACGACGATCGCCAGGACCGGTACCATGGGGCGGGCCGGCCTTCTCTACGTGCCGAGCAGGTACGACCCAAGCCATCCGATGCCGCTGGTGCTCGCGTTCCATGGCGCCGGGAGCGGGGCCGATGGACCGGTGACCCTGCTTTCGACCTACGCCGAGTCGGACGGTTTCCTGATTCTGTCGGTTGAATCTCTGGGATCGACCTGGGATGCCATCTACGGGCCCTATGGATCCGACCTCGCCACCATCGAGCGTCTGCTCCGATACGCATTCGATCACTGCGCGATCGATCCGGCCCACCTCGTCATCGAGGGCTTTTCCGACGGCGCCAGCTACGTCCTCGGACTCGGGCTCGCCAACGGAGACCTCTTCACCCGGATCGTGGCGTTCTCCCCCGGCTTCATCCCCGCCACCAGCAGCCCCGATGCCGGGAAGCCGCTGGTGTTTCTCTCCCACGGCCGGCAGGACCCCGTGCTGCCGATCGACGCGGCCAGCCGATTCATCGCCAGCGAGCTGCGCTACGCGGGTTATGACGTGACCCTGGTCGAATTCGACGGAGGCCATACCGTGCCCGCGGACATCGTCGCCCAGGCGGTCCAGTGGCTGCTCCACTAGCCGGGCCGGCGACGCGTCCTAACCCGGCGGCCGGGGTCCGGGACGACCGTTCCCCCCGTCGACGACGACTGTGCGGACTCCATCCGGCTGGCGTTGCCAGACGGTCAGGTCCTTCGAGTAGCTGGGCGCGCCACCGCCGGCAGGACGAATCTCCGCTTCTCCCACCGTCGCGCCGAGATCTTCCTGTCCCGACGCGATGGTGTACCCGGGGACCACCCCGTTCCAACGGTGACCTCCATCCCAACGTCTAAGGGGGCACCCCTCAAGGACTCTCCCATGTCGCGATTCGGCCTGTGGCGCTCCGCCCTGCGCAGCCTCTGGCGAAGGCCCGGGTTCAGCATCATCGCGGTCGGCACGGTTGCGCTCGCGCTGGGTGCGACGACCGGGATGTTCAGCATCGTCCATGGGGCGCTGCTCCGACCCCTGCCATTTCGAGAGCCGGACCGGCTCGAGCTGCTCAAGGTCCGCGCCCACACCGGCTTCTTCATCTCGATCTCGATGCCCAACTACCGCGACTGGCGGGATCGGTCCCGGAGCTTTGCGTCGATGGCCGGAATCACTGGCTGGAACGTCAAGCTCACCGGGCGCGGTCCCGCCGAGATCGTGAATAGCGCAGGGGTCCATGGCGACCTGTTCGGAACCCTCGGGTTCGGACTCGCGCTGGGCCGGGGGTTCTCGCCGGACGAAACTCCGGATCACCCCGGAGGCGCCCAGGTCGTCGTCCTTGGCAACCGCTACTGGCGCTCCCGGTTCGGAGGGGATCCCGCTCTCGTCGGGCAAACGCTCACGCTGGGAGGAAGGCCGTATACCGTCATCGGAATCCTGGACGCGGGAACCGGATTCCCCGATCCCGAAGTCGACCTGTATTTCCCCCTGGCCACCCTCCCGGCGGACGACGTCCCCTGGGACGATCGGAATAGCGGGTTCGGGACCGATGCGGTGGCGAGACTCCGTCCCGGAGTGGGCATCGAGGAGGCCAGGAATGACCTCGCCAGGGTCAACCGTGAAGTCGCCGGCCTGGTCGGCCCGAAGGCGTCGAGTGTGGAAGCGATCAGCCTCGACGAGTATTACCTCGGCTCCGGCCGCTCCCAGCTCTGGATTCTCCTTGGCGCGGTCGGGTTCGTGCTGCTGATCGTGATCGCCAACGTGGGCAACCTGCTGCTGGTGCGGGGTGAAGAGCGCCATCGCGAGCTGGCGGTCCGGGCGGCCCTCGGCGCCGGTCAGGGCCGGCTGGTGCGGTTACTCCTGGCCGAAGCCATGGTCATCGCCATCGCGGGTGGAGTCCTCGGCACCGCGATCGCGTTTGCGATCGTCCGGCTGGTCGTCCCCTTCCTTCCTGCCGACATCCCCACGATCGTTCGCAACCAGGTCGGGATCGATGGCACCGTCCTCCTGGCCGGGGTGGCCATCGCCCTGCTCACCGGATTGCTGTTCGGATTTCTTCCTTCGCTTCGATCGGCCCGGGTCAATCTCACCGACTCCATGAGAGGCGTCCGGACGACCGATCGTTCGGGAGGGCCGATTCGTGCTGTCCTGGTGACGGCGGAGGTGGCCCTGGCGCTGGTCCTGATGGCGGGGGCGGGACTGACCATCAAGAGCCTGGATCGGCTGCTGCACGTCGACAAAGGATTCGAGGCGCGCAACGTCTTCACGGCGGCCATCAGCCCATCCTCGGACAAGCTCGTGAACGCCGAAGAGTGGCGTTCCTACTATGGCGAGGCGCGGAGGCGAATGGCCGCGCTCCCGGGGGTGCGATCTGCGGCGATCACCCTGCTGGTCCCCCTGAGCCATCGCTCCTGGGAGCTCTCGGTTCACCCTGAGGGCGAGCCGATCGACCCCGCCACCGAACAGTCGGTGCTCTTCAACCTGGTCTCCCCCGAGTACTTCGAAACCATGGGGGTGGCCCTTGTGCGAGGGCGGGGGTTCACCGCCTCGGACCGGGATGGCGCGGTCCCGGTGGCGGTGGTCGACGAGAGCCTGGCCCAGCGGTTCTGGCCCGGCGAAGATCCCATCGGGAAGCGGATCACTCTGGAGGAAACCGCCGGCAGGACTCCCGTACCGGTCTATCGCACCATCGTCGGCGTGGTTCGGAACGTCCGGCATTACGAGCTTCAGCGCCCCGCACGCATTGAGGTCTACCTCCCCCTCGATCAGTCCGGTAGACGCTGGGGCATGTCCATGCGGGTGGCGGTCCGCACCGACGGCGACCCCGGAAGACTGGAAGCACCCCTCCGCCGGATTCTGGCGGAGCAGGACGCCGGAGCGTCGCTCTACCTGGTGGGGACGCTGGAGGAGTACCTGGACCGCGCCTCGAGCGGTGCCCGGGCCCTGAGCCGCGTGCTGGGCGCCTTCGGGGCCGCCGCGCTGGGGCTCGCCGGGTTAGGAATATTTGGCGTCGTGAGCTATACCGTGCGGCGGCGGACCCGCGATATCGGGATCCGGATGGCCCTCGGAGCAAGGTCGGGCCAGGTCCTCCGCTGGGTCGGTACGGCCAGTGCCACCCCGATCCTCGCCGGTCTGGGCCTGGGCGTGTTGGGCGCCCTGGCAGTCAGCCGGGTGCTCCGGAAATCGCTGTTCGAGGTCAGTCCGCTCGACCCCGCGGTCTATGCCCTCACCGCGCTGGGGGTACTCGCCGCCGCGTTGGCGGCGGTCTGGCTCCCGGCCCGGCGGGCCAGCCGGGTGGATCCCGCCCTCATCATCCGGCAAAGCGAGTAATCAAGACGGAATCCCAGGCGCAACTTCGTCCAATCGATGCCAGGAGCTCCGCGCTACTATTCACCATGAAGACGATCCATCTGACGTCCGCCCTCCTGTGCCTGTGCGTGGCCTCTCCGGCGTGGAGTGCGCCGGCGCCCGGGCCGGGATCCGATGCACCGGCGCCCGATTCGGGATTCACGGTGACCCGACTGGCTCCCGGCGTCTACGCCGCGGTGCGGAAGGAGCCCCTGGGACTCATCAATGAGTCCAATTCCCTCTTCATCATCGGCGATACCGGCGTCATCGTGGTGGATGCGCAGTCGTCGTCGCACCGGACCCGGGAAACCCTCGCCGCCTTCGGTCCATCGCCCAACAGGCCCGGGCAGCGGTTGCCCGGGGTGACTCCCTGGCACAAGCGCAGAAGACGATCAACCTGGATGAGTTCGAACAGGCCCTGGCGGGAGACGATCCGGTACGGAAGATTCTCTTCGGATACTACGTGCGGGGCTCCGCGATACCCCGGGCCTTCGAGCAGGCACCCGTCCGACCAGCCGGATGATGCGCGCCCGTCCGGCGCCCAGCGCGACGCGAACGCCATCTTCTAGCCCCGGGCGCTACTGCTCGACCACGACTCGCAGCCGCAGGGTGAAAGCGCCATCCCGTTCGATCACCACATCCTTGACCTCGCCCGCCGCCAACGTAAAGCTCACCTCATCGAGCACCGTCGGCAGCCCCTCCGGCGTCAGCTGGACCGTGACCGCGCCAGGATTCAGGTAGATGAGCGAGCTGTAACTGGCAATCCGGGTGTCGAGCCCGAAGCGCACGGTGGAGTCCACCGTGGCCGCGGAGCGGAGCAGCAGGGTGACCCGGGTCGGGGGTTCCCCGGAAGCGTCCGCCACATTCACCAACCGCAGATTGGCGCGGGCCGGGTTACGTTGTCCGGTATCCGCCGGGATGGTGACCCCGCTGGAGTCGATCGCGGTGCTTTCGGTGAGCACCAGCTTCCCCCCGGCACTGACCAGGTAATACCGGGTTCCGGCATGAAGTTCGCTTTGCACGGTCGCCAGCGGACCCGCGAGGCTCTCAATGGCAAGTTGGTGCGTTCCCGCCGAAGTTTCCACCACCGGCGACGAGTGGCCGAAGGCGACACTTCCCGCCACCACGGCTTGGTCAATGGTGAATGCCACGGTTGTCGGGGCGTCGGGGTCGGCCTGGAGCAGTTGGACGGTGGCGCGGTCGCTCGGGCCGAGCTCGCTGCCGGCACAGGCGACCGTCAACACCGTGCCAAACAGAATGCGGCGTAACCACATCGGGGGTTCCTCCTCACCCAGAGATTCGCAAGTTCCAGTCCGGGTTGCAGGCGGGGCGGAGTCGCCGGTCCGCCGGGCTGGGCCGGTCTCACCGTGTCGCTTTGCTTCATCGCGCAGTCGTTTCGTCACAGGTCCGGAAACGTGAGACCCCTCGCCCCTCGCGTGACGACGGTTTCGTCGGGCCGTGGCATTCGTCCCGGAACGATCGGAAGCGTTTTGGTTCATGCCATGGTGGCGTTCGCCCTGCTCGCCCCGGTCGGCAAGGCCATCGAATCCGGTTTCTTCGACCAGCATCTGGTGTATCTGGCGCCACCGAATCGAGCGCCGGAGCCCCGCCTCGAGCTGCCTGCCACGATCGTGAGCCCGCCCGGGGTCGGACCACCCGGAGCGGGTGTCGAGGTGCCGACCTCCGGTCCCCTGGATGCCCCGGCTTCGCGGGGAGCCCTGGGCAGTGTCTCCGAGCGTCCCCGGATCGAGGACCTGGTGCGAGCCGAGGCCATCCGGACCGAAACCGCGCTCACCGAAGTGGAAGTGGACAGCGCGGTGGTCCGGGACCCCACCAGCGCCGCGCCGGATTACCCGCCGAAGATGCTGGCGGCCGCGATTCCGGGGTATGTGACGGCCCGCTACGTGGTCGATACTCTCGGCGCAGTCGATACGCTGACATTCACCGTCGTGGAGTTCACCAATCAGGAGTTCAGCGACGCGGTGCGCCGCGCCCTCCCCGGGATGCACTTCCGGCCCGCCCTCCAGCACGGAAAACGGGTCCGGCAATGGGTCGAGCAGACCTTTCACTTCCGGATTCAGGGGGCCAAGCCATGAGACCGCTGCCCGCCCTGCTCATAGCGGGTTATGTGGCCGCAACCTCCTGCCTGGGTCCCCCCACCACCCCCGAGCCCGGGGACGGGCACCGGGCGCTGTTCATCGGGAACAGCTATCTCTACACCCAGAACATCCCGGAGATCGTGGAGGCGCTGGCGGACAGCGCCCACGGCGACCGAATCGCGACCGCGGAAGTGGCGGCTCCGAACTACGCGCTCATCGATCACTGGTCCGCCGGGGTGGCCCAGTCGGCGATCGCCGAGGGCGGCTGGGAATGGGTGATCCTCCAGCAGGGTCCCTCGTCGCAGCCCCTCAGTCGCGACACCCTGCGGCTTGCCACTTCGTTGTTCGCTCCCGGGATCGCCCAGGTCGGCGCCACGCCCGCGTTGTTCTCGGCCTGGCCCTCGGAAGATCGCCGCCAGGATTTTCCCGCCGCGATCGATTCCTACCGGCTTGCCGCTACCGACGTCTCGGGGATTGTCCTCCCGATCGCCTCGGCCTGGCTGGCGGCCTGGGACCGGGACCCCAGCCTGCCGCTCTACGAAGACGGTTTGCACCCGTCGCCGTACGGAGCATACCTGTCCGCGCTGGTCATCTACGGCGTGCTGCTGGATCACCCACCGGTCGGCCTGCCTCCCAAGGTCAGGACCCGGAGTGGCCAGACCATCAACGTGCCCCCGGCGACTGCCGCCATCCTGCAGGCAGCGGCCGCCCAGGCCATCGCCGAGGCGGTCAATCGATGAAGATTGCGCTGGGCATTCTGCTCCTGACCCTGGGACGCTCCGCTGCGGCGCAACGACCCGCCGACATCGCCGCGGTGGACTCTTCCGCAGTCGCCCGCGCAGCCTGGGGACGGGCGGTCTCCGCGTTTCAAGCCAACGATGTCGTCACCGCTCGGCGAGAGCTCGACCGCGCCGCACGAGCCTGGCCGACCCAGGAGGCTTACCTCTGGGGCCGCGCCGTGGCGGCCGCCCGCCAGGAAGACACCGCGGCAGTCCGGGAATCACTCGCCGCATACGCCGCCCTGGGACTCGGTCGCGACCTCCACGGGAGCGCGGCGCCGGCTCGGTTCGCCACCCCTGAGCTCTTGGCAGCCCATGACGCCAACCGGGCCCCGCTCATTCGGAGCACCGTGCGCGCAAGCCTTCCGGATTCCCTGTTCTGGCCGGAAGGGGTGGATTACGACCCCCGACGCGGCGCCTTCTACCTCGCGAGCGTCCGGGAGCGAACCATCGCGGAACTCGGTCCCCAGGGAAAGCGGCGCCTGCTCCTGAAGGGCCGCCAGCCCGGCATCGCCGCTATCCTCGGCGTGAGGGTGGATACCCTCCACGACGTGCTCTGGGCCACGACCTCGGGGGTGGCGCAGAGCCCGGGTTATGTGCCCGCCGACTCCGAAGTGGCGGCCCTGCTCCGGATCCGGATCACCGACGGCACGATCGAGGAACGCTGGGACCTGCCCGTGGTCGAGGGCGGACACACGCTGGGCGACCTTGCGCTCGGCCCGGACGGGACCGTCTACCTCACCGATTCCAACCAGCCATTCCTCTACATCCTGCACCCCGGCCAATCGCATCTCGAGCGGATCCGGAGCCCGATGTTCCGCTCGCTCCAGGGGATCGCCCCCGATCCCGGAGGCCGCGCGGTGTATCTCGCCGACTATTCGCATGGCCTGCTCCGCTTCGACCTCGCCACCCGATCGGTGACCCGCCTCGACGACGCGCCGGGTTCGACTTCGCTCGGCTGCGATGGATTGGTCTGGTATCGGGGATCGATCATCGCGGTGCAGAACGGAGTGGCGCCGGCGCGGGTCATGCGCTTCGTGCTCGATCCGGACGGCCAGCGGATTGAGCGCGCCGAGGTGCTGGATCGCAACATCCCGACCGCCGACGAGCCCACCATCGGCACTCTGGCGGGCGGCCAGTTCGTCTACGTCGCCAATAGCCAGTGGGAGAAGTACAGCGAGCGCGGCGCGCGGCTTCCGGTCGCCCTGACCGCGCCGGTGCTGCTCGCCCTGCCACTGCCCTGGTAGAAAATCGATTTCACTGGCGGGTGCGCGAGACCTCCCAGTCACCCGCGCGGGTGGTACTCGGATGGAGGTCCCAGCCATCGGCCAGCTCCAGGGTCCACCCGTTACCCTGGAGCGGGCGCCGATCGACATCGGTGGGTGCGGGAACCGTCAGACGTCTGAAGTCCGCCGAGAGCAAGGCGCCCTTGGTAACCATCAGCTTTCCCCATTCCGCCGTGAAGCTCGCCTCGATGTACACGGTCCCCTGATCGTCCAGGGGCACCATCCCGTTGGGATCGAATACGCGACCGATGCCCCGTTGGGTGAGAATCAGGAGCGGACCGTCGATGAGGCGCGCGCGGAAGTCCGCCAGCCGTGCGCGCCGCTCCCGATCCCGTCCGTCCTCCTCGGATGAAACGGCGGCGCCTCCGTACTCCTGCGCTCGTGCCGAGGCTCGCTGCGCGATGATCGCCGGGGCTGGCGAGGCGAACCGGACCGCTTCGGCGAGGAGGGCGGCCATGTCGGGACGGGCACGGAGGGCGCCGCGCCAGCCCGGCCGAAAGCGATCGAGCAACAGTCCCAGTGCCGGCCCGGTACCGTAGGCGAACGACCGAACGTACGAGCTGCGCCGTTCGAATGCCACCATGTCACGGACAACCCGGTCCGGTCCCTCGCCGGTGGTCGCCAGGGCGACGACGGCGCCGGTGTACTCTGCCAGCCCTTCCTGCCGTTCCAACGCGGCTTCGAGCGTATCCGCGCCGGGGTAGAGGGAATGTCGATAGGCGCGGAATAGCAGCGCGTCTCGCACCGACCCGCGCGCCATCTCATCGGATGCCGTCAGCGCTCGGGCAAGCGCGTGAAGTTCCAGTCGAAGCCACACCCGCCCCTCCCGCTCGTCGAGTGCCGGGCTCATCGGATCGAGGCCCCATAGCCCGAGCCCCGGCTGGACCCGGTGGAAGGACTCGTGCACGAGAAGCTTGATGCGCTGGTAACGGTCCTCGGGGAGCGGCAGGACGATCATCGCCCAGCGCTTCCCGCGGAAATCGATCGAAGTATTGGCCACGCCCTCCGATGGGGGGAGGATGCCGGCGTAGAACCCATCATGGCCCGTCAGCGGCTGGAACGTCCGGGCCGAGTCGCCGGCGTTGGTGATGGAGATGCTGGTGGCGCGGTCGACCAGGATGGTGGGACCGCAAAGGGAGATACCCCACCGCCGGGATCCATCGACCTGGCAGGCATCGGCGAGGTCCCGCAGGCCCTGGATCGCGGCGGTCGTGTCAACCGTCTGCGCGTCGGCCCGGCGAGCCTGGGAGCACAGGGAGCAGGCCACCCAAAGACTGAAACCGATCGCGCGGTGCTCAAGAACTCGCATGGGATAACCTCAAAGGTACCATCCAGCAGGAGGAACGGCCTTTCGGACACAGGAGATCACAGAATCGAACGTTTACGAACACTTTCTTCCCCGCCCCTCTGGCTCCGGGGACGGCAGCACCATAGCTTGGCCCGGTCATGCGCGTCCGACTGCATCAGCAGAAGCTGCTCGCCTTTCTGGCCCAGAGCCCCCTGAGCCAGAATCACTGGGCCCTCAGGCTCGGCCTCTCCAAGGGTCACTGGTCCGAAATCGTCAACGGCAAGCATCCCTACCCGTCCCCGAAGACCCGGGAGCGGATGCTGGAAGTGCTCGGGATTCCATTCGAAGAGCTGTTCGAGATCGAAGCGGGCATTCCGGGGTGGGCGGACACCGATTTCCGGCGCGCCATCGCCGACCGTTACCTGATTGATCGGGAGCTCGGCCAGGGCGGGATGGGGGCGGTGTACCTCGCGCGCGACGCCCGGCTCGGCCGCGTCGTGGCGGTCAAGGTGATCTCCCCGGAGGCGGTGAGCGGCATCGGCGTGACCGCGTTCCTCCGCGAGATCGCCACGGTGGCCCAGCTTCAGCACCCCCACATTCTGCCGCTCCATGATTCGGGCGAAGCGGCTGGCCATCCATTCTACGTCATGCCCTATATCCGGGGCGGCTCGCTCCGGACCCGCCTCGAAGCCGAGTCCCGGTTCTCACCCGAGGTGGTGGCGAGGCTCACCGCGGGCATCGCGGCGGGCCTCGATCATGCCCATCAGCAGCGCATTCTCCATTGCGACATCAAGCCCGAAAATATCCTGCTCGACGGGGAGCACCCCTACGTCATGGATTTCGGCATCGCCCGGAAGCTGCACACCGAGGTGCTCCCCTGGACCCTCCGCCGCGAGCTGGATTTCTCCGCGGGGACTCCGGCCTATGTGAGTCCGGAACAGGCCAGTGGCGAAGTCAACCTGGACCCCCGGTCTGATGTGTACAGCCTGGCGTGCGTCGGGTATGAAATGCTGAGCGGACGCCCTCCCTTCGAAGGCACCACCACGGAATCGGTGGTCTCGGGGCGCTTCATTGCTCCACCTCCTCCGCTCCGGGACTTTGCACCGGAAGTGCCCCGGAATCTCGAGCTGGCGATCGAGCAGGGAATGGCGCTCGATCCCAAGCGGCGGCCCCGGAGCGCCCCTGCCTTCGCCCAGGCGGTGGCCGCGGGGGCCGGGACCGCCTCGACCCGGCTTTCGGCGATGAGCCGGGCCATAACCCGCGTCGTTTCCCGCCGCAGGGCCGGCCGGCGGCGCACCATTCGGCTTCGCTGGGGAGGTGAAGCGGTGGGCAGCTTGCTCCAGGACCTGCGCTTCGGCGCCCGCATGCTGGTGAAGAACCCCGGGTTCACGGCGGTGGCCAGCCTGACCCTCGCGCTGGGCATCGGAGCGAACACCGCGGTGTTCAGTGTCGTCAACGCCGTCCTCCTGCGGCCTCTGCCGTTCGCTTCGCCCAAGCGACTCGTCGCGCTGGGCCAGACCGAGGCGAAGGATCGGGAAAACCTCTCGCAATTCTCCTTCCGGAACTTCGCCGACCTGCGCGGGCAGGCGAAGGCCTTCGACCACCTCGCGGCGTACTACGGTACCAGCCTGACCCTGACCGGCCAGGGCGAGGCGGTGCGGCTCCGCGGGGTCGTCGCCACCGCGGACCTTTTTCCGCTGCTCGGCGCGACCCCGGCCATGGGCCGGACTTTTCTGCCCGACGAAGACAACGCGGGCGGCGGCGCGGAAGGCTACCCGGCCATTCTCAGCTGGGCGTGCTGGCAGCAACACTTCGGCAGCGACCCGCACGTCCTCGGACGGTCCATCGACCTGAACGGAAACCCCTATACGGTCGTCGGAGTGATGCCCGCGAGGTTCTCCTTCCCGATGCAGGCGCAGCCGCCGGAAATCTGGATCTCGCCGGCTCGCGACGCCGAGAGAACGGGCGAGGGTGCGATCATGGTCGCGCGCGGCTACCACGGGTGGAGGGCGATCGGCCGGCTCAGGGAGGGAGTGGCGCTCGACCAGGCCCAGGCGGAAGCGGATGTCGTCGCGTCCAGTCTTTCCCACCAGTTTCCCGAGGCCAACCAGGATCTGGGTATCAAGGTCATGCCCCTGCGCGAATGGCTGGTGGGAAACCTCCGCCTCACCCTGCTGCTCCTTCTCGGCGTGGTCGGTGTCGTCCTTCTCATCGCGTGCTCGAACGTCGCGAACCTGCTCCTGGAACGCGGCGTCAGCCGGCAGCGCGAGATCACGGTACGCCTCTCGCTCGGCGCCTCTCGCTGGCGGATCGCGCGGCAGTTCATCACCGAGACCCTGATGCTCACGCTGACCGGCGGCGCGGCCGGCGGCCTGCTCGCGATCTGGGGGACGTCGCTCATTGTCTCGCTCAGTCCGGACACCTTCACGCGAATTACCGAAACCCATCTGGACGGGCGGGTGCTCGGCTTCACCGCGCTCATCTCGTTGCTGACGGGCGTGCTGTTCGGGCTCGCGCCCGCCTTTGGCGTTTCCCGGGTCCGGCTCGCGGAGTCCCTGAAGGAAGGGGGCCGAACCGGTGGAGGAGGCCGGCGGTCGGGTCGGACCCGGCGTCTGCTGGTGGTCGGCGAAGTCGCCCTGGCGCTCGTGCTGCTGGTCGGTGCAGGGCTGCTCGTCAGGACGCTCACCCAGCTCCGGAACGTGCCCCTGGGCTTCGACCCCCGAAACGTCCTGACCATGACCGTCGCCAAGTCGCCCACGGGAGGGCTCGAAGCGACCGGCGAATTCTTCCGGCAGCTCACCGAGCGGGTGAAGGGCCTGCCCGGGGTCGCGGATGCGAGCGTGACCTGGCAACTCCCCCTCAGCGGCGCTTCGGCGACGACCGGCCTGAACATCGAGGGTCAGCCGGACGACCCGGCCAACGTCCCGATGGGCGTCATTCACGCGGCGGGCCCCGGCTACTTTCGCACCATGGGCATTTCCGTCCTCCGTGGACGTGATTTCACGGATCATGACGATCTGACGTCAACCCCGGTGGTCATTGTCAACGAGACCCTGGCCAAGCGGTTTTTCCCCGACGGCGGCGCCATCGGCAAGCACATCCTGCCCGGCTTCTCGGTGACGGATCAATACAAATCGCGCGAGATCGTCGGTGTGGTCGGGGACGTCAAACATCGGGGTCTCCGGAATGGCGCGGTGCCGGAGTTCTACTTCGCGCAGGCCCAGATGCCGGTGACTTCCTTGACCCTGGTGGTCCGCACCGTCGGAGACCCCTACGCCCTCGTCGCGCCGGTGCGGAGAGCGGTGCAGGCGATGGACCCGAACGCGCCGGTGTTCGGTATCCTGACCGCCGAGGAGTACCTGTCGCGATCGGTCGCGTCCACCCGCTTCGACATGACCCTGCTGGCGGGCTTTGCCGCCGTGGCGCTCCTGATGACGGCGGTCGGACTCTACGGCGTCATTTCCTTCTCGGTGAGCCAGTCCACCCGGGAGATCGGCATTCGGGTCGCGCTCGGCGCCCAACGGGGAGACGCGCTCCGCCTCGTCATGGGCCAGGGCATGCTCCTCACGCTCGCGGGCGTGGGGTTGGGGCTCGTCGCCGCCTTCGGCGTGACGCGGGTGATGGCCACCTTGCTCTTCGGCATCGCAGCCACCGACCCGGCAACGTTCGTCGGCGTCGCGCTCCTGCTCATCGGGGTGGCCGCCCTTGCGTGTTATGTCCCCGCTCGACGGGCGACCCGGGTCGACCCGATGGTGGCCCTTCGGTACGAGTAGCTTCCGGCCGGGGGCTGGCAAGTGCGCGCCCGCGCCCCGACAACATCCCCGGCGGATCCTGCGTAAGTTACCGGTGCGGTTCCGCCTCGCGACGAGGCTCGCTTCCCCTTTCACCCGAGTTGACCGTGACCCTTCGCAGCCTTCCGACCCGCATCATCGCCACAGCCGCCTTCGTTCTCCTGGCCGGCGCGCCCCGGGTTTCCGCCCAGCAGAAGTGCCCCGCCCTGAAGCCCGGCGAATTGCCCCTCAAATACCGGGGCGGACCGACCCTTCCGGCCATCACCCCCTGCGATCTGATGACCCGGTTGTACATCTACGCCGACGATTCCATGATGGGACGCCGGGTCGGGACCGACGATAACCGCCGCGCGACCGACTACATCGAGCACGAAGTGCGCCGGCTCGGGCTGGTGCCGGGCGGAGATGCGGGCGGGTATTTCCAGAATCTGCCGGTGTTCATGCGAAGCTTCGATGCCACCGGCTCGACCATCGAGGTGGGCGGCACGACGTTCCGGGGCGGCGCCGACTTCACCGCCAACGTGCCGACCCCGCTCTGGAACAAGGCCGGAGCCGCAGTCGTGTTCGGCGGCACCGCCAATGACACCATCAATCCGCTGTCGGCCGGCGCGGTGCAGGGGAAGATCCTGGTTCTGCGCGTCGCGCCGGCTTCGGGACGCGGCACCTTCTTCGGGCGCCCTCGCGGACCCGTGTCGCCCGCCCGGCAGGCCTATCAGGCCATGCTCGGCGCCGCCGCCGCGGTCATGACGATTGCGGGGGACCAGCTGCCGGGTCCCGACAATTTCGGAGGGTTCGCTGGCGCCGGGCGGGCCAGTTTCCGGGACCCGGCTCAGCAGTCCGGCTTTGGCGGCGGCGGGGTCACCATCACCGCCACCACGCGGGTGGCCGACGCCCTGTTTGGCCGGCCGCTCGACGCCCTGGCCAGGGGGACCGACGGGAAGAACGCTTCCTTGTCGCTCAAGTTCGACGAAACGCCGGTGTCCGGCCGCAACGTGGTGGCGATTCTGCCCGGCAGCGATCCCAGGGTCAAGGGCGAGTACGTCGCGATCGGCGCGCACAACGATCACATCGGATTCAACCATAACCCGGTGGATCACGACTCCCTGCGCGCCTATGACATCGTGGCGCGTCCCCAGGGAGCCGACAGTCGCGGCGCCCCGCCGCCGACCACGGAGCAGTGGACCCGGATCAACGCCATGATCGACAGCATGCGGAAGCTGCATCCGGCGCGGGCCGATTCGATCGACAACGGAGCGGACGACGACGGCAGTGGGACGGTCTCCGTGCTGGAGATCGCGGAAGCGCTCGCGAAGGCCAAGGTCAAGCCGAAGCGCTCGATCGTGTTCGTCTGGCACACCGGAGAAGAATCGGGCCTCTGGGGCTCCCAGTGGTTCACCAATCATCCCAGCGTCCCGCGCGACTCGATCGTGGCCCAGCTCAACCTCGACATGGTGGGCCGGGGCGAGGCCAGCGACGTGACCGGAGTAGCCAAGGATCGCACGCCCTTGTCCGGCGGGCCGGGTTATGTGCAGCTGGTGGGCTCCCGGCGGCTTTCCACCGAGCTGGGCGACCTGGTGGAGCAGGTGAACGCGGAGCAGAAGCTCGGCATCCGGTTCGACTACGGCGAAGATGCCGACGGGCACCCGCAGAACATCTATTGCCGGAGCGACCACGCCAATTACGCGCGCTACGGCATCCCGGTGACCTTCTTCACCACCGGCGGCCACGCGGATTACCACCAGGTGACCGACGAGCCGGAATACATCCAGTACCGGCACATGGCCAAGGTGGATTCCCTGGTCTACGCCACCGCGCTGAAAGTCGCGAACCTGGACCACCGCGTGGTGGTGGACAAGCCGAAACCGGAGAGTCCGTTCGGGCGCTGCGTCCAGTAACCGTGACCATATCTCATCCCTGCCTCCTGCTCGCGCTCATCTTCCAGGCTCCGGCGCCCCCGGATACGTCCGATACCCGATCGGCCGACGCCATCATCGCCGCGCTGTACGACGTCATCTCGGGACCCGCGGGCCAGGGCCGGAACTGGGACCGGTTCCGCACCCTCTTTGCCCCCGGCGCCCGGCTCATTCCCATCGGACGGCGTCAGGACGGAACCCACGTGATGCGGGTGCTCACTCCGGAGGAGTACGTCACCGCATCCGCTCCGCTCCTCGAAAAGAACGGGTTTTTCGAGCAGGAGATCGGCCAGACCAGCGAAAGCTATGGCGGCATGGTGCATCGATTCAGTGCCTACGCGAGCCGCCGCACCAATCCCCTCCCGGCCAGGCGCTGCAACCCTTTGTAGCACTTCACTGTCATATCCAACAGCATGGGACGCCTCGCCATCGCACGTGACCCGGCCGAGCGCTCTTCGCTGGTGAGCCGGGTCCTCGCAGGCGACCCGGCCGCGGAGCGGGAGCTGTATGACACCCATGTGGATCGGGTGTACCGGCTGGCGTACCGGATGACCGGCGACGCCACCCAGGCCGAGGAGTACACTCAGGAAACGTTCATCAAGGTGTACGACCGGCTGGAAACGTTTCGGGGCGAAGCGGCCCTGTCGACCTGGATCACGTCGGTGGCGCTTTCGGTGGTCCTGAACGGGATGCGGACCGCCAAACGAAGGAAGGCACGGGAGCATGACCTGGAGCTCGCAGATCGGGTGGTCACCTTCGAACGGCACAGCGACCCGGACCTCAAGGCCCGGCTCAAAGCGGCGATCAATGGTCTGCCGGAAGGATACCGGACCGTGTTTCTGATGCACGACGTCGAGGGCTTCACCCACCAGGAGATCGCCGATTCACTGGGTCTCCAGGAGGGAACTTCCAAGGCGAACCTGTCGCGCGCCCGGGCCCGGTTGCGCATTGCGCTCGCCGATTTCGCAGGAGCATGGGAATGACGGAGGAAGAATTGGACGACCGGATTCGTACCCTGGCGCGGCAATACCACGAGCCGCCCGCCACGCCTCGCGATCGAATGTGGGAGGCTATCGCCACCCGACGAGCCGAGGCCAGGGTGATCCCCATCGGAACCCGGCGCACCCGGCGGAGCCTCGGCTGGATCACGGCCCTCGCGGCCACCTTCCTCCTTGGCATCGCGGTGGACCGGATGGTCCGGCCTCCTCACAGAGCTACGACGACGGCCGGCACCGCGCCGGTCCAGGAGTCGAGCCTGGCCCTTGAGGTCGCGACCACCCAGTACCTGAGCCGGATGGAAACCTTCCTCACCGGGTTCCGGATCGCCGAGGGAGATACCGTGTTCCAGGCCCAGGCTCGGGATCTCCTGACCTCGACCCGGCTGCTCCTGGATACTCCGAGGCTCCAGGATCCCAAGGTTAAAGCCCTGCTCCAGGACCTGGAGCTGATCCTCGTACAGATCGTACAACCGGGGGCAGTCGATCGCCCCAGCGAACGCAAGCTGATCACCGATGGCCTGGAGGAGCGGCAGGTGCTGCCGCGGCTTCGAAGCCAGATCCCATCCGGCCAATCCCATTTCGGAGTTTCCTGATGCGCAACTCGTCTCTCGTGCTCACCGTCCTTCTCGCCTCGCCCGGATTCCTCGCGGCGCAGCCGGGATTCGTCCCGGTGCCACCGGTCCCTCCGGCCATGATCGCGCCGATGACCCCCATGGCCATCGCACCATTTCCCGCTATGGCTCTGGCACCGCTCGCTCATCTCGCCGAGATGACACCTCTGGCGTCTCTGCCGTCACTGGCACCTCTGTCCTCTCTGTCCTCTCTGTCCTCTCTGTCCTCTCTGTCCTCTCTGTCCTCTCTGTCCTCTCTGTCCTCTCTGTCCTCTCTGTCCTCTCTGTCCTCTCCTTCCTCCCTGTCCTCTCTGTCCTCTCCTTCCTCCCTGTCCTCTCTGTCCTCTCCTTCCTCCCTGTCCTCCCCGTCGTTCCTGCGGACCCGGCCCCCGTTGCTCCAATCGGCC
This sequence comes from uncultured Gemmatimonadales bacterium, assembly GCA_963728915.1. Classification (GTDB taxonomy): domain Bacteria; phylum Gemmatimonadota; class Gemmatimonadetes; order Gemmatimonadales; family GWC2-71-9; genus JABFSM01. Next base: position 110,725 of record CAVSLV010000005.1, on the reverse strand, counting down.
CAGGGTAGCGACCCCGCCGACTCCATCTACCGGATCGCGCGGGAAGCGCTGAATCGCAACGAGTACGGGCGCGCGGCCGATCTGTTCAGCACGCTGCGCCGCCGGTATTCCCGGTCCGATTATGCCGGCGATGCCTACTACTGGGAAGCCTACGCGAGATACCGCATGGGGGGCACCGACCAGCTCCGCACCGCCCGGGCGCTGTTGGAAGAACAGGCCCGCACCAATCCCGAAGCCAGCACGAGAAGCGGCGGCGATGCCGACGCCTTGCAGACCCGCGTGCTCGGCGAGCTCGCCCGCACGGGTGACGCGAGCGCCGCGCGGCGGATCGCCGTGGTCGCGAGCGGGGCTCCGGTCGTGGCGGCATCCGGCGGCGCCTCAATCGCTCCCGTGACGGTCATCGGGAACAGCCGTTCCAGTCGCTGCGAAGGCGAGGACGATCTCCAGGCCTCCGCGCTCAACGCGGTGCTCCAGATGGATTCCGAGCGCGCGATTCCGATTCTCGAGAAGGTGCTGGCTCGCCGCGATGAGGGCTCGGCCTGTCTCCGCCGCCGGGCCGTGTTCATCATCAGCCAGCACAAGGGCGATCGGGTCGAGCAGATGCTTCTCGATGCCGCTCGCACCGACCCGGACCCCGAGGTCCAGAGCCAGGCGGTGTTCTGGTTGTCGCAGGTCAACAGCGCCCGGGCGACCGCCGCGATCGAATCCGTGTTGTCGAGCACCCAGGACCCCAGGATCCAGGAGCGGGCGGTGTTCGCCCTCTCCCAGCAGAACCGGCCCGAGGCGCGCCAGGCCCTGCGGAACTACGCCACCCGGAACGATGCCTCGGAAGACATTCGTGACAAGGCCGTGTTCTGGCTGGGGCAGAGCAATGATCCCCAGGACGCCGCGTTCCTCCAGGACCTGTACGGCAAGGTGCAGAGCGAAAAGATCAAGGAGCGGATCATCTTCAGCGTGTCGCAGAGCAGGGCCGGGTCGTCCGAGTGGTTCGGCCGGATTGCGCGCAACCAGTCGGAGCCGCTCGAGCTTCGCAAGAAGGCCCTGTTCTGGATGGGACAGCGCAACGGCACCACCGGGGCCGACCTCGCCACGATCTACGATTCTTTCTCCGATCGCGACATGAAGGAGCAGCTCATCTTCGTGCTCTCCCAGAAGAACGATCGCGCCGCGGTGGACAAGCTGGTGGAGATCGTCCAGAAGGAGCCCGACAAGGAGCTCAAGAAGAAGGCGCTCTTCTGGCTCAGCCAGTCGAACGACCCCCGGGTCATCGACCTGCTCACCCAGATCCTGATCAAGCCATGAGAACCGTGACCCTGGCGCTGGCGGGCACCCTGCTCGGGGTGCCCCTCGCGGCGCAGACGCTGGAACAACGGATCGCGCGCGCTCCCGACGGCCTGGTGCGCTTGAGCTTTGCAGCCCGCGAAGGGGTGTGCGGCAACGGACGGAACATCAACTGGGGCAACAGCGACAACAAGGACGGCTGGAGCTCCGATTGCGATGCCGGCCCGGTCCGGGTCGCCCTCGATGTCGAGGGCGGCACGGTGCGCGCGGTCCACGCCTACGTGGGGGGCCGCTGGCGCGAGGTGGACCGCCAGGTGACCGAGCTGGGCACGGTATCCTCCCGCACCGCCGGCGAGTACTTCCTGGCCCTCTCGGAAAGCGGTCGGGATGTCAACGGCGATCCGCTCCTCCCGGCCGTCCTCGCCGACAGCCTGACCATCTGGCCCCAGCTCATCCGCATCGGGAAGAACGGCTCGGTACGAACCAGTGTGCGCAAGCAGGCGATCTTCTGGCTCAGCCAGGAAGCCGGCACCGAGGCCACCCGCGGGTTAACCGAGCTCGCCGAGAACGAACGGGAAGACCAGGACGTGCGGAAGCAGGCGGTCTTCGCCCTCTCCCAGCTCCGGAACAACGAAGGGGTGCCCACCATGATCCGGCTGGCCCGCACCGATCGCGACCCGGCCGTCCGCAAGCAGGCGATCTTCTGGCTGGGTCAGTCGGGCGATCCCCGCGCCGTCGCGTTCTTCGAGGAGGTTCTCACCCACAAGCCGTAGGATTCAGCGCCCCGCCTTTGCAGATCCTCTCCCGGGCCGTATTCTCGATGCATCACTCATCCGAGAATACGGCCCTTGAGATGGTCCCTCGCGGTCGCGGGAACGCTGCTCGCCCTCCCGGCCGCGGTGGCCGGCCAGTCCCTCAGCACGGCGATCCTGGAAGGAACCGTCACCGATAGCGCCGGGGTCCCCATTCCCCAGGCCGAGGTGCTGGCGACGGCCCAGGATGGCGGAATCCGGCGCACCGCGGCGTCGGACCCTCGTGGCGGCTTCCGGTTCGGTTTCCTCCCTCCGGGATCCTACCGCCTCACGGTGCGCAGAATCGGGTTCCGTCCGGTGGTGGTGAGTGACCTGACCCTTCGCGGGGGCCGGGTCGAGCACCTGACCGTGACCCTCGCCTCCGCGGCGCTCCGGCTCGACTCGGTGATGGTGCGGGCCTCTCCGGTGCACATCAACACCAACGACACCGAGTCGGGGACCCGGCTGACCAGCCGGGACCTCGCGACGCTCCCCATTCCCGACGACGCCCACAACCTGGTCGCGTTCACTCCCGGGGCGCGACCGGATCAGATCTGGGGCGCCGCCAACGCCCAGGCGAACAACTATCAGCTCGATGGGGTGTCCGTGAATCATCCGGGCGTCGGCGCCGACTTCTTCACCCCGGCGACGAGCTGGATCCAGGAGATCGAAATCCGGGGGCTGGGAGCGGGGGCGGAGTACGGAAATTTCCAGGGAGGCCTGGTCAACATCATCACCAAGTCCGGCACCGACCGCCAGGAGGGGGAGCTGCGGACCAACGGCGAGTCCTGGCACCTCAATGGAACCAATCTCCATGCCAGCGAGGCCGGCTCGGAGCCGGCGCACCGGCTCGAGGTGGAAGGGCAGCTCCGCGGTCCGCTCCTCCGAAACCGGGTTCATTATGCGGCCTTCGGACAGTACCTGGACCGGGGGACCCGGGTGCTCAACCGGCTCCAGGAAATCCCCTCCGATTTCGCCCCGGTCGCACCGGCCGACGCCGAGCTCAAGCTGCTCGGCAAACTCGACTGGCAACCGTCAGGGGGGAAGGACTTCCTGACCGGCTCGTTCGGAGTCGATCGACTGTCCGCCGATCACTACGGCCTCGATGGCTTCCAGAGTCCCGAAGCGACCCAGCGGCTCCGGGGCACGACGGCCTACTACAACCTGTCCTGGCAGCGTACCTGGTCGGCCCGCCAGTTCCTCGAAGTCAAGGCGTACGGGTTCAGCGGCAAGGAAGACCGGTCTCCCTATGCCGGAGCCGACGTTCCCGGCATCGCGACGCTGCTCGAGGTGAACCCGCGCGATTTCCAGAATGCCGAGTTCCGGGAGCTCCGCAAGCCGAGCAATCTCGGCGCGACAGTGAACTGGGATCTCTACGTCCGGACCTTCGGGGCCGAGCACCATCTGAAGATCGGCGGGGAATATGCGTTCGCATCCTGGCTGGAGCAGCGGGTCCGGAACGGCGGGATGACCTGGCGGCCCTACGAACGGACCACGCCGCCGCTCTTCGATCCCTCCCTCCCCGCGACCTGGGCCCTGAGCGGACCGATCATCAGCAGCTGGGGCGGCGAAGTGAACCTGGACTCGAAGGTCCAGAATGGAGCGATCTTCGTCCAGGATTATTTTCGCCTAACCCGCCGACTCAGCATCAACCCCGGTCTCCGGCTGGGACACTGGGTCGGCCAGCTCCGGCGGGCCGATGGGTCGGGGTACTTCACCCCGATCTCGACGACCGGGTGGGACCCCCGGATCGGCCTCATGCTGGACCTCGATGGCCATGCCGGCTTCGTCGCCAAAGCCCACTGGGGCATTTTCCACCAGAGTCTGTTCGCCGGCTTCTTCGACCGGGCCGAAGGCGCCGACGTCTATTCCGATGAGGAGCGCTGGGCCTATTCCGGACCCGCGTTCACCGATCCCCGCACCACGTTCAGCCCCGAATCACGGCAAGGCTCCTCGTGGCGCCTGAGCCAGGTGGTCCGCCTCAACGAGACCGGGAAGGTCGAAGGATACAAGGAGCCCTACGTCGAGCAGGCGACCCTCGGACTGGAAAAAACTGTCGGAGCGAATTTCAAACTGGACGCGTTGTACGTGCGGCGGCGTAACAAGGACATGGTGGCCCTGGTGGATCGGAACCTCGCCAGCAACTACAGCACGTACCAGAACATCACCGTGCTCGATCGGTTCTTCCGCCCGGTGCTGTTCCAGGGGGAGCCGCTGGTCCTGCCGGTACTCGCGGTCTCCAATGAAGACATCATCTACTGGCGAGCGCTCCTCCTCTCCGGGGAAACCACCGACTTCAAGGACTATTACCCGCCCGGCATGCCGGGGGCCCAGTGGGCCTCCCTCACCTATCAACCGGATCTGGTCCTGACCACCGTGCCGGAAGCGACCCGGCGCTTCGACCAGCTTCAGCTGGTCGCCTCGGCGCGGTATCCCGGATGGTGGGCCAGCGCGGCGGGAACCCTCACCCGGCTGGTGGGCAATCTCAACAGTGTCACGGGCGGGGACGATTACACCACTTCCGGAGCCGGGCCGTTCGTTCGACTCAACGAACAGACCAACTTCTTCGGCGACCTCAACAATCAGAGCCGTTTCGAGCTCAAGGTTCAGGTTGGCGGTAACCTGCCGAAGGGGTTCCGGGGCGGCCTGTTCTTCACCCACCTGGAAGGGGACCGCGTCACTCCCACCCTCACGATCTCCGACCTGGCCCTCGAGTTCCAGCTTCCCGATACTTCGAGCACGGGGGATCTTCCCGCCCGGCTCCGGGCGTACCTGTTTCATTACACCAATGGACAGCGGATCTTCGTTCAACCGAGGGGGAGCTACCGCTATCCATCGCGGAATTCGCTGGACCTGCACCTCGACCACGACTTCCGGTTCGGGCGAACCGCGATGCAGGTGGCGCTCGACGCCTTCAACGCACTGGGGGCTTCCACGGTGACTGAGGTCCAGACTTCGGTCAACGGATCCCTGGACCGGGATTTCCCGTCCGAGTACGGTGAGATCCGTCAGCGAATTCCGCCTCGGACTTTTCGACTCGGTGTCGTGCTGCGATGGTAGTCGGAAGATGACAGCGACGGTGCGCCGTCCATGGCCGGACCACCTCCAGGACAGGCCGCGCCCGAAGTCCCGGAACCAAAACTGTCGGTCAGGAGAGCGAAAGGCTCCAGCGCCCGGTTAGCGCCGGCAAGCCCACCAGCCCCCGGGGGGGCCCCACTCCCACCAGCGCCGCCATTCCCTGCGGTCACAATCTCCAGGGTGCCGCCGATTCCGGTGGGACTTCCCTCTCCACCGAGCCCGCCGCTGCCCTGCACAGCACCACCCATCCCGCCGGATCCCCCCGTTCCGTTGGGACAATTCCCGGCCCCGTTGCCTCCGTTGCCTGCCCCGGTGACCCTGGCATTTCCGCCTCGTCCTCCCGCACTCGCGAGGGCAAGAAACCCGGTGCCGACAGAGAGGAGCCCGCTGCCTCCGGCGCCTCCCACACAGCTCACCTCGCCTCCCCGCCCTCCGGAAACACCGAGACCGGATCCCGGCCCACCGAGTCCACCGAGACAGGTTGCATTGCCACCCAGACCACCGGTCCCGCCGCTCAGGGACAGCTGCCCATTCAGGGCCACGTTCGTGCCGGCAACCACTCGGAGCGGGGCCGCATCGCCCCCCTTGCCACCGGCGCCGGTTGCGACCCCTCCGTCGCCCCCAGGAGTACCCGGAACCCCACTCCCCCCCGTCGCGAGTCCATTCCCTCCATTTCCCGCCCGACCCAGCAGAACGCTCAGAGTCCCGCTCTGATTGATGGCACCAACGGCCTCGAGATCCACGGGAGCGGCAAAGCCGGAACGAAGCAGGCCGGCGCCGTTTCCGCCGGTTGCGGTCGCCCTCCCTCCGGGAGTCCCATTCGGCGGGGTCGAGACTCCGTTGCCTCCGTCACCCGCATCGCCACTGGTAAGGCTCACGACTCCCCGGATATCGAGATCGCCACCCGCGGTGATCATGATCACCCCAGGAGCCGCCCCGGCGGCCCCGCTGGCCGGCGCCTCGTTGGTACTGACGCCATTACCGCCGTTTCCACCATTGCCCGCGGTGATGCTCGAGGATTCGAGGAGAAGGCTGCCGTCGCAGTCGAGAAAACGGGAGGCGCCCGCACGACCGCTTCGTCCGGTCGGAATGCTGTCTGCCGGCCGCGCCGGAGTGGCCGGGGAGACGCTGATGGTGCTTCCGCTGACCTGGCACTGCCAGCTGGAAGCAGAGGCCGGGTGCTCCGAGAATCCCGGGTGGGTTGCCGGCGCGGACGATGGAAGGCCGGAATGGTTCCCGATCCGGATCTCACCCGAGCTTTTCATGGTGGCGCCGGTCAGGCTCCACGACACCTGGCCTACGATTGTCAGATCGCGGCCTGAATCGCTCGGACTCGCACAGCTGTTGTCGATGGTGCCGGTGATCGTCACGGCGCCGGTGACCAGGAGCGTCAGCCCGGCGCAGGGGCCGCGGAGAACGCCATTGATGACGAGATCCTGGCTCACGCTCAGCTTGAGAGCGGCGGTGGTGACCGTCACTCCCGCCGGGATGGTGACCGAGCGATAGCTCTGGCTCCCGCTCAAGGCGGTATCTCGCGCGGGGACAAAATCGGGGCTCGGCTCGGTCGCCGCCTGGCTCCCGCAGCCACTGACGGCACCCTGGAGCATCAGCAGAGAAGCCGTGAGCCGGCGGATGGGCATCCTGAGAATATCGGAGCGGAAGTCGAATGTCGCCAGAGGGCTCTTCCCGGAGGCCAAGGCAGCCTGCCTCCTATATTTCCAGGGACTCTCACCGGATTCCCTGGCGCCGTTGCCCGCACCGCTGATCCTGATCGCTGACGACCAGGCGGATATTCTCGAGGCCCTCCGACTTTTCCTCAAGTCGGAGGGCTACCGCACCGTCACCGCCAATGTCCCCGAAGGGGTCATCGCGATCCTGGAGCGGGAGCAGGCCGACGCGGCGCTGATCGACCTCAACTACACCCGCGACACCACCTCGGGACGGGAAGGCCTCGACCTGCTCTCCCGGATTCGCGCCCTCGATCCGACCCTCCCGGTGATCGTCATGACCGCCTGGGGCAGCGTGGACAAGGCGGTCGAGGCGATGCGGCTGGGCGCGCGCGACTTCATCGAGAAGCCCTGGGAGAACACCCGATTGCTCACCACCCTCCGCACCCAGATCGAATTGGGTCGCGCCCTCCGGGTCAGCCAGCGGCTTGAAGAGGAGCACCAGCTGATCCGCCGCTCCGGACTGCCCGACCTGATCGCCGAGTCGCCCGCGATGCGACCGGTGCGCGAGCTGATGGAGCGGGTTGCGCCGAGCGACGCCAACGTGCTGATCACCGGCGAGCACGGCACCGGCAAGGAGGTGGTGGCCCGCTGGATCCACGCGGCGAGCCAGCGCCACGACCGATCGCTCGTGGTGGTGAACGTCGGCGGCCTCCCCGAGGGACTCTTCGAGAGCGAGCTGTTCGGTCACGTCAAAGGCGCCTTCACCGACGCCAAGTCCGACCGGGCCGGCCGGTTCGAGCTGGCCCACGGGGGCACCCTGTTCCTCGATGAGATCGCCAATCTCGCCATGCCCCAGCAGGCCAGGCTGCTTCGGGTCGTCCAGAGCGGGGAGCTCGAGCGGGTCGGATCCTCCATAACCCGCAAGGTCGACGTCCGGATCATCTCAGCCACCAACGCCGACCTCCGCGGCGAGGTGGCGGCGGGCCGGTTCCGCGAGGATCTGCTGTTCCGGCTCAACACCATCGAGCTCCGGCTCCCCCCGCTCCGGGAGCGGGTCGAGGACATCGCTCCGCTGGCGCACTATTTCCTGCGCCGCCACGCCGGACGGTACGAGAAGGTCCGGACCGGGTTCTCCGATGCGGCCCTCGCCGCGCTCCGGGTCCACCCCTGGCCCGGCAACGTCCGGGAGCTGGACCACGCGGTCGAACGGGCGGTCCTGCTGTCCCGCGGCAGCAGCATCGAGCCCACCGACCTGTTCTTTGCCGCGCCCGGCCCGTCCGTGAGCGCCACCGAGCAGAAGAGTCTGGAGGAAGTCGAGCGCGAGACGATCCGGAAAGCGCTGGCCGATCACGACGGGAACGTCGGCGCCGCGGCCCAGACCCTCGGCCTTTCCCGCAGCGCCCTGTATCGGCGCATCCAGCGCCACGGATTATGATCCCCTCCGCACCTCCCACCTAGCACCCTGCACCGCGGATGCAACACGACCGCCGGATCCTCCTCCTCGCCCTCCTGGCGGGCTTCCCCGCCCTCCTGGCCGCCGGGATCCTGCTCTGGTTCGTGCCGGTCTCCGATCTGTTTCGCTGGACCATTCTCGGGGTGCTGGTGACCGGCTGGCTGGTGACCGCGCGGGTCGCGCAGGTCCGGGTGGTGCGTCCTCTCCAGGTCCTGGCCAATCTCCTCGCCGGCCTGCGCGAGGGGCATTTCACCCTGCGGGCCCGGGAAGCCGAGACCGACGACGTGCTCGGCGCGGTCCAGCGGGAGATCAACGCCCTCCAGGAAACCCTCAAGGAGCAGCGGCTCGGCGCGATGGAGGCGGGGGCCCTGCTCCAGCGGGTTATGGAGGAGATCGACGTCGCGGTGTTCGCCTTCGACGAGTCGCGGGCCCTCCGGCTCGCCAACCGGGCCGGCGAACGGCTCCTGGGCCAGCCGGTCGAGCGCGCCACCGGTCGCACCGCGGCCCAGCTCGACCTCGAGGAATGTCTCACCGGCGAGACGCCCCGCATCGTCGAGCTGACCATGCGGGGGGCGGCCACCGGGCGCTGGGAGGTGCGACGCCGTCCATTCCGCCAGGGTGGCCTGCCGCTCGACCTCGTGGTGCTCACCGACATCAGCCGGGTGCTCCGCTCCGAGGAACGACAGCTCTGGCAGCGGCTGGTTCGGGTGCTCTCGCACGAGATCAACAATTCCCTCGCGCCGATCAAGTCGCTGGTGGGCACCCTCACCGGCATGCTGGACCGGGTCCCTCGTGCTCCGGACTGGGAAGGGGACCTCGCCCGCGGCCTCGAGGTGATCGGGGCGCGGGCCGAGGGCCTCAACCGGTTCATGGCGTCCTACGCGCGACTCGCCAAGCTCCCCCCGCCCTCTCTGACCCGGGTCCCCGTGGCCGAGGCGGTGCACCGGATCGCGGGACTGGAAACCCGGTTGCCAGTGCGCGTGACGGAAGGGCCCCCGGTCATCCTCCAGGCGGACCCCGACCAGCTCGACCAGGTGCTGATCAACCTGGTCACCAATGCAGTGGAGGCAGTCCGGGAAACCGGGGGCGCAGTGGATGTTACCTGGAGCGCTCGGGACGGTGCGGTGGAAATCAAGGTTCGGGACGAGGGGCCCGGAGTGCCCTCGCCAGGAAACCTGTTCGTGCCCTTCTATACGACCAAGCCTACGGGGTCCGGCATCGGCCTGGTATTCTGTCGCCAGGTGATCGAGGCCCACGGCGGGACCCTGATCCTGCGGAATCGCACCGACACGAAGGGGGCCATCGCCCAGGTCACCCTTCCCGTCGCCGGGGCGGGCTGAGCCATGTCCATCACCCTGCTCGCCCTCCTTCTGCTCGGCCCGAACCCCGCTCCTCCCCATCCGGAACCGTTCGCTTCGATGCGGGTGGGGTTCCGGCAGCCCTCGGCAACCGGGCCTCTCTCCAGGCTGAACCTGCCAGTCGACGAGGGATCGTCCCACCGGCTCCGCAATGCCGTGATCGGCGCTGCGGCGGGCGCGGTGGCCGGGGTGGTGACCTGCACCGTCATCTCGAACCTCGCGAAGGATCCCGGCACCGGCTTTTCCACCTGCACCACCAGGGGCTATCTCCTGCTGGGCGGCGGAGGTGCCGGGTTAGGAGCGCTGTTCGGCCTGCTGCTGTCGCACTAGCCGGGTCTCCGCTGTCGCGGCCCGGCCCGCCCGCCTATGGAGTGCCGGGAATCCGGGCGACCACCACCCCAGCCTCATCGAGGAATTCGATGCGGGCGGTCCCCAGAGAATCCACCTGCAATCGCAGCCGGGGCCGTCCCGCGGGATCACTCAACACCACGGCCGATGCTCGGGAACGGGTGCGCCCGACAAACAGGCGTTGGGCGAAAAAGGGGCCTCGTCATTGAAGAAGATGATCCCCGGCCGGGAGCCGCCCGGATACCCGAACGGTTTCCCTGGTAGATCGGCCCGCTCGAGATCCCGCATGGTTCCTCCCTGGAGAGTCGTTCTCGACCTGGTCCACCGGTCCGCCTGTCCGCCTACTCCTCCCGCAGCACGCTGATCGGGTCCACCCGGGCCGCCCGGCGGGCCGGGATCCACGCCGCGACTCCCGCCACCAGCGCCATGAACCCGATCGCGCCGGCGTAGCTCACCGGATCCCAGGGGGGCAGGCCGTGGAGGAGGCTCCCCAGCACCCGCGCGGTGGCGAGCGCGCCTAACCCGCCCATGAGGGCGCCCACCGCGGCCAGCCGGAGTGCGCCGCCCACCACCAGCCCCTCGACCTGGCGGGGTTCCGCCCCCAGCGCCATCCGGACTCCGATCTCGTTGGCCCGCCGCGCCACCAGGTAGGCGATCAATCCGTACAACCCGATCGCGGCGAGCAGAGCGCCACGCCTCCCGCGATCCCGAGCAGCAGCATCATGAATGTGGTGCGCCCCATCGAGCGGCTCACCACCCGGGTCATCGGCTCGGCGTTGGCAAGCGGGATGGTGGGATCGACTTCGTTGACCGCCTGGCGCACCAGGGGCAGCAGGGTGAGGGGATCGTTCCGGTTGGTGCGAATCACGAGGTGGAAGCTGCTGGGATACCATCGGCCCCCCGCCCGGCATCGCAACGATCGGATAGAAGATCCCCATCACCGGCGGCTCATCCAGCGCGGTCCCCCTCAGATCGCCAATCACCCCCACCACGTGGTAGAAGGGCGGTTTGTTCGCGGCCGTTGGGATTCACCCCCTTGCCGATCGGATTCTCCCCGGGCCAGAATCGCTCCGCGAACGCCTTGGTGACCACCACCGCGGCACGCTCCGGCGCCAGGTTGTCGTCGTCGCTGAGATACCGGCCCGCGATCAGCGGAATCCGGAGGGCCTCGAAGTAACCCGCCGAGGTGGGCGACTGGCCCGCACAAGTGGTGAGCCCCGCCGCCTTGATGCGCTCGTAGACGATGGGCTCTTCGAAGCCCTGCACGGTACACCCGAATCCGGTGAGCATCGGCAGCTCCTCCGAGCCGCCCGCGGCGATGACGCCCGGCAGGGCCCGGATCCTTCCGAACAGCTTCGGAATCGTAAATCGCCAGACCTTGCTCAGGCTGTCGTAGCGCTGGTAGGGCAGGTACAGCTCGACGTGAGCACGCCGTCGGGCACCATGCCGGGTCCATACTGCCGAAGCCGCGCGAACCCACGGAGCAGCAGTCCCGCCCCGACCACCAGCATGACCGCCAGCGCCACCTGGGTCGCGACCAGCGCGCCCCGGACCCGACTGCCGCGACCGGCCGGTCGTGGCCGACCGGCCCCCCTCGGTGAGTGCTCCGAGTCCTGGCTCCGGCGACCCGCCGCATCTGCGCCGCGGGCGCCAGGGCCAGCAAGGCGGCGACCAGCGCCGCGAGACCCACCATGAACACCAGCACGGCCGGACTCACCGCGACTTCTTCCAGGCGGGGAATGCCGGGCGGCGCGAGCGACACCAGCCAGCGGTGCTTCCGAACACGAAGAGGAGCCCGGTGAGCAGGGCGGCCCCGGCCAGCACCGTGCCCTCGGCAAGCGCTTGCCGGGCGACGTCGCTCCGCCTGGCGCCGATCGCGCTCCGAATCGCCAGCTCGCGCCGCCGGGTTTCCAGCCGCACCAGCAGCAGATTCATCACGTTCGCGCACGCGATCAGGAGCACCAGCCCGACCGCGGCGAACAGGATCCACAGGTTTCTCCCCATCTCCCCCAGCACGTAGGCCTTGAGCGGAAGCGCGATCGTGTGGAAGCCGTAGCGATCGAAGAATGCCTGGGTGTAAGCGTTCGGGAACCGCTCGATGAGCTGGGGCTGAAGCCGATCGAACCGGCCCTGGACCTGTTCCGGCGGTCGCGCCCGAAGACAACCTCCCAATCGCGGGCCAGGTGTGGTTGTTACCGAAGGGACCCGACGGGTCGAGCCGAAGGGCCAGCCAGAGATCCACGTGGGGCGCCAGCGCCTCGCCCCGATCGCGCGGCACTTCGACTCCCCGGTCCATGACGCCGACCACCGTTACCGGCTCATCGTTGAGACGGATCGCTCCGCCCGATGATCGAATCCTGGCCGCCAAACATCGTCTGCCAGAGCCCATAGGAAAGGACGGCGACCGTGGGCGCCCCCGGACGGTCGTCGTCCTCGGTCAGCAGACGGCCCCGGATCGACCGGGCGCCGAGCAGACGCATCATGCTGGCGGTGACGCCGGCGAACTGGGCCCGTCGGGTGGCCGCCCCGGTCGACAGGTTCCCGCCGTCCACGTGGTAGACGCCGACCTCAGCCAGCTCGGGAACCTGCTCCCGGTAGAAGAAGTATTGCGCCGTGGAGAGCTCCCATTCGTCGCCCTTCTCGACCCCGGGTACCGGGTTCTTGAGCCGCACCAGCCGATCCGGTTCGGGATAGGGAAGCGGCGAGAGCACCACCCGCTGAATCAGGGTGTAGATCGATCCCACCGCCCCCATCCCGATCCCGAGCGTCAGCACCGCCGCGATCGCAAATCCGGGGTTTCGCCGCAGCGAGCGGATCCCGAGCGAGAGCTCCCGGATCCATCCCTCCCACCACTCTCGCCAGGCTACCCGCCGGGCCACCCCGTGATCGATCTGCTGGAGCTGATCTTCCACCAGTCTCCGGTCACCGAACCGGGCTCGCGCCTCCCGCTCGGCGTCCTTCCGCGACATCCCCTGTGCAACCAGCTCCTCGATCCGCTCCTCGAGATGGAACGACAGTTCCTGCCGCACGTCGTCCGGAATCGTCTTCTCGCCGAGCGGGAGACGAAACGCCCGCCGAATCCCCTCCCAGCGCGGGCTCATCGGGCACCTTCCGCCGTCAGCACCATCCGCACCGCCTCGCTGTAACGGGACCATCGCGTCACTTCCGCCGCCAGGTGCTTCCGCCCGGTCGAGGTGAGCTGGTAGTACTTGGCTCGGCGGCCCTTCTCGGTATATCCCCAGGCCGATTCGAGGAGCCCCCTGGCTTCCAGCCGGTGCAGCGCGGGATACAAGGCGCCTTCTTCGACCTGGAGCCGTTCCCGGGTCGCCTGTTCGATCCAGCGCACGATGCCGAGGCCGTGGAGCGGGCCCCAGCTCAGGGTCTTGAGGAGGAGGAGGTCGAGGGTCCCTCGGAGGAGATCGAGCTCGATGGGTGGCATGAAGGCTCCAAACCTAAGGTTCTTAGGTTAGATAAACCTACCACCCAGAACCGTTGCACTGTCCCCCTGCGTCTGCGTCTGCCCGCCTGCCGCTGTCCGTCTGCCCGCCTGCCCGCCTGCCCGCCTGTTATCATCCTGCCCATGATCATCCTGCTGCCCGTCCTCGCCTCACTGGCCCACGCCGCCCCCCTTTCCCCGGCACCGGACAGTACCTACTACGTGGTTCTCAATCACGGCCGTCCCGCGGGGGCGATGAACCTGATCACCCGCGGCGATACGGTGATCGTGCGCTACCACCACGTCGATCGAAACCGGGGGCCCCGAATCGAAACCCGCTACGTGATCCGGGGCAATGAGGTCCTGGCGGGTGAAACCTGGCAGCTTCCGCTGTATCGGCCGCCGCCGAGTCCCCTGGGACGCCCGCCGATCGGTTCGAGGTCTCGGGCGGCATGGTGCGGTGGCCGTCAGCTCGACTCGACTCCGGTCGGCTCCCCGCACACCAGCCAGCTGGTATCGGCTCCGGAGCGGGACTCCGTTCGACCTCGCCCTGGCGGCGAAGTTCCTCCTGAGCCGGCCCGACAGCTCGGCCCAGACCTCCTTCCCCGGGGCACGCGCGCGGGTCCGGATCGTGGCCGACACCACCGTGCGCACCTCGACCGGCCCCCGGCGCATTCGCCTCGCGATGCTCCAGGAAGGCAACGCCCGCCTCGCGGGGGGTCTGGCTCGATGCCCAGCGGCAATCTGTTCGCCAGCGAAATCGGCTGGTTCATCGCGGTCCGGCCGGAAAACGCCCGGCCCTGCTCCCGGCCCTCCGCACGCTTCGAGCTCCGCTATCACAACGCCGAAGGAGAAGCCCTGGCGCGCCGACTCAAGCCGCCGCCGGCGAGTCTGACCCTCGCCATCACCAACGGCAACCTGTTCGACAGCGAGCAAGGCATGATGAGGCCGCGGATCAACGTGATCGTCCGGGGCGACCGGATCGTGGCGGTCGGTCCTTCCGATTCGGTTGCGGTGCCCGCGGGCGCCACCGTGATCGATGCGGCCGGCAAGACCGTGATGCCGGGAATGTGGGACATGCACACCCACCTGTTTCATGCCTCCCAGCTCACCTCCGGCCCCGCCCAGCTTGCCACCGGGATCACCACGGTCCGCGACCTCGCCTCCGATCTGGACGTGGCGGTGTCCCATCGGGACCGGGCCGCGACCGGAGCGATTCTCGCCCCGCGCATCATCCTCGCCGGTTTCCTCGAGGGCCCCGGCCGCTGGGCCGGCCCCTCCGAGGCGATCGTCTCCACCGAAGCCGAGGCCCTCGCCTGGATCGCGCGGTACGATTCGCTCGGCTACAAGCAGATCAAGCTCTACAACCTGGTGCAGCAGGACCTGGTCCCCGCCATCGCCGCCGAGGCGCACCGCCGGGGCATGCGGCTCTCGGGCCACGTCCCTCGCGGCTTGAGCACTCAGGCCGCGGTCCGGCTCGGCTTCGACGAGATCAATCACGATCGCCTTCCTCTTCTCGACCTTTTTCCCGGACTCGCTCTACCTGCCCTCCATGCGGGCCTACTCGGCGGTGGCGGCGGCGGTGCGCCCCGGCCTTCGACGTGAACGCGCCGGAAGTCACCGCGATGATCGACCTGTTCAAGGAGAAGGGGACCGTCATCGATCCGACGGTCGGGGTATTCGCCGCCGGTAACGATTCGATCGCGGCACGGCTACCTCCGCATGCTCAAACGACTCTACGACGCCGGCGATCACCATCGTCCCGGGCACCGACGGGAGCAGCTACAACGCGCGAGCTGGAGTATTACGAGAAGGCGGGGATCCCTCGCCGCGACGAGTGCTTCAGATCGCCACCATCGTGCCGGCGCGGGTGATGCACGACGACAAGGACTACGGGAGCATCGCCGTGGGCAAGGTGGCCGACCTCATCGTAGTGGACGGCGATCCGGCTTCACGGATCGCCGATCTGCGGAAGGTGGAACGGGTGATTCGAGCAGGGCGGGCCTACGAGGTCAAGGCGCTCCGCGGTGCGCTGAGCGGCGCTCTCGACAGGTGATCCACAGATTACCCGGATGACACGGATTAAAAGCCAGAGTATTTGAGGGGTGTATCACCGGAGACAGGTGGCCTTGGTGAGCCCCCCAAAAGCTGTTGAATCCGTGTCATCCGTGTAATCTGTGGATGACTCAGTCCGTGTCATCCTACTCCTCCCGGAGCACCACCACCGGATCCACCCGGGTGGCCCGGCGGGCCGGGATCCAGCAGGCCAGGAGCGCCATGGCGCCGAGAAGCGCGGCCACCCCGGCGAAGGTGACCGGATCCATCGGCTTCACCCCGAAGAGGAGCGACTGGATGATCCGGGTGACCAGGAGCGCCCCCCCTAACCCGCACACCAGGCCGATCACGACCAGCCGCACCCCCCGGCTCAGCACCAGCCCGCGGATCGTGCCCGGTCGCCGCCCCCAGGGCAAGCCGGACCCCGATCTCCCGCTGGCGCTGGGCCACCGAGTAGGCCATCACCCCGTAGATCCCGATCAGGGCGAGTCCCAGCGCCGCGCCGGCGAAGCACCCCAGCAGCAGCGCGTAGACCCGGGGCAGCGCAACCGCCTCGCTGGCCCGCTCCTCCATCGTGCTCACCCCCGCGAGCGGAACCAGCGGATCGACCTCGGCGAGCGCGCTCCGGAGCCCGGCGAGCGCCGCGGCGGTTCCCTGCTCCGATTCCACCACGAAGAGCAGACCCCGGGTGGCAAACTGCGCCAGGGGAAGAAACAGCTCGGCCTTCTCCGGCTCCATCGGGCCATCGGAATGCGCATTCGCGACGACCCCGATCACGGTCGCGCGGGCGCCTGCCGTCTGCACCATCCGCCCGACCGGGCTCTTTCCTCCCCACATCCGGCGCACCGCTTCCTGATTCACGATGACGACGGGCGGCGCCCCCTCGCGATCCTCCGGCGTGAACTGCCGGCCCGCGACCAGCCGCATCCCCATCGCGCCGAGATATCCCGGCGTCACGGTCCGATACCAGATGGGGTAGTAGGACCTTCCCGCGCGGAAGCGGCTCGCCGATCGGGACGAGGTCGATGTCCTGATCCCCTCCCCCCTGCAATCGGGAGCTGATCCACCGCTTCGGCCACCACGATGCCGGGGATGCTGCGAGCCGGGTCAGGGTCTGCTTCGGTGGCAGCCGACCGCTTTGGTGGCGCTGTCATAACGTGCCGCCGGAAACAGCACG
This sequence comes from uncultured Gemmatimonadales bacterium, assembly GCA_963728915.1. GTDB lineage: Bacteria > Gemmatimonadota > Gemmatimonadetes > Gemmatimonadales > GWC2-71-9 > JABFSM01. Next base: position 94,078 of record CAVSLV010000005.1, on the reverse strand, counting down.
CCCGCAGTCACCAGACCCTCGGTTCGGTATCCGAGATCGACACGGGTCAGAGAAAGAAAGCTCCGCCCCAGAAGGCCGGCGCCGACCAGCAGAAGCACCGCGAGCGCGATCTCGATCGTGACCAGGCCGCTGCGCATCAGGTGGGCCCGGCGATGGACGTCCTTCCCGCTCGAACGCAGCGCGCCCATCAGATCGGTCCGCGCGCTCTGGAGCGAGGGAAGCACGCCGAACAGCAGGCCGGCGAGCAGCGAGACCCCCGCGGTGAAGAGCGATCGCGACCCCGTCCACCTGAATGCTCTGCACCGCTCGCACTCCCTGAGGAACCAGTCCCGACAGGATCCGGCTTCCCCACCAGCCCAGCACCAGGCCGATCGCGCCGCCCAGCACCGCGAGCAGCGCCGATTCGGTGAGAAGCTGGCGCACCAGCCGCCCTCTCCCCGCGCCGATCGCCGCGCGCACGCTCAACTCGCGGGCCCGCGCGGACCCGCGGAGCAGCAAGAGGCTCGGCAAGGTTCACGCAGCCGATGAGCAGCACGAACAGCACCGCGCCGCCGATCGCGAACAGCGGCCGGCGGCTGGGCCCGGTGATCTGCTCGTGCAGCGGGATCGGCCACGCCCCGACCCCGTGATTCGACTGAGGCTGCTCCCCCGCGATCCCGGCCGCGACCTGATCGAGGTCCTGCCTGGCCTGGTCGAAGGTGACCCCGGCTTTGAGTCCGCCCGATCGCTCGCCAGGTGACGCACCCCCATCCGCACCCGCTGGTGGCGGGCCCGGCGGAACGGCCGCCAGATCTCCGCAGCAACCGGAGGACGAAAACCCTCCGGCATGACGCCCAGCACGGTCCAGGTCTGGCCGTTGAGCTGGATCTGCCGGCCCACGATGCCGCGATCCGCCCCGAACCGGCTCCGCCAGAGTCCGTTCGGACAGCAGCACGACCGGCTCGGCTTCGGGCCGGTCGTCGGCCTCGGTGAAATCCCGCCCTAACACGGGACCGGTGCCGAGCACGCGGAAGAATTGCCAGGTGACCGCGTTCCCGGCGAGCGACTGGCGGCTCGCCATCCCCGGTCAGGTCGGGCCCCCAACCCCCGTACGCGGCCATCGCCGAGAAGGTGTGGTTCCTCGCCTGGTACTCCAGGAATTCGGGAGGCGAGAACCACTCCGGAGCCGCCCGCCCTTCCGCGCGATGATCGGTCCAGAGCTGGACCAGCTGATCCGACTCCGGATACGGCAGCGGACGGAGCAGCACCGACCGCACCACGCTGAACACCGCGCTGGTGGCCCCGATGCCCAGCCCGAGGGTGAGGAGCGCCGCGACGGCGAACCCGGGCGAGCGGAGCAGACCACGAAAGGCGGCCCGGAGATCCTGGAACAAGGCGCCGAACCGCTCCCGCCGCTGGCGATGCCGGATCGTACCGCGCCGGGCCGTCTCGAGCTCCCGTTCGATCGTCGCCGCGGTCGCCGAAGGCCTGCGCCGCTTCGCGGCGTGCGGTGGCGGGATCCATCCCCTGGGCTTCCAGCTCGCGGGCCTTGAGCTCGAGGTGGGCATCCAGCTCGCGCTGGACTTCGCCCGGGGCGTCGGCCGGACTACGGGTCCAGTGGAATCGTCGCTTCATCGGGCCTCCCTCTTCGTCACGGGCGAGGTGCGGCGAGCGCGAGCTGCATCATGCGGGCGTAACGCCGCCAGCGGACCGTCTCGTCGCGGAGCCGCTTGCGTCCCGCCGGGCTCAGCCGGTAGAACTTGGCCTCCCGTCCGGTCTCCGAGGTGCCCCAGAGCTCCTCGAGGTACCCCTTCCGTTCGAGCCGGTGGAGTGCGGGGTAGAGCGCCCCCTCCTGGACCACCAGAGTGTCCCGGGTGGTTTCCCGGATCCACCGGCCCACCGCGTACCCATGCTGGGGCCCCAGCTCACCGCCTTGAGGATGAGGAGCTCGAGAGAGCCCGTGTAGAGATCGGAGCCGGCCATGCCCACCTCCTGGTGCCAATAACATGCATCGCGCCGACCCCTAAGTCAACTAGGTATTTATCCACAGATGACACGGATGACACGGATTACCAACTGGGGGTTCTTGAGGAGGTGTCTTACCGGGAACCGATGGCCTTGGTGAGCCCCCCAAACAGCCGTTGAATCCGTGTCATCCGTGTCATCTGTGGATAGCTCTATCCTTGGTAATCCGTGAGCAGAGCGGCCTCCATGAGCTATCTTTCCCCCATGCGCTTCCATATTTCTGCTTGGCGCGGCGCTCTTCCGGGCCGGCCGCCGCGCAACAGCTTGGCCCCGGCCAGATCCGCCCCCGGCCCGCCGAAGGCCGCGAGCCCGAGTGGCCCGCGCCCTCGCATCACCGAATACAAGCCCCGCTCGACCCTCGTCGTGCCGGAGCACATGGTCCCCCGGGCCAAATTCCCCGCGGTGGATTTCCACGGCCACCCGCCCAACCTGGCGGACCCCAAGCTGCTTGAGGAAGTCGGCGAAGCCATGGACTCCCTGAACCTCCAGCTCATGGTGAGCGCCAACAACACCTCGGGCGATCGCCTCCAGCAGCAGTTGGCCGCGGTCGAGAAGAGCAAGTACAAGGGGCGATTCGTGTTCCTGACCGGTCTCGACCTCCGGAACGTGGGCCCGGGATCGGGACAGAAGATCGCCGCCCAGCTCGAGGCCGACATCAAGGCCGGCGCCGTCGGGGTGGGCGAGATCCCCAAATGATTCGGCCTGACGATCCGTAAGGCCGATGGCACCCGTCTCAAGATCGACGACCCCGAGCTCGACCCGGTCTGGGAGACCGCGGCGCGCCTCAAGATCCCGGTGTTCATCCATGTGGCCGACCCGCAGGAGTTCTGGTCCCCCCTCGACTACCACAACGAGCGCTGGCTCGAGCAGGCGCTCTATCAGAACCGCCGCTACCAGGACAGCACCCGGTTTCCCTCGTTCGAAACCCTGATGGGCGAGCGGGACCGGCTCTTCGCGCGTCACCCCAACACCATCTTCGTGATCGCGCACCTCGGCTGGCACGCCAACGATCTGGCGCGCCTGGGCCGGATGTTCGACAAGGACCCCAACCTGTACAGCGAGGTCGGCGCGGTCCTCTACGATCTGGGCCGTCAGCCCCGGACCGCGAGGGAATTTCTCATCAAGTACCAGGACCGCGTGATGTTCGGGAAGGACAGTTTCCAGCCCGACGAGTATCCCTACTACTGGCGCGTCTTCGAAACCAACGACGAGTATTTCGACTATTACCGGGATTACCACGCCTTCTGGAAGCTCTACGGCCTCGGCCTTCCCGACCCCGTGCTCAAGAAGCTGTACTATGGCAACGCCCTGAAGCTCATGCCGACCGTTTCGCGGGCCGGCTTTCCGAAATAACTCCGGGAGATCTCTCGATGCGACCCCGCACCAACCTGCTGCTGGCCACCCTCGTCCTGCTCGCGCCGGCCGTTTCAGCGCAGCAGATGGTCACCGAAACCAGGGACCCGAAGCAGCAACAGGACAATGATTTCTCCAAGGCCTACGGGAAGTGGACCACCGAACCCCGGTTCGGAAGCCCACTGGTGGATCACCTGCCGAAGGTGGCGGGGATTCCTTCCCCCAAAGACGTCCTCGGCTACTACATCGGCGCACCGAAAACCCTCACCTACTACGCCGACATTGTTCGCTATTACCGCGCCCTCGCCGCCGCGACGCCGCGGGTCAAGGTGGAGACCATCGGCAAATCGGATGAAGGGCGCGAGCTGGTGGTGGTCTGGGTCTCGTCCGAGGAGAACATCAGGAATCTCGCGCAGAACCGGGCCAACCTGGCGCGGCTGGCCGATCCCCGGGGGGTCTCCGACGCCGAGGTGCAACATCTCATCGAAACGACCCGGCCGAACTATCACTTCATGGGCGGCCTTCACAGCGGAGAGACCGGCCCTCCGGAAATGCTGATGGAGCTGGTCTATCGTCTCGCGACGGAAACCTCTCCCCTGATCACCCAGATCCGGAACAATGTGATCGTATCGGTGACGCCGGCGGCGGAGCCCGATGGCCGGGATCGTAACGTGGACTGGTTCTACCGGAACCTCGAGCTGGGACTCGCTGCGCCGCAGCAGGGGCCTCCTGCCCCTGGGGACAGCACCCGGACCGGTCAGCCGGCAGACAGCAATCGGCGGGCGCAGCCTGCCCAGGCCGGCCAGGGTGGCGGCGGGGGACCAGGGGGCCGCGGACCTGGGACGCCGGCGGTCCCCTACTGGGGCAAGTACGTGTATCACGACAACAACCGCGATATCAACCTGTCGCAGATGTCGATGCGCGCCATCACCGACTGGTACTTCACTGCGCATCCCCCGATCATGCACGATCTGCACGAGGCGCAACCGCTCATGTATACCTACAGCGGCGGCCCTCCCCAGAATCCCAATCTCGATCCCCTGCTCTTCGCCGAGCTACCCTTCTTTTCGAACTGGGAGCTTGCCCAGATGACCAAGTGGGGGATGCCCGGGGTGTACACCTTCGCCTTCATGGACGGCTGGTCCCCGGGATACCTCGGCTCAGTCGCGTACAATCACAACGGCATGATGCGGATGTACGAGACCCAGTCCGGTCGCGACGTGGATGTGGATTCGGTGCGCGCCGCCTGGGCCAAGAATCCCCCGGGCGTGGCTCCGGCCGGAGGGGGATTCGGGGGTGGCGGGCCCGGTGGGGCCGCGAACCGGCCCCGGATCCCGACCGGCCGCGGCGGCGGCCAGGACCGGGAGTGGTACCGCGGCATTCCGATTCCAGAGGGCGGCATCAACGCGTTCACCCGGCGGGATAACACCAACTACATGGAGACCGGAGTCCTTTCCGCGCTCCAGCTCACGTCGATGTTCCCGAACCTGGTGTTGCAGAATTTCTTCGTGAAGACCCGGAACTCGCTGGAGGAGGGGAAGACCAGGGCGCCCTACGCGTACGTGTTCCCGGTCCAGCGCGACATGACCCGGGTCATCTCCCTGATCGGCGTGTTACGGGCCCAGGGGATCGAAGTGGGCCGGCTCTCCAGCGACTACAAGAAGGGGTCAGACACCATTTCCGCCGGCGGCTACGTGGTGAAGCTCGATCAGCCCTACGGCCGTCTCGCCCGCAACCTGCTCGAGAAGCAGGATTATCCCGACGCCGCGCTCACCACCTACGACGACAGCGGCTGGTCGATGGGCTACGCGTTCAACGTCGAGACCAGACCGATCGCCGACCAGACCATCCTCGATGCGAAGGTGACCCCGGTGGATCGGGCCGAGTGGCAGGGGATGGTGGCGGGCACCGGGACCGCGGGGCTCGCGGTGGCGCACTACGGCTCCAACAACATGATCACCTTCCGCTATCGCCTGAAGAACCTGGCGATGCAGGTGGCGGAATCGGCGTTTACCGCGGAGGGAACCAATTTCCCCGCCGGCTCCTTTCTGGTGACCGGCACGCCGGTTGAGCTCCAGAGCGCTCGCAAGGAAGTCGAGGCCCTGGGCCTTACGGCTGCCGCGCTCACCGCATTGCCGAGCGTCCACACCCACACCGCGGATGTCCCGCGCATCGCGATCTATTCCCAGTGGAGTGGGACACAAGAACTCGGCTGGTATCGCTACGCGTTCGATCGCTTCGAGATCCCCTTCGATCTCATCTACAAGGAGCGGGTGGCCAAGGGGAACCTGCGCGCCGACTACGACGTCATCCTCATGGCGGCGCAGAACGTCAATCGCGCCGCGGTGCTCGCCAAACCCGCCGCCAAGCCGGTCCCCTATCAGACCAGCGAGAAGTACCACTCCCTCGGCATGTACGGTGAGACCGACGACATGACCGGTGGCTTCGGGACCGCGGGGGTCGATGCCTTCGAGGACTTCCTGGCCGGAGGCGGTACGCTCATTGCCACGCTCCAGGCGGTACGGTTCCCGATCGAGTTCGGGTTCGCCCGCTCGGTGGACACCGAGAATCCGACTGGTGTCACCGCCCAGAAGCCTCTGGTGACCGCCGAGATCAAGCGGCCGGCGCATCCGGTGTTTTACGGGTTCGAGAAGACCACCTTCCCGGTCAAGTTCGGTCAGGGGTCCCAGGTGTTTCGAATCGGCATCGCCGACCAGAGCAACGTCCTCGCAGCGTACCAGGGTGGGGATGCGTCGGTGCTGAGCGGGCTGATGAGCGGGGCCGACAACCTGAAGGGGAAAGCCTTCGCGGTGGACATCCCCGAGGCGTACCACGGGAAGGGCCGGGTGCTCATGTTCGCGAACAACCCGATCTACCGCTGGCAGAACCACGGGGAATTCAACCTGGTGTTCAACGCGATCCTCAACTGGAACGACATGCCGGCGCCAGAGGAGCCCAAGTCGCCGGTGCGCGCCAGTCCGTGAGTGGATTTGCCGGGCGCCACGTCGTCATCACCGGCGGCGACGGCGCCCTCGGCCAGGCAGTGGTGGCGGCGTTCGCGGAGGCGGGGGCGATCTGCTTCCTGCCTCTCCATGGCCCCGAATCGCAGGGCAGTTTCCGACCGTCCGACCGTCCGACCGCCCGACCCTCCTACGGCATCGACCTCACCGACGAAGCCGCCGTCACCGCGTACTACTCCGGGCTTCCGGGGCTCTGGGCCTCGATCCATCTCGCCGGCGGATATGCCGCCAACCCGGTCACCGAGACATCACGGCTCGACCTCGAGAAGATGCTCCTGCTCAACCTCGGTACCGCATTCCTCTGCTCCCGGGAGGCGGTTCGGAACATGCGAGGCGCGGGGACCGGCGGGCGGATCGTGAACGTGGGAGCGAAGGTTTCCGAGGTCCCGATCGGCGGCGCGGTGGCCTATTCGATCTCCAAGGCAGGCGTCGCCGCCCTGACCCGGTCGCTGGCGGTCGAGGTGAGGAACGACGGCATCCTGGTCAATGCGGTGCTTCCCTCGACGATCGATACCCCGGCCAATCGCGGCGCGATGCCCAAGGCCGACCACGATAAATGGCCCAGGCCCGCCGAGCTGGCGCAGACGATCCTCTGGCTGGCTTCGCCCGACAATACGGTGACGTCCGGAGCGCTGGTCCCCGTTTACGGACGGGCCTGAGCAGTCAGGGCGCGGGAATCCCTGCCCATTCCGGGACGAAGCGATCCGGCAGGCGCCCGGTTACGTGTCCACCTCTGCGAGCCGGCAGGAACAAACGTCCCTCCGAATGGCGGCTCGTTCCTTCGCAAGGCGGCATAACGCCGGAATTAATTCGAACGCGGATCATATAGAAGCGGCGGCGAAGGCCCCGCACCCCAAAGTCCGCTTGTCGGGTTCAATGATCGTTAGATGGCCGAGCGTGGTGCTCGCAATTGGCAAAGTGGAACCCTACGATGGAAAACGCAAACGCAGCATGTCTGCGCAAATACGATTCAGCGAGCGGCCAGCCATGGGCGTCGCCGCATTTGTAGCGACCACAACCGCTACGCGCCGGCTCGGAATGACGGTTGCGAAGCTGAAGAACGTTCCCGCGGAGCCGGTGTGCGCGCTTGCGCTGACCGTGTCGCCGAAGACTGCCGCAGCGCAGCGGCCCGAGGGCCCAGGCGACGGCAAATGCTCCCATCCCATGGCGTAAGGACCCTCCGCCTGGTGCAACATCATCATCGTGCTCGCACGAATGACACCATTGCCGCCGAGGAGACCGCGCAGGTTGAATTGGACGAAGCGGGCGAAGTCCTCTATCGGCACCGCTACAGCCCCGCCAGCGGCGACGAGGTCGAGAAGCTGGTATGCACCATTTGGATCATGGGGAACGAGGTGACCGTCTTGAATCCAATGCCCCCAAGGCGCCGCCTGGTTTGACTTGGCCGGCCATCCGTACGCGATCTGAATTCCCAGAGGGCGCCCGACCTTCGACGGGAGCAGCCCTTCCCATGACTGCTGAAATACTTGCTCGAGCATTGCAGCGACGATCGCATAGGAGGCATTGGAGTACGCGTAGGCGCCAATTGCACTAAAGGGAGGCTCCCGCAGTAGGTAGTCGGCGAACTTGCGGCGTTGTTCGGTTGGGCTGCCGCGAAACACGGCGCGCGGCAGTTTATTGAATTCGTTGCCGGATATGTACGGCTCGATGCCAGCACGCATGCGCATGAGCGCGGACAGGGACACGTTCCTGAAAGCCGGGTGAATCGAATCACGAAGCTCAGGAAAGACATCCACGGGTCTGCTGTCCCACGTCAATAACCGCCGTTCAATCGCGATCCCAGCCAGCACGGCAGTCATCGCTTTCGTATTCGAGCCAATGTGAAAGCGATCCGTTTGCGCAACGGGGGATGAGTCGCCCAGTTTGCGAATGCCGGTAACGCCGATCCAAATCGAGTCCGGGGTGATGAGAGCCGCTACGACGCCGGGGAGCGAATCGGGAGCCGATCGCTGACTGAGAAGCCGATCGATGCGGTCGTCCCGCACCACGACGCTTGGCGAATTCGGTGGCCGTAGGACGGCCGACGATTGATGCACGCATGCAGCAACGACAACCGCGCCGCTAGCAGCGACCGCAATGAGATGTCGCATTCTAGTAAGGAAACCTCCACGTTCTCGGCGAGATACTCTTTGGCCATCTAACGCCCTGCGCTTCAGCAGCCGGGGCGTGCGGCGTCCCGGTCTGCTGCAAGCGCGGGTGATGCGTCCGCTTCCGTGACTCACCGGTAGATATCACGTCGATTGCCTATGCGAATCACGAGTACGAGGAGCTTGCGATCCTTGATACTGTAGATGACTCGGAAGTCGCCGACCCGGATGCGGTAGTACGGTTCAGGGCCAACAAGCTTCTTGCAGCCAGCTGGTCGAGGCGTTGTGGCGAGGGAATCAATTCCCTTAGCAATTCTGCGTCGGTCGGACTCTGGTAGGGCGAGTACGTCGCGCTCGGCCCTGGCCGTAAACTCGATGCTGTAGGTCATGCCCTTCCTCTTTGTTGGCGAGGTAGGGTGCCGATACTAAGTCAGAGGCCAAGCCTCTGCTTCAACTCCTTCCAAGGAATCCTGCGGTCGGACTCCGAAAGCGCGTCGCGAGCGGAGTCGATGTCATACTTGTCTTCGAGTGCCTCGAGAAGCTCAAGATCCGCAACTGAAATCACCGCAGCCACCGTCTTGCCGTGACGCTCGAGTACGACTCGATCACCGCGAACGGAAACCTCGTTTAGGATATCGGCGAACCTCTCCCTCGCCTTGCTCGCAGGTAGACGATTGGTATCCACTGTAACTGCCTCCGCAGGTCGGGAGAGGCTTGCTGATAGTTGCTGGGGGAGGCTCAGACCAGGGTGGAAGGGGCACGTCGAGGGTGACGGACCTTCGCCGGGACCGAGCCGGACCCAGACCGTCAGGGCCAGCCGACTGAAATTATCCGGCGCGGGTGTATGACTCCTAATGAGGCATGCTGAGCCATGGCCGGCCCGCCGAATCGGCGAGTAAGTACAATATGTACAATTAGTACGATTTGTCAAGTTACAGGCGGGACGTATAACGTAAAGTGGCCTGCCCACAAATATCGCCCTTGGTGCGGTCTCTGCTAACCATCCCCCGCCCGCCCAACCAACTCCAATTCGCACTGATCCGCGTAATCCTGGTCGAACTGGTCAGGCTAATCCGGAGGCCGGCCCACACCACCCGACACACCCTCCAGCGGACTCCGAACCGCTCCTGCCCCACGCTGCAACACATGGGTGTAAATCATCGTCGTCTCCAGATCCGAATGACCCAGCAGCTCCTGCATCGTCCGGATGTCCGAGCCCCCCTCTAACAGATGCGTCGCGAAGGAATGCCGAAACGTGTGGCAGGTTGCTCGCTTCGGAATCCTCGCCCGCAAGACCGCCTCTCGCATCGCCCGCTGAATGGCGGTCTCGTGCAGATGGTGGCGGCGGCGCTCCCCCGTCACCCGATCCACGTACACACTCGTCGCCGGAAACACCCACTGCCACTCCCAGGCCCGCTGCGCCTGCGGAGCCTTGCGCGCAAACGCGCCGGGCAGCTCCACGCAACCCGCGCCCCGCGCGAGGTCTCGCTGGTGCAGTCGCTCGACCCGACCCAGATGCACCCGCAGCCCGAGCACCAGCGCCTCCGGCAACACGGTCACCCGGTCCTTGCCCCCTTCCCACCGCGCACCACGATCTGCAATCGCTCGAAATCAATATCCTTGATCCTGAGCTTGAGAGCCTCGAGAAGCCGCAGGCCCGACCCGTACAACAACATCGCGACCAGCCGCTTGGCCCCACTCAGCTCCCGAAGCGCCCGGCCCACCTCGTCGCGGCTCAAGACCACCGGAATCCGACGCGGCCGGGCCGCCGGAGTCACCCCTTCCAGCGGCGGTAACGGGCGTCGCGGCACCTGCCGGAAGAAGAAGACCAGCGCCGAACGGGCCTGGTTCTGAGTCGATGGGCTCACCCGGCCACGTTCCGAAAGCGCAGCCAGGAATGACGTCGCCTCGTTCGGGCGGAGCTCCCGAAAGCCGAGCCCGCGGTGGAACCACAGGAACCGCCGGACCCAGCCCCCATAGGCCTTCACGGTACGCCCGCTATAGTGCTGAACCCGCAAGGCACTCTGAAGCCGCCGTAAGGCGGCAGTCCAGGGATGCCCGTCGGTCCCGGACGAACGGAAACTCGGCAGCATTGAGCGAGGATACCGGCCGGACGGCGAAAGAAGGGATCCCTGAAACGCGGCGCGTGGCCATTTCCACACGAGTTGACCGGAACGAAGCCGTCGAGGCCGCCATTCGACTTTCTCAGGTCGTGCGGGGACGCAACGGTCCCTGAGCCTATCCGTGGGGTCAAGGGGCCCGGGACGTTATTTTCACACCGACCCACCACCATTCGAGGTGATTGACGCCATGACCTCTCGCCTGGCCCTCGTGATCGTGCTTGGAGCACTGTGCTCCTGTCACCAGCAGCCTCAAACGCAGCCGGTCCCACAACCGACTCCCGCTCCAGGCCCCGCCCCCGCTGGTCCGCGGCCTGCCGGCGCACCCCCCGGAGCCGGACAGCAATCCGATAGCGCGACCCCGCGCGGACAGGGCGGCGGCCAGGCCGCCGAGCCCGCCCCCCGTCCCTACAGCCGCGTCATCACCAGCTCGGCGCGTTCCAAGGACGGCCTCTTCAAGACCCATCAGGTGGGAAGCCGGGTGTACTTCGAGATCCCCCGCCGCGCCCTCAACAAGGAGATGCTCCTGGTCAGCCGCTCCGCGCGGACTCCAGTCAACCAGGGCTACGGCGGGCTCCAGGTGGCCCAGAACCTGGTGCTCCGCTGGGAGCGGCGCGAAAACAAGATCTATCTGAACCGCGACTCCTACGAGACCGTCGCGGATTCCACCATGCCGATCTACCAGGCGGTCCGGAACGCGAACAACCCGACCATCCTCGCCGGGTTCAATGTTGAAGCCTACGGGCCGGACAGCGCCGCCGTGATCGACGTGAGCCGGCTCTACACCGCCCCGCCGCCCGAGTTCGTTCCCAATGCCCGGGCCCGGAGCACCCCGGACGCCAATCGCTCCTTCATCGAGCGGGTCCTGACTTTTCCGACCAACGTGGACGTCGAGGCCTCCCTCACCTATCCACCCCCACCGCCGGGAGGCGCTGGCGCCGGGGGAGGCGGGGGCGGCGGCGGACTCGGTGTCTCGGCGCCCCAGGGCACCGCCACCATCTCGATGTATTGGAGCATGATCCTGCTCCCCGAGCATCCCATGATGCCCCGGCTGGCCGACAAGCGGATCGGCTTCTTCAGCATCGACATGCTGGACTACGGCCGCCCCGAGCAGCGGGCCCAGACCCGGGAGTACATCGTCCGCTGGAGGCTGGAGAAGAAGGACCCGACTGCCGCGGTCTCCGAGCCGGTCAAGCCGATCACCTACTACGTGGACCCTAACACGCCCGACTGGCTCAAGCCCTGGATCCGGAAAGCCATCGAGGACTGGCAGCCCGCCTTCGAGGCAGCGGGATTCCGGCGCGCGATCGTCCCGGCCGATGCGCCCACCAGGGAGCAGGACCCCGACTGGGCGCCGGAGGATGCCCGCTACTCGGTGATCCGCTGGTTCCCGTCCACCGTAGAAAACGCCACCGGGCCCAACGTGCACGATCCCCGGACCGGCGAAATCCTCGAGTCCGACATCTACGTGTACCACAATATCATGAACCTCCAGCGGGCCTGGTACTTCACCCAGGTGGGACACCTGGACCCCCGGGCCCGGATGTGGCCGTTCCCCGACAGCCTGATGGGACGATTGGTGGAATTCGTGGTTGCCCACGAGATCGGCCACACCCTCGGATATCAGCACGACCAGAAGGGAAGCTCGACCTATCCGGTGGACTCGCTCCGGAAACCGAGCTGGATCGCCCGCATGGGGAGCTCGCCCTCGATCATGGACTACTCCCGCTTCAACTACCTGGCCCAGCCGGAAGACCATATCCCGCTGGCCAACCTGGTCCCTCGCATCGGGCCCTGGGACATCTACACCACCAAGTGGGGGTACACTCCGATTCCGAACGCCGCAACTTCGGATGCGGAATGGGCCACGCTCGATCGCTGGTCCCGGGAGCAGGATTCGGTGCCCTGGTATCGGTTCAACATGTCGGATTCGCGCGGGTCCGATCCCGGCGATCAGAGCGAAGCGGTCGGCGATGCCGATCCGGTCAAAGCCACCGGCTGGGGAATCCAGAGCATCAAACAGGTGGCGCCGTACCTCATGACGGCTGCGATCCACCCGGGACAGGATTACGACGACCTCTCGATGCTGTATGGCCGCCTGATCAGTCAGTGGGCCACCGAGCTTCGGCACGTGACGATCATCGTCGGCGGGGCCGAGGCGCAGGAGAAATATGCCGGACAGACCGGGCCCAGATACCGTCCCTGGTCCCGGGCCCGCCAGAAGGACGCGGTGCGATTCCTGAATCAGAACGCCTTCGCCACCCCGACCTTCTTCCTCACGGACAGCATCCTGCGGCTCATCGAGGTGGAAGGCGCGCTCCGGCGGATCAACCAGGCCCAGACTTCGGTCCTCAACGCCCTGTTCAACGACCGCCGCCTCGAGCGGGTGGACGAGTTCGAGGCAACGGCGCCGAATCCCTATGGCCTGATGGAATACCTCGATGATGTCCGTCAGGGGATCTGGCGCGAGCTCTCGGCCGGATCGGTGAGCATCGATCCCTATCGCCGGGAGCTCCAGCGGAGCTACTTGACGTTGTCGAACGCCAAGATCAATCCGGCGCCGTTCACCCCGCCGGCGGGAGCGCCACCCCAGTTTGTCCAGCAGCTCGGCCCGGCCCGCGCGACCAGCGACATCAAGGCGGCATTCCGCGCTGAGCTGCGAATGCTGGATGCCGATCTGGCCCGCGCGATTCCCAAAGCGAGCGGCATCACCCGGGCGCACTTGCAGGACGCCCGGGATCAGATTGGGCGCATTCTGAAACCGGAAGAGAAGTGATGACGGAGCGGTCGGGGAGGTCGGGGAGGTCGGGGAGGTCAGGGAGGTCGGGGAGGTCGGGGAGGTCGGGGAGGTCGGGGAGGTCGGCGAGGTCGGTCGGGTCGGTAGTGCTCCTGCTGACCTCTCTGGCCTCTCCGACACCTCCGGCCACTCCGACCGACTTTCTCGGTCCCGGCATCTCGCTCGAGCTGGCCCGCTGGCGCGCCGCGCACACCCAGGAGGTCCGCTACCAGCTCGCGCTCGATCTGACCGCCCCGGACAGCGCGATCGGTCACGTGGTGGTGCGGTTCCGTCGTATCGGCACCGAGGACGCGATCCTCGACTACCGCGGGCGCCGGCTCATCTCCGCGCAGGCGAACGGGCATCCGGTGGACCTCGCTCGCGACTTCAATGGCAAGCACCTGCGCATTCCGGCGAGCGCCCTCAGCGCCGGCGAAAACGCCATCGCGCTCGACTTCGTCTCCGACATCGCCCCGTCGGGCGCCAGCATCATCCGGGTCAAGGACCCCGACGGCGGCACCTATCTCTACACCCTCCTGGTCCCCTCCGACGCCAACCAGCTCTTCCCCTGCTTCGATCAGCCCGATCTCAAGGCTCGGCTGAGCCTCAGCCTGACCTGGCCCGAGGGCTGGACCGCGCTGGCCAATGGTTCCCTCTCCCACGCCGACACCGCGGGTAACCGGATCACCGGGACATTCACCGAGACGAAGCAGCTTCCGACCTATCTCATCGCGTTCGCCGCCGGGCCCTGGGTGACCCGCACCAGCACCGAGCAGGGACGCACCATCCATCTCTTCCTCCGCCGCTCCCGCGCCCGGGAAGCCGATGCCGATACCCTGCTCCATCTCCAGCACCGGGCCCTCCGCTGGATGGAGCAGTACATGGGGAGCTGCCTATCCGTTCGAGAAGTTCGACTTCATGCTCGCGCCGGCCTTCCCGTTCGGTGGCATGGAGCATCCCGGCGTGGTGATGTACAACGAAGACCGGTTCATCTTCCGCGAGCGCCCGACTCTGACCCGGAAGCTGGGCCGCTTCAGCGTCATCCTCCACGAAACCGCCCACCAGTGGTTCGGCGATCTGGTCACCATGCGCTGGTTCGACGACCTCTGGCTCAAGGAAGGCTTCGCGACCTACATGGCGGCCAAGGCGCTCAACGCGCTGGAGCCGTCGAGTGACGCCTGGAAGACCTTCTACCAGTCCAACAAGCCGGCCGCATACGGAGTGGATCAGACCGAGGGAACCACGCCGCTCTGGCAACGGATGGACAATCTCGACCAGGCCAAGAGCGCCTACGGCGCCATCGTGTACAACAAGGCGCCGAGCGTCCTCAAGCAGCTCAACTTTGCAGTGGGAGACTCGGCATTTCAGGCCGGGGTGCGGCGCTTCCTGAGCGCGCACGCGTATGCGAACGCCACCTGGCAGGACCTCCTCGGCGCCATCGGCTCGCCCGCCGGGTTCGGGCAGCATTTCATGCTACGGCCTGGCATGCCGATCGTGGAGGCCCGGCTCACCGTGAAGAACGGCAGGATCGCGGAGCTCGCCCTCGCGCAGAAGCCGGCCCAGCCGTCGCTTTCGGGCCTGGCGCCGTGGCCGATGCGCACCCAGGTGATGATTACTCCCGTCACTGGTGCACCGCACCTGATACCGCTCACGCTCACCGGAAACGTCACCCTGGTCCCCCAGGCCCGCGGTCTGGCCGCGCCGCGGTTCGTGTTCCCCAATTCGGGCGACTTCGGGTATTTCATCTCCCTGCTCGACAGCACCAGCACCCAATCGCTCGAACAGGGCGCGCTCGCGGGCGTGTCGGATGGATTTCTCCGCACCATGCTGTACGGAGCCCTTTGGGACGAGGTGCGCGCCGCGCGGCTCGCCCCGATTCGCTACGCCGAACTGGTGCTGCGCGAGGCCCCCAGCGAGCATGATGAGCAGATCGTTCCCTTGCTCTTCGGCCGGCTCGAGCGGGCGATCAAGGCCTATCTCCCCGAAGCCCGAAGTGCTCCGCTCATGCCCCGCGCGGAAAGCATGTTGTGGGCGATCGCGGGAGACACCGGTCGCCCCTATGGTATCCGCCGCGCCGGGCTCGATGCCTTCATCGGCCTCGCGTCTACCGCGAGTGGCCGCGAACGCCTGAAGACCCTGCTCACCGCGGACTCCGCGGCCGGGGAGCCGGTCCGCGATCCGACGCGCTGGAATGTGGTCGAGCGTCTTCTGGTGCTGGGAGATCCGTCGGCCGAATCGGCGCTTGCCACCCAGGCTGCTCGCGACACCACGCCGGATGGCCGCCGGCGCGCCTTTACCGTCGGCGCGGGCCGCCCCGATGCCGCGGTGAAGGCCGCCTACTTCAAGCGCTGGTTCGCGGATTCGACCCTGAACGAAGACTGGGCCAGCGGCAGCCTGGGCGCGTTCAATGCGATCGAACACGAAAAGCTGACCCTCCCCTATCTCCGGGCCGCGCTCGATTCGCTCCCGTTCATCAAGGCGCACCGCCGGATCTTCTTTCTGGGAAGCTGGCTCGGCGCGTTCCTCGGCGGCCAGACCAGTCCCGAAGCGGAGCACCTGGTACGGGATTACCTGGCGTCACATCCCGCACTCGACATCGATCTGCGCCAGAAGATCCTTCAGAACCTGGACGAGCTGGAACGCACGGTTCGAATCCGAACCCACTGAGTCCACAGGACAAGAAAACCCATGCTCCTTCTGCTGCTCACTCTGGTAGGCCTGCGGCCCGCGATGATGTGGGGCGGCGAGGGCCACCGCATCGTCTGCGAGATCGCCTGGGAGCACCTCACGCCCAAGGCCCGGGCGATGGTCAACACCATCCGCGCCGCCGATCCCGATTCCACCCCGAGCTTCGTGGAGAGCTGTCTCTGGGCCGATCGGGTCCGCGGCACGACCCATCGGTACACCAGCGCCTACCACTACATCAACATTCCCGCGGGGGTGGCCGGCGTGGACCTCGCCCGGGACTGCGCCGATCAGGAAAAGCGGTGCGCCCCGTGGGCCATCCGGAACTACGCCGAGGTGCTGGCCGATCCGCGGTCATCCCCGATCTACAAGGCGGAGGCGCTCAAGTTCCTCGCCCACTTCATCGGGGACCTTCACCAGCCGCTCCACGCGGGTCGGCCGGAGGACCTGGGCGGAAACCGGATTCTGGTGGATTTCTACGGAATGCGAGGGCGGAACGGCGATTCCCTGAATCTCCATTCCATCTGGGATTCCGCGATCCTGGATCGCGGCAAGGTGATCGGGCCCGATTCGGCGGCGGCGCTCGGCCGCGAGATCACGGCCCAGCAGGCAGCGGCGTGGGAAAAGAGCAGCGTGATCGATTGGACCAACGAGTCGTACCGCGCCGATGAGGACCTGGTGTACCGCTTGCCGGAAGACAAGCGGATCGACGACGCCTATTTCACCCGGGCGCTTGCCCTCTCCCGAACCGCCCTCCAGCGCGCCGGGATCCGCCTCGCCTGGGTGCTCAATCAGATCGCCGACGGCACCTTCCAGCCCGGCACGCTCGGCATGTGACGGTTCAGCGCGATCGGGCGAACTTCGCCAGGAACTGCTGGGTTCCCTCGGTGGAGACAAAGTCCTTCGGAGCGGCCGTCCCGGAGAGATCGTAGCAGATCACCAGCGTATCGTGCTCCACCTTGACGATCGCCGGGATGACCCGCCCTGCGTTCGGCCCGCGCAACCCTTTCACCTCGAGGGACGCAGGGGTCCCCGGCGTGAGGGTGTACTCGCCGGTGTCGTTCTGGAAGGTGTACTTCCCCCCGGAGAGGAGCAGCGGGTTAGCCTGAAACGCGGCGACCGCGATGTCCTTTCCACCGACCGTGGCGGAAGTGATCGTCCAGGTCCCCTCGATCGAAGGGGTGGAGCTTCCCGAACCGCAGGCCAGGAGTCCGATCAGGACCGGAATGGCCGCGCGCAGCGTCGCTCTCTGGGGCATGAAGAATCTCCGTCAAAGCGGTGTCACCTGGAAAAAAGGGCTCCGGAGTTCCGGAGCCCTTTATGGTCCTGTCCGATCAGCAATTCAGGCGACCAGATCCTTGAGCCGCTCTCCGGTCTCGCCCTCGCGAAGCCGGATCAGGGCACGATCCCGGAGCTGACGAATCCGCTCACGCGTCACCCCCATCATCCGGCCGATCTCCTCGAGGGTGCGGCTCTGGCCATCCTCAATCCCGAAATACAGTCGCAGCACCTTGGCATCCCGGGGCGGAAGCGTGGCCAGCGCGGCCTCGATGTCGTTGGTCTGACTGTTGGCCATGGCGCCCGCGTCGGTCCCTTCCTGGTCGGCCGCGAAACGCTCGATCCGCTCGTTGCCATCGCCATCCCGGGTGGGGTGATCGAGCCGCACCGCCTCGGTGTTGAGCGCGGAAAGCGACCGCACCGCCTCCGGGGTCAGGTTGGTGGCCCGGGCCAGCTCTTCGGTCGTGGGCATCCGTCCCAGTCGCTCCTTGAGGAGCGTGGTAGTCCGGCCCAGCCGGGAGAGGTCGGCGGTTCGGTTGAGCGGCACCCGGACCGGACGCCCATGCCGGGCAATCGCGGCCTGCACCGCCTGCCGAATCCACCACACCGCGTACGAGATGAACTTGACCCCGCGATCGGGATCGAACTTCCGGGCGGCGGTCATAAGACCAAGGTTGCCCTCGCCGATCAGGTCGACCAGGGGGACCCCACGGTTCTGAAACTTCTTGGCCACCGAGACCACGAAACGCACGTTGTGCCGCGCCAGTCTTTCCTGGGCGGTCACATTCCCCCGGAACGCCTTCCGGGCCAGCTCCATCTCCTCGTCGCGGGAAAGCAGGGGAACCCGGCTGATCTCGTCCAGATAGAGATCCAGGCTCTCCCGTCCTTCATCTACCGCCTTGGCGATCTGGGCCGGCTTCACTGCACCACGCTTGGCGCGAGGGGCGTTCGCCACGGTGAGTTGCCTCCTTTGGACTGCTCGTTTTGGCTCCGCAGAGCGGCTTGGGCTGCTGCAGCCGAACCGTGGAATATATCGCGTAAACTACGGAAAATCAATGGGTTACTAAATCACGGTCCGGCATAAACTTGCATTCATGACATACTCAAACGGCTGGAAAGCCAGCCTTCCCACAAGCTTCCCAGCCGCCTGAGTTGTGCTGCGTATTAGGAGACGCGCAAGTTGGACAAAACCCCACACCGGCGGACCGCCGGTCCGCCTCTCTAGACCGCTTTCAGCTCCGCCACCAGCTGGCTCAGACTCGCCTTCGCGTCCCCGAACAGCATGGCAGTCTTGGGGTTATAGAACAGCTCGTTCTCGATCCCGGCAAATCCCGCCCCCATTCCCCGCTTGAGAACGATGATCGACCTGGCCTGGTCCACATTCAGGATGGGCATCCCGTAAATCGGACTCGAGGGATCGGTCCGGGCGGCCGGATTCACGACGTCGTTCGCGCCGATGACCAGCACCACGTCGGTCCGCTCGAACTCGGAGTTGATCTGCTCCATTTCATACAGCTTGTCATAGGGGACGTTGGCCTCGGCGAGGAGCACGTTCATATGTCCGGGCATCCGTCCCGCCACCGGGTGGATGGCGTACTTCACTTCCGCGCCCTTCTTCTCGATCAGGTCACCCAGCTCCCGGACCAGGTGCTGGGCCTGGGCCACCGCGAGTCCATAACCCGGCACGATGATGACGCTCTGGGCGTAGGCAAGCTGGACCGCGGCATCGTCGGCGGTGATCTGGCGAACCGTGAGCCCCTCGGCGCTCTTGCCGCTGACCGCGGTGGTCGCTCCGCCGAACGCTCCGAACAGGACGTTGGCCAGGGACCGATTCATCGCCTTGCACATGATCTGGCTCAGGATGATGCCGGACGACCCCACCAGCGCGCCCGCGATAATCAGCTCCTCATTCCGGATCACGAAGCCGGTCATCGCGCCGGCGATCCCGCTGTAGGAATTGAGCAGGGAGATGACGACCGGCATGTCGGCGCCACCGATCGGGATCACCAGGAGAACGCCCAGCACCAGGGAAAGACCGCACACCACGTAGAACGGCCAGAGCAGGGATTCCGGGACGACGACCTGGTAGACGCTCAACCCCGCGATCGCCAGGAAGAGGAGGACGTTGACGGTCTTCTGAAAGGCGAAGGTGATGGGCCGCCCCGGCATCACCTCCTGGAGCTTGGCCCAGGCAACCAGGCTTCCGGTGAACGTCACCGCCCCGATCAGGAGGGCGAGCTGGATCGAGATCGACGTATCGAGCGGCAGCTGGGTGCCCACCAGCTCGGACTTGAGGAATTCGCCGCCGCCGACCAGGAGCGAAGCCGCGCCCCCGAATCCGTTCAGCAGGGCCACCATCTGGGGCATGGCGGTCATCTTGACCGCGCGAGCCATCCAGGTCCCTAACGCGCCTCCCACGACCACTCCCGCCACGATGACCGGAAAGGAAACGATCTCCCGGTCGAACAGGGTGACCAGGATGGCGAGCGCCATCCCCGCTCCGGAAAGGCGGTTGCCTTTGACCGCGGTGGCCGGGCTCGAAAGCCAGCGGAGCCCGATGATGAAGCAGACCGCGGCGACCAGATAGAGGAGTTCGGCGATCCAGGCCGGCATCACTTGGTCTCCGGTTTCCGCTTGAACATCTGCAGCATGCGGTCGGTCACCACGTATCCGCCGGCCACATTGAGCATCGCCATGACCACGGCGAGGAAGCCGAGGATGGTGGAAATCCACCCATGGCGGCCGCCGGCCAGGATCAACGCGCCGATGATGGTGATGCCGCTCACCGCATTCGCGCCCGACATGAGGGGCGTGTGCAGCGTCGGCGGCACCCGGTTGATCAGCGCAACACCGAGGAACGTGGCCAGGGTGAAGACGACGATCGAGGAGATCAGAAGTTCCATATTCAGGGGCCAGGGGCTAGGGACCAGGGACCAGTTGCTACCACTCCTACTTCAGCCTCATCGGGCCGGCGATCGCGTCGTCCGCTGCGACGACGACCTGGCCGTCCTTGCTCAGGTATTCGATCAGGGTCTGGACGTTCCGGCTGTACATCATGCTGGCATGCTGGGGAATCTGGCTCGGCACGTTGATCGGGCCGAGGATGGTGACGCCGCTGGCGATCACGATCTCCCCGGCACGGGCCAGCTCGCAGTTCCCGCCGGTTTCGACCGCCAGGTCCACGATCACCGATCCCGGCTTCATGGTCCGGACCATGGCCTCGGTGATGAGCCGCGGTGCCGGCTTCCCCGGGATCTGGGCCGTGGTGATCACCAGATCCATGTCGGGGATGTGCTTCGCCACCGCCTCGAGCACCTTCTGCTGCTGTTCCTCCGCCAGCTCGCGAGCGTAGCCGCCCGAACCCTCCGCCGCGGCCGAAACCGCCTCCGCTTCCACGAAGCTCGCGCCCAGACTCTGCACCTGTTCCTTCACGACCGGGCGCACATCGAACGCGCTCACCGTGGCCCCGAGCCGCCGCGACGTGGCGATCGCCTGAAGTCCCGCCACGCCCGCTCCGAGGATGAACGCCTTGCCGGGAGGAATGGTCCCCGCCGCGGTGGTGAGCATCGGGAGCAGGCGGGCCAGGTGGCTCGCGCCGAGCAGCACACCCTGGTATCCCGCGATGGTGGCCTGAGAGGAGAGCACGTCCATCGACTGGGCTTTGGTGGTGCGGGGGACCAGCTCCATCGCGAGGACCACGAGGCTCCGCTCCGCGACTACCTGGGCGATCGCGTCGCGCCGGGTCTGCACCAGCCCGATCACGATGGCGCCCGGCGTGACCGTCCGCAGATCTGCGGCATCGGGGCACTGCACCGAGAGGAGCACTTCGCTGTCCGCGAGCACCTCGTCGCGCCGGGCGATGCGGGCGCCGGCCTTCTGGTACGCGGGATCGAGGAAGCTGGCGCCTTCGCCCGCCCCCAGTTCAAGGGCAATCTCGTGACCTGCCGCTCGCAGCCGCTCCACCCCCTGGGGGATCAGAGCGACACGGCGTTCGAGGGCGGCGGTCTCCCGGAGGACCCCTATGCGCATGAGAGCATCATGAAAACGGGTGATCCTGTTGAAGTTCCGGGTGCCAATATACTATCCCCCATGCCCCGCAAAACCCGCGTCTTCGCACCGGGCTCGATCGGCAACGTCGGGCCCGGTTTCGATATCCTGGGGCTCGCGGTGGCGGGAGCGGGAGATACGGTCACCGCGGTGGCGACCGAGGCCCCGGGCGTCACCATCGCCGAGCCGGGGCATCCCATGCTGCCCACTCAATGGGATCGCCACACCAGCGGAATTGCCGCACGGGAGGTGCTGCGGCGTGGCGAGGCTTCGTTCGGCCTTTCGCTTTCCATCGAAAAAGGGCTGCCGCTCTCCGGCGGGCAAGGCGGAAGCGCCGCCTCCGCGGTCGCCGGTGCGGTGGCGGCCAATCTCCTCCTGACCAGGCCCCTCGCGCCGCTCGAGCTCCTCCAGGCCGCCCTGATCGCCGAGGCGACCGTTTCGGGACATCACGCCGACAACGTTGCCCCCATCCTGCTGGGCGGACTGGTGCTGATTCGCTCGCTCGATCCGATCGACCTGGTGCGGCTTCCGGTGCCGGCAGCCCTTCGCGTTGTGCTGGCGCACCCCGACTACGCGTTCTCGACGCGGGAGGGACGTGCCGTCCTGCCGACTGCGATCTCGCGAGAGGATGCGGTGTACCAGGCGGCCCAGGTCGCGGCGATGGTGGCCGCGGCTCACTCGGGAGACCTGGCCCTGTTCGGTCGCGCCATCGACGATCGGATCGCTGAACCGGTGCGGGGGCCCAGGCTCCCGGGGTTCCCCGAAGCCAAACGGGCCGCCCTGAAAGCTGGAGCGCTGGGCTGCTCGATCTCGGGGAGCGGTCCAACCGCGTTCGCGGTGGTCGGGAGCGATCAGGCCGGGGCGAAGGTGGCCGAAGCGATGGTGGCGGCCTATCAGGAGCAGGGGGTGACCTGTATTGCCCGGGTGACAACCGCCGACCTGACCGGAGCCCGCCCGGTATGACGGTCCTGATCTGCGATGGATGCGGGGCCAGGCTCGAC
Source organism: uncultured Gemmatimonadales bacterium (assembly GCA_963728915.1). Classification (GTDB taxonomy): domain Bacteria; phylum Gemmatimonadota; class Gemmatimonadetes; order Gemmatimonadales; family GWC2-71-9; genus JABFSM01. The sequence continues at coordinate 71,686 of CAVSLV010000005.1, read as the reverse complement.
GAGCTGCGTCCAGCGGTGCGATGCCCGGAGTGCGATGGCCTGCTCTCGGTGCAGCACGATCCTCCGGCGCAGACAGGTGCATCGCTCCGCGCAGTGTTCGATCAGCGGGCCGGGGAGCCATCCGGAGTCTGGCGGTTTCGCGAGCTGGTGCTGCCCGCCGCCGAGCGCCCGGTGAGTTATCCCGAAGGCAACACGCCGTTGCTGGCCCGGCCGGCCCTGTCGGAATGGGCCGGGATCGCTGACCTCTTCTTCAAACATGAAGGCATGAACCCGACCGGATCGTTCAAGGATCGGGGGATGACCGTGGGAGTGACCCAGGCGGTCCGACTCGGCGCCCGGGCGGTAGCCTGCGCATCGACCGGCAATACCTCGGCTTCGCTGGCCGCCTATGCGGCGCAGGCGGGGATCCCGGCCTACGTGCTGGTTCCTGCCGGAAAGGTCGCCACCGGAAAGCTCGCCCAGACGGTCGGATTCGGCGCGCGGGTGCTCGCGGTGCGGGGGGACTTCGATACCTGCATGCGGTTGGTGCAGGAGGCGAGCAGCGACCTGGGCCTCTATCTCCTCAACAGCGTGAATCCGTTCCGGGTCGAGGGCCAGAAGACCATCGTCTTCGAGCTGCTGGCGGATCGGGGCTGGCGCTCGCCGGACTGGATCGTGCTGCCGGGTGGGAATCTTGGAAACACCGCGGCCTTCGGGAAAGCCCTGGTGGAGGCCCATCGCTTCGGGCTGATCGACCGGCTCCCCCGCCTCGGGGTGATTCAGGCGGCGGGGGCGGCCCCCTTCGCCCAGGGCTACCGCGAGGGGTTCGCCAGGCGGGTTAGGGTGGCGGCCGAGACGGTGGCCACCGCCATCCGGATCGGGGACCCGGCGAGCTGGGACCGCGGGGTTCGGGCCATCCGGAGCACCCATGGCGTGGTGGCCACCGTGTCCGACCAGGAGATCCTGGAAGCCCAGCAGGTCATCGACCACGCGGGCGTGGGGTGCGAGCCGGCCAGCGCGGCGAGCCTCGCCGGGGTGCGACAACTGGTGGCGGAAGGGGTGATTGACCGACGGGAAAGCGTGATCGCGGTATTGACGGGCCACATGCTCAAGGATCCTGACGCGCTGCTTCGCGACGCCAGGATCCAGGAGATCGACGGGACGCTCGAGGCGTTCGCCAGCGCTACGGTTTGAGACCCGCGATCCGCTTGACCGCTTCGGCGAGGTCGCTGTAGGCGGTTGGATCGACTTCGCGGAATGGCGCCATGACGTGGGCGATCTTTCCGTCCGGTCCCACGACAAAGAGCGTGCGGTTGTCCATGAGGCTTCCGTCGGGGCGATGCCGAACCGAGCCGTACTGCAACCCGACTACCCCACCGGTATCGCTCGCGAAGGTCCAGTCGTAGCGCCGGTCCCGGGCCCAGGATGCCAGCGCGGTATCCGGATCGACGCTGATGGACACCAGCGTCACCTTGTTTTTTCCATCGAACAGTTGCGCGTACTGATCACGGTACGCGTCCATTTGGACCGTTCAGCCGCTGGTCCTGGCCTTGAAGAAGAAGGCCAGGACGACGGTCTGGCCGAGATGCTCGCTCAGGCGGAAGGGCTTGGCGCTCACGCCCGCCGGCGTCGCAGCCGGCAGGGTGAAATCCGGCGCCACGGTGCCCACCGCCAGAGGTGCGGGGGCCTGGGGGGCAGCCGGGGCCGGCTGCTGCGCCGCGAGCGGCAAGGTGAGAAGAAGCAGACCCGCGGAAACCAGACGTATCATGAAGCCTCCTGTGAGAGAACCTTGCTGCTCGCCAACCGCTAGCCTCCGATGTAGATCACCCTCCAGATTTTTCCCTGAGCATCCGCCGAAATGTAGAGCGAGCCGTCGGGTCCCACCGCGAGGCCGGTCGGCCGGATCGAGGTGGGCGCGCCGCTCGGCGCCGCAAAGGTTTCGTAGCTGCCGGTGGCCTTGCCGTTCACAAACGGCGAGAACGTCACCCGATAGCCTTCCTGCGGTGCAGGAGCCCGGTTCCATGATCCATGAAACGCGAGGAAGAGTCCGCCCCGGTACTTCTCGGGAAACTGGGTGCCGCTGTAGAAGAGTGTCGCGTTGGGGGCCCAGTGTCCTGGAAATGCGATGGCCGGCATCGCCTTGGTGTCACAGCGACCGACCCTGGTTCCGGTGCTGTCTCCGCCGTACTCGGGATTCAGCAGCCGGATATGGCGCCGAGAATCGAAGAAGCAATAGGGCCATCCGCCGTCGGCTCCCTCGGGAAGCGGGAACACCACCTCGGCGGGATTCTCCCGGCCTTCCTCGGCCGACCATTTCCAGTTTTCCGCGAGCTGGTCGCGGCCGTGGACACCGGCGTAGAGCATTCCGGTGCCGGGCTGCATCGAGAGCGCCATCGGGTTCCGGAGACCGGTGGCCCAGCGCTGCCCATCGGCCGGGGTCTGGTCGAGCTTCTGGGCGTCGAATCGCCAGACTCCGCCTCGGCGCTCCAGCTCGGTGCAGGGATCGGGGCTCGGATACGGTCCCTGCCGGTCCTGACCTTCAGGCTGGCAGCTGTTGGTCATGGATCCGAAGGAAACGAAAAGGGCGTTGTTGGGACCAAGCACGATGCCCTTGTCGCCGTGCCCGCCGCTGGGCAGGTCCTTGGCGACGACTTGCGGCTCGCCGGAGGGCTGAAGCTCGCCCGGCTTCCACGGCAGGCGGATCACTCGATCGGTTGGCGCGAAATAGACCGCATCGCTCGCGAGGGCAATACCGCTGCCGCCCGGTCCGCTGAAGAAGGTCGAGACGACATCGGCTTTGCCATCGTGGGTGGTGTCGCGCAGAACCACGATGCCGCCATCGCGCTTGGCCGCGAACACGTCGCCGTTCGGCGCCACCGCGAGATGCCGGGGACGGCCGAGGTTTTCCGCGAAGAGCTGGGCGCAGAATCCCGGTGGCAGGGTGAGGCCGCCGTTATCGGGGGCGCACTGGGAGGCGCGCGGTGTGCTCTGGGCGAATCCTGTCGTTGTGCCGGGGAGCGCGCCGAGACCAGCGGCGATGGCGAAGCGGGAGAACGGAACGAAGCGCATCCGGACAACTCCGCGAAAGGCCTCCAATATAGCCCCTGAGTACATTTGGCGGTCCTCCCTCGACACAGAGGTTCTCATGCCAGGATGTCGCCGGTCCCGGATCGTTCCGGGCCTCCTCACTGCGTTGGGCTTCTCGGGTTCCATGGCGGCCCAGACGCCGCCGATGCAACCCCCCGCGCCGGTGGTGGTACGCGCCGCGCGCATGCTCGACGTCCGAGCGGGGCGGATCGTCAACGACGCCATCGTCGTGGTGCAGGGCGATCGGATCGTGCAGGTGGGAGGGACGCCCCCGGCCGGCGCGAGCGTGATCGACCTGGGGCAGGCCACCCTGCTCCCAGGGTTGATCGATGCGCATGTTCATCTCACCGGGGAAATCCGTCCCGGGTTCGAGCTCGGGCCGGTGCGAGAGACGGCCGCGGATGCGGCGCTCCACGGCGTGGTGAACGCACGCAAGACCCTGCTCGCCGGGTTCACCACGGTGCGCAACGTGGGGGCTCCCGATTTCACCGACATCGCGCTGATGCACGCCATCGATCGGGGCGATATCGATGGCCCCCGCATCATTCCGGCGGGCCATGCGATCGGGATCACCGGGGGACACTGCGACGTGACCGGGTTCGCGCCGGGGGTGGTGGTGCAGGACCCGCTGCACGGCGTCGCGGACGGGGTGGAGCAGGTCGTCAAGGCGGTAAGGGAGCAGGTCAAATACGGGGCGAAGGTGATCAAGATCTGCGCGACCGCCGGGGTTCTGTCGTTCGACGCGACGGTGGGCGCGCAGCAGCTCTCCGAGGAGGAGATGCGCGCCATTGTCGAGGAAGCGACTCGTCACGGACTCAAGGTGGCGGCCCACGCACACGGGACCGAAGGCATCAAGGCGGCGATCCGCGCGGGGGTGACCTCGATCGAGCACGGCTCGATGCTCGACGATGAAGCGATCGCGATGATGAAGCAGCGGGGCACCTGGCTGGTGCCCACCCGCGCGCTGGCGGATCTCATCGACCGGAACGCGCTCCCTCCCCCGATTCGCGCCAAGGCGGATTACGTCATGCCGCTGGCGGACGCCTCCTTTCGGAAGGCCGTCGCGGCCGGCGTGAAGATCGCCTTCGGCACCGACGCGGCGGTGCTGCCGCATGGAATGAATGCGAAGGAATTCGCGGTCTACGTGCGGTCGGGGATGTCCCCCATCGACGCCATCCGCACCGCCACCATCAATGGCGCCGAGCTCCTCGGCACCCCCGACCGGGGCGAGATCGCTCCGGGCAAGCTCGCCGATCTGATCGCGGTTCCCGGAGATCCGCTCGCCGACATCACGGTCCTCGAGCGGGTGAGCGCGGTGATCAAGGGGGGACGGAGGGTGAAATAGGGCGGACCGGCGGACCGGCGGTCAGTGCGCTGGAGTGCGAATGGGGAGGGGCACGTTGCAGACGTTGATCTTTCCGGTCGGCTCGACGAACCAGCTCTCCCGCCGGGTCCGTCGCGAGGCGATCACCTGGAGGAAGGTGGGGCTCCCGGTTCGCAACATTTCCAGGGGCACGCGCTCCGCTTCGGGCAGATCGGCGGCGAGCCGGATGGAGCGGATCGTCACGTATTGGGATGGGCTGGTGTAGAAGCCGATGTTTCCGGTGCCCCGGGGCAGGCTCGAGAGCAGCTCGAGGCCCTGCACCACTCTCCCGACCAATGCGACGTTCCGGTCGAGGTGCCGAGGCGATTGCCCGATGACGGCGTACAGCTCGCTGCCTGGTCCGCTCTCGGCCGGGTCGGCCCGGCCCGCGCCGACCATGCCGTAACAGTGGGTCATCCAGGTCAACCCCAGACTCCGGTTCCGGGCCACCGGAAAGCCCTCGGAGAAGCCGACCTCGGGCGCATAGGTGTCCGGATCGCTCAGTGGCGTGAAAGGAAGGTCCGCGGAAAGACGCCGGGCGAATTCAGGAGTGAGAGGGTTCTTCGCTTCGGGCATATTGGGGCCGGTGTTCTCCGGCCAGGCCCACTGCACCACGTAGTTGTCCTGCACCCGGACGATCGCGGCCCCGTCGAAGTACTTCGCGCGAGCCATCTTCTTGATGTTGGCGACGTGGAGCGGGGCGTACTTCGGCGCAAGGAGGATGATCACCCGCCCTGCGGGCAGGTCCATATACAGGGTGTTCTCCGGATCCAGGCGGATCCAGTCGGCCGCGGGGGAGCGCGAGAGCAGATCGCTATAGGAGAGAGGTGGTGTTCCCTGAGCTGTCGCGATTCCTGCGGCAGCGACAAGCAGGCATCCGGTGTACCAGGCTGGCCGCGTCACTTAGGAAGGCTCCATTGTTTTTCATCCACAGATTACACGGAGGACACGGATTATAGTCACTTGCAATGAGGGGGTGGAATAGGAGGACCAAGAAAGATCTGAAATCCGTGTCATCGGTGTACTCTGTGGATAACTCCAAAGAATCGCGTCACAGAAAATCGCGGGCGCCGATCCGATTCCAACGCGGATCGGCGCGCGTCGCCCCCTCCCGATGCCTTCCGGACCGGGGTATGTTCCGCCCCCTATGGCGAATCCGCAGTACATCTATACGATGACCAATCTCCGGAAGGTCGTCCCGCCGGGGCGGGAGATTCTCAAGGGGATTTATCTGGCATTTTTCCCCGGCGCCAAGATCGGCGTGCTGGGCGCCAACGGCGCCGGGAAGAGCACGCTGCTCCGGATCATGGCCGGCGTGGATCCCGATTTTCAGGGAGACGCTCGTCCGGCGGATGGCATCCGGATCGGCTATCTGTCCCAGGAGCCCGCCCTCGATCCTTCCAAGGACGTGCGCGGCAACGTGATGGACGGCGTGGCGTCGCAGCGCGCCCTGCTCGCCGAGTTCGAAGCGATCTCGGCGCGATTCGCCGAGCCGATGAGCGACGACGCGATGACCCGCCTGCTGGAGCAACAGGGCGCCTTGCAGGAGCGGATCGAGGCCCAGGGACTCTGGGATCTGGACCGCAAGATCGACATCGCGATGGACGCGCTCCGGCTTCCTCCCGGCGACGCCGATGTCTCGACCCTGTCCGGAGGGGAACGGCGGCGGGTGGCGCTCTGCCGGGTGCTGCTCGAGCAGCCCGACCTCCTGCTGCTCGACGAGCCGACCAATCACCTCGATGCCGAGTCGGTCGCCTGGCTGGAACGGCACCTTCAGGAGTTCGCCGGGACCATCGTGGCGGTCACCCACGACCGCTACTTCCTCGACAACGTGGCGGGCTGGATCCTCGAGCTGGAGCGGGGCGAGGGGATTCCCTGGAAGGGGAATTACTCCTCCTGGCTCGAGCAGAAGCAGCAGCGGCTCGCCGTGCAGGAAAAGCAGGCGTCGGCGCGCCAGAAGACCCTGGAGCGCGAGCTGGAGTGGATCCGGATGGCGCCGCGGGCGCGTCACGCCAAGCAGAAGGCCAGGATCACCGCCTATGAAGAGCTGCGGATCCAGGGCGAAAAACAGCAGGAAGGCGCCGCGGAAATCCTGATTCCGGTGCCGGAACGTCTGGGCGACGAAGTCGTCGTGGCCAAGGATCTCGCCAAGGGCTACGGCGACCGCCTGCTGTTCGAGAACCTCAACCTCTCCCTTCCCCGCGGCGGCATCGTCGGCGTGATCGGTCCGAACGGGGCCGGCAAGACCACCTTGTTCCGGATGATCACCGGTCAGGAAAAACCGGACGCGGGCTCGCTGGTGGTCGGCTCGACGGTGCAGCTGGCGTACGTGGATCAGACCCGGGATGCGCTCGACCCCGGCCACACGGTCTATCAGGAGATCTCCGGCGGAGAGGACGAGCTGGAGTTCGGACGGCGCCGGGTCAACGCGCGGGCCTACTGCGCCGGCTTCAATTTCCGGGGCGCCGACCAGCAGAAGAAAGTCGGCACGTTGTCGGGGGGCGAACGGAACCGGGTCCATCTGGCCAAGCTGCTCAAGAGCGGGGGGAACCTGCTCCTCCTCGACGAGCCCACCAACGATCTGGACGTCGACACGCTGCGCGCGCTGGAAGACGCGCTGCTCGGCTTTGCGGGGTGCGCCGTGGTGATCAGCCACGACCGATGGTTCCTCGACCGGATCGCGACTCACATGCTGGCCTTCGAGGGCGACAGCGAAGTGTTCTGGTTCGAAGGGAACTTCCAGGAATACGCGGCGGACTACAAACGCCGCAAGGGAATGGCGATCGACGAGCCGCACCGGATCCGGTACAAGAAGCTGGTTCACTGATTCATGGCGATCCGTTCCAAGGTCACCAACCTCCCTCCCAGGCTGGAAGGGTTGAGCGCGCTGGCGACCAATCTCTCCTGGTCGTGGAACCGGGAAGCGCGCGCCCTGCTCCGGAGCATCGACGCTCCGCTCTGGCGACAGGTCCGACACAATCCGATCGAGCTGTTGCGGGAAGTGTCGGCGGCGAGACTGGAACGGCTGGCCCAGGAGCCCGGCTTCCTTCGCCACTACGACCTGGTGGTGGAGTGGATGGCGACCGATCGGACCGCGGAGCGGACCTGGTTCGCTCGCCATCATCCCAATCTCCAGAATCCGGTCCGGCCGGTGGCCTACTTCTGCGCCGAATTCGGCTTTCACAGCTCGGTGCCGATCTACAGTGGCGGCCTCGGCGTGCTGGCCGGCGATCACTGCAAGTCCGCTTCAGACCTGGGAGTCCCCCTGGTCGGGGTGGGACTGTTCTATCTGAAGGGGTACTTCGACCAACGGCTCCGCAGCGACGGCTGGCAGGAAGACAGCGACGATCACGTCGACCCCGCCCTGACTCCGCTGGTCGAATTGTCCGGCCCGAAAGGAGAGCCCTGGCTCGCTTCGGTGGAGTGTTTTGGCCGCACCATTTACGTCAAAACCTGGATGATGCGAGTCGGGCGCGTCCCGATCTACCTGCTCGATACCAACCTGGAGCTGAATCACCCCGAAGACCGGATGCTGCTGGGCAAGCTGTACGGTGGCGGCACCGATACCCGGCTCAAACAGGAATGGCTGCTTGGGGTGGGCGGAGTCCGGGTCCTGCGAGCGCTGGAGGTGATGCCGGGCGCATGGCATGCCAACGAAGGCCACGCCGGGTTCATGATGCTGGAGCGGATCCGGGAGATTACCGCGGGGGGCGGCACCTGGAAGGACGGTGTGTCCGAGGTTCGACGGACCACCGTCTTTACCACCCACACGCCGGTCCCCGCCGGTCACGACGCCTTTGATGAGGACCATCTCGCCCAATGCACCGGACCGGTTTGGGAATCGATGGGAGTTCCCCGGGAGGCCGTTCTGTCGCTGGGCCGCCATCCCAGCGAGCCCGGCCGGGGATTCCAGATGACGGTGCTGGCACTCAACCTGTCGGCCCGGGTCAACGCGGTTTCCCGGAAACACGGCGTCGTGTCGCGTCATCTGTGGCAAGCGCTCTGGCCGGGAAGGGACCCGGACAAGGTCCCCATCGGGAGCATCACGAATGGCGTGCATCTGGCGAGCTGGATGGCCAACCCCATGATGGGAGTCCTCGACCGCAAACTGGGGAGCGACTGGGGAGCGCGGCTCGACGACCCGGAGTTGTGGGAGCAGCTCCGGGACCTGGACCTGGCCGATCTCTGGGCCGTGCACAACGAGCTCAAGGGAACCCTCATGGGATTCATCCGCGAGGAGGCCCGGCGTCGCTTCGCGTATCAGTGGACCGAAGCCAACCAGGTGGTGGCGGCGGGAACCCTGTTGCACCCCTACGCCCTGACCATCGGATTTGCCAGGCGCTTCGCCACCTACAAGCGCGCCAATCTGATCTTCCGCGACGTGGATCGGTTGCAGCGGCTTCTCTGCGATCGCCGCCGGCCGGTCCAGATCATCTTCGGGGGCAAGGCCCATCCAGCCGACAACCCGGGGAAGGAAGTGCTCCAGGAGGTGTACCGCTGGACCCACAACCCGTTCTTCGAGGGAAGAGTCGCCTTCCTCGAGGACTACGACATGCACCTCGCTTCGGCCCTGGTGCAGGGGGTCGACCTCTGGGTCAACCTGCCCCGGGTGCCTCTGGAGGCTTGCGGGACGAGCGGGATGAAAGCCGCCTTGAACGGCGTGCCTCAGTTGGGCACTATGGACGGATGGTGGGAGGAGGGCTACGATGGAACCAACGGTTGGAGCATCCCGGAACCACCTGAGCAGGAGGCCAGCAACGGCTTCGAGCAGGATCAGTACGACGCCGAGCACTTCTACCGGCTTCTCGAAGAAGAGATCGTCCCGCTCTTCTACGAGCGCGACGCCGCCGGTGTCCCGCTCGGATGGGTCGACCGGATGCGAAACGCGATCCGGGTGGCCGGAGCCCATTTCACCGCCCGGCGCATGGTCCTCGACTACACCGAGCAATACTACGTCCCCGCCATCCGGGGCGATCGGTTCAAAGACGACCGACCGGTCTTCGCGGGCGAGAAAGCCGCCACCGCGTAGCGGTCAACCCGCCCGGGTCGAGCCGGAACGGCGCACCCCAAGTCGGGCACGATATCCCCGATCGGCCCTGTTCGATGCGGGCAGCTCGCCGGTCACGGTCGCCCACATCAGCGCGGAGTACTACCCCTACGCCCGGAGTGGCGGCCTCGCCGAGGCGGTGGCCAACCTTGCGGCCTGGCAATCGGGCGCGGGAGTGCGCACCATCGCCCTGCTGCCGCTCTATCGCTCGGCTCGGAAAAGCGCCGGACCACTGATCCAGGTCGGCGAGGACCTCCGGGTCCGGGTCGGGGCCACCGAAATCACCGGACGCCTGTTCCGTCAGCAGGAGACCCACCCCGGCACCCAGGTGTACTTCGTCGAGCACGACGGGTTCTTCGATCGCGAGCGTCTCTACGGCGACGCCTCCGGCGACTATCCCGACAACCAGTTCCGCTACGCGTTCTTCTCGCTCGCGGCGCTCCAGGCGCTGCCCGGACTCGCCGCCGGCCCGATCCTGCTGCACGCCCACGATTGGCACGCGGCCTTCGCCATCCTCTTTCTCCGGACCCGGCACGCGGGCGATCCGCGTTATGACCGGATCCGTACCGTTCTCTCGGTGCACAACGCGGGATACCAGGGACACTATCCGCCGAGCCTGCTCGACCAGCTCGGGCTCCCGCACGAGCTGTTCACCTGGCGGCATCTCGAGTGGTACGGCAAGGTGAACGTGCTGAAGGGCGGGCTGGTCTTTGCCGACCGGGTGGTGACCGTGAGTCCGAACCACGCCCGGGAGCTTCGCACCCCGGACGGAGGGTTCGGACTCCAGGAAGTGTTCAGTTGGCTGGGACCGCGCTTCCGGGGCATCCTGAACGGGATCGATCAGGACGTGTGGGACCCGGCGGCCGACCCGCAGATCCCGGTGGGTTTCACCCGGGATGATCCTGCCGGCAAGACCGAGTGCAAGCGTGAGGTCCAGCGGATTTTTGGACTCGCCAACCTCCCCGGGGTTCCCCTCTTCGCGATGGCGGCCCGGCTGGTGACCCAGAAGGGACTCGACCTGGTGCTCCAGAGTCCCGCCCTGTTCTCTTCGCCGGTTGGAGCACAATTCGTCTTCATCGGCGCCGGGGAAGCCCGGTTCGAGCAGGCGCTCGCCGCGCTCGCGGCGCAGCATCCCGGGCGAATCGCCGTCAATACCGATTTCACCGATCGGCTCGAACATCTCCTGATGGGCGGCGCGGACTTTCTGCTGATGCCGTGTCAGTATGAGCCGTGCGGGCTCACCCAGATGCGGGCCCAGCGCTACGGGGTGATCCCGGTGGTGCGGCGGGTTGGCGGGCTCGCCGATACGGTGGAAGATGGAGTGACCGGATTCGTGTTCGGCCCGTATCAGCCGGAATCGCTGGTGGGAGCCGCGCTCCGCGGTCTCGATTGCTACGGCAACGCCTCGGAGTGGAATCGAATCCGTCGCAACGCGATGGCGCAGGATTTCGGCTGGGAGCGGTCGGTCGAGCAGTATCTCGACGTGTACCGGGCCGCGGTGGCCACGCCCCCCTCTCCCGGGGCCGGAACCTGACCCGAATGGATTTCGTCCTCACCCTCCATAGTCATCTCCCCTGGGTTCTCCATCACGGGCGCTGGCCCCACGGCAGCGACTGGCTGTGCGAGGCGATGGTGGACACCTATCTCCCCCTGATCGAGACCCTCGACCTGCTGGAGGGTCAGCAGGTGGCCGCTCCGCTGACCATCGGGGTCACTCCGGTCCTCGCGGCGCAACTCACCAGCCCATCGCTTCGCGCCGAGCTGATTCCGTTCTTCGCCCAGCGGCGGGAAGCCTGCCGGGAGGCCATCGCGGGATTTGCCGGCTCGGGGGAAGAGCACCTGATTCCGCTGGCCCATTTCTGGAACGAGCGGTTCGCCCGTCTGGAACGCCTCTTCGAGGCCTGGGACGGCGATGTGACCGCGTGTCTGCGGCGTCACGCCGAGGCGGGCCGGATCGAAATGCTCTCATCGGCGGCGACCCACGGCTTCCTCCCGCTCCTCGCCCGGGACGAAAGCATCGCCCTCCAGCTCGCGATGGGACGGGTCCAGCACCGCCGGACCTTCGGCCTGGAGCCGGCCGGATGCTGGGTGCCGGAATGCGCCTATCGTCCCCGGGGCGACTGGCACCCCGATGCCTCCGCGCCGTTCCTGCCCGATCGTCCCGGCATCGAGGAGCACCTCGGCAGGCAGGGATACCGGTTCTTCTACGTCGACGCGCACCTCGCCGAGGCGGGTCGCCCGCTGGGACTGTATCGTGAAGCGGGCTGGCCGGAACGGTCGATTCGCGCCAATGGCGGGGTGGTATCGGTGCCGCTGGCGGATGAGCAGTCCGGGTACGAGCCGGCGCGGCGTACACCCTATCGCGCCTATGAGGTGTCCCCGCGGAGCGGTCAACCCGCTGTTACCGCCCTGATCCGGGATCCCGAAAGCACCAGGCAGGTCTGGAGTCGTCACGGGGGGTTCCCCGGCGACGGTGATTATCTGGAGTTCCACAAGATTCGCTATCCGGGCGGCCTCAAGTTCTGGCGGGTGACCAATCCCGACGCCGACCTGGGCGCGAAACAACCGTACGAACCGAATGTCGCTCGCGCGCGGGCTTTTGGACACGCGGCCCATCTGCACTGGCTCCTGTGGCGACGGGAACAGCAGTCCCACGACGGAAACGAGGACCTCATCGTCGCGCCCTTCGACACCGAGCTGTTCGGTCACTGGTGGTTCGAGGGCGTGGACTTCATTGGCGATGTGTATCGTCATCTCGCCTCCCGGGGTGGACCGCACCCCACGACCGCCTCCGAACACCTCGCCGCCTCCCCGCCGGCCGCCGGCATCGCGCTGGCCGCCGGTTCATGGGGGGCGAACGGCGATTTCAGCATGTGGCTCAACCCTGGCACCCGGTGGACCTGGGAACGGCTCTGGCCTCTCGAGCAGCGGTTCTGGTCGGTGGCGCCGGCAGCGCTTCGTGACCCGGCTTGCCATCCGGTGCTGGCCCAGGCGGCTCGTGAGCTTCTGCTCTTGCAGTCGAGCGACTGGCAGTTCATCATCTCGACCGGCGCCGCCGCGGACTATGCCACCCGCCGGTTTCAGGGGCACGCCGATCATGTGGACCACCTGGTGAGCGCGCTGGAGCCGGAGGGCCGGGGGCGGCTGGCGGCGGCCGGGGAGCTGGCGGAACGGGTTAGGGAGCAGGACAATCTGTTTCCCGAGATCCTCCCGGTGCTCGCTGCGGTTCTGGGACAGTAGCGGGCATGCGCTCCGTCGTCTTCCACGCTCACTTCTATCAGCCGCCCCGGGAAGATCCCTGGCTGGAACAGGTGGAACGGGAGCCGAGCGCGGCGCCCTATCACGACTGGAATCGCCGGATCGAGCAGGAGTGCTATCGCGCGGTGGTGGCGGCGCGGATCCCGGCGCCGGACGGCCGGATCGCCCGGATCGTCAACACCCTCGAAGCGATCAGCTTCAACGTGGGGGCGCGGCTCGCCGAGTGGCTCAGCCGGGAAGCGCCCGACACCTGGAACGCCATCCTGGCCGCGGACCGGGTCAGCCGCTCCCGCCGGGGACATGGCAATGCCATCGCCATGCCCTACAACCATCTCATCCTTCCCCTCGCGTCCCGCCGCGACAAGATCACCGAGGTGCGCTGGGGGATCGCGGATTTCCGGCGTCGCTTCGGTCACGAGCCGGTCGGGATGTGGCTTCCGGAGACCGCCGCCGACATGGAAACGCTGGACGTGCTCGCCGGCGAAGGAATCCGCTTCACCATTCTCGCGCCGCGCCAGGTGGTTCAGCCTCCCCCGGCCGGATTGCCGGGGCTGATCCCCACCAGCTCGGGTCATTCGATCGCGGTATTCATCTACGACGGGGCGCTGTCGCACGACGTCGCGTTCGGGCGGCTGATTCACGATGCCGAGCTCTGGACCTCCGAAGTCCTGAGCCGGCCGGCGGCGGAAACCGGGCCGACCCTGGTTTCCCTGGCCGCGGACGGAGAAACTTTCGGTCATCATCATCACTTCGGAGAGATGGCGCTTGCGGCCACGCTGGACCGGCTTGCCCGCGATCCCGAAGTGCGGCTCGACAACTTCGCCTCGTTCCTGGCCCGCCACCCGGCGGAGCATCCGGTCGAGCTGATCGAGCCAAGCTCATGGAGCTGTGTCCACGGAGTGGAGCGCTGGCGCTCCGACTGCGGTTGCCGGACTCGGCCCGACACCTCGCAGGCCTGGCGTGCCCCGCTCCGCGAGGCGCTGGACTGGGCGGCGGGAGAGCTCCACCATCGATTCGAGTCGGAGGGCGCTCCGCTCCTCAAGGATCCCTGGGAGGCCCGCAACGGCTGGATCCCCCCGGGTCCCTCGCCGCTTCCGGTCCGGGCTCGTGAGCTCCTCGAAATGGAAGTGGATGCGCTCGCGATGTTCACCTCATGCGGATGGTTCTTCGATGACATCGGCGGACTGGAGACGAGGATCTGTCTCCGCCATGCGGCCCGGGCGATCGATGCCACCGGCCCGGATGCCGAGACGCTCCACGCCGGCCTTCGCACCCGGCTCGAGCCCGCGCTGAGCAACGACCCCGCCGTAGGCACTGGCGCCGATGTCTATGATCGGTGCCGGCCCCGGCTTCCCGCCGAGGTCCGGGTTGCCGCGGCGTTCGTGATTTCCCGCGAGCTGGATCCCCCCACCACCCCGAGCGACCTCGGTCCCTACCACGTGGAAGCCGGACCGGAGGGGCGCCTCGCGGTCCAGCAGCGTCGCACCGGGAGGATCCGTCACTTCCTGGTCGAGGTGATGCCCCGGGAATTCCTGGACGTTGCGGTGCAGGTCCGGGAAGCCCCCGACGGCGCCCCGGTCCGGGTGACCTTCGCCGATCTGCCGGAGCGGGAGCAGGACACCCTCCGGGCCGCGCTCCGGCGGGTGCTCCGACCCCAGGTGCTGGACCCCCTCGAGGCGGCCCGGATCACCGACGGGCTGGTGGAGTATCGGCGCGCGATCGCCGACGCGCTGGTCCGGCGGCTCCCGGCCGACCCTGCGGAGGCCGATGGGGTGGATCTGGAAGGCATAACCCGCGCTCTCGATCTCCTCGCGGTGGAGGAGCGCGCGGTGCCATTCGAGGCCCAGAGCCGCTACGCCCGCCTGCTCGCCCAGGGTCCGCCCGAGCTGCGGCGGAGTCTCCGCGGCCTGGCGGAGCGCTTCGGGTTCTCCATCCCGGGCGACCCGGAGCCCCCGGCGAACTCCACCTCGCCCCCCGCCCCGTGACGGTCCTGTTCGCCTTCGGGCTCCATCTGCATCAGCCGGTCGGCAACTTCGATTGGGTGTTCGAGCAGCACCTGGCCCAGGTCTATCGTCCCCTGCTGCACGAGATCATCGCCGGGGGCGCGGCGCCCGCGAGCCTCCACGTTTCGGGACCGCTGCTCGACTGGCTGGAGCAGCACCACGGGGGGTTTCTCGACGAGCTGGGGCGGTGGGTGACCGACGGACGGATCGAGCTGCTCGCCGCGGGTTATGACGAGCCCATCCTGGTCACCCTGACCCGGGAGGACCGGCTCGAGCAGATCGGCCGGCTCCGGGAGGCCCTGCGGGCCCGGTTCGGGGTCGAGCCCTCCGGACTGTGGCTCACCGAGCGGGTCTGGGAACCCCACCTGGCCGGCGATCTCCACGCAGCGGGCATTCGCTATGCCCTGGTGGACGATCGTCACTTCCTGGTGGCCGGCTTCGAGCGGGACGTCCTGCATCAGCCCTGGCGCACCGAAGACGGCGGGCGCGCCATCGATCTGTTCCCGATCGACGAGCACCTCCGCTACCTGGTGCCGTTTCAGCCCCCGGCCGAATTCGCCGCCTACATAAGCGGGTTAGGGACGCCGCCGGCCGGCGGCCCGGCCGGCGAGCGACCTCCCGTCGCGGTCCTCGCCGACGACGGCGAGAAGTTCGGCGGTTGGCCGGGCACCTTCGAGTGGGTCTACCAGAAAGGCTGGCTCAAGGATTTTCTGGCCACCCTCGATCGGCTCCGGGAATCCGGCGCGCTCCGACTGGTCACCCTGTCCGAGGCGCTGCGGGAAGTGCCCCCGGCCGGCATCGCCTATCTGCCCAGCGCTTCCTATCACGAGATGGAGGGCTGGGCCCTCCCCGCCCGAGCCGCCCGTCGGCTCGCCCGGCTCGAAGCCGAGCTGGGCGAGGCCCGGGTGAAGGGCCCTGAAGGTGCGCTGCTCCGCGGTTCCCACTGGCGCAATTTTTTCGCGAAGTACTCCGAAGCCAACCGGATGCACAAGAAGATGCTGGCCCTTTCCCGGCTCTGCCGAGAGCGGGGCGACCCGCCCCTGGCTCGACGGGCCATCGGAAAGGCGCAGTGCAATGACGCCTACTGGCACGGGGTCTTCGGCGGCCTGTATCTCCCCCACCTCCGGCACGCGATCTGGCGCGAGCTGGCTCGCGCCGAGGCCGACCTCCGGCGGCATGACGCCCTGGGGTGGGCCGCGACCGACGACGACTGCGACGGCCGCGAAGAACTCCTGGCCCACTCGAATCGTGCCTCCCTCGCGATCAGTCCCGCGCGGGGCGCCGCCATCGTGGAGCTGACCGATCTGGCCCGCCTCCGGAATCACGCCGATACGCTCACCCGGCGGCGAGAGCCGTATCATGAGCCGCTGGAGCACGCGGGCGGGGCTCCCTCCGACGGCGACGCGGTCTCGATTCACAACATCGAGCGCAGGCTCGAAGCCCTGCCTCCCATCGACCCGGAGCCGCGCGCCCTGTTTCAGGAGCGCATCTATCCCGCCGGCATCGATGCCGGCCCGCTGGCCGACGGCTCGGCGACGCCGATCCACTCGTGGGCCGGGAGCGAGGCCAGGGTGACCCATCGGGAAGAGGGCGAAACCCTGATCTTCCAGTTCGAGCTGGACCGGCTCACCAAGATCTACCGGATTCACCCCGACGGCCGGGTCGAGGCCACCCTCGCCTGGCAACCCGATCGGGCCTGGCCCGCCGATGCCTGGTTCACCACCGAGCTTTCCCTCGGTCACCCTCTGACGATCGAGGCGCCCCGAGCCATCGAGTGGCGCTACCCGATCGAAACCGTGTCGCAATCCGAGAGCGGACTCGACCGCACCCTCCAGGGCGAATCGGTCACCTTGGCCTGGCCGGTCGGGGCGGGCGCCGCGCGGGTCTCGTTAGCTTTCCCGGCATGAACGAGACCGTTGCACCGCGTCCGGTAACCATCGGGTTGCCCCAGCTTCGGATCGAGGCCGATCCAAAGCGGAATCTGAGCCACGCGATCGAGCGAATCCGCGAGGCGGCGGCACGGGGAGCCCAGATCGTCTGCACCCCCGAGCTCTTCACCAGCCGGTATTTCTGCCAGGTCGAAGATCACGCCTTCTTCCGGCTGGCGGAACCGGTGCCCGGTCCGACCACCGAGCGCCTGGGCGCGCTGGCCGCCGAGCTGGGCATCGTGCTGATCGCGTCCCTCTTCGAGAAGCGGGCCGAGGGCCTCTACCATAACACGGCCGCCATCCTCGACGCGGACGGTCGTTATCTGGGGAAGTACCGGAAGATGCACATCCCGGACGATCCCCAGTATTACGAGAAGTTCTACTTCACTCCCGGGGATCTCGGGTTCCGCACCTGGCAGACCCGGTTCGCCCGGATCGGTGTCCTGATCTGCTGGGATCAGTGGTATCCGGAAGCGGCGCGGATCACCGCCATGTCCGGCGCCGAGATCCTCTTCTACCCCACCGCGATCGGCTGGCTGCCGCCCGAGAAGGCCGAATACGGCGAGCGCCAGCGGGCCGCCTGGGAGACCATGCAGCGGGCTCATGCCATCGCGAACGGATGCTACGTAGCGGCGGTGAACCGGGTCGGCTTCGAGCCGCGGCCCGGCGGCGCGGCGGACCAGGGACTCGAATTCTGGGGCGGAAGCTTCGTGGCCGATCCGAGCGGGCGGCTGATCGGCACCGCGAGCGAGCAGGAGGAAGTCCTGGTGGTTTCCTGTCCGCTCGAGGCGGTCGATATCACGCGCACCCACTGGCCTTTCCTGCGGGATCGGCGGATCGACGCGTATAGCGGGTTAACCGAGCGGTTTCTCGACTCGGTGCCGTGAGCGGGGCGTCGCCCCGCTACCGGATGCCGGCGGAATGGGAGCCCCACCGGGGCACCTGGCTCAGCTGGCCCCACAAGGAAGCCTCCTGGCCCGGGAAGTTCGGGCCGGTGCCTGCCATCTTCGCGCACATCGCCGGGGCGCTGGCCCCCGGCGAAGAGATCCACATCAATGTGGGCCAGGACGACCTGGAAGCCTCGGCGCGGCAGGAGCTGCGAAAGGCCGGGGTTCCCCTCTCCCGGGTCACCTTCCATCGCCATCCCACCGACGACGCGTGGTGCCGCGACCATGGACCGATCTTCGTGGAGCGGCAAACGCCCGGTGGCTTGCGCGAGCAGGTCGTGCTCGACTGGGGATTCAATGCCTGGGGCGGGAAATACCCACCCTTCGATCAGGACGACGCGATTCCCGCCCGAATCGCGGCGGAGCTCGCGCTGCCCCGGGTGGCCCCGGGCATGATCCTGGAAGGTGGCAGCATCGACGTGAACGGGGCGGGGACCCTGCTCACCACCGAGCAGTGCCTCCTCAATCCCAACCGGAATCCCGGATTGAGCCGTGCCAGCATCGAGATGGCCCTGCGGGACTATCTCGGCGCGACGAACATTCTCTGGCTCGGAGAAGGGATCGAGGGAGACGACACCGACGGGCATGTGGACGACCTGACCCGATTCGTGGATCCCCGGACCGTCGTCACCGTGGTGGAGCCGGATCCCTCCGACCTGAATCACCGCCGGCTCACCGACAACCTGGCGAGGCTTCGCGCCATGCGGGACCAGGATGGCCGGCCGTTCCGGATCGTCGACCTTCCACTCCCTCCGCCGATGTATCACGAGGATCAGCGTCTTCCGGTCAGTTACGCGAACTTCTATATCGCAAACGCCACGGTGGTGTTGCCGGTGTTCGGCTGCGACCGCGACCGGCAGGCCATCGACATCCTGCAACCGTTGTTTCCGACCCGGCGGGTGGTACCGATCACCTGCACCGATCTGGTCTGGGGACTGGGCGCGGTGCACTGCGTCACCCAGCAGTGGCCCGCGCTTCCCCGATCGGCAGGCTGATCAGTCCGAGGGTTCGCGCGGGGTGGCCAGCAGCTCCTCCACGGCGATCGCGAGCGCCTCGGGGGAGTACGGCTTCTGAAGGAAGGCCTGGCCCGGAGGAAACTCGGTCCCTTCCCTCCTCGGGATTTCGTCGGCGGCGTACCCGGAGAGAAGCAGGACCGGCAGGTCGGGCCGCTGGCGGCGGGCCCGGTCGGCCAGCTCCGGCCCATTCATCCCCGGCATGAGCACGTCGGAGACCAGCAGATCCACCGCGGATTCTCCTCCATGCAGCAGGTCGAGGGCGGTTTGGCCATCGGCGGCTTCCAGCACTCCGTAGCCGTAGTGTTCCAGGATGCGGCAGGTCAGACGGCGAACCCGCTCCTCATCCTCCACCACCAGGATGGTGCCCTTGTTCCGTTTCGCGCCGGCCGCCGCGGAGGGTTCGGCCTGGTCGCCGGGTTCATCGACCGGCTCGATTCTCGGGAAAAAGAGCCGCAGGGTCGTCCCCTTGCCGGGGCTGCTGTCCAGCGTGACCGCCCCGCCGCTCTGCTGCACGATCCCGTACACCGTGGCGAGCCCTAACCCGGTGCCTTCGCCGGGCGGCTTGGTGGTGAAGAACGGCTCGAACGCCTTGGCCTGGGTTTCCCCATCCATTCCGATGCCGGTGTCGGCGACCATGAGCACGACGTAGTCGCCCGGCGCCACGCCCTGGGTGGCCCGATCGCTGGCGCCACGGCTCACCTGGACCCGGGCGGTCTCCAGGCGGAGGGTGCCGCCTTGCGGCATGGCATCGCGGGCATTGACGGCGAGGTTGAGCAGCACCTGTTCCAGCTGACCCGGATCGGCCCGCACCCACCCCAGCTCGGGCGACAGCACCGTCACAATCTCGATGTGGGCGCCGATCACCCGACGCAGCATGCGCTCGAGATCGGTCACCAGCACGTTGAGGTCGACATCACGGGGCACCAGCATTTGCCTCCGGCTCAGAGCGAGGAGCTGCCGGGTCAGGCCCGCGCCCCGGGTCGCCGCGTCACCGATCTCCCGGAGCTCGTCCCGGCGGGGGTCCTCGTCTCCCAGCTGGCTCGAGAGCACCTCGGCATATCCCCGGATCACGGTGAGGAGATTATTGAAATCATGGGCCATGCCTCCCGCAAGCCGCCCCAGACTTTCCATCTTCTGGGCCTGGAGCAGCTCGGCCTGGAGCTGACGCTGCTCGGTGACGTCCACGATCACCCCATGCCACACCAGCAGATCCTCTTCCCGAACCGGGGTGGCGATGGCGCGAAGCCAGCGTAGCTCGCCGGGATGGGGCCGGATCCGGAAATCGAACGAATACGGCTCCAGGCGCTCGGAGGCTCGCCGGAACACCGGAGTGGCGGCGTGGCGATCCTCGGGATCGATCGACTCGAGCAGCCGGTCGGGATGCTCGAGCACCTCCCAGGCGCTGACCCCGAAGAGCTCCTTCACCCGTTCGCTGATATAGGCGAAGCGGCCGTTGCCATCCCCGTCGATGGTGTACTGATAGACCACCCCGGGCACCGAGGCGGTAATGCGCTGGAGCGTCTTCTGGGCGCCGAGGCGCACTTCCTCGGCGCGGCGGCGCTCGGTGATGTCCCGGATAATGCCCTGGAGCAGCCCCCGGCCGGTGCGCCGGAGACTCAGCTCCGCATCGAAGACGGTGCCGTCCTTGCGCCGCAGCCGGCGTTCCTCCAGCACGACCGAATCTCCCGGACCGTCCAGGTTGGCCGGAGGCCGGAGGCGATCCCGGGAGACGTACACGTCGGGCAGCCGGTGGGAGAGCAGCTCGGATTCCTCATACCCCAGCATCGCGGCGGCGCGCTGATTCAACAGCACGAAACGGCCGTCGGGCTGCAGCAGAACGATACCGTCGGAAGCCTGTTCCAGCAGGTCACGATACCGGGCTTCGCTTTCGCTCAGGGCCTGCTCCCGCGTCGCGGAAACCCGGCGAGCCCGCTGGAGGCGCCACGCGATCACGTCGGCGAGGCCGATGCAGGCGATCCAGATCGCCACCCGCAGATCGTCTCCCGCATAGGCGAACGCAAAGCTGTTGGAGGGCTCGATCGCGAAATAGAGCGTGGCCAGGATGATGATGACCTCGGCCAGGATCGCGGGATATACCCCCGCGACGAGGAGCGACAACAGGGAGACGATCCAGGCGGGTGTCAGCGGCGAACGCTGGAAGAAATCCCGGAAGAGCATGAGGGCGGCCACGCCGGCCCCGGCGATGAGGATCGCAAAGACGTACCGGGAGCGGCCGGCCAGGGGCAGCTCGATCATGAGGGGATTGCCGCTAGATTCTTGCGCATGCCAGCGCTAATCGAATGCGTTCCGAATTTCAGCGAGGGGCGCGACCAGGAAATCATCCGGCATATTACCGCCGCCATCGAGTCGGTAGAAGGGGCGACCCTGCTTCACTTCGACCCGGGCCGGGCGACCAACCGCACCGTCATCACCTTCGCGGGAGAACCCGATCCGGTGCTCGAAGCGGCCTTCCGCGCCATGGCCCGGGCCGGCGAGCTGATCGACATGCGGCATCACACCGGGGAACACCCTCGAATGGGGGCGACCGATGTGTGTCCCCTCGTCCCGATCTCCGGCATCAGCATGGAGGAAACCGCCGCGCTGGCCCGCAGGCTGGGAGAGCGGGTGGGGCGAGAGCTTGGCATCCCGGTCTACCTCTACGAGGCGGCCCAACCCGACCCGGCCCGCAAGGATCTTTCGGTCATCCGGGCCGGAGAGTACGAAGGGCTTCCGCGGAAGATGCTCGAACCGGCCTGGAAGCCCGACTTCGGTCCCGCCGTCTTCAACCCGAAGAGTGGCGCCACGGTCATCGGCGCGCGGGATTTCCTGGTGGCGTTCAACGTCAACCTGAACACCACCTCCACCCGGCGGGCCAACGCGGTGGCCTTCGATGTCCGAGAGACCGGGCGGCCCAAGCGCGAGGGGGATCCCCTCACCGGGCCGATCGTGCGGGACGCGGCCGGCGCGCCGGTCATGATCCCAGGGAGCCTCAAGGCGGTGAAAGCGATCGGGTGGTACATCCCGGAGTACGGGGTGGCGCAGGTCTCCATGAACCTCACCAACTTGCGGATAACCCCGCTTCACGTGGCGTTCGAGGAGGCCTGCCGCAAGGCCGAAGCGCGCGGCCTCCGGGTGACCGGCTCCGAGCTGGTGGGCCTGATCCCCAAATCCGCGATGCTCGAGGCGGGGCGATATTTCCTTCGCAAACAACAGCGGTCGGCCGGAGTGTCGGAGGGAGAGCTGATCCGGCTGGCCATCCGATCGCTCGGGCTGGACGAGCTTTCGCCCTTCAATCCGGAGGAGCGGATCATCGAATACCGGTTACAGAACCCGGAGAGCCGTCCCCTTGCCCGCCTCACGGTCGAGCAGTTCGTCGACGAAACTTCCTCTGAATCGGTCGCGCCTGGAGGCGGATCCACGGCCGCGCTGGTGGGCGCCCTGGGCGCCGCGCTCGGGACCATGGTGGCGAACCTGTCGTCGCACAAGCGAGGGTGGGACGCCCGGTGGGCCGAGTTCGGCGAGTGGGCGGAGCGGGGCCAGCGAATCAAGGAGCAGCTGATGCACCTGGTGGATGACGATACCCGGGCGTTCAACCGGGTGATCGTGGCGGCGGGGATGCCCCGGGAGACCGACCCGGAACGCTCGGCGCGGGCCGAGGCCCTCGAAGCCGCCAACCTGGGGGCGCTCGAGGTTCCCTGGCAGGTGATGCGGTCGGCCCAGGCCTGTTTCGATCTGCTCGAGACCATGGCTCGGGAAGGCAACCCCGCCTCGGCCTCCGATGCGGGGGTCGGCGTGTTATGTACGCGCGCCGCGATCCGGGGAGCCTGGCTCAATGTGCGCACCAACGCCGGCTCGATCAAGAACCGGGAGGCCATTGCGGCCATCCTCGAGGAAGGAACCCGGATCGACCAGGAGGCCGCCACCCGGGAACAGGCGATCCTCGCCCTGGTGGACGCCCGGATGAACCGGTGACTACCCCGGGGCCCGCCAGATCTCATTCCCGCGGGCCACGGTCAGCACGCAGGCGTTCGCGGTGAGGTGGTAGAGCCACTGGGTCACCGACTCCGCTTCGATCACCGCGAAGTCGGCCGAGCGACCTTCCTCCAGGGAACCGGTCTCCCGCTCCAGGCCTAACGCGCGGGCCGCGATGGTCGTCGCGCCTTTGAGCGCCTCGGCGGGGGTCATCCGCTGGATCAGGCACGCCAGGGTCAGCGCCATCGGCAGATGATAGCTGGGCGCCGATCCCGGATTGAAATCGGTGGCGACCGCCACCGGGACCCCGAGCCCGATCAGCTGGCGCGCGGGCATGGGCGCCATGCCGAGGTAGAGCGAGGCGAACGGCAGGCTCACCGCAACCACCCCGGCCGAAGCCAGCCGGCCCATTCCCTCGGTGCTGACCTGCTCGAGGTGGTCCGCCGAGACGGCGCCCACCTCGGCGGCCAGCTCGGCGCCCCCGCAGGAGGTGATCTGGTCGGCGTGGAGCTTGGCCCCAAGGCCGAACCGCTTCGCGGCCTGGAGGACCCGGCGTGCTTCTTCGGCCGTAAAGGCTGATTGCTCCACGAAGACGTCGCAGAAGCGCGCCAGACCCTCCTCCACTACCCGAGGCAGGATCTCCTCGATGATGAGGGCGAGGTATTGGTCGCGCCGGTCGCGATACGCCGGTGGCACCACGTGAGCGGCGAGCAAGGTCGGAACCAGGCGCTGGTGGATCTCACCGGCCAGGGCGCGATAGACCCGGAGGAGCTTGAGCTCGTTCTCCAGATCCAACCCGTAACCGCTCTTGGCTTCGACCGTGGTCACCCCGAGCCGGGCCATGCCGGCCAGGTGGGACCGGCATCGTGCCGCGAGCTGCTCCGCCGTCGCGGCGCGGGTCTGGTTCATCGTCGAGACGATCCCTCCGCCGGCGGCGGCGATCTCGAGATAGGTCTTTCCCCGGAGACGAAGCTCGAATTCTTCCGCTCGCCACCCACCGAATGCGAGATGGGTGTGGCAGTCGATGAGTCCGGGAATGACCAGCCGTCCGCGGGCGTCCTGGCTCGGCCATGCTGCGAAGGCGGCGGGCAGGTCGTGCTCCGGCCCGACCCACCGGAGCAGCGCGCCCTCCCACACGAGCGCGGCGTGTTCGAGGAGGTGGATGTCGCCCTGCGGCCCGCTGGGCAGGCATCGGGCGAGCGAACCGATATTCCGGAGAACTGGCATCAGGGAGCCGGGATCAGACTCCGATGCCTCGGTCCGCCGGTCCGCCGGTCCCCTGGTCCACCATCGGAAGATCGATCCCCCGCTCGGCGGCCACCCGGATGGCGTCGTCATAACCCGCGTCGGCATGCCGCATGACGCCGGTGCCCGGGTCCGCGGTCAGGACCCGTTGCAGGCGCCGCGCCCCCGCGTCGGTGCCATCGGCCACGATGACCATGCCGGCGTGGATGGAGTAGCCGATGCCGACCCCGCCCCCGTGATGCAGCGACACCCAGCTCGCTCCGCAGGCGGTATTGAGCAGGGCGTTCAGGATGGGCCAGTCGGCGATCGCGTCGCTTCCGTCCTTCATGCCCTCGGTCTCTCGATTGGGGCTCGCCACCGAGCCGGTATCGAGGTGGTCGCGCCCGATGACGATCGGCGCTTTCACCCTGCCCCGCTTGACCAGGTCGTTGAACCGGAGCCCGATCTCCGCGCGCTCCCCGTATTCCAGCCAGCAGATCCGGGCCGGCAATCCCTGGAAGTGCACCTTCCGGCGAGCCTGTTCGATCCAGCGAACCAGCGGCTCCTTCGCGGGGTAGGCCGCCAGCACGGTCTCATCGGTCACCGCGATGTCGGCGGGATCGCCGGAGAGCGCCGCCCACCGGAACGGCCCGGCCCCGCGACAGAAGAGCGGCCGGATGAAGGCCGGCACGAACCCCACAATGTCGAAGGCCCGGCTCATTCCCCGATGATCCGCGACCTGGCCCCGGATATTGTTGCCGTAGTCGAACACCACCGCGCCCCGGCGCTGGAAATCCAGCATGGCGTCCACATGGACCACCATGGAATCCAGCACCGCTGCTTCATACCCCTTCGGATCCCGCTCGCGAAACTCGGCGGCGGCCTCGACGGAATAGCCGCGGGGGATGTATCCGAGTCGGAGGTCGTGAGCCGCGGTCTGATCGGTGACCACGTCCACCTCGACTCCTCTCCGGACCAGCTCGGGAAGCACGTCGGCCACATTGCCAAGGAGTCCGACCGAGAGGGGACGGCGCTCCCGCCGAGCCTCGAGCACCAGGCGCAGGGCCTCGTCGAGGTCGGTGCTCGAGCGATCACAATACCCGGTGGACACCCGGCGCTCGATGCGCCGCGGATCGACTTCGATCCCCAGGAACACCGCCTCGTTCATGGTCGCTGCCAGAGGCTGAGCTCCCCCCATGCCGCCCAGCCCCGCGCTGACCACCAGCCGGCCCGCCAGGCTTCCCCCGAAGCGCTGCCGGGCGCACTCCGCGAAGGTCTCGTAGGTGCCCTGGAGAATTCCCTGAGTGCCGATATAGATCCAGGAGCCGGCCGTCATTTGTCCGAACATGGTGAGGCCGAGGGCCTCGAGTCTGCGGAACTCTTCCCAGGTGGCCCACCGGGGCACCAGTTGCGCGTTGGCGATCAGGACCCGGGGCGCCTCGGCATGGGTCCGGAAGATGCCGACCGGCTTCCCGCTCTGGATCAGGAGGGTTTCATCGTTCTCGAGCCGGCGAAGGCTTTCGACGATCTTTTCGAAGCAGGCCCAGTTCCTCGCCGCTTTCCCGCTTCCGCCATAGACCACCAGCTCCTCCGGTCGCTCCGCCACCGCCGGGTCCAGGTTGTTCATCAGCATGCGGAGGGCCGCCTCCTGATGCCAGCCACGGCAGGAGAGGGTGGTCCCGGTCGGGGCCCGAATCGAGGCAGCGGCGCTGGTGGTCATGAGAACAAGATATTCCAACGTCCCGAAGTCGGTGAGTATCTGAAGGTCTGGAACCGGACGACCCGGTGCAACGTACGAACAGCATCTTCCGCGGAGCAACCTCATGCGAATGCGCGCCTTGGCCCCTGTCCTGCTGGTCCTTCCCCTGGGAGCCCTGAGCGCCCAGCAGGACCGCGCCGAGTTCAACTGGAGCCGGACCATGGCGGCGGGTAAGACCATCGAGATCGTCGGGATCAACGGAAGCATCGTAGCGGACGGCAAGTCCGGGGGGAGCGTGGAGGTTCACGCCATCAAGACGGGACACAAGAGCGACCCCGAAACCGTGACCTTCGAGGTCGTGGAACATGACGATGGCGTGACGATTTGCGCGATCTATCCTTCCGGCGACCGCGAGCCCAACGTGTGCCGCGAGGGTGGCCGGAGCCGGATGAACACCCGGCGCAATGACGTCGAAGTGGAATGGACCATCCGGGTCCCTCAAGGAGTGCGCTTCGTCGGCCGGACCGTCAACGGGAAGGTGTCGGCCCGAGGACTGACCGCCCCGGCGGCGGCCTACACTGTGAATGGCGCCGTCGACCTGGAGACCACCTCCTGGGCCGACGCCAGCTCGGTGAACGGCTCGCTCACCGTCAGAATGGGACGAGCCGATTGGGACGGAGAAAAGGAGTTCAGCACGGTGAACGGCGGCATCACGCTCTATCTCCCTTCGGCCGCCAGCTTCGAGGTGAACGCCTCGAATGTGAACGGATCGCTGAGCACGGATTTCCCCCTCACCATTCGGGGCCGTTGGGGCCCCAGGCGGATGAGCGGAACGGTGGGACAGGGCGGCCGGACATTGAGTCTCAGCACCGTGAACGGCTCTCTCGAGCTTCGCAAGGGAAGCTGAACCGGCGGTCCCAACAAGGCCGGGCCGATCGGCGTATCTTCGGAGGTTCCCAACCTCCACTTCCGGATACGCCAATGCCTCTTGCCTCGATGTCTCTCCGTCGCCGAGCCGTGGCGCCGCCGACCCGTGGTGTCTCGGCGGCGCTTCTGCTCCTGGTCCCCGGGCTCCTTGCGGCCCAGGTCCCCTCCCCGAAGGAGCACTTCGGTTTCAATATCGGCGACGATTATCAGCTTGCCAACTACGACCAGCTGACCGCCTACTGGAAGAAGCTCGCCGCGACCTCTCCCCGGATGAAGCTCGTGTCCATGGGCAAGACCGCCGAGGGGCGCGATCAGTGGATGATGATCGTCAGCTCGCCGGAGAACCTCGCGAAGCTCGACCGGTATCGCACCATTTCCGCCCGCCTGGCGCACGCCGAAGGACTGACCGATGCGGAAGCGCATGCCTTGGCGGCGGAAGGCAAGGCGGTGGTCTGGATCGATGGAGGACTGCACGCTTCGGAGGTGCTGGGATCGCACCAGCTCATCGAGCATCTCTGGCAGATGGCGAGCCGGAACGACCCGGAAACCCTGCGGATCCTGAACGACGTCATCCAGCTGGTGGTGCACGCCAATCCCGACGGCATGCAGCTGGTGGCCAACTGGTACATGCGGCGCGCCGATACCCTCCGCCGGTCCACCGGCGAGCTGCCCCGGCTCTACCAGAAGTACGTGGGTCATGACAACAATCGCGATTTCTATCTGAACGCGATGCCGGAAAGCGAGAACATCAGCCGGGTGATGTACCGGGAGTGGTATCCCCAGATCATGTACAACCACCACCAGGCCGGACCGGCGGGGACCATCATGTTCGCGCCGCCGTTCCGCGATCCCCACAACTACTACTTCGACCCCATGGTGGTGAACGGCATCTCCCTGGTGGGCGCCGCGATGCACGAGCGGTTCTCCGCCGAGGGCAAGCCGGGCCTGACCGACCGCTACGGCGCGACCTACCAGACCTGGTTCAACGGAAGCCTTCGCACCACGGCCTACTTCCACAACATGATCGGGATTCTCACCGAGTCGATCGGAAACCCCACTCCGATGACGATCCCGTTCGTGCCGGATCGGCAGCTTTCCAACAGCGACAATCCTTTTCCGATCACGCCGCAGGTCTGGCACTTCCGGCAATCGATCGACTACTCGATCACCGCCGATCGCGCGATCCTCGACCTCGCCTCCCGCTATCGGGAGACCCTGCTGTACAACATGTATCAGATGGGCCGCAACTCGATTGCCCGCGGCAACACCGACACCTGGACCACCACCCCGCACCGGATCGATCAGGTCAAGGCGATGGCGGCGGAAGACCGGGGCCGCGGGGGAGCGGGAGGCGGTGCCGGCCCCGGGGGGTTCAACACCGGAGCCGTGGCCGCCCACTTCTTCGAGATGCTCCGGAAGCCCGAAGATCGCGACCCCAGAGGCTACGTCATTCCCGGTGATCAGGCGGACTTCCTGACCGCCACCAAGTTCGTCGACGCCCTGATCAAGAGCGGAATCGAGGTCGAGCGCGCCACCGCTCCGTTCACCGTGGCAGGGAAGCAGTATCCGGCGGGATCCTATGTCGTCAAATCGGCCCAGGCCTTCCGGCCCCATGTCCTCGACATGTTCGAGCCCCAGGACTATCCCAACGACCTGCTCTATCCGGGTGGTCCGCCACGGCCTCCATACGACAACGCCGGATACACCCTCGCGCTCCAGATGGGAGTCAAGTTCGACCGGATCCTCGACGGATTCGACGGACCGTTCGTGAAGATCGACAGCGTCCTCGCCAGGCCTCCGGTCACCGTTACGGTGGGGTCTGGCGCCGGGTATCTCATCGACCGCCGCATCAACGACGGCTTTCTCGCGGTGAATCGTCTGCTCGCGGCGAAGATTCCCGTCCTGGTAACCGGGCGTACGGTGACAGTCGGCACCGCCAGCTATCCGGCCGGGAGCTGGTATGTCCCGTCCAGCTCGGCGTCGAAGGCGGCCCTCCAGAAGCTTGCCGGCGAAAAAGGTCTTCCCGTGGTGGCGCTGCGATCAGCGCCGGCCGGCGCCACCGCGCTCCGGCCGATCCGGGTCGGACTCTGGGATCAGTACGGTGGCTCGATGCCTTCAGGCTGGACCCGGTGGATGTTCGAGCAGTTCGAGTTTCCGTTCGAAGTGGTCTATCCGCCCCGGCTCGACGCGGGGAATCTCAACAGCCAGTTCGATGTCCTGGTCTTCGTGGACGGCGGGATTCCTTCGAATGCAGGGGGCGGCGCCGCGGCGACGGCCTCACGCCGCTTCGGAACCGAGGCCCCGGACGACATCCCGGCCGAATATCGCGACCGCATCGGCCGGGTAACGGTCGAGAAGACCATCCCCCAGATCAAGACCTTTCTCGAAAACGGCGGCAGGGTCGTGGCCATCGGTAACTCGACCGCGCTGGCCGGGTACCTCGGCCTGCCGGTGAGCAGCCAGCTCGTCGAGACCAATGCCCAGGGTCAGGAGCGGCCGATCGCGAGGGAGAAGTTCTACATCCCGGCGTCGCTGCTCGAGGTCGCCGTGGATTCGACGTCCGGCTCGGCGCTCGGCATGGGAGCCTCGGCGATCGTCATGTTCGATGAGAGCCCGTCGATGAAGCTCGGGCCCGACGCCGCGCAACGGGGGATCCGGCGGGTCGCGTGGTATGCGACCGACCATCCGCTCAAGAGCGGGTGGGCCCTCGGCCAGGAGATCCTGAAGGGCAGCGTCGCGGCGGCCGAGGCCACGGTTGGCAAGGGAACCCTCTACCTGTTCGCCCCGGAGATCACTTTCCGGAGCCAGCCCCACGGAACCTTCAAGTTCCTCTTCAACGCCCTCTACGGCAGATAGAACAAAGCGAGGGCAGGGATCGAGACGCTCGATCCCTGCCCTCCTCCCCACTCCTCCTTACGGCACCGTGACGTTGTAGGTCGCCGGACTCGCTGTGAATGAGAAGGTGTACGCCCCGGTCGCTCCAGGAGCCTTCGAGCTGGTCTCGATGGTGTAGATCGCACTGGCGCCGGTGGTGTTGGTGAAGGTGAATTGAGCGGTATTCCCACCGGCAGGGTTCTCATCCGCCACCGCGACCGTTCCTCCACTCGTGGTTTGACCGACCAGCAGCCGGGCCACTGGAGCGAACGCGGTCGAAGTCACGCTGACGTTGATCGTCTGGTTGTTGTCCACGATGACCATCAACCGGCCCGACCGGGTTCCCGTGCTCGTCCCGAAGCAGTCCGTGTCGGTCAGCTGGAGAGTTCCGGAATAGCCGGAAAGCGGGAAGCGAAAGAGGCAGCTGGCCGGGTCGGGCGTCGACGCCGATACCGTGAGGGTATACGTCTGTCCACCGGGGAACCCGTTGAGGTTGTCATAGACATCGAATTCGACCGGACCGGGACCGATCAGATAGGGGGTGGACTGGAACGTGGAGTTGATGCTCCCAACGTACCAGCGGGGCGAGGCATCGTTCTTCACGGTTGCCACGACCGAACCGGAGGTCGAGACCTGCCAGGTAATTGCCTGGCTGGTGGCCGCATTGAAGCGGTAGCGCCGATAGGTCCCGCGCACCAGGAAGTTCTGCGGTCCGAATGAAGTTGTGCAGTCAATGCCGTTCCTGATCAGACCCGAATTCGCCACCCCGAGCGTGATGTCCTCGATGGAACAACCGGCCCCGAAGGCGATCGCTCGGAACGTGGTGCTCGCGAAGGTCGGGTTTCCCCGCAACGCCAGGAACCACTGACCGTCCCGATTGCTGGTGATGTCACACCGCTGGCTGGCTCCAGCAATCAAGGAAACGCAATCATAGGTGGTGGACGTCGGGTAGGCCCCCTTCCGGGCGTAGAGCTGAACGTTGCCGGCTCCGGCGAATGTCACGAAGGACAGATCCATCGTCCCGGCCGGCGCCGTGAAGCTCAGGTATTTCGTCTCTCCACTGGCGGCGGTCTGATTGCTCATTTCCCCGCTGTTCAGGACGGTGGTCGTGGTCGATGGAATCACGGTGAACTGAGGAGTGGTCACGGCAGAGTATCCCGGCGCGGAGAACCGGAGGCTCCCGGTCATTGCGGTTCCCGTGATCATGAGATCGGTGAAGACTGCCTTGCCGGTCGCGTCGGTATTCACGGTGAGGGAAGCGACCGCCTCGCGCCCATCACCGGACCGGAGCAGATTGGTCGAACCCTGGGGCGGGACCCCAAGCGTCCCGGTGCCGGTCGCCATGGAAACAGTGATGGGAACCCCGGCCAGGGTAACGTTGTTCCCCGCCCCATTCCTGAGCTGAATGACCGGCTGGAGGAAGAAAGGCACCCCCGTAATGAGCACGGCATCCGGTCCGGTAATCAGCGCGAGAATGGACGGCGCAGTGACCTGAATGGATGCCGAGCTGACAAAGAAGGTCAGCCCGCTCACCGTCGCGCTGAATCGCAGGGTCTGGGGACCGACCGTGCCGGTCAGCGCGAGATTGGTGAATGCAGCCGAACCGTCCGTCCCGGTCGTCGCTGCATTGGTGCCGGAGAGTGTGCCGCCGCCGCTTTCAATGGTTGCGGTGATGACCACTCCCGATTGCGAGACGCTATTCCCAGCGGCGTCCCGAAGCTGAACCACCGGCTGGGGGGACAGAGCGACCCCGCTTTCGACGGTGCTGCCCGGCGCGGTGGTCAGGGCCAGGGCCGCTGCTGCTCCGGCGGTGACCTGGATCGCCGCCGAGCTGACCGTCAGGGGAGAGGATCCCGGGCTCGCCGTAAAACTGAGCACCCGGCTCCCAACCGTTCCCGAGATTCCAAGATCGGTGAATGTGGCGGCTCCAGTCGCCGAGGTCGTTGCGGACGCTGTTCCGGTGAGGGCCCCCCCGCCGCTCTGAATGGCGGCGGTCACCGTCACCCCGGCCTGAGGCACGTTGTTCCCGCTCCCGTCGCGGAGCTGCACCACCGGCTGAGGGCTGAGCTTGCCGCCGCTCACCACGCTCGCTCCCGGAGCGGTCGAAAGGGCAAGCTGAGTCGCAGGCGGCTGGGTTGCGGCGACGGCGACCTCGGTCGACGTTCCCCCGCTCAAGGACCCGCGTACCGATTGGGACCCGACTGTTGGACCCAGGTGCCACGAGGTCGACGCGACCCCGCTCGCTCCGGTGGTGACGGTGGTGGAAGATCCGCTTCCGACGGTGCCTCCTCCCGAAACAACGGCGATCGTCACGACCTGCCCGCTCGCCGGCGTGGCCGACGCTCCGGTCCCCTGTTTGACCAGGAATGAGACCGTGACGGTGGCGCCCGCCTCCGCGGAGGCCGGGTTGCCGGTGGACTCGATGGAATAGGTCGGGTTGTTGCCGTCGTTGTTCGGATCGGTGGATCCGCCACCGGAACAGCCGAGAACGGCAGTGGCCGTAAGAAGCGAAGCAATCCGGAACGCGTTACCCATGGTTCCTCCTGGTAGGCATGCAGAGGGCGTGCTTCTACACGCGCAATCGGAGGAAGTCGGGGATCACTTCGGCATCGGGCTCAAAAAAAGAAGAGGAGGACGGCGAGCCGTCCCCCTCTTCCTCACCTACCGCCTGAAGGCCTTAGCCTACCGCAAGCCCGAACTGAGGATCACCCGATTCCGGTTCCGGATCTTCCTCCACCCCACCGGCATCCATGAGGCGGGCGGCGAGAAGGGGGAGCGCAGCCGGAATCATCAGTTCCGGATCGAGATGCATCAGCTGGGCGACCCAAGTGGCCGCCTGCTTGGCCTGTGTGAGATGTTGAACGACTGGGTCGAGCATAGTGCACCTGCCTGATGATGTGGCTTCTATCCGATCTTCTTGCGAAATCGGTGCCACGTTTTCTGTCGATGGTGGAGACGAGCCGAGTCGCCCGCGAAACCACACCCCATCCACCGAGGCAACAACAGGTTACGAATTCGTGAGAACTCTTCGGTCCGCCGTCGGAAGCCGGTCGGAAAGTTCCGAGTCGCGGCGATCGGACACCATCGCGTGTCGGTTCGACTACGATTCCGGGCGACGACCATGGTCCTCGATCAACTCGACGCCCGACCGGTGATCGCGCATCGCGGTGCATCCGGCGAGGCTCCCGAGAACACCCTTGCAGCCCTTCACCTCGCCGGCGAGCAGGGTGCGAACGCCCTGGAGTTCGATCTCCGGTTGTCGTCCTGCGGCACCCCGATGCTGATGCACGATGTTCTCCTCGATCGGACCACCTCGCTGACCGGCCCGGTCCGGTCCCGCACCGCCGCCGAACTTGCGAATTGCGATGCCGGTCATCGCTTCACTCGGGACGGCGGCGAATTTCCCTGGCGAGATCGCGGCCTCGGTGTCCCTTCCCTCGCGCAGGTTTTGGCAGAGCTGCCCGAGCTGCCACTCCTGATCGAGCTCAAGACTGTGGAAGTCGCCCTGCCCACCCTCCAGGCCCTTCGCCGGCATGGAGCCGTGTCTCGGACCATGGTCGCCTCGTTTCTGGAGGCGGCTCTCCTTCCCTTTCGTGAAGCGGGCCTCCCGACCAGCGCTTCCAGGCGGGGTATTCTCCAACTCTGGGCGGCGGCGAAGATCGGCTTGCCGATCCGGGGAAAAGACCGGGCTTATGCGGTCCCGGAGCACTATCGGGAACGAATCACGGTACCCACCCGGGGGTTCGTTCGCGCTGCCCGGCGCATGGGGTGCCCGGTTCATGTATGGACGGTCGATGATCCGGAGCGCGCCGGGCGGCTCTGGGACATCGGAGTATCTGGAATCGTGACCAACTTTCCAGGTCGCATCCTGATGGCGAGAACGGCATACGATTCAGCTGGGGGGTGAGCCCGGGGGAACCGCCGCTCGCGTGTCGTCACCACTTTGTCCCAGATCAGCCTGGCCACCGACATGGTGTTCAGCGACGGGGCCTCCCTGGAGCTGACGACCATGGCCGGCAGCGTGGGGGCGGGATTCACCGCGACACTGACCGTCGGGGTCTAGCCGGTCAGGACCGTCCGGCCCGGGCCAGATCGGCGAGCAGGGCATTCACCGAGACGGGTCTCCCCAGGAAGTCCCGAAGAACGTCCTGGGCCGGCCGGGCGTGGCCGAATCGGTAGAGCCGGTCCGACACCGCCGCATACCACCCGGAATCGCCGGCGGCGAAGGGTCCCCGCCACGCCTTGAGCCTGGCACGGACATCCTCGATCAGAATCGCTCCGAACGCGTAGTTGAGCATGTATCCGGGGCTCTCCACCAGCTGTCCCCGCAGTGCCCACCATGACCATTCGGGATGGGGCCGGATGTGCAGGTATTCGCGGGTCAGGCCGGTCCAGACTGCATTGGGACTCCCGCTCCCCGGGCGATGGACCCGGATCTCGAACAGGGCCCAGGCCACGTCCAGCACGATGCCGGCGTACTTGGCCCGGATGGAAGTGGCCTCCGGCACCACCCTCCCGAGATAGTGTCGCTGCCAGGCTGCCTCGTAGGCCTCACTCGCGGCCAGGTCCGCGATGGCCTCGGTGAAGGTGTCGCTATCGGGCCAGTCGGTGTACGCGGGGCGGGTTCGGATGGCGGCGATATGAACCGCGTGGCCGACCTCATGGAGCAGCTCGGTCAGAATATCGAAGCCGCCGGTCCGGTACGAGGTGAAGACCCACGGCTCGACCGGATCGCGACCGCCGAAATCGGTGAAGGAGATCGGATACTTGCCGGGTCTCGGGATCAGGTCGAAATGCACCCGGAGCCGGTCCGGATCGGCGCCGAGGTCGCGATAGTAGCGGCTGGCGAGCGGTTGCAGCGAGTCGCGGGGGATGGCGGGAGAGAGGACCCGCGAGGTCTCCCCGGTCCAGTAGTAGAAATCCCAGGGCTCGAACAGGGTGTCGGGCAGGGTGGCGCGCCAGCCGTCCAGCACGGCCACCAGCCAGCGCTCCAGGGTGTCGGGGTCGACTCCTAACCCGCGAGCCCGGGCCGCCATCGGCGAGCCGCCTCCGGCCCAGGACTGGCGTCGCAGGGCGACCATCCGGCGGTAGGGACTGCCGTCGCCGTCGTCCCCATTCACGGCGCGCCAGATCGGCGCCAGGGCGAGAAACAGCCGCCGGCGCTGCCCGGCGCTCTCGGTCCGCCCCAGCGACCCGAGGATCGCCAGCCGGTCCAGGGTATCGGCATCCACCACGATCCGGCGGGCGGCCGCCCCATAACACGCGAAGGTCCGGGCCGTCAGCGCCTCGAGCGGGGCGGACCGGAGCCGCGGAGGAAACGGATCGCCACAATCGGCCGGCTCGGCGGTCGGCTCGGGGCGGTCCCGCGCTTCGGCCTCCAGGCGGTGCAACTCGCTTTCCAGGAACCGGAAGGCCCGGCGATCCTCCGCCCCGAGCTGTGCCGTCGGCAGCGCGGCGATCTGCCGGTCCAGCTCCCGCTCCAGGGCCCGGGAGCGCGCCGCGAGCGATTCCGCGGGCACACCGGCGGGAGACACGGTCGCGCCGAGGTTCCGGGTAATCCCCAGGCGATCGCGCGCATCGCGGTAGTCGAGCCAGGTTCGCTCCAGCGTGGCGAGTCTGGCGGCCGGGGCCTGCGTCTGGGCCGAAAGGCCGGCGGCGAACAGAAGCCCGATCACTCCGGGCCACCACCGCCTACCGGGCAAAGCGGACCGCATACACCGGGGGCAGGTGCTCCGAGATCGTGTCCCAGGTATCACCCTGGTCGCGGGAGGCCCACAGGCCACCGGTCGTGGTACCGAACGCGAGGCGATCACCGCTCCGGTCGATGTCAAGGGCGTGCCGGAAGGTGAGATCGTAGGCGAATTCCGAGGGCAGACCGCGGCCCACCACCTCGAACGAGGCGCCGCCGTCGCGGGTTCGGGTCACCACGACCCGTCCATTCGGCGGGAGTCGGTGCTCGTCGCTCACCCCGGGAACGAACCAGGCCGTATCGGGCTCGCCGGGATGCACCGCCACCGCGAACCCGAACGAGGAAGGTTCCGCCGCGATCTCACGCCAGCTCTCGCCACCATTGTCAGTGCGGAAAATGCCGTTGTGATGCTGGGCCCACATCGTATCCGGATGGGCCCGGCAGAGCGCCACCCGGTGAGGGTCCTGGATATTGGGATCGAAGGCCCGCTCGGGCGGCATGTATGCGGCGCGCATACCCTGGGACCGGCAGGCCCAGGTGCTGCCGCCATCACCGCTGATCCACACGCCGCCGCAGGAGACGCCTACGACGAGGCGCTGGGAATCGCGCGGATCAATCAGGATGGAATGAATGCCGGGCAGGTCGGCGCCACCGCCGAACCATTCCCGCCGAGCCGGATGATCCCAGAGCGAGCGCACCAGGTGCCAGGACTCTCCCCGGTCATCGCTCCGGAACAATCCCCCCGGAATGGTGCCGCACCAGAGGCGGTCCGGATGATCCGGCCCGCCCCATTCCAGCGCCCAGATCAGGGAGACCGCCGGGGCAATGGCTTCCCCGGTATGAGTGTTGACCGTCGCGGGCTCGCCCTGGGGAAACGCCGGCGTGGTGATCTCGGGCCAGGTCTTTCCCTGGTCTTCCGAGCGATGGAGCTTCACGCCGAAGTGGCCATGATTCAGGGCAGCATACCACTGGGCGTGACCGGAATCGGAGAGGACCAGGGAGACGTTGCTCCCCATGAAGCCCGCTTCACGGAGGGACCACCGGCCGCCCCGGGTCGGCGCGGCGACGAAGAGACCTTTCCGCGTGGCGATCAGCACATCATCCGACATGCGGTCATCCTCCGGAAAGGGCTTGAATGACGGCGATTTCGCCGTCGGTGACCGGATCGGCGAGGTGCCGGCGGTCCTTCACCGCGTCGCCGTTCACGAACACCGCCATGTGTTTGCGGAGAATGCCCTGGTCGTCGAGCAGATATCCTCGAAGGCGGGGCTCGCGGGTGAACACCTGTTCCAAGGCGTCCCGGACGGTGCTCGCCTCGACCGAGACCGGTGGACAGGGGACATGTCGTTGGAGTGCGCTGCCAAGCGTGACCCGTACCACGTTCCGCCCCCGTGCCTTCCGGCGATCGCGTCCAAGGGCTAATCTACTCCTGACTGTCCGATGAGGAGGAATCACCATGGTGCTCACGCTCCTGATCCCGTCGTTGGGAGTGCTCCACCCCGCCGTCCCGGATTCGAATGTCGTCCCCATCCGGGAATGGACCGTGCCCTGGGCCAAGAGCCGGCCGAGAGATCCGGCGGTGGCCCCGGACGGAACCATTTTCTTCGTCGGTCAGGTGGGGAATTATGTCGCGCGGCTGGATCCTGCCACCGGGGAGTTCAAGAAGTTCGAAATCGATTCAGGGACGCATCCGCATAACCTGGTGGTGGACCCCAAGGGCATCGTCTGGTACACCGGAAACGCCAACGGCACCATCGGACGCCTCGATCCCGGGACCGGGAAGGTCACCGTCTATCCCATGCCGGATCCTTCGGTCCGCGACCCGCACACCTTGATCTTCGCGCCCGACGGGAACCTCTGGTTCACCGCCCAGAACAGCAACTTCGTCGGCCACCTGAACACCGAGACCGGGAAGATCCGGCTGGTGAAGATGACCACGCCGGGCGCGCGGCCGTATGGCATCGTGCTGGATGAGACCGGACGGCCGTACTTCGACCTCTTCGGCACCAACAAGATCGGCACCATCGATCCCAGGACCATGGAGCACCGGGAATACCAGCTCCCCGCCGAACGGGCCCGACCCCGCCGGATTGCCAGGACCCCGGACGGCTACATCTGGTACGGGGATTATTCCCGCGGCTACCTGGGCCGGCTCGATCCCCGCACCGGGGTGGTGAAGGAGTGGGCCAATCCCGGGGGCCGGGCCTCGCTGCCCTACGCGATGACCACCGACGATGCGGGCCGGCTCTGGATGGTGGAAACCGGGATCCAGCCCAATCGCGTGGTCGGGTTCGATCCCCGGACCGAGAAGTTCTTCAGCGTGACCGACATTCCGAGCGGCGGGGGGACGGTGCGCTACATGGTCTTCGATCCGAAGACCCGGATGATCTGGTTCGGGTCCGACAACAACACGATTGGGCGGATCTCGGTCCCGCCGGCGAGGCCAACGACGTAGTGGTGAGGGGTGAGGGGTGAGGGGTGAGGGGTGAGGGCCTGGTCGCTAGTCGCTCGTCGCTAGCCCCCGTCGCCAGCCGTAGACCCAGATGGCCGAGCCCACCAGCATCATGATCGGGATCAGCACCATCCCGTTCCCCAGGTTCCCGGTCGTTTCCGAGATCCTCCCTACGACCACCGGACTGATCGCATCGCCGAACATGTGGATCATCAGGATGGAGAGGCCCACCGCGCGGGCCCGGAGCTCGAACGGCACCGCGTTCACGATGATCGCATTGATCGGACCGTTGTAGAACCACATGAAGAACTGGGCGACGAAGATCGCGAGCCCGATGGCGAACGCGCTGTGCACCGTCAACGCCACCGCCACCGCCACTGCCGCGAGCCCCATCGACACGCCGCTCAGCGCGAAGTAGGGGGAGCGGGTGCGGCCCCGCAACCGATCGGCGAGGAGCCCACCACTCAGGGTCCCCAGCAGCGAGCCCAGGCCGACGCCGGCGCCGGTGATCAGGCCGGCCTGGGCGGTCGTCAATCCGCGAAGCCGGGTCAGGAAGGCGGGGGCCCATTCGGCCAGGGCACCGCTGGCGAAGGTCACGGCCACATAACCCGCGACCGCCACCACGTAGGGGGCGATCTTCCGGAGCCGGGGCAGGGCGATTCGCCAGGAGGTCCCGATCACCTCCCGCACCGCGTCGAATCCGCCCCGGGTCGGCTCCCGGATCAGCAGGACGAGACCGGCGGCGACGAGACCGGGCAATCCCACCAGGAGGAACGCGGCCCGCCAGCCATAGGCCTGCCCCACCGGTCCGCCGATCGCGTAGGCCAGCGCGGCCCCGACCGGGATGGCGACATAGAAGATGGTCAGCATCCGGTTGCGGCGTTCCGCGGGGTAGTAGTCGCTGATCAGCGCGGGGCTGATGGTCGCGTAGGCGGCCTCCCCCACCCCGATGAGCGACCGGGCGAGCAGAAAGGTCACGAAGCCGGTGGCGAGCGCCGCGCTCGCGGTCGCCAGCGACCAGAAGGCCACCCCGGCCGCGATCAGGACCTTGCGAGGCCACCGGTCGGCCAGCGCGCTGAACAGCGGACTGGTCAGCATGTAGACCACGGTGAAGGCCCAGAACGGAATGCTGGTCTGGGTGTCGGTGAAGTGAAGGTCCACCCGGAACAGCTCCTTCACCGCACTGGCGACGTACCGGTCGATGTAGTTCAGCAGATTCATCGCCGTGAGGA
Organism: uncultured Gemmatimonadales bacterium; assembly: GCA_963728915.1. Taxonomy (GTDB): domain Bacteria; phylum Gemmatimonadota; class Gemmatimonadetes; order Gemmatimonadales; family GWC2-71-9; genus JABFSM01. The sequence goes on along the minus strand of CAVSLV010000005.1, from coordinate 32,989 downwards.
CGACCATGGCGAAGCCCGCGCCGGGAGCTTTCTGATTCGTCATGAGCGGGAGGAGAAGCTACCACTTCCAACTCTGGCTCGGCAGTCTTGCCGTCCCGGCGGGGTTCGGTATGTTCTCTCATGGCCCAACCCGAGCCGGCCCGCGACCGACGCAGTACCCAGGACGGAATGGTCACCACGGTGCGCGATCACCTGCGCACCGTCGTGTCGACGGTGCCGACCGCGTTCCCGTGTCACTATGCCTGCTTCATTCATCCCCGGCGCCGGGTCGGCGAGCATGGGTTCGGGGTCATCACCCTGGCGGGTGAAAGTCTCCCCCTCACGGTCACCCTGCTCGAGAGTCTGCGCCGGATGCCGACGCTTCTCGAGGGAACCGATCCGGTCGTGATCGGCGCGGCGGATGAGGAGGACGCCCTGGTTCCGGGAACGTCCCGAGCCGATTGGCAGGAGCCTCTCCCGGTGACCCGGATCATGTTGTGGCACGGGGTGGAGGCCGGCACCGGCACCGCCGCACTCCGCCAGCGCACCGGGGTCATGCTTTCCCCCAAGGCGACCGGCCCGCAGCTCATCCTGCTCTGCGCTGAACGACCGATCGGCTGGCCCGCCTGATCCTTCAACGATCCAGCAGCTCGACAATCGGCTTGCCTTCACATCCCGGAAGCTCGGCGCCACCGAGTGCGGCGATGGTCGGGGCAAGGTCGAGCAGAGATACCTCCCGGTCGAATGTGCCCGGAGCCAGCCACGGCGCCGCCGCGATGAACATTCCATCGGGACGGTGTTCCCCGCTGCGGCAGTAGTCGTTCACGCCCTCGAGCACGCCGAGCTTGGGCGAGCGGAACCGCACCTCCGCCCCCGCCCCGGTTCCCACGATCCTGCTGCCGGTCGCGATCGTATCGCTCCACTCGACCAGGAGATCCGGTAACGCATCGACTTCGGGGCCGACATGGGAGTCGCGGGTGCGCACGACACCCTGAAAGGGACATTTCCCGGTCCGCTCGTCCACCAGCTCCAGCAGGTCTGCCGTCAACTGGTCGAGCACCAGGTCGGCTTCGGTTCCCGGCGCGACGACACCCTCCGGCTCCCGGCCCTTGAGGTTGAGGCGCACTCCTCCCACCGCGAGTCCATTGTTCACGCGAAAACACCGCGATCGAGCGGGATCGAACGCCGGCGAAGGACCGGATCCGGGCGCGAGCAGGCGATCCTTCCATGGCCGGAGCCGCGACCGGGCGCTCTCCGGAAAGGCTTGCCACAACCTCCGAGCCATCCGATGCGCGATCGAGGGCCTCGGGGGCGCCGAAGGGGGAGCCGCATATCCCAGCCGGAGCAGGATGGGGGTCAGCAGGAACTCTGCCCCGAACCAGAACGACATTCCGTGGGGAACGACGACCAGGATGGTCGCGTCGCCGGCCTGGGCGACGATCGATCCGATCGCGGCATCGATCGCCTGATAGACCCGGCGAAGCGGAGGGCCCCCTGGCATCTGGCCGGCCTGCCGTTCGTCATAACCCGGGTGATTCCGGTCATGCAGGTGCCAGGACTGGTGACCGGCGCAATGGGCCTCGGAGAATACCTGGACCAGGACGTCCCATGGACTCTCCCGCATCAGCCGCCCGGTGATCTCGCCGCGCAATGCCGCCCCCCGCACCAGGGCCTCTCTGAAGGTCACCTGGAGGTCGAGGCTCTGCCGCGCGCCATCGCAAGCGCCGGGAAGGGGATGAGGCCCCGCCTCCCGGAGCACCGCGTGGAGACGGTTCGATCGAGGCGCCCCGATCAGGTCATGACATCCCCACTCGAGCTGCAACTCGGCCCCGGGCGATGGATCAAGCCGTGCAAAAGGCACATCCATCAGCACGAGGCTTCGACCCGCCGCGAGCGGTCTCCAGAAGGGAACCGCTTTGACGGAGCGGGCAGCGTTGATGCCGGCCAATCGATAGGTCCCGGGAAGGATCTGGGATCCATAGTGCACCCCATGGCGGGCGGGAGTGCAGCCGGTGTAGAACGAGGGCCAGGTGGCCCCTACGTAGAAGTCCCGAACTCCCCGGGTACGACCGGTGACCCCTCGATCGATCAGGGCGCCAAGGTGAGGAAGGGTTCCATCTCCCGCCCAGCGAACCAGGAGATCGGGATTGGCGGCGTCGATGGCCAGGACCAACACCCGGTTGCGCCCCACGTTTACCGATTCGCTTTCGGGAGCAGCAGCCGCCAGGCGAATCCGAGGTACCGGGCGCCACCGGGCCGGAACACCGTCCGGAAATACCAGCTCCACGCGTCCGAGCGGAGACCGTCCCAGTAGCTCCGCGTCGCCCGCTCGTGCATGGAATCGGTCAGCTTGCGCTGGAAGCCACGGCGAACCGAAGCGGGCATGGGAAACTCCAGGATCCGCCGCAGCGCCGCGACCTGCCCGAGGAAGAACTCCTTCGAGTCGGAAACCCGGCGGGGGGCATTCTCCCGCCAGACCAGCGTCGGCTGGTCAAGGAAGATCATCGGATACGAGGTCGCGAATCGAACCGCGAGATAGGTGCACTCCAGATAGCGAGGCATCGGCTCGAAGAGCTCGGGTCCGATCCGCGCGGTGTGAGCCAGCCAGGACCCGGGAAGAAGCCAGTTTCCGGCGAGCAGCGCCTTGCCCGGATCACGCCGGACGGCGTCGCCGTCCTTCACATGGACGATCCGTCCGTCCTCACGTTGCCGAAACCCGTTCGTCACCACCACCGCACGATCAGGATGATGTTCCAGAGCGGTCACGCGCGTGGTGAGCGCACCCGGAAGCAGGACGTCGTCATCGTCCAGGGTCGCGAACCATGGAGTGGCCACCGCGGCGCGACCGGCCCGGTAGGCGCCGGGCAGATCGGCCTCCGGTTGAACGATCACCGTGCACCGCGGTGCGGCCCCGATGTTCCTCACCAGCACCGGGTCCGCCTCCGGCCCGTTGACGACCACGATGGGGTGGACCGTCACGCCTTCCTGGGTCACTATACTGCGCAGCGCTTCCCGGAGCAGATCCCCCCGTTCGCGTAACGCGCGGGTGGGGACAATCACCGAGACTGAAGGATTATCCATGCAGCTCGAGGCCCGTCATCTGGAAGCACGCGGCGGGTTGAGCGCGGACATCTGTATCGTCGGCGCGGGGCCGGCGGGACTGACCCTCGCCACTACTCTGGCGGCAACCGGCAAGTCGATCATCATGGTCGAAAGCGGGAGCTGGTCAACGCCCGAGCAGCTTCAGCGACTGAACCGGGGTCCCACGATTGGAGTCCCGTACACCGGACTGGAGGGAACCCGGTACAGGGGCATCGGGGGAACCGCCCAGCGATGGAACACCATCGTGGGGGGGGCGACCGGCGCCAAGCTGGTTCCGCTGGACCCGGTGGATCTGGAACGTGCCGAGTGGCCCTTCGAGTTCGCCGAGCTCGAACCCTGGTACCAGGCCGCGCACCGGCTCTGCGGGTTGGGCGCAGGTTCCTATGAAGGGGCCGCATGGGCTGGTCAGGGAGACCTCCTCTTGCATCTTCCCTCCGAAGACGTGACGACCCGGGTGTACCGGTTTGGACGGGCCGAGGTGTTCACCAGGGATCTGCCTCAGCGGCTCGCACTCATGCCGAACGTAATCCTCTGCCACTTGGGAACCGTTGGCAAGCTCCATCTCGATTCCCCCCGCCGCAAGGTCACCAGCCTCGAAGTCCATGCGTGGCCGGCTGGCCACGCACGCATCGAGGCGGAAACGTTCATCCTGGCGGCGGGCGCCGTCGAAAACGCACGACTGCTGCTTTCCAGCAGCGAGAAGGGATGCTGCCCCGGCGACGATTCGGGATGGCTGGGTCGCTGCTTCATGGAGCACCCCCGAGACCGGTCCCTCTCGGTTACCCTGCACCGCGGCCCCACTCGAGGGACCCGCTTCGGATTCTATGATTTCCATGAGGCGAAGGATGGATCCCTGGTGTCGGGCCGGCTGGCCATCACCGCCGAGGCGGTTCGCCGTCGTGCTCTCCCCAATGCCTCAGCGACTCTGTTTCCGGTTCGATCCGGCCTCCTCGGGCGTCTGGTGTCGGCACGCCGGGGTCCGGCGGGCCTGGGATGGTCCCGAGGTTCCCGAACCGGACCCGTCGCGACGTGGAGCGTACTCCTCAACTTCGAGCAATTTCCTCATCCGCAAAACCGGATCGCGTTGATCGGGGAGCGGGATGCTTTCGGGCAGCCCCGGGTTGCCCTCCACCTGGGCTGGGGCAGGGACGATCAGGAGGCGCTGGATCGGCTCCGCCGCACGGTCGCGGAGGCCCTCGCTCCGCTCGGCGATGTTACGGCGCGAACCGACGCGGGTCCCGATTTCAATGCGCACCATCACGCCGGGACGACCAGGATGCACCGCGATCCGGCGCTCGGCGTGGTCGATCCGGACGGGAGGGTGCATGGAATGGACAACTTGTTCCTGGCAGGTAGCTCGGTGCTTCCCTCGGCGGGATTCGCGAATCCGGTGCTGACCCTGGTGGCGCTGTGTCTCCGGCTGGCGAACCATCTGGGCGGGCAGCGCGGCTTGTGAGGCGTTCCGCCCTCTGATACCGTTCTCCCCATCTCTGAACCGGATTCCCCGTGCGCATCGCCGTCGTCTTCGATACTCCCTACAAGGGATTCACTCCCGAGGACCAGCTTCGCCAGATGGAGACGGAGCTCGCCCGCGCGGAGGAGGAAGAGCCGGAGATGGAGTATCAGGTGGCCGGGGCGCTCCGGGAGAAGGGGCACGAGATTCTCCTCATCGGCATCCACAGCGATCCCCGGGAGATCCTGGACCGCTCCGCCGAGTGGAAGCCCGACCTGGTCATGAACTGCGTCGAAGCGTTCCGCAACGACGATCATCTCGACTATCTCTTCCCCGCCCTGCTCGAAGCCGGGGGCCACCGCTACACCGGATCGCCGCCGATCGGCCTTCTGGTGAGCCGGGACAAGGCGATGAGCAAGAAGATTCTCGCCTACCACGGGATCCGGGTCCCGGGCTTCGCCACCTGGCAGGTCGGCGAGACGATCGACGCGCCGCCCGCGGAGCTGCGATTCCCCCTGATCGTCAAACCACTCGCTGCGGACGCCTCGGCTGGAATCGCCCAGGCGTCGGTGGTGGACGGCCTCGACGCCCTGCGCGAGCGGGTGGCGTTCGTGCACCAGCGATTTGCCCAGCCCGCCATCGCCGAAGAGTTCATCCCCGGACGGGAGCTCTACGCCAGCGTCATCGGGAACGGCGCCAACCTGGAAATCCTCCCGCTCACCGAGCTGGTCTTCGACAAGGAAAAGACCGAACCGGAAGAGCGGATCGCGACCCAGTCTGCCAAGTGGGACGAGCCGTACCGGAAACGCAAGGGCATTCGGAACGTGTTCGCGCGGCCGGTGTCCGGCGCGGCGCGGGAATCCATCGACCAGATCTGCAACACGGCGTTCCGGGCCCTCTGGCTCAGGGACTACGCCAGAATCGACCTCCGGCTCACCGAGGAGGGAGAGATCTGGGTGCTCGAAGCCAACGCCAATCCGTTCCTCAGCCTGGGACACGAGATCGCCAACGCCGCCGAGAAGACCGGCCTGCCGTATCCCGCGTTCATCCAGCGCCTGGTGGACGAGGCCATCGCGCGTTATGGCTAAGCGGCGCCGAAGCTCGGCACCGAGCAGCGATCCCCGCTGCGTGTGCGGATATCCGCTCAAGCCGTTCTGGCGCTATTGCCCGGACTGCGGCCGCACCCAGCGCTGGCCCGACAGCGGGGGAATGACGGGCGCCGAATGTCCCCGCTGCCGCTGGGTGGTGTCGCCCAGGTTCTCCTTCTGTCCGTGGTGTCAGGACGACCTCACCGACGAAGGGACCTTTTCCGAAGAGCCCCTCAAGGCCCCCAAGGGCTTCCGCTTCGATGCCCGGTGCGACTGGGGTTGCGGCGGCGGGGTGCAGTATCCCATGCCCTGGTGTCCCTGGTGCAGCAAGCCCCAGACCTGGGACGAGCAGGACAAGTTCGAGGGGAGCTGCCCCCATTGCGGCCGCGGCGTGGACGACTGGATGGACATCTGCCCCTGGTGCGGCAAGGATGCCAGCGGACAGCTGCTGATTCGCCAGGCGCTCAACCGGGTGCGCGGGCTCCTGCGGGTGGCCCGGATCTCCGACTGGGGATTCCGGGTGTTGCTGCGCCCCGGCGTTTCCGGAGTGGACCCCCGCTATCCCAAGATCGTGGAAATCGAAGAGCGCTACGTGGTGGGGGTGCGTCGCCGGGACGAAATCCCCTGGCCCATGCTGGTCGGGCTGATCAGTCACGAGCTGGGGCACAGCTTTCTCTATCACCACTGGGCCTGGACCCGGACCTTTGCGTTCCGCCGGACCTTCGGCGAGGTGGCCAAGGCGTATCGGGTGCTCGACGATGCCTGGGTGGATTTCCAGCGGCGCAAGGTCGCCATCGCCCCGATCAATCACGTGAGCGGTTACGCCACCCGTCATCCGCAGGAAGATTTCGCGGAGACCTTCCGGTTCTACCTAACCCGCCGCGGCCGGCTCCGCGAGCTGTTCGCCGAGTTCGGCCGCAAGCGGAAGGGCGTCATCGTGTACGAGAAGTTCCTCGCGCTCCACTCCTACCTTCGGTCGCTGCGGGCCTGGCGCTGACCCCGGGGTCGCCCCAGCTCGCTGGTGGCGGCTTCAATGCGGGAGGTGTAGGCCGGCAACGGCTCCCCCGGGACCCGCCGCGGCAAGACGAATCGTCGATCGTCCGGCTCCGAGCTCCTGAGGTCGTCCACCATGGGATCCCCTCCCAGCGCCTCGACCCGGCTTTCGAAGCGCTCGACCGCGGCCCAGAGATCCGCAAGCACCTCGGGATCTTCGACGGCGTCGACCTCGATGCCACGGGAATGGAGCCGGCCCGCGGTCTCGACCGCGGCATGGGCCTGCTCTTCCCGGCGGTGGGGATTGAGGGCGTCATCCTGATCCGGGACTTCCGGGGTTGGTCCGGTTTTCATTACATCCTCTCGCTCGGGGTCCTGATAACGAGACGACCCGAGCGGGGGAGGCTCACACCGAAGGCCTGGGCAGGCCGGACCGGCTAGGGATGCCGCACGGTGTATTCGGCGGTGTCCGGGCGGTCCGCCTGCTGCTTCTCCCAGGTCCGGCTCACCAGATCCTTCGAGCCGAGGCCGACGGCGAGGGCGAGGGCGAGCACGATCCCGCCGAACAGGATGGCGAACGCGAGCTTGAGCACCGAGCCTCCGATGCCGAGCTGGTCCAGCACCATCGCCACGGTCAGAACGATCACCATCCATTTGACCCCGAGGCTGAGGAGCCGGGCCGATTGCAGCTGCATGTTCACCGCGCCGATGAGCACGCCCCGGGCGAGGAACCGGGCCAGCACGGTGCCGGCCAGAATCAGCAGCACCGCTACGAAGACGTGCGGGACATAGGTCATCAGGCGTTCGGCGACCGAAGACATCAGGGTGGCGTCGAGGGCCGCGAGCCCGACCAGGACCCCGATGAGCAGGGTGATCCAGAAGACCAGGCGGGCCATCAGCCGGGTGGGACTTCTCGCGGGAGACCACTCGGCGAGACCGTCCAGGCCGAGACGCTCGAGACTCTGATCGAAGCGGGCCAGCCGGAGCAGCTGCTGGACGATCACCGCGAGCAGCCAGCCCAGCAGCGCCCCGACGAGGACCGAGACCAGCAGGGCCAGGATCCCCGGGATGAAGCTCGCGAGTGCGGCCAGCACCCGGTCCAGCGATTGCCGCAAGGCGGCGTTGACTTGTTCCCACATGCGACCCTCCTTGGGGCAGCCGTTACGGCGTGAACCGGTCCGGCCAGCGCCACCGGGCAATCAAGTATGGTTTCTCCGACTCGAACCGCAAGCACAGCTCTTCGATGCGGCGCTCCGCGGCGACCGGATCGGGCTCGCCCAGCTCGAGGGCGAAGCCGGCCAGCCAGCCCAGGTAGAGTGGCACGAAGGCGGCGAGGAGGTGCTCGCGGTTCATAACCCGCAACCGGTGCGCCAGCGCGAAATCGTACACCACCCGGGCCCACAACCCGTCGGGCATCCGGAAGGTATCGTCGGACCGCCGGGCCAGCTTGGCCAGCTCCAGCAGCTCGGCGGGCGACAGCACCAGGCTCCAGATCTCCGGGAGATTGCGCTGTCCCAGCCGGAAGGACTCGAGGGCCCGGCCCAGGTCCACCGCCCGGGGCTCCGGCGAGCCGGCCACCGGCGCGCCGAAGAGGGGCGCCGGGACCGAGCGACGGACTTTCTGCCACACGGTGGCCTGGCGCTCCATCTCGAGGAACAGCGCGCTCAGCACCCGGCTGAGGACGCCGGTGACCTCGTTGCCGACCGACTCGCCGGTGGGCGCGTCCTTGACCCCCAGAAACGCCTGGCCGATCCGGAACTCTCCCGCCATCGCGCGGGTTAGGAGCCACGCTTCGCACCCCACCCGGGCCAGCTCGGGAGGCCACACCGCGCCCTTGCCGGTGGTCAGGCTGGTCAGGAAGCGCCGGGAACAGGCGAAGTCGGTCCCCAGCGGGTAGCGGATCTGCTTGCCGTAGAGGGCCCGCTGGAGCGGATAGGCGATGCCGCTGGTGAGGGTGCCGTCGAAGGGATGCCGCAGGTAATAGGGCGCCACCACGTCGACCTGGTCTTCCACGATGGGACGGGCCAGCCGCTCGATCCAGCCGGCCGGGAGGGAACCCACCTGCGCGTCGAGCACCGCACAGCCGGGCGCATCGATCCGGCGGGCCTCCTCCAGCAGGCAGCGGAGCGCGGCGGGATCGACGATCGATGCGGCGACCGGAGCGGCCAACCCGTCGCTCTGGACCGCGAGCTGGGTCAGCAGAGTGGCCGGTGGCACCGCGGCACGGGCGCGCTCCACGGTATCGTCCTGGGATCCGCAGTCGGCCTGTAGCAGCACGCCCCCGGAGGGAAACGCGGCGTGGAGCCCGCGAGTAATCTCCCCGAGCACCGGGCCGATCGTCCCGGCCTGGTTCCGGGTCGCCACGCCGACCGCGAACGCGACCTGGGTCGCGGGCGGTGCTGCCCCGGCGTCCGATTCTCTCTCGGTCGCACCACTCATCGTCACGCTCCCTCCGGCGCGTGTACTTTAGTGAAATCAGCGACCCAACGGGAGGCTCGGCGCGCATGGGACGGAGCGGAAGCGCCCCGGATCCGCAGTGGTACAAGGACGCGGTCATCTACGAGCTGCACGTCCGGGCGTTCGCCGATGCGAACCAGGACGGCATCGGGGATTTTCGCGGGCTGCTCTCGAAGCTCGATTATCTCCAGGACCTCGGCGTTACCTGTCTCTGGCTGCTGCCGTTCTTCCCGTCCCCGCTCCGGGATGACGGCTACGACATCGCCGATTACACCGGGGTGCATCCCGCCTACGGCACCCTCCAGGACTTCAAGGACTTTCTGGATGCCGCCCACCAGCGGGGCATGCAGGTGCTCATCGAGCTGGTCATCAATCATACCTCCGACCAGCACCCCTGGTTCCAGCGGGCCCGCCAGGCGCCGGCGGGATCGCCGGAGCGGGAGTTCTACGTCTGGAGCGACACCGACACCAGGTACGCCGGCACCCGGATCATTTTCACCGATACCGAGAAGTCCAACTGGACCTGGGATGCGGACGCCAGGGCCTACTACTGGCACCGCTTCTTCTCGCATCAGCCGGATCTGAATTTCGACAACCCGGCGGTGGTGGACGAGGTCGTCCGGGTCATGCGGTTCTGGCTCGATCTCGGCGTCGACGCCCTCCGCTTCGACGCCATCCCCTACCTGGTGGAGCGGGAAGGCACTTCCTGCGAAAACCTCCCCGAGACCCACGTCGTCATCAAACGGCTGCGGGCCGCGATGGACGAACAGCACGACAACCGGATGATTCTGGCGGAAGCGAACCAGCTTCCCAAGGATGTCCGGGCCTACTTCGGGGAGGGGGACGAATGCCACACCGCGTTTCACTTTCCCCTCATGCCCCGCCTCTTCATGGCGCTCCGCCTGGAGGATCGCCAGCCGGTAATCGACGTGATGGCGGAAACGCCGGCGATCCCGGACCCGTGCCAATGGGCCCTCTTTCTCCGGAACCACGACGAGCTCACCCTCGAGATGGTCACCGACGACGAACGCGCCTACATGTATCTCGCCTACAGCACCGACCCGCGCATGCGGGTCAACGTCGGGATCCGGCGGCGGCTCGCCCCGCTCATGGAAAACAACCGCCGCCGCATCGAGCTGCTCAACAGTATCCTGTTTTCGTTTCCGGGAACCCCGATCCTCTACTACGGAGATGAGATCGGGATGGGCGACAACATCTATCTGGGCGACCGGAACGGGGTGCGCACCCCGATGCAGTGGAGCGCGGACCGGAACGGCGGGTTTTCCAAGGTCAACCCGGCCCAGCTCTACAGCCAGCCGATCATGGACCCGATCTACGGCTACCAGGCGATCAACGTCGAGGCCCAGCAGAGTGACGCGTCGAGCCTGCTCAACTGGACCCGCCACATGATCGCGCTGCGCAAGCTGTTCCAGGTGTTCGGTCGAGGGACGATCGAGTTTCTCCAGCCGGGCAACCGGAAAATCCTGGCATATCGAAGGAGTTACCGGGAAGAAGAAGTCCTCTGTCTCGCGAACCTGTCACGGTTCGCCCAGCCGGTGGAGCTCGACCTGGCCCCGCTCGAGGGCATGACCCCGATCGAGATGTTCGGCTACGTGGAGTTCCCCAGGATCGGAGCCACGCCCTATCCGCTGACCCTGGGGCCGTACGGGATTCTGTGGTTCGAGCTGCATCGGTGAGGTCTGAAGGTCTGAAGGTCTGAAGGGCTGAAGGTCGGGAGGAGGCTCCAGACTTCCAGACCTCCAGACCTCCAGACCTAGCGCAGCGCCTGCACCACCGGGATCTTCGCGGCGCGCCGCGCCGGCAGGAATCCCCCCACGACCCCCATCAGGACCGCGAAGAGAAATCCCGAGATCAGGAGCGCCGGAGTCACCCGGAAGCTGAAGGCGATCTCACTGAAGCTGCTCCAGTTGGTCGTGCTGGTCACCAGCCCGTTGATCGGGAGTGCCAGGATCCCGCCGATGATGCCCCCGATCCCCGCGATGATGGCCGACTCGGTGAGGAAGCTCGCCAGCACGCTCCGGGGCCGGAACCCCAGGGTGAGCAGCACCGCGATCTCGGGGCCCCGCGAGGCCACCGCGGCGTACATGGTGTTCACCGCCCCGAACACCGCCCCGACCGCCATGATCGAGGTGATCAGCAACGCGAGCACCCGGAGGATCTGATCCAGCAGCGCCGACTGCGAGGCATAGAACTCGTTCTCCCGGTGCACGTCCACGCCAAGCCGCTGATCGGCCTCGAGCACCCGCTTGGCCTCGTCGAACCCGGCGGGATCCGCCATCCGGAAGATCAGGGACTGGAACACCTGACCCCGGAACACCGGCATGAACTGCTCGTTCTCTCCCCAGATCTCCGACTCGAACGCGGAGCCCCCGGAGGCGAAGTGGCACACCACGTCCCAGTCGCGTCCGGCGAAATGGAGTTTGTCGCCCACCGCCGTATGATCGAAGCGCCCCGCGAGACGGCGACCGACGCAGACCTCCGCCCGGCCCGACTGCGGCTTGCGACCCTCGATCACCGACACGTTCTCCCGCACGGTCCAGGCCGCGTCGCTGATCCCTCGCACCACCACGTTGGCGACCGCATTGGTATCCGCGCCCCGCCGGGGCAGCGGGATGAGCACGTAGACTTCGGGACTCGCCAGCGGGCGGCCGTCGGGTCCGATCGCGACATGGGGTGAGGCGGAAATGATGTTCACCACCTCACGCCCGATCCCGCTGGACAGCTCGGTATCGGCGCCCTTCCGCAGCACCACCGCGTTCCGGGGCGAGCCCGTGCGGACCAGGGCGGTGCGGAAGCCGTTGGCCAGCGCCATCATCCCGATGAACACCGCGACCACCAGCCCGATCCCGATCGCGGTGAGCGCGGTGGAGAGCGGGCGTTGCAGCACGCTCCGCGCGTTGTAGACGAACGGGATCTTCATTCGACCCTCCGGAGCGCCACCACGATCGGAAGCCGGGCCGCCCGGTAGGCCGGCACCAGCCCGCTCGCCAGCATGAGGAGCAGCGCGATGCCGGCGCCCACCAGCAGGGTGCTGTTGGCGACCTGGAACCCGGGAAGGAATCCGGCCGCGTTGAAGTTGCCGGCCTGGTAGAGCAGCTTCGCGACGCCGAGCCCCACCGCGGCGCCGGTCAGCGTCACCACCGCCGCTTCGGCCATGACGATGCCGAAGAGGATCCGGTCGGTGAACCCGATGGTCTTGAGGACCGCGACCTCCCGGGTCCGTTCCCGCGCGTTCATCATCATCGAGTTGGCCGACACCATGAGGATCGCGAAGACCACCGCGAAGCCGATGGTGCCCATGAGCAGGCTCACGTTCCCCCACATGGTCGCGAAGCTCGCGTTGAAGGCCTGCTCGGTTCCGGTCTTGGTCGGCCCGCTCGAGTTGCGGAACAGGTCGTCGATCGACTTGGCGACGCGTCCCGCGTTCCCGGGGTCATCGATCTGCACCACGTACCACCCCGCGATGCCGGCGCGGCCGATCCGCTCGTCGAAATAGTCGTGCCGGAAGATCATCATGTCGTCGTTGATGGCCTTGTCGGTCGGGGTATACACCCCGGCGATGGTGAAGGTCCAGTCGCCCGGGAAGATGGTGCCCTGAAGAGTCACCGTCTGCCCGACCTTCCACCCGAACACATCGAGCAGGCGGGCGCCGACGATGGCCGATTGCTTGTCCCGGAAGAAGGCGTCCTTCTGGTCTTGGGGCACCGACATCTCGGGGTACATCTCGAGGTAGCTCTTCGCGTCGACCGCGAACTGGCCGAAGAAGCGCTTGCCGTCTCCGTACTTCCCGCCGAACCAGTTGGCCCAGGTCACCGCGGTCACCCCGGGCACCGCGAGGATCCGCTCGCGGTACGCGATGGGAAGCGGGAACACAATGCCGGTCGCGTTGGTGGTCACCAGACGCCGCGCGCCACCCCACTGGGCGGTCGCCTCAAGCGTCGTCACCACGGTTCGCAGCGAAGCGAACAGGAACAGGGCGAGGGTGATGCCCGCCGAGGTCAGGAAGGTGCGCCATTTGTGCCGGCCCAGGTTCGCCAGCACCAGCCGGAGGTACTTCATCACGATGCTCCCGAGGCCATGGCGGCCGCCGCATCGCGCTCCACGAACACGCCCTTCTCGAGGTGCCACACGGTGGTGGCGGTCGAGGCCGCGTGGGCGTCGTGGGTCACCAGCAGGATGGTCTTGCCGAATTCCCGGTTGAGCCGGCCGAGGAGCTGGAGCACGTCCTCCGAGCTTCTGGCGTCGAGCTGGCCGGTGGGCTCGTCGAGCAGGATGAGGGTGGGATCCGCCACGATGGCCCGGGCGATCGAGGTGCGCTGCTCCTGGCCGCCGGAGAGCTGCCGGGGATAGTGATCCATCCGGTCGGTCAGGCCCACGATCTCCAGCGCGAGCTTCACCCGCTCGTCCCGCTCTTTTCGGGAGAGCCGCGTCAACAGGAGCGGCAGCTCGACGTTCTGGAACGCGGTGAGCACCGGCAGCAGGTTGAGCTGCTGGAACACGAAGCCGATGTGGCGTGAGCGCCAGGGCGCGAGCTTGCCCGGGGTCATGGCACTCACCTCGGCGCCGGCCACGACGATCCGTCCCCGGGTCGGCTTGTCGAGGCCGGCGATCATGTTGAGCAGGGTCGATTTGCCGGACCCCGACGGACCCATCAGCGCGGAGAACGACCCCTCCGCGATGTCCAGGGTGAGCCCGGTGAAGATGTCGATCCTCTCCGAGCCCCGCTGAAACGACTTGTAGACGTCACGGATTTCGACGAGAGACATGGGGATTAGGGGTTAGGGGATAGGGACTAGGGCCGGCTGCCTGGCTGTACGTGCATCCCCACCTTCGGGGTTTCGATTCCGCCGGTGAGCAGCAGCTCACCGCCCAGGAGCCCGCGCCGAATCTCGCGATATCCTCCACTCACCGGGCCGGCGTCCACCTCGCGGAATTCGAGCTGCCCCTGCCGGACGATCCACACTCCGGTCTTGCCCTCGTACTGGCGCACCGCGGCGGCGGGAATGCGGATCCGGCGGACGTCCGCGGTGGCGGTCGCCGTGTCGACACTCAGGAAATCCACCCGGGCGCCCATCTCCGGCAGGATGCGGGGATCCGAATCGAGGATCCGCACCTTGACCTGTACGGTGGCCCGCTGCCGATCGGCGGTCGGAACCACCTGGCGCACCGCGCCGCGAAACGACGTGTCGGGATACGCGTCGAGGGTGATCCGGGCCGGCTGGTCCCGCGTGATCCGGGCGATGTACGCCTCGTTCACGTCCACCTCGACCTCCAGGGTCGTGAGATCCGCCATGGTGACCACCGCGCCGCGGGTCAGGCCGCCCCCGACCGAGGGCGCCACCACCTCGCCCACCTCAGCGTCCTTGCGCAAGACCGTCCCGGTGAAGGGGGCCCGGATCACGGTGTTTTCCAGGTTGGCCCGGGCGTAGGTCAGGCCGGCCGCGGCCGCCTCGACCCGGGCGGAATCCGCCCTAACCCGCGCCACCGCCTGGGCGGCCCGGCTGTCGGCCGCCTCCACTTCCTGGGTCGAGATCAGTTCGGGATTCCCGGTGTGGATCTCCCGGGCCCGCCCCGCTTCCCGCACCAGCTGATCCCGGTCGGCCCGCGACGCAATGAGGGTCGCCTCGGCGCTCCGGACCGAGGCATCCGCCTCGCCGACCTGAGCGGCGTAGTCGGCGCTCTCCAGCCGGGCGATCACCTCGCCCTGCCGGACGAACGAGCCTTCGCTCACCTTGAGCTCGATCATCCGTCCGGGCACCTTCGAGGATACCGAGGCACGGGTCCGCGCCACGACGTATCCGTTCGCGGTGACCGCCGCCGAGCCGCCCCCCGAGCCGCCGGCCCCTCCGGTCACCGACGCCACCACCGTCTCGACCGGGACCGCGCGCCCCCGCCGCAGGAAGAGCACCACGCCCCCAATCACCAGGACCGCCACCAGCGCGATCCCGGCATTGATGAGCACGGCACGGCGAAGCCGCGATCCCCCGTTGCCGGCGGGGGCGTCGCGATCGATCCGGAGCCTGGAGAGATCTGGGGTCGGGTGGGACATCGCGCGGGGAAAATAACGGCACTCGTCCTGATTGGCGGAACCGCCCGCCGCGCGGTAGCTTCGTCGCCGCCAGTGCTTTCTGCCTGACCCGCACAGCCATTCATCCGAGGAGGACACGTATGGATTCCAGGCGGTTCTTGACCGGGACGGTGGTGGGGGGAATAGTGATCTTCGTGCTCGGGTACCTGATCTACGGCATGGCGCTCAAAGGGTTCTACGATGCGAACATGGGCACGGCAACCGGAGTGATGCGCGAATCGCCCATGCTCTGGTCGGTCGCCATCGGAAGCCTGTTCCAGGCCGCGTTCCTGACCGTCGTCATCGGGTGGGCCGGGGCCGGCTCGGCGGGCGCCGGGTTCCGGGTCGGGGCCATCGCGGGATTCCTGGTATCGGCCGCGATGGATTTCATCATGTATGGCACGAACAACGTTTCGAATCTGACGGCGACGATTGTGGATCCTCTGATCACACTGGTCTTCGCGGGGATCAGCGGCGCCGTCATCGCCGCGGTGGCAGGAAAAAGGCCGGCCGCGGGCTGAACTCGGGCGGACGGGCGGACGGGCGGACCGGCGGACAGGAAAAGCACGACAGCTCAGTCCGCCCGTCCGCCCGTCCGTCCGTCCGCCTGTGTTTATTTCAGTACATGAACCCCACGCGACCAGCATCTCCTCGCACTCGAGTACGTCGGGTCCCCGAACGGGGCCACTATGACCCGGCGACGATTCATGCCATCCTCGATGAGGCCATGGTAGCGCACGTCGGCTTCGCCATCGACGGTCATGTCGCCGTGGTGCCGGTCGGCTGCGCCCGTCACGGGGATACCCTGCTGCTCCACGGCGCGCGTTCCAGCCGTCTGGCCAAGGCGCTCGGCTCGGGCGAGGAAGTGTGCGTCGCGATCACCCACCTGGACGGCCTGGTCCTGGCGCGGTCCGCATTCCACCACTCGATGAACTATCGCTCGGCGGTGATCTACGGGCGTCCCCGCGCCATTACCGAGCCCGGCGAGCTGCGGGTCGCGCTCCAGGCGCTGACCGATCACCTCGCGCCGGGGAGATGGGACGTGATCCGCCAACCCAGCGCCAAGGAGCTCCGCGCGACGGTGGTTTTCAGTCTCCCGCTCGCGGAAGCATCGGCCAAGATCCGCACCGGCCCCCCGCGCGATGACCCCGGCGATCTCTCATGGGATGTATGGGCCGGGGTGATTCCGCTGCGGCTGGCTCGCGGTGCGCCTGTCGTCGACGGCGCCGGTTCGACCCGCGGGAAACCGTCCACCCGGCGCAAGGCGCGCTCGTGAGGTCCCTCTTCCTCGGCCTGGCATTCCTGGTTCCCTCGGTCGGCCTCGCCCAGCACGAAGCCCACGGAGATGCCCTCGGCCACGTGGTGTTCCCGAACTCCGGGAACCCGGCCGCCCAGGCGCCGTTTCTCCGCGGGATCGCGCTGCTCCACAGCTTCGAATACGAGCGGGCCGCCCAGGCCTTCCGTGAGGCGGAGGGCGCCGACCGGAGTTTCGCGCTGGCCTACTGGACCGAGGCGCTCACTTACAGTCATCTGCTCTGGCGGGAAGAGGATCTGGAGGCGGCTCGAGGTGCATTGAAGCGGCTCGGCCCCTCGGAAGCGGTCCGGCTCTCCCTGGCGGGAACCGCCCGGGAGCGGGCCTTCGGCGAGGCGGTGGAAGCGTTCTACCGGGACGGCACCCAACCCGAACGAGTACGCCGCTATGCCGACGGCATGCGGCGACTGGCCTGGGCCTATCCCGACGATCCCGAGGCGCTGGCCTTCGCGGCCCACGCCATCCTGCTGGCGGCGGATGGCGCCGGCGGGGCCGAGCACCTTGCCCTAACCCGCGAAGCCATCGGCCTGGCCGAACGGGTGGCCCGGGAGAACCCCGAACACCCCGGGGCGGTCCATTATCTGATCCACCTGTACGACGCCCCGGGCATGGCGGCCCAGGGCCTGGCCTTCGCGCGGGCGTACGACCGGATCGCGCCCCAGTCCGAGCACGCCCTCCACATGCCGTCGCACATCTACCTCCAGCTTGGATTGTGGGAAGACGTGGTTCATTCCAACGAGCGGGCCTGGGCCGCATCGCGCGCGGAGGGACGGACCGATTGGCATGCGTTCTCGTGGCTCCAGTATGCCTACCTCCAGCTCGGCAGGGTGGAGGATGCCAGGGGATTGATCGACACGGCGCGCGCGCTGGTGGATCCCGCCACGCCTTATGTCGACGAGCGCTTCATTCTCCCCCGGCTCGAGTTTCAGCTCGCGGCGGAGACCGGCCGCTGGGAGCGTCCGATTCCCGAGCCGCTCGGGCTGGCCGGGGCGGCGGCCTCGGACCGGGAAGCGGGGTTCCGTCTCTTCGCGCGCTACTGGCGAGCGGTCGGAGCGGCGGAGCGGGGCGATTCCATGCTGCCGTCCCTGGCCGCGCCGTTCCTCGCGATCGCGGATTCGGCGGAGCGCGGGATCGGATCGTCACGATCACCGGTCCAGGTGGCGAACGCCTTGGTGTTGCGCGCGCTGGTCGCGAAAGCCCGGGGCAATGAGGGCGAGCACATCGCATCGCTTCGGAGCGGCGCGGAGCTGGAGCGACGCTTCGGCCAGTTCGTGGGACCGCCCGAGCGGCTCTTTGCGCTGGAGCTGCTGGGAGAGGAGCTCGAGCGGCAGCAGCAATGGAGCGAGGCCGCCGATGCCTACCAGGCGGTTCTCCGGCTCTGCCCGAACCGCACCCGGTCGGTGCGGGGCCTGGAACGCGCCCAGCGTGCCGGGGAGTTCTTCTGACCCTTTTGACGGTCTCGGGGCCTCGCTATAATGTCGTTACCCCTAATCGTTCACCCTGCAACCAAGGAGGTGATCCAGTGTCTCATGACCCAACGAAGGCGCGGATTGCCGTAGCTCGGTAGACAGTCGAGAAGGCTGACCGACGCGGTTCCGCGCCGATCGGTCATGCAGGACCGGGGTCCGGTGTGCTGGGGCACACCGGACCCCGCGCTTTTCTGGGAGATTGTAGCTGCCGAATTCCTGCTCTATCCTTCGTTCGATGAGCACGAGCTCCAGATCAGTCCAGTTCACGGCCGGCCTTCCCCTCATCCTGGCGCTGGCCGCCTGTGGCACGGGAGACATCACCTACGTCATCGTCCCGACCCCGCCCACGTCCACTATCACGCTCGTCCTGTCCCCCGACCCCGGCGCGACGACCATTGCCACGGCGCTGGGTTGGGGATCTGTCATTCCCGGAGCTGAGGTCTCGATCATTCCGGTCGATTCCAGCGCGCCACCCGTGGTCCTGGTCTCCTCCCCATCCGGGGAGGTGAGCGTCGCCGACCTGAAGCCGGGAACCTACCTGGCCCGGATCCAGCGCCTGCTATCCCCGGACGAGATGACCAGGCTCCCAATCGCCGACGTGGAGGGCTGGGTCACGCTGGCGGGTTTCACGGTGCCTGCTTCGACCAACACCATCCAGGTCTCGGTTCAGGCGAGCCGGCGCCGCTCCCTGATCATCAGCGAGTGGTTGATCAATATCCCGGTGGACCCCATCATCGGCAGCTATAACTACGCCCAGTACCTCAAGCTGTACAACAATGCCGACACGACGGTGTACCTGGACGGCATGCGGATCGGACTGGGATTCAGCGGCTCCTACGATTATCCCAACTTTCCCTGCTCGGCCTACACCGAGGTCACTGGTGATCCGACCTCGGTCTGGAGCGCTAATGTCGAGCAATTCCCGGGGACAGGCCACGACTATCCGGTGGCCCCGGGGCAGGAGGTGCTGGTCGCCCAGGACGCGATCGACCACAGCGGCATTGCCCAGGGCGCGCCGGACTTGAGTCATGCGGACTTTGAGCAGGAAGCCTCCATGGACGTGGACAATCCCGCGGTTCCCAACATGACGTCGGTTGGTACCCGTTTCGCGACCTATCACGGAATCCTCTTCAATCCTCTCGCCGACGTCGTGTTCCTCTCCCTCCCGGTCACGCCGGCGGACCTCCGGCTGAACCGGACCTTCGGGTCGGATACACAATACGAGAGGTACCCGGTCAGCAAGCTGCTCGATGTCGCCACCTGGAGGACCAATTGGAAGGGCAGTGCATACCCCCCTTGTCCCCAGATTCTGAGTCCGGCGCTGGATCGGGCACCGGCGCGGGCCTTCGGGTCGAACAACTACGCCTTCGAAGCCCAGCGCTCGCTTTACCGAATCCAGCTCCGCCCGGGCAGCCGGCCCCGGCTGCAGCACACCGGCAACTCCGCCGCCGATTTCGTACCCGGCCTCCGATCGGTGCCGTGAGCCCGCCGCGGTGACTGCCGCGCTGCACGGACCGACCTCGTTGGTTCGAGCGATATTCGCGACGGCCGTGTGGCTCGGTCTGCCGGTGATGGCCAGGGCCCAGGAGGCGGTGGTCCGCGGCCACGTCACCGACGCCTCCACCGGACAGCCCCTCCACGGTGCGACCGCTACCATCGAGGGAACCGTCCGGATCACCACCACCGATCCATCGGGCCGGTTCGAGCTGACGGCGGTGCCGGCCGGTCCCCAGATGCTCAAGGTCATCGCGGTAGGATTTGCCCCGCTCCGTCGCCCGATCACGGTTCCTCCCTCCGGTGAGCTCATCGCCGACGTCGCTCTGGCCCGGAGCGCGTTGACTCTGCCGAGCATCGTGGTCACCGCGGATGTTTCCGGACGAGCCCGGGGGGAGCTTGGCACCGCCTCGGTGATCGGCGAGGATGCGATCCGCAATCAGACTGCGGCCAGTGTCGCCGGCCTGCTCGAGCTGGTGCCTGGGGCGGTCCTCCAGCCGCCAGGGCTCGACGGAGTCCAGCAGTTTGGCATCCGTTCCGTACCGGTCTCGGTTGGAGCCGGTGGCCAGGGCGCCGATGCCGCCAATCCCTCGTCCGACCAGTTGGCCAGTTTCGGGACCCAGATCGTGCTGGACGGCGTCCCCATCTCCAACAACGCCAACCTCCAGACCCTGGGGCCGCGGAGCGAGCAGTTCTTCTCCAGCTCTGCCGGTGGCGGGATCGACCTGCGACGATTGCCGGCGGCCACCGTCGAGCGGCTGGAGGTGATCCGGGGTGTTCCCTCGGCCCGGTTCGGTGACCTCACCCAGGGCGTCATCCTGATCGAGACCCGCGCGGGAGCGTTGGATCCCGAAGTCCGCTTGCGAGCCGACGCGGGGACGATCGAAGGAAGCCTGGTCGGAGGTCGAAGGGTTGGGAGGCACCAATCCGCCACCGCCACGCTGGACCTGGCCCGGACCGCCATCGCCCCCGGCGAAACCGATGATATCGCCTCGCGCTATGCCGCTCAGCTCGCCCACCGGTACGAGGGGAGTGCCTTGCAGCTCGACACCCGGGTGGACGCCTATCGGCTTCTCGAGGACCGGCCGCCCAATGAGCGGACCCCCGACATCAGCCAGCGGACCCGTGACAAGGGGTTCCGGGTCTCCGAGCGGGCCCGGTGGCACTGGACCGCGGGCCACTCGCTCGAGATCACCGCGGCGATGGAGAGTGCGGAGCAGAGTGCTGGGCTGCAGACGCCGAAACTCCGGGCCGCGATGCCGTTCACCGACCGGCTCACCGAGGGCCGCCAGGTTGGCAAATTCGTCGCCGGTCCCTACCTGGCAGTCACCAACCTGGAGGGCGGGCCGAGGCAGCTCTACTTCCGCAGTGAGTACGGCACGTCCTCCGGCTTCCTCGGACTGGCGCATCAGCTCAGGGGCGGGCTCGAGCTTCGGCGCGAGTGGAATGCCGGTTCCGGCTACCAGTTCGACATCGAGTTCCCGCCCCAGTCGGACTTCAACGGTGTCCAGGGGTTCGACCGGCCCCGCCGGTTCGACGATCTGCCTCCGCTCGTCACCAGCGCCGTGTATCTGGATGACCGCATCAACAAGGAGCTGGGGAGCAGCCGACTCAGCATCCAGGCCGGCCTCCGGGCTGACGCGCTGCACCAGGGCCGGTGGTGGGCCTCGTCTATCCGGAGCGCAGTCATAGAGCCCCGACTGCAAGTGGAGCTTGCGCCATCGGAGCGGATCCGGTTCCGGGCCGGGGCGGGCCGGATGTCCAAGGTGCCGAACATGGCCTCGCTCTCACCCGGACTGCAGTACTACGACCTGGTCAACGTCAACTACTACGCCAACAATCCGGCCGAGCGATTGGCCGTCCTGACCACCAGAATCCTCGACAAGACCAATCCTGACCTGCGCATGGCCGTGGCCGACAAGCTGGAGCTGGGGCTCGAAGTTGGCGTCTGGGGCAGCGGCACGGTGGCGTTGTCCGCCTATACCGAACGGACCCGCGAGGCGGTCGGCATCCGGACCGTTCCCACCTGGTTCCTTCGAGAGCGGTTTGCGATCGACAGCACGACCCTGGTTCCGGGGCAGCCACCCGACTATCTGGAGCCAGCCTATGCGGCCGACACCATCCCGGTGCTGATCGACCGTCCCGACAACAACCTTCGCCTGACCAATCATGGGCTGGAGCTTACCGCTGTCCTGCCCGAGTGGCATCCGGCCCGGACCCAGCTCGCCCTCCAGGCTTCGTGGAGCCACAGTGAGGTCGTCAACAGCGGGATCGAGGTCAGCCAGCGCTTTTCCGATTTCCAGGTGGATCCGAGCAGGCCACGCGCGCCGTTCTGGGACGGATCGACCCGGTCGGGCGAACGGGGGGTCCTGATCCTCCGGCTGATCCACCATCAGCCTGGCGCCGGCCTGCTGATCACCGGCACCACGCAGTGGATCTTCCATGAACAACGAAGGACGGTCGCCGCCGCCGATACCCTCGGCTGGGCGGGTTACATCACCCGGACCGGGGAGCTGGTCCGTGTGCCCGAAGCCCAGCGCGCCAATCCGGAGTATATGGACTTGCGCCAGTCACGAACCGACCTGCTCACCGATCTCCAGAGAGCGCCCAATGGTCTCCTCTTCGAGCTCCAGGTGAGCAAGACCCTGCCGCTTGACGGGCGACTCTCGCTCTACGCCTACAATCTGTTCGACCAGCGGGGGAACTACGGCGACCGTAACACCACCGCCCGGCTCTATCCGTCATTCCGCTACGGTCTCGAGCTCACCATGCCGCTCGGCCTGTCGTGGGGAGTTCGATGAACCCGGCACGGTGGGCGCTGGTGGCGCTACTCATCCCGATGAGCTTGGCCGCCCAATCCGCCGCGATCGAGCCCGGTCGTGAGGCTCCACCCTGGCTCTACGCCTGGAGCCCACTGCGCGAGCGAGGCGATCTGCCCCGGGTGCTCCCCGGCGCTCCTGGCGGCGGGGTTCCCCTGCTGCTCCTTCCCACGCCTACCGCAGGCCTGTTCTGGACCGCCGGTAATCCGGCTGCGCTGGGGCACGATCTTCCTGACGCCCACACAGATTTCAGCATTGGGCTCGGGGGCCAGTCGGGCGACTACCGTCGACCCTTCGATCCGGCCCAGCTCGATGTCGCCCGGTTCGCAGGCTCCAGCTGGGGTCGCCTCTCACCCGGCAATGCGATGACCGGACACGTGGCGATCGAGCGGGAGACCGACCAGCCCGGTTCGAGAGATGCCCTGGCCGATCCTTATGGTTCGAGCCCGTTCACCGTCGCCGACACGTCCATCTCCGATGCCCGCCACAACCGCGTCGTGCTGGAAGGCGCTTCTGCATGGGGTACCGGGGCCTGGTCCTTTGGCATGGCGCTCGGCATCGAGGCGCGTAACTACGAAACGGTGGAGGCGGCGATCGTCCGCCGTCTGTCCCGGACCATGCCCGGCGCGCGGGTGGGCCTAACCCGCCACCTGGGCGCGTTCGACCTTGGTGTTCAGGGAGGCCTTCGTTTCCGGGCCGAGAATACCCGGCTGGTGGAGCGATCGGCCGACACCCGAGCCTACGAGCTGGCCGGCTATCAGGAGGTCACGCCCTTCGAGGTCTCGTCGTACTATCAGCGATGGGTGCGGGAGTATGTCCCAACCGCGGGCGTCGCGATCGGCGGCTTGACCGGGTCGATCGGGTGGAGCGCTTCGGTGGAACGGGTCTGGACCCGGGAATCTCAGCTGACCCAGACCATCAACAATCCCCTCGAGGATCGCTGGGACGCCGACGGCTGGAGCGCGGCCCTGGCGGTCGAGCCGAAGCTCGGGAACGGGCGGGTACGGCTGCTCGGGTCGGTCCGCTACCAGGGAACCACCGGAACCGGAGACCTTGGCGCCGATACGGTCGGCGTGATCTTCACCGCCAGGGAACGGATGGTCGAGGCGAATCTCGAGCTGCGGGTCGTGCCTTCGGGTAATCGCGGGTTAACCGGCGTGGCCATCGTGGCGCTCCGCGCAGAGAGGCGGGAACGGGTGGATTCGGTAACGAGCCTCCAGACCAATATTCGCGGCCTCAGTCCGTCCCTGGAGCTGGAGCTCGGGCACCGCTGGCCCCGAACCATGGTGGCGGTGACGGCAACGATCCGGCACTACCGCCCCACAGCGGAGTTGCCCGACCCGACTTCCCTTGGGCCCGCCTACCGCGAGTTCAGCGCACCCGAGCTGGAGGTGTACGCCCGGGCCGCTACCCCATACGCGGTTGGTGTGCTGGGCCAGTATGCGGTCTCTGCCCGGGTTACCATGTGGGGCAGCGCCCGATGGGAGCGGCTGGCGCCGGACGGCATTGGAAAGTTCAACTGGAGCCCCACCGGCAGCAGGACCGCGTGGAGTACCGAGATGGGAGTTACCCTGCGGCGCTAGGCACGCTCGGAGATCTCGAGGCTCACAGCGGCTCGGTCCCCTCGTTCAGGATCGTCAGGTAGCGATCGTAGCGATACACCCGATTCCGCTTTTTCCCAGTCGTTTCGGACACCATTTCCAGGTTCCCGAGCACATCGAGCGCCTTCGCGATGGTTGGAAGGGTGAGCCGGGTCCGTTTAGCCAGCCGCGGGATCGTCGAAACCGGCGTCCGGAGCAACGCACCCTGAACCGCGGCGGCGGAGCCTGCTGCCCTTCCAAGGCTCGCGATTCGGTCGCGATCCTGATCGGCAAGACGCAGGAGCCTCCGCGCGGTGCCGACTGCACTCTCCGCCACCGAGGCAACGCCCTCGCAGAAGAAGACCATCCAGCCCTCCCAGTCTCCCTCCTTGCGGACCGCGTCGAGCAGCTCGTAATACCGGGCGCGATGCTGCTTCAGGTAGAGACTCAGATACAGCATCGGCTCCTTCAGCACTCCCTCGGCACAGAGCATCAGGGTTACCATGAGCCGGCCAACCCTGCCATTCCCATCGAGGAAGGGATGGATCGTCTCGAACTGCACGTGCCAGAGGCCGGCCTTGAGGAGCGTCGGTGGCGAACCGCGGTGGTGGAGGAACCTCTCGAGCTCGCCCATCGCCGGACCAACCTGATGAGCCGGAGGGGGGACAAACCGGGCGTTGCCCGGCCGAGTCCCTCCGAGCCAGTTCTGGCTGCGCCGGAACTCACCGGGGAGCTTGCCGGCCCCGCGTCCGCGGGAGAGCAGGATCTCATGGACCTCGCGAATCAGGCGGTTCGAGACGGGGAAGTCGTCCCGGACTCTGCGCAGGCCGTGTTCGAGTGCCCGGACGTAGTTGGAGACCTCGACGACGTCGTCGAGGGGGACACCGGGCGCTTCTTTGAGCTCGAAGAGCAGGAGATCGGAGAGGGTGGACTGGGTGCCCTCGATCTGAGAGGAGAGGACCGCTTCCTTGCGGATGTAGGTGTAGAGCAGGAGGTGGGTGTCCGGCAGCGCGGTCGAGACGCCATCCAGCCGGCCCAGGCCCAGCAGGGCTCGGTCCAGGGCCTCCCGCACCTCGCCGTCCAGGGCGAGGGGGGGCCTGGGGGGGAGGGAGGCGGGCACAAAAGCCCGGACGGTCTCTCCTGCCGTAGACGTGCTCTCGTAGCGCCCGGTGGCGGAGCGTTTCACCCCGGTGTCCTTGCTAAAGCGAGTTTCGGAGGCTGTCACCTTACTAAAGCTAAACAAGAATAGCTTTATTAATCGCGGAGGTCAATCCGGGATCCGCTCTGCTTGACGCTGGCAAGGCCGGGCTTCCCGGTCGCGACCGGTGGCCCACGTGCGGCGGCGGGAACCCCCGTCAGCGTGATATTGATCATGTCCCACCGGAGCCATCGGAGAGGGTCAAGAATAAGGCAGGATCGAGACTATATCACGATGAAGGGGCCACCGCCCGGCCGGGCTTCCGGGCAAAGAGAAACGCGGCCAGGTACGCGCCGACCGCCAGTAAGTACAGCGCCTTGATTCCAATCGCCATGGAGGAGTATTCCAGAACGGCGCCGAGGATGCCGCCCAGCAGGTTGGCAGCGAGGGCCCGGCTGCCGTCGGTGCGTGTCTTGAAGAGAGTGGCGAAGATGATGGCGGCAAAGAAAATCGGGAGCGCAACCATCAGGCTCCCGAGCACCCACTGCCCAGCAAGGCCCAGCCCGAGCAGGGCCCGAACCGGAACCAGGTAGGCCAGGAACAAGGCGCCGAACAGGGCTGGAAAGAGTACCCTCAGGTCCGGAGTCTTCCACCGAAGCACCAGCAGGTTCCCGGCCAGGATCATCACGAGGATCGAGAAAAACACCAGGATGTTCACCGCCCAGGTGGATCCGAACAACAGCGACATCTCGGTCACGCTTTTCGTTTCCACCAGGAGGAACCCCATTCCCATGAAGAACATGGCGCCGTCGGCGACAGCGGCCGGGCGGCGCCCGGTCGCCGCTCCGACCATCACCAGAGAAATGAGGAGCACCAGCCCCAGCATCTTGAGGTAATGGGCAGGGATGGTGGGTCGGGCCAGATACAGATACGGCCAATCGTCGTGGGGTGGCGGGAAATGGCCCAGCACGTGGGGCGGAGTGGGGTAGCGACCGGCCAGAGGATTGCCGGGCGGCACCCCGGCAATGAAGGTGTGATTGAAGAGCCGGTGGTTTGCCTCGAAGATCACGATCGGCGGCTCCCCGAACGCCTCGCTGATGAGGTTGTAGATCTTCGAGGCGATGTACGGCTGGGGCGACATGTGATAGGTGATGAGCTGCCCATCGGGCTTCAGGTGGGCGCGCGCGCTGGCAAACGCCTCCACCGTGTAGACGTAATTGTCGAGCCGCAGGGACGTCATTCCCGAGAGGAGCGTCTGGCTGTCCAGGGTACCGAACACCACGACGTCGTAGGTCCTGTGGGCTCTTCCTCAAGAATGCCCGCGCGTCGTCCAGGTGGGCGTGCACTCGTGGGTCGTCGTAGGGTCGCTGGACGTGCAGGCGTCGTCCCAGCGCGAGGATCTCGGGGTCGATTTCCACCGCGTCGATGTACCGGGCGCCCATCTCCAGCAGCAGCGCGATGTCGTTGCCGGTTCCGGCGCCCACCACCAGGGCGGTATCCCTGCGGGGCACGAACTGGAACGGCTGCAGGTAGTCGCTCCGGATCGCCTCCACCATGGGATTGCGCCGGGCGGTGGCCGTGTCGAGATCGATGATGTACTGGTGGAGCGAGCCGTTCACGTTGACCGCAACGGCGAACGGCGCCGCCAGGGAATGGTTGATTCGGTAATAGGGAGACCAGCGCTCGCCGTTGGACCCGGCGGTCCAGGCGATGACGCCGAGCGTCGCCGCGAACACCGCGCCGGCCCTCAGCGGGAAGCGCCCCCGGGCCCAGGTGAGGAGCCCGAACCCGATGAGGCCCACGCCGAACCAGAGCAGGGGCGGGGTGCGCAACAGGCTCAAGAGGGCAAAGGCCGCGATCCCGGCCAGACTGCCCCCGATGTCAATGGTATAGGCCTTGAGCGGCGCAAACTTGCGGAACTCGCGACCCATGAGCGCGCCGAGCGGGACAAAGAAGGCGGCGCAGAGGGCAAACAGGATCGAGGCGACGGGCAGGATGCCGACTTTCCGGACGTTGGGAGAGATATCGTAGAAGATGGCCCAGAGCGCTTCGTTGGGATCCTTGGGGACCCTGACCAGCACATTCGAGAAACCCTTGACGGCGAGGAACAGGAGCGGGGTGGCGACCAATCCCCACCACTTGAGCACCTCGGCGCGGTCGACCAGGAGTAGACCGATGCCCATGCCGAGAAACGTTGCGATGAGGACGAGGTTCAGATAATAGGAGAAGACCCGGACGTTCGCGGGAATGTACCGGATCAGCGCGAGCTCGAAGAACAGGATGAGGGCGCTGAAGCCGGCAAGGCGAGCGGCGGACCGTTTCACGGGTTGCGTAGCGGGTTAGATAGCGGAGGGCAGCCCGGTCTGACGGCACCACTGTGACCCTTGTGCATTGTCATTCAAATCCTTACTTGAAGTCTTTTCCTCCACCCGGAGGCGCAGGGCGGCAAGGAGTGTGCTAGGAGGCCGGGCTTCCCATATCCCATCCTTCGTTAGAGGCTGCCCTGCCTTCCATCAGGGACACTCTGCCGCAAACCACCCTGCCTGCATGATTTTGAGTATGTCCCACCGGAGCCTAGGTTGTATTGTGGTCCCGACGTGCCCTGGAGGGCAGAATGCCGTGACCGCAAGATTGCTGAACGACTTCAACAAACTCTGGGCGATGAGCAACCAGCGACCTGCTCGCCTGGTGGGATGAAGGGACGAGGGTGAACCACGCCGCGGTTCGCGAGGTTGCCGACCTCTACTTTGATCGGTTCACGGCTCATCTGGAGGGCCGGCTCACCGAGCTGCGGAACGAACTCCGGAACGAATTCCGCACTGCCCTGGCCAGCGCTTCGCGACGAGCTCAAGGGAGACATTGCCCGCCTCGACCGGGAGCTCGCGAACCAGCGAGCGGACCTGATCAAGTGGATGTTCATCTTCTGGGCCGGCACGGTTGCCCCACTGGCCGGCCTGATGATCGCCCTTCTGGTCAAACTCTGGAACTGAGATCCGCCAGACCGCCGCCTGCATCGCTGGTTGCCGAACCGAACGCCGGGGGAAGGCCGCACTCGACCAGCGCGTCGGAGCTCCCTCCTTGCCTTGCGAGGCTGCGGCTATGTTCCAGATCATATTCGCATAAGCGGATACAACCGTCCGACTCCAGGATCAGGTTTGCCTGCGGGTCGACGGTTGCCACCCCACGTCGCCAAGGTCCGCCATGGCTCGCGCGCTGCCCACCCTTACTGCTCGTCCCGGCGCCGGCGTCCCCGAGCTCTATTCGCTTTTCAAGGGGTTCGCCGATCCCGTCAGGCTTCGCATCTTGAACCTCCTGGCGGCCGGCGAGCTGTGTGTGTGCGATATCGAGGACATCCTCGAGATTCCCCAGCCGAGCGTCTCCCGGCACCTGGCGTACTTGCGCCGGGCCCGACTGGTCGATCCGAGGCGCGCGGGAAAATTCGTGCACTACCGGCTCGCGGCGCCTCGGAGCGCGGTCCACCGCAACCTTCAGAATTGCGTCCGCTCCTGTTTCCTGGGTATTCCCCTCCTGGATACCGAGCGCGCCAGGGCGGCCGCAGCCGTGACCAGATCGCCGGCCGCCGGAAGGCCGCGGTCGCCCCGGGTTGAGACCGCACAAACAAGGAGGAACAATGGCCCGGGTTTCCGGCCGACTGGCGGTTCTCGATCGTTATCTGAGTCTCTGGATCCTGCTCGCCATGGGGCTCGGCGTGGGGATCGGGTACATCCTGCCCGGTGCTGCCTCGCTGCTCAACCGATTCCAGATCGGCACCACCAGCATCCCGATCGCCCTCGGCCTGATGCTGATGATGTACCCGCCGCTCGCCAAAGTCCGGTACGAGGCCATCGGAACGGTCTTCCGGCACAGGCGGGTCCTGGCGCTGTCCCTGATTCAGAACTGGATCGTGGGTCCGCTGGTGATGTTCGCGCTCGCGCTGCTCTTTCTTCCCGACCTGCCCGGGTACGCGGTGGGTCTGATTCTGGTTGGGCTGGCCCGCTGCATCGCGATGGTTCTGGTGTGGAACGATCTGGCCCGGGGCGATCGCGACCTCGCGGCGGGGCTGGTGGCGTTCAACGCGGTCTTTCAGGTGTGCTTTTACGGGGTCTATGCCTGGATCTTCCTCACCCTGTTGCCGCCGCTGTTCGGGATGAAGAGCGTCGCGGTAGACGTCGGGGTGGGGGAAGTCGCCCTGACGGTGCTGATCTACCTGGGGATTCCCACCGTCCTGGGCCTGCTCAGCCGGCTGGTGCTGGTGCGCCGGCGCGGGGAGGAGTGGTACACCGCGCGGTTCATTCCGCGGATCAGTCCGATCACCCTGGTGGCCCTGTTGTTCACCATCCTGGTGATGTTCTCCCTCAAGGGCGAGATGATCGTCCGCCTGCCGCTGGATGTCCTTCGCATCGCCGTGCCGCTCACCGTGTACTTCGCGCTGATGTTTTTCCTGACCTTCTTCCTGGCCAAAGGCGGGATGGTCCGGGCCGCCTACTCGCAGAACACCACGGTCTCCCTGACGGCGGCCAGCAATGATTTCGAGCTGGCCATCGCGGTGGCGGTGGCGGTCTTCGGGCTCGGTTCTGATACCGCCTTCGCCACGGTGGTCGGGCCGCTGGTGGAGGTCCCGGTTCTGCTCGGACTCGTCAACGTCGCCCTGTACTTCGAGCGCCGATACTATGGCGGAGCGCAGCCTCTGAAGCCTTTCACGCCTCCTTCACGGACTCCTTAGCCGGACCCGATCAGCTTGGGACCAGGAGCCGAGCGGCAATCCGGCCCGGATTCCGATTTCCATGGAGAGGTCATCATGAGGTTGAATTGGTGGATGGTGGTAACGGCGGGCCTGGTTTCCCTGGGAACGACCCCGCTGGCTGCGCAGCCGGGGGGCGGGATGAGGGACATGCGGCACGACTCGGCGACGATGGCCCAGATGGCGGTGATCCACGAGCTCATGATGAACCATCAGCAGATCTCTCGTTCGGTCACCAACCTTCCCGACGGGATTCGAACGGTGACCGAATCCGACGACTCGCTTCTGGCCCGTCGAATCCGGGAACATGCCGTTACCATGAACGAGCGGGTGACGGCCGGGGATGACCCCGGTCTCCCCATGGAGAGTCCGGCGCTCCGCGCGATCTTCCTCAATGGGGACAACGTCCACACCGTTGTCACCCCGACCGGGAAAGGGGTGGTGGTCGAGCAGACCTCGAGCGACTCCGCCACCGTGTCGGCCCTGCAGCGGCACGCGGCCGAGGTGAGCGACCTGGTCCGGGAGGGCATGGCGGCGATGCATGCCGCGATGATGAAACGCATGATGGGCGGCCATCAGATGCCGTTCTAGGGAAGAAGCATCAAGAAGCGTGAGCGGGAAGGAGTGTGCTACAGGCCGGGGCCTGACAGATCATCGCTCTGGTACGATGCTTCGCCCGCCGGTATGGAAGAGGCGCGCTGGGGCCTTGGCGGTTCGCCCCGTAGGCGGCGGAATGCAGCCGCAGGCTTCAGAGTAGGCGTAGTGGTTTCCAAACCGGGGCCGGATGTGCCCCCGGGCGCTCTCGGCCTGGAGTTTGATCGTGCCCGGGCTCGCGCCGCTGTCGTCCTGCCGCGATTCAAGCTCAAGCCACTCTCCCGCCGCTCTCGCCCCGCGATCGCCACGGGCCACCCGGTTCCCACCAGGCATCGAAACCTCGGTCTTCCGTCAGCGCTCCGAGCACCGGTCCAAGGAACCGCTCCAGCTCCTCGGCCAGAACCGCCGCGCTGGAGGGTCCCTCCAGTCGCCCGCGCCGGAGAAACGCCCGCCACTGCGTCGCTCGAACCGGATCCCCCAGGAAATCGGCGGTGAGCACCATCGGTCTGGCCCCGGGGAACGGTGTCCCCCGCCTCGCAAACGTAGCGGCAATGGCCGAGGACAGTCTGGCCCCATCGAACTGAAATGCCGAAGCCAGCACCTTCACGTCATAGAAATCCTTCATCCGGCTGTTGGTGATACCCAGCGAGATCATGGCGTCAAGCTTCTCGGCAACCACCGCTTCCCGGGGATATGCCAGGATGTCGGGAGCAGGGTGATCCAGCAGGGTCGGATACCGGCGCCGTTCCGCGCCCGGCGTCACCACGTCGCCGAAACCGATGTCAATCTGCATCGGAATGCGAGCATCGGCGAGCCGGGCCGTGAAGCGGAGCCGAATCCCGGCGTCCTCATCCGCCGCCCGAATCACTTCGCCGCGCACCGAATCGGCGTCGAATGCAATACCATCCTTGCCGGACATGGAGCAAATGTCGCGCACGATGGTCTCTGCTTTCGCGATCGCCAGGAGCTCGCGACCGAGCAGATCGAGGTCCCAGGTTGCCCGGTGCCGTTCGGCGCTCCAGAGCCGGAACAGCATCGCGCCTTTTAGGACAAAGTCCTCCGCATACCTCGATGTCCCGAGGCGGTAGAGCAACCTCTCGATGGCAAACTCCGAAAGCGCCAGCTGAAACTCGAGCTTCCCTGCCCGCGCGACGTTACGAAGCCGGTCCCGGACGGACGCCGCGATGTTCATCACCCGGTCGTCGGTCATTCCAGGCTCTCCAGATAAGGCTGGAGGACCCGGGTGACTCGGTCAATCCTGGCGCAACGCCAGAGAAGCTCGAGACTCTTCGGGGAGCGCCGCCGGAACGCCCGCAGCGCCTCAATGGCGACATCGATCCCGATCTTGTTGCGAAACTTGAAGCAGTCGGCCACCGTCTTGGCCGGGCTGAATACCCGGACAGTGACCCCGCCAACCTTGTGGGTCTCGACCCCTTCGTGAAGCGGGGCACCGGCGAGGAACACCAGGCGGAGCGGCGGATGTTCCGTCCTGGGCCGCCACGCCTTGTGACCCACCGCCATCCAGACTTCAGCGGGGTTCATCGTGGTCATCTGGTGAAACCGGAGCGCCGATAGCAGGCACACCACGCCCCCCGGAACCCGCCGAGTCGCCTCGGCGAGATCCTGCCGCTCGGTGAGTGCGGCCCCCGGAAGCCCATACAGGCCACGCCCCAGGCGCTGGACATCGCCCCGGAGGACGAGGCGACGGAGTTGGGTTCGGCTGATCCCGGCACGCTCAAACTCCCGGCTGCGCGCTAACCCCTCACGTTGGAGGACCCTCCGGGCGCGATCTGCCGGGCGAGATGCTGTTACATTTACTCGGCGATTAGTCATAATTGCCGAGACAATGTAACGGGAGGTCAGGAACGCGTCAAGCCAGGGACATGCGGAGCTGCCCAGAGGAAGAAGGCGATCTCGCCATGGTTCATTCCCCGTACATCTCGGTGATGAGGCGCCGGAGGGTGGCGGCTTCGGGATCGGAAAGCGTTCCGATCTTCCTCCCCAGCCGGGACTTGGCGACAGTGCGGATCTGGTCCACGGCCATCTCGGCGTCCTTCTGGCCGGCACGAACCGCGAGCCGCGAGCGCCAGGACGAGTGCAGGCGGCTGGTCAAAGGGCAGATGGTGACGGTCTCCAGGCGGTCGTTGAGCTCGTCAAGGCTCACGATCACGGCGGGCCGGGTCCGGGCTATTTCGGAGCCCTGCACCGGATCGAGCGAGACCCATCGGATCTCGTAGCGTTTCACCGCGGCTTTCGGCGGCGGGGCGGATATTTCGGGTCGGGCTGGGTGACCCTCTGGGGCCGGCCGGTCTCCCAGGGGATCCGGTCAAGGCCGGCGGCGAGGGTCGCGTCCCACTCGCTCCAGTCTTCGCTGGTCGCGGCCATCTCACGGGCAGTTTCGGCCCAGGAGAGCTTGGCCGGGGCGGGGCCGGGGGGACGGAGCAGGATGCCGTCGCTCCGCTCCTCCATGACCACGGATTCGCCTATGCCGTAGCGGGCGAGGGTTGGGGCCGGGAGGCGGACCCCTTTGGAATTGCCGATGCGGGTGATCTTGAGTTCGCGGCGGGGCATGTAATTACAGTAATTACTCTGCCGTATCTGTCAACCGGGTCAGCGAGGGAAGGAACGAAAGCGTGGTGGACCAACGAAAACGGCGAATATTCGCTCGCCGTTTGAATCGGG
>CAVSLV010000004.1:0-759732 GCA_963728915.1 uncultured Gemmatimonadales bacterium | reverse complement strand
AAGGAGGACTGTCGCCTACGACGCCCGGGTCCATGACGACGAGCGAACCATTCAGATCGGTGTTCTGGGTGATCGGCGCGATGATTTCGAGCCGCACCAGCTCGTTCAGCCGGCGTTCGAACACGCCGCGGCGGACCTCGGCGCGACGGTGGAGTGCACCTGGCTCGCGACCCCGGAATTGCGAGGTCTTGGCCGCCGCCGGGCTCGACCGATTCGATGGCTTCCTGGTCAGCCCGGGCAGCCCCGATCCAGACCTGGAAGGCATGCTGCACGGCATCAAACTCGTACGGTTGAGTCGGCGCCCCGTGCTGGGCAACTGCGCCGGGTTCCAACACATGGTCCTCGAATTTGCACAGAATGCCGCAGGAATGGATGAGGCCTACTCCCTGGAGTATGGCGAGCAGGAAGGCACGGCGATCATCGCATGGTCGGCCTGTCGGCTCAGCGGGCAGATCTTGCCAATCACCCTGGTGTCCGGGACGCTGGCCCACCAGTTGTACGGAACGGAACAAGTCGAGGAACGATACTACTGTCAGTTCGCTCTCGATCCAGCCTACGAACTGCCGCTCGAGCAGGCCGGGCTCCGCATTTCCGGCCGCGATCCGGAGGGACTGGCACGGGTCATCGAACTCCCGGCACGGCGCTTCTACCTCGGAACGCTCTTCGTGCCTCAGGCGCGCTCCCGCCCGGGTGCACCGCATCCCGTGATCACCGGTTTTCTGACCCGGGCGCTGGACGGGGTGACCCAGCCCGTGTAGGCCTGCCGTTGCTGCACTTTGAGCACCGTGCCTGCCTCGACCAAAGGATCGGGCAAGCATGCGGCTCGAGCTTCTCGGTGTCCATCCCGTCCTCCTTTTCTCGGGACAGGTGGGGAATTTCAGATGTCACATGAGTGGGGAATTTGAGATGTCAAATGACACCATGTGGCGCCGATTCTTCCCCGCCTAACCCGGGTCCTCGTCAGGGACCGGTGGTGAGAGGTGAACGGGTTGCCACTCCGAACCAGCCGGCCTCGGTTTCTCGACCACTCGGGTGACGACGCCGTGCTCGTCGCCAGGTCTCGCAGAGTCGGGGGCAGCGTGGGTCGTCCGCGCATGTCGTCCCGCACCGAGGCGGGGTCGTGGGGAACCGGATGGCAGTCTTCCTCGACTTCCTCAAAGACCCGCCAGTCGTCCGTGTAGCCCAGCAGGCCCACCCGGAGTCCCCGGAACCCTAGCACCAGACTCCCCGCCCCAGGGTGTCGGGACCGCACCCCCACCACGCCGATCCCCGCTTGGCCTAACAGGGCCAGTGACTCCGCCAACGCGGTTGGGCCGAAGTCCAGGCAATGGTTATTGGCGCAGCTCACGGCACTCAGTCCGAGTGCCCTGAGGACCTGCACCGCTTGGGGCGAAGCCCGAAGAAGGGAACCCAGGATCTGGCGGCGTGGCGCGGCTTGTGAGCTGGGTTTCGAGATTCACCACGGACCCGTTGGCCGAGGAGGTCAGCTCGGCGAGGCCTCCGAAGATGGCGGCGATGTCGGTTTCAGGGTCCCACCGATGGAGGGCGAGGTCGCCGCCGAAGAGCAGTGTGGACTCCGGGGCGTCGTCAGAAAGGCTCAAGCGAATCGGTGGGACCGGCCCGATTCCGAGGGCAGCCGTGGCTCGTTCGAGGGGCAGGTACAATCGCCAGGGAAGCAGGCCCGCAAAGGGGCCCTCGCGAATCCACCGGCTCGCGCTTGTCAGGATCGTTCGGCTCGCCAAGGTGCCTGATCCGCGGATCGATTACCGCATCTGTTGCTGATGCCCGAGACAAGTCGGCACGGTGAATCGTCCTGCAAGCCGAGGTCCACCTTTCGGTTGTCTATCCGCATGAGACGCCGACGGCGCCAGACAGCATTGAACCTAATCGCCAAAAGTGCGGTGCGATGGGGCCTCGTTGTGCCGAGAGATGGCCGGTGATCGTTCCCCAGTCAAAAGCGGTGGACGAAGAGGAAACGATGGCGAAGCGACGGCGGGATTTGACGCCGCAGTGAAAGCAAGGCGCGAAAGCGCGGCGGCCTGATACGAGACGAGCCGGCCAAGGCCGGCTCGTTCGAGTATCGGGACGGCGGGATTTGAACCCGCGACCCCCTGAACCCCATTCAGGTGCGCTACCGGACTGCGCCACGTCCCGTCAACTTCGTCTGGAATCTAACGTCGGTCCCCCATTCAGGTGCGTATCCCTACGCCTCGCCCCGAAAATACCCCAAGACTCTAACGCTGGTGCGGGCACCACGCGGCTTTTTGGTTACTCCTCCAGCACCGGCATACCGGAGTTTCGGTGGTGCCCCGAAGCTCCCTGCCTTTCGAAATCATCAGCTCGGTTCAGAGCGTCATGACGCTTGCCGTCGGACGGCGAATTCGCCAAGTTAGCAAGCTGATCGCGGGACATGGACGCGGCAGATGGCTCAAGCGGAGAGGAATCGCACTCGTCCGGTTACCGGATGGAAGTATCAAGACCGCGGAACTACATTGGTACGAGGCTCACGGCATCGGGCGCGTGGACATCAAAATCAAACGCTATCTCGATCGATGACTTCCGGAAATCAGGCTGGATCCCCGCGCTTCGCCATCTGCATCGATCCCGGGGAGTATTCCGTCTCGCTCGAGCGGTGGAAGGTGTACGCCGTCCTCGAGGACACCGAGGCAGAGTCCCATGGCCAGCTCCGCGTGGTGGATGAGTCAGGGGAAGACTATCTGTTTCCGCAGAACTATTTCCATCCCATTGAGCTGCCAGCCTCGGTCGCCAGGCGTTACCCCGCCGCCCGCGACGCTTCCCAATAGGCCGGGACGGTTCGGCCCAGGCTCGTCCCGAGACCCCTGCACGAAGATGCCCGGAGTATGGGTCGAATCAATCAGACCGCGAGCACCCGCACCGGATAGCGCCGGAACACCGGGTCCCGGCTCAGCAGCACCAGATCCTCTTCCAGCGCCTGGGCAATCAGCATCCGATCGAACGGGTCCCGGTGATGAGGCGGAAGCATACTCACCCGCTCGGCGTGCTCGAACCGGATCGGCAGCTCCAGGAACCCCGCTTCCGGCACCGCCTCGCGCAGCTTCCGCGTGGTCCGCAACCTGCCGAGCGCCACCTTGATCGCGATTTCCCACGCGCTCACACTGCTCACGTAGACTTCATCGGCGGACTCGATCGCCTGGCGCACGTCCGGATTGAACCGGCGGCCCCCGTCCCACCAGATGAACACGTGGGTATCGAGCAGAAGGTTCACTCCCCCTCGAATTCCTCGAGAAGGCCCGGGGGGAGCGGCGCATCGAAGCCGCGGCCCAGCTTCCAGCGACCTTTGCCCCGCCCCGACACCCGGGGACGGGCCGGCTCGAGCGGCACCAGACGAGCCCGGGGTGGCCCGATTTCGCGATCACGATCTCCCGCCCCGCCGCAGCCTCCTCCACCAGACGGCTCAGGTGGGTCTTGGCCTCGTACAGGCTCACCGTCTCCCGCACCACCGGCTTCCGGGTCATGCCTCAGGATACGCCGACTTGACCAATTTGGTCAAGTGGATGCGGCCCTGCTAGCTTTCCTGCCTCACCTCAGCGGGCCGGTCCGATGAACGACGAAGCCTTTAATCTCAGCATCCGGAAGTTCCTCAAGCAGTTCGGGGTCGGCTCCCAACGGGAAATCGAGCTTGCCGTCCAGAAGGCCATCGAATCCGGCGCCCTGAAAGGCATCGAAGGGCTCGAAGCCTCCGCCACGCTCCGCATCCCCCAGCTCGGTGTCGAGTTCACCACCGAGAGCACCATCACCCTTTCCTAGACGCAAGCACGCCCCGGTGGCCCGGGGCGTGCCGTCACGCTGCTGGTACCTCCGGCGGTCACGGAATCGGCCGGCGCCCCTGAATCAACCGGATCAGCACCGTGGCCAGCGCCACGATCAGCAGAATGTGGATGAACCCACCGAGGGTGTAGCCACTCACCATACCCAGCAACCACAGAATCAGCAGGATGACAAAAATGGTCCACAACATGGAAGCGCTCCTTGGTTGGTGCTCCGTTACCGGAGGAGACGTTTTGAGGCCTCCCGGCGTGGACGGATCCGGTTACCGGCCCTCCAGCCCCCCTCGGGCGTACGCGGTGATCGAGGCCGGATGGCTCCCCGCTTCGTCGCTCACCAGCACGAAGCCGTCCCGGGTCAGGGCCAGGCCCTCGGGCTGCGGGTGATGCCCGGGAACCTCCCGGATCCCGACCGGGGTGCCTTGCGGGGTGAGCTCGACCAGGAGCTTCTCCCGGGTTAGGAGCACATAGTTTCCGCTCCGGGGATCGATCGCCAGGTCGGTCGGGTGCAGGTCATGCAAGCCATGCTTGTCGTGCTCAAGCGGCTTGAGCTCCTCCATGGGAACCGTGATCCGCTCCAGGCCCGCGCCACCCGGCAGGGGCCACCGGTACAGCACCAGGTCGTGATCGAGGGACTTCTGGTGGACCGTCTTGCAGGCGAAAATGAGGGCCTCTGCCGCAGGGTCGAACGCCATCGCCTCGAATTCGCAGTGCTTCCCCAGCCCGGTGTCCACCTCCTGGTAGGCCACCCGCGCCCCATCCGCCCCTTCGGAGAACCGGTAGAGCACCCCGTCACTGGTCAGGAGATAGAAATGGTCTCCCGCCACGGCGATGGATTCGAAGTCCCCCTGGAGCGGCTGGTCCCCCAGCTGAAAGGCCTTGACGATCGCCCCGCGGCGGTAGTCGATCTGGTACACCACCCCCACGTTGTCGTCATGGGCGAAGAGCCGGCCGTCGGGAGTCAGGACCAGCCCGGAGATCTCCCGAAGCGGCCGCGGCAACTCCCAGCGGGCGAGCGGCTTCGGGTCCGCTTCGGAATCGCTTTTCGACAGGGCAGCGAACCGCGCCTCACGCTGCGCGAGCAGGGAGCTGTCCCGACGAGCCGCCTGCCCAGGATCCGGGTTGCAGGCCAAAGCGAGCAGCAGCAAGGGCAACCAGAATACTCGCTCAGGCACCCTTCGAGGCCTCGGCCAGCTCGGCCCCCAGCTCGAGATCGGCAGACTCGATGGTTTCACCGGCCGCCTGCCGGATCGCGGTCAGGACGCTTTCCCGGCTGTCCGATTTGCGGATCCGGACCAGGTAAAAGAGCTCGGAAGGCTTGCCATCGTTGGTCACGACTTCGTCCAGCTCCCACCGCTTGGTCACCCGGTCCAGCGCCGGCTGAATGCACCGCTGTGCCGCCGAGATGTGCTCCGTCTCCACCGCCAGCACCGCGTTGAACCGGGGTTTCTTGCTCCCGTTCCCGGCGATGTCGTGGATCCGTTTGAACCGCTCCTGCAACGCGTCCATCTTCTTCGGGTCGAGCGCCAGGATGAGCTCCCGGTCGGGAACTCGCTGCGCTCCGGTCGTATCGTCGGCGAGTTTCTCGAGCGGCTCCACCCACTGGGATTCCACTTCGTTGGGAACCAGGATATTCCGACCCCAGCCATATCGCCAGGAAAAGAGCAGCACGAAATTGATGAAGAGGGAAAGCAGTGCCGCGACCGTCATCGCCTGCACACCCGCCGCGAACCCCACTCCGATCGCGACAAAGATGAACACCAGGTCCCGCGCGTCGGTGATCCGGGTCCGGAACCGTATCCCCGCGAGCACCCCCGCCAGACTGAACGCCAGGGCGAGACTGTTGCGCACCACCAGGACCACCCCCGCGACCGCGATGGGAAGGATGATCAGGGTTTCGACGATGGTGGAGTTGGGGACCCGATCGCGCTGCACCGACATGTACACCCAGGAGACCGGCAGCATCAGGACCAGGGTGCCGACCAGACTCAGCACGGTACTGACGACCAGCTCCAGCCGGGGAGGCATCTGCACCGCGGTGGCCGCGGTTGGCAGCGCATCGGTCAGGATCCGGCCCCCCGCCAGCTCACTCAGCCGTTCCCCGGAAAAGAGCAGATTCAGAAAGGGAAAGACATAGAGCAGGACGGAAACCACGATTCCGACAAGGGCATAGTATGCCAGAAGCCGGCGGACCGGCCGCTCCGAGCGAAGCGTGACAAAATCGATCGCGCGCCTGACGATGGCCATACGCCTCCGATCTGGTTGCCGAATGGAGACGCGTTTTCAGCGCAGGACAAGCACCAGGATGAGGGCCACCACGGCGAGCAGCGCGACCGCGCCGAGCGCGATCACCAGGCGGCGGTCTTGACCGGCCGGAGGCCCGGCCGAGCCAATCGCAGTCGCCGGACCGGGCCCCTCCCCGAGCGCAGCCTGCATCGCTTCCGCGGTCTGGAATCGATCGGCGGGATCCTTGGCGAGAGCCCGTTGCACCGCCGCCTCGAGACGATCGGGAACCTCCGGCCGGAAGGGTTTCAGCGGCGGCGGCGGGGTCTGCAGGTGGTGCTGAATGACCCGGCCCACCCCGGCCCCGGTGAAGGGCGGCTGGCCGGCCACCATCTCGAACAGGACGCACCCGAGCGCGTAGATGTCGCTTCGATGATCGATGGTCTCGAGACCCTGGGCCTGCTCGGGACTCATGTAGGAGGGCGTGCCGAGTGACATGCCCGCCACGGTGATGCTGCGCTGACCCTCGCTCAGGGCGCGGGCCAGACCGAAATCGGCGAGCATCGCCTTCCCCGCCGAGAAGAGCACGTTTTCGGGCTTGATATCGCGATGCACCACGCTGCGGGAATGCGCATACCCCAGCGCGGCGCACAGGTCGGTGGCGATGGAGATGGCCTCGGGCAGGGGAAGCTGGCCGCTCCGTTCCAGGCGCTCCCGCAGGGTATCTCCCTCGACCCACGGCATCACATAGTAGCAGAACCCCCCTTCCGCCCCCGAGTCGAACAAACCGAGAATGTTGGGATGCTGGAGCCGGGCCGTGATGCGGATTTCCCGGAGGAAGCGTTCCGCGGTGAGGGCGCTGGTGATCTCGGGCTGGAGCAGCTTGATCGCGACGGTGCGATCGTGACGCAGGTCGTTCGCCAGGTAGACGATCGCCATGCCGCCGCGGCCCAGCTCCCGCTGGATCGCGTAGCGGCCGATGAGCACTTCCTGGAATTTGGGGAGGAGATCCGGCATCACACGTCGAGGACGTCGATCGTCACCGCCCGGGGGAGCAGCGACCGGCGGATCGCCTCCACCACCAGAGGACCCGGCATGCTCTTGCCGAACCGCACCAGATAGCGGGTGACC
Source organism: uncultured Gemmatimonadales bacterium (assembly GCA_963728915.1). GTDB lineage: Bacteria > Gemmatimonadota > Gemmatimonadetes > Gemmatimonadales > GWC2-71-9 > JABFSM01. The sequence goes on along the minus strand of CAVSLV010000004.1, from coordinate 752,572 downwards.
ACCTCACCGCCCTGGGCCGGCTCGACCCGTTCCAGGGCCCAGCGCTTGGCCTGACCCTGGAGCACCGTCTCGATGCTCTTCCGCATCGTGTCCGCTTCCAGGGACGGCAGCGCCAGCCTGAGCACCGCGTCGAACTTGGGCTTCTTCTCCCAGGGTTCGGCGTCCCCCTCCCGGCCGGTCGCTTTCCGGTGCCGTTCCGCGGCGCGCTCGGCCAGGGCCTGGAGCTGATCCGGCGTCATCGACTGGAGCAGCTGCCGGTCGAGCACTTTCATGAAGTCGGGGCGGAGCGAGGCGGTGCTGGCCCCACGGGGTCCTTTGACCCGATCGAGTCGCTTCTGGGCCACCCCGGCCTCGAGCATCGCGGGCATCCGGCCGAAATCGAAGTACCACGCCACCAGCACGACGATGTTGAAGAAGATCGACAGCGTGGCGGCCACCGCCAGCACCTGGACCCCCGCGGCGATGCCCACCGCAATCGCCAGAAAGATGTAGATCGCGTCCTTGGGATCGGCGAGCCGGTTCCGGAAGCTCACCGCCCCGACCACGCCGCCGAGGGAGAAGGCCAATGCGACACTGTGCTGCACGATCGTCAGCACTCCCGCGACCACCAGCGGGAGCATGATCAGGGTCTGCACCATGGACTGGCTGAAGCCCTTTCGGGAGCGGGTCAGGATGTGGACCCACGCAACCGGCAGCATCAGGAGCACCGCGCTCAGCATCATCAGCAGCGAGTTCTCCGCCACTTCCGCCGCCGTGAGCCGAAGCTGACTGGATGCCTCGAGCAGGCTGCCTCGGTTGATCTCCGAGATGCTGGCCCGGAAGTTCTCGGTGGAGAAGATGGGCAAAGACGGGAACGCACCATGAAGCAGGTAGACCCCCACGCCAAGCATGACGTAGTAGGCGATCAGCTTGACGACCTGCTGCTGGTCGAACCAGGCCAACCATTGGGGGCGCTGCTTCTCCATCCGGCCTCTGAATTGGGGGGAAACTCAGGGAGAAGATAGCGCCGAATTCGCCTTCAGTAAGGAAACCCGATGCCGAAAAGGACCCGATTCCCCTCGTCGCGGAGCTCGGGATGCGCCAGGGCAAGAAACACCACGTAGTCCTGACGCACGAAGGAAAACCAGACGCCGGCGCCCACGGTGTGGTGCCATCCCGCGGGCGAGGCTTGCTGCTCCCACACCCTCCCCGCGTCGACGAAGCCGAAGACACCCTGTTCTCCGGGCAGGAGAAGCTTGCAATGCGACACCGGGAGTCGCAGCTCGACTGAGCCGAACGCCGCGGCATCGCCGGCAAAGCGGTTCGTGTAATAGCCCCGGAGCCGCTCGGCGCCGCCCAGCGTCGCGGCGAGAAAATAGGGGACGGTGCCCCAGGTCTCGATCCCGCCCGCCATGAGGTGCAGCGAAGGTCTCCGTCCCCAGAGCTTGATCGGAGCGAACGCGACCGAGCCCTGGGCCTCCATGCGTCCGAAGCTCTGGTCCGCCGAGAGCCATCCTGGATAATGCTCGACCGTGAGCCGCACGGTCGCTCCCTTCCGGGCGAACCCGGGGAAATCGCGCCGGTCGATCGTGAGGTCGGCGCGAATCCCTGTGGTGGTGAACGATCCGGTCCCGTACGGCGCATCGAGGGCGATGAATCGAGCCGCGTTGAACTCGCTGGTGAGCGACGTGGAAGACCATTGCAGCAGCGGGCCCACCAGAATCTCGTCCCGGGGACCGAGGCGGACCCCGAGCGAAGCCCGAGCGGTGACCTCGTTCCGTCGGACCTGATAGAACGGGGCATCCTCGGTCTGCCGGGTGTCGTTTCCTGCCCCGTACCATCGCAGCGATTCGATCCCGCTGGCCTCCGCGTCGAACCGAAGGAACAGGGGCGAATTCTCCCGCTGCCGGATGTTGGCAAGGGAGATGCGGCCGGACCCGCGGGTCGTCGCGAATACCCCCTCGAACCCGAACCGGCTGGCGTAAGGAGTCTTGCGGAAGCCGAGCCAATCGATCCATCCGCCGGCCCCGAACACGAGACCCACGTCGGGCGCAATCGTGAGGGAGGGCAGCACGGACTGGTGAGTTCCGGCATCGAGGGGTTTGTCGCGATCGAAGATGCTGTCGGCGTCCCAGCGCCATCCCCTGGTGTTCAGCTGGAGACCCGGGTCCATCCGATTGTTCCCGGCGGCATCGTAGAACCGGATGCCCCGGGCTCTGCCGGTCGCCTGGTAGACATCGTCTCCCTCGCCACCGATCACTCGGATGTGCGGCCCGTGCGGCCCGCCCGAGTCGGCTTCCATCACCACTCGATCATCGCCGCCGCGGAGGTACAACCGGATTTCCTCGGTCTCTCCCCGAAGGAACCGGCGCCGGATCAGGGTCTGCTTCCCCGCCGTGACGGTGATCAATGTGCTTCCCCCCGGCTCTGGTTCGATCCGGGCCGCTTCTGAAGCGTCGGTCGCGTTGAGGTCGACATCCTTGGCGAGCCGCTCATAGAAATCGGCGGCGGCGGCCTCGAGGTGATCGCGCCGAGCCTTGAGGGCATTCAGCAGCCAGGCGGCGTGCTCCGGCGGGAACTCCGGCGGCAGGCGGCTGACCGCGTCGGCCAGGACCGAATCGGTCACGAGCTCGCGCACCCGGGCCGCCACCGAATCCCAGGCGGCCCGATCCAGCTCCGAGAGAAGGCGACGATCCAGCACGTACGCGTTCCGGATCAGGCCCCCCAGGCTCGGGTACTCGGGGCCGAATAGCTGGAGCTTGGGCTGGATCTGGGCCGTCATCCGCACGATCCAGCCGTCGTAGCGGCTCAGGGCGGCATCACGATCCCGCGGAATCGGGCGCCAGCGATGCTCGACCAGCGCCCAGCGCCACTGGTTCTCGTGACGATCCCAGTCGCCCAGCATGAGATCCACCAGCCTCGCGGTCAGGAACTCGCGGGCATCGACCCGATTCTCCGGATCGTGATCCAGTCGCTCGAACAGCTCTTTGCTGTCCACCACCTCTCGAGCCCCGGCAAACCCGCTGTCGGGCCGCTCTTCGATGGTCCCCAGCATGCCCCCGAACGTCCCTCGGAACTCTCCCAGCCGAGGATCGTCCGGCATGACCACCATCAAGGCCGGCGCTTGCAATACCCCGACCGCCCGGAGCACTGGCGCGGCGACCAGGCTGGCTGCGGGATGCCCGCTGCTGGTCTGATCACGAACCAGGCTCCCCACGAAGGTTCCGCGCAGCTTTTCCGGAAGCACGCCCGCCCCGTCCTTGTCCACTGAACGGAAGTGGTATTCCCGGCCCTCGGGATTTCTGAGATGGAGGGATTTGGTCTGTTCTCCTCCGCCGGTTTCCAGGGGCGTGAGGCCACCCGCAAACCGCGAAAGGTCGAGGACCGGAACCCGGATCGGCGTGGTCCAGAGGTTCCGGTAGTCCGATCCAAGCATGGTGCGTTTGAATCCACCGGCTCGATACTGCCGGCCGGGAATGACGGTCACCGAGTCCGGCGGGCTTCCGCCCTGGGCGAAGAGGGGAACTCGCGCGGACAGCACCACCCCAATTGACCCCAGCGCCCTTGCGAACCGCATGGTCCCTATCGGGAGGGCGACTCAGTCAGCCAGATGGCGGCGGCTTCCTTGGCTTCACCTCGATCGATCGCAACAACCGTCAACCGCACCCGTCCCGACCGGTCCACGTCCACTCGCATGAACCCCGGGCGCGACACCGCGTAGATGGTATTCGCGGTCCAGCCGTTTGGACTTTCGTGCCCCTCGGTCCCCGCCCCGCTGACGATCGAGTAGGCGGCGACCGGCCCCTTGAATACCTGGAGGTTGTGATCGTGACCCGCGGCGTAGAGCATGGGCGGGTGGGGTGCCATGGCACGGAGGATCTCGCTCCGCATATGGGTATATGCGCGAGAGCCCATATCCTGGGCGTAGCCGAAGAGACCATGGCCTCGTGCCATCGGATATAAGGACCCGATCAGGGGTAGTGGGATCCACATCCAGCTCTTGTAGGCCCGGAGAGGAAAGAGGTGCTGGAGCAGGGTGAAGTACCCGCTGTGCTCGGAGCGACTGGCAATCGGGTGGTGCCCGGCCACAATGACGTGGCGCGCGGCGGAGTCCGCGAGGATGGACTTGAGCCGGGCCAGGACGAGCTCCTGGCTGTACTGCACGCACGTCGAGACGGAATCGATCGGGCGCGGGAAATCCGCTCGTTGCAACCACCACTGGGTATCGAGCAAAACCAGCCGGATGGATTTGCCCACATCCACCACTTCAGGACCGGGACAGCCGTTTCGGGGAACCTGCCGGGCCAGCCCTTCTCCCCGAATCTTGATGAAGGTCTCGGCGCGGCGGATCGCGTCCCAGCCTTCCCGGGTCATCCGGGCCCAGTCATGATTCCCCGGAATGAAATAGGCCGGGATCCCGCTGTTCTTCGCGACGTTAATCTGCCGCTCCAGAATGTGTTCCCGCGATGCCCGGTCGAACTCTTCCGCCGGCGGCATTCCCCTGGGGTAGACGTTGTCGCCCAGGTAGACGATCGCGCTTTCCCGGGGCGCCGCCTTGGCCTCGCGGGTGAGCTCGAGCAGCACGGGGTCGCTATCCGTCACAGCCCCGGCATCCCCGATCAGAAAAATCGAGGTGGTGACGTCCGGGGCCGGGATGGGAGCGAGGACGGGGGGGAGCGGATGGGGCGCGCACGCCAGCAGAAACGCGGTGGCCAGCACGGCGCGCCCGCACCACGGAGCGAAAAGACCAGTTGTCCAACCGGATGACTTCATGGCTGATCTTGAGACGCGTGGCCTGACGCGGAATCGCACCTTGAACGCCTCGCCTCCTGCCCCACGAACGTCTCCGACCCAACGGGGGAAGCCCCCCCAGCGTAGTAGGAACGTACTCAACCCCTACCCGGAGTCGTTACCGTATGTCTGGACGTATGCTGGCCGTGGCCGCCCTCGTGGCGAGCCTCACTGTTCAACAGGCTGTGGCACAGGCCAAACCGAACTTTGCTGGAACCTGGAAGATGAACACCGAGAAGAGCGATCCCATGGGCGGGGGCATGGGGGGCGGGGGCGGCGGCGGGGGCGGGGGGGCGGCGGCATGGGCGGGATGATGGCTGCGCCCCTCACCATTACCCAGACCGACAAGCAGCTCGTGGAAACCCGCAGCACCCCGAACGGCGACCGCGTCTCCACCTACAACCTGGACGGCACCGAGAGCGTCAATTCGACCGGCCGGGGCGAGAGCAAGAGCAAGGCCCACTGGGACGGCAGCTCGCTGGTCATCGAGACCACCAGCACGTTCAACGGACAGAACGGGGAGATGACCATTACCTCGAAGGAAGTCCGGACCCTGAGCGCGGATGGGAAGATGATGACGGTGACGGCGACCCGGACCACGCCGAACGGGGAGACCACCACCAAGCGGGTGTACGATAAGCAATAGACTGAAGGCGGGCAGGCGGACCGTCTGTCCGCCTGTCCGTCGGTCCGCCCGTCGCAAGCCACTGGTCGGATTTGAACCGACGACCGCTCGATTACGAATCGAGAGCTCTACCCCTGAGCTACAGTGGCGAAATGGTAGCTCCGCATGCCCTGGCGCGGACTCGAACCGCGACGCCTTTCGGCACTACCCCCTCAAGATAGCGTGTCTACCAGTTTCACCACCAGGGCGCTGACGAACGCAAGATAATAGCGGGCAACGGCTTACGCGTCAACGCAAGAGGGCGGTCGGGTCCCATAACCCGCAGCCGCCCCGGGCGGCCCATCCCCCCGGCGGGGAGCCGCCACGCTCCGGAGCTCCGACCAACATGAATGAAACATGAACGGCGGTGCGGCGCGGTGCCGGGCTCCGGTCCGCGCCGCTCAACGGGGCCGCGCAGAGAATCGTAGATTGCGACGGAAGCACCGTCGAGACCGCCCCGGTCCCGATTCAATTCACGGGCTGTTGTCCCAAACAACGAGTCGCCATGATCCATCTCACGTCATTGCGCCGGAGCTGGCTGGTCACGCTGGCCTCCGTCGCTACTCCTGTTCTTCTCCTTGCCCAAATCCCAACAACCCAAGTCGACTCGTCGCTGATCGCCGGCCTTCGCTGGCGCAACGTCGGTCCCGCCAACATGGGCGGCCGGATCGCGGACGTCCGCGGAGTCCCCTCGCCCTCACGCACCTTCTACGTCGCGACCGCCGCGGGCGGGGTCTGGAAAACCACCAACGCCGGGACCACCTTCCGACTGGTGTTCGGCGGCCGGGGTGACGAAGGCGTCATCGCCGGCGGACAGCTGGCGATCGCCCCCTCCGATACCAACCAGGTCTGGTTCGGGACCGGGGAGCCGAACACCCGGAACACGGTTTCCCCGGGCGCCGGGATCTTCAAGTCCACCGACGGTGGGATGACCTGGAAGAAGATGGGCCTCGACAAGACCGAAACGATCGGCCGCATCGTGGTCCATCCCACCAACCCCAACATCGTGTATGTCGCGGCCTCGGGCGCCATCTGGCGCTCCAATCCCGAACGGGGGCTCTACAAGACCACCGACGGCGGCGCCACCTGGCAGCTGATCAAGTTCATCAGCGACAAGGCCGGAGCGATCGACGTCGCGATGGACCCGTCGAATCCCGAAGTCCTCTACGCCGCGTTCTGGGAGCGGGTCCGCGGCCCCTATTTCCTCCAGAGCGGCGGCCCCGGCAGCGGCCTGTTCAAGACCACCGATGGCGGGAAGACCTGGACCGAGATCAAGGGGAACGGATTTCCCGAGACCATGAAAGGCCGAATCGGCCTCGCGATCGCGCAGAGCAATCCGCAGGTGGTCTACGCGATGGTCGAAGCGGATACCAATCCCAATCCCAAGCCGGCGGCCGGGGCCAAGCGGCAGGAAGCCAACACTGGACTCTACCGTACCAGTGATGCCGGGAAGACCTGGCAGAGAACGGCGCCGCAGGACACGCGTCCCTTCTATTACTCCCAGGTGCGGGTCGATCCGACCGACGAAAACCGGGTCTATTTCTCCTCGACCCCGCGGGTCTTCTCGACCGACGGCGGCAAGACGGTCCGGCCGGGAACCCAGGGCATCCACGTCGATACCCACGCCCAGTGGATCGATCCCAACGATCCCTACCACATGGTGGAAGGGAACGACGGCGGCGTCTGGCAGACCTGGGACAAGGGCGGCAACTGGATGGCGCTCAACACCATCCCGATCGGTCAGACCTATTACGTGAGTTATGACATGGGGGTGCCCTACCGGATCTGCGGCGGGTACCAGGACAATGGATCCTGGTGCGGTCCGAGCCGGCGCCGGGGCGTGATCGGCAACAACCACTGGTTCAACATCGGCGGAGGCGACGGATTCGTCAGCGCGCAGAACCTCGATGACCCGAGCATCGTCTACGCCGAGTCTCAGGGCGGCAGCATGCAGCGCCGCGACCTGTCGACCGGCGAAGGCGGCGGGCTGGCCAAGCCCAGCTGGCGAGAGACCTATCTCAAGTGGCAGGACTCGATCCTCGCGGTGCGGGGCGACACCACCAAACCCGCCACCAAGGAGCAGAACGCGCTGATCGCGCAGCTCCGCCAGCGGGCCACCCAGGACTCGCTCGACCTCCAGCTCCGCTGGAACTGGAACACGCCCTACTTCCTCTCTCCCCACAACCAGCGGGTATTCTACGCCGGCAGCAACCGGGTGATGAAGTCGCTCAAGGGTGGCGACGAGATGTTCCCGATTTCGCCCGACCTTTCCAATAACGACAGCGTGAAGGTGCGGGTCAGCACCCGGACCACCGGTGGGATCACCACGGACGCGACCGGGGCGGAGACCTACGCCAACATCGTGTCGCTGGCCGAGTCGCCGATCAAGGCAGGCGTGCTGATGGCGGGAACCGACGACGGCAACCTCTGGATCACCCAGAATGACGGAGGGAGCTGGGAAAAGCTGAATGGACACTGGAGCGGGGTTCCGGCCCAGACCTACGTGAGCCGGGTGGAGCCCTCCCATTTCGATGTCGCCACCTGGTACGTGACCTTCGACAACCACCGGAACGGCGACTACACCCCGTACGTCTACGTCACCAATGACAACGGGAAGACCTTCCGGTCGATCGTGAACAATCTCCCGAAGGGCGGGATCAACTTCGTCCACGTGATCCGCGAGGATCCGGTGAACCGGGACCTGCTTTACCTTGGCAGTGATATCGGGGCGTATGTCTCGACCGATCGGGGCGCCTCCTGGCGCCCGTTCATGACCGACTTGCCCACCGTCCCGGTGCATGACCTCAAGATCCATCCCCGGGACCATGAGCTGATCGCCGCGACGCACGGCCGCTCGTTCTGGATCGCCGACGTGGCGCCGCTCCAGCAGCTCACCCCCGCGGTGGTCGCGGCGGGAACCTATTTCTTCCAGCCGACGGACGCGTGGCAGTTCAACTCCAGTCAGGAAGGCGAGCTGGGCGGCGGCGGGGCCGGCAGCGGCCAGATGCTGTTCCGCTCGATCTCGCCGCCCTATGGCGCCGAGTTCTTCTACAAGGTCGCGGCCGGCACGTCGGGCCGCGCCCGGATCTCGATCGTGGATGCCTCGGGCGACACGATCCGCACCGTCACCGCGCAGGCCACGCCAGGCCTCAACCGGGCCTACTGGCCCTTCCAGGGCCGGCCTCCCGAGCGCCCGCCGCTCTCGCCGGCCCAACGGCGGGACAGCGCGATGATCGCTACCCGGATTCACCATGTGGTTGACTCACTCTCGACGGCGGGCGGCAACCGCGCCCAGCTCACCGAGCTCGCCAACAACCTGCTCTCCGGCAATCTGGGCGGCGGGTTCGGTGGGGGAGGGGGCGGGTTCGGCGGCGGTGGCGGTGGCCAGCCGGGCATGGCGCCGTTCGCGGCCCGTCCCGCTGAAGGCAACGTGATCGGACAGGGTGGCGGCGGCGGGGGCGGCGGGGCGGCGGGGGCGGCGGCGGATTCGGTGGTAACCCGCTGATTCAGGCCCTCGGTGGCTTCCAGGCGTTGCAGGGACTCTTTGGAGGTGGCGGGTTCGGTGGTGGCGGTGGCTTCGGCGGTGGAGGGGGAAATCAGGTCGAACCCGGCGAGTATAAGGTCGTGCTCGACATCGGCGGCCAGAAGTACGTACGAACCGTGAGGGTGGAGAAGGCCGACCACGTCTGGTAGAAGAGAGTCTGGAGTCTGGAAGTCTGGAAGTCTGGAGGTCTGAAGGTCGGGAGGCGGTTGCCTTCAAACCTTCAGACCTTCCGACTTTCAGGCCTTAACGCCCCGGCTGCACGGTCAGTCCCACGCCGAAGGTGACCACGCGCTCGTGCAGGGTTCCTAACCCGTTGGGGTCGCCGGGATCGGGGTTGGAACGATGGTTCATCAGATTGATCGCGGGGGTGAGAGACACGCTGCGCCCGAGCCGGATCTCGTACCCGGTGCCGATCAGGTACGCGAAGCCGGTTTCACCGACCCCGACGCCGCCTTGAACGTCGGTCCCGCTCCGGCTCAATCCCAGTCCGCCCTTGAGGTAGAAGCCGTTGGTTCGCCAGGGATAGTACTGGGCGGTGAGCAGGGCCCCGGCGAGGTAGTCGGTCAGGCGGTCGCCGGTATCGCGGTCTCGATGATCCCAGACCCAGGCATTCAGCTCGCCGCCCAGACGGAGGTGCTGATTGACCGTACCACCCAGATCGAGCCACACCGCGGGCTGGACATTCTCGTTGCCCCAACCCGCAGCGTCACGACTGAATCGAACGTTCTCGCTCCCCGCAGCGACGCCGGCATTCAACCAGAAGCCGTGGCGCAGGGGCGGCGTGATGTCGGTGAGCCCGCGGCGATGCTGGGCACTCGCGGAATCGAGCGGTACCAGCAGCATGACCGCGGGCAACGTGGCGAGCAACCGAATTCCGAATCGCATATGCGTCCTCCTCGTTGCGTGGGGGCGTCGGGAATGGAGGGTGGGTTCCCCCGACGATGCCTGATTGCAATCACCGGGCCGAACCCTCCATTCGCCACTATCTTCGCGCGGCACGATGACTTAGCATTCCCCGCGCTGGCGAATCCGACTCCCTGGTGTACCCTCCATGCGCCGTATTGTCCTCTTCGGGATAACGCTTCTGGTGGCGATGATCGCCACAGGGCTCGGATTCTGGCAGCTTGGCAGACTGCGGAGCCGCCGAGCGGCGAATCGGATCGCCATCGCTGAACGTGGGAAACCTCCCCTGAATCTCACCGACCCCGGGGTTGCCGCTGTCGCACAGCGACGCGCCGTGCTGCGCGGCGCCTTGGATGAAGCCGACGAGTTCATCCTGCGCGGTCGAGTCGTGATGGGAGTCCCTGCGGTGCAGGTCGTGACCCCCCTCCGGATTCCGGGAAGGGATACCGCGGTGCTGGTCAACCGCGGCTACGTCCCCGCTCCCGACGCCACCAATCCCGATGCGGAGGGCTGGTCGGAACCGGACACGGTGCAGCTTGCCGGGGTCCTGCTGCCGGTGCCGGATCGCGGCGACGGCGCGCCGCTGGTAGATCGTGGACGCGAGACCTGGCAGGCACTGGATCTGAACACGATCCGGAAACGGCTCCCCTTCCCCATCCTGTCGGTCTATCTCCTCGCTGAGGCGGATTCGGGACAGGTCGAACACACCGTCCGGGGGAGAAGCTATCCGATTCGGGCCTCCCCGCCTCCACTGGATGAGGGCCCGCACCTGAGCTATGCGATTCAGTGGTTCGGAATCGCGGCGGCGGTCCTCGCCTTCGGCATCTTTTTCGTGCTCCGCTCCCCTGCTTCGAGGATCATCGAATGAACCGGTTCGTCGCGGTGCTGGGCATCGCCCTCGTCGCCCCCACCCTGCTCCACGCCCAGGACATCTTCGAGATCCAGGTGTACGAGTATCCCACCGTCCCCAAAGGCAAGTGGAACCTCGAGACGCATTTCAACAACTCCGCCAGCGGGGTCCGGGAGGCCGAAGGATCGGTGGCGCCGACCCAGGGGCAGACCCGGCTCACGTTCGAGCTGACCCGCGGATTCAGTGACCTGTTCGAGCTGGCCGGCTACCTCGCCTTCGCCCGCCAGCCGGGGGAAGGGCCCGAGTTCGCCTCCTGGCGGATTCGGCCCCGGATCAGGGCGCCGGAACGGTGGAATCTCCCGGTGCTCCTGAGCCTCAGCGCGGAGGTCGCCTTTCCCCGCGACAAGTACGAGGCCGAGACCGCGACCCTGGAGATTCGACCCATCCTGGAGCGAAGCTTCGGGCCGGTCCAGATCGATCTCAATCCGGTGCTGGGACGCTCGCTCAAAGGCCCGGGCGCCGCGGAGGGATGGGAATTCGAGCCGGGGGCACGCTTCGCGGTGTCGGTGGATCCGCGGGTGGACCTGAGCGTGGAGTACTACGGAAACTACGGCCCGCTGCACGACTTTCTTCCTCGGGCCCAGCAGGTGCACCTCATTTTCGGTGGCGGCGACATTCAGTTCAGCGAAAGCCTGGTGGCCAATGTCGGGGTGGGAATCGGGGCGACGTCCGTGGGCGAACAAACCATCCTGAAGATGCGGCTGGGGTGGATGTTTTGATGCCAGGCGGACAGGCGGACGGCGGACAGGCGGATGGTAGAACTTCCTATCGCCGGTCGGCGATTCCCTGGATCTCGTAGAACTCCGGGTGCTTCACGAACTCGGGACAGATGTCGCGGTCGAATTCGTAGGGGCCGCCGGTTTCCGCGTCGAGCCAGGGAAAGCCGCGGCAGACCGCGGGATAGTACGGCTGGTTGTAGATGGTGCAGGCATTGTTGCTGAGGAACACGCACCGCCCCTGGCGCACCCGGGTTCGCCACTCGCCGGTCCGGGTCTGGTAAATAAGGTCGCCACCGTGCAGCCGGCCGATGATTTCGGCTTCTTCGTCGGCAAGCGTGGTTCCGTATGCGCAACAGGAAGAGTGATGCGGACAGGGATAGCAGGGCAGGGCCGGAAAGGGCGAATGCTGCATGCTGAAATCTACTGGCGCGCGGCATCTCGATCACCTAGGTTTTGCGGTCCGCGCCCTTAGCTCAATTGGATAGAGCATCAGACTTCGGATCTGAGGGTTGGGGGTTCGAGTCCCTCAGGGCGCGCTAACTTAGCTCCGGGTGGGCTAGTTTGGTGGGATAGATTGAACCGGAAATCATCGAATGATTCCTCTTAGCCGCCGAGCGCCGTTCACTACAGCCTCCAGCGTCTCCACATCGGCCGCCTCATAGACCCTCTGAAGCGTCGCGGTATCCTTCCAACCCCCGGCCGTCGCGGTGTCACGAGCGGGGTGATGCTTGCGTTGGCAGGCCCACATCCGACGGAAGGAATGGTATGCTCCGCCCTCCAAGTGGGGGAGGCCCGCCAGCTCTTCGGCTTTCTGGAGCCAGCGGGCTATCACCCGGTAGTCAACAGGCTTGGTGGGATCATTCAGCGCGGGGAACATGAGCAGCTCTCCAATCCCTCCACGCTTTGCCTGCGCGGTCTTAAGGGCCGCCGAGAGATTCGCACTAACCGGAATGATCCAATCCTTGCGGACCTTATCAGACGGGGCCCGCCAACGGAGCGCCCCGTGTTTACCCTCGTTGGAAAGCCAATCGCTCCAGCGGAGCGCAAGAATTGCCCCGATTCGCCGACCGGACTCTCCTGCCAGCGGGATCAAGAGGGGGAGATAGCTACTCCCCATGTGGGCAGACTTGCCTTTTCCATGCCGAGCCTTCACTTGGTCCGCAACAGCAAGCAGCTTTTCGTAGCGCTCTGAGTTGGCAGTGGGGCGCTTGGGATTCTTCTCAACTGGGAGCGGGAGCCCTCGCGTCGGGTCGGCGCCGAGCAGGAAGCCGCCTGTCCTAGTCCTCTCAATTGTCGCTCGCCGACAGGCAGCGCGAAGCACTTTCATTTCTTTCTGAATGGTGCGTTGGCCTACGGGCTTTCGTTTCTCAGGATCGGGCACCAGACGACCACGCCCATCTATCTCTCCTGGGGCACGCGCTCGCTCGAAAGCCTCCCAGTCTGACGGGCCTATCGTCTCCACGATCCGTGAGCCGCCGAGAAACCGGGTCCACAGGTCAATGGCCCGCTTCAGCTCCTCCAAGTGATGTGCGCATTGGCGCGGCAATACCGAGCGGGAGAACAATTCGAACATTCCCGCCACGGTGAGCCGTTCCAGCGGCTCATCGCCCTTCTGGCGTTTGACGGCCAGTTTGTGCGCCTCCTCCATCGCACGCTCCTTGTCCTTGTGGCCGAGAGAAACCTTACGCCAGCCTCGGCCGCCCGGTGCGGTGGTCATGGCGTAGAGCGAGCCACCGGGCACCCGCTCCGCTACCCGGACACGGCAGCCGTGCACGCCGGTCGAATAGCTCCAAAGCTTCGCTTTCCGTCCCATCACTTCCTCCTTTCAGGTAAGGCGTCCTCGATCCGGTAAGCCAATCGCGAACAGTTTCGCGCCCACTGCCGAAGCGTTTCAGCGACCGCCACTCCGACAGCCTCCGTCGCCTCTCGTTCACCCGATTCTATTCGGCAAAGTGTGGAGGGAGGAACCCCGGCCGCCAACGCCAAAGCGCGCGGAGATGCCGGAGCCTCTTTGGCCGCCTTCGCGACGGCTCCCGTCAGAGCACGACGTGACATGGCAATATAATATTGCCAGAGCAAAGAGCGCGCAAGGGTGGCACTACTGGATGCCCAATCGCCCAGCTACGGCCGCGAGCGAGTCGGGGCGGCGGCTAGCCGGTTTTCGGGGGAGATCACAACGTCGCACTCGATGAGGGCCAGCTCGTCCCGTGCGCTTCCCTTCGACTTTGCCTTCCCGTACCAACTCCCGCATGCGCGCCTCTGAGTAGTTTGCCTCGGCTGCTGCCTCCGCAATCGGCAGCTCAGCGAGCCACCAGCTCCGAAAGGCAGCCTCCAGCTCCTGAGCGGTCGCCTGGAGGGCTTGCGAAGCCTCGGTGGCCCCGTAGTTGGCCAGGAACACACCGCGTTCCCTGAGGTCAGCTACCTGGCTTGCGATGAAGTCTTCAAAACCGCCGGGACTCCGCGACAGCGTTTCGCCGCCCTCTGCCGATTCGGCTAGTTCAAGATTGCCTCGCTTTCTCATTCATAGCTGGGCCTCCACCAGCAGGGTACAGCGGCTCTGGCTTCCCTCCGACAGGAAAGCCTCAATTCTTCATTCAAGCAGTGGGGGTGTCCCGTCCGCCCCTATGAGGGGGCGGACACAGCGGGTACACCCTGCCCCTAAATGCGCGTCTTGCCTTCCGCTCAATTCACTTGCCGCCTCCATCGGTGACGGGTCGATGGGGCTCGTTTCATCTGCGAGTTCGACCTGTCCACCCTGGAGTTCTTCCTCCAAGTCCCCGAGGATTTCTCCGCTCGGACCGGACTCATCCAAGAGCGCCCGGCCCTTTCTGCGATCTTCCGAAGCCAAATACCATAGGTACTCCTGGAGTTCTTCGGCCCCGAGTTGGTCCTCAAAGTCCCCGAGGGATCTCTTCGCATAGAGCAGCCCCACGCACGTAGGATCGGTGTCGCCGGAAACCTTCCGCCTGTCTGCGCCACTTGCCGAAGAATTCGTCGAGATGAAATCCCATACAGCGCCGATCTTGCTTTGCTATCTCCATCTGTATAGCGGTCTCGCAATCGTGGATCATCTCTTCGCAAAGCGATGCGCCGTCAACGTACTCACGGCGACGTTTCAGCACGGCGGCCTCCGCACGCCACTTCTTCAAGAACTGCGCCCTTTCGAGTTCTGACGGTAACTGCTCCCTTTCGAGTTCTGACGGTTGTTCCCTTCTACCCTTGGTTGATCGCTCTTTGTTTGTCATTCCATGCTGGTCCTTTGCCAGCGAGATACTGCGGCTCTAGCCAATTGCCCCCCACAATACGGGGAGCATGTTATCACCACTAGGCTACTCGCCCGCCCACGAAGGGGAGGGCGGGTAGGTTACTCCACCTCCGCAACAATCTGATCCTTCGTTTGCTCGTTGTGCCAAGAGTGCTTCGACATCACTGAGGATTTCTTCGCACAGTAAGGCACCGTCAACGAGGGCACGCCGCCGCCTTAGGGCATCGGCCTCGTTTCGGCATTTGGTGAAGAAGTCCTCCTGTGCTTGGATTAGTCCTCGTGCGCCTCCTGCTTCACAGCTGTCCTTGCTCTGTGCGGTCATGCATTTGCCGCCTCCCTCGGTAGGGGGCCGGTGGGGTTCATGATCAAGCGAACCCGGCCCCCCCAATTCAGGAGGAGTCGGGCAAGGGATGTTAGGATACCTCGAAGACACTTCGGATTCGAATACCATCCCAGAAGAAAACGTTGCTCTTCGAAGAGCGAAAGCCCATCCTTTTGAGGGCAGTCCCTAATCGCCGCTGACTGCCAACGTATTCGCCGTTTGTGTTGGCCCATTCGCGATAATCTTGAAAGAGATCGCTAGCTTTTGTTCTTGCTTTTCCATCCGGCTCACATCGTTCCTCGATCCAGCGGGCAAAGACATCCTGCTCACTGAAGTACTCCTGAGTGGCTCCCCGAACCGCATTCGGAGCGGCCAGGCCAAGCCGCTGCCATTCCATGCATCCCCGAATCGCCCAGGCGAGGATTGCGGGATACTCGGATTCAAGCTTCTGAGAGAGCAGGGGATCAGCGAGAGCGGGGGTCACGGTGAAGGGGATAAGCTGGACACGACGTCGAATCGCGGCGTCGATATCACGAATGTCCGGCTTGTGATTTCCAGCAAAGATGATTTTGAATTGCGGGACGTAGGTGAAGAAATCTCCCCGCATGAAGCGAGCACTGACCCGGTCCCCACCGGTCATATCCTTTAGACGTGCCTCGTCCCATCGGCGTCCAGCCTGGACTTCGCTCGCAATAACGAGCCGGGAGCCTTTGAGTCCAGCCAAATCTGTCGTGTGGCGTTCACCTTTAGCAGCTGTGAACGTGTCCATCGGAGCGCGCTTTCCATAATCCGCGACCGCACCCGAGAGCGCGTTCAGGAAGACGCTTTTCCCATTTCCTCCCGGACCCCAGAAGAAGAAAAAAACTTGTTCCTGAGTCAGTCCGGTTAGCGCATAACCGGCAACCCGTTGGAGATAATCCTCCAGTTCCTGATCTCCGCCGGTTGCCTCGCTGAGGAACCTCTTGAACACTGGGCAATCCGCCTCGAAGTCCGGACCGACGCCCGTGGTTTTCGAGCAGAGACGAAGGGGGTCATGCGGGAGGACCGTGAGAGTGCGAAGATCGACCATCCCGACGGGCGTGTTTAGGAGGAGCGGGTCGGCGTCCAGTTGCTCAGGCGTAAGCGCTATACGCTGGTCGGTCTTCACGAATCTCAGGACCGCTTCCCGCTTGTGTGCCGAGCCTAGCAGCTCCGCTCGCATCTTCACCGCCCGCTTCTCGGCTTCGCTGCCTCCACAATGCAGAAGCTCGTGAGCGAGGCGGTCAAGCGTGAGACCGACATGCTCTTCTGCCTCTTTTGTCACGTCGTCCTTCCAGCGTCTCCCGTCCCACACGACCCACTTCTTCGCTGAGGCCATGTATCGAATGCGGTGTCCGTGCTCGCGGAAGACCTCCCGCGCCAGGGCCTTCTCACTCTCGGTCGAAGGCTCGAACGACCCGTCGTCGGAACTGCGTTCATCCTCCGCCGGGGATAGTACCTCGAACTCGTCGCCACCGACGTACCCATCCCGCTTCGCCAGCTGCTCGACCCACGACCAGCCGATGCTGTAAGGGCCGACCAGTCCGCGCCAGTCCCGGCGCACTGTCTCGGGATCGTTCGTGCCCCCCTCCCACCGCGACCCCCAGTCGAGGAAGATGTCCAGCCCCTCGAACTCGTCCGCCTGCGCTGCCGCCTTGATCGCGAAGCCCATGCGGATGTACCCGTCCCGATCCGTCTCCTTCGGGTTTGGGATCAGCGCCACCGCCTCGCGGAGCGCTTCGAGCGAGGGAGCCTTCAGGGTGTCCTGCACGACCATCGTACGCTGCGCCTTGTTCTGCTCGCCGTGTATGACGCATTCCCAGCCCAGCGCTTCCAGCTGCTCGGCGAGTGTCGCGAACATCTGCTCTACCTTCGCCCGGCTGATCGGGGTCAGCTGATCCGGCTGCAGCGTCGCGAGGTCGCACGACCAGCTATAGCGATTACCGGAGGGGTGCGTGCCATGCACGAGGTATTGGCGACCAGCCCCAAGAACCTCCACGAGGTAGTCCTGTCGGCCTCGCAAGAGCTTCATCCCGATGCGTCCGAACGGCTCACCTTCAAGCCGGTACATCAAGAGCCGCTTGGGCGGGAGCCCAATCCTGACGGGTGCCGGGCCAAGCGAGGCGAGGACGATCGGCTCGATGATGTTCGCCGTCGTCTGGTCCAGCACGTCAATGTCAACGCACGGCCAGTGTTCCGCCCGTAGTCCAATATTCGCTCCGTCCTGCACCCACTGCTTTACGTTTTCGAGTGTTGTGTCGTGGATTTGCCATGCAAAACCGCCCCACAAGCCGGTCTTGTATTTGATGCCCGGCGCTTTCCCGAGCGAGGCGACCGCGAGCTTGCTGCGGGGTGAGAGTGGCGCATTCGGAGGTACTACGCTAACGAGTTCGCGAAATCCATTCTTGAAAAGGGTGATCGGCAGCCGATCACCGCTGGTTGGTGGTACAACGTTACCTTTCATGTGGAGGCTCCGGGCAATGCCCGGTCGGTGGGGTTAGATAGTTCCCGGGCCTGTCCCAGGGAGTCAAGAGTTAGGTGTACGTAGTGCTAGCGTCCTGTTGCAACTGGTGGTGAACGCGGCATGTGCCCTCCCGCAATGTCGGTGGGGTGAACAAGGTCACCGCGGGAACGTGACCGCGGCTGGAACTTCTTGATCAGTCGGTGGGGTTCGATTCGCGGGCCTGGAGGCCCAGGAGACCTATGGCAAGAACAGAGTTGATGCCACGGAAAATGCTAGCTACCAGACCCCAATATAACACTTTCAGGCATAACCCGCAAGATACGACGCACGGTAGGTACACCAAAAGGTACCTAGGACAAAGGGTAATCCCTGCAGTCACTTGCACTGTCGCCCGCGTTTGAGCCCGGCAGGGAGAATCGGGAGCGTGATTCCATAATCGGGTGGAAGCGTGAACGACACTAAGACAAGGAAATGGAATTCCGCTCCCAATGCTCCCGGCCAGGGGACGCTCGCTGCGGGTAGAACGCCCGAACAAAGTAGAGTCACCAACGCACCACCATGCCTATTGGCCGATTAAGGAACTCAGGTCCCTAGTTACTGAATCATTGAATCACATGATCGGATACCTCCACGTACACGCTTGCCCACGTTTGGAAGGGATACGTCGCAGCCCTCTTCCCAGAGGATCTGCCCCGCACGCGGCGTCGAGCGATATGATCGGAGGGGTTCAACTACAAACGGCGAATCTGAGTTCGCCGGGGACTCGGAGAGTTCCGAGAACGCACCTCTAAGCAAATAGCGTATCAAGTCCGAATGATTCCTTCAGCACGCGCTAAGAATCCGGGGGCGAGGAACTGAGACTATTTGCGTGGGGTCAAATCCAGTTTGTGTGCTGCACACAAGTATCTGTCTTGCCATAGGGTGATGTCGGATCTCCTTACTAAACAAAGAGTTGAGTTCTTCACGGAGTCGGCGGATGGCAAGGCATAGCTATCGAAGAAAGAAACAGGCGACCCGTGGACGAACGCTGGAAACTTTCTGCGCTCTCCTCGACGTGAGCTGAACCCGTGTGGCGATCTGCCATCAACTGATGTCAGTTCGAGGCCTCAGCAGGCTGGCAGACTGGGAAGGAAGGAGCCCGGGACTGACCGAGGAAGTGCCTGGACAGGCCCATCGACGAGGGGGGGGCTGGGTAGGACCCGCCGCCGGAGACCGTCCCAAACCACCTCAGGAATTTCGAGGCCCCCTCAAAAGGGAACCCATGTACCCCCCGATTTGCGCGGGTAGGGGTAGACCCGCCTCCGCCCCAGAACAGATCGCGCGCTGCGCGTAACATCCGTTTCGCAAAACCAGATGGATCAACGAGTTAACTAGCGGAGCCGAAAACATGTCATCCCATGGCGGGGACGGCGAGAACCCGCTCGACATAGCCGTTCTAGCCTTCGAACATCTCGGCCTCGGGAGAGGGGGAGGTCGGGCCGGCGGCGCGTGTAACGCGCGCCATGGGGAGCCGGGCCACCCGGCTTTGCACCCTAACGGACTGCTGCC
The DNA here is from genome assembly GCA_963728915.1 of uncultured Gemmatimonadales bacterium. Classification (GTDB taxonomy): domain Bacteria; phylum Gemmatimonadota; class Gemmatimonadetes; order Gemmatimonadales; family GWC2-71-9; genus JABFSM01. The sequence continues at coordinate 733,445 of CAVSLV010000004.1, read as the reverse complement.
CATAAGAGGCGCAGGCTGGACACAAAACCTAGTGCACGAGCCTAAACTTGGGCTTCGCGGTTGGGGGTTCTTGTGGAGCGGGCGGTTTGATCCGCCCAACTACCGGTGTTAGCGCGAGCCCAAATGTGATTTCGTCCAGGTCCCCCAAATGGATACGAAGGTGTCTGGCGATCTCCTTTCGGCTAGTGCCGGGAACCGAACTGGCCAAAACCTTGGCTAAAACCTGTGAGGATTCTGACTGGACTGTATGTCCGGGCTCTGAGCGTGGGAATGCCGATTTGATCTCAATATTCAGAGACCGATTCTGCCATTCGCTCAAACGACCGAGGCTGTAAAGCCGGTAGACATACGCTAGCGCCGAGACACCCCACCGCCCCTTCGCATCAAGGATCGCCGGGAGTGTAATCCGGCGCGGTGCCGTGGCAATAAAGGCTGCCGAGGGCATTAGGAACGAGGAGGCGAATAACTGCGCTTCATGTTCTTCGTCGCGCGAGATCTCTCCACCAATGTCGTAGTGCATGGTCAGGTGGCCGAGTTCGTGCGCCGCGTCCATCCTGCTGCGTTCAGCCGTCTTTGTGGTATTTAGGAAGATGAAGGGAGTTTCTCCCTGCCACGTTGAGAAGCCGTCGATCTCTCCACCTTCGTGAACCAGCGAGTAGACCCGAACCCCATTCTTCTCTAAGAGGTGAACCAGATTAGGGATTGGTCTATAACCGAGGCCCCACTGTGCACGCACAGTATCGGCGGCCTGTTCCGGGTTCATGTTCCGCAGATCGGGGATGTTTACGGCTGGCCGTTTGAACATTGTGGTGATAAGCATGTCCAACGCCACGGCCTGCGATCCAGCCGCAACCGCCATATTTCTCTGGCGGGCCGTCATCTTGGTCAATGAACGAAATGCGACTTCATTCAGACGAGGAGGGGCGTCCCCATAGAAGAAGTTGCGGGGGAACCCGAGATGCTTCGCCAGCGCGTCCACGTTCTCGGGCTCAGGCTCTTTGATGCCCTTCTCCCATCGGGTCACGGTTTTCACCGCGACCCGAACCCGAGCAGCAAGCTCCTGGATGAACAGGCCCCTGCGTTGTCGCGCAAGGGTCAGGCGCTGTGGCGAAAAAAGGTCGAGTACCACCTATCAACCTCCGCTATTGGCTACTGGAGTGACTGGTACATCAACCGGTGAATCATCGCCGAGAGCGTCAGGACCATTTGGGCCATGATGCATGTCCAGTTCAGGAAGAATCAGGCGCTCCCGCCATTTGATCAGGCCTCCGGTTGAGGTAACACCGGTGGCAAGTGATAGCTCGCACCGCACTTTATCGCCTGAGCGAAAGTACAACAGGAACCAAGTGGGACCCACTTCACCAGCATCCGCCTGGTCCCCGATCACTTCCGGGTCATCGCCGGGCAGCAGGTCCACCATGACAAGCTGCTCGTTGCGCTTGATGATCCGGATTGATCCTTCTTTGCGGGGTCGCCGAGTTTGTGCATCGCGACCATCACGCAACCCAGTTTGTGCGTCACCCTGCAGGGCGGTGATTACCATCTTTCCATCCGGCGAGATCGCGCGAGGAATATTCGCGTCGTTGTTGAAGGTCCACGCTTGGAGCGCGAGTCTCAATCGGAGGCCGCCATTGGTCTCGCCGTACACTCGACACCCCGGATAGAATACCGGGTGGGCTTCCGTACAAAAGTCGCCCGCTATCTGCCCTTCGCGGATCGCCCCGTGTAACAGATCCACAGAAAGACCGAGTTCCAGAAGGCGATCTTCAGCATCTTCCGGACCGGGAACTTGTGGTTCATCCCGGTCCTCCCATCCATCCGTTCCCCATTTCTCCGACTCAGAGTCGTTGGACATACTAGCCTCTCATAGGTGGACCCGTTACCTCCCGGGTCCTCAAAATCTCTACAAAAGAGGACCCGGTGTCAACACTGAGCCCGCTTCTTTCCTCGGCGTGGGGGGCCTTTCTGACGGGGCTTGTCCCAAGAAGGCGACTTGCACTTCGGACAAACCCGAGGCGATTCGCCTTTGTTCTTGGGGGTACGTAAGTTCCCTTGCTCGATCGACAGATACCGGAGGAGGACAAATGGGATTGCTGGATCAGATCCGGCAGGAAATCGCTGGCGGCCCCTACTATCAGCAGAATTTTTCCAATGATGGGCAGCGATTCGTGGCTTGGTACCTCCGGCGGGTTATGCTCCGAGACCCCCTTGCCGCCAAGGATGACATCACAGACGGGCAGGACGACAAACAAATCGATGCGATCGTGATCGATGATGAGGAGAGGCGCGTCATTGTCCTTCAAGGAAAGTTCATCTCGGAAAGCAGCGTCGATGCTGAACCTCTCCGCGAGGTCCTGGGTGCCTGGATGCGATTGCAGGATCTTGAAACCCTCCAACGGGACTGTAATGACCGACTCAAGCGCAAGTTAGAGGCTGTCCGCAAAGCTCTTGACGATGAGTACGAAGTCACGTTCGAGCTGCTTACAACCGGCGCCCTGACCGACGCAGCCAAGGCCGATCTGAAGGCTTTCGCTGATCGCCTGGAGGAATCCGATGATTTCACGGCAGCGCTTCAGTTAGTTGACGAGGACGTCCTCCAAACTCGACTTGCCGAGGCGGAAGCTATGGAGCTCCCTTCCCTGGATCATATCATCAACACAGATCCAGACAAGACCCTTCTTTCGCGCGTTGCGGGGGCCCAAACTGTCCTAACCGTAATGCCACTGAAGGAGTGTCTCAAGCTGCCGGGAATCCTCGACGGCCGGCTCTTCCGAAAGAACGTGCGGCAGTCTCTCGGGACCAACAACAAGGTGAATCGAGCGCTGCGGCTTACTATCAACAGCGACCGTGTCAAGGACTTTTTCTTCTATCATAATGGGATCACCGCTATCTGTGACGAGTTACGCCTTGGCGGCGACCGGAAGACTCTCTCAGTCAAAGGCCTCAGCGTCGTGAACGGTTGCCAATCACTCTCAACGATCTATACTGTGTCGGAGCGTGTGCGAACGGAGGCCGCCGCGGATGGAAGCGTCCTATTTCGGCTCTACGAAATCCCGGATCGTACCCTTGCAGATCGAATCAGCATAAACACGAACAGCCAAAGCGCAGTGAAGCCAAGAGACCTGCGCAGCAATGACAAAGTGATGGTCGGCCTTAAGCGCGCCTTCGAGGCACGCTTTCCCGACGGCTATTTTTCTAGCAAACGAGGGGAGGAGCGGCCAGCCGACCGCGACGCCAAGAAGACTGTGGACGCAGCTGTTCTCGCGAAGATGCTGATGGCTTGGCACTGCCAACGCCCCAACATATCCTACAACGAGAAGAAGCTCTTCGATGAGTATTACAAAACGCTCTTCCATACCGGTTACGACCCCGGCTCCATGCTCGCACTTCAGACGTGGCTGAATGCGATCGAGGAGGCATGGCAAAACCTGCCGATGAACGAAGTGCTTAAGGCAGGCCGCTCGTACGTCAAGTATCATCTCCTTTTTTCTGTCTCTGCAATTATAGCCAGCGTTAGCGGCCAACCAACTGGTGTACCCGACCCTGCTGCCACGCAGCCTGCCGCAGATCGCCCGGGAGATGTGCTTCCTTTAGCCGCTAACTGCTTAGAGAATGCAATGCAGAGCGCATTGAACACCGCGCAGGTGAGCAACAAGGTGTTCAGCCCGCAGAATTGGCTGAAGACCAATTCCAGTTTCCAAGGGGAGATGTTGGTCGCTGGAACAATTGCTGGCATGCTCCCGGGATTCCCGAATGGCAAGGCGCTCATCGACCTTCTCAAAGTGCCGAGCAATCGGCTTAGTCTTCGCTGGGCTGCTGATTAGTCTGTGCCTAACCCGGCCTTGAAGCTGCCGACCCTATGGCCCGTGCGGCGGCCAGAGCTTTCTATGCCTGTTGTATGGTTGCGCGGCGCCCTCAGCAGGGCCCCTCGTAGCAGGAGGCCAGGTCGTATAGACTGATGCGAGGGAGGTGGTCGGTATGAGTCAATCTCTTGACGTGTATGTCCTAGATAGCGATGGAGATCCGCTCCGCCATGTTCGTGTGGGGATGTTCATCGAAGGTTTTTTGGAAAGGCGGTGGTCTGGAGGGATTCACCGACGATGACGGCCATGCCGAGTTTGAGACGTCGGACGACTATGAGGACAGCCGGCAGCTGACGATCTACGTGCACGGGCAGAGTTGCGGCCCGTATTCGATCGGTGACGGACGCTGGACGGTTCAGCTTGACTGATCGTGCGATCTGGACTGTCTAACCAGGCTGAGGCCGTGTGAAAACTGGCTCGGAATGGAGGGCGAACTAGGCCGCCGTGACGAGGAATTGCCTCCGGCTGGAAATGGTCGGGAAGGGCGGCATGAAGGTCGGGAGGCGCCAATACGGTCTTGTCGGGTGTGAGCCATTGACAAACGGTGGTAGAGGTCCCAACTAGGTGAGCGCTGCGACCAGGGGCGGCACCCCGAATATTATGATGACTCGCTTCGGATTCTGGGCCAGGGCCACTACCCTGAACTCGCCCGACAGCCTTCGCCAGGCCCTCCCGCTACCGACCCCCCCCGTACCAAAGCGCTGGGCGCCCTTTCAGTCCCTCGCCACCACGGTGTCGTAGAGCCCGTAGTGGGTCAGGCCCTCGTGGCTCTCGATGCCCGTATAGCGGAGCGAGGCGTCTTCGTAGCGACGGAAGGCGAAGACGGCCTGGTTCATCTGCTCGGTGTTGAACACCTTCAGGCGCACGAGCAGGTGGAAGTCCTTCACCGTCAGGCCGGTGACGGTCAGAAACAAGTCCGGTTCCAGCTTGGTGATGACATCCTGCAGCGTGTTCTCGCGGAAGTCGGTCAGGTACATGAACGCAGGGATGCGCGTGGCGAACTTGATCAGCTTCTCCTGAACGAGCTTGCGCTTGGACTTGTACTCCTTCTCCTCGTCGGTCAGTTGCTTCTTCTGCTTCGCCGTCAGGTCGCCGTCCTTGGCCTTGTTCTTGAGCTCCTTGACCTTGTCGCTCTTGTTGATGATCGTCTCGATGATGTTGTCGCCGAGCGCGCGCCAGCCCTCGATGCGCTCCACGGCGGCCATCGCCTCGGGATTGTCCAGGATGCGGCGCAGGGTGTCGTTGTCCACGTTCACGAGCAGCGCGGACTCCCACTTGCGAGCCAGAAGCGTGGCCGAGGTGCCCGCCATCGCGATGTCGAGAATGCCGCCCGCGTCGATCTGCGTCATGTTCGCGCCGTCGTAGGCCAGCACGGGCAGGAACGACACGAGGTCCTTGACGGCGTTCTCCGGGTTCGGCTCGTTGGGCGACAGGCCGATGCCGTACTCGGAGAGCTGCCGCAGCGCTCGCGTGGGCGCGAAGTCGAACACGAAGCAGACGGGCTTGAGGATCTCCTCCTCGTTCGGGTTGTCGCCATTGGGGTTCTTGATTGACCACGGCGACTGCACGCGGAACGCGGCCTGAAAGTAGGTCTCCGGCGACTTGAGGTTGCGCAGCATCAGGATGGATGACCACTGCGGCACGGTGACGCCGGTAGCGAGCTTGCCGCACGAGAGCGTGATGGTCTTGGTCTCGAATCCGCTTCCGATGGCTTGACGCACGGGCGGCAATGCCTCCAGCCCGATGCCCGCCGAGGCGCCAGCAGCGACGACGACCTCGTAGTCGTGCCAGAAGGTGTTGTGCTTCTCGGCCAGCAGGTTCGCCATCGCATGGCAAGCCGCGACGTTGGGAAGGAACCAGAACGAGTGCTGCAGGTAGGGCAGCAGGCGTACATCCGAATACGGAAACGGCGGCCGCGTGCCGGTCTTCAGGTGCTCGACGGACTTGGGAGCGTACGCCCCGCGGATGATGTCCAGCCACTTCTGCACGTCGCTCTTGTGCTTGAACTTGCGCCTTAGCGCCTGTACCCGATGCCTCGAAGAACCCGTTGAGATCGAACTCGTCGAACTCTCCCGCCCTGGCGATCGCCAGCAGTTCGTCCGGCATCTGGTAGGTCAACAAGCGCATCTGCGGCAGCGCGCCGTAGGGGTTCCACTTGTCCGGGTGCTTCGCCGCGAACTCCTCCTTGGCGCGCTGCTCGTCGGTGTACGTCCAGTTGAAGATCTGCTCCTCGATGAACTCGCCCGTGGCCAGCGCCTTGAACGGCGTGCCCGAGAGGTAGAGGTAGGCCTTGGTCGTGATCGGCAGGAACTCGGTCTCCTTCTCCGACAGTTCGCTAAGGTCCTCGTTCACCTCCTCCAGGCCGGTGCCGTATTCAAGCTTGGCCTCCTTCTTTGCGACCGCCTCCTCCTCGCCCTCGAACAGCTCCTTGGCGGTCTCCCGCCACGCGCCGAAGTGATATTCGTCGAATACCACGAGGTCCCACTTGACCTTGTGGAGCCATTCGTTCTTGGGCTTGATGTTCCCGGCCTCGTCGCGGCCGAGCAGGTCCTGGAAGGAGCCGAAATAGACGACCGGCTTCTTGCGGTCGATCTTCGTCGGATCTCCGTCGGAGTTGCGGGAGAGGTACTGCCAGCCGTCGAAGTCCACGTGGGATTCGAGGTCGGTCTGCCACGCATCCTCGACGGCGGGCTTGAAGGTCACCACGAGCACGCGCTTGGCGCCGAGCTTCTTCGCGAGCTGGTAGGTGGTGAAGGTCTTGCCGAAGCGCATCTTCGCGTTCCACAGGAAGCGCGGGACGGCGTGCATGTCCTCCTTCCAGATGGAGTGGAAGTAGGCGTGCGTCTTGTCCACGGCCTCGGCCTGCTCGCGGCGCATCGCGAACGTCTCGTGATGCGTGCCGGTGAACGTTTGCCCGGTGCGCAGCTCGGTGAGCACGGTCTTCACGTCCTCGACCGAGCACCGCATCCACTCCAGTTCGGTGTTCTCGAAGCCCTTCCTGACGAGCGCCGCGCGCACCTCGTGATCGGTGAAGATCGTGCCGTCGTCGCGCTCGGCGGACTCGTCCAGCTCGATCGTGTAGTTCTTGATCGCGGCGGTCTTGAGCTGCTCGGCGACGCGCTGCTTCACGTCGCGCGTCGTTTGGCCAACCTTGAGGAGACCCTCGTGCGCCTTGTCGTCAATCGAGTAGGCGTAGATGCGCGGCCGGGCTTCCGGCTTGGGCGCAAGGATTTCTTCGATGGGCTTACTCATCCTCAGAGGCTCCGCTCAGGTCCATCGGGCGGACAACCTTCTCGATGAACGCGATCTCACTAGCGGAGATGCCATACTTCGCGTAGAGGTCCTCGTCCGTCCACCGCCTCGTCCACTTCTGGGTTGGCACGAAGGAGTAGACCTTGCGCGTTGTGTCCTGGGATGGCTTGTGCAGAAGAATCAGGAGGCGAGTCAGCCGACAGGAGAGGTAGGACAAGACGCTCTCAGCCTCGACTCTTCGAGTCGAACGGGCCGATGCACATATACGTCTACGACGAGATGCTTCCTGGCTCCCCGATGAATGGCGTGCTGATGATCCTGTGCGGATAAGTGTCTCTGTTGCCGGTCCCCGGAGCAGCGCGGCCAATGAAGACCTTCCACTTGTCGAAGCAGCTCGTCCTTCGCAATCTCCGACTCGTGCGATGTACCCGACCCCACCGTTCCTGTAGACCTTGAGGTCACCTCGCTGACTTCGCTCGTCTTTGCCCCTGAAGGTGCTGTCGAGCCCGAACGGCCGTCGGAGCTGACCAGTCTCATGAACTTCTTGCCTCAGGAAGCGCCAGCGACTTGCTGCTGCCCGTTTCGACAGCAACGACCTTCTTGAGGATCGACAGCCCTTCATTGAAGCGGATGAACACGTCCACGCCCTCTTCGAGAAGCGGGCGAGTTGCGGTCGAGGGTGGCTCGTCCTTGAAATGCGTGGTGACGCGGCAGGGCCCGGGATTGTCGCGGTCCCAGAGGAAGTAACAAACGCCGCCCTTGAGGCCCACCCCTGGGAAGACGTCCGAAGCGCTGAGATAGTCGTCGATTGAGCGCAGGCGATCGTCGGTGAGCATCGACTCTCGGAACTCGTCCAGCCCCTTGCCACCCGCGAACCAACGGGCAGGGATAACCATGCAAAGGAATCGGGGGTCGAGCGTCTTTGCCTGCTCGACGAACTGCTGGTAGATCGGGCGCGCCTGCACTGCCAAATCCATCGGTGTTCAGTTGGTACGGCGGGTTGCCAATGATCACGTCGAACTGCATGTCGCCTCCAAACAACTCGGCCACGCGAGTCTTGATGTCGTCGGTGTGGATGAACGCATAGGCGTGGGTTTCGAGTCCTTCGCCACGGTCAAGCGTCTTCTTGGCTCGCGCCGCAGTACTCGCACCTGCCATCCGCCCATGTGTGCTCCGTGCGCTCGAACCAGATGTTGCCCGTCATCGCTGGCGAAGCCCTTGGCGATGGAGTGCTTGCCCTTGGCGTGCTTCGAGCAATACACGCTCCGCCGCGCCAGCAGGCTGGTGAGATGCGTGATGCCGATGCCGAACACCTGCTTGGTCAGGATGTGATTGACGCGCTCTTCGAGGTTCGGAATCTCGTCCGCCAAGCCCTTGGTGAGGCGGCTGGTGATCTCGCGCAGGAACACGCCCGACTTCGTGCACGGGTCGAGGAACCTCACCGTCTTGTCCGCCCAGATGTTCGCGCCGCCGTTGTCGGCCGCCCACGCCTCGGCCAGCGTGTCCAGCATCCGGTTCGCGAACTCGGGCGGCGTGAACACCTCGTCGTTGGAGAGGTTCGCGATGCACGTCAGCACATCCGGGTTGCGGCCGCGCAGCGCAAAGCCAGCCTGGGCGCTCATGCGGCCTCCTTCGGGGCGTCGCCGAGCGCGGCGGCGGCCAGCTCGCTCACCGTCATCGGCGGGTAGGTCTTCGTCGGCGTGAAGATCTCGTGCTTGCCGAGGTGGGCGAAGAGCGAGCCCTCCGCGCTGAAGGCCGACGATCTGGGTGAGGATGTCGAGGCGGAAATCGCGCCGCTGGAACTTGCCCTTGCCGAGGTAGCCCCACTCGGCAAAGGTGATCGGCTGGCCGTCGTGGGTGCGCATCGTCAGCGCGTCACCGTGCACGAGGTTCTGCGACAGCACGTAGGACGCGGCGCGATAGAGTTCGTCCGACTCGTCGAGATTCAGGTAGTCGGCGAGGATTTCCAGCATGTTCGCGCGGCACTCGGCGATGTTGTCCGGCAGCAGCTCGATGCCGTAGATGCACATCAGCGCGAGCAGCGCATAGTGCCGCCTCTCGAAGTCGGACTTGCCGTACTTGAGTTCGACGGCGGCGAGCTTGCGCCGCAGGATCTGCACGAGGAAGTTGCCGCTCCCGCACGCCGGCTCCAGGAAGCGGGAGTCAATGCGCTCGGTCTCGTCCTTCACGAGGTCGAGCATCGCCTCGACCATCCACGCCGGGGTGAAGACCTCCCCGTGGTCGGCGACGCGTTGTTTGGACTTGACATAGTTCATGGGTCGATGCATTTCGGGCCGTGCTTCCTTGTGGTCATTGCGGGCTATCGCCGCCCTGACCTTCATCTGCGTCGGCCTGCCGAGGCCCCTGCGCGTCCAGCTGAAATGGATATGGTGGGCGCCGGCCGAAGCGTTCAAGGCCAAGGCAGCTGCAAGGACGGGCTAGGTAGACCACGACAGGGCGCTATTCATTCTGGCGATCACCTCGGCCTTCGATATGAGACAGTCGAGTGACGGTATTTGATGGTACCCCACCGGGCAGAGTCGGCCGCCACGCCGGGCACGACAACTGAAAAGCGACTGCTTCCTCCGGAAGGCAAGGACATTACCGTCACATCGGCTCCGCGAACACCCACCGCCACGTAGAATGTGGCACTCTCATGGTCGACAGCACCCGTATTCACGATAAGACCGGACAATCTCAGGGCTCCGGGGACTGACCTCGACTTGGAGTTCGCCGACCGAAAAGCCATTCCTTGTGTCCTGCAAATTCGCCTGCCGCAAATCTAACGTCGGCACGTAGGATTCAAGAACGCGCTCAATCTCGAACTTTCGCATCATGCGTCCGAATTCTGTAGTGTCAAGACTTGAGCGGGCTTCCAGAGATTGAAGATCTCTGCGCAGGTCACGAAGCTGCCATTGACCGGTACCAGCTGCGATTAGGGCGAGTGCTGCGAGCAGAGTTGGCCATCTCTCCAGTACTGCACGGGGTCGAGGGATCGGGATTCGGATTTCACGCTTCTGCGCTGGTGGTTCGACGGAGTGAGGCGTCGGCTCTGGCTCCATGTTACCTCCGGGATGTATCTCGAAAGCCTGACGTTGTCAGGTTCAGCCCAACGCAATGGACCTTAGTTGCCGGCTGAGCTGCACTTCCCCCCGGTCGGCTACAAACACGGGTTTGGCGTCATGCACAAACAGGACTTTAGATCCACTTAGTAGGTCCAATCGCAGTCCTTCTTGAGGAAATCGGTAGCAGTAGCGCTCTTACGGTTAGCTGCCGCCTTTGGATCCGCGGGGAAGAAATGTGATTTGGGTCTCTTGTCGCGAAAGAAGGTTTCGAAGCCGTTCCATGCATGGGCCAACACGTTGCGGTTAAGCTCCCTGCACTTCAGCTTGTTGGGGCTCTTAAGATCTTCGGACCGCGAGCACGAGCTGAGGTGGTGCACCAACGCTGTCCGGCCTGAGGACTTCAACATCATAGATGTAGAACCCTTGGTCGGCGACGTCTTTCAGAGAGACCCAATTGTTATCGACATAGACCTTGTTAGGCGCGTGTCCTCCCTTGATTGGTTCGACGAGTTCTCCATTTCGAAAGAGCATCGCGCCGCGCACGTCGCCGCGAAACTTGTAGGTCGCCTTGAGGTTTGGGCTCAGGAGAACCCGTGCGAAAAGAGAGCCGGTAGTCTCCGCAATCTTCGGAATTATTGAGAATGAAACCACCGCCGCAGTCGGAATACCGACGTACTCCCCCCAATCGCGGTAATCGCGGACTTCCGAGTACCGCTCTGCTTCTGGCAAGCCTGCGAGGCGCTCTCTTTTCTTCCTGTCCACTCCGACGTCGTTCTCATAGGCCTTAATTGCCACGAACGTCTGGGCTGAGAGTTTGGATGGTTAGCTCAAACGGCCCAATATCAATTCCACTAAACGACTTGTAGATCTTGGGGTTCGCGGTATCAGCGTAGCTCTTGAGCGTCCCCACATCCATTTGGTCTTCTGGCATAAGAGGAAGCAGACCAGCGTCAAGCGCCCCATCCTTCTGCAGCGCTGCAGCGGCCCGAGCAAGAGCTGGCCCAGCACGAGCCACCAGAATTGAGCCAGAAACTCCAGGCCCCCTCGATGCGAAATCGCCGAAAGTGTTGATAGCGACCGCCTCCCCGTCGAGATTTAGCAGCGGGCCGCCGGAGTTGCCAGGGTTTATGTTGACGTCGGAGATAACCGCACCGGCCCGCACACTGGAGGCAATCCCAGATGTGATCGTCAGTCCCTGATTCAGAGGGTATCCCATCGCAGCGAGGCGCTCTCCGGGTACGACGGAAGCCTTTCCTTGTGGGTTGTTCAAGGGGATGCGGTGTCGGTCAATCAGGTGAGTAGGGGCGATTCGTAAGACCGCAACATCCGATTCGGCGTCCCGTGAGAGCAGGCGAGCCCGTACTCTGGTCAGAGAATCGAGAACGACGGAGATATCGTTTGCCTCGGCACTCTCGACCACGTGAGAGTTCGTCAAAATGATGCCATCAAGAGTGTCAGCGAGAAAACCACTTCCATGCGCCAACCCTGCTTGGACCCGATAGACGCTGCCTTGGAAGCGCGTAAACAGTGTGGCAGAGGCATCTATGCGACTGTCTGCTGAGCCGAGTCCTGAGTCGATGATAGCATTGTCATTAGAAAGCGCAACCTCAAGAGGTTGCCCGACGCCCACAACTATTTCCAGGTTCCAATGGTACCTTAGATCTTGAAACTGCACGGAGGTGACACTGGAAAGAGCGTAGGTGCCGGGACGGAGCGTTGCAGCTGCCTTTCCATCAATGCCCGTTCTGAGCACGATCGTATCTATCGTACCTGCAAGCCGAATTGAATGGAGCGGTACTGGGCGCACTTGCATGTCGCGATCGACCAACGCCGCGACAATTGATACCATTGCCAGCGCGCTTTGAGATGAGGCCTGCTGACTCGGTGGCCTAACCTGGCACAACAGGGATCCGCTGTAGAAAAGTCCTAGCAAACTGAGAATGGCGCTGTTCATGGAGCACCTATCCATGGGCTATAGGGTCTCGGTCCTGCCTTCCTCAATTCCTAGCAGGTTGCTGAAAAAGTCGGGATCGGCGTCCGAACTTGGCGTTCTGGGGGGTCGTCGATCATGGCCTGGCCTCCGATCGTCGTTCTGAGGGCAATTACGGAGGTCGCGCCATAGTTGCCGGCGGCCCGAAAACCCTATTTCCGCAACCTGCTAGGCTTTGCTGACAAGGAAACAGTTCCGCCTCGCAGGTTCAACATACCGTGTGGCTGCTGCCCCCTACGATCTCGGCAGCTTCCCGCGCGCGTTATGGCACTGGGCGTGCGACCCGTCTAGCGCCTCAACGATCCAAGGTTGGCCTGTCTTCTGGCACAGGCTTCACTTGCTGCTATGAATGATGCCGCCGAGCCCGACACCAAAGGTAAACTCATTGAGGTGGCTATCGAACCATCTTCGGTATCCGGCCTCGAAACGGATGCCAACACTTGAGCCGATCAGAATGCGGTAGCCGAGCTTCCCTCCGAGGCCGACATCAGTGGCTAGGCACCGCCGCCGGAAATGGACTGGAACCCGAGAGAACCAGCGATGAATGGGGAACCTGTAGTTGAGCCCCCGAAGAGGTATCCAATCTGACCAGCCAGGCCGACAGTCGTTGCGGTCTCACCTTCGCTTGAGATGATGTTCAGCGCGATCTGCGGCTCCAGCATGAGAGACCGGCCCGCGAACACCGTGGCATATATTGTGGGCTGGCCGAGGATTCCTTGGCCAGGAACGCCGAAATGGGTAACTGAAAGAAGTAGTCCGCCGTCGCCTGCTGTACGATAGCTCCCCGATGTTCCGCTCGCGCTTGATATCGTGACTCCCAAACTGGTACCGATCTCCACAATTGGCCTATCCTGCGCCAAAGCCAATGCAGGAGCCGCCAACATTACTGATAGTGCCAATTGAAGCCGGGCCATTGGGGTCCTCCCTGCTGATAGTGATCGCAGGCGCCATATCGCTCTGCAATTCTGCTGCAATTGAGGGTTAGCCATCCCGTACCGGGAGTTCAGCTGGGTTGTTGATAAGCCGGGGCGTCGTGCCTGATCCGATCCTCCAGTCGCCTGGAGACTCAGCGGAAACCGATCTGACTGTCAAGGAACCCGGGCCAACAGAAACCCCGCTCCTGCGCTGACGGCTCGTGTTTATCCGAGCCTGGCACCTTGGGGCCGTTCGCCAGCGGTATTGCGTGAGATTCAGCGGCTCCAGGAACTCGGAGAAAACGTCGCTCCAAGATGGCACATGACGACAGTGCTCAACGAGAAACGTCAATCGTTATGTTCATGTTATAGCACGTTGCGGAGCTGGCAGAAAGGGAGATCCGAAGGGACCTACCAAAGAACCCCCCACTTCCAGTCCATTGATAGATGCCACACGACGGATCCGAATAGCTGCCGCTGCTGGAGCCTCCGCTAATAGCCCCAGTGGCATCAATAAAGGCTTGACCAAAGGGAATGCTGGAGCCGCTACACTGCCCCCCTGCGATGAGTGGAGCGATGCTTACGGTGCTTCCGGATTGAGTTACGGATGTCGATACTGGGCACTGTACTGTCTGGGCGAGTTCAGGGAAAAAGAAGGTGATTGTACCAGAGTAGTTTCCCGCAACCGCTGGAATCCCACCCGGACCAGTGAGGCTGGACCCTCCGCAAGCTCCTAAGAAGGCCATAGCGACAAGCGGTGCGAACCAGCGCCAGACGATCTGCTTCATGGTCATGTCCTCAGTGGGAGCGAGAAGCGACTCTGAACCACCTACTAATCCCAGAGGGAGGCGTCGCGCATCCCGATTCTGGATGGACCATTCCACCTTGTGCGTCAGTCCTATCAACAGCAATGAGTGTGCCTAGAAGCGGATCCGAACGTAAATCGCTGCTATTAGAGCGGATACCTGGGCACGGGCTTGGCTACTTGGACTAGGAGCGAAGGTGAAATGCCGCGCCTGTTCTCGTGGCAGGCTTGGCGCATTCCAAGGGTGGGTTGGCTGGCTAACCCGCAACTGTGCTGCCAGTGCGGGAACAAAGCACTTTCAAAAGGACAGGATTGTCCCCGATCCCCTATCACAACAATAACGTCAATGCCGGGTGAACTAGGTTTGGATCGCTTTTCTATCTGGCCGTACGATCCTGAACCCAGCCCCTAAGGTCCTCATGGGGAGCCATCGGAGCCCGGCGGCAGTCCGCACAAGGTGGCCGTGCTCCTGAATCCGTTATCGCAAGAAGTGCCTCTTGCCTTAAAACACAAATGGTCGGCACCCGTACAGCCGTGCCGACCTCTTGTGCTAGTGGCGTCGACGATGTCCTTACGGAAGGAGTCCCTCCTCTTCCAGGGCCTTTACTAACTGCACATTCTCCATGTCTCCGAGAAGGAACGAGTTCCCTGCCTCAAATCCGCCTCCTGAAGGAGCGAAGGAAGACTAGCACCTGGTAGGGCGCAGCTCCCCGGCCGGTGCGTGGGGCTTCTCCGCCATAGAGCGACTGCACGGCGAAGAAAGCGGCAGAGTAACCCGCCGATCGCGCCGGTTACTCGGCCTTTTCTCGTCACTGATAATACTGCTCCTCCACGACTTCGAACCCTGCCTGCCCCATGGCGGCGACGGACGCTCGCTGTATGCGCTGGTGGACTGACGCACCACCAATCGCCGAGCACTATCGCATTGCGAGCGCGATGCGTCAGCCAGGCGCTCTTCGGGAGTGCTGGGCTGAATCTTTGTCGCCCACTCCATGCGCTTGATCATTATCATGGCTCGGCTCCGGATTCCGGGAGGGATACCTCAACCACCACCAGGCCGTCGCTCCGCATGCCTGCGACTACCTCCCGTGCCTCTACCGAGCGGCAGGGAATCGCGGTGCCTACGACGTGGTACGGTTCTTCGCCAACTCGTGTCGGAAACCAGAAGCACCCGTTCACCGAGAGAGGAAAGAACCAGATGACCGCCGCGTCTCGAACGACGACCGTGTCCACGGGTTCCCGAGCGTTAGTGGACATAGTCTGCCTCCGCCACTAGCAGCCCGTCCGAAAGCATCGCTTGGAGGATCGGCCCGGCGTAGCGGGGCTCACAAGCGAGCCAACCGCAAATCCACTGGTAGGACTCATACCCGACGTTGCGGTCAATCCAGAGCGAGGCTTGAGGCGTGAAGGCCCCGAGCAGGATGATGGTGCCATGATTCTGGAACAGAACGTCCGCCCACTGCTGAGGCGGGGTTGGGTGGCCGGTGTGGCCACCCGGAAAGGCGTGTAACATGGAGTGCCCTTTCGACTGAGGTCGCGCATGGCCCCAGCTAGGCTGGGGTCCGGTTGGACCACCGTGCGCCTCCTGGCGGAGGCAGGGCTACGGAGTGGTGGCGGGTCGTCGAGCCGGGGCTCTCGCCGCTCTCTTCATGCGAGCCGCCGATTGGCGGCCTGATTTCAATGTACAAGCCAGGGAATTTTGACGCCAGACAACGACCCGGCCCCCGCGTGGCGACCAACTGCAAGAGTCTGCCTCCCTCGATCGGAGCACACCGTTTGACTCCGAGAAACGAGGGCTGAAGCGAGCCGGTCTAGGGTGGGCTATTTTGTGGGATAGATTGGCGGGAAATCCTCGATCAGTTGGGGTCCGGGCTGGGGCAACCTCCCCATTCTCCTCTATGAAAACGGTGAGGTTGCCACATGTTGCCGCGTCCCCGGTTGGCCTTCGGATCTGAGGGTTGGGGGTTCGAGTCCCTCAGGGCGCGCTCACCCCTCACCCCTCGCACCTCGCCCCTACGTGACCCGGCTCTACTACTCCGATTCCTACCTGAGGGAATTCACCGGCCGGGTCATCGAGACCCTGGAGGTGGACGGCCATCCCGCGGTGGTGCTGGATCAGACTGCCTTCTATCCCACCTCGGGCGGGCAACCCCACGACACCGGTTCCCTGGGTACAGCGCCGGTGCTCAGCGTTTCGGTGCGCGCCGATAGCGCCGTGGTGCATCAGCTCGGCGCTCCCCTCGCCGAAACGGTGGTCCAGGGAATCATCGACTGGCGCCGCCGCTTCGACCACATGCAGCAGCACTCCGGGCAGCACGTTCTCTCCCAGGCCTTCATCCGGACCGCCGGCGCGGAGACCATCGGCTTCCATCTTGGCGAGGACACCGTCTCGATCGACCTCGCGATCGCCGACCTGACCGACGGCGCCGTCACCGAGGCCGAGCGGATGGCGAACGAGGTCATCGACGCGAACCTCCCGGTCCGGGCCTGGTTCCCCGAAGCGGCCGAGCTGGCGGGCCTGCCGCTGCGCAAGCGGCCCGACGTGGCCGGTCCGGTCCGCATCGTGGCGATCGGGGATTTCGACCTCAACGCCTGTGGCGGCACCCACGTGGCGGGCACCGGGGCGATCGGCCTCATTGCCCTGCTCCGGAGCGAACGTCTCAAGCGGGGCACCAGAATCGAGTTCCGGTGCGGCAACCGGGCCCGGGCGGATTATGCCGGGAAACACGCCCTGGTCCGCGAGCTGGCGCAGACCTTCACCTGTGCGCCGGGCGAGCTGGTCACGGTCCTAACCCGCATGCGCGAGCAGCACCAGGAAGCCCGTCGCCAGCTGGCCGCCCACCACGAAGGGGAGCTCGAAGCGGAAGCCGCCCGGCTCGGCGCGGCCGCGACCGACCGGAACGGAATCCATGTCGTCACGGCAGCCTGGGAAGGGCGGCCCATGGAAGACCTGCGCGTCCTGGCGCTGCGCCTGACCGAGGCTCCGGGCGTGGTCGCCCTGCTGGGCCTCGCCGGACCCAAAACCCAGATCCTGTTCGGGAGATCGGACCAGCTCGTCCTGGATCTTGACCGCGGCTTCCGGCGGGCCCTCGAGCAGCTGGGCGGGGGACGCGGGGGCGGGTCGCGGATGCTTCAGGGAACCGCCGGCCCGGCGTCGGTGCCCCGGTTGGAAGCCATCCTCAACCAGGTGGCGGCGGGCCTGCCGGAGAACGCGGGTTAATGGCGCGCCGGACCGCGCTGGCCCTGACCCTCGCCGCGCTGGCCACCCTGGCCGCCCTCTGGCTCGATCCGGTCGCTTACCGGCTGCTCTCCGCTCCCGACATCGACCGGCACGACTGGGCCAGGATGTTGCGGGTTATGGGGACCCTCTGGTTCTGGTGGCCGCTCGCGGCCGCCCGCTGGCTCGAATCCCGGTCGCGCGGTGCGGCCGGCGGCCGCGGGGCCCTGCGAATGGCGCTGGTCCCGGCCCTGGCCGGCCTCTTTGGCGAAGCGCTCAAGCTCCTGATCCGGCGGGAGCGCCCCTCCCTGCACCTGGGCAGCTACTTCTATCGCCCGTTTTCCGATCGTCTCCTCGATTCGCACGACCTCGGGTTTCCCAGCAGTCATGTCGTGGTGGCGTTCGCGGGCGCCACCATCGTGGCGCGGGAGTATCGCGGCGCCGCCCCCATCGCGTACCTGCTCGCCGCGGGATGCGCGGCCGTCCGGGTGCTCTCCGGCGCGCACTTCCTGAGCGACGTGGTCGGCGGGGCGCTGGTGGGCTGGGCCGTCGCTCTCATGGCGGCGCGCCGATTTCCCCCGATAGCGGTGGCCGATTAACTTTCCGTTCATGCCGATCAAACCTGGAACCCTGCTCCCCGCCCTGGGAACGGCGTTCGTTCTCTCCGCCCTGCTCCATAACCACCTGGTCAGGAGCACGCCGGCCGCGGGAGAGAAACTCGCCGCCGCGCCGGCCGAAATCAGACTGTGGTTCGCGGAAAAGCCTGAAGTCGCCTTCTCCAGCGTCACCCTGATGAAAAGCGACAGCACCCGCATCGCGACGATCCGGGCGGTCGCCACCGACGACTCGATGGCGGTGTCCGCTCCGCTCTCCACGACCACCCTCCCGCCCGGCGAGTATCTGGTCGGCTGGCGCACCGCCAGCGCCGACGGACACGCGGTCCGCGGGACGTTCGGGTTCTCGATTTCTCCGTGAGCGATCTCGTCGGGCCGGCCTATGTGGCGGCACGATGGGGATTCTATCTGGCGGTATTCCTCACCATCGGCGCGAGCAGTTTCGCGCCGTTTTTCTTTCCCCGCGGAAACCCGTTCCGGGTTGCCTTCCCGGAAGCCGCGCGAACCCTGCACCGCCGGGCCGCCACGACGGGCCTCGTCGCCAGTATCGCCGTGCTGGCCTTCGCGGTGTTCCGTTTCTGGATGCAGACCCGTACCCTCCGCGATCCGGGCGACCCCCTCACCAGCGAGTTCGTCCGCGCGGTGTTGTCGACGAGCTGGGGTCGCGGCTGGCAGCGCCAGGCGGCGCTGACGATTCCTGCCGCGCTGGGATTCGGGCTCGCGCGAACGCGAACCACCGGATGGATTCTGGCCACGCTGTCTGCGGTGGGCCTGGCCGTCACCACCGGCATGACGGGACACGCCGCCACCGCGGAGGCGGGACCTGGGGGTGGCTGCTGGACGCGGTCCACGTGGGAGCCGGTGGCGTTTGGATGGGTGGGTTGGCGATTCTCATGACGGCGGGACTGGCAAGCTGTCGCGAGCTGGCCGAGCAGGAACGCGGAAAGGCGCATCGGTACCTGGTCGGAATGTTCTCTCGCCGGGCACTCGTGGTCGCACCGGTGACAGTGGGGTTCGGCGTGTGGCTGGGAATCCGATACCTGGGCTGGACCTGGCCCTTCCGTTTCTACCGGTCCGGGTATGGCTGGGCTCTTGCAGTGAAGGTCGCGATGGTCCTCGTGGTGGGAGGACTGGGCGCCTACAACTGGCGCGTCGTACAGCCCGGACTGGACCAGCGTTGGGGCGAATCCAGATTTCGCCGGTCCGGTGTTATCGAGCTCCTGTTCGGGGTCCTCGTCCTCGGAGTCACCGCGGTGCTCGTGGCTTTGCCCTTTTCCGAACACGGGAGCTAGGGAACGATGGTGCGGTCGTCATACCGGATGGTCTTTCTCCTTGCGATTCTGGGGGTCCCCGCGCCCCTCGCCGGCCAGGTTGGCATCGCGGCGCGCGGCTCCACTCTCGGCGTCGGGGCCGAGCTCTGGATTCGTGCGGGCAGCAACCTGGGGTTCCGGCTCGGTGGCAACTACCTCGAGTTCTCCCACGATGTCACGGTCGAAAGCAATCGCTACACCGCGACGCCCCACTTCGAGAATGGAACCGCCATCATGGATGTCTTCCCCTTCGGCGGAAGCTTTCATCTGAGCGGGGGCGCGGTGCTCAACTACAACGAAGGCCGCCTGGTCGCCCACGCGCCGTTCAGCCTGAACGGACAAGCCTACTCCAGCGATGAGGTCACCGCGCTCAATGCCACGGTGACCTTCAAGCGAACTGCCCCCTACCTGGGTCTCGGATTCGCGGGACAAAGCCGGGTCGCCATCCTGTTCGATCTGGGTGTCGGGTTCACCGGAACCCCGCTCGCGGTGTTGACGGCGGAAACCACGCTGCAGGGTGACCAGCGCGCCGAGTTCGAGACCAGGCTCGCCGAGGAGCAGCAGCGAGTCCAGGATGAAATCGACAGCCGCTCCTGGCTCCGTTACCATCCCGTGGTGTCGATCGGGCTCAAGCTGGGGTTCTGAGGTGAAAGAAGACCGGCCCGCGCGGGCCGCCTCGCAGGTGCTGCTCATCGAGCCGAGCGGATTCCGGTTCAATCCCCAAACCCGCGAATCCAACGTGTTCCAGGAGGCCGTCTCGCCCGCCGAGGAGCGCGAGCTGGCCGAGCTGGCCGTCACCCAGCACGCCCGGTTACGCGAGCTCCTGGTGGCTCACGGGGTGCTGGTCACGCTGACCCGGAGCCTCGCCACCACCCCCGACGGGCCGTTCTGCAACAACTGGTTCTCCACCCACCGCCGCGACGCCGACGATGCGGGCACTCTGGTCCTGTATCCTCTGCTGGCGGAGAACCGCCGCCCCGAGCGCCGGCCGGACCTGGTGGACTGGCTTCGTCACCGCTACGGCCAGGTGCTCGATCTGACGGTCCGCGAGACCGAAGGCCGCTTCCTGGAGAGCACCGGGAGTCTGGTGATCGACCACCGCGCCGGGACCGCCTATGCCGCGATTTCTCCTCGCACCGATCCTGTCCTGGCGAGCGAATGGTCCCGCGCCACCGGCTACCCGCTGATCACCTTCGCCGCCATCGACCCCGATGGGGTTCCGTATTATCACACCAACGTGGTGATGTTCGTGGGGCACGGGCTGGCGGGAGTTGCCCTCGAAGCCATTCTCTCCTCCGAGGAGCGGGGCGCCGTGCGGGACCGGCTGCTCGCCGATGGGAACGAGCTGCTCGAGCTGGGAGGGGACCAGGTCGCGGAGTACTGTGGCAACTGCCTCGCCCTGCAATCAGGCGCGGGAGCCGCGCTGTTCGTGATGTCGAGCCGGGCCTGGCGGGGCTTCCGGCCCGAGCAGCGGGCCCTGCTGGAGCGTCACGGGCGGATCCTGCACACCGAGCTGTCGGCGTTCGAGAAGCTGGGAGGCGGCTCGGCCCGTTGCCTCCTCGGAGAAATCTTCTAGTCCGTGACCCGGCGCCGAATCGCCAGGTAATGCAGGCCGGCCAGCAGGATGAGCACCGCCATGATCCAGAGCTCCCGCCGGCTCACCTGGGTGGCCATGAGGATCATGCCGAGCACCCCTAACCCGGCAATCACCGGGCCGGCCCGGAGCCGGAATTGCGCCCGTGGCGCCGCCCGATCGGTCCCGTCTCTCTTTCGCAGCACCGGAACCGCGGCACAGACCAGCCCGTACGTCACCAGCCGGGCCGCCACCGACAGGCTGACATTCTGGAGGAAGCTTCCGCTCGCGGCGAGCAGCCACACCAGCAGCGCATAGGTCGCGATCGAAACGATCGGGGTCCGCCGCCGCGGGTGCACCGCCGCGAACGCCGCCGGGAGCTCCCCCCGCTCCGCCATCGCGAAAGTGAGGCGGGGCACGTTGACCATGCCGGCCGCCAGATAGCCGAAGGTGGAGAGCAGCGCGATCGCGGCGATGAAATCGGCCCCGCCCTCGCCGAGGAATTCCCGGGCCGATTCGGCCAGGGGAGTGGCGGTGGCTCCCGGGTTGGACAGCGTATAGGTGACCACCAGCTGGGCCATCAGGTAGAACAGGGTGGCCGCCCCGATCGCCACGAACAGCGCGACCGGCGCATCGCGCTCGGGCTCTCGCGCTTCCCCGAGGGGAATCAGCGCCGCCTCGAACCCTCCGTACGCGAAGACCAGCACCAGCAGGGTGGAGAGCCAGGGTTGGATGGCGGTGGGCGCTGGGGCTGCCGACACCGCGTCGTTGGATCCCAGCCAGGCCATCCCACCCACGATGAAGGCGCCGATGCCGAGCAGCTTGAGGGTCGCGAAGGCCGAGCTCACCCCTGCGCCGGGACCGACCCCGAACCCGTTCACGACGGCGAGCCCGCCAAGGAGAATGGTGAGCACGGCCAGCTTGCCCGATGGCGCTGCCGCCGCGGGCAGGTACACGCCGAGGTAGCTCACGAAGAGGTTGATCACCGCCGCCGACGCGGTGAGCCGGGTGAGATATGCCATCCAGCCGGTCTGGATTCCCACGAAGCGGCCATAAGTGGCGTGGGCATAGAGGTAGGGTCCGCCGGCGCCCCGGAACCGCGAGGCAACTTCGGCGAAACACGCCACCACGATGCTGATGAGCACCGCGGCCGCGGCCCAGGCCCAGGGCGCCCCTGCGCCGAGCGCCTTTCCGACCGGGCTGGGCAGCCCGAAGATGGCGCTGCCGATGATGCCGTTGAGCACCAGTCCGGTAAGCGCCCACCGGCCGATCCGGCGGGCCAGCACCGGCCTGCCGGGCAAACTCACCGTTTGGTCGACGCGGGGTTGGTGAGCCAATCCATCGCGAGGCTCGTCATGAGACGGACCCCGACCGGCAGGGCGGCTTCGTCGGCGTAGAAGTTGGGCGAGTGATTCCTCGGCGCGGCGGCGGGATCTTTCCCCTCGGGGACGATGCCGAGGAATACGAAGAGCCCGGGAACTTTCTGCTGGTACGCGGAGAAGTCTTCCGAAGGCGTCTGGAGCCCGGCGGGGAAGAGGTTCTGTTCTCCCACGACCCGACCCATGGTAGGCAGCATCTGCTCGGTGAGCGCGGGATCGTTCGCGGTGACCAGCCCCCCGCCGGCAACCTCGACCAGCGCGGAGGCGCCGGCGGCCTGCGCGATCGAGGTGGCGGTGCGCTCGATGCGGTGGCGGATGTCGGCCCGCATCGCCTCGTCGAAGGTCCGCACCGTCCCCAGCATCACCACGCTGTCGGGGATGATGTTGCCCCGATTGCCGCCCTGAATGCTCCCGATCGTGATGATGGCAGGCACCCTGGTGATGTCTTCCTGGCGGCTCACGATGGTCTGAAGCCCGAGAACGATCTGGGAGGCGACCACGATGGGATCCACGCCGCCCCAGGGCTGGGCCCCGTGGGTCTGCTTCCCGCGCACCACGATCCGGAGTCCGTCCGCCCCAGCCATGAAGGGGCCGGAACGCCAGGAAACGGTGCCGACCCGTTCGGGCCACACGTGCAATCCGAAGATCGCGCCGGGAGTGGGATTGTCGAGGGCGCCTTCCTTGATCATGAGATCCGCCCCACCCTGCTCACCGGCGGGGGGCCCTTCCTCGGCAGGCTGGAAGATGAATTTCACGGTTCCGGGGATCTGGCTCTTCATGCCGGCCAGCACGGTGGCGGTGCCGAGCAGGATGGCCACGTGGTTATCGTGACCGCACGCGTGCATCACGCCCACCTGTTGCCCGTTGTATTCGGTCGTGACCGTGGATTTGAAGGGGAGGTCGACCAGCTCGGTGACCGGAAGCGCGTCCATGTCGGCGCGGAGCGCGACCACCGGCCCCGGCTTGCCCCCCTTCAGCACAGCGACGACGCCGGTGTGGGCCACCCCGGTCCTGACCTCGAGCCCGAGCCTGGTGAGTTGATCCGCCACCAGTTTCGACGTCCGGAATTCCCGATTGGAAAGCTCGGGGTGCTCATGAATGTCCCGCCGCCACGCGATCACCTGCGGCATGACCTGGGCGATGCGCTGATCCAGATCTCCGGCCCAGCGCGGGGGAGAGGCCTGCGCGCCGGCGGACGTCGTGAGGGCCAGCAGCATGGGAACTACCGGAATCCATTTCATCATGTCATCCTGATCGGTCAGAAGGAGGAGACGCCAGCAGAGTAAGCCGGAACGAGGCGCCGGGGTCGTTGCCGGCGTATTCCACGGTGCCGCCGTGGCGTTCCGCGACCGCCCTCGCGATGGCCAGGCCGAGCCCGGACTCGTCCGACCGGGTCCTGGCCTGCCTGGAACGATGGAACCGCTGGAACACGGTGGCAACCTCCCCGGGGGAAAGGCCCGGGCCGCTTCGGTGACCTCGACGCTCCGGGTACCGTCGTGGCGCCCGAGCCTAACCCGCACGCGCCCCTGGGCCGGCGAGGCCATGATGGCCTGCTCGAGCAACCCGTCCAGGGCCCGTACCACCAGATCGGGATCGCAGCGGACCTCCCCGGCGGAACCCTCCACCAGGACGGTCACTCCACGGGCGCCGAGAAGGGGCGCTTTGCGCTCCATGGCCCGGCTCACCAGCTCGTCCAGCCCGACCAGGCTCCGGGTCCCTCCCACCGTGCCCCCTTCCACCCGCGCCAGGGTGAGCAGGTCGTCGGCGAGCCGGCTCAGCCGGAGCACTTCATCGAGACAGCGACGGAGGGTTTCCTGGTACTCCGCCGGATCTCTCGGCCGCTGGAGCGACAGCTCCAGCTCGCCTCGCAGCACGGTGAGCGGGGCGCGGAGCTCGTGGCTCGCATCCGAGGTGAATCGCCGGGTCCCGGTGACGGCCCGCTCGATTCGGTCCAACAGTCCGTTGAACGCCACCGCGATCCGGTGGAGCTCGGAAAAATCTTCAGGGACTCTGACCCGGCGTCCCAGCTCCTGGACCCCGATGCCTTCCACCGAACCCGCCAGCTCGACCGCGGGCCTGAGCGCCCGACCGGCCACCAGGAGCGCACCGACACCGGCGAGCCCCGCGGCCAGCACCGCGAGTCCCCCGGAGACGGCCATGAACCGCCAGAGCTCGGCGCGATTCGGCTCGAGCGAGGTGCTGATCTGGAGCCGGTCGTCCGAGTGGGACCGACTGGCCCGCCCCATGGGATAGATCACCGTGCGCAACATTCGGGGCACGGTGCCCCGAGTCGTCGACCCCGATTGACTGACGAATGCAGGCTCTCCCCCATGGGTTTGCTGGAGTGCGACCGCCGGTACCGCGAGCGGCGAAACCAGATTGGGGCTCAAGACCAGTGGGGTCCCTTCCCGGCTCAGGAGCTGGGCCCAGACTTCGTGCGGGGCCCCGGTGCTGGGGCGCCTGAGCCGCTCGGAGCGAAAATGGAATTCGGAAGAGACCGAATCGGTCCCGTAGGCCGATTCCAGCTCCGCCAGGTCAAGCAGGGAATCGTCGAGAGTGGAGAGCATCCGGGCCCGGAGCACGAGGAATGCTCCGAGCACGAGCATCAGCGCAACGGCCAGCGTGCCCAGACCGACGCGCAGGGCGAGAATCGAGCGAAACGACCGCATCTCAGGCCGGATCGGCCTTGATCGTGTATCCCACTCCGCGCACGGTGTGGATCAAGCGAGGTTCGCCGGCGCGCTCCAGCGCGCTCCGGAGGGTCGAAATATGTGCGTCCACCAGGTTGGATTCGGGATCGAAGCTGATGTTCCAGACCTCGCGCAGCAGCTCCGAACGACTCACCGCCCGGCCCGCGTTGAGCATCAGGTATTCGAGCAGCCGGAACTGCCGCGGGGCAAGGGGAATATCCCGGTTCCCTCGCCGAACCGCCCGCTTGAGCCGGTCCAGCTCCAGCGTTCCGGATCGGAGCGTCCCCTGGACTCCCGCGGCGGGGCGCCGGGTCAGGGCCCGAACCCGTGCGAGGAGCTCCACCAGGGCGAATGGCTTGACCAGGTAGTCGTCGCCTCCGGCGTCGAGCCCGGTCGCGATGTCCTCGGGAGTGTCCCGCCCGGTCAGCATGAGGATCGGCGTGACGTTGCCTTGCTGGCGAAGCGATCGCGCGACCTCGAGCCCGTCGGGATCGGGAATCTGGATGTCGAGAATGACAAGATCCGGTAGCGGGCTGTGCCCGGCCTTCTTCGAGCGCGGTCCTCCCGTCCGAAGCGACGTCCACCACATACCCGTCCTCCTCCAGGCTCTGCCGGAGGAACCCGACGGTGCGCTCGTCGTCCTCGACTACCAGAATGTGCAAGGGTCCTCCATGATATCTTGATAATCTACCCCAAAGTCCTTATCCCGCTACCTTTTGAGCATGGCAACCAGGGCATCGTCTCATCGAGCTGGAGTTCAGCCCGAAGGGGCCAAATCCGCCCCCCTTTCGGCCCTCGCCGAGCTCCCTCCGGGGCTCCATCATTCTCGGGATTGCCGCCGACGTCCGGGAGCTCCAGGCAACCGGAAAGCCTCTCTGTAACCTGACCGTCGGAGACTTCAACCCGAGGTATTTCCCGATCCCGGTCCCCCTGCGTGACAGCGTCATCGAGGCCTTGCGGGCCGGCGAGACCAACTATCCGCCCTCCGATGGTCTGGTCAGCCTGCGCCAGGCGATCACCGAGTTCGTCCGGCGCGAGCATGGGGTCGAATACCCGGTTTCCTCGGTGCTGATCACGGCCGGAGGGCGGCCCGCCATCTACGCCGTCTTCCGCTGCCTGGTGGACCCCGGCGAAGTGGTGCTGTACTCCGTCCCGAGCTGGAACAACGACTACTACGCCGAGATGGTGGGCGCGCGGAAGGTTGCGGTGGCAGCAAAGGCGGAGCATCGGTTCCAGCCGGTGCTGGCGGACCTCGCCCCGCACCTGTCGGGCCGCGGCTGCTCTGCCTTTGTTCTCCAGGGAATCCCACCGGCACCGTGCTCGATCCGGAAACGACCGGCTGACATCCTGCGCGCGGTGGTGGAGGAGAACCGCCGTCGCGGGACGGAAAGACCGCTTTACGTGCTCTACGATATCATGTACGGGTCATTGCTCCAGGATGGTATGTCGCCGGTGCACCCGCTCGCCCTGGTCCCTGAAGCCGCACCCTGGGTGATCACCGTGGACGGCGTGTCGAAAGCATTCGCGGGGACCGGGCTCCGGGTCGGCTGGACCATGGGCCCTCCCGCAGTGATCTCGCGGATGAAAGATCTGCTCGGTCATGTTGGAGCCTGGGCCCCGCGACCGGAGCAGATGGCCACGGCGGCGTTCCTGCGCGATCCCGAAGGCATTGCCGAGTTCCGCCAGGAAATGAACGCGCGCCTGGGTGAGCGACTCGATGCCCTTTACCGCGGCTTCAGCGAGATGGCGCGGGACGGGCTGCCGGTCGACTGCGTTCGAGCCCAGGGAGCGATGTATGTCTCGTTGCGGATCGATCTGGTGGGGAAGCGATTTCAGGGCGAGGAGATCCGCGACAACGAAGCGCTCCGCCGGCTGCTGCTCCATCGGGCAGGGCTCGCAGCGGTCCCCTTCCAGGCCTTCGGGGTCGCCGAGCACTCCGGATGGTTCCGGCTCTCGGTCGGGGCAGTTTCTCTGGAGGATATTCGGGGCGATGCTGGAGCGGCTTAGAGAGATGCTGGAGCTGGGGACTAGGGACTTAGGGATAGGGGATAGCAAAAGCCCTCCCGAGCAGATCATCTGCTCGGGAGGGCTTTCCCTATTCCCTAACTCCCTAACCCCTATATCCAACCGGATTCATCTGCTGCCATCGCCAGGCATCCCGGCACATCGTCTGAAGGCTTCGGGTCGCGTTCCACTCCAGTTTCTCCCGCGGCCAGCGCATGGATCCGCCCAAGCCTCGGCGACGTCACCGGCTCGCCGGGGTGCGAACCGGCGCGGCACTTCGCGGCCCGTCGCCTCCTCCAACGCCGCCACCACTTCGAGCACTGACGACCCCCGACCGGTACCCAGGTTGTAGGTGACGAGACGAGGGCCCTTGGCCAGGTCCGCCAGCGCGGCCAGATGGCCCAGCGACGAGGTCGGTCACGTGGATGAAGTCGCGGATCCCGGTGCCATCGCGAGTCGGGTAGTCATTCCCGTAGACCGTGAGCATGGGGAGCCGGCCCACCAGGACCTGGGTGATGAAAGGCACCAGGTTCATCGGCACCCCGATCGGGTCCTCCCCGATCCGGCCGGACGGATCGGCTCCCACCGGATTGAAATAGCGGAGGATCGAAATCGACCAGGCGGGATCCGAGCGATGGAGGTCATGGAGCATGCGCTCGATGGTGAGCTTGGTCATGCCGTAGGGGTTGACCGCGCTGACCGGGAAGTCCTCCCGGATCGGGACCGAAGCCGGGGTGCCGTACACGGTGCAGGACGAGCTGAAGACGAGGGTCCGGACCCGATGTCGAGTCATCGCCTCGAGCAGGCGGATGGTGCCGGTGACGTTGTTATCCCAATAGCGAAGCGGCTGCTCCACCGACTCGCCGACGGCCTTGAGCCCGGCGAAATGGATCACCGCCTCGATCGGACTGGAGCGAAAGACGCGATCCAGGCCTTCGGCATCGCGCAGATCGACCTCGTGGAAGACCGGAGCACGGCCGGCCAGCTCGGCCACCCGTTCCAGCGAGGTGACCGAGCTGTTGGAGAGGTTGTCGAGGACGATGACCTCGTGCCCGGCCCGGAGCAGCTCGAGACAGGTATGACTTCCGATGTACCCGGCGCCTCCGGTGACCAGGATCATCTAGTTGCCCGGGGGCCGGCCGAAACTGGGCATGTTCATCCGCTGATAATCCGCCGGCGGAGTGAGCAGCGAATCCGGGATGCTCTTGCTCTGGATCCGGGTGACCTCGTACTTCACGACGCCGGTGGTGTCCGCCACCCGGAGGGGGAACCCGCCCTGCTGGGCCAGCGCTCCGGCCCAGCCTGGAGCGTGGGGCGAGCTGGGCCGGCCCCGGCCCATCATGCTCCCGCCGAACAGGGTGGTGATCCCGAGCTGGCCTAACCCGGAGGCGACACAGAGGTCCTCGGCGGACGTGGCGCTCAGGTAACGGAACACGGCACATTGGTGCCCCGCGACCATGTCGGTCCGGTTGAGCGCGGTGAGCGTCCCGGTGCTGGTGTCGGTGGAGGTCCGTATCGCGTCGTCCAGCTTCATCACCATGATCATCCGCTGAGCGTCCACCACGATGTACATCTCCCCGGAGGCCGGGTCCATGATGATGGCGGCCGGACCCATCGCGGTCTGGGTGGTGAACCGGGCCTTGGCGCCCTTGACCACGGCATCGATCGATCCGTTCGGGGTTTTGAGACCGACTTCGCCTTCGAAGGTCTGGGCTTCGGACTGGCGCGGGATGGTGGCGAGCAACAGCGCGCCCAGCCCGGCGAAGATTACGCGGGAACAGCGCATACAAGGACCTCGGGGGGTGAGGGAGTCGAGATGGAGAAGCCAGAGAAATGCGCCGCGTAGGAATCGAACCTACAACCTAGTGATTAAGAGTCACTTGCTCTGCCAATTGAGCTAGCGGCGCCGAGCGATCGGTCAGGAGATGACCCCAACGGGAATCGAACCCGTATTACCACCTTGAAAGAGTGGTGTCCTGACCGTTAGACGATGGGGCCTCCAACGTCGTCTCAGTAGCGCTAACGGGATTCGAACCCGTGTTCCAGCCTTGAGAGGGCTGTGTCCTGGGCCTCTAGACGATAGCGCCATCTTCGGTGGACGGTGAGGTCAGACGGTCGGTGGGGTCGGAAACAACCACTCGCTCGCAGATCATCTACCGACCTCACCGACCTCACCGACCGCCCGACCCCACCGTAAACAGGCCCGGAGGGAATCGAACCCCCAACCCCCGGTTTTGGAGACCGGTGCTCTACCAATTGAGCTACGGACCTTTGAGCCGACCTCCGATTCCCCCGCAACCTCGTCTTCAAGGGTGGCTGACGGGACTTGAACCCGCAACCTCCGGAGCCACAGTCCGGCGCTCTAACCAATTGAGCTACAACCACCACGGTGGTCCCGGCCCGCGGTTTCACAGGCCCGCAATTCTAGCGGCTCTGAAGGCCCATGGTCAAGTCGAAGAGGGGCTCTAACTCCCCTTCGGCGCGGAACTTGCCCCTCGCCCAGTCGATCAACCGCAATTGCATTGAGGTGAAAAGGTTTGCCCTGTGGATCGGGCCGTTACCCGCCTGGGTCCGGCCTTGGTCCGTAAGTCGTTACCGGTAGGGAGACTAGAGAGGATTCCTATGGCGCTCTGTTCGGGATACTCCCGGGCCATTCTTGTCCCGGTGTTTGCCGCAACGATCCTTGCGGGTTGCACCAAGGAACTGACCGGACCCCGGATTGCAACTCTCGTCATCGTGTCGGGAGGCGGGCAGTTCGGCGTGATTGGCAGCAACCTGACCCAGCCGCTCAAGGTCCAGGCCCTCGATCAAGACGGGGCTCCGGCCGCCGGGGTCGCGGTCGCAGTGGCGGGTGACTGCAGGCGGCGGCACGGTCACCCCCTCGGCGAGCACGACCGATCAGTCGGGAGAGGCTTCCACGACCCTTCGGCTGGGAACCACGTCCGGCCCGAATACGGTCGAGGCGAGCATCAGTAGCGAGGTGTTCGTCACGTTCGATGCCACTGCGCTCACCTCGCCGCCGACCCGTGTCGTGGCGACGGCTGGAAACAACCAGACCGGCATCGTGGGGAATCTCCTGACCCAGGACCTCGTGGTCAGGGTCACCGACGATCTGGACAATCCCAAGGCCGGGATCACGGTGAGCTTCGCGGTGGCGACCGGTGGAGGGACGCTGAGTGCCTCGAGCGCCGCTGACCGACGCCTCGGGGAACGCCTCGGTGAAATGGACTCTGGGGCCCAGTACGGGCGCCCAGACCGTGGTCGCGACGGTAGCGGGACTCACCCCGCTCACCTTGAGCGCAACCGCGAACGCGGAGCCGGCGGCCTCCGTCGTGGTCGTTTCGGGAGACAATCAGACCGGATTGCCCGCCCAGACGCTGCTCTCGCCTATCGTGGCGAAGGTGGTGGACCGGTTCGGCAATCCGGTCGCCGGCGCCTCGGTGACGTTCACCGCCGGCCGCGGGAAGCGGAAGTGTGACTCCCGCCACCGTCATCACCAACGTGGCGGGCACCGCCTCGGCGAGCTGGAAGCTCGGGGGCGTGCCGGGACCGGCGATGGTCACCGCGGCGAAGCGGGACCTTCAGCGTGGTGTTCAACGGTGGCGTGAACGTGACCTATGCCACGATCAGTGCGGGCGGCCGTCATACCTGCGGCACCACCGTGGATAACGTGGCGGTCTGCTGGGGCTACAACGGAGAGGGTCAGCTCGGCATCGGCCAGCCTCCGGCGGGAAGCGGGCCGGTGTTCGCGCAGCCGGTCCCGACCTCATCGACCGGCAATCTGACCTTCCGGCAGACGGTCATGAACCTCCACCATGGTTGCGCCATCACGCTGGGCAGTGCGGCGTACTGCTGGGGCGTGAACCATGATGGGCGGATTGGCATCGGAAGCCAGACCGCGTTCGTCACCGCACCGACCCATGTGGTGGGACCACTTTCATTTCGAATGATGGCGGTGAGCCGCAATCACACCTGCGGCCTTTCCATTTCCGATCGGATCTACTGCTGGGGCTTCGCCGGCGAGGGCCAGCTCGGCCTCGGCAACACCGGACAGTATCGCGGCGGTCACCGCTCCGATCGACCTCCCCGCCGTGGGCTGGGTGATCGCCAACGACTTGACCGAGCGATTCCAGGCCGTGGCCGCCGGCGGTCAGCACACCTGCGCCATCTCGACCGCGCTCCTGGGGAGCCACGTGTACTGCTGGGGCTTCAACAGCTTTGGCCAGACCGGCAGCGGGACCGTCGGCGGCCGGGACAGCATCCCCATACTGGTGCCCCCGACTGGCGGACGGCCAGTGGCTGGGACGGGCGCTCGACGTACCAACGCCGGTGGCCGGCGATCCGGCACCGCTCACCATCGCGGTGGGGTATGAGCACTCCTGCGCCCTCGATGCGGTAGGCCTCGCCTTCTGCTGGGGCAGCAATGCCAAGGGCCAGCTCGGCAGCGTCGCGATCGCCATCGGTCCGGGGGTCTATCGCACCGCACCGATCGCGGTCGCCAGTGGGCATCTCCTTCATCGCGATCACCGCCGGCGAGTCCCACACCTGCGGGCTGACACTCGCCGGGGAGATCTGGTGCTGGGGCAGCAACGAGCGCGGGCAGCTGGGCAACCAGTGCTTGGAGCCGGCAATCCAGGCTCCTATTCCCCGTCGCCGGTGCTGGTGTCCGCTGCCGGGCTCATCTTCATCGCGGTCTCGGCCGGTGATCAGCATACCTGCGCCATTACTGCCGACCACCGCGCCCTCTGCTGGGGCGACAACCAGTATGGACAGCTCGGAGACAACCGGGAACACGAAATTCCCCTGTCGCCGACCTTCCTGCCCCGGTGGCAACCGAGGGCGGTGAAGTTCCAGCCGCAGTAAGGCACACGGGCGGACAGGCGGACGGGCGGACAGAATAACAAAAGGGGCCCCGGAAACGGGGCTCCTTGCTTTTGCCAGCCCTCCTGTCCGCCTGGTCCGCCCGTCCGCCCGTGTGCAACTCTCCCCCCTAGCCGCATCTCCCGGCCGACCCAGAATCCGGGAGGATGTGATGTCGCGCGCCTCGTTGTCCCTGCTGCTGCTTGCATCTCCGTTCACCACCCTGGCGGCCCAGGGCTGGATCGACCGCGACCGCGGTCCGGTCGACCTCCGCATGCCCTCACCGCTGGTCCGGGTCGAATCCCGGGTCCGCGCGACGGTGGAAGGACGGGTCGCCCGGTTCGAGGTGCTGGAGCGCTTCCGTAACACGGGATCGGTGATGGTGGAAGGCACTTACCTCTATCCTCTGCCTGGTGAGGCGGTCTTCCGCGACTTCACCCTGTTCCAGGGCGAGCAGGCGCTGACCGGCGAGCTGCTCAACGCGGAGCAGGCCCGCACCATTTACGAAGGCATCGTCCGCCGCCTCAAGGACCCGGCCCTGCTCACCCTGGTGGGCCACGGGCTCATCCGGGCCCAGATCTTCCCGGTCCAGCCGGGGGAGACCCGCACGGTGGTGCTCCGATATACCCAGCTTCTGGACGCGCGACGGTGACGCCCTCCGGCTCCGCTACGCGGCGGGCGACCGCGGGCGACGGGTCCCCGGTGCTGAGCGTCGAGATGAAGGGATACAGCCTGTTCGCGATTCCCTATTCCCCCACCCACGCCATCACGAGCGAACGCCGGGGCGGCGCCCTCCGGGTTATGGTGAATCCACCGGTCCAGGGCGACGTCGAGCTGTTGCTGCCGTTCCGCCGAGGCGTGCTGGGCGGCACCGTGCTGACCCAGTCCGAGCCGGGCCAGGACGGCTTCGCCCTTCTCTTCCTCGCGCCACCTCCGACCGAAGATCGTCCCGGACTTGCCTCGGGACCTGACGCTTCGTGGTCGATGTCTCCGGCTCGATGAGCGGGGAGAAGATCGACCAGGCCCGCACCGCGCTCCATCAGGCGCTTGGCACCCTGCGAGCGGCAGACCGCTTCCGGCTGATCGCCTTCAGCAACGCAGTCCAGGAGTTCCGGGAGGGATGGAGCTCGACCAGCGCGGACGTGCTCCGCGAGGCGGGACGGTTCGTCGACGGCCTGGCGGCCAACGGGGGAACCAACCTGGCCGGAGCGATCGAATCTGCCCTCGCGGAGCGGACCGGCTCGGAGCGGCTCGGGATCGTGCTGCTCCTTACCGACGGAATTCCCACCGTGGGCGAGCAGGCGCCCGAGCGGATCGCGGCGAATGCCGCGGCCCGGATCGCGGGCGCCCGGATCTTTACGGTGGGAGTCGGTCACGACGTGAACACCTATCTCCTCGACCGGCTCGCGGTGGACGGCCGAGGCAGCGCGAGTTATGTGGCCCCCGGAGCGGACGTGGGTGATGCCATGGGGAGCGTGCTGACCAGGATTGCGCGTCCCGCCCTCACCGATCTCCGCATCGTGGAATCGCCGGTGCGCTTCCTGGAGCAGGCGCCCACGGTCCTGCCCGACCTCTTCTACGGCCAGGAGCTGGTGGTGCTGGCGCGATACCGGGGGAAGGGGCCGGCCCGGTGGTGATCGAAGGCACCCGGAACGGCCGGCGGGAACGCTTCACCATCGCCGGGGCCTTCGGCCGGCGAGAGCACCGCCAACGACTATATCCCCCCGCTCTGGGCGGCCCGCCGGATCGGTGAGCTGACCCGGCAGATCCGGCTGGAAGGCGCCTCGCCCGCCCTGATCGAGCGGGTTAGGGAGCTCGGCCTACGCTACGGGATCATCACGGAGTACACTTCCTATCTGGTGCAGGAGCCCGGCTCGGTGGCGGCGCAACCGGTGCCGGCCGGCGCCGCGATGGCCCGGGACATGACCGGCGCCCAGGCGTTCAATGCCGCGAAGAGCAGCGCGAACCTCGCCGCCAGCGGGTCCCGTCAGGCCGCCGAGGCGGCGGTCGCCGGGCCGGCTGGACGAGATGCGGGAACGCGCCGGAGGATCGGAGGCGAAGCGGGCGGGCGGCAAGGTCCTGGTCCGGCGCGACGGGGTCTGGACCGACGCCGGGTTCACCTCGGGGATGAAGGTGCGCGCTGTCGCTCCGTTCAGCGCGGCGTGGTTCGAGCTGGCCAAGGCCCGGCCCTGGCTACGCCCCCAGCTCGCGGCGGGATATCCGCTCGTCCTGGCCGGGGCACGCGTGGCGCTCCGGATCGAGGAAGGTGGCCTCACCCAATGGGCCGCCGGCGAGCTCGAGCGATTCCTGGCGGAGTACGAGGGACGATGACCGAATCGCTGGCCGAGCTGTTCGCCCAGTTTCACGAGCCGCTGGTGCGGATGCTGTATCGCCGTACCGGCGATCGTGAGCGGGCCGAGGAGATCGCGCAGGAAACCTTCGCCCGGGCGGTCGCGGCGCCTCCCCGTAACCCGCGACCCTGGCTCTTCGCGGTGGCCCTCAATCTGGTCCGCGAGGAAGCCCGGACCGCCGCCCGCCGGGAACGCCGGCTGGTGCTCTTTCGGGCCGAGCAGACCACCCATGCCAGCCGTCCCGACGACGAGCTGGACCGGGGGGAAGCGGTGGCCCGGGTCCGCTCGGCGCTCGACACCCTGAGCGACCGCGATCGGGAAGCCCTCCTGCTCAAGGCCGAAGGATTCAACTACGAGGAAATCGCCGCGACGCTCGGGCTCGCCCGGGGCGCGGTGGGAACGACGCTCGCGCGGGCCCGGAGAAAGCTGGTCGAGGCGTACCGGGCCCGGCACGGGGAGGAAGGAGAACATCATGTCGCATCTTGACGAAGGCACGCTTCACGCCCTGCTCGATGGGGAGATCCCCTCGACCGAGCTGGGCGCGATTCAGGCGCACCTGGCCGGCTGCGTGGGGTGCCGGGCCCGGCTCGACGAAGGACGTCAGCTCGCGAGCGAGGCCATGGGACTGGTCGAGATGATGGAGGTGCCGGAGCCGGTCGGAGTCCCGACGTCGGCCCGGACCCAACCCTCCATCGCGGTGTATCGACGGCCCTGGGTGCGCGGGCTCGCCTGGGCCGCCAGCGTGATCGGAGCGGTGGGACTGGGGTACGCGGTGCGGGGCACCGCGAATCGTCCGGGACTGAGCAGTGCGGGATCGTCAACGGAACCGGAGGCAAAGCGGAATGCTGTTCCGCGGAGTCTCTCCTCGGAGTCGACCGCCGCGCCAGGGCTCCCCGCCGCGACCCCGGTGAACCAGGCTCGAACGAACCAAGCGCCCCCCCCTCGACGCGACGAGGCCCGACACGAGGCGGCGAAACCGGCGCCGGCCCCTCCACCCGCTCCCAACCCCGCGCCGCCGTCTGCGGGCGGCGTGGCGGAACAGAATACGGGAGCGCTCGCCGCCCGGGAGAGCGCCGCCCGCGACCGGCTCGCGGGGCAGCCCTTCGCCCAGCTCAAGGTCGCGATGGATTCCGCCGAACCAGTCTCGTTTCCGGAAGCGCTCCGGCGGCTCAACGGCTCCATCTACCTGATCTCGGGAATGGTTCCCGTCGGACTGGAAGCGCGAGGCGCCACGGTTTCCGTCGTCTATCCTGGGCGAATTCTCCTGGTGCAGGAGCTGGTCGACGGGCGGGTGACCTATCGCCTGCTGGCGCCGCCAGGATTCCCGGCCGACTCTCTGGAAATGCTGCGCGCGCGGGTGCGGGAGTAGGCGGGCGACGCTATTGTTGGGCATGCGGTTCCGCCGCTATGCCTGGAGCACCCTCGGCGTCAATCTGGCCGTCATCCTGTGGGGCGCTTTCGTTCGCGCCAGCGGGAGCGGCGCCGGGTGCGGCCGGCACTGGCCGCTCTGCAACGGTGTCATCCTTCCCCCAAGCCCCGCCACCAATACCCTGATCGAGCTGGCGCACCGCACCACCAGCGGGATCGCCCTGCTCCTCGTGATCGGCCTCTTCTGGTGGAGCCGGCGCCGGTTTGCGCCCGGACATCGGGCCCGCAAAGCAGCGGCATGGTCGCTCGGATTCATCGTGGTCGAGGCGCTGATCGGAGCGGGCCTGGTTCTGCTCGAGCTGGTCGCCCGGAACGATTCGCTGGCCCGAGCGGGATACCTCGCGGCCCATCTTCTCAACACGTTTCTCCTGCTGGGCGCGCTCTCGCTCACGGTGGCCTGGGCGGAGCCCGAGGAGTCCCCACTCGAGTGGCGGGGAGTCGCCCCAGTCTGGCTTTGGCGGAGCACTCCTCGCCGTGCTGGTGGTTGGGATGACCGGTGCGGTCGCCGCGCTGGGAGACACCTTGTTCCCCTCGAGCTCGCTCGCCGAAGGCCTGCGGGCCGACGCTTCCCCCACCGCCCACCTGTTGATCCGGCTCCGGGTCTTCCACCCGCTGCTCGCGATGCTGGCAGGCCTGTATCTGAGTCTGATGGTATGGCGGGTGGGCCGGGAACGCCCGGACGTGCTGGATTCGCGATGGACTCGATGGGTACCGG
Organism: uncultured Gemmatimonadales bacterium; assembly: GCA_963728915.1. Taxonomy (GTDB): domain Bacteria; phylum Gemmatimonadota; class Gemmatimonadetes; order Gemmatimonadales; family GWC2-71-9; genus JABFSM01. The sequence goes on along the minus strand of CAVSLV010000004.1, from coordinate 697,415 downwards.
GCCTCGTGCTGTTGCAGCTCGCGCTGGGTGTCACCAACCTGGTCCTGCTCGCTCCACTGTCACTTCAGCTCGGCCATCTGCTGGTGGCGGATCTGCTCTGGATCGCGCTGGTGCGATTCTCGGCGGATGCGCTGGCCGCGCCGCCGCTCGTTTCGCCTGACCCATCAGGGGCCCGTGCTCCTCGTCATGTCATCCACCGATGACACCGGAGAAGAATGGGATTGACCAGCATCAAGCGAGCGGAGATTCGCGGGGCTTTTCCCCTGGCGGGGGGAGGGGGAGGGGGAGGGGGAGGACCTCGCCGGGGGCGTGCACCGGCACGATGGTGAACTGGGTGCCGTCGAACCAGAAGACCGCGTTCTGGAGAAAGGTCGCCGCGAGCTGGCGAACCTGCTCGAGCGAGCCGGGGATGGCCCAGCCGGCCTCCTGGTGGGTCCCATCGGGCGAGCCGCCATCGGCCCGTCGGGCGGCGGGATGGCTGGAGGCAATCCGGGTCGCGAGCAGGACGGTCAGCCGGCGGTTGGCGGAGGGATCGAGGGGCGTCCCCAGGGGATTGCAGGCGGTGACGACGCCGAAGGGACCGCCCAATCCGGCGTTGCGGAGGCGCTCCCGCAGGGCGGGGCTCAGCGGGTTCCGGAGGTCCACCAGCAGATCCAGCTCGGGAAAGGTGAGAACGGTCTCGGGGTAGGCGCCCCAGGCCCGGTGCATCGCCGGGTTACAGGTTGGCGATCAGGGCGTCGGCGAACTCGCTGGTCTTCTTGAGCGTCGCGCCCTCCATGAGCCGGTGAAAATCGTAGGTGACCTGCTTCGCCGCGATGGTCCGGCCTAACCCGGAGAGGACCCGGTCGGCCGCTTCGTTCCAGCCCAGGTACCGCAGCATCATCTCGCCGGAAAGGATCACCGATCCGGGGTTCACCTTGTCCTGGTTGGCGTATTTGGGCGCGGTCCCGTGGGTGGCTTCGAACACCGCGTGGCCGGTCCGATAGTTGATGTTCGCGCCCGGCGCGATCCCGATCCCGCCGACCTGGGCGGCCAGCGCGTCGGAGATGTAATCCCCGTTGAGGTTCAGGGTCGCGATCACGTCGTACTCCTCCGGCCGGGTGAGGATCTGCTGGAGGAACGCGTCGGCGATCACGTCCTTGATGATCAGACCGCCGGGCAGACGGCACCAGGGACCGCCGTCGAGGTCGACCGCGTGGTATTCCTCCCGGGCGAGCCGGTAGCCCCAGTCCCGGAAGCCGCCCTCGGTGAACTTCATGATGTTGCCCTTGTGAACCAGCGTCACGCTTTTGCTTTGCTGGGCCAGGGCGTACTCGATCGCGGCACGAATCAGCCGGGTGGACCCTTCGATCGAGACCGGCTTGATGCCGATGGCGCTGGTCTCCGGGAAACCGGATGGTCTTGGCGCCCATCTGCTCGATGAGGAAAGTGACCACCCGGCGGGCGGCTTCCGATTCGGCCTGGTACTCGATGCCGGCGTAGATGTCTTCGGTGTTCTCCCGGAAGATCACCATGTCGACCGCGCCGGGATTCTTGACCGGTGATGGCACCCCTTCGAACCAGCGCACCGGGCGGACGCAGGCGTAGAGGTCGAGCTGCTGGCGGAGCGCCACGTTGAGCGAGCGGATTCCGCCGCCCACCGGCGTGGTCAGGGGACCCTTGATCGCCACCAGGTGCTCGCGGATCACGTCGAGGGTTTCCTGGGGCAGCCACTCGTTCACCGCGTTCTTGGCTTTCTCGCCCGCGAGAACTTCGCGCCAGGCGATCCGCCGCGTCTTCCCGTAGGCGCGCTCGATCGCCGCGTCGAGGACCCGCTGCGAGGCGCGCCAGATATCGGGTCCGGTGCCGTCGCCTTCGATGAACGCGATGACGGGATGATCGGGAACCCGGAGGCGTCCCCCCTCCATGCGTATGACGGCGGGGGCCGCGCTCATGCGGTCGGTCCGTTCCAGGATTCGCCGCCGCCCAGCAGGTCCTCCAGCACCTTGTCGACCACTTCACTCACCTCGCCTTGTACGATGGTGCGGAGCACATCCATGGTCTCGAGCGCGAGATCGTCCGGATGACGCCGGTCTTTTTCGAATCGCACGATCTGTCCGAGGAATACCGCGGCCTGGCGCTCCCCTGGCTCGGGTTCTTCCTCCCCGGGGAGAGGGACCTCGGCCTCGTCCTCTCCCGAGACCGTGCGCTCATAGGACGCCCCGGGGACGCTGTCGGCCCAGGGTGCAGCCTCTTCTTCTTCTCCGGAGAGAACATCTCCCGGGATTTCCACCAGGGCGAAGAGCCGGCACTGCAGCCCGGGTGGTTCTTCCCGCGCTGCGAGCGCGAGGCGCACCGGCTGATCGAACAGTCCGCGCTCGAGAAGAAACGCGGCCGCATCCGGCGGCACCACGCACCGCGCCACCAGTTTCGGGCCGAGAAACGATCCGATGCAGGTCATGTCCTCGGGAGCGCGCTCGTCTTCGACCGGCGCAAGTCGCACCGGGAGCGGCCGATCGGTGGCGGCCAGTGCGACGGGAAGCTCTTCCATCCGGGTAATGTAACGGTGGTCCGAACTACTCCCGTTCGATCGGCGGACCGCCGAGCGAGCCCCATTCGGTCCAGGACCCGTCGTACACCGCGACCTCCCGATTCCCCAGCACGTGAAGGCCGAGCGCGAGGGCGCACGCGGTGACGCCCGATCCACAGGAGGTGACCACCGGGCGGGCGATATCGATGCCGGCATCGGCGAAACAACGCGCGAGGCGATCCGCGCGGGAGGACCGCGCCGTCGGGGCCGACCAGCTCGGCATAGGGAAGGTTCTTCGCCCCGGGAATGTGGCCGGAGCGGAGGCCGGGACGCGGCTCGGGCTCGCTACCGGCGAATCGCCCGGCCGACCGCGCGTCGAGCAGCTGAGCCGCGCGGGTGCGCGTCAGCGCTTCGACTTCCTCCATGGACCGCAGCAGCTTCGGCCGCCACTGCAGAACGAATGGTTGCGGCGCCCGGGTGCTGGGCCCCGTCTTCGAGAGGCCGGCCTTCCCGCTTCCACTTGGCGAGTCCGCCATCGAGCACCGCCACCTCGTCGTGCCCCGCCACCCGAAGCTCCCACCAGACTCGCGGAGCGCTCAGGTTGTTGCCCGATCCGTCGTACACCACCACGCGATCCGCGTTGGAGATGCCGAGCCCGCCGATCTGCCTGCCCGCCGTGCGGGGGTCCGGCAGCATGTGGGGAAGCAGCGTGTTCTGCTCGCTCAGGGCATCGATGTCCCAGAACACCGCGCCGGGAATATGGCCGTCGAGAAACTCGGCCCGGGGATCCCGTTGCATGGCGGCGAGATACCACGAGGCATCCACCACCACGAGGTCCGGCTCCTCCAGGTGATCGGCGAGCCAGGCGGTGCTGACGAGCGGGGTGGGGAGCAAACGGCTCAGGCGGGCTGCGCCGCGGCGGCTTTCACCGATCGAGGCTGCCGCTCGAATTCCTGCATGAACGCCACCAGTGCTTCCACGCTTGCCATGGGGCAGGCGTTGTAGAGGCTGGCGCGCATGCCGCCGGCGGACCGGTGTCCCTTGAGGCCTTCGAATCCCCGGCGGGAAGCCTCCCGGACGAAGTCGGCATCCAGCGCTTCCGAGGCGGTGCGGAAGCAGACGTTCATCAGGGAGCGACTGCCCGCGTCCACGCTGCAGCGAAACAGCTCGCTCTGGTCGAGGAACCCGTAGAGCACGCCCGCCTTCGCGGCGTTCCGTTCCGCCATCGCCGCGAGCCCGCCGGACGATTTGATCCACTTGAGCACCTGCCCCACCATGTAGATCGCGAAGGTCGGGGGCGTGTTGTAGAGCGAGTTCTCCTTCACGTAGGTCCGGTACTGGAGCAGCGTCGGCAGGGTGGCCGGGGCCCGTTCGGCCAGGTCCTCGCGGAGAATCACCATCACGATGCCCGAGGGACCCAGGTTCTTCTGCGCGCCGGCATACATGAGCGCGTACCTGGAGACATCGATCGGGCGGCTGAACATGTCGCTCGAGGTGTCCGCCACCAACGGCACCCCTTCGGGCACCGGCGGCTCGGTCTTCCACTGGGTGCCGTAGATCGTGTTGTTGGTGGTCAGGTGCACGTAGGCGGGTCGCTCGGAATACCGGATCGAGCCGGGCTCGGGAATCCGGATGAAATGCCCGTTCTCCCCGGTGGCCGCGACGTGGGTGCGAGCCGAACTTCTTCGCTTCGGCGACCGCCTTCTGGGACCACACACCGGTGACCAGATAATCCGCGGTCTGACCGGCGCCGAGCAGATTCATCGGAACCATGGCGAACTGCTGGGTGGCGCCGCCCTGGATGAAGAGCACCTTGTACCGATCGGGAATCCCGGCCAGATCGCGGGCATCCTGTTCCGCCTCGGCAAGGACCTTCTCGAACACCTTGCCGCGATGGCTGTGCTCGGCGATCCCCATGCCGCTTCCCCCGATGTTCCAGAGATCCTGCTGGGCGGCGCGCAGTACGGGCTCGGGAAGCACCCCGGGGCCCGCGTTGAAGTTATGAATGCGTTCGGTGGTCATGTACGCCTCGCTCGAGCTACTCGATGGGGGTCAGATCCACACTGATGATATCGGAGTTGCCGCTCCGGATCCGGGAGACGACGTCTTCGCCCGGGGGGCCGGACACCTGGATCCTCGCCGCGGCGGCCTGGGCGCCGTGATAGGCGATGTTCTCGACCTCTTCCACGTTGATTCCGGCCTCGTAGAGGACCCGGAACACGTGGGCCAGCACGCCGGGCCGGTTGTGATGGCGCACCGTGAGGACGTGGGTCGCGGCGCTTTTCGCGAGGCGGTTCACGCAGTAGGCCGCCCGGCCGGTCGCCAGGAATCCGTCCACGATGCGGATCACTTCGTGCGCGATCGCCACCTGGGCCTGATCGGTGGACGCTCCCACGTGATGGGTGCCGTAGACCACCGGGGCGGACGCAATGGCGGGGTGGAACTCCCCCTCCGAACCGCTGGGCTCGTGCTCGTAGACGTCGAGCGCGGCGCGGATCCCCCGCTCCCGGGCGGCCTGCTCGAGGGCGGCTTCGTCCACCACGGTCCCGCGCGAAGCGTTGATCAGATAGGCTCCCGGCTTCATCGCGGCGAGGAACTCCGCGTTCACCAGGTGACGGGTCTCGGCCGAGCCGGCCACGTTCAGGGAGATCGCGTCGGAGATCCGGGCCACCTCGAGCGCGGTCTGGCAATACCCGACGTTGAGCCGTTCCGCCTCGAGATCGGTGAGGTTCCGCGACCACGCCACCACCTTCATGCCGAACGCCTGGGCTCGCCTGGCAATCTCTTTCCCGATCTGTCCGAGGCCCACGATGCCAAGGGTACGTCCGTGCAGCCCGCGGGCCTTCGCATATTCCCCCTTGCGCCAGCGGCCCTGGCGCAGGTCCATCACCTGATCCGGAATCCGTCGGTCCAGCGCGAGCAGCAACCCCATCACCAGCTCGGCGACCGCGATGGAATTCTTGCCGGGGCAGTTCGACACGAACACGCCCAATCGCGACGCAGCGGCGACGTCGATGTTGTCGATCCCTGCCCCGGCGCGAATCACCAGGCTGAGCGCCGGGCTCGCCGCGAGCGCGGCTTCCCCGACCTTCTTGCTCCGCACGATCAGGATCTTGGGATTCACCTCCGCCATCGTCGCAGCCAGGGCGTCGGCCTTGACGTCAGGCCGGAGCACCACGTCGCATCCCAGGTCCTTGAGCCCGTCCACCCCCACGGTTTCGAACTTGTCCGCCACGAGGACTCGGGTCACGATGACTCCCGCTGATTCAGCTCAGGGTGTGAACGAACAGGCCGCTCTGGAGCTTCGGTTCGAACCAGGTGGACTTGGGTGGCATCACCTGGCCCGCGTCGGACACCCGCATCACCTCGTCCATCTGGGTCGGCCGGAGCGCAAACCCGACCGCCATCTCGCCCGCGAGCACCATACGCTCCATCCGCTGGACCGCGTCGAGCCCACCAACGAACCCGATACGCGGATCGCTCCGGATGTCGCCGATCCCGAGCAGCGGCTCCAGGATTTCGGACTGCAGCAGAACCGCATCGCTGGTTCCCGCCACCTCGGCCCGCATGACGGTCTCCGCCGGCAGGGAGTAACGGAACCACTGCTCGCCGAGGAGGACGCCGAAGGAACCTGGAGCGGACGGAACCGGCGCGGTGGCCGGAACGATCTCGCCATGCTGGGCCAGCCGCGACACCAGACTCTCCGGGGTCATGCCGTTCAGGTCCCGCACCACCCGATGGTACGGCAGAATCCGCAGCTGATTGGCGGGAAAGAGCACGGCGAGGAACCAGTTGTACTCCTCATCGCCGGTGTGGTCGGGATTGGCCGCCTTGAGCTCCTGCGCCGCCCGCCACGCGCCGGCGGTACGATGATGGCCGTCGGCAATGTAGCCGTGGCCGATCCGCCGGAATCCATCGATGTACTGGTCCGGTCGCTGGTCCACCTTCCAGCCTCGGTGGCGTACCCCGGCGGAGGTGTAGTCGAACAGCGGCATGGTCTCGGTGATCTTGGCATTGAGCTGGCTGAGAAAAACCGAAGGCGGATACGCCAGGAGCACCGGCTCGGGATGCGCGTTGAGGGTCAGGATGTGCCGGGTCCGGTCGTCCTCCTTGTCCTTCCGGGTGATCTCGTGCCGGCGGATCTCATTGCGCTCATAGCTGTCCACATGCATGCACCCCACGATGCCCAGCTGGGTGTGGCCTTCGAGGGTCATCTCGTAGAGGTACACGCAGGGCCGGGCGTCCTGCACGAACGAGTCCTTGAGCAGCAGGTCGAAGCTGTGCTTCGCCTTCTGGTAGACCTCGGGATCATGGGGATCGGTCGAGGGCGGCAGGTCGATTTCGGAGCGGACGACGTGCAGGAAGCTGAACGGATTCCCCTCGGCGAGCTGGGCAGCCTCGTCCCGGGTCACCACGTCATACGGCGGGGATGCAACGCGCGAAACGACCGACGCTTGCGGTCGCCAGGCACGGAAGGCTCGAAACCGGATAACTCCTCCCTTTCACGAGGGCGGGGAGGGATGCTACCGGACTACGGGTCCGAGCGTCAAGGGCGAACCGCTCAGGGCCCCCGAACGACCTCGCCGTTTTTCATCACGAATCGCACGGCGCGGAGATCGCCGATGCGGGCCGTGGGATCCCCCTGAACGGCGACCAGGTCGGCCAGGAGCCCCGGACGGATCTGGCCCAGCTGGCCGTCCAGATGGAAGAACCGGGCGTTTCCGGAGGTCGCCGATCGAAGCGCGTCGATCGGCGCCATGCCATAATCGACCATCAGCTCGAGCTCCCGCACGTTGTCGCCGTGGGGGAACACCCCGACGTCGCCCCCGAAGCAGATCGGCACATGGGCCTCGAGCGCGAGCCGGAAGCTCGCCCGCTTCTCGGTGATGGCCCGGGGCTCCGGATCGACGCCCTTGCGCCAGCCGGCGTACTGCCGCACCGCGTCGCCGGCCGCCAGCGTGGGCGTCAGGCAAATGCCGCGCTCCGCCATCATCCGGAACACCTCGGTGGTACCCCCGTCGCCATGTTCCACCGTCTGGACCCCGGCCAGGATGGCGCGGCGCATCCCCTCGGCGGAGGCGGCATGGGCCACCACCGGCACGCCGGCGCTCCGGGCGGTCTCCACGATGCGGGTTAACTCCTCCACCGAGAAGGTCGGATGCGCCCCTCCCGAGGGGCCCCATCGGTAGTCGGCGTAGACCTTGACCCAGTCGGCTCCCGCGGCGATCTGCTCCCGGGTCACCCGGGTGACCTCGTCGAGTCCGCTCGCTTCCTGCGCGCCCTGGGGGACGTCCCACCGGGGATCGAACCCGCGGGGCCCATAGGTCCCGGTCGCGACGATGGCGCGGGTCGTCACGATCATGCGCGGGCCGGGAATGATCCCCTGCTCGATGGCCTGCTTGAGACCGACATCCGCCTGGGCCGCCCCTTCGGTCCCAAGATCACGTACCGTGGTGATGCCGGCCTCGAGGGTCCGACGCGCGTGGACCGTAGCCCGCGCGATGCGGAGAGCGAGCGGCTCCTTGAGCACCTGATCGTTCCAGGGCGTCTCGTTGTAGGGATGCAGGAGCAAGTGGGAATGCCCCTCGATGAGCCCAGGCAGCAGGGTGGCCCCGGGCAGCGGCACTCGGCGCGCCTCCGCGGGCAGGCTGACCGATGCGGTGGGACCGGCGGCCATGATCCGGTTTCCCTGCACCAGCACGACCCAGTCCGAATGCATGGTCAGCCCGTCGAAGACCCGATCGGGAACGAGGAGCAGCCCGTCGGTGCGGGGATTGGCAGGCTCGTCGCCGACCAGCGCGAGCTGATCACCCCGGGGACTCACCGCCAGGCGGGTGATCCGCTGGAGCCCGGGCTCGGTGAAGCGTGCCACGGTGTCCCAGACCGCGGCGGGACGATTCCAGAGCAGCAATGCGTTCCCGGAGGCGGAGAGCAGCTCGCCCTGCGGAGTCCACGCGACGAACTCGTTCCCGCGCGGGAGTGCGGCGATGGAGCGCACTGCGCCCGTTGCGAGGTCCAGCTCACGCAGCGTCAGCGGCCCACCAGCGGTGTCCCGTTGGGCGAAGCTGATGGCCCGCCGCCCGGGAATTCGCAGGATGGTCCGGCCGATGTCCCGCGCCAGGACCTCGGACTTGCCGGAACTGACCGTGGCGCGCTGCAACGTGGCCGGATTGCCCAGCACGAAGACGAATACCGTGCCCGCATCGAGCCAGGCGTGGTATCCCACCGGCTTGATCCGTTCCAGGACCGGGGCCACCGCCGCGCCGGCAAGCGTGAATGACCAGAGCCGCTGGGTGGAATCGCGTTCCACCCGGATGACCGAGAGGTGCCGCCCATCCGGCATGAACGTCGGCGAATACTCGCTCTCCGGCGTATCGGTGACCCGGACGGACTGTCCGCTCGAGAGGTCGACCCGATAGATATCGGTCTGACCGCCCCGTTCCGAGGTGTAGTAGATGGTTCCGCCATCCGGAGCGAAGGCGGGCTGATTGTCGTACCCCGGGCGAGCCGTGAGGTTCCGAGGGGTTCCTGCGTGGAGCTGGGCGCCATCCCGGGTGAGTGGAACCAGGTAGATGTCGGTGCCCGGAGGCCCCTGGATAAGAGACGCGAGCAGGAAGGTCGCCAGCATGGGTTCTCCTCTAGGGTGACTGGGTTCCGCGGTCGGCGGTTATCCAGCGTTTCCAGGTGTCCTCCGCGGCCCCGATGGTCAGCTCGCTCCCATTCCGAACCAGCGGGGTTCGTAGCAGCATCGGCTCGGCTTCGAGTCGTTCAAGCCAGCGGGCATCCGAAGAGCTCGAGGAGGCCAGGCCCAGCTCGGCGAACCGATTCGACTCGCGGTCGATGAGGGCCGCGGTCCCGAACCGCTGGGCGAACCGGGACAGCTCCCCGCGTGAGGCCGCCCGAACCGACAGGTCGGCGAAGTGCACCTTGATCCGCCGTTCCGCGAAGAATCGCAGGGCGGCGCGGGTATCGCGACATTTCCGGGTTCCGAAGATCTGGATATTCAACCCCATGGCCGGCTCCCGCGTAAATGTACCGTTTGGCACCTTCGCCGTCCGGGTCTAGATTCTCACGGCCCCATTTCATGGCGGTCTTCAACATCCCACCAGCCGGAGGCTGGAAATGCGCCTGATCAGGGCTGCACGCGCCTTGCCGCTCGCAGCCGCCACCTCGTTCCTCGTCTTTCCATCGATCGTGCGGGCCCAGTCGGACACCTGGGCGCTCACCAATGCCAGAATTCAGACGGTCACCAAAGGGGTGATCGACAAGGGGACCGTCCTGGTGCGAAACGGCCTGATCGAAGCGGTCGGCCCGACGGTCACCATCCCCAAGGATGCACGGGTCATCGACCTGGCGGGGAAGACAGTCACCCCTGGCCTGATCGACCTGACCTCCTCGCTGGGCCTTCCCACCGCACCGGCCCCGACGGGGGGCGGTTTTGGAGGTGGCGGCGGCGGCGGCCAGGCTCAGAGCGGTCCTCGCGGTATCGAAGCGGAACGCGATGCCGCCGGGGACCTCAAGGTGACCCCGGGTGATATCAAGCCACTCCGTGATGCGGGAGTCACCGCCGTCCTGGTGGCGCCGTCCCGCGGGCTGTTCCGCGGCACGTCGGCGCTGGTGCCGCTCCGCGATAGCGTCGCCCCGTCCGACGTCATCCGGGATCCGGTCGCCATGCACATCGGCTACCAGGGCGTTCAGGGAGATTATCCCGCCACGCTGCTCGGCGTCATCACCTATCAGCGGCAAGCCCTGTACGATGCAGAGCGGCAGGCCCTCCTGCTCGACCGGTACAAGAGCAATCCCCGCGGCATGGTGCGCCCGGAGATGGATGCCCGGGTGGACGCCCTTGTGCCAGTGGTGAAAGGCGACCTGCCCGCCTTCATCGAGGCCAACAACGAGAACGAAATCCGGCGCGCATCCCGCTTGACCAAGGAGTTCAATCTCAAGACCACCATCGTCGGCGCCACCGAGGGCTGGCTCGCCATGGACGCACTCGCCGGTCGTGGTGTCGTCGTTTCGGTGAATTTCCCGCAGCCCACCCAGGTCACCGGCTGGTCCTACCGGCTGAGCGAGCGGCGCGCCCCGAACGACAGCGCCGCTTCGGCTCGAGCAGTGCAGAAGCTGGTCGAGGGCAACGCCGCAGCGCTCAACAGAGCCGGGGTGCGGTTCGCCATGGCCTCGGGCGGAAGCCGCGACTTCGTCTCGAACGTCAGGAAGACCGTTGCCGCCGGCCTGCCGGCTGACGTCGCCCTCGAGGCGGTGACCATCCGTGCCGCCGAGATGGCCGGCGCCGGGGAAATGCTCGGGAGCATCGAGGCCGGCAAGATCGCCAACCTGGTGGTCACCAACGGCGATCTTCTGAGTGATTCCGCCAAGGTCAGCACCGTGTTCGTGGACGGGATCCGCTACGATGGTCCCCCCGCGACACCTGCCCGGGCCAACAATGCCGGCGGCGCCGGCGGCGGCGGAGGAGCGGCGGCTCAGCTCGCCGGGAACTGGACCATGACCCTGAACTCTCCCCAGGGTCCGATGGATATCACCATGACGGTGAACCAGAGCGGCGCCAGCTTCACCGGGACGATGACCAGCATGATGGGCACCCTGCCCATCGATGAAGGCCAGGTGGCCGGACGGACCGCCACCTGGAGCATGACCATGCAGTTCGGTGGACAAGCCGTCACCCTCAACTATCGCGGCCAGGTCGAAGGCAACCGGATGAACGGTACCGCCGAACTCGGCTCTTTCGGCAACGCCACGTTTACCGCGGAGAAGAAGCCATGAGACAGGCGGACAGACGGACGGGCGGACAGGTGGACGAAGGGGCCAGAGGGGCCAGAGGGGCCAGAGGGGCCAGCGGGGCCACAGGATTCGTCCTGGTCGCCGTGCTGGTGATCCCATCGATGGGCACGGCACAGGGGCCGGCGAACCAGGCACCCAGCCAGGAGCCGGTGCTCAGTGTGCCGATTCCGCCGGCCGGGACGCTCGTGGCCATCACCAACGCCACCATCATCACCGCGAGCCACGGAACGATCGAGAACGGGACCATCCTGATCCGGAACGGCAAGATCGCGGCGGTCGGGACCAACGTGACGGTACCCGCGGGCGCCAGGGTCATCGACGGCAAGGGCAAATACGTGATGCCCGGCATCATCGATGAGCATTCCCACAGCGCGGGCGAGGCGATCAACGAGGGCACCCGCTCGGTCACGGCCCAGGTTCGGATGCAGGACGTGATCCGGGAGGACGCGATCGGACTCTGGCGCGAGCTGGCCGGTGGAGTGACCACCCTCAACATCCTGCACGGCTCCGCCAATACGATCGGCGGCCAGAACGTGGTCGTGAAGATCCGCTGGGGGCTCCCGGTGGACTCGATGATCTTCGACGGCGCGCCTCCGGGGATCAAGTTCGCCCTCGGGGAAAACGTGCGGCAGACCAATGGGCCCCAGATTCCGGGGCGGGCGCAGCGCTATCCCCGCACCCGCATGGGCCAGGAAGAAGTGATTCGAGACGCGTTCACCCGGGCCCGCGAGTATCAGGCGGAGTGGAAGAAATACGAAGCGGACAAGAAGGCCTGGAAAAAGGGACAGCTCGAGCCGATTCCTCCCGCGCGCGACCTCCAGCTCGACGCCCTGGTGGAGGTGCTCGAAGGGAAGCGTCTGGTCCACGCCCACTCCTACCGATCGGACGAAATCCTGATGCTGCTCAAGGTGGCCAAGGATTTCGGGTTCCGGGTGGCCTCGCTGCAGCACGTGCTCGAGGGATACAAGATCGCCGATGAGATCGCGGCGGCCGGGACCGGTGCCTCGACCTTCGCCGACAACTGGGCCTACAAGCTCGAGGCCTATGACGCGATTCCCTACAATGCGGCGCTGATGGCCGAGCGGGGGGTCAACGTCACCCTCAACTCCGATTCGGACGAGCGATCCCGCCGCCTCTACCAGGAAGCGGCCAAAGCGATGAAGTACGGCGGCGCCTCGGAAGAAACCGCGATCCGCATGATCACGCTCAACGCGGCGACCCAGCTCGGGATCGACAAGATGACCGGCTCGATCGACGTGGGTAAGGACGCCGATCTCGCGATCTTCAACGGCCATCCGTTCGCCCCGGCCAGCCGGGTCGAGATGACCCTGATCGATGGTCGGGTGTTCTTCGATCGTAACAATGCGCCGACCCTCGAGAACCTGATCCAGCAGCTCCGGCGACCCCGTGTCACCACCAGCGAAGGTGCCCCATGAACCGATTGCTTCTAGCGACGGCCGGCGCGATCGGGTTCGCGCTTCCGCTCTCGGCGCAGGCTAATCCGTCCGCCGGTCCGCCGGCCCGCCCGTCGGTCTACGCCATCACCCACGCCACCATCGTCCCGGTCACCGGGGCGAGGATCAGCAACGGGACCATTGTCATTCGGGACGGCAAGATCGCCGACGTCGGCGCCAGCGTGACCGCGCCGGCCGGGGCCCAGGTGATCGATGGCACCGGACTCTTCGTGTATCCCGGCATGATCGACTCGGGAACCCAGCTTGGCCTGGTGGAGATCGGCTCGGTCCCGGGCGGTCAGGACAATCAGGAGCTGGGACAGTTCAACCCGCAGGACAACGTCCTCACCGCGGTGAATCCGTCGTCGGCGCACATCGGCATTACCCGGGCGAACGGAGTCACCAGCGTCATCACCTCGGCGCAGGGCGGGATGATCCAGGGATTCGCCGCCCTGATCGACATGGCCGGCTGGACCCCGTACGAGATGGCCGAACGGGGTCAGGCCGCGATGGTGATGACCTATCCGCGCACCGGAGGCCGGGGTCGCTTTGGCGGAGGGGGCGGACGGTTTGGTGGGCCCCAGGCCGATGCCGCGGAAACCCAGAACCGCCAGGTGCGGGAGCTGTACGAATACCTCCGGGACGCCAGGGCCTACAACGAACGCCCCGACCCCACGGTCCAGAATCTCGCCTACGCGGCGCTCGGCCCCGCCTTCCGGGGCGAGATGCCGGTGATCTTCGATGTGGAGACGGAAGGGCAGATCCGCGGCGTGCTGGCGCTGGCCGACAGCTTCCACCTCAAGCCAGTCCTGCGCGGTGCCACCGAGGCCTGGCGCCTGGCCGATACGCTCGCGGCCCGGAAGATCCCGGTGGTCGTTGGACCAACCACCCAGGTGCCCTCGGGAGATGCCCCGTACGACGAGGTCTACGCCAATCCGGGAGTGCTCGCCAAGGCGGGAGTGATGATCGCGTTCCAGACTGCCGATGGCGGCGAAGGCGACGCCCGGAACCTTCCCTACAACGCGGCGCTCGCGACCGCCTACGGACTGGATCCCGAAGAGGCGCTCAAGTCGGTCACCATTAACCCGGCGAAGATCTGGGGCGTGGCCGACAAGCTGGGAAGCATCGAGGCCGGGAAGACCGCCAATCTGTTCGTCACCACCGGCGACCCGCTCGACGTGCGCTCGATCGTGAAGCACGTGTTCATCAAGGGTCAGCTCCAGCCCTGGGATGACCGGCATACGCTGCTGTACGAGAAGTATCGCGCCAGGCCGAAACCATAGACAGGCGGACAGGCGGACAGGCGGACGGGCGGACAGTGAGAACGGAGGGACGGTGGGTGAGGGCTGCCAGATTGGGCCTCGTTCTCACCGTCCTCACCGTCCTCACCGTCCCCGCCGTCCTCACCGCTCAGCCCTCCGCCCCCCCACCATCCTGGGTCCGGATCATCGGCGACTACGGCCGGGACACCGTCACCCGGGTCATGATCCTCGAGCGGAACGGGACCTTGCTGGCCCGATTCGCATCAGGAGAAGAAGACACTCTCCCTAGCGCCGACCTCCAGTCCTTCCGGACCAGCCACGGCACCCTTCGGTTCCAGAACGGGAATCGAGGACAGGTCACCGCCGTTTCGGTGGGCGATTCGATCTGGCAACGGCTGGCCCAGGCCGACAACCCGGTGTTCCGGATCACTCCGGTCCGGCCGGTGGGAGAGCTCCGCCGCGAAGCCCTCGCGGCAAAGCCGCCGGAAGAGAGCGGCGATTTCCGCCCCGGCGACCTGGTCGAGCTCATTCGACTCGACTCGACCATCAAGCTCGATATTCGCTACGCCGGGACCCGGAATTTTCTGGGCACTCCGGTTTACACCCAGGCGCGCGCGTTCCTGCAACGCCCGGCCGCGGAAGCCATGCTTCGCGCCCATCGCGCGTTGCGGTCGCTAGGGCTCGGGCTTCTGATCCACGATGGATACCGGCCCTGGTATGTCACCAAGGTGTTCTGGGATGCGACGCCCCCAGCGCTTCACGAGTTCGTGGCCGATCCTGCGAGCGGGTCCCGTCACAATCGGGGCTGCGCCGTGGACTTGACGCTCTATGACCTCAAGACCGGCAAACCGATCGAGATGCCGGGCGGGTACGACGAGTTCTCCCACCGCTCCTATCCCGACTATCCGGGCGGAACCACCCGGCAGCGCTGGTACCGGGACCTTCTCCGGCGGACCATGGAAGCCGAAGGCTTTACCGTCTATTCAGCGGAGTGGTGGCACTTCGACTACCGGGACTGGAAGAGCTACCGGATCGGGAACGTGACGTTCGAGCAGATCGGCCGCTAGCGATCAGGCCAACCAGTTCCGTTCGCGCAGCAGCGCAAGCACGCGCGCGCGAATCTCATCCCGGATCGCACGGACTTCGGGAAGCGGGAGCCCCTTCGGATCGGCAATGCTCCAGTCGAGGCGAGCGAGTCCCGGAACCGTCGGGCAGACCTCACCGCATCCCATCGTTACCAGGAGCTCCGCCGAACCGGCCAGATCGTCGGTGAGGAGGCGGGGCTGACTCCCGGAGAGGTCGATCCCCTGTTCCCGCATGACGGAGACCACCTCGGGATGCACCGCGGAGCCCGGAGCGGTTCCCGCCGAAACCGCCTGCGCCCGGTGCGGATCCGCGAGCCGGTTGAACCAGGCCGCGGCCATCTGAGACCGCCCCGCGTTGTGGACGCAGGCGAACAGCACGGTGTTCACCCCTCGGGCTTCCGCCCCCGCACGAACGCGCTGAGGAACCGGCCTTCGATCCGCGGCACGATCTGATCCACCTCGAGCCCCGAGCTCTCCAGGAACGACCGGGCGTCCCGGGCATCGTAGATCCGGGTGGGCTCGATGGTGACGTCGACGAAGCCGGCCTCCTCCATGATCCGGCGGAACTCATCCTCCTCGAGCGCCCCGGCCACGCACCCAATCCAGAGCTCCATGCTGCGGCGCACCTCGTCCGGCACCGGGCCCCGGACCACCACGTCGGACACCGCAAACCGTCCTCCCGGCCTGAGCACCCGGAACGCCTCCGAGATCGCGGCGCGCTTGTCGCCGGAGAGATTGATCACGCAGTTGGAGATGATGACATCGATCGAGGCATCGGGAAGCGGAATGTGCTCGATCTCTCCCTTCAGGAATTCGACGTTGGCGAGGCCGGCCCTGCGCTGATTCTCCCGGGCCAGCGCCAGCATGTCATCGGTCATGTCGAGGCCGTAGGCCTTGCCGGTCGGGCCGACTCGGCGGGCCGAGAGCAGCACGTCGATGCCGCCACCGCTCCCCAGATCCAGCACCGTTTCTCCCTCCCGAAGCTCGGCCAGGGCGGCCGGGTTGCCGCAGCCGAGCGAGGCGCGCACCGCCGCCTCCGGGACCAGGGCCGTCTCCGCGTTCCCGTAGAGATTTCCGCTGATCGGATCCGCACTCCCCCCGCAACAGGAGCTGCTGCAGCACTCGGGATCTTTGCCTTCGAGGACCTGGCGAGCCGCGGCGCCATACTTTTCCTTCACGGTGTCACGAACCCTGTCTTCCATGATGGTGCACTCCCAATGAGGTGATGTCAGCAACAGCCGCCCTGGAGCCAGGGACGGCCCGGCACGCAGCAGTCGGTGAGAAGCGCTGCCAGCCGCTGCATGGTTTCCGCGCTGAGACGGTAGTACACCCAGCGACCCTCCCGCCGGTCGAGGACCAGCCCGGCTTCCTTGAGGACCCGAAGGTGAAACGACAACCGGCTCTGCGCGCTCTCCAGGGCGTCGGTGAGCTCGCATACGCACCGCTCTCCAGCCCGCAGCAGCTCGACCAGCTGGAGCCGGGTGGGATCGGACAGCGCGTGAAAGGCCAGCGCGGATTGACCAAGGTCGTATCCAGCAGTCCGGGCGGTCATGGGGCTAACATATCAATATTTTTTGATATGTCAAGGACAGGCCCTTAGATTCCCTCTCCATGGACGCGCCCGAGCGCCTGCCCGTCACCATCCATGCCGGCCACGATGACCTGACCCGCGCGGTCGCCCGCCGGATCGCGGAGGTCATCCGGGATCGGGAGGCATCGGGGGCGCCCGCCGTGCTCGGCCTTGCGACCGGCTCGACGCCCATCGGGGTCTATCGCGAGCTGATTCGCCTGCACCGGGAGGAAGGCCTGAGCTTTGGGCGCGTGGTCACCTTCAATCTGGACGAGTATTACCCCATCGATCCGGAGAACATCCATTCCTATCACCGGTTCATGTGGGAGAACTTCTTCCGCCTGGTCGATCTCCAGCCCGAGAACACCCACCTTCCGCCCGGTCAGCTGACCCGGGCCGATATCGGCGCGGCCTGCGCGGCCTACGAGGCAGCGATCCGCGAGGCGGGCGGCATCGACTTCCAGATCCTCGGGATCGGCAAGACCGGCCACATCGGTTTCAACGAGCCCGGCTCGGGCGCGGGAAGCCGGACCCGACTGGTCAATCTCGATACCCTGACCCGCCGGGATGCCGCTGGAGACTTCTTCGGTGAGGCCAACGTCCCGCGGGAAGCGATCACCATGGGCGTCGCCACCATCATGGAAGCCCGGGAGATCGCGATCCTCGCCACCGGGGAGCACAAGGCCGCCATCGTGCGCCGCGCGGTGGAAGGCGAGATCGACAACGAGGTCGCGGCCACGTTCCTCCAGCGCCACCCGAATGCGCGGTTTCATCTCGACCCGGCGGCGGCCGCCATGCTGACCCGGGTAGCCACGCCCTGGCTGGTCGACGAAGTGACCTGGACCGATCCTCTGGTGGTCCGGGCCGTGGTCTGGCTGTCTCAGACCATCGGCCGCGCCATCCTCAAGCTCACCCACCGCGACTATGTCGAGCATGGACTCTCGGCGGTGGTGTCGCGATTCGGATCGCCGGGGGCGGCCAATGGCTTCGTCTTCAATGCCCTGGGAGCCAGGATCCGGGGGCGTTCCAGGCTGCCCCGCCAGGAAGCCATCGTCTGTTTTTCGCCCCATCCCGACGACGACGTGATCTCGATGGGCGGGACGCTCCACAAGCTGGTCCAGAACGGCAACCACATCACGGTCGCCTACATGACGAGCGGCAACATCGCGGTCTTCGATCACGACGTGCGCCGGTATCTCGACTTCCTCGAGCGCCTCTCCGAGGCGCGGGGCCTGGACCGCGAAGCCGTTTCCCGTCTCCGGGCAGAAGCGCTGGACTTTCTGTCCCACAAGGCCCCCGGCGAAGTGGATACGCCGGCGATCCAGGACATCAAGCGCATGATCCGGGAAGCCGAGGCGGTGAGCGCCCTCGAGACGCTGGGGATCGGCGAGCAGCATGCCCGCTTTCTCAACCTGCCGTTCTATCAGACCGGCAAGGTCCGGAAGGACCCGATCGGCCCGGCGGACGTGGCGATCGTTCGCGATCTGCTGCTGGAGCGGCAACCCCGCCTCATTTTCGTGGCCGGCGATCTTTCCGATCCCCACGGCACCCACCAGATGTGCAAGGAAGCCATCGATCTGGCGCTCCTGGAGCTGCCGCGCCGCCCCGAGGTCTGGCGCTATCGCGGCGCCTGGCAGGAGTGGGCGGTGACCGAGGCGACCTGGCTGGTGCCGCTCTCCCAGGAGGAGCTCGCGGTGAAGATCCAGGCGATTTTCAAGCACCAGTCGCAGAAGGATTCGGCGCTCTTTCCCGGTCCCGACGAGCGGGAATTCTGGCAACGGGTGGAAGCGCGCAACAAGGACACCGCGGAGATCCTGAACCGCCTCGGGCTCGCCGAGTATTTCGCGATGGAGGCCTACCTCGTGGAATAGGCTATCTTGCGCGGAACACCCTCTTCCGCCCCTTTTCTCGGAGGACTACCCCCGTGGCCGCGTTTCGCCACGCGGTGACTGCCACCGCGCTGCTCGTCCTTGCCGCTGTTTCCACCGCCGCCCAGAACCCTCCCAAACCCGCATCCGACAGCAGCAGCGCGAAAGGCGGTCCCTTCGACAAGCTGTCGTTCCGCAACATCGGGCCCTCGGGCCCGGCCGGACGGACCGACGACTTCGCGGTCTTGGAGGCCGATCCCAACGTCTTCTATATCGCGACCGCGACGGGAGGGCTCTGGAAGACCGAGAATGGCGGGGTCACCCTCAAGCCGGTCTTCGATTCCGCTTCCATGGTGTCCCTCGGCGCCGTGGCGGTCCACCAGACCGATCCGAACCTGGTCTGGGCCGGCACCGGGGAGAACAACAACCGGCAGAGCTCCTCCTGGGGCGACGGGATCTACAAGTCCACCGACGGCGGCCGTTCCTGGACCAACATGGGCCTCAAGGACAGCAAGCAGATCGCCAAGATCGTGATCGACCCGCGGGACCGCGAGGTGGTGTACGTCGCCGCGTTAGGCGACCTCTGGAAATCGGGCGGGGAGCGGGGCGTGTACAAGACCACGGATGGGGGACGGACCTGGACCCGGGTGCTGGACCCGGGCCCCGATGCCGGCGCCACCGAGCTCACGATGGACCCCCGCGATTCCAAGGTGCTCTACGCGGCGACGTACCAGCGCCGCCGCTCGAGCTTCGGATTCAACGGAGCCGGGACCGGGAGCGGGATCTGGAAGACCACCGATGGCGGCCGCAGCTGGACCCGGCTCACCAAAGGGATCCCCGCGGGACCCCTCGGCCGGATCGGACTCGACATCTTCCGGGGAAACCCCGACATCGTCTACGCCCGGATCGAGCACGAGAAAGAAGGCGGGGTCTACCGGTCCGACGACGCCGGCAGCTCCTGGCGCAAGATGGGCACCCATAACGGCCGCCCCATGTACTTCGGGATCATCCGGGTCGACCCGGTGAACGATCTCCGGATCTACCTGCCGGAAACCCCGCTTTCGGTATCGGACGACGGAGGCAAGACCTTCCGGAGCAATGGCGCGCCCAGCATTCACGTCGATCACCACGCCATGTGGATCGACCCCCGGAATCCCGACCATATGATGATCGGCAACGACGGCGGCGTGTCGATCACCCGGGACAAGGGGAAAACCTGGCAATGGCTCCCCAACCTTCCGGTCGCCCAGTTCTACCACGTCAGCTACGACATGCAGCAGCCCTTCAACGTGTGCGGTGGACTCCAGGACAATCAGTCCTGGTGCGGGCCCAGCCAGGTGCGGAACGGCAACGGCATCACCGATCACGACTGGTGGACCATTCCGGGCGGCGATGGCTTCGTGAACCTGTTCGACCCGGCGAACGACCGGATCATCTATGCCGAATCCCAGGAAGGCAGCCTGGGCCGGCTCGACAAGGTGACCGGCGAGCAGCAGGGAATCCAGCCCACCGCGCCGTCCAACGCCAAAGGGTACCGCTGGAACTGGGATACCCCGTTCATCTTCTCACCCCATGACCCCGCCACGATCTATCTGGGGGGAAACTTTCTCTTCAAATCGACCGACCGGGGCCATTCCTGGAAGGTGATCAGCCCCGATCTCACCACCGCGGTGGATCGTGACACCCTGGAGCTCATGGGGATGAAGCTCAAGGACGTGAAGATCGCGAAGAACGACGGCATCGATGATTACGGCTCCCTGTTCACCATCGCGGAGTCGCCCAGGAAGGCGGGGCTGATCTACACCGGCTCCGATGACGGGCAGCTCAACGTCACCCGCGACGGGGGTGCGACCTGGACCAACGTGACCGGCAAGATCCCGGGTGTGCCCAAGTGGGCCTACGTCTCCAAAGTGGCCCCCTCCCGCTTCGACGAAGCCACCGTGTACGCCACCTTCGATGCCCATCGGGTCGGGGACTACGGCACCTACGTGTTCGCCAGCACCGATGACGGCGCGTCCTGGAAGAGCATCGCGGGCAATCTCCCCAAAGGCGAGGTGGTCCGGACGATCACCGAGGACCAGAAGAATCCCGAGGTGCTCTACCTGGGCAGCGAGACCGGGTTATGGGTCTCGCTCGATCGCGGCAAGTCCTGGGACCGGGTCCGGGCGAACCTGCCCACCGTGCCGGTGTACGAGATCACCCTGCACCCCCGGGACAACGCGATGCTGCTGGCCACCCACGGCCGGGGCGTCTGGATCCTCGACCAGCTGGGCCCGTTCCAGCAGGCGGCCCAGGCCCGCGCGGCCGACGCCTGGATCTATCCGGTCGCGACCGCCTACGAGAAGAGCCGGAGCGGGCTCCGCTACTACGGCAGCCAGGGCGACATGCAGTTCTTCGGGGACAACCCGCCCTACGGCGCGGTGATCGCCTATGCGCTCAAGACCAGAGCGGACAGCGCCCGCATCGTCATCACCGATCCCGCCGGCAACCAGGTCCGGGACCTCAAGGGCGGCGCGATGAAGGACGGCCTCGCGGCGGGATACCACCGGGTGGTCTGGGACCTCCAGATCGATCCGATCCCGCTGCCCAAGGGCGTCACCGCACCGGGAGGCTTCTTCGGTGGTCAGCCGGATACCAGCGGAACGCCGGGCCCGATCGTACTCCCGGGAGAGTACCGGATCTCGCTGGTGGTGAACGGCAAGCCGGCGGCCAGCTCGTCGGTGACCGTGCGCGGCGATCCCGACATCCAGATCTCGGAGCAGGACCGTCAGCAGCGGTATGCGCTGCTCAAGGAAGGGCAGATGCTGCAGGCCCGGCTGACCGAAGCGAGCAGCGCGGTGCGCACCGCCAATACCCAGCTCAATCAGCTCAAGAAGCCCCTGGCGGATAGCGCCACCGTTCCGGCGGCCATCCGGGCCAGCTACGACAGCCTGGTCAAGGACCTGGCGCCGCTCAAGAGCAAGTTTTTCATCCGGGACGAAGACGACACGACGACGTTCGATTTTTCGATGTTCCGGAAGGTGATCACGTTCAAGCTGGGCGGTGTGCTCGGCAACGTCGGCGGCGCCACCATGCCGCCCACCGCGGAGGACCTGTCCCAATGGGGTGAGGTCCGCACCGAGGTGCCGCAGGTGATCGACCAGGTGAACGCCTTCATCGCGCGGCTCAAGCCCTTCTACCAGCGGCTGGCCGAGCAGGGGATTTACCCCGCGTTGCCGAAACCGATTCCGAAACCCTGAGTCGGGTCATCCGGACGGCGGGGGCTCGACCTCGGGTGAGTCGGTGTCGAGCGAGCCTCGCTGGATCGCCGCCCGGGCTTCCCGCGCCAGCCGGCGATAGTCCTCCCGGACCCGGTCGATATCACCCTGGTCCAGCTCCTCGAGGTCGAGCAGCGCGTTATGGGCGCCCTCGATCGAGCGAATCACTTCATCCAGCTTGAGCTGGAGCGCGTCGGTGTCGCGGTTCTGGGTGCTCTGGATCAGGAACACCATCAGGAACGTCACCACCGTCGTCCCGGTGTTGATCACCAGCTGCCAGGTGTCGCTGTAGCCAAACACCGGACCGGTCCCCAGCCAGACCAGCACGACCAGCACGGCCAGAATGAAGGTGATGGGGCGACCGGTGGTCCGGGCCACCGCCCGGGCGAATGGGGCAAAGCGGGAATGGCTCATCGGCATGGGTTGGGGTCCGGTTGAAGGAAGCGGGCTCAGGACGATTCTACACGCGACCGCGCCAGAGCCTCAATCAGCTCGGCGGCCCGGAGCAAGGCGCGACGCTCGACCGGCGACCGGGCCGCAACCGCCCGGGCCAGCCGGGCCACCCGGCGATCCCTGGCCTCGAACAACACCCGCCGTCCCCGGGCGGTGGCCCGCACCAGCACGGCCCGCCGGTCTCCAGGATCCACGATCCGCCGCACCAGGCCCGCCTGCTCCAACCCTCGCACCACCAGGGTCATGGTGGGCGCGCGAACCTGCTCGGCCCGGGCCAGCGCGCTCATCCGGACCGGCCCACCGAACACGATCACCGACAGGGCGGAGAGCCGGGGCCCCGACAGCCCGCTGGCCCGATCGGCGGGCCGGAGGGAGCGGAGCACATGGATAGCGGCCGAATGGAGCCGGTCGGCCACGGCGACCGGATCGGCCCGGAACGGCGGTTGACGAGGACGCCGGGAAACCATAGAATTAGTTAGTAAACCTAACTAATAACCGCCAGCCAGGAAACCGTCATGAGCGCCACCCTGCTCCAGTCCATCGGCCAGATCGGGATCCGGGCGTTCGACCTGCCCCGGGCCAAGCGGTTCTATCAGGAGGCCCTCGGGCTGGCCTTCCTCTTCGACGCGCCGGGACTGGCGTTCTTCCAGTGCGGGAGCCAGTGGCTCATGCTGAGCGGCGCCGAAGAGCCCGAGTTCGACCACCCCGCCTCCATCCTCTATTTCGACGTCGCCGATATCGACGCGGCGTGGAAGACCCTGAAGGGCCGGGGCGTCACCTTCCGGGATGAGCCGCACCGGATCCATCGCGCCGAAGGGCGGGAGCTCTGGATGTCGTTCTTCGACGACTCCGAGGGCAACGTGTTCGCGATCCGGACCTGGAAACCGGCCGGATGATGCCGCTTCGCTAGATTCTCGCGATGTCACGCTCGGTTCTGATCGTCGGAGCCGGCCCGATCGGGCTGGCCTGCGGGGTGTCGGCCCAACGTCGCGGTCTCGATCCCCTGGTGATCGACGCCGGCCCCATCGCGAGCTCGATCGTCCGCTATCCCGTCGGCCTCAGCTTCTTCACGACCCCGGAGCGGCTGGAGATCGGCAATCACCCGCTGGTCTGCTCCGGCGCCAAAGCCACCCGGGAGGAGGCGCTCAAGTACTATCGCGGAGTCGCCCGGGCCGAAGGGCTTCGGGTCCGGACCTACCTCAGGCTGGTGGCCGCCGAGCGGCGCGCGGATGGAATCCACTGCGTGCTCCGGGACCGGCTGGGAGAGGAAACCCTCCGGGTGGATCAGCTCGTGCTCGCCACCGGCTATTTCGAGCATCCCAACCGGCTGGACGTCCCGGGGGAGGACCTTCCCCACGTCTCGCACTACGCCGATGAGCCCCACCTCTCGACCGGCCTCCGGCTGGTGATCGTCGGGGGGAAGAATTCCGCGGTGGAGCATGCCCTGAACTGTTTCCGGGCCGGCGCCCGGGTGACCACGGTCTATCGCCGCGGCGAGCTGCGTCCCTCCGTGAAGTACTGGTTGCGTCCCGATATCGAGAACCGGATCAAGGCGGGCGAGATCTCGGCGCGCTGGGGCTGCCGCGTAACCCGCATCGATCGCGAGTCGGTGACCGTCCAGGACCAGCAGGGGCAGGAGGAAGCGGTTCCCGCCGACCGGGTCTATCTGCTCACCGGCTTTCACCCGGACTTCGAATTCTTCCAGCGGATCGGTATCGAACTGGATGCGGAGACCTTTCGCCCCGCGCTCGATCCCGAGACCCTCGAAACCAACGTGCCGGGGGTCCACCTGGCCGGCAGCGTGACGTCGGGTCGCAACATCTCCGAGGTGTTCATCGAGAACGGCCGTTATGACGGGGAGAAGATCTTCGGTGACCGGGAATCGCGCAGAGCGGTCGCGGAGCGGGCCCGCCGAGAGCACCGTCCCATAGGCGAATAGCGAATCTGTCCACACGTGCACAGATCGAGGCCGGCCGAAAACCATCCTTGATGGCGTGGTTTGGAGCCACCAGGCAGCGTCTCTCCCTGATGGGCGGCATGAACGCCGCGTCAGGCGAAAGGAGGCTGCATGGGCAGGCAACGAACCCAATGGCTGGTCGGCGGACTGGTCATCGGCGGCGTGGGACTTCTGACCGCGATGGTGATCAGTCGAAGCGGGACTCGCGAGATCACCATTCCCGCGGGAACCCATATCGTCGCCAAGCTCGATCATCGGGTGTCCACCAGGCAGAACGACGTGGGCGACCAGATCACGCTGACCTCGACCGAGCCCATCGAGATCGATGAAGGCGTCGAGATCCCTGAAGGAGTGCACCTGGAAGGCGAGATCACCCACCTCGAAGGCGGGGGCCGGCTGGGCGGCGCTCCCGAGCTGACTCTCCGGTTCACCCAGCTCGCCCTGGGGGGCCGAACGTACGACATCACCGCCGAGCCGTTCCGGGTCCGCGGGAAGAGCGCGACCGGTGAGAGCGCGGCGGAGATCGGCGGCGGCGCCGTCGTGGGTGGCGTGGTCGGCGCCATCGCGGGGAGCGCGGTCAAGGGCGCGGTGATCGGCGCGGTGCTGGGCACCGGGGTCGCCGTGGCGACCGAGGGCGGCCAGATCGTTCTGCCTTCCGGGACCCGGGTGCGGGTGAACCTGAGCGAACCCGTCACGGTGCGATACAAGCAGCAACAAGCGCCCGCCGACCACGGCAAGTAATCGGGTATCTTCCGGGTTCCCGTCGCTCGACGGGTTAACCCGGAGCTTCCCGATGCGCTTCTTCTCAACCCCGTTCATCGCTTTGCTCGTGCTCGCCGTTCCAAGCCCGGCGATCGCGCAGCGCGCCCGTGAGCTGGGCGTTCCGGAGAACGGTACGCCCGGCCCGCTGAATGCGATCACCGACGTGACGGGGGTCGAAGTCGGCATGACCACGCTGATCTCGGGGTCGGGACCGCTGGTGCGGGGAACCGGTCCGGTCCGCACCGGGGTCACCGCGATCCTGCCTCGGGGAAAGGATGATCCCCACGCGGTACCGGCGGCCTGGTCCACCCTGAACGGCAACGGGGAAATGACCGGGACCACCTGGGTGGAAGAATCGGGGTTTCTGGGGGGCCCGGTGATGATCACCAACACCCATAGCGTCGGCATCGTCCACGATGCGGTGATCGAATGGGTGGTCCAGCGGGGCAAGAGCTTCGACTGGTCGCTGCCGGTGGTCGCGGAAACCTGGGACGGCGGGCTCAACGACATCAACGGATTTCACGTCACCAGGCAGGATGCCCTGGCCGCGCTGAACAACGCGAAGGGCGGACCGGTGGCCGAGGGGAACGTGGGCGGCGGCACCGGGATGGTATGCAACCAGTTCAAGGGGGGAACCGGCACCTCGTCACGGCGAATCCGGGTGCTCGACCAGCCCTATATCGTCGGCGTCCTGGTGCAGTGCAACTATGGCGGGCGGAGCCGGCTTTCGGTCGCGGGCGTGCCGGTGGGAGAGGAGATTCCCGACCGGCTCCCGTGTTATGTCGCCCTCCCCGACGGGTCCTACGCCGGCGACCGGCACTGCGGCGGCCCGGGGATGGACCGGGGCGACCAGGGCTCGATCATCGTGGTGGTGGCCACCGACGTTCCCCTCCTGCCCCATCAGCTCAAGCGCATCGTCAAGCGCGCGGCCCTGGGCATCGGTCAAATGGGCGGCATCGGAGGGAACTCGTCCGGAGATCTCTTCATCGCGTTCTCGACCGCCAACCGCGAGGCGGACGCGGCCGACAGCGTCGCCGCCTGGCGCGCCATTCCAAATGAGCAGATCAACCCGGTGTTCGAGGCGGTCGCGGACGCAACCTCGGAAGCCATTCTCAACGCGATGCTCGCGGCGCAAACCATGACCGGGGCGAACGGGCTCCGGGTCTATGCCCTGCCCCACGACCGGCTGCTTGCGGCGCTCAGGAAGTACGGCCGGATCCGCTAGGGAAGTTCCGGAGTAATTCGAAAACGGAGCACCGCGGGAAGCCCATCGGCGTCCCGGAGCAGCGCCCAGACCGTATTCCCGTCCGCCTCCATGATCCGGCTCCTCCGGGGAAAGTCGACCCGGCCCAGGAGCCAGTACGATGCGTCGCATTTCGGCCTCCGCAATACTCCATGAGACAACGGATCGAGGAAATTCGTTCTCGACGAGGCCTCTCGGGAAGCTCAGGAAGGCGGCGACGACAGGTGCTCGATCACGATCTTCCACCGCCCATCGATCCGCCGGAACACCGCGGTCCACGCTCCCCGGATCACGTGGGGACGTCCAGTCGGCGCGATGTGAGGGATCGACCAGGTCGCGGTCAGCACGGCGGCATCGGGGCCCAACCGGTCGACGTACACCTTCCCCCACTCCCAGTGGGCGTCCTTCATGTACTGGCCCGCTGTGCGCCAGAACTCCGAGAGTCCGGCCCGAAGCGAATCCGGGGAGTCCATCACCTGACCGCCGCTCGCGGAAATGACTCGGCCCGTATCGGGGTAAAGGGAGCCCATCCGTGTCAGGACTCCGGGACGGCTGAAGTCGTAGGCCTGCTCGATGAGCAGCTTGAGGGTGTCGGCGAGGGCCGAATCGCTGGTCGTCGAAGGGGCGGGTCGGGAGCTGCACGCCGCGATCGAAGTGACCAGGAGCAACGCGAAGCTGACGCCTCTGGAGGTCACCTTGTCCCGGCGTGAGGACAGAACAGAGAGGGGCTGCCGTCGCACACAGGAAGGCAAACCCGGTCCTCATCATCGCTTGGGTAATTCGGCCAAAGTGGCGCGGCATATGCGGTTAAGAGTATTCTACTCGGGTCGGTGCGTTATCTCCGGAGGAGGACCCTGTGAATCAAAGATCCGCCATACTGCTCGCGACCGGGCTCGGACTGGTTGCGATCGCATGTTCCAGACCTTCCAGTACGGCAGACAAGACTAACGGAGACCGGGACATCCGGCTGATCGAAGCGCCAGCCGCTACGGGCACCGTATCCAATCTGGAAGCTGGCCGGGTAACCCCACCGACCACCCTGCCGGAGGCCAGCAAACCGTCGCCCGCATCCAGAGCCACCGCGCCGAGCCCATCTCCCGCCCAGCACCGGGCGGCCCTGATGGCGGAGATTCAGCCCGAGTCCACGCTCCGAGTGATCACGCAGACCAGTCTGCCGGCCCCCACTCCGCTGCTCGAGGTCCCCCTTCCCGCCCCGCAGGGTCCCGCCGCGGCTGGAGGTTCGGAGTCGGGTAACGGAGAGATGGGCAGCTATCCGGGCGGCGGGAGCCGGGGCCCGATGATCCTGATCCGGGGCGGCATGGGCACCGATCGCGACGACTGCAAGATCCACGGAATGGGTGGCGGGATCGCGATCAACCGCCTGGCGCCATCCTTCGGCCGGACCAGCGGCGGATCGGCCCGTCCCATGGGCGGAGGAGGAATCCGGATCCGCTGACCGTGAGACCCGGCCGTCGTCGTCAGATCGGTGGCGACGGCCGGTAGATCGTTCCCTCCTTGCAGTACACATCCGGATGAAACGGGGCGAAGACCCCATTGGGATTGTCCCGCCACGCCCAGACGTGCAGATACCAGTACTTGAAGTTGTCCTCCGGCGCCATCGCCTGCCCCATGAATACCGGCGGCACCGAATCGCGGGGCCAGAACCGGTAGGGGATGATGAACTCCACCCCGTTGAGGCGGTATTCGCCCTTGGGGGTCCGCTCGTACAGCAGGAACTGGGGACGCTCGATCGAAATGTCCTTCTCCACGTAGGCCCGGTTCAGGTGGTGGTAACCCATCGCCCCGTGATGCTCGTGGACGATGCAGTCCTTCACCTCCCGGGGATATCCTGCCGCGACCGCAGCATCGAGGTTCCGGTAGGCCCGGGTGGCCTCGCGAAGCCGCGCCAGGTCGGCGCGCACTTGCGGGTTGGGAGTGGGAGTGGGAGTGGGAGTGGGGGCGGCTCCGCAGGCCAGGAGAATCACCGGGAGGGTCAGGGCCGCAAGTCGTCTGAAAGGCCGCATCATGGAGTGAACCAGCGTTGAAGGTGGTCGGACTGAACGGCCTTCCCCAGCTTTGCAAAGGTTCCGTGCTCGGCGATCTCGCGAGCCGCTTCGAGAAACCCGGTCCAGGCCGCCCGCGCCAGCGCCCCGCCCACACTGATCCGCCGCACTCCCAGCTCGGCCAGCTCGCCGACCGAGGAGAAGCCGCTCCCGACCAGCACGTTCACCGGCTTGGGCGCGACCGCCTGCACGATGGCGCGGATCTGCTCGTCGGTTCGGATCCCGGGCGCGTAGAGACAATCAGCGCCGGCATCCGCGTAGGCGACCAGTCTGTGAATCGTTTCCCGAAGGTCCGGCCGGCCGGCGATGAACCCCTCGGAGCGGCCCACCAGCAGCACCCGGTGCTCACTCGCATCGATCGCCAGCCTCGCCGCTCGCACCCGGTCCACCGCCAGCGGGAACGGATAGAGAGGCTCCTCCGGGTTGCCGGTGGAATCCTCGATCGAGAGACCGGCGATGCCGGTCTGCACCGCCCGTCCCACGTTGTCCGCGATGTCGCCCGGCTGGATTGCGAAACCGCCTTCGAAATCGGCGTTGACTGGAACGTCAACCGATTCGGCAATCGCGCGGAAATGGGTGAGCGCCTGCTCCAGAGACACGCCATTGTCTGGCCTCCCCTGCGACCAGGCGAAGCCCGAGCTGGTAGTCGCGAGCGCGGGGAAGCCGAGCCCGGCCAGGATCCGCGCGCTCCCGATGTCCCATGGGTTGGGGATGACGAAACAGCCCGACTGATGCAGCCGGCGAAACTCCGCGACGCGGGCGTCGATCAACGATCCGCCCGTTACGGTGTTCCGCATCCCTCGACCCGCGCGCATTTGGGATCGAGCGGCGGCAAGTTGAGCCTGGAGAGCTCCTTGTTTACCGTCACGAGATCGGTCGACCAGACCTGGGCCAGCCGGTCGGTATACCCCTTGAGCTCATTCGAGAGAATCCCGAAGATCTCCGGCATGTAGGTCGTGGGAGGACCGTCACCCCGCTCCGCCATGGAGAGCAGGTTGGCGAGACGGTTATTGACCTTGATCGGGAAGTTGAGCGGATCCTGTCCGCTCTGGTTCTTCACCTGGTAGATGTCTTCCTCGACCGCGGAGCTGCTGGTGGTGAGCTTCTCACCCGCGGCCTTGAGTCCGGCGTCCTCGTTCCGCTTGGTGCGATCGGCGAGCTGCGCCTTGACCCGGCGAATCGCGATGACGGCCTGGTTCGCCGCTTCGGCCTGGTCCCGGACCCGCTTGGAAAACGCGTACTGGGCCCGGAGATCCGCATCGCTCACGTCGGTGAGCCAGGGATTGCGGCGGACGGTGATCGGCGCCGTCAGGGCCTGGCCGTCGACGGTCAGTCTGATGGAATACCGGCCCGGGGGCAGGGCCGGACCGTTGGTGCCCGCCCCCCAGAAGATCATCCCGGGGAATGAAGTGATGCCTTCGCCCCGGAGATCCCAGCTGATCCGCTGGAGACCGGTGCCCCTGGGAAGCGAGATCTGTCCTCCGAAGCGGCCCCCCCCGCCGCCGCCCCCACCCCCGCCCGGGCCCCGGGTCGAATCGCTCCGGGCGGTATCGGCCGAGAACGAGCGGAGCGCCGTCCCGGTCGAATCGAGAATCTCGAGGCGGAGCGTGGCGGGCTGGCGCTTCACCATCCAGCTCAGCATGACGTTGGGCCCGGACCGGACCGCGCCGGGGGGAGTGAACAGCCAGGCGTTCTTCGCCAGGATCTCGGGGGTCGCCTGGCGGAGCGGCGCGATGTTGTCGAGCACCCAGAACCCCCGTCCGTGGGTGGCGATGACCAGCTCATTGCCTTCCACCACGAGATCGCTCACCGGGACGTCCGGCATGTTGAGCCGGAGCGACTGCCAGGAGGCGCCGTCGTCGTACGAGATATAGGTCCCGTGTTGCGCCGCGGCGTAGAGCAGGCCGCGCCGGGTGGGATCCTCGCGCACCGCATGGACGTAATCATCGGCGCGGATCCCGTTCACGATCCTGGTCCAGGTCCGGCCGTAGTCGATGGTCTTGTAGATGTAGGGAGCGAAGTCGTCGAGCAGGGGCCGCTTCACCGCGATATAGGCGCCGCCCGGCTCGAAGCTCGAGGCGTCGATCTGGCTCACCCGGCCGAAGTCGGGCATGTCCTTCGGCGTCACATTGGTCCAGGTCTTCCCGCCATCGCGGGTTACGTGCACCAGGCCGTCGTCCGAGCCGGTCCAGATGGTGTTGACGTCTTTCTTGCCCGGCCCCACGGCGAAGATCACCGCGTAGACCTCGGGCCCGTTCATGTCCCCGGTGATCGGCCCGCCGGAGTGGCCCATGGTCATCGGGTCGTGGCGGGTGAGGTCGCCGCTCAGCGCGGTCCAGGTGCGGCCGCCGTCGGTGGTCTTCCACAGTCGCTGGGACGAGACGTACAGGGTCTTGGGGTCCACCGGGGAATAGAGGATCGGGAAGGTCCACTGCCAGCGTTCCTTGATGTCCTTGGACGCCTCTCCCGAGTAGAACCAGGGATACGGATTCACCTCGCGTGAAGTGCCCAGGCGCCGATTGACCTTGTCGACGTAGCGGCCGTTGTTGGTGCCACTGTAGAAGACATCGGGGTCGAGCGGATCGGGCGCGATGTAGCCCGGCTCGCCGCCGCCCACCTGATACGCCTCCGCCATGGCCCCGGCGGTGGGATCGCGCGATCCGCCGCTGGCCCGGCCGAAGCGGAACCCTCCTCCGAGGTTCCAGTCGAAGGGAATGCACAGGGTGCTGTTGTCCTGCTGCGAGCCGCACACGTGGTACGGGATGTGTTTCGTGGTGACCGCGTGGTAGAACTGCTCGGTCGGGTAGTCCTCTTCGGTCCACCGCGCGCCGGTGGTGGTGGAAACCGTCCCGCCCCCGTCGTTGCCCTCGACCAGATGAGCCGGATTGTCCGGGTCGATCCACATGTCGTGATGATCGCCGTGGGTGCCGTTCCCGACGTTGGAGAGGGTCTTTCCCCCGTCCGCCGAGCGGAAGGTGGAGGTGTTCTGCAGGTACACCACATCGGGGTTCTTCGGATCGGCGTGGACGTGGGTGTAGTAGAAGGCCCGCTGCCGGATGGCGCGGCTGTCGTTCACCAGGGTCCAGGTGGCTCCGGCGTCGTCGCTCCGGAAGAGACCGCCGTTGTCGTTCTCCACCAGCGCATAGACCCGGTTCGAATTCGCGCCCGAGACCGCGACCCCGATCCGGCCCACCATCCCGGCCGGCATCCCGGGGTTGCGGGTGATTTCGGTCCAGGTCTCTCCCCCATCGGTGCTCTTGAAGAGCCCGCTGCCCGGCCCGCCGCTCGACATCGTGTATTCCTTGCGGAAGGCCTCCCACAGGGCGGCGTACATCACATCGGGGTTGTTCCGGTCGATCGAAATGTCGATCGCCCCGGTCCTGGCGTCGCGGAAGAGGACCCGCCGCCAGCTCTTCCCGCCATCGGTGCTCTTGTACACTCCCCGCTCGTCGCTCGGCTCGCTGTATTTCCCGAACGCCGCGACGAAGATGATGTCGGGATTGGTGGGATGAATCCGGATCTTCGAGATGGCGTCGGTGCCGCGGAATCCGACGTTGGTCCAGGTCTTCCCGGCATCGGTGCTCTTGTACACCCCGTCGCCCGGCATGATGTTGCCGCGAATGCAGGATTCCCCGGTGCCGAGGAACACGATATCGGGATTGGACTCGCTCACCGCCACCGCGCCGACCGACGCGGAGGTGAGCTGACCGTCCGTCACCGGCATCCAGTTCTCGCCGCCGTCGGTGGTCTTCCAGAGCCCGCCGCCCACCGCACCGAAGTAAGCTTCGCTGGGATGGCCCCGCACGCCGCTGACCGCGATGGAGCGTCCGCCCCGGTCGGGGCCGATGTTGCGCCAGCGGTAGCTCGCGAGGAAGGTCGAGTCGAGGGTGACCGGCACCGCAACGGTGCGCGTCGGCGAAACAGGCACGCGCTGGTCAGGAGTGCCCAGGATGGTCAACCCCAGCGGAAGCGAGAGGCTGAAAAGAAGGTGGCGAGGAGTCATGACGGCGCAGTCTGGTGAGAGGCGGCTGGGTCGGTTTTCGCTCGCCAATAGTCGCACCTCGAGTGGCCGGTGGCAAGCGCTCGAACGGGCGGCTCGGCGGTATTTCGGTACGGTCCATGCCCAGCCTATACTTACTCTCGGGGGAGCCCTCATCAGGAACCGACGATGCCGTTGACCGTCAAGCTCTCCCGCCAGTTCTACGAGCGGTTCGGAGAGGAGATCGCCAACGAGTTTGTGGAAATCCTGAACCAGATCGACGCCAACTACCGATCGGAGCTCAGGGAAATCAATGAGCTCAATTACGCGAGGTTCGAGGCTAGACTCGAGCAGCGGCTGGCTGAGCTGCGGGGCGAACTGCTGACCGCCTTTGAGCGCGGCTTCAAGGAACAAACCCGGTGGATGTTCGTCGCCTGGAGCACGCTGCTCATCCCCATCATCGGCCTCTGGATGCGGCGCTGAGCCGGACGGCATTGCCGAGCTAGCCGGGAGGCCGCTCCAGCCCCATTTGTCGCAACATGGCGATGAACCGGGGAGAGGTTCGCAGCGGGTCGAATCTCGGATCCATTCCCAGGTAAGACATCAACGTGGCGTGCTCCTGCAACGCCCGCTCCAGAGCCGCCAGGGCATCATCCTGTCTATCCAACCCGACGAGCACCAGGGCCACCTGGTAGTCCTCGATCGGCCCGTGCGTTCGCTGGCGCAGCTCCTTCAGAACTGCCTCGGCTTCGACCCGCCGACCGGCGATCCCGTACAGGTGCCCAATGGAGCCGAGCCGGTTGCTGCTCAGCCCACCTCCTGCCGTCCCTTTGTGGAACTCGGCGTCGGCATCGCTCCAGCGTCCTAATTGCTCATAGACCAGCCCAAGACCCCAATGGGCAACCGGGAAATCGGGATCGAGCTCCAGAGTGGCGCGCATTCTCCGCTCGGCTTCCGGGTAGTTCCGGCCGAAGTAGTGGATCACCCCGATGTTCGCGTACGCCACCAGGGAAAGCGGATCGAGGCGATGGGCGGTTTCCGCTTCCCGCACCGCGTCCGCGATTTTTCCCTGGGCCGCCAGCAACCGGCTCAACGCGTGATGGAGATCCGCATCGCCGGGCCGGAGTGCCAGGGCCCGGGCGTACTCGGCCTCGGCGCCGGCCCAGTCCCAGTCCCCGAATGCCTTGACGTATCCTAACACGCCATGAGCATCCGGCAGCAGGGGATCGAGCTCGACCGCGCGCTGCGCCGCCGCCCGGGCCTTGCCGTAGGCCTCGGCGCCGGTCGTGTTGGTATAGAAAGGAAGCACGCTGTAGTACTGGGCGAGACCGGCATAGGATGGGGCATGGGCCGGATCGGCGGCCAGGGCCTGCCGGAAGTCATCCAGCGCCTTGGCCAGGCCTTCGGGGGTCCGGGTATTCAGCTGATACCGCCCCTGGAGATAGAGATCCTCCACTTCGGGAGTGGCCCGGTGCGGCGGCGTTCGGGCCGGGGCGGACACGCCCAGCTCCCCTTCGAGGGCGACCGAG
Source organism: uncultured Gemmatimonadales bacterium (assembly GCA_963728915.1). Classification (GTDB taxonomy): domain Bacteria; phylum Gemmatimonadota; class Gemmatimonadetes; order Gemmatimonadales; family GWC2-71-9; genus JABFSM01. The sequence continues at coordinate 663,625 of CAVSLV010000004.1, read as the reverse complement.
GCTTCCCGTTCCAGCCGGTCCACTTCGCCCGGAGGAACCTGGAAGGTCCGGCTCCACACTGGCGACGCGGAATCGGGCACCGACAATCGGAGCGCCAGGCTGAGCCCGGTCGGGGAGCGCCATACCTCTCCCTCCACGATCGCGGCGACGCCGAGCTCCCGGCCGACCGCCTGGTGCGGCTTCGCGCCGGGGCGATACTCCGCCACCGACGCGGGAGCGATCACCTCGACCCGATCCAGACGAGCCAGCTCGCCGATCAGCCCTTCGGTGAGCCCGTCCAGAACGTGGGTGGGCACCGAATCGCTCGCACGGTTGGCGAGCGGCAGCACCGCGATCCGGCCGAATCGGGGCGGCCCCGGCCGGCCAAGCGCCCGGACCACCAGGAAAAGCGCCCCCACGACTAACACGCCACCGAGCGCCGTTCCAGCCCACCGGAGGGCCCGGGCCGACGGCCGCCATCGGGATCGGTCTCCCCCACCATCCCCCCGCTCGAGCGCCGCGAGAAACGCCTGCATAGTAGGGAACCGGTCGGCCGGGGCTCTCGCCAGGGCCCGGGTGATCGTCCGTTCCAGGCCTGAGGAGACCGTTTCGCGGACCGAGGAAAGGGGAGGAACCGGATCGGACAATTTCCGGGCGGTGATCGCCTGGGGAGTCGGTCCTACGAACGGGGGGTGGCCTGCCAGCATCTCATAGAGCAAGCACCCCACCGTGTAGAGGTCGCTGCGGGGCCCGATCTCGGAGTCCCCGGTGGCCTGTTCCGGACTCATGTAGGCCGGGGTCCCGACAATGATCCCGGTGCTGGTCAGGGCTTTCTCGCCGCTCGACGTGACGGCCCGCGCAATCCCGAAATCGGTGATCACCGCCTGGCCGCCGAACAGCAGGATGTTCTCGGGCTTGATGTCCCGGTGCACCACCCCCCGGTCGTGGGCGTGGGCGAGCGCGCCCGCCACCTCGCGGGTGATCCGGAGGGCATCCTCGATGCCGAGCTGGCGTTCCCGGTCCAATCGGTGGCGCAGGGTTTCCCCCTCGGCGAATGGCATGGTGTAGAAAAGGAATCCGCCGGCTTCCCCGGAATCGAGCACCGGCATGATGTTGGGATGGCCGAGCTGCGCGGCGATGGCGATTTCCCGGAGGAATCGCTCGGCGCCGGCCACCGCCGCGACCTCCGGTTTCATCACCTTCATGGCGACCGGTCGATGATGACGCAGGTCCTCGGCGATCACCACCACAGCCATGCCGCCCCGGCCCAGCTCGCGACCGAGAGTGTAGCGGTCCGCCAGGGCAGCCTGAAGTCGCTCGAGGGAAATGCTCATGATTCTGATGACCTCTCGGAAGGCTATCGCACGAACCCGGTGGCCGCTAGAATGCCGGTCTTGACTCGGACCTCACCACCCCCCGTCCCCAGCTCGACTGCCCCGTTGCCGGTGAGCTCGCCCAGGAGCTTCGACCGCGCGATCATCGAAGGACCGATCGCAAAGGCGGTCTGGAAGCTGGCGTGGCCGACCATGATCCAGAACATCATCGGGGGAATGCAGGGGGTGGTCGACCATGCCATGGTCGGCCACTTCGTAGGCTACACCGGGAACGCGGCGATCGGCGTCGCGATTCAGATCTTCATCGTCGTCATCATCTTCGTCAACTCGCTTTTCACCGGCATGAGCGTGCTGGTGGCTCGGTTCGCGGGCCAGAACGATCCGGAGAAGGTCAACCGCACCGTCTACCAGGCGATGATCGCGTCGGCCGTCCTCTCCTTCGGCATCCTGGCGCCCCTGGGCTGGGTGCTCTCCCCCTCCCTGCTCCGGCTGGTCAACGCCACCGCCGAAGTGCGCGTCGAGGCGTTGCCATACCTCCGGATCATGCTGGTGGCGAGCATCGGCATGATGCTCTTCTACATGCTCGGCGCCGCGCTCCGTTCCGCCGGCGATGCCCGGACGCCCATGCGGCTCGGCATTCTGCTCACCCTGCTCAACATCGGCTTCAACGTCGTCCTGATTCCCGGACTGGGCCCGGTTCCCCGACTCGGCACCGCGGGCGCCGCGATCGGGACCGTGCTGGCCAGCGCGATCGCGAGCGGGATCGGGCTCTACTTGCTGAGCAAGGGCCGCCTGGTGGTGCGCTGGCCCCATGCCGGTTTCAAGCCCGACTGGCAGGTGATTCGATCGTTGTTCCGATTCGGCCTGCCGACCGGGGTGCAGGGGATCGCCATGAACATCGGCGGCATCTTCCTGCTTCGCTTCATCGGATCCCTGGCGGCGAGCGCCCAGGCCCAGGCCGCCTACGCGGTGGGCTACGTGGAGCTGTTCTCCCTCATCACCTGGACCTCGGTCGGGCTCATGGGGGCCGCGGCCGCCGTGGCGGGGCAGAACCTCGGCGCGGAACGTCCCGACCGGGCGGTCCAGGGAGTGCGGGTCTCTGCGACGATCGGTCTCGGGGTGGCGGCGGTGGTAGGATTGTTCTTTCTCACCATCCCACGGGTGCTGCTCGGAATCTTCGGGATGACCGATCCCTCGGTCGTGGGAATCGGAACCCAGCTGCTCGCCTATCTCAGCGTGTCGGGCTTCTTCATCACCGTGGCGCTCAGCTACACCGGCGGGCTTCAGGGCACCGGCGATACCCGGTCACCGCTCTACATCTCCCTGGTTTCCCAGGTTCTGATCCCGCTCGGGCTGTGCAGCGTGTTTTCCTCGACGGGCACCCTGGAGCCGAGAGAGATCTGGCTCGCCATCGTCATCGGCCACCTGACCCGCGCCACCCTGTCCGTGTTCCGGTTCCGCCAGGGCAAGTGGCGCGGCATCAAGGTCGAGCTGGAGCCGGCCCGGTAATCGATGCTCGAATGGCTGCTTCACCAGGTCGAAAGCCTCGGCCCCTGGGCCTATCTGATCATCTTCCTGATCGCATCGGCGGAAAGCGCAGCGTTCCTGGGCCTCCTGGCGCCGGGTGAAACCGTGGTGCTGTTCGCCGGGTTCCTCGCCGAGCAGGACGTGCTGAGTCTCAAGTTCCTCATGCCGGTCGTGGCGATCGGGGCCACCCTCGGTGACACTATCGGCTATGAAGTCGGGCGTCACTTCGGGCGGGAATGGCTGCTTCATCACGGGCGTCATCTCGGCGTCAAGGAGAAACACGTCGACAAGGCCCGCGCTTTCTTCCTGAAGCACGGCCCTAAGGCGGTGTTCTTCGGCCGATGGGTAGGGTTCGCCCGCGCCCTGGTGCCCTTCATCGCCGGTTCGACCCGGATGAAGTATCCGGTCTTCCTCCTCTACAACGCGATGGCCGCGATCTCCTGGTCGATCGGAACGCTGCTGATCGGCTACTCCGCGGGGGCAAGCTGGAGGGCGGCGGAGAAGTGGATCGGCCGGGGCGGCCTGATCATCGGCGTGGCCGGTCTGGCCGTGATCCTCGGGATCGTATGGTGGCGGCGCAAGAAGGCCCGTGAGGAACCGGACTAGGAACCAGGTTTTCGAGGAGCGACCAGCTCGACGTTGGTGGGTCGCTGCCACCGGTCACGATGGCCGGAATTCGCCTGGGTGATCCAATCCTTGATGCAGAGCGGGAGCGCCTCATAGTCCGGGACCCGTGAATAGACCTTCACCCGTCCCGCGGTCAGGATTGCCCCATGGATGGCGAGGGGCTCGGCAATACAGAGGACCGCCTCCTCCTCGCCGCCCTGGTGCGCCGCATTGCCGGAGATCACCAGCATCCCGCCAAGTACGTCGATGGATCCGGTCACGAAGAGGTTCCGGCGAAGATGCTGCTCCTCGGACCCGAGCAGCAGCGCGAGCTCGCGTTGCACGCGGGGCTCCGCAAGGAGCTGGTCGGTTTCATAGGTGCCGCCGTAGCGCCGGACCAGGGACGGGGGAGAAGCGGGATTCTGCGCCGCCAGCGTGCCGCAGAGTCCCGTCGACATCAGGAAAAAGAGCGCCCGGGTCATGCCGCCAATCTAGGCGGATTCGCGCAAGACCGTGAGCGCATCGGTGGCGGTCAGCCGGCGACGACAATGACTTCCGGGGAAATCGATCCCCGATCTCGAACCTGTTCAGGGTCATCCGCCGTGCTTGAAGTACTGAACCGCCCGTTCGTGCTTCTGGGCCGCGGCGCGGGACACGAAGGTCCCCAGGTTTCGGCGCTTGCCGGTCTTCGGGTTCTTCTTGCGGGAGTAGAGCCGGTACTCCCCCGACCTGAGCTTTCGAATCACGTCACTCCTCCTGGTGATGAGAGAATGAGCTCCACCATGGACGACGCCGTTGGCCTCACCGGGAACACGCGCACCGCGACAGTGGCGAGCCGGGCGTCCGGATCGTAGAATCTGGCCAGCCCGGCGGCGCACACTGGCCCTCGAGCGACTGGTCACGACCCGGAGACTTGCCATGCTCGCCTTCCGCATGCGTCAGAAGGACGCCGAGTTCTATTTCGTGAGCTATCCGGCCGAGGAGCTCCTCCGCAAGGTGCGCTTCGTGAGCCGATACTACGGAGGCCGGGGCGAACAGGTCGGAGGAGAAGCATCCCGCGGGGAGCCGGACGAGGTCGAGCGCTTCATCAAGGGAATCGAGGGGGCCACCGATGCCTTCCAGCGCTCCCTGAGCCGGCGCAAGGTCAATCAGATCCGGGACTTCTACCGCACCGAGGCGGACCAGCCGGTGATCCCGGGCGCGGTACTGCTCTTCTCGCCGGAGTCGCTCGGCTTCCGATCGCTCCCGGGCCAGGACCGGGTCGGGCACCTGAGCGAGCCCGACAAACCCTTTCTCATCATCGACGGGCAGCACCGGCTCGCCGGGCTCCATTTCTACCTGTCGGAGCCGGATGCGAACCGGCGGGTCGAGGTGCCCTGCATCATCTTCGACGGCAAGACCGCCGAGTTCGCCACCGAGATGTTCGTGGTCATCAACTCGACCCACACCCGGATCAACAAGAGCCATATCATCGATCTCTATGAGCGGATCGAGTGGGGCACCGACGATCTCAAGAAGTTCGCGGCCCGGCTGGTGCGACGCCTGTATGAATCGGGGGACTCTCCCCTGCAATACCACATCAACATGCTGGGGGGCCGCTCCCAGCAGGATTTGTGGATCAACCAGGCCCAGGCCTATGGAGAAGTCTTCCGGCTGGTCTCCCGCAAGGAGGCCGCGCCGTGGATCAGCGACGGAAGGGGCCGGAGCGAAGACCGGGGATACGGCTTCATCCGCGACGTGCTGCGCGCGGCGCGCAACACCTTTGGGGAGGCGTGGGGCGACAACAAGCGCTTCATGGTAACCCGCGACGTGACCCTCAAGGCCCTGCTCCGGATCGGCGCCGATGTCATCGATCATGCCGATCGCCTGGGCCTTGGCCCCGGCGTGCCCCTCGAAGGGCCGCTGGCCGGAGCATTCGCTCCCTGGTCGGACCTGACCCGGGACTTCCGGCGCGAGGGGTTCTACGAACGGTTCCCCGCGCCGGGACAGACCCAGCGGGTCGAGCGGGTGCGGTCGCGGCTGGCCCGGGAGGCCGGGCTCGCCTGAGTCCCTTTTCCCTTTAACCCGGTAGACCCATGCGGCGGAGAGACCTTCTCCGGATGGCAGTCCCGCTGGTCGCGGCGCGCTGGCTTCCTTCGCCCTCCGCCCCTGACCTGAAGCTGGTGCTCCGGGGCGCCCGGTGGTACGCCGGGGGCCGCTGGCAGCAGGGCGATATCGGAGTGGACCCCGCCGGCCGGCTCCGGTTCGGGACCCTCGAGGGCGCCGGAACGGTGCTCGACCTGCCCGGCAAGGTGATCGCCCCCGGCTTCATCGATATTCTCGCCGACAACTCGACCGGCGGCGCGACCTTCCGGGTGTTCGAGAAGTACAAGGTGAGCGACGGAGTCACCACGGCCCTGCAGATGCACGGGGGCAGTATCGATTGCGCTGCCTACTACGGAAACGCCGGGCGCCAGGCCCACAGCATCAACTACGGCGTCTCGACCTTCGTCATGGGCATCCGGGGCAAAGTCCCCGGAATGGCCGGCCGCCTCGTTTCCGTCGAGCGCAACCTGGCCGCCGGCGCGTTAGGTGTGAGCCACAGCATCGAGTACCAGCCGGCGCCCTTCGCCGAGCTGCTCGGGTACGCCCGGCTGGCCGGGAAATACGACCGGCCGATGGTGCTGCACTTGCGGTATTCCTCGCCGGAACAGGAGCTGGACGGCATCCGGGAGGCAATTCAGCTCGCCCGGGAGAGCGGGGCACGGGTTCACATCGCTCACCTGCATTCGACCGGCGGAACCTACCGGATGCCCGAAGCGCTCGAGTTGATCCGGGCCGCGAGGCTAGCGGGAGCGGAGATCACCGTGTGCGTGTATCCCTATTCCTACTGGGCAACCTACGCCAACTCGCGCCGCTTCAATCCGGGATGGCAGGAGCGCTATGGCCTCACCTATGGGGACCTGCGGCGGGTCGGCACCGGGGAGCGCCTCACCGAAGAAAGCTTTGCCCGATACCGGAAGACCGCCACGCTGCTTGCGGTGCCCGAGGGAGTCATGCATCTCGACCGCACCACGGACCTGGCCTTGCGGGAGGACTTCTGCATGATCGGCTCCGACGGCGGGATTCGCACCGAACCCCGCTCGAACTCGCACCCCCGCGGCGCCGGGTGCTTCGCCACCGCCATTCGTCATGGACTCACGATCGGAATCCCGCTCGAGCGGATGCTGGAGAAGATGACGACCCTGCCCCGCGCCCTGGTACGGCCCGCCCTCGAGGATCGGGCCCTCCTCCGGGAAGGTGCCATGGCGGACCTCACCGTGTTCGATCCAGAGACCATCCAGGGAAATGCGACGGTGGAGAACCCCAACCAGTTCTCCTCCGGGATCGAGCTGGTTGTGGTGGGAGGAGAGATCGCGTACCGTGCGGGCAAGGTGGAAGCGCGGAACGGAAGACCCATTCTGATTCCCAATAACCATTCGACGTAATCGGGGGGCGATGAACATGGGGGCGAGCACAGGGAAAGTCGGCGTGGCGGGTTGGGCAGTTGCCCTGCTTCTGGTGGGCTGCAGCAAGAAGGAGGGGCCTGCCGCGAACCCATCCGCGCCAGCGGCCTCACCGGCCTCGGCCCAGACCATCAATCAAGGGCCCCCGGTCGACGGAGACGCGACCTTGACGGTGCCAGCTACCATCGGGGCAGGAGCGGAGCTCGAGGCATCCTGGAGCGGCCCGGGCAATACCGGGGATTACATCGACCTGGTCCCCCGCGGCTACACCAACACCTCCGGCGAAATCACCTACGTCTACGTCCGGGACGCGATCCCCGTCGGGAAGCTCCAGGTGCCGACCACACCTGGTGACTACGACATCCGCTATCTGGTGCAGCTCGCCAGCGAACGGAAAGTGAAGGTCACCAAACCGCTCACGGTGACTGCGGTCAGCGCCACGATCACGGTGCCGCAGAAGGCTGAAGCCGCCGAGCCGTTCCAGGTGGCCTGGGAGGGTCCAGCCGGTAAGGGAGACTACCTCGATATCGTCCCGTCAGGCCATGGAGAGACCAGCGGGGAAATCACCTACGCCTATACCAGAGACGGCAATCCCGCCAAGCTGACCGCACCGGGGAAACCCGGCGCCTACCAGGTCCGCTACGTGCAGGATGGAACCGGCGGGCGCAAGGTACTCGCCTCCTCTCCGCTCGAGGTGAACCAACCGGTCGCGACGCTCACCGCGCCGGACCGGGTCGCTCGGGGCACGAAGTTCAAGGTCGAGTGGACCGGCCCCAAGCGGAGCGGGGACTACGTGGATCTGGTGAAGAAAGGTTACCCGCAGACCTCCGGCGAGCTTTCGTACTTCTACACCGATCGCGAATCCAGCAGCGAATTGACCGCCCCGGCGGCGCCCGGGGAGTACGAGATCAGGTACATCCTCGAGGCGCCGGGTGGACGACAGATTCTGATCCGTCGGCCGGTCCGGGTTCAATAGACCAGCCCTCCAGCCCTACTCGGACCGGAGCGCCTCGACCGGGTTGACTCGTCCCGCTCGCCATCCCGGCAAGACCGGCGAGCAAAGACAGGGTCACCGACTCGGTGACGATCTGGCGGATCAGCCGCCCGCGCCCGGCGCCAAGGGCCACCCGAAGCCCAAGCTCTCCACTCCGGTCGGTGGTCCGCGCCAGCACCAGGGCCGCCGTGTTGGCGCAGGCGATGAGAAGCAGCAATGCCACCGCCCCGAGGAGAAGAAGCAGCGCCGGTTTCACGTTTCCGAGCAGGTACTCGCGCACCGGCCGCACCGAGGCGTTCACCATCCCCGGCGTCGCATCCGGCTTGATCCGGCCGAAGGTCACCAGCCATCCGCGCCCCTGGTAAATCGGAGAGTTGGGGTCGAGATCCAGTGGGCGCCAGGCCCGGAAGTCCGGTGACGGGAAAAAGAAGCCCCGCGGCATGACCCCGATCACCGTGGTCGGAGTGCCGTCCAGCAGGATCCGTCTCCCCAGAACTCCGGGGTCTCCGCCAAGCTCCTGGCGCCACATGGACCAGCTCAATACCACGACGGGCTCAGCCCCGGGACGATCTTCCCCTTGAACGAAGGTGCGCCCCAGCATCGGATGGACGCCAAGCACCTCGAAGAAATCCGCCGAAGTGACGCCGGTAAGCACCACGGAGCTGCCGGCCCCGGTGCGATAGGTGTAGCCCTCGGCGGAGTAAGCGGCCAGGCCGGAGAACGCCTGCATTCGTTCCCGCACGAAATCCAGCTCGGCACCGCGCCAGTCCCAGTCGTCCCAGAAGATCCGCAGCTCGGCTTCGCGGGTGACCGGGAGTTTTCGGAGCAGGAGACCGCGGACCGCGCCGAACAGGGCGGCGGTGGCGCCGAGTCCCAGCGCCAGGGTCAGAAGGGCGAGGAGATTCACCCCGGGCCGGCGGCGGAACTGCCGGAGGGTGTGCCGAACGTCGTCGAAGAAGTCACGCAGCATGGCGATTCCCCAGGCCTCTCGGGCCCGCTCCTGTTGATAGGCGACTCCGCCGAATCGAAGCCGCGCGATCCGCGCTGCTTCGGCGGGCTCCATTCCCTGATGCTCGAGCTTTTCGGTCTCCATCCGGAGGTGGAAGGCAACTTCTTCCTGGAGCTCCCGCTCCGAGGCCCTGAGGTGGAGAAGCGTCCCGACCCGAAAGGCGAAATCGCGGAGCCGGCGGCGGAGCGCGATCAGGTGGTCGCCTCGAGGATTCGGGCTATCCCACTGGCAAGCCGGTACCAGTGGGCGGTCTCGACCTCGAGCTGCCGGGCGCCGGCACGGGTCAGGGCGTAGTACCGTGCCCGGCGGCCGTTTTCGGTCTCGGCCCAGGAGGACCGGATCCAGCCTTCGCGGGTCAAGCGATGCAGCGCAGCGTACAGGGATCCCTGTCCCACCCGGAGGGCTTCACGGGAGATCTGCTGGATGTGCTCGGAGATCCCCCAGCCATGCATCGGCGCCTGGCGCAGGATCCGGAGGATCAGCATATCCAGGGTACCGCGCAGGATGTCGGATTGTCCGGTGCCCATGATTCCTCTCGGTTACCGACAGGTAATCAGACGCGGGGACCAGGGATTGCGTTGCATCGATGCTCATTATTTACTATCATGTATACCATGAAAGATGATCATGAACACAAGCCCCGGCGGCTGGCGGAGCCGGTGCAGGTCTATCTCGACGCTCGTCAGCGCAGTCGCCTGGAGCAATTGGCCGATCGGCTCGAGGCAAGCAAGTCCGACGTGTTGCGCCTGGGGTTGGAGGCGTTGGAACGGCAACTGCTCGATCCGGAGCAGCACCCCCTGTTTCGCCTGGTGGGCATTGCCGGGGCCGGACCGGGCTCCGGCCCGAAGGACGACGCTGCCCGGGAGCATGATCTTCATCTGGCCGATCAGGAAGCGGAGTCGTGGCGCCCTACTCGCCGGGTGAAGAAGCGTGGCCACTGAGTTGTTCGTGGATACCAGCGCGTGGTACGCGATCGCGGTGGCGCGGTCAGTTGATCACGCGTCGGTGACCGGGGCGTTCCGGGAGCGGTTGCGCCTGGGCGACCGCCTGGTCACCACCAACTTCGTGATGGCGGAAACCCACGCGCTGGTGCTGCGCCGGGTGAGCGCCGACGCGGCGCTCCGGGTCGTGCGCACCGTACGACAGCCTTCCACCCTGATCGTGACCGTGACCCCGGAGCTCGAAGACGACGCGATCGATCGCTGGCTGGCGCGGTTCGAGGACCAGGGTTTTTCCTACACGGATGCGGTGAGTTTCGCGGTCATGCGCGACCGAGGCATTGCCGCGGCTCTCGCGGTGGACCATCACTTTTCAGTGGCTGGATTCCGAGTCCTACCCGGATAGAAACCGGCTCGAAGCGCGCCTGGAAAAACCGCAGATAGCGAGGCTCGTACACCATTCGAAGCCCCCGGGTCTCCTGTCGCTGATCCCAGACCGACTTGACCGATTCAGCCACCACGTCCATGTGCGCCTGGGTGTAGACCCGGCGCGGGATGGTGAGCCGGGTCAGCTCCAGCCGCTGACGATGGTGCTCACCGGTGGCCGGGTCGCGTCCCGCGCTGGCAATGCCCCGCTCCATGGTCCGAATTCCGGAATCGAGATACAGCTGCCCCGCGAGGGTCTGCGCGGGGAATTCGTCCTGCGGGATGTGGGGATAGAACGCCGCGGCATCCAGGAACACAGCATGCCCACCGACCGGATGCACGATCGGAATATCCCAGTCGGTCAGCAGCTCACCCAGGTAGCGCACCTGGCCGACCCGGGACCGGATGTGGTCGTCCTGGACGCTCTCCTCGATCCCGATCGCAAGAGCCTCCATGTCGCGCCCTGCCATGCCGCCGTAGGTGTGGAGGCCCTCGTACACCACCACCAGGTTGCGGAGGGCCTCGTAGAGGTCAGGATCGTTGACCGCCAGCCATCCGCCGATGTTGACGAGATTGTCCTTCTTCCCGCTCATCCAGGCGCCGTCGGTGTAGGAGCAGAACTCCCGGAGGATGTCGGCGATGGGACGGTCCGCATACCCAGGCTCCCGCTCCTGGATGAAAAAGGCATTCTCTGCGAGCCGGGTGGCGTCGAGGAAGAGCCGGATCCCATGCCGGTCACAGAGCCGGCGGAGGTCTTTCACGTTCTGCATCGCGACCGGCTGACCGCCGGCCATGTTGACTGTCGCCGCCAGGCTGACATAGGCAACCCGCTCCGCTCCGACCCGCTGGATCAGGGCTGCGAGCTTGTCGAGATCCACGTTGCCTTTGAACGGCTCCTGGCTGGCCGGATCGTGGGCACAGTCCACGATCACGTCCTCGAAGGTCCCGCCCGCCAGCTCCTGGTGGAGCCGCGTGGTAGTGAAATACATGTTGCCCGGCACGATTTGGCCGGGCTGAATGGCGCACCGCGACAACAAGTGCTCGGCGCCCCGACCCTGGTGGACCGGGATCACCTCGGCATAGCCGTAGTACTTCCGCACCGCGCTTTCGAGGTGATAGAAGTTCCGGCTGCCGGCATACGCCTCATCGCCGAGGAGCAGCCCGGCCCATTGGCGGTCGCTCATCGCGCCTGTGCCGCTGTCGGTCAACAGATCGATGTAGACATCGTCCGACCGCAGCAGAAAGGTGTTATGCCCTGCCTCGGCCAGGGCCCTCCGGCGCGCCGGGGCGGGGAGCTGCCGGATCGGCTCGACCATCTTGATCTTCCACGGTTCGGCCCAGCTCCGGCGGCCGAACTGCTGGCCCATCGTTTGGGGTTGGGGATGCATAGAGGGAACATCCCGCCCCTGGCTTGAGTTTGCCGCGAAAATCGTCTGAAGGGGTCTTCAAGCCTGAGGTCTCTGAGCCCTCAGGTGCTGGCCGCTCCCCCGGCGATCCCCAGAAAGACAAGAACGGCCCGATTCAAGCGAATCACATCCTCGTCGTCCAGTTGCCCGACCCGCCTTCCGAGCCTCGACTTGGGCACCGTAGTGATCTTGTCCGCCATCAGGCGACTTTCGGTTCGGAGTCCGTTGCGTTCTGACGGCTCGATCTGGATCCTGAACAGCGGAGCCTCGGCTGGATCTGAGGTGAATGAGCAAACCGTGACCGAGCTGGTCCGATCAAAGCGGTCGTCCTGAAGAATCACCGCCGGACGAGGTTTGCCTGCGTAGTCCGGCCCTCCGGCGACGGTCCAGATCTCTCCTCGCTTCATTCGGAGACGGCGTCAATGAACGCCTGATCTGTATCGGCGTAACGACTCCTCGCCACGGCGAGCGACTGGCGACGGGCCTGAGCAGCAAACGCTGGAGAGCGTACGTCCGGGACCCAGATCTGGATTGGTCTCAGGCCTTGCTTTCGTAATCGAGCCCGGTGCTTTCGAACCTTGTCGCGGGAGGTCTTGGGAGGATTCGACGAAGCCATGGAGGTCCTTCCTATCTGGTTACATGTAACCTAATGGTCTCGTCGGGGAAGGACAAAGCCCGGAGATTTCCGGTTTGAATCGACACCGGAACTGACACCGGGACGGCATCGACGAACCAAGCCGAGGAATTGTGGCCAGGAATTGGCACCGGAAGTGGCACCATCAGCGAGCGGGCCGTCGTCAACCTTCCTGGGAAAGCAGGGGAAGCACCCGCTGACGGTCCGGGACCGCCGCCTCGTCGGGCTCCCCGTATCCGTGGGGTGCCATCCCGCGCGCGTAGCCGATGGCGCGGTAGGTGTGCAACCGCTTCTCGAACATGCGCTGCAGCAGCGGCACCTCGCGATCCACATAATCGAAGATGCGTACCTCGGTCTTCCGGGGATGCAAACGGTGCAGGCGGCCGGAATACTGCACCAGCGTCCCCTTCCACGAGCTCGGCATGGCTAGGAAAAGGGTATCCATCCGCGCGTCGTCGAACCCCTCGCCAACGTAGCGACCCGTCGCGAGGACAAGGCGTTCCTCTCCGTCCGGCACCGCGGCCAGACTGTCACTAAGAGCGCGTCGATCCTTGGGGGTCATGCCTCCCTGAAGTACCACCAGGTGCCGAACAGATGGGCTGAGGCGCGTGGCCAAGTACTCAAGGTGGTCCCGACGCTCGGTAAGCAGTATCGGGGAGCGCCCATCTCGGAGGGCCCTGAGAACGTCATTAATGATCAACCGGTTGCGGGCTTCGTCCGATGCCAGCGCCCGATAGATCTCTTGAATCCCTCCATCCATTGCAGAACCGTCCAACCGAAACGTGGTTTCGCGCACCATGAGTCGGTGTTCAAACGGGCGCCGTGCGGCTTGGTTTCTCGCATCCACCGAGAACCGGACTGGCCCGAGCTGCATCTCGAGAATCGGATGGTGACCATCGCGTCGCTGAGGCGTGGCCGTGAGCCCGACGACGTAGCGAGCCTTCACCTCGGAGAGCACCCTCTCGAACGAAACGGCCGGCACGTGATGGCACTCATCCACAATCACCTGGCCGTACCGAGCTACGCTGTCATTGACGCTCCCCTTGCGGACCAAGCTCTGAATCATGGCGACGTCGAGCCGCCCGTTGGGCTTGCCCTTCCCTCCGCCGATCCGCCCGATCTCCTTCTCGGCGATCCCCAGAAACATCGAGAGCTGGGCGATCCACTGGTCGAGCAGCGGCTGGCGGTGGACCAGCACCAGCGTGCTGCGGCCCCGTTCGCCGATCAGGTGCGTGCCGAGAACCGTCTTACCAACTCCGGGCGGCGCGACGAGCACTCCCGTTTCGTGGCGCAGGAGTGCCCGCGCCGCTTGTTGCTGCAGAACCGTCAGCTCGCCCTGGAACCGGAACGGTACGGCTGCTCCCTCCTCACGCTGATCCTCGACGACGAGGGTGACGCCATACTCGTGGAGGAGTCCTTCCAGCGCGATGCGACAGCCGCGGGGCAGCGTGATGTGCTGCGGCAGCTCCTCCGCGCACGCGATCACGCGCGGCGTTAGTGCCGTGGAAAGCCGCATGCGCTGTTTGGCGTAGAAGCCTGGGTTTTGGAACGCCGCGAGTCGTTTGACTTGGTCGAGCAGTGGTGAGGGCAGTCCCGCCTTCTCCAGAAACAGCCCTTGCGACAGGACCGCCCCAGCTTCCCGGGGTAGCAGGCTCGAGATAATTGGTCGACGAGGCCGCCCCGAAGGCGGCCGCAGCCAAGGCTGGGCGTCCCCATCGTCCGCCGGGTCGGCAATCTGCACGCCGATTACCCGGTCGGTCCGCGTCGCTTCCTCAGCGATGGTGAGGACTGCCGCGGGGTCCATACGGGGCATCGAAGCGAGTTGGCCCCACTGGTCGGGGTAGGGCTCGAACGCATCGTCCACGAAGAGAGTGTTGCCGTGCCGGCGGGCCTCGTGCTGCAGCGGCAGCGCAATGAGGTTCCCGAAGCCGCCGCGCGGCATGGTATCCTGGTTGGGGAAGAGCCGGTCGTACGAATCCATGGAGAGTTGGTGGTGTCGCGCCATCGTTTCGGTGATGAGGTAGCACGCCATCTGCCGCGCCGCGGTCGCGGGGACCGGAGCCACAAAGAAGATCCAGACGTGGGCGCCATTGCCGGAGCGGGACCGCTCAACCGCGGCGGGTACACCGGCGGAACGGCACATGGCGACGAAGGCGGACACGTCGTCCTGCCAGGAAGCCTTGTCGAAGTCCGCCGCCAGGAACCAGCAGGTCTCGTCCTCAAGCAGTGGATAAACACCCATCACGTGCCGGCCCCGGAGGTGATCCAGAATCGCCTGGTCGTCGACCCGCTGGAACGCCTGGTTGGGGCACTCGCCACACCGGATGGCCGGCAAGGCACAGACGCCGCGCACGAACTTGTTGGCGCAGGCCGGTGCGTACCCGGGTTTGCTCGTCTTCTTGCTCACGAAGCGGGTGGGAAACACGTCCGGGCGTCCCCGGAAACGGGAACGGAAGAGACTGACCTTTGTTGCGGGCGTCCGCGGAATCGCGACCTCGGCCACGAACTCGGGCGGCCTGCGGACCTCCGCCTCGGTGCTGAGCGCCTCCATTTCCGATTGAAGGGTCGCGAGCCGGGTACGGCTGTCGGAGTGTCGGGCAACCAAGCTGGCAAGACGGGCCTCTTCCTCCGCGATGGCACGGAGAAGCTCGGAGCGTCGTGCAGCGGCTCCACCGGGCACGTCACTGGACTTCGTCATGAGTGGCTTCCCTACGCGTTATCACCGAGCCACTGCACCAGCGCCGATACCGTGCGCTCAAACACCAGGAGGTAGTCCTCACCGAGGTAGTCCCGCTCGTGAGCCGCATTGAGCTGAAGTTGCGCCAAAATCTGGCCGTGCTCAAGGATGAACTCCCGGGCGAGCGATGCCGCGAGCGAGGGCGACGCGGCCCGCACTCCCGCCTCCCGCAGCCACGCCCGAAGGCGGATGACAAAAGCATACACCCTCGCCCACGGATGCCACGCGGGCGTTCGGTCGATTTTCAGCAGCGTGGTCCACCGGCGCTGATCGGCGTAGTACTTGACCGGCCGGTCGGTGCGGGACTCGATCAGCCGAGCATCGGCGAGTGCTTCACAGGCGCCGCGCACCGAGTACTTCGCGTAGAGCAGCGCCTCGGAGATGTCTTTGATATCGGCCCAGGCGCCCCGTCGGCCGATGAGATAAGTCAGAGTATCGATGCGGATATCCACGCCGAACCCGGTCCGCAGGCGCAGCAGCAGCGAGCCGGGATCGCCCAATCGCGTCGACGCAGGGGCCACTTTGCCCGGTCTTCCGGCCAGCCTCGAGCCTGGTGCAGCGAGATTGCGCCAGCGGGGGTCCTTACCGAAGCTCGCGACCGCGGACGCGAAGCCGGCGACCAGCTTATCCCCTCCCGCCGGGAACAAGCCCATGGCGCGTTTCAACCGTTGGACGCTGAGCAAGCGGGATCCCACCTCCGCGAATCCATAGAGGAAATCCCGCAACCTGGGTTCGTCGTCCGCGAGCCAGAGGGAGGAGAGCACGAGCGCTTCCGGATCAACGATGGCCCCCGGTGCCCGGGGCGCCGCGGCCTGACCGCCCAGCGCCTGCCACTGGATCCAGACTGCCCCGGCCGCCGCCTCGTGCAGTTCGCGCGCGAGGCTATTGAAGCGCGTTTTGGACATAGGCCACCACTCTGGCAACGACGGCGTGGAACTCCGGCGAGGCGTCCTGGGCGCTGACCCACACCGCGGCCCACTCCAGGTCTTCGGCGTTGGGCTTCAGCGCGAGCAAGTCCCGTACGTGCACGTTGTCAGGTCCGGTCTGGTCGGCAGACGCATAGAGCTTGAAGCAGATCAGGTCGCGCCGCCCGACGATGCCGACGCGGAGCGCGCCGTAGGTACGCCACTCGATTCGCTCGGCAAGACCAGGCGGCAAGCCGAAGCGCCATTGATCGGCGACGGTCGTGTTCATCCAGCTCTCCAACAGACCCCGGTCGCGAGCCACCGCGGCGATTGCGCGACGCAGCGTCTCGGGCAGCGGGTCTGGCGGCCGTAGCGCGCCGGTATCATCAGCCCGAGCCAGGACGTCGACATCAATGGTGGGGCGGTCCACGATTGCCAGGAGGTTCAGCGCCGCTCCGCCAAGGACGACGATCGCGCACGGCTCCTGCGCGTACGCGAGCCGTTCGCCGAGAGCCCTTAGCGCCGCCTCGATGGCGGTCCGTCCTTGGAGTTTCATATGGGGTTATGCGATGAGCAGGTTTAGACTCTATTATATGGTCTAATAGACTATATAATACTGTCTAGATACTTCGTCAAGGTTGGCTGGGCCGGAAAAGAATGACCCCGCCCAAGGCCTCGCGGCGGATCGGACGGGGAGCGAGGATCGATAGCAACATTGTTACCACAAACGCTCTGTCAAGCTCGCCCACTGGCTTGCCTGCCCAACTGGCACCAGGAACTGGCACCAACTCTCCCGCCACCCCAAACAAGAAGCCCTGTCCAGCGCGTTAACCGGAACCAGGGCAATCACTTCCGAAGTATGGGCCTGGGTAGAGTTGAACTACCGACCTCACGCTCATCAGGTCCCTGACCGGGCTTTTGGAATCCGACGCCATAACGTAAGTCGTTGACAGCCCGCGCGTTCTGCAGGGATTCCAAGCTCGCCATACCGCAACTTCTCGTTCTGAATCGACACCGGAACCGACACCGGGGCGGGGCCAAGATTTTCCACCCTGGCCGCACCTTTTTTGGCTTCCCCGGAGACGGTACGTACCTTTCATCTATGAGCATCATCGAGCGACTGAAGACCCTCCGGCCTGTGCTCCTCAGCGCCGCCGCGGCGAACGGCGCCCGCAACCTCCGGGTATTTGGATCAGTCGCCAGGCGGGAGGAACACGAATCCAGCGACATCGATTTCCTAGTCGCGCTGGAGCCCGGTCGTACCCTGATCGACCTGGCCCGGCTCGAGCTCCGCTTGGAGGCTCTGCTGGGACGTCCGGTTGATGTTGTCACAGAGGACTCGCTGCGCGAACCGATCCGCTCGGCCGCCGTCCGAGAGGCAGTGCTTGTCTGAGGGCCGCCCGGTGGCGATCGAGCGCATGCGCCACATGCTGGAAGCGGCCAACGTCATCGTCGAGTACACCGCGCGTGGCCGGGACGCCTTCGATCGGGATCCTGCCCTACGAGACGCGATCGTATACCAGGTAATAGTTCTGGGAGAGGCGGCCAAGGCCGTACTGGCTGCGGACCCTGCATTGGAAACGGATCTGCCAGAAATTGAATGGTCGCCAATTGCCAGGATGCGGGACCGTCTGACTCACCATTACTGGGCAACGGATCGAGCGGTGGTGTGGGCCACCGCGACCACCGCGGTTTTGGCTGTTCGGGACGCCCTCACAGCCGCGCTCAAGCGCTTCGGCTAACTGACCTTCACGGCGCAATCCACCTGGAACGAGGCAGCGGCTCTCATCTCGCAGAACGAAGAACCGCGCCGGGCACGCAGCGAGGCTCGACCAGTTCTGTCTGTCCGCCTGTCCGACTGAATGGGCCTGGGTAGAGTTGAACTACCGACCTCACGCTTATCAGGCGTGCGCTCTAACCACCTGAGCTACAGGCCCCAAGTAACTCCAAGCAGGACAACAACATAGCGTGGCCTCCACCGGCTCGCAACCCTAGCGCTCTTCGATCTCCTCGTCGAGCTGGAAGTCGTCGTCGAAGTCCTCGTCGGCGTCCTCTTCGTCCTCCCCGTACTCATCCTCTTCGTCGAATTCGTCCTCCTCCAGATCCTCGTCCTCACTGTCGTCGAACGAGTAGCCGTCCTCGAATTCGTCCTCGTCGTCGTCGAAGCGCCGACGGAGCTCGGGCTCCATCAGCGATGCCACCAAGGCCGGCATGGGTTCGGTCCGCCTCTCCAGGACTTGAAGGTGATCCTACGATGCGTCGGCCACCCGGGCCGCCGCGCGCGCCGCACGCTTCCGGTCCACCGCCGCGAGGAGCCGCTTGCGCAGCCGCACATTCGCCGGGGTGACCTCGATCAGCTCGTCTTCCTCGATGTACTCGAGCCCGTACTCCAGGCTGATCTCCCGGGGCGTCTCGAGCTGCACATTCTCGTCAGACGCGGTGGTCCGGATGTTGGTCAGCTTCTTTTCCTTCGACACGTTGACGTCCATGTCCCCCGGACGCGAGTTCTCGCCCACCATCATCCCCTCGTACACCTGGTCGCCCGGCCTCACGAACATCTGGGCCCGCTCCTGAAGGTTCCCCAGGGCAAAGCTGACGACCTCGCCCTCCCGGTCGGCCACCAGCACGCCCCGCTTGCGACCCGCCAGCGGCCCCGCCCAGGGACCGTATTCGAGAAACCGGTGGTGCATGGTGCCGGTTCCCCGCGTGTCGGTGAGGAACTCGGATCGGTAGCCGAATAGCCCGCGGCTCGGAATCCGGAAGGCGAGGCGGACATTGCCTCCCCCGGGGTTCCGAAGCTCCACCAGATCGGCCCGGCGAGGACCCAACTTCTCCATCACCGCGCCCATATACACCTCAGCCACGTCAATCGTCAACTCCTCGTACGGCTCGAGCCGCTCACCGGTGTCGCTGTCCCTGGTGATCACCCGGGGACGCGACACCTGGAACTCGTACCCCTCCCGGCGCATCGTCTCCATCAGAATCCCCAGGTGCAGCTCGCCCCGCCCCGAGACCGTGTGGGTGTCGGGGGAATCCGTCTCGTCCACCCGAAGCGCCACGTTGCGCTCCAACTCGCGGAACAGTCGCTCCCGGAGCTGCCGGCTGGTCACGAACTTCCCTTCCCGTCCTGCGAACGGCGAATTGTTCACCATCACATCCACCGAGATGGTCGGTTCCTCCACCGCGATCCCGGCCAGCCGCTCCCGGCGTTCCGGATCGGTCAGCGTCTTCCCTATTTCGATGCCTTCGAAGCCGGAAACGACACAGATATCCCCGGCAGGCACTTCGGCGACTTCGATCCGGTTGAGGCCGTCGAAGGTGTAAAGACGGGTAATCCGGCTCTGCTCTCCTTCGCCTTCGGCCACCAGGCCGGGCTCCCCGAGGGGAAGCACCGCCACCTGGGCCCCGACCCGCGCGACCCCGCGCTCGACTCGCCCGATGCCGAGCCGTCCCAGGAAGGGCGAATGGTCCAGGGTGGAGATCAGCATCTGGAAGGGACCCTCCGCGTCCCCGGTGGGCTCGGGGACCCGGTCGAGAATCGCGCGAAACAGCGGAGTCAGATCGCTCCCCGGATGGTCCACCTCGGTGGTCGCGGTACCGTGCCGGCTCGAAGTGTAGAGAAAGGGTGCATCGAGCTGGTCGTGGTCCGCCTCCAGATCGATGAACAGCCCGAGCACCTCGTCGTGGACCCGGAGCGGCTCGGCGTCGGACCGGTCGATCTTGTTGATGGCGACGATGGGCTGGAGCCCGAGGGCCAGCGCCTTCCGGGTGACGAACCGGGTCTGCGGCATGGGGCCCTCGGCCGCATCCACCAGGATCAGCACCCCGTCCACCATCCGGAGAATCCGCTCCACCTCACCGCCAAAATCCGCGTGGCCCGGCGTATCGACGATGTTGATCTTGGTTCCCTGCCATCGCACCGCGGTGTTCTTGGCGAGAATGGTGATCCCCCGCTCCCGCTCCAGAGGATTGGAATCCATCACCCGCTCTTCCACCTGCTGGTTCAAACGAAATACGCCCGCCTGCCGCAGCATCTGATCGACCAGGGTGGTTTTCCCGTGGTCGACGTGGGCGATGATTGCGATGTTCCGGATATCCACTGAAGGGCCGCCTCTTAGTCGGTCGGTGAAGTCGGGGAGGTCGGGGAGGTCAGTGAGGTCAAGGAGGCCGGTTCCGACCGCCTTCTGACCGCGCCGACCACACCGACCTCCCCGACCGACCGTCGAGCGGCATAGATAAGACTGCCCTCCGTGCTCCGCAACCCCGCTCAGTGGGTATGCCGGTGTCCGGGAAGGTGCCGGTGTCCATGGCCGGTCTCGACCGGAGTGAGCGGCTCGAGGCAATCCCCCTCGCACTCGTCCGCCACCTCGAGCTGGATGGTGGCGTGCCCGATGCCCATCCGGGTCAGGATGCTTCGGAGGCCGGCGAGCGCGGTCGGGTGTGCCGAGAGCTCCGGCACCACGGCGTGACCGCTCATGGCCACGACCCCGCTGGTGACGGTCCAGACATGGAGATCGTGTACCCCATGGACCCCCGGCACGTTCAGCATCCGGTCCCGGACCTCTTCGAGAGAGAGATGCCGGGGCACCGTCTCGAGCAGCACGTCGGTGCTCTCCCGCAGCAGGCGCCATGCGCTGAAGAGGATCAGCAGCGAGAGCAGGATCGAGACGATGGGATCGGCCACGGTCCACCCGGTGAGCGAGACGACGATGGCCGCGGCGAGCGCCGCGACCGAACCCAGCACGTCACCCAGAATGTGCAGGTACGCCCCCCGGATGTTGAGGGAGTGGCCCTGGTCCTGGTGCAGCAGCGACAGCGACACCAGGTTGGCGCCCAGCCCGATCACCGCCACCGCGAGGAACAGGGTGGTCCTGATCGGCTGGGGGTGAGCAATCCGGCTGACGGCCTGGTAGACCACCCAGGCGGAAAGCCCGAACAGCGCCGCGCCATTGACGAGAGCGGCGAGGATTTCCCAGCGGAGGTACCCGTAGGTTCGCTTGAGGTCCGGGGGGCGCCGGGCCAGCATCGCCGTGAACAGGGTGAGGCCGAGGGCGGCCACATCGGTCAGCATGTGACCGGCATCGGCTACCAGCGCCAGGGATCCGCTGATCCATCCCGCGACGAACTCCACCACCATGAACAGGGCGGTGATGAGCAGCACGACGGTGAGCCGCCGGGAGAGCGAATCGCTTACCTTCGTAGCTATGGAGCCTCCATGGTAGGTCTCCTCGCCGTCCTGGGCCTGGTGCTGGGAAACGCCTTCTTCGTCGCGGCCGAATTCTCCCTGGTGTCGGCCCGCCGCACCCGGCTCGAGGAGATGAGTCAGAACGGCAATCGCAAAGCTATGCTGGCCCTCCGAGCCGTTCAATCGCTCGACCGCACCATTTCCGCCACCCAGCTCGGAATCACCCTCGCCTCCCTGGGGCTCGGCTGGATCGGCGAGCCCGCCATCGCCAACCTGCTGGAGGGCCTCTTCGTCGGGCTGCCCTCCTCGATCCGCGGCATCACGACCCACGGCGTGGCGGTCGCCATCGCGTTCTCCCTGATCACGATGCTGCATATCGTGTTAGGGGAGCTGGTGCCGAAATCGATCGCCCTGCTCAATCCCGAGCGGCTCTCGACCTACCTGGTGGTGCCCTTGATGGGATTCTCGTGGGTCATGGCGGGACCGATCCGGCTGCTCAAGGCGCTCTCCAATGCGACGCTTCGCGGGCTCGGGATCACGCGCAGCACGGCCCGGGAACGGGTCCATTCGGTCGAGGAGATCCGGATGCTGATGGAGCAGAGCGAAGAGCAGGGCCGCCTGCCCGAGGAAGACGCCCGGATGCTGGCCGGGGTCTTCGAGTTCAGCGAAAAATCCGCCGAAGAGGTCATGACGCCGCGGACCGACATCGTGGCGATCCAGGCCGATGCCACGGTGGAAGCGGGAGCCGACGTCGCCTCGGAATCGAAGAAGAGCCGGTACCCGGTGTATCAGGAAACCCTGGACGAGATCGCCGGAGTGATCCATGCCAAGGACCTGCTCCTGGCGGTACGGCAACGGCCCGGGGCGCCGGTTCGGGATTTCATGCGGCCTCCGCTCTTCGTCCCGGGAACCCGCGAGGTGGAGGACGTGCTGGTCGACATGAAGCGGGTCAAGTCCCACATGGCGGTCGTGCTCGACGAATACGGCGGCACCGCCGGCCTGGTCACCATGGAAGACCTGCTCGAGGAAATCGTGGGACCGATCGTCGACGAGTTTGACGTGGCCGAACGGGTCGACCAACCCGCCGGCGCCGCCATCGACGGGGCCCTGCCGATCGACGACTTCAATTCGGAATACGGCGAGGACCTGAGCCAGGCCGACTACACCACCGTCGGGGGATGGATCTTCGGCCAGCTCGGCAGGCTTCCCAAAGCCGGCGACCGGGTCCCGGCCGGCAGCCACCTCCTCGAGGTCACCGAGATGGAAGGCCGTCGGGTGGCACGAGTGCGGATCGTGGCGACTAACGAGCCGGCGCGGAGCGAACCAGGGAGGTCGCGAGGGTAAGCGCCGCGATCATGCTGGACGGATCGGCGACTCCCCTCCCGGCGATATCGAACGCGGTCCCATGATCGGGCGAGGTCCTGACGAAGGGCAGGCCGAGCGTCACATTCACCCCCGAGCCGAAGCCCGCCACCTTCACCGCCGTCATGCCCACGTCGTGATAGGGAGCGAGCACGGCGTCGAACTCTCCCCGCAACGCGCGCACGAACACGGTGTCGGCCGGGAGCGGCCCCGCGGCGCCGAGCGTCTCGGCGGCGGGCCGGAGGATCCGCTCCTCCTCGTCGCCGAAGAGACCCTGCTCACCGGCGTGCGGATTGAGGGCGCAGAGGGCGAGCCGGGGCTCGGGAATCCGGAACCGCTCGATCAGCCCGGTCCGGGTAATGATGCCGATCCGGACGATCCGCTCGCGGGTCAACAGCACCGGAACGTCGCGGAGCGCCACGTGGGTCGTGACCAGCACGACCCGGAGGGGGCGCTCCACCGGCCCCGACACCAGCATCATCGCGGTCTCCACTCCCCCCGCGAGGCGGCCCAGCCACTCGGTTTGTCCCGGATAGGTGAAGCCGGCGAGATGAAGGGCGTGCTTCTCGACCGGGCCGGTCACGATCGCGTCGACTTCGCCGGCCAGGGCGAGCGCCACTGCCCGCTGGATCGCGTGCCCGGCGATCTGCCCCGCTCGCACCGCGGAGGAGCGGTCGGCCCAGGAGCCCACGCTGACCCGGGCGGCGGCGGGGATCCCGGCGATCTGGTCCTCCGCCCCGATCAACGTAACCCGCAACTCGCCGCCAACCCGGGACAGGGCGGCGGCGATCACTTCCGGTCCGATGCCGCGCGGATCGCCCAGCGTCACGGCGAGGCGCGGCAGCTCGATCATGGGCTGCGGAGGTCGACCAGGGTGGCTTCTTTCAGGCGGTCGAGGTAGCGATCCTGGGTGAGCTGCTGGCCCAGCAGCTGGCGGATCTGCTCTTTCACGTCCTCGTAGCGGGCCTCGCCCGCGGGGGCGCGGTTGTCGATCAGGACGACGGCGTCCTTCCCCCGAGTCGGATCCCCCGGCTCCTGAAGGGTGAACACTTCGGTCACCTTCCCGGCGGCCACCCCGTCCATTGCGTCCTTGTAGGACTGCGGCAGAGCATCGAGCGGGATCCCTTCCAGGTCGCGCTCTTCCGACTTGTCGTGGTACAACCGGGCCAGGGAATCGAACGAGGCGCCCCGCCCGAGCGCGGCGCGGACCTGTTGCGCGATGTGCAGGGCGCTGTCGGCATCCTCCTGATCGAGCGCCGGACGAATGAGGATATGGCGGACCTGGACTTCGGCGGGCTGAATCCGGGTGACCTGGATCAGGTGGAACCCGAAGGGAGTCTCTACCGGATCGGAGATCACTCCGGGACGGAGGGAGAACGCCACGTCCTCGAATCGCTGGTCCAGGCCGATCCCACGACGCACCCAGCCGATCTCGCCACCGTTGTCGCGGCTCTGCGGATCCATGCTGAAGCGCCGGGCGGCGGCGCCGAAATCAGCGCCCTTCCGGAGCTCGAGCAGGATCGAGTCGGCCAGGGCTCTCGCCCGCTCCCGCGCGGCGGGTTTCCCCTTGGGCCCGATGATGATCTGGCGGAAGGACACCGTCGCCGAGCGCTTGCCGAATTCGGAGCGATGCTCGTCGAAGTAGTCGTGGATTTCCCGCTCGGTGGGCGCGACCGCCTTGAGTTTGTTGCTCGCCTGAAGCCGCTGCATCAGGTCGCGGATCTGAAAGGTGCGCCGCTGCTGCTCGGTGAGCCAGAGCCGGTACTCGTCGGCGGTCTCGAACCCCGCCACCCGGAGATCGTGCTGGTAGTCCGCCTCGCTGGTATAGCGCTGCCGGGTGGCCCGCATGTTCGCGTCCACCGCCTTGGTCACATCCTCTTCAAGAATCTTGATTGCGGTGTCACGGCCGGCTTCCTGCACCAGCAGCTCTTCGTTGACCAGCGCGCCGATGATTTCCTTCTCCAGCTTGGCGCGCTCGGCGGCATCGGTCGGGGGAGGTCCGCCCTGGAGAGTCCCCTGGAACATCCGCTCCATGACCTGGGAGCGGGTGATGGCCCGGGTGCCGACGACCGCCACGATGCGATCCACCACCGAGTCGGCGCTCGGCGCCTGCCGCTGCGCGACCACGGCGGGTGGCCCCCCCAGGACCGCCGCGCCGGCTCCAAGCAGGAGCAGCGCGGCCCGGATCACGGCTTCTGACCTCCCGGCGTCGGCGGTCCGCCGGGCGCCGGCTGGAGCCCCGGGGTGGGCGGGGCCTTGGCACCGGTATCCTTCTTCGACGCCGCGGTCACCAGCTCCACCGCCTTGGCAATCCCGGCATCGTAGATCCGGTAATCCCCGGTGGCCCGAAGCTCCGAAGACAGGGTGGGCGGCACCGGCCGGAACTGCGCCTGATTGCTGGTGAGTCGCTTGAAGTAGTCGTCGATCTTCTCCCCGGCGATCCGCTCCCGCTCCGCCGGGGGCGTCTTGGCGGTATCCGCCAGCGCCGGGGTGTCGAGTCCGCTGGCGGTCTTCACGTCGTCGATCTGGCTCTTCATCTGCGAGATCAGGTTGGCCCGCATCTCCGGAGCCACCGTCACCCCGGCCGAATCGGCCTTCTCGAGCAGCAGCTGATTCTGCACCAGAAACTTCACCAGGTTGGTGAGCACGCTGTCGGCGGCTTCCTGGATCTGATTCATGGTCTGCGAGGGATAGTTCGCGAGCCAGTGGCTCATGTCGCGCACGGTCAGACTGCCGCCCTTGTAGCTGGCGAGCACGCTGGTCGATTTGGCCGCACCGGCCATGTCCTTGGTCGCCTTCCGGATGGCCTCCGGGGCGCCCGACTTGATCTGGATGTTGCTCTGGTCGAGCAGCGTGGCGATGTAGAGCGAATCCAGGAACTGGACGTGACGCTGCTGCACCGCGGACTCGAACCGGGTCCGGGCCTCGGCCAGGGGCGGCCGCCGGATCACGTGCCAGCCGAAGGGCGACTGCACCACGCCGCTCACATCGCCGGGCTTGAGCCCCCAGGCCACCGCCTCGAACTCCGGCACGAACGACCCGCGGGGTGAAGGGGGCAGGTATCCCCCGTCGTCCTTGTTCGCCGGATCGGCACTGTACTGCTTGGCCAGCTTCGAGAAGTCACCCGCCTTGGCCTGCTGGGCAACCCGCTGAATTTCGGCCTTGGCATTCGCGGTGTCCGCCGCGGTGGCGCCTTTCGGACGCACCAGGATGTGCTGAAACATCCGCAGCTCATCACCCGAGTACGCGCTGTCGATGCCCTGGGCGCTGATCTGCCCCCGGTGGGCCAGAAGGGTATCGTGCCACGCCGAGATCTTGTATTGCGCCACCTGGGGCCAGATCAGCCGGTTCATGAAGGCAGAGTCGCTCTCGGCCTTCCCATCGGCGACGTGGTCGGCAAACAGCTGGTAGTCAACCCAGATGCCGGTGATGGCGCCCGCGGCTTCGGGACTCGCGTTGGGTCCACCCAGCCGGGTGATGATTTCGGCCACCGTGGCGGATTTGAGCTCGCGCGATCCGACCCGTGCCGCGGTTTCGGAATGCGAGGTGAAGGTGTCGCGAAAGCTCGCGCACCCGGTGAGGGCGAGAAGGGTCAGGATCCAGCCAGAACGACGCATCGGGGATAGGGGGTGAAGGTTAGGGGTTCGCGATCTGCTCATCTGCTCCAGTGACCTTGTCCAGGGCCCGCACCAGGGCGGGCGTCAGGCTTTCTCCGCCGAGGCGGATCAATCGAAGCGCGAGGGGGACGGTGCGCCGGACATCCGCCGCCAGTTGAACGTCATCGAGGGCCGCGGTGAGCCGGGCCAGCCGGGGGGCCGCTCCGGTCCGAAACGTGATCCTCGCCTCGTCTCCACGCACCAGGATATGCTGGATACCCAGTTCGGAACCCAGCACGCGGAGAGTCCCAAGATCGAGCAGCCGTTGAGTTTCGACCGGCAAGGGCCCAAACCGTTCCCGCAGTTCCTGACGCAACTCTTGAATTTCGCCTGACCGGGTCGCCCGCGCCAGTCGGCGGTACAGATCCAGTTTGATGTCTTCGTCGGCCACGTACTGGTCCGGAATCGCGGCGGCCCCGTCGAACACCACCTCCGGGGGCTGGACTTCGTCGAGCGCCTTTCCCTGGGCCCTGAGTCCCTGCACGGTTTCCTCGAGCCAGCGCAGGTAGAGATCGAACCCGACCGCGTGGGCATGCCCCGACTGCTCGGCGCCGAGCAGGTTCCCCGCCCCGCGGATCTCGAGATCCTTGAGGGCAATCCGGTACCCGGCCCCCAGATCGGTATGATGCTCGAGCACCTTGAGACGGTCTTCCGCCGCGAGGTCCATGACGTCGGGGGTCAGCAGGTAGCAGTAGGCGCGGCGATGGCTCCGCCCGACCCGGCCCCGGAGCTGGTAGAGCTGGGCCAGGCCGAGCCGGTGGGCGTCATGCACGATCATGGTGTTGGCATTGGGGACATCGAGCCCGGATTCCACGATCATGGTGGAGACCAGGATGTTCACTTCCCCGCGCACGAACGCGAGCATAACCCGCTCGAGCGCCTCGGCCGGCATCTGGCCGTGCGCCACGTCGATCCGGGCGCGGGGGGCCAGCTGGCGGACCCGGGCGGCGATGGTCTCGATCGTCTCGATCCGGTTGTGGACGAAGAAGACCTGGCCGCCCCGGTCCAGCTCGCGGGCGACCGCCTCGTCCAGCAGGGCATCGTCCCAGGGCTCCACGAAGGTCAGGATCGGGGAGCGATCGCGGGGCGGGGTCTCGATCAGGGTGAGATCCCGCAGGCCGGCGAGCGACATGTGCAGGGTCCGGGGAATCGGCGTGGCGGTGAGGGTGAGCACGTGGACCGCCAGACGCAACTCCTTGAGCCGCTCCTTGTGGCGGACCCCGAACCGATGCTCCTCGTCGACCACCAGGAGACCCAGGTCCTTGAAGGTGACATCCCCGGAGAGAAGCCGATGGGTGCCGATCACCACGTCCACGGTCCCCGCGGTCACTTCGCTCAGCACCTTTTTCTGGTCCCGGGCGGACAGAAACCGGGACAGGACCGCCACCTTCACCGGGTAGTCGGCCAGCCGTTCCGTGAAGGTCCGTCCGTGCTGGTCCGCCAGGATCGTGGTGGGCACCAGCACCGCCACCTGCTTGCCCGATTGCACCGCCTTGAACGCCGCCCGCACCGCAATCTCGGTCTTGCCGTACCCGACATCCCCCACCAGGAGCCGGTCCATCGGGATGGGCCGCTCCATGTCTCGCTTCACGTCCTCGGTGGCCTTGCGCTGGTCCGCGGTGTCTTCGTAGAGAAACGACGACTCCAGCTCACGCTGCCACCGGGTATCGGGCGGAAAGGCATAACCCGGAACGATCTTGCGGCGGGCATAGAGATCCAGGAGCTCCGCCGCCATCTGCCGGATCGCGGCCCGGGTCTTCTCCCGCTGTTTCCGCCACGTCGTTCCGCCCAGCCGGTGCAGCCTGGGGGGCGCCAGGTCGCCATCTTCGCCCGCGGCGCGGTATCGCTCGAGCTGATCGAGGCGGTAGAGCGGCACATTGAGCCGGTCCCCGCCTTCGTACTCCACCACCGCGGCCTCGATCAGGGCTTCCCCTGCCATGATCGTCTGGATCCCCCGGTAGATCCCGATGCCGTGATCGAGGTGGACCACGTAGTCGCCCTGGGTCAGGGCCCCGGTCACGAGGGATGGGGCCGCCTGGCGATAGCGCCGGGCCCGGCGGAGCCGGCGGGCCCGGCGGAAGATCTCGTGATCGGTGAGCACCCGGAGGGTCGGCATGACGAAGCCGCCATCGAGCGCGCCCACCGCGAGCGTCGCCGCGGGCCCTTCCGGCACCGCTCCTTCGTGGAGCAGCTCGTCGAGACGCTCGAGCTGGCCCGCGTTGTCGCACAGGATGAGGGTGGGGGCCCCCTGGATGACGGCGCGGAGCCGCCCCAGGTTCCGGTCCACCGGCTCGGGGGGGAGGAAGCCCGCCTGGAGGTCGGGGCGGTCTTCCCGGAGGAGCACCCGGGGGAAGCGGGTTAGGGTTCCGGCCCAGTGCTCCGGATCCTCGAACAGCTCCTCCCGCCGGGGCGGGGTCTCGCCCAGTCGCCGGGCAATGTCGAGGTGGTGCTCAGCCTCCTTCCAGGCCCGGAGCACCTCTTCGGCGTTGGGGTGACTGGCCTCCTCGACGATGAGCGTGTCGGCGGGGAGCAGGTCGAGGAGGGTCTGCCGGCGAGGAGGCTGGGAGGCTGGGAGGACGCCAGGCCTCCCAGCCTCCCGGCTGCCCAGCGGCAGCACCGTGATCTCCGCGATCTCTTCCCCGCTTCGCTGCGTCGTCAGGTCGAACGATCGCATCGAGCTGATCTCGTCCCCCCACCACTCCAGCCGGGTCGGCGTGGCCATGCCGAATCCATAGAGATCGACGATCCCGCCGCGGACGCTGAATTCCGCGACTTCGCTGACCACCGGCACCCGGTGGTAGCCCATGGCCTCGAGCCGGGTGGTGAGGTCGACCAGCGGATGATGGGCGCCGACCCGGAGAGAAAGCCGGAGCTGCTCCAGCGCGGCCGGCATCGGGGTGCGTTCCGCGGTGGCCCGCGCGGTGGTGACCAGGATCCGGAGATTCCCCCGGAGCAGAGCCTCCAGCGTCTCGATCCGCTCTCCCGCGATTTCGAGATGGGGTTCCTCCTCCCCCAGGGCTTCTCGCTGGGGATACAGCCCGGTCGGGTCGTCGGTCAGGATGGCGAGATCGGCCAGCCACCGCTCGGCTTCCGCCGGGGTGGCGGCCATCACCATGAGAATCCGCTGGGGAAACCGGTCGGCGAGCCACGCCACCATCACTGCGCCGCTCGAGCCGGGGAGACCGGCCAGCCGAAGCACGCCGGATGAACCGGGCAGGCGTTCCATCAGGTCCTGGGCAAAGGCGGTCCGGCCGAACCCGGTCAGGATCGGCTCGATCATGCCGCCCGGCCTTTGCGGCCCCGGCTCGCCAGGCCGGCATCCGCGAGGGCCAGCGCGAGAGCGAGGCCCAGCATCCATCCCCGGAGATCGGCCCGTCCTCCCGACTGGAACGCCGCTTCGCGTCCGCGGTCAGGCCCGACGATTCGCGCCCCGGGCCACAGCCGGCGCACCGCGGCGTCGTTCGAGCGGATCAGCATGGACTCGCGGGGATCCGGATTGACCGCCAGGGCGCCGATGGTATCGCGGCCACCCACCAGATAGAACAGGCCGGGCTCGGTGGGACGATAGAGATCGATACCCTGAACCGGACGGGATTCGGATCCTCGGGCGAGCGTGGTTGCCGAAGCAGGCAGGGTCACCGCATCGCCGGGAGCGGCTTCGAGCATGCTCAGCTCGCCCCGCACCGCCCGGTTCGCGAGGAAATCGAGAAAGGGGACGAAGTCGGCGGAGAGCGGCAGCTCGGTCCAGGCCGGGTCGAGCCGGCTTCCCAGCAGGAGGACGTTGCCGCTCCGCACCAGCCAGGGACTTCCATTCACGGTCAGGAGGACGTCCCGGCGACTCCCCGCCGGCGGACCACTGAGCGCCAGCCGCCGGTCAACCGGGTGCCGGCCCAGGACCGCACTGCTGTCGGTCATGGCGGCGCCCGGCACCGGATCGCCATAGCTCCAGGGGACCCCCCGGGCGCCGAGGGCGCGGTTCAGCGCGCCCTGTCCGGCCCGATCCTCGGGCGGCTGGACAATCGAGGCAGCGGGTCCGAGCCACCCGATCGAGACGTCGTTGCCGCGCACCAACCGGCCGTTGGCGATCAGGACGTCGCACGCGACGGCGAGAAACCGGTCCTCGGCCCGGCACGCGGCGCGGGCCGGCGGCATAACCCGCACCGCCCCGACCCGGATATCGTCGGCGCGAAGCTCGTCCGATTCGAGCTCACTCTGCACCAGCCACCAGCCTGGGGCGAGGGCCCCGCTCGCCACCGACACCCGGGAGCCGCCCTGCACCAGTTGTTGCCGGGGAGCCCGGTTTCCGAACCGCACCGACAGAGCGGCGCGGCGTTCCGGATCGCCGGAGATCGCGATAGACACCTTCCCGCCTTCCGGGCCCCACGGCTGCCGCCCCGGCGCGAGCTCCGCCACACCGAGATTGGGCACCGGTCCCGTCTCGGGACGGATCACCACCAGGGGGATCGCCGGCGGAAGGGATGCCGCCGAAACCGCCGACGCCTGGAGGTCGCTGACCAGCACGACCGAGGAGGGGAGCTTCTGGCTTTCGAGGGTTTCCCGCGCGCTCGTGATCGCTGCGCCAAGGTCCAGACGGTACGGGCTCACCGACGCTCGATCCACGCTCTGCTGCAATTCCCTGGCGGCTCCCCGCCGCGGGATGCCGTCGGCAGTCATGAGCCAGAGGGCATCGTCGGGGTGAGCCGCTTCGAGAATCCCTCGCACCGCGCGGCGGAGATCGTCCAGGACCGCGGTTCCCTGAATCGTGGCGCCGCTGGAGGGCGAATTGTCCAGAATCAGCACCAGCGCCCGCGGCGCATGACTCGCCACCCCTCCCGAGGGTATCGTCGGGCCTGCCGCGGCGAACGCGAGGGCCGCGATGAGGAGGGTGCGGACCAGGAGCAGCAGCCAGTGTTGCAGGGTGAGGCGGCGATGGTGCGCGCGGGCCGTCTCGGCGAGGTAGCGGGTCGCGGGGAACACCACGGTCGGCGGCTCGCGGCGGGCGAA
Organism: uncultured Gemmatimonadales bacterium; assembly: GCA_963728915.1. GTDB lineage: Bacteria > Gemmatimonadota > Gemmatimonadetes > Gemmatimonadales > GWC2-71-9 > JABFSM01. The sequence goes on along the minus strand of CAVSLV010000004.1, from coordinate 632,438 downwards.
CAGGTGGAGCAGCAGCGGAATGGCCGCCGCGGCGAGTCCCAACAGCGCCCAGGGGGCGGCGAAGCCGATCACGCGAGCCGGGCGGAGCGAACCAGCGCCTGCCGGAGGGCCAGACCGAATGGAGTGTCGGTCGTCACCCGCTCGTACAGAATGCCCCGCTTGCGGCAGGCGACCCGCCATTCCGTGACGACCTGCCGCACGGTCCGGGCATAGGCATCCGCCCAGTCCGCCGGGCGGAGCACCACGGCCTGTCCGGTCTCGGGGTCCTCGTAACGGGCCTCCGCGGGACCATGAAGCTCCAGTTCCTCGGGATCCAGAATGTGGAGCACCAGCACCTGGTGGCCCCGGTGTCGAAGGAACCGCAGGGCACGGAGCGCCAGCGGAGGATCGAACAGCAGATCCGAGACGAAGACCACGAGACCCCGGCGGCGCAATCGCTCCACCACCCGGCGGAGGGCGGGCTCGGCCGCGGTCCCCTCCCCCGATCCGCTGTTCCCCAACTCACCGAGGATGAGCTGCCATTGGGTGTGGAGGGCCCGTGGAGGAATCACCCGGCGCACCGTGTCGGCGAAGGTCAGGAGGCCGGTGGCGTCCCGTTGCCGGAGCAGCACCAGCGCCAGCGAAGCGACCAGCCGCTCCGCGTAGGCCAGCTTGGTAAGGCGACGATCCGGCGCGCCCGACCAGTCCATCGAACGGCTGGTGTCGAGCACCAGCATGGAACGGAGATTGGTCTCCTCCTCGAACTGCTTGACGTAGAGGCGATCGCTCCGCCCCAGGAGCCGCCAGTCGAGATAGCGCGGCTCGTCGCCGGGCTGGTACATGCGGTGCTCGGCGAATTCGATGAAGAATCCGCGGCGGGGAGAGCGGTGCAGCCCGGTGAGGAATCCCTCCACGATGCCCTGGGTGATCAATTCGAGGCCGCCGAGGCGCGCGACTTCGGCGGGGTCAAGAAGATCGAGGCGATTCCTGGCGCTGGTAGCAGCGGGGGACACCATAAGCCCGGGTATCGTAGGGACGTCGCCGGGAGGTGTCAACGCGCCGGCACGGTGTCCCGAAGGGTGGACACGGCGAAATGGCGCGACTTGGGTTGCCCGACCCAAGTGCTTGAGGCAAGGTTACTTGGAACGCCGGATTGATCCGGGAATGCTGGCACCCAGTATGCTACTCCAGTGGCCGACATGATTGGATTGGTCCTGCTTCTTTCCCTGAGTTCGAGCCCATCCGCGCTGCCCGCGGTTCGGGGCCGAGATCTGTCCGTGGTGGCCGATACCGTCAGGCCCAAGCCGCCTCCTCCAGCCCGGCCGGCCAATCCGGATCGCGGCAAGTCTCCCGGCACCGAGCACGGCAAGTCGCATGATCCGCGCGGCCATGACTCCCCCGAAGCCGGGCGGGGCAAGCCGCCGGCTCCCCGCCCGACAGGCGATCCGCGGCTCAAGCGCCGCAAACCTCCGCAATTACATTCCCCGCGGAAACCGAACGACGCTGGCGTCTGACTTTCATTCAGGACAATCGACTCGTGTCTCGACTCGCCCTCGGTGGCCTCGTGGCTGTCATCGCGCCCGCCATGCTCGCCGCTCAAACCGGCCGCGCTCCCTCTCTGGATGTCATGCGCCGGGCTGCGCTCACCATCACCGAGGCGGACGTACGCCGGCGGATCTTTCTCATCGCGGATGACTCGATGGGGGGGCGCGACACGCCGAGCCCGGGGCTCGACAAGACGGCCAACTACGTCGCGAGCGAATTCAAGCGCCTTGGGCTCAAGCCCGGCGGCGACAATGGTGGCTACCTGATGCGGTACCCCATCGCGCGGAAACAGCTGCTGGCCGGGCGCTCCACCATCGGGTTTACCAACGGCAGCGAAAACGTCAATGCCACCTTCGAGCGGGGAGCGGCTCTCATTGGTGGTCCCACGAACGGGGAGATCCACGGGTCGGTGGTGTTGCTTGGTGGTCCCATCAACTCCGACAGCATTCCGGAGAGCGCGGTCAAGGGCAAGGTGGTGGTCTACGTTCCCCAGGCCACCGACCAGCGCCTCAACCGGACCGGCCTGCGGCAGCTTCAGCAGCTCGGGACGGCGGGAGCGGCGGGGGTGGTAGTGGTGGTCAGCTCGGATACCGCGTTCGCCCAGTATGCCAGCATCCAGTCGTTTCCCCGCACCGTGGTCGGCATCAGCCGGGCGGTTCCCATCGCGGCCATCCTCGAGCGTGGCGTGGTCCAGCAGGTCCCCGACGCCGGAGACCAGTTCGATCAGATCCGTGCCGCGCCCAACATGGTCCTGGTCCCGATGCCCGATTGGACCGGCACCATCCGATTGCAGGACACCACCCTGACGCAGGCTTTCGCGCCTAACACGGTGGGGATCCTGGAAGGCAGCGATCCGGCGCTCCGGAACGAGTACCTGGTGTTCTCGGCCCACATGGACCACATAGGGACCGCGGGCCGGCCGGGCGCTGGGTGCCGGCCTCGGGAAGGGGACAGCATCTGCAACGGCGCCGACGATGACGGCTCCGGCACCGTCGGCATCATGGAGCTGGCCGAGGCATTCAGCCAGCCGGGAGCTCGGCCCAGGCGGTCCGTCATCTTCCTCACGGTGAGCGGTGAGGAGCACGGGCTCTGGGGGAGCGAACACTTCACCAATAACCCCCCAGTCCCGATGGGACAGATCGTGGCGGACCTGAACGCCGACATGATCGGACGGAACTGGAAGGACACCATCGTGGCCATCGGACGGGAGCATTCCGACCTGGGAGCGACCCTGTCGCGGGTGAACGCCGCCCACCCCGAGCTCCACATGGCGGCGATTGATGACCGATGGCCGGAAGAGCGGTTCTACTTCCGGAGCGACCACTACAACTTTGCGGTCAAGGGAGTCCCGATCCTGTTCTTCTTCAACGGGACCCACGAGGACTACCACCAGCCCAGCGATTCACCGGACAAGATCGACGCCGAAAAGGAGAGCCGGATCGTTCGCTTGCTGTTCTACCTCGGCCAGGAGGTGGCGAACGCGGCTCAGCGTCCGAAGTGGAATCCGGACTCGTACAAACAGATCGTCGGGGGGAGCCCGTAGCGGGAAGCGATCGCTATTCCGGAACGACGGCGCGGTTCCGGGAGGGTCCGGAGGCGACGCTCACCAGGACACCGCCGATCACCAGGGCGACGCCGATCAGCTGGATTCCCAGGGGTATCTCCCCCAGGGTCAGCCACGCCACCACCATCGCCATGAGCGGAGTAATGCAGTTGTAGATGGCGGTCCGGCCGCTTCCGATCCCTTGCACCGCCCGATTGTACAGCACGTAGCACAGCACCAGGGATAGCAGGGCGGCATAGGCCAGCGCGGCCCAGGTCTTGGTCGACACCAGGCCCCAATCCTGCCGCACCAGGCCGGGGAGTCCGACCAGGAGGAGCCCCGGGGTTCCGCCAGCCGCGGTGATCGCGGTAATCTGGAGCGGATTGACCCCCTGCCCCGCGCGGAGCACCCCCACCGTGTAGAGGGACCAGCAGACCGTGGCGAAAAGGACCAGCAGGTCCCCGGTGAGCGCCTCGGAATGGAGGTGCACCCCTCGCGCGGTGACCACGAGGAGCACTCCGGACGTCCCGAGCACGACCCCGAGCCACATGAGGGGTGAGGCTCGCTCGATGCCGAGCAGCCGTCCCAGGACCGCCACCATCACCGGGAGAATCGCCACGATCATCGCGCTGTTGGTGGCGGTGGTAATCGAAAGGCCGGTCATGAAGGCGGTCTGATAGAAGGTGTTGCCCACCACCCCGAGCCCCGCCAGGGACCAGAAGGTTCGACTCGGCAGCCGGCGCCAGGCGCCCAGGCGTTTGGTGATCAGGAGGAGAATGCCGCTCGCCACCACGAACCGGAGCGCGCTGAAGGCCAGCGGCGGGATCTCCGTCATGGCGAACTTGCTCACGCTGAAGTTGCCGCCCCAGACCAGGGCGACGAGGATCATCTCGGCGTCGTAAATGGAGAAGCGGCGCGCGGGCACGCGACGAAGATAAGGCGACCTCCTTACTTTTGAGCATGCAGGCGCACATCAGGAATTTCTGCATCGTCGCCCACATCGATCACGGCAAGTCCACCCTCGCCGACCGGTTGATCGAGGCCACCGGTACGCTCGACAAGCGCCAGATGCGCGAGCAGGTGCTCGACACCATGGACCTGGAGCGGGAGCGCGGGATCACCATCAAGCTGAACGCGGTGCGGATGCAGTTCCAGGCCCGGGACGGCAACGACTACGAGCTCAACCTGATCGATACCCCGGGTCACGTGGACTTCACGTACGAGGTTTCCCGGTCGCTGGCCGCCTGCGAGGGGGCCATCCTGGTGGTGGACGCCAGCCAGGGAGTACAGGCGCAGACTCTTTCGAACCTCTTCCTCGCGATGGATGCCGGACTCGAGATCATTCCGGTGCTCAACAAGATCGACCTCCCGGGCGCCGAGCCGGAGCGCCGCGCCGAAGAGATCATGAACCTGATCGGGGCGAAGCGCGAGGAGATTCTCCTGGTCTCCGCCAAGGAGGGGATCGGCGTCCCCGAGCTGCTGGAGGCGGTGGTCGCCAGAATCCCGGCGCCCCGCGGGCGCCCCGAAGCGCCGCTGCGAGCGCTGGTATTCGACTGCCACTTCGATCGCTATCGCGGCGCCGTGCCCAGCATCCGGGTCGTCGACGGGAGCGTGCGGAAGGGCACCATCATCCGGTTCGGGTCGCACACCGACAATGACTACGAGGTGGATGAGGTGGGATATCTCCAGCTCGGCCAGCACGCCGTCGAGGAGCTGGGCGCCGGGGAAGTCGGGTACCTGATCGCGAACCTCCGGGACGTCCGGGATGCCCGGGTCGGCGACACGATTGCTCGATGCCGCCAATCCCGCCACGGATCTGTTGTCCGGATACCGCGAAGTGAAGTCCATGGTCTTCGCGGGCATCTACCCGACCACGACCGATCAATACGAATCCCTGCGGGACGCCCTCGAGAAGCTCCAGCTCAACGACGCCTCGCTCCACTACGAGCCGGAGACGTCAACCGCCCTGGGCTTCGGCTTCCGGGCCGGCTTCCTGGGCCTCCTCCATCTCGAAATCGTGCAGGAGCGGCTGGAACGGGAATTCGACCTCAACCTGATCACCACCGTGCCGACGGTGGAGTACCACGTCTACAAGACCAGCGGAGACATGGAGGTGGTCGAGAACCCCTCCCACCTTCCCGACCCTGGAAGCATCCAGCGGATCGAAGAACCGTACGTGAAGGCCCGGATCATGGCTCCCGCCGATTACATCGGCGGGATCATGAAGCTGGGCCAGGAGCGACGCGGGATCTATGGAGGGATGCACTACCTCGACACCACCCGGGTCGAGTTTCACTGGGAGTTCCCCCTCGGGGAGATCGTGCTGGATTTCTACGACCGCCTCAAGTCGCTTTCCCGCGGCTACGCCTCGCTCGACTACGAGATGGCGGGATACCGGGAGAGCGACCTGGTCAAGCTCGACATGCTGATCAACAGCGAGCAGGTGGACGCCTTCAGCGTCATCATCCACAAGGAAAAGGCCTATGAGTGGGGCCGGAAGGTGGCCGAGAAGCTCAAGGAATTGATCCCTCGCCAGCTCTTCCAGGTCATCATTCAGGCCGCGATCGGCCAGAAGATCATCGCGCGGGAGACCATCTCGGCCCTCCGGAAGGACGTTCTCGCCAAATGCTACGGCGGCGACGTGACCCGGAAGCGCAAGCTCCTGGAGAAGCAGAAAGAAGGAAAGCGCCGGATGAAGCAGGTCGGCGCGGTGGAGATTCCCCAGGAGGCGTTCCTGGCCGTGTTGCAGGTAGAATAGGGCGGACAGGCGGACAGGCGGACCTCACACCTCACACTTCGCACCTATGAACTATATCATCGGCGTCGATATCGGCGGCACCAATCTGGTCGTGGGCGCGGTCCGGAAGGACGGCGAAGAAGTGCGCGCCCTGGTGTCGGTGCCAACCGGGGCGCCGGAAGGTCCCGACGTGGTCATCGAACGCATCGTGCGCATGGCCCGGGACGTGATCGCCACCGTTCGCGGCGAGGACGCCCGGGCCGATATCCTCGGCGTCGGGATCGGTTCACCGGGTCCGCTGAACCGGGAAACCGGCGTCGTGATCTTCACCCCCAACCTCCGTTGGCGGGACATGCCGGTGCGAAATCGCATCGGCGAGGCGCTCGGACTGCCGGCCTCGCTCGACAACGATGCCAACTGCGCCATGCTGGGCGAGCACTGGGTCGGCGCCGCGCGGGGCGCCCGCGACGCGGTCTGCATCACGATCGGCACCGGCATCGGCGGTGGGCTGGTCGTCGGCGGAGAGCTGGTCCACGGCGCCTCCGATGTGGCCGGTGAGATCGGCCACATCACCATCGAAGTGAACGGACGCCGCTGCGGGTGCGGAAACGACGGCTGCCTCGAGGCGTACGCCTCGGGTCCTGCCATTGCCCGCCGGGCGGTGGAGGCGATCGAGGCGGGGGCCACCTCGGATCTGCTGGAGCGAGTGGACGGGGACCTCGACCGGCTCACGGCGCAAACCGTGTTCGAAGCCGCCGCGGCGAGGGATCCTCTGGCCGACGAGGTGGTGCGAGACACCGCCCGCTATCTTGGCGTGGGCGTCGCCAATCTGCTCAATGTGCTGAACCCCGAGGTGGTGGTGGTGTGTGGCGGGGTGACTCAGGCAGGAGAGCACCTCTTCGCACCGCTCCGGCGCGAAGTCGCCCGCCGGGCCTTCAAGCCGGCGGTCGAGGCCTGCCGGATCGTGCCCGGGGCGCTGCCAGGAAGCGCCGGCGTGGTCGGCGCGGCTCGCGCCTGGCTGGATCAGCATGCCTGACATCGGGGTCATCGGATCGCTGGTCTGGGACGAGATTCATGGACGGGACCCCCTCGGCCGTGTGGTGCAGGAATGGGGCGGGATCGCGTATGCGCTCGCGAGTCTCGACGCCGAGCTTTCCGAGCGCTGGCGGATCGTGCCGCTCATCAAGGTCGGTCGCGACCTGGCCCGGGAGGCGAGCGAGTTTCTGGGGACGCTCCGCCGACTCGCCCCAGGCGGGCGGTGTGTCGAGGTTCCCGGCGACAACAACCGGGTCGTCCTGATGTATCAGAGCGCCGACCGGCGCTGCGAGCGGATGTCGGGCGGCGTCCCGGGATGGACCTGGCCGGAGCTGGGGCCGATGGTCCGTGATCTCGATGCGATCTACCTGAATTTCATCTCAGGCTACGAGATGAGTCTGGGAACCGCGCAAGCGTTGCGGCAGAGCTTCGGGGGACCGATCTATGCCGACTTTCACTCCCTGCTCCTTGGGATCGGAAGCGACGGGATGCGCACCCTTCAGCCGCTTCCCGATGCGCCGAGCTGGTTTGGGTGCTTCAACGTGATTCAGGTCAACGAGGACGAGATGAGCCAGCTGAGCCGGGATCCCCTCTCACTCGCCGCAGGCATGCTCGCGGCGGGCGCCGGGGCCTTGATTGTCACCCTGGGCTCGCGTGGCGCGATTTACGTCAGCGACCGCGAGCTCCCGCTCATGGCGGCATCGGGAGCGTCGCCGATCCGCACCCGCCTGGTCCCCGCCGATGCGGTGACGGAACCTCTCGATCCCACCGGTTGCGGGGACGTGTTCGGAGGCGCGGTGTTCTCCCGGCTGCTGGCCGGGCAATCGCTCGAGCACGCCGTCGTTGCGGGGAATCGAGCCGCCGCGCGAAACGTGACCTTCCGGGGAGCCAGCGGCCTGGCCCGCCACCTCCGGGGAGAGTTGGTGACGCTCTGATGCGGGTCATCGATCTCCCCCCGTCGCTCGAGGACAAAACCCTCGATCTGCTCGCCGAGTTGCTCGGGGGGTGGCCTCCGGAGCCCTTCATTCTCGATGCCCGAGCGGCGACCTGGGCGAACCCGATCGGATTCGCCGGTCTGCTTTCCCTGGGAGACGCCCTCCGCGCCGCCAACCTCCCCAAACCCCGCTTCCTGATCCCGGATTCGGCCGACACGAGGAGCTACTGGGCCCGCAACGGATTCTTTCATCACGCCGCGGAGACCTGGGAAGTGGTCGGCCGGGTACCCAACCGACCCTACGAGACCCCGACCGAAGTGCTGCTCCCGATCACTCCGATTCGGGTGTTCGATGACGTCAACGACGTCGTCGGCAAGATCCAGGAGCGGGCGCAGCGGATTCTCGCCGCGGAAGTCAACCTCGCGCCCCAGGCCACCGTGCGGCTTCGTCATGACGCTCTCGGAAGTGTGCCAGAACATCGTGGAGCACGCCGGCGCGAGCGGATGGGTGACGGTGCAGACCTATCAAATGGAGGAAACGGCTGGGACGGAAGGTCGCCGTCATCGCGGTCAGCGACTCGGGCATCGGGTTCCGACGTTCGCTCGAGCCCACCGAATCCCGGAAGGTGGGAGAGCGCTGGGGAGACGGCGCCGCAGTCGAGCTGGCGCTTGATGCATAATGTGAGCCGCTATCGCGATCCGGGACGGGGGCAGGGACTTTATCACATTCGTAGTTACGTTACCCGGTGGCAGGGGAAGATGTCGGTGCGGAGCGGCACCGCGCGCATCACCATCGTTCCGCCGTGGGACGACGACACGCTGCTGGTCGAGCATCTTCCCTTTTTCCCCGGCTCGCAGGTTCAGATCATCATTCCAGCCCAGGAGGAGGACGGCGCTTCATGATGCGGCGGATCGAGCTTGCCCCCTTGTTGCGCGAGACGTCTACCACTCCCTACTCCGACCTGGTGACCCGCTCGACCGGCGCGGCGCTCCGCGAACCGCATCGAGCAGACCATCAATGGCGCGAGCTACCGGACCATCCAGCTCGACTTCACCGCGGTCGGGGTCATCGATTTCAGCTGCGCCGACGAGGTCGTCGCCAAGCTCCTGCTTGCGGGTCAATGACGGGGAGGACTCCTATGTCCTGCTCTCCGGAGTAACCGAGCTCCATCTGGAGGCGATCGATCACGTGCTCGAGCGCCATGGGCTGTCGGTCGCCGCCTTTCCGGTCGGCAACGGCGCGCCCCGGGTGCTGGGCACGACCAGTCCCGATGTCGCGATCGCCTTCCAGGCGGTACAGAGGCTGGGCGCCGGAGATGCCAAGCGACTCGCCGAAGCGCTGGGATGGACCGTCGAGCGCGCCGCCGACGCCCTCCAGTCGCTGGCGCTCCGCCGGCTGATCCTCGCGGCGGGCGGGACCTACCGGCCGCTGCCGGTTCCCGTCCGACGCATGAAGCAGCCCCGTCTCGGCCGCTCCACCCTTGCGGTGCACGGCATTCCGGAGCCGCGGGAGGAGCGCGATCCGGTGGTCGAGCCGATCTACCAGTCCGCCACCTTCGTCAATGCCATCGGCTCGGATCGCGAGGTGCAGTACACCCGCTACGGAAACAATCCGAACCAGCTGTCGCTCGGGCGCAAGTATGCCCTGCTCGAGGGCGCCGAAGACGCAGCGTTCGTTTCGAGCGGGATGGCGGCGACCGCGCTGGCCCACCTGGCGGTGCTCCGCTCCGGCGACCACCTGGTCGCGAGCCGGTGGATCTACGGGGGAACCACCCGGCTCTTCGACGAGGAGCTGAGCCGCTTCGGGATTTCGATCAGCTACCTCGATCCCACCCAGCCACGGGCTGGCGGAAGGCCATCCGGAAAACGACCCGGGCCATCTTCCTCGAAACGCCCATCAACCCGACCGTCCGGGTGCTCGACGTGGAGCCCATCGCCCGGCTCGCCAAGGAGTCCGGGATCGCTCTGCTGGTGGACGCGACGTTCGCGAGCCCGATCAACTTCCGTCCCCTCGAGCACGGGGCCGATATCGTCATCACCAGTGCGACCAAGTACCTCAACGGACACACCGACGTGATCGCCGGCGCCGTGGCGGGCACCCGGCCCCTGGTCGAGGAGGTGATCCGCCTGGTCCGCCGGTGGGGTCAATCCATCGATCCTCATCAGGCCTGGCTGGTCGAGCGCGGCATGAAGACCCTCGCGCTCCGGGTGGAGCGGCACAACACCAACGGGATGGCGGTCGCGCAGTTCCTGGAGCAGCATGCCGCGGTCGCCTCGGTCTCCTACCCCGGCCTGGCGAGTCATCCCGATCACGAAATCGCCCGGCGAACCCTGGATGGCTTCGGCGGAATGGTCGGCCTGACCCTGCGGGGCGGCGCGGCGGCGGCAGAAAAATTCCTGCGCCGGCTGCGGATATTCGCCCACGCGCCGAGCCTGGCGGGGGTGGAGAGTCTGGTTTCCGATCCCCGGTTCACCTCCCACGTCGGCCGCAGTGAAGAAGAGCTCGTGGAGGCCGGAATCGGACCGGGCTTCCTTCGTCTGTCCTGCGGGATCGAGGACGCCGGAAGATCTGGTCGCCGACCTGGAGCAGGCGCTTAAAAGGTGAGAGGTGAGAGGTGAGAGGTGAGAGGGGGGAGCGGTTCCCGGCGGAGCGGCTTTCCCCTCTCACCGCTCCCCCCTCTCACCTCTCACCGCTTACCTCTTACCTTTCCCGACGTGATCCGTTTTTCCCACGTCTCCAAAACCTATCCCAACGGGGTCCCGGCGCTCAGGGACGTGTCGTTTCAGGTCTCCAAAGGGGAGTTCGCATTTCTCACCGGGCATTCGGGAGCCGGCAAGTCGTCGGTGCTCTCGCTGATCTTCGCGGAGCAGCGCCCCAATGCCGGTGAGGTGAAGGTCTCGGGGTTCCCGGTCAGCGAGCTCTCGCCCGGACAGATTCCCCGGCTCCGCCGGAAGCTCGGGATCGTGTTTCAGGATTTCCGCCTGCTCCCCTATCGCACCGTCGAGGAAAACGTCGCCTTCGCGCTGGAGGTGACCGGGGCCGGAAGCAGGCGATTCCCGGCCGGGTCATGCGGGTGCTGACCCGGGTCGGGCTGGCAGGAAAGGCCAAGGTGTACCCCCGGGAGCTTTCCGGCGGGGAACAACAGCGGGTGGCGATCGCGCGGGCGCTGGTGAACGATCCCCCCATCTTCCTCGCGGACGAGCCGACCGGGAACCTCGACGAGCGCGCCACCCGCGGCATCTTCCAGCTCCTTCAGGAGATCAACGCCGGCGGCGCGGTCGTGCTCATGGCGACCCACAATCTGGCGCTGGTCCGGGATACTCCCTACCGGGTCCTCGAGCTCAAGGGCGGGCAGGTCGTCTACGACTCCGCCGAGGAGCGGAAGGGCTAGATGGCCACCCCGCTTCAGGAAGCCCTGCGGACCTTCCGGCGGACTCCCCTGCTCTCCGCTCTCTCGGTCGCCTCGATCGGATTCTCCCTCTTCACCATCGGTCTGTTCGCCCTGGTGGCGCTCAATTTCCGCCAGGCCCTCCGCACCGTGGCCGAGCGGGTGGAGGTGGTCGCCTTCATCCTCCGGGGCACGCCCGGGGAAACGATCCTTGCCGCGAGCAAGGACATCGAGGCGTTCCCCGAAGTGCTCGAGGTGCGCTATGTGAGCGCGGAGGAAGCCCTGGCCCGAGCCCGCGCGGAGCTGGTCGAATTCCGCGAGGCCTTCCGTGACCTGGAGACCAATCCTCTGCCTCCGTCCCTGGAAATCCGTCTCAAGCCCGACTTCCGGAATACCCAAAGCGCCCAGGCGGTGGCGGAGCGGGTCCGGGGATTTTCCTTCGTCGATGACGTGCGCTACGGCCGCGACTGGGTGGAACGGCTCGACCAGCTGCGGAACCTCGCGGGGATCGTCGGCGCGGTCATCGGGCTCGCCTTCGCGGGCGTCGGTATCGCCATCATCGGCGTGACGATCCGGATCACCATCCTCCAGCGAGCCACCGAGATTTCCATCATGCGGCTGGTGGGCGCCACCAATCGCTACATCCGGAGCCCGTTCCTCCTCGAGGGGCTCATCAAGGGGCTGGCCGGCGGACTGCTCGCGGTCGCCCTGTGCTGGATCGTCCTCGCCATTTTCCGCCGCACCACCGACCGACCTGGGGAGCAGCCTCGTCTTCTTCGGGGGCATCGAGGTCCTGCCTCATGGTGCTCTTCGGCGCCGCGATCGGCCTGCTGGGAACGCTGCTCAGCGTGGGAAGGCAGCTCAGGCGTGTGTAAGGAAGCGACCAGGGAATGGGGAATAGGGAACAGGAAACGCCGTTGTGTGGTTCGCTACTCCCTATGCCCTGCTCTTATTCCCTGCTCCTGACGCCGCTCCGTCTCCACGCCCAGTCCGACATCGAACAAAGCCGCCGGCGCCTCGAGGAGATTCGCGCCGAGCGCGACCGGCTGCGCCAGGAGCAGGACCGGCTGGAAGGCCAGGTCCGGGACGCCGGCGCCGAGCTCCGGAACATCGAGCGTCAGCGGGAAGCCACCAACCGGATCGTGAACGAGCTGGAGCGTCAGCTCCGGCAGCTCGGGGACCAGCTGCTCTCGTCGAGTCAGCAGCTCGCCCTGGCCCAGGACAACCTGGCCGATCGTCGCGCGGTTCTCAACCGGCGTCTGGTCGAGATCTACAAACGGGGTCCCCTGTATGCGTTTCAGGTCCTCCTGACCGCCGAGTCGTTCGCCGATCTCCTCTCCCGCTACAAGTACCTGTATCTCCAGAACCGCCAGGATCGCTCCCTGGTCGAGGACATCGGCCAGCTCGAGTCCCGGATTCGAAAGCAGCGTGGCGAGCTGGTGAACGTGCAGGAGGATATCGACCGGCGCCGGGAGGAGCGCTCCTCCGAGCTCCGGAGCTATCAGAGTCTGGCGGAAGACCGCACCGCCCAGCTCAATCGCCTGAACCGCTCCCGCGAATCCACCAAGCAGCGGGTCACCGCGCTGGAACGCGACGAACAGCGACTGCTCGACGTCCTCGCCGCCCTCGAGCGAAATCGCCGGGCAGCAGGCAGAACCACGCCGGCTCCGACCGGCCCGGGAGGAACCGCGCTTACGACCGCGGATCTCGGTTCCCTGGAGTGGCCGGTCGATGGTCGAATCCTGTTTCAGTTCGGGCGGGATACCCTCCCGAGCGGCGCGGTGATTCGCCGCAACGGAATCGGCATCGGTGCGCCCAGCGGCACGCCGGTCAAGGCGGTCTCCTCGGGACGGGTCGCCCTGGTTCAGCGCCTGGGAACCTACGGCCTCACCGTGGTGCTCGAGCACGGAAACGGGTACTTCTCCCTCTACATGCAGCTCGCCACGGCCACGGTGGAGACCGGCGCGACCGTGCAGCGGGGACAGGTCATCGGAACGGTGGGGGGAGACAACTCCGAGTACGGCTCACATCTCTATTTCGAAATCCGGGGAGAAAACCAGATCGCGCTGGATCCGGCCGACTGGCTGCGGCGGCGCTGAGTCTACGCCGCCACCAGACCGACCCGGTCGCCTTCCCCGGTCTTGCCCCGCATCAGCGCGGCTTCCGCCGAGGCGAGGAGATCCTCGACCCGGACCAGGCCCTTGTTCGGCAGGGTGAGCAGGCCGGCAGCCAGACGAGGCCGGTCGGCCAGCACGACATCCTCGAAATCATGCTCGGTGAGCCGAACTCCGACCCGGGACAGCAGCATCCGGGCCCCCTGAATCGGGGTGGCCGGCATGATCAGGGCGAATTCGTCGCTGCCGTAGCGCGCCACGAAGTCGGTGATCCGGGTTTCCCGAAGCAGAATTCCGCCCAGCTCTCGAAGAAACCGGTCGCCCGCATCCTTGCCGAGCCGGACATTCAGGTCCCGGAACGAGTCCACGTCGAGCAGGGCGAGCGCGGTCTCACCTCCGTAGCGGCGCACCCGTTCCACCTCTTCCCGGAGCCGGATATCCAGGGCATCCAGATTTCCGCACCCGGTGAGCGGATCGGTTCCGGTCCCGAGAAGCTGCCGGCGCGTCACGTCGGCGCGACGCTCCTCCCGCTCGATCAGGGCGGCCGTGGCGTTCACGACCTGCTCCACCAGCGCCACCTCCGACTTCCCGATCGCGGGATCTCCCCGCCGGGTGCGCAGCACCATCACGGCCCGGACCGCCCGCTGGCTTACCAGGGGGATCGCCGCCGCGCTTTCGATCTCGTGCACTTCCGGCGAATCGGGCCACTGGGCCAGATGGGCGAGGAAGAGCGGATCGCGAAGGACTTCGGGAGCATGGACTGAACGCCCGGACATCGCCGCTTCGACCGCTTCGGGATAGCGGAACAGGTCGACCGAAACCCCGCGCAGCGTGGGGTTCTCATGGACCGCGACGATCCGGGCGTGCCGGCGGTCGGAGGAGGGAGCCAGACAGGCGCAGTGCGCCATGGCAAGCGCCGATACCGAGCCGGCGGGTCATCGTCTCCAGCATTTCTTCGGGACGGACCATGCCCGCGATCTCCTCGACTGCGTCCAGCAGCTCGGACTTGAGCGCCACGGCGTTGGTCGCCCGGCGAAGCTCGGCGGTATCCCGGAAGCGAGCTTCCAGACGGGCGCACAATTCTCCCGAGATCGATCGGGAACGCCAGGGCATCCACCGCCCCGAGCGCCAGGGCCCGGATCACGCTGGCGCGATCGGAGGTCCCCAGCAGAACGATGGTGGGAACCTGACCCAGGGAGAACTGTTTGCTGATGGCAAGGAACGCGGAAAGCTGGTTGTCAGTCGGTGGCACCGCCACGAGCGCCAGGTCGGGAGGAGTCATGGCAGGATCTCCCCCCTCGGCGAGCGCGAACCCCGCGCGAACCAGGGCGCGCTCCAGGCCCTCGGGCCGAGCGGCGGGATCGCCAAAGAGATAGACTCGCTCTCTCATGACACCTCGAAACCATGGGTGATTCAGCTCTTCACCAACCAGCCACATCGCCGCAACCGGCCTCCGCGCAGTGATTTAGCACGATTCGTACCTCATCAACCTCGGCCCCGAGGACCGCCTGCTAACTGAAAGATCCATAAGGGCTTTCATCGGGGAGCTAGAGCGGTGTCGAGCCCTGAAAATCGACGATCTGGTGTCGCACCCGGGCCACTACATCGAGGGACATTCGAACGGCCCGACACCCCGTGCCTTCGCGACGTGCCGGATGTTGGATACCTGCCACGTCGGGAGAAGTCCTCCGCTTCAAGTCGATACTGAAGGTGATCGAAACCCCGAATGGCAATGACTGGCTCCATCGCCTTCCCGGCTCCATCTTTATTGGATGCCAACCAAGTCCATCAAGCCCGAAACTATCGATCTCTCCGCCCAGGGGATCGCTCCAGGACAGGTGCACCCGAATCTCGGCTCGGCCTCCTTGATCGAGCACGCGATCCGGCGCAACGAAGGCAAGCTCACCGATTGCGGGGCGTTCACCGCCATGACGGCGCCCCATACCGGACGCAGTCCCAAGGACAAGTTCCTGGTGGATGAGTCATCGTCCACGGGCAAGGTCTGGTGGGATCGCAACGCCCGGATGTCGGAGGCCCATTTCGAGAGCCTCCTGTCGCAGGCCCGGGCACACCTGGAAGGACAATCCGAGCTGTTCATTCAGGATTTGTTCGCCGGAGCGGACCCTGCCTATCGCATCCCGGTGCGGTTCATCACCCCCAACGCGTGGCAGGCCCTGTTCGTACGGAACATGTTCATTCGGCCCGATCCGGCCCAGCTCGCGGAACACCATCCGGAATGGGTGGTGTATCACTGTCCCGCGCTGGAAGCCGATCCCGCCCGCCACGGCACTCGGTCGGCCACGTTCATCGTGCTGAACCTGGCGCGGAAGATCGTGCTGATCGGCGGAACCCAGTACGCCGGAGAGATGAAGAAAAGCATCTTCACCGTGCTCAATTACGTGCTGCCGGAGCGCGGAGTGCTCTCAATGCACTGCTCCGCGAACCTGGGACCGGCGGGGGACACCGCGATTTTCTTCGGCCTCTCGGGGACTGGAAAGACCACCCTTTCGGCGGATCAGGCCCGGAAGCTCATCGGCGACGATGAGCACGGCTGGAGCGATGCCGGGATCTTCAACTTTGAGGGTGGTTGCTACGCCAAGGTTATCCACCTTTCTCCCGAGGGCGAACCGGAGATCTACGCGGCATCGCGGACGTTCGGGACGGTGCTCGAGAACGTGGTGGTGGATCCGCTGACCCGCGCCCCGGACTATGCCGACGACAGCGTCACCGAGAATACCCGGGCGAGCTACCCCCTGCACTTCATCCCGAACTACGTCCCGGCAGGTCGCGGTGGGCATCCAAGGAACGTGGTGTTCCTGACTGCGGATGCGTTCGGCGTTCTGCCTCCGATCGCCAGGCTGACCCCCGAGCAGGCCATGTATCACTTCCTCTCGGGCTACACCGCGAAGGTCGCCGGCACCGAGAAAGGCGTGACCGAGCCGTCGGCCACCTTCTCGGCCTGTTTCGGCGCGCCGTTTCTCCCCCTTCATCCCGGGGTGTATGCCCGGATGCTCGGGGATCGAATCGCCAGGCACCGCGCCCGGGTCTGGCTGGTCAATACCGGATGGACCGGAGGACCTCATGGCGTGGGTTCCCGGATCAAGCTGGCCTACACCCGCGCCATCGTGAACGCCGCACTGGCCGGAACGCTGGATGCGGCGGAGTACCGGAAGGACCCCGTCTTCGGGATCGAAGTGCCCCGTGCGATCGAGGGAATTCCCGCCGAGGTGCTGAATCCCCGGGGAACCTGGAAGGACGGAGCCGTCTATGATGCCCAGGCGGCCCGGCTTGCGGAGATGTTTCGAACGAACTTCGCGGCCTTTGCGTCGGGAGTGGATCAGCGAGTCGCCGCCGCCGGACCGAACTCTTGAGTCAGGGCCCAAATCGTTTCGAGGTCATCCGCGATCCTCTCTGGGACAATATCTCGCTCGATGATGCTGCCCTGGGGCTGCTCGATACCCTGCCGGTGCAGCGTCTTCGGTACATTCGCCAGCTTGGCCATGCCTTCCTGGTGTATCCCGGCGCGACTCACTCCCGCTTCGAACATGCCCTCGGGGCTTATCACCTGACCCGCCGCGCCCTTCAGGCGCTGGAGGCCCGCGGAGAGCTGGACCGCGTGCCAGGGACGGACCGGCAGGCGGTTGTCCATGCCGCCCTCCTTCACGACATCGGCCATTACCCGTTTTCCCATGCGCTGGAAGAGGCGGGCTTCCCCTCCCACGAGGATCAGGGGGTGGCCCGACTGGAGGAGCCCGGCCTCTCAGAGCGGCTCACTGCCCTGGGTGGGAATGAGCTGATCCGGACCATCGGCGACCTCATGCGCGGCCGCTCCCGGAGTCCGCTCCAGGGACTCATTTCGGGCTCGCTCGACCTCGACAAGATCGACTATCTCTGCCGCGATTCCCGAATGTGCGGCGTTCCCTATGGCTTGATCGACGTGGACCGGTTGCTCGCCTCGCTCACGCTGGTGGAAAAAGGCGGAGGAGGCCTGGAGGTCGGGGTGCACGAGAAGGGCGCCAGCGCTCTCGAGTCGCTCCTGTTCGCCAAATATCAGATGTATCGGAACGTGTACTGGCACCACGCGGTCCGGAGCGCGACCTGCATGTTCAAACGGGCCGTCAGGCTGGCGGTGCGAAAGGGAAGCGTCACCGGACCCGCCATCGCCGGCCTCACCGATGACGCGTTCATGCAGCTTCTCGAGACCGCCGACCCGGGCTCGCTCCCAGAGGCGTTGCGGGTCCGGCGTCTGTACAAGCGGGCCCTCGACCTGCCGGCTACGGAGGTGCCCGAACCGGCCTCGTGGATAGTCGACGACCCCGATCTCACCGAGCAGGTGGAGGACGCCCTGGCCGCCGAGGTGGGACTCGCGCCGGGCGAGCTGCTGCTCGATTTCCCGGCTCGATCGGACCTTCTCGGTGTCAACCTGCCACTCCGGCTTCGGGACGGACGAATTGAGCGGCTTACCGGCGAGGGCCGCGCCGGCCATGTGGGACTTCCCCGCATCGCCGATGAGCTCTACCGGAGCGCGCGCCGGCTTCGAGTGTTCGTCGCCCAGCCAATCAGCCGGTCGCTCGAGAAGGTGGCCGGCCTCGTGGAGATCGAAGCGAAGGAACTGCGAGGACTGCTGAAAACCGGGAGACTTATAGGGTAGGCGGTCGGGCGGTCAGGCGGACAGCTCGTTGCCGCCCCTGTCCGCCTGTCCGCCCTACTTCCTACCCGGCGAAACAGTACTTGCACTCGTATTCCTGGGCCCGGCCCACCCCGAGCACGCCCGAGGGGACCACCTGCACCCCGGGAAGGAGGCCAGCCACCCACTCCTTCTTCACTGCGGCCGCATCCCCTCCCATCTTCTGGGCGGCCATGCCGCTGTAGACGCTGAGCGCCACGTCGCACGCCCCGACCAGCACACCCGACTTCATGAGCTCGGCGATGCCCAGACCGGGGATGGGGAGGCCGGTGATCGTCGCATAGATGTTCTTCGTGGCGGGCGCATTCCCGTCCTTGATCTCGAACATCTCCCCCAGCTTGTACTTGGCCCAGATCTGATCCTGCAAAGCGAGAGGCAGCCCTTCGTGTCGAAGAATGACCACCGCGCTGACGCCCTCGCCCGGATACGTCGCCTCCATGGTATTCAGGTAAACCCGCGGCCAGATCCCGGGCATCCCGGAATTCGCCGCCGACCCGTCGAAAACCATCCGGTGCTTCCCCTTGAGGCGCCCGAACCAGGCTTCGAGCTGGGCATCGGTGACCGGGGTGGGTTCCGCAGCCCCCATCAGCTCCCTGGGGAAGATCCCACTCACCCCGGTTGCCGCTGCCGCCGCGGCCAGGCTGCCGAGAAACCCTCGGCGTGGCGTGGACGATGAGAACAGGTTCTCCATGGTGCCCTCCTTGAATGGGCGGTTCGGCCGAGCCAGAGGGGGACAAACTACTGCGGTACCGGCTGAGTGGGGAGGGCTACAGGGTGACGGGAGGCGGCTGGACCGGGGGAGGAGATTCTCGGACAGCCGATCGCAAGAGCCCAAGGGCCGCATACAGGACCACGATGATGACCAGCCAGCGGACCCAGACCAGAGGCAGAGCTTTCACCAGGAATGCCGCCAGGAACACTGCGGGAACGCCGCCCAGCGCCAGGCTGACCGCCGTACGCTGCTCGTAGGCCTGGGCGCGGAGGAACCGGAGGCTGGCCAGCGGCATGAGGAACGCACACGACCCCATCATGATGGGAAAGGCCGCCTTGGGATTCATTCCAAGAAGGCTGATCATGATGAGCGATGGGGCGTACATGCCGATCCCCAGGGTCATGAGCGCGCCCAGGATGAGGTTGCCGACAACCGCCACGATCAGCCAGCCGTCGTGGAGGCCCACGGCCAGACCGCCGGGAAACACCGGGGTGCCCCGCATCTCGTCCAGGTTCTTGAGCACGAACAGAATCGCCGCGACGAGAAGGGCGGCGCCCATCCCGATCTGAATGCTCCGCCGGGGAAGCCGGCAAACCACTCCCGCTCCCAGCCAGGAGCCGATCACCGACGCGAGAATGAGCAGCACCAGCGTCTGCATCTCGACCTGAATGATCGAGATGAAGATGAACGCCTGGGCGACGGTCGGCAGCACGTATCCGACCGTGAGGGTGCCCGGGATTTTCTCGTCGGGCACCATTCCGAAAAACCGGAATGCCGCGGTGGTCGGCGCGTAGGATCCGATCCCCAGGGTGTCGAAGAAGTTCGCGACGAACGCCAGTCCGGTGGCTCCCCCGGTCGGGGCTCCGGAGCCCGCCCCGCGAGACCGGAGCCGGCGGGCAAAGGCAAAGAGGTAGAGGGCCGTGAATGCGGCGAGCACGACGAACAGCCCCGCCTTCATGCGGGCTTGACCGCGGGAACCTCGCCGGTGGGTGGGTCGATGGACTCGATCCGGATGACGATCGCGGTGATGTTGTCGAGGCCGCCGCGACGGTTGGCATCGGTAATCATCCGGTTCACGCAGGCTTCCGGATTGTCCTCCTGGGCCAGGATGCCCCGGAGCTGGTCGTCCTCCAGCATGCCGGTCAGACCATCGGTGGCCAGCAGCACCAGGTCACCGGCTTCGAGGTTGCCGAAGTAGAGATCCGGGGCCACTTCCTCGTTGGCCCCTACGCAGCGCGTGATCACGTTGCTGTAGGGATGGGTTCGAGCCTGGTCGGGCGTCAGCAACCCGGCATCCACCTGTTCCTGGACGTAGCTGTGGTCTTTGGTGAGCTGGAACAGCTCGGCGTTGCGGAGGAGATAGGCCCGGCTGTCTCCGACCTGGCCGATCAGGAAGCGGCGGGAGAACAGGGTCATCACCGTGATGGTGGTCCCCATCCCGCGCTTGTCGTGCTCGGCGAGGGTGCGCTCGAAGATCGCATGGTTGGCGTTCTGGATTGCGGTCCGCATTCGGCCCGCGGCGTCGCCGTCCGACAATCCCCGGAGCAACCCGAGCTGTTCCTCGAGGATCTGGACCGCCATCTCGCTGGCAACCTCGCCGGCGGCATGGCCTCCCATGCCGTCCGCCACGATGAACAGGCCGCGGGAACAGTCGAGCAAAAAGTTGTCTTCGTTGCCGGCTCGCACCACTCCCACATCGGTGTTGCCGGCGCACGAGATTCTCATGCGAGGAGTTCCAGCGCGATTCCCCCGAGGAAGAGCAGCACGCCGAGGGCGACCGCCAGGAAGAAGCCGACGCCGCTTCGGGGGGGGGACCCGGGCGCCGGGAGTGGTTCTCCCACCACGCTCTGCCCGGCGCGGCGGGCCCGCTCCGCCTCGGTCTGATCCCGGGGCTCGAACAGAAGCACGGTATCCGCGAGCTGGATCGTGCTGCCGGGGGACAGCGGGGTCTCTCCCTCCACCGGTTCCCCGTCGACCAGGGCCGCGGCCCCGCTGGCGAGCACGGTGAGGGCCCAGATGCCCTGACGGAGGTCGAGGCGCGCATGGATGGCCGCGAGACCAGGATCCGGGATCTGGAGATCGGCCTGGTCACCACTCCCGACGGTCGACATGGAACGCCGCACGCTGAGCCGGAGTCCGGTCCGGGTTCCCCGTCGAACCCGGAGGACGGCCAGCGGAGCCACATAGGCGTGCTGGGGCGGATTCGGGTGTCGGAGCCCGCGGCCGCGCGTATCGGGAAGCGTCAAGGGGAGGTGAGTTCCATTCGGGCTGGTTGCCTCCCAAACGTAGGCTCCGGCATGGGGAGAGGCAAGCAATCAGCCCGGCTGCGCTTCGGCGACCAGCGCGGGCTCCTGTTCGATGGCTTTGAGCCCGCGCCGCACCCACGCGGTGAACACCAGGGACCCGAAGCCCACCGTGAAATAGGTGGTGGTGAGCCGCCAGATCACCGTGTACAGCGCGGTGAGCGCCCGGGGGACATAGATCGACATCACCGCGGCGGAGAGCAGCTCGGCGATCCCGGAGCCGCCCGGGGTCGGCGCAAAGAAGTAGAGCAGGAACGAAATCAGGGTCTGGAGCAGGAGCACGTCGAAGAAGGGCGCCTCGATCCCGATCGCCCGGAGCGCGACATAACCCGCGAGCAGCTTGTTCGCGTGGGAGGGGCCCGAGATCACCGTGGCCAGCCCGATCGCCAGCCAGCCCCGCGGGGTGTTGAATCGCTGCATCGCCTCGTGGGCCTGGTCGATGCCGGCCTCGATCTGGGTCAGCCGCTTCATAACCCGGCGGGACCGCCGTCCCACGAATCGCGCGATGGCCCGGACCAGGAGGTGGGGCCCCCGGGGCCAGATCACCGTGAGGAGCAGCAGCGCGAACCCCACCACGAAGATCGTGAGGCTCACGAGGAAGAGATCGTAGAGCGAAATCCCCAGCACCACCCCGTGTTCCCCCAGCGATTTCCCCGCCCCGAACACGATCGCCAGGGGACCGGCCACCCCGAAGAAGGCGGTCGTCGCGAGAAAGGTCATCAGCAGCAGGGTGAGGGCGATCGGCAGAGGGACCCCGTACCGGCGCATGGTGTAGACCGCCATCGGACCGTTGCCCGACTGGAGCGGCGTCAGGTAGGCCGCCCAGGCGCTCATTCCGCCGGCCAGGACCATGCCTTTGAAGTTGGGATCCGGATGGATCTCCCGCGCGAGCACCCAGAATCGCGCGCCACCGCCCAGCCAGTCCAGCGAGGCGAGCCCGAGCCCCGCCAGCACCCAGACCCAGTGGATCCGGGGAATCGCCGCGACCAGGGCGTCAAAATTCCTCCCGTAGAGGAGGAGAACGCCCAGTCCGATCACGGACCCGAGCACGAACAACTCGAACCCCCGGCGCAGCATCCGGGGGGTCAGTAGTTTCGCCATGAGCCTACTAACTTAACTCTCGTGGCAGATTCCGTCCTCCGCATCGTCAACGCCCGACAACACAACCTGAAGGGGATCACGGTCGACCTTCCGCGGCGACGCTTGATCGTCGTCACCGGTCCGTCCGGATCGGGCAAGAGCAGCCTGGCCTTCGATACCCTCTACGCCGAAGGACAACGCCGCTACATCGAATCCCTCTCGACCTACGCCAAGCAGTTCCTCGACCGGATGCCCAAGCCGCTGGTCGATCGCCTCGAAGGGATCGCCCCGGCGGTGGCGATCGAGCAGAGGAACCCCACCGTTTCCAGCCGCTCCACGGTGGGCACCGCCACCGAGATCTACGATTTCCTCCGGCTCCTCTGGGCCCGGGCCGGCATCACCCTGTGCCGGAAGTGCGGGAACCCGGTCGTCAAGGACACGCCCGCCGAGGCTGCCGCGCGTGCCGCCACCCTCGGGGACACCCCGGTGCAGGTCTGTTTTCCCCTGCCCGCCTCGGCCCGGGTCACCCCTTCGGCGGTGGTGGAGAATCTTCGCGCCCTTGGCTTCCTGCGGCTCTTCGCGGGGGAGCGGGAGGTGCATCTCGACGATCTCACCGACCCCGCCGAGCTCGGCGACCTCCCGGAAATCCTGGTCGTGGTGGACCGGCTCCGCGCCACCGATACGGCTCGGCTCACCGAGGCGGTGGCCCTGGCCTTCGCCGAGGGAGAAGGGATCGCCATCATCAGGCACCCTGAAGGACGGCTGCGATTCACTGCCCATCCCGCGTGCAGCACCTGCGACACGCCGGCGCTCCCCCAGACCCCGCTGCTCTTTTCCTTCAACAATCCGAGAGGGGCCTGCGGTGGCTGCAATGGGTTCGGCGCGGTCCTCGAATACGACGAGTCGCTGATCGTCCCGGACGAGCGCCGGAGTCTCCGGGCCGGCGCGATCGATCCCTGGACCAAGCCGCGGTACGAAGGCCGGCGGAAGCTGCTCCTGGAAACCGCGCGGCGGCTGGGCGCCGATCCCGAAAAGCCCTGGCGATCTCTGAAGCCAGCGATCCGTCGCGAGCTGCTCTACGGAACGATCGGGCGCTTCGTCGGGATCTTTCCCTTCCTCAAGGGGCTCGAGGAGAAACGCTACAAGCAGTACATCCGAGTGTTCCTGCGCCAATACCAGCTGGCTCGCACCTGTCCCGCCTGTCAGGGGACCCGCCTCAACGAGCACGCCCTGGCGGTCCGGCTCGGCGGAAAGACCATCGCCGAAGTCGCCGCGCTCTCCCTTTCCGATCTTCACCGCTGGCTTCGCGCCCTCGAGCTGGATGGCGTTCAGCGCCTGGTCGCCGTGACCGTGCTGGATGAGCTGCTCGCCCGGGTCGATGTGGTACTCGAGGTGGGACTGGGATACCTCACCCTCGACCGCCAGGCGAGAACGCTCTCGGGAGGCGAGGCCCAGCGCATCGCCCTCGGCAACGCGCTGGGCGCCCGCCTGGTCGACGCGCTCTACGTGCTCGACGAACCGTCGATTGGACTGCATCCTCGCGACACCGATCGCCTGCTGGCCATCCTCCGCCGGCTGACCGACGGCGGCAATACCGTGCTGGTGGTGGAACATGATCTCGCGGCGATCCGTCACGCCGACTTCATGCTGGAGCTGGGACCCGGGAGCGGGGAGCGCGGCGGCAACGTGGTCCATGCCGGTCCGCTCCACGGGGAGATCCCGACCCTCACCGGGGAATATCTCTCCGGTCGGAAACGGATCGCAGTGCCCAGCGAGCGACGCAAAGCCGGGCCGCTGTGGCTGGATCTCATCGGCGCGAGACTTCATAACCTGGACGGAGTCGACGTCCGGATCCCCCTCGGGACCATGACCGCGGTGACGGGGGTTTCGGGGAGTGGAAAGAGCACCCTGGTGCACGACATCCTGTTCCGGCAGCTCGAGGGCCGGCTGCACGGCGGTCACTCCGCCAAGTCGCACCTGGGCGAGGAAGTCGGGCAGGTGGCCGGCCTGAAAGGCGCCGAGCTGCTCCAGGATGTCGTGCTGATCGACCAATCACCCATCGGACGGTCGCCCCGGTCGAACCCGGTGACCTACATCAAATGCTTCGATGAAATCCGGGAGCTCTTCGCCTCCCAGCCCCTGGCCCGGCAGCGCCGCTATTCCGCGGCCACCTTCTCCTTCAATCTTCCCGGGGGTCGCTGCGAGACCTGCGAGGGCGCCGGCGCCGTGCTGGTGGAAATGGTCTTCCTCGCCGATGTGTTCGTGCCTTGCGAATCCTGCGGCGGGACCCGGTTCCGGCCCGAGGTGCTGGAGGTCCGAATCCAGGGCAATTCCATTCACGATGTCCTGCAATGGACCGTGGACGAAGCGATCACCCGGTTCCATCACCAGCCCAGGCTGGGCGCGGCGCTGTGGCAGCTGCAGCAGGTCGGCCTCGGGTACCTGCGGCTGGGGCAGCCGGCCACGACGCTCTCCGGCGGCGAAGCCCAGCGCCTCAAGATCGCGCGGGAGCTGATCAAGGCGGGAAAAAAGTCGGGGCGAAAGCTCTACCTGCTGGACGAGCCCACCACCGGCTTGCACCTGGATGACGTGCGGGTCCTCATCGCGGTGCTGGACCGGTTGGTGGACGCGGGAAACACGGTGGTCGTGATCGAGCACCACCTCGACGTGATCAAGCGGGCCGACTGGGTCATCGATCTCGGACCGGAGGCCGGGTCCCAAGGCGGGAAGGTCGTGGCCCAGGGGACTCCCGAAGCCATCGCGGCCTGTCCGGCTTCCCATACCGGCCGCTATCTCCGCTCCGAGCTATTGCGAACCGGCAAGCTGGCGAATCAGGGCCCAGGCCTCCTCCAGATGAGCCTCGGTTGAGGTCAGGTGCCCGAGCGAAAGCCGGAGCACGAATCGCCCTTTCAAGACGGTTCCAGTCAGGAAAATCCTCCCGGTCTGGTTGATGCGCCGAAGCAGATCGCGGTTCACCGTGTCGAGATCGTCCGAGTCCGCCCTGCGCTGCCGGAAGCAGACCGTCGCCAGCTCGGCGCCGCCGATCCGCTCGAACCGGGGATCCTCGATCCACCCAGTCCGCGAAGCGCTTCCCCAGCCGGAGGTGCTCCCGCAGCAGAGCCTGGAGCCCGGTGACCCCATAGCGCCGGATCACGAACCAGAGCTTGAGCGCCCGGAACCGGCGACCCAGCTGAATGCCCCAATCCCGGAAATTCGCCACCCGGTCGTCCTGCGGGTTACGGAGGATCTCGGCCGACGCGCCGAACGATCGCCGCAACGCGGCGGGGTCCCGCACGAAGTAGGCGGAGCAGTCGAAATTGACCAGCAACCACTTGTGCGGGTTGAAGACCAGGCTGTCCGAGTGCTCCGCCCCGTCGAGGACCCAGCGCATCTCGGGCAGGATAGCGGCGGAACCCGCGAACGCCGCATCCACGTGCAGCCACATCTCCTCGCGCCGGCAAACGGACCCAATGGCGCGCACCGGATCGATGGCGGTGGAGCCGGTCGTCCCCGCGGTCGCCACCACGCAGCACGGGGTCAGTCGGTCGGCGCGATCGCGCGCGATCGCCGACTCGAGCGCGGGGACGCTCATCGCGGCCTGCTCGTCGGTGGCGACCAGCCGGATGTGCTCCGGACGAATCCCGGCGAGTCGGGCCCCCTTGGGCACCGAGGAATTGGCTTCCTCACTGGCATAGACGGTCAGCCGATCAACCGGGATGCTCGAGTGCTCGGTCGTCCGGTCTCTGGCAGTGATCAGCGCCACCAGCGTCGCGGTGGACGCGGTATCCTGGATGACTCCCGTGAACGTCTCCGGCAATCCGATCATCCGGCGGAGCCAGTCCATCATGATCTGCTCCAGCTCGGTGGCCGCCGGAGAGGTGCTCCACGACATGCATTGAACGCCGAGCCCGGCCACCAGCATCTCGGCGAGCACCGACGGCGGACTGGTGTTCGCGGGGAAATAGCCGTAGAAGCCGGGATGGCTCCAGTGCGTCAGCCCGGGCACCAGGATCCGCTGGAAATCCTCCAGGATCTCGTCCTGCGAAACGCCGTTCTCGGGAGGCCGGGGTGTGATCTGCCTGGCGATGGCGCCCGGAGCCGCATCGGGTTGAACCCGGAAGTGCTCCAGGTCGCGGAAGTAGTCCGCGAGCCAGTCGGCAACCCGGTGGGCGTCTCGCCGGAACGCCTCGGGATCGAGCTGGGGAACTGCCTCGGTCATGAGGACTCCTCTCCTTGCCTGCCCGGCTACATTCAGCCCACTTCATGCCTCCCCACTGTCTCTGGCCCGAACCCGGGACCACCCCGATCGATTGGGGAGCGACCTGCGCGCTCCTCACCCAACGCGACCCGGCTCTCGGGGCGATCATCACCCGGGTAGGGGGCGATGGGTTCATCTCCCACCACCCGCACTCGACCTTCGAATCCCTGGTGCGGAGCATCGTCTACCAGCAGCTCTCCGGCAAGGCCGCCGAAACCATCTATCAACGATTCCGCGCTCTGTACCCCGCGGATGCGCCGCTCGATCCGGGCGTCGTGATCGCGACCCGCCACCAGCGGCTTCGGAAGTCCGGACTCTCGGAGGCAAAAGCCCTCGCCATCAAGGACCTCGCGGCACATGCCAAACGCGGCGAGATCCCCCCGATCGAGGAGATTCGGGGGATGGACCCCGAAGCCGTGGTGGAACGGCTCACCGTGGTTCGGGGCATCGGCCGCTGGACCGTCGAGATGCTCCTCATGTTCCGGGTCGGCCATCCCGACGTGCTGCCGGTCCACGATCTCGGCATTCGCAAGGGATTCGCGAGAATCACCCGCCGCCGGGCCCTGCCCGAGCCGGCAACGATCATGCGCCGCGGGGAACGGTGGCGCCCGTTTCGTTCGGTGGCAAGCTGGTATCTGTGGCGCGCAGTAGAGCTGCCGCGCGGTCGATCGACTGCTCGCTCCCGGTAATCGCGACCAGGTCCCCCACCGCCAGCCGGGTCGTCGAGCTCGGCGAGGGATTCCGCTCGTTGTCGTGGGAGACCGCGACCACGGTCGCACCGGTGCGGCCGCGAAGGTTCAGCTCGCCCAGGGTCTTTCCCACCGCGCTGCTGCCCGGCTCCACCTGCAACGGCACGATGGAACCCATGCCCGGAAGCATCTCCCGCACCACGTCGAAGGTGGCGGTGTCCTCGTGGCGGGCCTGCTTCGCGAGCACGTGAACCACCAGCTCGGCTCCGGCGCGGGTATGGGCCTCGAGATTTCGCGCAGTGCGCCAGAACGCCGTTGCCAGCACCAGCAGATAGGCGGCGACGACACCCGGCCACACCGAATGGAGGGACGAATGGGAGGGTCAGAAGGGTCAGGGGAATGCCCACCGCGATCACGAATCCGATGCGAAGCATCGCCGTCAGGGTCTGCCGAGGCGCGAGGCCCTGATCCAGTCCCCGCTCGGGACGGGGCACCGCCGATTCCGCGAGGTGCAGCGCCAGCCGGTGCATGGTCCGCACCAGGCCGACCGCAAAGGGGAGCGCCACCAGCGCGCCCGCCCCGAGCAGCGCGACACGGAGCATCGGGGAGCGCCCCGCGGAGTCCCCCAGCCACCGGGGGAAAGAGCGGTACAGCACGGAGGTCGCGATGATGGCCGCGGTCACGCAGGCGCCATCGAGCAGAAGGAACCGGATCAGATGGTTCCGTCGCGTGACGCGGGCCGGGATGCGGCCGCGATTGGTCAGCAGCTCGACCCAGGAGCCATAGAGGCTGGCCGCGTTCTGGAGTGGATGGGGAAGCTTGCGATCAACCCAGTTGGCGAGGGGATCGCCCCACCGCGCCAGCAAGGGCGTGACGAAGGCGGTGATCGTGGCCACCGCGACCGCGATGGGAAAGAGCGGGCCGATCCCCCCCGATCCCCCGGCCGCGGCGAGACCTGCAATGACGAAGGAGAACTCCCCGATTTGCGCCAGGATGATCCCGGCGCGAAGGGCTTCTCGAATCCCGTATCCCGCCAGAAACACCCCCGCCGAAACGCCGACGGTTTTCCCGACCAGCACCAGGCCGGCCAGCACCAGGGCCGCGATCCAGCCGTTGCCGGACATCGCCGCCGGGTCGAAGAGCATGCCGGCCCCCACGAAGAACACGGCGGCGAAGAGGTCCCGAACCGGCAGCACCGTTTGGAACACGGAGTGATGCCGTCCCGATTCCGCCACCAGCGCGCCACCCAGGAAACCGCCCAGGGCCATGGAATAACCCGCGAGATGACTCGCCACCGCTGAAACCAGGGCCACCGCGATCGCCGCGATCAGGGTCGTATCGTTGCGCCGGAACCGGGTGACATACCGGATCGCCCGGGGCACCAGGAGCATCCCCACCACGAGGAAGAGCACCAGGAACAGGGACAATCGGCCAAGAAGCAGCGCGAGGGCTCGGCCGGTGACCCCTTCGCCCACCGTTACCGTGGTCAGCACCGCGATGAGCAGCACCGCCGCGAGGTCTTCCATCACGTTCACCCCCAGCACGATGTCCCGAAGCCGGCGCTCCGCGTGGACCTCGCTCATCGTCCCGGCCGCGATCATCGTGCTGGAGATCGCCACCATTCCGGCGGCGACCAGGCTGGACCGGGTACCGAGTCCCAGGAGCTGACCCGCACCGAACCCGAGCAACAGCATCAATCCCGACCTCGACCATCATCGCCAGCGCGACTCTGGGACCCAGCCCGGCCAGCCGACGAAGCCGGAACTCGAGCCCGATCGAGAACAGCAGCAGCACGACGCCCAGCTCGGCGAGCGTCCGAATGGTGTCTGGATTGTGGATGAGGGGTCTTACCAGGACCCCGGCGACGAGGTACCCTACTATGATAGGAAATCGGAGCCGCTGAAACAGGACCGTCGCCAGCGCGGCGGTTCCGAGAATGAGGGCCAGATCCCGGAGAAAAAGAAAGGCGGGCTCAGCAGGCATCCGAGGATTGTAACGCGACAACCGGCCCCAACGTATACCAGGAAACGAGGAGAACGGTTTGCCACGCATCCTGTTGGTCGACGATGACGACATGAGCCGCCAGGCGGTCCATCGCATGCTCGAGCGCGCCGGGTTCACGGTCGAAAGCACCGGCAACGGACACCAGGCAATCGAGAGCTACAAGGCGGGAGAAATCGACCTGGTCATCACCGATCTGATCATGCCCGAGGTCGACGGGTTGGAGATCATCCAGGAGATCCGCCGAAAAGACCCCGCCGCGAAGATCCTGGCGATCTCGGGAGGGGGGCGAGTGCAGGCGGAGGAATACCTGTCCGTGGCGCGGAAGTTCGGAGCGGTGGAGGTTCTTCCCAAACCGTTCGCGAGCCAGGATCTCAAGGCGGCAGTCGATCGGGCCCTGGCAGGAAAGAAGTAGGCGGCTCGCGGAACCCACTCAGGCTCCGCTCGCCGCCTCTCTTGTCAGAGCTCCCGAGGAGGGACTCGAACCCCCGACCCGGTGATTAACAGTCACCTGCTCTACCAACTGAGCTACTCGGGATCGACCTGCGGGGCAAAAAATAGCGGTCCGCACGAGCCCTGAGCAACTTCTGGAATCCAGCATCCCCTGAGCCCAAACCCACTGTTTCCCAGGGTTCCGCAGGTACCGCGCTCTCTGTAACAAATACACACCAGCCACACCGCCTGCCAGGCATCTAAAACATTATGAGACAAGTTGTTACACAAGCTGAACCGCTTGGATAGGGATCGCATCCCGGTTAGATTTCTGGATGCGAACGCACCGCATGTTCGGCCACCAGAGAGCCCGAACTCAGGCCGCGAAGGCATATCAAGCTGGCCGGTTGCCACAGGTCACGATGGTCACCGGCCCGGCGGGCATCGGGAAACAGCGGTTCGCCCTCTGGCTGGGGCAATTGCTGCTCTGCCAGGCCCCGACCGAAGAGCCCTGCGGTGCATGCCGTGCCTGCTCCCGGGTACTCGAGCTTACCCACCCCGACCTCCATTGGTTCGTGCCCATCCCGCGGCCCAAAGCCGGGGAGGCCGACCGGCAAGTCGAGGAAGCTTCGGAGCTGATCGCTGAGACGATCGCGGGGCGGCGGGAAACCCCTTTTTACGAGCCGCCGGACGGGATGGCGTTCCATCCCTTGGCGAGTGTCAGGCTGCTGATCCGGCGGGCTCTCCTCACCCCGGTCGAGGCGAGCCGGAAGGTCTTCGTGCTTGGGGAGGCCGACAAACTCGTCCCCCAAGAGTCGAGCCCGGAGGCAGCGAACGCCCTCCTCAAACTCCTGGAGGAACCGTCGCCCGACACCTGGGTCATCCTGACAACGACAGAGGCGGAGCGGGTTCTTCCGACCATCCGGTCCCGGGTCGTTCCAATCAGGTTGAGCCGGCTGCCCGATTCCGAGGTTCGTGCCTTCATAGCTGAGGAGCTCGGGACGCCGGAACCGGAGCAGAGGGAGGACTTGGTGCGGCAGGCGGAGGGAGCCATCGGGAAGCTGGAGCGGGCTTCCTCCGCCAAGGGCGATCGTGGCAAGGCGGCGGCGGACGCGCGTGCGTTGCTCGCGGCTTTGAACGGTGCGGCTACCGAGCGGTTCGAGCGGGCGCTCCGGCAGGCGCCCTGGGCAGCACGAGGCGCCTTCACCGGCCTGCTCGACGCCCTCACTCTGGAGCTGGTCGATCGGGCGCGGGCCGGCGGCGACGCCGAGCACGTCCGCCGCCTGACCGGCGCGCTCGGCAGGATCGAGATCGCCAGAGAAGAAGCCCAGGGAAACGTCAACCCTCAGCTTATTCTGGCCGACTTGTCGGACCAGTTGGCCCAAGCGCTGTGACCCTCAGTCATATCGGTCCCGGCGGCGATGCCCGAATGGTGGACGTCGGAGGGAAACCGGTGACCGAACGGATGGCCCGGGCGGAAGGGGCGGTTCGGATGTCGCCCGAGGCGTTCGAACAGGTCCGGCGAAACGCGATTGCCAAGGGCGACGTCCTGGGTACCGCGCGGATCGCAGGAATCCAGGCCGCCAAACGGACCGCGGAGCTCATCCCGCTCTGTCATCCGTTGCCGCTGGACCAGGTCGACCTCGAGCTGACCCTGGATCCCGCGTTGCCGGGGGTCAGGATCAGCGCGACGGTGCGAACCGAGGCCCGCACCGGCGTCGAAATGGAGGCGCTGACCGCGGTCGCGGTCAGCAGCCTGACGGTGTATGACATGGTGAAGTCGGCCGATCGCGCCATGCGGATCGAGGCGCTCCGGCTGACCCACAAAACCGGTGGCCGGAGCGGCGAGTATCGCGCCGATG
Organism: uncultured Gemmatimonadales bacterium; assembly: GCA_963728915.1. Lineage (GTDB taxonomy): Bacteria > Gemmatimonadota > Gemmatimonadetes > Gemmatimonadales > GWC2-71-9 > JABFSM01. The sequence continues at coordinate 601,138 of CAVSLV010000004.1, read as the reverse complement.
CCGCCGGTGCCAACCCGGAGGATGCATGAAGGACCCATGGAGTGAACTGAGCCGGGCCCAACGTCGGCAGCGCTGGCAATCCTGGCGGGCCCGGCTCGGCGCGGTGGTGACCCTGCTGGGGATCGCGGTGGCGGTCGGCGCGCTGGGAGCCGCGCTCACCGGCTTGAGCGCGGCCAATCGGTCGCGGGCGGAGGCGCCTAACCCGCTCAATCCGGAAATCGTGGGGCTGCGACGCGAGCTGGACGACGCGCGCGGCAAGCTCGCCCTGGCCGAAGTCCAGCTCGAGCATGAGCAGGCGGTGGCGAAGTACTCGGCGTCCTATCGGGTCCCGGCCGACATGGCGGAAGCCATCTACGACATCGCCCTGGCCGAAGGGCTGCACCCCGCCCTCGCATTTCAGCTCGTCAAGGTGGAAAGCGGTTTTCAGTCCGACGCCAAGAGCACCAAGGGCGCGATCGGTTTCACCCAGCTCCGTCTCGCGACGGCCCGCGCCTACGATTCGACGCTGACCGAACGGGACCTGCTGGACCGGGACACCAACCTCCGGATCGGGTTCCGCTTTCTCAAGGACCTGATGGCGCGGTTCGACCAGGACGTGAACCTGGCGTTGCTGGCCTATAACCGGGGACCCACCCGGGTGACCGAGCTGATGACGCAGGGAGAAGACCCCGCCAACGGCTATGCCGAGGCGGTATTGCGGAAGATCAAGAAGACGGGCCCTTGACCCGGCTGGTTCGGGCGGCGGGACGGACTCGAAGGACCTGCCCGACTCGAATCAGTGACCTGGGGCCAAGCCGGTTCCACGCCCGGAGCTGGGACACACTCACTCGGTAGCGGCGGCTGAGCCCGCTCAGCGTTTCTCCCCGCTGGACCCGATGGGTCGGCCCGCTCCCCGCATCGTTTTCGGAAACCACTCGACGATTCTCGGTGACCCACCCGGCCAGGCGAACCTTGCCCGGGATCGTCAGCACTTCCCCGCTGCGGGGGGCCCGCGACTTGAGCGCCGGATTGAGCGCGCGCAGATCGGCGATGCCCAGACCATACCGCTTCGCGATGGCGCCGGAGGTCTCTCCCCGCTTGACGTGGTGAAGGATCGCAGTGAGGCGCGCCGCGGCGGGCAGGATGTCGAGCTTCGCCTGCGCCTCGCTCCCGTGCCCCGAAGGCACCCGGACCACGGACGGCCGCTTGGGAGGGGTCACCGCTCGCAGGTACATCGGATTCGCGGTCCACAGATCGGCCATGGAGATGCCCGCGGCGTCGGCGATCACGTCGAGACCGGTGGCGTCCTGCACTACCACCGAGTCCGGCGCCGCAACGCTGTCGCTCGCGATCGGGTCGAACCCATACATCTCCGGACGCTTGGCGATCATGGCGGCGGCGATGAGCTTGGGCACGTAGTCCTTGGTTTCCCGCATGATGTGCCGGGTGTCGGCGAGCTGAAAGAACGCGGCGTCACCGGCCTGGGGGCCGCCATCGTCGTCGTCGAGATCGTCGGCGGCCGCGACGTCATAGCCTTCGATCCGTGCCAGCCCCCGCTGAATCCGGCCTGGACCACCGTTATAGGCCGCGGCCGCGAGATAGGGGGAGCCGAATCGCGCGGTGAGATCCGCCAGGAATCGAATCGCCGCATCGGTGGCTTTGGGGACGTCACGCCGCTCGTCGACCCAGCTGTCGACCTGAAGGCCGTACAGCCGCGCCGTCCCCCGCATGAATTGCCACATGCCGACCGCTTTGGAGCGGCTCACCGCGCTGGCGGAATACCCCGACTCGATGAGGGGTAAGTAGGCGAGATCGCCGGGCAATCCCTTCGCGATGAGCCTGGCGCGAATGCCCGGCTCGTAGCGGGGCATGCGCTCGAGCCAGATGCTCATCCGCTCCCGGGCCGGACCGGTAAAGAAATCGAGATAGTACTTGACCCGTTGCTGGCCCATCCAGTTCGCGACATCGATATCGAACATGTCGCGCCACGCCGATTCGCCATCCGAGGCCGCCGAGTCGGGAACCTCGACCGCATCGAGCGCCGCTAACACGCTGGCATCGAGCGCCGAGTCGCGCGCCTCCAGAGTGACCGCGAGGGAATCGTCCGGATGCGCTTCGGTGGAATGCACGCTCGCCGGCCGGGACCGGCGATGGCGCGGGGCACCGGCGCGGGTTCGACCAGGGCGGGAGCGGGCGCGACGACCGCCTCCGAAGGTTCCGGCACCGGCGCCGAACTTCGCGCCGCCGGAAGGCAGGAGGCAAGCAACAGCAGGATTGCCGGACCAGCTCGCAGATGCATTCGAAACCTGAGATGGAGTACGAGCCCAAGGTACGCCCTCGGGAAGGTTCCTACAACCCGGGGGCGTGAAGTGGGATGCACAAACCGAGCCGACCGTTGCACGTGCAGGTCTCCGCACGCCGCAGTAGTTTGTGGGCCATGCCCCTGCACATCCCTCGCATGCTCCGGACGCTGGCAGGAATTCTGGCCATGCCGGTCGCGCTCACGGCCCAGGAGAGCGCGTTGCAGAGCGCGGTCTCGGCGCGCATCGCACAGGAGTCCGGCGCGACGGTCGCGGTGTTTCTCCGTGACCCGGTCACCGGTCTCCGGCTCGAGCAGAACCCCGATCTCCGGTTTCACGCCGCGAGCACCATGAAGGTCGCGGTGCTGATCGAGCTGGGGCGCCGGATCGACGCCGGCGCGCTCCGCTGGGACGATTCGCTGCCGGTCAAGAACCAGTTCGCCTCGATCGTCGACGGCTCGCCCTACACCCTGGATCCTGCGTCCGACAGCGACTCCACGGTCTATGCGGCAATCGGGACCCGATGGACCATTCGCCAGCTCGCCACGAGAATGATCGTCCGCTCGAGCAATCTCGCGACCAATCTGCTGGTCGAGCGGCTCGGCGCCCCGCGGATCACCGCGACGATCCGCCGGCTCGGCGCCGACTCGATGGTGGTGCTGCGGGGCGTGGAAGACGGGAAGGCCTACGACAAGGGGCTCAACAACACCACCACGGCCCGGGACCTCGCCACCCTGCTCTTCGCGATCGCCGAGGGACGCGCGGCCCGGCCGGCCACCTGCCGGGAGCTCCTCGCGATTCTCGAAGCCCAGGAGTTCAATGACGGCATTCCCGCAGGACTGCCCGCCGGCACCCGGGTGGCCCACAAGACCGGAGAGATCACCGCCACCTGGCACGACGCGGCGCTGGTCTATCCTGCGGGCGGGAAGCCCTTCGCCCTGGTGGTCCTAACACGGGGTATTCCGGATCGGAGCCGCGGCGTGGGACTCCACGCCGATCTGGCCCGGCTGGTCTGGTCCGAAGTCGTGAAGCGGAGGTAGCGGCGGTGGAATCTACCGCCGCACGTAGGCCTGAAACCGCGCGATCAGATCCTTGGTGATCGGCCCGGTGCGCCCGATCCCGATCGGTCGCCCGTCGTAGGAGCTCATCGGAGCGATCTCGCTGGCCGTGCCGGTCAGGAAGGCTTCGTCGGCGGTGTAGATGTCGAACCGGTTGAGGATATCCTCGCGCACCCGGAGGCCGGCTTCGCAGCCCAGCTCCATCACCACCCCCCGAGTGATGCCCCCCAGGATGCCGGCGTGCAGGGGCGGAGTCCGCAGGGTACCGCCCTTGATCACGAACACGTTCTGCCCGGTCCCCTCGGCGACGTAACCGCTCGCGTCCAGCATCAAGGCCTCGTCGGCGCCCGCCACGTTGGCTTCGAGCTTGGCCATGCAATGCGAGAGGTAGTTGAGCGACTTGACCCGCGGAGACAACGACTCGCGATGGGGAATCGGCGTGCCGGCGGTGATCACCGACAGGCCTTTTTCGAGGCGTTCCGGCGTCCAGATCTTGATGTTGTCGACGATGACGATGACCGAGGCCTTGGGACATTTCCGGGGATCGACTCCGAGATCCCCGATACCGCGGGTCACGATAGGACGGAGATACGCGTCCTGCAGCCCCGAGCGGGCCAGGGCCTGCTCGATGACCCGACCCAATTCGGCTTTCTCAATGGGAATCGTGAGCAGAACCGCGCGGGCTGAATCGTAGAGACGGTCAAGGTGCTCCTCGAGCTTGAACACCTTGCCGGAGTAGGCCCGGATCCCTTCGAAAACGCCATCGCCGTAGAGGAGGCCGTGGTCGAAGACCGAAACGCGAGCGGTCTCCTTGGTATGCCACTCGCCATCCATCCAGATCGTCGTCATAGCACTCCCAGGAAGGAAAGTGAGTGCGCCAGCGGTGAAATCGGGGGAAAGGTAACTTAGCGAACATGCTCCTGCTACTCATTCGCCACGCGCAGGCGGCCGAGCACGACGCGGCCCGTTATCCCGACGACGCCCTGCGGCCCCTGGTGCCGAAAGGACGAAAGATCCAGCGCAGAATGACCCGGGAGCTCCGGAAGCACGGGGTGATTCCGGGCCGCGTGCTCAGCAGCCTCTGGAAGCGCGCCTGGCAGACCGCTCGCATCGTCATCGACGAGCTCGATCTCCCCCGAAGGGCGCGGGTCGCGTGTCCCGCCCTCGCGGCACCGCCCGATCTCGACGATCTTGCCCACCAGATCGGCGACGCCTCCGCCGAAGAGGTGATAGCGCTGGTGGGCCACGAGCCGTGGATGGGCGAGCTGGCCGCGATGCTCCTCGTGGGAAAGCGCCGAGGACTCGCGATCGACTTCGCGAAGAGCGGTATCATGGGGATCGAGATGGAACGGATCGACGGGGGAGCGGGCCTGCTGCGGTTCTATTTGCGGCCGTGACAGGGGGTCGGTGCGGGCGGTGAGGTCGACCCCTCCGACTCTCTGTCCGTCTGTCCACCTGCAGTGAGGGCGGTGGGACTCGAACCCACGACCTACGGGTTAAAAGCCCGCTGCTCTACCAGCTGAGCTACGCCCCCCCTTGCGAGGTGCGAGGTGGGAGGCCCTCAGACCTCACGCCTCAGACCTCCCAACTCCTCCACATCTCCGTCTGCGCCACCGGCGCGAACGTGATCCGGTGATGTCGCGTCGCCCCGGCCCGGCAGATCCCGTCGAGATGTTCCGGGGTACTATAGCCGACATTGGTTTCCCAGCGGTAGGCGGGGTACCGCGCCGCCAGCCGCCGCATGATCCGGTCGCGAACGCTTTTGGCGAGGATGCTGGCGGCGGCGACCGAGTAACAAATCGCATCGCCGTCGATCACCGCCACATGGGGATAGCCGATCTCCGGCAGGGGCAGTCCGTCGATCACCAGCCGGTACGAATCGTCGAGCTCCCCGCCGAGCATCCGGAGCAGTGCCCGCCGCATCGCGATGGCGCTCGCCACTCGAATGTTCACCCGGTCGATCACCCGGGGAGACGCGGCGCCGATGCCGATCCGCGCCGCCCGGGATCGAATCGCGCTGCACAGGCGTTCCCGGGCTTTCTCGCTCAGCGTCTTGCTGTCGCGGATGCCCTGGATTCGCCGGAATCCTGCCGGAAACGCCACGGCCGCGGCAACCACTGGACCCGCCAATGGACCGCGGCCGACTTCATCGATGCCCACCAGCAGGCGATGCTCGGCCCACGCAGTCCGCTCCAGACGCAGCGTCGGGGCGCGGGCGGGCGACACCGCTTACGGCTCTTTCTTCTCCCGGATCCGCGCTCCCTTGCCGGAGAGCGCCTTGAGATAGTAAAGCTTGGCCCGGCGCACCCGACCCCGGCGCACCAGCTCGATGGTCTCGATCGAAGGCCCGTGGAGCGGAAAGATGCGTTCGACGCCGACCCCGGCCGAGAGCTTCCGGACCGTGAAGGTCTCATCGACCCCGCCGCCCCGGCGGCCGACACAGACCCCTTCGAAGGCCTGGAGTCGCTCCTTGTCGCCTTCTCGAACCCGCACCATCACCCGGACCGTATCGCCCGGTGCGAAATCGGGCAGGTTGGTCTTGAGGCCCTCACGGGCGATCGTTCGTACGCGTTCCATGGTCCACCTCTCCTTCCGCTTGCCATCGGGCCCACAGGTCGGGCCGCCGTTCCGCCGTCAATCGCTCGGATGCTTTCTGTCGCCACTCCGCGATCTCGGCGTGATTCCCTGAGCGCAATATCTCAGGAACGGCGAGACCCCGGTACTCCGCCGGCCGGGTGTAGCTGGGCGGGCTCAACAATCCTTCGTAGTGGGAATCCCCGCTGGCCGATTGGTGGTCGCCCAGGGCGCCGGGGAGCAGCCGCACCACCGCATCGATCACACAGAGCGCGGCGGGTTCCCCCCCACTCAGGACGAAATCTCCCACCGAGATTTCTTCCGCGCCAAGTCCTTCCACCACCCGCTGGTCCACGTCCTTGTAGTGCCCGCAGATCAGGGTCAGGTCCCTCGCCAGTGAAAAGCGCACCGCATGCTGGTGATCGAACGACTCTCCCCTGGCCGAGAGCAGCACCACCGGGCCCTGCCGGGCGCCCAGGGATTCGACGGCTTCGAAGACCGGCTCGGGCTTGAGCACCATCCCCGCGCCCCCTCCGTAGGGAGAGTCGTCCACCGTCTGGTGCTTGTCATGCGCGAATTCACGGAGCTGCACCAGCCGGTACTGCACCAGTCCCGCCTCCGCCGCACGACCAGGGATGCTCGCTCCGAGCATCGGCCCGAAGACCTCCGGGAAGAGCGTCACGACATTGATCGTCAGCATCGGTCCGTCGGTCCGCCTGTCCGTCTGTCCGTCTGTCCGCCTACAACTCCAGCAGCCCTTCCGGCAGATCCACCACCAGCTTCCGCCCCGCTCGATCTACTTGCTTCACAAATTGTTTCCGGTACGGCAGCAGGAATTCCCGCTTGAGACCCTGAACCGTGAGCATCAATCCGGCCGGTCCCTCTTGCAGCTCGCTCACCACGCCGAGCGGGGCATCGGAGAGATCCCGCACCGCGAATCCCGCCAGCTCGTGGAGATACACCTCGTTCGGGTCCGGGGGGCGGAGCTCGCTCGCGTCCGCGGCGAGAAAGGTCCCCCGCCAGGCTTCCACCGCTTCGATCCGGTCATGGCCTTCGAACCCGATCAGCCACTCCCGGTGGAAGGGACGGCTCCGGCCGATGGTGAGCGGCCCAGCCAGAACTTCACCGCCGAGATCCTTGATCCAGACCGTGCGACCCGGCGCGAAGACCCGGTCCGGCTCATCGGTGAGGGGAAAGACCGCGCAATCCCCTTTCAGTCCGTGTGGCTTGCGGAGTCGCCCCACCAGGAGCTGGCGGGACTCCTGCGCCGGCACGTCAGGACCCGGCGGAAATGACTCCGGCCCGCTTGAGCAGCGCCTCCACCGTCTGCGACGGGGTCGCCCCGTTGGCGAGCCACTGTTTGGCCTTGTCCACGTCCACCGACACCTTCTTGTCGGCGTCCTTCTGCCTCGGATCGTAGGTCCCCAGAATCTCGATGAACCGCCCATCCCGGGGGGAGGTGCGGTCGGAGACCACGATCCGATAGAGGGGGATGGCCTTCCGTCCGACCCGGCGTAGCCGTATGCGAGTGCTCATGTGCGTTCTCTTTCTCCCTAACCCGGGAACCTGGGTCCGAAGGGCATCCGGACCCCCGGCTTGCCCGCGCCTTTCATCATTTTCTGCATCTGCTTGAACTGGCTCAGCAGCTGGTTCACTTCCTGGACCGTGCGGCCCGACCCTTTGGCGACCCGCATCCGTCGCGAGCCGTTCATCAGCTCGGGGTTGCTCCGCTCGGCTTTCGTCATGGACAGCACGATCGCTTCCACGTGCTTGACCCGGCGCTCGTCCAGGTTCGCGTTCTTGAGCATTGCCGAGTTGACGCCCGGCAACATGCCCAGCACGCCCTTGAGCGGTCCCATCTTCTGCATCTGCCGCATCGCGGTGAGGAAGTCCTCGAGGTCGAGGCCCTTTTTCGAGACCGCCTTGCGGGCCAGCTTTTCGGCTTCCTTCTCGTCGACCGTGGCCTGAGCCTTCTCGACCAGGCTGAGCACATCGCCCTGCTGGAGGATCCGTCCCGCCATCCGCTCCGGATGGAACGGCTCCAGCGCTTCGAGTTTTTCGCCCACCCCGAGGAACTTGATCGGCGCCCCGGTGACTCCATAGATGGACAACGCGGCGCCCCCCCGGGCATCGCCGTCCATCTTGGTCAGGATCACGCCGGTGATCCCGAGGGCGTCGTGGAAGCCCTTGGCGATCCGCACCGCATCCTGGCCGGTCATTCCGTCGGCCACCAGGAGGATCTCATGGGGGTGCACCGCGGCCTTGAGCCGGGTGAGCTCCGCCATCATCTCCTCGTCGATCTGGAGCCGGCCCGCGGTGTCGACCAGGACGGTCCGCGCCCGTGCCTTGCCGGCCGCCTCGATGCCATGCCGCACCAGCGCCCCAACGTCGGTCTGCCCATCCTCGCGATACACCCCGACTTCGGTCTGCCGGCCCAGCGTCGCGAGCTGCTCCGCGGCGGCGGGGCGATACACGTCGGCCGCGATGAGAAACGGCGCCTTCTGTTCCAGCTTGAGCCGCTTGGCGAGCTTGCCCGCCGTGGTCGTCTTGCCCGAGCCCTGCAATCCCACCAGCAGGATCACCGTCGGAGGCACCGTGGCATGCGCCACTGGCGCCTGCTTCTCGCCCAGCATCACGACCAGCTCGTCGTACACGATCTTGACGAGCTGCTGGCCAGGACGGACCGACTTGACCAGCTCCTGCCCGACCGCCTTTGCCTCGACCCGCTCGAGGAATTGCCGGGTCAGGTCGAAGCCGACGTCGGCCTCGAGCAGCACCCGACGAATTTCCCGGAGCCCCTCACGAACCGCTTCTTCGGTAAGTACTCCGCGGCCGGTGAGGCGGCTCAGTACTCCCGTGAGCTTGGCCGAAAGCTCGTCGAACATAAGCCTTTAAAGATAAACAGGTTACGGGCTGAGTTCAACCATCGCTGGAGAATCCAGCGCGCGGTGATCATGGCCCATCGGTGGTGGCTCGAAGGAAGGATACCCGAACCGGTCGCAAGGAGTCAGCGGAACGTGGCGATTGCCTCGAGTGGCTGGCGCCGAATATCCGGAACCCTCGCGTCGGCAGCGGGATATCCCGCGACCACCAGCATGACCGCCCGCTCGTTGACCGGTCGCTCCAACAGCTCATTCAGGAACCCCATCGGACTCGGGGTGTGGGTGAGGCTGGCGAGCCCAGCGTGATGGAGCGCCGCGATCAGAAACCCGGTGGCGATTCCCACCGATTCCATCACGTAGTAGTGAGTCTGTCTCGACCCGTCGGGACGGACCCCATAGCGCCGGGCAAAGACCGCGATCACGCAAGGCGCCGTGTCCAGATACGGCTTGTGCTCGTCCGTGCCGAGCGGGGCGAGCGCTTCGAGCCAATCCTTCGGTGCAGTCGCGTAGAACTCCGTTTCGGCGGTCTCGGCGGCCACCCGGATCCGGTGCTTCAATGCGGGATCGCTGACGACGACGAAATGCCAGGGCTGTTGATGCGCTCCGCTCGGGGCGGTACCCGCGGCCGTCAGGCATGCCCGGATCACTTCGAGGGGAACCGATCGGTCGCTGAACTGGCGTACGGTCCGGCGCCGGTCGAGCTCGGCGGCGAAGTCCCGGGCACGGGCGATCATCTCGGGCTCGGGATATTCACGGTAGGAGGCGAGCGGGACGAATCGTCCGGCAGGGGTCATGGTCAGGTTCTCCCAGGAAAGTCGGCAGCGCAAGCAATCCTTGACAGGACAATACATTAAGACCTTTTCATGATGGCATGCAATTTGACGTTGCCCTGAGGCAAGTCCGGACCGGGCCTGGTCCGCCGCCGGCATCGTGGGGTACCCATGCCACTGGAAACAACTCAGGAGAAAAGCCAGACTGTCTGGCGCCGGTCCCTGGACTGGACCGGGTGGCTGATCATCCTGATCAGCGTCCTCATTCTCGCCGGTTGGACGTTCGGGGTATCGCTCCTCACCAGCGGTTCATCCAACAGCGTCGCCATCAATCCGATGGCGGCGGTCTCGAGTCTGCTCCTCGGTGTTTCGCTGCTGCTCGATTCCCGGCATCCCGATCCCCGGCTCCGGCGGTTCGGCTCCCTGGCCGCCGCGATCGGATTCCTGATTCCCCTCGCCCAGCTGATCCTGCTCCTGGCGCGGTCGACGATCGGATTCGACCGGCTGCTGTTTCCCGGCCGCATTCCCGCCGGGGCCCTGGATGGTCCCGGACGATTCGTCGGCGGGGCACGCGATCCTCCTGGCGCTGCTCGGTGCGGCACTCTTTCTGGTTCGCAGGAAGACCGAGCCGGCCCGGCTCACGGCCCGCGCGATCGGGATCATGATGGCTGCGCTCCTCGGGCTCGCGATCCTCGGCATGATCTCCCGAGCCGCGTCGGGGACGGCAAGCGCGGCGGGCAGCCGGCCGGCCGTCGCCCTGACCGTGCTCCTCACCCTGCTCGGCGCGGGCGCGATCTTCGCCTCGGGAGAAGCGGCGGCGGAAACCCAGGCCGAGACCATCCGGGCGCTTCGGCGCCGGATCGCGCTCGCCCTCGGCGTGGCGTTCGGGATTCTGACCATCGCGACCGGGATCTCCCTGTGGAGCGCGTATCGCTCCCAGGAGGCCGCCCGTCAGCGGGGCCAGGCCCGCGCGGTCATGCTCGGGCTGGCCACCGTGGTGGACGCGCTCCAGGAGGCGGAATCGGCCCAGCGGGGGTACCTCCTAACCCGCGACACCGTGCATCGGGTTCGCTTCGAGACCGCCAGGGACTCGCTCCCGATCCGGCTGGCCCGCCTCGATTCCCTGCTCGCCTCGAGTCCCTCCCACCCGGCGGGATACGACCTGCTCAAGCCCAGCCTCACCGAACGGATGGCCGGACTCGCCGAGGCGGTGGCGCTGGAGGACGCGGGTCGGCACGCCGAGGCGATCGCCTTGACCGGAGCCCCGGAGGGCCGCGCTCTGGGCGACGAGATCCGGACCAGGGCCTCGCGACTCGCCCAGCAGAGCGACAGTATCGCCCAGCGGTGGGATGACCGGCTCCGCAGCGGCGGCAATGTCTCGGTGGTCTTCAACGTGGTCGCCGGCTTGTTCGCCCTGATGTTTCTCGGCCTCGCGGGGGTCGCGTTCAACCGGGACCTCGGGCGGCGCGATGCAGTGGAGCGCGAGCTCGCCGCAGCGAGAAGCGGCTTTCCCAGCTGGTGACCCTGCTGCCCAACGTCGTCGTGTTGAAGGAGCCCAAGGACCTCCGCTATGTGCTGGTCAACTGGGCAGGCACCAATTCGCTGGGATTCACGACGGAGGAGCTTCTCGGGAAGAACGCCTTCGACTTCCTGCCGGAGGAGGAGGCGCGCCGGATAACCGAGGAAGACCGGGAAGCATTGGCCTCTCCTGGAGTCATCGATCTTCCCGATCAGGTGGTGCACTCGCCCCGGCTCGGCAAGCGGATCATTCACTCGAAGAAGGTGGCGATCCGGGATGAGCAGGGCGCGCCGGTCTATCTCCTCACGGTGACCGAGGACGTGACCGAGCGCAAGCAGGCGGAAGAAGCGATTCGCGCCGCCAAGGACGCGGCGGAGGCCGCGAATCGGGCGAAGTCCGGGTTCCTCGCCAAGATGAGCCACGAGCTCCGAACCCCGCTCAACTCGATCATCGGATTCTCCGAAATCCTGGAGGATGGCGGCGCCGGACCCGTCAACGACAAGCAGCGCAGGTACATCGGCAATGTGCTCCTGAGCGGCCGGAACCTTCTCCAGTTGATCAACGACATTCTCGACCTTTCCAAAGTGGAGGCGGGACGGGTCGAGCTGAGCCGCGCCACCTTCCCGGTCGCTCCGCTGCTGGAGGAAACCCGGACCGTCGTGGAAACGATGGCGGCGAAGAAAGGCCTGGCGGTCCGGGTCGTCGTGGACCCGGACACGCCCTTCCCTCACCGCGGATCGGGTCCGGATCGCCCAGGTGCTCACCAACCTCGCGGCCAACGCGGTCAAGTTCACCCCGGCCGGCGGCAGCATCGAGCTGGGCGCCGGGCGGGGAACCGACCCACGAGGGGTCCGGGACGAGGTGCACTTCTGGGTTCGCGATACCGGGGTCGGCATCGCGCCGGAGGACCAGGAGCGGATCTTCCGGGAATTCGAGCAGGTGGGAGCCGGCGGCCCCGGCGAACGCGAAGGCACCGGGCTCGGTCTCGCGCTGGCCAAACGGCTGGTGGAGATTGCACGATGGCTGGATCGCGGTGGAGAGCACGCTCGGCGAAGGCAGCACGTTCCGGTTCAGCCTTCCCGCGGCCGGGCCGGGAAGCCGGGACGCCCGCGCAGGCGGGCCGGTCGACCGATGCGCCGCCGCCGGGAGACGGCCCGCTGGTCCTGGTGATCGACGACGAGCCCAACGCCCGGGATCTGCTGACCCATTACCTGGAGTCGGCCGGGTATCGGGTGATGAGCACCGCGGGCGGGGAGAGCGCGGTGGCCCTGGCCCGACGGCACCGTCCCGATGCGATCACCCTTGACATCATGATGCCGGAACAGGATGGTTTCGAAATCCTCGCCCACTTGAAGAGCGCCCCGGCCACCCGGGAGATTCCGGTGGTGGTGGTATCGGTGGTGGACAGCCGGGAGCTCGGGATTACCCTGGGGGCGGAGGAATGGCTGGTGAAGCCGGTTCAGCGAGCCGCGCTCCTCGGGGCGCTGGAACGCATCATCGGCCGGATGCCGCCGCGGCAAACACCGCATCGCCATCATCGACGACGATGTCGCGACTCTCGAACAGCTCTCGATCCTGCTGGTGCAGCACGGCTTCAGCGTCGACCGGGCTTCGAGCGGGGCCGAAGGCATCGAGCTGGCCCGGCGGGCCCATCCCGATCTGATCGTGCTGGACCTGGTGATGCCGGGCATGAATGGTTTCGACGTGGTCCACCGGCTCCGGGAGGACCAGGAGCTTTCGAAAATCCCGATTCTCATCCTGACCGCGAAGGACCTGACCCTGGAGGAGCGGGAGGTCCTGCGCAACAGCGTGCAAGCGGTGGTGACCAAGGGCGGACGCTCCGCCCTGCTCGCTGAATTGCGCCGGCTGGTTGACCGCGGTGCCGGTGTGAGCACGATTCTCGTCGTGGACGACCATCCGCTCAACCTCGAGCTGGTGACCGACATTCTGGAGGCCTCCGGGTACCGCGTCCTCCAGGCGGGCACCGGAGAGGACGCGCTGGCCTCCGTCTCGGCGCAACGGCCCGACCTGATCCTGATGGACATCGCGCTTCCCGGCATGGACGGACACGACGCGGTTCGCACGCCTGAAAGCGGATCCTCGCACCGAAGCGATCCCGGTGATCGCGGTGACCTCGTTCGCGATGGCCGAGGACAAGGAGCGGGCGATGGCCTCGGGGTTCGACGGCTACCTTTCCAAACCGATTCAAACCCGGACGCTGACCGAGGTCGTGTCCCGGTTCCTCGATGGAGTCCGGGGATGAGCGAGGACCGCTTCAACGCGGCAACGGCCACCGGCCGGGTCCTCGTGGTGGACGACCAGGAGCCCAACCGGCTGCTGCTCACCGAGATTCTCGCCCTGTCCGGGCACCAGACCGAGGTGGCGGCGAGTGGGCCGGAGGCGCTCGCCAAGGTGGTGGCGTGGGAGCCGGATTTGATCCTGCTCGACGTCCACATGCCGGGGATGGACGGCTTCGAGGTCTGTCGCCGGCTGCGGGGCGACTCGAACACCGCCTCCCTGCCGATCATCCTGGTGACCAGCCTGGATCATCGGGAGCACCGCCTCAAGGGGATCGCGGCCGGTGCGAACGACTACCTCACCAAGCCGATCGACCGGACCGACCTGGTGCTTCGGGTGCGAAACGCCCTCCACATGCGCCGGCTGCACCAGGCGGTCGCGGAGCAATACCGCGCGCTCCAACTGCTGGAACAGCAACGCGACAGTCTGGTGCACATGATCGCGCACGACCTCCGCTCTCCGCTCACCGGAATCACCGCCTACCTGGAGCTGGTGGAGGAGCAGCTCGCCACCATGGGGCACACCCAGGTGATCGCCGATCTCCGGGAGGCGAGAGATAACGCGCGGATGCTGAGCGAAATGGTGAGCGACATGCTGGACGTGAGCCGATTCGAGGATGGGGCCATGCCGCTCAAGCCCGCCTCGGTGGATCTCCGGGAGGTCGTGCGCAAGGCGATCACCGGGATCCGGTGGGCGAGCGGAGAGGTGGAGATCGACTTCCCCGCGCCGCCCCATCCGGTCCTGAGTCTCGCCGACGACCGGGTGACCGAGCGGGTGGTGGCCAACCTGGTTGGCAACGCGGCCAAATACACGCCCAAAGGCGAGCGGGTCCGGATCGAGCTGAGCCAGAGCGACTCGGGACCCCTGGTCCGGATCATCGATCGCGGGCCGGGGATTTCCCCCGAATACCACGACCGGATCTTCGACAAATTTGCCCAGGTCGACGGAGGCGCGAAGATCCCGGGGCGATCCACCGGCCTGGGGCTCACGTTCTGCCGTCTGGCGATCGAGGCCCAGGGCGGCCGGATCGGGGTCACCAGCGCGGTGGGGGCCGGCAGCACGTTCTGGTTCGCCCTGCCGGCGGGGTGAGCCTTCCGGTTTGACACCGGTTTGATTGAACGTTTAATTGAGCCCGTGCCGAACCACCCGGAAACCCGCCAGCTCATCCTCGACGCCGCCGAAGCCCTGTTCGCCCGCCAGGGCTTCGGGCCCACCACGGTCAAGCAGATCGGCACGGCCGCCAGCCAGAATCCCGCGTTGATCTACTACTACTTCGGCAACAAGGAAGCCCTGTATCAGGCGGTGCTGGCGCGGGTCGTGTCCGCGATGGTCGCGCGGGGGGGCGCCGCGCTCCGGGCCGCGCCCGCGCCGGCCGAGGCCCTGCGCGGGCTGGTGCGGGCCCAGGTGGAGTTCCTGCTCCGTCACCCCAACGCGCCCAAGCTGCTGGTCCGGGAGATGGTGGACCACGAGGCCCGGCGGGCCCATTCGGTGCTGCTCGAGACCGCGGCCGGCTTGTTCGAGCAGCTGTGCCGCGTCATCAAGCGGGGACAGCGCCAGGCGGTGTTCCGCAAGGACGTCGAGCCCCGTTTCGCCGCGGTGAGCACCATCGCCCAGGCGATGTATTTCACCGTGGCGCGGCCGGCGATCCGGATCTTCTTCGGTGACCGTGGCCTGACCGAACAGACCGCGCGCGCGTTCGCGAAACACGCCGGCGACTTCGCCGTATCTGCCTTGTCCCGTTGAGACCGCTCATGCATCCACGAACCCTCGGCGCCGCAATCCTGCTGGCCACGCTCCCCGCGACCGGCTGCGGATCCGGCAACGACCGCTGGTACCTGGCACGCGGGACGGTCGAGGTTCCCGAGTCGGACCTCTCCGCGCCGCAGCCTGCGCGGGTGGTCTCGGTCCTGGTGGACGAGGGCATGGCGGTACAGGCGGGCGATACCCTGGCCCGGCTCACCCAGACCGATCTTCCCGCCGCGCTGGCGGCTCAGCGGTCCCGGCTGGCCACGGCGGAAGCGAATCTCCGCGACCTCGAAGCGGGCCCTCGCCCTCAGGAAATCCGTCAGGCCGAGGCGGCACTCGCGTCGGCCGAAGCCGAGGAGCTTCGGGCGCATCAGGCCCTGGATCGGTCTCAGGCCCTGATCGCCACCAACGCCATCGCGCGGCAGCAATACGACGACGCGGTGGCGACCGAGCGGGTGGCCGCACAGAAGGTGACCGAGGCGCGGGAGGCCCTGGCCCTGGCGCGCGCGGGGACCCGGCCCGAGCGGATCGAGGCCGCCCGCACCGAGGTGGGAGCCGCGCGCGCCGCCCTGGAGCAGGTCGAAGCCAAGGCCACCGATCTCGTGCTCACGGCGCCGTTCGATGGCATCGTGCTGGGCCGCCAGGCCCAGCCCGGCGAGGCGCTCGGCCCCAACGTCCCGGTGCTCACGATCGGGGAGACGGTCCGCCCCTACGTCCGGGTCTACGTTCCGCAATCGCTGGTGAGTGGGCTCATCGTGGGCACCCCGGTCGACGTGCTGGTCGGGCCGAACCAGACGATTGCCGGTCGCATCGAGGCGGTGAATCCCAAGGCGGAGTTCACGCCCCGGGTCGCCCTCACCGAGCAGGAGCGGGCCGACCTGATGTTCGGAGTCAAAGTGGAGTTCGTGCGTCCGGCCGAGGCGCCCCATCCCGGGCTCTGGGTGAGCGTCAGGATCCCGAGGGGGGAACCCCATGGCCAATAACGAAGGTCCCAACGGCACCGCGATCCGGACTCGCGGGTTACGGAAAACGTTCGGCCAGTTGGTCGCGGTGGAAGGACTCGACCTGGAGGTGCACCGGGGCGAAATCTTCGGGCTGCTGGGTCCCAACGGGAGCGGCAAGACCACCACGATCCGGATGCTGACCGGGCTTCTGCCTCCCAGCGCCGGATCGGCCGAGGTGGTCGGCATCGACGTGGTGAAGTCTCCCGAGGCGGTGCGGCGGCGGATCGGATACATGTCCCAGCGCTTCGGGCTCTACGAGGACCTCACGGTCCAGGAGAACCTCGGCTTCTACGCCGGGCTGTATGGGATCGCCGGAGCGGAGCGCCGTCAGCGGGTTACCGAGCAGCTCGAGCACATCGGGCTGGCGGACCGGCGGCGCCAGCTGGCGGGAACGCTTTCCGGCGGGTGGAAGCAGCGGCTCGCCCTGGCGTGCGCCACGACCCATCAACCGGAGCTGGTGTTCCTCGACGAGCCGACCGCGGGGGTGGATCCCCTGGCCCGCCGGCGCTTCTGGGAGGAGATCGCCCGGAACGCCGCCGCGGGCATGACCGTCCTGGTGACCACCCACTATATGGATGAAGCCGAGCTGTGCCACCGGCTGGCGTTCCTCTCCCGCGGCCATCTGATCGGCCTGGGCACCCCGAAAGAAGTCACTGCGCGGTTCGGCCAGCCCACGGTCGAGGACGTCTTCATCGAGCTCCAGCGGCGGGATGAAGGAGAAGTGGCCGCATGAAGCGCCTCGCGGGGATCGCGCGGTGGCCCATCTGGCCGATGCTCCGCAAGGAATTCATTCAGATGCGCCGGGACCGGCTCACCCTGGCGATGATGATGGGGATCCCGGCGCTCCAGCTGGTGCTCTTCGGGTATGCGATCCAGACCGAGGTGCGGCATCTCCCGACCGTGGTGCTGGACGAGTCGCAGTCTCCCGAGAGCCGGCGTCTGGTGCAGACGATGATCAACACCGGCAACTTCGACCTGGTAGGCACGGTGGCGGACCGGGAAGAGCTGGCGGCGGTGATCGGGCGGGGCAAGGCCCGCGCCGGAATCGTCATCCCCCCCGACTTTCAGGAAGATCTCAAGCGAGGCCGCACCGCGACGGCGCAGGTCGTGGTGGACGCCGCGGACCCGCTGGCCTCCTCGGCGGCCATCAGCGGCGCCGGGCTCGCGGCGGCGCAGCGATCCCAGCAGCTCGTCGCGGCGCGGGGGATCTCGCCTCCGATCGAAGTGCGGGTCCGGCCCTGGTATAACCCGGGGCTTCGCAGCTCGACCTATATCGTGCCGGGCATCATCGGCGTGCTTCTCTCCATGACCATGATCGTGATCGCGGGGATCGCCATCGTGCGCGAGAAGGAGCGTGGCACGCTGGAGCAGCTGGTGGTCACCCCGATCAACAAGACCAGTCTGATGCTCGGCAAGATCGTCCCGTTCCTGCTGGTCGGCTTCGTGCAGGTCACCGTGATCCTGCTGCTCGGCAAGTTGCTGTTCAACGTGCCGGTACGGGGCAACCTGCTGGATCTCTACCTGGTCACCTTCCCGTTCATCGTGGCGAGCCTGGCGGTGGGGCTCTTCATCTCGACGCTGGTGAGCACCCAAGCCCAGGCGATGCAGCTCGGGTTCTTCTTCATCATGCCGAACATTCTGCTCTCCGGCTTCATGTTTCCCCGCGAAGCGATGCCCAAGCTGGCCCAGTGGATCGGGGCGGCGCTTCCCCTCACCTATTTCCTTCGAGTGTTGCGGGGCGTGCTGCTCCGGGGAACCGGGTTCGAGGCCTTCTGGAAGGAGGCCCTCACGCTGGTCGGCTTCTCGGTGGTGCTGATCACGCTGAGTGTCCAGCGGTTCCACAAGACGGTGGAATGAGCGGGAACCCCTTTCTTCCCCGGGCGGACCAGGCCGAGCGGCAGGCCCCCCTCGACCGGATGAAGCGGATCGCGGCGGCGATGCTCGCCGTCGCGGGGGTCATCCTGGTGCTGGCCCGGATCTTCGAGCCGCGCTATCCCTGGCTCGGCTACGTGCGGGCGACCGCGGAGGCCTCGGTGGTGGGCGGGCTGGCCGACTGGTTCGCGGTGACCGCGATCTTCCGCCATCCCCTCGGCATCCCGATTCCCCACACCGCCATCATCGGACGGCAGAAGGACCGGATCGGCCGCATCATGGGGAATTTCGTCCAGCAGTATTTCCTGTCCCGGGAGGCCATCGCCGCGAAGCTTCGCGAAATGGGCATCGCCGAGCGGGTGATGAGCTGGCTGGCCGATCCGGTCCATGGGGAGCAGATCGCCGCCCAGGTGGCGAGCGGGCTGGCCCGCGCGCTCGAGGCGCTGCCCGACGAGAAGATGCGGGAGCTGATTCAGCAGGGGGCCACCGACCGTCTCCGCGCGGTGCGGGTCGCTCCGGTCCTGGGCAAGACCCTGTCCCTGGTGGTGGCGGGCGATCGGCACCAGGAGCTGCTCAACCAGGCGCTCGGGTTCGCGGCCCAGGCGGTGGGCGAGAACCGCGAGCTCATCCGGCAGAAGGTCAAGGCGTCGAGCCCGTGGTGGATCCCCGGTCCGGTGGATGAGAAGATCTACCAGCGGATCGTGGTGGCGATCGAGACCCTGCTCCGGGACATCACCGAAAACCCGACCCACCCGGTCCGGGCCCGGTTCGATCAGGCGATCCGGGATTTCGTGGACCGGCTGGAGCACTCTCCCGAGACCGGGGCCCGGGCCGAGGCGCTCAAAGCCGAATGGCTGTCGGACGAAACCGTGGCCGACCTGAGCGCCTGGGTCTGGGACGCCACCCGCAAGGCGGTTGCGGGTTATGCCACCCGGAGCGACGAGGC
Organism: uncultured Gemmatimonadales bacterium; assembly: GCA_963728915.1. Lineage (GTDB taxonomy): Bacteria > Gemmatimonadota > Gemmatimonadetes > Gemmatimonadales > GWC2-71-9 > JABFSM01. Next base: position 582,190 of record CAVSLV010000004.1, on the reverse strand, counting down.
GGGCCCCCGGCCGCTGGCGCGGGGACTCGCCGCCTTCGCCGAGTCGATCCTCGAGGACCGCCAGCGTCTCGCCGAGCTGGAGGAGTTCCTGATCGGCGCCGTGGCCGAGGCGCTGGAGCGGCACCGGCACGAAGCGGCGGATCTCATTGCCCGGACGGTGGCTCGCTGGGACCCCGAGGCGACCTCCCGCCGAATGGAGCTCGCGGTGGGCCGGGACCTTCAATTCGTCCGGATCAACGGCACCCTGGTGGGAGGACTGGTGGGGCTCTTCCTGTATGTTCTGGCGAAGCTGATGGCCTGACGTTCCTTCCGGTTCCCGCCTCCGGTTCGTGACACCGACGTTACATAACTCTCGCCGTTTCGTTACCGCTCCCACCCAAGCTTCCGGCCAATTTCCTGGGTCAATCCGCAGTGGCGCTGTGGATCGCTCGATTCTCACTTCGACGGAGAAAAACGATGGCAGGATTTCGCCGCTTGGTGATTGTCGCTGGGCTGCTCCTGATCCCGGTGGTCGGAGCGGCTCAGGGTGGTCCCAGTACTGGCCGAATCGTCGGGAGGGTGATCGAGACCGAGACCGGGATGCCTCTGAGCGGGGCCCGGGTGGTGGTCGCGGGGACCGCGCTCGGCGCGACTACCCGGGTGGACGGGCTTTTCGTGCTGGCCGACGTTCCGTCGGGCCCGATCACGCTCCGGGTCGCCATGATCGGCTACGCCCCCAAGACGATCACCGGTGTCCAGGTTCCCTCCGGCGGCGTGGTCACCCAGGATGTGACGCTGGCGCCGCAGGCCACGGTCCTCGAGGAGGTGGTGGTCAAGGCGGAGGTCGAGCAAGGCTCGGTCAATGCGGCGTTGGCTACGCAACGGCAGGCCTTCGCGATCGTCAATTCGATCTCGGCAGAGCAGATCAAGCGCTCGCCGGATCCCGATGCGGCGACCGCGCTCCAGCGGATGAGCGGCGCGACCATTCAGGACGGGAAGTACCTCAACATGCGCGGCCTGGGCGATCGGTACACCCAGGCGTCGCTGAACGGAGCGCGGATCCCCTCGCCCGAGCCGGAACGCAAAGTCGTTCCGCTCGATTTGTTCCCCTCGGCGCTGCTCAGTGAAATCACGACCTCGAAGACCTTCACCCCGGATCAGTCGGGGGATTTCTCGGGCGGGGCGGTCAACATCGAGACCAGGGATTTCACCGGGCGCAAATTCATGGCCCTTTCGGTTTCGACCGGATTCAACACCGAGGTGACCGGAAAGGCGATCGCCTATGCTCCCGGGACCGGCCGGGACTGGATCGCCCTGGGGGCGGCAGCGCGAGCCCGTCCCAGCACGTTCGAGGGTGTCGATCTGTCGCAGAATCTGCCCCAGGCCGAGGCCAACAGCCTCATCGGCTCGTTCCGGGATGTCTGGGACGCCAAGGTGCGTAAGGGTTCTCCCAGCGGGAGCGGGGGACTCTCGCTGGGAGGAACCCTGCCCACCGGTGGAAACGGGATCAGCTACCTCCTCTCCGGCAGTTACTCCTATACCCAGGAAGTACGGGCCGAGGAACAGCGGGCATTCGCGAAGCCGCCGTCGACGGAAGGGGGACCGGTCACTGAAATCGATCGGTATGACGGGACCACCGGTCGAATCAGCGTGCTCTGGGGCGGAATCGGGAACCTGAGCACCACGCTGGGGGACCGAACCAAGATCAGCCTGAACACGACGTACAATCGCACCATGGACAACGAAGGGCGCCTGGAGACCGGCTACTCCGAGAATCTCGCCCTCCCGCTCAATATCCAGCGGCTGCGGTACGTCGAACGGAATGTGTATTCGAGCCAACTGTCCCTGAATCAGGAGATCTCCCGGCAGCATTTCCTCGACCTCGCGGTGACCCTGTCAGGGGTTGCCCGTCGCGAGCCGGACCGCTCCGAGATCGTCTACGAGAACTCCACCGGGACGCCGAGCTGGTACGGTTTCGCCAACCAGGCGGCGGTCCGGACCTTTGGACAGCTCACCGAGCACGCCATCGAGGCCAGCGCGAACTGGCGGGCCCGGCTGGGTAATTCCGGAAACCGATTCCTGCATTTCGGTGGACTCTACCGGCACGGCTCCCGGGACGCCACCAATCGGGGGTACTCGATCTCGCTGATCCGCGCGATCAGTCCGGAGGAACAGAGCCTGGATCCGGAGACCCTGTTCGACGGACGCCTGACCGAGGGATCCGACCCGAACCTGCACGTCATCCTCCTGGGCGCGGGGGGTTCGTACACGGCCAGGGAGAATCTCGCGGCGGGGTACGGGATGTTCACCTACGAGCTGAGCCCATCGCTGGAGGTCGTCGGGGGAGCCCGGGTGGAGCATTCCGCGGTCGAAGTGAGCTCGCTCTCGAGCGCGGGAGAGGGATCCCTGGCTCAGCCGGTCTACACCGACGTGCTGCCATCCCTCGCTTTCAACTTCAAAGCCGGCCAGAACATCAATCTCCGGCTCTCCGGGACCCAGACGCTCTCCCGTCCGGAATATCGAGAGCTTTCTCCGATCCTGTTCCGGGAAGTGATCAACGGCGACAACGTGAAGGGCAACGCGAACCTCAAGCGGGCCCTGATCCGGAACCTGGACCTCCGGGCCGAGTGGTACCCCCGGAGCGGTGAGGTATTCAGTGTTGCGCTGTTCGCCAAGTGGTTCCATCAGCCGATCGAGCGGATCTATGACGGGACCTCCGGCGAGCGGATCATCACCTACATCAACGCCAAGGGCGCCAGGAACTACGGGGTCGAGCTCGAGGCCCGGCGGTCGCTCGATTTCCTCGCGGAGAACCTGATCACCTTCTCCGTCTTCGCCAACGCCACCTTCATGCACTCCCGGATCGACATCGACCCGACCGAGGGTTCGGTGACCAATGCAGAGCGCAAGATGGTGGGCCAGGCTCCGTACGTCCTCAATGGCGGGATCACCTGGAAGCATCCGAACGCCGATGCCTCGGCGACGGTGCTTTTCAACCGGGTGGGCGAGCGCATCACCGAAGCGGGCGAAATACCGCTCCCCGATATCGTGGAAAAGCCCAGGAACATGCTCGATGCGTCGGTCACCTTCCCGCTCTTCGCCACGCTGGGGGCGCGACTGGACGGGAAGAATCTGCTGAACGCCCGCTACCTGCAGACCCAGGGACCGGCGGTCCGAGAGGGCTACCTGAGCGGCCGGGTATTTTCGATCGGGTTCAGCTGGCAACAGTAGCACGATCGCTCTGTTACCCGGCTGTGACCTTACTGTAACGCGACGCCGACAGATCGGCCCTTCATTTGGGCCGGTTTGTCGGCGTCGTGATTTTGGTCTTCTCCCCTAGCACGGAGTCCTCGAACGATGTTCCGAATTTCCCGGATGCACTCTCTCGTGGTGATCGCCGGGCTGGCGGCGGCGGCGGCGGCCTGCAGCTCGGACTCGACGGAGCCCACCAACGATCCCCCCACCGGACTGGCGGTAGCGGTTACCGGCGAGGTCTCGGTGCATGTGACGTGGGACGCGGTGACCGGCGCGACCGAGCTCATCCTCCAGCGGGCGGAGGGCGCGAGCGGGAGTTTCGCGGAAATCGCCCGGCCGGCGGCCTCCGCCACATCCTATGATGACACCGGCCTCAACCCGCAAACAACGTATCGCTATCGGCTGGGCGCCGTCCGCAGCGCGGGAGATTCCCCGTTCTCAACCGAGGCCAGCGTGACCACCACGGGGGTCACGGAGGTCGCGATCACGACCGACATTACCACCAATACCACGTGGACCGCGGACCACGTCTACCGCCTGGTCGGGTTCCGCAAGGTCGCCTCGGGGGCCACCCTGAACATCGAGGCCGGAACCAAGATCATCGGGGACTACAACACCCTGGGATCCTCCTTGTTCATCCTTCGGGGGGCGAAGCTCGTGGCCGTCGGTGACGCCGAACATCCGATCGTCTTTACCTCGCAACAGGCGGTGGGCACCCGGCAGTCGGGTGACTGGGGTGGGGTGATCTTCGTCGGCAACGGGATCGACAATCGCTCCGGGACCGTGAACGTCGAAGGCACCGGTACTTCGAATGACAACCCGCTGATCCAGTACAACGGCGGGAACAACAACGCCGACAACAGCGGCATTCTGAAGTACGTCCGCATCGAATTCGGCGGATTCGCCACGGTCCAGGACGCCGAGTTCAACAGCTTCACGTTCGCGGCGATCGGCAGCGGCACCACGGTCGACTATGTGGAATCCCTGGCCGGCCTGGACGATTGCTTCGAGTGGTGGGGTGGGGCCATGGATGCCAAACACCTGCTCTGCTACGACTCGGGGGATGATGGATTCGACATGGCCGAGGGGTATGTCGGACGGCTCCAGTACGGTGTGGTGTACGATTCCCGGCTCATCATTCCGCGGCCGAACGCCGGATTCACCTCGCAGGATCCCGAGGGAATCGAGAACGACGGCTGCAACGGGAGCGGCTGCGACCTGGCCTTCAACTCGACCCCCTTCACCATCCCGATCATCGCCAACTTCACGGTGGTCGGCCCGGGCACTGGGGTGTTCCCAACCGGGGGCGCGTACGGCGCCGTTCTGCGGCGGGGAACCGGCGGCCACTACATCAACGGCATCTTCGCCCGGTGGGCCAGCGCGGCCATCGGTTATCGCGATGCCGATTCGAAAGCTCGTGAGACCGCCGGCCTCCTCAGCATCAAGAACGTGTTGATCGTGGAGAGCCCGGTGGCGTTCCAGGCGGGGCAGCAGACCTACGACGCGGCGGGGAACGCGGTGATCTTCGATGCGACCAGCACCGCAGCGTCCATCTTCACCAAATTCCCGACCGGGGCGCCGAATTCCGTGGCCGATTTCGACTGGTCGCTCTCGGCCAGCTCGCCGGCCCGTACCGGCGGACTCACGACCTTCACCGGCGACCTGCTGGGTCGGGCGGGGAGCTTCATCACCCCAACCACCTATCGTGGGGCAGCGGATCCCAATGGTCCCAAGTGGTGGGAGGGGTGGAGTTACTACGCCAGGAACTAGGGCACGGTGAACACCGAGGGTGGGGGAGCTCGCTCTCCCACCCCTCGTGTTTCCATACTTGGACCGATATGACCCTCATACGATTCGGCAGTCGGGTTGGACTCGTCGCCCTCGCGGTCGGGTGCAGATCGTCGGGAAACAATGCCGCGGACAGCGCCCGCACCACGGTCGCGGTCTTCGACAGTGCCCGTCCCTGGAGAAAGCCCGGGGACAAGATCGACTCGATTCTTCCCATGCCGGAGTACATCCGCCGGTTCCGGGAAGGACTGGTCGAACCCTTGAAGCTTGCCAATGGGGCGGAAAGTCGAGACGGGCTGGTCCGGCAATTCCTGGTGGGAGTGTCGCGCCAGGACACCGCGGCGCTGGGGAAGCTGCTGATCACACGGGCCGAGTTCGCCTGGCTGATCTTTCCGGAGCACCTCTACGCCATTCCACCCTACGAGCTGGATCCCGCGGTCTTCTGGATGCAGCTCCAGGGAGAAGACCAGACCGGGTTTCACCGGCTGCTCAAGCGCTACGGGGGGAAGCCCCTCGCGCTCCTCGGCTTCACCTGTCACCGCGACACGCTGCAAATCGTGACGCGGCCCCCGACCCCGTCCACCCCGGTGATCTGGTCTCCCTGCCAGGTCCGCTACCGGGTCTCCTATGGAACCGAGGACAGCACTTTCACCAAGCGGCTGTTCGGTTCCATCGTCGTTCGGGATGGCCGCGCCAAGTTTCTGACCTACTCGAACGATTTCTAGGTTGCGGGAACGAACCGGAAGTCGAATTCCAGCTTGATGTCGTCCACCACACTGAGCACGATGGCAACCCGGGGACGATCCATGCCGAAGTCGGCGAACTGGAGATGGGTCGAGGCGGTGCCCGAAACCACGCCGCCCGCCACCGTCGCGGAGACATCCCAGGTCGTCGGCTTCGTGACCCCATGCACGGTGAGGTCGCCGATCACGCTGAAGGTGAAGGCTCCGCTGGCCGGGAGCTTCGCGGGAAACCCCCTCAGCTCGATGGGCACCAGTTCGGCGGTCGGAAACGAATCGGTGACCAGGGTGCGCCGTTTGATATAGCGGTCGCGCCGGGCCTGGTCGCTCTTCAGGGAGTCGAGCTGGACCACGATCCGGGAGGCGCCGCGGTCCACCTTCCCGGCGGCCTCGAGCACGATGGTTCCGGTGATCGCCCCGGTCCGGCCGATCGCGTCATTGGGGAGCGTTGCGCCGGCGAGCTGTTCCCGGACCACGAAGCGGGCTTCGCTTTCCGGTGCGAGGGTATAGCGAGCCGGGGTGGGGGCCCTGGCCTTCGAGCTCTGGGCTGCTGTGACGGCGAGCGGAGTGAGCACAGTCAGGACGGAAAACACAATACCCTTCACGAGAGAATCTCCACGCAGGTCTTCCCAGCGATACGCCGCAGCTTCATCGATTGTTGAGCCGCACGGCCGGGAGCCGGCGCCATCCCGACCAGGTATCGGGAGCGAGCACGACCCGCACGCCGGGAGCCCTCGCCGGCCCCATAACCCGCACCACTTCGGCGCGGTATCCGGCCGGGGCCCGGGACAGCAGCCTGGCCCCGGTCTCCCGGAGGAACCGGCCGGCGCTGGCGGAATCGTCCCATACGGTGACCCACACCAGGGCCGCACCGCCGGCAGTCCGATAGGCCCGAAAACGGTCTCCCCCCCACCCCACCGCGACTTCCGGATGAACGTCCTGTTCTCCCCGGAGGACCGCGGCGACGGTCTGCACCCCCAGCTCTCCCATGGTGTCCTCGTACAGCACCGCCGAGCTCGAATCGGCGAAGCGAACCGGCACCGGAGCGTCCCCGCCGGCATAGCGGTTGGGATGGAGGACCTGCTCGGTCGAGACCGGAAGGGTGGAAACGGAGGGGAGCGGTTGCCCGGCATGCGCGGTTTCCCACCAGCGCATGAATTCCGCGCCGTAGAGATAGGGAAAGATCAGCTCGAAGCGAAGGGCCAGCGGCGCCCGGGAGAATACCTCCATCGAGCTCTGCTGCTGGGTGATCTGATCCCGGAAGAGCTGCCAGAATTCGGGTCGCGCCAGCACATCCTGCCCGGGGGTGAGCACCTGGATCGACGCGATGGTGGCGTGCCCTTCCAGCACCGCCTGCGCCGCGCTCTGGCGGTCGCCGTCGCTCTTCTCGCGCAGGAGCGAGTCGAGCGGCAGGTACTGGTCCTGGAGCGCGTGCACCAGCTCGTGGGCCAGCACCAGACGAAGCTGGGTCGGGTCGGCGCCCCGCATGGCGTACAGAGTCCGGGTGGCCGGATCGTAGAAGCCGGCGACCTGCTCGGTGTAGAGATCCAGCAGCAACGCCCTCAGATCCAGCGTATCGGGGATCAGGCCAAGCAGGCGATAGACCGCGGCGATGCCCTCTTCCCGCTCGACCGGGAAATCCTCCCGGAGTTTGCCCACCAGAAACTCCCTGAGCTCGGCGCGATCGCGGAGCGAGGACCTGGTCGGTCCCTTGAAGGTGAGACCGGTGGCCCGCTCGACCGCGGGGCGCAGGCTGTCCACGATCCGGGCGAGCTCATCCTGCTGGATCGGGGCATTGCGTGGGGTGCCCCGGCAGCCGAGGAGGAGCGCGATCCACGGGAGGAGGAGACGGCCCATCAGGCGCCCCCGAGGTAGCGCCGATACCAATCGAGGATTCCCGGGCCGATCAGCCAGGTGACCGCGGCGCCGATCGCAAGGAACACCCCGAACGGCACCAGGCGGGTCCTGCCAAGAAGCTTGAGAGGGAGAAAGATCACCGTACCAGCAAACGCCCCCAGAAAAATGGTGAGCAGCACGCCTTGCCATCCAAGAAAGGCGCCGACCATCGCCATCATCTTGATGTCCCCACCACCCATCGCCTCTTCCTTCAACATCCATTTCCCTGCCGCGCCGACCAGCCAGAGGACCAGAAAGCCCACTGCGGCGCCGATCAGCGCAAGGGTGAGCGGGCGAAGTCCTCCAATGACGGCGAGGATCAACCCGAAAGCAAGACCGCCGAGGGTGAATTCGTCGGGAATGAGGTAGGTGCGAGCGTCGGTGAGGGCGATGCCGAGGAGCAGGGTCCCGAACACAGCGGCGCGGACTGCCTCGAGGCCGAGTCCATAGTGGAACACGGCGCCGAAGAACAGCAACCCGGTTCCCAGCTCGACCAGCGGGTACAGGATGCTGATGGGCGCGGCGCAATCCCGGCACTTTCCCCGGAGCAGCATCCACGAAAACACCGGAATGTTGGCCCACCAGCGGATCGGCGTGCCGCATTTCGGGCAGCGCGAACCGGGTCGGACGACCGACTGGTCCGCCGGAAGCCGGACGATACAAACGTTCAGGAAGCTGCCGATCAGCAACCCGAACAATCCGGCGACGACGGCGACGATCCATCGATCAGTCACGGGTCACCTCGTAGAGCAGGATGCCTGCGGCGATCGCGACGTTCAGGGATTCCGCGCCCGGGCCGAGCGGGACCCCGACCTTCTCCGGCACCCATTCGCCGAGCGAAGCCCGCAGGCCGGCGCCCTCGTTCCCCACCACCAGCGCGACCGGGCCGGACCCTCGCGCGGGAAGCGGCGCGCCGGCTTCAGCGAGCATGACCCGGAGCCTCCTGGCGCCGGCCCAGGCGCGGAAGGCCGATTCGTCGGCGGGTACGCAGGGCATGCGAAAGGTTCCTCCCATGCCGGCCCGCAGCACCTTGGGATTGGTCAGCTCCGCGGTGCCGGGAAGCGCGACCACCCCGGCCCCTCCGAGGCCAAAGGCGGTCCGGATCATGGTGCCGACATTGCCCGGGTCCTGGACCGCATCGAGCACCAGCACCGGGCGGTGCGCCCCGGGGGACAGGTCCTCGAGGGACCACCGCCGCGGCTCGACCACCGCGAGCACGCCCTGGGGGTGCTCGGTCGCCGCGAGGCTCTCGAACACCTTGTCGGTCACCCGCTCCATCGGAAAGGACGGGTTCTCCAAAACGGCTTGGAGCCCCCGACCGCGGGGGGTAGCTTCCAGTGCGGGGCTCACGAGCACGTGGCGAATCGGGATTCCGGACTCGATGGCCTCCTCGACCAGCCGGATGCCTTCGGCGAGAGTGAGCCCGCGACGTTCACGCCCGCGGCGCAGCCGGAGATCACGAACCAGGGCCAACAGGGTTCGACTCATCAATGCAGATCGCCCTTACGATAGCGGGCTCCGACTCCGGTGGCGGCGCGGGCATTCAGGCGGACCTCAAGACCTTTCAGCATTTCGGCGTGTTCGGGACCTCGGTCGTCACCGCGGTCACCGCGCAGAATACCCGGGGCGTGCGGGCGGTTCATCCGATTCCCGCCGACATCGTCCGAGCCCAGCTCGCGGCCATCGCGGAAGATCTCTTTCCCTCGGCGATCAAGACCGGTATGCTGGCCAGCGCCGAGCTGATTCGCGAAATCGCGGCGGGGGTCCTGGCGCACCGCATGATGCGGTACGTCCTCGATCCGGTCATGGTGGCGAGCTCGGGCGATCGCCTGCTCGAGCCCGAAGCCGAAGCAGAGATCCTCGCACGGCTGGTGCCGCTCGCTCTTCTCGTCACTCCGAATCTCGAAGAGGCCGCGGCGCTCACCGGCAGCCAGGTCGGCAATCCCGGGGAAATGGAACGCGCCGGGCAGCGGCTGGTGGAAGCCGGAGCGCGGGCCGCGCTGGTCAAGGGTGGGCATCTTCCGGGTGACGTCCTGGTCGACGTGCTGGTCACCGCCGATTCGGTGCGGCACTTTTCCCATCCCCGCATCGCGACCACTTCGACCCACGGCACCGGGTGTACCCTCTCCGCCGCGATCACCGCCGGCCTTGCCCTCGGCAAGAATGTCGATGAGGCCGTTGCCACCGGCATCGACTACGTCCGGAGCGCGATTGCGGCCGCCCCGGCGCTCGGGAGCGGCAACGGCCCGGTGTGGCACGCATAGGGCGGACCGGCGGACCGGCGGACCGGTGATCTCACAGCGCCCTGACCACGCCCTCGACCAACCGGGCCAGCTCCTGGCCCGCTTTCCCCGCAATGTCCATCACCTCGGCGTGGGAAAGCGGGGTCGGGCTGATCCCGGCCCCGGGGTTTGTCACCAGAGAAAATCCCAGGCACTTCATCCCGAGCGCACGAGCGGCCACCACCTCGAGCACCGTGCTCATGCCGACCGCGTCCGCGCCGAGGCGCTCCAGCATCCGCACTTCGGCGGGGGTCTCGTAGCTCGGGCCCAGCAATCCGGCGTACACGCCTTCCTCCAGCGTGATGCCCAGCCGGCGGGCGGCGGCCCGCGCCACCCCTCGAAGGGAGGAGTCGTAGGCGTCGGTCATGTCGGGGAAGCGCTCTTCGCCCGCCCGCGCGTGACCCACCAGCGGGTTACGTCCCGTCAGGTTGAGATGGTCGGCAATCAGCATGATCGTGCCGTGGCCATAGGTTCGCCGGATCCCGCCGGCCGCATTGGTCACGATCAGGGTGCGAATGCCCAGCCCCGCGAACGCCCGGACCGGGAGCGCGGCGGTATCGGGACTGTAGCCCTCATACATGTGGAAGCGGCCGCTCTGGGCCAGGACCGTCCGGCCGCCGAGCTGCCCCGCGACCAGCTCCCCCTTGTGTCCCTCGACCCGGGGGACGTGAAATCCGGGAATCTCGCCATAGGGAATCCGGACCGGCTGCTCGATCCGATCGGCGAGCCCGCCTAACCCGGAGCCCAGCACGATCGCGAGGGCAGGCTGCCGCGAACCCAGCCGGCGGGCGATCGCGTCGCGGGCCTCCGTGACGTCCGCGCTCACGTCAGCATCCCCGCCCAGCAGGCCGAAATGAAGGCCGCCAGGTTTCCCGCGATCATGGCGCGAAGCCCGAGCCGGGCGATCTCGCCCCGGCGCTCGGGCGCCAGCCCGCCGATCCCCCCGATCTGGATCGCGATCGAGGAAAAGTTCGCAAAGCCGAGCAGGGCGTAGGTCAGGATGATCGCACTCCGGGGGGAGAGCACCATGGGACCGCTCAGATCGCTCGCAAACTGGGCGTAGGCCACGAACTCATTGAGCGAGGTCTTGATGCCGATGAGGGAGCCGACGTAGGCCGTATCATGCCACGGCACTCCCATGACCCACGCCAGCGGCCGAAGCGCGGTGCCCAGCACAAGCTGAAGGCTCAAATCGGGTAACCCCACCCAGCCACCCACCCAGCCCAGCAAGGCGTTGAGCAGGGCAATGAGCGCCACGAACGCCATCAGCATCGCCGCGACGTTGAGCGCCAGCTGGAGGCCGGTCCCGGCCCCGCTCGCCGCCGCCTCGATGACGCTGCGTTCGGTCTTCTCCACCGGCATCTTGAGACTCCCCTTGCTCACCGGCTCCCCGGTTTCGGGCACGATGATCTTGGAGAGGAAGAGGCCCGCCGGCGCATTCATCACACTCGCGGCCAGGAGGTGCGACGCGATCCCGGGGAACCTTCCCGAGAGCATCCCCACGTAGGCCGCCAGCACACCGCCTGCGACCGTCGCAAACCCGCCCACCATGACGGTGTTGAGCTCGGACGGCGTGAACGTCTTGACGAAAGGCTTGATCAGGAGCGGGGCCTCGGTCTGCCCCAGGAAGATGTTTCCCGAGGCCGACAGGGTCTCCGCTCCCGAGGTGCCCAGGGTCTTCTGCATCGCCCAGGCAATACCCTTCACGATCAGCTGCATGACGCCGAGGTAGTACAGCACGGTCATCAGCGCGGAGAAGAAGATGATCGTGGGGAGCACGTTGAACGCGAAGAACGCGCCGGTATTGGCCACCCAGCCCACCGAGGTGTCGAGGGTCCCGTTCGGGCCGGGCATCCCCACCGGCACGGTGGACTGGACCAGGTTCCCGAACACGAACCGGGCGCCCTGCTCCTGGAACCCGAGCAGGGCGGTAATCCCATCGCCGATGGTCTTGAACACCGCCCGGCCCGCGGCGGTCTTGAGCACCAGGAGCCCGAAGACGAACTGGAGCGACAGACCGGTGAAGACCAGGCGCCAGTTGATCCGCCGGCGGTCCTGGCTCAGCAGCACCGCGATCCCGATCATGGTGGCGACGCCGAGCAGCCCGATCAGGCGCTCGCCCAGCGGAATGTTGAGGCCCTGCGCCGCCTGAGCCAGTCGCTCCGCGGCGGTCTGCTGGAACAGGAATAGGAGGGTCATGGGATCGCCTCCAGCTCCTGCCGCACCGACTCGATCAGGACCTGCCGCTCGGGCCAGGCGAGAAACGCACCGGCGAAGCCGTTGAGGATCATCCGGTCGATCTCCTTTCGGGTGAATCCGAGACTTCGATGGGCCAGCCAGTACTCGTCGGTCAGGGTGGTCCCGCTCATGAGCCAGCTGTCGGTGCATAGGGTGACCGCCAGCTGGGCATCGAAATACCCCCGAACCGGATGGTCCGCGGGGGTCGGCACCACCCGGGTCTGGACGTTGCTCGTGATGTTGGTCTCAATCAGAATCCGCCGATCCCGCACGAAGTTCTGGAGCGCGGGATTCTCCTTGAGCCGGGTCCCGTGGCCGATCCGCATGGCGTGGCAACGCCGGATCGCCTCGGACACCGACGCGGGCCCGTAGGCTTCGCCGGCGTGTACCGTGATCCCGAGGTTTCCGGCCAGGGCCGTGTCGAACGCGGCGCCATGCACTCCGGGAGGGAATCCCGCCTCCCCGCCGGCGAGATCGAAGCCGACGACGCCGAGCGACCTGCTCCGGACCGAGATCTCGGCGATTTCGATCGAACGGTCGGGAGGATAGTGACGCAGGGAGCAGTTGATGATGCCGGTCCGCAGCCCGAAGTCCCGCTCTCCCCGCTGAAACCCGCGGGCCTGGGCTTCGACCACCCGTTCCATGGTGAGCCCGCCGTGAGTGGAGAGGTGCGGACAGTAGCGCACCTCCAGATACCGGACCTGATCCCGGGCGGCATCCTCCACCATCTCGTAGGCGACCCGCTCGATCGCCTCGGCGGTCTGGAGCAGCGCGACGGTGATGTCGAAGCGCTTGAGATAATCCCCCAGGTTCCGGGCGTCGGTCACCACCATGTAGCGATAGAGCGATTCGGGATCGTCGGCCGGCAGGGCGACGCCAGCGTCTCTCGCCAGCTCGAGCATGGTGGCGGGACGGAGCGATCCGTCGAGATGCACGTGCAGCTCGGCCTTGGGGAGCCGTGCCAGGGTCTCACGAGTGAGCATCGGGTTCCTTCGTGTCGCGGGCGGACCGAACGACCCGGAGAATCGTGCCCGGGGCGACCGGCTCGTCCCCGCCGAGCCGGATGCCCCGCGCGTCGGTGAGATAGGCGGTGCCGGCCCGGAGCGCGGCGGGCAGATCCGGATCGAGCTGGGCGGCCGCCTCCACCGCGGAAACCCCCGGCCTAACCCGGAACATGCGTTCGTTGATGAAGATCGTGGCCGGCTCGGGAGCGGTCACGGGGAGACGCGTTCGAGCGCCATCCTGTAAAATCCCCGGCCCGGGCCCGCCACGCAATGCGGGGAAGGGCCGGCTTGCCGGGATTCACCTGGGCGTATATATGTTGTGCCGCATATGAGCGTGCTTCCCCCGATCGACCTGCTGCTGATTCTCGCCGAGCCGACCCGGCTTCGTATTCTGAACTGTCTCCAGGCGGCGCCCCTCTTCGTCTCGGACCTCCAGCTGGTGCTCGACCTGCCCCAACCGACGGTTTCGCGGCACCTCACCGTGCTCAAGAAGGCGCGGATCGTCCGCGACACGCCGATCGCGCAATACGTGCTGTACCGACTGCGCTACGAGACCGGGCCGCAAGGGCGCCTGGTTCAGGCGGTCATCGACGCGCTGGGCCACGATGAGACCCTGCGCCTGGAGCGCCATCGTGCCCTGGACCGAAGCCGGGCCCATGGGAGAGGAAGATTGCCGATGACCGGCGGCCGGACCGCCACGGCGGAAACCGGAGGAGAACGATCATGAGTCACCGAATCCTGGTGGTCGATGACGAGCCGGACATCACCGGCCTGGTGGCTTACCATCTCGCCCGGGCGGGCTACCGGGTTTCCACGGCGGGCAATGGAAAGGATGCGCTCAAGGCGGCCCGGGAGGAGCGCCCCGACGTAGTGGTGCTCGACCTCATGCTTCCCGGGGTGTCCGGGTACGAGGTCCTCCAGGAGCTTCGCAAACGAAAGGAGACCAGCGAGGTCGGCATCATCCTGCTGACCGCCCGGCGCGAGGAGGTCGATCGGATCAAGGGCCTCTCCCTCGGCGCGGACGACTATCTCACCAAGCCGTTCTCCCCCCAGGAGCTGACACTGCGAGTGGCGGCGGTGCTTCGGCGGCTCGCCTCTCCGCCGGTCAGCAGCGGGTCGGTGCTGGTCGAAGGCCCGCTGACCATCGATCGGAGCGCCCACCAGGTGACCGTGAATGGAAAAGAGGTCAGCCTGACGGCGACCGAGTACAAGCTGCTCGAGGTCCTGCTGGAGCGGCGCGGCCGGGTCCAGACCCGGTCTCAGCTGCTGGAGTCGGTATGGGCCGCCCAGCCCGACATCCAGACCCGGACCGTGGACATGCACGTGCAACGGCTGCGGAGCAAGCTCGGCGCAGCGGCGGAGCTGATCGAAACGGTTCGCGCGTTCGGCTATCGCTTCCGGGGAGGCGGCGACTCGGCCAGGTGAGGTACACCCAGCGCATCCTCGCGCTCATCTTCGCGGTCCTGCTGCTCACGGTCATCGTGCTGGTGCTGTTCGCGGAGTACGGGTTGCGCACCGAGCTGGCCCGGAGCCTGCCGACGGACCAGGTGGCGACCCTGGTCCGGGAGACCCAGCGCGATGCGCTGTTCGCGGTCCTCACGGTCGCCCTTCCGGCGGGCTTGCTCGGGTGGCTGGTGGGCCGGGCGATCGACCGGCCTCTCACCCGGGTCACCCAATCGGTGCGGAACATCACGGAGGGGAAGGCTCCGAAGTTCCCTCATTCGGGGCTGGCCGAAGCGAACCACATGGTGAGCGCCCTCCGTACGATGCACGAGCAGGTGGATGGGCAGTTCCGCGCGCTCCAGCGGAGGCAGGCCGAATCGGAGGCCCTGGTGAACGCGATGGTGGAGGGCGTGATCGCCTGCGATGCGGCGGGCCACGTCACCATCGCCAATCCGGCGGCGCGCCGATTGATGGGCTACGAGGCCGACGCGGCGCTCCCGGATCTCCCGGTCCTGTTCCGCCAGAAGCCGGCCCGCGAAGCGGTGGCCGCCGCCCTCAAGGGCGAGTCCCTGCCCGACCGGGAGGTGGAGCTCGACGACCGCACCTGCCTCCTGAGCGCGCGAGGGCTTCCCGGCGGAGGCGCGGTGGTGGTCCTCCATGATCTGACCGCGCTGCGCCGGCTGGAGACGATGCGGCGGGATCTGGTGACCAACGTGTCCCACGAGCTGAAAACCCCGCTGACCTCCATCGCGGGTTATGCAGAGACCCTGCTGGGCGATCTCCCGGAGCCGGCGGTCACCCGGCAATTCCTGGAGACCATCCTCCAGAACGCCCGCCGGATGCAGGAGCTGGTGGACGATCAGCTCGACCTGGCCCGGATCGAGTCGGGGCATTGGCGTCCCGCGGTCCAGCCGGTCCAGGCCGAGTCGCTGTTGCGGGACGCGTGGGAGCCCTTCGAGGTATCCTCGCGAGGATCGCTCGGGTTTGCGGCGCGGGTGGAACCGGGCGCGGAAGTGCTCCTGGTCGATCCGACCGCGCTGCGCCAGATCCTCGCGAATCTCTACGACAACGCCCGCCGGCACACCCCCGCGGGTGGGCGCATCACGACGCGGCTCGCCGGGGACGGGAACGGGATCGTCCTGACCGTCAGTGATACCGGTCCCGGGATCGGGAGCGAGCACCTGCCCCGGATCTTCGAGCGGTTCTACCGGGCCGATCCTTCGCGCTCCCGGGCGGGCGGCGGAAGCGGGCTGGGGCTTTCGATCGTCAAGCACCTGGTCGAGGCGCACGGTGGGCGGGTCTGGGCCTCGAGCACCGTGGGCCAGGGGGCCACCATCGCCTGCTGGTTCCCCCGAGAGGACCTCTCCGGCGGCTGACTCCCATTACCGGATCGTGATAGTATTGTGACCGATCCGTGACGAATCCGTTGCGGATCAGGAACGGTTCCCGGTTCTTCTTCCAGGAGTCTCGCCCGGTGCCTGAGCTTCGAGTCACCCCGAAACGTGATTCACGCGATGGTTTCAGAGCCGCTTCTCGATGGCCTGTCCTGGTCCTGGCCGGCGGCATTGCGCTGACGGGACTCGGGCACGACCTGCGAGCGCAGGCGGCGGCAGCAGCGCCACCGTCTCCCCAGGTTACGGTTGGCGGCATCGTCTACGGCCAGTTCGCCTACTTCCTGAGCGACAGCGCCGGTCACGGCAACGACTTCGATGTGACCCGCGCCTACCTCAACGTGGTCGGGCGTTTCCCGCACGGGGTCTATACCCGGGTGACTCCGGACATCTACCGGGTCAGTGACGGCTCCCTGAGCTTCCGGCTCAAATACGCGTTCGTGAGCTGGACCCCGGAGCGGAGTGCTCTCACCTTCAAGCTGGGCCTGCTGCATACGCCGCTGGTCGACTGGGAAGAGACCCTCTGGGACTACCGGATGCAGGGCACCGTCGCGCTCGACCGGAACGGCTATCTCTCTTCCTCCGACTTCGGGTTTCTGGTCGACGGAAACTGGAACAACGAGAAGGTCTCGCTCTCGGCGGGGGTGGTGAACGGCGAGAACTACAATCATGCCCCGGGCGACAAACGGAAGGACCTGATGGGGAGGATCTCGCTCCGGCTCAAGTCCACCGACGACCAGGGCCGCACCGGCGGGCTCCGGGTGACCGCCTACGCGCAGTATGGAACGCCGAACGGCGGAGGCCGTCGCGAACGGTACGTGGGAATCCTGTCGTATCGATCGCAACTTCTGACCCTGGCCGCGGAGGGGGCGCTGCTCCGGGACAGCACCACGACGACGGAGGAGCGGCCGGGCCGGCTGGTGAGTGTCTTCGGGGTGCTGCGAATACCCAACTCCAGGGTGCAGGTCATCGGACGGATGGATCGGGCGGACCCGAGCACCCGAACCGACGACGATGCGACCACCCGCTGGATCGGAGGGATAGCCTACCAGCTCTCGCCCAACCTGCGGGTGCTGGGCGATGTCGATCATCTCGTCTACCAGAGCGGGACCACCACGCCGGCTCTCGAGGCGGTGCGGTCCCAGGCCCTGTTCCAGGTGCAATTCACTTTCTGAGGAGCCGTATGACTCGCAGACTCGTGGGTTTCGGAGCGGCACTTCTTCTCGTTGGATGTGGCGGCAAGGGAGCGAGTGGAGGGGCCGGCGACAGCACGGTCACAAGCGCCGGGACGATGAGGCTCACCGGCGCGGGCGCCACGTTCCCGGATCCGATCTACAAGCGGTGGTTCGCGGAGTACGCCCAGAAGACCGGGGTCCAGATCAACTACCAGTCGATCGGGTCCGGGGGCGGCATCAAGCAGTTCACCGAGGGCACCGTGGACTTCGGCGCCAGCGACTCTCCCATGAACGCCGACCAGATGGCCGCGGTTCAGGGGCAGGTCCTCCATTTTCCGACCGTGCTGGGCGCCGTGGTCATCACCTACAATGTGCCCGCGCTGGGAACCACCTCCCTCAAGTTCGATGGCCCGACGATCGCGGCCATCTTCCTCGGGAAAATCACCAAGTGGAACGACCCGCGGATCAAGACCATGAACCCGGCCGCCAAGCTCCCCAACTCCGACATCATCGTGGTGCATCGTTCGGACGGCTCGGGCACCAGCTTCGTGTTCACCGACTACCTGTCCAAGATCGATTCGGGCTGGAAGACGAAAGTGGGCGCCAGCACCGCGGTCAACTGGCCGGTGGGACTGGGCGGCAAAGGCAACGAGGGAGTCACTCAGCAGATCAAGCAGTCCGAGGGGGCCCTGGGTTACGTGGAGCTCATCTACGCGATCTCCAACAACCTTCCCTATGCGCAGGTCAAGAATCGGGAGGACCATTTCATCGAGCCGTCCCTCGAGTCGGTTTCCGCAGCGGCCGCCAGCGCCGATTTCACTCCGGACACGGATTTCCGGGTCTCGATCACCAACGCGGGCGGCGCCGACGCCTATCCCATCTCGTCGTTCACCTGGCTTCTGATTCACCCCGATATGGCGGACGGGACCAAGGCGCGGGCCATCAAGACGTTCCTCGAGTGGATGGTGACCGACAGCGCCCAGGCAATGGCTCAGCAGCTCCACTACGCCCCGCTTCCAAAATCGGTCGTTTCCCTGGAGCAGGAGCGCATCAAGACGTTGAAAGCGGGTGGAGCGCCGATCAGCTAAACGCTGTTACGAATCCGTTACCCGCCCGTTACAATCGGGCGGGTAACGGAGGGTAAACTCCCGGCGCGATGGCCAGCCTTCCCGCCGCCACCGATCCCCGTTCCGAACCCGTCCCAACCAGTCGCCTGCACGGTGTCGCGGTGGGGGACCGGGTGTTCCGGGCCGTCCTCACCCTGGCGGCCCTCTCGATCCCGATCCTGCTGGGGTTTCTCGCGTGGGAGCTGATTTCGGGCTCACGGCTCGCGATCCAGCGATACGGGCTCCGCTTCCTCACCACCTCGGTGTGGGATCCGGTCGCCGATCAGTTCGGGGCGCTGCCGCTGGTGTTCGGGACCCTGCTCTCCTCGCTGGTCGCCCTGGTGATCGCGGTGCCGCTTGCGGTCGGAGTCGCGATCTTCCTGACCGAGTTCGCCCCGCGCGCCATCCGTCAACCGGTCGGGTATGTGGTGGAGCTGCTCGCCGCGGTGCCCAGCGTGGTGTACGGGCTCTGGGGCATTTTCTTCCTGATCCCGGTGCTCCGGGCGACGGTGTTTCCCCTGCTCCAGAGCCTCCTGGGCTGGCTTCCCCTCTTCAAGGGCCCGATCTACGGCCCGTCGATGCTCAGCGCCGGGATCATTCTCGCCATCATGATCATGCCCTACATCATGTCGGTGAGCCGGGAGGTGCTGCTCGCGGTTCCCTCCAGTCAGCGGGAGGCGGCGCTCGCGCTGGGGGCTACCCGATGGGAGGCGGCTCGCAGCGCGGTGGTCCCCTATGCCCGGTCGGGCATCATGGGGGCGATCATCCTGGGATTGGGGCGCGCGCTGGGAGAAACCATGGCGGTCACCATGGTGATCGGGAACAGTCATGACATCGCCGCCTCCCTTTTCGCGCCGGGATATACCATGGCGGCGGCGATCGCCAATGAATTCTCGGAAGCCGCCACCGACCTGCATTTCGCGTCGCTCACCTACGTCGCGCTGGTTCTGTTCGCGGTGACGATTCTCGTCAACGCGATGGCGCGGCTCCTGATCTGGCGGGTTTCCCGGGGGCGTCCAAGCGGCGGGGCCGCCTTGTGAGACAGCAGCTGCGCCGCTGGCGAAGCCGCCTCATGGTCGGGCTCCTCGTGGCCTCGGTCGTCCTGGCGGTGCTTCCGCTGCTCGCCATTCTGGCCACGCTCATCATCAAGGGCGCGAGCAGCATCAACTTCGCGTTCTTTACCGAGCTCCCGAAGCCGCCGGGTGAAGCCGGGGGCGGGGTGGCCCACGCGATCGTGGGGACCCTTCTCATGGTGGGTGGGGCGGCGGTGTTCGGGATTCCGATCGGCATCGCCGCCGGGATCCTGGCCGCGGAGTGGCAGGGGAGCCGGCTGGCGACCGCCACCCGGTTCATCGCGGATGTGCTCAACGGTACGCCATCGATCGTGGTCGGGGTGTTCGCCTGGACCTGGATCGTGGCCACCCAGAAGCATTTCTCCGGATTCGCGGGGAGCGCGGCGCTCGCGGTGCTCATGATTCCGATGGTGCTCCGCACCACCGAGGAAATGGTGAAGCTGGTGCCGAACTCGCTCCGCGAAGCCGCCCTGGCCCTCGGATTCCCGCGCTGGCGCACCACCCTGGTCGTGGTCGTCCGCACCGGATTGCCGGGCATCGTGACCGGGACCCTGCTCGCGGTGGCCCGCATCGCCGGGGAAACGGCCCCGCTCCTCTTCACTGCGCTTGGCAGCCAGTATCTCAACCTCAATCTGAACCGGCCCATGGCGGCCCTTCCCCTGGTGGTCTTCACCTATGCAACCGGCCCTTACGAAGACTGGCATCGTCTTGCCTGGGCGACCGCGCTCGTCCTCATCCTGGTCGTCCTGGTTCTCAGCCTCGCGGCCCGATTCGCCACTCGCCGCCGTTTCGATGCCCCCCGTTGAGCAGCCCCGGGTCAGGACCCGGAGCGTCACCGCCTTCTACGGAACCACCGCCGCGGTTCGCGAGGTGAGCCTGGACTTCGCCCCGAATCAAGTCCACGCGCTGATCGGGCCCTCGGGGTGCGGGAAGACCACCTTTCTTCGCTGCATCAACCGGATGCACGAGGAAGTCCCGGGGGCTCACGCCGAGGGAGAGGTCCTGCTCGACGGGGAGAACATCTATGCCCGCCGGGTGGATTTGCGCCGGCTCCGGCGTCGGGTGGGGATGGTGTTCCAGAAGCCGACCGTCTTTCCGACCATGTCGATCTTCGACAATGTCGCCGCAGGCCTTCGCTCCAACGGGCACCTGGACCGGAAGACCCTGACCGCCCGGGTCGAGCGCGCCCTCCACGTCGCGGCGCTCTGGGACGAGGTCAAGGATCGGCTGCGGGGAAGTGCCACCGCGCTCTCCGGCGGCCAGCAACAACGACTGTGTATCGCCCGGACCGTGGCGCCCGAACCGGAGGTGGTGCTGCTGGACGAACCCACCGCGTCGCTCGACCCCCAGGGCACCCAGCGCATCGAGGAGCTGCTGTTTCAGCTCAAGCAGCGGTTCACCATCATCATCGTCACCCACAACATGCAGCAGGCCGCCCGGGTCTCCGACACCACTTCGTTCTTCTACCTCGGTGAGCTGATCGAGACCGGCCCGACCCGCCGCATGTTCACCGCCCCGGAGCGGGACAAGACCGAGGCCTACATCACGGGGCGGTTCGGATGATGATGGAGGCGAGCATCGTGGTCCGGGACTTCTCGTTCTCCTACGGGTCCCGTCAGGTACTGAAGCGGATCTCCTTTTCGATCCGCCCCCGCGCGGTCACCGCGATCATCGGGCCCTCGGGCTGCGGGAAGTCCACCTTTCTGCGATCGATCAACCGGCTCAACGACCTGATTTCGGGGGCCCATCACGAAGGCGAGATCATGGTCCACGGCCAGCCGGTGTACGGCCCCGGGATCGACCTGGTCGCCCTGCGGCAGCGGATCGGCATGGTGTTTCAGAGGCCTAACCCGTTTCCCAAATCCATCTTCGACAACGTGGCCTACGGCCCAAAGCTGAATGCCCTGGCCCGAAGATCCGAGCTGCCCGACCTGGTGGAACGATGCCTGCGTCAGGCCGCGCTCTGGGACGAGGTGAAGGACCGGCTGAACGGGCCGGCCACCGGCTTGTCCGGAGGGCAGCAACAGCGGCTCTGCATCGCCCGGGCGCTGGGCAACAGCCCGGGAGTGCTGCTGATGGACGAGCCCTGCTCGGCGCTCGACCCGATCGCGACCCAGAAGATCGAGGAGCTCATGTTCGAGCTTCGCAAGACCTACACGATCGTGATCGTCACGCATAACATGCAGCAGGCCGCCCGGGTGTCGACCGAGACCGGGTTCTTTCATCTGGGCGAGCTGGTGGAATTCGGGCCGACCGACCGCATCTTTACCTCACCTCAGGAAGAGCGGACCGAGGCCTACATTACCGGGAGGTTCGGATGAGCGCGCCGGCGCACCGCCATTTCCACGACGAGCTGAACGAAGTCAAGGTGCGTCTGCTCACCATGAGCGGCGAGGCGGAGACCGCGTTGCGGCTCGCCACCGAGGCCTTGCTCGAGCGCGACCTCGACAAGGCCCGCCAGGTGATCGAGGGCGACAAGGTCATCAACGACATGGAAGTGGAGATCGAGGATTCCTGCATCGACCTCCTCGCCCTCCAGCAGCCGATGGCGAAGGATCTCCGCATGCTGGTGGCGGCGATCAAGATCTCCGCCGACCTGGAGCGGGTCGGCGATCACGCAGTCAACCTGGCCCAGTCGGCCGAGCGGCTCGCGCACGCCCGCCCCATCGCGCCGGAGCCCGAGATCGTGGAGATGGCCCGGCTGGCCCGGGACATGCTGGCCGATGCGCTCGAAGCGTTTGTGCGAGGCGACGCGGCGGGCGGCCGGGAAGTCTGCCTGCGGGACGACAAGGTGGACGCCTTGAACCGCTCAGTGTTCCGGATTCTGCTGACCCACATGATGGAGGAGCCGGCCAGCATCGGGACCGGGCTCGAGCTCTTCCTGGTCAGCCGCAACCTGGAGCGCGTCGCCGATCTCGCCACGAATATCGCCGAGGAGGTCGTATTCCTGGTCGAAGGCAAGTCCATCAAGCATCACGCCGAGGACTTCACCGGCACTTCCTGATGCGGCGCACCTACATGGCGGCCCTGCCCGCCGGCCCTCCCGAACCGGGCGAGCGCCTCGCCGCGATCGACGTCGGCTCCAATTCGATCCGGTTGCTCGTCGCCGAATACGACCCCCAGACCGGCATTACGGTGGTGGACGAGGTCAAGGATCAGCCGCGTCTGGCGGCGGGTCTGGCAGAATCCAAGCGGCTCGACGAATTCGCCATGGCCCGGGCGATCCGGACCCTGGCCCGGATGCGGGAGGTGGCCGAACGGCGCGGGGTGCGGCGGCTCTCCGCGGTCGCCACCTCCGCGGTGCGCGAAGCCCTCAACGGCAAGGCGTTCGTCGATCGGGTCCGGAAGGAAGTGGGCATTCCCCTCCGGGTGATCGGCGCGGACACCGAAGCGGCCCTGTCCTGGCGATCCGTCGCCCACCACTTCCCGCTCGGTTCGGGCCGGGCCCTGGTGGCCGACATCGGAGGCGGCAGCCTCGAGCTGATCGGGGCGGTCAACGGCATGGTGGAGCTCAACGAGTCGCTCCCGATGGGGGCGGTTCGTCTCACCGAGCAATACCTCTTCGAAGGAAAATCCCGCACCCGTGAGGTCGCCCTGCTGCGCCGCAAAGTCCGCAAACAGCTCAAGCGGGCCGGACGATGGCGCGAGTGGAGCAACGCGATGGTCATCGGGTCCGGCGGCACCTTCACCAATCTCGCGCGGATGGTGCTGGCCCGGCGCGGCCACGCGGCCGAATCGGTGCATGGCGAGGTGGTCAAGACCGCCGAAGTCGAGCAGCTGCTCGAGTGGCTCTGCTCGCTGAGCGTGGAACGGCGCCGCAGCGTGGCGGGCCTCAATCCCCAGCGCGCCGACATCATCCTCGCGGGGCTCGCGGTCACCGCCGAGCTGCTCAACCTGGTGGAGGCGCGAAGCCTCACGGTCAGCGCGTTCGGTCTCCGGGAAGGCCTCCTGCTCGACATGATCGGGGAAGCCGCGCCCCGGGCCGATCCGCTTCGGGCCATGCGGGAATTCGTGGACCGCTGCCAGGGAGATCGTCGCCACGTCGAGCAGGTTCGCATCCTCGGATTGATCCTGTTCGACCGGCTGGCCGATGCCATCGGGGCCGACCCGTCGGAGCGTCCCCTTCTGGAAGCCGCCTGTCTCCTCCACGATGTGGGGCAGGTGGTGAGCTACCGCAAACATCACCGCCACAGTTTCCAGCTCATTCTCCACGCCGACCGGCTCAGCTTCACCGCCCGGGACCGGTACCTGGTCGCCCTGATCAGCCGCTATCATCGCCGCAAGGGGCCCAGCAAGAAGCACGAGGAATTCACCCGGTTGCCGTTCGACGAGCAGGAAATCGTGCGACGCATGTCGTCCCTGCTCCGGATCGCCGATGGGCTGGATCGCGGTCACACCTCGGCGGTCGAGCGGGTGACCACGCGGCTCACCGCGGAGAAACTGACCATCCGGGCCATCCCGAAGCAGCGCGGCGCCGATCTCTCCCTCGAGTGCTGGGGCGCCACCCGCAAGGGGAACGTGCTGGCCAGGCTGCTCGGGCGTGAGGTAGTCGTCCTTCCGGCCAGCCTCGGCTAGCGGCCTCTCCAACCACTTCGAAGCCATCGGGATGCGGGAAGGGGGCGGAGATTCGTCCCCTTACTGATGCGGCTACCATCCTCGGGAATCGCCGGTGGCGCTGCGGTTCGGCTGCTCGCCTGCCTGGTTGCGCTTGCCCTGGCTGGTTGCGCGGAAGTGGTGAGGCGCATGCTCATCATCCATGAGGCGGTCACCGAGAGGGTCGGCCCGGACCACGTTACGGTCCGGTTCAGCCGCGCGTTTCTCGAGGCGAATCGGGAACGGATCACCATGGAGACCGAGTTCACCGTCGATGTGGCCGCCCAGATGATCAATCCAGCGGCATTCGACGGCGATATCCACCTTGCGGGACGGTCGCCCGACATCGGGCTCCGATTGGTGGCCGAGATCGCGAACGCGAAGACCGCTCCGGCTGCGGTTGCGGCGGTGCGCCGGGCCGAGGCAACCCGACGCCCGATCCGGATGGTGGCGGTCCCCCGATACTGGCCCGAACATGCGATCGGGCTGCCGCAGCGTCAGGGGGACCCGATGCCCCGTCTCCCCAATTCCAATCCCGACCACCTCTTCGAGCTTCACCCCGTGATCCGGATCGGCGACATCGACCTCCGCTATACCCTGCACCCGGTCGAGGGCTACCGGCCGTTCCACGCCTCTTCGGCCTTCGATCGGCTGGACCAGGCCGAGGTGCAGTTCCGGATCCAGGGCGACAGCGTCCTCGTCAAAACCGCGGCCGGGCTCTGGAACGACGTACATTTCGTGCTGGACCTCACCGACCGCCCTGTCACGGTACGGGACGACGGGCGTTATCTGAACGGCCGAGCCCGGGACCTCGCGGGGAACGTGCTGCGCGATTCGATTCGGGTCGTGCTGATCGGCGGGAGTCCCCCCGACAGCGCGATCAGCGGCTTACCCCCCGGCGCCTGGGTCCATGTCTGGGGACTGCCGCGGATCAGTCTCGACGGATTGGTTCGCCTGATGAAGGCCGCCGGGGACACCCTGTCCCACACGGCCCCACTACCGTTCGAAGTCGTGATTCTCGGAGTGTATCCGAAAGGACAGTGAGCATGCGAATGGTCCTCCTCATCGGCCTGCTCGGGTTGGTCTCGTTCCGCTCGGGCGAGGCTCAGGAGCGGGTGGATACGGCCATGCTGGCGCGTATCCGGGAGGAAGGCACCGCGCGGTCTCAAGTCGAGAAGACCTTTCGGCATCTCACCGAAGTGATTGGACCGCGACTGACCGGCAGCCCCGCATTCAGGCAGGCGGTGGATTGGAGCACCACCCAGCTCAAGCAGTACGGGCTGAGCGGAGTGCATCAGGAGACCTGGCCCTTCGGCAGGGGATGGAGCCTCGAACGGCTCACCCTGGAGATGGTCGAGCCCCGGTATTTCCCGTTGATCGGATATCCCGATGCCTGGAGCCCAGGCACCCAGGGCGAGCTGGTCGCCCGGCCGGTATACATCGGGGATCTCGCCGATTCGGCGGCCGTGAGAGCCCGGGCGTCGGAGATTCGCGGCGCCATCGTGCTGGCGACCCAGCCCCAGCAGGAGTTCATCGCGCGGGACCGGCCGGAGCCGAGTGAGCACGAGGAGCCGGTACCGATCGGGGCGCCCCCCTTCCTCAACGCGCGGGGCCCGCTGCCGGGGCGTTCGCTGGGTCCGATCATGCGGGAGCTCAAGGCGGGAGTGGTCCTGCGTCCCAACCAGGGATCGGAAGGCACTCTGTTCGTCACCGGTCGCCGCGACAATCCGCCCGATGCCGCGCCCTCGATCGTACTCGCGGCGGAACACTACAACCTGATCGTTCGCGCACTGGAGGACGGCGCGCCGGTCAAGTTGCGGGTGAATCTCCAGACCCGCTCCTGGACCGCCGACACCAACGGATACAACGTCATCGCCGAGCTCCCGGGCAGCGATCCCGCCCTCCGGGACCAGGTGGTGCTGCTCGGCGCGCACCTCGACTCCTGGCACTCGGCGACCGGCGCGGCCGACAACGCCGACGCCGCCGCTTCGCTCATGGAAGCGATGCGGATTCTCAAGGCCATCGGAGCCAGGCCTCGTCGCACGATCCGGATGGCGCTCTGGGGCGGTGAGGAAGAGGGTCTCCTGGGCTCGCGGGCCTACGCCCAGGCGCACTATGCCGGCCCCGCCAATGCTGAGAACCGGGAGCATCTCGCCCTGTACCTGAATAACGACCCGGGCACCGGCCCGATCTATGGCTGGTACATGGAGGAGAACACCCGGGCCAAGGCGGTCTTCGATGCCTGGCTTGCCCCGCTTCGGCCGCTGGGCGCGCGGCGCAACGTGTCAGGAAAGATCGGGAGCACCGACCACCTGGCGTTTACCGCGCTGGGCCTGGCGGGATTCAACTCGCTCCAGGACTATCACGAGTACGACACCCGCACCCATCACACCAACATGGATTTCGCGGAGCGGGTCAAGCTCGACGATCTCAAACAGTCGGCCATCGTCCTGGCGTTCTTCGCCTGGCAGGCGGCCATCCGGGACGCCCCGGTCCCCCGGCCTTCCGACTCGCCGACCCCCTGACACGGCCGAGATGACCGACCAGCCACTGATCCGTGACGTCACCGATACCGCCCGCTGGGTCGCCTACTACCGGGCGATGGAAACCGAGCGTCCCGATGCCATCTTCCGCGACCGGTTCGCCAAGGCGCTGGCGGGTGACCGCGGCCAGGCCATCGTCGATGCCATGCCAAAAGGCCGCCAGCTCGCCTGGCCCATGATCGTCCGCACCGCGGTCATCGATGAGCTGCTGCTCAGCGTTCTGGAGCGGGAGCGACTCGATGGGGTGGTGAATCTGGCGGCGGGCCTCGACGCGCGACCCTGGCGGCTGCCGCTTCCAAAAGAGCTGCTCTGGGTCGACGTGGACTTGCCCCCGATGCTCGATCGCAAGGAATCGATCCTGCAAGGCGAGCAGGCCCGCTGCCGGTACGAGGCCATCCGGCTCGATCTCAGCCGGGTACCCGAACGACAGGCCCTCTTCCGTGATCTCGGAAAACGTCTGAGCCGAGCCCTGGTGATCAGTGAGGGGCTCCTGATTTACCTCGAATCGGAGGCGGTCGCCGGGCTGGCGAGTGATCTCGCCGCCCAGGCTGCGTTTCGGTACTGGATCATGGATCTGGCCAGCCCCGGGCTGCTCAAGCGGCTCGAGAAGACCTGGGCGCCGTCGCTCCGGGCCGGCAACGCTCCCTTCCGGTTCGGCCCGGCGGAGAACACCCGGTTCTTCGAGAAATTCGGATGGCGAGAGCTGGAGTATCGCGCGATATTCGACGAGTCGATCCGGCTGAAACGCACGATGCAGATGGCCGGCTTCTGGCGCTTTATCGGTCGCCTCATGCCGAAGAAGAAGCGGGAAGAATTCCAGCGCTTCTCCGGTGTGGCCCTCCTCGAGCGAACCAGCTGAATCAACCGAACCATCGGCTGGCCCGTATAGATCCTATGTCCAGCCCCCGGCGTCCGGCTCCTTCCTCTCCCGTCAATCGCCGGGAATTCCTGCAACGTGCCTCGCAGGCGGCCGGCCTGATGGCGCTCGGGCCACGTTTCCTCTCGCTGTCCCGCCAAGCCGCAGCCCCGCTGGAAACGGTGACGGTGGAAGAGCTCAGTCTTTCCGACGCAGCCCTTGGCCTCGCCTCGGGACGGTGGACCTCCCGGGACCTGGTGAGCGCCTATCTGGCGCGCATCGAATCCATCGACCGGAGCGGTCCAACACTCGGGTCAATCCTCGAACAGAACCGGGAAGCCATCGCGATCGCGGAAGCCCTGGATGTGGAGCGCAGCGCCAAGGGCCCCCGGAGCCGTTTGCACGGAATCCCGATTCTGGTGAAAGACACGTTCGGAAGCGCGGACACGATGCACACCAGCGCGGGGTCCCTGGCGCTCGAGCATTACATCGCACCGCAGGACGCGACGATCGTCAGGAAGCTCCGCGAAGCCGGCTGCGTCATTCTCGGCAAGACCAACATGAGCGAGTGGAGCAACGGGCGGGGGAAGAACGCCATCGCAGGATGGAGCGCCCGCGGCGGCTTTACGCTCAATCCCTACGAGCTGGACCGGACGCCCGGCGGGTCGAGCGCGGGCTCCGCGGCGGCGGTTGCCGCAAGCCTCGCGGCGGCGGCGGTCGGGGCCGAAACGATGGGATCGATCGTGAGCCCCTCCTCGATTTGCGGCGTCGTCGGAATGAAGCCGACCGTCGGGCTGATCAGCCGAGCCGGCTCGATTCAGGTCTCGATCACCCAGGAATCCCCGGGGCCGATCGGCCGAACCGTGCGCGACGTCGCCCTGCTGCTCTCCGCCATCGCGGGTCCGGATCCGGCCGATTCCGCAACCCAGAGTGGGCGGGGACACGTCGAGAAGGATTACACCACCTTCCTCGACCCGGCGGGGCTCAAGGGAGCCCGGATCGGCGTGGCAAGGAATCTGTTCGGCGCCAACCTGGCCGCAGATCGGATTGCCGACCACGCCTTGGGAGCGATGGCCGGAGCCGGCGCCACCTTGATCGATCCCGCGGAGGTCGACACCGCCGCCGCGATCTGGACCTTCGACGCCGAAGTTCTGAGCTATGAGATCAAGGCCGCGATGGACCGGTTCCTGGGGAGCCTGGACAAGAGCCAGCCGGTCCATTCCCTGACGGAGCTGATCGCGTTCAACGAACAAAACGCCGAGCGCGAGCTCAGGTATTTCGGGCAGGAAGTGTTCGAGTACGCGGTGACGAGGGGTCCGTTGTCCACCCCTGACTATCAGCGCTCCCTCGCGATGGTCCGGCAACTGGCCCGGACCCAGGGGATCGATGCGACCTTGTCGGCCTTCCGGCTCGACGCGATCGTCGCCCCAACCCAGCCGCCGGGGAGCCTGATCGATCCGATGCTCGGCGACAACGCTCCCATGGGGAGCTTCGTCACTTCGGCGGCGGCCGGCTATCCCTGCGTGACCGTTCCCGCGGGAGACGTCTCCGGCCTTCCGGTGGGACTCCTCTTCATGGGTTCGGCGTGGAGCGAGGGCAAGCTGCTTCGGCTGGCGTTCGCGTTCGAGCAGCTGGTCAATGCCCGGAGACCACCCACCTACACCCCTTCCCAGAAGCCTTTCCCGCACGAGCCCTGACCGGGATCGGTCAGGGGAACGGGATCTGTGCCACATCCGCCCTCCGGCGGCGTCAGGTCATTGAGCCGATACAGGAGGGCATCGATGTTCGGAGTCGGGAAAAAGGCGGGCGTCCTGGCGTTCGCCCTGATGGGCGGGGCGCTCGCGACCAGCGGCTGCTTTCTCTTCGCGGCGGGGGCCGGGGCAGGTGGCGCGATTTACCTCACCGATAACGGGGCGGAATCGGTGGTCGCGGCGCCTGTGGACCAGACCCTGGCGGCGGCGCGGCACACGTTCCAATCCCTCTCGATCACGGAGTCCCGGACCATTACCGAACACGACGGGGGAATCGAAACCCGGACGCTGCAAGGGAAGAGCTCCGATCGTGATGTCTCGGTGAATCTCAAGGCCCAGGGCGATCAGACCAAGGTCGAAGTGACCGTCAAGAAGAGCCCGGTGACCTGGGACAAGGATTTCGCGAAGGAAATCCTGAGCAAGATCGTCGAGGAGACGAAGTAGGAAAAGCGCTAGGCCCCGTAGGGAACCCAGATGTTCTTGACCTGGGTGGCTTCGCGAAGGAACTCCTGCCCCTGTCCCTCGTGGGAGTCGAGCCACTGCCTCGGCTCCCACTCCGCCCAGGTGCGCTTCATGTTCCCCGCCGAGAGCTTCTCCACCTCGGTGACTTCTTCCCGGGTTCCGAACAGCCAGATCCCGTCCACATCGTCGTGCGCGGCGAGCACCGGGACCAGCTCCTCACGGAGCCCGGTCACGATGTTGATCACACCTCCGGGGAGATCGGAGGTATCGAAGACCTGGTAGAGGTCGGTCGCGAGGAGAGGCAGACGGCTCGATGGGACCGCCACCACGGTGTTCCCCATCGCGACGGCGGGGAGCACCAGGGAGAGGAAGCCCAGGAGTCCCAGGTCCTCCGGCGCGATCAGGCCTAATACGCCAAGGGGCTCGTTCATCGCCAGGGTCACGTTGCGGAACGGGGTGTGGTGTACCCGGCCGTCGTACTTGTCGGCCCAGGCCGCGTAGAAGAAGGCACGCTCGATGGCAGCGGCGACTTCGGCGGTCGGGGAGGTCAGGGAGGTCGGGGAGGTCGGGGAGGTCGGGGAGGTCAGGGAGGTCAGGGAGGTCAGGGAGGTCAGGGAGGTCAGGGAGGTCAGACGGTCGGTGAATTCCCGCTGCCGGACCGCGAGGTTCTCCGCGAAGTAATAGAGCACCTGGGCGCGAAGATGGGCGGTCGCCTTGCCCCACGCCGTTTCCGCCTTGTGGGCGGCCTCGACCGCATTCCGGATGTCCTTCCGGTTGCCGCGCGGGATCTCGGCGACCAGCCGGCCCGAAGCGTCGTGGATCGGCAGCGTGTAGGTCGCGTCGGGGCGGACCTGCTTCCCGCCGATGTAGAGCTTGGGAGTGCGGTCGATGGGCGGAAGGTCGGAAGGTCTGGAGGTCTGGAGGTCTGGAGGTCTGGAGGTCTGGAGTGCCGACTTTCCGACTTTCCGACTTTCCGACTTTACATACTCCCACAACCCCTCGAGCCCGCCTTCCCGCCCGAACCCCGATTCCCGATACCCTCCGAAGCCGCTCGCCGCGTCGAACATGTTGGTGCAATTGACCCAGACCGTTCCCGCTTTGAGTTGCGGGGCGATATCGAGGGCGGTATTGAGATTCTCGCTCCACACGCTGGCCGCGAGTCCGTAGCGGGTATTGTTGGCGATCTCGACCGCCTCAGCGGGCGTCCGGAAGGTCATGAGCACGACGACGGGGCCGAAGATCTCGACCTGCGCGATGGTGGCGGCCGGCGCCACGTCGGTGAAGAGGGTCGGAGGATAGAACAGCCCTTCGGTGGGACAGCTCCAGCTCGGCTGCCAGCAGGTGGCGCCCTCGTCGACCCCCTGCTTGACCAGCGTTTCGATGCGCTCGAGCTGTACCGGGGCCACGATCGCGCCGATGTCGACCGATTTGTCGAGCGGCGATCCCACCCGCAGAGTTTCCATCCGGGCCCGGAGCTTCTCCACCAGGCGGGTCGCGATCCCCTCCTGCGCCAGGATCCGCGACCCCGCGCAGCAGACCTGGCCCTGGTTGAACCAGATGGCGTCCACCACCCCCTCGACCACGCTGTCCAGGTCGGCATCCTCGAACACGATGAAGGGCGACTTCCCTCCCAGCTCGAGCGATAGACGTTTGCCGCTGCCGGCCGTCGCGGTGCGGATGATCCGGCCCACCTCGGTGGAGCCGGTAAAGGCGATCTTGTCCACCCCGGGGTGATCGACCAGCAGGGCGCCGGTTCTGCCATCGCCGGTGAGGATGTTGACCACGCCGGGCGGCAAGCCGATGGCATGACAGCAATCGGCGAAGAAGAGCGCGGTGAGCGGGGTGAACTCCGCCGGCTTGAGCACCACGGTGTTCCCCATGGCGAGCGCCGGCGCGATCTTCCAGGCCAGCATGAGCAGGGGGAAGTTCCAGGGAATGATCTGCCCCACGACTCCCACGGGCTCATAACCCGCTAGCTCGGTGGCCATGAGCTGGGCCCACCCGGCGTGGTGATAGAAATGGCGGGCCACCAGGGGAATGTCGATGTCGCGGGATTCCCGGATCGGCTTGCCGTTGTCGAGCGACTCGACCACCGCGAAGAGCCGGGCGTTCCGCTGCACTTCCCGGGCGAGGGCGTAGAGCCAGCGAGCCCGGCCGTGTCCGCCCAGCTCCCACCAGGCCTTCTGCGCCGCGCGGGCCGCGGCGACCGCGGCGTCCACTTCGGATTGCCCGGCCTGGGCCACTCGGGCGAGCGCTTCGCGAGTGGCGGGATTGATCACGCCGAAATGCGCCTCACCCGGCACCCAGGCACCGTTCAGGTAGTTCCCGAAGGTGCGGTGGTGTTTCTCCAGCCAGGCCTGCGCGTGGGCCGGCGACTCGGGGGCCGGCCCCCAGGCCATGGATTCGAACGCTTCGCGGACCGAAGTCATGTCAATGGATGCCGGTGGGTCGCGCTGTAGCGGCCGGTCGCCTGATGCTCGAGCTGCCGCTCGATGTCGGTGAGCAGGCTGCTGGCGCCGAAGCGGAACAGCTCCGGGGCCAGCCAGCGATCACCCAGCTCGTCCTTGATCATGGCGAGCCAGTCGAGCGCCTGCCTGGCGGTGCGAATGCCTCCGGCCGGCTTGAGGCCCACCGCGTGCCCGGTCCGCTCCCGGTATTCCCGGATTTGCCGGGCCATGACGAGTCCGACCGGTACCGTCGCGTTCACGGCTTCTTTCCCGGTCGAGGTCTTGATGAAATCGGCGCCCGCCATCATGGCGACCATGCTGGCCCGGGCCACTTCGCGCAGGGTGCCCAGGTCGCCGGTGCCGAGGATGACCTTGAGGTGGGCGGGGCCGCAAGCGGCGCGGAAGGCTTTCACCTCATCGTAGAGGCCGCCCCAGTTCGAGGTCAGCACGTGGGAGCGGGTTATGACGATGTCGATCTCCCGGGCGCCCGCTGCCACCGACGCTTCGATCTCGGCGACCCGCTGCGGCCAGGGGGAGAGCCCGGCGGGAAACCCGGTGGACACCGCCGCGACCGGGATGCCGCTCCCCTCGAGCGCCTGCACCGCGGTCTCCACGAAGACATGGTAGACGCACACCGCGGCCACCGTGATCCCCAGGTCGGCGACGCCGAGCTCCTCCAGAAGGTCCCGCCGCACCGGGTGGCGGGCCTTGGCGCAGAGCCGGAGCACCCGCCCCGGGGTGTCGTCCCCCTGGAGCGTGGTGAGGTCCATGAGCGAGATGGCCCGGAGCAACCAGCCGGCCTGCCACGCCATCTTGATGGATCGCCGGGTCGGGATCGTCGCGGCTCGCCGCTCCACTGCGCTCCGGTTGACCCGGATCTCCCGAATCCACCCCAGGTCGAGCGGCATGCCGGGATTTCGGGAGAGCTCGGCCGGGGCCGGCGCCGGGGTGGCCGGCCGGGTCCCCGGAGCCGGGGAGGTCCCATAGCGGGAGGCGCGGGTGGGCGTGGCCATGAGGCTGGAAGGTAGCGAATCCCCGTCGCTTCGATCAGGGCAGCCGGTAGGCATGGCGTCGCGCGATCAGCTCGGAATTCCTGAACAGGAAGATCGTGACCATGCCGGCGACGAACCCGCCCGCATGGGCCAGGAAGGCGACCCCGCCCTCTTCCGAGGGCAGGAACCCGCTCGCCAGCTGGAGGAGGAACCAGTAGCCCAGCATGAAATACGCCGGCACCGCGATGCGGGTTATGAAGAACCCCAGGAAGATCAGCATGTGGACCCGGACCCGGGGGTAGAGCACGATATAGGCCCCCATGACGCCGCTGATCGCCCCCGAGGCGCCCACCATGGGCACCGGGCTTTCAGGAGTCGCCACGCTCTGGGATCCCGCCGCCACCGCCCCACAGAGCAGGTAGAAGACCAGGAACCGGAGCCGGCCGCTCGAGTCCTCCACGTTGTTCCCGAAGATCCAGAGGAACCACATGTTCCCGATCAGGTGGAGCCAGCCCCCATGCATGAACATGGAGCTCAGCACGGTGGCCCAGGCGGGGAAGTCGCCGACCCGGCAGGCGACATCGGGCCCCAGGCTCACCACCGTTCCCGGGCTGATCGAGCCGAACAGCCGGCCCGGGATGACCCCGAACTGGCAGACCGACGCTTCGAGCACCGGGCTCTGCCCCATCCCCTGCACCACCAGCCAGATCAGGACGTTCGCCGCGATCAGGGCATAGGTCACGACCGGCGTCGTGAGGGTCGGGTTGTCGTCTTTGTAGGGGAACATGTCAGAAAATAGGGGCTAGGGACCGGGGGATAGAGGGGCGGTATCTTCTCCCGGTCCTCTACCGGCGCGTGCGATGAACCGTTTGCCGCTTCTGCTCCTCGTCCTCGTAGGGTCCCGCACCCCACTGGCCAGCCAGGCTCCTCCGGGACCGAACGCCTCGGCGCACGAGTATACCCGCTACGAGCTGCTCGCTCCGGGCAGCGGCAAGTTCCGGATTCTCTATGAGGTCTGGGCCACCACGCCGGGGGCGCGCTCCTACTTCAATCCGATCCGGAAGGGGAGCGTCGCAAGCGACGAGTCGGTCCGGGATCTGGCTACCGGCGCCCCGCTCCGGTTCGAGGAAGTGGATGGGAAGGCCGCCCAGGCGGGAGGGTTCGCCCGGGCCGACACCGGGACCCGCTATCTCCGCGTCGAGCTGACCCGGCCGGTGCCGAAGGACGGGGTCCAGCGGATGCTGATCGACAAGACCTATTTCGACTCGGCCAGCTACTTCGTGCAGGGCAGCGAGATCGTGTTCCGCCGCTCCCTCGGCATCAAGCGGAACGCCGTGGTCCTTCCCCCGGGTTACGAGCTGGTGAGCGTCAACATGCCGTCCCAGGTCTTGAGAGAACCGGATGGCCGGATCCTCATCAGCTTCATCAACTCGAACCCCGACGCGGTGTCGCTCACCGTTCGGGCCAGACCGACCTCTCCCACCTCTCCGACCTCTCCGATCTCTCCGACCTCTCCGACCTCTCCGACCTCTCCGACCTCTCCGACCTCTCCGACCGACCGCGCATCCCAGTCCCGGGACATCGTGTATTTCCTGCGCCAGCCCGAGACCCACACCTTCGACCTGTACCACGATTACACCGAAACCCGGGAGGGAGTGGACAAGTACCTGAACGTGGTGCGGGCCGGAAGCAGGTCGAGCGATCCGTCCGCCTACATCATGGACACGGGAGCGCCCCTCAAGATCGAGACGCTCAAGGGCGAGGCGATCACCGCCGCCAAACTCGACATCGGAGAGACCGTCACACCCGAGACCGAGGTGGTGGTGATCCGGTTCCCGGCGGTGAAGCAAGGACAGAGCACCCGGCTCCGGATCTCGGAGACCTACACCGATTCGGTGCGCTACCGCGTTCTGGGCGACGAGCTGATCTGGGACCGGGCCTTCGGCCGGCCCGCCAATGCCGTGGTCCTGCCGGCGGGATGGTATCTGACCCAGAGCAGCATTCCAGGAACCGTGTCCATCATTCCGGATGGCCGGGTGCGGATCGACTTCGTGAATCCACGACTCGATGAGATCCAGGTGCTGTTGACCGCCCGGCGACGGGCGGGCGCGGATTGACTCGCCGCGGGTCAGGCGCTCGGGGACTGGGAGGAACGGAGGCGAACCTTCTGACGCGCTTACTCCCGGTCGGCCTGCCCCTGGATTCGGCGGATCTTCTCGAGCGCTTCGATATCTGCGGCGTCCAGCGGGCGGCCGGTCCGCTTGGTCGCGATCAGGTCATCGATGCCGATCAGGGGAACAGTCACCTTCTGGATGTTCACTGAGGTGGCCCGCCCGATGGCCTGCTCATATTTCACCGACCAGGCGACCGTAAAAATGTCCACCGCCGGATCATCGCCGATGACCGTGATCGGCCGCTCGAGCAATTCCTCCGCACTCCACTCCCGCGCGAACCCGTAACCAAACCGGTTCAGCGCCTTCAGGACCCGCTCCGCGTTCTCCCGGGTGCGCTCGATCAGGATGTCGAGGTCAGTCGTCGCGCGGATGTAGCCGTGCAGGATGCAGGCGATCCCTCCGATCACCAGGTACTTCGCGCCTTCATGGTTCAAGGCCGCGCAGATCTCGGGGATCTTGAGGCGCGGTTTCATGCCTGGATCCTTCGTGCCGCCTTCCAACCGGCAAAATCTTCCCAGCTATCGAAGGCGATGATCTGGTGTCGGGGTGCCCCGGCGCGCCGGGGGGCCAGCTCGAGGAGCTCTTCAGCCCGGCGCAGTCGCTCGGAAGGCGAAAGCGCAAGCCCAGACTCAACCTGACGCAATCGAGCCGCTTCGGCCTCGGTGGTGGCATAGGGAGACCATACCGGCTCGCGGACCAGGCCAGGGCTGGTGGATGCCTCCGAACCTCCCGATGCGGCAAAGCGGCGAACCGCCTCGGCGATGACCCAGCTCCGGGAGCGATCCAGCCGCCGAGCCAGCCGGCCAGCCGCCGCCAGGACCTCCTGAGGCAACGTGATCGCGATACGCGCGAAGGGTCGTTTCTCTCGTGGCATATCAAATAATATAGAGTATGCCACACCGGTGACCAAACCATTCTCCCGCGCACTCCCAGGGGCGTCGAACCCGCTCCCCGGTTTCAGTGTACCTTAAATCGCCGTGCCTCCTTCACCGTCTTCCCGGATCCGATCGATGAAACCGCTCCCCTTCTTCCTGGCAGCAATCGTCCTCGCCGCTCCACTCGCCGCCCAGTCGGCGACCGTCCCGGGCCGGAGCCCGAGCCAGCCGGTGGACGAGGCCTACACGAAGAAGATTCTGGAGTACACCACCGAACCCTTCTTCCTCTCCCCGCTGGTCAACTATCTCCCGGCCTCGAAGACGGTGCCGACCCCGACGGTGGTCCTGGGGGACATCGCCGGCGCGCCGGGCAAGCTCCCCTACTCCACCGAGGTCTACGACTACATGCGGCGCCTCGCCAAGGCGAGTCCCCGGGTGCGGGTCTATTCCATCGGGCGGACCGAGGAGAATCGGGAGATGATCGCGGTGGCGGTGGCGTCGGAGGCCCTGATGGCGCGACTCGATGCGAACAAGGCCGACCTCGCCAAGCTCGCCGATCCTCGCACCATCAACCTGAACGACGCCGAGGCGGCACGGATCGCGACGACCGCGGCGCCGGTGTACTACATCACGGGGACGATCCACTCCCCCGAGGCGGGCGCGCCCACCGCGCTCATGGAGCTGGCCTACCGGCTCGCGGTGGACGAGAGCCCCTACATCAGGAACATCCGCGACAAGGTGATCACCCTGATCACCCCGATCGTCGAGGTGGACGGGCGCGACCGGGTGGTGGACCTCTACAACTGGCACAAGGCCCATCCCGACGACACCTGGCCCAACGCGATCTACTGGGGACACTACGTCGCGCACGACAATAACCGGGACGCGATGGGGATGACGCTCAAGCTTTCCCAGAACGTGCTCAACACCTACGTGGACTGGAAGGCGCAGATCATCCACGACCTGCATGAGTCGGTGCCCTATCTCTACGACAACACCATCGGCGATGGCCCCTACAACGCCTGGGTGGACCCGCTGCTGACCAACGAGTGGCAGATGATCGGGTGGAACAACGTGCAGGAGATGACCCGGATGGGAATGCCGGGCGTCTTCGCGTTCGGCAACTTCGACACCTGGTCGCCCGGCTATCTCATGTTCATGGCGGCGACCCACAACGGGATCAGCCGGCTCTACGAAACCTTCGGGAACGGCGGCACCGCGGAAACCCTCGAGCGGACCCTTTCACCCAACGAGACGTCCCGGACCTGGTATCGCCAGAACCCTCCGCTCCCCCGGGTGAAGTGGTCGCTTCGCAACAACAACAACTACGAGCAAACCGGGCTGCTGGTCTCGCTCAGCTACATCGCCCAGAACAAGGAGCTGATCCTCAAGAACTTCTACCAGAAGAGCAAGCGCTCGGTCCTCAAGGCTCATACCGAAGGACCGGCGGCGTACGTGCTGACGGGTGATACTCGGCGTCCCGGCGCGCAGGCCGAGCTGCTTCGGGTGTTGCAGAAGCAGCACGTGGAGATCTCGCGCGCCACGGCACCATTCACTGTGACGATCCCGAGTCACGCGCGGCGGACCGGCGGACCAGCGGACACCACGGGCGGACCGGCGGAAAGGCGGACGGGCGGATCGAGCCGCTCGTTCCCGGCGGGCTCCTACATCATCCGGATGGACCAGCCCTACTCGCGCATCGCCGACGCCCTGCTCGACTACCAGTACTGGGCTCCAGACGATCCCCAGAAGACCCCGTACGACGATACCGGCTGGACCTTCCCCGAAGGGTTCGCGGTGGAGGCGCTCCGGGTGGTGGACACGACGGTGCTTCACGTCCCGGTGGCCGGTGTTACCGGCACGGTGAGCGCGCCGGGCGGCGTGCAGGGCAGCGGCAGCGTCGTCGCGATCAACGCCAACGGCGACAACGCGCTCGCGACGCTCCGCTACAAGCTCAGGGACGCCGACATTCAGGCCGCCGAGGAGCCGTTCGAGGCCGCCGGGAAGAAATTCAACCGCGGCACCTTCCTGATTCGTGGCGTGGGAGCCGGCGATCTGAACCAGGTCACCCGCGAGCTGGGTCTGACCGGCTACGGCCTCGGGGCGGCCCCTTCGGTCAAGACCCACCCGGTGCGCGCCGCCCGCGTCGCCATCCTCCACACCTGGCTCGGCACCCAGACCGAAGGGTGGTGGCGACAGGCCTTCGACTTCCTGAGCATCCCGTTCGAGTACATCAGCACCCAGGATGTCGCGAAGAACGACAACCTGAACGCGAAGTACGATGTCATTCTCTTCCCGCCGGCCGGCGGGGGTCTCCAGACCATCGTGCAGGGCCTCCCGATGTGGCGGAACCCGATGCCCTGGAAGAACACCCCGGAGACGCCTAACCTCGGGACCTGGGCCCAGACCGACGACATCCGCCCCGGGTTAGGATGGACCGGGCTCGCCAATCTCCAGCGGTTCGTCTCCCAGGGCGGGGTGCTGGTCGGGGTGGAAAACACCGCGGAGCTTGCGGTCCAGTACGGCCTGACCAGCGGGGTGTCCGCCAACGGCGCGGGGCGGAGCCGGGTGGTGGGGACTCTGCTCCGCTCCCGGATCGTGGACGCGGCGAGCCCGATCGTGTACGGAGTGAATGACAGCCTGGCGGTCTACAGTGACGATGGCTCGAGTCTCTCGGTCGGCAACACCCTGGGTGGATTCCGGGGCGGCCGGTTCGGGGGCTCCACTGCGCGGCCGACCGGCCGGGGCACCGCGGACGATCCCGATGTGGTGCAGGGTCGGCCGACGCTGACACCGGAGTTCGAGTTGCCGCCCCGCCCAACGGTGGAGCAGTGGGAGCGGGCGCCGCTCACCAACGACCAGCTCCGGAATCCGATCAGCATCATTCCCCCGGATCAGCGGCCCCGGGTGGCGCTCCGGTTCAGCGCCCAGCGAGATCTGCTCGTGTCAGGCCTGCTGGACGGCGGGAGTGAGATCGCCGAGCGGCCCATCGTGGTGGATGCCCCGAAGGACAAGGGTCACGTGGTGCTCTTCGCGATCAACCCGATGTGGCGGGGCGAGACGATCGGGAGCTATCCGTTGGTATTCAACACCATCATGCACTTCGACAACCTGAACGCGGGACGGAAGCTGGACGAGAAATAGGGCGGACGGGCGGACGGGCGGACAGGGGTCAGTGAATCACCCGGGCCACCATGATGCCGTCCTGGGTGGGGATCCCCGCGAGTCGCTCCGCCAGAGGCACCGAGGAAATCTCGACCGATTTGCCGACCAGCGGTGCATGTAGAAGGTGGAGCCGGCCATTCACCCACAGGGCAATGCCGGTGTGGGCAACGTCGAGACCCGGCAGGGTGGAAGTCGCCGCGATCAGGTCCCCATCCTCGATCCGATTCTCGACGGAGGCGATGGCGGCTTCCGGGAGGTACCACCGCGGCAGGGCCTGGTTGAGGCGGGCTTCCACGGCCCCGATCGCTTCCGCGATGCCGGGTTCCGCCATCTGGCGGTAGGACGCGGGATGGCGTGACATGAAGCTCAGGAGCTCGGAGTCGGGAACCCCACCGAGCTCCCGGGTCAACAGCCGGAGACGCCCGCGACCCGCATTATCGCTCAACCATTCGGAGAAGTAGTGCAGGCGGCTCGGGTAGCCGTCGAGTCGCCCGCCTCGATACCGAAGGTCTTCCAGGTATCGAACGTATCTCGCCTCGGCGGCGGGCCGGTTCGCCAGGGCGGAAACCCCATCCTCTCGAATGAACCGGGTCAGGGCCAGCACGTTCTCGATGAACGTGACACAATCGAACGCCTGCAGGTTCACAATCACGCGCTCGGGACCAGGGACCTCCAGGGTCCCCGGCGTGTAGGTCGCCCCGACGAAGCTTCGCCCCAGGAGGGCGATGGCTGGTCCGACCGGCAGGGTGTCCAATCCCTCAGCAGCGCCCCAGCGGATTTTGGCGTCGAGGACGGCCCAGTCGGCATCGTTCCAGCGCGGGACGGGAGCGGAATGCATCAGAAGAGCCGTGAGGAACAGGATCGAGCGCGAGGGTTGAATCACTGAATCAGCCGCCAGTCGGGAACAGTCAGTACCACCCATGGAAACATAGGCGGTGGCGGGAGTTCCTGGGACCGCGCCACTAGCCGCGGGAGGACTGCCCCGCCATCTTCTGCTATCCTCAGGAGAGACTCCGAATGCCGGAAATGATCGGGCGGTTGCAGTCCGCCCTCGTGGACCGGTACCGCCTGGAACGCGAAATCGGCGCCGGTGGTATGGCCACGGTTTACCTCGCCGAAGACGTGCGTCACGATCGCCGGGTGGCCCTCAAGGTCCTCCGCCCCGAGCTAGCCGCGGTGATCGGAGCTGAGCGGTTCCTCGCCGAAATCAAGCTCACCGCCAATCTCCAGCACCCCCATATCCTCCCGCTGTTCGACTCGGGTGAAGTGGACGGTCATCTCTTCTACGTCATGCCCTTGATCGAAGGCGAGTCGCTGCGGGAACGGATCACCCGGGAAAAACAGCTCCCGGTGAATGAGGCGGTGCGGATCACCATCGAGGTCGCCGACGCGCTGGACTACGCCCACCGCCACGGTGTGGTCCACCGTGACATCAAGCCGGAGAACATCCTGCTTCACGACGGGCGTGCCCTGGTGGCCGATTTCGGGATCGCGCTCGCGGCGAGCAAGGCGGGCGGCGCCCGGATGACCGAGACCGGCATGAGTCTGGGCACGCCGCACTACATGAGCCCCGAACAGGCCATGGGCGAGCGCGAGATCACCGCGCGATCCGACATCTACGCCCTCGGCGCCGTACTCTACGAGATGCTGACCGGCGACCCGCCGTTCACCGGGAGCACGGCGCAGGCGGTGGTGGCGCGGGTGGTGACCGAGAGCCCGCGACCGCTCATCCCGCAGCGGCACACCATTCCGCCGCACGTGGAGGCGGCGGTGCTCACCGCGCTGGAGAAGCTGCCGGCGGACCGGTTCGCCACCGCGTCGGAGTTTGCGGAGGCGTTGAGGAACACGGGGTATCGAACCACGGCGTCGGCGCCGGCTGGTGAGGCGCAGAAGGCAACGCAGACCCAGGCGGGGCGCCGAGGCCGGCCCGGCCTCCTGGTGCCG
Source organism: uncultured Gemmatimonadales bacterium (assembly GCA_963728915.1). Classification (GTDB taxonomy): domain Bacteria; phylum Gemmatimonadota; class Gemmatimonadetes; order Gemmatimonadales; family GWC2-71-9; genus JABFSM01. Next base: position 541,018 of record CAVSLV010000004.1, on the reverse strand, counting down.
GGACTTCTCCTCGCGGTCATCGCGGTGACGGTCGCGGCGATCTGGGGCTGGCGACGGTCGCTGCCGATACCACCGGTCACCCAGTTCAGCCTGGGACTCCGAACCAACCAGGGGATTCAGGCACCGCTCGCGACCGGCGGGATGCGGATCGCCATCTCTCCCGATGGCCGAACCCTGGTATACAGCGGCCCGGCCGAAGGTGGGAGTCGTCTCTGGGTCCGGCGGTTCGACCAGCTCGATGCCACCCCGATTACCGGCACGGAGGGCGCGGGGACCCCCTTCTTTTCTCCGGACGGCCAGCGGGTCGGTTTCGTGAAGGGTGGGACAGTGATCCGGATCGCCTCGCTGGCCGGCGCTCCGACCGTGACCCTGAGCGACAAGGTGAATACCACCGGTGGGGCCTGGGGAGACGATGGCTACGTCTACTTCGAGGTGGACTCGGGCCTCGCCCGGATCCGCGCCAGTGGGGGTGAGATCGAGCCGGTCTACACCGTCAAGCCCGACAAGCACGAGATCGCGACCGAGTGGCCCCAGGTGCTTCCCGGAGGGGCGGGCGTAGTCTTCCGGGTCCGCCACGCCGGCCAGGGAATCTCCGACTTCGAGATCATGGCTGCGCCGCTCCCCCCCAGGCCCCAGGAGCCGGCGCACACACTGGTACGCGGGGTTTACGCGACCTATGCTCAGAGCGGCCACCTGCTGGTCGTCACGGCCGACGGGAAACTGATCGCCATTCCGTTCGATCCCCATAAACTGGCGCTCACCGGGCCGCCGATTGCGCTGCTCGAGGGAATCGGGGTGCGGAACGGCGGGTTCAATGTGGACCTCGCGCTGGCGGGGAACGGCACCCTGGTCTACACGACCGGCGGCACCCTGGTGTCCCGCCGTGCGGTGTGGGTGAGCATGGAGGGCGGTGTTGCCCCGGTGGACCCGGCCTGGGACCCGCAGGGGGTGATCGAGTCCGCCTCCCTCTCCCCCGACGGGAAAGCCATCGCGGTGGGTCTCTCCCGCGATGGACGGAGGGACATCTGGGTGAAGCAGCTGCCGGACGGCCCGTTTTCCCGGATTACGTTCGGCGATACCTCGACCGTGCGACCGTCCTGGTCGGCCGACGGTCGTGAGGTCTATTACCTCAACGACCGGGCCGGCTCGGGCGTGGGGCCAGCCTACGCGCACCGTGCCGACGGAACCGGTACGGCCAGGCTGATCAAGGCGTCGCAGAAAGACGACTTCGGCCAGGTCGTGACCTCGCGCGACAGCAAATGGCTGCTCCTTCGGACCGCGCCGGCCGGGGCGGGGACTCCGCAAATCATCGGGATGCACCTGCCCGATACCGCCCTCATCCCCCTGGTCGTGACCAACGCCCAGTCCTTCCACCCCTCGCTCTCACCCGACGGCCGGTGGCTGGCGTACGCCTCGGACGAATCGGGGAATTTCGAGGTCTACGTGCGGCCGTTCCCGGAGACTTTGTCGGCGAAATGGCAGGTCTCGACCGCGGGTGGGAACGATCCGGCATGGTCCCGGAGCGGCCGCGAGCTGTTCTATGTCAACGGCCGGAACGAGATGATCGCCGTGCAGCTCCTGCCGGGTCCGAGCTTTACCGTGGGGAAACCGAAGACGCTCTTTCCGGTCTCCCAGTTCACCCGCACCGGGCCGATTCCGTCCTATTCGCTCACCCCGGACGACAAGCACTTCCTCATGATCCGGGAGGGTGAATCCACTCAGCAGAGTGAGTTGATCATGGCGGAGAACTGGCTCCAGAGCCTGACCGGCAAGAAGGGGAAATAGAACGGACAGACGGCTCCATAACCCGGCCTCGCTTCTCGCGATCACCTGGTTCGGCCTTCTCGCCGGCTGCCCGGCAGCACCAGGCTCACCGACAGCGTCGGTCGTCGCCACGATACACCAGGCGGGCCCGGTCGGGTATCGCGACCCGATCGGGGTGCTCTCCCCCGATGGGCGCCGGCTCGCCACCGTCATTCCCAACCAGCTCCTGATTCACGACCTCTCTGCCGGGACCAGTCGCCCCCTCCCGCTGGGCGACGCCCGGATCCTGCACCTCGTCTGGCGGGGGGACAGCACGCTCGTATTGGGCCAGCCGGATGGCGCCGTGGTCTGGTGGTCCTACGATGTGAAGCGCGGAACCCGGCAGCCGCTCTGGCCCCAAGGCACCCGACTCGTGGCCAGTACCGGCGACTCGGTCGATCCCGCCAACCTCCGTGAATTGAGCTGGTCGCCGGATGGACGCCGCGGAGCGGGAGTCGAGTTGCAGCCCCAAGGGTCCCGACTCTGGGAATTCGATGCCAGCGGGCCCGCGGTGTCGACACGATCTCTCACAACGCGAGCCGGGTATCCCTTCTGGATGCCGGATGGCCGGATCGGGTGCCTGGCGCTCGAAGCCGGACGGCAGCGGGTTACGCTGCCCTGCGGAGACAGCGTGCCGGCCGGGCTCGAGGAGCGCGAGGGGTATGGTGCCGTCGCCCCGTCGCCCGACGGCGCCGAGCTGTACCTCGCGTTGGCCAGCGACAGCGGCTTCGTTCGGCTCTGGGCCTGGGACCTGGACCGGCACGCCGGCCGCCAGGTGGCCGCCGAGCCGAGGGATACCTACGCTCCTTCGGTGAGCCGGGACGGCAATCTCCTCTACAAGGACCAGGACTACGGGACCGAAGTCCTGGTGATGCCGGCCGAGGGTGGCCCGGCGGTCCGGCGCACCACCTTTCAGGCTGAGACTCCTTCGTGGGATCCGACCGGAACCCGGCTCGGCGTCACCTACGGAACCTGGCGCCGGGTGAGCGACGATTTCCATTACCCCGACATCGCCCAGGACGTGGGGATCATCGCGGCGGACGGCGACACGCCGGCGGCCCGGGTGGATCAGATGGTCCAGCAGTCGGGGTCTGAGGATCAGGGGATCACCTGGTCGCCCAACCGGCGCTGGATCGCGTTTCATTCGCACCAGCAGAATTCGGACGACGTCTGGCTCCGTCCGGCCGACCGGGACAGTCCGTTAACCCGCATCAGCAACCTCGGCCGCGGCGCCGAGGTGGGGTGGCCACGGTGGTCGCCGGACGGACGGTGGATCGTGTTCGACGGGGACTCGGTCATGGCCGGGCGGCGCCGATCGCTGGTGTGGCTCGTGGGGGTCGATCAGGAAAGCGGCCGGGTAACCGTCCCGGCCCGCCCGGTCCCGGTGACCGGTCTGACCGAGGAGGTGGTCCACGCCGAGTGGCTTGGCTCGAGCGACACGATCGTCTTCTCGGCGACCCATCCGCCGACTGGACATACCCTGTACCGCGTCGCGCGTACTGGCGGATCGCCGCAGGTGATTCACCGGTACGAAAGTCCCCAGCGGATCGACGGTTTCGGAGTGGATCCGAGTGGCGCCTGGCTGGTGTATCCCGCCCCCGACGATCGGGGACGGCTGCAGCTGTTCCGGGTGCCGACACTGGGCGGCCCTCCCGTCCAGCTCACTCGGGATTCCACCGATAAGACCCAGCCGGCGGTGTCACCGGATGGGCGCCGGATCGCCTATACCGCATGGCGCTACCAGGCGCGCTTCTGGATCCTCCGGCCGTAGGGACCACCGTCCTCAGTCGCAATTGGCGGTATGTTTGATCCAACCGCCCCAACCCAGAGCCCCATTTGACCCAACCGGAATCGCGGCTCCGCACCGCGCTGGCCGATCGCTACCGGATCGAGCGGGAGCTCGGCGCGGGAGGCATGGCGACGGTCTATCTGGCCCATGACATCAGGCACGATCGCGATGTCGCGATCAAGGTGCTGCACCCCGAGCTCGCCGCGGCGCTGGGCGGCGAGCGATTCCTCAGCGAAATCAAGACCACCGCGAAGCTGCAGCATCCCCACATTCTGCCGCTGCTCGATTCGGGCGAGGCCGACGGGCTGCTGTTCTATGTGATGCCCTATGTGAGCGGGGAGACCCTGCGGGCCCGGCTGGAGCGGGACCGGCAGCTTCCGATCGCGGAGGCGCTGCGCATCGCCAGAGAAACCGCCGACGCCCTCGGGGCGGCGCACGCGCTCGGGATCATCCACCGGGACATCAAGCCGGAGAACATCCTGCTCCAGGGCGGCCACGCGCTGGTCGCGGACTTCGGCATCGCGCTCGCGGTGCAGAGTGCGGGTGGACACCGGATGACGCAAACCGGCCTCTCGCTCGGCACCCCCCAGTACATGAGTCCCGAACAGGCGATGGGCGAGAAGACGGTGGACGCGCGCGCCGATGTGTACGCCCTGGGGGCCGTCACCTACGAAATGCTTGCCGGGGAGCCGCCGTTCACCGGCAGCACGGTGCAGGCCATCATCGCCAAACTGATGAGCGACCCGCCTCGTCCGCTCACCGAGCTGCGGAAGTCGGTTCCGTTCCATGTGGAGGCCGCGGTGCTCGCCGCACTGGAAAAAGTGCCGGCGGACCGGTTGCCGAATGCCGCCGCCTTTACCCGCGCGTTGGACGACAAGGGCTTCGCGAGGAGCGACGGCTCCAGCGGCGCCCGCTCCCGCCAGCCATCGGTCGCGGGGGTGCCGGCGCGCTGGTTCGGGGTGGCGGTCGCGTTCAACCTGTTGCTCCTGGCGGCGGCGCTCTACCTGGCGCTCCGCAAGCCGCCAGTCGCGGGAACCAGCCGGCAGCACGTGGTACTCTGGCAACACCGGATTCCCTACCCGCTCGCTCCGGGCGCACGCTTCGTCGGGATCCAGGCCGCCATTGCCCCGGACGGGTCGAGTATCGTGTTCACCGATTCGACTGCCCTGGGCTACGTGCTGATGCGGAAACTGCGTGACGCCGAGGAGGCAACCCCACTCGCGGGCACCGAAGGAGGGGTGTCGCCGTTCTTTTCGCCCGACGGTAAGTGGATTGGCTACAGCACCCTCGACAACAAGGTCAAGAAAGTCCCGGTGACCGGCGGGGGTTCCGTAACCCTGGCTGAAGCCAACAACCCGGACTACAAAGCTGGTGCGTGGCTCGACGACGGCACCATCCTCTTCTCCGGCGATCAGAGCGCGGTGGTGAAGCGGATCCCCGCCGACGGTGGCGCGGCGATCCCAATCCCGCTCCCGGCGAATCTGGGTGCCGCGTCCACCCTCTGGCCCCTTCCCGATAGCCGGGGCTTCCTCTTTACCGCCTGCCCGGGCAACTGCGCGAACTCGACCAGCCTCTACGCCTACGATTTCAAGACCGACAGTGCGCGCTTGTTGGTGCCGGGTGCCGCGGGAGCATGGTATTCGCCGCACGCGGGACAGCTGCTGTACACCAGCCGCGAGGGCGGACTCTACGGGACGGGATTCGATCCGCGGCGGATGGTGCTCACCTCAGGTGCGATTCCCCTGCTCCAGGACGTCGAGCCGACCAGTTTCACCCTGTCCGCGTCCGGAGCGGCACTTTATACCACCGGCTCCGCGGCGCGCACCCAGGCCGAGCTGGTCTGGGTGGCCCGGGACGGCCGCGCAACGCCGCTCGACTCGACCTGGCGGGGCCGCTTCGAGTATCCGGCGCTCTCACCGGACGGGAAGGCACTGGCCGTCAGTGTCCACGACAAGAGCACCGACCTCTGGATCCGCCGGCCCGACGGCACCCGCGTGAAGGTCGACGCCGAAGGTGCCGCCAACTGGCGCTCGTCCTGGCTCCCCGACGGACGCTCCCTGACGTTCATCTCGGTCGGCAACCCCGACGATCCGAACGACGTTACGGTACACCAGGTAAAAACCGACGGCAGCGCCAAGCCGCAGCTCCTTCAGCAATCCTCATTCGGCATCTGGGAGGCCGTTGTCTCCCGGGATGGCCAGTGGCTGGTGATACGCCTGGACGAGGAGGGAGCCAATTCCAATATCAGGTTCCGCCGCCTTTCCGGCGACACGATCGTCAAACCGCTCCTGGTCGGGCCGAGCTTCGAGCTCTGCATCGCGCTCTCACCCGATGGCCGGTGGCTCGCCTACACCTCCAATCAGACCGGCCAGTACGAGGTGTATGTCAGCTCGTTTCCCGACACGAAGTCCAGGCGCCTCGTGTCGAATGGAGGGGGCACCGAGCCACGCTGGTCGCGAGACGGGAAGGAACTGTACTTCGTGAGCGGGGGGAAGCTCGTCGCCGTCGCGGTTCCCTCGGGTCCTTCCTTCAATCCCGGTGCGCCACGCACGCTGTTTTCCGTGGAGGGCTACCGGCGGGCCCGGAACCATCAGCAGTACGATGTGGCTCCCGATGGCCGCTTCGTGATGATCCGCGAGCCCGCCGCGTCCGTGGGTGCGGTCTACGTCGAGGGGTGGCTGGCCGAGCTCCTGGCCAGGGTGAAGCGGTGAGCGCTTCCCCGGAGTGAAGCCCTGCTCAGAGGGTCGAGCCGCCAGGGGTCCGCTTGCGCAGAAAGCCGGTCCGCCGGTTCATCGGCAGGGAGAGGAGGCGCCGGATCTGTTCCCGGCGCGCCCGGTCCGACTCTTTCCGAAGCGCAGAGTGCTGGCGGGGCTTCCTAACGCGCTTGTTTTTCACGGATCGTTCTCCGGAGGATGGGGAGCACGGCGCGATCCTCGGGGCGGTTGGCGGCCTGCTTGCTTTTGATGACATCGGCCAGGGACGCCACCCGAATTGGGTGATCGCCGAACCGCGCGGCCTCCGCTCGCGATTTGAGTCCCTCGAAAGAGCGAATTCCGCTCACTTTGGCCATGAAGTCAACCTGGAGCGAGTCGCGGTCCCGGCTGATGCGGTAGAGCTCCGAGGCCGGATAGTAGGGCATGAAGACCACCGCGTCGAGGTCGTCGGCGATCCGTCGCAGCTTCCGCAGGTTGGCCGGGGTTTTCCGGAACATGAAGTCCAGGTCCAGCGTGGTGACCGGGGCCCCCTGAAGGGCGGCCGCCGCGTTCCCGATCAGGACCGCGTCGAGCCGGTGCTTCGCGAGCAGCGCCGCCACCCGCCGAAGGAGGGGTTCCGCGTTCATCTCTAAACAATAGCCCGGCCTGTATTATTCATCTCCTTCCCCTCCCGGGGTTTACCCTGATCGACCCGATTGAACGGCTGCGCACCGCGCTGGCCGACCGCTACCGGATCGAGCGCGAGCTCGGCGGGGGCGGCATGTCCCGGGTTTTCCTCGCCCACGAAACCGGGTTGGGGCGGGATGTGGTGATCAAGGTCATCGCCCAGGAGCTCAGCGAGGGGGTGAGCGCCGAGCGGTTCGCCCGGGAAATGAAGCTGGCAGCGCGACTGCAACAGGCCAACATCGTGCCGGTGCTGAGCGCCGGGATTGCCGATGGCCTGCCGTACTACACCATGCCGTTCGTCCGGGGCGAGTCCCTCCGAGCCCGGATGAACAGTGGCGTCCCGATCACCCCGGCAGAGAGCCTCGGGATCCTGCGCGACGTGGCGCGCGCCCTGGCCTACGCCCACGGCGAAGGCGTGATCCATCGCGACATCAAACCCGAGAACGTGCTGCTCTCCCACGGGACGGCGGTGGTGACCGACTTCGGAATCGCCAAGGCACTCACCGCGTCGCGCACTCAGGACGGAGGGGCGTCTGCCACTCTCACCCAGGCCGGTGGCGCCATCGGGACTCCGGCCTACATGGCGCCGGAGCAGGCGGTGGGCGAATCGGTGGATCAACGCACCGATCTCTACGCCTGGGGAGTGCTGGCCTACGAGCTGCTCTCGGGGGCGCATCCGTTCGCGCAGCGGGTGACGCCCCAGCAGCTGGTCACCGCCCATCTCAGCGAATCTCCGGTCTCCCTCGGGGGGAAGAGTCCCGGCATCCCACCCCAGCTCGCGGCGGTGGTCATGCAGTGTCTCGAGAAGGATCCGGTCCGACGTCCCGGATCCGCCGCCGCGGTACTCACGGCCCTCGATACCGCCACGACTCCGACCCAGTCGCCGCAGATCCCGGCCCGCCCTGGCCGGCGGCGCCGGAAGACGGAGCTCCTGATCGGGGCCGGTGTCATCGCGATTGCCCTGATCGTGTGGGCGCTGGCCCGGGGCGGAGGTACCGAGGCGCCGGGCCCTGGTGGGGACCAATCGCTGGCCGTCCTCCCTCTCGCCAACCTGAGTGGGGACAAGGCCGACGACTATTTCGGTATTGGGCTCGCCGAGGAAATCACTCGCGCGGTGGCCAAGAACGGGGTGCGGGTCATCGGTCGAGTCAGTGCCGGTGCGCTCCAGGCCCGAGGCCTCGACGAGCGGGCCATTGCCAGGGAGCTGGGCGTCACCTCGCTGCTCACCGGGACGGTCCAGCGCGCCGATGGTCAGGTGCGAATCAACGTGAGCCTGGTATCGGCGGCCGACGGGGCAGTGCGCTGGACCGAGAAGTACGATCGGCCGCTGACCAACGTGTTCGCGGTCCAGGACGAGATCGCGCGGACCGTCGCGAGCACCCTGCTGGGCAGGCTGGGCGGACGGCCCGCGGGGGCGGCGCGGGCCGAAACCTCCGATCCCGAAGCCCATTCCCTCCTGCTCCAGGGGCTGGTGCTCTTCAACCGCCGCGGCGCACCGGCCTTGCAGCAGGCGATTGCCTTGTTCGAACAAGCGGCGGCACGGGATCCGAAATACGCCCGGGCCCAAGCCTCGCTGGCGATGGCCCTGGCGGTGCTCCCCGCGTACGTGCAGGACAGTACCACTGCGATCCTGACCAGCGCGGTGGCCGCGGCGGATAAGGCCATTGCGATGGACTCGACCATCCCGGAGTCCTACACCGCGCTGGGTTACAGCTACTCCCTGCTCGGAAAGCTGGCCCGGGCCGAGGCCAGCTTTCGCCGCGCGCTGGCGCTCGACTCCACCGTGGCCACAACCTGGGGCTGGTACGGACTGCTCGCCAATCGGCTGGCCGACTACCGGGCCGCCCACGAGCGGGTCGCGCGGGCCCGCGGACTCGAGCCGGCTTCCCTGATCGCCCGGCTCTGGGAAGCGCAGGTCCTGGAGACCGAGCGCTCATATCCGGCCGCCGATTCCGTCGCGAGTGCGACCATGGCGCTGGATTCGACCTTCATGCTCGCCTGGGCCTGGAAGGCGAACGCCTTGCTCGGACTGGGACGGATCGATCAGGCCATCGCTCTGCTGGAGCGACAGGTGGCGCTGGTTCCCCCCGGACGCCCGGAACGGGAAGAGGGCCTCCTCGCCTATGCCTATGCTTTGGGGGGACGGGCTCGGGAAGCGCACCAGATGCTCGACGAGATGCGGATCGCGCGAAAGGGAAGGCTCCCGGCGATCGGAGCCAATGCCGCGGCGCTCGAAGAGCTGGGCGATCACGAGGCTGCGGTGGCTCTCCTCGCGGAAGCGATCGCGCGACACGACGTCTGGGTGGTCCAGTTCCCGCGATCGATCCGGTACGACAAACTGCGCAAGGACCCGCGCGCCGACGCCATGCTCGCCACCCTGGGGACGAGGTGACCCTGCGGCGGAATCTCCAGCATCGTGGCAGACCCCGACCGGGACCGTTCACCAGGACTGGGTCGGGACCGCTTTCGGCACGGGCAGCGAGCGGATGTAGCTCACCAGCTTCCAGATGATATCCTGCGAGAGTAGCCCGCCGAACGCCGGCATTCCGTTGGGACGGCCGTAGAAGATGGTCTGATAGACGTCGCCGTCCGAGCCACCGTACCGCCAGCGGCCGTCGCTCAGACTGGGCCCGACCCACCCCTCCCCACCTCCGTGGCAACCGTCGCAGTTCATCGAGCTCCAGAGCTTCCCGCCTTCGGAAACGGATCTGGCATCGCCGGTGAAGGGATTCCGAAGCGTGTCGGACCTAGGCATGGCGCCGCCGGCGAGCACCGCGCCATCGTACCGGACCGCCGGCGCGGCCGGCGGCGGCGACCCGGCCCGGGATGCCGGGTTAGGGCGTCCGCATCCCCAGCTTCCGAGCAGCAGGAGGCCTCCGGCCACGCCCAGTCTCACAATCCGAAGATCCATACCATCCCGCCGGAGCTGGTGTAGCGACCCAGATCCTTGATGAAGCTGGCCGGATCCCGCACGTCGTTGGGGTCGTCGGACCGCACATCGCCCGAGAGCAGCGCCCAGTCTCCTCCGATGCCCGCGTAGACCGCGACGTACTGCTTCCCGTCCGGACCCCGGAACGTGATGGGAGCACCCACGACCCCGGAGCCCACCTTGAACTTCCAGAGCACCTCGCCGGTTCGGGCGTTGGCGGCCTTGAGCCAGCCATCGAGGGTGCCGTAGAACACCACGTCGCCACCGGTCACGACGACGCCGCTCCACACCGGATAGCGCTCCTTGATCTCCCAGATGCGCTTTCCCGTCGCCGCGTCCCAGGCGATGAAGGCACCCATGTTGCCGCCCGGTCCCGCGACATACGGCGTGCTCGCCCCGATGAACGGGGTGCCCCGGATCCGCGACCGTGGCTCGGCGTGATAGTCCATGCAGAGGTTCACGGTCGAGACGTAGAACCAGCCGGTCCGCGGGGAGAACGCCGAGGGCGAGGCGGGGCTGGTGCCTCCCTCGAGACTGGGACAGATGTAGGTGACGTTGCCCTTGCTCTCGCCGGTGAGTTTGGTCGAGTCGAGCACCGGCCGGCCGGTCGTGAGATCCACTCGCCTGGCCCAGTTGAGGAACACATAGGGTTCGGCAACCAGCACCTCACCGGTGGCGCGATCCAGCGTGTAGGCAAAGCCGTTCTTGTCGAAATGCACCAGCACCTTCCGGGAGCGACCCTTGATGGTGAGATCGGCGAGCATCATCCCGGCGTTGGAGTCGAAGTCCCAGTTGTCGTGCGGGGTGAACTGGTAGGCCCAGACGAGGGAGCCATCACGAGGCCTCCGGGCGAGCACGCTGTTGGTCCACTTGTTGTCGCCCGGGCGCTGCTCGGGATTGTAGGGACCGGGATTCCCGACCCCGAAATACATGAGATCGAGGGACGGGTCATAGGAAAACCAGCCCCAGACCGGGGCACCGGCGGTCTTCCATGCCTCGGTTTGCCAGGTGGTGAGCCCCAGGTTGGGGCCCTTGTCATAGAACGGCTTGAACGCGCCCGGACGAATAAGCATGTCGGCATCGGGGCCCGACGTTGTAGCCGGTCCAGGCGGGCTTGCCGGTCGCAAGATCCAGCGCCTTGACCCAACCATGAATACCGAACTCGCCGCCGGAAGGGCCGACCATCACGCGGTTGCCGACGACGAATGGCGCCATCGGGGTCGTTTCTCCATCGGTGATGTCGGCGACCTTCGCGTTCCAGACTTCGCGACCGGTCGCGGCGTCCACGGCGATCGTGTGTCCGTCGAGCGTGTTGTAGACGATTTTGCCGCCGGCGTAGAACGCGCCCCGATTGATCGCATCGCAACACGCGATCCCCAAGGCGTTGGCGTCCACCGCCGGCCGGTATTTCCACTTGAGCGGATAGTCGGCTTTCGTCAGGTCGAACGCGTAGAGCACATTCGGGTAGGGCGTAGCGACGTACATCGTGTTGTTCACCACCAGGGGCTGACCCTCGTGACCGCGCAACACGCCGGTCGAGAAATTCCAGACCGGCTTGAGGCTCGCGACGTTGGCGGGGGTGATCTGCGCCAGGGGACTGTATCGGGTCGCCGCGTAATCCCGGCCGGGCATGGTCCAGTCGGCGCTCGCCTCTGGCTGCTGGGCCTCGACGCGTGCTGCCATCGCCAGCATCGCCAGGGTCGCCCCAACCCCTCGCATTCTCATGGAGCCAACACTATCAGGTTTGGAGAGGAAATACAGGACCTAATCGACCGGACGGGTCACGGTCAGCCCGGAGATCCCCCGGAAGTCGTCCACGTTCAGGGTCCACAGCTCGGCTTCCCAACACAGTGCACATGCCGCGATGGCGAGATCGGTCTCCCGACCCCGGGCGGATTTCACCGTTCGATAGAGCTCTGCTGCCCGGGCCGCTTCCAGCGGCCCGAATGGCAGCGCCCCTTCCCGGGGGAGCAGCGCTTCCTGATCCGCGAGCTCTTCGGTCGTTCTCGGCCCGCGAAGCCACTCGTAGAGCACCAGGCTGACAAGAACGAAACGCTCGCCCCCCAGGACGGCCCGCCGAAGCGCCCGCGCCGAGCGACGCTGGCCGGTGAGACAATCAATCAGGACGGAGGTATCGAGCAGGATCACTCGCTCGGGCTTCGCCGGCCCGATGACTCCCGGGCCTGTCGGAGGGCAGCGAGCTCACGCTCCACTTCGCGCTGGGGCCGGGTCGGCTTCCGGATCATGATCTCATCCAGATACTTGAGGAGCCGAAGCCGCTCGCTCTCACTGAGCCGGCCAGCCCGGGCAGCGTACTCCTCCACGGCTTCCCGGATCACCCCGCTCTTGGGAATGCCGAGGCGCCGGGCGGTGGTATCGATCCGCTCGGCCGTCCGCTGATCAAGGGTAAAGGTCATTTTCACCGTCTTTGCCATACTCATACCATATTACCATATCACAGCAATGACAAGGGTCAGCCCCGGAGGGCCTCGGACGTTTTCGCCGTATTATTGGACTCATCCCCTTCCGGCGCAGGTACCCGGCAGTGACCCATTCCTTCAGGCGACGATTACTTCCCGTTTGGACGCCCCTGGTCGCCATCCTCGCCGGGTGCAAGACACAACCGCCCGCCGATGCGGCCTCGGTGGGGGGAAGACCCAATCTCGTGGTGGTCCTGGTCGACGACCTCCGGTTCGACGAGTTCCACGCCGGCGGCCATCCCTACCTCGAGACGCCCAACATGGACCGGCTGGCGGCCGAGGGCGCGCTCTTCGTGAATTCGTTCCATGCCGTGCCGCTCTGCTCCCCGAACCGGGCGACCCTGCTCACCGGGCAGTTCCCTTCCCGCCACGGCATCATCGACAACCTGGCGCGGGATCTGGCGAGTCACCACCTCGAGACCTTCAATATTCCGCTCCAGCAGGCGGGGTATCGCACCGGGTTCATCGGCAAGTGGCACATGGGAAACGATCCCACTCCACGACCCGGCTGGGACTACTGGTCCGCGATGCCGGGCCAGGGCCACGCCACCGACCCGGAGCTGTTCGAGGACGGCGCGCTGCACAAGGTGCCGGGCTACACCACGGACCTCCTGACCGACCGGGCCGTCGGATTCATTCGTCGCGAGCACCAGCATCCTTTCCTGCTCTATCTGGCCCACAAGGCGGTGCATCCCGACGTCGTGCAGCGGGACGATGGGTCGATTGATACGGAGAACGATCGCGGGTACATCCCGGCCCCGCGGGACGAAGGGCGGTACCGGGACAAGGTGTTCCTTCGCCGGGAGCGACCGGACGAGGTGGCCGGGGACCTGGTCGGGAAGCCGGCGATCCGGCAGGCGCTCGCGAAGCTCCCGCCGCCGCCGATGACCGGGATGGCCGAACACGAACCGGCCCTGACCCCGTGGACCGGAGAGGAGACCATCCGGCGCCGGGCCGAGATGATCCTGGCGGTCGATGCGAGCCTGGGCCGGATCATGGCGACCCTGGACTCCCTCCAGCTCCTCGACAAGACGGTCATCGTGCTGAGCAGCGACAACGGATTCTTCTTCGGCGAGCACGGGCTGACCACCGAGCGACGGCTGCCCTATGAGGAATCCATTCGTAACCCGCTGCTCATGCGATACCCGCCCCGGATCCCGGCGGGCTCCCGTCCGGCCGGCTTGGCGCTCACCGTGGATCTCGCGCCGACCTTGCTCGAGCTCGCCGGCCTCACGCCGGGGCCCCACATCCAGGGGCGCTCCCTCGTCCCGCTGTTCCGGGGAACCCCGTTCAACTGGCGCAAGTCGGTGCTGGTCGAGTTCTACACCAACGAGCAGCCGTTCCCGCACCTCCTGGACATGGACTATCGCGCGGTCCGGACCGCCGACTACAAGTACATCCACTGGATCAAGCACCCCGAAGACGACGAGCTCTACGACCTTCGCACCGACTCGCTGGAACGGCGGAACCTGGCGGGCGATCCGGCCCATGCGGCGGTGAAGGAATCCCTGAAACGGGAGCTGGGCCGGCTGGTGCTGCAGTCCCTCGACCTGGCGCCGCGGTAACCGGAACGTTTCGTGTTCGTCCTCGCCGTCCTGTGCCTCATCGTGGTGGTCGCCGAGTGGCTGGCCCGGCGGCCCGGGTTCCGGCACGCCGGCACCGCCCTCCTCGGCATCATCCTCACCGCGATCGTCGCGAACCTCGGGATCATTCCGGCCGGCTCCACCGCGGCCCGCCCGGTCCCGGTCTACGACGCGATCTTCGATCAGGTCGCGCCGCTCGCGATCTTCTGGCTCATTCTGACGGTGAATCTGCGGCAGGTGCTCCGGGCCGGCGTCCCCCTGGTGCTGCTGTTCATCATCGGCTCCTTCGGGACCATGGCCGGGGTGCTGGCCGGCATGGCGGTCGTGGGCGGCGCCCGGGCGTTCGGGCCGCAGTACGCGGCGCTGGGGGGGATGTTCACCGGCACCTACATCGGCGGCAGCGTCAACTTCAACGCGGTCGCCCTCCAGTACGGCATCGTGCGGGACGGGGTCCTCTATGCCGGGAGCGTAGTGGTGGACAACATCATCACCACGATCTGGATCGTGGCCACCCTGGCGCTGCCGCGGTTGCTGGGCCGGTTCTACCGGAAGGCCGGGAGCGCTCCCCTAACCCGGGGTGCAGTGATCAGCGGGATCGCCGAGGACACCGAGACGCTGCATCCGGTGGATCTCGGCGTCGTTCTGGCGATCGGGCTGGGTGCGGTGGCGGGGTCCCGCTGGCTCGCGGACCGGCTCGCCGTACACGGCGTCGCGATTCCCTTCATGCTGGTCCTCACCATCGTGGCCCTCGCCCTGGCCCAGCTCCCGAGCGTGACCCGGCTCCGCGGAGTCCGGGTGCTCGGCATGTTCGCGGTGTATCTCTTTCTGAACGTGATCGGGGCCTACTGCGACCTCGGCGCGATGGCGGGTCTCGGTCGCCTCGGCCTGCTGCTGCTGGGGTTCGCGGGAATCGCGGTTCTGGTCCACGGGGTCATCACGTTCGCGGCGGCGAAGCTCATGCGGGTCGACGTGGACATGGCCGCCGTGGCCTCGCAGGCGAACGTGGGCGGGGCGACGTCAGCTCTCGCACTGGCACGGAGTCTCTCCCGCGAGGACCTCGTGCTGCCCGCCGTGCTGATCGGCTCCCTGGGCAACGCGCTGGGGAACTTCTTCGGATTCTGGGTGGTTCGAATCCTGTGATGCGGCGCGGCCCCCGGATGGGCTCGCCGAAGGGGTCCGCCGAAGGATCGCGGCGCGATGGCAGCGCCGGCAGAGCAACGCGATGAGGGGCGTCCCGGGAAGGGTCCCGGATTCGACCCGCAAGGTTTCGCCGCAGCGGGGGCACATCGGCACCTCGACGCCCTTGAGGAGAGCCATCCGGATCCGAATCGCTTCTTCCGACTCGAAGCGAAGGTAGGTGGCCAGACGATGCTCTGCGTCGCTGCCCTGAATGCCGAGGATACCGCGGAGGAGCCGGCTATTGGAGGGTGTCATGGTGGACCCAACGTAGTTGGCGAGCATCACATGATCGTCACGATCTGGTATCGGCCCCGGCACTTCCGGGCCGAGCGAACTCAGGGACAGGAGAACTCCTGGTGAACGATCCCACTCGAGCACTGCTGCGCCATACGGTGGCCACCCTGGCCTACCGCTCGGAAAAAGTCTTGCGGGAGGCCCCGGCGGATTTCCCGGATTTCTCGCTGGCGGGACGACGGACGCCGGTGCAGATCGTCTCTCACCTCGGCGATCTCATGACCTGGGCGTGTCACATGGCCGACGGGGACTACCGCTGGGCCGCGGAAGGCAGCGCCGAATGGAACCGGGAGGTGGAGCGTTTCTTCGACCGTCTGGCCCGGCTCGATCGGCGGCTCGCCGATCCTGCTCCGCTCGGGTATCCGGCGGAGATCCTGTTCCAGGGGCCGATCGCGGACGCTCTGACCCATATCGGGCAGCTTTCCATGCTCAGGAGCGCCGCCGGCGCGGCGGTCCGGCCGGAGAGCTACGCCCGCGCCGAGATCGTGGCGGGACGGGTGGGGCAGGAACAATCGGCCACGCGCAAGGAATTCGATGGCGATGCCAGCCGATTGTCGGATTCACCACGCTAGTGGAGCATGGTCGAATCTCGAAGGCAAACTAGGTACATTGGGAAGTGACCGCTGAACCCGCTCCACCTGAACCGCCGCGGAGCCGAACCGCACACTTCCTCTCCAAAGTCCGACGGCTGATTCAGACCCTCCGCTGGGAGGAGGCGCTGGCGCGTCCTCCCCGGCTGGCCGACGAGAGGCGATGGTACACCGAGCACACCGCCCTGCTCATCAGTACGATCAAGTGGTCGTTGCTGGGAG
This sequence comes from uncultured Gemmatimonadales bacterium, assembly GCA_963728915.1. Classification (GTDB taxonomy): domain Bacteria; phylum Gemmatimonadota; class Gemmatimonadetes; order Gemmatimonadales; family GWC2-71-9; genus JABFSM01. The sequence goes on along the minus strand of CAVSLV010000004.1, from coordinate 524,769 downwards.
CTGTTTCGGGAGTCTGCGTCGGCGCGGGAACCCGCGGGTTCCTCTGGACACTGACGGCCTCGAGTCACTGGGTGAACTCCATGCTCGACGGCCTCGCGCCGGCCTTCATCTTTCTCCCCATCGCCCTGCCCCTCTGCGTCTGGCTGATCCGGTCGTTCGCACCGGACGCCCGGGGCCACGGCACGGAAGCGGTCATTACGGCGGTGCACACCCGCTCCGGCCGGATGGACTGGATGGTGGCCCCGGTCAAACTCGGCGCCACCGTGGTGACGCTGGCGTTCGGAGGTTCGGTGGGAAAGGAGGGTCCCGCGGCCCAGATCGGCGCGGCCCTCACCAGTCTGTTCGCCGACATCATGCGGCTGAGCGACGACGACCGCCGGCGGCTGGTGATCTGCGGGATCAGCGCGGGATTCGCCGCGGTGTTCGGCACCCCGATCTCGGGGGCTCTCTTCGGGATCGAGGTGCTCTATCTGGGCAAGCTCGATTACTCCGTGATCTTCCCGGCGATGGTCGCCGGAATCGTGGGACACCTGGTGTGCGGGGTCCAGGCGCCGTTTCCCGGGGTGGACCAGACCATTCTCCGCCTGGGCGCGACGTCCACCGTGGTGATCTCGCTGGTGGCTGGTGCGATCTTCGGCCTGGTGGCGTTGCTGCTGATCGAAACGATGCGCGGGCTCGAGCACGCGCTCCGGCGATTCGAGCGGCGCCCCTATCTGCTGGCCGCCGGGGGCGGCGTCGCGCTGGTGGTGCTCTACCGGCTGGCGGGTGACATGTACGCCGGGCTGGGGGTCGAGACCCTCACCGGCGTGCTCACGGGCAGCCTCGCTGTGGTGTGGGCGGCTTTCTTCTTCAAGATCCTGGCGACCTCGATCACCCTGGAGACTGGAGGCAGCGGCGGGGTCGTCACCCCGATCTTCTTCGTGGGTGCGACCAGCGGGGCGGCGATGGGACAGTTGTTCGGGCTCTCTCCCGCGCTCTTTGCCGCCTACGGCTTCGTGGCGGTGCTGGCGGCCGCCGCCAATACTCCGATCGCGGCCGCGGTCATGGCGATCGAAGTGCTCCCGCGTGGCGAAGGGGTCTATGCGGCGCTCGCCGCGGTCACCGCATTCCTCATGGTGGGACACCGAAGCGTGTACGCCAGCCAGAAACTCGGCCTTTCCAAGTCGGCGGGGCTCGAGGTCGCACTCGACGTCACGATCGAAGAAGCCAGCCGCACCGGTGTCAAGATCCGGAAAGGCAGCCTGGCCGAGCGGGTCTACAAGTTCAAGGGGCTTCGCCGGTTTCCCGGATCCGGGAGAGAAAAAGGGTCTGAGTAGGATAGGCGAACTCGATTCCCTCGGTCTCGAAGGTCTCATGGATCTTCAGGTAGATGGCCTGCTGGATATCCATATATTTGTTGTAGTCGGGTGACAGTACGAAGAACACCACCTCGAAGACGATCGCGAAGTCGCCGTATTCCTTGAGATGGGCCCGATCGAACCGGATTTTCTCCTGGGCCTCGATGGCTTCACGAAGAATCGCCGGAATCCGCTGCAGCTTGGCCCGGGGCGTCTGATAGACCACTCCCAGGCTGAATTGCACCCGTCGCTCGAGCATCCGTCCCATGTTGCGGAGCCGGCTCTTGAGCAGGTCGTTGTTCGAGAACACGACCTGCTCGCCCCAGAGGCTCCGCACCCGCGTGGTCTTGAGACCAATCTTCTCCACCGAGCCGAGCTTGTCGTCCACGATGATGAAATCGCCGAGGACGAACGGCTTGTCCACCAGGATCGAGAGCGAAGCGAACAGGTCGCCCAGGATGTTCTGGGTCGCGAGCGCAACCGCCACCCCGCCGATCCCGAGGCCCGCGACCAGCGCCGAGATGTTGACGCCCAGGTTGTCGAGCGCCAGCAGCACGATGATGGCCCAGAGGACCAGCTTGACCACGAAGCCCAGCGCGCTCAGGGTGGTCGCGGCGCGCCGGTCGTTCTCCATCTCCCGCCTGGTGTAGGCGGAAAGCCAGGTGGTGAAGGCGGCGGAGACCCAGATCCCTCCCTGGAACACCAGGGCGAGCACGGTGATCGCTTCGATCGCGGCCCGGACCCGGCTCGGCAGATCGAGGAACGAGGAGCCCGCCGCGATTGCGAGGATCAACAGGAAGAGGGACCTGGTTCTGCCGAGCGCGCCGACGACGATGTCGTCCCACTGAGTCTTGGTGTGGGCCGCGAGCTTGCTGAGCCGGTTCCGGACGACCGCGAGGACCACCGTCAGGGCGAGGTAGATCCCGAGCGCGACCGCGCCGGCGATCACCCAGGTGCGCACCCTATTCTCGAGAAACATCAGGTCCAGGAACCCCACCAGCGCCTTTCCTCCGCGTATGAGGTCAACATACCTCGACAGGTGACGTCAGCGGCACCCCGGCAATCGGAACGCTCCGATCCTGCTCGCGTAGGCGGTCGCTCCGTTCCTGAGATAGTCTCCGACATACCAGATGGTGCAGTCGTCGCTCGGGTCCATCGCCGTCTGGGTGTAGTCCTGCCAGCGCAGGTTGCGCCACTCGGGCGCGGTGCCCACCTGCGCCGCCTCACCCTCGGCGAGAACGGCTTCGGCGAGGGTGAGCTGTCCTGGAGGATCGCCGGGGCGTCGTCCCGAGAACCGCTGCCCTGGAAACCGGGTGGTCCCGCCGAACGAATACCCGAGGCCGATATTCCCGAACCGGTCGATGGCCCCGCTCGCCATCCAGCGGAAGGCACCATCTGAAAGAAAAGTTCCCTGCTGATACAGCGAGACCTGCCGGTGCTGGTCGATCCGGAATTCGTACCAGCGAACCCCGCCTCCGCCGCTCGAGGTGTTGATCGAGTGGGTGGCGAGGATGGATTCCAGGTGTCCAATGCGCCGGTAGATCAGCCGAGCCATCAGTTTGTCGCCCTGGGCGTCGAGGCGCTGCTCGGTGCCGGGCTGGGGGACGCACCTGGTGAGCTGGCCTCCACACAAGTAATGGTAGGGAGCGACCGGGATGACGGCTGGGCCGGTGATCGAGGTCCTGGCCGGATCGGTCCAGTCGACGTGGAACTGCCAGACGTTGATCACGCTGTCGGCAAGCAGGCTGTCGAGCTGGCGCCCGCCGGCCGCCATCATCGGGTTCGGCGCGCCTTTCGGGGGAAGCGACTTCCCGTCCAGGTCGGCGTTGTTCAGGAAGTTCACGTTCTCGACGATCAGGCAGATCTCGCGCGCCGGTTTGCCCTCGAGCATCCGGCTCCGTTCGGCCACGCAGGCGTGCTTCTGGGTCGCCACGGTCTCGGAGATCCGATCGTCGCTGGTGCTGGTGGGCACGTAATAGCCATCGGGCCAGATGGCAGGGCGCGGATAGTCGGGGAAGAGCGGCCGGAGGAACTCGTAGCGATACCAGGATCCCAGCGGGTCGCTGGTCCGGCTGATCGCGTAGCACATCGAGTAGGGACCAGCGGGCGGGGGGTTGGTGCGGGGAGGTGGCGCCGACTTCGCCAGGTCCGCCGAATCGGGAATGAAGAGCGGTGTCGCGGGCCCCGGCTGATCGGCGCGCCCCGGCGTGCTCAGCGCGGGAGGATCTCCCGCCTTGCCCGGGCGGGGAGCGTCGGGGCGTGGATCGCCGCGCCGGAACACCGGCATCACCACCAGCCAGCGATCCGCGAGCTGATCGTAGCGGACCACGGCGTCGCCGTTGTTCCAGGTCTCGCACGCGCCGCCGAACCCCTTGAACAAGGTGTTGGTGGAAACCGGACCGTAGAGGGGCGTCCCGGTTTTGGTAAAGATGGCCATTCGGGTATTGACGATCTGGAACACGTGCTTCCGGCCCACGGCGAGGGTATTGTCGGAGGGATTTCTGAAGGACGCGGTCCCCTGAGGACCCGCGAATCCAAATCCGAGACCGTCGAAGCTCGCGACGATCCGGGCCGGTGGCTGGTTCCCAAGGGCGCTCTGTTCGACCGAGGGGAGCAGCGCGGTCACCAGCAGCATCAGAATGGCTGAAGGAATCCACATGCCGGGAAGTTGGGGAGAGCGGGACACCGGGGCAATGCCGAGCGGTCGGTCAAAGAGCGGAGTATCTTCTGCACGTCAATGAAGCCGATCGAAGAACGTCTCGCCGCCGGCCTGGCCGGTCGGTATCAGATCGAACGCGAGCTGGGCCAGGGAGGGATGGCCCTGGTCTTTCTGGCGGAAGACCTCCGTCACGAGCGCAAGGTGGCGATCAAGGTGCTGCGACCCGAGGTCTCTGCCGAGGTGGGCGCGGACCGGTTTCTCCGGGAGATCCGGATCGCGGCCGGGCTCACCCATCCCCACATTCTCCCGGTGTACGACTCGGGCACCGCCGACGATTTCCTCTACTACGTCATGCCGAATATGGAGGGCCGCTCGCTCCGGGAACGGCTGGAGCGGGAGAAGCAGCTCCCGCTGGATGAGGCGCTCCGGGTGGCCCGCGAGGTTGCTTCGGCGCTCGACTATGCCCACCGGCAGCGGGTCATCCATCGCGACATCAAACCCGAAAACATCCTGTTCCAGGAAGGCAACGCGCTGGTGGCCGATTTCGGCATCGGCAAAGCGCTGAGCGAGGGCGGACCCAAGACCCAGACCGGGCTGGCGGTCGGGACGCCCGCCTACATGAGCCCGGAGCAGGCCACGGGAGAGTCCGATGTCGACGGCCGGAGCGACATCTACAGCCTGGGATGTGTGCTCTACGAGATGCTGACCGGTGAGCTGCCGTTCACCGGTCCGACCGCGCAGGCGATCCTGACCAAGCGCTTCATCTCGCCAGTCCCCCACGTCAAGGCGATGCGGGATGTGCCGGAGGGCATCGACGAGGCGGTGACTCGCTCCCTCGCCAAGGCGACGGTGGACCGCTTCACGACCGCATCCCAGTTTGCCGAGGCGCTGCGACCGGGCGAATCCTCCTATCGGACCCCGCCCGACCAGAAGAGCGCCCGGCCGCAACAGTCGGTGGCGGTGCTCCCGCTCACCAACATGAGCGCCGATCCCGAGAACGAATACTTCAGCGACGGGATGACCGAAGAGATCATCGGCGCGTTGTCCAAGGTCCCGGGCCTTCAGGTGGCGTCGCGGACTTCCTGCTTCGCCTTCAAGGGGAAGGAAGTGGAAATCAGCCAGGTCGGCGAAAAGCTGGGAGTGGGCTCGGTGCTGACGGGCAGCGTGCGGAAGATCGGCAACCGGATCCGGATCACCGCCCAGCTGGTGAACGTCGACAACGGCCTCAATCTCTGGTCCGAGACCTACGACCGTCAGCTCGAGGACGTCTTCGCGATTCAGGACGAAATCAGCCGCGCGATCGCCGAGGCGTTGAAGCTCCGGCTGGGCGGGACCAGCGAGCACCTCGTCGCGCCCACCAAGAACCTCGAGGCGTACAACCTCTACCTGAAGGGGCGGTTCTTCTTCTTCCGCTTCACCGAGGCCGGGCTCCGGAAGAGCCTCGAATTGTTCCAGAACGTGCTGCTCCAGGAACCGGGCTATGCCCGGGCCTACTCGGGGATCGCCGACTGCTGGTGTGAGCTGGCGGACGACTGGGTCGCGCCCGACGAGGCCTATTCGAAGGCCAAGACCGCGGCGAGCACCGCGCTTCGGCTCGAGCCCGCGCTGGTCGAGGCGATGACGTCGCTGGGCAAGGTGCTCTGCTGGTACGAGTGGGATTTCGCCGGCGCGGAGCAGCAGCTCCGCCGGGCCGTCGGACTGAACCCCAACTACACCGAAGCCCACTGGACGTTCGGCAGCGTGCTGCCGGCGGTGGGATCGCTCGGCGAAGCCATCAGCGAGATGCGCAAGGCGATCACCCTCGATCCGCTGCACCCACACCATAGTCGCTGGCTGGGCCGGTTTCTCCTCTACGCCAAGGACTACGCCGCCGCCATCATCCAGGGTCACAAGACTATCGAGCTGCATACCGATTACTTCCATGCCTACCTGGACATCGGCTCGGCCTATCTCGCCCAGGGCAAGGTGGAGGAGGCGCTGGACTGGTTCCGCCGGTCGCAGAGCCTCGAGGGCAGTGTTCGCTCCTACGACGCCTTCATCGTTCGGGCCCTCGCGCCCCTGGGCCGTATAGAGGAGGCCGAGGCGATCATGGCACGGCTGGAAGAGGAATCCAGGCACCACTATGTCCGCTCGGAGGTCCTGGCGATGGGGTACGCCGCGGTGGGCAACCGCGACAAGGCGTTCGAGTGCCTCGAGAAGGCGTTCCAGGCCCGCTCGGCCGGCCTGATCTATCTGCATCTCGACCCGGGGTACGAGCCCCTGTACGCCGACCCCCGGTACGACAACCTGAAACAACGCATCGGATTGAAGTAGAGGAGGTCTCCGCGTGAACATCCCCGTCCGGATCCAGGTCAACGGTGGCATGCATGAGCAGGAAGTCGAGCCTCGGCTCCTGCTCGCTCACTTCCTGCGCGACCACTGCGCCCTCACCGGGACCCATATCGGCTGCGAGACGTCGGTGTGCGGCGCCTGCACCGTCCTCCTCGACGGCAAGGCGGTGAAATCCTGTACCGTGCTCGCGGTGCAGGCCGACGGGGGCGAGGTGCAGACCATCGAAGGGCTGGCCCGGAACGGGTCCCTGCATCCGGTGCAGCAAGCCTTCTGGGAATGTCACGGCCTGCAATGCGGCTATTGCACGCCGGGGATGATCCTGGCGGGCGTGCAGCTGCTCGAGCGGAATCCGCACCCGAGCCGGGACCAGATCCGCCACGGCCTGGACGGGAACCTGTGCCGCTGCACCGGATACTCCCACATCGTCGACGCGGTCGAACACGCGGCGAACGCGGCCGGGAAAGGGGGGCGGTAGCATGGGCTACGTAGGCCGACCGCTCAAGCGGATCGAGGACCCCCGGCTCATCAAGGGCATCGCGACCTATGTGGACGACATGCGCCTCCCCGGCATGCTCCACGCCGCGTTCCTCCGGAGTCCGCACGCGCATGCCCGGGTGAAGGCGATCCGCGCCGACCAGGCCCGGGCGCATCCCGGTGTGGTCGCGGTCCTTGCCGGGCCGGAGGTGAACTCCCAGGTCGGCGCGGTTCCCTGCGCCGCGCCCCAGCCGGGGCAGAACTCGCCCAAACACACCGTGCTCGCGGGCGACCGGGTCTACTTCGTGGGCCACCCGGTCGCGGTCGTGGTGGCCAAGGATCGCGTCACCGCGCGCGCCGCGCTCGACCTGATCGATGTGGACTACGATCCGCTTCCGGTCGTGGTGGACCCGGAGCAGGCTCTCCTCGACAAGACCCTCACCCACCCCGACCTCGGCAGCAACGTCGCCTTCCGCTCGACCATGGTGAGCGGCGATGTGGACGGGGAGTTCGCCCGGGCGGACCGGATCGTCAAGGTGCGCATGTACCACCAGCGGCTCACCCCGATGGCCATGGAGCCGCGGGGATGCATCGCGTCGTGGCATGCCGGCGAGGAGTCGCTCACCCTGTGGACCTCGACCCAGGTGCCCCACCTGGTGCGCACCCTCCTGCCCGGCCTGGTGAACGTGCCGGAAAACAAGCTCCGGATCGTAGCGCCGGAGGTCGGTGGCGGGTTCGGCTCCAAGCTCAACCTGTATCCCGAAGAGATCCTGGTGAGTCATCTCGCGATCCGCCTCAACGCGCCGGTCAAATGGATCGAGACCCGGGGCGAGAACGCCGCGGCGACCATCCACGGCCGGGATCAGATCGGCGATTACGAGGTGGCCGTGAAGCGGGACGGGACGGTCCTGGCCCTCAAGGGACATACTCTGGCAAATCTGGGCGCCTACAACCAGCTCCTCACCCCCGCGATTGCCGGACTGACCACCCTGATGATCTGCGGATGCTACAAGTTCCGCGCGATGAAGATGGAGGTGACCGCGGTCCACACCCACAAGATGGCGACCGATGCCTACCGCGGCGCAGGCCGCCCCGAGGCGGCCTATGCGATCGAGCGGCTGATGAGCATCGTCGCCACCGAGCTGGGGCTGGATCCGGTCGAGGTGCGCCGGAGAAACTTCCCCAAGCCGAGCGAGTTCCCGTTTACGACGGCGAGCGGCGCCACCTACGACAGCGGGAACTACCAGGTCGCGCTCAAGAAGGCCCTCGAGCTGGCCCGATGGGAATCCCTCCTGAGCGAACGGGAGCGGGTCCGGCGGGCCGGGCGGCTGTTCGGGATCGGCGTCTCCACCTACGTCGAGATCTGCGCGTTAGGACCGTCCAAGACGATGTCGGCGGGCGGATGGGAGTGGGGCTGCGTCCGGATCGAGATCTCCGGCAAGGTGACGGTCATCACCGGCGCGACCCCCCACGGGCAGGGCCAGGAGACCAGCTTTGCCCAGATCGCGGCCGACCGGCTCGGGATCCCGATCGAGGACGTGGTGGTCTATCGGGGCGATACCGCGATCGCCCACTATGGCCGGGACACCTACGGCAGCCGCGCCACCGCGCTGGGCGGAAGCGCGATCGTCATGTGCATCGACAAGATCATCGGCAAGGCCAGGATCCTGGCCGCGGCCCTGCTCAAGGCCAAACCGAAGGACGTGGAGTTCGAGAACGGACGGTTCTTCGTGAAGGGGAAGCGGAAAACCGCCCTGGGCTGGGTCGAGCTCGCGGGAGAGGCCTACATCGCCAAGAATCTTCCTCCCAACTTCGAGCCTGGCCTCGAGGCGTCCAGTTTCTTCGAGCCGCCCAGCGCCACCTTCCCGTTCGGCACCCACATTGCCGCGGTGGAGATCGATCGCGAGACCGGTGCGGTCCGCATCCTGAAGTACATCGCGGTGGATGATTGCGGCAACCAGATCAACCCCCTCCTGATCGAGGGTCAGGTGCAGGGCGGCATCGCCCACTCGATCGGGCAGGCCCTGTTCGAGCAGACCGTCTATGACGAGAACGGGCAGCTGCTGACCGGCGAGTTCATGGACTACCCGATGCCACGAGCGAGCGACATTCCCGAATACGTGCTTGGCAGCACCGTCACGCCGACCACCGCCAATCCGCTCGGGGTGAAGGGGGTCGGTGAAGCCGGCACCATCGGATCCACCCCGGCCATTGCCAACGCGGTGATCGATGCCCTGGCGCCGCTTGGCGTCAGGCACCTCGACATGCCGTTCACGCCGGAAAAGGTGTGGCAGACGATTACCGACCCGGGAAGAGCGCCGAAGGTCAGCGCGGCCGAGCCCGCGAAAGCCAAGCCACCGGCACCAGGGAGAAAGAAGGTGCGCCGATGATCCCCGCCGGATTCGAATACCGACGCCCGGAAACTCTCGAGGAAGCCGCCCGCCTGCTCTCCGAGCTACCCGAGGCGCGGGCGCTGGCAGGAGGACACAGTCTGCTCCCCGCGATGAAGCTCGGACTTTCTCAGCCCGATGCGCTGGTGGACCTTGCACGGGTCGGAGAGCTCCGGGGCATCCGCGAGGAAGGTGGACGGGTGACGATCGGAGCGATGGTCACCCACTATGAGATCGAATCGAGCGACCTGCTCGGCAGGATGTGCCCGCTGTTGCCGCAGACCGCGGGACAGATCGGCGACGTTCAGGTCCGCAACCGAGGGACCATCGGGGGAAGTCTGGCCCATGCCGACCCTGCCGCCGACTGGCCCGCCGCGATGCTCGCGCTCGAGGCGGAGTTCGAAATCGCGGGCCGGAATGGGAAGCGATCGGTGGCCGCCAGGGACTTCTTCCTTGACCTGTTTCAGACCGCGCTCAAACCGGGCGAGATCCTTGCCGCCATCCGGGTTCCCGGCACGGGGAACACGGTCGCCTACGAGAAGTTCGCTCAGAAGGCGAGCGGGTTCGCGCTGTGCGGAGTCGCGGCGGTGGTCGAGGGAAAACGGGTTCGGGTCGGGGTGACCGGGGTCGCCGCCAGGCCCTACCGGGCCAGCGCGGTCGAGTCGGCCCTCGGCGCCGAGCGTTCGGCCGGCGCCATCGCGAAGGCGGCGGAACGAGCCGCCGACGGGATCGAACCGATGACCGACCTGAGCGGGACCGCCCAGTATCGGGCGCACCTGGCCCGGGTCCTCACCCGGCGCGCCCTGACACGCGCCGTGGGTTGACAGGGGCTCTGGTTCGTTCCCCTATTTACCGGCACGCGGACCCCTTCTCCGGGAGGCAACATGGCAACCAAATCCAGGACGCGCAGGAGCCCCGCTTCGCGGAGCCGTAACACTCGAACGACACCCATGAAGCCGGCCCCGAAGGCCTCGGCGAAACAGACCGCCACGGCCGCGCTCAAGGCGGTGGAGCGGGAGGGCAAGCGGCTCGGCAGGAAGCTCGCCACCAGGTTCAAGGGGATCGAGACCAGGAAGCTCGTCGCGGCGGCGGCCGCCGCGGTGGGGATCGGCGCCGCCGCCGTTGGCGCTCTGGCCGCGCGCCGCAAGGCCAAGCGCCGCAAGCGGCTTCGGCTCCGGTAAACCGCCGATCTCTCCGCCATGAGCGCGCCGGCCCTTCGACGCGCGATCCGGCTCCCCCACGCGACGGCGCTGGTGATCGGGACGATCATCGGCGCTTCCATTTTCGTCCAGCCCTCCGAGATCACCGCCCGGATCCCCACCGTGGCGGGCGTGTTAGGGGTCTGGCTCGCCGCCGGCCTGATCACCCTGATCGGCGCGCTGGTGTCCGCCGAGCTGGCCTCGACCTTTACCCGGAGCGGCGGGGTCTACGTCTACCTGTCCGAGGCGTTCGGCCGGCCGATCGGGTTTCTGTGGGGCTGGGCGATGTTCTGGAGCATGCACTCCGGCATCATCGCGGCGGTCGCCGTGATTTTCGCCCGGTACACCGGATACCTGGTTCCCCTCGACGATTTCCAGACCCGACTGGTGGCCATCGGGGTCATCCTGGTGCTCACGGCGATCAACTACGTGGGAGTGAGCCAGGGCAGCCGGCTCCAGACCGCCTTCACCGCGGGCAAGCTCGTGGCGGTGCTCCTCATCGTGCTGATCGGCCTCACGATCGGCCGCCAGGTCCCGGCCCACTTCGTGGGGCCGGCCAAGCCCGCGTCGGCGGGTGGCTGGGACGTCCTGGTGGGGCTCGGCGCCGGTCTCTTCGCGTTCGGCGGCTGGCACATGGTGACCTACAGCTCGGAAGAGACCGTCGCTCCCGAGCGAACCATTCCGCGGGCCCTGGCGCTGGGGACCATCATCGTCACCCTCGCTTACCTCGCGATGAACGCGGTCTACCTGTATGTCCTTCCCTTCGACACGGTGGCGACGTCGAAGGGAGTCGCCGCGGAGCTCGCCGAGGCACTGCTCGGGCCGGGAGGTGGCCGGGCCATCGCAGCGCTGGTGATGTTCTCGTCCTTCGGCGCCCTGGCGGGGATCGTGCTGACGGGCCCGCGGGTGTACCTCGCGATGGCGAGAGATGGCCTGCTCTTTCGGTGGGCCGGTGCCATTCATCCCCGATTCCACACCCCTCATCGGGCCATCGTGCTCCAGGGTCTCTGGTCGAGCGTCCTGGTAGCGACGGGCACCTTCCGAGCCCTGTTCACCAGGGTCATCTATACCGAGTGGATTTTCTTCGGTCTGATGGCGATCGGACTGATGGTGCTGCGAAGCCGACCGGGTCTCGAACGGGGTTACTCGATGTGGGGCTATCCGGTGTTGCCGGTTATCTTCAGCCTCGCCGCATTCCTGGTCGTGGCGAGCCAGGTGGTAGCCGATCCGATCAACACGGCGCTTGGATTGGGTCTGGTCCTGCTCGGGCTCCCAGTGTACTTCCTTGCCGTGAGACCATCGCATGATTCTCGACGTCCATAACCACTACTATCCGCCGACCTTCATCGACGCTCTCCGAGCCGGGACCAGCGCCCTCTCGGTGCGGGACGATGCCGACGGGAACCCGGTCCTCTACTCTCCCGGGGACGCGAACATCGCGGTCCGGGGCCATCGCGACATCGCCTATCGCGAGGAGGTTCTCACCCAGGAGGGAGTGGAGCGTCAGCTCATTTCGCTGACTTGCCCGGGGACCGTGCTGGAGGATCAGGCCCGCTCCGCCAGGCTGGCGAGCATGGTGAACGACGCCTTCGCCGAGGTGATGCAGCAGCGAGGCAAACGATTCACCGCGCTGGCCACCCTGCCCCTCAACGATCCGGCCGCCACGCTCCGCGAATTCCAGCGGGTCCGCGAAATGGGCTTCCGGGGATGCATGGTCTTCGGCAACGTGAACGGGGTGCCGCTGGCAGATGGCCGGTTCTGGCCGCTCTGGGAGGCGGCAAGCGACGCCCGGGCAGTGATGTACATCCATCCGACCTTCCCCTTGGGGGTCGAGGCGATGCAGCAGTACTGGCTGATGCCGCTGGTCGGCTTCCTGTTCGATACCACGCTCGCGGCCGCCCACCTCGTATTCGCGGGCATTCCCGAGCGGTTTCCCGGAATTCGCTGGGTGCTGGGCCATCTGGGCGGAACGATTCCGTATCTGGCGGAGCGGCTGGATCGGGGTTACGAGATGTTCGCGGAGTGCCGAAAGGACCTGGCGGCCCCGCCGAGTGAACATCTGAAGACGTTCTACTACGACACGGTGAACTTCGATCCCGACGCGCTGCATCTTGCCATTGAGTTCGCGGGGGTCGGCCAGATCCTGGCCGGTTCCGATTATCCGCACCAGATCGGGAGCATTCCCCGGATGATCTCGAGCATCCGGTCGCTGGGGCTTGTCCCGGCGGACGAGGCCAGGATTCTGGGCGGGAACGCGGCGGAGCTCCTGGGCGTCTCACCGGGCGCGGAGCGGCCGTCCATTTGACCACAGATTTCAGAGATTGACTCAGGATTGCTCAGGCAGGTGATGAGGTTCTTTGTTGTTCACGGGGCAATCCCGCGTAATCTGCGTCATCTGTGGATCACATGGGCTTCGCAACGAGAGCCCGCCGCACCACACGTCTATTTCCGCGCGTAACTCCCCGCCGCACTCCGCTTCCCGCCTTCGCGATGCGCTTCATCGGAGAGCGCATGCACCCCGGTGGCGTCGATCCACCGGTTGTAGAAGTTGAACAGGGCGCACACCGTGATGGCGTACCAGATCTGCTCGTCGGTCCACCCGGCCTGGTGAAGCGGGGCGATGTCCTCCGGGGTGATCCGGGGCGAATCATGGTTCACCTTGTCGAGAAAGCGCATGAGGGTCTTCTCGGCATCGCTCAGACCGCAGGTCTCGAGGTCTTCAAGCACCCCGCGCACCAGCTCTTCGTCTTCCAGCAGGACCGCCGCGACCGCGGCGTGCGACTTCACTCAGAAGGGACAATCATTGCGACCGCTGGTCCGGGCGGCAATCAGCTCCCGGAACCCCGGGCTGAGCGGCGCCTCACCCCGCAGGATTTCCTGGGTGAAGTGCGCGAGGTGCGTCGTCGCGTGGGGTTTGAAGGCGAAGAGGTGCCAGATCTGGGGGTACTCGCGACCGGCGGCCCTGGCCTGGGCGATCAGACTCGCGTAGGGCGAGTCCTCACCCGGTTTCGCTTCGACATCAGGCAGGAACATCGGGTCCATCATTGCCTCGGTACGGTGGTGTGAGTTGGATCCTCCCTCTAATATGATGGGTGACCCCGAATCACGATACCGCGAGCGAACCGCCCGCGGATTCCCCCAACCGTGTGCCCTACGGGGTCTGCCTGTGTGTCGGGCTTGGCGGCCTGTTCGCCGGGGTGACCGGCCCGCTGCTCAGTACCTTCATCCCGCCCCTGGTGCGTCAAGCGCTCGGCGACCACCGCACCGCCATCGGCGCGGTGATGGCGATCGACAACGTCCTCCTGCTCCTCCTGGTGCCATGGGCCGGGGCCGCCTCCGACCGGGCTGGCGCAAGCGGTCGCGGCCGGATTCCGATGATCGTCGGCGCCCTGGTGCTCTCCGCCCTCGGGATGGCGCTCTTCCCCTGGTCGGCCCGGTTCGGAATCGTCGGCGTGATCGCCGCGATGGTGGTGCTCTACACCGGGATCAACGTTCAGCGCTCGCCCTTCCAGGCCGTCATCGCCGACGCGGTGCCCTCGCGGTTTCGCTCGCTCGCCACGGGGTCGGTGACCTTCCAGATGTGCGTCGGCGCCATCGTCTTCCTGATGCTCGGGCGCGTGCTCGGGATGGGACCGGCCTTCCTGATCGCGGCGGGCGCCGTGCTTCTGATCGCGGCCGGACTCGGCCTCGGGCTCCGGGAACCGCCGCCACACGGATCCGCGGTCGAAGCGAGCTATCGGTCGCTGCTCGATGCGGTCCTGGGAGCGATCCGGGGGGTGGTGCCGGGGATGCGCGCGATCTTCATCGCTACCCTCCTGCTCCAGCTCACCTTCCAGACCTTCACGACCTGGTTTGCCCTCCACGGTACCGAACGGTTCGGGGTCCGGCCGGAGGACGTGACGATCGGTTTCATGGCGTGGGCGGTCGGAGGCGTGATCGGCGCGCTGCCGGCCGGATTCATCGGGATGCGGTTCGGGCGGCGGAACGCGATGCTCGCGGGGTTCGCGCTGATGGCCGCATGCCTCATCGCTCTCGACCGGGTGACCAGCGTCGTCCAGGCGGCTCCCCTCCTGGCCCTGGCGGCGGCGGCGTGGACCTTCCCCATGGTGAATGCCTACCCGCTCTTCGTGGAGCCGATCCCCCGCGAGCGGCGGGGCGTGCTCTCGGCGCTCTTCCTGCTCTGTATGGCCCTGGGCGGCGGGATCGGTGACCCGATGAACGGGGCCTTGTTCGACCTCTTCGGAGGCTACCGGCCGTTGTTCCTGATGATGACCGCCTATACTGTGCTCGCCGGCATTGCGGTCCTGGCAATCCCGCGGGGAGCGGGCGAAGCCGGCGGCGCTCCCGTGGCGCCCCGGCCAGAACCGCGGTTTACTACTATGTAGGCACTTCCTTCTTTCCCTCGGCCCGGTGTCTGAGATGTCCTTCCGAATTCCCTTGACGGTTCTGAGCTTCGTCACGCTCGCTTCCACCGCATCCGCCCAGGTCGACAGCGCGCTCTTTCATGGGCTGAGCTACCGACTGGTCGGCCCCTCCCGGGGCGGCCGAGTCACCACGGTGACCGGAGTCCCTTCCCAGCCCAGGACGTTCTACATGGGGGTCGCGAGCGGCGGCGTGTTCCGCACCACCGATGGCGGCGCCAACTGGGAACCGATCACCGACGGGAAGATTCCGCTCGGCTCGGTCGGCTCGATCGCGGTGGCGGAGTCCGACCCGAACATCATCTATGTGGGCACCGGATCGGACGGGGTCCGGAGCAATGTCTCCACCGGCCGAGGCGTGTACAGGACCACCGACGGGGGGAAGACCTGGGCCTTCGCCGGGCTCTACGACGCGGGGCAGATCGGCGCGGTGCGCATCCATCCCACCGACCCTAACACGGTCTGGGTCGCCGCCTATGGCGACATCTTCAAGCCCAGTCACCAGCGCGGTCTCTTCAAGACCACCGACGGCGGGAAGACCTGGAGGAACACCCTGTTCGTCTCCGACTCGACCGGAGCCATGGATGTGGAGCTGATGCCCGGCAATCCGGAGGTGGTCTACGCCTGGATGAACCGGATCGAGCGAAAACCCTGGACCATCATCAGCGGCTCCCACGAAGGCGGGTTCTACAAGAGCACCGACGCCGGCGAGCACTTCACCCGGATCACCACCGGGCTTCCCAACGACCTGATCGGCAAAGGCAACCTCGCGGTGACCCCGGCCAATCCCCGGCGGATCTACGCCCTGGTCGAGGCCAGGCCGGGCGGAGGACTCTACCGCTCCGACGACGCCGGGCAATCCTGGTCGCAGGTCAACTCGCAAGGCGCCCTGGTTCAGCGTCCTTTCTATTACACCACCCTGGGCGCGGATCCGACCAACGCCGAGGTGGTCTACGCCGGCGCGGAGGGCTTTTTCAAATCGGTGGACGGCGGCAAGACCATGACCGCACTGCGCACGCCGCACGGCGACAATCACGATATCTGGATCAACCCGCACGACGGGAACACCCTGATTCAGTCGAACGACGGCGGCGCCAACGTCTCGTTCGATGGCGGGAAGACCTGGTCCACCCAGATGAATCAGCCCACCTCGGAGATCTACGGGGTCTGGACCGACACGCTCTTTCCCTACCAGCTCTACGGAGCGCAGCAGGACGCCAGCACGGTGATCCTCTCGAGCGTGGCCAACCCGTTCGACCTCACTGACTGGCATGCCGGGCCGGGGTGCGAAACCGGGCCGATCATGCCCTATCCCCGCGATCCCAACTTCGTCTACGGGTCCTGCAAGGGTCAGTATCAGGTGATGAACATGACCACCGGACAGAACCGGAACTACTGGGTTGGCGGGCAATCCCTCTACGGCAACCCGGCCAGCGACCTGATCTTCCGGTTCCAGCGGGTTTCCCCGATGGCGACGTCCCCTCACGATCCGGAGGTGCTTTACTACGGCTCCCAGTTCCTGCACCGCACCCGGGACAAGGGCGTCACCTGGGAGACCATCTCCCCCGACCTCACCGCGCATCCGGCCTGCTGTCAGGGCGCGAGCGGCGAGCCCATCACCCGCGACGTGACCGGGGAAGAGTTCTACAGCACGCTCTACGCGATCACCGAGTCGCCCCATGAGGCAGGAGTGATCTGGACCGGCTCCAACGACGGCCCCTTCTACCTGACCCGCGACAACGGCAAGACCTGGAAGAACGTTACCCCCAAGGACCTCCCTCCCGGCGGACGGGTCGCCTGGATCGATGCTTCGCCCCATCGCAAAGGCTCGGCGTACTACGCCGTGTACCGGTATCTCCTGGGCGACTACCAGCCCTACCTCTATCGCACCGACGACTACGGGGCGACCTGGAAGCGGCTCACCGACGGGAAGAATGGAATTCCAGCGGACTGGCCGGCCCGGGTGGTGCGGGAAGATCCGGTTCGGGAAGGGCTGCTCTATGCGGGCACCGAGTTCGGCATGTTCGTCTCGTTCGACAACGGCGGCCACTGGCAGACCTTCCAGCTCAACCTGCCTAACGTCCCGATCAACGACGTCCGGGTGTTCCGGAACGACCTGATGATCGCGACGCAGGGGCGGGCGATGTGGATGCTCGACGATCTCTCGTCGCTCCGCCAGCTCACTCCGGCCACCAGCACCGGGGAGATCACCCTGTTCCGCCCCGGAGTCGGCTACCACACCCGGACCGCCACCGCGATCCTCGGCCCCCGGGTGGACTATTACCTCCCCGCCGTACCCGACGGTCCGGTCAAGATCGAAATTCTCGATCACGCGGGCGGGGTGGTCAACACGTACAGCAGCGACACCCCGCCGCCGGTCTTCCGCGGCCGCGGCGGCGATGACGAGGAGAATTCGGGGTTCGGCTTCGGCCGGTTCTTTGTGAGCCAGGTGACCAGGACGGCCGGGATGAACCGGTTCGTCTGGGACCTCCGTCACTCCGAGGGCGTGATGGCGCCGCCGGGCGAGTACCAGGTCCGACTGACGGCGGGCGGCGTGACCAGGACCGTGCCGCTCACCGTGCGCATCGATCCCCGTCTCCCCGCCGAAGGGACCACCGCCGCCGATCTTGCCGCCGAGTTCGAGCACAATCTCCGGATGCGTCGGATGGTCGGCGAGGTCGGCCGGACGGTGGCAAGGGTGCAGCAGTTCCTGAGTCGGACCCGCGGGGCGACCGGCGCGACTGCCGATACCGTCGCCCGGGTTCAGGCAATCGCGGCGAAGCTGCTCAGCGAGCCGGTGCGCTACGGGAAGCCGGGACTTCAGGCCCACATCAGCTACCTGGCCAGCATGACCGCGAACACCGACCAGAAGGTGGGCCATGACGCGCTCCAGCGGTACCAGGGCCTTCGCAAGGAGCTCGACGCGGTGGAAGCCGAGTTGAACCAGGCGCTCGGAGAACCGGCCCCAAAGCCATGAGCGCCGCGCCGTCGCTCGGCGTCCCCGAGCTGGCCGGCCTCGCGTCCTACGAGGAGGCGAGCCGGATCGGGTACTCGGTGGATGAATCGGTCCGCCGTCTGTTGCGTTATCAGTGGGTCGAGCGATGGCTGATGCGGGATCTTCTCTCCCACCTCACCGCGGAACCGGCGTGGGAGCTCAAGTGCGGGTACGCGCTGCACCAGTGGCAGGACGGGCTCCACGCCGATGGGATCCGGAGACGAATCGGGGAGATGCGCCACCCGGTCCCGCCCCTGGATCGAGCGCCGGATCCCGCGCTCGAACGGGCACTCGACGAGGCGATCCGGAGCGACGATCAGGTCGAGCTGCTCGGGGGGAGTTATCACCTGGTGCGCGAGGCCCTGGCCGCCTGCTACCGGGCGCATCTGGCGCGGAGCAACCCGCTGGTGGACCAGCCCACCCGGCGGGTGCTTCAGGCGGCCCTGCTGGACCACGAGGCGGCGCTCGCCTGGAGCCGGGCCGCCCTGGAGGCGTTAACCCGCGGGTCAAGGGAAGCCGCGGAGCGGGTCGCCCGGTGGCAGGAGCACCTGCGCGCCTATCTCGATGCGGCGGGCGGGATCGCGGGACCGGAGGCGGAGGACCCGCCCGAGCTTCCCGCGCCACGCGCCGTGGTGCCGTTCGCGGCTGATTTCCATCCCCGCCGCGACGATCGCTTCCAGGGTCAGTACGCATTCGATTTCCCGCCGCACGTGCTGTACAACGATCCCCGGGTGCCGGCCGACGAGCGCAACCTGGCGCTGCTCGCCAAGCGCACCCTCGAGATGGACGTCCCCGAAATGATGGCCTCGATCCTGGTGGAGCGCCCGGAGCAGCCCTGGGAATTCCTGCTCGACTTTTCCCGCCAGCTGTGGGACGAGACCCGCCATGCCATGATGGGGAGCGTCGCGTTCGAATCGCGCGGGGTGGACTGGACCCGGATCCCCCTCAACCTGGGATTCTCCCTCCGGCTCAACCTTCACGCGACGCCGCTCGAGCGGCAGACCATTCTTTTCGCGATCGAGCAATCCCTGATGCCGGGGGAAACCGGCAAACGCTTCGAATACCGGACCGCGCTCGAGGCCGGCGACGCGCTGTCGGCCCACTTTCACGACTACGACTGGGCCGACGAGGTGCTCCACGCCCAGATCGGCCGCCGCTGGCTGCGGCACGAAGGCATCGACCCGGAACAGGCCATCGCGGCGGGCGAACGGATCCACGAGCGCACCTGGCCGACCCTGAACCCCTATCGTGTGCCGGAGCCCGCCGGGGACTGGTGGAACGATTTCGTCCAGAGCGTGTTAGGGCGCCCCGCCGCCCTCCGCCCCGAGGACCGCGGCAAGCTCTCCATCATCGCGGAATAAGCCCCTGCCCACCCTGTCCGCCGGTCCGCCGGTCCGCCGGTCCGCCTTTACCTTCCATCTTATCCCCCATACCCACTGGGATCGGGAGTGGTACCTGCCCCGGGATGCGTTTCAGGCTCGTCTGGTTCCGGTCCTCGACCGGGTCCTCGAGCAGCTGGAGGCGGACCCCGACGCCCGGTTTCTCCTCGATGGGCAGACCATTCTGCTGGAGGACTATCTCGCCCTCCGGCCCGAGCAGGAGGCGCGGATCCGGACCCAGGTCGGGCGCGGAGCCCTCGAGATCGGGCCCTGGTACGTCCTGGCGGACCTCCAGATCCCCTCGGCGCAGGCGATCCGGCGGAACCTCGTCGAGGGCCGCCGCCAGGCCGAACGGTTCGGTCGATGCCTCGACGTGCTGTACAGCCCCGATGCCTTCGGCCATCCCGCGGCACTTCCCGCGATCGCCGCCGAATTCGGGATTCGACGCGCGGTGATTCGGCGCGGCCTCGGTCGGCCCGGGGATTTCTACCGCTGGGAATCGCCGGGCGGTGAGAGCCTCCTGGTGCACCACCTGCCGCCGGCGGGTTATGACTTCGCCATCGACCTTGCCGGCACCGGGGCCGACCTCGGCCGCGTCTGGCGGCGGATCCGCCAGGAGCTGACCGACCGCGCCTCGACCTCCCACCTCGCGGTCTTTCTGGGCGCCGATCACCACCCCATGGTCCCCGGCCTTGCCGGACTGGCCCGCCGGCTCCGCGCCCTGGAGCCGGGCCACCAGGTCCGGGTCAGCGGGTTAGGGGAGTACTTCGACGCGGTCGAGCCGGAGCTGGCCCACCCGCCCCTGCTCCGGGGCGCGCTCCGGTCGAGTCAGGGCCTCACCTGGGACCTCCAGGATGTGCACTCGTCGCGTTCCCGCCTGAAGCGCCGCCATGGCGAGGCAGAGCTCCGCCTGACCCGATTCGCCGAACCGCTCGACCGTCTGGCCAGGGAGCACGGCGGGATCGATCAGGAGCCGGTTCTCTCCCATGCCTGGCGCACCCTGCTCCAGTGCCAGTTCCACGACACGCTCGCGGGGACCACCTGTGACGAGGCCCAGCGGGAGCAGGCGCTCCGGCTGGCCGCCGTCGATCGCGAGAGCCGTCTCCTGGCCCGGGCCGCGGTCGACACCCTGCTCGGCGAAGCGGAGGCGCCCGGCGACCTCGCCCTCTGGAATCCGGCGACCCGCCCCCGGACCGGCATCGTGACCGCTCGACTCAGCTTCTTCCGCCGGGACGTTCCGGTCGGGCCTTCGCCCGTCCGCGGCCGCGCCGGTCCGGGGTTCCGGCCGGTGGCGCTGGCAACCCCCGCGGGCCGAAGGATCCCGCTCCAGATGCTGACGGTCCGGCCCGGCTCGGAGCGGCGCGACGACCCGCGCCGCTATCCGGACCACGATGAGGTGGACCAGGCCTGGGTGGCGTTCGAAGCGCCCGTCATTCCCGGGTTAGGCCTTCTTCGGCTCGAACCGACCCCCTCGAACGCGAAGCCGGTGGGGCCGGCCCTGGCCATCGAACCGGCCACCCTCGAGAACCGGAGTGTGACGGTTCAGTGCGCCCCGGCCGGAACGCTCACCCTGACGGATGCCGCCAGCGGCGTTTCCCTGCCGGGATTGCTTCGGCTGGTGGATCAGGCGGATCAGGGCGACCTCTACACCTTTTCCGGCGAAGGGGAACCGGAACCGGGGAGCGTGGCGCCGCTTGCCCAGGCGGTCCTCGCCCGGGGTCCGTTGCTGGGGGCGGTGGAGACCCGCTGGACCGCGCGGTTCCGAAGCGGGGGCGTCGCCGCGCGATCGCTCGTCGTCATTGATCGGGACTCACCCCTGGTGCGGCTTCGACTCGAGCTCGACCAGCGAGCCTGCAACCACCGTCTCCGGCTTCGATTCGCAGTGGGTCCCGGTCACCTCCGGGCCGGATCAACCGCAGGTCTCGATGAAGTGGCTCCTCCCGTTGCGGTGGAGCCGGTCGTGGTGGAGCGCTCGACTCCGACCCGGCCGGCCCAGCGTTACGTCTCGGCGTCGGGGAAGAAGGCTACGCTCGTGGTGCTGGCGCCGGGCTTTTTCGAGTACGAATGGACTCGCGGGGGCGACCTGCTGATCACCGCGTTCCGGGCGGTCGGTGAGCTGTCGAAAGGTGAGCTCCCCGAACGGCCCGGTCATGCCGCCTGGCCGATTTCCACGCCCGAAGCACAGGAACCGGGACTGCACACCCTGGAGTTCGCCCTCGCGATCCTCCCGCCGGGAAACGGTGAAGGCCTTCTCCCCCATCTCCTGGAGGAGATGTGGGAGGAGGCCTTCGTCCCGATGCAACCGTTCTGGAGACGGGTCTAGGAGCAGCTCGGCCGCGCGTCCGGCGAGAGGGTGCAGGTCCTGGTTTCGCCGTTGTGGGTGATGGTGATCGTCGCGGAGTTGCTTCCGGTGAAGGTGATCATCTCGCTTCGGGTCACCGTCTCCGGCGCCGCGCCGGTGTAGGTCACCGTGACCGTCATGGACCGGGTGATCGTCCCGGAGCTGGGGAACCCGGGCCGGCCGTCGGTTCCCACCGGGATCACCACGTTCTCGACCGCGTCATCCGCGGTTCGATCGGCGACGAAATCTCCGGTTCGGTCGGTCCCGGTGGTGACCTCGTGCCCGCGGGAGGCGCCGTTGACGGTGCGCTGGGTACTGCCCGGCGCCAGTCCGGTCACGGTCCGGTCGCTCTGATCGTCCACTTCGCTGCTGGCGTTGTCGCGCCGGGTAATCGTCCCGGTGACCGCAATCTGCGTAGTAATGGCATTGGTGGTCTGGGCGTCGAAGGCGCTCTGGACCGTTCCGCTCGCATCCTGGTACTGCGCCGAGCGAACGATCGTCAATCCGCCCCGGGTGACCGGATCGCATTCCACCCGTCCGGTCCCGCTGTTGAAGGCGCAGTTGCCCCCGTCGCCATCCTCGCTCACCGGACGGTTTCCGAAGTGAGGCCCGAAAAGGCCGCCCAGGAATCCCCCTCCCAGGCCGCCCATCATGAATCCCATGGGACCACCCGGGGGGCCGCGGTGATCGAACTCATGCCCCGGCCGTCCCGGCGGCGCCCAGGGAGTGCCTTCCTGGTCCGAGCTGGTCGCGAAGGTGCTGGACACGTCGCTCATCCCGAAAGGCGCCGTCTGAAAGGCGGCGAGGAGATCGGCGGTATTGGTGGTATCGGTGGTCAGCGTGGAACAGGCTGCCGCCATCGGAAGCAAGGCGGCCACGAGCAGTCGTTTCGTGCGCATACGGCGTGTCTCCCAGTGGTGACGTTTGCTGGCGATTCGAAGACGCAGAATCGCGACCGGCGTTAGGCTGAAGACACGAAGCCGTCCGGTTACCCCTAGGAATCGCCGTCCGGAAGCCAGGGCGCCAGCCGCTCCCGCAAGACCCGGAGCGCCTTGCCCATCTGGGCTTCCACCGTCTTGATCGAGATACCGAGCGCGGTCGCAATCTCCGCGTACTTGAGCCCGCGATCGCGGGAGAGCCGGAAGACCTCCCGGCAGCGATCGGGCAGGTCCTCCAGGGCCTGCCGGATCACCACGCTCATCTCCCGCTCCGCCAGGGCACGATCGGGTCGGGGAACGGAGCTCGGCTTGGCGACTTCGGGATCGAGCCGGTCCACCACTCGCTGGTGGCGAATCCGGTTGAGGGCGCGGTTCCGGGTCGACTGGAAGAGGTAGGCCCGGAGGGAAGTCTCGAGGACTATATTCGATCGACGGCGCCAGAGCTCCAGCAGCACTTCCTGGGCGGTGTCCTCGGCGTCGGCACGGTCCTTGAGAATCGATTGGGCAAACCCGACCAGACCCGTATAATGAGCCCGGAAAATCTCGTCGAATCCACGCTCGTCTCCCTGGCGAAGTCGCTCGAAGTTTTCCTGGTCGGTCACCGGGGAGGCTCTTGGCAGGGCTTGGGTTGGGGGTCGCTCGAATATAGGGTGGTACCCGGGAGGGGTGTCATCTGCGCATGAGGGGGCCAACCGCCGAAACCGACTGGATCATTCTGGGCCGTCACCTCGCGGGGGAGGCGTCGGCCGCCGAGCGCGACCAGGTGCGGGCGTGGACCGAGCAGGATCCCGCCCTGGGACCCTTCCTGGAAACCATCGGGCAAGTGGGTCCAGCCGATGATCCGGTCGACGTGGAGGCCGCCCTTCGCCAGGTGAAGAGCCGCTTCGGGGAAGCCCGGGTCATCGGATTCCCCGCCCGGCGGCGAACCGCTCCCTGGATCGGACTGGCCGCGGCCCTGGCCCTGATCGTCGGTGCCGCCTTCCTCTGGCGCCTGCTCCGTCCTTCCCCCCTACCCCCCTCCCTCACCTACCTCACCGGCGTCGGGCAAACCGATTCGATTCGTCTCGCCGACGGCGCCACCGCGGTGCTCGGGCCGGCCAGCCGGCTGGAAGTCCCGGCGGGTTATGGCGCACCCGATCGCACCGTCTCCATCGAGGGCCAGGCTCTGTTCGACGTGCCCCATGACCCCGCCCATCGTTTTCTGGTGCGAGCCGGGGGCGCGGAGATCGTCGACCTCGGCACCAGGTTCATGGTGCACGCGGGGAACGAGGAGGTGCGGGTCATGGTGGAGTCGGGGTCGGTCGTTCTTCAGGACACGGTGCGCCGGGCCGCCCGGGCGCTCACCCTCAAGGCGGGGGAGGTCGGCACCCTGGGCGCCCGGGACGCGACGCCGGTTCCCGGGCAGCGCAACGAGGCCGATCTCGCGTGGCTGCATGGGCAGCTCATCTTCGATAACGCCCCGATGAGCCGGGTCCGCGAGGATCTGCGCCGCTGGTTCGGCCTCGAGCTGGTGCTGGCCGATTCCAGCCTCGCCAATCGGCATGTTTCGGCCCGGTTTACCCGGGAATCCAAAGATCAGGTCCTCGAAGTGCTTCAGCTGGCTCTGGGCGCGTCGATCGATCGCAAAGGAGACACGGCCGTGGTGCGACTCGGCGCCCCGTCACGGCATCCCCCTAAATAGATGAGAATCGGGATCCGGCCGGTGCGGATGGCGCTCGCCCTTGCCCTGCTGTCGGGAGGGCGAGGCGCCTTGGCTTTTGCCTCGACCCCGCGTCCCTGCACCGAGCTCACCGCCGCCGCGTCGGGCCGGGAGTGGTCGGGCCCCCTCGCCCGGACCTTGTCGCTCCGGGCCCGCGAGGTGTCCCTGCGGGAGGCCCTGGATCGCATCGCCGCGCAGGTGCGGATCCGGTTGTCCTACAGCGGCGAAGCGGTGCCGCTCGATCGCCGGGTCTGCCTCCGCTTCGACGACGTGGCCCTGGGAGATGCCCTGACCAGCGTGTTAGGGGGCCTGCCGGTGCGCCTGATCCCCCTCGAGTCCGATCACGTGGTCCTGGCCCCGACCCCGGCGCCCGCGGTGGCGGCCCGGGAGCAGCCCCCGGTGGAGCTCGAGAGGATCGTGGTGACCGGCTCTCCGTCCGGCGCCAGCCAGAGCGGCCTCCCGGTCGCCCTCGATGTGCTCGATGGACACGCCCTGGAGCAGCGCGAGGCCACCACGCTCTCCTCCGCGATGAACGGGCAGGTCCCGGGGATGTGGCTCTGGGAGCAGTCGCCGGTGAACGCCCTGTCCCAGTATGGCAGCATCCGCGGCGCCAGCTCGTTCGAGGCGAGTTACCCCAAGGTCTACCTGGACGGGATCCAGCTCGCGAACCCCCTCTTGCTCACCCGGATTCAGGCGAGCGCGATCGATCGCATCGAGCTGATTCGCGGTCCCCAGGGCGCCGCGCTGTACGGAGCGGATGCGATCAGCGGGGTCGCCAACATCATTTCCCGATTCGACACCGGCGAGAACGCCTTGCGGGCCCGCTTCGATGCCGGGATTGGATTCGCGGGAAGCCAGTTCGCCGAGCGACCCGCCGTCGATCAGTCCTACGCCGCCCGGATTCGCACCGGGTCGAATCTGCAATCCGCCTCCCTCGACGTGGACGCCGGGGCGACTGGGGCCTACTTCCAGGACGCCTCCTCGCGCCGCTTGCTCGCGACCGCGGTGGGCCGCCGGGTCGGCGAGAGCAGCATCCTCACCGGCACCCTCCGCTTTTTCGGCATGCGCGCCGGGACCGGAGAGAGTCCGGTGATCACCCGGACCCTGGCCGCCTGGCGCGCGTCCGACACCAGCAGCGTTCCGGCTCAACCTATCGCCGGGGTGGAGTCGCTCGCCGAGTACACCGGAGGCGCCACGCTCAAGCTATTCTCGGGAGAGCGATGGCAGCACACCCTCACCGCCGGAGTGGATGGCTACTCGCTGAGCGGGGTTCCCGACTCGCACACCCCGATTCCTCTCGACGGCATCGGCTCGCTGACCAGCGCGCAGGGCTCCGCGACCCGAGGCACCTTCCGCGCGAGCAGCGTCCTCAAGCTCGGCACCGATACCCGGGTGGCCGACCTGACCTTTTCGGCGGAGCAATCCCTGCTCCGGCAGCGGGCTCGCCCGTACGAGGTGCTTCCGGAAACCGGGAATGACAACGACGGCGACGAGATCACCCGATGGCGGGGAAACAGCGGCTTCACCACCCAGCTCAACGCCGCCCTGGTCGGTGGACTCCAGTTCAATGGCGGCATTCGGCTCGAACGGGATGAAGGGGCCTCCTCGACCGGACGCTGGGCGACCCTCCCCATGGCGGGGCTGGCCTGGACCCACACCTATGGCGAAATCGGCGTCAAGCTCCGCGGCGCCTACGGCAAGGGCATTCGCTGGCCGGAAGCCCCGGCTCGCCAGACCCTGTGGGACGGAATTCTCTCGGAGGATGCCAGCCGGACCCTGAAACCGGAGGAGCAGTCGGGGATCGAGGCCGGGATGGACCTGGTCATCGGCAGAGCGGCCACGTTCCAGATCACCCGGTTCGATCAGGTCGCGTCGGGTCTCATTCAGCGGGTGCTGCTCGCCCGGAATACCGGCCCCATACCCGATGGTCCGCCGACCGGCCGGCTTGGATCCGAGCTTCAGAATGTGGGAGAGATCACCAATCGGGGCTGGGAGCTTCAGGGCTCCCTGCGCTCCGGCGGGTTCGCCCTGACCGGGGCCTATTCCCAGGTCGACAGCCGGGTCAGGAAAGTCGCGGAGGGTTACACCGGCGATCTGCGGGCAGGGAATCGGATGCTCGAGGTGCCGGCGCAGACCCTGAGCATCATCGGGTCCTACACGGCGTCACGATGGAACGCGGCGCTCACCGCGTATCGCGCCTACGATTGGATCAGCTACGATCGGATCGCGCTGGCCGAGGCATTCGCGACCACCAACCGGCCCACCCAGGATTACGTCGGCTGGAACCTGCGCGAGTTCTGGAAGGAGTACCCGGGAGTCACCCGGCTCCGCGCCAGCGTCGCGGTCACCCTGACCCACACCCTCGGGCTGACGGTATCGGGAGACAATCTGCTCAACTATCAGACCGGCGAGCCGGACAACGTGACGGTGCTGCCGGGGCGCACCATCTCCTTCGGCGTCCGGACCTGGTTCTAGGAACCGCCCGCCGGTCACCGCGAGATGCGGTGCACCTCCATCGTCCAGTAATCTCTGATCCAGGTCCGGCCCCGATCGAACGTGGCATCCGCCCGCCACAGGAACTGGTCCGGCTCGATGGCGAAGTATCGGAACCGCACCAGCATCGGCCCGTACCACTCGGTCAGCAGACGATCGGCCCCATCGCTCCACATGAGCCCCGCCTGCCACGCTCCGCTGTTGGTGTTGACGCCCTGCATCTCCCACAGCTTGCGTTGCGGGTTGTAGGCGCGGTAGGTCCAGGTCCCGGCTTCCCAGGTGGCCGATGGGTCATCCGGCCGCCAGTGGTCTTCGATCAGCACGCCCTGCCCGCCGGTCTCCTTCCGGTTGAACACCCAATGCCCGGTGAAGGGAGCCGTGAACCCGCCGTCGCGGCCCCGCGACTGGAAGGTGAAACGCCAGCTGCCGACCAGGAAGTCATAGTCCCCGGGCGCGCTCTTGCCGGTCAGCGTGTCGGTCACGGCGAAGTTGGCGCCCAGCGTATCGGGCAGGGGAATCGTGCGCGGCGCGGATTGCGGGTTCTGGGCGAAGACGGGCGTGGCGCCAAGGATCGCGAGGCCCAGGGCGAGCGGAAGATGACGCATCAGGTCCGAAGCCTCCAGAATGCGTAGGAAGACCTCTTCGGAATATATCGCTTCCCCCTACCCATTCCCGGCCCGCTCCCGCATCGCATCCGCCAGCAGAGTGCACCCCACCACCACCAGCACCAGCGCAATCCCGGGCGCGAGCCCCACCCACGGCGCATTCACGACGGTATCCCGGCCGCTCGCGATCATGGTGCCCCACGAGGCAGTCGGCGGCTGCACCCCTAACCCGAGGAACGAGAGCCCGGCCTCGAGGGTGATCGCGTTGCCGATGCCGAGGGTCGCCAGCGCCACGACCGGGGCAAGCGCGTTGGGCAGGGCATGCCGGAGCAGCAATCGCCGCCGCCGGGCGCCCAGGGCGCTGGCCGCCTCGGCGTAGGGACGCGCGAGCTGGGCCCGCACCTCGGCATCGACCAATCGGGCCACCGGCATCCAGCCGGTCACCCCCAGCACCACAATGACCAGCACCGCGCTCGGTTGCCAGAGCGCGGCGAGGAGCAGAAGCAGCACAACCCGCGGAAGCCCCAGGGCAAAATCGGTCACGGCAAGAAGGATTCCTCGTATCGGCCCCCCACTCGCGGCAGCCAGCCCCCCGACGCCGATCCCGATCAGCAGGGAGAGCGCCATCGCGAGCCCACCCACCGCGAGCGAGATCCGCGCCCCATACACCAGTCGCGACCACACGTCGCGCCCCAGCCGATCGGTCCCCAGCGGGTGAAAGACCGCGTGGGCATCGGTGGTCATGGGCGCGAGAAACCTGGTGGCGACCACGTCGCGCTGCGTGTCAGGATCGACCGGCGCGACCAGCGGGGCCGCCAGAGTCACCACGACGATCACCCCGAGGATCATCGCGCCGATCCGGCCCCGGGTATCAAGCCGCATCACGGACCCTCGGGTCCACCACCGCGACCAGCATCTCGGCCAGGAGATTGCCCGCGACCACAAGAACCGCGCTGATCGTGGCGGCCGCCATCACCACCGGGTAGTCGCGCGCCTGAACCGCCTGCACCAGGACCTGGCCCACCCCGGGCCAGGCGAAGATGGCCTCCACGAACACCGCCCCGGAGAACACCGCCGGCAGGGATAACCCGAGCAGAGTGACGATCGGGATCAGGGCGCTCCGAAACTGGTGCCGGATCACCACCCGCCGCTCGGTGAGGCCCCGGGCCCGCGCGGAAAGGAGAAACGGAGCGAAGGCAAGCTCGCGCATGGTCGCCCGGGTGAACCGGGCATCCGCTCCCAACCCGATCAGGGTGAGGGTCGCGAGGGGCAGAGCCAGGTGCCGAAGCCGGTCCACTACCCGTTGGACCCCGCCAAGAAACTCGGCATCCAGCCCGACTGCGCCGAAGGCCGGAAGCCATCGCAGCTCATAGGTGAACAGCATCACCAGGGCGAGCCCCAGCCAATACGCCGGCATGGCATTGAAGGCGACCGTGATGCCGGAAAGCACCGCATCGAGGCCCTTGCGATGGGTATTCGCCTGGACCGCGCCGATCAGCATGCCGATCGACCAGCTCAAGGCGATCGAGAGCAGCACCAGGGAGGCCGTCGCCGGCCACGCCTCCCCCAGTAGGCGAGCCGCGGGCCGCCCCTGGGTGATGCTGGTGCCGAAGTCACCCCGGACTGCATTGCCCAGCCAGGCCGAATACTGAGAGAGCACGGGGCGGTCGAGTCCCAGGGTATGGCGTCCCGCCTCGACCTGTTCGACGGTCGCCGCCGGCCCGAGCATTCGGCGGACCGGATCACCGGGAGCGAGCTGCAACAGGATGAACGTGAGGGTAACGACGCCGAGGACGACCAGGACGCCGCGAACGGCAACGATCGCGAGATGCCGCACCATGCCGGAATGTATCGCCCCGTGTACACTTGGAGGTGCGCCGCCTCACCGGTGTGAGCCTGGTTCTCCTCGTCGCCTGCGCCGGGGGCGCCCGGCGCGGCGATACGGTAATTCTCGCCTCCGGCGCCGATCTCCAGAGCGCCAATCCGCTCCTGACCGTACACCCCCTGGCCCGGCAGGTGCAGCGTTACGCGCTTCTGGTCACCCTGGTCCGCTATGACAGCGCGCTCACCCCCGCCCCCTACCTGGCGAGGCGGTGGACCTGGTCGGCGGACCGCACCGCGCTCACCTTCCAACTCTTTTCCGGGTTACGCTGGCACGATGGCACTCCGACGACCGCGGGTGACGCAGCCTGGACCTTGAACGCGGCCCGGGCGATCGAAACCGGTTATCCCCGGCGGTCCGATCTCGCCGAGCTGGTGCGGGTGGAGGCCCCCGACGATTCCACCCTCCTGCTCGGGTTCGCCGAGCCGCAGCCCCGGATGCCCGACGTCCTGACCGACCTCGCCATCCTGCCGAGGCACGCGTTCGACGGGATTCCGCTCTCCCGGCTTCGGGAGGCGCCCTGGAATCGCGCTCCCATCGGGAACGGCCCCTTTCGCTTCGTCCGGTACGAGCCCAACCGGAAATGGGTGTTCGCGGCGAACCCGGACTTCCCCACCGAGCTGGGCGGCCCACCCCGGCTCGAACGTTTCGTGATCGCCGTGGTGGACGAGCCCACGACCAAGCTCGCCGCGCTGACCGCAGAAGAGCTGGATTTTGCCGGGATCAACCCGGCCCACGCCCAGTTCGTTCAGCATGACGATCGGCTCGCGGTGCTGGATTATCCCCTGCTTCTCAGTTACGCGATCGTGTTCAACCTGCGTCATCCGCCCTTCGATCGTCTCGAGGCCCGCCGGGCGGTGGCCTCGGCGATCGACCGGCCGGCCATCGTGAACGGGGTCCTGTTCGGCTACGGCACTCCGTCCACGAGTCCCATTCCCCCCGCCCTCGCCCAACCTGACCGCCCAACCTCCCCTCCGACCCCACCTTCACTCCGACCTCCCCTCTCTTTCGAGCTCCTCACCGTGGGCAGCGGTGAAGCCGCTCTGGAGCAGCTCCTCCAGGCCCAGCTTGCCCGGGCGGGAATCCACGCGCGGATCCGCCAGCTCGAGCTGTCCACCTTTCTGGACCGGGTCCAAGGGTCCTCCCACGAATTCGACGCCGCGGTCATGGGAATCCCCGGCGACCTCGCGCTGGGCTACCTGAGCCAGGTGATCGCGATCTCCGGTTTGCGGACTTCCCTCGCGCGCGACAGACTTCTGGGCCTGATCCAGGACTCCCTGCCGGCCACCTTTCTGTACCACGCGCGCGGCGTGCAGGGCATGAACCGCCGGGTGCTGGGAGTGCGCATGGATGTGCGAGGCGAGCTGGTGACCTTGAGCCGATGGCACGTGGCGGATGCCCGCTGACGGGGTGTTCCGCGCCTCCGCACCGCTCCGCCTCGATTTCGCGGGAGGCTGGACCGATGTGGCGCCCTTCGTGACCGAGCGCCGCGGCCTGGTGATCAACGGGGCGATCGAGGTCCGGGCCTATGCCGAACTTTCCCTGGAACGCAAGCGGTACTTGCTCCAGTCGGTCGATCTCGATCAGACCATGGAGCTGAGCCACGAGGAGCTCTCCAGCTACGGCCAGCTCGAGCTGCTCAAGGCCGCGGTCCGTCGCTCCGGCCTCGGTCCTTGCGGGTTACGGACCTGGTGCGAGGCGCCGCCCGGCTCCGGCCTGGGCAGCTCGGGGGCCCTCGATGTCGCCATGGTGGCGGTGCTCGATGGCGCCCGCGGCCTGGAGCGCTCCCCGGTCGCCCTGGCCCAGGAGGGGTTTGTGCTCGAATCGGTCGAGGCCGGTTTGCCGGGCGGCTGCCAGGACCAGTATGCCGCGGCGCTGGGCGGGATGCTCCGGCTGGGCTTCGACCAGGGCGCCGTGTGCCCCCGGCCGCTGCGCCTCGATCCCGAGTTCCTCGAGACCCTCCAGAATCACATCGTGATCTGCTATACCGGGATGACCCGGGTGTCCTCCCGCACGATCGAGCGGGTTATGCAGGGCTACGCCCGGAAGGACCGCCGGATCGTGGGGGCGCTGGAGGCGCTGGTGGACGTCGCCGAGGCGATGGCCGAAGCGCTCGACGCGGCCGACCTGGCCGCGGTGGGCGGGCTCCTGAGCGAGAACTGGCGGCGCCAGCAGGAGCTCGATCCCGAGATGCGGACCGACGCGATGGGCCGTCTCGAAGCCGCCATGAAAGAGGCCAGGTCGCTGGGGGGAAAGGCCGCGGGAGCCGGCGCGGGCGGCTCCATGTTCTTCCTCGCGACCGATCCGCCGCGGGCCCGGGAGGCCGCCGGGCAGAACGGCTCGCGGGTGATTCCCTTCCGCTGGGCGGAACAGGGAGTCCGGTTCGAATGACGCCGCGCGTCGCGGGATTCACCTCGACCGGCAGCAAGCGCCCCGGCGCGCTCTTCGGCATCGAAGCGGCGAGTCCCACGCTCCCCTCCCGGATGCAGCGCAGCGCCGGCGCCCGGGTCTGGGACGACACCGGCCGGGAGTATCTCGATTTCGTCATGGCCCTGGGCGCGGTCGCGCTCGGCTACGCGCATCCCGAAGTGAATCGCGCCGTGATCGAGGCGGTGGAACGGGGAGCGATCGGCCCCTTGCCACCGGTCGAAGAGGAGGCGCTCGCCGAGGAGCTGTCGCGGCGCATTCCATCCCTCGAGCAGGTCCGCTTCCTCAAGAGCGGGGCCGAGGCGGTCGCGGCGGCGGTGCGACTCGCCCGCGCCGCGACCCAGCGGGATCGCGTCCTCGGGTGCGGCTACCATGGATGGCTCGACTGGTGCAGCCGGGAACCCGGCGTCCCGACCATGGTACGGGCCCTCTATGAGGAATTGCCGTTCAACGATGCGGGGCGCAGCGTCGCGATGATCCAGGCCGCGGGAGACGCGCTTGCCGCGGTCGTCCTCGAACCGGTGGTGGACGCCCCGCCCGATCCGGAGTGGCTCCGCGCCGTGCGGGACGCCTGCACCCGGAGCGGCGCGATGCTCATTTTCGACGAGATCAAGACGGCGTTCCGGGTCGGCGCCGGCACCGCCGCGGCCCGCTGGGGCGGCGAGCCGGATCTGCTGGTGCTCGGCAAGGCCCTGGCGAACGGATTCCCGCTCGCCGTCGTGGGCGGGCGCGCCGACCTGATGGCTCAGGCGGACCGGACCTGGATTTCTTCCACCATGGCGACCGAGTTCGTCTCCCTCGCCGCGGCGAGGGCCACGCTCCGGGTCATGGAGAAGGAAGCCCTCCACCACCGGCTCGCGGTGCTTGGGGGCCGGCTCTTCGCGGGTCTCCAGGCGCTGGCTTCCCGGTTTCCCGTCCGGATCGCCGGGACGGCCGGCATTCCCGAAATGTGCTACCTCCGCTGTCATAACCCGGCGGACGCCATGCATCTCGCGCGGGGCTGCGCCGAGCGCGGCATCCTGTTCAAGCGAACCGCCTACAACTTCGTCTCCCTGGCGCACCAGGAAACCGACATCGACCGCTGCCTCGAGGCGCTGGCCGAGGTTTGCGAAGGAGCCGGATGATGCTGGTCGACGTCCACGCCCACTTCCATCATCCGGCCGGTCCCCGCGCCGACTGGGCCGAGCGAAACGAAAGCCGGCTTCGGGCCGGGGAGCGGATCGGAATCACCACCCACGTCGCGTCCATCCTGGGAAGCTGGGGACGGACTTCGCCGACCTACTTCCCCTCCCCGCGTGACATCTCGGTCGGCAACAACATGCTGATCGAGCTCTGCCGGACCCGGCCCGGGCTGATCCACGGGTACGCGTGCGTCAATCCGAATTTCACCGAGCATGCTCTGGTGGAGATCGATCGCTGCCTCGCCGCCGGCATGATCGGGATCAAGCTGGCCGCGAGCCGTCGCGCCGATGATCCCCTGCTCGATCCGATCGCCGACGCGGCGCGGCGGCATCGAGTCCCCATCCTCCACCACCTCTGGCAACACCGTCGCCGGGAGTGGCCCGGTCAGGAAGCGTCCGACGCGGTCGAGCTGGGCAGGCTCGCGCGCCGGCACCCTGAGGTGGCGCTGATTCTCGCGCATATCGGAGGCGGGGGGGACTGGCTTCACTCGCTCGCCGCGATCCAGAGCCTCCCGAACATCTACGTCGATCTGTCGGGAAGCGGGGTGGACAGCGGCATGCTGGAGACGTGCATCAACGCGGTGGGGGTCGAGCGCCTGCTCTGGGGCTGCGACATCACCATGGACACCGGGCTGGCCAAGTTGCGCTACCTGGAGCGGATTCTTTCCTCCGACCAGTACGAAGCGGTTCAATGGAAGAATGCCGCGGCGATCTTCCCTCCCTCGAGCTTCCGGAGTCCGTGACCATGCCGGTGGATGTCAATGTTTTTCTGGGTCACTATCCGTTCCGGCGGATCACCGGTGGGGCGCCACCGGCCCTGCTCGAAGCCATGGACCGGGTCGGCATCGAGCAGGCCTGGATTTCGAATCTCTCGGCGGTGTTCTGGAAGGACCCCGCCGCAGGGAACCCGGTGCTCTACGAGTGGGCGACGCGGCAGCCGCGCTTCCGCGCCGTGGCCGCGGTGCATCCCGGCATGCCCGGGTGGGAGCTGGTCCTCCGGGAAGCCCGCGACCGCGGGGTCCCCGCGGTGCGCGCGGATCCCGCCTTCTACGGCCTGGCCACCGCGGGCGCCGAGATGCGCGAGCTCGCCGCCGCCTGCGCCGAAGCCGGGTTGCCCCTCGTGCTGGCGGTGCGCCTCGAGGACGGGAGACAACGACACCCCACTGACGGGACGCCGGATCTGGATCCGGCGGGCATCCGGACTCTGCTTCGCTCCGATTCGCGCATCCGGCTCATCGTCACCCACGCCGACCGCGAGCTGATCGAGCAGGTCCACTTCGGCTCGACCCCGCCGGAAGCCCGGCGCGTGTTATGGGACATCAGCTGGATCTGGGGACCGCCCGAGGATCACCTGGAGCTGCTGCTGGGCACCGTCGGCCTCGAACGCTTCACCTTCG
Organism: uncultured Gemmatimonadales bacterium; assembly: GCA_963728915.1. GTDB lineage: Bacteria > Gemmatimonadota > Gemmatimonadetes > Gemmatimonadales > GWC2-71-9 > JABFSM01. Next base: position 490,621 of record CAVSLV010000004.1, on the reverse strand, counting down.
GCACCGGCATGCCGCTTCGGCTGCCGGAAACCAGCGTCGCCAAGCTCGATCTCCTCGACCTTTCACCCGAAGGGAGGAACCGGGTGGAGCACGAGAACCTGGCGGCCTTCCTGAACCCGACCCCCTGACCCCCCGACCCCCTGACCCCCCAACCCTCCGACCCTCCGACCCTCCGACCCTGCGACCTCACCGTAACCAGTCGTCCAGGTGCCGCTGGACGAACCCGTCATCGGCCAGATGGGGATAGCTGGCGCACACCCGGTCGATTTCGCGGGCCTGTCCGGGGGAAAGCTCCTCCTCGGGATCGAGACACCAGCGCCCCCGCAGCAGGCCCTGCCGGCGAAGGATCTCGTGGATCCCCGGAATGCAACCCCGGAATCCGTTCGCCACGTCGAAGATCGCCCCATTGGCGTCGGTGATCTGGGCGCCCAGGCCAAGCAGTCCGGCAGGCGCCCGTCCCCCGAGGCGGCGGTCTCGCACCAGGTGGTGGGTTCGCCGGAGCAGGGCCACCGCCTGGCTGGTCCAGTAGGCCCAGTGACCCAGCAGCCCCCCGACCATCCTGACCCGCCGAGCCCGGCGGCTGCCCGGGCGCTGGACCGGAACGACGGTGAGCAGATCCGTCAGGATGCTGTCGTCGTTGCCGGTGTAGAGCGCGAGGTCCCCCTCCCGGCCGGCATCGGCAACCGCGCGGATCACGTCGAGCGTGGCGTAGCGATTGAACGGGGCGATCTTGATCGCCGCCACGCTCGGTAGCTCGACGAATCGCCGCCAGAACCGGTAGCCCAGCGGCCGTCCCCCCACGGCCGGCTGGAGGTAGAAGCCCATCAGGGGGATCTCCCGTCCCACGATGCGGGCATGCTCGATCAGCTCGGCATCGGACGCGCGGGCCAGGGCGCCCAGGCCGAGCAGGCCCAGCTGATAGCCAAGCTCCCGCGCGAGGCGCGCCTCCCGCACCGCCTGGGCGGTACCCCCGATGATCCCGGCGATCAGGACCGGCCGCCGGCGACCGGGGTAGCGCTGCTGTCGCTCCCGGACCACTTCGGCGGCCAGCGCGAGCACCGGTTGCAGCAAGGCGACCTTGGGATTCCGGATCTCGAACTGGGTGGTGTGGACCCCCACGGCGAGCCCCCCGGCGCCGGCATCGAGGTAGTAGCGGGTTAGGGCGCCCTGCCGCCGCTCGTCGAGCTTCCGGGCCGGAGTGAGCGCCAGGGGATGGGCCGGAATCACCATCCCCCGCCGCAACGCGGTCCGCCACCACGGTCGTGTCATCCCGGCTCTCTCCCCCTCAAAAGCGACCACTCCGCTCCTCGAACCGGGTCGGCTTGCCGAGCGATCGCCCGCCCGCTTTGACCCACTCGGCGACCCGGTCCAGCATCTCCTCGATCCCGACCGGAGGCGTGCCCAACCGGGCCTCCATCTGCGCCGCGTTACTGAGGAGGGCGGTGTCCTGCTCCTTGCCCTCGAACCGCGGCGCGCGCCCCAGCCGATGACCCAGCTCGGTGGCCAGCCAGCGCACCCGATGGGCCGGCCGCCCGGTCAGGTTCAGCACGAAGGGTGGTACGCCGCCATGGACGAATGCGCCCAGCGCGACGGCGTTCGCGTCGCGCTGCCAGATCAGGTTCACCCGGCCCATGCCGAGGTCCACCGGCCGGCCGGTTCGCACCCGATCGGCCAGATCGCGGAGAACGCCGTAACGGGGCTCGATGGCGTAGTTGAGCCGGAGGATCGTCATCCGCGTGCCGTTCCGGTCGGCGTGGAATTCGAGCACCCGCTCCCGCGCCAGGGTCGACTCGGCGTATTCACCGATTGGACCGGTCGGGTCGGCCTCGGTGGGCCCTTCGCTCTCCAGGGGCCAGAGCGGATACACGTTCCCGGTCGAGAAGGCGACGATCCGGCTGGCCGCGAAGCGCCGCGCAATCAGGCCGGGCAGGAAGGCATTGATCGCCCAGGTCCGCGCGGAATCGTCGGTCGTGCCGAACTTCTGCCCCGCCATGAAGATCACATTGGGCGCATCGGGAAGCCGGTCCACCGCGCCGGGATCGAGCAGGTCGGCGGCGAGGGTCTCGATGCCGCCCGCGTCCAGCGCCTCGCGGAGCTCCGGCTCCCCGAACCGCGACACCGCGATGACCCGGCGCTCGACGCCCGCCTCCTGGGATCCACGCCGGGCCAGCCGGGCCAGGCTCGGCCCCATCTTGCCGCCCGCTCCGAGGATCAGGAGGTCGCCCGGAAGCGTCCCCATCGCCTCGACCACCGCGGGTGTGGGGCGGGACAGCAGCTCCTCCAGCGCGGCTTCGTCCGTCATTCCGACTCCGATTATTGTCCCCGCCATGGGGAAACTACTCCCGTCGCCATGCTGACGGAGGCCGAGCTCGAGGGTCTCCGCGCGGCCCTGCGCGAGGGCAATCCGGACCTAACCCGCTACGTCGCGACCCTCGACCGCCGGGCCGCTCCCCTGCTCGCCCGGGTCCCCCCGATCCCCGCGGTCAAGGCGCTCCTGTCCCGGGATGGCGGCACCTGCCCGGACGACCATTCGCCCCTCGCCTTCGATCCCTGGAGCCCCGAACGGCACCGCTGCCCCCGCTGCGGCCGGGAGTGGTCCGGCGAGCGCCACCACCGTCACTGGGCCCGGGCCCAGCACCTCTGGATCGCGGAGCGGGCGGCGGATCTGGCGCTGCTCGCCACCCTCCGCGAAGACGAGCCGCCCGCGGCGCGCGCGGACCGGATGCTCGCGGGTTACGATGAGCTCTATTTCCAGCTCCCCAACCGCGACAACGTGCTGGGACCCACCCATCTTTTCTTTTCCACCTACCTCGAGTCCCTCTGGGTCAATTCCTTCCTGGTCGCCGCGAGCATTCTGCGCCAGGGTGGCCTGCTTTCAGAAGAGCGGATCGAAGGAGTCAACCGGATCGCCGAGGAGGCGGCCAACCTGATCGGCGAGTTCAACGAAGGCTTCTCCAACCGGCAGACCTGGCATGCCGCCGCCCTGGCGGGAATCGCGGCGTGGTTCGAGGACGCCGAGCTCATGGGCAATGCCGTCGAATCGAGGACCGGTCTCCTGGGCCACCTCGCCGACGGCTTCGGCGCCGACGGAATGTGGTGGGAGGGAGAGAACTATCACCTGTTCGCCCTCCGCGGCCTGATCCAGGGGATCCGCTGGGCCAGGCTCCTGGGCTTCGACCTGCTCGAGGACACCGAGGTGCGGGATCACTTTCGCACCGCGCTCCTTGCTCCCGCCCGTTCGGCACTGCCGGATTTCAGCTACCCGGCGCGCCACGATTCCCGATTCGGAGTATCGCTCGCCCATCCCGCCTCGCTCGAGCTCTGGGAGATCGGGCGGGTCCTCCTCGGAGAAGACGACGAGCTCGAGGCCTGGCTCAACGCACTCTACCGGCTCCCCACCCCGAAAACCGGAGATCTCTACGACGCCTGGCTGCACGACGCGGGCATGCCCCAGCCCGACTCGCGCGGGCGCACCGACCTCTCCTGGTGGGTGGCGCCGGCCATTCCGCTGGGGCCCCCGCGCGAGCTCCCCTGGTCCCCGGGAAGTTTGTTGCTGCCGGATCAGGGCGTGGCGATCCTCCGTCACGAGGACCAATACGTCGGCCTGGAATGCGGACCCACGGTGCCCGGACACGGCCATCCGAGTCACCTCCACCTGACCCTCCACGCCGGCGGGGTGCACTGGCTTCCCGATCCGGGCACCGGATCCTATGTCCAGGAGACCCTGGCCTGGTATCGCTCCGCCCTGGCCCACAACGCCCCCCTGCTCGACGGGGTGAATGCGGGCGGCGCGGAGGCCTGGTGCGCCGCCTTCGCGGAGGCTCCCCCCCGGGCCTGGGCGCGGGGCCGCGCGGGCTCCCTAACCCGCACGATCCTGCTCGGCCCCGGCCACCTGGTCGACCTGGTGGAGCTCCAGGAGGAGACTCCCCGCGAGCTGATCCTTCCCTGGCATTTCCAGGGCGATCTCGAGATCGACTCCCAGGGCGCCTGGGAGCCCGCGACCCTCGAGGCCCGGTTCCTCACCCGCGCCAGGCGGGATACCGGAAACCGTGATGGCGTGCGCGCCTTTCGGGTGCACCAGCCCGGGTCGCAACGCTCGCTCCAGGCGTTCTTCCTCGCACCCGGCGCCGAGCTGCTCCGCGCGACCGGGCCGGGTCTTCCCGGCGAGACGGAGCCTCGCGACTTCGTCGCCCTCCGCGCGTCCGCGAAAACCGCCCGCTGGCTCACGGTGATCGGGCTCGTTCCCGGGGACGATCCCGCCGCAGTCACCGGCATCGCGATGGACCAGGAATCGATCCGGGTCGATACCCGGAGCGGGCCGGTCCGGTACCGGCTCGGTCCGGACGGCGTCACCGTAGACGCCGCGGGAGCGAGCACGACGCTCACCGGTCTGCGCCCCGCGCCGAAGCCGCACCGGCCCCTCTTCCAGGAGCGGGTCGAGACGGAGGTCGTTGCCACCGCCCGGCGCATCGACGCTCCCCCCGCACTCGATGGCTCACTGGACGGATTCGACCTCGGCGCTCCCCTCGCCCTGGACAGCGAGCACCAGTACCGGAGGAGCGAGGAGCCCTACGACCCGGAGCGGTTGTCGGCGGAAGCCTGGATCAACTGGGATGGCGATGACCTGTATCTCGCGGTCCAGGTCCGCAAGCCGGACCTGGTGTTCCGGCCCGAGGACGCTCCGGCGCTCGAGCTGGATAACGAGCCGGACGACATCAACTCCGACGGCATCCAGGTCTACCTCGCTCACAACGGGCAGACCGCTGGAGCCCTGATCGTGCCGCAGGAGGGAGGACGACTCCACCTGCGTCCTCTTGGAACCGAGCAACCGGCTATCGAGGGAACCTGGGCGCCGACCCCGGATGGATACGTAATCACCGTCAAACTGGCGCATTCCATCATTACCGGAAGCTGGGCCGGCGACCTGCGGTTCGACCTGCTCGTGAATGAGATGCAGGAAGGAAGAATCCGCCGGGCCGGTCAGCTCGCCTGGAGCGGCGGGGAAGGGTGGATCTATCTACGGGGAGACCGGCAGGACCCCGCCGGTTTCGGCTTGCTGGAGCTCGGCTGAAAGCGTAAGGATCAGATCGTCGGAGCCAGTTTGTTCCGGAGGACGAGCACCGTGACGTTATCGGTCCCGCCGGCATCGAGGGCATCCTGGAGCAGAGCGCGAGCTGCCGCCTCGGAGGACGTGAGCCCGTGCAGCCGCTCGGCAATGAGGTCATCGGAAACGTGGCGGGTCAGTCCGTCGGTGCAGAGCAGAAAAACATCCCCGTAGCGAAGATCGCTGCGGCTCACTTCCGGCGACCAGGTGGATCCTCCCAGCGAGCTCGACAGGACATTCGAATAGGGACTCCGGGCCGCCTGCTCCGGGGTCAGGACCCCCGAAGCGAGCAGCTCCTGCGCCATGGTCTGATCCCGGGTGAGCTGCTCCAGGACCCCCTGACGGTACCGATAGCCCCGGCTGTCTCCCACCTGGAGCAGGTACACGTCGGGCCACACCGCAAGCAACAGCGTCAGAGTGGTCGCCATGCCCTTCCGGTCCCCACTCTCATGGGCTTTCCGGGCGATCAGCTCGTGAGCGCTCTGAGCCGCGGTCCGCAGGGATTCCAGAAAGACGTCTGAACTGCCCTCCCGCGATTCTGAAAGCACACACTCCATCGCGTTGGTGACGTAGCTGGTCACCGCTTCCACGGCGGACCGGCTGGCATCCTCTCCACCGGCATGGCCGCCGACCCCGTCGCACACCATGCCGACCGACGCGATCCGCTGGCTCGGCATCTCGAGCAGCTCTGGATTAGGCAAGCTGGAGACCCGGACCCGCATGGTCTTGTGCAGCGTGGCCACCAGAAAATGATCCTGATTGTCCTTGCGGACCTTCCCGAGGTGTGTGACCCCGAAGAAATCGAGGTCTTCGTCCCTGGGCTTCGGCACGGTTGCTCCGGCAGGAAGAGAGGGGGCCGGGGTCTGCGACATGAGGTGAACTTACTGCGTCGGCTGGAGGGTCGGGAGGGAGGTCTGAAGGTCTGGAAGTCGGAAAGTCGGGATGCCTTTTCAGACCTCCAGACTTCCAGACTTCCGAATGCGCCAAAATGACAGGAAAAGGGGGTATGCTCGTTGCTCAGGGAAAGGCGGACTTTAACGAAGGCAAGGCAATGGCCTCGAAAATCATCGGGATCGACCTGGGCACCACCAATTCAGTCGTGGCAGTCATGGAGGGCGGAGACCCGGTCGTCATCCCCAACGCCGAAGGCGGTCGGACCACCCCCTCGGTGGTCGCCTTCACCAAGGACGGTGAGCGGCTGGTCGGCCAGGTCGCCAAGCGGCAGGCAGTCACCAATCCCAAGCAGACGATCTTCTCCATCAAGCGGTTCATGGGCCGCCGGATGAACGAGATCACCGAAGAGGCCAAGCGGGTTCCCTACAAGGTGGACGCGGGCCAGAACGGTCTCGCCTCGGTGGAGATCGGCGGCAAGAAATACACGCCGCCCGAAATCTCCGCGATGATCCTCCAGAAGATGAAGCAGACCGCCGAAGACTACCTCGGCTTCACGGTGGAGAAGGCGGTCATCACGGTGCCCGCCTACTTCAACGATGCCCAGCGCCAGGCCACCAAGGACGCCGGCAAGATCGCCGGGCTCGACGTGGTCCGGATCATCAACGAGCCGACCGCGTCCGCGCTCGCCTACGGCCTCGAGAAGAAGAAGGAAGAGAAGATCGCAGTATTCGATCTGGGCGGCGGCACCTACGACATCTCGGTGCTCGAGCTCGCCGAAGGCGTGTTCGAGGTCAAGAGCACCAATGGCGATACCCACCTGGGCGGCGACGACTTCGACCAGCGGCTGATCGACTGGCTGGTGACCGAGTTCAAGAAGGACCAGGGCATCGATCTCTCCAAGGACCCCATGGCCCTCCAGCGGCTCAAGGAAGCCGCCGAGAAAGCCAAGATGGAGCTGTCGAGCACTATGCAGACCGACATCAACCTGCCGTTCATCACGGCGGACCAATCGGGGCCCAAGCACCTCAACATGAACCTGACCCGGGCCAAGTTCGAGTCCCTGGTGGACGACCTGATCCAGCGGACCATCCCTCCGATGCAGCAGGCCCTCAAGGACGCCGGCCTGGATCCCAAAAGCATCGATGAGGTGATTCTGGTCGGGGGGTCGACCCGGATCCCCAAGGTCCAGCAGATCGTGAAGGAGTATTTCGGGAAGGAGCCCAACCGGTCGGTGAACCCCGATGAAGTCGTGGCGATCGGCGCCGCGATCCAGGGTGGAGTGCTCGCCGGTGAAGTGAAGGATGTGCTCCTGCTCGACGTGACGCCGCTCTCCCTCGGCATCGAGACGCTGGGCGGAGTGACCACGGTGCTGATCCAGAGGAACACGACCATCCCGACCAAGAAGTCGGAGACCTTCTCGACCGCGGAGGACAACCAGACCACGGTGGAGATCCACGTGCTCCAGGGCGAGCGCCAGATGGCGATCGATAACCGCACCATCGGCAAGTTCCAGCTCACCGGAATTCCGCCGGCGCCCCGAGGCATGCCGCAGGTCGAAGTCACCTTCGACATCGACGCCAACGGCATTCTCCACGTGTCCGCCAAGGACAAGGCCTCAGGCAAGGAGCAGAAGATCAGGATCGAGGCGTCGAGCGGACTGTCCGACGCCGAGATCGACAAGATGGTGAAGGCCGCGGAGGCCCACGCCAAGGAGGACCAGGACAAGCGGGATCAGATCGACGCTCGCAACCAGCTCGACAGTCTGGTCTACCGGGTGGAGAAGGACAGCAAGGAATGGGTGGACCGCCTGGCCCCCGACGCCAAGACCCGGCTGGACGCCGCGGTGGAGGCTGGCAAACAGGCCCTCCGGGCGGGTGATACCGCTGGAATCCGCACGGCCCTGAGCGAGCTTTCCACCGCATATTCGGCGGCCGGGTCCTCGCTCTATCAGCAGGCCGGTGCAAACCAGGGAGCCGGAGCCGAATCCACCCCTGGAGCAGAACCGGCCGGAGAGAAACCCAAGGAGGATGTGGTGGAGGCGGACTACGAAATCGTCGATGAGAAGAAGGAGTAGGGGGACTAACCCCTTGCCCCGCGACCCTCAGCGACCGGTACGCATCTACGTATATTGAATCTGAACTCCTCTTTTGACGAAGGTCGAAAAGCACCATGTCGGCACGCAAACTCAATTGGCTCAAGTTCACCGGTCTGGTCGGCCTGGCCTTCGCGCTGGGCCTCCTCTTTGCCGGGCTGCTCAATCTGCCCGGGAGCTCGCTCGCTCAGAGCGGGAGCCGGATCGACGCCAGAGCGTCGCAGCGCAACGTCAGCAACACCGCGAACCTTCCGGAGACGCGGGCCCTGGTGGATCTCAGCGACGCGTTCGCCTCGATCGCCGAGCACGTGCGGCCCAGCGTCGTCTTCATCACCTCGGAGCGAAAGCAGCGGGTCGCGACGACGGTGGTCCCCCGGGGCTTCGAGCAGTTCTTTCCCCAGCAGCGGAGCCGCGAGCCGGTCATCCAGCGCGGATCGGGATCCGGGTTCATCGTTTCCGAGGACGGCTACATCCTGACCAACAACCACGTGGTCGACGGCGCCGAGAAGGTCACGGTCGAGCTGCTCGATCGGCGGTCGTTCCCGGCCAAGGTGATCGGGACCGATCCGACCACCGACGTCGCCGTCATCAAGATCGATGCGAAGGACCTGACCCCGGCTTCCCTGGGGTCGAGCGCCGACACCCGGATCGGGGAGTGGGTCCTGGCGATCGGTAACCCGCTGGGGTCGCAGCTCACCTTCACCGTCACCCAGGGCATCGTGAGCGCCAAGGGGCGCGGACTTCCCGGACTTCCGGGGCGCACCGATCGGAGCATCCAGGATTTCATCCAGACCGATGCGGCGATCAATCCCGGCAACTCCGGCGGTCCCCTGGTCAACGTCCGGGGTGAAGTGATCGGCATCAACTCGGCGATCGCCAGCGAGACCGGCTACAACGAGGGCTACGGCTTCGCCATCCCGATCGACCTGGCCCGCAACGTGATGGATCAGCTGATCCGCACCGGGAAAGTGGAGCGCGCCGCGCTCGGCGTGCTGGTGGATGAGGCGAATGCGGACGATGCGAAGTACGTCGGCCTGCCCGAGATCAGAGGCGTGAAGGTGCAGCGGTTCTCCAGCGATGATTCGCCGGCCAGGGCCGCGGGCCTCGAGCAGGGCGACATCATCATCGGGATCGACGGCCAGGCGGTCGAGACCGTCGCGCAGCTTCAGCAGGTGGTCGGGTTCAAGCACCCCGGCCAGACGGTTCGGGTCGAAGTGGCTCGCAAGGGCGGGATCCGGAAGATCCTGACGGCCCGGCTCACCACCGTTCCGTCGACCACGGAAGCCGATACCAGCCAGAACGACTCCAACCCGGATGAAGGCAAGAACCGCAACGATCCGTCTCCGACGGCTTCCATTCAGCCCCTCGGCATCAAGGTGCTGCCGGTGACGCCCCAGATCGCCTCGGAGCTTCAGCTTCCGAACGGGGTGCGCGGGCTGGTGGTGCAGGAGGTCGATCAGGACGGCCCGGCGAGCGACAAGCTGGTCGGCGCCGAGGGTGGGAGCCCGGACGTGATCCTCAAGGTCGAGGGCCAGCCGGTGCGTACCGAATCGGAGCTGCGCACCGCTCTGCGGAACGCCGGCCCCGGCGGCATCGTGACCCTGATCGTCTATAACCCGCAGGCGCAGGAGCGGGTGGTGAGGGTGGCGATCAAGTAGGGCGGACAGGCGGACGTGGCGGAACTGGCAGACGCGCAGGACTTAGGATCCTGTGGGGCAACCCGTCCGGGTTCGACTCCCGGCGTTCGCATGCCACACGTCTCAACTCGCAACTTCCCATTGCGCTCCCCTCCGGAGACGATACCTTGACAAGATGGAATCCGTCATTGGCTTCCTGACCAGCCTCAGCACGTTTCTCTTCCGCACCGCGGCCGTCCTGTTTGTCCTCGTCAACGGCGCCGCCATCGCTGTGTTCGTGGCCACCCGGAGCCGGCGTCTGGTGGATGCCTGGACTCCACGCCTCGTCACCCTGGACGCCTTTCTGCTGGGCGCCGGGGTCGGGGTCCCGCTCCTCGCGGGACTCGTCAAGTTCGGCATCCGGGCGCTGAGCGGCACCTCCACGGGAGTGCTGTCGATCTTTCGATAGGGGTGGGGTGAGGTGTGAGGGGTGAGGGGTGAGGTGCGAGGGCTCACACCTCACCCCTCACCCCTATATTTCCCTCATGACAGGCATCACCATCACCAAGACTTCCGAGGACAGTGCCTCCAAGGCCCTGCGGGTCACCGTACCGGTCGAGCGGGTACGCGAAGCGGAGTCCAAGGCGGTACGCCAGTACGCCAGCCGGGCCCGGCTGCCCGGGTTCCGGAAGGGCAAGGCGCCGGAGGCGGTGGTGCGGAAGCGCTTCGGGAACGAGATCCGTCAGTGGGTCATCGAGGAAGTGGTGCGGGAGGGCTGGGAGGAAGCGAAAACCACCGAGTCGCTGAAGCCGATTGCCGATCCCGCCGTTCGCAATCTCAAATTCGAAGAAGGCCAGCCGGTCGAGTTCGATCTCCTGGTCGAGGTCCGTCCCGAGCTGGCGCTCTCCCGCACCGGCGGCTTCTCGTTAACCCGCAACGTTCCCCCGGTCACCGACCCGATGGTGACCGAGCAGCTGGGACGGCTCCGGGAGCAGCGAGCCAGCTGGCTGCCGGTCGAAGCCGAGAAGCCTGCGCCGGGCCAGATGGTGCGGGTGGAGGTCGCCCCGATCGAGGAGGGGGAGGTCAAGCCGGCCCAGCCCTATTCCATCGTCCTGGGCGAAGGCCAGGCGATCCCGGACCTGGAAGAGAAGATCATGACCCTGCTCCCCGGCGAGACCATCGAGACCGAGGTCCGCTTTCCCGACGATCATCCCGACGCCGAGAAGCGGAGCAAGCCCCGCGCGGTCAGGCTCACGCTCCACGAGGTGAAACGACAGGAGCTCCCCGAGCTGGATGATGCCTTCGCCCGCGAAGTCGGCGATTTCGAGACCGTGACCGCGCTCACCGAGGCGGTCCGTCAGGATCTCGCCACCGCCGCGGGCCGGGAGGCCGACGCCGCGGTGCGGGAGCAGCTGATCGAGCAGCTGGTGCAGGCCAACAACGTCGAGGCGCCGCCATCCATGGTGGACCGGATGCTGCACAACCTGCTCCACGCCTATGAAGTGCCCCACGAAAAGGCCGAGGCGTTCTACCAGGAAATGCGGCCCATCGCGAGCGCCCAGGTCCGCCGCGAGCTGGTCCTCTCGACCCTCGCCGAGCGGGAGAACCTCCGGGCCACCGAGGCCGATCTCGACGCCCGGATCGCCGCGATCGCGGCGCAACGGGGCGTCGAGCCGGCCAAGGTTTACGCTTCGCTCGAGCAGGCCAAGCGGCTGCCCGAGCTCGAACGCACCCTCACCGAGGAGAAGGTCTTCGCCTGGCTCCTCGGCCAATCCACCACGAGCGAGGCAGGATCGTGACCAGCATGCTCTATCCTCCGTACATCATCGAACGATCGAGCCGGGGCGAGCGCACCTACGACATCTTCTCCCGGCTCCTCATGGACCGGATCGTGTTCCTGGGCGCCCCGATCAACGACGATGTCGCCAACATCATCATCGCCCAGCTCCTCTTTCTCGATGCCGACAATCCCGAGAAGGACGTCTACATGTACATCAACTCGCCGGGCGGGGTGGTGTCGAGCGGGATGGCGATCTACGACACCATGCAGCACCTCCGCGCCCCGGTGAACACCATCTGCATGGGGATGGCGGCGTCGATGGGCTCGTTCCTGCTCGCGGCGGGCCGCAAGGGCAAGCGGAGCGGGCTGCCCCACGCCCGGATCATGATCCACCAGCCCTCGGGCGGATCGCAGGGGAGCGCGTCGGACATCGAGATCCAGGCGCGGGAGATTCTCTACCTGCGCAACAAGATGAACGAGCTGTATGCCTTCCACACCGGCCAGTCGGTCGAGCAGATCGAGAAGGATATGGATCGCGATCGCTACATGAGCGCCGACGAAGCGAAGACCTATGGCATCATCGATCAGGTGTTCGAGCCCCATACCGCGCCGGCGAGTCATCCCGAGCTGGTCGCCACTTGACCCTGCCTGTGGGGCTCCCCAGCTTTCAGCCGTCCCGGTGAGGTAAGCGGCCATGTCGAACGACAAGCACCTCCGGTGCTCGTTCTGCGGAAAATCCAAGGATTCGGTCCGGAAGTTCATTTCCGGCCCGTCCGTCTATATCTGCAACGAGTGCATCACCCTCTGCAACGAGATCCTGGCGGAGGATGAAGAGCGCGAAGTCGTCGACAACATCACCCAGGTCCCCACCCCCTCGGAGATCAAGGAAGTCCTCGACCAGTACGTCATCGGCCAGGAGCGCGCCAAGCGGACCCTGGCCGTCGCCGTCTACAACCACTACAAGCGGATCAACTCGGCGAGCGGGCGGGACGCCGGCGGGGTGGAGCTGGACAAGTCGAACATCCTGCTGCTCGGGCCCACCGGGGTGGGCAAGACCCTGCTGGCCCAGACCCTGGCCCGGATCCTGGACGTGCCCTTCACCATCGCCGACGCCACGACCCTGACCGAAGCGGGTTATGTGGGCGAGGACGTGGAGAACATCCTGGTCCGGTTGCTCCAGGCCGGCGAGTTCAACGTTTCCGAATGCGAGCGCGGCATCGTCTACATCGACGAGATCGACAAGATCGCCCGGAAGTCGGAAAATCCCTCGATCACCCGGGACGTCTCGGGGGAGGGGGTCCAGCAGGCCCTGCTCAAGATCCTCGAGGGCACCGTCGCGTCGGTGCCGCCCCAGGGCGGCCGCAAGCACCCCCAGCAGGAATACATCCAGATCAACACCAAGGACATCCTGTTCATCTGCGGCGGGGCGTTTGACGGGCTCGACAAGATCATCGAGGGACGGCTGGGCCGGCAGCAGATCGGGTTTTCCGACGCGGTAAACCGGGCCGGACCGGAGCCGGACAGGAAGAACCCCTTCGGGAACGCCGAGCCCGACGACCTGCTCCGCTACGGCATGATCCCCGAGCTGGTGGGCCGGTTGCCGGTGGTGGTGCCGCTCGAATCGCTCGACGAGGAATCCCTGGTCCGGATTCTGGTCGAACCCAAGAACGCGATCACCAAGCAGTATCAGAAGCTGTTCGAGCTGGAGTCGGTCGGACTCACCTTCGACCCCGAGGCGCTCCGCGCGGTGGCTCACAAGGCCATCAAGCGCTCCACCGGCGCCCGGGGACTTCGGGCCATTCTGGAAACGGTGATGACCGATCTCATGTTCGAGCTGCCCTCGCGCGATGACGTGCGCGAGGTGGTGGTCACCCCGGAATGCATCACCGACGGGAAGGTCCCCCTGGTCGTGACGGAGCGTCCCCGCCAGATCAAGGAAGCGTGATCCCTCCGCTGCCCCTCGCCTTCGTGGGCAGCTTTCCTGATCCCCTCCATCACCTCGAGCCCCCCGGGGCGGAGCTCGTCCTGGCCGGGCGTTCCAACGCCGGCAAATCGAGCCTGCTGAATGCGCTGGCGGGGCGCCGGAAGCTGGCCAAGGTCAGCGCCACGCCGGGGAAGACCACCCTGCTCAACGTGTACCGGATGCCGGCGGGTTACCTGCTGGACCTCCCGGGTTATGGCTGGGCCCGGGCATCGAAAAGCGACCGGGCTGCCTACCGGAAGCTGGTGGACGGGGTCATCGGCAGGCGTCCCGGTCTCCAGGGCGTGGTCTGGCTGCTCGACATCAGGCACCCTCCGTCGGTGGACGATCGGGAGATGCAGGACCTGCTCGCCGACCGGGAGCGGGCCACCCTGGTCGTCCTCACCAAGGCCGACAAACTGACTCAGGCCGAACGAAAACGCGCCACCAACCAGCGGGCCCAGGACCTGGGGCTCGCTGTGGAGGACCTGATCGTGACCAGCAGCACGACCGGGCTCGGCGTCGAGGACCTTCGGGAAAGCATCCTGCACGCACTCCGGGTTGAACCGGGGTCTTCTGGCGAAAACCGTCCCTCCCGGGTACTCTATTAGCCTCCCTTAACCTCCCTGGAGACGCGCTATGTCCGGCCGTCGTCTCGTAGTGTGGCTCGTTCCCCTGGCGGGGTTGGCCTGCAGCCAGCCGGCGCCGCAGCAGGCGGCAGCTCCCGCGGTGGATTCCGCCGCGGTGCGCAACGCGGTCAGCGATGTGCTGGCGCGGTACGTGACCGCCGATACCTCCAACAATGTCGCCGCCGCCGCCGCCATGTTCGGTGACAGTGCGAGGATCGACGCCCGGGGCGCTCCGGTGCTCATGGGCCGGGCGGCGATCCAGGCCTTCATGGAACCGATGTTCAAGGCGAACCACTACACCTCGATGATGTTCATGCCCGACATGACCATCCCGGTGAACAATGACCAGGCCTACCAGAGCGGCAGCTACATGGAAGGCAGCACGCCCACGAACAAGAAAATGGCCAAGCCGATGATGGATTACGGGCGGTATGCCATGGCCATCGCCAAGGGCCCCGATGGACAGTGGCGGATGGCCTACCTGATGGTGTTCTCGGATTCCACCGTTTCCGTGAAGAAGTGAGGAGACCGATCATGCGATTCGTCACGTTCGCTGCGCTCGCGGGCCTGGTGGTAGCCTGCACTCCGAAGGACAATTCCATGGCCGGCTCGATGGCGGGCGGCGCCATGAGTCTCGACACCGCCGCGGTGATGGCGGGCGTGGACTCGCTGCGGACCTCGTATTCCCGGCTGCAGGTGGCCGGAGATATGACGGGACTGGCGCAGCTCTACACCGAGAATGCGACCGTCGACGCCTACGGCATGCCCCGCACCAAGGGTCGGGCGGCGATTGAAGCCTCGCTCAAGGCCGATCCGCGGAAGTTTTCCGCTTCGGACATCATGCCGCTCGCGACCTTCCCGACCACCAGTGCCATGGCCAGCCAGATCGGCACCTACCACGACCTGTACGATCTGAACGGGACCATGACCCATGAGTGGGGTCGCTACGTGGTCGGTGCGGACAAGGGGGCCGACGGGAAGTGGCGCCTGAACTATGTCATGGTCTTCCCGGATTCGACGAAAGCGGGGAAGTAGGTCGGAGGGTCGGGGAGGTCGGGGAGGTCGGGGAGGTCGGGGGGTCGGAGAGGTCGGGGGGTCGGAGGGTCGGAGAGGTCGGGGAGGTCGGGGAGGTCGGGCGACCCCCTGACCTCACCGACCTCCCTGAACAACCGCCCGTTTTCTTATCGACTCGTACAGTCTCCAGGTGAGTTTCCCGGCCGATTCCCGGATCGATTCGAGCTGCTCCAGGTCCCCCGCCTTTTCGAAGCCAAGCTCTTTCGCCAGCTGAAAGATGTAGGCCAGCTCGTAGAGAGACCCGACTGACGTATCCAGGAAACGCCGGAATTCTCGGGGGCCGAGCTTGACATAGCCTTCCACGATGTTGGCCGCCGCGCTATACGCGGCTCGGCGCGCCTGGGCAACCAGACCGTATTTCTCTTCTGTTGGCCATGAACTGGTATGATGGTATACCGCAAGGACCAGCTCGTGGCATTTCTGCCAGGCCTGGAGCCGCTCGTAGGGCTTCACCTCCCCAGTCTAGCCGGGACGGGCCCGCGCTCCCCAACCCGGGAAATGCGCCCCGGATCATTTTCCCTCCCCTTCCCTCCGACCCCCCGACCTCACCGACCGCTCCGACCCTCCGTGTTCCAGTCCACATCCGTCCTGACCCCTTTCCAGATCTCCACCCGGCCCACCAGAATCCGGGTGCCTACCGACTGACCCGAGATCGCCAGGCGAAGATTCGGACAGAGGATACGGTCGGCTTGGTGCTTCGGGAAAAAGGCACTCCGTCAAACGCATAGCCGCAGGTCCGGTCGGGAAAGATCTGAATCCTGATCGTGTGCCAGTTGCCGTCTCCCAGCTCGACCGGGCCCCGGGTATCCCCCCCCGGGGAGTCCGCCTTCAACCCGACGACCTTGCGTACCGCCCGACCCTCGCCCAAAGGGAAGGACAGTGGGCACCCGTCGATCGAGACGCCGCCGTAGTCGATGATCCGACCCAGCGTGCCCAGCGTGACATGGATGAACTGCCACTTGGTTTCGGTGATCGGGATCCTGATCCTCGCTTCGAAACCCAGGCCGGAATCTCCCGGAAAGGCCTCCCGCGATACCACGCCGCTCTCGAACGTGTTATCGCCGTTGATGAAGAAGGCGGAGTTCCCCTCCTCGTCGAGAACGACGAGCGGCTTCGGAGTACCGACGGTTTGCCAGCGGCCGAGTGCCGCATCGTCCCAAGGCTCCGAGAAGACCACGCGGCTCCACGGTTCGGTCACGGTCAGCGGCACCGAGGCTGTCCGCCATCCGCCGGCAGAGACTTCAATCACGGTGGCGCCCGCCTTCTCCGGCAGCACCACGTTGCGATCCGGAAGCACCACCGCGATCGCGGTATCCTGAGGACGCCAGGTCAGGACTTCGGCGGGATAGCCATAGCCCGAAGTGGAGTCCCTTTCGATCGAGAGAAGCTGGGGAACCCCGGCGAAAGCCAAGCGGGTTGGCGTGGGGCGTAATGCCGGGGGGCCGGGGAGCCGCCTTCGGGGTTCGAACCAGGTCCGGCTCTCCTGTGGAATGGCAAGGCTTCGCCTTCGCATGGGCTCGTCGATCCGGAAGATCCGGGTGGAATCCCTCTCGGCGAATGTCATCCACTCCCCGTCCGAGCTGAGGAATGGCAGCCCGTCCGCGCCGGGCGCGATGATCTGAGTCGCCCCGGTGGAGACCGCCACCGAGAGAAGGGGGCCGGCCTTCCGATCCGCGGAATACGTGGTTGTTACCAGGTGATCCGGGTCACGCCAGCCGGCCAGCTCATTGGGTGAACCCGGCATTTCGTCCAGGCAACGTGACCGGCTGCCGTCGAAGGTGACCCAGCAGAGGAGCCGGACCCCATCGGCATCCCGTTGCCGGACGAACCCTATCCGGCTTCCATCGGGAGACCAGCGGGGGTGCAGGTCGCTGTCCTTGCCACCGGTAAGCTGCCGCATCGCCCCGGTGGCGAGATCGAGAATCCCCAGGTCGAACTCCCCCGTCGCGTTCCAGCGCATGGTGCGAAACGCCAGGTAGCGGCCATCGGGAGACCAGGTCGGGTCCACATCGTCCCCGGGTGCGTGGGTGAGCCGGCGCACCGTGCCATTCGCCTCCCGAAGGAACAGGTCCACCGTCCCGGAATCGCCGGTGATCTGGCCGAAGGCGATCCGCCGGCCGTCGGGACTGGGAACTGCATCGACCAACCGCTCCAGTCCCCGCCAGGTCGTGGTGCCGGTGGCATCGTCCCGCCCCAGCGGCGCGTCGATGGCCCAGGCCGCTGCGACTCACCGGGTAGCGGGTTATGTCCGTGTAGTGACCGCTCGGGTCGGTCGTGAGGACCATCAGGTCGCGCCTCGACCGGCCGGATCGCGAACCCCAGGCTCCGGGCGAGCAGCAGCGAACCGAGCAGGGCGGCGGCGACCATTCCGGTCGCCAGGACCGCAGGGTTGAGCCGGTAGCGAAGGTTCCAGGGAAGCGCGTCCACCACCGGGGGGACTACTTCGTCCATGCCGCCCAGCATGCCGCGGACCAGCTCGTCGATCGGGGTACGATCGCCCGAGCGCCGAGCGGCGTAGAACCCACCGGCGCACCACCTTGAGAGGTCTTTCCGCGCTCCCCCAAGAGCCAGGTGTCGTGCCGCCCGGGCGCCCATGACCCGGTCCTCGGCGCGGGCAGCGAGCTGACAGCCGATCGCCAGGTGCGCGGTCCCGATCTCCTCGGGGTCGCCCGATTCGAGCAGGATGGCGGCGATGTCCTCGTTGCCGAGATCCCATCCCCGCTCCGAGAAAGCGACGTACCCGCGGCGCTCCAGCGCCGCGAGGCGGGCGCGAACCTCGAACAGGGGATCTCCCGAGAGCGCCGAGAGGTCCTCCGGCGTCCAGGGTGCTCCCGCGACCGCAAAGAACATCAGAAGTCGCCGGTCCAGCCGATCCAGCGCGGCGAGCCGGACCTCGAGCGGTTCTTCCTTTTCGAGCCGCTGGAGCAGGGCTTCGATGTTCGGGCTGGTCCAGGCGCCCGCCTGCAGCGCGAGCTCTCCGCGATGGAGCGCGCCACGAACGCGCATCGACGATGAGGAGGGGCGACCCGCCGGTGACCCGGTGCAGCGCACACGCCATCCGGGCGGCGCAGTCCGGGGTCGGAAAGGTCCCCGCCGAGGTGAGGAGCAGCTCGGTCTCGGAGAGGGACAGGGGTGGGAGCGGGAACACGTCGGCGTTGCCGCTCAGGTCGCCCATAACCCGGGCGCGCGGTGGTCAGCAGGAGCACCGGATTCCCTTCCATCCGGCTTCCGAGCGACCGCAACACCCGGCGCGACTCGGGATCGGCCCAGTGCAGGTCATCCACCAGCAGGGCGAGGGGCCGCTCACTCGGCGACCGCGACCAGCAGCTCGCCCAGCGCCTGGGATCGCTGGAGGGCGAGATCGGGAGCCGTCGGCGCGGCGGCGACACCGGCATACCGCGACGAGAGCGCCGGCTGGAGAGCGAGGAGCACCCGCAGGGAATCGGGGGGAACTCGCCGCAGCCCCGGGCAGGATTCCCAGCTCGCGGGCGAGATTGGCGGCGACGGCGTACTCGATGTCGCGCTCGCCGGCGGTGACGTGCAGGAAGACCACGCGGGCCTCTCGGGTCCGGATTCGCCGAGCGACTTCCTCGAGCAGTCGGGTTTTCCCGTACCCCGACGGCGAGCTCAGGTGGAGGTGCCTGGCCCGGCCCCGTTCGGCATCGCTCCCACGCCTCCATGATCGCGGAAAATTCCCGCTCGCGTCCCACCAGCTCGGCCGCGAACGTCTCGGCTCGCGCTTCGGGAGGCTGGTCCTTCGGACGCCCCCGCGCGATCTCCAGGAGCCGGCGCGAGGCCGGGTCGGGCGAGCGATCCTGCTGGTCCAGCCACTTCGCGAATGCTTCGGCTTCGATCCGCGCCTCGAAGTCGTCGCCGTGGGCGAGCAGAGCCTCGAGCAGGAGACCGCCATCCCGGCTCCGCCTCGGGCGCACACCGGCGCACCTGGTGCGAGAGGTTCAAGGCATCGAGGGTTCGTCCCGAGGAGAGATAGCGGTGCACCAGGGTTTCGGCGGCGCGGAGATACAGACTCTGGAGCCGTTCCCGCTCGATGTCCACCCAGTGCTCGAAGTCGGCGGTACCGGCATCGGAGTATTCGGAGAAGAAGGGGCCGGTGTAGGTCGCGACAGCGGTGACCAGATCCCCCGCTTCCAGGGCGGCGAGGAAGATGTCCGAATCCATCGTCACCGGGACGGAGAGATGGACCTCGCCGGCGGACAACTCGGCCCCGGGATCGCCCAGACGCGTCCGGATCCGGTAGAGGGCGGTGCGCAATGCCTGGCCCGCCCGCTCGGGAGGACTGTCACCCCAGAACAGGGTGGCGAGCTGGGTTCGGGTGGCGGTTTTTCGGGGGCTGGCCAGGATCCAGGTCAGGATGGCGAGGAGCTTGGATTTGCTCGAGGACCAGCTCGCCGCCGGCTCCCACCAGAACGACCGGGCCGAGCGTGACCAACTCGAACCGCCTGGGGGGCATTGGGGGTAAACGGGCTTGGCAGAGCCGGCTTGGTCATCTGTGACGCTGCTGTAACGGCCGTGGTTGAGATTGAAAGCACCACGCCTTGCCTCAGCCGTCACCGAGAAGTTGCCGGGCTCCCTTCGGGTCGCACTGGAGAAGCTACGGGCCGGAAACGGGGGGGGCAAGGTGCGGTGTCCATACTACAAGCGGGTTGTGACGCTCTCGTAACGCTCCCTCGATAAAATCCCCTCCGTTTCTCGGGAATCCTCTTGACCGGGATGCTTGCCATGGGACGAACTGGAGTGCGGACCCGAATCCTCTCTGGACTCCTGGCACTGACGCTGGTGGTACCCCCATTCCAGATGGCGGCCTTGGCCCAAAGCCCCGGACGCTCCCAGGGAGGCGGCTCCGGCTCCAACGGAAATGGGAACGGAAACGGGAACGGGAACGGGAACGATCACGGGAACGACGACCACGGCAAAGACAAGAATCACGACCGGTCCCACCTGCCGCCGGGCCATGACCATCCCCCGCCCCCTCCCCCGAATTCCTGCCGGCCCGACGATCACGACGGGGGGAAGGGGGGGGGACGAGGGGAAGGGGGGGAAGGGCAAGTCGGACAAGGGCAAGCCGGACGACAACAAGAAAGACGATAAGAAGGACGACAAGGGCAAGCAGGAACCGGCCAAGCAGGACGACCACAAGAACGACGATAAGGGTGGAAACGGCGGCGACAAGGGCGACGACCACGGTGGGAATGGCGGCAACGACGACCACGGCAACGGCGACGATCACCACGACGACAAGGATTGCCATAACGACCACCTGAGCTGGGGCGACCGTTCGGCCCCCTCGATGGGCGCGAATACCCCGACCGCGTTCGGCGCCGGCTGGGGCGATCTCTGGGGCGGGTTGAGCTATGCGGCCCGGGCCCGCTACGTGGACGCCAATGACGGAGAGGCCTCGGGCGGATTCGGCCTGGGCAATCCGCGGCGGAACATCGGGATCGAGGTCAACGTCTATTCGTTCAGCACGGTCCGTGAAGCTCCCTTCAGACGCGGAGCGGTGGACATCAAGCTTCACCGCCAGCTCGGAAAGGGGCTCGCGGTGGCGGCCGGCTGGGAAAGCGCCCTCTCATGGGGGCCCAGCGATGGCGGCAGGAGCGTCTACGCGGTCGCGAGCCACTACGTGAGCCTGGGAAGGAACCAGGGGCTCCTGACCACGCTCGGAGTCGGGAACGGGCGATTCCAGTCGGAGCAGGCCGTTGGGCTCGGGCAGAACGGGCTCAGCGTCTTCGGGAGTGCGGCGGTCCAGGTGGTTCGGCCACTCTCCCTGATCGCGAACTGGACCGGTCAGGACCTCACGATGTCCGCCTCGCTGGCGCCGTTCCGGAAGCTCGGCCTGGTGCTGGGTATCGGCGCGGCGGATATCACCGGAAGAGCGGGAGACGGGGCCCGGCTCGTGACCAGCATCGGCTGGGGGTTCGGGTCCTTCTGAGCACCAACGGGAAGGCGCCGCGCTCCTGGCTGGTGACCGGCGGGGCCGGGTTCATCGGCTCGCACCTGATCCGCGCCCTGGTGGAAAAGGGCGAACGGGTCCGGGCCATCGACGATTTCTCCACGGGCAAGCGGGAGCGGATCGTTCAGTTCGCCGGGCAGATCGAGTTCATCCACGGCACCATCATCGATCCCGCGACCTGCGCCGAGGCGTGCCAGGGGGTTACCCATATCCTGCACGAGGCGGCGATTCCGTCGGTGTCGCGGAGCGTGGAGGACCCGGTATCGACCCACGCGGCCTGCGCGACCGGGACGCTGAATCTCCTGGTCGCCGCACGGGACGCGGGAGTGAAGCGGCTGGTGTACGCGGGGTCCAGCTCGGCGTATGGGGACACGCCGGAGCTGCCCAAGCGGGAGAGCATGGCGACCAATCCGCGGTCTCCCTATGCGGTGGCCAAGCTCTGCGGGGAGCACTACGTGCGGGTGTTCGCGCTGGTGTACGGGCTCGAGACGGTGGTGCTCCGGTATTTCAACGTATTCGGGCCGGGGCAGGATCCGGAGTCCCACTATGCGGCGGTGATCCCCAAGTTCATCACGGCTGCGCTGGCGGGCACTGCGCCGGTGATTCACGGGGATGGGGAGCAGACCCGGGACTTCACCTATATAGACAACGTGGTCCAGGCGAACCTGCTGGCGGCCGAGTCGCCGGCGGAGGCGGTGAGCGGGCGGGTGTTCAACGTGGGGTGCGGGGAGCGGGTATCGGTGAATCAGCTTTGGCAGGAGATCTGCTCAATCACGGGGACGAGCGTGGAAGCGGTCTATGGGCCAGCGCGGCCGGGGGACGTGCGGGATTCGCTGGCGGATGTGAGCGGGCTCGTGGCCGCGGTCAGTTTCAGGCCGAGGGTGGAGTTCCGGCGGGGGCTGCGGATGACGGTGTCGGCGTCGCATTGGCGGCCGCGGCAACCGGTGAGGTCACTTCAGATGGCCGGGCGTGAGTCTGCGGCTTAGGTCTACCGAAGAATCCATCGAACCATGCGATACTGCCCAGGAACTGATGGTCTTCGTGCCGTCGCCCTGATCCAGGTGATTCTGTACCACGCGGGCTTCAAGGCGTTTTCAGGGTGGTTTTGTAGGCGTGGACGTGTTCTTCGTGATCAGCGGCTCTCTGATCACATCGATCATCCGGAAAGAGAAGGAGTCGGGACGGTTCAGTCTCGTGGAGTTTTACGAGCGCCGCGCGCGACGTATCCTGCCTGCGTTGTTCGTGGTCATGGCCGTTTCGTTCATCTGCGCCTGGTTCGTTCTTCTGCCAGCCGATATGGCTCTCTTCTCCAAGAACTTGTTCGGGGTCAGCGTCTTTTCCTCGAACTTCCTATTCTGGCGGGGAACCGGGTATGTGATTGCTGCGCTCAGATCCTTGGAAGACTCTTACCCGGTTGTATGGCTGTCCGACACGCTCTGTCCCCACGAAGAATGCAAGGCATCCATCGGTGGAACTCTCCTCTACTGGGACAATGGTCACCTATCCTACGAGGGGAGTGCGCTGGTGGGAAGACTCAGTGACCTGTATTCCCAAGTGGTCTCCACGCCTGCCCCTATCACCATCACAGGTGTAGTCCATGCCGCAAGGGTCGAAGGGTCAACTCAGGCTCAGGACAGCAGATGAGAAGCCGGGAAGCCGGAGACCATGGGCGTCCGTTAGGAGCAACGGAATTTGTTGACAGCGCTACCGGCGGTGTTGCTGCTCGGCTCGTCGCTTCAGCTCTATGTGATGAGGTATCGTCCTTGCCCGAAATCAGTGTCGTGATCCCTGTTCTCAACGCTGCCAAGACTGTCGCCGACCAGCTCGAAGCCGTGCTTGGCCAGAAGGGTGTTGCCAGTTTCGAAGTAGTGGTCGTCGACAATGGCAGTTCCGACGGAACACTCGAACTCGTCACAAACTACGCGAAGAAGGATGAACGGGTGCAACTGATCGATGGCTCTGCAGCCCCTCGAGGTGGGGGCGCAGCAAAGAACCTCGGTGCGAAACGGGCCCGTTCTGACCTGATCGCCTTCTGCGACGCAGATGATCTGGTCGCGCCAGGATGGTTGCAGGCCGTCCAGGTGGGGTTGCTGTCTGCTCCAGTCGTGCTCGTTGTGCGCGAGTACTGGTCGTTGAACCCGCATCTGTCCCGGAGGTTCCAGCGCAAAACGCGACTTCTTGATAAGGCCTTCGGAGTGGTGTCGATCTCTGGAGGCGCATTCGGAATCCGGAAAGGCGCCTATCAGGAGATCGGCGGTTTTGACGAGACATTCGCCGGCTCGGTGGACACCGAATTCAGTCTCCGCCTCCATCGCGCGGGATACGCCGTCATCGCCGTTCCAGAGGCAGAAGTCAGTGTTCGTCTTCCCCGCTCGCCGCGACAGATGTTTACCCGGAGACGTCTATTGGCCCGCTCGTGGCGGGAGATCGCCTCCCGACACGGTGTGAGGAGTCCTGACTCCTCCCTTCGTGGCTTGGCAAAGACTGCGGTTGCTCTTGTGGTTCACTCCCATCGGCTGATCAGGTCGGACACGAGAATGGCCTGGGCACAGACTGCCGGCACATTCGTTGGACGGCTCGAAGCCCGGCGATCACCAAGGCGGGATCGAAAGGGCGGGACCTGATGGACCACAAGAGCGCCACGGTAGCCTCCATTGCCACCGGACGTGCCCTCGTGTGGACGCCCTTCGTCCATGAACGAGCGATCCCATGAGGGTGGCGTTTCTGGATGGCGATCTTGGGGGCAGTGGTGGCGCCCAGCGGTCAAATCTGTATGCCGCCCAGTACCTCAGCGCGCGGGGGCATTCTCTCGCGCTGCTGCATGGGAAGGGCGGCAGCCTGTCGCTGGAGTGGGACCGTGTCGTTCACGGTCGACTGGAGCTCGGCTCCGTTCAACTTCCTCGCCGCCAGCCGGTGTTGAGCGTCCGACGGGTTCGGGCCGCCCTGAAGTTCGTCAGACGTTTCGACCCTGACGTGATCTATTGCTATTCGTTTGATCAACTTCCGATTGCGAGCCTCGCGGCGCGCTGGTGCGGAGTGCCGCTCCTCTATCACATTCGCACACCCCTGCCTCGGGACTCGCGCAGAAACCGTCGGCGAATGCGACGCCCGAGTCATTTCGTGTCTGTTTCGCGCTCCGCCATGGTTGAGCACCGGCGCTTGCTTCCGGACATCGAATCTCGTTGCGTGGTAGTGCCGAACGGAGTGGATCTGACGCGGTTCAAACCGTTGGATGTCGATGCCAAGAAGAGCGTCAGGCGCAGCATTGGCGCCGATTCTGCTAAACCTCTGATCGGCTATTTCGGTCGGCTCTCCCCAGAAAAGGGGGTGCTGGAGCTCCTGCACCTTCACCGCCGAATGCCCGCCACATCTCAACTAACGCTCGTTGTAGTGGGGGGAGCTGCCAACAAGGAGGAGCAACGGTACGAGAGAGAACTACACCAGTGTGCAGCTGACGGGGTGATCTTCCTGGGGCACCAAGAGGACGCAGCGACTCTGATGGCTGCGGTTGACGTCATCGTCATGCCGAGTCAGGTCGAATCGTTCGGGCGTGTTGCGGTCGAGGGTCTCGCCTGTGGCGTAGCGGTGGTTGCGTCGGCCGTGGGGGGGCTCACCGAGGTGTTTGAGCCCGACCTGGCTCAATATCTCTTTCCCGTCGGCGACGAAGGGGCCATGGAACGTGCGCTTTCAATGGCACTGGAAACGCTGGCTGATGGCCGGAATAATGCCACGTTTCGGCGCACGGCAGAGCGCTTCGACCTTCGACTCGTTCAGCCCAGATTGGAGCGCGTCATCCTCGCACTGACCGACGCCGCCGTCGTCGAATCATGACATTTGGAGACGACAACTGATGCGCCGGATTCCGGTGCTCGATCAGTTCGATGAAAGCGAGGACGGATGGGCTTCTTCGACATCGTCTACGAGCGACGCGCGAGCAGCCGCGCAGGGGGTTGGCGAGTGTGTTGAAGCCGAAACCAGAGAGTCGGATGGGCGATTCTGGCCGGGTACCGCCACTCCACAGGAGTCTCGTTCACTTCACATGCGACCATTGACAGCGCTATTCGTAATGCCACGTCCGCTGACCGCCTGGCGAAACGCGACTGCTCTATGGATAACTGTTGCCGGTTGGGCAGCGGCGGCCAAGCGTCGATTCGGCCGAGGCCTTGTTGTGACACCCGATAGGGTTCTTGAGCCCGAGGAAATCTTGCCCCATACGGTTCCAGCGGAAACCAGTGCTGCGCCTCCGCGCCGCCTGCGTCTCCCGACTATTGCCGTTACTGCTGCCAAAGATCTCCATTCGTGGTATAGATGCCATCGTGCGCGGGAGCTCAAGAGCGGCCCATGGATCGGTGAGCACGTGGCACTTGTTTGGCAGAGCCACGATTTGTGGGCGCGCGCGGGCATTCGCACCGGCCGGCGCATAGGCTGTCCGGTCGTGTCATATGTCCACGCCCCTGTTGTGTGGGAAGCCAAACGGTGGGGCGTTACCAGGCCGATATGGGGCCCCGCCCTCGAGAGGCTGGGAGAGAAGCCTCAGTTGATGGCATCGGACCTGGTCGCCTGCGTGTCGGATGAAGTAGCGGGAGAACTGATGCGCTTCGGCCTCCAATCACAACGAATTATCGTGTCCCCGATGGCAGTCGACGGCACCCGGTTTTCCCCTGCAGTGTCTGGCGCGACCATTCGTCGACGGCTGGAATTAGACAATGCTTTTGTTTTCGGCTGGACAGGCAGCTTTCGCAAATTCCATGGCGCGGACATCGCGCTTGCAGCATTCGCGGCGCACCTGGAGCTCTATCCACACTCACGCCTTCTCCTCGTGGGTGACGGCCCGGAAAAGGCTCCGCTAGAAGTCCAAGCGCAGCGCCTAGGAATCACCAGAGGGATCGTTTTCGCGGGTCCCGTATCACACCTCGCCATGCCCGAATGGATCGCCTCTTTTGATGTCGGCATCGTCACCGCAGGCGACGAAAAGGCGTTTCACTATTCGCCGCTCAAGCTTCGCGAATATATGCTCTGTGGGAAGCCAGTGATTGCAGCCGCGGTCGGTGAGATGGCACGTCTTCTTCGTCACGAGGCTACCGCCCTCCTTTATCCTGCACGTGATTCCGGCCGGCTTGCTGCACAGATGAACACTCTTGCCTCACAACCTTCGCTGGCTAAGGCCATTGGCGCAGCCGGCGAAACTCTAATCCGCCGCACGGGCACCTGGGACACTCAGCTTGAGCGTATTCTTCAGCGACTGCAGTCGTTGCACCTGATCCACTGACTGTCGCGCATCGACTCTGCCTCCCAGGTTGGTCAAGGTCAGGCGACCCGGAAGGGAACGAATGATGATGAGTAGTCCGGCCTTCAATTATGGAGCGGACCTCCTTCATCACACTCACAGAGCCAATCCGCAGTCGCTGTGGGCAGTGAGAGTCATTTGAGGCCGTCTGGTGGACATCCTCTGCGGGTATTTCGTGTTCGGCTACAACAGAAAACTGAACCCCCTTCGCCCTCAACTCCTCCTCAAGGGCACTCTTCCAGGGCCGGAAGTACCTATTGGCGGACGTGATATGATCGGGAGTCGCTACCTCAGGCCTTGCGCGCCCGGAACCACCGGCGCCCATCGAGTGCAAGCCGCCAATACGGGGGGGAAGAAGCTCCTCAAGGGTCCTTGCGGTTTTTCAAGGCTGGTCTTGTTCCACCGGGCATGGTTCGAAGATTCTCAACTCCTGAACCATTTCCGGCCCGGAGTTACCACGAACATCGAGGCCACAGGACTGCCACGCACCGACTAACGCCATGTTCCGCAACCTCTGGAGAGGAGTGTAGTTGTCCAGCACCGTGAGCCCATCGACCCAGTGGAATTGCATGATCACGCCCTGCGGATTCCCGTCGCCGGTGTCGCCCACATTGCCGACAAACCTGAACGGTCCTCGCCGGGCGCCGTCGGAGGCGCCAACAAAGACCTTGAACTGCGCTCCAACCAACCTGTTGTCTTCGAAGACAACGTTTCCAACGCTCGGTCCCGCGCCGCCCGACGCAAGCCAGTTGAGGCGATGCCGCCCAAAAGTCACACGCCTGAATGTGATGTGCGTCGCGCCGCCGGCGGCGGTGTTCGGTTCGAGGTCGATGGCGGAACGCCGGACGTCGCCGATATAGCCGTCTTCTATGACCACCGAGTCGGCACCAGTTACAGAAACACCTTGGCGACCACTACGTTCAAACCGGAAATCCGAGAGGTGGACGTCGTGTGTCCATTCGCCTGCACCGGTACCGTTAATGCCGAGATACACAAAGTCACCGTACACGTCCGAGACGTCCACCCCGGTAATTCGAACTCCGCGTACACCCAGGAACGCCAGCCCGTGCTGCGCCTCAAGAGAGGCCACATAGGCCGAATCGCCGAGCCCGGCATGAGGATTCGCACCGTGGATCGTGAGATTCCGGACCGCGATGTCCTCGCCGCCGGTAAACAGCAAGTGCTGCCGTTGCCTGGGCCAACCGTGTTTGAGGGCATCCGGGGGAGTTACTCCGCTTCCATCAGTCTCAGCGATGATGGTGGCGCCGTTCCCGTCGATTGTGATTCTGTGCCGATCGGCAAGCCACAGTGTGCCTTCCACCCGGTATCTGCCTCCGGCCTGAAAGGCGATGACGGACCCGTCCGGTACCGACGCAAAAAACGCGGTGAGCTGGTCGGTCACGTCGTCAACTCCTGTATGGTCGATGCTCTCGGGAACGACGTAGACAGAACTTCCCGTCGAATTTACGGTTACCGCCGCGGTGTCCGCCTTCCCTCCCCCGGTGACAATCACCCGGTAGCTCCCGGGAATCGCCCCGGCCGCATAGAACCCACTGGCGTTGATTGCGCCGCCAGTCGCCGACCAGGTGATCGCTGGCATTGTTCCCGTGCCACCCGCCCAGACGCCGGTCGCGCTGAACTGCTGGGTGGCGCTGGCGCTCAGCGACACATTCTTCGGCGCGATAGTGATCCCGGTCAGCGTCGGGCTGCTGGGCTGAGCCGTCAGGGTCACTGCAACCGTATCGGCCCGGCTGCCCCCGTTCGCGATGACGTGATAGGCGCCGGTCGAGCTACCTGCGCTATACAGACCGTTCGAACTGATCGTCCCGCCGGTCGCCGACCACGAAATGGCGGGCAGGGCGTTCGTTCCGTCGGACCAGAGAGCCTCGGCCGAGAACTGCAGCGTCCCGCCGGTGGCGAGCTGGGCCGGTTTGGGGCTCACGCTCAAGGAAACCAGGACCACGGGTGCACCAACATTGACCGTCGCCTGGTCGGTCAGTCCGCCGCCGGCCACGGACACCTGGTAGGTGCCGCCGGAAGTTCCCGCCGTGAAACTGCCATTTGAGGACACCGATCCACCGGTCGCCGCCCAGGTCAGGGGAGGAAGCGTCGTTGATCCATTGGACCAGGTGGCACTCGCGGTGAACTGCTGCGAGGTTCCCGGTTGCAACGAGGTCGATCTGGGAGACACCGCCAGTGCCACTACGGCCGGTGGCTGGATCGTCACCACGGAGGTATCCGCCAGAGACCCACCCTGCTGCCTGGCGACGACCCGGTAGGTCCCTGGGACCGAGCCAGCGTTGTATCGGCCGCTCGCCGAGATGCTGCCACCCGTTGAGCTCCAGGTGACCGCTGGCTGGCCAGCGCTACCGTCGGACATGGTTCCGGCCACGGAGAACTGCTGGGCCCCGCTCGCCTGAATCGACACGGGGTTGGGGGAGATCCGGAGCGAGGCGAGGGTAGGTGCCTGCTGGACCACGGTGACGATCGCGGTATCGGCGAGATTCGCGACACCGACGACGATGACTCGATAGGTCCCTTCGACGGACGGCGCCAGGTAGGTCCCGGTCTGGGTCACCGAACCCCCATTGGTCGACCAGAGGTAGGTCGCCGGAATTGTCTTGCCATCGGTGAAGTACGTGTTCGCCGTAAACTGAGTCCCCTGACTCGGCGCGAGTCGGGCGGTCTTGGGGCTGATCGTCACACTTGCCACCTCGGAAGTGCGCTTGGTGACCCGAACCCGGGCGGACCCGGAATACCCATTGCTGGTCTGAGCCTTCACCAGATAGTCGCCTGCGGTGGCTGCGACGAAGTAGCCGGAGGAATTGATCTGGCCGCCGGTGGCGCTCCAATCGACCGTGGCGCCTGCGGCCTGGACCCCGTTCGCTAGGTTGAGAAAGGCGGTGAAGGTCAGGCTGTCACCCTCTTCCAGCGTGATCTCGGCGGGCTGGACCGAAATGCCGGTTGGATCGGTCTCGTTCTGCCAGACCGCGATCACCGCGACATCGGAAAGCTCGGGCCGGTCATGAGATCGCACCGTGACCCGGACCGGACCGGGGACGACCCCGACGAATCGGCCTTCGCTGGAAATCGTCCCGGATTCCGCGGTCCAGTCGACCGGGGCGGACATCGTCGCGCCCGACGTGTTCAACGTGGTTGCGGTGAACCGGAACTCGATTTCCGCTTGAACGACGGCAATCCTGGGAGAGATTTGTATCGATTGGAGTTGGGGCGTGGTGTTGGCAGGAACTGGAGAAAGGAAATCCGTGCGCTCGCCCTGGGAGCAACCCAAGGCAATGGCGGCAAGTGCGATCGTGGGAGTCTTGAAGCGCGCGATTCGTTGCGCGAGCCGATGCAGGAAGGTCATGGTGCCAGCAGTCCCTGAGTCAGTGGTGAAGCCGTCGAAACCGGAATTTGTTCCGGCCCGACCGGGCGCTCAGGGAGATGAGCAAGAAGCGGGCAAAGCAATATCCAGCACTGCGTTCGCTTTCTTGACAGACGAGTGATCTATTCTGCCACCGCGACGCACCTATTTGGTTGTTTTAGATCATCTAGTTAAACCATGCAGAGTAATGCGTAGAACTGCAGCCGAATCATCAAGGAGTCGTCATCTGCAAAACGCAACTATGAGGGAGCCTGCTAGCTCCCTGCTAAGTCGCCAAACTCGTCGCCTTCGCGAACGAGAACCGGATCCTTTTTCGGTTCTCGCTGATCATGAGCGAGCTGGAGCACCTGGGCTTCTGCTGAGGGTGGGGCATTCGTGCTCGCCGTTCGATGACCAGCACGACATAAATGCTTGATTCAATTCCTAGGTTTCAGTTGATGGAGAATCGGAACGTAAACTTCTGGATGCGGGCCGCTTGTGATTCCAGCGATAGCCAGCCGTCAGCAACCGGTCGTAGCAGTCCCAAAGGCCCCATCGGGCGTCCTCGGGCACCACCCCTGCAAAGCGGCGATCACCTCGGCATCGTGCTCCGGTCAGGCTCTGACGGCCGATAGAAGGCCGCGCGCGCGACAATCGTTCGATCACACTGGCCCGGCGCACTTGGCGGCGTTCTCCAGTGCAATGCGTACATCCGCTTCAGCCTGCAGGCTGGTACAAACGCGGCACAGCGCAGGATCAGTCCGCCTTGCGGCTTCGGATCACTGAGTTGGCGCACGCGCGGCCGCGGTTCGGCTACAATCGGGTCTGGGTGCTGTAGCGCCGCGAAGGCTGGCTGGTGAACAAGAAGCGAGTACGCCGGCTCTACCGACTCGACGAGCGGCAGGTCCGCATGCGCGTCCGCCGACGCAAACACATGGCGCTCCACCGCGGACCGGCCCTGATCCCGTCCGGTCCCCAGCGTTGGAGCATTGATTTTGTCCATAATCAGCGCGCCGATGGCCGACCGTTTCGTGTGTTCCCGGTGGTCGATCAGTGGAGTCGCGAGAGTCCCGTGCTAGAGCCCGCGCTGGTGATCGGGGGACGGGACGTGGCGGCCGAGGTCACTTCGCGGGCGCTCGAGGACTGGGCCTATCTACGAGGGGTGCAGCTCGATTTCATCCGACCATGCAAACCGGTGGAGAACGCGACCATCGATGTCGCCGCGATGCTCAAGATCTTCTGGGAGGCTTGGCAGACGGGCGTTCTTGGAGGTGTTGCCAAACATTAGGACCAGAAGCTTGCCACCATGAGGTTCCGGATCAGGCGCTGGCTCACAGAACCTTTCCTTCCAGTTGTCGCGCCGGGTTCCCGACTACCGTAGCCCCGCGTTCGACGTCCCTCGTGACCACTGCACCAGCACCAATGATCACATCCTGCCCAATGCTCCGGCGTGGCAGGATGACTGCCCGAGCTCCCACCCAAGCCCTCGCTCCCAGACTCACCTCACCAGCCAATACCGCCCCCGGAGACACGTGGCATGCTGTTCCGAGCACACAATCATGCTCTACAATAGATCCTGAGTTCACGATTGTGGCCTCCCCAACCGTGACCCTGGGATTGATGACCGCTTGAGGCAATACAACGGTTCCAGGACCAATCCGTGCACTTGGAGAGCACCATGCAAAGGGGTGGATGACCGGGGGTGCGAGCTTGGCCGGGAGGAGTCGCCAGGCCCGTTCTCGCGCCTGGTTGGATCCAATGCCCAATGCGACGCGTGTGGCCCCCAACGGCAGCTCGTGGCGCAAAAGCGCCTGAACCAGTTCCGACTCAGCAAGACAAGTCTCGTCTGGAGGGTGTAAATCGGCAAATCCGGCTACCTCATCACCTGCAGCACGGATGGCTTCGGCCACAACGGCCCCATGTCCGCCAGCTCCCCAGACGATCCAGCGCTCAGCCATGGGAGGACCCCGGAAAAGGAGGCATGGTCGCATGGCCTGCCTGAGAGATGCCTTCTCGCTTCAGGATCGTTCGGAGCGTCCGAAGGAAGATTCTCAGGTCGAGGGAGATAGAACGATGCTCCACATACCACACATCGAGCTCCAGACGTTCGTCCCAACTTGCCGCGTTGCGCCCGTTGACCTGGGCCCAGCCCGTTATGCCAGGTCTGACCTCGTGACGCTTGGCTTGCCGCAGGCTGTACTTCGGCAAATAGTCAGGAAGCAGCGGACGCGGCCCAATCAGGGACATGTCTCCCCTGAGCACGTTCCAGAATTGAGGCAGCTCATCCAAGGAAGTTACCCGCAACCACCCTCCCAGTCTTGTGATCCGCGCAGCATCGTCCCCAGGCACTAGCCGCATGGTGCGGAATTTCAGCAATTGAAATCGCTTGCCGTGAAGCCCAGTGCGGGTCTGCCTATATAAGACCGGTGAGCCCATTCTCGATCGGATCAAGACACCGATCAGAAACAAGAACGGCGACAGCACGACGATCCCAAAAAAGGAGACCAGCACATCAATGCCCCGCTTCATGCGACTTCCACCAGTGATTGACGGAGGTGGCCCTGGGAAATGGGCCCGGCAAGCTCCAGGTACTGACGGAACAGCGCTTCCCATATGATTTCGGGACGAAACCTCGCGAGAACTCGAGTCCGGCCCGCTTCACCGTGCTGTTCTCGTAAGACCGGTTTTGCCAGGTACCGTTCAATAGCATGGGCCAGTTCCACTGGTTCTCCCGGCGATACCAGAGTACCGGTTTCACCATCCACCACCGCTTCAGTGCATCCCGGTATTCGGGTGGTGACGACCGGTAGCGACATGGCCGCCGCTTCGAGTGTCACATTGGGAAAGCCTTCTCGCCGACTCGGAAGTACGAGAAGATCGAACGCGGGATAAACCGAGGCAGGATCAGGGAGCATTCCGATCAGTCTAACTCTCGGATCCTGCCCAAGTACAGCAAGAATGGCGGGTGGCACCTGATCTTGTGGCTCAATAGGGCCGGCCAGGATCAGATAGGAGGCAGGCCAATGAGCACGTATCTTCAGCCAAGCCTCGGCGAGCTCCGGAATGCCCTTGTCGCACACCACTCGCCCGACGAATCCGATTACGAGCGCATCAGGCGGGATCATGAGCCGATTCCGTCCCATCTCACGCGCACCTGAAAGCCGCTGAGGGTTGAAGCGGTTGGCCGCATCCACCCCCTGCCCGCTGCCGGAGGCGAGGACTACGGTCTTTGGTGCGGTGCTGATACCATACCTCAGGGCCGTCTGACGCAGAGAGTGGCTGACGCAGATTACCCGAGTAGCAAGCCGACACGAGGTCTGCTCGGTTCGAAGAAGAAGTTTTCGGCGAACCCCAGTGGCACCTGTAAATGGAAGTCCGCGCATGTGGTAGATCCTGATCGGCACACGAGCTAGCGCTCCTGCCACCATGCCGAGGAGCCCGGCCTTGGGCGTATGCGCGTGGAGGATGTTCGGCCGAACCGAACGAATGACCCTGACGAGCCTTCCGAGCGCAGCCAGGTCTCGCAAGGGTGTAATCTGCCGTCGCATTTCGACGGCATGAACCGGAACATGCTCCTCCTGGCCAAACTGCCCCAGCTCTTCACCCGGCGAGGATACCACCACGGTGTCGATCCCTCTCAACCGCATGAAGGCGGGCTGGCCCTTGAGGAATCGCAGGGTCATGGGAACCGTCGTCAGGTGGAGAAGGCGCATTCCGGCTCCCTGATTCTGTTTGACGTCAACGCCATTGTCGCCGTATCGTACATGTTAAGCGAAAGCATGCCGGTCCGTTCCCGCAGCTTCGCGAATTGTTCCAGGATGTGGCGGAGCACACCAAGGTTCTGATCCAGGTGGCGGCCGAAATTGTGAGGGTGCCACCACAGATGATATAGACGTCCTCGTTCCGCCGCGGCGGCCAGCCCGTCGGTAATGCGATTCATGCGCCGGTGTTCGAACGCCAGGCCCGCTGAGCTCCAAGGGCGAAGAAACCGGCTGGCTCGCACGTTCGCCAGTCCGTTGTCTACTTTCACATCATTCCACGAATAGGTGCCGTCCCCATCGAATGGGAAGTAAGCGTCCAGCAGCCGTGCTATCCTCGTTGTACCTGAGGCCGCGGTCGTTCGCCAGAGTGTGGTATCAGGGTTGCCGCGGTAAGCGGCGATCCCCGCTTCCCTGAGGATCTGGTCGTACTCCGGATTGTGCTGGTTTCGCGGGAATACAATCGAGCGGATCGGAAGGCCGTTGGCGGTGTGAATCGCCAGCGCACTAGCCAGATCCGCTTGGAATGAGTCTGTCGTTTGACCGCGCTCGGTGCAGTAGTAGTGGGACCATGTATGGGTGCCGATCTCCTGATACGGGGTTCGCCTGATGAGCTGGATCAGGCTTGGCGCATAATGAAAGGGATCGGCAGCTTCGTCCCATCCCACCGATTCAGAGTACGGATCCAGATTCCCGTCGGTATACCTTGGTCGGACATTGGGCCGCGTGGCCTCCAGCTCTGCCCGATCGTGGGCGAAGAGGAACCCGACAACCGCCCAGGTCGCGGCGATCTCGAACGATTCGAGGAGCTCGAGTATCCTCGGGATGGCCGCCCGTGCGCCCAACAGATTCCTGGCGTACGGGCTCACTGGCCG
The DNA here is from genome assembly GCA_963728915.1 of uncultured Gemmatimonadales bacterium. GTDB lineage: Bacteria > Gemmatimonadota > Gemmatimonadetes > Gemmatimonadales > GWC2-71-9 > JABFSM01. Next base: position 456,217 of record CAVSLV010000004.1, on the reverse strand, counting down.
GGCATGATCCCGTACACCCCAATGGAGCTCGAAGTCCAGGGAGAGGACAAGTGCACCGGGTTTGCTAGACAAGGGCCACGCGCCGTTCCCGCAAAGCATTCCGCGAAGCAGATTGCTCGACCTGGGTGCTGAGCTCCCTCACTCTCTTGCTTCCGGATTCAACCAAGAGAAAGAGAAATGGAAACAGGAAGATCCGCTGTCTCGCGATAATTCCCAGGTTTGCCACGCCCATGCCAAGGGTTGTCGAGTAGATTATAAGAAACGGCACCGTTGCACCGATCAGCTTGTTCTTGCGCCATCCCATTACACCACGAAGCAGGGACGGGGCTCGGAAGAGAACGAGCGCCCAGAGCACGCAGAGCTCGAGTGAAGAGAGGGCCTGGACGATATTGCGGCTCTCCCATAAGAATGGTCGAAACAGCACATTGATCATGGCCATTGGCGCGCTTCCCAAGCCAGCACCGGTCATAGCGATCCGGCTTCCCCCTTCAGAACGAACCGTGCCCGCCAAATAGCTCTGAGCGCCCTCGATGTCGAAACCCTCTACGCCGATTTGCTGAAGGGAAATCCATATGGCAATGGCGCCGCCAAGCACAAAGACAGTTCCCTGAATGATTCGGGTCGAAGCCAGCTGCTTCCAATTCGCAATCCAGTAGCCAAACAGGAGGCAGACCAGCAGAACCGCTGCGACCTGAGGCCTGATCACGAAAACCAGAGCAACACCCAGCGACAGCAGTATCCAGTGCACTCGGTCCCGCTGATAGCCAAACCCCCAGACCGCCAGGCCGATTCCCAGAAGCACCAGCGCATCCTTTCCCAAACTCGAAGGCCAGAACCAGAGCGAGGGAAAGAGCCATATCCATTTCAGGTAGCGTGACAAGTCGTTGCCTGGGAAGGCGCGCTTGAACGCAATCGCGAATCCCACAAGACCGAGGAAAGACAGAAGCCCGAATACGATGAATGTACCGATCATTGAAGGGCCAATGGCTGCCAAGACCAGCCCAGAAGACAGTGAAATGAAGTTGGTGCCCCACCAGTGCCCCGACGCGGGGGAGAAGACCGCCGCGATCCCGGCAAAGTCAAGCCGCGTGATCTGATCGGCAAGCCGCAAGCCCTTGCCGAAATAGCCGGCAGCGTCGCCGGTGCCGGTATAGAAGCCGAACAGAATACGATACCTGGCGAATGCCCCCGCCACTCGCAGGGCGAGAGCGATGACGACCAGTGCCTTGATGGTTCGGGGAAGCCTGCTCATTCCGACGACGGCCGCAATACTCATCGTCAGGGCAAGCACCAGCAGAAGGCTGAGAAGATCTGATCCGGTGGGCCACATGATCAGAAGAGCTCCAGGTCGCCAGCGGAAAGCCGCCACTGACGAATGTGCTGAAATTGGGATCCTTCGCTATTCAGACGGCGCACGGCAAGGACCGGCCGCTTCGGACTGGGCAGGAAGCCCAGTCTAATGCCGATCGTGCGCTCTGGGGAATCCGGGGTCGCAACCATCGAGGCAAGGTCCCCAGTCGATTCCCGAAGTGTTCTGGAGAGGAGGTCAGTTACGAGCGCTACCCCTGTCGCTCCCGGGGTCAGCATCAGCTCGCACACTCGCAGTTCTGACAGTCGGTGCCGCTGCCGGACACGCCAGATCAAAATGGCACCTGCATTGTCGCGAAAGACCCCACGACCATGGTACCGGATGCCGGGCACTTCGGCATAACGCCAGCGGAGGTATTCGGTGGTTCGCGGAGTCATCAAACGGTGCCGATCATTGCCCCGAAGCTGCTCGAGAAAGCGAGACAACCACGGAGATGACAGCAGCTCGTTCAGATCGCCAGATGGACGTGGTGCATTCCCAGACCCTGCCGACGTCCGGCTCCGACCCCATTGTCCCCAGGCGGTGCGAAATGGCCGCAGCGGCTTGATCCAGATGGGCGGTCGACCTGCCACACGCCATCCCATTTTCAGGTACCCGGGAAGACTCCGATTGTTGGGCGTATTAAACACGAGCCCAGCCCCGTTTTCAGGCAGTCGGTCCAGCAACTTGGATGTGAGGTGCCGGAACACCCCGCTACCCTGCCAGGATGGATGGGTCACGGTATCCACCGCTCGAAAGGCCCCCATAGTAGATCCGTTTTGTTGCAATACCCAACGCATGAAGGCCCGATGCCCGATCACCAACCCGCTCGCCTCTGCCACAAGCACCAAAGACCTTCCGAACGGGTTACTCTCATGCTTCCAGTTCCACGCCGCAGGATGGCGCGGCAATTGGCCTTCTCCCAAACCGAGACTCATGAGCTCGACCACTGCGGGAAGATCCGACGGCTCCATCTCTCGAATGCTGTAATCCTGGCCCCGCATTTCAGCCCCACAGAATGGAGGCATAGAGCGCCTCGATTTGTCGTGTCATCCGCCCGATTCCGAATTGTCCTACCACGGCAGCTCTTCCGGCCCAGCCCATTCCCCTAACCGCGGCCGGATTCGCCAGCAGGTCCGACACTCGCCGGGCAAGGGCATCGATCCCCCCTGGTTTCTCCAAGATTCCGTTTCGTGAGTCGGTAACCACCTCGGGGATGCCGCCCACGGCGAACGCAGCCGGGACGCATTCCATGGCCATCGCTTCCAGAAGTGCGACAGGCAAACCTTCGACTTCAGAGGTCATCATGAAGACGTCCATAGCCGAGAGCCATGGCCGCACATCCTCCTGTAGTCCGGCGAAGTACACGGCATCCCCCAAGCTGGCAGCTCGAGCCGCCTCGCGGATTCCAGGCATCAGCGGTCCATCACCTACCATGAGAAAGCGAGCAGAGGGTTGGCTGGCACGAATGAGTGCGGCGGCCTTAACCCATCGGTCAAGCCTCTTCTGCGCTCTGAATACAGCAACCGTACCGACTACAGGAGATCCGGCCTGGATCCCGAGCTTGGCGCGGATCCCTTCGCCTTGTGCGGAGGTCCTCTGGAATACCCGCCCATCTATCCCATTCTGAACGACTCGTACCGGCACCTTCGTTCCCAAGCTTCGCTCGATACTGTCCTTGACCGACTCAGAGACTGCAATGACTTCCCTTTGCCATCTCCAGGTGCACCAGCCAGCGAAACGAGTGAGCGGGTGATAACGCTCTTGCTTGTTGTGCTCCGAATAGACGACCGGAACATGAGCGCGGATTCCGGCGAGTCGTCCGATCGTACCAGTCCATGGCAAGTGGGAATGGATCAAATGGACGCCCTGCGCTCGACAATAGCGCGCGACCTTGCTGCTGACGCCAATGGCACTCGTCGGCCTCCGAGCGGCGAAACACGTGACCTTGGCTCCGCGCGCCCTCAGCTCCTCAACCAGTGCGTCCTTACGAGGGAGACAGTACGCATACTGGTACTCGAAGCGCGTTCGATCCGCATGGTCCAGGCCGGCGACAAGAAGCCGCTCGGCGCCACCTCGCCCAAGGCCTTTGATCAAATGCAGGATGCGCATTCAGTGCTGCGGCCTCGCTCGTATCAGTGTTTCATAGCGCGCCTCGAACTGATCCACGACCTTCTCAAGCTCGAACCGTTGCTGGATCCGCGCACGCGCTGCCAGGCCCATCTGGCTTCTCAGGACGCTATTCTTGAGCAGCTCGAGAACGGCTCCGCAGAAAGCCTCCGAGTCCCCCGGCGGCACCAGCACACCCGTCTCGCCGTGGTTCACCACTTCCGGTATTCCTCCAATCCGGCTCGCCACGCACGGAATCCCGGCTGCACCAGCTTCCAGAATGGCGCCTGGTAGTCCCTCAATCAGGCTCGGAAGAACCATAAGATCCGCTCCCTCTGTCAGCTCAGAGGCATCCTCTCGACTACCAAGTAGCCGTACTCGCTCAGAGAGTTGCAGATTCGCTATCTTCGTTTCTATCTGGGGTCTGAGTGGTCCATCTCCGATCAGGACCAGAGCCGTGGAGGGATGATGTTCAGAAATCCGTGCAAATGCATCGAGCAGCCACAGGTGGTTCTTCTCAGGGACGAACCCCGCGACTGAAAGCAGGACGTCCGTCTTGTCCGACAAGCCTGTGGCCTGCAGCAGGTGGACACGCGCGTCAACCCGCTTCGAGTGGCTCGGTATCGGTGTGCCAATGGTGATGACAGAAACCCGCTCGTCCTGAAACCTGTAGGTTTCGACGAAGTCGCGACGGCAGGTCTCGCTGACCGATATGACATGATCCACGGAGCGTAGCCACCATCGCCCTATCGCTCGCTGCACCCCTGAACGCATCCACGGCGAAGAGAGATTGGCATTCCGATATACCAGGCGCCAAGCCGGTGGCCCGAACATCCGGGACATGGCGCCATACTCCAGGGTATCCGAGGCATTGGCCTGCACCACATCCGGCGACAGTCGGTTGAGCAACGCCCTCAGGGCCCGAATGCCTCGTACTCCAGGGATTCTCCTTCGCACCATTCCCATGTCGTAGGACCACGCGCTAGTCGGCGAGAGTGGCGCGCCCGATGGCCGGTACAGACCTACGAGTGTCACCGTATGGCCCCGTCGCGCCAACGCATCTCCCAGTTGACAGGCAAACACCTCGGCACCGCGCCGTTGGCGGCGCGTAATGAGCTGAACCACTCTCATGCCACACCGCACCGCGTGATAGCTTCGCCTCGGTACACCACGCTTACGCGGCGATCGCGGGTCGAGTATCCCGACGGCCGGTTCACTGCAGGTCCTGTTTGGGGATGAACAACGATGGCGACATCGCAAAAGTGCTGTTGCCGGTCACGCTACGGCAACGTGCCGGAACGCGGAGTTGCGCTGCTCGAGCATGGAGAACGAACCGATCCCCTTTACTTCGCCGTTCTCAAGGACCACAACCGGATCACATCTCTCGGTCATGCCGAGACGGTGAGTAACCATGATCACGGTCAGGTTTCCCTTGAGGGCTGCGACAGCCTCCAATACAGCTCTTTCGGTAGCTGGATCGAGAGCGTTAGTCGCCTCGTCCAGAACCAGCGTGGACGGACGGTGATACAACGCACGCGCAATACCCAGGCGTTGCCGCTCGCCACCTGAGAGCCGAACTCCTCGTTCCCCTATTACCGTGGAGTACCCTTTTGGCAGGCTCTCTTTGACGAAGGTGTGCAACTGTGCCGCACGGGCTGCGGTCTCAACTGCGTCGAAGTCAACCTGGTCCGGTCTGACCCCGAATGCGATGTTCTCCGCGATTGACGCATCAGAGAGGTAAATCTGTTGCGGTACGTAGCCAATTGAGGTCTGCCAGGGACGAAGTGTCTCCTCAGCCAGAGGTTCGTCATCGATCAAGATTCGGCCGTGGCTTGGCAGGAGCAGACCGAGGAGCAAGTCCACCACGGTCGTCTTGCCCGCCCCGGTAGCACCGACGAACGCTACAAAGGATCCCGCGTTGATTGTCAAATCGAGCCCCCGTATTACCGGAGCCGCGCCGCCGGGATATCGATACCAGACATTCTCGAACCTGATTCCCATTGCCAACGATTCTCGCTGAGCTCGGGGTAGCGTTGGCCTGTCCGCCGGCCGCCAGCTTGCGAGATCGCTGCGAATCTCGTCCAGTGAAGGAATGCCAAAGCGAAGTTGAGACGCACCGAGGAAGACCTGCTGCGCTGCGGGGAGAAGCCGGTATCCTGCAAAGGCATACAAGCCGAGTAGCGGAAGCAGGGTCTCCGTAGCGGCCCCGGTGCCCAGGAGAGCCAGGGCGAGCGCCAGCAAACCGCCGAACCCTATCGCCTCGATCAGGTACTTTGGCACTTGGGACAGGGTGGTCTGGGCCGCCAGACTTCGGGAAAACCGTGCTGACGGAGCACGGAACCTGGCAATGTATGCCTCCTCCCTTCCCAATACTTTGAGATCCTTGATCCCACCGAACGCCTCGGACGCTGCTAGGTATCTCTCCCGGTTCGCAGCCACCCGGTCCAGACCGATGGACCGTACTAGTTTCCGGATCCTCCAGTAGATCCCACCATAAGCGCCGCCGATGAGGAGCGCCGTAACCAAGGCTACTCCCGGGCTCAGGGTGATGAGCAGCGCCATCATTGCGAGGATCACAAGCCCGTAGCTAATCGCATTCAATAATGGCTGGAGCACGAAGTTGATGACCTGATCGACCTCGGACAGGATGCTTTTCGAAAAGTCGGCGCTGTTGCGATTCAGAAAGAACTCGTAAGGTTGGCGCAAGTACGTCTCGAGTAGACGATTGCCGATCGTGTACCGCCTCATCTGCGCATATCGGTTCGTGGCATAGGTCCCCGTAATTCGGATTCCCGCCGAAACCACCACGAGGATGAAAGCACCGCCGCCGAGCGCAAACAGGAACGAGTTGCTGGAGGCAAATCCTCCTCGCTCGTACAGCCAGGCGAGAAGCTGATTGTTGCGGATCAGCTCGGGGTTTCCGAGCACTGCGAGGAACGGCATGATCGAGGCAACGCCCGCGGTATCCAGCAGCGCGGTCACCAGCATGAGCCCCAGGACAAGCAGCCCCTGCTTCCGCTCCCGCGGCGTGAGCAGCGACAGGATCTTCCCGATGGTCGTTCTCGGCTCAGGTCTTGTCGCGGTCACCGTAGTACTCGTACTGGTAGTAGTAGTATGCATTGTCGCCATACCTCGGCAGCTCGCCCGCGGGATCGTTCATCACTGCACCCACCACCTTGGCCCCAACCGCCCTAAGCTCACGTGCCGCAAGCCGCGCCCCCTGTTGGTGCGTAGCGCCTGCCTTCGCTACCAGGAGCACCCCGTCGGACGCTCCACCAAGGATGGCCGCGTCCGCTCCGCCCGCGAGCGGCGGCGTATCCATAATGACCACATCGAACTTCTCCCGTAGCGCCGCCAGCAGATCCCGCATCACCGCGGAACCCAGCATCTCTGTGGGGTTGGGCGGCAGGGTGCCCGCCGGCAGAATCGAGAGCCCCTCCACCCCGGCCACCGGCCGGATCGCCTCCTCCCAGCTCGATTCGCCCACCAGTAGCTCGGCGAGTCCAGGTTTTCGATTGATCTCGAACAGCTCGGCGAGCCTGGGCTTCCGGAGGTCACAATCCACCAGCAGCACCTTGAGGCCCTGCTGCGCATAGGTCACCGCCAGGTTCGCCGCGGTGGTGGTCTTCCCTTCCCCGGGCGCCGGACTGGTAATCACCAGGGTCTTGACCGACTCGCCATCCTCCGCGAACAACAGATTGGTCCGCAGGGTCCGGAACGCTTCGGCCATATGGGAACGCCGCTCCTTGACCGTGACGAGCTCCGGGTTATGCCCGTTGCCATTGCCGTTGCCATGGCCATTCGTGCCATTGGTCGCCTTCCCGATCAGCTTGCGCCCCTTCCAGCCATTCGCCAATCGGGGCAGCTTCGGAATGGCGCCGAGCATCCGGGCCCGCACCGCCACCTCGAGTTGGCTCCGATCTCGAATCTTGGTGTTCAGGATCTCCCGCACGAAGGCCCCGGTGCTTCCGGTGAGAAGCCCGAGCAGAAACCCCATGCCGAGGAGCATCGGCAGCTTGCTCTGCTCTGGCTTCTCAGGAAGAGGCGAGAGGTCCACAATGCTGACCGGACCGGCTTCCACCGCCTCGGCGATCCGCGCCTTGTAGAGCTCCTCCCGGATGCTCTCCAGGGAGGCGCCCATGGACTGGACCTGCTGAAGCAGCCGGGCCTCGGCGGCCTCGGACTCCGGCAGCCCCGCGATCTGGTTCGCGGTCCGGTTCCGCAGCGAGTCGATCGAGGCGAGCCGCGCGTCCACCGCCTGCATGTGGCTGTTGAGCGCCTCCTCCAGCCGCTGCCGGGTTACCCCGATCTGCTGAATGACCTGCTGGAGATCGGGGTTACGGGCCGAGGCCCCCCACCGCCCGCTGGTCATGCTGTCGCGCCTGGTCTCGTAGCCAAGGAGCTGGGTAAAGAGCGCCCCGACGATCGGGTTGGAAGCGATTTCGGGAGTGGCGGCCAGGGCCTGAAGCCGGCGGGCGGCCTGCTCGCCCTGGGCCTGGTGTAATCCATCGAGCAGCATCCGGTACATCTGCCGGTCGGCCCGAAGCTCCTCCCGCCGCATCTCGATGGTCATGAGGCCGGTCTGCTGGGCGGTAGCCCGCGCCTCGCTGGAGAAAGTGCGGGTCCTGTTTCGGAAGTCGCTCAGGCTGTCCTGGGCCCGCCGCATCAGGGTGTCGGCCTGGGCGAGCTGGCCCTCCAGGAACTCCCGCTTCCGGGTGGACACCGCGCGGGCCATGTCCCGGCTCCGCTCCTCGAACACGTTGACGGCGCGGTTCACCACCCGCTGAGCCAGCCCGGGCGCCGACGCGATGAACGCCACGTCCACGATGTTGGTGCTGGCCCGGATCTTCGTAGTGAGCTTCCCGGCGAGCCAGCCGATGGTTTCCTGCCGGTCCCCGATCAGCAAGGCTGCTTCAGCAATTCCATCCGGGCGCGACCCGACCGCGAGCTGCACCGGTCCGAGCACCAGTACCTCACCGTATTTCCGGCCGGTCGTGATTCCGGAACGGAGGGAGCGCGCGGTCACCGAGTCTTCCAGAAACCGCAGCACGATGGTGTCGGTGGGCGCGATCTCCGGGACCTTGATTCCCTGGAGCGCCGAAACCGGAAAACCCTGGCTGAGCGACCTGACCCGGAGCCACTCCTGGTCCACGATCGCGCCGAGTGTGCCCGGGCTGGTCATGGTCTCGAGGGTGGACTGGATCGGGTCGGTGCGGTAGCCCATCTGCGGCCCGCCCGCGAGCTGGCCACTCATCTGGAGGGTGGGATCGTCCACCCGGATCACCGCCTTGGCGCGCCAGACCGGCGGCTGCCGGTGGGCGATGTACCATCCCGCCGCGGTGCCGAGCACGACGCAGATCGCAACCAGCCAGATCCGGCGGCGGAGAATCCCCAGCACCTCGCGGAGATCGAGGATGCTTTCCTGTTCCGGCTGCTGATGGACCTGGGCTTCACCATGTCCGCGGCGCCGGCTGTCGATCATCGTATGGCCACCCGGTAGATCGAGGCCGCAGCGCCCAGCACCGAGAAGAACGGCAGCATCACCCCGCTCCAGAAGTTGTGACGCCGCTCGATCACCAGCTCATCGCCGGATTGGAGGACGGTGTGGTAGCGGACCGAGGACGGATCGGTCAGGTCGATCCGATACTCCTTCCCTTCCCGGCGCAGCTTGATCCGGTCGGTCCGGCCCCGATCGGTGCGCCCGCCGGCCCGCGCCATCGCCTCGATCACCGTGCTTCCCGCCGGCATCGGATACGCGTTGGGCTGACGGACCTCGCCCGCCACCGGAATCGGGAACAGCACCTCGACCACGTACTGGGGCTGCTCCTCGAACTCGAGCAGGAACTTCCCGATCGCCTCGTTCACCTGCTGCACCGTGGTGCCGGCAGCCTTCACGCTGCGATAGAGCGGATGGTTGATCCCGCCATCCTGGCCCACGGTGAACTCGCCCGACAGCTCCTGCTGGCGCCAGACCGTGATCCGCACGATGTCTCCGGCACGGACCAGGAGATCGGCGCCGTTGGTCGGACCATCGGCCTGGGCCTGGAGCGAACCCGCGCCGAGCACCGCCGCCGCAAAGAGGAGTCTCCGGATCATGGCGCCGAGACCGTGGACAGGAATTCCTCCGGAGCCGCTGCCGGGACAGGGCGAGGGGGCGAGGTGCGGGTCCGGCCCAGCACGAAATCGGTGAGCCAGGCCAGGCAGGCAGCGCCGGTCAGCGCCCGCTCCCGATGGTACTGGCTCAACACCGCCGCCAGCCGCACCCCGAGCAGGGAGTGGCTGCTCTCGATGATGCTCACGTTGCCGAGCCGGGTGGTCAGGAGCTGCTCGTCCGACCCGGTGAGGGTCTCGTGCAGCTTCTCGCCGGGACGCAATCCGGTGTACTCGAACCGGATGTCCACCTCGGGGCGGAGCCCGGAGAGCCGGACCAGGTTTCGCGCCAGCTCGACGATCCTGACCGGCTGCCCCATCTCCAGCGCCGCGATCTTCCCGCGCGCCTCCTGGAGGAGGCCGGCCTGGAGCACGAGGTTGACCGCTTCCGGAATGGTCATGAAGAAGCGGGTGACGTCGGGATGAGTAATGGTGATGGGACCGCCCGACGCGATCTGCTTCTGGAACACCGGAATGACGCTGCCGTTGCTGCCCAGCACGTTGCCGAACCGCACTGCGACATAGTGGGTCGATGGATACGCGGTCTGAAGCTCCCGCACCACCAGCTCGGCGGCGCGCTTGGTCGCCCCCATCACGTTGCTCGGATCGGCGGCCTTGTCGGTGGAGATGAGCACGAAGCGGCCCAGCCGGTGCTCCCCCGCCAGCCGGGCGATCTGCCAGGTGCCCAGCACGTTGTTGCGGACCGCTTCCCGGGGATTCGACTCCATGAGCGGCACGTGCTTGTAGGCCGCGGTGTGGTAGATCCGGTCGGGCTTGTAGCGCAGGAAGATTTCGGTGACCCGGGCCTCGTCGAGCACGTCGCCGATGACCGCCTCGATCGCGACCGAGGGGAACTTCTCCCTGAGCTCCAGATCCAGAAAAAAGAGCTCGCTCTCGGCCTGGTCGAACAACACCAGCCGGGCGGGCCGGTGCAGAGCAACCTGCCGGCAAAGCTCGGAGCCGATCGATCCGGCCGCGCCGCTCACCATCACGGTGCGGCCGCGGAGGTCCCGCTCCAGATCGGGAAGCTCGAGGGAGACGGGGTCCCGGGCCAGCACGTCCTCGATCCGGAGCGGCCGGAGCTGGTGCGAGCGCACCTCGCCCTCCAGTACCGATGCGATCCCCGGAAGCACCCGGAAGGGAATCTCCAGCGGGCTCAGATTGGCCAGGATCTTTCGAAGCTCTTCGGGCGTGGCGGAGGGAATCGCGATGATGATCTCGTCCACTTCCTGGACCCGGAGGAGCGACGGGGCGGTGGCGGTATCGCCCAGCACTTCGAGACCCTGAATCCGGGTCCCCTTCTTCAGGGGATCGTCGTCGAGGAACCCTTCGACCCGGTATTTCCCGGGATTGATGCTGAGCTCGGTCAGGAGCGAATTGCCGGCCTCTCCCGCCCCGACGATGAGCACCCGGCGGGCCCGCGCCGGCGCTCCGACATAGCGGGCCCGGACCATCTGGAACAGCGATCGGTAACCGAGCCAGATCCCGCCCACCCCGAAGTTGAAGAGGGCCCACTCGATCGCCACCACGGAGAGCGGGATCCCCGGGCTCCGGAGGACTCCCCGGAACAGCAGCAGGAAGCAGAGGCTCGAGAGGGTGGAAGCGCCGGCCAGCCGGATCAGGTCGTCCGGTCCCACGAACCGCCACCGCGCGGTCATCACCCGGAAACCGCGGGCAAACAGCATCCGGAACGGGATCAGCCCGAGCAGGAGGATCGCGATCGCGGCCTGGTAATTGGCAGGGATCTGGAACTCGAAGCGGAGCAGGAAGGCGGCGCCGAGCGCAAGCACCGACGCGAACGCGTATGCCCCGTAGGCCACCAGCCGGCGGTACTGACGCGCGAGGGTGAGGGTCGCGAGCAGCGGTCCGGGAATCGGGCGGTCGGGATAGACCGGCGGCCCGGTGATGGCGGCTCCGGTCATGGTATCGACGCGAAGACCGCCCGCACCCGCACCGGGGATGCGGGTGGGACGCCCTGGGTTGAGAACAACATAGGCCGCGATTCTAGGGGGCGGACGTTACACCGGCGTCACCGGGCACGATTGCAGCGCGGATGCAGCAGTCAGCGGGCAGATTCGGCCTGATTTCGGAGGGTATGGCGGCGCCGCTTTTCTCCCGATGAAAATGCCTTTCGGATCGCCGAGATCACCGCCTGTCGCGCGGTCGCGCTCATGCCGGAACCCGAAGGGAGGCAGATCCCGTGCTTGAAGAGGGTCGAGCTTACCATGCCGCCGATCACGGTGCAGGAATCGAAAACCGGCTGTTCGTGCATCGGCTTCCATACCGGTCTGGCCTCGATGCCAGCCTCGTCCAGGGTTTCCAGAACAGCCTGCCGGTCGATCCCGAATTCGGGATTGACCAGGCAGCAGGTGAGCCACCGGGAGTGAGTGCCCCAGGCCATCTCTTCCTGGAACGAAAGCGCCGGGATGTCCGCGAGACCTTTGACGTATGCCTCGAAATGGGCCCGGCGGGTACGGACCCTCTGGTCCAGGGTCCGGAGCTGGGCCAGCCCGATCGCCGCCGAGATGTTGGAGAGCCGGTAGTTGTAGCCGATCTCGGTGTGCTCGTAGTGCACCGCTGGCTCGCGCGCCTGGGTGGCGAGCTTCCGCACGTGGGCTTCGACGTTGGGATCATCGGTGGTCAGCATGCCGCCGCCCGAGGTGGTGATCATCTTGTTGCCGTTGAACGACCACGCCGAGCAGCGCGCCCCCTTTCCCGGCGCGTGGCCGTGGTAGGTGGAGCCCAGAGCCTCCGCGGCATCCTCGATGAGGGTGACGCCCCATTTCGCGCAGGCGGCGAGGATCGGATCGCGATCGGCGGTCTGGCCATAGAGGTGGACCGGGATGACCGCTTTGGGGAGCCGGTTCTTGTAGCCGCGATCGTCCAGCCAGTCGGACAGGAATCCGGGGTGCATGTTCCAGGAGCGGAACTCGCTGTCGATGAACACCGGGGTCGCGCCGACGTAGCGAATGGCGAAGGCGGTCGCGGCAAAGGTCAGCGAGGAGGTGGCGACTTCATCCCCCGGCCCGACGCCGGCATCGATGAGGGCCAGGTGGAGTGCTGCGGTGCCGGATGAGAGCGCGACTGCATGTTTCGCCCCCACCGCCTCGGCGAACTCCCGTTCGAAGGCGAAGACCATGGGGCCAAGCGGCGCCACCCAGCCGGAGAGGAGGGCTTCCTGGACCAGTTTCATCTCATCCCCCGAGAGATCGGGGGAGAGAGCAGGATTCTCGGGGGCATCGTCGGACGGTACGGTGAGAACGTCACATGACCGTCACCGGGGGTAGGAGAGTGGGGGTCGGGGGGTCGGGGGGACCGGCCCTCCGACCACCCTGACCCTCCGACTCTCTGGCCTCTCCTATATATATCTTCGATAATGCCTTCCCTCCGCCGCTGGGTGTTCCGGATCTATTTCCTCGGCATGCTGGTGCTCTTCTTCTATCCGATTCCCGAGATGCCGTTTCACGCGCCCAGGCAGTTCGACAAGATGGTCCACGTCGTGCTGTTCCTGGGGTTCGCGGTGCTCTACCGGATCAATCGCTGGCCACCGGTCCTTCAGGTGTTGGTGGTTTCGGCCGCCTTCGCGGGTGGAGTGGAGCTGGTGCAGGGACTCATCCGGTACCGGAGCGCCGAGGTGGCGGATTTCGTGGCGGGGATGGTTGGGGCGGTGGTGGGTGTCGTGCTGGTGGGCGCCGCGCAGGCGGTCTGGCCTGGCGGACAAGGGGAGCAACGGATAGGCGGATAAGCGGACGCGCTTTTCGTGCCGGTGACCGCGAGACTGCTTCAGAGACTCCACCAGAAGAGGGGGCTGTTTTGAGTCGGACCGCGGTGCGGGAGGTGGCCGACCTCTACTTCCAGCGCTTTGAAGCACATCTGGAAAAGCGTCTGGCCGAGCTCGAATCGCGGTCCGAGAGGAGACTGGGAGATGTTCGGACCGAGATCCGGGTCGAGATCGCCAATCAGCGAGCGAATCTGGTGAAGTGGATGTTCCTGTTCTGGATTGGCACGCTGGTTCCCTTGGGAGGATTGATCGTCGGGTTGCTCCGGTTCAAGCCCTAGCCAGCCTTTACCCGAAGCACATCCTCCAGCGGCCCCGCGTTCCCCAGTCCGACCAACCGCAATGCATGATTGATCTCGCGCCGGATCCGGGGCCAGCTCACCCGGATCCGCGCCGCCTCGGGCCGAAGCCACTCGGAGCGATCGTGCTCATCACTGATCCGCACTTCACCCTCGGCGGGCACGAACGCGACAAACACCGGCACCAGGACCACCTCGTTCGTGCTGTGCCGGTAGAACGACTCCACCCGGCTCAGGTTGTAGAGACGCTCGACGCGAAGTCCGGTCTCCTCGGTGACCTCCCGAAGCGCCGTTTGCACCGGGGTCTCGCCCGGCTCGATGTGCGCATGCACCGCCTCCCAGGAACCGGGCGAGCGCCCTTTCCCGCTTCTTCGGAGACACAGCACGTTGAGCGAATCGCCCTGGCCCCGGAAGACCAGGACGTCGACATAGCAGACGGACAGGCGGACCGGCGGACTGGCCGACGGAGGGGTCGGGGGGGTCGGAGGGGTCGGAGGGGTCGGGGGGTCGGAGGGGTCGGGGCATTCATGCTCAGAATATGACGCCGCTCGGGCAACCCCGCTCCCCGACCGTCCTCCGCCGCTCCTCCTCACCGCCCCGTCCTCCCCGACTCCGCCTCCGACCGCTCCGTGTTAGCTTTCCGCCTTCCCGCAAACAGAGGCGTCCATGCGTGCCCCTCGTGGAACCGCGGTCGCGTTGTGCGTGGCCTTGTCCACCCTTGCCCGAGCCCCGCTTCTGGCTCAGCACGGCGCTGATGTCTCGGTCGGTCTCCGGGTGAGCACGCTGGGCTTCGGCCTGGAAGCCGCCAAGCTCGTGATGAACCATCTGGCCGTGCGAGGCGGGTTCAACTACTTCAAGATCAGCGACAGCCGCACTGAGAGCGACATCGCCTTCGACGCCCGGCTCAAGCTGACCGCGGTGACGCTGCTGGCGGATTTCTTCCCGGCCTCGCGCGGGGCCTTCCATCTGAGCGCCGGGTTCGCCACCAACCCTGTCGATCTCAGGGGCACCGGCGTCCCCAACGAGGGCGGCACCTTCGAGATCAACAGCCATACCTACCAATCCTCCGAGGTCGGCACCATGACGGGGCGGGTCAAGTGGCCGGGCCTTGGTCCCTACCTCGGGATCGGGTTCGGCACCCCGGCGGCGCAGCATGGCGCTCTCAAGTTCGTGTTCGATCTGGGTGCGGTGCTTGGGCGCGGGAAGGTGAGCTTGAGCGCCACCGGCGCCGCGAACAATCCGCAGCTCCAGTCCGATCTCGACGCCGAGATCGCCAGTATCCAGGACGACGTCCACAAGGTTCCGCTGTATCCGGTGATTTCGTTCGGGCTGGCGTATCGGTTCTGACGGAGAGGTCGGAGGGTCGAGGTCGGAGTGGTCGGAGGGTCGGAGGGTCGGAGGGTCGGAGGGTCGGAGGGGTCGGAGGGTCGGAGGGGTCGGAGGGGTCGGAGGGTCGAGGTCGGAGGGTCGGAGAGGTCAGTGGGTCGGTATGACCTCCCGACCTCCCCGACCTCCCTGACCTCCCCGACCTCCCCGACCTCCCCGACCTCCCCGACCTCCCCGACCCCCCGACCTACTGCCCTCTCCTGTTGAGCACGTTCTCGAGCCGGGCCGCGAGCGCCTTGGCCCGGAACGGCTTGGTGAGGAAATCGTCGGCGCCGAGCTCGAGGACCCGGACTTCGTTGTCCTCGTCGCCCTTGGCGGTCAGCACGATGATGGGGAGCTGGCGGGTGGATTGGCGGGAACGGAGCTGCGACAGCACCGAGTACCCGTCCACTCCCGGCAGGTTGAGATCGAGGATCACGATGTCGGGCCCGTGGCGATCCACTTCGTCCAGCGCCTCGGCGCCGTCCCGGGCTTCCACCACGGTGTAGCCCTGCCGCTCCAGCAGGTCGCGCATAACCCGGCGAAGCTGGTCTTCGTCGTCCACCAGCAGCACCAGCGCGCCCTTCCGGGTGACCTCGGTCCGGACCGGCGGCAGGTCGTCGAGCAGCTCGAAGGCGGGGGAGAACTCCAGCACCGAGGCGGGGCGGGTCTCGGCCGGGGCGGGGGTGGGAGCGGCAACCGTCACATGAATGGCGGGCGCCCCGCCGCCACCGTCCGTAACCCGCGCCGGCCCGCCCCGGGTCGCCTGCCGCCGGTCTCCGCTTCCTCCATCCTCCCGCTTCAGATCATCCTCGCGAGGCGGCTCGGTCACCCGGAGCAGCTCCTCGATCGACGTTTCTCCGCTCACCACATGGCGGAGCCCGCTCTCGAACAGGCCCTTCATGCCGTCGGCGCGGGCGGTCGAGGCGATCTGATCGGCGGTCGTGCCCCGGGAGATCAGCCGTTCGAGCTCCTGGGTCATCACCAGAATCTCGAGAATGGCGAAGCGGCCCCGATAGCCGGTCATCGCGCACTCGCCGCACCCGACCGGCTGGAAGAGCCGTTCCTGCACTCCCAGCGGGAGGAACTTCTTGACCCGTTCGGGGATCGGATCGGTTTGCCTGGTCTTGCAGTGAGGACACAGGCGCCGGAGCAGCCGCTGAGCCACGACCCCCCGCAGGGCCGACCCGACCTTGTACGCCTCCATCCCCATGTCGACCAGACGGGTGATCGTGTTGGGGGCGTCGTTGGTGTGGAGGGTCGAGAGCACCAGGTGTCCGGTGAGAGAGGCCTGGATGGCGATCTGGGCGGTTTCCATGTCGCGGATTTCGCCGACCAGCACGACATCGGGGTCCTGTCGCAGAATGGACCGGAGCGCGGTCGCGAAGGTCAGTCCGGCCTTTTCGTGGACCTGCACCTGCACGATGTTGGAGCCCAGCCGGTACTCGACCGGGTCCTCCACCGTGACGATGTTCACCCCTTCGCCCTGGACCTGACGCAGGGCCGCGTACAGGGTCGTGGTCTTGCCGGACCCGGTCGGCCCGGTCACCAGGAGGATGCCTTCCTTGTTGGCCAGCAGCTCGGTGAAGGTGCGGCGCTCCTCTTCCAGGAACCCCAGGGCCTCGAGCGTGAGCACGGTGGCCTTGGTGTTCAGGATCCGGATGACGGCCTTCTCGCCCAGGGAGGCCGGCAGGGTGGAAACCCGCAGGTCCACCGGGTTGCCGTTGACCGCGACCCGGCAGCGGCCGTCCTGGGGCCGGAGCCGGTCGGCGATGTCCATCCCCGACATGATCTTGATCCGGGAGATCAGGGGAATGCCGGCCGAACGGGGGATCCGCATCACCTGTCGTAACACGCCGTCGATCCGGTAGCGCACCACGACTCCGCCCTCGGCGGGCTCGATGTGAATGTCGCTGGCCCGGGAGGTGATCCCGTCGGCGATCAGCGTGTCCACCAGCTTGATGATGGGACGGGCCTGGGCCTCTTCCGCACTGGCCCGATACTCGTCGGGGTCGTCGACGATCTGGGTGACTTCGGCGTCTTCCGCGATCCCATCGAGCAGCTTGGAAACCACGTCGTCGGGACGGTAGATCTCGTCGAGCTTCTCCCGGATCTTCGAGGGGGAGAGCAGCACCATCCGGACTTCGCGCCCGGTCGCGAAGGCCAGCATCTTCTCCGCGTCGATGTCGAAGGGATTCGCCGTCGCCACCTCGAGAAACGAATCGGTGGTCCGGAGAGGAAGAACCTGGTATTTGCGGGCCACCTGCTCCGGGACGGTTTCCACTACCCGGGGGTCCATCCGGGTCAGGTCGGCGATCGGGATCCGGAAGCGGGAGGCGACCGCATCGAGAATGCGATCATCGGGGAGCAGACGGCGCTCCACCATCGCCTCCCAGAGAGAACCGCGATCGCCGGTATCGCGCCGAAGCGCGATGAGCGGCCCCTCCGGCAACAGGGAGGAGGCAGTCGCCAGCAACCATTCGTCGGAGAAGGCCATCTCGGGAGAAAGCTAATTGGGCGGACAGGCGGACAGGCGGACAGGCGGACAGGCGGACAGGCGGACGGGCGGAAAGGCGGACGGTCGACAGGCGGACAGTTTTCTATGAAGCGGCTTTTCGGACCTTCGCGTAAAGTCCCCAGGTTAGCCTCGCCGCCTGATCGCGAGCTTGGCTCAGGGCCTCGTAATCCGTCCCCGCGAGAATACCGGTGTCCGCCGCGATTCGAAACACGTATCCCAACTCGGCCAGGGAACCGATCGAAATATCGAGAAAGCGCCGGAATTCACGGGGACCCCGTCGTGCCGAGCCTTCAACGATGTTCAATCCTGCGGAGAATGCCGCACGCCGTGCTTGAGTGACCAGCCCGAACCGCTCCTGATCCGGCCAACCCAGAGTGATCCGATAGGTAGTAATGGCCAACGCATGACACGCGTGCCAAGCCTTGAACCGCTCATAGGGCTGCATGCTCGAAGCATGGGATTGGGGATTGCGGTGGACATAACCCTTTCTATCCGTGATGTCTCACTTTGGCGCACGGTCCGCCGGTCCGCCGGTCCGCCTGTCCGCCTGTCCGCCCGTCCGCCTACAGAATCGGCCACCACTCGGGACTGATATCCACCGTCAGTCGGAGCTTGGCTCCTTCACCCGCCACATTCCGGAGGGGACGCGCCAGCTCGAACCGCAGGAGTCCCTGTAACAGCTCTGCCGCAATGCCGGCCACCGGCCGCGCGCCGTTGCTGCTTCCCCAGGGAAGGCTGTCGATGGCGCCGCCGGCCCAGCCCACTCCGAACAGGGGGGCAATGATGGCCCGGTTCCCGGTATTGGCGAAGGGGCCAAGCCCGATGGTGGGCACCGGGAATGGAATCCGCCACTCCAGCAGCATGGTCGCCACCCGGCGGCCGCCGTACCCCCGGAACCGTTCCGAAGGCAGCGTTCCGCGGCCTCCAATGGTGAAGCTCCTCGCCCGGGGAAGACCGGAGGTCGCGACCCCGGCCAGGGTGCGGAGCCGCAGGTGGCCCAGCCCCGATCCCAGGGGGACGCTGCCATCGGACCGGAAAGTCAGCCGCAGGTACTGGCTCTCCCCGACCCCGCCTTCGACTCCGATGACGGCTTTCAGATCGGAGCGGTCGAGCGATCCCCGGCTCGCCAGGGTCAGGTTGGCCCGGCTGAGCCAGTAGGAGCCGCTCCCGAGCTCCGGGTTAGGCTGGTACTCCCGGCGGATCGGGTGCGCCGTGGTTTCGACCGAGCTGGTCCGCTCGAACCGCCCGGCCAGATCGAAGGTCCATCGGGGCGCGAGCTTGCGCCGGTAGCCCGCGCCGATCTCTTCGCCCAGCAGGTAGCTGCCGAGGTCGATGCCCGACTCCTGCGCCAGAAACGAGTTCACCACCCCGCTCACCACCGGCTCGTCTCCGATGTCGCGAATGGTGCGGCGGGCCTCGAGGCTCCACGAGTTCTGTCCCCGGGTCAGCCCTCCGCCGAGGCTGGCGGTGACCCGGTGATCGGAGAGGCCGTAGCCGATCGAGCCGCGGCCGTCCCAGCCGCCGTCGAACTGCATGCCGAGCGCGAACCCCACGGCGAGGCCCTGAACCCGGTTAACCCGCGCGAGCTCGGACAGGGCCGGGGTCCCCAGCCGGCCCCGGGGCAGCCCTTCCAGGACCTGGAGCCCCATGAGGGACCGGGCCTGGGTCTTGAGGTCGTCGAAATCCTTGCGGTCGAAGGGCTCGGCGGCTTCCGCCGCGGCGCGGAGCGGGGAGTCCCATTGTCCGGTATCCCGCGCCGGGGTCACCATCCCACCGAACTCGGGCGCGGCGCGCAGATAATCGGGGAACCCGGCGTCGAAGTCGTAGTCGCTGATTTCCCAGCGGCTCCGGATGATGGTGCGGATGGGGTAGTCGAACAGGGCGGGCCGGCGCCGGATCTCGATCCGCTGGGCGTAGGGCAGCCACCATTTGCCGTCGAAGAGCGATTGCTCGAGCAGGACACTGATGTCCTCGATCTCGGGCTGGAGATAGGCGGCCGGGGTAAAGCTGAACTCGAACCGGACCAGCGCGGCGCTGCTCCGTTCGAGATACATGGTCCCCACCACCAGGGGCCGCGCTCTGTTGCGGGGACGGACCTGGACCGCGAGGACGCTGAGCGGCCCGGCCGCCCCGGTGCGGATGGTCAGGGTGTCGGAAATCGAATAGTCATAGTCGCTCAGTCCCTCGATCGAGAGGGGGTGCACCGCGTCGCGGACCTCGTCTCCCTCGCCGATCCGGATGCGGGGCCCGAAGTTGTTGGTGACGATCCCGAGGTGATCGCGATGATAGTTGACTTCGATCGGGAGGTAGGGCTGGCTCCGCCAGGCCACGATACGCTGCTTGCCGAGGTCGGGCGCGTGCCAATAGACTTGGACCTCGAGCTCGTCGGCCTTGGCGACCCGGGGCGGGTCGGGGAATCCTGGCCCGGTCTGCACCAGGTAGAACACGAACCCGTGGGCGTGGCTTTGATAGGAAACCAGTCCCGAATCGGGGGAGGATACCTCGCGTACCAGGATGGCCCGGCGGATCAGCTGGGCCACCTCGGCGTCATTCCAGCTTTGCGCCGCGGCGACGCCTGGGACGGCGAGGAGAATCAGGCAGCTCGCCAGGCGTGGGAACGGAACCTTTCGATGCGACATCGGCAGTGCTTTCAATAAGCCGGGAGTGTGGGCGCGGAGCAAGCGCGCGTACTCCTGATCCTGTCGGGATGCGGGCCTCCCGGACCGGCCGGCGGCACGCCCGCTACCAGGGCCACGCCGGGTCCCCTCCCCCTGTCCCAGGTGTTCGTGCTGGAAGCAGCGGGCATTCTCCCCGATGACACCACGGTGACGGTTCCCCCCGGCGCCCCCCGGATCGTCGTGCTGCGCCGGTCCGCTCCCGATTTCGGGTTGTTCGCGCGGATGGAGTTCGGGGATTCGGCGCTGACCGCGACCCGGGGCGACAGCGTCCGGATCGTCATTCATCCGATCCCGGGCGAGTACGGGCTGGATCTCGAGGCTCCCGGCCCTCTGCATGACCAGTCAAAGCTGATTTTCAGCTACGGGGCCCATTTCCTCGCCCCGGCCGGAGCGCGGGACCAGTACGGCAGCGACATCGGGTTCGAACATGCGCTGGCGATCGGACGGGTGGAGAACGGGCAGGTGGTCTTCCTCCCGACCACTCGGCCGGGGACCGACATGGTGAGCGCCGCGATTACGGCGCCGGGACGGTACCTGGTGGGGGCGCCGAAATAGGAGGGTCGGGGGGTCGGGGGGTCGGGGAGGTCGGGGAGGTCAGAGGGTCGGAGAGGAAGGGGGATCCGACCTCTCCGACCTCTCTGACCTCTCCGACCTCTCTGACCTCTCCGACCTCTCCGACCTCTCTGACCTCTCCGACCTCTCCGACCTCCCCGACCAAACCGATACTCCCACCCCGCCTTCGCCATCAGGTCCAGGACCAGCCGCACTGGAAGTCCCATCACCGAGAAGAAATCTCCTTCGATGCGCTCCACCAGCGCGGCGCCGTATCCCTGGATGCCATAGGCCCCCGCCTTGTCGAGTGGTTCCCCGGTCGCGACGTACCGGCGCAGGAGCCCTTCATCCGCGGGGCGGAAGAACACCGCGGAAGTATCGATAGCCTCGTGCTCGACGCCATCGGCAATGAGGCAGACCGCGGTGAGGACGTCGTGGCGACGCCCGGCGAGCCGAAGCAGCATCCGCACCGCGTCCTCGGCGTCGGCCGGTTTCTCGAGGACCTCATCGTCGACCACGACGATCGTGTCGGCCCCCAGGACCCAACGCCCGGGAACCGCGCGGGCCTTGTCACGGGCCAGCCGCCGGGCGTAGGCGGCGGGCTGTTCGCGGGGCAGCCGGATCTCCTGGACTTCGGCCGGCATCACCACGTGAGGGATTCCGAGCATGTCGAGCAGCTGGCTGCGCCGGGGCGAGCGGGAGGCGAGGACCAGGGGATGATGGGTCACGCGGATCGCTCGAGCACCAGCGTCACCGGGCCATCGTTGAGGATCTCCACCTCCATCATCGCGCCGAATTCGCCGGTCGCGACCTCGAGCCCCCGGCCCCGGAGCTCCTCGCAGAACAGGTCGTAGAGCGGGATGGCGACCTCCGGGCGGGCCGCGTCGATAAACGAGGGGCGCCGGCCCTTGCTCGCGTCGCCATAGAGGGTGAACTGGCTCACCACCAGCACCGAGCCGCCGACGTCGGCGAGCGAAAGATTCATTTTTCCCTCTCCGTCCTCCATGACACGGAGCCCGGCTATCTTGTCCACCATCCAGCGGACCTGGTCCGCCGTATCGCTGTGAGTGAAACCGACCAGCAGGCAGTACCCCCGCTCGATCCGGCCCAGCATCGATTCCCCGACGCGTACCGAGGACCGGCGCACCCGCTGCAGGACGACTCGCATGGCGAATAACATAGCGGCGCGGGTCACGACGTCCTCGACACCCCGCACCTTGCTGGTCGGGATCCTCCTCCTTGCCGGCGCGGCCCGGCTCTCCGCCCAGCACGAGGACATGGCGGGCATGACCCATGACTCGGCGATGCGGACTCCGCTGGGGATCCCGCATACCCGGATGGGCTCGGGCAGCGCCTGGCTTCCCGACGCGGCGACCATGCGCGCCTATCACTGGATGCGGGGACGCTGGACCATGATGCTCCATGGGGATCTCGACCTCGTGTTCAACCGGCAGTTCTCCGAGCGAGGCGCCGCCCAGATCGCGAGCACCAACTGGCTCATGTTCATGGCGATGCATGCCTCACCCAGCGGGCGCGGCCTGCTCCATCTCCACGCCATGGCGAGCGCCGAGCCGCTCACCGTGGGCGGAAGGGGCTATCCCCTGCTGCTGCAGAGTGGCGAAACCTGGCAGGGCGTCCCGCTGCACGACCGGCAGCATCCCCACGATCTGTTCGTGGAGCTGGTGGGGATGTACGAGTACCAGGTCAGCCGGAGGTTCGGGGTTTCGCTGTATGGAGGGCCGGTCGGGGAACCCGCGCTGGGGCCGGTGGCATACATGCACCGCCCCTCGGCGGAAAGCGATCCGCTGGCCCCCATCGCGCATCACTGGCAGGATGCCACCCACATCACCTACGGAGTCCTCACCGCCGGCGTCTTCACCCGCTCCGCCAAACTCGAGGGAAGCTGGTTCAACGGGAGGGAGCCGGACGAGCAGCGCTACGACCTCGACCTGCGGCGGCCGGACTCCTGGAGCGTTCGCCTGCTGGTGAACCCGGCGCCGCGGTGGAGTGGGAGCGCGAGCTACGGGTTTCTGAAGAGCCCCGACCGATCGGACTCGCTGCAATCGGAGCGACGGTTCGGCGCCTCCCTGCTCTACACTCGTCCGCTCCCGGGGGGAGGCGCGTGGTCCACCGCGCTGATCTGGGGGGCGAGCCGCCACCAGCGGACTTCGCACAGCGTCACCGTCGAGACCAACTTCCAGCTCAGTCGCGGTCACAGCGTCTTCGGCCGGGGAACCTGGGTTCAGAAGAGCGCGGAGGACCTCGCGGTCCCCGGCGTCCCCCTGGATCGACGGTACGGTGTCTCGAGCGTATCCGCGGGTTATGTCCGGGACTTGGGAGGCTGGCGGCACACCGAGCTGGCCGCGGGGGTTCGGGCGACCCTGAACTTCGTTCCGGTGGAGCTGGAATCGGTGTATGGAACCCGGCGGCCCGCGGGGCTGGTTGGCTTCATTCGACTTCGGCCGGCGGTACAACCGTAGGCCCTATCCCCGATCCCCTACTCTCTATTCCACCGTCACCGACTTGGCGAGGTTCCTGGGCTGATCCACGTTGCAGTCACGGTTGACGGCGACGTAGTAGGCGAGAAGCTGGAGCGGCACGCAGGCGAGGATCGGGCCGAGCAATGGATGGGTGGGGGGAATGGTGAAGACCGCCTCGGCCCTCCGGGCGATCTCGGTATCTCCCTCGGTGGTGATGGCGATGA
Organism: uncultured Gemmatimonadales bacterium; assembly: GCA_963728915.1. Taxonomy (GTDB): domain Bacteria; phylum Gemmatimonadota; class Gemmatimonadetes; order Gemmatimonadales; family GWC2-71-9; genus JABFSM01. The sequence goes on along the minus strand of CAVSLV010000004.1, from coordinate 432,716 downwards.
CCCGGCCGCCCCGCGCCTTCACCTCTTCCAGGTTGCTCACGATCTTCTCGTGGACCGTGTTGCGGGGGGCGATGAAGACCACCGGCATATTCTCGTCGATCAGGGCGATCGGCCCATGCTTCATCTCGGCGGCGGGATATCCCTCGGCGTGGATGTAGCTGATCTCCTTGAGCTTGAGCGCCCCTTCGAGGGCGACCGGGAAATTCACCCCGCGGCCCAGGTAGAGCGCGTTATGCGCGGTGGCGAAGCGCCCGGCCAGCTCCTCGATTTCGGGAGCACGGTCCAGGATGGCGCGGATCTGATCCGGCAGCTCGCGGAGGGACTGGATGAACTCCCGCCCCTGAATCACGCTCATGCCGCCGCGGAGCCGCCCCAGCTTGAGCGCCACCATGGCGAGCGCGGCCACCTGGCTGTTGAACGCCTTGGTGCTGGCGACGCCGATCTCGGGACCGGCCCGCAGGTAGAGACCGCCCTGGACCTCCCGCGCGATGCTCGAGCCCACCACGTTGACCAGGCCGATGGTGAAGGCGCCGCGCTGACGGGCCTCCCGGAGCGCGGCCAGCGTATCGGCGGTCTCGCCCGACTGGGAGATCCCGATCACCAGGCAGTCCTCGTCGATCACCGGGTTGCGATAGCGGAATTCCGAAGCGTACTCGACCTCGCAGGGGACCCGGGCGAACTCCTCGATCAGGTGCTCGCCGATCAGCCCGGCATGCCACGACGTCCCGCAACCGGTGATGATGATCCGGGTGAACCGCTTGAGCTGCTCGTCGCTCAGGTTGAGGCCGCGCAACCGGGCGCTGCCCTCCTCTTCAAGCAGATGGCCCCGCACCGTATTGGTGAGGCTTTCGGGCTGCTCGAAGATCTCCTTGAGCATGAAGTGGGGATACCCGCCCCGTTCCATGGTCGCGAGGTCCCACTCGATCTGGTTGATCGGCTTGTCGACGTGGGTTTCCACCAGATTGCGGATCCGGTACCCGGTGCGGCTCAGGATCGCCATCTCCCCGTCGTCGAGATAGACCACGCTCCGGGTGTGTTCCAGAATGGCGGAAGCGTCGGAAGCGACGAAGTACTCGCCATCCCCGACCCCCACCAGCAGCGGCGAACCCTTGCGCGCGGCCACCAGCACATCGGGCTCGTCCGAGCTGATCACCGCGATGCCGTACGCGCCGGTCACATCCCAGAGCGCCTGGGCGACCGCCTCCTCCAGATTCCCGTCGTAGTAGGCGCCGATCAGGTGAGCCAGGACCTCGGTGTCGGTCTCCGACTGGAACTGGTGTCCCCGGCTGATGAGGGCCTTCCGGAGGGCGTTGGCGTTCTCGATGATGCCGTTGTGAATGACTGCGATGCGTCCGCTCTGATCGAGGTGCGGATGCGCGTTGGGCGTGGTCGGGGCGCCGTGGGTGGCCCAGCGGGTGTGACCCATCCCGAGAGTACCGCTGGTCGGATGCTGCCGGACGTTTTCCATCAGCACGCCGAGCTTGCCGGCGGCCTTCTGAATCTTTATCCCGTTCCCGTTGATGATCGCGACACCGGCGGAGTCATAGCCCCGGTATTCCATGCGGCGCAGCCCCTCCAACAGAATGGGAGAAGCTTGTCGAGGACCGACGTAGCCGACGATGCCGCACATTGGGTCGAACCGTCTCCTTGATCAGAAGAGCTCACGACATGCAGCGATCAGGCTGTTCGCGTCCGATTCGGTCGGAGCCTCGGCGATCATCCTGATGACAGGCTCGGTCCCGGACGGCCTCAGGTGGACCCAGCGGTCCGACCAGGACAGGCGTAACCCGTCAGTTTCGTCCGTTTTCGCCTCCGAAAACCGGGATTTGAGCTTCGCGTAAATCGGCGGTAAGTCACTACCCCGTTTTACTTTAGCCTTGATAATCCGGTACTGTGGTGCGGCCGAAACAAGAGCCGAAACGGACCTGTCTTCCAAAGCCAGGTATTGCAAGATCAACGCCACCCCCAGGGGCGCGTCACGGCCGGCGTGGAGTGCCGGCAGGATCACCCCGCCATTGCCCTCGCCCCCGATCAGGGCGCCGTGCTCCAGCATCGCTCTGGCGACGTTCGATTCACCAACGGGTGCACGAATGAACCTGGCGCCGCCGTCGCGGGCGGCATCTTCCACCACCATGCTGGTGGAGAGATTCGCCACAACCACAGGCGCGGAATCGGATTTGGCGGCCGCTTGCAGGACGGCGCGGACCGCAAAAGCCAGGGTATAGTCCTCGCCGATCGCCCGGCCCTGTTCGTCCACCAGGGCGAGCCGGTCCACATCCGGATCCACCGCGATCCCGAGATCGGCTCCTGTGCTCCGGACCAGCTCGCCCAGCTCCCCGAGGTTTTCCGGGAGCGGCTCGGGCTCCCGGGGAAACCGCCCGTCGGTCTCGAGGTGTATCCCCGACGCCTCACAGCCGAGCCGCCGCAACAGTTCAGGAATGATGACCCCACCCGCCCCGCGGACGCAGTCGACGGCAACCTTGAAGCGGCGCCCCTCGATTGCTTTGACGTCGAGGATCGGAAGGGCGAGGACCAGATCGAGATGTCGTTCGATCGCGACCCGATCGTGACGCAGGTGTCCCATGCCATCCCAGCCCCGGCAGGCGGGACCCCGCTCGGCGCGGGCCCGAACGTCGGCGACGCCGGCCGCATCGAGGAAGACGCCGTCGGGCCCGATGAGCTTCAGCGCATTCCACTCCACCGGGTTATGACTCGCGGTGAGCATGAGTCCCGCGCCGGCGTGATGGAACTCGACCGCGAGCTGGGTGGTGGGCGTGGGGACCAGACCGATGTCGATGACCTCGCATCCCACCGAGAGCAACCCGGCCGAGGCGGCGCGGGCGAACATCTCACCGCTGGTCCGGGCGTCCCGGCCCAGCACGACCCGGGGGGCGCCCAGCGTGGCGGCGCGCTCGCCCAGGGCGGCGGCCCACCGGGTGACCAGATCGGGCGTGAGGTCGACCCCCACAATCCCGCGGACCCCCGAGGGAGAAATGATCAGCGTGGAAGACATGGCGGAAGGTAGGAGGGTCAGGGGGTCGGGGGGTCAGGGGGTCGGGAACACCTTCGAGAACGCCGCAACGACGTCCCCATCGAATTGCGCCCCGGCCAACCGTCGGAGCTCGGCCAGCGCCTCGCGGGCGGCCACCGGCAGCCGGTAGGTGCGCTCGGTGGTCATGGCGTCGAACGCGTCGGCCACCGCGACGATGCGGACCGGCATGGGGATCCCTTCGCCTTGCAGCCCATCGGGGAACCCGCTGCCGTCGAAGCGCTCGTGGTGGCTCCGGACGATCTGGAGCACGATGGGGTGATCGCGGCGGAGCGGCTCGAGGATCTCCTCGCCCTCGATCACGTGGTGCTTCATCTCCTCGAATTCGGACGGCGTGAGCGGGCCGGGCTTTCGCAGCACCGCGTCGCGGGTGCCGATCTTCCCGATATCGTGAAGCTCTCCACCGAGCCTGATCTGATCCAGCATGTCACCTGAAAAACCCAAGAGTGTGGCGGTGTGGGCGGCGTAGCGGCTGACCCGCTGGGAATGGCCGCGGGTGTACTCGTCCTTCTTCTCCAGCATCCGGACCGCCATCTGAATCTGGCCCATGCGTGCTAGGTTTGAAGGGTGAGGTTTGAGGTTTGAGGTTTGAGGTGCGAGGTGTGAGGGTCGGCACCTCGCCCCTCAGCATCTGAACACTAACCGGGTATCTCCCTTCACCAACAGGCCTCCGCTCCCATGACACGCATTCTCCCGGACGATCAGGGGTACGGGTTACCCACCCGCGCGGTGCATGCCGGCCAGATCGACGAACCGCTTTCCGGGGCGGTGATGACTCCGATCTACCAGACGTCCACCTATCGCCAGCAGGGCCTGGGCAAGCACAAGGGATATGAATACGCCCGCACCCAGAACCCCACCCGGGAAGCACTGGAGCGGAACGTCGCCTCCCTGGAAGGGGGCACCCACGCCTTCGCCTTCGGTTCCGGGCTGGCCGCGCTGGACGCGGTGCTCAAGCTCCTCAAGCCGGGCGACCACGTGGTGTCGGGCGACAATCTCTATGGCGGGTCGCATCGGCTCATGACCCGGATCTACGAGACCTTCGGGATCCGGTTCAGCTTCGTGGACACCCGGGAGGTTGCGAACGTGGAGCGGGCCCTGACCCCGGAGACCCGGCTCATCTACTGCGAGACGCCCACCAATCCGATGATGTTCCTGACCGATCTCCGCGCGGTGGGCGACCTCGCCGCCGCGCGCGGGGTCCCGGTGGCGGTGGACAACACTTTCGCCACCCCCGTCTTCCAGCGTCCCCTCGAGCTGGGCGCCGAGATCGTGCTCCACTCCACGACGAAGTACCTGAACGGGCACAGCGACATGGTCGGGGGAATGCTGGTGACCAGCCGCGACGACATCGCCGAGCGACTGGGCTTCATTCAGAACGCGAGCGGCGCCGTTCCCGGCCCGATGGACTGCTGGCTGGCCCTCCGCGGAACCAAAACGCTGATCCTCCGTATGAGACAGCATGACGCCAACGGCCGCCGGATGGCGGAATGGTTGACCACCCATCCCAGGATCCGGAAGGTCTACTATCCCGGCCTGCCGACCCACCCTCAGCATGAACTGGCCCGCTGCCAGATGGGAGGATTCGGGGGCATGGTGTCATTCGATGTGGAAGACATCGAGCTGTCGCGCCGGATCGTGGAACGGGTCCGCCTCTTCCAGCTCGCCGAATCCCTCGGCGGGGTGGAGAGCCTGATCGGGCACCCGGCTTCGATGACGCACGCTTCGGTTCCCCTGGAGATCCGGAAGCGGATCGGGCTCACCGACAGTCTGCTGCGCCTGAGCCTGGGAATCGAGGACGTGGACGATCTGATCGCGGACCTGAAACAGGCCATCGATTGAAGGAGGCTGTATGACGTCGGTCCCGAGTTTTCGTCCCCGAGTCGCCTTTCCGCAGATCGCCGCGGTCTCCTGGGAGCACCCCGCCGATCGCGCCGCGCTGCAGACCCTGCGCGCGATTCCCGGCTTCGACGAGGTGGTGCGCAAGATCGTGGCCTTCCTGGGCGGCGAGCGCGGCATCCGCCTGTTGTTCCAGGGAAATGCGGTACGGGCCGGTCCGCAACAGTACCCCATCCCCTACGGCCTCCATGTCGAGGTCGCTTCGACCTTCGACTGGCCCAAGCTGCCGGAGCTCTACGTCACCCAGACTCCGATCTTCAATGCCGGGGCCTACGGGGTGGACGATCCCTTCGTGGTGATCCACTCCGCCGCCCTCGAGCTGCTCAATGAAGAGGAGGTCCGGGTGTTGCTCGCCCACGAGATGGGCCACGTGGTGAGCGGACATGCGCTCTATCGCACCATCGCCGAGATCCTGCTGCTGGTGAGCCTCGGCTCGCTGCCCTTCCTCGCGGGAATCGCGCTGCTTCCCATCCGGCTCGCGGTGCTCGAGTGGTCGCGCAAATCGGAGCTTTCGGCCGACCGCGCCGGACTCCTGGGCAGCCAGAACATCATCGCCTCGCAGCAGCTGTTCATGAAAATGGCGGGCGCCTACCGGGGCGCGCTCGAGTCGGGGCAGATGGCGGTCGATCCGTTCATCGCCCAGGCCAACGAGTACATCGCGACCAACGAAGGGCTCGACTTCGTGTACAAGCTGGTGAACACCCTGGCGCTCACCCATCCGATGCATACGGTGCGCGCGGCCGAGCTCCAGAAGTGGATTGGCGCGGGCGAGTACGAGCGTATTCTTCGGGGAGAGTACGTCCGGCGCGGCAGCGAGGCCAAGGAGCGCTCGATCCGCTCGGATTTCGGACACGCCAGAGACTTCTATGCGGGTGAGTTCCGGGAGGCGAAAGCCAAGGTGACTGAAGCCGCGAAAAAGGCCGCCGAGGCGGCTCGGGATGCGTTTCGAAAGGCCCAGCAGAAATGAAGGTGCTGGTGGTCGGTGGCGGTGGACGAGAACACGCCATCTGCTGGGGAATCCGCCGCTCGCTCGGGGCCAGATCCCTGTTCGCCGCCCCGGGAAACCCGGGAACCGCTGGCATGGCCACCAACCTTCCGATCGGGCCGACGGATATCGACCGGCTGGTGGCGGCGGCCGAGCATCACGCCATCGACCTGGTGGTGGTTGGACCGGAGGCGCCGCTCGCCGCGGGACTCGCCGATCGGCTCCGCGAGGCGGGGAAGACGGTTTTCGGACCTTCGGCGTCCGCGGCCCGGATCGAATCGTCCAAGGCGTTCGCCAAGGACGTCATGGCCAAGGCAAACGTTCCGACCGCGCCAAGCCGCACCTTCACCGAGCTGGATCTGGCCATCGCCTACATCGACCGGCAGGAAATTCCCATCGTCGTCAAGGCGAGCGGCCTCGCCGCCGGCAAAGGTGCGGTCATCTGCCAAACCCGCTCGGAAGCGCATCGGGCCCTCACCAGCATGCTGCGGGATGGCCTGTTCGGCGAGGCGGGACGCACCGTGGTGATCGAGGGCTTCCTCGATGGCGAGGAGCTCTCCGTGATGGCTGTGACCAACGGGACCGATCTCCTGATTCTTCCTCCGGCGCAGGATCACAAGCGCCTGCTCGAGGGCGACCAGGGACCCAATACGGGGGGAATGGGGGCGTACAGCCCGGTCTCCATCGCGACCGCCGCGTTGCTCGAGCGGGTGGAGTCCCGGATCCTCCGGCCCACCCTGGAGGAGCTGGCCCGGCGCGACGCTCCCTTCTCAGGAGTCCTGTACGCCGGTTTGATGATCGATCGCTCCGGAGCTCCCTCGGTGATCGAGTTCAATTGCCGGCTGGGCGACCCGGAGGCACAGGTCATCGTCCCCCGGATCCGTTCCGGTCTGCTCGAGTGCTTTCAGGCGGCGGCCCTGGGCCAACCCTTCGGCTCGATGGAGATCACCGCGTGGTCGGCGGTGACGACGGTTCTCGCGGCGGGGGGATATCCGGGCGACCCGCGAGCCGGGGACGTCATCGAGCTGCCGGATTCCCTCCCTGATACGACGCTGATCTTTCACGCGGGAACCCAGGCGGATCAGCGGGGCGTCCTGCGCACCAACGGAGGCCGGGTCCTCGCGGTGACCGCGCTGGCCGATTCATTCACTGCGGCGCAGCGAGCCAGCCGGGAGGGGGCGGCCGCGATCCGGTTCGAGGGCAAACAGTTCCGCGACGACATCGGGTGGCGAGAGGCCCGGCGGATCTCCCAGCTCTGAACATTGCCGGAACTCCCCGAAGTCGAAACCTTCGTACGCGACATCGCCGCTCGTGTCACCGGGCGCCGTTTCCTGTCCGCCCGCCTGTCGCACGAGGACGTGCTGCGCGGGGTGACTCGCCGCCGGCTGCTGGCCGGGTTGCGAGGGGCAACGGTGCAGGAGGTGTTTCGCCGGGCCAAGCACGCCATCATCGTCACCGACCGGGGCCGGCTGGTGGTGCAACCCGGGATGACGGGGTCGCTCTCAGTGGTCGGGGGGTCGGGGGGGCAGGGGGTCGGAAAGTACCAGGTTCTCCGGATCGGACTCTCCGATGGCAGAGAGCTGGTCTATCGCGACCCCCGGCGGCTGGGCACCCTGCTCTGGCTCGATGGTGACGCCTGGAACGACTACGATGGGGCGCTGGGGCCGGAGCCCCTCGCCACGGACTTCCGGCCCGCCGGGTTAGGGCGGATCCTGTCGGGGTCCCGGGCAGCGGTCAAGAAGGTGCTGATGGACCAGCATGCGCTGGCGGGGGTCGGGAACATCTACGCCCAGGAAGCCCTGTTCGAGGCGCGGATCGATCCCTCCAAGCCCGCCAACCGGGTGCCGCCCGAAGCGATCGCCTCCCTGTATCGGGCGCTTCGACGGATTCTCCGCCGGGCTATCGCGGCGCAGGGCTCCACTATCCGGGACTACCGAACCGGTCGGGGACGAAAAGGCGGATTTCAGCTCCAGCTCAAGGTCTACGGCAGGGAGGGGTTTCCCTGTGTCCGATGCGGCACGACCCTCGCAGCGACCCACGCGATCGATGGGAGGATTACAGTGTTCTGCCATCGCTGCCAGCGATAAGGCGGACAGGCGGGCGGGCGGACCGGCGGAATGACGATCGCGCTCCCACTGTCCGCCGGTCCGCCGGCCCGCCTGTCCGCCAAGGTCAAGGCTCTCGCGGAGCCCCGCCCCGGCGTCTACCGCATGCTGGACGGGGCCGGCCGGGTCCTCTACGTCGGCAAGGCCAAACGCATCAGAGTCCGTCTGCTTTCCTACTTCAGGGCTCCCCGGGACGAGAAGGCCGCCCGAATCCTCCAATCCTCGGCGGATATCGCGTGGGAATACGTGCCGAGCGAGTTCGCGGCGCATTTGGCGGAGCTCCGGGACATTCGCAAATGGCGCCCACCGTACAACGTGCACATGAACCGATACCGGCGGGTCGGGTTCGTGGCCGTGTCGGGTGAGGCGGCGGCCCGGCTGACCTGTACCAGCCGCCCCTCGTCGTCGAACGCGGCTCACTACGGACCGCTGGGGTCACCGTCCCGGGCCCGGGATGCCATTCGGGTGCTCTCGGATCTGCTCGGGCTCCGCGACTGCCGCCAGCAGATGCCGATGGTGTTCGCCGAGCAGGGCGACCTGTTCGGGTCGGCGCGCCAGGCCGGCTGCTCGCGCTACGAGCTTGGACTCTGCACCGGTCCCTGCGCGGGACTGGTCAGCCATGCGGGTTATCAGGAGCGGGTGGCCCACGCGGTGGATTTCCTGGAGGGACGCTCGATCGTTCCGATCGATCGGATTGTCGCCGGGATGGCGCAAGCGGCCGAGCAGGGAGCCTTCGAAGTCGCGGCCCGCTGGCGGGAGAAGTTCGAGGCCCTGGAGTGGCTGCTGGCGGCGACCACCCGGGCCCGCGCGGCGGTCGAGCTTCTGAGCTTCGTCTACCACCAGCCGGGCTCGCACGGGGACGATCGGGCCTATCTGATCCGGCGGGGCGTGGTCCGGACCAGCTACCCGTGGCCGTCGACCCCGATCGAGCGCGAGGCGTTCCAGGCGGTCGTCGCCGCCGAGCGGGCGACGCCGGAGCCGCCGGGGCCGCTCCCGGCCGAGTGTATCGACGAGATGCTGCTGGTGATGAGCTGGTTCCGGCGCCACCCGGAGGCGCTCCGGCGGACCACCCCGCTCGGTGCATGGAGCTGAGTCGCGGGCTGGCGGCGTCCCCGCCCCACCGGTTAGCCTAAACCGCAAGCCTGTTGCCGGACCCTCGATGTCTTATCTTACCGGCAGCGACCATTTTCGACGGGGAGGCCGACCTTGAGCTGGATCGTCCGGGTTCGTTCGAAGCAATCCAACACGAAGGGATGGCAGGCACGCATCCCGTTTGGAAAGGTGAATCCCGACACCAAGAGCCGGAGATTCAAGAGCAAGCTGTTTTCCGACGCGGTGTACGGCGGATCGAACAAGGCCCGCCTCGCCGCCGAACGCTGGCTCAAGAGCCAGGGCGGCAAGCGCGGGAAGCGGTAGGCTCAGCGGAATTCATCCAGCAACGCCTGCAGGGCGGCGTTGCCGGGACAGAGTTCCTGATAGGGTAGTTCCGCGAGGGGACGCGCGACGGTGCGGTTGATTCCGTGCATGTCGGGCGCCCCCTCCTCCAGATAGAGCAGCCCCGTCACCACCTCTCCCGCCTCCTGCCGGGCCCGGACGTAGGCGTACGCGGCCTCGCGATCGGTCGGATCGTAGTCGTCCTCCACCTTCCGGAAACGCACCACGCTTCCATCGTGCATCGCGACGTCCATCGTCGCGCTTCCCCTCCCGTTCCCGGGGACGACGATCTCGGTCACGATCGGGACGAAATCGACCGGCGCCACCTCGTGGGCGTGCTCCCGGGTGAAACGGTAGCTCTTGGTGGACCCCTCGTGATCGTTGAAGGTCACGCAGGGCGAGATCACGTCGATGAAGGCGAAGCCGCGGTGGCGGAGACCGGCCTTGAGAATCGGGACCAGCTGCGCCTTGTCGCCCGAGAAGCTCCGGGCCACGAAGCTGGCGCCCAGCGTCAGGGCCAGCAGCACCGGATCGATCGGGCGCTGGGCATTGGGCTCACCCCGTTTGGATTTGGACCCGACGTCGGCCGAAGCGGAAAACTGCCCCTTGGTGAGACCGTAAACGCCGTTGTTCTCCAGCACGTAGGTCAGGCTCACGTTCCGGCGGATCGCGTGGCAGAACTGGCCTAACCCGATGGACAGCGAGTCGCCGTCGCCCGAGATCCCGATGGCCACCAGGTCCCGGTTGGCCGCGTTGGCGCCGGTGGCCACCGCGGGCATCCGCCCGTGGACCGAATTGAACCCATGGGACTGGCGCAGGAAGTAGGCGGTGGTCTTGGAGGAGCAGCCGATCCCGCTCAGCTTCACCGCCCGGTGGGGCGGGAGATCGAGCTCGAAGAACGCCTGCACCAGCGCCGCGGTGATCGAATCATGGCCGCAGCCGGCGCAGAGAGTGGACATGGCCCCCTCGTAGTCGCGGCGGGTAAGGCCCAGGGCATTCCGGGCCAGCGCCGGGTGGCGAACCGGCGGCTTGGGAATCGAAGTCATACCGAGGCCTCCGCGAGCCAGGTGGTCACTTGCTCCACCACGAAGTCCGCGGTGAGCGGCAATCCGCCGTACTCCACCACCGGGATCATCCGGTCCCGGGCCACGCCGATTTCCGCCATGAGCAGGGTCCGCAGCTGGCTGTCGCGATTCTGCTCCACCACGAAACAGCGCTCGTGGCGATCGAGAAACTCCTGGACCGTCGCGCCGAAGGGGAACCCCCGCACCCGGAGGTAGTTGAGGGCGATTCCCTGCTCCCGCAACCGGTCCAGGGCCTCGAGCACCGCGGCGCGACATCCGCCGATCGTGATGATCCCGAGCTCGGCGCTCTCCCCCGGTTGGGTTTCCGGCTCGGGAACCGCTTCTCCCGCGGAAGCGAGCTTCCGGGACAGCCGGTCCATCACGTCGCGGTAGGCGTCGGCGTCTTCGGTGTAGGCGCCGTAGCGATCGTGGCCCGAGCCCCGCACGAAATAGGAACCCTTGGGATCGACGCCAGGGAGGGTCCGGGCGGCGATCCCGTCACCGTCGGTGTCCAGATACCGGAAGAACCGGTCCAGCCCCGCCAGCTCCTCCTTGCCAAGAACCTTGCCGCGATCGGGCCGGAAAGCATCGTCCCACTCGAGGCGCGGGCACATCCAGTCGTTCATGCCGATGTCGAGGTCCGACGCGACGAACACCGGGGTCTGGAACCGGTCGGCGAGGTCGAAGGCCTGCACCGCAAAGTGGAAGCATTCCTCCGGATTGGCCGGAAACAGCACGATGTGCTTGGTGTCACCGTGCGAGGCATAGGCAAGGGACAGGAGATCGCTCTGCTGGGTCCGGGTCGGCATCCCGGTCGAGGGGCCGGCGCGCTGGACGTCGAAGAAGACCGCCGGGACCTCGGTGTAGTAGGCCAGCCCGATGAACTCCTGCATCAGGGAGATGCCCGGACCAGCGGTGGGCGTAAAGGCGCGGGCCCCGGCCCAGTTGGCGCCGATGACCACGCCCGCCGCCGCGAGCTCATCCTCCGCCTGCACGATGCAGAACCTCCGCTCTCCGGTCTCCGGATCGACCCGGAAGCGCTCGCAGAAGCCGCGGAAGGATTCCATCAGGGAAGTGGCCGGGGTGATCGGGTACCAGGCGCCGACCGTGGCGCCGGCGTAGAGGCAGCCCAGGGCGGCCGAGGTGTTGCCGTCGATCAGGATGTGCCGCGACGTGGCGTCCATGGGCGCCAGCCGGATCGGCAGGGGGCATTCGAGCTCGGACCGGGCATAGTCGTACCCGAGCCGGACGGCGCGGAAGTTGGCGTCGAGCAGCTTCGGTTTTCGCCCGAACGTTTCCTTCAGGGCGGCGTCCACCACCGCCATGTCCAGCTCGATCAGGGCGGCGATGGCGCCGGTGTACACGATGTTGCGCAGCAGGGTCCGCTCCCGGTCGCCGGTGAACGCCTCGACGCACATCCGCCCGAAGGGGGCTCCTAACACGGTCACGTCGTCCCGGAGCAGCTCCGGATCGAGCGGCCAGGAGTCGTCGTACAGGAGGTAGCCGCCCGGTCGCACCGCCGCCACGTCCTGCGGATAGGTGGAAGGATTCATCGCCACCACGAGATCGACCGCGGCGGGCCGGGCGGTGTACCCCTCTCCGCTCACCCGGATCTCGTACCAGGTCGGGAGCCCCTGGATGTTGGAGGGGAACAGGTTCTTGCCCGACACCGGCACCCCCATCCGGAAGATGGCCTGCATGAGCAGGGTATTGGCGCTCGCCGAGCCGGTGCCGTTGACCGTGGCGATCTTGAGGGCGAAATCGTTGACCCGCGGGGTCATGCTGCCGCTCCCGCAGGAAGCCGTTCCGCCTCACCTCCCGCGTAGGGAATCCGCAGGTCGAAACGCGCCATGTCCCAGGCCGCGGTGGGGCACCGCTCGGCGCAAAGCCCGCAGTGCAGGCAGAGGTCCTCGTCCTTGAGCATCACTCGTCTGGTCTGGGGAAGGGCGTCGGATACGTAGAGAGCCTGGGCCGGATTCACCGCCGGGGCGGAGAGCCGGGCCCGCACTTCCTCCTCGGCGCCGTTCGGCGCGATCGTGAGGCAATTCACCGGGCACACGTCCACACAGGCGTCGCACTCGATGCAGAGCGGCGCGCTGAAATGGGTCTGCACGTCGCAGTTGAGGCAGCGCTCCACTTCCCGGGCGGTCTGCTCCGGGGTGAAGCCCAGCTCGACCTCCACCGCGATACTGGAGAATCGCTCGACCAGCTCGGCGTGCTGCATCCTGGCGCGGGGCGAGGGATTGTAGTCGTTACTGTAGCTCCACGAGTGCATGCCGACCTTGGAGCTGACCAGGGTCATTCCCTCGGGAGGACGCTCGTGCACTGGAATGCCGCGGCAGTGGTTGTGGATCGAGATCGCGGCCTGATGGCCGTGCGCCACCGCCCAGATGATGTTCTCGGGTCCCCAGGCCGCATCGCCGCCGAAGAACACGCCGGGAAGCGAGCATTGCGTGGTGGCACGATCCACCACCGGCATGTCCCACTCGTTGAACTCGAGGCCGATGTCCCGCTCGATCCAGGGAAACGCGTTCTCCTGGCCGATCGCGAGGATGACGTCGTCGCAGGGCAGGATCACGGTGTCGATCACTTCGCTCTTCTGACGGCCGTTCACCTCGGTCCAGCGGAGGATGTCGAACTCCATTCCGACCAGGCGGCCATCGTCGAGCACGAACCGTTTGGGGGCGTGGTTCTCGACGATGTGAACGCCTTCCTCTTCCGCGTCCTCCAGCTCCCAGGGAGAGGCCTTGAAGTAGGGCCGGGAGCGCCGGGCGATCACCTTGATGTCGGTGCCGCCCAACCGGCGCGAGGTGCGGCAGCAGTCCATCGCGGTGTTCCCCACCCCGATGATCAGAACCCGCTCACCGATCTTCTCGATGTGTCCGAAATGCACTCCTTCGAGAAACTCGATGCCGATCTGGATCCGATCGGTGTCCCAGCGGCCCGGAACATCCAGCTCTTTCCCCTTGGGGGCGCCGCTGCCGACGAAGACGGCATCGTACCCCTCGGCGAGGAGTTCCTTCATGCTGCCGACCGGTGTCTCGTACCGCACCTCGGCACCAAGGTCGAGGATATAGCCGATCTCCTCGTCGAGGACAGCGGCGGGCAGCCGGAACGCCGGAATGTTGGTGCGCATGAGCCCCCCGGGGCGGGCGAGCTTCTCGTAGATCACGCACTCGTAGCCCAGGGGCAGCAGGTCGTTGGCGACCGTGAGCGAGGCGGGACCGGCCCCGATGAGGGCCACCCGCTTTCCGTTGGGAGATTCGGCACGACCGGGCAGCTGCTCGCTGATGTCACCCCGGAGATCGGCGGCGACCCGTTTGAGGCGGCAGATGGCGACCGGTTTGCCGTCCACCCGGGTGCGACGGCAGGCCGGCTCGCAAGGGCGGTCGCAGGTGCGGCCCAGAATACCCGGGAAGACGTTCGATTCCCGGTTCAGGAGATACGATTCGGTGTAGCGACCCTGGCCAATCAGCCGGAGATACTCGGGGACATTGGTGTGGGCGGGGCACGCCCACTGACAATCCACCACCTTGTGGTAGTAACTCGGATTGCGGACGTCTGTGGGTTGCATGCCGGGCCGGAAGTCTGGAGGAAGCTGACCGCGGAATATACAGGGAAGCAGGGCCCGAAGTCAGACAGGAATGGATGGGGAGACTGTGATGGCCGCCACCTCAAAACGTCGCTGGTCCCAGCGAGTTACCCGGGAGAGCAACGCGCTCGATCTGGACCGCGGGGTCTTCACCCGGGACCCCAAGGGGATCGCGCGCTCGCTCAAGCGCTCGGCGGAACGAAGCAAGCGCCGGAAGAGCGATCCTTACCGATCCGCAATGTCCATGTTGACCTTCTACATCAACCGCGCCGGATCCCAGCTCTCGGCCGCCCGGAAGCGCAAACTGGAATCCGCCAAGGGAGAGCTGCGCCGGCTCTACCGGAAGGACCGGTAGGACCGGTTCGACGCCCTGGCAGCGACTGACGACCGTCGGTCGTCCCCTAGAACGGCGCCCCGCCCCCGACTGCCCGCGGTCCACCGGCGGCGCGGCCGGCATCCAGGTCGTTCCAGTTCATGATGGCGTTGAAGCCGAGCATGAAGGTGCCCTGGGTCTGCCAGCGCCAGAAGGGACGCAGCGCGAACATCACGACGTGACCCTTGCCCAGGGGAGCATCGACCAGCTGGGCTCGACCTGCGAGTCCCTGGCCGCCGGCGAGCGTCCCGGAAAGCAGCATCTCGTCCACGTTGCTCGGGAACTGCATCACGACGCGGGGCCGTTCCGCCGCCGATTGCGCGGCGAACTGACTGAACCCGCCAAAGCCACCGCCCCCGCCGCCGGCGCCGCGTCCACCCCCTGCCCCACCCCCGCCTGGCTCGGCGGTCGAGGTCTCCGGGCTTGCACCGTATTGTGAGAGCTTCAGCCGACTCGCCATCGGCGTCACGTTCTGGGAAAGGCCCGCGGCGCCGCCGCCACCGAATCCCGCAAAGCCACCACCGAAGATCCCGCCCGCGTTGAGCACCGGCGTCTGATTGAAGTAGACCGGGAGCGAAGTGCCCTCGTAGCCGTAAACCAGCGGACTCTTGGGATCAGCGATCATTCCCCGGAGGATCGATCCCCGGGCAAAGAGCCCGGATGGGGTCTCGACCGTGACACCCGGAGTCAGATTGTATTCCGGGAAGATCGTCGCGGTGGAGCCCTCGGTGATCAGGGTTCCCCCCTCCTGCACGAACTTGTAGAGCTCCATCAATCCTTCGATCCCCATCCCGCCCCGAATATCGTCGCTCTGATCGAGCGCACCGAGGCTCGGGTACTTATCGCTCTTCTGATAGGGCAATGGAGTCTTGCCGGACATGGGAATCCCGTTGACCTGGGACTGCGCGCTGCCGCCGACGCTGGGGAAGATGATCACGTCGTACTTCGAGCGAAGGTTGCCGTCCCGCAACTTCTGATCGGCGAAGTAGGTGTAAGGAACCCCGTAGGTATCGAGCGCGGCGCGAACCCACCCTTCATCCTGGGTCCGCTGCCAGCTGTGGACGTACCCGATCCGGGGAAGGTCCAGGTCGTGGGTCTTTACGCCCGGAGCGGAAGCCATCGCCCAGGCCGAGAGGCCCAGGTCCCTGAGCAGCGGCTCGATCCGGGCCCGATCGGCATTGGCGATGACGATCGCGCCGGCCCGGAACCGGTGACCGCCCGCCTCGAAGTCCTCCTCGGCGGCCTGCATGGGAACGTTGCCCAGCTTGTAGCGGAAGCTCACCAGGTTGTTGTCGCTGGTGTGCTCGACCACCAGCACCGAACCGCTGCCGGTAATGCCTCCCGCCGCGTGCACCTCTCCGGTCACCGGGTTCATCTTCTGATCGAGGATGGTCTTGTCGCCGATCGGGTCGATCACGACGTCCCGCATGAGCTGAAAGGTCCAGCCGGTGTCGTCGTAGGGGGCCGGATTGGCGGGGGCATAGTTCTGGAGCGAGAAGTACATGTCCGCCAGGGTGCGGTAGGGCTGATCGGCCCGGATGATGTAATCCCCCGGGGCGACCTCCACGTTGCCGGCCTTGAACCCGGCGGCCGCGGTCTGCACTTCCAGCCCCTGGCGGCGCAGCTCGTTCACCGCGTCGGCCGCGTCGGCCTTGCGACGCTGGCCGGCGGGAACCACCCAGGCGTAGGTGGGCCCGTTCTTCCCCTTCTCGACCGAGCGCTTGTTCTTGAGCCAGTAGTTCTCCAGGTAGAGCTCCTTGTTCTTGGCCACGTGCGAGAGCGCGAACAGCAGCGCGGATTCCTGGATGTTGGTGTTGTTGCGGGGGCCCCAGTTGATCTGGGGAAGCGGCGGGTTAGGACGGAACCATTCCCGGCTGGTCGTCGTGGCGCCGGGCCGGACCACGTAATTGTCGGGTCCATAGCTCTGGACCTCGTAGAACCGGCCGATCGCGTTGTGCGAATGGGCGATGAAGAACATGTAGTTGGGGACCCAGCCGTCGTAGAACCCGTAGGTCCAGACCCCGGGAACCCCCCGCTTGGTCATCTCCATCACGTCGTTCTGGGCCAGCATCCACCACTCGTCCACCGTGATGGGGTCGAGCTGCTCGTTGTAGGGCCCGGTCCCGGTCGAGGCGTAGAGGTAGGTCTGGGCCTCGTGGAGGTCGTGCAGGATGGTGGGCTTCCACTCGAGCACCGTGCGGGTGACCGCCCGGGTCAGCTCGAGAAACTGCCCCATGCCGTCGCGGTTGTTGTCGTGAGCGACGTACTTGCCCCAGTACATGAGGGGGAGCCGGGCGTCTCCCTGGGCCCGCGCCTTGTTGAAGTAGTAGGTGTCGACGTCCTTCTCCCGCCCATCGACTTCCAGCACCGGCGTGATGAACATGATCACGTTGTCCCGGATGTTCCTGATGAAGGGGGATTCGTCGACGATCAGGCGGTAGGCCAGCTCCATCAGCATCTCCGGCCCGCCATTCTCCGGCGAGTGCATCCCGCTGGTCGCGTAGTAGATCGGCTTCGCGGTGTGGATCAGCTGCCGGGCCGAGGCCTCCGAGGTCTTCCGGGGATCGGTGAGGGCGCCCAGCATGCCCTTGTAGCGATCCAGGTCACGGATCGTGGCTTCATTGGCGACGGCGAGGAGAACGATATCACGCCCTTCCTCGGTCTTGCCGATGTTCCACATTCTGGCCCGGGGCGAAGCCGCGGCGAGGGCCTGGAAGTAGCGCTCGATGTCCTTGGCGTGGGTCAGCTCCCCGGGCGTGCCGACGATTCGGCCCAGAAACTTGAGCGGGGTCGGGACGGTGCTCGAGGCTGGCAGATAATCCACCAGCTCGGTCGTGATCCGGGAATCCTGCAGGTACTCCTTGATCTTCCTGGTGTACTCCTCGTCGATCCGCTGCTGCGACAAGAGCCGCGGCGCGTGCAGGGAAACCGCCGTAAGGAGCCAGAGGGAACGGAACAGGGGTGCCTTCATGGAGCCTCCAAAGGGGGGATCGGCCAGCGCTTAAGCTTGCAGCCAACAATCGAATACGTCCAGATGGCGGTCGGCGTTAGGGCATCCGGACTCACAAGCCCAGAATCAGAAGTCCGGAGGACTCCGGGGGCCCGACTCCCGACCCCGGACTCTATTAGGTTTCTCCTTATGGCGACCCTGTACACCGATCAGGAAATGGCTCAGATCCTTCGCCAGGCGGCGGCGCTTCGCTGGGGCGAGGAAGCCGACGAGCCGAGACATTCCCTCGAAGACATTCAGCTGGTGGCCCAGCAGCTGGGGATCCCGCCCCAGCTGGTCGAGCGCGCCGCCAGCGTGGTCCCCCAGATTCCCCGCCGACGCCGGCTCCTGCGGTTCCTCTTCGGACGAAGCTCCTCGTTCAGCACCTCCGCCGTGGTGGGGCATCCCTTGTCGCCGGAGGGCTTTGCCGACCTGGTCGCGCAGATCCGGAGGTTCACCGGTCGGGAAGGACATGCGAGCGAGCTGTCGGGGAGCCTGGAGTGGCGCGACCGCCGGGACACCAGCGAGATGGTGATCACCGTGGTCCCGCGCAGCGAGGAGACCATGGTCCGGGTCTTCGGCGATTTCGACTACTGGAAGCTGGGCCCGTTCGCCGCGGCGGGACTCGGGGTGGTCCTGATCGTGGTGCTGGTCGCCGCCGGGGTGAACATGAGCGGCGCGTCTCCGCTCTGGGTGGTCGGCCTCGGCGTCGCCGCCGCGGTCGTCCTCTGGGGCCTGGCGCGATTCTACTGGACCCGGCTCGCCCGCAGGGCGGCTCGACGGGTGATCGTGTACCGGAAGGACGCCGCCGACGCCATCGTCGAGCTGCGGCCTCAGGTTCCGGTGGGGCCCAGCGCGACGAGGGGGATTTTCGAGGTGGAGACGGAATAGCTCTGAGGTGTGAGGTGTGAGGGGGGCGCGTAAAGGGGACCTCAGACCTCCAACGCCACCAGTCTCGCCCTCGGTGGAATTCCCGCCTCCAGCTCCATGATGCCCACCGAAGCCGGCAATCCGAAGCGAAACGGCCCCGCACCTCCCGGATTCATCACCGTCACCACCTGATCCACCACCGTCAGCAGCGGGCGGTGGGTGTGGCCGAACACGATCACCTCGGCGCTGGGCCAGGCCTGGTTGAGCGCCTCGGGAGTCGGCGAACCGAGCTGATGGCCATGCACCAGCAGAAACGCGAACCCCTCGATGGACTCCTCCACCACCTCGGGCACCCGGGCCCGCATCGCAGCATCATCGGTGTTTCCCCAGACCGCGGTGACCGGAGCGATGGTCTCGAGCTCCTGAAGAATGCCGGGTTCGCCGATATCCCCCGCGTGAAGAATCCGGTCGACGCCCTCGAAGAGCTCGAAGACCTCGGGCCGCAGCAGATTGTGGGTGTCGGAGATGATGCCCAGGCGCATCAGCCGTTCCAGCGCCGGCCCAGCTCGATGGCAAGGCCAAGCTGATCGAGGATGCGCTGGACGATGAAGTCGACCAGCTCCTCCACCCGGGTGGGCTTGTGATAGAACCCGGGTGCGGCGGGAATGATCGTGGCGCCGGCTTCGGTCACCTGCACCAGATTCCGAAGATGGACCAGGGAGAGCGGGGTCTCGCGGGGAACCAGAATCAGCTTGCGTCGCTCCTTGAGGGTGACATCGGCCGCGCGCTCGATGAGCGAGCGGCTCGAGCCCTGGGCGATCGCGGAGACGGTGCCCATCGAGCAGGGACAGACCACCATGCCGGCGGTGAGCTGGGAGCCACTCGCGGGCTTGGCGCCGCGGTCACGATCATCGAAGGGAGTCACCGTGGACCAGTCGGGTCCGGCCGCGGCACGAAGACCATCGAGATCGGCGATGCCGCTTTCCTCGGCGAGCAGGCGCCACCCATGGCTCGAGACCATGAGCCAGGTGGGGATCCGGTTCCCGGCCAGCACCTGGAGAAGGCGGACACCGTACGGCGCACCCGAGGCGCCGGTGATCGCGAGGACGATCGGAAGGGGGCTCACCGGCCGCGGCGATTGGGCGTGGGAGAACGGACCGGGTGCCGAGGGGATCCTCTCGGCGCTGGTTTGGGACGGGCCGGAAGGCGTGGCTCAGGTTTGCCAGGTCGAGACGGTCGCGCGGGTGGCCGGGTCATGCCCAAAAAGTACCGCAGTTGCGCGAATCGCACCCTGAGGCCAAAATGGTGCTCCGCTGGGAGGGGACCATGATCACAGGCGCGCATTTCCTGCTGTATACGACGGCCGCCGATGCCGACCGCTCCTTCCTGCGCGACGTCCTGGGGTTCTCGGGTGTGGACGCGGGCGACGGATGGCTCATTCTCAGGGCGCCGCCCACCGAGCTGGCGGTGCACCCGGAAGCGGAGTCGCTCAGCATGAACCACGGCCCGATTCCGATGGCCGCGGCGGTATTCTATCTGATGTGCGATGACCTGGACCGCACCATGGAAGAGCTCAAGGCCAAAGGGGTGTCGTTCGGCAGAGTCGGCAAGGCCGACTGGGGGCGATTCACCGCCTTCCCGCTGCCCAGCGGGGTCCACCTCGGTCTCTATCAACCGTCCCACTCCACCGCGGTTTGAAGGCCCCCATGCGCTGGTCGGCACTGAGTCTGCTGCTCGCCACCAGCCTTCACGCCCAGGAAACCAGCCCCATGCCCGCCAAGGGAACGTTCGAGGTCAAGCTTGCCCCGATGGAGGCCTACGACCACTCCACCGGCTCGCCGCTCGGCCGGATGTCGATCGACAAGGTGTACCACGGGGACCTCGAAGGGACCGGGAAAGGGGAAATGCTCACCGGCATGACCGCGGTCAAGGAGTCGGCGGGTTATGTCGCGGTCGAGCGGGTCGAGGGCGCCCTCCGGGGGAAACGGGGCTCGTTCCTGCTGCTGCACCGGGGGGTGATGACGCGGGGGACACCCGATCTCAGCGTGACGATCATTCCCGACTCCGGCACCGGAGCGCTGGCCGGCATCGCGGGCACCCTCCACATCATCATCGAGAGCGGCAAGCACTCCTACAGCCTCGACTACACCCTTCCCTGACCGGCTCGGCGGCGCGCCGTCTAGAGGAGCCGGTCCACCAGGCCGAACCCGAAGACCGTCACGCTCATGATGCCGTTCATGGTGAAGAACGCCGCGTCGAGACGGGACAGGTCGCCGGGGCGGACCAGCTGGTGTTCGTACACCAGGATTCCCGCCGCGACCGCCAGTCCGGCGTAGTACCACGCCCCGAACCCCGCCGCCCAGCCGAACAGGGCCAGGGCGGGAATGGTGAGGCCATGAAGCAGCTTGGCCAGGACGATGCTCCGCGGGATCCCCAATCGAACCACCGCGCTGCGGAGTCCTTCCGAGCGGTCGAATTGCTCGTCGGGCAACGCGTAGAAGATGTCGAACCCGGCGACCCAGGTGGCGACCCCTAACCCGATGACCGGCAGGAGCCACCAGGGATCGCTCCACCGCCCGCTCACGGCGAGATAGCCTCCCGCGGGCGCGATCGCGAGCGAGAGCCCCAGCCAGAGGTGGGGCCACCAGGTGAACCGTTTGGTGAAGCTGTAGCTCACGATCCACCCCAGCGCGAGCGGCGAGAGCGCCAGGCACAGCGGGTTGAGCCCGGCGCAGGCCGCCAGGAAGAGCGCCCCCGCCAGGACCACCGAACCCCAGGCCTGGCCCAGGCTCAGGGCGCCCCGGGGCAGCTCCCGATTCCGGGTCCGCGGGTTACGGGCGTCGAGCTCCCGGTCCGCGATCCGGTTGAATCCCATCGCGACCCAGCGCGCCGCGGAAAACGCGACGATGACCAGCGCCACGATCCGGACGGTCACCGGGTACTGCTGGGAGGCGGCGAGCACCCCGAGCAGCGCGAACGGCAGGGCGAACAGGGTGTGGGGGAGTTTGACGAAGCTCGCGTACCGGGCCAGCAGGCTGGCGCCGGAGAACGTCTGGCCCTCGCGCGAGGTGTGAGGCAGGTCGGGAGGGGGACTCACCTCGAATCCCCTCGCAGCTCGATCCCCAGCTTCGACCACAGCGCGTCCACCCGGCGCCGGGTCGCCTCATCCATCTCGATCCGCCTGGGCCACTCCCGGGTGAATCCCTCCTCGGGCCATTTCCGGGTCGCGTCGATCCCCATCTTGCTGCCGTAGGTGAAACCGCGGCTGGAGTGATCGAGCACATCGATGGGCCCCATGGTGAACCGCACGTCGCGCTCGGGGTCGATGTTGTTGAGGGCGACCCACCAGGCCTCGTCGGGATCCTGGACGTTGACGTCCCGGTCCACGATCACGATCACCTTGGCCAGCGACATCAGCCCCTGGCCCCACAGGGCGTTCATCACCTTGTAGGCCTGTCCCGGATACTGCTTGTCGATCGAGACGAATACGAGATTGTGAAAGATTCCCGGGGCCGGCATGTGGTAGTCCACGATTTCGGGGACGGTGAGCCGGAGCAGGGGGAGGAAGATTCGCTCGGTCGCGTGCCCCAGATAGTAGTCCTCCATCGGGGGCCGCCCCACCAGGGTCGCCGGATAGATGGGCTCCCGCCGCATGGTAACCGCGGTGACATGCACCTTCGGGTAGTAGTCCGCCAGGGAGTAGAACCCGGTGTGGTCGCCGAACGGTCCCTCCAGCACGAGCGGCTCGGCGGGATCGATGTACCCCTCGATCACCAGCTCGGCCTCGGCCGGCACCGCGAGGTCGCAGCTGACCGCCCGGGCGAGCTCCACCGGGCTCCTCCGCAAGAACCCGGCGAAGAGAAACTCGTCGATGGTCGGCGGCAGGGGGGCCGAGCCGGAATAGATGCTCGCCGGGTCGCCGCCCAGCGCGATCACCAACGGCATTCGTTCCTTGCGCTCCGCCATCTCCCGCCAGTGCGCCGCACCGACCTTGTGACGCTGCCAGTGCATCGCCAGCTCATTGCGGCCCAGCACCTGGATCCGGTACATCCCGACGTTCCGGGTTCCCCGCACCGGATCCTCGGTGATCACCAGAGGGAGGGTGATGTAGCGGCCGCCGTCTTCGGGCCAGGTGACCAGAAACGGGATGCTGCCGAGATCGACCTGGTCACCCTGCCAGACGATGTCCTGGCACGCCGGACGCCCCCCCTTCGTCCTGGGCGGGAACTTGGCCAGCTCGGCGAGCTTCGGCAGCATCGCGAGTTTGCCCATGATCCCCTCGGGCACCTTCATCTCGACCAGCTCCGCGATCCGACCGCCGATGTCGTCGAGCCGCTCGGTACCGAGGGCGAGACAGATCCGGCGCATCGAGCCGAACAGGTTGATCGCCACGGGCATCGAGCTGACCCGGCCGTTTTCGAGCACCGGCTGCTCGAACACCAATGCCGGCCCACCCCGATCGCTCTTCATGCAACGATCGGCGATCTCGGCGATCTCGAGCCTGGTCGCGACCGGCTCGCGGATGCGCACGAGCTCGCCCGCGTTCTCGATCGCGGCAATGAATTCCCGGAGGCTGTCGAGCGCCATGTCGATTCCTCTTCCCTGGTCCCTGACCCCTAGCCCCTGGCCCCTACATGGATCGCGCAGATGCCCCCGAGCAACCCACGCCAGCTCACCGTATCGAAGCCGGCGCTCCGGAATCGCTCCGCCAGCTCCTCAGGGCCGGGAAAGGCGGTCACCGATGCTGGCAGCCATTCGTAGGCATCCCTATGTTTCGAGATCATGCGGCCGATCCGTGGGAGGAGATGCCGGAAGTAGAACGCGTAGAGCCCGCGGAGCGGGTTACGCCGCGGGGTCGTGAATTCCAGCACCACCAGACGCGCACCGGGCTTGAGTACCCGCGCCGCTTCCCGGAGGCCGGCATCCAGATCCGTCAGATTGCGCACGCCGAATCCCACCGTGGCGCCGTCGAAGGTCGCATCCGCGAACGGCAGCGTCAGGGCGTCGGCGTTGGTGGGAACCGTCCGGGCCGACTTGCCCCGGCCAAGGAGGAGCATGGACTGCACGAAATCGGCGGCGATCACCGTCCCGGCAAAACCGGATCGATTGCCCAGCTCGGCCGCGAGGTCCATCGTGCCGGTACAGAGATCGAGGTAGAGACCCGCCGGCCGGTCCTCCCATCCAAGGCAATTCACCGCCCGGCGGCGCCAGCCTCGGTCCAGGTTGGCGCTGAGCAGGTGGTTGAGGAAGTCATAGCGCGGAGCGATCGCCTCGAACATGCCCTGCACGTAAGCCCGTTTGGGAGCCCCGCCGGTGATCGGTAACTCCCTGTCGGTGGCGAACATAGCCGCCGAATGTATCCATTCCTGCTGGTCAGGGCAATCGGGGACATGTGGGAGACTGACCGGAATGCTCCCCCGCTGATGGATCTCACGGGGCTCATCGATCAGGAGGTTGTGCTCCGCGCCCGCGAGGGCGAGGAAGCCGCCTACCGTGAGCTGGTTCGCCGCTACCAGCGTCCGGTCTTCTCCCTGATCTACCGGATGGTCCGGAATCGCGAGCTCGCCGAGGACCTGTCCCAGGACACCTTCGTGAAGGTCCTCAACGCCCTGGGCACCTATCGCCCCGAGTTCAAGTTCAGCTCGTGGGTGTTCAAGATCGCCAACAACGTCGCGATCGATCAGCTCCGCCGGCGGGAGCTCGACACGCTCTCCCTGGAAGGCTCCCCCCATGCGACGACGCCCGACGCCATCGAGGCCACCTCCCTCGAGCTTGGCGCGGGCGGTGAGAGCGCCCTCGATGAAGTCGCGAATCGAGAGCTCGGCGGCGAGATCGAGCGCGCCATCGCCAAACTCCGTCCCGAGTATCGGAGCTGTATTCTCCTCCGCCATGTGGAGGACCGATCCTATGAAGAGATCGCCGAAATCCTGGACCTTCCGCTCGGCACCGTGAAGACCTATATCCATCGCGCGAGACACGAGCTGCGGGCGATGCTGGACCATCTGAAGAGCGAGTAAGAAAACGACGTTTCAGGTTTGTACGTCGGAAACCCAAATGGAAAGGGCGCCGTAGAAGCTTCCATGACCTGGCCCACTCAGCACTTCACTGCCGACGATCTCGACGCGTTTCATTCTGCGTCGTTGTCCTCCGAAGCACTCCAGCACCTTCACGAATGCGGCGAGTGCCGTGCCCTGGTCGAGAAGGACCGAGCGGTCGTCCGAATGCTGGAAACACTTGCTCCCTTCTCGCCCCGAGCCGATCTGGCGGACCGGGTGCTTGCCCAGGTGACGCGACCGGTAGCCGTAGCAGCTCCATCCCGGCCTCGCCGTCCCTTGGCTCTGGCGGCTTCACTCATCCTCACGCTGGGCGCGAGCGTCGTCTGGTCCCTGTTCAATCGGGCGCTTCTCGCTTCGTGGGTCGATCGTGGTGCGGCCGCGCTGCGCGAGCTGGTGTGGGAAGGCTTCGCCACGATGGCCCAGAACCTGTCGGAACAGCCCTGGCTCGAATCGCTCCGGAAGATCGGCGGGTCGAGTGGGCGGATTGCCCTGGTGGTATCCGTTCTGGTGATCGGCTATGCCGCATCGATGGTAGCCCTCCGCCGACTTCTGATGCATCCCGTCCCGGCGGCCAACCCGAAGTGGTGATCGTTCTTCAGTGACCCCGTTCCTCCTCGCTGCCGCCGCCCTGCTTGCTCCGCCAGCTCACGTCGTCACCCAGGTCATCTCGCTCGATCGGCTCAACGACCCGGCCAGGCTGGAGCGTGAGCTTCGGGACGCGCTCGGATCCGATCCGAAGGGGAGCACGCTGACCGTGCGAGGGGGCCAGGTGCACTCGGGTGGGCTCCGCATTGCGGCCGGGCAACGGATCGACGGTCCCCTGCTTGTGGTCGGCGGTGATGCCGACCTGGCCGGCCAGGTCACCGGGAATCTCGTGGTGCTCGATGGTGACTTGCTGCTCCATCCCGGCGCCCTGGTCACCGGCGATGCGCTGGTGATCGGCGGTCGTGCGGTCGATCAGGGCGGAAAAGTTCAGGGCGAGCTGCGCGCGGCACCGGCCCGGCTGAACGAAACCGGAGCCGTCGAATCCTCGGGACTCTTCACCCGGGCGGGAGGGGTCATCGGAGTGCTTGGGGCGCTGGTGCTCGCCGGTTTCGGCATGGTCAGCTTCGCCAAACCGCGGCTCGAGGTCATCTCGGATACCGTGGCGCGGAGCTTCTATCGCTCGTTCCTGGTCGGGGTGCTGGCCCAGATCATCGCGCTGCCCACGGCGGCGCTGATCATCGCCGGACTGATATTGAGTATCGTCGGCATCCTGCTGCTGCCGTTCGTCGCTCTGGTGGTCCCCCTCCTCCTGCTGACCGCGGTCCTCGCGGGACTGGTTTCCGCCCTGCATGCGATGGGGGAAATCCGCACCCGGCGCCGGATGGCGGAAGGGGTGGCGGTGGGGCCCAACAGCTATCGCTATCTGCTGAGCGGCGCCGGGTTCCTGAGCGTCCTCTGGGCCGCCTGGGTCGGGTTCGGCGGGATCCCGGTGGCCGGCACGCTGGTGTTCCTGGTGGCGCTGCTTCCCACCTGGGTCGCGGCGACTTCCGGGTTAGGGGCATTTCTGCTTTCCCGGGCCGGCCTCCGGGGCGAAGCGGCGGGTCGCTTCCTGCCCCCCGAGGCAATGACCGATGAATACCTGTGGGCCACCCCGCGCTACGGGGTAACCGCGGCGAAACGGCCCCGCCCGTGATCCGCCGCTCCTGGGTCGCCCTCCTGCTCCTCGCCGCGAGCTGCGGACCGGCGCCGGTGCTTCAGGACTACTCCTATGCCCGCGGATACTCCGGGGAAGGGCGCCTCCGCGCCACGATCGAGTACGCCGCGGGCCGGGTCCACGTCGGGCCTTCGACCGGGGGCGGACTCTTCGAGATGAACCTGCGCTATGACCCGACCCGGTTCCGCCCCCTCGGCGAGTATGGCCCGGACGATGGGGTCAGGCTCGGCGCCGAGATGATTCGACGGGGTGGATTTCGGATCGGACGGCGTCGCGTCCTTCCCCAGACCGCCGACATCGGGTTCACGCCGGAGGCGGCGCTGGACCTCCGCATGACGCTCGGCGCGGGAGAGGCCGACCTCGACCTTGGAGGCCTGCGGCTTCAGGCGCTCCGGGTCGCGAGCGGCGCGGGCCGCACGAGGGTCCGGTTCGGCGCTCCTAACCCGGAGACCTGCGGCAGCGCCGAGTTCCAGGCGGGGGCGGGTGAGCTGATCATCGAGCAGGCCGGGAACAGCGGGTGCCCGGCCTGGCGGTTCGAAGGCGGCGTCGGCGCGATCCGGATCGGACTCGCGGGGGAGTGGCGGGGAGATCCCCGCATGAACCTCGCCCTCGCGGTGGGCGGCGTGGTGTTCGAAGCTCCCCACGACATGGGGATCCGGGTTCAGATGGAAGGCCTGGTCGCGAAATTCGAGGGTGACCGGTTCGTCCGGGACGGAAAGACCTGGACTTCGGAGGGATTCGACCAGGCCGCCCGCAAGGTGGACATCGAAGTGCGCTCCGCGGTCGGCGGAGTGCGGGTGGAGTGGAAATAGCCTCTACTGGCTGATCACCGGCAGCTCGGCGGGGCGCGCCCCGGCCAGCCGGTGAAACTTCTCCGCGATTTCGAGCAGGGCCAGCGCCGCGGCGCTTTCCGGTGCATCGGTCACCACCGGGCGGCCCTCATCGGCCCGCGCCGCCAGCCCCGGCTGAAGCGGAACCGATCCCAGCAGGGGCACTCCGGTTTCCCGGGCCAGCCGCTCTCCCCCGCCCTCTCCGAAAAAGGTGTACCGGATCCCGCTGGCCGGATCGGTGTACGGTCCCATGTTCTCCACGATCCCGAGCACCGGAACGTTGACCCGCTCGAACATCTTCGCACCCTTGAGCGCGTCACCCACCGCCATCTCCTGGGGCGTCGTCACGATCACCGCCCCGGCCACCGCGATGGACTGGACCAGGGACAGCTGGGCATCGCCGGTCCCCGGAGGCATGTCGACCAGGAAGTAGTCGAGCTCGCCCCAATCCACGTCGTTGAGAAATTGCTGGATCACTTTCATGATGATCGGGCCGCGCCAGATGGCCGGCGCGTCCCGCTCCACCAGGAACCCGATCGACATCAGCTTGACGCCGTAGGCATCGAGCGGATGGAGCCGGCCACCCACGACCGCGGGCTTGGCGAAGGAGCCGAACATCCGGGGGATATTGGGTCCGTAGATGTCGGCGTCCATGAGCCCGACCCGGTGTCCCTGCCGGCCCAGCGCGATCGCGAGATTGGCCGCGACGGTGGACTTCCCCACCCCGCCTTTGCCCGAGCTCACCGCGATGACCCGGCCCAGGCGGGGCGCCGCGACCGGCACCGGCGCGGGGACCCCTAACCCGGCCGACTGGGGGGCGCCCGGCGGACCGTGGGTGGACGACGCCGGCCCGGCCGGATCCACTACCGTGATCTTGACCGCGTCGGCTCGAATCCCGGGCACCTGCTTCACCGCGGCGCGGGCCTCCCGCACCAGGGTGGCCGGGTCTTCCCGGGAGAGCAGGAAGGTGAAGCTCACCGCTCCGTCCTCGGTCACGGTCAGGTCCCGGACCATCCCGGCGGAGAGCAGATCGTTGTCGAGTCGGGGGTTCCGGATCCGCGCGAGGGCGGCGCCCACCTGGGCCTCTCGCGAGCTCACGCCGGCCGCACGCTCCGGTCAGATCGCATCGACCTGCCGCACTTCCGGCACCATCTGGCGCAGTCGCGCTTCGATGCCCTGCCGCAGGGTGATGGAAGAGGCGCTGCATCCCGAGCAGGTACCGCCCAGGCGGAGCAGCAGAATGCCGTCGGACTCGTCGAAATCGACCACCTCGACCTTGCCGCGATGCGAGGCGATATACGGCCGCAGCGTGTCGAGCGTCTGTTCGATGCGATCCAGGGTCGTCATGGTCCGGGCTCCAAACGCATTGCCAAATCTATACGCTCGCCGGACCGGGACCCCTCGAGATAGCGACGGGCTTCCTGAAGCACCTTTTCCTGCACCTCGGGCAGGCTTCCAGTGAGCGAAAGCCCCGAGGCATGCTTGTGTCCGCCGCCGCCGAACGGCTTGGCGAATGCCGCCACGTCGACATCGCCGACCGAGCGGAGCGAGACCTTGATCCGATCCCGGGACATCTCCCGGAACAGGAGCGCGAGCCGCACCCCGCTGATCGACCGGGGAAACTCGATGATGCCGTCGAGGTCGTCCACCGTGACCTGGTGGCGTTCCAGCGCGCCCGGCGGCACCGTCACCCAGGCCAGTCCGTCTTCGACCACCATGGTCTGGAGCGTCTCGGCGAAGAGGCGGGCCCGACCCGCCGGCGCATTGGCGTACACATCCATGTAGATCGCCTCGGGATCGAGCCCGGTTTCCAGCAGCTCGGCGGCGACCCGCAGGGTCCGCGGCCTGGTGTTGCTGAAACGGAAGCCGCCGGTGTCGGTGACCAGGGCAACATAGAGGGCCCGCGCCACGGGAGGCGTCAGCACCCAGCGATTGGCGAGCGCGATCTCGCAGATCAGCTCGCCGGTGGCGGCCGCGGTGGGATCGAGATAGCGCGGCCCCGGCGGGAGCGTGCCCGGGCTCACGTGATGATCGATGCAGGCGACCGGCACGCGGAGTCCCGCCACCGTCTGGGTGAGCATGCCGAGCCGGTCGAGGTCCGAAATGTCGAGCACTACGATCACGTCCGAGGCGCGCAGGGCCTTGACCGCCTCGCGGCTCCGGTCGATCCCGTTCAGGTCCTGGAACAGGAACTCGAATCGAGGAGGCGTGAGCGTGGGATTGGCGATAGCAACCTGGAGGCCTCGATCCAGGAGCAGGTGGGCGAGCGCCACTTCGCTCCCCAGACCATCGCCGTCGGGATGCACATGGGTGGTGAGGGCGACCCGCCGGCCGGTGCCGAGCAGGTCGGCAAGTTCCTCGGCGGCGTTCAGTTTGTCAGCGGACAGCGTAATCGACATGAGGTGAAACTAAGTCGGAAGGTCGGGAAGTCGGGAGGTCGGGGGGTCGGGGGGTCGGGGGGTCGGGGGGTCGGAGGGTCGGGAGAAAGCTCCAGGCCACCTCGACCTCCAGACCGCCAGACCTTCCGACCTCCAGACCTACTTCCCCGCGCTTTCCCGCTCCCGCTGGAGCACGCTGTGCTTCCGGCTGTATCCGAAATAGATCACGAACCCGATCAGCAGCCATACCACGAGCCGGAGCCAGGTATCCCCGGGCAGCGTGGCCATGAGTCCGAGGCAGCAGATCACGCCGAGGATCGGCACCAGGGGCACCAGTGGGGTGCGGAAGGGGCGCTCGAGGTCGGGGCGGGTCCGGCGCAGAATGATCACGCCGAGGCAGACCAGCACGAAGGCCAGCAGGGTCCCGATATTGACCAGCTGACCGAGCAGCTGGAGTGGCAGAATTCCGGTCGCCAGCCCCACCGCCACGCCGGTGAAGATGGTGGACAGGTAGGGCGTCCGGAATCGGGGGTGGACCTGGGAACCCCACCGGCCGAGCAGCCCGTCCCGGGACATGGAGTAGAACACCCGCGACTGGCCCAGGAGCATCACCAGGATCACCGAAGCCAGGCCTAACACGGCGCCCACATCGACCAGCACCCGGATCGAATGGCCGACGCCGACTCGTTCCAGCGCGTAGGCAACCGGCGCGTTCACGTTGAGCTCCTGGAAAGGCACCATCCCGACCAGCACCGCGGACACCACCACGTAGAGCACGGTGCAGATCGCGAGCGATCCGAGGATCCCGATGGGAAGATCCCGTTGCGGGTTCCTGGATTCCTGGGCCGCGGTGCTCACCGCATCGAACCCGATATAGGCGAAGAACACCAGCCCGGCGCCCCGCAGAACCCCCGACCAGCCATAAGTACCCCAGGTTCCGGTGTTGGCCGGAATGAAGGGGTGCCAGTTGCTCGGCGTGATGTGGGCAAGGCCGACCCCCACGATGAGGAGGACGATGGTGACCTTGAGGATGACGATCAGATTGTTGACCCGGGCCGATTCCCGGATCCCGATCACCAGAATCGTGGACATGAGCGCCACGATGAACACCGCGGGCAGGTTGAGGATCGCGCCGGTCAGGTTGAGCCCGGAGTGGGCGCACCCGGCCACCCCGTTCGCCACGTTCTCCGCGGTGCACCACGCGGTTGGCGCATTGGTCAGCCGCTCGGGCAGGACGATCCCGAAGTTCTTGAACAGGTCCACCAGGTGTCCCGACCAGCCGACCCCGACGGTGGCGGCCCCGGCAGCGTACTCCAGCACCAGGTCCCAGCCGATGATCCAGGCGACCAGCTCCCCCATGGTCGCATAGGAGTAGGTATAGGCACTCCCCGCCACCGGGACGGCGCTGGCCATCTCGGCGTAGCATAACCCGGCAAACGCGCACGACACGCCGACCAGGATCATCGAAAGCGGAACCGCCGGGCCCGCGTACAGGGCGGCGGCCTGGCCGGTGAGAACGAAGATTCCCGCGCCGATGATCGCGCCGATCCCCAGCGCCGTGAGGTTGAACGGCCCGAGGGTCCGCCGCAGGCTCGTCTCCCCAACGGCCTCCGCCTCGGCGCGGAGCACATCCACGGACTTGGTGGCCCAGAGATTCATGTGGACTCCTCGTAGGTGCGAGGTGCGAGGTACAGGCGCGAGGCGCGAGGTGCGTCAAGGGCCGCCGGTGATTGCTCCCACCTCCCACCTCACATCACACCCCTACCCGGAATAATTCGGTGCTTCCCTGGTAATCGTCACATCGTGGGGATGCGACTCCCGCAAACCGGCCGCGGTGATCCGGAGGAATTCGACGTCTCGCTGGAGCGACGGAATGTCGGCCACGCCGCAGTACCCCATGCCGCTCCGCAAGCCTCCCACCATCTGAAAGAGTACGTCACCGACCGGTCCCCGGTAAGGGACCCGGCCCTCGATCCCCTCGGGAACCATCTTGGAGGGCGAGAGCTCGCCGTCCTGGAAGTAACGGTCCGCCGAGCCGTCCTGCATCGCGGCGAGGCTCCCCATGCCGCGGATCATCTTGAAGCGGCGGCCTTCGGCGAGCACGCTTTCCCCCGGGCTCTCCTCGGTTCCGGCGAGCATCGAGCCCATCATCACCGAGGCGGCGCCCGCCGCCAGGGCCTTCACGACGTCGCCGGAGTACTTCACCCCGCCGTCGGCGATGACCGGGATCTCCCCGGCGCCCCGGAGCGCGTCGGACACCGCGGTGATCTGCGGGACACCGACGCCGGTCACCACCCGGGTGGTGCAGATACTGCCGGGCCCGATGCCGACCTTCACCGCATCGACGCCCCGCCGCACCATCTCGCGGGCGCCCGCCTCGGTGGCCACGTTCCCCGCCACCAGCTGGGTGTCGGGAAACGCCTGGCGCAGCTCATCCACCGTCCGGAGCACTCCCTCGCTGTGGCCATGCGCCGAATCGACCACCAGCACGTCGACCCCGGCATCGACCAGGGCCTTGGCGCGGGCGCGGGCGTCGCCGCCCGCCCCGACCGCGGCGGCCACCCGGAGTCGTCCGTGCTGGTCCTTGTTCGCGTCAGGGTGCTGACGCCGCTTGAAAATGTCCTTCACGGTGATGAGGCCGCGTAACACGCCGCCCGGATCCACCACCGGCAGTTTCTCGATCCGGTGCTGGGCCAGGATCCGTTCGGCTTCCTCCAGGGTCGTCCCGACCGGGGCGGTCACCAGTTTTTCCCTGGTCATGGCCTCGTGGACCGGTTGCTCCAGATTGCGCTCGAACTGGAGGTCCCGATTGGTGATGATGCCGATGAGCCGCCCGGCGCCATCCACGATCGGCACCCCGGAAATGCGAAACCGCCGCATCAGGGCGGCGGCGTCGCGCAACGGGCGGTCGGGACCCAGAGTGATCGGGTTCAGGATCATCCCGCTCTCGCTCCGCTTGACCCGGTCCACTTCGGCGGCCTGCCGATCGACCGTCATGTTCTTGTGAATCACCCCGATGCCGCCGGCCCGGGCCATCGCGATCGCCATGTCGGCTTCGGTCACCGTATCCATGGCGGCGGAGACCAGCGGGATCTGGAGCGGAATCGCGCGGGTGAAACGGGACGCGATCGAGACGTCGCGAGGATGGACCAGACTGTGACGGGGAACCAGGAGAACGTCGTCGAAGGTGAGGCCGACGTCCGAACGGAGTGTACCCATCCGGAAGATTACGGTTGGCTCAGGGGGAAATCAAGCGGGCGGCTTGGGTTTTCCAAGGGCTTCGTCCATCACGCTTTCCGCGGCCGCGGCGACCCCTTTCATCACTTTCCCCGCACTATCCATCAGGCCGGTGGTGCCGGAGATGGCCTTGATGGGCAACCGGGCTGCGCGCATGGTGTCCTCGATGCCCTCCGAGATCCGCGCCAGGAGATTGGTCGGATTGACCCGCTCGGCATACTTGCTCTCGAGAAACTCGACGTAGTCCAGGATCTGGTACCCGCGCTCGTCCGAGAGCGCTTCGAGGCGCCGCAGGATCCGCTGTTGCAGCTGTTCGTTCATGGATTCCTCCGTACCAGCTCCACTACTGGGGTCGCCAGAAAGCGGGTGCGCCCGGCGCGCACCGTCACCGTGAGCGACAGCTCCTCGAGGGGAATCAGGCCCTGGAGCTGGTCCGCCTGTACCTTCGACACCATGACATAGGCGAACCCCGATTCGGGAAGGGGCCCGCGGACCAGAAGATAGGGCTGGCCCTGCGGCATCTCGGGGCGAAGCTCATCGGCCTGCTGTATCGCGAGAAACTGGACCCGCCAATCGACCGTCTGTCCGACGTACCGTTCCGGGTTCTCCCGCAACATCGCCGCGGTGATCGCGGGCCGGGGAACCACGGCGCTGTCCACTTCGCTGCGGCGTACCCAGCCTTCGAGCGTCACCTTGACCCATTCGCCCTGGGTCTCGCCCACCGCGACTTCCGCGGGCAGGGTGAGGGTGGCCACCGCCGGACCATCGGGAGAACGCTGGAGGCTCGCCTGCCTCCGCAGGGTGGCGCGCCGCACCTCACCCGGCGGGGCAACGATCTTCGCGGTATCGCCCGACCCACGCGCCGCGGTGCTCTCGGCGCGATTCGGGGGGCGCTGCGCCGGCGCGGGCCGCCGCACTGACGGCGTCGAGATCCACACGGCGCGACGGACCCGGGTCCAGCCGCCCGTCGTCGACACCCGGTTGAACAAGGCGCCTTCCACCGCCCGGGCGACGACCGCCCCATTGGGCACGGCTCGCACGTTCTCTCCGGCGGCGACATTGACCGAGAGATCGAAGCCTTCCCGTCCATCGGTCTGGGTCGAAGCCGAGAAGATCCAGCCGTCGAGCGTGATCTGGGTAAACCCTCCGGTGCTGCGCCCGGCGGGCACCCGCGCCCCCGCGACCAGCGTCCCAAGCCTGGTGCCGCCGGGCTCCTTGAAAAACGGGGTGTCCTGCGGGATCGAAAGGGCGGATTGGGCGAAGAGGGTTCCCGAAAGCGCGGCTACGACGCCGAAACAGGCTGGTAGGGCGTTCCGCGAAGGACTAGATTGCGGCTCGTCCGTCACGATTGGCATTGTAGACGCCGCGGAGGAGCATGTCAAACCGCCGAAGGAGCGGCGCACCGGTTGCCTTGATCGTGCTGGATGGGTGGGGATATCGAGAAAGCCGCGAAGGCAACGCCATCGAGCTCGGTCGCACGCCGGTGTGGCACGGACTCTGGAATGGAAGCCCTCGAACTCTCCTCAACGCCAGTGGCCTCGCGGTGGGACTTCCCGACGGACAAATGGGCAACAGCGAGGTCGGCCACCTGAACCTGGGCGCCGGGCGGGTGGTGCCACAGGACATCGTGCGCATCTCGGCGAGCATGACCAGCGGGACCTTCTTCACCCTGGCCCCGCTGGTCGAGCTGTGCGCCGGCATACGCAGGCGGGGCGGCACCCTGCACCTCATCGGCCTGATCGGCGATGGCGGGGTCCATGCGCTGGACTCGCACCTGCTGGGGTGTGTCGAGCTTGGTCTCCGTCATGAAGTCCAGAGGATCGCGGTGCATGGCTTCCTCGATGGCCGCGATACCCTCCCCAAATCCGCCGCTGGATTCGTCGCCCGGCTGGTGGAGGATCTGCGGCGGCTCGCCGGTCCCCGCGCCGAGCTCGCCTCGCTGATCGGCCGCTACTACGCCATGGACCGGGATCACCGCTGGGAGCGTATCCGGCTGGGCTACGAGCTGCTGGTCCATGGCGCCGGACAGGCCGCCACCGATCCAGTCGCCGCCATCCAGGCGGCCTACCAGCGGGGCGAAACCGACGAGTTCGTGAAGCCGATCGTCCTAACCCGCGACGGCATGCCCCGCGCGCCGATGCGTTCCGGGGACGGGGTCCTCTGTTTCAACTTCCGGGCCGATCGGATGCGCCAGATCGTCCGGGCCCTGGCGGTCGAGCCCTTCGATGGGTTCCCGGTCCCGGATCGCCCCAGGCTCGACCTGGTCACCATGACCAGGTACGATCGCACCTTTCCCTTTCCTACCGCGTTCCCGCCGTTCAGCCTGGCGCGGGTGCTCGCGGAGTTTCTCGCCGACCTGGACCGGACCCAGTTTCATGTGGCGGAAACCGAGAAATACGCCCACGTGACCTACTTCTTCAACGGGGGCCACGAGCCGCCCTATCCAGGGGAAGACCGGGTACTGATCCCGTCCCCGAAAGTCGCCACCTACGACCTCGCCCCGGCCATGAGTGCGGAAGGGATCACCGAGGCGCTCTGCGACGCACTATCGCGGGGGGAACACGATTTTTTCCTTTGCAACTACGCCAATCCCGATATGGTCGGCCACACCGGAGTGCTGCCGGCGGTCATTCAGGCGGTGGAGACGGTGGATGGTTGCCTGGAGCGACTGGTGAAGGCCTGTGAACGGAGCGGCACCCGGCTGTTGATCACCGCGGATCACGGGAACTGCGAGATGATGTTCGATCCGGAAAGCGGCGGCCCGCACACCGCCCACACCACCAATCCGGTCCCCCTGGTGGCATTCAACACCCCGCTTGGAAGGCTCCGGAGCGGAGGCGCCCTCTGTGATGTGGCCCCGACGATCCTCGAGCTCCTCGGCATGGAGCAGCCGGTCGAAATGACCGGAGTGTCGCTGACCGGCCGGGACTAGGTTTCCTCATGATTCGGTCTTCCATGAAACTCTCCGCGCTGGCGCTCCTCGCGGTTCTTCCCGCGCAGGCCTTCGGGCAAGTCGGTCACGATCCCGCCACATCCCCCTATCGCACCCTGCGGTACGGACAATTCGTCGGGGCCTACACCGGATGGTTCGGAGGGAGTGGAGGCAGTGCGGGGGTCGCTCCCCATAGCGGACAACTGGCGGGGCTTCGCTATGACTTCCTGGCCAACGGGACCCTGAGTCTCGGCTTCGCCGCCAGCATGGCCTGGCTCGACCGGATCATCCTCGATCCCAATTACCCGATCGAGCACGCAGTCCGGGATACCGTGCCGCAGCGAACGACCATGGGAGAAGCGATCATCCAGTTCAACCTCACCGGGGGAAAGACCTGGCACCGCCTGGCGCCCTACGTGTCGGCCGGCTTCGGCCTGGTCCTGGGGGCCCGGGTCCCCCAGGACACCAGCGGGTTTCGCTTCCGGGTTCAGGGAGCCATCATCCCCGGCATCGGGACCCGGATCTATCTGAGCGAGCGCTTGTTCCTGAGGCTGGAGGCTCGGAGCACCTTCTGGCAGGTGAAGTACCCGGAAAGCTACCGGCTGCCTCCGACGACCGACCTGACCAAACCACCGGTCCTCGCGTCCCCGGCCAAGGAATGGCTGGCCAACGGCTGGTACGGGATCGGCCTGAGCTACGCGTTCAACCGTCCCTTCTGATCCGGCCTGCCGTTGGACTTCGGGCGGCGGGTGAGGCAACTTCCGCCTCATGCGCGTGAGCCTCACCCGCACCCTGCGATTCCGCGCCACCCATCGTTACTGGAAGCCCGAGTGGACTCCGGAACAGAATCGGGCCCGATTCGGAAGCGTCGTGGACGACCATCCTCACGACTACACCTGCGCCGTGACGGTCACCGGACCGCTGCATCCCGAGACGACCGGCGTCGTGGACGTCACCGAGCTGGATCGCCTGCTCGAGGAAGAAGTGCGCCAGCGGTTCGAGGGAAAGGCCCTGCACCTCGAGGTCCCGGAGTTCGCCACCGGCAGGCAACTGCCCACCTGTGAGGCGATGGCGCGGCTGATCTTCACCCGGATGTCGAGCCGGTTGCGGCGGCCGGTCCAGCTCGAATCGGTGACCATCGCAGAGGACGCGACTCTGAGCGCGACGGTGAGCAGTGATGGTGACCGGTGACTGGTGACCGGGTCGTTCCGGAGCGCCCCGCCAAGCGAGGCGGGCGGATGGCGGAGCAGGCCGCGGTCGAGGAAGTCCCGGTTTGGCTCGAGGTCAACGGGGTTCCCGTGGTGACCTGGATGTGTACCCCCGACCTCCTCGAGGAATTGGTCGTCGGCTGGCTTGCCGGCGAGGGATACATCGAGGCGATCGAGCAGGTGCATCTCCGTCCCTGCGCCACCGACCTGGGCTTCTGGGCGGAAGTCCCCGCCGAGCGGGTGGCCCGGGTCCGGGGGGAGAACCGCCGGCCGGTCCTCGCGTCCGGATGCGGCGCCGTCAGCATCTATCTCGCCGACCCCGACTCGCTCGCCGCAGCCCCGCTCCGGGGAGAGCCGCCCGGGGTCGAGCGGCTTCGCGCGCTCTTCAAGACCCTGTTCGGCCAGGGAGAGCGTTACCGGGACACCGGCGGGATCCACGCGGCCGCGCTCACCGACGGGGTGGGCCTTCTGGCCCACGCGGAGGATATCGGCCGACATAACGCGGTGGACAAGGTGATCGGCACGATGGTGCTGGGCCGCCGCCCCCTCGCCGGGTTAGGCCTTCTCGTCACCGGCCGCATTTCCGCCGAGCTCGCCGCCAAGGCCGGGCGGGCGGGGCTGGCCTGGATCGCGACCCCGTCGGTGCCGTCCACCATGGCGGTCGAGATCGCCCGCCGCACCGGCATGATCCTGGTCGGCCGCGCGGTGAGCGGCACTCCACACCTGCACCGGCCCGGGGAGCCGCCCACCGATACCGCCTGATCAGGTCCGGGGAGCCATTCTGGCCGGGGGCGGCGCCACCCGCATGGGTGGGGCGCCGAAAGGGCTGCTGGAAGTGGGGGGGCGCCGGATCCTCGACCGGTTGGTGGATGCCTTCCGGGACGCCCTGGGCGAGCTTCCCCTTCTCGTGGCCAATGCGCCGGAGGCGCCCTGGCTGGCGGAGCGACCTCCGGGTTGTCGCCGACGAGCGGCCGGGAGCCGGCAGCCTGGGCGGTCTGTACACCGCAGTCCGGCGCGCTCCCGCCCCGGTGGTCTGCGTCGCGTGGGACATGCCGTTCGTGCCGGCGCGACTGATCCGGCTCCTGGCGGACGGACTGGGGCCCGCCGACGTGGTGATCCCCGCGAGCGAAGGGCGTCGCGGTCTCGAGCCGCTCTGTGCGGGCTATGGTGCCGCGTGCGCTCCGGCTATGGCGCGGGCGCTCGAACAAGGCGATCTTCGAGCCATCGCCTTTCACGACCAGGTCCGTGTGCAGGTTCTTGCCCAGGACGCGTTGCGGCATCATCTCGGCGGGGACCCGAGCCGGCTCTGGTTCAATGTGAATACGCCGGAAGATCTGCTCCTCGCCAACCGGATGCACCCGTGACCCGCATCGTCTCCGTGATCGGCCACAAGAACGCCGGGAAGACGACCCTGGTCTGCGCCCTCACCCACGAGCTCAAGCGGCAGAAGCACCGGGTCGGCACGATCAAGCACGCCAGCCATCCCCTCGACGTGGATCGGCAGGGGACCGACTCCTGGCGGCACTGGCACGAGGGCAAGGCCGACGGGGTGGTGGTGGCCTCGCCCGATCTCCGGGTGAGCTTCGAGCGGCGGGCCGACGAGGCCGGACCCGAGGAGCTGGCCCGGCGCTACTTCAGCGACATGGATCTGGTGATCGTCGAGGGGTTCAAGACGGCCCCGCTGCCCAAGATCGAAGTCTTCCGCCGCTCGGTCGCGCCCGCCCCGCTGTTTAACCCGCACGCCGAGAATGCCGACGAGTGGATCGCGATCATGACCGACGATCCTCGATACGACGCGCCCTGCCGGGTGCTCAGATTCTCGGATACGATGTGGCTCACCCTGCTCACCGTTCTGATTTCGGAGCACGCCAAGCCGCTGGTCCTGTGACCCATCCGCTCGCCCCGGGAGAGGCCGCCGGCCGGATCCTCTCCGAGGTTCGTCCCCAGCCTCCCCTCCGACTGCCGCTCGACGACGCGCTGGGCTCCATCCTCGCCGAGCCGGTCGTGAGCCCCATGAACGTCCCACCGTGGACCAACTCGGCGATGGACGGGTACGCCGCCCGGGCGGAGGATGTTCGCGGGGCGCGGGCGGATGCGCCCCGCACGCTCCGGATCGTGGAGGTCATTCCGGCGGGCGGGTTCCCCACCTGTGTCATCGGCCCGGGCGAATGCGCCCGGATCTTCACCGGCGCGCCGCTCCCCGAGGGCGCCGATTCGGTGATCCGGCAGGAGGACACGCGGACGGGCGGACAGACAGTCGAGATCATCAACGACCGCGATGGTGGGGTCAATATCCGGAGAGCGGGAGAGGACATCCGGGCCGGGGAGACGGTGCTCGACGCCGGCACCGAGCTGGGCCCCGCCCAGCTCGGCGTGCTGGCGTCGCTGGCGATCGGGTTCCCGGTGGTCACCCGGCGACCCCGGGTGGGGATCCTGGGAAGCGGCGACGAGATCGCCGGGCTGGACCGGCCCGAGGAGATCCTGGCGGGTCGGAAGATCGCGAGCTCGAATACCCACACCCTGATCGCCCTGGTGCGCCAGGCCGGCGGGACCCCGGTGGACCTGGGAATCGCGGCGGACCGGCCGGAGAGCCTGCGGGAGCACCTAACCCGCGGCCTCGAGTGCGACCTGCTGGTGACCACGGCCGGGATCAGCGTGGGCGAGCACGACTATCTCCGAGCGGTCCTCACCGACCTCGGCGCCGAGCTCCGGTTCTGGAAGCTGCGGATGCGGCCGGGCGCCCCGGTCGGCTTCGGGGTGCTCCGGGACATCCCCTGGATCGGCCTTCCCGGGAACCCGGTGAGCACGATGGTGACCTTCGAGCTGTTCGTCCGGCCGGCGATCCGGAAAATGATGGGGCAGCGCCTGGCGTTCCGGCGCACCGTTCCGGTTCGAGTGGCCGAACCGATCACGGTCGGGCCCAAGCTCCAGCATTTTCTGCGCGCGATCGTGAGTGAAGACGGCACGGGACCACGGTCCGTGAGGCTGACCGGGCCGCAAGGGTCCGGCATTCTCACCTCGATGGCCAGGGCCAACGCCCTCCTGATCATTCCGGAAGGCCAGCACGAAACGCCGACCGGTTCGGAGGCGCGGGCCATCCGCCTCGATGACCCGGTGCATGTCGCCGAGGCACCCTGGTGAGACCGGGGGGCGGCATGCAGGCCATGGTTCTGCGAGCTCCTGGCAGGGCGCTCGAGCCGACGGAAATTCCGGCCCCTGTGCCGGGGCGGGATCAGGTCCTGGTCCGGATCGAAGCCTGCGGGGTATGCCGAACCGACCTCCATGTCGTGGACGGTGAGCTTCCCGATCCAAAACTCCCGCTGGTCCCGGGGCACGAAATCGTCGGCGTGGTCGCCGCCGCCGGCGAGGCGGTGGCGAGCCTGCAGGTTGGCCAGCGAGTGGGGATTCCCTGGCTCGGGTGGACCTGCGGAATCTGCGAATGGTGTCGGGGTGGACGGGAGAATCTCTGCCCGAATGCCCGGTTCACCGGGTATCAGATCGACGGCGGTTACGCGGACTGCACCGTGGCCGACGCGCGATTCTGTTTTCCCCTGCCATCCTCACCGGACCCGGCCCATCAGGCCCCGTTGCTGTGCGCCGGGTTGATCGGGTATCGCGCCTATCGTCTGGCCGGGTCGGGCGAGCGACTCGGACTGTACGGCTTCGGCGCGGCGGCTCATCTCCTGGCCCAGCTGGCGGTCGCGCAGGGCCGGAGGGTGTTCGCGTTCACCCGGTCAGGAGACACGGCCAGCCAGGAGTTTGCCCGGAGTCTTGGAGCGATCTGGGCGGGCTCCTCCGGGGAATCGCCGCCAGAACAGCTCCACGCCGCCATCATCTTCGCGCCGGTGGGCGCGCTGGTCCCCCGGGCGCTCCAGGCGGTCCAGCCCGGGGGGACGGTCGTCTGCGCCGGGATCCATATGACCGACATCCCGGCGTTTCCCTACGAGCTGCTCTGGCGGGAGCGCGTGTTACGATCGGTGGCCAACCTGACCCGGCAGGATGGCAGCGAATTCCTGGATGTGGCCGCGCGATTCGGGCTCAGGCCCACCATCACGCGCTACCCCCTCGAGTCCGCCAACCAGGCGCTGGACGATCTGCGCGCGGGACGGATCGAGGGGGCGGCGGTGCTCACCCTGTGACCACCCTTCACGACCCCTGGGTCTGGCTGGCATTCAGCGGCCTGGTGCTCGGGCTCCTGGTGCTGGATCTCGGCGTCCTCAATCGCCGGGCGCACGCGCTGTCGCTGCGGGAGGCCGGGCTCTGGAGTGCCGGGCTCGTGGTCATCGCGCTGGGGTTCGGGCTCTTCCTGTGGCGCGAAGTCGGGTTCCCACCGGCGCTCGAGTACTACACCGGCTACCTGGTCGAGTTGTCGCTCAGCGTCGACAACCTCTTCGTGTTCCTTCTCATCTTCCGGTATTTCGCGCTCCCGCCTGCCCTCCAGGCCAGGGTGCTCAAGTGGGGCATCATCGGGGCGATCGCGATGCGGGGCGTGATGATCGGATTCGGCGCGCTCCTGCTCGCGCGGTTCCACTGGATCGCCTACGTGTTCGGCGCGATCATCGTGGTGACCGGGATCCGATTCTACTGGAGCTCCTCCGAGAACCGGCTCGAGCCCGAGAAGAACCCGCTGGTGCAGCTTGCCAGGCGGATGCTCCCGGTGAGCGAGAGCTATGACGGCCCCCGATTCTTCACCCGGACCGGGGCGGGCCGCCTGGCCACCCCGTTGCTGCTGGTGCTCCTGGTGGTGGAATGGAGCGACCTGGTCTTCGCGATCGACAGCATCCCCGCCATCTTCGCGATCACCCGGGACCCGCTCGTGGTCTTCAGCTCGAATGTCTTCGCCATCCTGGGACTCCGCGCCCTGTTCTTTCTCCTGGCCGGAGCGATGGACCGATTCGTCTATCTCAAGCCGGCGGTGGCCACCATCCTGGTGTTCGTCGGGCTCAAGATGCTGACCTCGGCGTGGATTCGCCTCTCGACCCCGGTGTCCCTCGCCGTGGTGCTCGGGCTGCTGGCGCTCGGGGTCGTCGTGTCCCTGCTCGCCTCGCGAGCCGGGGTCAGGGAACCAGAGTAACCTCCACGTCGCCGGACTTGCGGGTTACGCTCACCACCACGCCCTGGGGCTGCCGGCTCACCGCGAGGTCCAGCTCGGCGTCTCCCACCTGCAGGCTGGTCAGCCGCACTTCATCGAGAAAAGGAGGAAGCCTGGCGTGGTGGAGGCGAACCAGGCGTTCCGGGGCGCGGATCTCGAGGCCGAGCGCGGCCTGGAGCAGGAGGAACGAAGCCCCCGCGGCCCAGCTCTGCGGCGAGCAGGCCACCGGGTAGAGCGTCGGCCCTTCGCCGTCGCGCCGATGGAACCCGCAGAACAGCTCGGGAAGCCGGTGCAGCTCGACGAACAGGCTCGCGTCGAACAGGCCCCCCAGCAGGGTGAGCGCCGCCTCGTGAAATCCGTACCGGCTCATCCCGAAACCGACCAACGCGTTGTCGTGGGGCCAGACCGATCCGTTGTGGTAGGACATCGGGTTGTAGCGGGCTTCGGTGTTCGCCACGGTCCGGATTCCCCAGCCCGAGAAGCTGTCGGCCGCGAGCAGCGTCCGGGTCACCCGGGCAGCCCGCTCGCGGCGACGCGATGCCGCAGAGCAGGGTGTGTCCCGCATTCGAGCTTCGCACCAGGCAGGGACGCTTCTGCCCGTCCAGCGCCAGCGCGTAGGTGCCAAGCGGCTCGGACCAGAAGACCGATTCGAATCGTTCCCGCAGCTGTTCCGCTTTGCGGTCATACCGCCGGGCCGCCTCCTCGAGTCCCAGCGCCCGGGCCAGCTCGGCCCCGCCGCGCCACGACGCGTACGCGTAGGCCTGAAGCTCACAGAGCGCGATCGAGCCCTCGGCCAGGTGCCCATCCTGATGCCAGACCGAATCGGAGGAATCCTTCCAGCCCTGCTGCACCAGTCCTTCGGGCGATTGCCGCAGATATTCGAGAAAGCCATCACCATCCGGATCGGCATCCCGTTCGATCCAGCCGAGGGCCCGTTCCACGTGGGGCCAGATCCACTCGGTGAAGGCCCGGTCACCGGTGCGCTCATAGTAGGCGGCGGCGAGCATCACGAAGAGCGGGGTCGAGTCATGGCTGCCATAGTAGGCGGCGAACGGGACCTCGCCGAGCGCCGCCATTTCCCCGCTCCGGAGCTCATGGAGAATCTTGCCGGGCTGAGCGTCCTGCACCGGGATGGTCCGGTCGGCCTGTCGCAGGGCCAGGAAGCGGAGCACCCCGCGGGCAAGATCGGGCTTGACCCAGAGCGACTCCAGCGCGGTGATCAGGGCATCGCGTCCGAACGGGGTGCTGAACCAGGGAATCCCCGCGTAGGGATAGGGTCCGTCCGCGGTATCCGTGATCATCAGGGCGAGGTCGGCCCGGCTCCGGGAGAGCCAGTCGTTGAACTGCTCGTTCGAGGTGAGGATGCCGCAGCCGGACCGGCTCCGGTTCTGAAGGCACTCGGTGGCCCGGTCGAGCGCGGTGGCGAAGGGGAGCGGAGTCGGTGTCTGGCCGGCCAGCTCGCACGCCACCGTCAGCCAGTAGGTCACCTCGCCCCGGGGCTCGAGCCGAAC
The DNA here is from genome assembly GCA_963728915.1 of uncultured Gemmatimonadales bacterium. Classification (GTDB taxonomy): domain Bacteria; phylum Gemmatimonadota; class Gemmatimonadetes; order Gemmatimonadales; family GWC2-71-9; genus JABFSM01. The sequence continues at coordinate 389,413 of CAVSLV010000004.1, read as the reverse complement.
CGGGAGGCGGGCCTCGCCGGGGTGCAGCGCAGCGGGTGGAGGGGTCACGGTGATCCGGGTCCGGCGCTCGACACCGTCCAGCCCCCGGTATCCTAACACGGCGACGTTCCCGTCGACCCGGGTGGGGAGACGGGTTCCCCGCTCCCGGCGCTGCAGCCCCCGCACTTCGAAGATGTCCATATAGTCGGCGTCGAAGCTCACGACCAGCTCGAGCTCAACCGGTTTCCGGCTGAAGTTCCGGACCGAAAGCCGCTCGTAGCAGACCCCGTCCCAGAGCAGGATGGTCCGGGCCAGATACACCGTCCCCCGCTGGACCTCGAGCTTGCCGCGGGGGGCCACGTCAAAGTTGGTGAGGTCGATGGCGAGAAGGCCGTTGTCTTCCTTGACCCGGGAGCTCAGCAGCATCGGCCGATCCCGCCCGACCCGCACCAGCAGCCGGGAGAGAAACCGGGTACCGTGGGAGAACAGACCCTCCTCCCCGCGTCCCACCGGCTTGATGTCGCCGAACCGGTCGAACAGCGCGAAGGTATCGTCGTGCTTGAGCACGCGGTCCTGGTGCTGCGCCAGGATCGAGGTGGCCAGGATGTAGTACTGGTCGCCGATCTCGACGATGTCGGAGACATCGAGGGTGTCCGGCTTCATGCCTGGATGGCTGGTTGTTCGGGCCATCGGGTAGGGCTCCGTGGGCGCTGCCGGAACGGGGTGGATCCGGTCCGCTCGCCCGAGAGGCGTTCGTAGAGCGCGACATAGTCGCGGGCCATGCGATCGGCGGTGAACCGTCGCTCGAATTCTTCCCGGCAGCGGGACCGGCTGATCCTCCCGAGCCGGCCCACCGCGGCGGCCGCCTCGGCCACGGTGTGGACCGTGAATCCGGTCACCGCATGCTCGATGATCTCCGGTACTGCTCCCTGACGCCAGGCCACGACCGGGGTGCCGCACGCGAGGCTCTCGATCATGACCAGCCCGAACGGCTCCATCCAGTCGATGGGAAAGAGCAGGGCGGCGGCCCCGCCCAGAAAAGCCTCCTTCTCCTCTTCGGCGATCTCTCCCAGAAATTCCACGTGGGGAGCATCCAGCAGGGCCCGGATCTCCGTCTCGAAGTAGACCCGATCGACCGGATCCACCTTCGCGGCAATCCGAAGCGGCCACCCGGACCGGCGGGCAATCTCGATGGCACGGTCGACCCGCTTCTCGGGAGAAATCCTGCCGAGAAAGGCCAGGTACCGGCCTCCGCCGTCTCCCGGGCGATGCAGGTCCCGGGGCACGCCGTGGTGCACCGTGCCGATCCAGTTCGCGGCGGGAACCGGGCCACGCTGACTATCGGAGATCGAGACCACCGGCACCTCGTCGAACTCACGATAGAGCGGCACCAGGTCGGGAATGTCGAGCCGGCCATGGAGCGTGGTGAGGTTCGGACGGCCCAACCGGCGGCTCAGGGGATAATGGAGGTAGTCGATGTGCCAGTGGAGCAAATCGAACTCGTCGACCCGGCGGGCGACCTCCTCGAGAAGCAGGATGTGATGGGCGAGGCGGTCGACCGATTGGTCATCGAGCCGCAACGATCGCGGCGCGCAGGGGACCAGTCGCGCGGCGGTGTCGGAATCTCCGCTCGCGAAGAGAGTCACGTCGTGGCCCTGGCGAACCAGCTCGTCGGTCAACCAGGCGACCACGCGCTCGGTCCCGCCATAGAGGTGCGGGGGGACGCGCTCGTACAACGGGGCGACTTGGGCTATGCGCACACGAGCTCCAGAGCACTGCGGACGGGACGGCGTTCCAACCAACGGAGACGCTCGAGCGAGGGGCGGTCGCTACACGTCGCGAAGCAGTCGTTCGAGCTCGGAAGGATCGACCGGTTTGACGAGATGAAGGGTGAACCCTGCCGCCGCGGCCCGCACCTTGTCGGATTCCTGGCCCCACCCCGTCAGCGCGATGACCGCCATCTCCTTGCCCCATGGCTGGGACCGGATCCGCTGGCAGACTTCATACCCGTTCAGGGTCGGGAGACCGATATCGAGCAGGATGATTTCCGGACGGAACGCGGCGGCGGCCTCAACCGCAGCGGCGCCATCCAGGGCCGTCCGGGTTTCGTGACCCATGCGCTGGAGAACGGCGCCGAGCGTCAGGGTCGCATCTTCATTGTCGTCCACCACGAGGATTTTGCGAGCCCTCGCCGCGGCAGCCCGGGAGGAAACGACGGGGCGCGCGGGAGGAGGACCGGCGGCCATCGGAATCCGGACGATGAATTCGCTTCCCTTGCCGGGCCCGTCGCTCATGGCGGTCACCGTGCCGCCGTGAAGCTCCACCAGGCGTCGCGCCAGGGTGAGTCCGATCCCGAGTCCCCCGCTCCGATGGAGCGACTGATCCACCTGGGCGAACATGTCGAAGACCCGGGAGAGCTGCTCCGCGGGAATCCCCATTCCGGTATCACGAACCGTCACGACGACCTGACGATCAAGCGCCAGAGCGGTGAGGCTGATGCGGCCGCTGGGTTCGGTATACCGCGCCGCATTGTTGAGGAGATTGGAGAACACCTGGGCCATCCGGGTCAGGTCGGCGTCGAGCCAGACCGGGTGCTCGGGCAGGGATACCGTCAGGGTGTGACGCCGCTCCTCGATCAGGGGGCGGCTGGTTTCGATCGCATTGCGCACCACCGCCGCGAGGGTCACCGGCGCCTTGCGGAGCTCCGGCAGGCGGCGGGTTATGCGACTCACCTCGAGCAGGTCATCCACCAGCCGCACCATCTGGTCGAGCTGGCGTTCCATGATCGGCAGGGCGTGCTGCCCGCCCCGGCGCCCCGGATCGCGCTTGAGCAGCTCCACCGCATTCCGAAGCGGCGCCAGCGGATTCCGGAGCTCGTGGGAGAGCGTCGCCAGGAATTCGTCCTTCCGGCGGTCGGCTTCCCGGAGCTCCGCTGCCGCCTCCATCTCGATGCGCCGGCGCTCCATCACCTGACCGAGCTGGTTTCCCAGGGTCTCCACCATCTCCAGGAGGTCGGGGTCGGGCTCCCGGACCTCCCAGGAGAAGAACTCGATGATCCCGAAGAACCGGGGGCCGATCCGGATCGGAAACGCAAAGGCGCCCCGGAGACCTTCCGCCACGGCGAGGGCCGCCCGGGGGAAGTTGCCGTCCTTGCTCACATCGGGAATCCACTCGGGGCGACCCGATGCCCAGGTTCTTCCCGGCAGCCCCTCCCCAATCCGGAACCGGAATTCGCGAGAGCCCCGTTCGAACCCTTGCCCCGGCATCCCCTCCCGGTGCCATACCGTTTCGCAGCAGAGCACCCGTCGTTCCTGGTCCACCAGCCAGAGCGTTCCCACATCCCAGCCGAGCCCGGTCCCCATCGCTTCCAGGATGGGAACGCCGGCTTCTTCGAGCGAACCCGACTCGGCGAGCCGTTGCGTCACCGCAAGCCGGGCCGCCCGGCGCCGGTCGGCCTTCACCCGGTCATGGATGTCGCGAATGTGACCGCTGAAGACCGGCATGCCGGGGGTAAGCATCCGGGTGATCGACAGCTCGACGGCGACCTCGGACCCGTCGGCACGGAGCGCAGTCATTTCGACCCGGCGATCCAGGATGGCTCCCTCACCGGTGGCGAGGTAGCGAACCAGACCCTGCTTGTGCCGTTCCCGCAACGGCTCCGGAATGATGAGATCGGCCAGCGACTTCCCGATCGCCTCATGGCGGGAATAGCCGAACAGACGTTCGGCGGCCGGATTGAATTCGAGGACGTTCCCCTGAAAGTCCATCGTAATGATGCCGTCGAGGGAGGTCTCCAGGAAGGCCCGCACCCGCGCGGCGCCCATCCGGATCTCCGCTTCGCGATTCCTTCGGTCGGTGGCGTCGCGAAAGACCAGCACGATTCCGCGAACCCGGCCCTCGGCATCCCGAATCGGCGCCGCGCTGTCGTCGATGGGCAGGCGGGCGCCGTCCCGCGCGATCAGCTCGGTGGGGTTTCCGAGACCGACGACGGACCCTTCCCGGAGGACCCGATCCACCGGATTGACGGCCGGTTGACCGGACGGCTCGGCGACGACGGGAAACACCCTCGCCAGCGCCTCACCCTCCGCTTCCTCCGCCGGCCATCCGGTGAGCCGCTCCGCGATCGGATTCAGAAACGTGACCCGGCCGGTGATATCGGTCGTGATCACGGCATCCCCGATGCTCGCCAGGGTGGTGCGGAACCATTCGCGCTGTTCGGCGAGCTCCCGCGCATTGTCCTCGGCGCGGGCCCGGGCCTGGTGCATCCGGGAGCCGAAGATCAGAATGATGGCGCAGGAGAGGAGGAAGCCGATCAGGCCCACGATCTGCTCCGAGCCGCCGAGCAGGATGCCGGCTGGAGGAATGAAGAACAGGGCGGCGGCGAGGTACCCCAGCATCGTCGCGAGCAGTCCGGCCCAGAATCCCCCGTACCAGACGGCGACCGCGACGGCCGGAAAAATGGTGAGGAACGGCAAGGCATCACCAAGCCAGGGGGTAAGCAGAAGCCGGACGCCCACCCCCAGACCGGTGGCAACGACCGCCACCACGCACCGCCCACCCAATCCTCGCGACAAGCGCACCCTGGAATTTTCTTTCCTTCGGGGGCTTCGATCAAGGGTCCACTACCTTTGGCTTCATGAAAGCGCACACTCACTACCTCTGGTTCGAGACCCGGAAGCGCCAGGAAATCATCGACATCACCGAGAGCGTGGCGACCGAGCTTGCAACAAGTGGCATCCAGGAAGGGATCGCTCTGGTGTCCGCGATGCACATTTCGGCATCGGTGTTCGTCAACGATCACGAATCGGGGCTCTGGCACGACATCCTGCACTGGCTGGAGGACACCATCGCGCCGTGGGCGCCGGATCGCTATCGTCACAATGAAACCGGGGAGGACAACGCGGCGGCCCACCTGCGCAGCCTCACCGTGGGGCACGAGGTGATCATCCCCGTCACCAGGGGAAAGCTGGATTTCGGGCCCTGGCAGCGGGTGTTCTACGGGGAATGGGACGGCCAGCGGCGGAAGCGGGTCGTGATCAAGATTCTGGGGGATTGAATCATGCGGAAGCTCGCCGTGACCATCGCGCTCGCTGGATTGGGATGCTCGCTCGCCTCGGAGTCCGAGGGGCCGCCGCCGCTGATCACCGGCCTCCCAAGAAGTCTCACCGCCGCCGAATCCCAACTGGTCGCCGGGGCCAACGGGTTCGGCTTCGCTCTGTTCCTCAAGGCGCGCGAAGGCGCGAGCGGCGACAATCTCTTTCTTTCCCCGACCAGCGCCTCCATGGCGCTCGGCATGACGATGAACGGGGCGGCCGGCGCCACGCTCGATTCGATGCGGGTGGCGTTGCGGCTGGATCAGCTGCCTCTGGGCGACCTCGACGCCGGCTATCGCACCGTGATCGATCTGCTCCGAAGCCTTGACACCACCACCGATGTTCGGATCGCCAATTCGATCTGGGCCCAGAGCGGGGTGAGCTGGCGGACCGGCTTCCTCGACGCGGCCCGCGGCTCGTTCGATGCGGAAGTGCAGTCCCTCGACCTCCAGGCGCCCTCGTCGCTCGACGTCATCAACAATTGGGTGAAGGACAAGACCGGCGGCAAGATCCCCACGATTCTCGATCAGATCCAGAGCAACGAAGTGATGTTCCTGATCAACGCGATCTATTTCAAGGGACGCTGGCGGGCGGGGTTCGATCCGGACCGCACCGCTCCGGCCACCTTCCACGCCCCGAGCGGTGACCAGACCGTGTCGATGATGCATCGGGAGCCCGACACCCTGCGCTATGCCTCGCTGGCCGACGCCGAAGTGGTCGACCTGCTGTACGGCAACGGCGCCTGGTCCCTGACCATCGTGCTGCCCCGGGAAGGCGGGACGCTGGATGGACTGGTGGCGGGGCTGGACGCCGCGAAATGGGACCAATGGATCGGCGCGCTTCGCGACGTCAAGATCGGCCTGGCCATGCCGAAGCTCCGGCTGGAGTACCAGCGGGAGCTGAAGGACGACCTGGCCGCGCTGGGAATGCGCCGCGCCTTCGACCCCGACCTGGCCGACTTCAGCGCCCTGGTCGAGGGCCCGCTGGCCGGCAACCTCTACCTGACCCGGGTGACCCAGAAGACCTTCGTGAACATCAACGAGGAGGGCACCGAAGCGGCGGCCGCCACCTCGGTGGGGGTGGGGGAGACCGCGGCGCCGGTGACGGTGCTGGTGGATCGGCCGTTTCTGCTGGCCATTCGGGAACGGTACTCCGGAACGATTCTCTTCCTCGGTCAGATCACTCGCATTCCCTGAGGACTTCCGGTCAGCTGGTGGCCTGCACCGCCGCCGCGGCGTCGCTGGTGGCCACCACCCGATTGCGTCCCAGGGCCTTGGCCTGGAACAGCCGCGCATCCGCGATGTGAATCAGGTCTTCGGGGTTTTCCCCGTCGGTGGGCCAGGAGGCCACCCCCGCGCTCACGGTGACCCCGACGCTCTTCTCGCGCTTGGGGAGCGGCACCGCGCCGCCCGCGACCGCTTCCCGAATCGACTCCAGCCGTTTGTGGGCCTGCTCCAGGGTGGTGCGGGGCATCACCAGCACCAGCTCCTCGCCGCCATACCGCGCGACCAGATCGCTCCGGCGCACCGAACGCCGCATGACCCCCGCGACGATGCGGAGGGCTTCGTCGCCGGCGGCGTGCCCGTAGGTGTCGTTGAAGTGCTTGAACCGGTCCAGGTCCACCATGGCGGCGGAGATCGGGTCGCCGTTCCGCTTGGAGCGGCGGATCTCCGCGGCGAGGAACTGCTCGAAGTAGGCCCGGTTGAGCAGCCCGGTCAGGGCATCGTAGCTCGACATCCGCCGCTGGCCGCGGAGCCGGGTCACGATCACGATGCATAACCCGCTGAAGAGACCGAGCAGAAAGATCCGGGCCACCTGGTCGGTCCAGTCGAACCGGCCGTAGGACCACGGGGCGTACTCGGTGCTGGTCAGGTCGTGGCCCAGCACCACCCAGAGCGCGATCGCCCCGTACTCCGCCATGGCGGTGACTCCGGCCACGATCGAGAGCCGGGGATCGTAGCGAAGGCAGGTCGCCCCGATCGCAAGGAAATAGGTCTCGAACGCGACCTTGTTGTTCACCGCCTGGTGGGGATCGCCCAGGATACTGAAGCCGTACAGCGCGATGCTCACCAGCGTCACGTCGAGCATGCTGGTGACGAAGGGGAGCCACGAGCGGTGGAGGGCGCGGGCGGCCAGCATGTTGGTAGTCGCGGCCAGCACGGTCGCGGCGAGGATCACGCCGATCCCGACGTACTGCCCCCGGCCTTCCCGGGGCAGGGTCAGGACCAGGTTGGCGAACGGGATGATCAGCAACGCCAGGGTGAGGCCCAGGCGCGCCTTCGCGATCATCGGCTCCGCCGCGACCGCGCTCTCCAGCATGTCGGCGTCGGGCGGGCCCCAGAAGTCGCTCCGCTCCTTGCGATTGTCGCGATTGTCGCGCATCACATCAACCGGTAGCGGGGGCCGCTGCCGCCCTCTCGCGGGGTCCAGCGAGGACCGAGGACATCGGTCGCCTTGCAGTCAACGCAGTTGGGCGCGTTGGTGCGGAGCCCTTCACCGGTCGCCTCATAGACTCCGGCGGGACACACGTGGGCGTAGAACCGCGCCAGCTCGGCGTCGATCCCGGGCCCGGGAAGGAGGTGGCGTCGGGATCGTGTCCCGGGTGGCGTTGCCCGACTTGAAGACCGCGTCGAGCTTGCTCATGGTGAGCTTGCCGTCGGGGACCAGCGGCGAGGAGCCGCCGTCGGGGTGGCGGGCCACCGCGGCGTCTTCCTGGATCGCGATCCGCCCGCCGGGAAACCGCCCTCCGCTCAGGGTGAGCAGGGCATTCTCCAGACCGGCCCGCAGGAAGCCGTGCTTGAACACCAGGCGCATGTTCCGGGTTCGCTTGAGATCAGACACAATGTAGCTCTCCCGGATGCTCCGGTCGAAGCCGCCCAGACCTTCGGGGCCGCCGGAGACCCCGTCGGTCTCGAGGGCCCGAAACGCCGCGCGCGCCGCGAGCAGGCCCGAGTGCATGGCGTAGTGAATGCCCTTGAGCGACGCGACGTCCACCAGGCCGGCGCAGTCCCCCACGGTGATCAGGCCGTCTCCGGAGAGGCGATCCGGCAGGCTCCAGTATCCGCCTTCGGGAATGGTCTTGGCGCCCCACTCGAGCAGCTCGCCGCCCTCGAGAACCCGCCGGAACACGGGGTGGAGCTTCATGCGCTGAAGCAGCTCGTGGACATCGAAGCCGGGATCCCGGGCGTCCAGCCCCGCGACCAGTCCGAGCGCGACCTGGTCGCCGGCCATCGGATACAGGAAGCTTCCGCCGAAGGCGTCCAGCGGCACCGGCCACCCCAGGGTGTGCACCACCCGGTCGAGCGGGCGGGCCACCCGCCAGACCTCCTTCACGCCGAGGGCAAAGATTTGCGGGTTAGGGCTTGCCACCCCACGCCAGGTCCGCCAGGCCTGGCTCAGGGCGCCGCGGGTGCCCTCGGCCAGGATCACGATCCGGGCGGTGAGATCGGTCGGGGGCTGATACTCGCCGCCGGGCGCGCCGGTCCGATCCAGTCCCGCGGGGGTGGTGCGGACCCCGCGGACCCGGGTCCCCTCGACCAGGAGCGAATCGGCCGGGAACCCGGTGAAGAGATCCACACCCAGACCTTCAGCCTTCTCCCCCAGCCAGCGCACGATCTCGCAGAGCGAGGCGAGCTGGTTCCCATGATTGCGCATGGTGGGCGGGGTCGGAATCCGGAATCCGCCCCGCTGGGTGAGGAGGCGGACTTCTTCGCGGGTCACGGGGCCCCGGAAGGGAAGCTCGGAAGGAGCGAGGCTCGGAAACAGCTCTCGAAAAGCAGCGGGGTTGACCACGGCGCCGGAAAGGCAATGCTCACCGAGGGCCCCGGCCTTCTCGAGCACCCCGAGGGCCAGCTCGGTGTCGTTCCGCCTGGAGAGGTTGGCCAGCTCGATCGCCGCGGCCAGCCCGGCGGGCCCAGCCCCGACGATCAGGACATCGAGAGGAAGCGCCTCCTCACCGGGAGGATCGGAAACAATGAATCGGTCGAGCGGAAGGGGAGCCTGATGACGGAGCGGAACGAACGTCCCCATCAAGTGGGGGCCGGGTGCTGTCCGGTCGCCTCCTCGATCTGGGCGACCTTCACCTCCTTGAGCCCGGCATTCAGCATCTCGATGATCAGGAACCACACCAGCACCCCGAGGCCGATGTTCTTGAGGTACGCGGGAAGGTCGAAGGGCGCGTTCCAGATCATGTGCATCACGACGCAGAGCCCGAAGACCCGGAGAAATCGGGCGTCGAAGAACATGCCGGGGCTGAACTTCCGGTTGCCGCGAACCCGCCAGAGCGCCGCGCCCACCAGACCGGTCCACAAGGTGTGTCCGCCCAGGATGCTGAGCAGGCCCCGTTGCAGGATGATGTCCCGGATCGTTTGAATGCTGTTGTCCTGGAGTCCGAAATCGAGCGCATAACCCGCCGACTCGAACACCGCGAAGCCGGTCCCGATCGCCGCGCCGAGGAGCAGCCCGTTCAGGGTCCAGCGGTAGCGGGGACGGGTCACCACCAGGAGCAGGGTCAGCGCCTTGCCGCTCTCCTCAACGATGCCCGCCGCCGCGGCCCCCATCCAGCTGTCCAGGCCGGTCCACTGGAAGAAAAAGAGCGAGATGATGATCGACACCAGCCCGCCCAGCGCCACCAGCTTGATCACCTGGTAGAGGGAGATGTTGCGGGGCACGTTCGCTTCGAAGAAGAAGATCAGCAGCGCGAACGGCACCGCCACTGAGCCGGTCATGATGAGGCCGGGCAGAAGCCGGATGTTCTCGAATTGATCGTAGACCCAGAGGAATCCGACGTAGAGGATCAGGGACATCACCAGCACCCGGACGAACATCCAGGGCCTGGGCCAGTTCGCAGTCGATCGAGAGGAGCTGCGGCGTCGTGGTGGCGGTGCCCACGGTGAAGTAGGCCTCGACCTCCTCGTCGGGGTGCCGCTTGATCACCTCCGAAAACATCTCGGCGGGACGGAAATCGCTCGGCTTCTCGAGCCCCGCGATCAGGTTGAGCCGGTCGCCCAGTTTGCCCACCAGGCCAAAGACCCCGGGACCGGAGCCGGAGCCCGGCCCGCTCACCTGCCAGAGCGACTTCCCCATCCGGATCTGCTGGCCCGGCACCAGGAGCGCTTCCATGCGCGAGTGTCCGTCGATGTACGGGAGGGTATCACCCAGACCCCGGAGATGAAGGGCGGCGCCCTGGAGCTGCACCGTCGCGAACCGCTCGGAGACCTCGGGATCCTCGCTCAGGAGACTGGAATCCGGGGCGCGCCCGATGGTCAGGATCTCGGGACCGTTGACGGCGAGCTGCTTACCCCGGTCCGGGCCGGCGATGCAGGCGAGCAGCCAGTGGGGAAGGTGGGTATGAGCGGGGGGGGCCGCCGGAGCGCCGCCGGGGGAGGGACCGCGGGAACGAACGCTGGACCACTCATGGCAGCAAACGATACCGGTCCGGCGGATCCCACGCAAGAATCGCGGTCACGGCCGGGGCCAGGCGTTGTCTCGGGCGTCCTGATCGGGGAAGCGCCGGAACGGATCCAGCACGATCCGGGTGATCTTCCGCGCTCCGAAGTCGAGCACCGCGTCGAACCTCCTCCTGCCTCCGAACCAGACATCGACCGGCCAGGTGACGATCGCGGTGACGCTGTCGGTCATGCGGGAGTTGGGCATCGGCTTGATCGCCGGCCCCTGAGGCGCAAACTGAACCTGGAGCACCACCGGAGACGGCATCTCTCCATCCTGGTGGATGGTCACCGTACTTCGGTGGCCGGCGGCCACTACGTTTTCGATCGAGCTCCGGACCGCGTCGGTCGTGAACAGCCAGTAGTACCAGAACCAGCCGAGATCCCGGCCGAGCGCTCGATCCATGAAGAAGACGTAGTCCCAGGGCGATGGGTGCTTGAACCGCCAGGTGTGAGCGTACTCGCTCATCGCGTGTTGCACCGCGCTGTCGCCCACGATGCCGCCCAGCATCGACAGCATCTCCGGCGCCTTGAGGTACGTCGTGAACCCGTAGAAGGGCCCTTGGTAGTTCGCCGGCCACATCATGGGCGATTCGAGCTCATCCCCGCTGGTTCGGCCATACTGCTGGCCCCACCCGTCCAGCGTCGTCCGAAGTCCCCGGAGGTCGGCTCCGGAGAGAATGTTCATGTATTGATTGAAGCCCTCGTCCATCCAGCCGTACCAGGTCTCGTTGACCCCGACCATCATCGGCCACCACTGGTGGCCGGTTTCATGGTCCGCCGCCCCGATTCCCGACATGATGAACATCGGATACTCCATGCCCAGCTCGGGACCGTCGGTAATGGTCATCTGCGGGAAGGCGTAGGGCATCCAGAGTTTCGAGTAGAACTCCAGCGCATGCCGCACCACCGCGCCGGCCCGCCTGAAGGCGCTGTCGCCGGGGAGATAGAGTATGTGGACCGGGACGGCTCCCCGACCCGGTATCGTGGCCCGGGTGGCGTCCCACACGTAGCTCCTCGAGGTGGCCCACGCGAAATCGCCCGCGGTGTCGGCGGTGAAATGCCAGACCAGGCGATCGCCAGCGACCGTGGATTTGCCGGCCCCCATCTCGCCAGCGCCGACGATGGTCTGCTGCTCGTCCGACCGGGTCACTCCCGCCAGCCGTTCGCGCGTCGTGGCGCTCAGCACCTGCTCCGGATTCTGAAGCGTTCCGGTCGCCCCGACCACCCAGCCCGCGGGCACGTCGAGACTCACGTCCCAGTGGCCGAAATTGTTATAGAACTCCGACTGGCCCAGATACGGCTCGGTATCCCAGCCCCGAAGGTCATCGTACATCGCGACCCGGGGATACCACTGCGCCACCTGGTAGAGCGAATCCGCCTGCCGACCCATGCGGATCCCCCGCCCCTGTGATACGTCGGGAACCTCGAAGCTCCACTCGGCTTCCAGGGTCACGGTCTGATGGGCCGGAATCGGCGCCTGGAGGAAAATCTCCGCGACGGTCTGATCCAGTCCGACCGCTCCCGGACCTGCCGTGGTGGAGACCCCGCCCCGGGGACTCCGTGGCGGACTCAGGTTCACCGGCTGGCCGTTCACCGCCAGTCGGGTCACCCGCATGCCCTGGGTGACTTCGATGGTTTCCTGGAGGAAGTCACTCCGGGCCGCCCGGGCATTGAAGATGTTCTGATCGAGCCGCAGCGCGAGGATCCGGAGGGCCGAGTCGCTGTTGTTGTGAAGGACCACGGTCTCCCGCCCGGAGATTGTGTTGGTCGGGACATCGAGCCGGGCGTTGATGGTGTACTCGGTCCACTGCTGCCAGTACTTGGGCCCCGGCCTTCCGGTCGAGTCGCGGGTTCCCGCCGCGAAGGCACGCTCAATCGTGTTGGTGAGCGGGATGGTGCGGCGAACCGTGCGCTCGGGAGGCGCGGCTCCCGGCCGGGACGGTGAGTTGCCTTGCGCCTGGGCTGCGCTCGCGACCAGCAGCCCAAAACCAAGGATTCGCAACGGACCTGACATTCGGCGTTCTCCTGAATTACCTGGTGGCGCGGACTTTCCGGATCTCCTCGATCAGGCGGGGCACGATTTCGAACAAGTCGCCCACGATGGCGTAGTCGGCGATCTTCATGATGGGGGCGTCCTTGTCCCGATTGATGGCAACGATCACTCGCGAGGTGCGCATGCCGGCGAGATGCTGGATCGCCCCCGAGATCCCGATCGCGATGTAGAGGTCGGGGCTCACCAGCCGCCCGGTCTGCCCGATCTGGTCGGTGGCGGGGCGCCATCCATCGTCGGTGACCGCGCGGGTCGCCCCGACCGCGGCATTGCCGAGCGCGGAGGCCAGCTCCTCGAGCATGGGGAAATGCTCGGCGGCCTTGAGCCCGCGGCCGCCGCTCACGATGATGGGCGCCTCGCCCAGGTCGAGCTTCGCGGCGGCGCGCTCGGAAAGGCCGGTCACCACGACCCGGGCGGAGGAGGGATCCCTGGCCGGGGCCATGGTCTCGGTCTTGAGCGGTACCGACTGCTCGGCGGCCGCGACGGCGCCGGGCCGGAGGGAGATCAGGGCAGGGCTCCCCTCCAGCCGCAGCGTGGCGACCGTCTTGCCGATATACATGGGGTGCCGGGCCACCACCGCGTCTGCTTCGATGCGGAACTCCACCACATCCGCCAGGAGCCCGGCGCCGACCAGCGCGGCAACCCGAGGCGCGAGGTCACGCCCCTGGGCCGAGGCGGGGAACAGCACGGCGCGGTAGCCCCCCGCCTGGAGCCGCGCCGCGACGGTCGCGGCGACGCTTTCCGGATGGTAGAGCTCGAGACCCGGGTGCTCCACCACGATCACCAGGTCCGCCCCATAACCCGCGAGCTCCCGGGCCCGGTTGCCGATGCCCTGCCCGCCGATGAGCAGCACGTGCACCTGGCCCGTCCCGGCGGGCACGGCCTGGCGCGCGGCGGTCACCGTTTCGAGGGAGACCCGCCGCAGCACCCCGCCACGCGCTTCCCCGACCACCAGCAGGTCGGCCACGGTCAGATCACCTTCGCTTCGTCGTGCAGCAGCCGCACCAGCTCCGGCACGGCATCGGCCCCCTCGCCGACGATCCGGCCGCCCGACCGCTCCGGGGGCAGCTCCATCTTCACGATCCGGACCCGCGATTCGCCGAGAGAAACGGCGCGCGATTCGACCGGCTTCTTCTTGGCCGCCATGATTCCCTTGAGCGAGGGGAGTCGGGGCCGGGCGATGCCTTCGTCGATGGTGAGCACCGCGGGGAGCGGGAAGGTCACCGTCTCGGTGACCCCCTCGAGCTCGCGATGCGCGGTCCCCTTGCCGCCCTCGATCTCGAGCCAGGAAACCGCGGTGACGCAGGCGAGGTCGAGGAGCGTGGCGGTCATTGCGCCCACGGTGGCCGCGCCGGTATCGGTGGCATTACGGCCGAACAGGATGAGATCGTATCCCTGGTCCTTGAGGCTCGGCCGCAAGCGCCCGGGCGATCACGAGGCCATCGGCGGGAATGGAGTCGCACACCAGATGGACCCCCCGATCGGCGCCGATGCTGAGCGCCTTGCGGAGGATCTCCTGGGTGCCCTCAGGACCCAGGGAGATCACCACGGTTTCGCCGGGGCCCTGCTTCTCGTTGAGCCGGAGCGCGACTTCGAGGGCATAGCCGTCGAAATCGCTCATGTCGAACTTGAGTCCGGCGGTGTCGATGGATTTCCCATCGGCGGCGATGGCGAAGCGGGATTCGGTATCGGGGACCCGCTTGAGAAGCACAGCTATTCGCATAGGAAGACCTCGTGATGGTCTGGAGGTCTGGAGGTCTGGACCGGAGGTCTGGAGGTCGGAAAGCGAGGGAGCATTCAGCCTCTCAGACCTCTAGTACGCCGCATGCCCCGTGATCTCCTCACCCAGGATCAGCGAGTGCATGTCGTGGGTCCCTTCGTAAGTGTACACCGACTCCAGATTCGCCAGGTGGCGCATCGAGTGGTACTCGGCGAGGATGCCATTCGCCCCGAGCAGGCGACGGGCCTCCCGGGCGCATTCGCAGGCCATGTCGACGTTGTTCCGCTTGGCGAGGGACACCTGCTGCGGCGTCATGGTCCTGGCGTCCTTGAGCCTGCCGAGCTGGAGGGTCAGGCACTGGGCCTTGGTGATTTCGGTCAGCATCTCGGCGAGCCGGACCTGCTGGATCTGGGTCGCGCCGATCGGCTTCCCGAACATTACCCGCTCTTTCGCGTACCGGAGCGCCTCGTCATAACACGCCATCGCGGCGCCGATCGCTCCCCAGGCGATGCCGTACCGGGCCTGGGTCAGGCAGGAAAGCGGGCTCTTGAGCCCGCCGCTCTTCGGGAGGATGGCGTCTTTGGGAACCAGCACCTCGTCGAGGTGGATCTCGCTGGTGTCGCTGGCGCGGAGCGAGAGCTTGCCCTTCTGGTCCTTCGCGGCGTAGCCCTTGGTCGAAGTCGGCACGATGAAGCCCGCGAATGGACTTGGCGTCGTCGATCGGGCCGGTCTTGGCCCAGATCACCGAGACGGTGGCCTGGCTCCCGTTGGTGATCCACATCTTGGTGCCGTTCAGGACCCAGCCGTCCCTGGTTTCTTTCGCGGTGGTGATCATCCCGCCCGGATTCGAACCGTAGTCGGGTTCGGTGAGCCCGAAGCATCCGATCTCTTTCCCCGACGCCAGTCGTGGCAGCCAGTGCTTCTTCTGCTCGTCGGATCCAAAGGCGTAGATCGGATACATCACCAGCGCGCCCTGTACCGACGCGAAGGAGCGAATCCCGCTGTCGCCCCGCTCGAGCTCCTGCATGATGAGCCCGTAGGCCACGTTGTTGAGCCCGGCGCAGCCATACTCTTCCGGCAGATTCGCGCCGAACACGCCCAGCTCGGCGAGCCCGGGGATCAACTCCTTCGGAAAGCGCCCTTCGATGTAGCAGTCCCCGATGATCGGGATCAGGTTCTCCTCGACCCAGGCGCGCACCGTGTCGCGCACGGCGCGCTCCTCCTCGGAGAACAACCCATCGACGCCGTAGAAATCCACCCCTTCGAATCCCATTCAGGCTCCCTGGAGAGGGCGGAAAACTAGCGGCATGACCGCCCGGTCGCGACGGTTTGGCTCACGCCGAAGTCTTTACTCCCACCACTTTCGATTACCGGTTGCCATAAGACGCCAAAGTCGCGCTTCCAGGGGCAACGCCGAGCTCACGATGCTCCCGTCCGCGGTCCATTGGGCAGACATGTCATACGTCCGACCCGATGGGGTGAGCTCCAGCTTTCCCGTGGTGGGATCGAGAATGGCCGCCGGCCAGAACCACGACCGCGGGAGAGACCACCTGGAGCACGATCCGGCCATCCGGTCCCACCCCGCCAGGATGCATGGGGAAAGGGGCCAGGCGCAGGTCGCCTCGCACCGGGATCTCCTGTTCCGGGCCGCCATCGAGCGGGACCCGGAGGAGGTGAACCCCCGCCTCATCGATCCGCTGGACCACGAGGTCGTTGCCGCGGGGATCCACCGCCATCCCGTCTCCGGGCGTGAACCGTTCCGGTGTTCCGCCCGCGACCGGCAGCCGCCAGATTTGACCGCCTTTCCCGAAGAAGATCGTCTTTCCATCCACCGAGCCGGCGAGCGTAGTCGCATCGGCAATCGGGAATCGATTCACCACTCGGCCGGTCTGGACCGAGGCCACCGCGATTTCGACGGGCCGGCTCCCCTGGAGAATCTTGAACACGACGTGGTCTGATCCCACCATCGCCTGGAGCTCCCGTTGGCTTCGTCGGTCGCGACGAATGGCCGGCCCGTCCCCGCCCCCGCAACCACCATGATCCGGTACTTGCCTCCGGAACCCGCCACCGCGAGGACCCGGCCGTCGGGAAGGGCGAGCGCGAACCCTCCCGGGATGTAGGTTCCGACGGCGGTTCGCTCGAGTGCGCCCGCCGGGGGCTTGTAGCGATGAATCTCGAGAACCCTCTGCCCCTGATCGAAGTAGAGGCTTCCATCGGGGCCGACATCGGGTCCCCACTGGGTATACCCGGTGGCACTGAAGAGCGATCGCTCCCGCCCGGACCCGTCCGCGGCGATCGCAAAGTATTCCGTCAGGCTCCCCGCATTTCGGGAGGATATTATCCACCTGCCGTTGGGTGAGATGGAGAATCCACGGAACCCCACTGCGTAACTGCTGTCCGTGAGCACCACCCGCGAACGGCCGGTGGTGAGGTCCAGCACGCGCACCTGTTCCCCGCCGCTCGTATCCCTGGCGGGGCGGCCCAGGTACACGACCCGCTTCCCATCCGGGAAGGCCCGAAACTCGGCGCCCTGCCAGGAGAAAGAGCTGGTGGCGTCGAGAGTGTCGAGCTGGTTCCGGTCCGGCCAGTACCGGTACAGTTGGAGGCGGCGGGCGGAGTTCAACCGGCTCACCAGCAGGCTCCCATCCGGAAGCGGCTCCGGATTGCCCGCATTCTCGAGCACCAATCGCTCCTCGCCGCCCAGGGGAGAGATGCTCCAGATTCCTCGGGGCACTTCGAAGAAGCGGGCGAAGAAGATCCTGCTTCCATCCCTGGCCCATGCGAGCTCCTGGGCGATCCCGTGGTCGCGATCGCGGGTGAGCACCGACCAGTCGCCCGAACCTGGCTTGAGCACGGCAACCTGGGTCTGACCGTCGATCATCGCCTGAAAGGCAACTGTCTCACCATCGGGAGAAACCCGGACCCCGAACGCGGTCTCGGGGCCACCAAGCAATCCGCCGGTCCATTGAATTGACCGGTTCCCCTCCGGAGCGCCCGGCGATCTGGTAGGCCAGGAGCCCCGCCGCCGCACCCGCGGCTACCGCCACGGCGATCATCCTGCCTGGGCTCCAGGAGCCACGCGCCCGCGATTCCGACCGTACCGGTTTCGTGAGTGTCGCTTTGCCGCTCAGCGCATCGGCAAGCTCCCGGGCGGTGCCGAACCGGTCGGCGGGGAGCTTCTCCAGCGCCTTGAGCACCGCGCCTTCGACCTCTGGGGGAACCGACTTTCGCTGCACGCTGATCGGCCTCGGCGCGTCGGTCACCACCCGGGCGATGATCGCCTGCGCGGTGGGACCGGTAAACGGCGGCTCCCCGAGCAGCATCTCGTATAACACGCATCCCAGGCGCGTACACATCCGACCGCGGTCCCAACTCGCGCTCGCCCATGGCCTGCTCGGGACTCATGTAATGCGGCGTGCCGAGCGACATCCCGGTTTCGGTCATCCGGGTGCCGGCGCTGCTCACCGCGAGCGCGATCCCGAAGTCGGCCACGAGGGCCGAGCCGTCATGGAGCAGGATGTTTTCGGGTTTGATGTCCCGGTGAATCACCCCGTGCCGGTGGGCGTAGTCGAGGGCCCCGGCCACCTCGGTACCGATCCGCACGACGTCGTCCACCGGGAGCTGCTTCTCCCGGGTCAGCCGGTCCCGCAGACTTTCCCCCTCGACGAAGGGCATCACGTAGTAGGCGGTGCCCTGGACTTCGCCGCTGTCGATCAACCCGAGGATATGGGGATGTTGCAGGGTCGCGATGGTCTGGATCTCGCGAACGAAACGCTCGGCACCGATCACCGCGGCGAGTTCGGGGCGCAGGACCTTGATGGCGACCTTGCGCTGATGCCGCACATCGGCGGCGAGATAGACTGTGGCCATGCCGCCCTGGCCGAGCTCGCGCTCGATCTGGTAGCGCTCGCCGAGCGCCGCGTTCAAGGCAGCGATGGTGCTCATGGCGACGGATCCGCGGGGGAAGGTGTCAATCTACCACGGCAACCGTCGTGCCTCCCGAGACCTGCAACCACATCCGTTTGAATTCCCCGCCATGTCCGAGCTTTCTTCCGGTTTCCGCCTGCCACTGATGCACCATTTCGTGCAACAGCGTCTCCCCGACGCCCGTCCATCCATCGCGGCGAAGATGCCGGCGCCCGATCACGATCTCGTGCGGACCGGTGGCGGACAAACGCAACTCGCCGAGTCGCCGTCGCATCCGGCCCGAGAGTGCCATCCGGATCCGTCCCAGGGCGCCTTCGAAATGCCGGCGATTGAAGGCTTGGTGCAGCTCATGAAGCTTGGCGAAGATCTGCTCGTCGGCGGCGGACGGGCGGGCCGGCGGAGGGGCGGCCGGGGGGGCATGCAGGTGCACCGGAAACGAAGCGAGGACACGCTGGGCTTCGAGTCGTTGCCGGCGCGGCACCCGGGACCGGGCCCAGCACGCGATCGCCGCGATCACTTCATCGGGGGCGGCGGCATAGCCGCGGTGCACCCGGAGGGCCCCCCGCGTGGTCCGGGAAACCAGGACCCGGCGATTGGCGTGAAGCAGGACGGCCGTGTCTCGATCGAGACCGGCGGCGTACAACCGTCCGGTGAGCTGGCTCGTCCCCAGGAAGAGATCGAGCTGCCTCGCGGTCATCGCGGCGTGCGCCCGAACCTGGCCTCACCCCCCGCGACGAACCGGCGCTCCCCGGCGTCCCAGCGCATGTGCTGCACCTCGATGGACTGCTCGTCGATCGCCACCAGGTTGAACGCCGCCGGCCGATGGCCCCGGATCCTCCCCCGGGCGTGACCGCTGGTGGTCGCAACCACGACCACGCCGTCGAGCTGGCCGGTGCCCTCCTGGTGGTCGTGCCCGCAGAGAATGAGATCCACCCCCGTCGCCCGGAGCCGCCGCTGGGCCTGCCGCCAGCGGGCCAGGCCCATCCGCCGGGAGATCTCCCCCCGCAGCACGTTATGGTGCAGCACGGCGACCCGGGCCGCTCCGGGAGGCGCGGCCTGGAAGACGCGGGTTAGGCGCTTCGTCTCCGACCGGGGCAGGTGTCCCTTCACCACCAGGTCATTGAGGTTCCAGGTCATCGACGCGAACGAGAGGCCATGGCTGGTCAGCGCCCCCGCGAGGACCACGCCGGGAAGCTCGAGCCGGGGGGTCAGCACCTCTCCGAAATACATCCGGTACTTCCGGGTCCGCCGGGCGGTCCCCAGGATGCCGAACGGGCTTCGCCACCACTCGATATCGTGATTGCCGGGAATGACGAGCACCGGAGCGGTGCGCTCCAGGGTCTGCTTGAACACCAGCGCCCGCTGGAGCTCGCCGTGGCGGGCTCGCTGGGTGAGATCCCCCGCGAGCACCACGGCGTCGGGACCCATGGCGGCGATCAGTTGTTCGATGGCGGCGACCTGGTCCAGGTCGACATCCCGGCCAAAATGAATATCGGAAAGCTGCGCGAGGGTGACCGGGGTCACCACACCGCCCGGATCCGGTAGGTCAGCACCGCCTCCCCATGGGCGGGGACCCGGACCCGAAATCGGGTACGGGTGCTGGAGACCTTCTCGGCAGGCACCGAGCTCTGCATCACCGACCACTCCCCGGCCCGGTCTTCCCAGACTTCCACCGTCACCGCGCTGTCCTTGGCACTGGCGATACTCACCCGGTAATCGGCCGTGGCGCTGGTGCGGGTGGAATCCCGGCGGGTGCTGTAGCTCATCTGGGTCCGGATCGCGGTCAGATCGAACGCATCCCCGGCGGGGAGCCGCAGGTCGGTGCCCGGCGCGGTGTGCCCCGCCGAGGCCTCTCCGATCAGCTGGACCCGTCCGGCGTCGTCGGGTTGATAGAGCCGCCACACCCCCCCGGGCAGCGGCATGTCCCCGAAGGGAGTGCGCGCCGGGTGCTTCAGGGTGTACACCACGTTGACCGCCGTCTGCCCCGGATCGTTGCCGAGCTGCTGAAGCGGGCCGTAGTAGTTGAGCTGGCCCCGCACCACGTAGGCCCGCTCCCACGGCGCGGTCGCGGGATCGAACAGGGCGACGTCGGTCATGACACCGGGCTCCAGGGTCACCCGTCCCGGCACGGTGTAAAGATGCGACTCTCCCACCTGTTGCTCCTCCGCCGGAGCCTGGACCGCAAAGGCCTCGGCGCGCATCATCGGCGCGGGCGCCATCTGACCCCGGCCGCCGGCCTGGCCGACCGAGCCGGCCAGGAGCTGCACTTCGACATCCCGCTCCTCCAGCATGCCACCCGAAATCGCCGCCTGCCCGCTCACTCGGGCGCTGCTCCGGCCCAGGATCACGGAATACTCGGCCTGCCAGCCGGCGCCCTGGGTGAAGTAACCGAGCCGGAGATTGGGACGCGCTGAAGCGGCCCGGAGCGAGAGCGCCAGCGTCGGCTCGTTCAGAACCAGCTCGGCGGGATACATCGGGATGCCGGGGCGCTGGAATACGATCCGGCCATCGGGGAGACGGAACCGCTCGGGATTCGCTCCCACCACCGTCGCGCTCACCGTATCGGCGCCGTTGGCCCGCGGCACGATGAATCGAAGCGACTGCCCCACCGCGCGGCGCATCGCGTTGCCCTCGTCGATCGCCTCGTCGTACCGGGCGCCGGTCACCGTCACACCGGAGTCCAGCGCAAACACGCTTCCCGGCACGAGATGGCCCAGCGGCAGTTGCTGGGTGGACGTTCCGGCCGGCAGGCTCACCGGGACGGTGCGACGCACCAGCACCCGGCCGTCGTTGTAGATCGTCAGGCTGGTCTGGGCCGCGAGCGGGCTCGCCGCGAAAACCAGCAGTACCATTGCTCTCATCGCCTTATTCCCTTCTGTCCGCCGGTCCGCCGGTCCGCCGGTCCGCCTGTCCGCCTTTCAGGACTTCCACCGCGATCTGGGTCACGATCTTCCGCACCAGGAAGTAGGTGGCGATCGCGATCGCCGCGACCCAGATGCGGACCGTCATGGTGAGCGGGAGCCTGGCGAACGCGAACCAGACCACCGCCGCTACGCACCCGAGGGAGATGATCCTGGCCAGCGGACTTGCACGACGTCTGAGCTCGGCGAGACAGGCGGGACAGAGGTCGCCCCATTTGACTCCGGGCGCCCGTTGCTGGCAGCGGGCGCACGGGGGGGGCGGCTCAAGCGAGGCGAGCCGCGACTGCATCGCCGAACTCCCGGGTGGTGGCCGACCCGCCCAGGTCGCGGGTCTTGATTCCCAGCTTGCGAATGGTGATGCCGAGGGCGTTGCGGAGCCGGCGGGCGGCTTCGGCCTCCCCGAGATGATCGAGCAACATGGCCGCCGCGAGCATCTGGGCCGAGGGATTGGCGATCCCCTTCCCCGCGATGTCGGGGGCGCTTCCATGCACCGCCTCGAAGATCGCCGCGTGGGCCCCGATATTGCCCCCCGGGGTGAGCCCTAACCCGCCCACCAGCCCGGCGATCTCGTCGCTCAGGATGTCCCCGAACAGATTGGTCGTCACGATCACGTCGAACTGCTCGGGGCTTGAGCACCAGCTGCATGGCGCAGTTGTCCACGATGTACTCGTTCGCGGCCACTCGTCCGGCGTATTCCTTCGCGATGGTCCGCCCCACCTCGAGAAACAGCCCGCTCGCCATCCGGAGGATGTTCGCCTTGTGGACGATGCTCACCTGCTTCCGGCCGTGGCGGACCGCGTACTCGAAGGCGTACCGGATGATCCGCTCGCAGGAGAACCGGGTCACGATCGCCTGGGACACCCCGACCGCCTGGGGATCGTCGCCCACCCGGATGAAATGCTCAACCCCGGAGTAGAGCCCCTCCACGTTCTCCCGAATCAGCACGATGTCCACGTGCTCATAGCGCCCGGGAAGGATGGTGATCGCCGGACGCAGATTGGCATAGAGATCGAACGTCTTGCGCAATTCCACGTTGACCGAGCGATAGCCGCCCCCCACCGGCGTGGTGAGGGGCCCCTTGAGCGCGACCTTCCGCTGCCGGATGCTCGCGAGGGTCCGCTCGGGAAGCGGAGTCTGTTCCGCCTCGATCGCCGCCAGGCCGGCGACACAGACGTCCCACTCGACCGCGACGCCCGCCGCCTCGACCACCCGCATGGTTTGCTCGGTGATTTCGGGGCCGATCCCGTCTCCCGGAATGAGCGTCACCTGGTGGGTCATGGAACAGCGGGAGGCCGGGAAGTCGGGAGGTCGGCCTCGGAAGGAGATGGTGTTCAGGGCGGCGCGATACGCCGACTCGGCGTTGTCTCCCTGGCCCTGGGCGAGGGTGCGCCACACCACTCGTCCCAGGCGCCCGTCGGCGAGGACGGCGGAAAGGCTCACCTGAAGGCTGTCACCCTTGACGCCGGCAGGCGCCAGGCTCATCGCGGCCGGGATCAGGGCGTAACGGGCGCCTCCGGCGAGGCCCAGCAGCTGGCGGAGATAGCCGCGCAGCGGATCGGGAACCTCCTTGAGATTCGACGATCGCATCACCGATTGCCCCATCTGATCCGGTGAGGGAATCATCCCGGCGGCGCGCCGGGCCGCGGAGCGAAGGGCCGGCGGCAGGATCCAGTTCACCTCCGCGGCCCGCTCGGTGAGAACATCGCCCAGGAGGGAATCGGCCCAGCGGACCAGCACGGTCCGCGCCGCCGATCCCCGGGTCCCCGGAACACCGGGGTCGGCCAGCACCATCGTGAGAGGGAGCACGGCCACCGGCTGACCCGCCAATCCGGTGGTCAGCAGCGCGTTCTGTCCCTTGGGAGGGCTCTGCGCGGCCACCGGTGCGGCGAGGAGCATGGCCACGGGAAGGAAACGCAACAGGGAGGTTAGCATGAAGCCTGAAACCTAATGAACTACTCGAGCGAAAGGCCCCCATCGACGACGATCGTCTGGCCGGTGATGTGACGCGCTTCCTCCGAACAGAGAAAGGTGATCACCCGGGCAACATCTTCGGGCTCCGCGATCCGGCCCAGCACCGAGCTCTTGCGCGCCTTGTCGATCACCTCGGGGGGAAGCTGTTGCAGGCGCTCGGTCTTGATGAACCCGGGAGCGACCGCATTCACGTTCACATTCGACGGGTCCCAGCTCCACCGCCACCGCGCGGGTCAATCCTTCGAGCCCCGCTTTGCTGGCCGCGTAGCTGGTCACCCCGAACCCGGGATGGCCGGCCAGATGCGAGCTGACGTTCACGATCTTGCCGAACCGCTGGCCCCGGAACAGCGGCGCCGCTTCGCTGATGCAATTGAACGCACCGGTCAGGTTGGTTTCGAGCACCTCGGCCCATTCCGGGCCGGTGAGCCGCCAGTGCGCCCCGTCCTTCGCGATCCCGGCATTGTTCACCTGGAAGTGGATGGTCGAGAACTTCTCCCTGGTTTTCGCGACGAACCGCTCCACCTGGACCCGATCCCGCACGTCGCAGCAATCGGCGTAGACGCCGACGCCCATCGCGGAGAGCGTGGTCTCGGTGAGCAACGCCATCTCCCGTACGTCGCGGCCGGGAAGATCCACGAAGCAGAACGCCACGTTGCAGCCCAATCTTCCGAATTCGATCGCCACGGCGCGACCCAGTCCGGTGGCGCCGCCCGAGATCATCGCCACCTTGCCCCGGAATCCGGATGATTTGGCGGGCTCGGCCTGGGGAGCTTCCAGGACGGCGCCGGCGGCGGCAGGCAAGGGCGTGGTCATGGGGATTCCCGGGCGAAGCTACGGGCCGCTCCAGAGGGCCGCAAGGCGGGGCTTGGAGCAAGTCGTTGCCGCACCGTACATTGGTGACATGAAAACGCTCTTCTGGATCGCCCTGAGCCTGGCCGGAGCGGCGGCCTGGGGAGTGATCGCGCTGCAACGGGGAGAGCCGATCAGTGCGGCCTGGCTGGTGCTCGCCGCGGTGGGCACCTATCTCGTGGGTTATCGGTTCTACGCCAGATTCCTCGCCGAGAAAGTGGTGGGGCTGGATCCCCGCCGGGCCACCCCCGCGGAGCGGCTCAACAACGGGCGCGACTTCGTGCCAACCGGCAGGTTCGTGCTGTTCGGCCACCATTTCGCGGCCATCGCGGGGGCCGGACCGCTGGTCGGCCCGGTGCTTGCCGCCCAGTTCGGCTATCTGCCCTCGACCATCTGGATCGTGTTCGGGGTCGTGCTGGGGGGCGCGGTGCAGGATTTCGTCATCCTGTTCGGCTCGATGCGGCGAAACGGGAAGTCGCTGGGGCAGATGGCCAAGGAGGAGATCGGCCCGGTCACCGGACTGTTCGCGATGGTGGCGATCCTCGCGATCATGATCATCCTCCTCGCCGTGCTCGCGCTGGTGGTGACCAACGCCCTCAAGGACAGCCCCTGGGCGATCTTCTCCCTGCTCTGCACCATCCCCATCGCGCTCGGGATGGGCATCTGGATGCGCATCATCCGGCCCGGGAAAACGGTCGAGGCGACCATCGGCGGCATCATCCTGCTGGTGATCGCCCTGGTGGGCGGCCGCTACGTGGCGCAGTCCGCCACCCTGGCGCCGCTCTTCACCCACGGCGGGCTCACCATCGCGTGGGCCCTGATGATCTATGGATTCATCGCCAGCGTGCTGCCGGTGTGGCTGCTGCTCGCTCCCCGGGATTACCTCTCGACGTTCATGAAGGTGGGAACGGTGGTGCTCCTCGCGATCGGCATCGTGATCGTGAACCCGCACGCTCCAGATGCCGGCCCTCACCAGATTCGTGGACGGCACCGGCCCGGTGTTCGCCGGCAAGCTCTTCCCCTTCGCCTTCATCACCATTGCCTGCGGCGCGATCAGTGGATTCCACGCGCTGGTATCGAGCGGCACCACCCCCAAGATGATCCGGAAGGAGACCGACGCCCGGCTGATCGGCTACGGCGGCATGCTGACCGAATCGTTCGTCGCGATCATGGCGCTCTGCGCCGCCGCCGCCCTCGATCCCGGCGTCTACTTCTCGATCAATGCCCCGATGGGCGCGTTAGGCGGGACCGTGCAGACCGCCGCGGAAGCGGTCCGCCACTGGGGCTTCGTGGTGACGCCCGATCAGCTCAGCGCCCTGGCCAGCTCGGTGGGCGAGGCCACCCTGCTGGGCCGGGTGGGCGGCGCGCCGTCGCTCGCGGTCGGCATGGCGCACATCTTCAGCGGCGTCTTCGGTCGGCAGCTCATGGGTCTCTGGTATCACTTCGCCATCATGTTCGAGGCCCTGTTCATCCTGACCACGCTCGACGCGGGAACCCGGGTGGGACGCTTCATGATGCAGGAGTTTCTGGGCCACGCCTGGGAGCCGCTGGGGCGGACTTCCTGGTATCCCAGCAACCTGCTCGCGTCCGGCCTCGTGGTCGTCGCGTGGGGGTATTTCCTCATCCAGGGCGTGCTCGATCCGCTGGGCGGCATCAATTCGCTCTGGCCCCTGTTCGGGATCAGTAACCAGCTCCTCGCGGCGGTGGCCCTGTGCGTGGGCACGACCATCATCATCAAGATGGGGAAGGCGAAATACGCCTGGGTGACCCTGGTGCCGCTGGGCTGGCTCCTCGCCGTCACCCTGACAGCGGGCTGGCAGAAGATCTTCGCGGCCGATCCCCGCCTCGGGTTCCTGGCCCATGCCAGGGACGTCGCGGCCAAGATCGCGGCCGGCGCGACCGACCCCGCCAGCGGCGCCCGGCTGATTTTCAATGACCGCATCGACGCGGCGTTGGCGGGGATCTTCATGGTGATCGTGGTGGCCCTCCTGGCCGCATCGATCCGGGAGTGGATCGCGGTCCTGCGGGGCCGGAAGCCCGCCACGGTGAAGGAGGCGGCCTACGTGGAGACGGCGTATGCGTGAGGTGGGGTCGCAGAGGTCGAGGGCGGGAGGTCGGAGAGGTCGACCGCCTGGAGCCGCTTCCGCCGCACCCTGAAGCAGGTGTGCGGCATGCCCGACTACGAGCGGCATCGCGAGCACGCGGTCGAGCACGGCTGCCGGCTGCTCACCGAGCGCGAGTACTACGACCAGTATCTCGCCACCCGCTACGGAAACGGCGGGAGCCGGTGCTGCTGATCCGGCGGCTCATCGTCGCGGCCGCATTCCCGGCCGCCCTTGCCGCCCAATCGGCCAGCGTCACCATTCCGAAGCTGCCGTTTCCCGAATCGGCGGTCCGGATCTCGGTGACCCTGGACATGCACTTCGATGTTTCCGCCGCGGCGCTTCCCGCGCCGATCCAGATGGACGTGTCGAGCACGGCGCAATATGTCCGCCGCACCGGCCCGGTCGATTCCCTCGGAGGAATGAGCGCCGAGCTGGCCTTCGACACGATCGCCACCCGGATCACGATGAATGGGACGCCGATGGGGCAACCCCTGGCGGGCGGGGGACAGCAGCTGACGGCCAGGTACGACTCGACCGGCGCCCTGGTGGATCTCACCGTCCCCCCTGAGCTCGAACGATACGCGACCAGTATCCGCCAGTTGCAGAGCTCCATGCTGACCACCGTACCGCGCGGCACGATGGCGGTGGGCGACAGCCTCGTCACGCCGTTCACGGCCCCGGTCCCCTTCGACATCGGCATGGGAGCGTCGGATTCGGTGGCGCTCGAGGGCACGATGACCCACTGGCTCCGGGCCGTCGAACACGACAGCGGCCAGGTCATCGCCGTGTTCGATCAGGCGATGGTCGCCGCGATCAACCGCGATATCACGATGCCTGCCCTGGGAACGGCCAAGGTGTCACTCAGGATGACGGGCGGGGGAACCATGAAGATCGACCTGCAACGCGGGGTAGTGCGATCCGGATCCACCGATTCCAGGGTCGATGCCACCATGGATCTCGGCGCCGGCGGCACGATGACCATGAGCGGCTCCATCCGGACCACCAGCCAGGGCTCGCCGCTGCCTTAACCCGGCTCCGCGTGGAGGTTCCGCGAAGCCGCCAGCCAGAGAATCGTCCCCAGTCCTAACACGGCCGCGGATACCACCAGGGCGGCGGGCCCGCTCCCGCGGTAGAGCGCCCCGAACCCGAGGCCGGCCGGCAGCGCGGCGAACCCGGCCAGGGCCTGATAGTTCCCGAAGCCGCGACCGGTCCTGACCGGTGCAAGCCGGCTGACCGCCACCCGCTCGGCAGGCTCGATGAACCCGGCCACCAGTCCGAACCCCAGAAAGATTGCAAACGCCGCAACCTCGCCGGGTCGGGTGGCGAGCCCCAGAACAGTGGCGATGTACGCCGCGCTCCCGAGGAGATAGGTCCATCGCGCGCCGATCCGGTCGGCCAGGAGCCCACCCGGATAGGAGCTGCCGCTGCGCACCACGTGAAGGCCCGCCCAGGCCAGCGGAACCAGCGCGACCGGGACGCCGAGCTGCTGCAGCCGGAGGAGCAACAGCGTTTCGGGCAGCCGAGCGACGGTGAGCAGGACGAGGACGGCAATAGGGAAACCAGTAGGCGGGGCCGGAGAGGTCTCGAGTCCGGCGTCCCGGGACCGGCGAGGCGCTGCTCTTTTCCGGACTCCGGACTCCGGACTCGAGATTCCCGCGCAAGGCGAACAGCAATACCAGGATCGCGAGTGCCCCGGGCAACGCGCTCCACCCGATCACCTCACGCACTCCGATGGAGGCTTCCAGCATCGCCCAGGCGATCAGGGAACCCAGCACCGCGCCGAAGTGATCCGCGGCCCGGTTGAATCCGAACGCCCGGCCCCGGAGCTCCGGGGCGGTGATTCGGGAGATCACCGCGTCCCGCGCCGGGGTGCGAAGTCCCTTGCCGACCCGGTCGAGCACCCGGAACCCGATGACCTGCCAGGCCGCCGAGGCGATGGCGATGAACGGGCGCACCAGCACGGCCACGCCATAACCCGCGAGGATGAGCGGCTTGGGCCAGCCCCGGCGATCGGCCAACCGCCCGCTCACCCAGCGCATCAGGGCCGCGGTGAGATCGGCCGCCCCATCCAGCGCACCCAGTGCCACCGCGCTCCCGCCCAGCGGACCGGTCACGAACGCGGGCAGCACCGGATACACCATCTCGCTCGCGAAGTCGTTGAAGAGCGAGACCAGCGAAAGGCCTTTGACCCGGCCGGGAACCTGATCAGGCATCGAGGCCCATGCCCCAGCGAACCAGCGGGATCGGGATGCTTCCGTGGCGGAACAGCCGGCGATGGAAGTCGGCCGGATCGAAAGTCTCCTTGCGCGCGGCCCGGTCGTCTTCGCGGAGGCGTTTCAGCTCGTGCCAGCCCAGCAGGGCGGCACAGGCCCGAAGCGGGTCGGCCAGCATCCGGCGAACGTCGCCAAGAGCAAGACTCCGATCGCAGGGCAGCCGCTCCGAGAGATGGGTCACGCCCTCGTCCGCCGTGAGCTGCCGCGTATGGACGCCGAGATCGACCAGCGCGAGGTGAACCTGGCGGAGCACCAGGACCCGGCTCACCAGCCTGGCAGCGGGATCGGGACAGAACCCGGCCTCGGTGAGCATCTCCTGGATGTATATCCCGAACCCGCCGGTGGTGCTCGAGGCGGTGATATGACGACGGACCAGGCTGGGCAGGCCGCGGGTGGCGCTGGCCAGGAAGTGGAGTCCCGGCTCGCCGAAACGCGCCGCCACCCAGGGCAGACAGGCCTCCGGAATGCCGCCCAGCCGGACCCGGCCGACCCCGGGTTCGGCCATCCGGTAGTCGGCCCAGAACAGGGCGCGCCGTTCCGGCTCGGCGATGGCCTTCACCTCGAGTGGAACCGGCTCGGCCGGCGGGACGAGCCTGCGGGTTATGGCGAATTCCCGGGCCTGGGTCCGCCACCGGTCGAACCCGGCTTCCACCGCCCTCGAGGGAAGGAGCCGGTCGGTGACGGACTGGTACACCGCCCGCCATGGCTTGCCTGCCTCGACGGCCTCTGCCAGATCGACCACCTCCCCCTCCACCTCGTCCGCCGATCGGAGCGCCGCGCGCCAGATTTCGCCCGCGTTATGGATGCTGGCGTGCTCGTGGTGAAGCCGGCGATCGGCTTCCGCCTCCCCGATCGCCCCCGCGCAGGGATCCGGATCCGGCGCGATCTCCTCGTCGAGGGCGATCGCCAGCTCGTCCAGCGCCGTCCCGGCTTCCCCAAGCAGGACCGGGGGGTCCGCCCCATCCCGGGCCCACCGCTCCGCGAAGCGCTCCTGGATCCCGGCAACGAGGCCGGTCAGCTCATGGAGCTCCTCACCCGCCGCCCTCGCCAGCATCGCGGGCGGCTTTCGAATCGATTCCCGGGCCCGGCGGCAGAAAGCAGGCACGGCGCGAAGCCGCTCCAGGCTCGCCGCCGCCTGGAGGGCCTCTTCCTGTTCCCCCCGGCCGGGAACGGAGAACGCCCGGAGCAGATGCTCGGTCCAGAGCAGCGGATTGGTGCGGTAGGGGTGCTCGTGCTCGAACCGGAACAGCAACACCCGGAGATGGTCGAGCAGAGCGGTGCGGTCGATCTCGTCCGCGATATCGTCCACTTCCAGCTCTTCAGTGGCGGCCGCGATCGCGCGGAGCGCCGCCACCAGCTGGCGGATGCCGTCGGCGGAGAAATCCGCCAGCCGGCCAGCGGTGGCACCCGACGGATCGAAGTGCCACCAGAGATCGAGGAAAGAGCGGCAGAGCGCGTCGGTCGCCGCCACTAGGTCGTGCCGGTCAGCTCACTGTGGTCGGCCAGGCTTGCCGCGCCCCGAAAATCCCGCAGCACGACGTTGTCGCCCAGCATGCTGTACTGGAGCCTGCTGCGGATCACCTGGCACTGCCTGCCGACCAGCGCATGGCTGAGCTCGCTGTCGCGGATCACCGAGCCACGCTCGATGGTGACGTTGGGGCCGATCGTCGAGTGCTCGATGGTGACGCCGTCCTCGATCAGCACCGGCTCCCGGATGCTGACGCCGGGGAACGCGCCATGGCGGGCGGCGCCCTTCGCAAGCAGGATCTCGTTGGTTTCGAGGAGGGTCTCCAGTTTGCCGCAATCGTACCAGCCTCCCACCTCCGCGGTGAGGATGCGGCGGCCGTGGTCGATCATGTGCTGAAAGGCGTCGGTCAGGAAGTACTCGCCCTGGTTCTTGGGGCTTCGCAGCACGTGATCGATCCCGGTCCAGAGCGCGTCGACGTCCCGGATGTAGTAGAGGCCGATATTGGCCAGCTTGCTCACCGGCTCTTTCGGCTTCTCGACGATCCGGGTCATGTACCCCGCGCTGTCGGTCACCACGACGCCGAACCGCTGGTAGTCCTCGACCTCCTTGGCCCAGATGATCCCGTCGGCGTCAGCGCGGTCGATCAGAGTGAGATCGGCCTCGAAGACCGTATCCACGAACACCACCAGGATGGGCCCCCGCACCAGCGGCCGGGCCAGGTTGATCGCCCCCGCGGTCCCGTCCTGGACCTTCTGCTCGATGTAGTGGCACGGGAATCCCGTACCGGTTGGAGGCGTAGGCCTCCACCTGTTCCTTGAGGTGCCCGGTGATGAAGATCAGCTCGCTCACCGGGATCGCGCGCCAGCGTGTCCATCACCCAGTCCATCACCGGCCGGCCGGCGACTTTGAGCAGCGGCTTGGGAACCAGATGGGTGTGGGGCCGGAGCCGGGTTCCCTTCCCCGCGAGAGGGATCACGACCTGCACGATCAGGCCCTTCCGTATCGGTCGGTGAGTCGGACCACGTCGTCGAGCTCCGGGGTGGACGCTTCCAGCACATCGGTGTCGGAAATCGCCTCGAGCTCGTGGATCGGTTCCGGGAGTAATGCGAATCGATTCTCCCGGATGGAACCGGATTTCCTTGCGGCCTTCCCCCTGCCCGAGCCGGAGGAGAAGCTCTCCCTGGAGCACGTGCAGCGTTTCGTCCTTCACGTTGTGGTACTGGCAGCTCAGCGCATGGCCGGCCTTCACATGGAGGATCTTCCCGACATAGCGATCGGTTCGGGCCCAGATCAGCTCGTGCCCCCAGGGCTTCTCGACCTTGAACGGCACCGGCGCATCCTTCATCGATCCTCCGCAATGGTGAGCGTGAATGAGGTGGGAGAGGAAATGCATTCGCGGACGCAGACCCCGCATCCGACACAACCCTCGCGCCGCAGCACCGGATGACCCTGTTCGTCCATCGTCAGGGCGCGCTCCCCGATCGGGCAGGCATCCGCGCAGGCTCGGCATTCGGTGCCCTGAAAGGTGACGCAGCGCTCCGGAATGAACTCGACCGTGCCGAGGCGATATCCCTCCCATCCATGCGCCGGAAGGGTCAGCGCGCCGGTGGGACAGGCGCGAACGCAGGGCATGTCCTCGCAGGCGATGCAGGGCTGGCGAGCAGGATCGATCGACGGGGTTCCGGCCGCGAGTCCCGCGCTCGCCGGCAGATAGTGAATGGCCTGAGGAGGGCAGACCGGCGCGCATGCGCCGCAGCGGGTGCAGGCGGCAAGGAAGCCGACTTCGGGCAGCGCGCCCGGCGGCCGGGTGTGCTTCTCGGGAGCGAGCCGTCGCTCGGTCCTGCTCGAGCATCGCCTCGCCCCACTGGCCGATGCTCTGGCGGAAAAACCGCCGCCGATCGCCCGGGAGACCGAGGAGCTCGTTGAGATCGACCCGCATGACGGAAAGGTAAGCGGTCAGCCGTTTGCAGGTTAGCCGGTTCCCGGTCACCTCCAGACGGCTGTCAGGGTACGCAGCAGGACCTCCCGAATCGCTCTGGTATCGGGATGAGCGCCCGGCTGCTCCTCCGCGGGAGCGGTGTTCCACGCCGCGATCACCGCCTCGCTCCCCGCCGGGTTGGAGATAGAAGAAGGCACGGAATCCCCGCTGGCTTCCGGTGTGTCCGACCAGACGGACCGCACCCTGCCGCCGGATGAAGAAGCTCAGCGCGATCGAGTCGCCCATCGCCTCGGCATCCGCCGACCGGGCAGCACTCGGCTGCCAGAGCTCTTCCAGCGAGCTTCGCTTGAGAACCGGCACCGGGCCGCTCGCGCCGGGACCCTTGCCCAGCAGGAAGGCCGAGGTACTTGGCCATATCGGTGATCGGCGCATTCAAGCCCCCGTTCGATACCGTGATCCCGGTGTCGAAATCGAGCCCGTTCGCGACCGTTTTCCCGTCACGCACCTCGTAGTTGTTGGAGCGCTCGCTTACCAGATGGTACGGCGACACGTCGAAATAGCTGTGGGTCATGCCGAGCGGCATCAGGATGTTCTTGGTGATGTAGACCTCGAAGTCATCGCCGCTCAGCTTTTCGATGGTGCGACCCAGAAACATGATCCCGGGATTGGAGTAGCTGTATTTCGAGCCCGGGGGAAACAGGATCTCGGTGTAGGGCATCATGGCCACGAGCTGGGCCCATTGGGTCGGCTCGAACGGATGCCAGGGCTGATCTCCGCCCCAGGGCCAGGTCGGATTCCGGAATCCGGCGGAATGGCTCAGCAGGTGCCGGATCGTGATCGCCTCCATCGGGCCGTACGGGTTATGCACCGCCATCAGCTCGGGAACGTATTTCACGATCGGATCGTCGAGCGAAAGCCTGCCGCGATCTCGGAGCTGCATGATCGCGATCGCGGTCATCGTCTTGGTGATCGACGCCCAGTGGAAGATCGTGTTGGCGTCGACCTTGCCCGCCCGGTTTCCCGATCGGCCAGGCCATGGAACTCCCGCGCGACTACCGAATCGCCCGTGGAGGAACCAGAGGCTCCCCCCGACGACCCCTTCCCGACCCAGCAAGGCATGGAACTCGTCCGCCACCGGCTTCCAGCGTTGGGCGAAGGTCAGGCTCTGAGCCGGGCTCCGGGCCGGCAGCGCCAGCACGAGGAGCATCAACCCCAAGGTTCGTTTCATGCCGACGAATCTACCGCCCCGATTATTCTCCGCCATGCACGCCACCGTCCCCTGCCCTTTCTGCGGCCAGCTCAACCGGGTCGATCTCGCCAAGCTGAGCGACGGCCCCCGCTGCGGGTCCTGCAAGCGGCCCCTCCTGCTGGATCGTCCCGTCAAGGTGAGCCGGGAGAACCTCGACGCGGTGCTCGCGCGGCACCGAGGTGCCGGTCCTGGTGGATTTCTACGCCGACTGGTGCGGTCCCTGCAAGATGATCGCGCCCATCGTGGACGAGCTGGCCCACGACCGCGCGGGTCAGGCCCTGTTTCTCAAGCTCGATACCGACCGGAGCCCCGGGATCACCGAGCGGTTCGGCATTCGCGGCATCCCCACCCTGATCGCCTTCCGGAAGGGTACCGAGAGCGGCCGGCAGGTTGGCCTGGCCGGGCGGCCCGAGCTGGAGGCGCTGGTGGGATCGGGGACCGCGTAACGGCGACCCGCCGGAGCCGACCCGCCCGTCCCGGCACCGTGTTAGGCCCCCCAGCCAATCGACTCCATCCCGTCGTGTGAAGAGCGCGTTAGGAAAAGCCTCCGTGCTTGCGAGCGCCTGAATCCACCGGTACCTTGTCAACGATCGCCCCCCTGCCGTCCTCTGGTCCCTTCAGTCCCCCCACTGGGAGGAAGCCCATGCACAACTGCTCCGGATACCGCGGCGCTACCCGCGTCCTGACCGCCCTGCTTGCCCTGTCGGTCGCCGGGGTGAGTGCGAGCCATTCACAAGCCGCCCCCAGCGCACCGCCCGCGAAGCTCGAGCTCAAGGCCACCGGGGACGCCGCCGACGAATTCCGCGCCGGCATGACCGACTTCGACAACGTCAACATCCCCGGGGCCCAGGTCCACTTCGCCCGGGCCGTCCAGTTGGACCCGTCGTTCGGGCTCGCCCGTATCCTGCACGCCGGCCTTGCCTTCGGGGGGAACTCTCCGGAGCGCGCCAGCGAGATCGAGCGCGGGCTGGCCGACGCCGCCAAGACCTCTCCCAACGAAATGCTGACGGCGATGGCCTACGCCGAGATGTTCCGCGGCCAGGGCACTTCGGCGTTCAATCTGTTCCGGGCCGCTGCCTCGGAGATGCCGGGGGAGCCGTCCCTGGCCTATCGGCGGGCGCTCGCCTCCACCAGCCTCCCGAATCAGGATTTCGTCAATGCCCAGCTCGCCATGCGCCAGGTCAAGAACGCCTTCCCCAATTTTGCTCCGGTTCGCAATACCATGGCCTACAATCTGTGGAATATGGGCGACCACCAGGGAGCGATGACCGAAGTCCGTGAGTACGTGCGGCTGCTTCCCAACCACCCCAATTCCCACGACAGCTATGCCGAGCTGCTCCAATGGGACGGGCGGTTCGTGGAGGCGATCATGCATTACCAGAAGGCCATCGAGCTCGATCCCGCCTACCAGGCCGCCCGCGATGGCATCGCCGAGGCCCAGGTGCTCATGGGAAGGACCGACCTGGCCCGGGCTACCCTCGCCGCAGCGGAGAAGGAAGTTCCCCTGCCGGGGGATCCAGGACGTCACCGTCGGATCGCGGCCACTTACCTGATCGACGGCAACGCCAAAGCCGCCATGAGCGAGCTCACTCTGGCTCTGGAGGCCACCCCGGCAGCCCTCGGTCTCCAAAACGTCATGGCAATGACCGATCTGTGGTTGGGAGACGGCAAGACCGCCGCCTCTCACGCGGCAGCCGCCCGCGGGGGAAACCCGAACGTGGCCCAGGTGGCGGCGGTGCTGGAGCCGCTCGCCAAGCGGGACTACGCCGGCGCCCACCAGGCAGTCCAGGCCGCCGTCGGGCAGGCGACCAACGAATCTCAGACCGCCAACTTCCAGGTGATGGACGCCCTGGTCTACGTCGCGGAAGGTCGTAGTGACGATGCGATGAAGGCCCTGGCCAATCCCAACACGAGCGAGGCGGGTGGCCCATTCGCACGGGCCTTGGCGGCCCAGCGCAAGGGCGACATGGGAACGGCCCGGATGATCAGCTACGAGCTGCTCGGCGATCGCCAGCTCGCCCTGACCAATCTCAACGTGGCGCTGGCTCGTGGGGTTGCCCAGCGTATCGTAACGGGAAGTAAGCGATAGGCCTGCTCGAGAACTTCATGAGTGAGGGGTGAGGGGTGAGGAGCTGTGAGCTCACACCTCCTCACCCCTCACACCTCACCCCTCACAACAACCCTCTTATCCACCCCCCGTCCACCGCGATCGACTGCCCGGTGATGTAGCTCGCCCGTTCCGAGGCAAGGAACGCCGCGAGCGCGGCGAACTCCCGGGGTTCCGCCATCCGGCCCATCGGGATCTGGGCTGTGTACCGCCGCTCAGCCTCTTCGACCGGGATTCCTTCTTTCTTCGCGGTGACTTCCGCCAGCTCCACCATCCGGTCGGTCCGGGTAAAGCCCGGGATGAGGTTGTTCACCGTGACCCCGGAGGACGCCACCTCGTTCGCCAGGGTCCGGGCGAACCCGATCACCCCGGCCCGGATGCTGTTCGACAACATCAGATTGTCGACCGGCTGCTTGGCGGCGATCGAGGTGACGTTGAGGATCCTTCCCCACCCCCGCTCCTTCATGCCGGGAAGCGCGGCTCGGCAGAACTCGACTGCGCTCGCGAGAACCAGGCGATAGGCGTTCTCCCACGCTTCCGCCGTGTGGGACTCGAATGGCCCCGCCGGCGGGCCGCCGCTGTTGGTAAGAAGAATGTCCACTTTGCCGAACTGGGCCGTCGCTTCCAGTACCACGCGCTCGGGCTCGCCGGCTTTTCCAACGTCAGCTTGCGTGGTGTACACCTTGGCCCCGAACCGCTTCCGGATCCCGTCGGCGGTGGCCCGCAAGGCATCCTCCCCTCGGGCGCACAGCACCAGCAGGACTCCCTCCGCGGCGAGCTCCTCGGCCACCGCCTTCCCCAGGCCTTTGCTGCCCGCGGCGATGACCGCCACCTTTCCCCGTAGTCCGAGATCCATGTTACCGCCTGTCCGCCTGTCCGCCCGGCTGCCTCAGATAGTCGTCCGTCTTATTGAGCCAGTCCTGCCTGGGCGGCGAGAACACGTCGACATCGAGCGTGTCGGCCAGCGCGAGCGCCTTATGGGGAACCTGACTGGGGATCACAAGGACCTGGCCCGGGAGCACATCCACCGTGACCGATTCATCCTCCCCGATCCAGAAGCGCAGCCCACCCTCCAGCACGTAGGTGAGCTGCTCATTTTCGTGGCTGTGCATCGGCACCACACAATCCTTCTTGAGATACACGTGCGCCAGCATCATCCGGTCCCCGGTAATGAGCCGTCGCTCCAGAAGGTCGGTGACCCGCTCGCGGGGCATCTCCTCCCAGGTGTAGTGGGTGCACGGTCCAGTGTGTTTTCATGGCGTCGGGCTCTTTTCGGAGATCGGGGCCACCTTCCCGGCCATCAGCCGGTTGAATTCGGGAACGGTCGTCCGGAGCAGCTCGTCGAACATCGCCTTCGCGGTCGCC
Organism: uncultured Gemmatimonadales bacterium; assembly: GCA_963728915.1. Classification (GTDB taxonomy): domain Bacteria; phylum Gemmatimonadota; class Gemmatimonadetes; order Gemmatimonadales; family GWC2-71-9; genus JABFSM01. The sequence goes on along the minus strand of CAVSLV010000004.1, from coordinate 352,947 downwards.
AGCTCCTTTTCCTGCTCGGCCAGGGTCACCAGCTCGGCGTCGGTGGGACGGAATTCGGCGCCGCCTGCGACGTCACTCGCGCCGCTTCCCACCTCTCCCTGGAGCCAGATCAGGTTCAGGTACACCCGGTACGGCTCGACGTACCACTTGTCGTCGCTGTGAAGCTCGGTGCGCGATACCAGGCGCAGCTCGACGTCGAGCAGCTTCTGGTCCAGCCCCCGCAGGGCCTCTCCCGTCCCGTTCTCCGCGGTCTTCAGGGCGTCCTCGATCTGCTTGCGCATGACCTCGGTCCGGTTCACGATGTCCGCCGTCACTGTGATGTCGTCGCGGATCCGGAGCTGGGTCGTGGTGGATGCCCCCATGTCCGCGTCGTTGGTGGGAATCGAGGGATCCCGAAGCACCGCCAGCGGGCGCGTCGCCGTCTGCCCGGCCGCAGTCACCCGCACCGCGTAGGTCCCCGGGAGCACGAACGGGCCATTCCGCTGCGGACCCTGGATCCCCCAATGGGTGATCGGGCGGGTGGTCTTGTCCTTGAATCTCACCTCGTCCCAGATCCGCGGGTTGTCGGGCGGCGTGGTCCGAAGCTCGACCTGCTTCGGCCCATCGTAGCGGAGATCCCAGGTAAAGCGATTGAGTCCGTTTCTCCCCTGTGCCCGCATGGTGCGGAGCACCTTGCCGGAGCCGTCGAGGACTTCCAGGGTGACCGAGTCCTTGGCCGCGGCCTTGAGCAGATAATTGACGTCCACACTGCCGCTCCGTGCCTCCCGGTAGGCCGGCCGGGGCGTGTAGAGATGCAGATCGGCATCGGCGACCGCCTGGTCCGATTGCTCCAGGGTCGTGATGTCCCGCAGGATGAAGAGCCCGCGCCCATAGGTGGAGACCACCACGTCATGCCAGTTCCTGGCCACCTCGATCCAGCTGACCGGCGCGGCGGGCAGCCCATCCTTGAACTGGGTCCAGTGTTCTCCGTCGTCGAGCGTGTAGTAGAACGCGCGGCCGGTCCCTGCGAAGAGCATTCCCCGGCGATTGGGGTTTTCGGTGACCGCCATCACGTAATCGAGCGGGTGACCGGTGGGCAGCGTGCCGCTGATGCGCTTCCAGGTCTTTCCCAGGTCGCTGGTCTTGTAGATGAACGGCTCGCGGTTGTCCATCAGGTGGTAGTCCACCGCGATGTAGGCCGTGCGCGGGTCGAAGGGCGAGGGCGCGATCTTCCGCACCGTTCCCCACGCCGGCATCCCGACGTTCGCGGTGACGTCGTTCCAGGATTTCCCGCCATTGCCGGTGTACCAGACCTTCCCGTCATTGGTCCCGGCCCAGATCAGGCCGCGCTGCACCGATGATGGTGCGATCGCGAAGACCACCTCACCATAGAACTGTCCCAGGTTGTCGCCGATGATCCCGCCCGACGAAACGATGCGCGAGGAATCCCGGGTCGAGAGATCCGGGCTGAGCACGGTCCAGCTCTGCCCTTCGTTGCTGGTCTTGAAGACGACCTGGCAGCCGTAGTAGACCGTCTTCGGGTCGAACGGATCGATCGCGAGCGGCGCGGTCCAGTGGCAGCGGTACTTGAGCGCGTTAGGCGGCGAATCCAGGGTGTGCATCCATGGGCTCACCGAGCGGGCTTCGCCGGTCTTGGCATCGAACCGGGTGACCTTGTTGCCGTAGCAGGTCGCCCACACGAGGTCGGCGTCGCTGGGATCGGGAAGGGTGAAGCCCGATTCGCAGCCGCCCAGAAAGTGGTCCCAGGTCGAGCCGCCGAATCCCCCGAAACCACCGAACCCACCGCCTCCTCCACCCTCCCCTCCGCCCCGGGTCGAGTCGGCTCCGGCCCGGGTCGAATCGCTCCGGGCCCGGCCGGCGCCGGAGTCGGGCCTGACCCGCGCACTGTCGGGTCGCGCCGCGGCCGCCGGCCGGGCGCTGGACCCGGCTTCGGGCGCCGTGCTCGGGCCCCGCATGGTCCCGTTGTCCTGCCGGTTGCTGTAGATCCAGTAGGGAACCTGGTTGTCCACCGCCACGTGATACATCTGGCCGATGGGCAGGCTCACATTCAGGAAGCTGCGGGCATGATTGGTGGTGATCCCCGCCCCGCCGTCGCCGGTCTCGACCCAGCGATTGGGATTCCCCGGATCGATCCAGATGTCGTGGCAGTCGCCGCAACCCCGGTCGGTGATCGGGAAGGTGAGTCCGCCGTCGGTCGAGCGCTTGAAGCTGCTGTTGGCGATCAGGACCTCGTCGGCGTTCCTGGGGTTCACCTCGATCCGGATGTAATACCCGGCCCGGCCGATCAGGGAGCGATCCCAGCTCACCACTTTCCAGCTGGTCCCGCCGTCGTCGGACCGCCAGACCGATCCCTGGTTCGCGGTCTGGATCAGGGCATAGACCCGGCTCGAGTTGGAGGGCGCGATCGCGACATCGATCTTCCCGACCGGAGAGTTGGGAAGGCCCTCGTGCTCCACCCGGCTCCAGGTGGTGCCGCCGTCGCGGGTGACGTAGATCCCGCTGCCGGCCCCGCCGCTGAACATGGCCCAGGTGTACATCACCACCTGCCAGGTCCCCGCGAAGAGCACATTGGGGTCGTTGGCATCCATGCTGAGGCCCGAACAGCCGGTATTGGGATCGACGAACAGCACCCGATCCCAATGCTGGCCACCGTCGGTGGTCCGGTAGACTCCGCGCTCTTCCTGGGGTCCGGTGGTGCGACCCAGCACGCAGGCGAAGACGATATCCGGGTTGGTGGGATGGATCAGGATCCGGCCGATCCGGCCGCTCTCCCGAAGCCCCATGTTGGTCCAGGTGCGCCCCGCGTCGGTGGACTTGTAGATCCCGTCGCCCATCACATCGGCATCCCGGATGGCCCACGCTTCTCCGGTTCCCGCCCACACGATCCGGGGATTCGATCGGGCCACCGCGAGCGCCCCGATGGCCTGGACCGGTTGCGCGTCGAAAACCGCGGTGCTGGTGACACCGCCATCGGTGGACTTCCATACGCCCCCGGAAGCGGCCCCGAAGTAATAGGTCAGCGTGTCACCCGGGACCCCCGCGACGGCGGAGATCCGGCCTCCCTGCGCCGGCCCCATGAAACGGAACCGGGGCGGTTCCGGCGCGCGGTTGAACGCGCCGCGTTGTTGAGCGGTGACAGGTGAGACGTAAAAGGTGAAAGGGACAAGCCCGATCACCAGGATGACTGCACTTAGCCGCCGCATAGGAATCTCCAGTTCATTTCTCACCTCTTCCCCTCTTCCCTCTCACCTCGTACCCCCAGCCGCCACCTTGCCATTCCCGCTGCCTTCCCCCTGAAGCCAGTACCCGAACCACTGCCGCAGCCGGCCCAGCCGGTCGACCAGGAGCCACGGCTCCCCGGTCCGGGAGAGATCATGGGTCGAGCGGGGATACCGCACATACTCGGCGGGAATCCCCTGTTTCTTGAGCGCCATGAACCACATCTCCGCATTCCCCATCGGAGTGCGGTGGTCTTCCTCGGATTGCACGACCAGGGTCGGCGTCTTCACCCGATTCACCCGCCGGATCGGCGAGAGGGAATCGTACATGACCTGGTTCTCCCACGGCTTCCCGAAGAACTCGAACTCGGTGAGCCCCTGGGCATCCGAGGCGCCGTACCAGTAGGTCCACTCGGCGATCATCCGGTCCGCTTCGGCCGCCTTGAACCGGGTCGTCTTCGCGGTGACCCACGCCGTCATCACGCCGCCATAGGAGCCCCCGCTCACGCCCATGTGGGTCGAATCGACGTCGGGCCGCTTTGCGACGAGGTCCACCGCCCGCATCAGATCCTGGTAATCCTCGGCAAACCAGCGGCCCCGCGTGGCATAGGTAAAGGCCGAGCCGTACCCACTCGACCCGCGGGGGTTGGTGAAGAGCACCCACATGCCCGCGCCCGCCAGATTCTGGAATTCGTCGAACCAGTTCTCGCCATACGCCGAGTGCGGACCGCCGTGGATGTAGAGCACCAGGGGATACTTCTTGCCGGCCTGGTACCCGTAGGGTTTCATGAGCCAGCTCTCGATCTCGAGGCCGCCGACCGACTTGAAGGTGAAGCGCTCGGCGTCGGACCACGCGATCTCGCTGTTGAGCTTGTCGTTGAAATGGGTGAGCTGCCGTTCCCCCTTGCCGTCGGCCCCGGCGGCATACAGCTCGGTCGGCCGGGTCAGGCTGGTGGAGACGTACGCCACCACGTTGCTCCCCGTGTTCCAGTCGAATCCGGACAGGCGCCGCCGCCCGCTCAGCACTTCGGTGCGCTGCCGGGTGGCGGGGTCGAGGAGATAGAGCGCCGAGCTCCCCCGATCGCCGCGGAAAACGCGATGCGCCCATCCTGCATCCAGGTCAGGTTTTCGGGCTCGTACACCCAGTCCCCCAGCAGGTTCACCGGCGTGGCGCCGGCCAGGTCGGTGAGGTAGATCCGGTCGGACCCGGTTCGAGTGGGGGACGAGATGAAGGCGATCCGCTTGCTGTCGGGCGACCAGGCGAGCCGGCCCTCGCTGCCGTCGGCGCTGGTGAGCCGCCGGGGCGCGCCACCGGGTGCCGGCATGACGAAAATGTCGGCGTCGTTTCGGGGCGCCTCCTCCCGCTTCGCATCATAGGGCAGCCGGGACAGCGAATCCCGCTCGGCCCGCACCACCGAATCGGGACGGAGCGCCGGGTCCGCGGTGAAGGCGATCCACTGGCCGTCCGGCGAGACCCGCACGTTCTGGTGGGAGTATTTCCCGCTGGTCAGGGCCCGCTTCGGCCCGCCATCGAGCGGCCGGATCCAGATCTGTGCCGGCCGGTAGGTGCGCGGCTCCCGCGGGTTAGGGAGGAAACCGGGGCCGTTGGCCACGTAGGGAGTCTCCACGATGTGACGCCCGTCGAATCGCGCCGGATCCACCGGCTGGGTGATCGCGCCAAAGGGAGGCCGGGCCATCGGCTGCATCCGGGCGAAGGGGTCCCGCTGGGTCGTGTCCCGCGTCGCCCGCGCCGAATCCGGCTCCGACCACACCAGGACGCTGGCGTCCCGGGACGAGGAGCCGTCCGGCAGGCTGTCCACCTCGAACGCCTCTCCCCCCGGCTGATCCATCCGCAGGGCCCAGGTCCTTCCCTTGCCGCCCGGCCGGGTCGAGCTGAACAACAGAAGCTTCCCGTCAGGCGACCAGCGCGGATTCGAGCTCTCGGTCCCCGGCGAGGTGAGCCGCATCGGATCGCCGCCCGCGGACGGCACCGTCCAGATCTCGCTGTGCCGTTTGTTCTCCGCGGTGGCCACCGTGGTCACCACGAAGGCGATCTGTTTCCCGTCCGGCGAAACCGCCGGCGCGCTCACCGTGGTGAGACGGTACCAGTCGTTCGGCGTGAAGGCCCGTCCCTGGGCTGGAAGCTCGGGCACGACCCCGGGCAGGACGATCGCGGACAGCCACAGGCTGATGGCGGAAATCCGGACGGCCATGATGACGTTCTCCTGTTACGGTCTTTCGAAGGAAACCACCCAGCGGAACCGGAATGCGCCGTCCCGGCCCATCGCGGCGAGATCCTCCCGGTTGGTGTACAGGGGCAGGTCCAGCCGCGAGGTGAAGAAAGTATCGCCGATATGGTGTCGCAGGCGAATCCCGATGCCGGCGTCTCCCACCAGGTCGGCCCGGTGTCCCGCCTGGGTCAGGTCGCCATTGCCGACCGCCAGGTCGCCGAACACCGCGAGCCTCACCTCGCCGATCAGCCGGCCAGGCGGACGGAAATACACCCTTCGGCTCGCCTCGGCATTCACCCCGACGATCCGGGTGGCGCTCACCGCCGGCGAGAGCCCCCGAACCCCCGCGCCGCCGGGATCCAGGTAGTGCACCCCATCCTGCACCAGAAGCGCCCCGCGGCTGCGAACGAAAGGATTCCCGAACTGCTCATACGGATCGGCGCCGGCGGCGAAGAGCTGCCGCTGCTTGAGGGGAAGATCCCGCGAAAACACCGCGCCGGCGAATCCCCGAAGCTCCACCTCGGTTGGTCGAGGCGCCGATGGTCCGGCCCTGAATTCCACCGTGATGCGCCCGTAGGGCTGAACGTCGTAGCGATCCTCGGTGACCACGCCGGGCGCGCGATTGCGATACTCGATCCCGCCACCCAGGGAACCGCGCCAGGCGAGCTTCCAGTTTCGCAGGGAATCCGAGCCCCGCCACCACCCGCCGGCCTCCACCGTGCCGCCATCGTCCCAAAGGGCGGGATCGAGATAGGAGGTGTCGGTGGTGACCAGCCACCGAACGCCGGCGCCCGCGAAGTTCCGGATCCCGCCGGTCCGATGGCGGCTCAGCTCCCGCTCGGCGTTCGCTGCCAGCCCGGCTCGGCCCTCCACCCAGGTGCCCTCGAGGACCTGGGTGGTTCGCGGCTGGTAGAGCCCGACCGGACTGCCGAGCCGGACCGACACGCTGGCCGGCTTCGACTCGCCATCGGCGAGCCGGCGGGTCTCGAGGCCCACCGCGATCCGGTTCTGCTGAAATCGGCCGAGATAGTCGGTGCGGACCCGGGCGCCGAGCGTTAACCCGCCTTCGTCGTTGTACCATGCCATGGGCATGAGGCCCAGGGTCAGACGATCCCGGCGAGTGGGCTGCGAGAAGTACCGATCGAGGTACACCTCGGTTCGCGGAGCGGTGCGGAAACCCAGGAGACCCCGTTTCTTCCGGTTGTTGAGAACATTCCAGTCGTGCGACCGAGTGAAGGGATCCACTTCGACCTCCCGGGGCCGGCCCCGGGTCCGGAGCTCGACCCATTCCCGCTCCGCGATGCCCTGAGCCCGGCCGACCGCCGAGTCACCGTCGCTCCGCACCACCACGGTCACCGGGAAGATTCCGGGCGCCCGCCGCACCACCTCCACCTGGGTGAGATATCCTGTCCACCCGTCCGCCTGCCCGCCTGTCCGCCTGCTCCTCACCCGCCCGATCGCGTAATCGTAGAGCCCGGTGGTATGGAGCCACTGCGCGAAAAAAGTCTTGAGGTCCCGGTGAGACACCGCCTCCGCGGTCTCCAGGAACGCGGTCTCGTCCACGTGCTTGAGCTTCCACCGGTCGTAGTAGGTCCGGAGGATCGCCCCCATGACGGAATCGCCGACGATCTGGCGGAGCTGATCGTAGAACAGCTCGCCCCGGTTGTAGGTCATCGCGTTGTAGGTCGAGAAATCCCGGAAGGCCTCGCCTGGCTCGCTGATCGGCTGAGACCAGCCGTCCAGGTCCTGGAGCAACATGTTCCGCTCCAGCGTTGCGTAGTTGCTCCGGCCCCCGTGGGTCTCGGCGTACCAGGCGGTCTGGAAGCTGGTGAACCCCTCGTCGAGGAATCCTTCCTTCCACTCGTTGTTGGCGAGGATGCCCATCAGGTAGTTGTGACCGGTTTCGTGGAGGACGAGGCTCAACCCGGCGGACCCGTTCATCACCATCATGGGGAACTCGGTGCCCCCGCCCTCGATCCGGTGGACGTTGGTGATCTGGGGCCAGACGAATGGCCCGAACCGCTGGTCCAGCCAGCGGAGCGCTTCGACCGTATTCCGCACCGCCACTCCGCCGCCCCAGCTGCGCCCGTCGCCCGGCTGGTAGAGCACGTGGACCAGCACATCCCCGAACCGGCCTCCTTCATAGCGGTAGTCGGGGCTCATCGACATCGCGAAGTGGTGCACGTCCTTCGCGACCCACACGATCTGTTTACGGCCCGCTTCGGAAAGCCCGCTGCACAACACGGGGCCGTACACGTCGCGCCGGTATTCCACCGGGCGGGCCGGGTTCTGATTGGCCCGCTCCCAGCCCGGGTCGCCGCAGACCGGGACGCCGGTGGCCCCGACCACCTGGTCCCCCGGCACGTCGAGGGTCACCTGGAAATCGCCGAAATCGCCGTAGAACTCGCCGCCGGGATAGAGCGGATGCTCCTCCCACCCGTAGCGGTCGTAGGCGACCACGCGGGGATACCATTGCGCGAAGTCGTAATGCCGGCCCCGCCTCCCCTGCCGGCGCGCCACCGTGGACGGCCGGGCCTCCCAGTCCAGCGAGACGGTAAAGGAATCCCCAGGGGCCACCGCAAAGGGCAGTGCGAATCGGACGATCGTGCTATCGGGCGCGAACGGATAGATGGGCGTCAGCACCTGCCCGCCCGTCCGCACATTCGCAATCCGGTTGAATCCGAAATCCGGATCCTTGAGATCGTTGAACCTCCGCCGCCCTTCCGCGCTGTCGGCGTCGGCCCAGCGCGATCCCGGACGGAAGGCGTTCAGGTAGAGGTGGAGCGAGAAAGTGTGAAGGGTGTCGGGGGAGTTGTTGTGGTACCGGATCGTTTCGCCGCCGCCGAGCACTCCCCGCGGCTCGTCGAGCCGCGCGGTGATCTGGTACTCCAGCCTCTGCTGCCAGTAGTCCGCCGGGGGCGCCTGAACCTGGAGGGCCGGATGGAGAAGGAAGGCCGCCCAGATCACTGCCGGGCGATCCACTCCGCAATGTCGGCGATCACCCGCGGATCGACGTGACCGGGATGGGAATAGTCCGCCGGCGAAGGCGGGCCCTCGCCCGGAAGGAAGAGATGGTTCAGCTTGTCGTACCGTTTGACCGTCAGGTTCTTCCGGGGGCCCAGCGTGGCGACCCAGTCCTCCATCTGGTCCGGCGTCACCTGATAGTCCCGGAGGCCCTGGAGTACGAGGATCGGCCCCGGGAACGCCCGCATCGCCATCGCCGGATCATAACCCGCAAGATCCAGGAAATACCTGGCCGGAGCGCCGAACAGCAGCTCCGTGCTGGAGGAATCCGCCGGGGTCACACGCCGGATCCTGGCGAGCAGCGGGGCGATCTGCGCGCGCTGGGCCACCAGCGCCGCGGAGTCGGCGCCCTTGAGGGTGGTCTGGATGTAGGCCATCTGACGGTCGATCTGATCCACCAGCTTCGCCCGGGTCGCACCGGCCATGAGAATGATCCCCGCGAGCTTGCCGTCTGCCGCCGCGATGCGGGGCGCCACCATGCCGCCCAGGGAATGCCCGATCATGTAGGTGCGAGCGCCGCGCACCTCGGGTTGCTGGCGCAGCACCCCGAGCGCGCTCACCGCGTCATCGACGGTCTCGTCGTAGACGGTGAACGTCTTGCCCAGAAACCAGGTCGGCTGCACCCGGGTGCGCTTGTCGTAGCGCAGCACTGCGATCCCCCGTTGCGCCAGCCCCCAGGCGAGGTCGCGATAGGGCTTGATCTGGTTGAACGGCGGGACCTCGCCCATGGTGAGATCGCGGTCCCCGGAGCCCGACCCATGCACAATGATGAGCCCGGGAAACGGACCCTTGCCGGCGGGGAGGGTCAGCGTGCCCGGGAGGGGCACCGGCCCGGGAACGATCACCGGACGCTCCACCAGGCCGCTGGGAAGCTCCTGGGCGCTCACCCTTCCCTGCACCAGCAAGGACCCGAGCAGCAACGCCCCCAGTCGCGGATCGTTACGGCGCACTGGTGACCTCCACCGTGGCCCGATAGTCCCGGGGATCGGTCGTCATCCCCAGCCTTGGGACCGGGTCGACGCTGATCAAGCGCAGACTGATGCCGTGCGATGCGCTCGCCGGCTCGTCGCTGCTGATGAACAGGGTGTTGAGCGCCCCGCCCGGCTCGATGAGCGAAAACCGGAGCGTCACCGAGCCGGCCTGGACGCACTCCGCGTTGACCGGACAGCGCGAATCCTGAACCACCTCGGCGAAGCGGACGGTGAGATCGGGATCGACGACGTGAAATTCGTCGCCGAACTTGACGGTGACCGTCTGGGGAAACTGGTTGACTTCGGTGACCCCGCCGCACCCGGCGAGGAGGATGGCAGAAGCCACGGCAAGGAAACGGGACGCACCGGACATGGCTGAAAGGTCGGCGGACCGGGGGCGAAACGGGAGCCCCGGCCTCCCGGGACGGATCGGCGACCGGAAACCCGGCCGCCGGAAGGAAGGGAAACCTACCGGGTGAGAAGCTGCCGGCGGAGCTGGGTCAGCCGGCGGCGCAGGGAACCGTCCAGCCGCCGCTCGCCCACCCGCACGATCGCCCCGCCCAGGATTTCGGGGTCGACCGCATAACCCGCAACGACCTCCTTGCCCACCGCCTTCGAAAGCGCCGCCGCGATCTGGGTCCGCAGGGCCGCGTCGGGCTCCCGCGCCAGCGTGATGCCGGCGCGGATCCGGTTGAACTTGACGTCGAGCAAGCCGGCGTACTGCGTGGCGATCTCCCCCAGAAGAAGCTGCCGGCCCCGCTTCACCACCGCCTGAATGAACAGCACGAAGTCCCGGGGCGCGCCCGCCACCGCCCGGGTCAGCAGGTCCGCCTTGGCCGCCCGGGTGATCTTGGGCGACATGAGCACCGCCTCGACTTTCGGCGAGGCCTCGATCGCCGCGGCCAGCGCCTCCACCAGATCGGCATACCGCTCGGTCTGGCCGCTCTTCTCCCCCAGCGCGAACAGCGCCTCGGCGTAGTTCCGCGCGATGGTGGCGGCTCTCACGCGGTATCCACCTTGGCCAGATAGTCCATCACGATCCTCTTGTCCGTCTCGCTGTCCAGCCGCTGACCGATCACCTTGGACGCGGCCCCGAGCGCGAGGTCCACGGCTTCCCGCCGCAGCTCGGCGATCGCCTTGTCCCGCTCGGTGGCGATGTCGAGCCGGGTACGCGCCATGATCGCCTCCTGCTCCTGGCGAACCTTGTCCACCGCGGCGGCCCGCTCCTTCTCCACCGCGGCCTTCGCTTCGGCAAGGAGGTGCTGGGCTGCGTTGCGGGCTTCCATCTCCCGTTTGATCGCATCCTCGAGTACCGCCTTGGCTTCGGTGTTGGCCCGCTCCGCCTCGGCCAGATCGCCCCGGATCTTCCGCTCCCGCTCCTCGGTGGCCTTGAGAATGCCGGGCCAGGCGAACTTCCAGAGGATCCAGAGCAGCAACAGGAAGACGACCCAGGTCCAGAAGAAGAGCCCGAAGTTCACCTCGAACGGCGAGGCGGGCCCCGCTTCCGCGGCGTGCGCCCCTTCTTCCTGCAACAGGAAGAGAACAGTGTGGATCATGAGAGTCTCCCGGTCCCTGGCCCGGCGCCTAGCGAATCAGCTTGAAGAGCAGGGCGAAGACCAGCGCGATGATCGTGACGCCCTCGAGCAGCACCGCGAAGAGCAGCGCCGCCCCTCGGATCTCACCGCTCGCTTCCGGCTGCCGCGCGATCGCCTCGGCCGCCTGGCCCCCGATCCGGCCCAGACCGATCCCCGCGCCGACCACCGCGAGCCCGATCCCGATCCCCGCGCCCAGCAGGGCGTTGGTGTTCTTGGCGGCTTCGACGGCTTCGGGAATCACCTGGAGCAGTGCCAGCATGTTCAGCATATCAGCGTTCCTCGTGTGTCACGGAGAGTCGAAGGTCGTCAGTGCCGCCCGGGCGCGGGATCGTCTCTCCAGCCGATTCCCTTGCCTTGGTGATCCGCCATCGGCCCAAAGGCCAGCGGATTTCGCCGGTCGCTCGACCGGGTACGAACTGCTAATGCTCGTGCTGCATCAAGCCGATGAACACCGCCGTCAGGAGCGCGAACACATAGGCCTGAAGGAACCCCACGAACAGCTCCAGCATCATCACGCCCACCACCAGCACCACCGTCGTGCCGGCGATGCCGTAGCTCCACACTCCGAGATGCCCGAACAGAAATACGATCCCGAACAGGGACAGGATCACGAAATGCCCCGCGGTCATGTTGCCGAACAACCGGACCGCCAACGCGAACGGCTTCACCAGCTTGCCGATGATTTCCATCGGGGCCATCGCCACCGACATGGCCACGCCCCCGGCGCCGCCCAGGCCTTCGATCTTGGGGAAGATCGTGCGGAAATAGCCTTTGGCGCCGAGTTTCAGGAAACCACCGATTTCGATGGTGACAAACGCGATGATCGCGAGCGCCCCGGTCACCGCCAGGTTCCCGCTCGGGGTCGCGCCCCAGGGCAGGAGCCCAAGAAGATTGGAGTACAGAATGAAGAAGAAAAAGGTCATGACCAGGGGCGCGAACTTGGCGCCGTCGTGACCGATATTGGCGATCGCGATGTCGTTCCGGACCCAGAGCACCAGCCCTTCCATCGCCGCGGCAAAGCCCTTCGGCGCCATCTGCCCCGCCCGCTGCCGCGCCAGCGCCCATCCCGCCGCCTTCATGGTGACGAACACCAGAATGGCGGCGATGACCAGGAACACCACGTGCTTGGTCGGGGTCAAATTGATCGTCAGTCCGCCCAGGTGGAGGTCCGGCCACTTGTGCCAGGCGATTCTGCCGAACGGATAGAAGTCGAGCGAGTACGCGTCCGCCGTGTGATGGAGGACGACTTCCCCGACGTCGATGGGTTCCTGGATCATCGGACCAGCCTGACCTCCAAAGCGAGCAGGGGCAGCAACACCCCCAGGAATCCGAGCGCGACGGGAATCGCGGGAAAATGCGTCCGGTCCACCGCGGCCGCTACCGCCAGGGCCACCACGCCGAGCATCCGGAGTCCCATCCCGACCCCCCACCGCGCCATGAATTTCGGCAGCGCCGCGGAGGTCCGTGGGTTCCGCGCCGGCGCCATGATCGCGAGGGCGCCGACCTGAATCGCGGTAGCCACCAGGCCGAAGATCAGGGCAGCGATGCCTGCCGCCTCACCCCACAACCTCCACGCGATTCCCGCGATGACCGCCGAGAGCAGGACTCCGGCAAACCCGGTGAGCTTCATCGCTCTCCGTCTTTCCGTTTGGCTTTTTCTTCCGCGGTCAGCTCGCGATAGATGCTGATGAAGGCCAGCACCGCGCCACCGACCGTGCCGATCAGCAGGAACAGGGGGGTCGTGTGGAGCTTCCGATCAAGGAAAAACCCGGCGAACAGGAAGACCACGATCCCGCCCGCGAAACGGAGCCCCATGGCCAGGTATTTGTACCCCTGGCCCAGCTCCTGTTCCCTGTTTTCCTGGACCATTCGGAGTGGAATTTAGGACTTTGTGAAAAATTTAGCAAGCAAACCGGACCCTTCCCCGGACCCCCTTTTCCCCCTACTCTCCTTGCCTCTCATCCCTCCTCACCCCTCACCCCTCACACCTCTTGGCAACTTCTACAGACGACGTCACCCAACTCGAACACCTTGCCTCCGCCGTTCGCTCGCTCCGGCAGCAGGTCGCCCAGCGGATCGTAGGCCAGGACGAGGTCGTCTCCGGCGTCCTCACCGCGCTCCTCGCCGGCGGTCATTCGCTGCTCATCGGGGTTCCCGGCCTCGCGAAAACCCTGCTGGTCTCGACCATCGCCGAAGCGCTGCACCTCTCGTTCAACCGGGTCCAGTTCACCCCGGACTTGATGCCGGGCGACATTACCGGCACCGAGCTGGTGGAAGAGGATCCCGCCACCGGCAAGCGCGGATTCCGCTTCGTGCCCGGTCCGGTGTTCGCGAATGTGCTGCTCGCCGACGAGATCAACCGCACCCCGCCCAAGACCCAGGCGGCGCTGCTCCAGGCGATGCAGGAGCACCAGGTGACGGCCGCTGGCAAGACCTATGGGCTGCCCGATCCCTTCTTCGTCCTGGCGACCCAGAACCCGATCGAGCAGGAAGGCACCTACCCGTTGCCCGAGGCACAGCTCGACCGGTTCATGCTCGAGCTGCGGGTCGGCTATCCCAGTCGCGAGGAGGAGGAGCAGGTGGTCGAGCGGACCACCGGCGACCTCGCGGTGACGATGCGGCCGGTGCTCGACGCCGCCGAAATTCTTGCGATCCAGAAGCTGGTTCGGCGAATCCCGGTCTCGAAGGGGCTGGTCCGCTCGGCGGTCAAGCTGGCGCGGATGACCCGGCCCGGCGATGGCGACGCGCCGGGGTTCATTCGGGAGTACGTCGAGTGGGGCGCGGGACCGCGGGCATCCCAGTATCTCGTGCTGGGGGCGAAGGCGCGCGCCGCGATGGACGGCCGCCCGATGGCCGACCTGGACGACGTGAAAGCGGTGGCGCCGTCGGTGCTGCGCCACCGGATCGTGACCAACTTCAGCGCGGAGGCGGCGGAACGGAGCAGCGAAAGCCTGGTGACCGAGCTGGTCGCCGGCGCCGGCTGGAACGGAGCGCGTTAGGCTAGCGCTTTTCGCATCAGGGCTCCTGGCGGCTCCCGAAGAAACCCCGACACAATTCTCAAAAGAATTTCCCGTAGATCTGGGGGACGTTTGACGCTTTCGGAGCCGCCGGTAGTATCTGCCGGAGACCGGGCCTCAGGCTGAGCAATGGCTGATCCATTCTATCTCAAGGTGATGGGGACTCCGGAGCTGCTCGATCCGTTCGGGCGACGGGTCCGGTTCAAGGTCCGCAAGCACCTCGCCTTGCTCATTTATCTGACCCTGGAGACGCGTCCAGCCTTCCGCCGGGACCACCTGGCCGAGCTGCTCTGGCCTCGATCCAACGGGAAGGGCGGCCAGTCGCTCTCCATGGGCTTCTCGGTCCTGCGCGCGACTTTCGGCTCCGAGTGTATCCGAGGCAAGAAGGATATCGCGCAGTTCGCCGGTCCGGCGATCGTCACGGATCTTCAACGGCTCGAGAGCCGGGAGCTCTTCGGGACCGAGATCGATCCTCCGCTGGAAGTCGATGGCCTCCTCCGCGATTTCGATATCATCGACGCCCCGGGCTTCCAGCACTGGCTCGACGGGAAACGCGCGGAGTTCCTCCCTGCCATCAAGACCGCGCTCGCCGCCTTCATCGACCGAGCCCGCCGTTCCGGCGATGCCGGCGCGATGACCGTCTTCGCCGAGCGGTTGCTGAGCCTGGATCAACTCGCCGACGAAGGGATTATCGCGCGCATGGAGTCTCTGGCGCTTCAGGGCGACCGGCTCGGCGCCTTGCGTCTTTACGAGCGATGGAAACGCGACCTCCAGAATGAACTGCACGCTGCGCCCTCGGCCGAAGTCGAAGCGCTGGCCGGTCGGCTCCGCAAGCGAAGCCTCGCCTTGGCCGCGAATCCGGCGGCGGCGATCGTCGAGCAATACGGGGAGCGCCCGTTCGTCGGCAGGGCGGCGGAGTACCGGGTGTTGTTCGAGGCCTGGGAGACCACCAGCCGCTCCAGGAGCACCCACGTGCTGCTTACCGGCGAATCGGGAATCGGGAAATCGACGCTCGCGATGCGGTTCGGATCCATGGCGTCCTTCGCGGGGGCGGCGATTGCCCGGGTGCAGTGCTTCGAGCTGGAACAGCGGATCGCCTTTGGAATGATGGGAGCGCTGATCACCGAGCTCCTGGACCGTCCGGGGGTGGCGGGGACGGCTCCCGAGTCGCTTGCCGAGGTGGCCCGCATCGTTCCGAAAGTGCGGGAGCGCTTCCCTCACCTGCCCCCGGCGCTGAACACCGAAGGTGAAGCGGCCCGGCTGCATTTCGCCGAGGGCACCTTCGCGATGTTCGACGCGATCATGGAGGAACAGCCTCTCGTCCTCATCGTGGATGACTATCCCCGATCGGACGAAGTCAGTCTGAGTGTCCTGCATCTTCTCCTGCGGCGGAGCGAGAATCACCGGCTCATGGTGATCCTGAGCGGGAGGCCGCCCAGTCCGGAGGATCCTCCGCAGGCGGCCCGGATCAGGCGCGCCGTTGCCCATCTCGGGGTCCGGCGGATTGATCTCCCCGCGCTCAGCGAAGGCGAGGCGGAAGAGCTGTTGCGGTTGATCTTTCACGAGGCGGGCAAGGTGCCGGGGGCGCCCCAGCGGCGTGCCATCCTTCGGACCGCCGCCGGGAACCCCATGGCGCTCGAACTGCTCGCCCGGGACTGGGTCAGTCATCCCAACGCGCCCCTGGCGCTGCTGCTCACGGCGATGCGCTCCGACTTCTCCGGGGCGGCGCTCGAAGCCGAGGACTACGATCAGTTCATCGAGCGGATCGTGCCGTCCCTCTCGCCGCGGCACCGGGTCGCGTTGTATCTCGCGGTCATCCTGGGACCACGCCTGAATGACTTTCAGTATTTCCGCTGCCTGGACTTCTCCCAGGCGCAGATCATGGCGGCGCTCTCGGAGCTGGTGGAGCAGCGGATCCTGCGGAGCACCTATCAGGGGCTCGAGTTCACCAACGAAGTGATGCGGGCCAGGGTGTACCTCAAGATTCCGGCGACGACCCGGGTACGATTGCACGACAGCGTGGCGACCCAGCTCCTGGCGGCTATTGCGACCGGCGACGCGATTCCCGGCCTGGAGGTGGCGTGGCATTGCATCCGTGCCAAACGGCGGGACGAGGCCGGGCCGTTTCTGATTTCTGGATCGCGCCAATCGATTGCAAGCGGAGCGCCGGATGAGGCGGCGCGGGCATTGGCCTCCGCCTTACGTGAGTTCAAAGGGGACATCTGGCAGGAGGCGGCCTTGTTGCTCGCGGAATCCTATCACGAGATGGGTGAGGCGAAGGCCATCTTGGAGACAATCGAGGAACTAAAAGCGGTCGGTCCCACTGAACCAAGGGTCATCGAGCTCTATGAAGAGCTCGAGATCGACGCGAAAAGCAGACTAGGGCTATTGGCTCGGGAAGAAGAGACGGAGCTTGTTCGGGCCTTCATTGCTTCCTACAGAGGACGCACAACAAGTGGAGCTCGCGCACGCGCTGCCCTTGCATCGGCAAGGATCGCCACCAAACTGCGAGATATGGAGCTTTGTGAAGGACTTCAAAGCGTTCTCTCACGACTTTCAGAGCAAATGGAAGAGCCTCGAGATAAAGCGATGGTCCTCGTGGGAGAAGCGATGGCCGCTTTTCAGCGAAGGGATACAGAAACATGCTCGAAAGCGGCACAGACAGCCAGTCTGATTCTGGAGGGGGCAGGTATCAGAGATGCGATGCTAGCTTCACTTCAGGTTGGGATTGGTGTACTCGCAACCGCGGACGGTGAATACCAAAGGGCCATCCAGCCCTTCGAGTACGCAATGACGCTGGCCGGTAGGCTTGGAAACGAGGGGATGTTGAGTATGGCAGCCTCAAATCTTGCCATGACTCACCTCCGTCTAGGAGATCATAGACTCCAGCTAGAATGGGCTCTCGTCGCGCGAAAACATAGGACTGATAGAACCGAGCCATTTGACCGGGTGCGGAGTGCCGGTCTACTTGGGCTTGCGGAAGCGCACCTTGGTCGTTCGGAGGAAGCCCAGCGAACAATCGAAGTAATTCGACGTGAAGCCCACGGTTGTGAGGACTGGATCGTCCGTTGGGGTCTCTATTTTGTGGCTGACATTCTGTGGTTGCTCGACAAGAAGAAACAAGCCTTCCAGATGGCCCTTGCCGCTGGGGCTGGTCAAGATCGCCCTCCAACGCTGGCTTTGACTGGAACCTACGCGCGTTGGGTTGCGCTTCTCTCTGACGAGAATAAGGATTTCAAGAGGGGCTTGCAGGTGCTGACAACAGTTCGCAACATGAATGAGCGTCTCGATGCCCTTGATCGAGCGGAACTGCACTGTGCGATTGCTTTCTTGCGAAGGAAGGGTGGTGGAAATCGTAAGGGCGACCTACGAGAGCTTCAGAAAGCGTTGGCACAATTACCTACGGCCTGCGGTGACCAACTACAGGCTTTGGGACTCTTGGGAACCCATCGCTGAACGAAGGCCCTCCCAAAAACTGCGTTGGGAACGAAGAGCGGCCCGAGCAGGCTTGCGAGTTGAGGCTTTGATCGTGCTTACCTGTTCGGCCAGGAAATCCCGATCAGAAATCAGTCGACGGATTGTTACCGAATTGACTGTGACGTCCACCAAGGCCGGGTCGAACTGAATTCCCCGATACTTGACAAGCTCAGACATCACCTTGTCTAGCGGGAGCGCTCCGCGATACGGACGGTCAGTGCTCATCGCATCAATCGTATCCGCGATCATGATGATTCGTGCCCCTAATGGAATCGCCTCCCCAGCAATGCCGTCCGGGTATCCTTTCCCATCCCAGCGCTCATGATGCGAGCGAACACTGTTGAGCACGTTCCCTTGGAAACGCGAGAAAAGCGCCACCAATTCAGCACTCTTGATCGAGTGTGTCTTCATGATTTCCCACTCTTCCGCCGTCAACCGACCTTCCTTAGAAAGGATGGGTGCAAACTCTGCGTGAATCTTGCCGACATCGTGCAGGAGAGCAGCGTTCTCAATTTCGTCCGCAAGCTTCGCCTCCAAAGCAAGGTCAGTCGCAAGCGCGCGAGAGAGAGCGGCAACACGCCGGGAGTGGCCTGAAGTATACGGGTCACGCGCTTCGATGGATTTAACCATCATTTCCAGTTGTTCGCGAACGTTGAGCTCTAGTCTATCGTGCGCAGAATCAAGCTCATCATAGAGTCGCTGCAATTGGTTCAACTTGGTGTAGACGTGTTTGGCTCCAATGATGGGGAGGAAAACCGCCAGGAACCCCAAACGGGAGTATCCATCCGGGCCATCAAATCGCAGGTAGAGCCACGCAATAAAAAACGCCATGTAGCTCGCGGCCACGTCATACCCAAGCACCCAAAGGGTGTTCTTCCTCCAAATCTCGACAACGGAAGTCTTTTGGCTAAGCGCGACTGCCCCACTTACAAAAAGGGAGTTCAGCATGAAGTAGGCAAATGCTGCAGCAAGAAACGCAATAACGACGGGTATGACCGTATGAACGCCGATCAGTTTTGTGTCACGGAGGAACGCAGGAGGAATTGTTCCTCCAAGGGCCCTGTAGATCCAAAGAAAAACAACCAAACAAAGAATTCTTTGGGAGACGTTGAAGACCCCCTTTAGTGCGGGACGCCGCGTGTAGAACTGGGTCAGCGTCATGAAAGCGCCGGCAACCACTGCTCCCCAGAACGGACCAAAAAGCAAACCCGCTGACAAGTCAGTTACAAAGGACAGGGATCCGTGTGCGTTACCACTCCTTAGCGCCGTCGCCGAAATCTCAAGGAGGAATCCGGCAGTGAGAAGGACAAGAATGCCCCAAGATCCCGGATACACCCCTCGGCCAAACCAAGAAGCCCCCACGACCATAAGGCACGCGGTTGCGATGAGGCTGACATAGGAATGGATGGTGATCTTGCGCATCTCTGATTCAGACTAGGGTCGGGGCCCCCGACGGTCACGGCATTACGTCCAACTCTGCACCTCAGCCGCAAACAGCGCCGAGAACAATGCCGCGAGCCATTCGATCATGTAGAGCGTCACCTCCCCTCTTAAAGCCAACTGCTCCTACTGGGAAGTGGCGAGCCCCGCTACGGCCGCCAGACGCTCCGCTCGATTGTGCCCTCTCGGCTCCGCTCAAATCACCGCGATAGCCGGGGTCCCCTCCCTTTGGTCGCTCTCCTTTATCTCAGCCTGCGGGTTAGTCCCTCACCTGCTCCGTATCCCTACGCCGGCCGACGCGCCTCCGCCCACCGGTTGGTCGCATCCAGTACCGCCAGCACCGCCGCCCGCTCCAGGTTCCCCTTCGGCTCCGCCGTCCCCGTGAGCAGCAGCGATTCGCGGCCGTTCACCGCCTGCACCGCCACGAATACCAGCTGCCGGTCGTTGAGCTCGAGCGCCTTGGCCGTGTCCAGCACCAGCGCCCCTCTCGAGATCCATCGGTCCAGCACCGCCACCGCCGCCTTGGCCGCCGACTCCACCCGGCCCCGCGTCGAGTCCGGCCCCTCTTCCTCCGCCGCTTCGTTTGCCCCAAGACAACTCAGCGACACCAGCACCAGGCAGCGCCCTGGCCGCCGGCCCGGCATCACCTGAATGTTCTCGAACAGCACGCTCCGCATCAGCGACTTCTCGCGAACCGCGCCCTGCTCCAGCGTCTCGAGCGGCTTGACCTCCGCCGTCTGCGCGATGCTGATCTTCCGGTGATCCACCCGGAGTCCCAGATGCGCCAGCAACGCCGACTCGACGTTCCGCACCAGCTGCTTGGCCGGCAACCCGGCCTGCGCCAGCACGTGGACCTCACTCACTTCACCCAGCGGCGTCGTCACCACCCGCGCCGACAACACTCCCTCGAGCGAGGTGAGCAGGTTCTCCGCCCGGCGGACGCCCCAGGGATCCGGGATATTCTCCGCGCTGAGGCCAGAGGCCGGCGGCCGAGGTCCAGGATCCGGGCGCGACGCTGACGGTCCGCTCACTCCATCCTCCCCCTTGTTACTGGTCACCGGTCACCTGGTCGGGTCACCGGCGGCGAGTCACCGGTCACCGACCGTCCGTTCCTCCAGCATCAACGGTCCGACCACCGTGTTCCGGCCCATCGATTTGGCCCGGTAGAGGGCCCGGTCCGCCTGCACCAGCAGGTCGCCCCCCGAAGGATGCTTGGGATCGAACTCCGCGATTCCCACGCTCACCGTTACCGGGGCCGATTGATATCCCAGGCGCCGGCCGATGTCCTCCACGCCTTCCCGGATCTTCTCGGCCACCCGCTCCGCCCCTTCCTGATGGGTGCGGGTCAGGATGACCACGAATTCGTCTCCGCCATACCGCGCCGCGAGATCCGACGCCCGGACCGCGGTCTTCACTTCCGCGGCCACCGCGCGCAGCACTTCGTTGCCCGCTTCGTGGCCGTAGGAGTCGTTGACCTGCTTGAGCCGGTCCAGGTCGATGAAGAGCACCGTGAACCGCTCGCCACTCCGCTTGCTGCGCTCGACCTCCTGGGTCAGCCGGTCCCGGAGCACCCGGAAGGTCGCCAGCCCAGTCAGCAGGTCGGTCGCCGCTTCCCGCTGCGACTCCTCGGCTCGCCGCTCCTGGAACGGCGCGCACTGCCTTAGACTCGCCCGGCCCAGTGCCGCCGCCTCCGCGAAGGCCCGGCAGGTCTCGTAGCCACAGGCCCGGCAGTCCCACGGCTTACCGTTGGGGCCGAGCCCGATGGTCTTGAGCACCTGTTGCACCGCCGCGCCATCGGCGGCCGGATGCCGCGCCTTGAGATCGAACACCGCGCCAACGCTTGCAACCACTCCGGGCTCGATCACCGGCACCCGGCTACGGGGGGGCTCCGAGCTTTGCACCACCGCCCGGCGCCAGTAGAGCTCGTCCTTCGGCCCCGAAAGTGGGTGGTCGAGCGACCCCTCACTCGACAGAATGTCCACGAAGCCCAGGGGGAGCTTGTCCATGACGGCCCGGGACAGCGCCTTGAGCGTCACCAAACCCCGGAGCTTCCGGTATTTCGTGTTCGTTTCGGTCAGCTCGGCGAGCAGCCCGAGCGGCATCCCCCCAGCCGCCGAAAGATGTCGCCGCCGCTCAGCCGGGATCCGGGTGAACACCACCGGCTGGGCCGCCGCAGTCACGCCCCGAACCCGGAACAGCTCGGCCAGATCGGCGAAGGTGATCGACGCATCGACCTCGTCGCGCGACCCATCCGGCGGCGGCACCACCCCCGCATAGACGATCTGCACGTCCTCGCCGTGAATCGAGCGCAGATACCGCGCTTCGGCCACCGCGGGAACCACCACCGGCGCGAGGTGGGGAATCAGCTGCGGGTACTGGGACCGGATCGCGTCCACCACCACCGAATCGGTGGAACGGATCAGGGTTCCGCCCGGGAACCGGTTCGCCCGCCAGAGCCGGAGGTACTCCGCCGCCACCAGCTCGTCGCCGATCACTCCGCGCGAGACCAGCCGGAACCCGGCGGCATAACACGCGTTCACCACCTGGTCCGGAAGCACCGGATGGAAATGCGCCGCGCACTCCGTGCCCAGGATCAGCACGCCGGTGCCCTCGGCCGCGATCGCGACCGCTCGGCCCTGCTCACCACTCACCTCGACTGCGTCGTGCGGACACTCCGGTACACACAAGCCGCACCGGATGCACCCCTCATCGATCACCCGGACCGTGGTGGCGTCAGGCGCCACCGCAATCGCGTTGGTAGGGCACACCCGCACGCACGCCAAGCATGCGACGCAGGTGTCGCCATTGATGACAAAGTTCACGCCGACCCGCCCAAGTGGCCGGAAGCCGACAGACCCAAGATTGGGAAGAAGTCCTCCCCTGTCAAGCGTCCCCCAGATTCAAATTGTTCTGGCGCCGTTACTTAGGCGATCTTGAACTCTTTAATCTTCCGGTACAGTGTACGCTCTCCTATGCCGAGCATTGCAGCCGCCTTCCGTCTATTTCCTTGACACTCGCGCAAGGCTGCCGCAATCGTGGCACGCTCTACATCAGCCATTGTCATGCCACTACGGTACAGGATGGTGGGGGCAGGTTTAGGCTCTTCTGAGTCGATTTCTATCGGGGTGAGGGTCTGTTCGGGGACCTCGATGACCTGGACCCGGGCCCTCCCGGGGAGGCCGGCGTCCAACCTCCGGCGGAGGTCCTCAACCTGGGCCCGGAGGTCCATGAGACCCCGCAGGATGAACTCGAGCTCCTGGGGTCCGATCGCCGAGGCCCCGGAGCCATGACGGCCTCCCACAAGCACCGGGAGGACCGTGGGGCCTTCCAGGACATCGGCCGGGATATCGGAGGCCCGGATCTCGGTTCCCGGTGCCAGTACCACCATCGATTCGATGAGGTTCCGGAGCTGCCGGACGTTCCCGGGCCAGGGCGCTTCGATGAGGCGCGCCAGGGCCTCGGCGGTGATACCGCGGAAAGCCCGTTCGTGGGTCTTTGAGAGTTCGCGAATGAACCGGCGGACCAGGAGGGGGATGTCTTCCCGGCGATCCCGCAGCGGCGGCAGGTAGATGTTGAGAACCGAAAGCCGATAGTACAAGTCTTCGCGGAATTCGCCGACCGCCACGAGGTCACGCAAAGCGCGATTGGTCGCTGCGATAACCCGGACGTCGACCTTGATGGGCTGGGTGCCGCCCACCCGGAAGAAGGTGCGGCTCTCCAGCACGCGGAGCAGCTTCACCTGCACCGCGAGAGGAACATCCCCGATCTCATCGAGAAACAGCGACCCACCGTCCGCCAGCTCGAACCGGCCGAGCCGCCGCTCCGCCGCTCCGGTGAACGCTCCCTTCTCGTGTCCGAAGAGCTCCGATTCGAGCAGCGTCTCGGGAAGCGCCGAGCAATTGACCGCGATGAATGCCTTGCCTCGACGGGGCGAGAGATCGTGCAGCGCTTTCGCGACCAGCTCCTTGCCGGTTCCCGATTCTCCCTGAATCAGGACCGTGGTGGTGACCGGGCCCATCTGTTCGAGCTTGACGAGGAGTTCATGGATCGCCGGGCTCTGACCCGAAATCCCGGCCTCCTGCTGCAGTCGCCGTCGCTCCACCAGGCGGCGCGCGGTCTCCACGGCGTCGTCCGGTTTGATCGGCTTGGTGAGCACCGCGGTGGCGCCCAGGCCGGCGCCCCGTTCCCCCCGTTCGCTGTCGGTGGGCTCGAGCAGCGCCAGCGTGTAGGTCTCGGCTTCCCGAGCGAGGCGGGTGAGCTGAAAGGCGGTAGGCTCCCGGACCGATCCGGTGAGAATCAGGAGATCGGGATGCTCCCGCTTGAGCGCCGCTTGCGCGTCATCCACCGGCGACACGACCGCGGTGGTGAACCCGGCCGCCTCGAGTGCGGCATTGAGCGGCACCGCGGTCTCGAGATCGGCGAGGGTGATCAGGATCTGGGACATGTCAGGCGGGACGGCGGACGGGCGGACCGGCGGACCGGCTTTCAAACCTCACACGTCGCACCTCACACCTCCGTTCAATGATCGGTCGGTTCGCCGCGGATGAGCTGCACCGCGTGGGGAAGCCATTGCTCCAGCACCGCGAGTCCGTCGGCCACCCCGCCGGGGCTCCCGGGAAGATTGACGATCAGGGTCTTCCCTCGCACACCCGCTAACCCGCGGGAGAGCGCCGCTCTGGGAAACCGGGGGAGCGCCGCCGCCCGAATGGCCTCCGCGATCCCCGGGGCTTCGCGATCCAGCACGGTGCGGGTGGCCTCCGGCGTGATGTCGCGCGGGCTCAGGCCGGTACCGCCGGTGGTGAGGACCACGTCGCACTCCTGATCGTCCGCGCTCTCGAGCAGGGCGCGGACGATCTCCACCGTTTCGTCCGGGACGAGCTTCCGGGAGACCAGGGAGTATCCCCGGTCCTCGAGCCAGGCGACGATCCGGTCGCCCGAGGTGTCCGCCCGCTCCCCACGGGCGCCGGCATCCGAAATGGTGAGGACCCCAATCCGGAGCCCGGCGCCGGTCACTTCTTCACGCTGCCTTTGGTCCAGAACGGACGCTTCACCACCTCGGCGTCGAGCTTCTCCCCCCGGCATTCGATCTGGAAACGGGTTCCGATCTTCGCGCCCTCGGGAGGCAGCATGGTGGTTCCGATCGGATAGCCGAGCGAGGGGCTCTGCCCGCCGCTGCGCACGACGTCCACCTGTCTTTCCCCGTACCAGACCGGATAGCCGTGCCGCGCGATGCCCCGGCCGTGGAGGCGGAATCCCACGGTCTTCCGAGTCACTCCTCGCGCCTTCTGCTCCTCGAGCGCCTTCTCCCCGATGAACGGCGCGCCCTTGGCGAGCTTCACGATCCATCCGAGGCCCGCTTCGAGCGGGGTGATCGTATCATCGATCTCCTGGCCATACAGGGCATACCCCATCTCGAGGCGCAGCGAGTCGCGGGCTCCTAACCCGATCGGCGCGGCGCCGGCAGCCGTCACGGCCTGCCAGAGTACCACCGTATCGCGCCAGCGGCAGTAGATCTCGAACCCATCCTCCCCGGTATACCCGGTCCGGGAGATGAAGCACTGCACCCCTCCCAGGATCCCCTGGGCGCATTTGTAGTATCCGACCGATGCGAGATCGAGCCCGGCGATCGGCTGGAGCGCCGCCTGGGCCCGGGGACCCTGGACCGCGAGCAGCCCGGTTTCGTCCGAAATGTCCTTGAGCCGCACGTTCACGGTGCCCTTCTGTTTCTGATCGACGATGTGCTCCCAGGCTTTCTCGCGGTTCGAGGCGTTGACCACCACCATCAACCGGTCCTCGAACCGGTACACCGTGCAGTCGTCGAGGAAGGTGCCCTCTCGGGTCAGGAGAGCGGAGTACTGGACCCCGCCCGGCTCCAGCGCGGCCACATCGTTGGTGGTGAGCCGGTTGACGAAGGCGTTCCGGTCCGGCCCGGTGACTTCGAACTCCCCCATATGCGAGACATCGAACACGCCGACGCTGTTCCGCACGGTCTGATGCTCGGCGATGATGCCGGCGGCATACTGGATCGGCATCTCCCAGCCGGCGAAGGGAACCATTTTCGCCCCAAGGGAGCGGTGAAGGTCGGCGAGGGGGGTGTGCTTGAGCATGGCGGCCTGTTCCGAGGTTCCGGTTCACTGTCAGATTGGCGTGAGTGTACCACCGGGAGGAGGTTTTCGGCAGTACCACTGGATTTGCCGGCCTTGGGGAGTCGGCGGTACGTTTGCGCCTCACTTTCACGTTCGCGGAGTTCTCCATGAGTGCGCTGCTTCTGGTGCTGCGCCTGGTCCATATCGGCCTCGGCGCCTTCTGGTTCGGAGCCCACCTGTTTGCGACCCTCTTTCTGTTTCCGTCGATCGAGGAAGCGGGACCCGATGGGGCGAAAGTCGGGGTGGGGATCGTGCGTCGGAACTACCCTCCCATGGTGGCCATGTTCGCGCTGCTGACGATCCTTTCGGGGATCTGGCTGCTCTACCGGGTTTCCGGCGGGTTCAGCCCCGCCTACATGGAGACCGGACCCGGAAGGGGATATAGCATCGGGGGCGGCTCGGCGATCATCGCCTTTCTCATCGGGCTGACCATCGTGCGGCCCTCCTTCACGAAGGCGATGAAGCTCAGCCAGGAGGCGGCAACTTCCGGCAACCCCGGTGGAGTGCAGGCGGAAGCCAAGCGGCTTCGAGCCCGCGCGATGAAGGCCGGTCTGGTGATCGACGTCCTGCTCATCATCACCATCGGCGCGATGGCGCTGGGCCGCTACCTGTAGCCGATCGCGTTGTCCCAACCCCTATCGTCGGAGGGACTCCTCCGGGTCATTCGGCGCCGGGACCTGGTCGCCCTGGGGGTCAACACGATCATCGGGTCGGGCATCTTCGGGCTCCCCGCCGAAGTGTTCCGGCGCGTCGGGGTCTGGAGCCTGCTGGCCTTCGTGGTCTGCGCGGTGGTGGTCTCCATCATGGTGATCTGTTTCGCGGAGGTGAGCAGCCGGTTCAGCGGGACCGGGGGGCCCTACCTCTATGCGCGGGCCGCGTTCGGGCCCCTGGTGGGATTCGAAGTCGGCTGGCTCCTCTGGATTGCCCGACTGACCGCGTTCGCGGCGAGCTGCAATCTGTTCGTCTCCTACCTCGGGTATTTCTGGCCCGGGGCAGCCGGCACCGCGGGCCGGGTGGTGACGATCAGCACCATCATCGTGTTTCTCACCCTGCTCAACCTCACCGGGATCCGGAACTCCACCACCGCTTCGAACATCTTCACCGTCGCGAAGCTGGTCCCCCTGGTGCTGTTCATCGCGGTGGGACTCTTCTTTCTCCGGCCGGGCGCGTACCACCCCGGTCCCCTGCCCAGCCTCGACGCGTTCTCGGTCTCGGTCCTTCTCCTGGTCTTCGCCTTCAGCGGGTTCGAGCTGGCCACGATCGCCGGGGGAGAGGCCCGTAACCCGCAGCGTGACCTGCCCCCGGCCCTGCTCATGGCCATCGGCGTGGTGGTGGCGGTCTACCTGCTGATTCAGGTGGTGGCGATCGGAACCCTGCCCGCCGGCGCCCTGGCGGAGTCGAGTCGTCCCCTGGCCGACGCGGCCCGGAGCTTCCTGGGTCCCGCCGGCGGGGCGATCATTTCCGGGGGGGCACTGGTCTCGATCGGGGGCAACCTGCTGGTGATCGTCCTGGTGGCCCCGCGGCTGCTCTTCGCCATGGCCGAGCGGGGGGAGCTGCCGCGCTGGTTCGGCGCGGTCCACCCCCGGACCCGGACTCCTAACCCGGCGATCCTGGTCACCGCGTTCGTCCTGCTGGTGCTGACCCTCTCGGGCACGTTCGTGTACGCGGCCACGATCAGCGTGATTGCCCGGTTGCTGGCGTACACCACAACCTGCATCTCGCTGCCGGTCCTGCGGCGGAAGCCCGATGCGCCCGCCGCGCAGTTCCGGGTGCCCGGGGGATGGATCCTCGCGGGTCTGGCGCTCCTGCTTTCGATCTGGCTCCTCTCCCACACCACCTGGTCCCAGGCTCGGGATGCGGCCATTGCGGCCGCCGTGGGGGTGGTGATCTACGCATTCCGAAAGAAGCGCCCGGCGGAGACCCCATCATGACCAAGGGGCGGATGGAGGCGTTCAGCGACGGCGTGCTGGCGATCATCATCACCGTGATGGTGCTCGAGCTCCGCCCGCCGGAGGTCCCGACCCTGGCCGGGCTCGCGGCGGTCCGCCATCACCTGATCGGCTACGTGCTGAGCTTCGCCTTCATCGGGACCTACTGGAACAATCACCACCACCTGCTCCAGGCGGCCCACCAGGTGAACGGGCGAATCCTGTGGGCCAACCTGCACCTGTTGTTCTGGCTCTCCCTGGTGCCATTTACGACGAACTGGGTCGGAACCAGCCATTTCGCTGCGGTTCCGGTGGCGGCATACGGCGTGATCTTTCTCGCCGCGGGGTTCGCCTATGCCCTGCTGACCCGGGCCCTCATCAGTCATGAAGGAAGGGATTCCGCGCTGGCGACGGCCGTGGGCCGCGATTACAAGGGGAAGCTGTCGCTGGTGCTCTATGCGGTGGCGATTCCAACCGCCCTCGCGGCCCCGCTGGTGGCGTTCGGGATCTACGTGATGGTGGGACTGGCCTGGTTCATTCCGGACCGGCGGATCGAACGGGCGCTGGACCGCGGGTAACCCGCGGAAACCGGTGCCCCACCCGGGAGCACCGGAATCCGGGAGTCTTTGACTACATGCTCTTCTTGCCGAAATTGAAGGAGAACCCACCCATGACGGGGAGCATCTTGGAGCTCGAGCTCCCCATGAAGCGGCCCTCGACCCAGAGGCTCACGGTCGAGTTGAGGGTGAAGATCAGGCCGGCGCCGGCATTGTAGCCGAATTTGGTTTCGGTGTCGCCGGTACCGGTCGCCGGCTTGAACTGGTGCGACTGGAAGCCGGCCCCGGCCAGCACGTAAGGGCTCACCTTGCTGTCGGGTGTGAATTCGTATCCCAGAGTGACCATCCCGTCGATGAGGTTGGTCTTGTCGCCCGCCACATCGGTGTGCTTGTTCGAGCCGTAGAAGCCTTCCAGGCTGACGAAGAGACCCTTGACGCTCGAGATGTTGTATCCGACACCTGCCTGCGCGATCCATCCGGTCTTGGCGTAGTCCTTGAAGTCGCCGACCGGAATGTTGGCGCCGCCGCCCACATAGACGAACTGCGCCCTCGCGGTGGTCGGGATCACGACCGCGGCGAGTGCGAACACACCCAGGGACAGCAAGCTCCCGCGTTTCATGAGGCCTCCAGTGTGTGGAAGGGGTATCTCTAACGTGCGGGCGGTCGGGAAACCGGTCAAGAGGGCGCGGATTAACCCGCCGGACCCGGCACTCCCGCTGGGAGTCGGGAGCACCGAGATCCGAGGGTCCTCTTCCTACATGCTCTTCTTGCCGAAATTGAACGTGAACCCGGCGCTGACCGGGATCAGTTTCGCGTCCTTGGTTCCGAGGAGACGGCCCTCGAGCCAGAAGTTCACGGTGGAATTCAGCTTGAAGCCGAGGCCGGCCCCGCCGGTGTAGGCAAACTTGGTCGAGGTCACGCTCGCTCCGGTTGCGGGCTTCGCTTTGGCCGACATGAAACCGGCACCCGCCACCACGTAGGGCGACATCTTCTTGCCGGGCATGAAGCTGTATCCGAGCGCGCCGAGCCCGGCGAGCAGGTCGGTCTTTCCCGTGGCGCCGGTGTACTTGTGGGACCCGTACCATCCTTCAGCCTCCACCCACAGACCCTTATCGCCGATATCGTATCCGACGCCGGCCTGCGCGATCCACCCCGTCTTCGCCCCGGCATCCTTGAAGTTGCCGATCGGGATCGAGGCCCCACCGCCTACGAACACGTACTGCGCCGTAGCGGTCGCCGGAAAGACAGCTGCGGCAAGCGCAAAAAAGCCCAAGGACACCAAACTCCCGCGTTTCATGAGCGCTCCACCTGTGTTGGGGTTATGAGGGGACTTGTTAAACCTGCGGACTGACCCGAAACCGGTCAAGGGGGGAGCTCGGGGGCGCAGGTTTGGCGCGGCCTCCGGGGAGGCCGTAATCTTCGGGTTCCCCGCCCACCCCGGCGCCAATGGCCCACGACGTTTTCATCTCCTATTCCAGCCCCGACAGTAACACGGCGCTGGCCGTGCTCCACGGGCTGGAACGGGCCGGGATCCGGTGCTGGATGGCTCCCCGGGACATCAAGCCCGGGGCGATCTGGGCCGAGTCCATCATGGAGGCCATCGAGCATTGCCGGGCCCTCATTGTGGTCTTCTCGGCGAGCGCCAATCGCTCCGCCAACGTGATCAACGAGGTCGACGCGGCAGTGCGCAAGGGCGCGATCATCATCCCCCTCCGAATCGAGGACGTGATGCCGGAGGGCGCCATGGAGTATCACCTCCGGACCCGGCACTGGCTCGACGCCCTCACGCCCGACTTGAAGGCACACACCGCCCGGCTGGCGGAGCAGGTCAGCGCTCTCCTGGCCAGCACAAACCCTTCCCTGCCAGAACCCCCTTCCGCCCACCGGCCCAAACCAGCGGACCTGCCTCCCCCTCCTCTCCGACCTCCCCGGCCTCCCCGACCTCCCCGCAACTGGAAGCGCCTCGGCCTCCTGCTGCTGGTCGGGGTGGTGGTGCTGGCCGGCGCGGGTTATGCGATCACCCGCAAGCGACCGGTGCGCGACGTGGCGTTCACGGTCCACGAGGTCTCGAGCCAGGGTGGCAGCGAATTCACCCTCAAGATCGTGAGCAAGGGACTCCGCTTCTTCGAAGCCGGGTCGAATGCTCCTCCGCCGGCGCAACGGCAATACGACTCCCGATTCGCGGCCGGCCCCTCGCGCTTCATCGACGTCGAGATTCGCCTGAGCAACGAGGCGCCCGGCCGGGAGCTGACCATCCCGATGGGCTGCGACATTTTCACCTCGTCCGGTCAGGTCTTCACTTCGCTCGCGATCAACGGCCGGATGCAGTCGGACTGGACCGAGAGCGCCTATTACAGCGGATGGGGAACCGCTGGCGGTGGCTGGTGGAAGCCCGGCCGCTACCGGGTCGAGTGCAAGTACGGCGGGAGACTCATCGGGAGGGACTGGTTCGAGGTGGTCTCGGGCGGAGACCCGGAGGCCCGGCGGGAGCCGCCACCCCCACCTCCGGTCCTGGTACCCAACCCGCCGCCGCCCCCCGCGCGCGCCGCCGGACTGCTTGGTCAGATGAACGCGCGGGTCAGGTCGATTCGATTCTTCGAATCGGGGTACGGGACCCTCCCACTCGACCAGCGGAACTACCAGAGCAGATTCCCGGCCGCCGCAGCCCGTTTCATCAACGTCGAGCTGGCAATCTCCCATGACGCGCCGGACCGGATCCTCTCGGCGTCGATCGTCTGCCGATACCTCCGCAACGAATCGATCCCGGCCGGGACGCCCCGAGTCGTGGTCCGGCTGGAGCCTTCCTCCACCCTGACGCTCGCGACCGGAGGCTGGGGAAGCCGGAACCCCGGGAGCTGGCAGGCGGGGCTCTATGCCGTGACCTGCGAGGAGAACGGCAGTCCGCTCACCCAGGGACGGTTCGAGGTCCGATGACAGTTTCCAGTGCGCTGGAGGAGATCGGACGCCGCCTCGACAATCGCTATGCGATCGAGCGGGAGCTGGGCCGCGGCGGCATGGGAGCCGTCTATCTGGCGCGCGATCGAAGACTCGACCGGCTGGTCGCTCTCAAGGTGCTCCCCAATGAGTTCGCTTCCGATCCGGGTCTTCGGGAGCGTTTCCTCCGGGAAACTCGCACCGCCGCCTCTTTCTCCCATCCCAACATCGTGCCGGTCCACGCGGTCGAGGAGCAGGAAGGCCTGCTCGCCTTTGCCATGGGCTACGTCGAGGGGGAGAGTCTCGGGGAGCGGGTTCGGCGGGGTGGGGTGCTCGACTCCCGGGCGACGGTGCGCCTGCTCCAGGACATCGGCTACGCCCTGGCGTACGCGCACGGGCGCGGCGTCGTCCATCGGGACATCAAGCCCGACAACATCATGCTGGAGCGGGCTACCGGGCGCGCCCTCCTGATGGACTTCGGGATTTCCCGGCCGGTGAGCGCCCCCACCGACGGCGCCGGTCTGACGCGGGTGGGAGAGATCGTCGGAACCCCCGAATACATGAGCCCGGAACAGGCTTCCGGCGAAGCGGTCGATGGCCGGAGCGATCTCTACTCGCTTGGCATGGTGGCGTTGTACGCGCTGACCGGGAAGCCACTTTTTTCGGGGACCTCGGTTCCCCAGATTCTCGTCAGGCAGCTCACCGAGGCCGCCCCACCCGCCCAGATTCTGCGACCCGACCTCCCTGCTCCGCTCGCCGAGGCGATCGATCGGTGTCTCGCGAAAGCTCCCGAGGATCGCTTCCCCAGCGCGGAGTCGCTGGTGGAGGCGATCGATCAGGCCAGTCTCCTTCCGCCCGAGATTCCCGTTCCGATCCGCCTCTTCGCTGCGGAAGCCGGGACGCTGAGTCTGGTGCTGGTGTTCCTGGGCCTGATCGGATGGCTGGTCTATCGGATCAGCCGGCTTCAGGACCTCGCCGCGCTGGATTCAATGCTCCCGGTCATCCTCCTCTTTGCGATGGCGTTCGCCCGGCTGCTCCAAACCGTTTCTTCCGCACGGAGACTTGCAGTCGCGGGGTTCTCACCCACCGAGTCGCTCAAGGGGCTTCGTGCCGTCGTGGACGAACGGGAGAGCGTGCGGCAGGCCTTGCGGAGCGACCCGGACACTCAACGCCGGCGACGCCGCACCCTCTGGCAGGCCGCGCTCCTGGTGGTCATGGGGTTCGTGCTGGTGGGCTGGGCCCGGTCCATGCGCACCATGATCCGTCCCGGCTCCTATCTCGTTCCGGCCCCGGTCTCGATCATGATCGTCGCGGGGTTCGTGCTGACGGGGTTCGGGTTGACGCTCCTCATCCGGAGTCCATTCCGCATGCCGGTCGGGGAGCGGATGTTCCGGCTGGTCTGGCTCGGTCCGGTGGGCCGGGGGATCCTGCGATTCGGCGCCCGAGGGGTGAAGCCGGTCCGGGGAAGTTCCGCCAGAACGGGGGTGGGGACGGCGCCGGTCACCCAAACGAAACCGGCGGCCCCCAGGGAGCCGCCGGTTTCTCCTCCTGATCGTCTCGGGCTGCTCGAGGCGCGGGTGGCCGCGCTCGAGGACTGGAAAGCTAGAAGCTCACGTTGAACTGGCCGCTGGTCACAGCCTTGTTGCCGCTGGCGCCACCGCTGGACGGAACCGCCGTGAAGCTGAAGGTGCCCGCCACGGCGCTCGAGGTGAGGCTGGTGATGACGACCGATCCGGTCCCACCAGTCGACGAGGTGATCCACACCTGCGGGGAGGTCGACACCGTCGCCACGGTGGCGATGGAAAGCTGTCCCGAGCCCAGGCTGTAGGTCCCGGGCCCACTGACACCGGTCAGGGTGATATTGATCTGGTAGGAGCCGTTGGTTCCCGCGAATCCGAGCACGGTCCCCTGGTAGCTCGCGGCGGTCGCGAGGGTTCCGGTCCAGGACTGTCCGTCGATCGAGGCGGACATGTCCCCGTTGCCGTTGCCATTGTTGTTGCCCGTACTGTCGCCACTACACCCGCTCACAGCAAGAAGGAACAGAGCCAACCCCGTCAACTTGCGCACAGAATATTCTCCTGACGAAAAAAGGTGTACCTGGTTATCGGAGCAGATAGTCCAGCGTGCTGACCACCCGGACGGTCTTGACGATCTGACTCGCTTCGGTGATCCCCTGCGCCTGATCGCGGGGGAGAATCTCGAAGACCCCCTGGTTGCCCCGCCGGATCCCTCCCAGACTGGTATGGGAATCCCGGGCGAACTGCTCGGCCGCTTCGCGGGCCCGGGCGGTTGCTTCGGCGATCATCTCGGGTTTCAGCTTGTTGAGCCCGGTGAACAC
Source organism: uncultured Gemmatimonadales bacterium (assembly GCA_963728915.1). Lineage (GTDB taxonomy): Bacteria > Gemmatimonadota > Gemmatimonadetes > Gemmatimonadales > GWC2-71-9 > JABFSM01. The sequence continues at coordinate 320,071 of CAVSLV010000004.1, read as the reverse complement.
GAAGGTCGGGCCCCCGCCTCCGTATTCCTCCCCGGAGGACAGCACCACGCCCGCGCTGACCAGGTCGGCCACCCGCTGGCTGGCGGCCTGCACCAGCTCGGGTTGATTGGACCGCACCAGGATCGTCTCGTTGATCACGTACCGGCTGGTGATCCGGTCGGCCCCGGCATACTGGTTGGTATAGGCGTCGGTCACCCGGAAATCCTGGCGGGTAACCTGCGCGGTGTCGACCTGGTTGCGCGCGAGGAACTGCATGATGCCGGGTTACGCTGTTCTCCAGCGAGGCGTGGGCCATCCCCAGGTCGTTGCTTGCGGCGGAGATCCGGAGCGGCCAGATCGCCAGGTCCGCCTGGGCCTCCCGTTCGCTGATTCCCTTCACGGTCACGTACCGCTCATCCTGCCGGATCCGGCCGATCCGACCCCGGTCAGGAGCCCCGCCGCGGAGAGGCCGAGGGCGAGAATCAGCGAAGCAACTGGGGTGCGGTCGTTGCTCATGGGGATTCCATGGGGTGGAGAAGGGCCCGCCACTCGGCGTGGTGACGAAACCAGGTCGGCAATATAAGGACAGGTCGGGACCACCCGGACCCCCGCCGAGTCCGCGCGTACCGGCAAGCGGCTTCGACGATCTGCCCCGCGACGCCCTGGCCCCGGAACCGGGGAGCACCTCGACATACTCGAAGTCGAGGAGGTCCGGCGCGATCTCGCTGTAGGTCAGAAACCCCTCCCCGTTCGGGCCCGATGCTTGAATCGATGCCGAATGGGGTCGTGGGTGACGGAAATCGGTCACCTATCACTCTCCCTAAGAATGTATCGGCGGAGGTCGTCGTCCCCCAGGACCCGGGCCAGGCGCTCACGCACCAGGGCCACGTCGAACCGGATGGTCTTCTCGGGCCAGTCGGGGAGGGCGAAGAGAAGCTCTTCCATCAGAGTGGACATCACGGTGTGGAGGCGGCGGGCGCCGATATTCTCCATGCGCTCGTTCGCAACCCGCGCCATCCGGGCGATCTCCAGAATCGCCTCCGGCGTGAAGCTCAGTTCGGCGCCTTCCGCGGCGACCAGCGCGGCGTACTGCTTGGTCAGGGCGTTCTCCGGTTCGGTCAGGATCCGGACGAAGTCCTCTTCCCGGAGCGGGGCCAGCTCGACCCGGATCGGGAACCGCCCCTGGAGCTCGGGGATCAGATCGGACGGCTTGGAAACGTGGAAGGCCCCGGCCGCGATGAAGAGGATGTGATCGGTGCGGACATAGCCATAGCGGGTCTGAACCGTGGAGCCCTCCACGATCGGCAGGAGATCGCGCTGCACTCCCTCCCGGGACACGTCGGGACCGCTGGAACCCCGCTCTCCGGCGATCTTGTCGATTTCATCGACGAAGATGATCCCGTGGTTCTCGGTCCGGTCGAGCGCCTCGTTGACCACATCTTCCTGATCGACCATCCGCTTGAGCTCCTCATCGACCAGGATGCGCCGAGCCTCGGAAACCCGGACCATCCGGCGCTTCTTGGGCCGGGGCATCATGTTCTGGAGCCACTCGGTCAGATTGAAATCGGTTCCTTCGGGCCCTTGGGGCGGCTGTATGAAATCCACCGGAGGGAAGGCCTGCGGCGTGACTTCGATCTCGACTTCCCGGTCGTCGAGCTTGCCCTCCTGCAGGAGAGCCTTGAGCTTCTCGCGCGAGCGGCTGCGGGTGCCGGGGTGGTCGGAGGGATCGGAGGGGTCGGAGGGGTCGGAGGGGTCGGAGGGGTCAGAGGGGTCAGAGGGGTCAGAGGGGCCAGAGGGTTTGGAAGGTTCCGGCGGGGGCGGCAGCAAAATGTCGAGCAAGCGCTCGTCCGCTCTCGCCTCGGCTTGAGGGAACACTTCGTCCTCGCGCTCGGTGCGGACCAGGTTCACCGCGGCATCGACCAGGTCGCGGACCATCCCCTCCACATCACGACCGACGTAGCCGACCTCGGTGAACTTGGAGGCTTCCACCTTGACGAAGGGCGCCCCGGCCAGGCGGGCCAGCCGGCGGGCGATTTCGGTCTTGCCGACCCCGGTCGGACCAATCAGGATGATGTTGGAAGGCGTGATCTCGTCCCGCATCGGATCGGGCGCCTGGATGCGCCGCCAGCGGTTGCGCACCGCGATCGCGATCGCGCGTTTGGCGGGGTCCTGCCCCACCACGTAACGGTCCAGCTCCGCCACGATCTGGGCGGGAGGCATTTCCTCGAGCCAGGGCGGAGGCGGCTGTTCCTCGGGAGGGGCTTCGGGGGTGGTGCCGGTCATCACATCTCGAGAATCGTCACGTTGCGGTTGGTGAACACGCAGATGTCGGCGGCGATCTCCAGGGCCCGCTGCACGACGTCCCGGGCGGACAGCTTCGGGTCCGGCGCCAGGGCCCGCGCGGCCGCCAGGGCGTAGTTGCCTCCCGAGCCCACCGCGAGAAGGCCGTCGTCGGGCTCGATCAATTCTCCGTTGCCGCTGATCCAGAAGATGTGCTCCAGGTCGGCCACCACCAGCAGCGCTTCCAGCCTGCGTAACACGCGGTCGCTTCGCCAGTCCTTGGCCAGCTCGACCGCGGCCCGGGGGAGATTGCCGGGATAGCGGTCCAGCTTCTCTTCGAAGCGCTCGAACAGGTTGAGCGCGTCGGCGACCGATCCGGCGAAGCCCGCGAGCACCCGGCCACCCTTGAGGCTCCGGACCTTGTTGGCGGTGGCCTTGACGACGGTATCGCCAATGGAGATCTGACCGTCGCCGCCCAGCGCGGTGCGGCCGCCCTTGCGCACGGCGAGAATGGTGGTTCCGTGCAGTTTCAGCTCAGCCTCCCCGGGGATGGGCTTTTCGATACACCTGCTTCAGCCGCTCCACGCTCGTGTGGGTATAGATCTGGGTGGTGCTGAGGGACGCATGCCCCAGTAGCTCCTGGACTGCCCGCAAATCCGCTCCGGCGTCCATCAGATGGGTCGCGAAGGTGTGGCGCAGCGAGTGGACCCGGCCATCCCGCCCGACGCTGGCGAACAGGCGATGCATCCGTCGCTGGATCGTCACCGGCCCGATCCGGCGCCCATTGCGATTGACGAACACCGCTCCGGGATCTGCACCGGGCCGCCGGACCACCCCTTCGCGGGCGAGAAGATACCGCCGGAGGGCCGCGCTCGCCCGGCGCCCGACCGGGACGATGCGCTCCTTCCTGCCCTTTCCCCGCACTTTGACCTGATCGCCGAGGAGATCCAGCCCCGGAAGATCGAGGCCCTGGAGCTCGCTCAGCCGGAGTCCCGAAGAGTAGAACAACTCGAGCATCGCGAGATCGCGCACGGGAAGGAACTCCCCGGCTTCCGCGAGCGCCTCGGCATTCCCGAACAAGGCATCCATGTCTTCACGAAGGAAGTGGGTCGGAAGGCGCTTTTCGATCTTCGGGGTACGGGCCGCCCGGACCACGCTGTTGGCGATTCCATGATGGACCTGGAGGTAGCGATAGAATGACCGCACCGCGGAAAGGGCCCGTGCCGCGGACCGGCGCGACAGGCCGCGGCGGTCCAGCTCCCCCAGGAACCCGCGCACCCCCAGCCGGTCCACTCCGGCCCAGCGCCAACCGGCCCCGTAAAACCGATCGCAGAACGCCGCGAAGGTCTCGAGGTCCCGCCGATAGGCCTTCAAGGTGTGGGGCGACTGATCGCGCTCCTTCTCGAGGTGAAGGAGGAATGACGAGAGCAGCCGATCGGATTTCCGGCGAATCGCCGGGGTCACAGGCCCGCGCTCCATCCGCGAAACTCCTCGAGTGCCCGATCGACCAGGAGGGTTCGCTTCTCGGACTTCCGCACGGTGCCGGCCAGCGGATCCAGGAGTCCGAAGTTCGCATTCATCGGCTGGAAGTGTCCGGGATCGGCCTCCCCCAGGTACCGGAGCAGCGCGCCCAGCATGGTCGTGGGGGGCGGAACCAGGATCGCTCGTCCGGTCAGGTGGCGGTGGAGATTGATGCCGGCGAGAATGCCGGTGCCGAAGGACTCGGTGTACCCCTCCACCCCGGTGAGCTGACCCGCGAAGAAGGTGAGCGGCTGATCCCGGGTGCATAACCCGGGACCGAGCGTCGCGGGACTGTTGATGTAGGCGTTGCGATGGATACTGCCGTAGCGGAGAAACTCGGCGCCGGCCAGGCCGGGGATCCGGCGGAAGACCCGCTGCTGCTCCGGAATGCGGAGCCGGGTCTGGAACCCGACCAGGTTCCACATCTGGCCGGCCCGGTCCTCCCGGCGAAGCTGAACCACCGCGTAGGGTTCCCTGCCGGTGCGCGGGTCGGGCAACCCGACCGGCTTCATGGGCCCGAAGCGAAGCGTCTCAGGACCGCGGCGGGCCATCTCCTCGACCGGCAGGCATCCCTCGAAGTAGGGGACCTGGTCGAATTCGTGGGCGTGATACTGGTCGGCCGCGCCCAGCTCGGAGAGAAACGCTTCGTATTCTTCCCGGTTCATCGGGGCGTTGAGGTAGTCGTCTCCCTCGCCCTTGTCGTAGCGCGATTTCCGGTACAGCAGCGGATGCTCGAGGGACTCGTCGCTGACGATGGGTGCGATGGCATCGTAGAAGGCGAGCGACGTGACACCGAGGCGGGCCGCGATGGCGTGAGCGAGTCGTTCCGACGTGAGCGGGCCGGTGGCCACGATCCCCTGCTCCGGCAGGGCGCAAGCTTCCGCTCCCTTCACCTCGATCATCGGGTGAGCCCGGATTCTCCGGTCCACCGCCGACGAGAAGACCTCCCGATCCACCACCAGCGCGGAGCCGCCCGGCACCCGGGCTTCGTCGGCGCATTTCAGCAGGAGACTGCCGATCATCCGGAGCTCGGCCTTGAGCAGTCCATGGGCGGTGGTCGGCTCGACCGATTTGAGAGAATTGGTGCAGACCAGCTCGGCCAGCCGGCCGGTCTGATGCGCCGGGGTCATCACCAACGGGCGCATTTCGACCAGGGTGACGCGAACCCCGCGCTCGGCGAGGGCCCAGGCGGCCTCACAGCCGGCCAGACCTCCACCGATCACCTGGGCAGTCAGCGTGCTCATGGGAGAATGATAGGCAGGTATCTTTGCGCGATGACTTCTGTGCAGGCTGTCCTGGCCTTTACCGGGGCGGCCGCTCTGCTCACCATCACTCCGGGACTCGATACCACGCTGGTGCTCCGGACCGCGGCGGTCGAAGGTCCCCGTCGAGCCCTCCTCGCGGGCGCCGGGATCTGTCTCGGCTGCCTGACCTGGGGGTTCGCCGCCTCCGCTGGGCTCGGGGCTCTCCTGCTCGTTTCCAGGACGGCGTATCGTGTGCTTCAGGTGCTCGGATCAGGGTATCTGGTGTATCTCGGGATCAGGCTGCTGCTGCGCCGGGCCGCGGTTCCGGTCGAGGCCGCCGGTTCGGCCGGGGTTACTTCCCGCGGCTGGTTCCTTCGGGGTTACCTGACCAACCTGCTGAATCCCAAGGTCGGGGTGTTCTATCTCACCTTCCTCCCCCAGTTCATCCCGGCGAACGTCCCGGTAACGGGGTTCAGCGTCGGTCTGGCGGGCATTCACGCCCTGGAAGGGATGATCTGGTTCGGGGTCCTGACTGGATTGACCCGGCCGCTCGCGAGGTGGCTCTCCCGCCCCGCCGTGGCAGCCGGTCTCGACCGGGCGACCGGGCTTCTCTTCCTGGGATTCGGAGTCCGGCTGGTCCTCTCTCGTCCCCGCTGACCGGTTCTCGACTCGGTCAGAGGGCCCACCGCACCACCACGGCCCGGAGGGACTCGGCAACTTCCTCGGGGGCACCCGAGGCGTCGACCTCCGCCTCGGCCTGGCGATACCAGAGCTCCCGCTCGATGAGCAGCGCGGTGAGCCGGGCGAGGCGGCCCGGCCCCGCGAGCAGAGGGCGGTCGTCGGCCGCGCCGAGCCGGGCGTCGGCCTGGTCCGGCATAACCCGCAAATAGACCACCAGGGCGTGGCGGGCCCGGGCCGCGGCGAGATTGCCCGGCTCGGCGATCCAGCCGGCGCCCGCGGCGATCAGGTGAGGGTCCCGGCGAAGGGCCGCTTCCATCGCCGCGCGTTCGAGCCGGCGAAAGCCCCGCTCGCCGGCGCGGGCAAAGATTTCCGGGATGGGCCGGCCCGCCTCCGCGACGATGTCGGCATCGAGGTCGGTCCAGCCGGCCATCTCGGAAGGCCACCGTTCAGCGACCAGCCGGACCAGAGTGGTCTTTCCCGAACCGGGAAGGCCCACCAGGACGACGTGCCGCTTCATGGGCGGACAGGCGGACGGGCGGAAAGGCGGACGGAATGGCGGCGGCTCACGACCGCCGGAGCTCCGACCATCGCTTCCCTAACCCGGCAACGTAGCCGTCGTAGTTCCGCCGCAGCTCGGCCAGGGAATCCCCCCCGAACTTCTCGAGCATCGCCTCGGCCAGGACCAGGGCGACCAGGGCTTCCGCAATGACCCCGACTGCCGGGACCGCGGTGACGTCGGACCGCTCGCTCTGCGCGTTGGCGGCCTCTCCGCTCTTCAGGTCCACCGTCTTGAGAGGAGACATGAGGGTGGAGATCGGCTTCATGGCGACCCGGACCACCAGGGGTTCACCGGTGGTCATCCCGCCCTCCAGCCCGCCGGCATTGTTGCTGGTCCGACGGAATCCGCCGCGGGGCCCGGGCACCGGGGCGCCCTCCCCGTCCACTTCGATCGGGTCATGAACCTGGGACCCGGGCACCCGGGCCGCGGTGAAACCCATTCCGATCTCGACGCCTTTGACGGCGGGGATGGACATGAGCATCCCGGCCAGGCGGCCGTCGAGCTTGCGATCCCAGCTGGCATGGCTGCCTAATCCGAGCACGACGCCGGCGGCAACTACCTCGACCTCTCCCCCCAGGGTATCGCCAGCCTTCTTCGCCTGGTCGATCCGCGCGATGATCTGGGACTCGACCGCGGGATCGATGACCCGGACCGGGGAGCGGTCGGACGCCTCATTGAGCGGACTCGGCAGGGACAGGCCCGCCGTGATCGGGATGCCGCCGAGGGAGACGACGTGGCTCCCGATGTCCACCCCAAATTCCTCGAGCAGCCGCCGGGCCAGGGCGCCGGCGGCCACCCGGGCAGCGGTCTCGCGTGCGCTGGCCCGTTCCAGGATATCCCGGGCGTCCACCCGGTCGTACTTCAGAACGCCGACCAGGTCGGCATGACCCGGCCGGGGCCGGGTGACCCGGCGGCGGCGGAGGTCACCCGGGGTGCCCTCCGCGGCCATCACGTCCTCCCAGTTGGCCCAGTCGAGGTTCCGGATGAGCATGGCGACCGGAGAGCCGATGGTCTCACCGGAGCGGACTCCGGCGAGCCACTCGATCCGGTCCGACTCGATCTTCATGCGCGCGCCCCGGCCGTAGCCCTGCATCCGGCGGGCGAGCTGGTGATCCACGGATTCGGCGGAGAGGGGTAAGCCGGCGGGAAGGCCCTCGACGATGACGACGAGGGCCTTCCCGTGCGACTCCCCTGCGGTTGTGAAGCGAAGCGTCACGCCGGGAAGTTAGTTCCCGATGACCCTCGGCGTCACGAGGATGATGAGATCCTTCCGGTTTTCCCGGTTGCTGGTGAAGCTGAACAGGCTGCCGATCAAGGGCAACGAGGACAGCAGCGGGATCCCGGACTTGGACTTCTCGACGGTGGTGACGGTCAGCCCGCCGATCACCGCGGTTTCGCCGTCGGCCACCAGAAGCTGGTTGCTCGACTCCTGCTTGGAGATGATGAAGCCCAGATCGGCGGCCGCCAGGGTCTGAATGCTGGACCGCTCGGTCGCGAGCTGGAGGAAGATGTTGCCGTCGTCGGTGATGTGCGGCGTCACGTTCAGCTTGATGCCGGTCTCGCGGAACTGCACGTTGGCGCGGGCCACCGTTCCCGCCGCCGACTGGGCCGAGGCGAGGTCGATCACCCGGACCGGAATGTCTTCGCCAACCCGGATGGTGGCTGCCTTGTTGTCCTGGGTCGTGATGGTCGGCTCGGCCTGGACGTCGGACAGCTCGACCTGTTGCAGGGCCTGGAGGAAGCTCGTAATCGAGAACCCGCCGATGGCCGTGGAGAACAGCAGGTCGATCGCCGGCGAGGTGATGATCGATGACGCATTCCCGACCGCGCTGATCTGGTTGCCGCCCAGGTCCACGATGGTCCGCGCCGGGACATACGGGGTCAGGCCACCGGACGCCGGGTCGGGGCGCTGCACGACCTGGTTGTAGAACTGGCTCGCGCTCCCGATGTCGTACTTGAAGCCGAGCTGCTCCAGGTCGGTCCGGTCGACGAAGATGATCTTCGCCTGGATCGAGACCTGCTTGGGCTTGATGTCGAGCTGGAGAAGGAACCGCTCCACCTGGTCGATGTTCGCCCGGGTTTCCCGGAGCACGATCGAATTGGTCGCGGTATCAGGAACCGCCTTGCCGCGAGCGCTCAGGACGCCTTCCGCCGACTTGGCCAGCTCGGAGGCGCGGGCATAGTTGATCCGGAGGAGCCGGATCTCGACCGGCTCGAGGGAGTCGGATTCGGCAAGCTTGGCCGGATCATCGACCCGAAGAATGCCGCCGGGCATTTCCTGCACCCGGAGACCCTGCGCTCCCAGAATCGAATAGAAGGCTTCCGGCCAGGGCTGGTCCACCACCTCGGCGGTCACCGGGCGCTCGCCCAGATCGCGGCCCAGGATGATGCTCCGTCCGCTGACCGCGCGGAACTGCGCGACCACGGCTTCCAGCGGGGCCTTGTTGAACGTGATCGTCATGTGCTGGGCCTGGCGCTGCTGCACCGGGCTCGCGTTGACCGGAAGCACCGGCGACACCTTGCGCGGGGCCAGCGCGACCGGCCTGATGGCCGAGTCGACGGAGGCGCCGGCCGGAGCGTTCCAGGCCTGGATTTCCTGACCGGCATCGAATGACACCCGAATCGATTCGGGGCCGCGCTCGATGCGGTACGACACCAGCTGGTCCACGTCCAGCACGACCCGAACGACGTTCGGAGTGAACTGGTTGATCCGGACGTTTCGGACGACCCCGCGGGGAATTCCGTCGTACGACCGCGGCATCCCGGAGGCGAGCGTCGCGCCCGCCAGATCCAGCACAATGCGGTTGGGATCCCGGAGCACCCGATCGGTCACCTCGATGGTGCCGCTCACTTCAATCACGAGCTGGGCCCTGCCGTCCGCCGGCACGGGGACCAGGCTCACGGCGCGCACTTCTCCATCGCCTCTCGCCAGACCCGCCCCACCGGCGGGAAATGCGGAGACGACCGAGAAGAGCAGGGACCAGAAACCTCCGATCATGGGACATCCTCCCGCTTGCGGAGCGTCAGCGTCACCTCACGCTGGGTTCCGAAGTCATCGATCGTAAACCGAACGGCCAGCTGGGTGATGCCCACCACCCGCGCCCTACCAACCCGCTCGCCCTCGCGGGCGGTGTACTGTTTGAGATTGACCCGGTCCCAGAGGACCGCAGAGCTCGACTTCGTGTCATCCGGGATGTAGGCAATGCCCACGACATCCAGGTCGCCCAGCTCGGGGCCGACGTTCCTGCCCTCGAGCAGGGATACGAAGGGATCCCGGCTGCCGCCCCGGTAGCTGAAGACCTCCCGCTTGAGCTCGGCGCCCGGCTCGGGAATCAGGGAGGAATCCAGGACGGCCGGCTTGGGCGCCGTGGTGTCCTTGGCGGCGGGCGCCCGCGACGCGTCTTCTTCCACGCCGGTCGGGGGAGCGGGCGCAGGAGTACCTGCCGGTCCTCCACCGCACGCGGCCAGGACCAGGACTCCTGCCAGCATCAGGCGATCAGTGACCACCGGAGCCTCCCTCATTTCCGGCTTTCACGTACGTCTTCACGACCAGCTTGGCCTCCAGCATGCCGCTGGTGGTATCCCCTAGCGCGCGCGCCGAAGCGGCGTTCGCCGCGGCCATCGCGACGTCCATCGGCACGATGATGCGGCGGAGTCCCGCCACGTCACTGAGGAACGAGCCGATCTCGTCGTAGTGTCCAATCACCGAGAGCCGATACCGATAGGTGTCGAACGGAGCCGGCCCGGGTTCGACCGGATCGGGGTTGAAGACCGCAAGACGGACGCCGCGGAACTTGGCCCGCGACGAAATCGCATCGATGAGTCCAGGCACCTCGCCCCGCTCCGGCACGAGCTGCCGCAGGGTTTCCAGGGTGGCGCGATAGGCTTCGGTCCGCTTGGCCAGCTCTTCGGGAGAGCCCCTGGCGAGCTCGCGCCGCACGCTGTCGTTCTGGGCGGTCAGCAGGACGATCGAGTCCCGGGCCGCGATGACCGCCTCGCGCTTGGACTTGAGCCCGGGCACGCCGAGCGCATTGAGACCGTCGCCGGTATACGCCACGTAGCCCAGCAGCAGGGCGAACAGGATGGCCACGATGGCCTTGTTGCGGGGAGAATCAAGCAGGGCCATGGCTCACTCCCCCGTAGCGGCGTGGGTCTGTTCAGGCCGGATCCGCACGTAGGTCGCTTTCAGCACGAACGTCGTGACGGCGCGCCCATGATCGATCTCGGTTCCGGTGGTGATCACCGTCACATCCTGGAACCAGGGTGAATCCTCGAGCTGTCGCATGAACCGGGTAAAGGCGGCGAGGTCCATCGTGCGCCCGGTGAGCTGGACCGTGGGCGGTGGAACCGCCGCCGACGTGTCCGAGGCCGCCGGATTGCTCGGCTGCATGTCGGTGAGCCAGAGATAGGGCGGCAGGGCCCGGCCCACTTCATCCAGCACGTGGGCCCAGACGTAGCGATCCTCATCGACCATCCGGATGGTGGCAATCTGGGTGATGACCGAGTCGCGGGCCGCTTCGGCGCGTCGCTTCTCGGCGAGCAGCTGGCGGTTGCGCCGGTTCTCGGCGCGCTTCGCGGCCAGCTCGCTCTCCATGCGTCCCATCGCGATGGCGGAGCCGATCCAGATCCAGCCGAGGAACCCGATCACCAGCACCCAGGCGACGATCGCCGCGACCGGCCAGGGATCCTTGATCTTCCCGGGAAGGTCCTTGAGCCCCCTGAGCGTGGGGGCGAAACCGGGGGCCTTGGTCCGCCTGGTACCGGGCTTGAGGTTGACGGTGATCATGGATTCAGACGGTCCGGAGCGCCAGGCCCACCGGGAGCATGAGCAGGGGCGCTACCTCGTCGATGTTCATCCCGTCGAAGGCGCCGGGATCCACGTGAAGCCGCTTCAGGGGATTGGTCATTTCCACCGGCAGGCGGAGGCGATCACCGAGGACCTTGGTGAGACCGGGAATCCGCGACCCGCCGCCCGAGGTGTACAGTCGGGACAACCCGCTGGTCGAGCGCGCCGCGGTCTGGAGAAACGCAGCCGCCCGCTCGATGCCGGTGGCGAGCTCTTCGCCCCGGCTTTCGAGGAACGGCGTCAGCACATCGGTGGTCTCGAACCCCTGGAGCACCCGATCGGCTTCGGCCGCCGATAACCCGCGCTCCCGCTGGAGGTCCTCCCGGAACCGCCGAGTGCCGACCGGCAGGTCACGGGTCAGGACCGGAATCCCTTCGTCGAGGATGTTGATGTTGGTCATTTCGTGGCCGATGTTCACCAGGCCGACGACCCCCGACATCCCGTCCGGATAGCTCAGCTCGAACGCGTTGTGGAGCGCGAAGGAATCCACGTCGATGATCGCGGGTTCCACCCCGACTTCGGAGAGCAGCGAGATCTTGTGGTCGATGAGTTCCCGTTTGGCGGCGACCAGCAGCACGGTCATCTGGAGGCCTTCGCCTTCCGGATCCAGGATCTGGAAGTCGAGCTCCACGTTGTCCATGTCGAAGGGAACGTGCTGTTCCGCTTCCCAGCGGATGACCTCCCGGGCTTCGGATTCCTTCATCCGGTCCATCGGGATCTTCTTGATGATCACGTCACGACCGCCCACCGCGGTCACGACCTGACGCGACTTGATGCCGGATTGTTCGAAGAGGGTGCGCACCGCCTCGGAAACGATGCCGGGGTCCATCACCTCGCCCTCGACGATCGCATCGTCGGCGAGCGGAGTCATGGCCACCTTGGAAAGCACCGGTTCCCCGCTGCCATGGGAGATGACAGCGAGCTTGACCTGCCCGCTCCCGATATCGAGGCCAACCGAAGTCCGGGTCCGGCTGAACAAGGCCATCCGTTGTTCCTGTTATTGCGAGGAGGGGTGCAAGCCGCTGCCCTCTACAATAGGGCTTGAAGTGAAGCCGAGCAAGTCTTTTTGCCAATACCACTTAGGGACTGTCAGCCCGACCCGCCTCCCGACCGACTTCCCAATGTCCCTGCTCAGCCTTGCACCCGGAGCAAGATGGTGCGGGCAACCGCTATGCCATGGGTCTCATCCCTTCCTACAATTCCTTGTGGCTGAACGGGTTAAGTCAGGTCCGCATAGGGGTGGTTCGGGCAGGCTCAAGTCGGGTCAGGGGCTGTTTCGCAACGCTTAGGGCAGAATCCTCCACCCGCGCGGGTAAACGCGCGGTCGGACCCGACCGGAAATCGCCGAATCGAGCAGGATCAGAACCTCGAACTCCGCGGAGCCGATTGCCCTCCCGGAGACATCACGCCGGACACCATTTGCACGAATCGCGTAGATCGGCCCTCCCAGGGAGCGCAATGTTGCAGTGCCCTCGGCAGGCCCCGGGACGGTGACTGCAACGATTCGCCGTTCCTGTCCGGGAACCTGGGGGGTATCGGATTGGTTCCAGCCTTCCAGGGCATCGCTGGCCGCGGTGAGAGCGGCGGCCTTCGCTTCGATGCTTCCGAGGGCCGCCAACCCCGACCGCGATTCGTTCTGTGAGAGGACCGCCGCGGTGAGCACGATGCCCGCGAGGCCGACCAGGGTTCCGATCGCGAGCAGCAGGGCAAATCCGCGGCTCCCCATCCGATCACCGGTCCGATAGGAGGACTGTTCCAGTCAGGCTGTCCGGGCGGTTGTCGGTCGTCAGCACCCGGACCCGAAAGCCCACTGACACCACGGCAACGGGTTGACTGGCGACGCTGGCATCGGCGGCGAAATACTCCAGGGTCAACCCGGGACGGGCGAGGGGTCCGGCGAGTGGCTGGATCGCTTCACCGGTGGCGATCTGGCGAAGGCCGATCCAGTCGGAGCCCGCCGAGCTGTAGCTCCGAAGCTCGACCGGCTCGAACAGCCTGAGCGGACTGCCCGGGCCCAGGGCGGCGAGCTGGGCCGGGTCGAGACCGACCGGCAGGGCGATCCCCGCCCCGCCATCCGGACAGGGGGTGGCGTAGGGGTCGGCGCGGAGGGCATCCAGGATCCAGCCCGCACCGGTCAGGGTGCCGACCGCCAGGCTATCCCGTCCCGCCACCGGCTCGCGCACCGCACTCCACCACTCGCCGCGCCGAGCCACCAGACCACCCGGAAGAGTGGCGCATAACACGCTGGTTCCCCGGATGGCCCGGACCGTGAAGCCGGCGGGGCCGATGGCCTGGAGATCGGCGCCCGATTCCCCCGCGTCCTGGAGGAAGGCGCCAGTCGCCGCGGCGACAGCGCGGAGCGCCTGCTCGGCTGCAAGCCGGGCCTTCCGCTCTTCCAGCCGGGCGCGAGCACCGGTGAGCACCATCGCGGTCATCACCGCGAGCAATCCACCCACCGTAGTCGCGACCAGCAGCTCGATCAGGGAAACCCCATTCCGGCTCAGACGCATGGGAATCGAACCAGCAGGGTATCGGGCTTGACCGACCCCGACCCCCGCGCGACGATGACGACCTGGATGGCGGCCCCCACCGTCGTCGCGCTCCAGGACTCTTGTATGCCATCGGGGTTCGACGCGGTTCCGTTCGGGGGCGCCGTACAGGCGGCCCGACGCGCCTCGATCCGCAGCCGATCCAGTCGCGACGCCATGACCATGGCCACCCTTCCGCGTTGACGGCCGACCGCGCCCAAGCGAACCAGCCGGGTCAACGACTCGGCCAGGGCCACCACGCCGAGCGAGATGATCGTCAGAGCGAGAAGGATTTCGAGGAGGGTAAACCCGGGTTTCGACATGCCCCGAATCTGGGGTGTCGACGGTGGACCGCAGGGACCCGATCAGCGCGGACCGGGCCGAATTTCTTCAGGTGATTCCGTACCGCCGGATCTTGTAGAAGAGCGTCCGCAGGCTGACCTGGAGCAACCGGGCACCTTCGCGGCGATTGCCCTTGGCGGTGGCGAGGGCGCGCTGGATGGCTTCCCGCTCGACGGCTTCGACCTGGGGCTTCAAGGCGTGGCTTCCGGCGCTCCCCGGCGCCCACCTCTCCCATGAGACTCGGGAAATCGGTCCGGTCCAGCCGGCCGGTCGGGCTCAGCGTCGCGGCGCGCTCGACCACCTGCTTGAGCTCGCGCACGTTGCCGGGCCAGGGATAGCCGGACAACAGGATCAGGGCCTGCGGGGTGATGCTGATCGGGCGCCCGGTTCGGGAGGCCACCTGCTGGGCGAAGTGGGCGACCAGGGCCGGGATGTCCTCGGGGCGGTCTCGCAGGGCCGGCAGGTTGATCCGGCTGCCGGTCAGGCGTTTCAGCAATTCCGGCTGGAACCGCCCTTCCTCCACGGCCCGCTCGATGGCCCCGCCCGCGGTTGCCATAACCCGCACGTCCGGAGCCCGGGGCGGGGATTCGTCGTGGCTCGCGCCGTTGCTGTGGCCGTTTCCGTGGCCATTCCCGTTGCCGTTGCCATTCCCATTCTGGTGAGGCGCCAGCGCGGTGAGCAGCAACATCTGACTGGTCGGGGAAAGCGCCTCGATCTGGTTGAGCAGCAGGGTCCCATGATCGGCGGAACGCCAGAGGCTCTCGGGGTCACCCAGCTCGGGGGCGCTGCGGCAATCGATGGCGACGAAGGCGCCCTCGCCGCGGCGGCTGAACCGGTGCATGGCCTGGGCAAGCAGGGCTTTCCCGGTGCCGCGTTCCCCGGTGATCAGGACGGCCACGTCGTCCGCGGCAGCCCGGGCGGCCTGTTCGAGGAGACCGCGCATCTTGGGATCCTCGGCGACCACCAGGGGCTCGAGGCCACGCGCACCCAGCGTCACCCGGAGCCGCGCCACTTCCTGGCGCAGGCGTTCCCGCTCGGCCGCCTGATGGAGGGCCAGCACCAGCTCCTCCGCGACGATCGGCTGGCGAAGGAATCCGTCGGCGCCTTCCCGGAGCACCACCGGTGCAAGCCCGGCGCTCACCGTGTCGCCCGAGACCAGCACCAGCCCGGTGCCGCCGCCGGCGCGGTAGCGCCGCAGGAAATCCAGGGTTTCCGCTTCACCGGCCTCCAGATCCAGGAGGATGCCTTCGACCGCGCTGGCCTGGGCCTCGATCAGCGCCGCGTCGAAGTCGGTGCGAAACCGGACTTCGTACCCCGCCTCTTCCAGCGCGGGGGCGCCGTAGCCTGATTGCTCTTTGCCGAGGACGAGGAGGTTCATGTCAGCTCACGAGCAGATGATGACGCCGTCGACGCCCGCCGTGGCCCCGCCGCCCATCTGGACCGAACACTGAGTGAAGCCGGTCGAGATGGCCGCGCTGCTCACGGTCGCGGTATAGCCGTTCGTGCCGGGAGAGATGACCGCGGTATTGCCGGGGGTCAGACCCGCCCGGGTGGCTGCCTGCAGAGCAGTCAGGTCGGCGTAGGCCGAATTGTCGAAGAAGTAGGCTTCTTCCGCCGTCATGATGTTCCGTACATCACTGCGCACTGAAGCGAGCCGTGACTTGTCCTTGGTCGAGCCGAACTTCGGGATCGCGATCGCGGCCAGAATGCCGATGATCACGATCACGATCAAGAGCTCGATCAGGGTGAAGCCCGCCTTGCCGATCCGCATTGCCTGGACTCCCTTGACCATTCCGGACACACCGCGGGGGGCGATCGTTTCGCGTCGCCCCCCGACGGAGCCTTGATTCATCGGCGGACGATGGGCCGCGGAATCCCGCGGCCCCCCGCTGCGTCACTCGATGCCCGACTTACGAGCAGACGATGGCGCCGTCAACGCCTGACGTGGCGCCGGCGCCGTTCTGGACCTGGCACTTGGTGAAGCCGGTCGTGATCGAGCTGTTGCTCACCGTCGCGGTATACCCACTCGCGTTGGTCGTGATCGCGATCGTGTTGCCGCTGGAGAGCGACGCGTTGGTCTTGGCCTGGAGGTCGGCGTAAGTCCCGTACGCGGCGAAGTCCGAGAAATAGGCCTCTTCGGACGTCATCATGTTCCGCAGGTCCGTCTTCACCGAGGCCAGCTTGGCCTTGTCCTTGGTGGCGGCGAACTTCGGGATAGCGATTGCGGCCAGAATGCCGATGATCACGACCACGATCAACAGCTCGATGAGTGTGAAACCCTTCCGGTTCAGCATGGTTCCTGCCCTCCAAAGTTGGAAATAGTGTACGCAGCGGATCATTCGATCCGCGGAGATGAAGAGCAACGATGGTGCCACCCCCTTACCCGGCCGCTAACCCGTTACCATTCAAGGAGATCCTCGGGTGTACCAGGACAATGCGGGACAGCCGCAACGGAACGCTGCCTTGGAGTTTGCAAGCAGGCTCCCGGGACTCCTTACTCGATATGACGCGCAAGGATCAGCCGTGACTTCCCGCCGCTACCCGTCCTGGCTTCCCGTTGTCGGGGTGGTCCTTCTCGCCCTGGCCGCGTCCATCTCCGGCATTGGCAATCAGTTCGCGCAGGATGATTTCGCCATCATCTTGAAGAACGCCCCGGTGCACGACCTCCTGCATGGGTGGCAGTTGTTCACCAAACCTTACTGGCCTCCTCCGTTCGTACCGGACCTGTATCGCCCGCTCGCCCTCCTTTCCTATGCGGTCCAATGGGTGGTCGGGGGCGGATCTCCCCTGGTGTTCCGGCTGTTCAGCTACGGGCTGTATGCCGTGGTATGCACCCAAGTCCTGCGACTTGCGCGACTCCAGCTCTCCTTCCCCCCAGCATTCGTAGCGGCGTCCCTGTTCGCGGTCCACCCGGTCCACGTGGAAGCCGTCGCCATGGCGGTCAACCAGGGCGAGCTGTGGGTCGCCCTGTTCAGCTGCCTGGCCGCGGCGGCGTACCTCAAGGCCCGTCGCTCCGGCGGCGTACTTCAGGGACGCACCGAGCTCGCCATCGGTGGCTTTTACCTGGTGGCGTGTTTCTTCAAGGAAAACGCGTTGATGCTGCCGGGTATTCCTGGTGGCGGCGGAGCTGCTGCTGGTCCGCTCCCCGGACTCCTGGTCGCGGCGGATCCCGATAGATCCGACGGCTCTTTCTCCTGCTCGCCCTGGTGGGGGTTTCCTTCTACGGGGTCAGAACCCTCGTTCTCCACGGAGATCTGGTCGGCTCGTTTACCGCGGAAGCCCTGGCCAATCTCACGATGGGTCAACGGGCGGTCACCATGCTGAGCGTGGTTCCCCATTGGTTTCGATTGCTGCTCTGGCCGGCCCACCTCCAGGGGGACTACAGCCCGGGCGAGATCGTCGGGCAGACCCACTGGACCTCCGCGCAGACGTTCGGATTGGAGCTCCTGCTCCTCGTGGCGGTGCTGACGATCTGGAGCTGGCGGCGCGCTCCGATGATGGCCTTCGGTCTGGTGTGGGGCGCCATCGCGATCTTTCCGGTACACAACGTCCTGGTGCCGACCGGGATCGTGCTGGCCGAACGCACCCTGTTTCTCCCCAGTGTCGGGCTGATGCTCGCGATCGGGGGAGCCGCCGAACTCATCCGGCCGAAAGCGACCTACCGGGCGAAGGTCGCATTGGCCGCGCTGGCCGGAGCCCTGCTCATCGCCGGGGTCTATCGAAGCACCATCCGCCACCCGGTGTGGGCCGATCAGTTCACCTACTGGTACGAGACCGCGAATCGCGACGCACCACTCAGCTACCGCGCCCACCACGCGCTCGCGGAGATGTACTGGGGAGCGGATCTCGAAGGGCGGGCGGAACGGGAATACCGGCTCGCCATCAGCCTGAGTCCTCCGAAGCTCACCCAGGTCATGGTGGACTACGCGAACCGGCTTCGGCTCAAGGGATTCTGCTATCCCGCGCTGCCCCTCTATCGGGAAGGGCTCGCCCAGCATCCCAACTTCATCGGCTGGCGTGCGGCCATGGTGGCTTGCCTGCTCGATCTCGGCAAGTACCGGGAGGCGCGCAGCGCCGCGCTCATCGGCGTCTCCTATGACTACCAGGCGGACCGCTGGCGCCTGATCAAGGCAACCGCCGACTCGGCGTTGCGCGTCGGGGCTCCTCCCCGAACCGTCCGCATTGCCCTGCTCGATTCGATCACCAGCCACACCGGAGATGGCGCGCCCCCCTCCACCTCGTCCAGCACAAAGCAGTGACGGCGCTTCGATGAAGCGGGAGACCGTCTGGCCGGCGGCGGTCGCGCTCCTGATCGGACTCGCCGCGCTCGGTAACGGCATGGTGTACGACGACCTGCCTGCGATCGTCGAAAACCCGCTGGTGCATTCCCTGGGACACCCTGCTGCGGATCTGGACCTCCCCGTACTGGTCGCTCGGCCTGCTCTATCGCCCCCTCACGATTCAGCTGTTCGCCTTCGAATGGGCGATCGGAAAGGGCGCGGCGCTGCCGTTTCACGCCATGAACGCCCTGCTCTATGTCCTGGTCACCGTCCTGGTGGTGCGGCTGGCGCGTCGCTTTCTCCCGGAAGCGGGAGCGCTCGCCGCGGGACTGGTCTTCGCGGTTCATCCGGTGCACGTGGAGGCGGTCGCCAACGGGGTGGGTCAGAGCGAGCTGCTGGCGACCCTCCTGGTGCTGTCTGGGCCTGGATCGGTACCTGGCCTGGCGGTCGGCACCGGGAGGGCTTTCCATCGGCCGGCGGGGGCTGATCGCGGCGTGTTATGGGCTGGCCATCGCGGCCAAGGAGACCGGCTACGTCCTGCCGCTCCTTCTCGCGGCCGCTGGCCGGGTTCCTGCCCGTCGACGGGCGTTCTCCCCGGCAGGAGCTGCGGCGGACCGCTCCGCTCCTCTTCCTCCTGGGCGGCGTGGCGGTGGCGGCGCTCCTGGTCCGGGTGATCCTGTTCGGCGGCCTCGCGGGGGAGATTCCTCAGGTCCCGCTTCGCGGGTTAGGCTTGCCCGCGCGGGCGATCGCGATGCTCGCGGTGGTACCTGCCTGGGTCCGACTCCTGGTCTGGCCCGCCCATCTCCAGGCCCACTACGGTCCACCCGAGCTGCCGGTCACCCCGACCCTGACGGCCGGTCACCTGCTCGGCCTGGTCCTGGTGCTCGCGATCGGGGGAATCCTTTGGCGGTCGCGCGCGGGGGGCCCCGGTCCTCGGGCTCGGCCTCGCCTGGATCGTGATCAGCCTTGCTCCGGTCAGCAATGTGCCGGTGGCAACCGGGATTCTGCTTGCGGAACGGACCCTCTTCCTCCCCAGCGTCGGCTTTGCCCTGATCGTGGGATGGACCTGGGCCACCGTGTTCCAGCCGTGGCAGGCGGGGTCGGGGCTCCGGATTGCCGCGGCGGGCGCCGGGCTCATGCTGCTGGCGCTCGGGGCTTGGCGCAGTGTCACCCGGGCCGCGGGTGTGGAAGGATCAGGAGACCTTCTTCGCTCCGCCTGCAGCAGGACGCTCCAGGGCGCCTATCGGGCCCACCTCGTCAGTGCGACCTACTACGCCGGCCAGAAGCGGTACGGAGAGGCCGAGGGAGCGTACCGCCGCGCCTGGCGCTGTATCGTGGGGATCCTGCGGTATTCGAAGGGCTTGGCCAACTGTACCGAATCCAGCATCGCTGTGGTGAGGCGCTGCCGATCCTCGAGGAAGGCGTGCTGCGCCACCCCGCTGCGACGGTCCTGCGCGCCAGAACCATCGAGTGTGCGCTGGCCGTGGGCGATACCGCCCGGGCGATCGGCATCGCCCGGCGGGCGGTGGATGCAGGACAGACGGAGTTCCTGGGAACCCTGAAGCGCTTCGCCCCCGCAGCTCGATGAGGCGGTATCTGGCGATCGTCAGGTCCTGGACGAGTCCCCGGCCGCAACGGGACCCTCGGGAGCGCGGAGCGCCAGGCTCCGGGAAAGCTCGGCGATGTCGTGCTGCATCCTGCGAAGCCGGGCCGCAGTCGTGGCGAAGTGAAAGAGACTGAATACCACGAAGAGGTACAGCACCAGGTCGGCGCCACGGCCGATGCTGGGACAGCGGGATTATCCAAACCTTCAGCGGCCCGGGCCGGAGCGATGAGCTTTCCGCAGTTTCCCAAGCAGCGACCGTCGCTCTCCCCACGGCACGCGGAGATCTATGCCGGTCAGTACCGCCTGAACCGCGAGGGCCGGACCCCGGCGACCTCGCTCTCCAGCCGACTCGAGCGCTGGATGCACCGCCAGGTCGCAGCCGACGTGGCCGAGGGAGCCGCAGGAGCGACGCTCGAGATTGGTGCGGGCACGCTCAACCAGCTCGGCTACGAGCCCAAAGCGAGCCCCTACGACATCGTGGAGCCGTTCCTGGAGCTCTTCGAGGGGTCCATGCTGCTAGCCCGGGTCCGTGACGTGTACCGCGACATCCGAGCAGTGCCTGGGGACCTGCGCTACTCGCGGATCACCTCCATCGCCACTTTCGAGCACCTCCCCGACCTGCCCGAGGTCATCGGCCGCGCCGGACTACTGCTTGCCTCCGGCGGCACGCTGCGCGTCGCCATCCCGAGCGAGGGCACTCTGCTCTGGGGCCTTGGCTGGCGCCTCACGACCGGGATCGAGTACCGGCTGCGCTACGGGTTGGACTACGGGGTGCTGATGCGCCACGAGCACTTGAATACCGCCGCTGAGGTTCGCGCGGTCCTGGGCTACGCCTTCCGGAACCTGCGGGGCAAGGTATTTGGCTTCAGCCGCGGATTGTCGCTGTATCAGTTCTATATCGCGCGGGACCCCGATCTTTCGCGCTGCGCTGAGCTCGCCGACCCCCGCTAGCGCCAGGCCGGCGCGAGCAGCTCCAGTCGGACGGTATCGCGCCGGCCCCCGAGCGTGAGCCAGTCGCGGTAGCGGACTTCCGCTTCCCAGACCGCGGTCCGGGCCGGCAGGCGGCCACAGGGGTTCTGGTCGTTGAGCACCCCGGTCCTGCCAAGCGGGAGAGCCAGCCGGCCGGCGACCTCAGCGCAGGGCGCATCGCGGGTTATTCTGGGCAGCGCGGTGCCCGGCACTCCGATGGCGACGGCGTAGCGCGCCAATTCGAGAGCAGTAACCGGCCAGCGGCGGCCTCCCGGCGGTGCCACAACGAGCAGGGTGTCAAGCCGGGGCCGCTCGGGAAAGCTCCGCACCACCCGCACCGCGAGGTCGGAGAGCGCACGCTTCTCCGCGATCACCCGCTCGGCAACCACGCCGCCGGTGAGGATCGCCGCCGCGCCGAGCCCGAGCAGCAGCCAGCGGCCAATCCGGTGTGAGCGCTCCAGCCCGGTGCCCGCCAGGATGAACAGCCCGACCGCGCCAGCAAAGAACGGAATCCCGTAGAACGCCGAGTAGCGGGGCCACAGCCCATAGGTAAGCGCGCCGATCAGCGGGTAGGCCAGCAGCCCGGCCACCCACCACCCCCAGCCCGCCGGCCGCTGGCCCTCGGTCGGCCGTGCTGCACCCAGCAGCAGCACGAGTAGGAAGGCCAGGTTGGCGGGATAGAGGAGCGTCCCGATCCCGGCTGTGACGAAGCGGGCGGGCAAGAGCATCGCCTGGAATAGCGTCCCGACGCGTCCCAGCTCGAGCCCACCGCTGGCGAATCCCGAGGCGTAGCCGCCGGGAGCCGCGTCGCCCAGGGCGGCCCGGACCGACCAGACTTCCAGGGCGAGCACGACGCCGAGGCACCCGATCAGCCAGCGCTCGCGCGGGCCCAGGACGGGGCGGCGGAACCCTTCGCCCGGCGCCAGGCAGAACCCGAGCAGCAGGGTGACGGGAAGCAGGACGCCGAGCACCTCCTTGGTGAGCATGACCCCGAGCACGAGCCCCGCGATCAACAGGCCGCGGAGCCGCCAGCGCTCCGCCGAGCGATAACCCGCGCAGGCCAGCAGCAGAAGCAGCAGCAGCAGCACGGCGAGCGGCTCCCCCATGAGGAAGAGCCAGCCCTCGGTTCCGGGCACCGAGAGTGTGAAGAGCAGGGCGCCGAGGCCGGCGGCGAGTGGGCTGGCGCCGAACCGCCGTGCCACCGCTACCAGCAGCAGCGCGGCGACCAGCATGACGGCGGCGCGCTGCCATTGCCAGAGGACCGGGTTGTCGCCGGCCAGCTCCCAACTCAGCGCGAACTGGGCGTAGGCGAGGTAGTTTGCACGGCCATCGGCCCGGTTGAACTCGGCAAGGGCGGCGAGGGCTTGCCAGAACCCGTCCGCCTTTCTCAGGATCGGGAGCAGCTCGGCGTAGTCCCAGACCGGGAAAGCGGCCCGGGTCCAGGGCCGGGTCACCAGCAGGGCGATCAGGGGAGCGAGGGCGGCCATCACCCAGGCGCGCGAGGCCTTCATGTCAGCTCCAGCGGGTCCCGCGGTGAGCGTGGTACTGCCGAGCTACCGGGCGGCTCCGCTCGCCGCGCGGTCGGCGGAGGTCCTCGCGGGTTACCTGGACCAGGTGCTGCCGAGCTGGGAGATCCTGGTGGTGGACGACGGGGGGGGCGACTTCGGGGCCGCCCCGCTGCCTGAGCGGGAGAACATCCGGCTGCTCTGCCACGAACGGAACCGGGGCAAGGGCGCGGCAGTGCGCACCGGCATGCTGGCTGCGCGCGGGCGGGTCCGGGTGTTCACCGACGCCGACCTGCCCTACGACCGCGAGCTGATCCCGCTGATGGCGGAGCTGATCGACGCCCGGGGCTTCCACCTGGTGATCGGCGACCGCACCCTGCCCGGCTCGGTCTACGGCGAGGCCACCTCGCTCGCCCGGCGGACGCTGTCGGGCGTCGCCTCGAAGTTCATCGGGACCCTGGTGACCGGGGGCTTCTTCGACACCCAGTGCGGGATCAAGGCGGTGCGGGGCGACGTCGCCGACGAGCTGTTCCGGCTGGTGCGGATCGACCGCTTCGCCTTCGAGGTGGAAGTGGTCTACCTCGCGCTCAAGCACGGGCTCGACATCAAGCGGGTACCGGTCCGACTGCGGCGGAACCTGGGTACCTCGGTGCGGCCCTTCCGGGACTCGGCGCGGGGCCTGCTGGACCTCGCCGCGCTGAAGCTGCGCCAGCTCCGCGGCAGTTATCGGAGTCCCGCGCTCGCCGCGCTTTCGGCCGCGGAGCTCGCCGCGCTCCGCGAGCGCTACGGAGCCTCCGGTTAGCATCGGCTCAGCGCGCCTCGCTCCGCCAGTCATGACGCTGGATTCAGTGCAAAGAGAAGGAGACCGTGCATCAGGTCCCCGCTTCGCGCCGCCAGGCCGCCCGGAGAGAATCGAGGTCGAGATGCTGGAACTTCGGCATGGCTCCCACCCCACCCGACTCCGGCTTGAGGAGGAAGATGCTTCGTCCCGGATAAGCAGGAAGCAGGAGACTGTCGCTGGCGCCGAGATCGCGGGCATACACGTTCTCTCCGTAGCGCGCCAGGAGCAAGGGCGAGAACAAAGTGAACCCCGCTTCGTTCTGGCGCAGCCTCGCGACGCAGTAACCGGAGTAATGGGCGCCGACCTCGACCCGGAGCGACGGATCGCCGGTGAGCTCGGGCGCGGAAACCAGCCGGGCGGAATCGGACTGGAGGGGCGCGAGCGATCCCATCGCCTCGGTTCCCCGCGCGTGCCGACCCTCCAGGCTGGTGATCGCCGAGTCCAGCCGGCAGGGGTCGATGGTCCGGTACGCCGCGTCGGCCTGCGGGCGGGTTATGTCGAGGGCCCAGAGCCGGGCGATCAGCTCCGCCCCCCAGCTTTCCCGCACCAGGACCAGGGCATCACGGACCCCGGCCTCCGCCGCGGCCTGGTCGGCGTCCCAACGCAGCGAAAGCATGCCGGCGCGATACTGTCCCAGCCGCTCGGGAATCCCGAATCCCAGGCCGAAGGCGAGGGCCACCACTCCGGCCAGCAGGGCCGACCGCGCCGGGACGCTCCCGGCCCCGGCCCGGGCCCGGATCGCCGCGACGCTTCGCGCGGTCCACAACGCCAGCACCGGCAGGAGCGGATACATGAATCGGGGCCCCAGGTAGAAACCGTCGTGCCAGTAGGCGAAGTAGAACCCGACCAGGAGACCACTCGCGACGAGCAGATAGCGATCGAACCCGCCGATCTTCCGGGTCAGCGCCAGAGCCACCGTCGCCGGGAGCAGCGAGGGAATCCCGGCTTCAAAGAGATAGGTCTGGAGGCGGAGCAGGTAGACGTTGATGAGCTGGAGTCCCCGGATGGGGGTGTGGGGCTCCCCCCAGGGAGGGACATGGAAACCCAACCCATGCCCCGGACCCCACAGCACCGAGTAGCCGAATTCGAACACCGAGCCGGTGGTGGCCCGGTTGGCCAGGCCGAGCAGCGCGAGGGGAACCGCGATCCCGACACCGGCGCCGAGCAGCGGCGCCAGGCGCCGCGCCGGCGCCGGACCGCACCGATCAGAAGCCAGGCCGCGGCAGGGAGCGCAAACGCCAGCGCGTCGATCGGCCGGATCGTGGCAGCCACGCCGAGGCATAACCCGCACAGGACGCCGTTCCCGGCGGCGGGGTTCTCGCCGGTGGCCCGCACCAGGAACAGCATCCCCCAGACCAGCCAGCAGAGCGCGGTCACGTGGTTCATGTGGGAGCCGGACATGAACACCGCGAACGGCGCCAGGGCAAACAGCAGGGTCGCCCCCAGCGCGATCATTGGACGCGGTTCGATCCGGCGGGCCAGCAGGCCGAACCCCATCACCGACAGCGCGCCGAAGACCGGGCCAACCAGCCATTCGGCGTGGACCAGGCTCCCCAGGGCCAGCATGGCGGGGCCGCCGATCGGGAACTGCCCGTACACCCGGCCGTCCTGCTCGACGATGTGCAGGCTGCTGAAGAATTCCGGGTGCGACGCGACCGGGCTCCACAATCGCCCGTGCGCCAGGAGGCGGGCCTGCCAGGTCTGAACGATCTCGTCGATCAGCAGCGGTTTTCCGCTGAAAACGAACCGGGCGGTGAGCGCGTAGAGTGACAAACCCGATCCCGGCGACGGCCAGGATCCACCCCACGCGATGCGACGTCAGAGACGTTTCGACCGGGTCGAGCGCTCGTGCAGGCCATCTCCCGGGGATCCGCCGGGCCAGCAACGCCCCCAATATCCCGACCCCGACCGCGATGACCGTGGATTGCAGAAACTCCGAGGCCACGCCGCCGAACCAGGGCGCCTCGGGGCCGCCGGGAATCCAGTTGGCGATCGGGACGAGCCCCAGCACCAGCAAAAACGCGGCTGCCGCCGCGGTGATGATACGATCCGACCGCGCGCCGGCGGTCAGGGGGATCTCCGGGGCGTAAACAGGTTGTACCGCAGGATGTGCCAGAAGGCGGCGACCCCGTCCCGCCAGCCGATCTTCTTCCCTTCCTCGTAGGTGCGCCCGCTGTAGGTGATGGGGAGCTCCCAGATCCGGGCCCGCGCTTTGGACAATCGAGCGACGATCTCCGGCTCGAATCCGAACCGATCACTGGTCAGCACCAGCGATTTCATCAACGGAGCCTTCACCATCTTGTAGCAGGTCTCCATGTCGGTGAGGTTGATGTTGGTGAACATGTTCGACAGCGTGGTCAGGACCCGGTTGCCCACCGAGTGCCAGTAGTAGAGCACCCGCCCGCCGCCACCGAGAAAGCGCGACCCGAATACGGCGTCCGCCTTGCCCTCCATGATCGGAGAGAGCAAACGCCCGAACTCATGGGGGTCGTACTCCAGATCGGCATCCTGGACCACGATCACATCGCCGGACGCGTGCGCAATGCCGTCCCGCAGGGAGGCGCCCTTCCCCCGATTCACTTCGTGATGGATGACCACATCGATGGCGCCCGCGGCCTTGAGCCGATCGAGGATCTCCCCACTCCCGTCCTGGGAGCAATCGTTCACCGCGATGATCTCCATCGGCAGGGGAACGGCCCGCAGCCGATCCACGATCTGCTCCACCGTGTTGCGCTCGTTGTAGACCGGAACGATGACCGAGAGCCGGGGAATGTCCATTAATGCTCCGGGGTTCTGAGCGCCTCCTGCACGGAGGCTTCCATGAGCAACAGGCGCAGATCCTCCGCGGAGCGGCTCGAGGAACTCCGAACCCCCCAGGCGCCTGCCACCCCGGAGGAGAACTGACGGGTCACCAGCGATTCGGCGTAATCCACCAGGCGCCCAGCGCGAGTCCCAGGATGAACGCGGAAAAAGCCGAGCAGAACGATCACCCGGCGGCCGGCTGCTCTTCGTAGCGGCTGAGCTTGCGATACAGCGTGGAGGGATCGATCCCGAGGATCTCAGCCGCCCGGGTCTTGTTGCCCCCTTCGGCCTGGAGCACCCACATGATGTAGGCGCGCTCGATCACGTCGAGCGACGGGTTAGGTGAGGACCGTTCCGCCACCAGCGGCTCGCGCCGGCGGCGGGTAATCCGTTCGGGCAGGGTGCCCGGCTCGATCAGGGGGCCCTTGCTCAGCACCACGGCGTGCTCCAGCGCGTTCTGGAGCTCCCGTACGTTGCCGGGCCAGTCGTACACCATCACGGCATCGAGCGCCTCCGCCGATAACGCCTTGGCCGCCTCGTCCCGCTCCGTCCCGAGCTCCTGAAGGACATAGTCGATCAACAGGATGAGATCGTCGCGCCGATCCCGAAGCGAAGGCAGCTCCAGCGCAATCACGTTGAGTCGATAGAAGAGATCCGAGCGGAAGTGACCCCGGCGGACCTCTTCCTCCAGGTCGCGATTGGTCGCCGCCACGATCCGGACGTCGACCGGAATCGTTTCGGTGGCGCCGACCGGAATGACCTCGCGCTCCTGCAGCACCCGGAGCAGCTTGATCTGGAGCGAGGGCGGCATCTCCCCCACTTCGTCGAGAAAGAACGTGCCTCCCCGCGCCGCGGCGAAGAGACCCTGTTTGTCGCGCACCGCGCCGGTAAAGGACCCCTTCACGTGCCCGAACAGCTCGCTCTCCAGCAGATTCTCGGGAAGCGCGCCGCAGTTGATCGAGAGAAAAGGACCATCGGCGCGATGGGAGAGGTTATGGATGTACCGGGCCAGGACCTCTTTCCCGGTGCCGCTCTCCCCCTGGATCAGCACGGTCGAGTCATTGGGCGCGACCTGCTCGGCGAGCCGGAGCACGTCGGTGAACCGCCGGGATTTGCCGATCGGTCGAACCACCGTGCTCTTGTCCCGCCGCCGGATCTCCTGCTTGAGCTGGCGGTTCTCGACCCGGATCTGGCGATACTCGCAGGCCCGCCGGAGAATCGCCAGCATCTCTTCGTTCGAGAAGGGCTTCTGGATGTAATAAAAGGCGCCCTGGTTCACGGCCTGAATCGCGGTTTGCAGCGAGGCCTGCGCGGTCATCAGGATCACCGGCGTCACCGGGTCCTGCTCCTTCGCCGTGGCGAGGATATCGAGCCCGGTGACCTGGGGCATCCGCACGTCGGTAAGGACGATGTCGTGATTCCCGGAGCGGATCTGCTCGAGGCCGGCCTTTCCGCCCTGGGCGGTGGTGACGTCGAATCCTTCTTTCTTGAGGAGGATCCGCAAGGTGTCGAGAATGCCCGACTCGTCATCGACGATGAGGATCGAAGCCTGTTGGCTCATGCACGGTCCTCCGGAGGCCTTTTGCCGTTGAGCAGAATGGTAAACGTGGTGCCATCACCGGGAGCGGATTCCACCGTCGCGACACCGCGATGCGCCACCACGGCGCGCTGCACGATGGCGAGCCCGAGACCGCTCCCGCCCGGCCGTCCCGATACGAATGGCTCGAACAGCCTCGGCATCAGATCAGGATCGATCCCCGGACCGTCATCCCGGACCCGGAGTCGCACCGGGTATTCGATCTCGGTGCTTTCGCCTCCCGGCCCCACCGACAGTTCCCCCGGGGCCGGGTGATCCACGATCACCTCGATCCGGCCGGCGCCGTTCATCACCTGGGCCGCATTCAGGATCAGGTTGGTGCAGATCCGGTGAAGCAGGTCCTCGTCGGCCTCGATTTCCACCGGCTCACCCTGCACCGTGATCTCGACTCCCGGCCCGGTATCGGGGTGCTCCCGGATCAGCTGCGCCGCTCCCCGCACGACGGCGGTCAGGTCCACCGTATCGAAGTGGCTGGCCCTGACCCGGGAGAAATCCAGGAACTCTCCCAGGAGGCGGCTCAGCCGGTCGGTCTCCCGCATGATCAGATCGCCGAGGACCCGTTCATCGGGATCTTCCCGGGTCACTCGGGCCAGCTGCTCCACCGAGCTCCGGATCGAAGCGAGGGGATTCCTGATCTCGTGGGCCAGCGAGGCGGACAGCGCGGCGACGGCCTCCAGTCGCTCTGCGCGCAAGTGCAATGCCTGAATCTGCTGCAAATCGGAAATGTCGGTGAATATTGCAGTAACGCTCGGGAGATCCTCCGAGGGACGGACGAACGTCGTGGTGGAAAGCCCGATTGGCACCCGATGGCCATCGGCGCGCCAGGCGGTTCCCTCTCCCCGCACCACCCGCCGTCCCCCCTCGATTCCGGTCGAGATGGCTTCGAGCAGCTCGGGAGAGCGCCGCCCCAGCTCGTCCAACACCGGGAACCCGAGCCATTGGGCGGCCGGCAGGCCGAGCAGGTGCTCCGCGGCGAGATTCAGGAAGGCAAGGCGCCCCTGCCCGTCCACGGTGATCACGCCGCTCCTGATACTGCGAAGGATCTCGTCGGCCTCCATCCGCACCCGGCGCAGCTCGATTTCGAGCTCGCTGTGCTCGACCGACGCGGCGCGAAGGCGCTGCCCAAGGTAGGCAACGACCAGCGCGATCATCGCAAAGACGACCACCTGGCCCCAGACCCAGCTCCCTTCCGGGATCTCCTGCAGCACGAACGAATCGATCAGGAAGAGTCCCGCGGCCACCATGCCGGTCAGCACACTGAGACGAAGCGGCATGAGCAGGGCATACACCGCGATGACCGGCACGTAGAGAGCGACCCACCCGCTCTTTCCGGCGCCCCCGAAATGCACCAGCATGGTCACCAGCAGGAGATCGGTCGCGGCATGACAGAACAGGAACAGCAGCCCCGCCCGCCGCTTCTTGACGTAGTTGGTGAAGAAGCCGTAGCCGGTAACCGCGTAGGCGAGGAGGACGATCAGGACGGCGTAGAAGGCGATGTCGGGCGCCGAGGTGCGGTTGAGCGAGAGGCGCACCAGCAGCAGGGTGGCGAGAATGGTCCGGCCCAGGTACACCCAGCGGAGAAAGTTCCGCTGCTCCAGAGGACCGAATCGACGCTCTCCCGCGTGGGGCGGGATGGTGCGGTCGGGGACCCCGTTCCGGGGCGACGTCACCGGGATCCGGGAGGTCGCTGCGGATTGCCGCTCCGGCCCCGGGTCGGATAGGGCACGTCAGGCGGCGGGTTGCCGTTGGGCCAGTCGAACGCCTTGCCGGGGAAATCGGGCCGGGGGTGCGACAGCACGAAGGCGGCGACGTCGTAGGCCTGCTGATCGGTCAGGATCACCGCCCGGTCGTAGGGCATGTTCTCCCGGATGAACCCCGCCGCGGTGTTGAGCCGGGCCAGACCGGCGCCGATGTCGAACGAGCGGGGGCCCCACAGCGGAGTCGCGAGCTCGGTCCCCTGGCCCTCCGGCCCGTGGCACCGGGCGCAGATGGCGCCGAAGAGCTGGCGACCCCGTCCGCTGTCGGGAGTGAGCGCCGGCAGCGTGCGCACTCCTAACCCGGGAACCTCTCCCGGCGGCGCGATGCCCCGGGAGATGAACGCGAGATACGCCACGATCGCCCGCATGTCGGGCCCGTCCGGAGGCAGCGGGTTGCCGCTCAGACTTCGCTGGAAGCAATCGTTGACCCGGTCTTCGATCAGATTGATGATGTCGTTCCTCGAACGGTACTGGGGAAACCGGGAGTAGACACCCACCAGCGGCAGCGCGCCGGGCTGAGTCCCGTCCCGCAGATGGCAGCTGAAGCAGCGCAATCCGCTTCGGGCATAACCCGGAAGACTGTCCGGGGTGTGCTGGAGCAACGCGCGACCCCGGCGGATCGCCCGCCCGAGCGAGCCTTCCGGAATCTCCGAATCGGCCGGGACCCGGAGCATCCCGTCCGCAGTGATCAATCCCGCTCCGGCCCGGGGAAGCCGCTGCTCCACCCGGCAGCTCAAGCCGGCGCAAAGAACCAGGAGTGCCATGCGCCAGGCCCGCACAACGTCCTCCTGTCAGGGAACCACGGAACAATAGGAGAGGATGCGGGCAGGTGGCAAGGAAAATGCACGACCAGCCTTCGACGATGCCCCGCCATTTTCCCGGTTTTTCACCGCTCCTCGTCGTCTCGCTGATCGCCTGCGCCCGTGCGCCCCGCGCGCCGGTGCACCGCCAGGACCGGAGCCCCGAGCTCAACCGGTCGCAGCTCGGCGGGCTGGAGGCGAACCGCCGGATTCCCGACACCGTGCCGGTCCTCCGCGTTCCCGAACCGGCCCTTCCGGCCCTCGCGACCGCCTTCCGGCCGAGGCGGACCCTTCGAGACAGCATTTCGCTCGCCTCGGCGATCCGTAAAGGCTTCCGGCAAGGGACCTGGCCTGCCGGCCCCGACCCGAGCCCGTATTCCATCCTCCCGGCGAAGCGGATCGTCGCGTTCTACGGAAATCCTCTATCTCCACGCATGGGAATCCTCGGCGAGATCGCTCCCGAGCGGATGCTGGCGCGGCTCGATACGATCACCAGGGAGTGGCACGACGCCGATCCCGATACCCCGGTCCAGCCGGCTCTTCATCTCATCACCGTGGTCGCCCAGGAGAAACCCGGGCGCGACGGCCAGTATCGCATCCGGATGGATAGCGCCCTGATCGAGAAGGTCTACCGCTGGGCCCAGTCCCGGAACGCCATCCTCTTCCTCGACATTCAAGCCGGGTACAGCACCATCGAGCAGGAGCTCCCGCGGCTTCTCCCCTGGCTGACGCGTCCCGACATCCACCTCGGAATCGACCCCGAGTTCTATATGCATTACCGGAGCGCCGGCCATCGGCCCGGAAAGCGGATCGGCACCCTGACCGGCGCGGAAGTCAATCACGCCATCGAAACCCTGGCGAAGCTGGTCGATCAGTACCACCTGCCCCCGAAGGTGCTGGTCGTCCATCGCTTCACCAGGCAGATGCTCCAGGACGCGAGCGCCATCCGGCTGGACCCGCGCGTTCAGGTCGTGATCAACATGGACGGATGGGGAGAACCCTGGCTCAAGTTCGACAGCTACGCACTCTGCCAGGTGGCTGAGCCGGTGCAATTCACCGGGTTCAAGCTCTTCTTCCGGAACGATACCAAAACCGGCCACGCCCTGCTCACTCCTCGGGAAGTCCTGACCCTTCGGCCCCGACCGGTGTACATCCAATACCAGTAGCCGGGCTACAGATCGAACTGACGGGTGAACTTGACGACCAGAGCCCGGTCCAGCGGTCTGGCGTTCGCGCCGGTTTCCCTTCCCTCATTGAGGACGACGAAGAGTCCGGTGCCCGCGGGACCGAGCCAGCTGAAGCGGACGTTGGCGGCGAAGGTGCTGGTCTGGTTGTTGTACTGGGTCAGACTCTGGAGGTAGATCCGCGGTGTGAACGCGTAGGCGAGACGCAACCCCACCAGGACCCGATCGAATTTCCCTTCGTCGAGGCTCACGTGCTCCAGGTTGAGCCTGAGCTGGGCATCGAGGCGATGGCTCGGCCGGGCCGTCACCGTGGCGGTCAGGGCCTCGTGGGTTCCGGTGTAGAACTGCCCCGCCGACGCCTTGCCGCCCACTGAGATCGGTGCGCTGAGATTGGTGTTGTAGTTCATCTGCCACTCGAACCAGTCGTAGACTCCGGGCTGGAGGATCACGCCGGGAGCGATCTCGAACGGAGCCCGGAACGCCTCCCGGATGAAGTTGAGCCCGGGGGTCTCGAAGAAGGCGCCGTTCGCGAACAACATGTGACTGTCGATGTGGATCAACCGGCTCTGGGGCGTCCCATCCGGATCGTCGTACTGGCGGAAGGTGAGGTGCGGCCGGGCCTCGCGAAACCACCGGAGGCCCGGCGTTCGAAGGTGCCGGAGAATCCGGAAGTTGTAGAACCGAAAGGCCGGCCGCTCCAGAAACCCGACCTCGGGGTTGAACCCTTCATCGACCTCCCGCACCGCGGCGCCCAGCTCCCACTGCTGAGTAGCGTAACTCCCGGCGATGCTCCAGCTGTTCGAAGCGGCAGCGACCCCGGGGGTCTCCGAACGGGCCACATAGGCATCGAACGTCGTCGCGTCGCCTATGCCGAACCGCCCGTCCAGCCCGTAGCTCACGTTGTAGTCGTCGGTGCTGTCGGTGTTGAGCCGGCTCACCGCGATCGCCCCGATGCGGGTCCGGTGGGGAAATTCCCGGAGCAGGCGCACCGCACCGTAGTTATCCGGTGCAATGACCTGCTGATCGAGCGCGTCGACCCGCTCGGTCTGGAGGTCGAGGAGCCCGACCGTGAATCCATTCACCTTTCCGCTCAGGCGGCCCCCTCCCAGGATGGGAACCGGCCGCTCGTCTTCCCCGATCCCGATCCGCCGGCTGAAGAACAGGTCCACCGATTGCGCGGTCCCGAAGGCGAAGGTCCCCGCATTCTCGAGAAAAAACGGCCGTTTCTCCGGGAAAAACAGGTTGAAGCGGGTCAGGTTGATCTGCTGCTCATCGGCTTCCACCTGGGCAAAATCGGTGTTGTAGGTGAGATCCAGCGCGAGGCTCGGCGTCACCCCGATTTTGGCATCGGCGCCAAACTCGGCAGTGGTCTCCACGTCGGTCGAGGCGAGATAATCGCGGTGAATGCTGCCGAGAGCATAGGGCGTCACCCGCATCACCCGCTGCCCCGGCGGTTCGATCCCGTCCAGCGTACCGGCCTGGGAGACTCGATAGGCGGTATACTGCCTGGCCACCCGGGACCAGAAATCCTCTTCGTTCTTCCGGCGAATGAATCGAGCGAAGTTGAGACCCCACCGCTGCGACTTGCCAGCGCGGTAGCGCAGGGTCTGAAAGGGAATCCGGAATTCCGCCACCCAGCCCAGCGAGTCAACCGACGTCATCACCTTCCAGGTGCCGTCCCAGTTGAGATTCGCCGTGCCGGTCTGCCCGTTCGGCCCCGGCCCGGTCCCCATGGGGCCGCCGAACCCGCTCTCCCCCTCGCGATTCACCTGGCCGTCGTGCTCGATCCCGGCCGGAGTGGTTCCGAAGATGAAGGCATTTTGACGATCCAGATAGGTATCGAACACGATCAGGAACGAGTCCTGTTCCTTGAGATCGGCGTCGCGGCGGAATTCGCCATGCACGATGCCGGCGGCCTCCGAGTCGTAGAGCCGCGCGCCGACGTAGATCGCATCGTGGTCGAAGACGACTCGCACTTCGGTCCGTTCCGTCGCGGGGGAGCCTTCCACCGGCTCATGCTGCACGAACCCGCTGATGACCGGCGCTTCCTGCCACAGGGGATCGTCCATCCTGCCGGTCAACACCGGCCCCAGTTCGACCCGGATGGCCCGCGCCTGCGGTCGGGGTATCGGGCTCCCGGCCGGGACCACCGGGGCCGGTGACTGGGCTTCGAGGGGGCCGGCGCACAACGCCAGCAGCACCGCGATGCGGGTCGTCAATCGGAAGCTCGTTGGAAAAGTGAGGGCCAGCCGGGCTGGAAGTTAACAGGGCCTCAGCGCGACGTGGTGTGAATGAGATCCAGCAGATCATCGAGGATTTTCTGAGCCGGCTCTCCGCCCTCCCGGACCGCCTGCCGCACCCAATGACGCAGGTGATCGCGCATCAGCTCCCGGGCCACCGCGCGAAGCGCCTCGTGGACCGAGGCGATCTGCACCATGATCTCGGAACAGGAGCGATCCTCCTCCACCATGTGCTGCAGCCCGCGGACCTGGCCCTCGATTCGGCGCAGGCGTTTGAGATTTCGGTCCTTGAGCTCGGAGTCGGCGACGGAGCCGTCGCTTCGCGGGTGGGAGCCGGCTGCCATGCCTCAGGCCCTCCGGAGCCGCAGGGCGTTGGAAATCACCGACACGGAGCTGAGGCTCATCGCGGCCGCGGCCATGACCGGAGAGAGCAGGAGCCCGAAGAAGGGGTAGAGCAGACCCGCGGCCACCGGCACACCGAGCGAGTTGTAGCCGAAGGCAAACCAGAGATTCTGCCGGATGTTGGTCATGGTGCGATGAGACAGGCGGCGCGCCGCCGCGATCCCACGCAGGTCGCCCCGCACCAGCGTCACGCCGGCGGTCTCCTTCGCGACGTCGGTCCCGGACCCCATCGCGATGCCGACATCCGCCTGCGCCAGGGCCGGGGCGTCGTTGATTCCGTCGCCGGCCACCGCCACCACCCGGCCCTCCGCCTGGAGCCGCTTCACCAGCTCGGCTTTCTCCTCGGGCAGGACTTCCGCCAGGATCTCGGTGATTCCCAGCGCGCCGGCCACCGACCGCGCGGTCGCGGAGCTGTCTCCGGTCACCATCACCAGGCGAATGCCTTCCCCGCGAAGCGAGGCGAGCGCCTCGGCGGAATCGCGCTTCACCGTGTCACTGATGCCCAGCAGGCCGGCCAGACGATTCCCGATCGCCACCAGCACCA
Source organism: uncultured Gemmatimonadales bacterium (assembly GCA_963728915.1). GTDB lineage: Bacteria > Gemmatimonadota > Gemmatimonadetes > Gemmatimonadales > GWC2-71-9 > JABFSM01. The sequence continues at coordinate 285,564 of CAVSLV010000004.1, read as the reverse complement.
CGGTCTGACCGGCCTCCCGCAACGCCGCTGCGCGCCCCTGAAGCGGGGCGCAATCCACCCCGGATTCCTCCATGAATCGGGCGGTTCCGAGCACGACGGTCTCTCGATCGACCATGGCCCGGACCCCTTTGCCGGGTACGCTCTTCAACCCGGTGGCCGGGCGGGGGGAGATCCCGCGCTCGGCGGCCGCGGTCAGAATGGCCGGCGCCAGGGGATGCTCGCTGCCCTGCTCGACGGCGGCCGCCAACCCTAACACGCTCCCGGCGTCGAACCCGGAGGCCGGCTCGACCGCCCCGACCCGGGGCCTCCCCTCGGTCAGGGTGCCGGTCTTGTCCACCACCAGCGTGTCCACCTCTCGCAGCCGTTCGATGGCCTCGGCATCCCGGAACAGGATCCCCTGCCCGGCCGCCCGCCCCATGGATACCATGATGGACATCGGGGTGGCCAGGCCCAGCGCGCAGGGACAGGCGATGATGAGGACGGCGACCGCGTTCACGAGCGCGTGGGCAAGCCTCGGCGCCGGCCCCAAGACCGCCCACACTCCGAAGGTGATGACGGCCGCCACGATCACGGCCGGGACGAAGAAACCCGAGACCCGATCCGCCAGCTTCTGAATGGGCGCCCGGCTCCGCTGCGCCTCCGCCACCCGCGCCACGATTCTCGCCAGCAGCGTTTCATTCCCGACCCGTCGCGCTTCCATGAGGAACCCGCCGGTCCGGTTGATCGTCCCGCCGATGACCGGATCATCGGGACGCTTCTCCACCGGCAGCGGCTCACCGGTAACCATGGATTCGTCCACCGCGGGTGACCCCTCCAGCACGACGCCATCCACCGGGACCCGCTCCCCCGGCCGGACTCGCAACCGGTCGCCGACCCGGATCTCGCTGAGGGGAACCTCGGCTTCCCCACCGGGAGAAACCCGGCGGGCCATCGGCGGGGCGAGATCGAGCAGGGCATGTAACGCCGATCGAGTTGCCCGGCGAGCCCGGAGCTCGAGCACCTGCCCCAGGAGAATCAGGGTGACGATGACCACCGCGGGCTCGAAATACACCGGCACCACGCCGTGATCGCGAAACCCCTCGGGAAAAACCGCCGGGAAGAGCGCGGCGACCACACTGTAGCCGAAGGCGACCGACACCCCGATCCCGATCAGGGTGAACATGTTGAGGGCGCCGCGACGGACCGACTCGACCGCGCGGAGATAGAAGGGCCAGGCGGCCCAGGTACACACCGGAACCGCGAGCGCCAGCTCGACCAGGGTTCTCGCGGCGGGAGGGAGCAACCTTCCGATCGGATCGCCGGGCAGCAGGTGGCCCATCGCGAGCACCACGACCGGCACGGCGAACCCCAGCGCGATCCAGAATCGCCGCGACATCTCCACCAGCTCCGGGTCGGGCCCTTCTGCTCGCGACGGAAGCCCGGTGGGCTCGAGCGCCATGCCGCAGATCGGACACGTCCCCGGTCCGGACTGCACCACCTCCGGGTGCATGGGACAGGTGTACTCGGAGGGTCGGACGGGCTGAGGGTCGGATGGTCCGCGGCCTCTCTCCCCCCCGACCCCTCCGACCTCTCCGACCTCTCCGACCTCTCCGACCTCTCTGATCCCCCTGAGGTACTTCTCCGGATCGGCCCGGAATTTTGCAAGGCAGCCCGCACAGCAGAATACGAACTCCTCGCCGTCATGGATGTGGCGATGGGGCGAGGTGACCGGCACCTTCATCCCGCAAACCGGGTCGACCTGGGCAGGAACCTCGAGTTGAGGAAGAGGTTTCATGGCCTTAATATACCCCCTCCCCCTATCCAGACAAGACGCCTGGCGGGGCCAGAAGGGACCCCGGAACAGCAACCGGTTCGGCGATCGGGGGCCGGGTTAGGTGTGATGCACCGGCTCGGGCGGGGTCACCGAGGCGAGGGCCGTCCGCACACTGACCAGCTCACCGACGTTGTCGAGGGTCAGCAGTCCCACCAGCTCGCCTTTCCGGAGGACTGGAAGGGTGGCGCCATCCTTCCCCTGAATCCGGGTGAAGGCGACCTCGATCATCTCCGAGGCGTCCGCGGTGGGAACCTCGCGGCGCATCGCATCGGCCACCCGGCCGCTCCTTCCCGCCCGGCTGAGGCCCTTGAACAGGTCGGCGCGGCAGAGGAGGCCTTCGAGCTTTCCGTTCTCCACCACGGGAAAATCCTGCTGGCTTCCCTCCAGAAGCAGATCTGCCGCATCGCCGAGGGAGTCGTGCGGGGAGAGCGTCCGAAATCTGGTGATCATGGCCCGCGCCAGCGGAATGCCGGAGAGCGCGGTCTTCATCTGGGTCAGGCTGGCCTCCTGGGCCGCGCCGATCCAGACGAACAGAGCGATGAAAATCAGAAACGGGTTGTAGAAGAGACCCACCAGACCGAACAGCAACGCGAATCCCTGACCCAGGTGGGCCGCCACCTGGGTGGCGCGGAGATAGTCCATGCGCAGCGCGAGGAAGCCGCGCAGGACCCGTCCCCCGTCCATGGGAAACGCCGGCAGGAGGTTGAACGCGGCGAGGAGGAGGTTGACTCCGAAGAGCCGCTGCAGGAAAGGGCCCTGCAGGAGGGAAAGCGCGGTGAATCCCCCCCAGCTTCCGGTGGCCTGAAGCACCAGGAACAGTACGCCGGCGATCGCGACGCTCACCACCGGTCCCATCGCGGCCACCAGCAGCTCCTGCTTCGGGTCGTCCGGCATCCGCTCCAGCCGGGAGACGCCGCCGATCGGGAGCAGGGTAATGTCCCGGGTCGGGATGCCGAAGCGGCGGGCGGTGAGCGCATGGCCATACTCGTGCAGCACCACGCAGGCAAACAGGGCCACGACGAAGGCGAGATCCTCGACCACCGCGCCGGCACTCCGGTTGGCCTGCCAGGTGGCGAAACCGACCCAGGCCAGCAGGATCAGAAAGGTGAGGTGTACGTACACCTTGATCCCCGCGAACGTGCCCAACCGTACCGACCAGCGCATTGGAGCCTCCCTCCCTCCTCCTAGGGACCGCCCCCAAGGTGCTGGAAAACACAGTGGGGCCGGGGCATTCGCCCCGACCCCACTGTCCGACTGTCCGACTGTCCGCCTGTCCGCCTGTCCGCCTGTCCGCCCTTACTGCACCGTATTCACCATGTCGAAGATCGGCAGGTACATCGCGACCACCATGCCGCCGACGATGCAACCCAGCACCACGATCATGATCGGTTCCATCAGCGAGAGCAAGGCACTCACCGCGACGTCGACTTCCGCGTCGTAGAAATCGGCGATCTTGGTCAGCATGGTGTCGAGGCCGCCGGTCTGCTCGCCCACCGAGATCATGGAGATCACCATCGGCGGGAACACCCCGGAGGTCTGGAGCGGGCCCGGCGATGGTCTCACCGCCCGCGATCGAATGCCGGGAGGACATGATCGCATCGTGGATGACGCGGTTCCCCGCGGTGCGGGCGGTGATTTCCAGGCCGTCCAGGATCGAGACGCCCGAGGACACCAGGGTCCCCAGGGTCCGGGTGAAGCGGGACACCGCCGACTTGCGCAGCAGGTCGCCCAGGACGGGAGACCGCAGCAGCGCCCCGTCCACCACCTTCCGGCCGTCCGGAGTGCGGTAGTAGGCCCGGAAGCCAAGGAGAGTCACCACGAAGAATCCGATCAGGGCCCACCAGAAGTGGATCAGAAACGAAGACGCCCCCATCACGATCCGGGTGGGGAGCGGCAGCTCCATGTTCACCGAGGCGAACATCGACGCGAAGGTCGGGATCACCGCGATGAGCAGCACCGCGACCGCGATCACCGCCACGCTGCAGATGACCGCCGGGTAGACCATCGCCCCTTTGACCTTCCGCACCAGGGCGTCGTTCTTCTCGAGGAAGCCGGCCAGCCGGTTGAGAATGGTGTCCAGGATGCCGCCCGCCTCGCCCGCGGCGACCATGTTCACGTACAGATCGGTGAAGGCCTTGGGGTGCTTCCGCAGCGAGTCCGCGAGGGTATTGCCCGCCTCGACGTCGTAGACCACCGTGCGGACGATCTCCTTCAGGGTCTTGTTCTCGGTCTGCTGGGCCAGAATGTTGAGCGCCTGGACCAGGGGCAGCCCCGCGTTGATCATGGTGGCGAACTGCCGGGTGAAGATCACCACGTCGCGGGTGCTCACCCCTTTCCGGAAGGCCGGCAGCTTGATCTGGGTCGGCGCCTCGCGGACACTGACCAGGATCATCCGGTTCTTGCGGATGAAGGCGATGACTTCCTCGCGGGTGGGGACATCGAGAATCCCCCGCATGATCTGCCCGCTGGTCGAATTCTTGGCGGTGTATTCGAAGAGTCCCATCGTCGTTGTCCTTGCGGGTTAACGCCTGCCGGCCGGCTGCGCCGACTTGCTCGCCGGGGAGATCGCCATATCCTCCAGGGGCTTCTCGCCAATCGCCCGGAGAAACTCGTTCTGGTCGGTGGCCGCTCGCAGACACTCCTCGCGGGACACCATCCGGTTCATGTAGAGCTGGTACAGCGAGTCGGTCATGGTCTGCATGCCGTGTTTCTTGCCGGCCTGGATCGAGGAGTAGATCTGGTGAATCTTGTCGTCCCGGATCAGGGCCCGGATGGCGGGCGTGGCGACGATGATCTCCATCGCAAGCGCCCTTCCCTTCCCGTTGGCCCGCTGCAACAACATCTGGGTCAGGATGCCTTCGAGCACGAAGGCCAGCTGGGCCCGGATCTGGGGCTGCTGGTTGGCCGGAAACACGTCCACCATCCGGTTGATCGATTCGGCGGCGGAGTTGGTGTGCAGGGTGCCCAGGACCAGGTGCCCGGTTTCCGCGATGGTGAGCGCCGCGGCGATGGTCTCCAGATCGCGCATCTCGCCCACCAGAATGATGTCGGGGTCTTCCCGCAGCACGTACTTGAGCGCGGTGGCGAAGCTCTTGGTGTCGGTGCCGATTTCCCGCTGATTCACCAGGCATCCCTGGTGCCGATGGATGAACTCGATGGGATCTTCCACGGTGATGATGTGACCGCGCCGGTTCTTGTTGAGCAGGTCCACCATCGCGGCGAGCGAGGTGGACTTGCCCGACCCGGTTGGGCCGGTGACCAGCACCAGCCCGCGGGGGCGTTCCATCAGTTTCCGGGCGATCGGCGGCAGCCCCAGATCATCCAGGGTCCGCACGCTGAAGGGAATCATCCGGAGCACCAAGGCCACGCAGCCGCGCTGCTTGAAGACGTTGCCCCGGAACCGGGCCAGGTTCTCCAGCCCGAACGAGAAGTCCAGCTCGTCCTCGAGCTCGAACCGCTTCTTCTGGTTTTCGGTCAGCACCGAATAGGCCAGGGTCAGCGTGTCCTTGGGGGTGAGGACTTCCTCGGACGAGGCGTCCGTGATCTGCCCGTCGATCCGGAGCTTGGGACGCTCCCCGACCGTGATGTGGAGGTCGGACGCCTCCCGGTCGATCATCTCCTGCAACAGGGTCCGCAGGTTCAGGTTCATGCCGCCGTCTCCTTGATCACTTCTTCGAGAGTGGTCACACCCTGCTGCAACTTGAGCATTCCATGGGCGCGGAGGGTGAGCATCCCCTCCCGCACCGCCTGATCCCTGAGCTCGGCCACCGACGCATTCCGGAGAATCATCCGCCGGAGCTCGGGAGAGATCGCCATGACTTCGAACAGGCCGGCGCGGCCCCGATACCCGGTGCCACCGCAGGCATCACAGCCTTTGCCCTTCATCATCGGCATGCCTGCGATCTCCTCGAGGCCGACGCCCGGCCCCACCAGCGCCTGCAGCTCCTCGCGGGGATACCGGGCCGGGGCGCGGCACTCGCCGCAAATGCGCCGGACCAGCCGCTGGGCCACCACGAGGTTTACCGCCGCCGACACGTTGAACGCTTCGACCCCCATGTCCAGCATTCGGGTGATGGTGCTCGGGGCATCGTTGGTGTGCAGCGTGGAAAGGACCAGGTGCCCGGTCAGCGCGGCCTTCACCGCAATGCTGCCCGTTTCCAGGTCCCGGATTTCGCCGATCATGATCACGTTCGGGTCCTGCCGCAGGAACGCCCGCAGGGCGGTCGCGAAGCTGAGCCCGATGTCGTTGTTCACCTGGACCTGGTTGATCCCGTGCAGGTTGTATTCGACGGGATCTTCCGCCGTCATGATGTTCGTTTCGACGGTGTTGATCCGCTGAAGCGCGGAATAGAGCGTCGTCGTCTTGCCCGATCCGGTCGGGCCGGTGACCAGCACCATCCCGTAGGGATTGAGAATCGCCCGGATGAGGTCCTGTTCCGATCTGGACTCGAGTCCGAACGAAGTGAGATCGAGCGCCAGGTTGCCCTTGTCGAGGATCCGGAGCACCACCTTCTCGCCGAACAGACACGGCAGCGTGGAGACCCGGAAATCGACCACCCGATTGCCCATCTTGAGCTTGAGCCGGCCGTCCTGGGGAACCCGACGTTCGGCGATGTTGAGCTGGGAGAGAATCTTGACCCGGGAGATCAGGGCGGCCTTGAGCCGGAGCGGCGGCTTCATGATTTCCTGGAGCACCCCGTCCACCCGGTAGCGGACCCGGATCTCGTGCTCGAACGACTCGATGTGGATGTCGCTCGCGCCCCGCCGCACTGCATCGGTCAGGAGCCCGTTGATCAGCTTGACCACCGGGGCATCGTCGATCGCGGCGGCCTCGGGGCCTTCGTCCTGGTCCTCCTCCACGACCTCGACGTCCTCGCTCAGCCCCTCCATGTCCTTCAGGATGGACTGGAGCTGCTGCTCGTTCCCCTGGTAGTGCCGGTCGATCAGGTTCCGCAGGGTCAACTCGCCGGCGAACACCGGGAACAGGTCGAACCGGGTGATGAACCGGAGCTCCTGGAGGAGGATCTGGTCGGTCGGATTCGCCATCGCGACCGTGAGAGTCCGTCCATCCCGCTTGAGCGGGAGAATGAGCTCACGCCGCGCCATGTCGGCGGGGATCAGTTTGAGGAGCCGCTGGTCGGCCTCGAAGCGCGAGAGGTCAACCGCGGGAACCCGGAGCTGCCGCGCGACCAGCCGAGTCACTTCCACTTCGGGAACCAGGCCCTGCTTGGCCACCACGAAGCCGAGGGGCATGCCGGACGAGCGATGCTCGGCGAGGGCCTGTTGCAGCATATCCCGGGTGAGCAACCCTTCACTGACGAGAAGGTCGCCCAAGCGTTCAGCGGGGACAGCGACAGCCGGCATCCTTGCTCCTGATTCGCGTGACTTGTCCGTTACTTCCCCTCGATCACCACCTAACGAATCGTGACCAATGGGGAGACTTTCGCCACCACCGACCTCGTCAGACCAGGCACCGCGCGAAGATCCGACACTGCGGCGAATGGCCCCTTGTCTCGGCGATATGCCAGAATCGCCCGTGCCCGCGCCGGCCCGATCCCCGGCAGGGACACGAGATCAGCGAGAGTCGCTGAGTTAAGGTCAACCAGCTTGGGGCTTGAACCGTAAGTACTTGTCCCATGCTGAGTTAGTTCGATTGGGGCCGCTCGTTGGGGAGTCTGGACTATCCCCCCGAACCGCACCTTTCCCGTCAGCTGCCCTACCAGCGCAGGTCCCACTCCAGCAACCTTTTCCAGATCGCCCGGGGACTGGAAGGCTCCATGAGCCATCCGGTATTCCACGATCCGCTTTGCTAGGGACATGCCAATACGGGGGAGGCGGGCTATCTCCTCTGCCGGAGCGGTGTTGAGGTCGATGGTTTCGGCCTGCCCAAGGGGCCTGGCAAGGCGTATGGCACGATCCCGGTGAGCTGCCGGACCGGCGCCTGCCTTCTGCTCCGCCAGAATCTGCCCGGGGGGTGTTTGCGAGGGTGTAAAGATTAAGCGGACCGCATGACCGGCTACCGCGAGGCCGACCAGCAGCAGCACGGCGTGTTTCTCCTGCATCCTTCGACGATACCGGCGTTCCGTCAGGGAGGCCGGATCGCATTCATGCAGACCGCGCTGGAATTATCCCGAACCGACCGTGCGCACCACCCCCAGCATCACATCGCCCACCGCCTTGAGGCTCCGCTCGCTGATCTTGTCGATGGTGTCCTCGGTGGTGTGGTGCCAGCCGTTGTCGGGACCGTAGGTGAAATCGATGACATCGATGGCCCGCAATCCCGCCTGCTGGAGCGGCACGTGATCGTCGGTCAGCACCGGACCATCGCTGGAGACGAAGACCGAGCTGTAGCCCATCCGCTCGGCCACCTTCCAGACCAGCTCCACGACGTCGGATGCCGCCGTCTGGGAGTAATACTCGGGAGGGATCTTCAGGTCCTTGTCGCCGATCATGTCGAGGAGCACGGCGAATTTCGGCTTGGGCCCGGCGACCTGGTGGTCGGCGTAGTAGCGCGACCCGAGCAGGACGTCGGTGTCGGCGGAGAAGTCTCCGTAATCCTCCCCGTCCACGAACAGGAGATCCACCCCGATCGTGGGAGGCCGAGCCTTGAGCGCATCCGCCATGCCCAGGAGGACCGCCACGCCCGAGGCGCCGTCGTTGGCCCCGACGACCGGCGCCAGCGTGTCGCGGCTCGCGGGACTGTCGGCGTGAGGCCGGGTATCCCAGTGGGCCAGAAAGAGCAGCCGGGTGGTCGCGGCCGGATTGAACCGGGCGATGAAGTTGACCAGGGGGAGCGAATCGCCCGAGCGGGTTACGTGAATCCACCGCTGCGCGACCACACTGTCCGCCCGGGCCCGGAGCAGGCTGTCCAGCCAGGCGGCCATCCGGCGATGGCCCTCCTGCCCCGGAATCCGGGGGCCGAACCCGAGCTGCTCCTGGACGTACCGGTAGGCGGCCGCGCCGTCGAACTCGGAGGCGGGAGGACGAGTCTCGCCGCATCCCGGAGACGCCAGGAGCAGGGCGGAGAGCAGATAGGTGCGCATCGTGGGCATCGAGGTTCTGGTCGGCATGGAAGGTAGCTAGCTTTGTTGCGATGCGTCTTCTCCGCAGGCATCTGCTCGTCAATCTCGCGGCCCCGTTTCTGTTCGCCTGGATTGCCCAGACCGCGATGCTCATGCTCAACCAGCTCTCCCGCCGGTTGGGCGAGCTGGTGGGAAAAGGGCTGCCCGGCCGGGTGATCGCCGAAGTCCTCATTCTGTTCATACCCTTCATCGTCGCCCTGACCCTGCCGATGGCCGTGCTGGTCGCGGTGCTGTACGGGTTCAGCCAGATGGGCGCCGACAGCGAGCTCACCGCCATGCGGGCCAACGGCGTGAGCGTCTGGCAGATGCTCCGGCCGGTGCTGGCCGCCGGGTTGATCATGACGGCGGCGAACTTCGTCTTCATCGACCAGGTGCTTCCCCGCGGCAATCTCCGCCTGCTCAACCTCCAGAGCGACATCGCCCAGAAGAAGCCGACCTTCATCCTCAAGGAGCAGGTGATCAACAACCTGCCCCAGTCGCAGTACTTCCTTCGGGCCAGCCGGATCGAGCCGGGCACCGGGCGAATGCGGGAAATCGTGATCTACGACCTGAGTCCCCCCACGGCACGACGGGTCATCTACGCCGACAGCGGATTCATGACCTTCGATCGCGAGGGGAGGGACCTCTCCATTCGTCTCTATCACGGCGAGGTCCATGAGTACCAGATCGGCGAGCCCGGCAGCCTCAACCTGACCCGGTACGCCACCAACACGGTCACGGTCCGAAACGCCCAGAACGCCTTCCAGCAGAGTTTTGGAGAAGTGGAGGCCGGCGACCGGGAGATGACTACCTGCCAGATGGTCGACCGGGTGGCGAAGTATCGCCAGGATCGGGTACGGGCCCGCGGTCATCGCGAAGCGCTCGCCGAAAACGGGGTCCGATCGCTTCTCCGCATCGCGGAAATTGCCGATACCACGCGACCGGCCGCCGCACGGATTCCTCCGCATTGTGCGACCCTGTGGCGCAACTTCGAACGATGGACCGGCCGGGTGCTGCTGCCCGGCACCGCGGCGGCCCAGGGTCCTCCCTCCCCCGCTTCGGCCGCCCAGGATACCGCGCTGGTGCCGCTACGCCTTCCCCCCGCCTCGCTGAGCGAGGTCTCCGACATCCGGGATCAGGAAGCGGTGGCGATGGGGAGGATCCGTCAGTACACCGTCGAGATCCACAAGAAATTTTCGCTCGCCGTCTCCTGCACCACCTTCGTGCTGATCGGGATCGCGCTGGCCCTCCGATTCCCGCGCGGGGGGATGGGGCTGGTGATCGGGGCGAGCCTGGTGATCTTCGCGGTGTTCTATGTCGGGCTGACGGTGGGCGAGAACCTGGGAGACCGGGGGATCATGAACCCGGCCCTGGCCATGTGGCTCCCCAATCTGATCGTGCTGGTCGCGGGGGTCCTTGGCCTGCTCAAGGTCAATCGGGAGTTCGGCTCCACCAGGGGCGGCGACCTCGCCGATCTGGCCGACTGGCTGATCGGATGGATCCCCCGGCGCAAGCGACGAGCGGCATGAGCAAGCTCTCCCGATACGTCCTGGGACAGTGGCTCAGGATCTTTCTGCTCACCGCGGTGGGCCTGCCGGTGGTTTCGATCCTGACCCAGCTCACCGACAACCTGCGGAAGCTGCTGGAGAAGGACCTCACGCCGGGCACCATCGCGCTCAGCTACCTGTACGCCCTGCCGCAGAATGTTGCCCAGATGATGCCCGCCGCGTGCCTGTTCGCGGCCGTGTTCACGGTAGGTCCCCTGGCGCGTCACTCCGAGCTCACCGCGGCGAAGGCCGGCGGCATCAGCTTTCACCGGATCATCCGGCCGATTCTGCTGGTCTCGACCCTGGCCGCGGTTTGCGCGTTTCTGATCGGGGAGTGGGCCACTCAGACGACCTCGCGCCAGCTCGAGCTCCAGGGAGAGCGCCTGAGCCGGACGCTCCTGAACCGCTACTCGTTCGTGTTCCGGAGTCCGAGCGGGTGGGTCTATACCATTCGCCAGCTCAATACGGTGGAGAACCGGATGCAGCAGGTGGTGCTGGAGCACGCCGTCCATGACAGCACCACGCCGCTTTTTTCGGTCACCGCGGACAGCGGGCGCTGGGAGCCGGATCACCATCGCTGGGTTTTCCTGAACGGGGCAAGCAATGTGCTGTCGCCGAACGGGGACGTGCTCACCCTGAGCTTCGCCGAGCTCAAACTGCCGGCGTTTCGCGAAAGCCCTTCCGACCTTCTGGTTGAGCAGAAGAATTACACCGAGATGACCTACGGCGAGCTGGGGCGTTACATCGCTTCGGTCCAGGCCACCGGGAACGACGCGAGGAAGCTCCAGGTGGAGCAGGCGGTGAAAGTCGCGCTTCCTGCCGCCTGCCTCATCATCGCGTTGTTCGGAGCGCCGCTCGCCGTTTCGGCGCCTCGGGCCGGTGCCGCGGTAGGCATCGCGATCAGCCTGGGCACCACCATCGTCTACCTGCTCATGATCAATCTGGCCCAGGCCGTCGGCTCGTCGGGACTGATGAACCCGAAGGCCGCCGCCTGGCTGCCCAACGGAGTCTTCCTGGCGATGGGACTCTGGTTGCTGGTGAGGGTGCGGACCTAGGTCTGGAGGTCTGGAGGTCTGGAGGACGGGCCTGCCACACTTGGACCAAAAAAGGAAATCGGGAATAGGGCAAAATCCCCATTCCCGACCTCCAGACTTCCAGACTTCCAGACTTTCAGACTTTCAGACTTCCCAGCCTCCTGCCTAGTTGAACAGATACCGCAACGAAATCTGAAGTCTCCACACGTCGCTGGTGGTCGCGGTCTTCTCGAACGTGTGGTCCCGGGCGCCTTCTCCCATCAGGACATAGTGGTTCATTCCAGGATTGTCCGGATCGGGATCCTCGAGGTTCCGGAGCCGGTACTGGAGTCGTCCGCAGGCATCAGCCAGCCCGGTGAGGTTCGCCGAACAGCCGATGACTGAGCCGGCGTTGCTGGTGGACACCAGGAGCGGCTGGTTGTTCACCACCCGCTGGCTGATGCCCCAGTCCTTGTTGAGGAAGTTGCCGAAGTTGAGGAAGTCGGCCCGGAGCTCGAGCGAGTTTCGGCGGCCGCCTACCAGCGCATGGATATCCTGGGTGAGCTGGAGATCCACCCGCCCGACCTTCGGCAGGAAGAACGCATTGCGCTCCATGTATTCGCCGCGGTGCTTGCTCAGATAGGGATCCTGGGTGATGTAGGCATCCCAGGCATCCCGCTGCTCCTGGGAGGTGATGACCCGCGCCGGAGCCAGAACGTTCCCGGAGACCACGTGCGCGGCCTGGGTGTATGCCTGGAAATTCATCTCATCCTTGTTCGCCGGGATGTAGATCAGGTCATTGGCGGTGTTGGCATCGCCATTGGCGTCGCCGGAGAACAGGTATGAGAGGTTCGCGATGGTCTGCAGGTTGTAGAACGCCGAGATGGTGGTCCGCCCGGCCTTGAGCCAGTCACGCCCGTAGGCAAGCGCCGCGAAGAACCGGTGCCCCGGGGAGTTGGTGGACCAGTGGAGGCCCGGGTTGTTCGGGTCGTTCACGATCGCCACGCTCTGCCAGGTTCCCAGCGCGATCGATCCTGGATCCACGGTGTTCTTGGCCTCGCCATAGTCGTAGGCGACCTTGGCATAGAAGCCATTGTCGAACCGCCGTTCCAGAGACACCGCGGCCTCCCAGGACCGACCGACGCTCTCGTTCTTCATCACCACCGCGCTGGTCGCGATGTTGTTGAGTCGAGCACAGGTTCCCGAGCCGCCTCCGGAGGTGGGACAGCTGGAGTACCAGCGACTCCGGTTGTCCACTCCGGCATAGCGAGTCTGCGGCGGAGCCAGGTTCGCGTTGATGTAGTAGATCCCGTTGATGTCCCTGTTATAGATGAACTCGGCGGTTCCCACGAGGCCCCACGGGAGCCGGCGGTCCACCGCCAGGTTGCTGCGCCAGAGCTGAGGGAATTTGAAATTCGGGTCGGTGAACGCCAGGGCAAAGCTCGATGCCGACGCGCCGGTCACCGTCTTGGGCGAGTAGGCAAAGGGATCCGGGTTGAAGGGACGGGTATTGGTATTGTCGACCGACACGGTCCCCGTCAACAGGCCGTTGTTGCCAACCTGATTGGAAATCCAGACGTAGAGCGGAGGGCCGCTCATGATCCCGGTCCCGCCCCGGATCTGGGTGTTCCGCTTGCCGTTGCTGGCGTTGTAGTTGAACCCGAAGCGGGGCGAGAACTGGACATTGCTGTTGGGCAGCTTCTGGGTCTGGTAGTGCACCAGTGTCTTGTGCTCGTCCAGGAAGGTCATCCCGTTGGCGACCGGATTGACAAACCCGGTGGAATCGAAGATCGGCACGTCCATCCGAAGCCCAATGGTCAGTTTGAGGTTCCGGGAAGCTCGCCACTCGTCCTGGGCATACACCCCCCCATACCAGACGGTCAGGGGCTGGATCGGTTGTTGCCGCGGCGTGCCCACCGGACAGGTGGTCCCGTCGCAGCTCGGATCCGGAAGATTGACGTAGCCGACCTGAAACCGGCGCAAGGTCACCGGCGAAGTGGTGCGGTCCGGATGGGCGATATAGTCGTTCGCGTCGGCGTAGAAATCGTCCAGCGAATTGTAGGTATAGACGCTCTGCGAACCCGGGTCGAAGACGTTCAGCGAATGATACCGCTCCCCGCTCACCCCGAAGGTGAAGTCGTGCTTGTCGCCGTAGATGGTAAAGTTGTCCTGGATCTGATAGGTCGAGTACTTGACCTGGTTGAAGGGCGAGAACGGCTCGGTCCCGAAGCTGGTATACGTGGTCTGGTCGGAGGAAGATGCCAGAATGTCGACCAGCGGGAACCAGGTCGTCGGATCGTCCACCTTGAACGGAGATTTGCCGAGCGCGCGGCTCTCGTTGGTGTAATTGTACCCGACGATGAAATCATTGTGGAGCCGGTTCCCGATCGCGGAGTTCCACTCGCCCACGATCGACCGGATGTTTTCGCCCTGCTGGTAGTTCGAGCTCTGGAAGTTCAGGGACGTGGTATTGAAGTTCCGGTTCCCGAATCCGAGGGAGGTCGAGCTGGACTCGATCTTGTCGGTGAATGAATCCAGGTGATTGTACCGGACGCTCACCTTGTTCCGCTCGTTCAGGTTGTAGTCAAGCTTCCCGATGATCCGCTTGGCCGGCGTGTCGAAATTGTATCCCTGATAGAGGCCCGGGTCATAATTGAATTTGGTCTTGAGGAAGTCGGCCAGCTGGTCCAGATCCGAAGCAAGGACCCGGGTGGTTCCACCTCCGATAGTTTCCCCACCGGTGTTGGCGCGGAAGGTGGTTCCCGGCGAGCTGAGCTTGTCCTTCTCGTAGCTCCCGAAGAAGAAGAGCTTGTTCTTGATGATCGGGCCGCCGAGATAGCCGCCGTACCGGCTGAAATCGAAATTGCCGATGTTCACGATATTGTCGCCGGCCTGGTTCCCGTTCATCCGGGTGATCCCGAATTTCTTCGCGCAGGATCCGTCTTCCGTGACGTCGCACTGCCGGAAGGCGTACTGGAGCATCCCCACGACCTCGTTGGTCCCGCTCCGGGTCACCGTGTTGATGTTGGCTCCAATGAAGTGCCCCTGCCGCACATCGTATGGCGCAATGTTCACCTGGATCTGTTCGATCGCCGCCATCGAGATCGGGGCCACGTTGGTCTGGCCGCCCGGCTGGCCGCTGCCGAGACCGAATCCATTGTTGAAGTAGGACCCGTCCACCGTGATGTTGTTGAGCCGGTTGTCCTGACCGGCGAACGAGGTGCCCCGTACCTGCGGGGTCAGCCGGATGTAGTCCTCATACCGACCGGTGATCGAAGGAAGCACGGCGATCGCCTGGCGGTCCACGGTGGTCGCCGCCCCGGTTCGCCGGGAGCTGAAGACGGTCTCGCCCTCCGCCGTCACGGTGACCTCCTCGAGCGTGACCACCGTGGGGGAAAGGGTAAAGTCCACGTCCTCGGAAACGCCGAGATTGACGTAGATACCGTCCTGACTCTTGGGATCGAACCCGATCGCGGCTACCGTGACTTTGTACGGCCCGCCGACCCGAACCCCGGGAATCGCCGCTCGGCCGCTCGCCATCGTGCTGCTACTGTAGGTCGTCCCGGAGGCAAGGTGAGTGGCGGTCACCCGGGCGCCGGCCACTGGCGTGCCATCCTGGTTTCGCACCCGAACGTTCAAGGAACCCGTCGTGACCCCCTGAGCCAGCGCGGTCGAGCTCAACAGCGTCCCCGCGAGTGCCAGGGTCGCGCATGCAGCCAACCACCTCTTCATGAGTAGCCTCCTCAAGAGGAATCCTTCGCGATGTTTATACGGAAACCGATGGGATCGGGGGAATGCCCCGGAAAAGCCGCCCAAACTTATCCCGCCCCTGTACCAACGCAACCCGTGTAACGGGACCGTTACCCGGGCGTGGAGCGTTCCTTACGAGGGTTTGATCTTCCCCATCTTCCGGGCGAGGTAGAACACCGGAATGCCGATCAATATGATCCCGAACGTGAACGCCGTATTCGCGGTGTCCGTAATGAGAGCGTTCACTATCATTCCCAGAGCCCCGAGCAGGAACAGCACGGGAACGACCGGATACCCCAGAACCCGGTAGGGTCTGGCGAGTCCCGGTTGCCGGGCCCGGATCATGAACACCGCCAGCACCGCCAGCACGTAGAACGGGAAAATCCCCAGGACGAACTTGTCGGCAAGCTGCTGGAAATCATTGAACAGGACGTACACCACGCCGAGGGTGCTGGCCAGGAGGATCGCGGTGGAGGGACTCTTGAACCGCGGTGACACTCGCGCAATCCCCTGAAAGAAGAGACCCCGGTCCGCCATCCCGAAGAAGATCCGGGGGCTCGCCATCATGGTGCCGTTCACACTGCTGAACGTCGAGATCAGGACGACCGCGGCGATGAGTCTGGCCCCGATACCACCGAAGGCCGGGATCCGCTCGGCGGCCGTGGCGGCGATGAGCCCGGACATGGGCTGCGCCATGTCGGGCAACGGAACCAGGTAGATGTAGGCCGCGTTGACCAGCAGATAGATGGCGATGATCAGCAGCGTACCGAAGATCAGAGCGCGCGGCATGGTCCGGGCCGGATCCTTGACCTCTCCGCTCATGAAGGAAAGGTCGGCCCAACCATCGTAGGCCCACATCACCGGGACCAGCGCGGTCGCAAAGGCCGAGATCGTGAACCCGGTCCAGGCTCCAGCGAAGTTCCCGGTCGAGCCGGTAGAGGCGGTGAACGCAAACACCACCAGGCCAACCAGGGCCAGGTACTTCACCCCCGTCGCCACATTGTTCACCAGCGCAGCCCGCTTGACTCCGACCCAGTTCAGGAATCCAATCGTGGCAATCACCAGGGCGGCGACCCAGTGGACCGCCTGCGGCGTCAGGGTCACGAAGCGACCGAAGTATTCGGCGAAAATGGTGGCAATGGCGCCCAGCGCGGAGGCGCGGATGATGACCAGCTGGGACCAGCCGAAGAGAAAGGCCGGCATCGGGCCGAACCCCTCGGCCAGATAGGCGAGAATGCCGCCGCTCCGGGGGAACAGGGCAGCCAATTCTCCCAGCGTCAGGGCTCCGCAGAGCGCCATGACTCCGCCCAGCACCCAGACCAGCAGGAACGGGCCGGGTGCGGTGAGCGACCGGGCCACGGTGGCAGGCACCCGGAAGATCCCGCTTCCGATCGTGATCCCGATGAGGACCATGATGGACGCAAAGAGTCCCACGCTTCTCGGCAGGCGTTCGCCGTAGGCGTCACGGGGTGCGAGAGTGGCGGGGGACTCGGAGATAGGCGCCAGGAGGTCTGGAAGTCTGAACGTCTGAAAATCGGTACGGGACAGGCAAAGGTATATATTTCCACGCCGAATGCCTATGGACCTCGAGACTTCCAGACCTCCCGACTTCCCGCTGCTTCGCGACCTCATCACTCTCACCAAGCCGCGGGTGATTTCCCTGCTGCTCCTCACCGCCGTCGCCCCCATGTTCATCACCGACCGCGGACTGCCGAGCCTGGCGCTGGTGGGATGGGTCACGCTGGCCGGTTTTCTGATGGCTGGAGGCGCGAACGCGATCAACATGTGGTTCGATCGCGATATCGACTCGGTGATGTCGAGGACCCGGGTCCGGCCGGTGCCCTCGGGACGGATCCCTCCCGGCGCGGCGCTGGTCTTCGGCATCGGCCTCGGAATCGCCTCGTTTGTCCTGTTCTGGCGATTCGTGAACCTGCTCTCGGCGGGCCTCGCCGCGCTGGGCCTTCTCTTCTACGTCTTCGTCTACACCATGTGGCTCAAGCGCGCGACCGCCCAGAACATCGTGATCGGCGGGGCCGCCGGAGCGTTCCCGCCGCTGGTGGGGTGGGCGGCAATGACGAATTCGATCGATCTCGGCGCGATCTATCTCTTCGCCATCATCTTCTACTGGACCCCACCGCACTTCTGGGCGTTGGCCCTGATCAAGGAGAAGGACTACGCCCGGGCGGGGATTCCCATGATGCCGGTCGTAAGGGGACCGCACGAGACCAAGGTGCAGATGCTGGTGTACACCCTCCTGCTGCTGCCCCTCACCATCCTGCCGACCCTTTCGGGGCATCAGGGAATTCTCTATGCGATCGCGGCGCTCCTGCTGGGGGCCCGGCTGCTGTGGTACTGCATTCAGCTCCTCCGCGAATCGGGGCCTTCTCCCCTGCCCTGGCGGATGTATCGCTATTCGCTGCTCTACCTTGCCCTGCTGTTCCTGGCGATGGGGATCGATCGGTACATCCCGTTCGGCCACGCCCCGCCGAAACCCGAGGTGATCATCCTCGGGCGCTAGCGAGCAGTGGCGACCCCGGTTCTTACGCGGTGATCAGCTCGGTCTGGATCTTCTGCGGGGTGACTTCCGGCCCATCGGCGCTCCAGTACACGTTGACTTCGCTCCGCACCCCGAAATCACCGGTCAGGTAAATCCCCGGTTCGACCGAGAACCCGCAGCCGGGTAGGATGATCCGGTCGTCCCGGGTCTCATAGTCATCCATGTGGGGGCCGGACCCGTGCAGCTCGCGATCGATCGAGTGTCCGGTACGATGAACGAAGTACTCTCCGAACCCGGCCTGGTCGATCACCGCCCGGGCGGCCCGGTCCACCTCGAAGCCCGCCAGGGAACGCCCTTCCCGACCGGCGGTCCGCACCAGATCGAGCGCCGCATCGCGAGCGTCCCGAACCGTGGTCCAGACCGTCCTAACCCGCTCCGGCGGGGTCGATCCGCTGAACCCCATCCAGGTCTGATCCGCCGAAATCCCGTCGGGATACCGGCCGAAGAGGTCCACCAGCACGACCTCGTTCCCGGCCAGGGTGCGGTCCCTCCCGGCCACCGGTTCGTAATGGGGATTGGCCGCGTTGGGGCCGAACCCCACGATCGGGGCATGATCGGGGACGATGCCTTCCGCCGTCATCGCCGCGACCACCCGCTCCATCAGCGCGCTTTCGGTCAGCCCCTTCCCTCCCTGGGTCACCGCGAAGCCCAGGGCGTCCCGGGCGATCCGGGCCAGCACTTCGGCGGCCTTCCGGTGCAGCGCCGCTTCGGCGTCGGTCCAGCGGGAGACGAACCGGGTCACCAGGGCCGCGCTCGACACCACCTTCCCGCCCAGGGATTCGACCAGCTGGACCACGCCATGCGGCACCCGGTCGAGATAGGGGACGCTGTTCCGCTCCGAGACCTCCATCGCCACGGTCTTGCCGTTCACCAGGCTGCCCAGCGCGGCGTTCAGCTCCTCCCGCCGGGCGTAGGGAAGGATCCGGCCGGGGAATCCCTCCAGCGGTCCGAGCTCGATCTTGTGGGCCACCGCCACCGGGTCGTGGTCCGGGGTGATCAGCACGAAGAGTCGCCGCGAGCCTAACCCGCCGAGATTGAGGAGCCGCTGGGCGACCGGGTTATGGCCCTGGAAGTCGAACACCAGCCATCCCGCCGCACCGCTCTGCCCCAGCGCCTCGGCCAGGGCCTTCCGGTCGTCCTGGGTCCACCGTTTCATTCGTAGCCTCCCGATTCGATCCCGCGCCAGGAGCAGTAGGGGTCACCCTTGCCGCGGCAGTGCTCGTGCACCATTGCGCCTTCGAAGCCACTGGTCAAGCGGAGCAGCTCCGCCAGCGCGGCGCTGTAGAAGGCGCACCCAGTGCCCGGATACCCGGCCCGGGTCGCCAGGGATTCGGAGACCCTGCTGGTAACGGTCTCCCCGGTCTTGACGGAGTGACGCTCCATCGGGATCCCCAGCCGGGTCCGGGCCAGCCGGCTCGCCGCTCCAACCCCGTAGCGCCGCCCGACCGCTCCCGGCACGGTACGGAGCGCGGTCTTGATCCCCAGCCCCGCCGAGCGGACCGCGTGGCGCGCCGCTCGTCGTCCGGCATCGGCATAGACCAGCGCCGCGTCGGGCCGGCGGCCCACCAGGCGAAAAATGAGAATGACTTCGTCGTCGGGAACCAGTTGTTTGCGACTGGCGCTGTCCTGGTAACGCTCGATCTGCAGGGCGACGGTCTGACTGAGTCCCAGGCGCTTCGACATCATTTCGCTCGCCAGCTCGTTCAGGCCGTCGTCGAGGGGCGTATCGAGATTCCGGATCGCCTCGAGGAGGCTCAGGGGAATGAGAGCGGGGAGCCCATCGGCGGGTGTCACGCCGCGACAACTTAGCGGGTCCGCGACAGACAGGTAAGGTCCGCTTGCAGCCGGCCAGCCGGGGTGGGAACATTGCGCATGCATCCGCTCCTCGCCCTGGCGCTCGCGGCGACCCTGTCGGCGATCGCCTGGTGGCTGCGGGCGCTCACCCCGGGCGGAGCGCTGGCGGCGGCCTGCATCGGAACCGTCATCCTCGCCGAGACTGGTTGGCCCGGAGCCCTCGTTCTGGGAACCTTTTTCTTTTCCAGTGTGTTGGTCGGACGCCTGGTCCTCGATGGGCCGGAACGAGAAACCCGTTCCGCGATCCAGGTCCTGGCGAATGGCGGACCCGCGGCGATCGGCAGTCTCTGCGAGCTGATCGCCCCGAGCCTGGGAGCATGGATCGTGACCGCCTCTCTCGCCGCCGCGGGGAGCGACACCTGGGCCACCACCTTGGGCCGAAGCAGTCCCACTGCCCCGATTCTCCTGGGAACCGGTCAGCGGGTGTCTCGGGGAACCTCTGGTGGCGTCACACTGCTGGGGACGATCGGGGGAGCCGCGGGGGCGCTGCTGGTCGCCGTTTCGGGAGGGATTGGTCTCGGCAGCATCGCCCTGACCGTGGCCGGCTCTCTCATCGGGTTCGGTGGTATGTTCCTCGACTCGTTACTCGGGGCAAGGTTGCAGGGCCGGTTCACGTGTCCAACCTGTCAGACCCCGACCGAGGGGCGCCGGCACTGCGGGAGCGCCACGGTCCTGGAAAGAGGGTGGGCATGGCTCGACAACGACGGCGTGAACCTGCTGACGACCCTCCTCGCCGCGCTGGCGGGAGCCGCGGCGTGGGCACTCCGATGAGCGAGTCCACGTTCGATGTCGCCATCGCGGGAGCCGGGCCGGCCGGCGCCGCGCTCGCGATTCGATTGGCCCGCGCGGGACTTCGGGTCGTGGCCTGCGATCGCGCGGTGTTCCCAAGAGAGAAAACCTGCTCGGAGTTCATGAGCCCCGAAGGTGTCCGGCACCTCGCGTCGCTCGGGGTGCTGGAGCGAGTCGAGCGGTCAGGCGGCCTTCGCATCCGCGGAACTTCCGTGTCCGCGCCGTTCGGGGCTTCCCTCACCGGTCTTTTCGCACGGGCCGGCCGTCCCTTCCGCCCGACCGGCCTCTCGGTTCCCCGGCGGATCCTCGATCACGCCCTGGTCTGCGCGGCGCGGGAAGCTGGCGCCCTGGTTCGGGAGCGATGCCCGGTGGTGGACGTCGTTCGCACCGATGGCCGGATCTCGGGGCTCGTGGTGCGCGAGCGCGGAGAGCTTCGCCGGATCGCCGCGCGCCTGGTGGTCGGCGCCGATGGCCTCCATTCGATCATGGCCCGGACGATCGGTCGTCGTCGCACCGGATTTCTGCGCCGCTACGCCCTGGCCGGCCACGTGGCTGGGGTCGCCGGTCTCGACGAGACCGCCGAGCTGCACGTCGGACCGGACGGCTATGTCGGACTGAATCCGCTGGGAGGCGGAGTCGCCA
This sequence comes from uncultured Gemmatimonadales bacterium, assembly GCA_963728915.1. Taxonomy (GTDB): domain Bacteria; phylum Gemmatimonadota; class Gemmatimonadetes; order Gemmatimonadales; family GWC2-71-9; genus JABFSM01. The sequence continues at coordinate 264,538 of CAVSLV010000004.1, read as the reverse complement.
ACGTCGCGGTGGTGCTCCCGCGCCGACGCATGAGCACGCTGGAAGGGGACCTCCATCAGTTCTTCTTCCAGGAGCTGGAACGATTCCCCGGAGTCCGGGGACGGATTCCGTCCCGCCTGGTCCGGCGGGTTATGGCGACCGGCCCGTTCGCCTCCTGGACCAGCCCGGTGACCGCGCCGGGCGCGCTCCTCCTCGGGGATGCCGCCGACTTCTTCGACCCGTTCACCGGCGAAGGAATGGGCGCGGCGTTCCGCGGCGCCGAGCTGGTCGAGGAGACCCTGCTCCAGCCGCTCCTGGCTCGGGCCCCGCTCGACCGGGGGGTGCTGGCTGCCTACCGGGCCGCGCGGCGCCACGCCTTCCTCGGGAAATGGATCGTCGAGCGACTCATTGGCCACGCCATGCTGGCTCCCCGGCTGTTCGATCGCGCCGTCGAGCGCCTCGATCGGCGGGGGCTGAGCCACACCCTGATCGGTGTCACGGGAGACTATCTCCCGGCCCGTGCCGTCCTGAACCCGCGATTTCTCGCCCAGGTGGTCCTCTGATGTCCTATCGTGACGTCGATTCTGCCCAGTTCCGTCAGCTCTGCGGGCACTTTGCCACCGGCGTGGTGATCGTTACCGCGACCGGGCCGGATGGGACCCCGGCGGGGATGACCGCGAACAGCTTCGCCTCGGTATCGCTCGATCCCCCGCTGGTATCGGTCAACGTGGATCATCTCGCCGACTTCTATCCCGTGATGGACAAATCGGAAGGCTACGTCTTCAACATTCTGGAAAGCCACCAGGAAACGCTCTCCCGGCGTTTCGCTTCCAATCTCCCCAAACGGTTCGACGGCGTCGGCTACCGGCTGGACGAACGGGGGTTCGTCCTGCTGGATGGAGCCATGGCGAGGATCCACTGCGTGCCGCAGGCGCGTCTCGAAGCGGGGGATCACACCATCTTCGTGGGACGGGTCGTCGGGGGCAGCGTCCAGCCGGGAGGCAAGCCGCTGCTGTACTACCGCGGCGGCTACCTGACTGCGGGCGGAATATGAGCGTTCTGGAAGTCGCGCCGACCGGGGTGGAATTGCTCGACGACCGGTTTGCCCCCGCGCCGATGGTTCGAGAGTCCCTCGGCAATATCGCCCGCGCGAACCGCTGGCTGGGTGGCGCCGCCGCCATTCGCTACGGGCTGCGAAGAGCGCTGCCCGCGGCGGAATCGGGACCGTTCTCGATCCTCGATGTCGGGACCGGAGCCGGCGACCTCCCTCGCATGGCGGCGTCCTGGGCCCGGCGCCGGGGCATCATCCTGCGCCCGATCGGGATCGAATACAACCGCAGCGCCGCCGGGCTCGCCCGCGAAAATGGACTCGCCAGCATCGTCGCCGACGGAGGAGTGCTCCCCCTGGGGGACCGCAGTGTCGATTATGTGCTGCTCAGCCAGGTGGCGCACCATTTTGCCCCGGCCGCGACGATCCGGCTCTTTCGGGAATGTGCCCGGGTGGCTCGACGCGCGGTGATCGTGTCCGACCTGCGGAATTCGGTGCTGGCCCGCTGGGGCTATCCACTCGCGGGCTGGACCCTGCGATTCGATCGCGACACGATTCGCGACGGAGTCACTTCTCTGCGTCGGGGCTTCTCCACCGCCAGCCTTTCCCGGTTGCTCCACCGAGCCGAACTCCCGGCCCGGGTGGTGCGGAGACCCGGCGCGCGCCTGGTCGCCGTGGCGAAACTGGCGCCGCGCTGATCCATGCGCACCGTCGATACCCTTCACATCGCCGCCTCACCTGAGGCCGTGTTCCGATACGCCGCCGAGGTCGAACGCTGGCCGGAGATCCTCTCCCACTATCGCTGGGTCAAGCTTCAGAAGCAGCGACCGGATGGGAGCGGACTGGTCGAGATGGCGGCGTGGCGCCCCTTCGGGCTGTTTCGCTGGCCAACCTGGTGGCAGTCGGAAATGTGGGTCGATGCCCCCCGCTGCGAGGTCCGCTACCGGCACGTGAAGGGAGTCACCTGCGGAATGGACGTGCTGTGGACCGTGGTTTCCGAAGGGAGCGGCAGTCGAGCCACGATCGTTCATGCCTGGGACGGCCCCGGCTGGCCGTTGATCAGCCGACCAGCGGCGGAGCTGGTCATCGGACCCGTGTTCGTGCGGGGGATCGCGTCGCGGACCCTCGCCGGGATCGGCCGAGCCGCCGAAGGGGAAGCTCATGCCTGAACGACGCGTCGTCATCACCGGGATCGGTCCGGTGACTCCGATCGGGATCGGTAAGGAGGCCTTCTGGAGCGGACTCCGCGCCGCCCGATCCGCGGTCCGCCGGCTGACCCGGTTTGATCCCAGCCCGTTCCGGAGCCGGGTGGCCGCTCAAGTCGACGACTTCGATCCCACCCGCTGGATCGAGCCGCGCCGGGCCAGGCGCCTCGATCGTTGTTCGCTGTTCTCGCTTGCCGCGGCCCGGCTCGCCCTGGACGACGCGGGCATCGAGCTGAACCGCGAAGATACCGACCGGGTCGGCGCCATGATGGGAACCGCGCTGGGCGGAGTGAGCTTTGCGGAGCAGGAGCATGAGAAGTATCTGCGGGAGGGATTGCGGGCGGTGGAGCCCGGCCTCGCCCTCACCGTCTTCGTGGGCGCGTCGAGCTGCAATCTCGCCATCGAGCTGGGCATCTCCGGCCCGAACATCACCAATGGGATGAGCTGCGCCTCCGGGGCGATCGCGATCGGCGAGGCCTTTCGCGCGGTGCAGCGGGGGGACGCGGACCTCATGCTCGCGGGGGGCGCCGAGGCGCCGCTCTCCCCCCTGAGCTATGGCGCCTTCGCCATCATCCGGGCCATGTCCACCCGCAACGACGATCCCGGGACCGCGAGCCGTCCGTTCGATCGCAACCGGGACGGCTTCGTGATGGCGGAAGGCGCCACCGTCCTGGTGCTGGAGGAGCGGGATCGGGCCCGGGCCCGGGGCGCCCCGATCTACGCGGAGCTGGTGGGCTACGGTCTCACCAACGACGCCCACCACATGACCGCGCCCCGCCCGGATGGCCGGCAGGCCTCCCGCGCCATGCGTGGCGCGCTGAGCTCCGCCGGCGTCGCACCCGAAGCGGTGGGCTACGTCAATGCCCACGGATCGTCCACTCCGTTGAACGACCCGACCGAGGCCCAGGCGATCCGCACCGTCCTGGGCCGGCACGTCGAGCGGGTTAGGGTGAGCGGCACCAAGGGGTACTACGGCCATGCCCTGGGCGCGAGCGGTGCCATCGAGGCCGCCATCTGCGCCCTGGCCAGCGCCCGGGCCTGGCTTCCCCCCAGCGTCAATCTCGAGGAGCCCGATCCCGCCTGCGAGCTGGACTATGTCCGGGGCGACGGCGCCGCCGGCCAGCCGGAATACCTGATGAGCAATTCGTTCGGCTTCGGAGGGATCAACGCGGCCCTGGTGTTTCGAACAACCTAGGGAGCAGGGAATCGGGAAGAGCGACGAGTCGCTCCGGGTGAAGCCCTATCCCCTGTCCCCTGTCCCCTTCGCTCGCAACCACAATCGCAGCGCATAGCCCCCCAGGACCAGCGCGGTGATGCAGTAGGCGGCGATCACATATCCGGCGTTGGCGTGGGGATCAATGGCCATGAGGGTCTCCCGCCAGCGAGGTCCGCCGGGCAATGCCGTACCGCGTGGTGATGAACCCGGTGAGCAGGATCGTGTAGCACACCAGGGAAGCGAGCAAGGTCCGCAGCATCGACCAGGGCAACGATGGCGCGCTCGGCTTGAGCACGATCGGCTGCGGGTGCAGGGTCCGGAACAGATACACCGTGAGATGCACGAACGGCACCAGGATGAGTCCCATGATGCCGAGCACCGCACTGAACCGGGCCCGCTCCCCGGGATCCTGCACCGCGCCCCGCAACGCCCGATACCCGAGGAAGAGGAAGAACAGGATCAGGGTGAAGGTGAGCCGAGCATCCCAGGTCCACCAGGTGTTCCAGACCGGTTTCCCCCAGAGCGGCCCGGTGGTCAGCATGACCACGCTGAACACCAGGCCCGCTTCGGCGGCGGATTCCGCGAAGAGGTCCAGCCGGGGGTCCCGGAGCCACAGATAGAGCATGCTCGCGATGCCCACCATCGAAAACGAAAGCAGGGCACACCACGCCGCCGGAACGTGCACGTAGAAGATCTTCTGCGGCAGGCCCTGAAACCGTTCGATCGGCGTAAAGCGGATCGCGAGCACGTAGACCAGCGCCAGGCCACTCAGCCCCACGGCCATGAGGACTCGCCCCACTCCAGCCACTCTAGCCACTCTGGCTACTCCTCCATCAGCGAGGGAAACAGCAGGAGGCACGCGGTGACGAACACCAGGTCATAGAAGCCGAGAATCCTGAGCCACCCGGCCACTTCACTCATCGGCCGTCCCGCCAGAAGCCGGGAGGTGGCCTGGACCGCCCCGATCACGGGGGGCAGCAGGAACGGCAGCAGCAGGAGCGGCATCATCAGCTCGGCAAACCGGGTCCGGACCGTCATGGCCGCGAACATGGTCCCCGCCGCGACGAAGCCGATGGTCGCGACGAAAATGGTCAGCACCAGCCCGCCCAGCGCGCCGGAAACGTCGAGCCCGAAGAATATCACGAACAGGGGCAGCGCGACTGCTTCGATGGTGAACACGAACGCCAGATTCGCCAGGTACTTGCCGAGGAACAGCGCGGCCCGGGAGACCGGTGCGAGCAGGAGCCCGTCCAGGGCGGCATTCTCCCGCTCCAGGGTGAAGGAGCGGTTGAGGGCGATGACCCCCGAGAACGCGAAGGTGATCCACAGCGCGCTCGGCGCGAGGACCTCTCGGGAAAGCACCGCCGCGTCCCGCGCGAAGTTGAAAATCACCAGTACCAGCACGGCAAACCCGATCGCCGAGACCAGCGCGGTCTTGCTCCGGTGCTCGACTCGAAGGTCCTTGCCGGCCACCGTGAGGGTGACCCGGAGAAACTCACCCATGCACGACCTCCCGGTACCGGCGCAGAAAACCGTCCAGGGTCTCCTGCCGTGGCCCACTGGATGCCCAGAGACCACCGACCAGAAGGTGGACGTGGGTCGCCAGCTCCCAGGACTCGTGCACGTCGTGGGTCACCAGGATCAGGGCGCTGCCCCGCTGCCGCTCCGCCGCGAGGAGGGCGGCGACCTGGCTCGATGAGCTGGGATCGAGCCCCGTGAATGGCTCATCCAGCAGCAGCACACGGGGCCCGTGCAGCAACGCGCCCGCGATGGCAACCCGCTGCACCATTCCCCGCGACAGACTGCGGACCACCGCGCCCGCCCGGCTCGCCAGCCCCACGGATTCCAGTCCCCGCAGGGCGGCTTCCGCCGGCTTGGCGAGACCATGGAGCCGCGCGAGGAAGGTCAGGTTCTCGAGGGTGGTGAGCTCATCGTACAGGTGGCTTTGATGCGAAAGCAGTCCGAGAGTGCGGCGAGACGACGGCTCCCGGGTCATCGGAGATCCGTCGATCAGAACCACCCCGGCGCTTGGCCGGGCCAGCCCCGCGAACATTCGGAGGAGGGTGGTCTTGCCGGCCCCATTGGGGCCCACGACGAGGTGGCACTCACCGCCGAAAGCGGTGAGCGAGACCCCTCGCAGCGCCCGGGAGGCGCCGAAGCGGCGTTCGAGATTACGACCTTCGAGCAGGGGAGATACAGCCGGGGCCGTCACGTGGCCCAATATACGACCACCGAGCGGCCCACGACCTTCAGTTCTGTTCGAAGAGCTCCGACAGGCCGGTCAGAGTGAGGAGGTATTTCAGCTCTTCCCGGGCATTGCACAGCACCACCCGCTGCATGCGCTCGGCTGCACGCCGATGGATCAGCCAAAGCGCGGAAAGCCCGGCTGAGTCCACCCGTCGCGTCGGGGCCAGGTCGAGACGAAGGGTCCCGCCATCGGTCAGCTCCTCGAGCTCGTGAAACGCAGCCTCCCGGAATGGAGTCCGCGTCTGCAACCCGAGCTCGGCGGGTGCAGTAATCGAACGATCGAGGTCACGAATGACTGCCATGGACGTGGGAAAGGCGAGTCCGGTGCCACCTGGATCAACTCTCGGGGGCAGCGGGACTTATCGCGGACCGAAACAGGGGTCTCCCCCTGGTGACACCGCACTCCGCACTACCTCGTGGGGATCTGCAAGCGCAACGATTCGCCCTTGCCTGAATCGATTTGCGGTACACTATTCCCCTATTCCCTATTCCCTATCCCCTATCCCCATATCCCCTACTCAATGAGCGACCAACTTTCCACGCTGCTATCCGAGCAACGCCGCTTCCCGCCGCCACCGCAGTTCGCCCGAGAAGCGGTGGCGCGGCCCGACCTTTACGACCAGGCCCGCCGCGATCGCCTGGCCTTCTGGGAGGAGCAGGCCCGGGCGCTGGACTGGATGTCGCCCTGGTCGAAGGTCCTCGAATGGGACCTCCCCCATGCAAAATGGTTCGTGGGCGGAACGCTGAATGTCTCGGTGAATTGCCTGGATCGTCACCTGGCCGGACCGCGCCGGAACAAGGCCGCCCTGATCTGGGAAGGCGAGCCGGGCGACCGCCGGACCATGACCTACTGGGAGCTTGCCCAGGAGGTCAACCGCGCCGCGAACGCGCTCCGCAGTCTCGGCGTCAAGCGCGGAGATCGGGTCGCCATCTATCTGCCCATGATCCCGGAGGCGGCCGTTGCGATGCTCGCCTGTGCCAGGATCGGCGCGGTGCATTCGGTGGTCTTCGGAGGCTTCTCGGCCGAGTCGCTCCGCGACCGGATCAACGATGCGAAAGCAGTCGCCCTGATCACCGCCGATGGAGGCTATCGCCGCGGCCAGGTGCTTCCCCTCAAGCGCTTCGCCGATGAGGCCCTGACCCAGTGTCCCACCATCCGGCACGTCGTGGTGGTCCGGCGAGCCAGCGGGGGAGAGGGTGACGAGACGTTCGCCGCGATGCAGGAAGGTCGCGATCACTGGTGGCATCGGCTCCTGAGTGCCGCGGCTACCCGAGCGGAGCCCGAGGCGATGGATGCGGAGGACCTGCTGTTCATCCTCTACACCTCCGGGACCACCGGCAAACCCAAGGGGATCGTCCACACCACCGGCGGCTATCTGGTCCAGGTTACCGCCACGACCCGGTACGTCTTCGATCTCCGGGAAGAGGACGTCTTCTGGTGCACCGCCGATATCGGCTGGGTCACCGGGCACAGCTACGTCGTCTACGGCCCCCTGGCGAACGGGGCGACCGTTCTGATGTACGAAGGCGCGCCGGACTGGCCCTCCCGGGACCGTTTCTGGGCCCTGGTCGCCCGCTACGGAGTCACGGTGTTCTACACCGCTCCGACCGCAATTCGTGCCTTCATGAAATGGGGCACCGAGCATCCCGCCCGGCACGACCTTTCCACCCTGCGACTCCTCGGCACCGTGGGTGAACCGATCAACCCGGAAGCCTGGATCTGGTACCATCAGCAGATCGGACGGGAACGCTGCCCCATCGTGGATACCTGGTGGCAGACCGAAACCGGCGGCATCATGATCACCCCTCTCCCCGGCGTGGTGACCACCAAGCCGGGATCGGCCACCATTCCCTTCCCTGGCATCACCGCCGAGCTGGTTGACGCCCAGGGGCGCGCCCTCCCGAAAGGGGGCGGGTTCCTGACCCTGACCGAGCCATGGCCCGGCATGCTCCGCACCATCTACGGGGATGATGAGCGCTATCGGCAGACCTACTGGAGCCGGTTTCCCGGTCGCTATTTCGCGGGTGACGGCGCCAAGCTGGATGACGACGGGTACTGGTGGATCCTGGGGAGGGTCGATGACGTGCTGAACGTCGCGGGGCACCGGATCGGCACCATGGAGGTTGAGAGCGCCCTGGTGGATCACCCGGCGGTGGCCGAGGCGGCGGTGGTTGGAAAGACCCACGAGCTCAAGGGCCAGGCCCTGGCCGCGTTCGTCACCCTCAAGGAAGGCCACCACGCCGGGTCGTCGCTCAAGGACGACCTCAAGGATCACGTGACCAGGAAGATCGGTGCGATCGCCCGTCCCGACGATATTTTTTTCTCCGCGGATCTTCCCAAGACCCGGAGCGGGAAGATCATGCGACGGCTGCTCAAGGACATTGCGGAGGGTCGCGCGTTAGGGGATACCACCACGCTGGCGGACCCCAATGTGGTGGCGAAGCTGAAGGATCAGTACGAGAGTGAAGAAGGGTGAGGACCGGCTAGATCTGCACTTGCGCCCCGAGCTCGACCACCCGATTCGCGGGCAGATGGAAGAAGGCCGTCGCGGAGCGGGCATTGTTGGTCATCACCAGGAACAGTTTCTTGCGCCAGAGGGACATCCAGAGCCCCTTGGCCAGCAGCGCGGCCCGCCGGGCCCGGCTGGTCCGGGTCGGAATGAGGGTTTCCCGGCCCAGGTAGAACGTCGTCTCCATCAGCTTGACCTCGAGCCCGAGCGGTTCCAGACTCGCGAGGATCTTCGGGACGTTGGGTGATTCCATGAACCCGTAGGCCGCCACCAGCACGTAGAAGCCCTGGCCCAGGGATTCGAGGGTGATCCGCTCGGTCTGGGGCACATAGGGCACCTCGCGGGTTACCACCGACATCAGGAAGACCCGCTCGTGCAGCACCTTGTTGTGCTTGAGGTGATGGAGCAGCACCGGCGGGGCGATGGTGGCATCCGACGTCATGAACACCGCCGTCCCCGGGACCCGGGGAAGGGCCCGTCGCTCGAGATCGCGCATGAAGAGCTCGAGCGGCAGCGAATTCTCCCGCATCATGGTGGTGATGATGTGCCGGCCCCGCTTCCAGGTGGTCATCAACGCGAACACCGACAGGGCGAGCAGGATGGGGAACCAGCCCCCCGAAGGAATCTTGACGAGATTCGCCGCGAAGAAGGACAGGTCCACGATCAGAAACAGCACCACCAGCGGGATGATTTTCTCGAGCCCCCAGCCCAGCCGGGTCCGGGCCGCCCGCGCGAACAGGATCGTCGTGATCGACATGGTTCCGGTCACCGCGATCCCGTAGGCTCCCGCCAGTCCGCTGGTATTCCGGAAGCCCACCACCAGAGCGATACACGCCACCATCAGGATCTGATTCACTTCCGGCACGTAGATCTGCCCGGCCTCGTGATGCGACGTGTGGACCACCGTGACCCGGGGCGAATACCCGAGCTGCACCGCCTGACGGGTGAGGGAGAACGCCCCGCTGATCAACGCCTGGCTCGCGACCACCGCGGCGGCGAGGGAGATGATGACCGCCGGATAGAGAAATGATTCCGGCATGAGCCGGTAGAAGGGGTTATCCACCACCGACGGATCGGCCAGCAACAGCGCTCCCTGCCCGAAATAGTTGAGCAGCAGGCAGGGCATGGCCACCAGGAACCACATCAGCCGGATCGGCCGGGGACCCAGATGCCCCATGTCGGCGTACAGCGCTTCGCCTCCGGTAAACACCAGGACCACGGCGCCCAGAATCAGGAACCCCACCAGCCGGTCCCGCACGAAGAAATCCACCGCGTGCCAGGGATTGATCGCCGCGAGCACGGCGGGAGCCTTCGCGATCCCGAGGACCCCGAACACCGCGATCATTCCGAACCAGACCATCACGATCGGGCCGAACACCTTCCCGACCCCTGCGGTCCCGCGCTTCTGGAACGAGAACAGCAGGATCAGAATCAGCACCGCAACCGGCACGATGACCTTCTCGAGGGCCGGCGTCGCGACGCTGATGCCCTCCAGCGCTCCCAGAATCGAGATCGCCGGCGTGATGACGCCGTCCCCATAGAGGAGCGCCGCCCCGAACAGACCCAGCAGCACCAGCAGGCGGCGGGTGCCGGTCGGCTCTCCGGCCGGACGCACCAAGGCGAGCAGGGCGAGAATCCCTCCTTCGCCCCGGTTGTCGGCCAGCAGCAGCACCGTGACGTATTTGAAGGAGATGACGAAGGTGAGCGACCAGAAGATCAGCGACAGGACCCCGAGGACATTGGCTTCGGTGAGGGCGAGGTGGTGCCCCGGAAGGAAGCACTCCTTGATGGCATAGAGCGGGCTGGTGCCGATGTCACCGAAAACCACCCCGAGGGCGGTCACGCAGAGGGCCGCCAGGGAACTGCGGGGCGGCGGTTCGACTCGCTGGGCGCCCTCCGGGCCCGGAGCGGTCATGCGATCCGGCGGACGCGGCGCAGGTCGGCCAGCGAGATCAGGAAGATCAGGAGAATGATCACGGCCGAGCCGACACAATAGCGGCAGATCGCCCCGATGACAAAAAGCTCGAGGTAGGTGAGGTAGGCCGTGAACAGAACGGCAATCCCCGACAGCCACAACAGCAGCCGGCTGGGCCACCCCGCCCCGGCGAATCGGGGTTGCAGCGACAGGAGCGCCAGCCCGAGCAGGACGACATAGCCCAGGACGCCGATGAACGCGACCTCCACCCCGAGGAAACGGCTCTGCGGCGAAAGCTGAACCGTTTCACACCCTCCGGTGCCGCACGCCAGAGACCCGATCAGACCGGCCTTGAAGAGATGCAGATACAACGCGACGAAGAGCCCCGCCAAGGATAGCAGGGCCACCGCCATGCGCCGTGGATTCACGGAGTGCGGGGGGATGCGGTTGCCGGTGCGGCGAGCTGGGCCTGCACCAGGGCACGAATCGAATCGGAGGGCATGCTGGAGGGGTACAGCCTGCCCCCGATCAGGAAGCTCGGCGTGGCAGGTACGCCAAGCTGCTGCCCCTCCTTGAGACTCGCCTCGATGCGCCCGGCATACTTGGCGCTCGACATGCACGCGTCGTAACGACCCGGGTCGAGCCCTGCCTCGACCGCGTAATCATGGAACTTCCCGGTGACATTGCTGTTGGTGAAGGCCCACTCCGGATGATGGGCATAAATGGTCCGATGCATCTCCCAGTACTTCCCCTGGTCATCTCCACAGGCGGCGGCGTGGGCGGCGAGCCGAGCGTTGCGATGGATGTTGTCCAGGGGAAAATCCCGGTAGCGCCACCGGACCAGGCCGGTCTCGATGAGCTGACGCCGCACCGCGGGAAACTGCACCCGCTCGAAATCGGCGCAGACCGGGCACTGATAGTCGGCATACTCGGTGACTTCGACCCGGGCGGTGTCGGAGCCGAGGAAGTAGCCCCGGAAGCCGGAAGTATCCGAGACCTGCACCTGAACGTCTACCGGAATGCTGACGCTCTTGGGCTTCATGACCATCCAGACCAGGGTGCCCGCACCGATCAGCGCGATGGCACCCAGCAGGAGGTAGAACTGGTTTACGCCCGATCGGGGTTGCGCCATGGCTCGTCGTCCTCTGGCTCGGTCAGAAATTCTCGCTGCTGCCTGGCTTCTTCTACCAGCCGCCGATGTTCGGCGATCTCCGGCGTATCGTAGGTGGAGCGTACCTCGTAATGAAAGAGCTCCGAACGCAGATCGCCGAGCCGGCGAAGAAGCTCGGGAACGTGCTGAAGCAGCCGGTCCGACCGCTCCAGCTCGAAGATGCGCTCGGCGAAGGACCGTAGCATGCGCCGGAGCGCTTCCACCCGGGCCTCGCCGTAGATTTCCTCGTTATCCTGCGACATCACTGACCGCCTGTCCGTCGGTCCGCCTGTCCGTCGGTGCCAATCTAATTGCGCCTCCCGTGCTCTGGCGATTATATTCTTGCGAACCAATGGCTTACGCCCATTTCCAGCAGGAACCCCCCTCAAAGGAAGGTGCATGACGAGCCGAAAGAAGGCCGGTCGTTCCGCAGGACCCTCGGTTGTTGATCAAGCCCGCGACGAACTATTCAGTCAGATCCTCCGCTGCGGCGTGACCGAGGCTGAACCAGAGCATCAGAAGGAATGGATGGACGACACCATGGAGTACCTCTCCGAGCGGTACCCCAATCTGACCGAGAGCGAGCTCGCCCAGGTCCGGGTGCTTGGAGAACGGTTCTGCCAGCCCGTGGTGCGGGCTAATCCCGAAGTCGCCGGCTCTTCCGCGCAATAGTTTTCACCGCGGCTCCCAGCCGCGGGGAAAGTGCCGCCAGTGCCAGGCCCCTCGGAGACGAATGCCGCCACCCAGTCCAGCCTCGACCGCCCAGCCTGAGCGATCACCCGGGCTCTGCTCCAGGCCGACGAAGAGCAGCAAGTATCCCCCGCGCTGGGCCCCCACCTGGCCGACCAGTCCACCGCCGAAATAGAAGCCGGGTTTTCCCCGCACCCGCGGCGCCAGCTGATATTCGATCGCGGCTTCGATCCGCCCGGTCAGGGAATCCCCCAGCACTCCAGCCCCAAGCGCCAGCGAACCCCGGGTCCCCCCCAGGGTACGAAGCGCGAACCGGGGACCTCCCATGAGGCCAAACCGCGTGCTGTCGGCAATCAACAGCGTGCCATGCACCCCGGCCTCGAGAATCCAGGGATGACTTGCAGAGGCGCGGGGAACCCCCTGTGCCGACAGGGGGGTGGCGGCGGCGAGTCCGAGCAGGAGCGCTCCGGACTGCAGCGCGATCCGGATCACCCGAGGTCGAGCTCGTAGCTGATCGCGATGTCCGTATTGAGCGACTGGATGACCGAACAGTACTTCTGATGTGAGAGGTCCACCGCGCGCCGCGCTTTGGCTTCATCGAGGCCGTTGCCCCGGAGCTGGTAGACGAAGTGCATGGTCAGGTATCGCCGGGGATGATCCGGAGCGCGGCGCCCGGTGATCCGGATGACGAACTGCTGGAGCTGCACCTGCATCTTCTGAAGAATCCCCACGACATCCGAGCCGGCGCACCCCGCACAGGCCACCAGCAGGGCCACCATCGGCCCGGGGCCCTGCGCGCCGTGTTCGGCATCGAGTCGAATCTCCGGGCCGCCCGGAGCACCGCCCCGAAAAGTCAGCCCGCCTTCCCATTCCACCACCGCATTCCGGATGTTCTTGTCGGTCATGGCCCGCTCCTTTCTCCTACCGTCCAACTCGTTGCGCGCCCGCCGCGGCCCGGCTGTAATCCCAGATGGCATAGAGCGCGATCGCCGCGGTCCCCCAGGCGATCGGACGGAGCAGCGGTGAGCCGAGGAGGAACGCGAACAGGATGAGTAGCTGACCCACCGTGACCGCCTTCCCACCCAGTCTGGCGGGAATCAGCGAAGGCCTGCGCAGGAAGATGGTCGCGAGGAACGCCACCGCCGCCGCGATGTCCCGCGCCAGGACGCCCAGGATCTCGAGGACCGAGAGCGCACCGGCCTGCAACACCACCGCGAAGGCGGCGATCATGAACAGCTTGTCGGCGACCGGATCGAGGAATACCCCGAGCCGGGAGCTTCCCCACCGACGGGCCACGAAACCATCGGCAAAATCGCTCCCGGCCGCGGCGGCGAGAATGCCGATTCGCCAGGCCGCATCCGGCACCACCACGAAGGCGGCCGCGAGGGGGATTCTGACCGCGGTGAACGCATCCGCGGGAGACCACCGGAGTCCCGGAGTCACCTTGGCGACACGATCTTCAGCCGGTTGCATGGAATCGATCAGCGAGATCCTGCGGGTCGGACCGAAACATAGCGGGCTCCACCGCTCCCCGGACGATACCCAGGACCGACCGCTCCTGGTCGAAAGCGGCGGCCGCGACGGCCTGGACTGCGTCGGCCGTCACGGCGCGGATACCGGCCGTCGGGTGGTCAAGCTCGCGGAGTCCTTCTTCGCCAAGGGACAGCCATGCCTCGGCGATTTCTCCGGCCACCGCCCCAACCGTCTGTCGCCCGATCAGGATCTGTCCGGAGAGGAATCGAATCGCCCGATCCAGCTCCTCCGCCGGGGTCGCTTCGTCGGCAAACCGGCGCAGCTCCCGCCACAGCGCGGCGCGCGCCTCCTCTTCCCGCTCGGGCGAGGTGGCCAGGTATCCGAGCATTGCGCCCGCGCCGCCTCGCTGCCAGACCGACGCCCGCACCACGTACGCGAGGGAAAGCCGGTCCCGGAGCGCAACGAACAGCCGGCCCCCCAGGCCTCCCGCAAGGGCCGACCATACCTCCGCTGCGTGGCGGTCGGGCGCGCCACGGGCCGGCCCGGGAAACAGCATGGCGAGCGCGGTCTGACGCTTGGCCCGTTCTTCCGCCAGGACCCGGCAGGCCGGAGCCGGGGGATCGCGAGTCAGGACCGCCCAATCCTCCCGTCGCGCCGGATAGTCGCGAAAGCGAAGGGCCAGCCGCTCGCCGAAATGGTCAACATCGAGGTCTCCAGCCGCGACGAGCACCGGTTGCCGGTCCGGGGCCGCCAGCGCGTCGCGATGCCACTGCCCCACCATCGCGCTGGTGAGCCCCTCCACCGAAGCGGGGATCCCGCTCACCGGCAGACCATAACCCGCCGGCCCGAACCGCGCCCGGAACGCCAGCTCCACCGGATAGCGGCTCATGTCGTCGGCCTCCTGGATCACGCTGTCCAGAAGGGTCTTCCGCTCCCGGGCAATTTCCTCGGCGGCGAAGCCCGGCTGCCGGAAGACCAGGTCGAGCAGCCCGGCCCCGGCTTCGGCGTGCACGCTGAGGACCGACGTCGCGAAGCCGAACCATTCGCTGGCCACGACCGGCCCTAACACGCCGCCCAGACGCTCGAACCCGAGGGCCAGCGCCCCCGCATCGAGATCCCCGGCGCCCCGGACCGCCGCCCGCACCGCCAGGGCCGCGAGCCCGGCATCGGCGAGCGTCTCGGTCCGGTGTCGCCGCTGGTAGAGACCGAGCGACACCAGCGGCACCCCCGGCCGGCGCTGCAGCAGCAGGGTGATGCCGGGAAGCGCGATGCGGCGCAGCTCGTCGGGTCGCTCGCGGGGAGCCGCGCGGGGAGCCACCCGGGAGGGGACCGAGGTGACCACCTCCCGCAGCATGTCGGCCTCGAGGTCCTCGCCCCTTCCCTCGGGGAGATAGACCACCCCGGAGATCCGTTCCGGGCCAAGCCATTCTCCGGCGACCTGGCCGATCTCCTCGGCGGAAATGACCTGCAGACGGGCATACTCCCGATCCAGCAACCGGTAGTCTCCGTCCAGCTCCGCGGAAGCCAGCGCCGTCGCCCGACCCTCGGCGGACTCGAGACGGCGCGCCCACCCCGCCTGGAGCAGAGTCCGGATCCTCTCGAGATCCGTCGGGTCGGGTCCCGCTTCCCGAAGCCGGCGCAGCTCCGCCCCGATGCATCGGAGCGCCTCGGGGAGCCGGTCGGGATCCAGCTCTCCGCCGATCGAGAACACCCCGACCTCACGCGGGGTGAAGTGCGACGCGCCCACGCTGGTCATCGCGCCGGGGACCCGGACTCCCCGATAGAGCCAGCTCGATCGCCCGCTGCTCAGCACCATCGCGGCGAGATCCAGGGGAAGCGCGTCGGGATGCAATCGCCCCACGGTGCGCCAGCCCAGCGCCAGATCGGCGGCGGTGACGTCGCCCCGGAGCGTGCGGGTGCGGATGCCGGACCTCTCCGGCTCCGAAGGAGAAGGATCCCGCCTTGCCGGCGCCGCCTCCCAGTCGCCGAAGTACTCGCGCGCCAGGGCACAGGCTTCCTCCGGCAGAAGCTCGCCTGCCAGCGCCACCACCGTGTCCACCGGCACATAGTATGATCGCCAGAACTCGGCGACGTCATCGCGGGTGACCCCGCGGAGCTGCTCCTCGGTGCCGATCCTCCATCGCCGGATCCGATGCCGGTCGAAGAGCAGTTGATGGAGAGTTTCCCCCGTCGACCGCCGCCGGGGAATCCAGTTTGCGCTTGGCCTCCTCGATGATGACGATCAGCTCGCGGCGCAGCTCTTCCGCGTCGAGAAGACTCCGCCGGAGCGCATCGCTCTGGAGCTCGAGCCCCACTCGAAGCGCCGCCGGAGGCAGCACCGTGATGTAGGAAGTGTGATCGTAGCCGGTGCCGGCGTTGAGCGAGCCGCCCGCCGCCCTGGTCTCCCGCGGAATGTCGCCCACTCCCCGGGTGGGCGTGCCCTTGAACAGCATGTGCTCCAGCACGTGGCTCACGCCGGCGAGCCGGTCCGGTTCGTCGAAGAACCCGGCGCGGATCGAGCTCACCACCGCGACCGCCGGCGCGCCGGGGATCCGCTGGGCCAGCAGCGTGAGTCCGTTCGGCAGGACCTCGCGCCGAACGTCCGCGGTCCAGCCCGCCATCAGGCTCGCCCGCCGCTCCCGAGTGGACGGTACCTGAGGACCAGGAGCGTCACCGCGAGAATCCCGGCCCCATAGAGACCGGCATACAACAGCTCGGAGGTGGTGGGATAGCCCGGCGAGGAGGTCACCGCGAAGGAGCCCACGTGAAACGGCGGCAGGAGGCGGAGCAGCAACCTGGAGAACCCGCCCAGGGGCATTCCCGCGGTGCCAAGCCCGTGGAGAATTGTCTGCACCATGGAGAGCACAAAGGCAATCGCCCAATCCGCACGAATCACGGTCGAAAACCCGAAGGTGAGACCGCCCAGGAGGAGAAACTTGATCACCACGCGCACCAACAGAGGCCCCGAATAGGGAAAACTGCCCGATACCAGGAGGAAACCGATCCCCGCGAACGGAACCAGCAGCAGCGCCGCGAGTCCCGGCGAAGACCCAGCGCTGAAAGTAGTAGAGCGCCGGGTTGACCGGGTAGCTGAACAAGGTCCGGTAGTAGCCGCTGGAGCGGTCCCACGCCACCATGCCCGACGTGGCGATCAGAATCACCAGCCAGTCGAATTGACTCACGAACCGGACCATCAGCTGCTGGCTCGTTTCGCGACTCACCATGGCGCCCGGCATTCGGGTCGCGAGGAAGGTGGCCAGGGCGGCGCACACCAGCGCGGCAATGCCGGGACGGAGGGCGGCATCGCGAAGCGACCACCAGGCGTAGCGGAAGCGACCCTTCACGGAGCCCTCCGACCGCGGCGCGAAACTCCCGCTCCAGCCCGCTCTCCTCCGGAATGAACGAGGCCAGGCGACCACCCTGGGAGAGGAGCGCCGCAAGCCCCGCGTTCAGCGTCGCGAGATCTCCCCGAACCCGGTACTCGAGCGGGCGCCCCGGCATCGCCTCGATTCCGGGGAACAGACGCTCGAGGCCGGAGACGGCGACGCCAGCGCCAGGCGGAACGTCGTGGCGCTGGTCGTTTCGAGGCCCCCCTCGCCCGACCGCACCAGGCGCTGAAGCTGTCCCTGGTGGATGATGGCCACCCGATCGGATACCCGCTCCAGCTCGTCGAGATTGTGGGAGGCGATCAGGATGGTGCGCTCCGGACTCCTGGCTTCCCGCACGATATCGCGGAATCGCTGGGTCCAGACCGGGTCGAGGCCGTGGGTCGGCTCATCGAGCACCACCAGGGAGCGCGGCGCCAGCAGGGCCTGGGCGAGCCCCAGCCGTTGCAGCGTTCCCTTGGACAGCTGGCGCACCTGCTTCCGGCGGTGCTCGCCTAACCCGGTGAGCGCGATGACCTCTTCGATCCGTGGGCGCGCCTGCTCGCCCAGCGCACCGAGGATGCCGAAGCGCCGCAGCGCCTCGACCACGCCCCAGCGCGGGGGAAGGGTGAAGACCTCCGGCAGATACCCGATCCCCGACCGTTCGACAAAATGCCGGGGCGATTGACCGGCCACGGTGACCCGGCCCTGGCTCGGATGCAGGAAACCGAGGATCAGAGAAAGCAGGGTGGACTTCCCGGCGCCGTTGGGTCCCGCGATGCCGACGACCTCACCCGGGCCGATCTCCAGCGAGAACTCCCTGAGCGCGGTCACCTCGCGGCGGCCGGTCAGGGAGCGAAAGGTTTTCGAAACGCGCTCGAGCGCGATCACGAAAGAATCCGCAACACTCCCGCCTCGGCGCTTCCCCGGATGAAGGCCTCCGCATCGGTCAGGGGAATGATGACGCCAGTCTCCTCGCGACCCCGGCGCGCCAGGCCCGCCATGAACTCGGAGAGCGACACCGACGCGGAACTGGAATCTGCGACCTTGAGCTGGAGCAGGATTTCGTCCCAGGTGCCTCGTAACACGCTTCCGCTGAGCGTCGAAACCTGGTGGGCATCGTTGCGACGCCGCATCCCGGGGACCTCCGCCACCAGGGCGCCGAACAGCTCGAGCTGGTTGCGATCGCGAATGGTCCCGTCGGGCTGCTGGGCTTCGATTTCCGCGAGCAGATCCTCGGTGGGATCGGGGTCGGGGGCCAGCTCGCCCAGCCGATTGAGCCAGGGGACCAATTCGGGATCATCGTCAGCCAGACGGTACAGCGTTCGCTTGAGCTCCACCGTCCGCCACAGTCCCAGCTCGTCGAAGTGATCGTCGGGCCGGGTCTTCTCGAAGTGGGTCAGCGCCGCGCTGCTCTCGCCCCGGTCGTACAGCATGTTTGCGAGATAGACCCGGGCCTCGGCGTAGTGGGGATCGACCCCCAGGGCCCGCTTGAGCCAGTAGAACGCGGCGCCGTCCCGCCCCAGGCGGTGGGTCACGTAGCCCAGACAGGCCAGCGCATCGACGCACTCAGGCTGAGTGGCCTGCGCCAGCTCCAGAAAGCGATGCGCGGGCGGCAGCACCGCATGGCGAAACAGCGCCCGGCCGGCCTGGAGCATCAGCTCGTGGTCTTCCTGGAAGCCAAGCTGGAGCAGCCGCTCGAAGCGCTCCAGCGCGCCGCGGCGGTCTCCCAGCGGAAGCAGCACCTCTCCCATGCCCGCGAGCGCATCTTCCTGATCCGGATCGATGCTGAGGGCCTGCTCGAACGCGCGGCGCGACCAGGCGAACTCTTCCCGGGCCAGATGGGCGTAGCCGGTGCCGGTCCAGAGCTCTACCGCGTTAGGGTAGAGCGCGAGACCGTCCCGCAGCGTGTCGAGCGCCTCGTCGTAGCGGCCTTGATTGTAGAGTTGGTGGGCTTGTTCATCGAATTCGTCGGAGGACCGAAAGGCTTCCGACATCCGCGAGTTCTCCGGTGGGCGTTACGCAAACATATGAAGCGGCATAGCTTGACGCAAGATGGTTGAGGCGGTGTCGAGGGCCCGAGCCCAGGATTTTGACACCCGGATTCGGCGCCACGACCTCACTCTGCGTCCAGAAACGGATACCGGTGATCGTGCGGAGGCACCAGCGTTTCCTTGATCGACCGGGGTGATACCCAGCGCATCAGGTTCAGGATCGAGCCGGCTTTGTCGTTCGTCCCGCTCGCCCGCGAGCCACCGAACGGTTGCTGGCCTACCACCGCGCCGGTCGGCTTGTCATTGATGTAGAAATTGCCCGCGGCCTGGCGCAACGCCTGGCTGGCTTCGATCACGGCGGCGCGATCCTGCGAGAATACCGAGCCGGTGAGGGCGTAGGGGCTGGTGGAGTTCACCACCCCCAGCATTCTTCGCCACTCGCGATCGGGGTAGACGTACACGCTGAGCACCGGCCCGAACAGCTCCTCACACATGAGCCGGTGTCCGGGATCCTTCACCTGGACCAGGGTGGGCTCGACGAACCAGCCCTTCTTGTCGTCCGCGCCACCGCCCGCGAGAATCGTGGAGCCCCGCTCCTTCTTCGCCCGGTCGAGATAGCCTTTCAGCTTTGCGAAGGACTTGGCGTCGATCACCGCGCCCAGGAAATTCCGGAAATCGGCGACGTCGCCCATCCGAAGCTCGCCGATCATCTCTACCGCCCGGCGCTTCACCTCGGGCCAGAGGCTCTGGGGCACGTAGGTGCGCGAGGCGGCGCTGCATTTCTGGCCCTGGTACTCGTAGGCGCCCCGGACCATCGCGACCGCGAGGGCGATCGGGTCGGCGCTCGGGTGCGCCAGGATGAAATCCTTGCCCCCGGTTTCTCCCACGATGCGCGGGTAGCTCGCATACTCGGGTAGCCGCTCCGCCACCTGCTGCCAGAGCGACTGGAACACCGCGGTCGACCCGGTGAAGTGAATCCCGCCGAGATGACGGTCGCCCAGGAGCCGCGCCGAGATCTGCTGGGAATCGCCCGGAACGAAGTTGATCACCCCGGGCGGCATCCCGGCCTCTTCGAGCAGCCGCATCACGAAGTAGTTGCTCAACGAGGCGGTGGCCGCCGGCTTCCAGACCACCGTGTTCCCCATCAATGCCGGCGCGGTCGGAAGGTTGGCCCCGATGGCCGTGAAGTTGAACGGAGTGATCGCGTAGACGAAGCCTTCGAGCGGCCGGTAGTCCATCCGGTTCCACACCCCGGGCGAGGACATCGGCTGTTCCGCGAGCATCCGCTCGGCGTAATGGACGTTGAACCGGAAGAAATCGATGATCTCGCAGGCGCTGTCGATTTCGGCCTGGAAGATCGTCTTGCTCTGGCCCAGCATCGTCGCGGCGTTGAGGGTCTGCCGCCAGGGGCCCGCCAGCAGCTCGGCGGCTTTGAGCAGCACCGCGGCCCGGTCTTCGAATCTCCAGCTCGACCATTCCCGCTGGGCGCGCCGCGCCGCGGCCACCGCCGCGTTCAGCGCCCTGGCGTCGGCCTGGTGGGTCTCTGCGATCTGGTGTCGATGCTTGTGGGGTTCCACGACCTTGACGGTGCGGCCGGTGCGGATCTCCTTCCCGTCCACGATGACCGGGATGTCGGTGACCTCACCTGCCAGGCGTTTGAGCTCGGCCTTCACCGCGGCGCGTTCGGGTGATCCCGGCGCATAGGTCAGCACCGGCTCGTTTCGGGGAAGGGGAATGTTCGCCACGCCGCTCATCGCAGACTCCATGGGTCGAGATGGTCGGGGGAAACTAAGGGATCACCTGGAACCCTGCCTGATCCAGGATGCGCTGCCCGTCGGGGGATCGAACGAACTCCACGAAGGCCCGCGCCAACGCCGGATGCGGTGCCTCGAGAGGCACCGTGAGGGCGTATACGATCGGCTCACCCCGGAACTCCACCGAGTCGCCGGCAAGCCGGGGACCGGGCAATCGCACCTGGGCCAGCGCATAGCGTGTCGCTTGCGCCGGATCGCTGAGGTCCACTTCGGGAGGAAGAGGCACCCACTTGAGCCCGGCGCTCGCCGCCAGGGATCGGTAGGACCAGGCGTAGTCCAGCTCGCCCGCCTGGAGCAATCCCACCAGCTGAGCCTCGCTGGCGCGGACGTTCCGCGCATCGAGGGCGCGCTCCAGCCGCGCCGCGAGACCGGGCTCGTGGTAGTAAGCCTCGGCGAGCTGAAATACCATGAGGGCGCGATAGCCATTGGGGTCGAGCGCCGGATTGGAATGACCCCAGCGCACGCCCTGGCGCAGCAGTACCTGCCACCAGTTGACCGGAGTGATGTCGGGGGCGTAGGCCGATCGGTCGGTGTACGCCAGCACCATGGCGTTGGTGGCGAAGGGGACGTAGTCCCGGGCGTAACGGGGAATCAGAAGCTTGGTGATCACGTTGTAATCGGCCACGGCGAGCACATCGGGGATCTTCCCCAGCTCGGTGAGCTTCCTGGCGGCTTCGAGGCTGCCGGAGCTTTCCTGCTGGGGAGTGACGCCAGGGTGCTGCTTCGCGAACGCCGCGAGGAGCTCCCGGAATCCCCCGGCGAGGCTTCCCGCGTTGAAGACGATCAGAGGCGGTTGTCTGGCGGAGCGGCCGCCACAGCCGGCGGCACCCGCCATCACGAGCCAGCAGACCACGATCCAGCGGCGCATCGCATCAAGATATGCCCGACCATATATTCCAGCCTCATGCGCCCATCCCGTGTCGCCTTCCTCGCGGTGATCGTGCTGCCGGCCGCCTGCCGCACCTATGACAACTACGATCCCGTCGCCGATCAAGCTGGACTGATCCCGGCGACCCAGTTCGCCCGTTACGGCAGAGAGCAGGCCTCGGTGGTCGCCATCGGTCGCTCGCTTTCGGCGTGGTACATGGGTGACGACCCCCCCGAGCTGGCCCAGCAGACCGCCCACGCAACCTGCTTCGCGCTTCGCCTGCCGGAGGTCGCGCGGGTAGATCCCGATCCCCAGGGGCATCGCCTGGCCGTCACATTCCGAAGCGGGTGGCGAGCAGGCGTGGTGCCGATTCCCGATGGAGTCGAGCCATCCCAGACCCCGGGCATCGGAACCCTGTTGCCGCCCCCGGCCGACTGCCGGTGACTGCTTGCTATCAGGTGCTGACGACAATCGACAGTGAAGCCGCGGCAAGTCGGATCGCCGAGGCCTTGGTTCAGGAAGGACTGGCGGCCTGCACCCAGATCGTCGGTCCCGTCGCCAGTCGCTACCGCTGGCAAGGCGTGATCGAGCGGGCCGATGAGTGGCAGTGCATCGCGAAGACCAGCGAGCCGGCCCTCGATGCAGCCATGAGCCGGATTCGATCGTTGCATTCGTACCAGCAGCCGGAAATCATTGCCACCCGGATCAGCACCGGCGATCCCGGATACCTGGACTGGGTGCGCAGACACTCCACCTCAACCACCGAGGCCGATCGATGAGCGAGTCCGCACCCCCAGCCGAAAAACCCGCCGGCAAGGCGGAGGACTTCATCGACGTTTACATCGCCCCGGCCGAGCTGTTCCAGCGGCGGAGCGACGGGAAGTTCGGTCTGGCGCTCCTGGTCCTGATCGTCGTATGGGCGGCGATCTACTTCGTCACCAGGAGCGCGATGGCCCCGATTTTCGAGGCCGAGTTCACCCGCAGCATGGCGTCGAATCCCAATCTGACCCCGGAACAGATCGAAACCGCCAAGCGGGTGGGGGGCTTCTTCGCCTCATTCGGGGTGATCATCGGCATTCCCATCGGGGCCTTTCTCCTCGGGCTCCTGGTCTGGATCGCCGGACGGATCGCCAGCGCCAGGATCAGCTACATCCAGGGAGTCACCATCGCGACCTTCGCCTTCTTCCCGCGGCTGATCGAGCTGATCACCAACGCGGTGCAGGCGCTGCTCCTGGATGAGTCGAAGCTGACTTCACGGTTCGCCGTGAACCTCGGTCTGGGCCGGCTGTTCGATCCGAGCACGACGGGAGCGGTCCTGATGGCTTTCCTCGGCCGGGTCGACATCTTCACGCTCTGGGTCACCATTCTGATCGCCATCGGCATCAAGCAGATGGGGAAGGTTTCAACCGGGCAGGCGGCCCTGGCCGGCGCGATCGTCTGGCTGGGCGGTGCGCTGCCCGTGGTGCTGCCCGCCATGATGCAGAAGAGATGAAACGCGGAAGCGTGGCCCTCATTCTGATCCTGGCCGGGTTCGTCGCCTTCCTGCTCTGGACGACGCTGTCGGCCCAGAAGGTCGAGTGTTCGGTGTGTGTCAGTTTCGGGACCGGCCGGAATTGCGCCACGGCGACCGCGAACGACGAATCGGCCGCCGCTGAGGCTGCGCAAAGCACGGCCTGCGGGACGCTTGCGCGGGGGATGACCGAATCGATCGCCTGTGGAAAGGCGAAACCAGAATCGCGTACATGTCGTACCAGATAGCAGGCATGCTGTATGCATCTGCTTGTTGATGGAGACGACAACATGGCAGGCACGGAGCGCATGGTACAGAACGATCGCCAACTCAAGATTCGCGACATGGAGGAGGGAGAGGAGTTCTCTGCCTGGCTCCGGGAGTTGTCCGAGCCTGCCGAATCCGAGGAAACGATTCCCGAATTCCCCGAGGAAAAACACCTGGTCCTGACCGATGAGATCGGCGACTGGATCGGGGGCCTCCGGTGGTCGCTCCGCGGCGGCGTGGCCGAAGTGCTGGAAGTCGCAGTGATTCCTCGCGAACGGCACCAGGGTCTTGGCCATCGTCTGCTCGCCGCGTTCGAGGAGCGAGCCCGCGAGCAGGGGGCCCAGCTTCTCGAGCTGTGGACCGATCACGAGCACGAAGAAGGTCTGCTCCAGGCCCTGGGTTGGTACCGGGCGCTCCGCCGCGAGGGGTACATCGGCGGCCGGACCTGGTATCTCCTGGAGAAACGGCTCCCGACCTGACCTTTCTTCGCCCCGTCCCGGAAGGGGTGGAGCTTACCATCCGCGTTCAACCCCGATCCGCCAGGAATGAAATCAGCGGAGCTTCGGGAAACAGCCTCAAAATCCGGATCGCAGCCCCGCCAGTGGACGGTGCCGCCAACGAGGAGCTGATTCGGTTCCTGTCCCAGACCTTCAAAGTGGCAAAGTCACGAGTGTCGCTCCGTTCCGGCCGGGCCAGCCGGAATAAGACCGTTCTGGTGGAGGGACTTTCGGAAGCTGAGGCTCGGGCCAGTCTGTGAGGCACCGCCGCCTCCCCTGTGCTGAAGAGAATGGTTTTCATGCAACAGAACTCAGGGCCGGATGGGCCGTTTGCAGACCCGGGAATACTTCGTAAGCCCTTTGTCCTAAGGTAGTTAGGGTGATTTGTTCTCATGGGGCGGGACCGCCCGCGTTGCGTGCACGTGAATTGCGGGTACATTCTCCAAAGGGATTTCGAACAACTCTCGGGAAGTCGATCAACCAGAACCAAATCGAGGAGAACCGATGAAGAGGAAATTCACCGCGCCTACCCTCAAGGCGGAA
This sequence comes from uncultured Gemmatimonadales bacterium, assembly GCA_963728915.1. GTDB lineage: Bacteria > Gemmatimonadota > Gemmatimonadetes > Gemmatimonadales > GWC2-71-9 > JABFSM01. The sequence continues at coordinate 240,247 of CAVSLV010000004.1, read as the reverse complement.
GCCAGCCTGACTGAGATCACCCAGATGTCTGTCGCTGCCTCGGGCGCGAACCCCATCTAGGATCTGGTCCAACGGCTCAAGTCCCCGCCGGTGCTATTCCCGGCGGGGTTTCTTGTCTTCGGCAGGTCCATGAAGCCCGCAGTATGAAATCTCGCTCGATGCACTCGTTCCCCGGAATACAGTGTCGCGACCCACGGCTCGAAGCGGCGCTCCTGGATTGGCTGGAAGACACGCGCATGCCTCTTCCACCCGGGCTCGCGCTGACCGTCGAAGTGGTAGACGTAGTTCCCACCCTGGACGATGACCGGATCGCCTACCGGCAGGGCTTCCTTGAGATCCGGGCTGGCGAGCCCCTCGGGTGGGTTCAGGTCGGGTGGCCCGGGCGCGCCATGGCACGGATCGACCCCATCCGGGCAGAGGCCCAGGCATTTGTAACCCGCGAGGCGACGGAACAGCTCGAATTGCTCTTTCGCGGCTTCCTGCTTGTGACCCTCATCTTTCTCTGGAAGCGCGCCCATCGATTTCACGTGCATGCCGGCACGGCCAGGGATCCCGAGGGGCGGGGCTGGATGCTGATCGGGAACAGCCACTCCGGCAAATCCACTACGGTAGCGCTCCTGGCGCGCCGCGGATGGCAGATCGGCAGCGAAGACGCGGTTTTCCTGACGGAGCGGGAGTCGCGGGTGGCCGCGTTCGGATTCCGGGATCAGATTGCCCTTCGCCCTGGCGGGGTCGACCTCCTCGCCTGCACCGGTGGCGTTCCGGTGCCGCGCCGGAACAAGCAGGCGTTCACGGTGGAGGAGCTGGGCGGCACCTGGACCCCGGTCATTGAGCCGGACATCGTCGTGTTCGCCGATGGAACCGGGGAGCGGACCCATCTGAAGCCGGCGGAACCCGCCGAGATCCTGCGCCGCCTGATCCAGAACTCGCCCTGGGTCATGTTCGAGGCCACGGCGGCTACCGAGTATCTCCAGATACTCTCCCGGCTTGGCAGACAGGCCCGCTGCTACAAAGCCACGCTTGGTCCGGATATCTTCGACCGATCCGATGCCCTGATGGGAATGCTGCCATGAGCGGGATCCGCTATCGCCGGCACGAAGACCTCCGGATCGCCGAGCTCGAGGGCGAAGGCGTGGTGCTCCACCTCGGCGAGCGTCGCTACTTCAGCGTCAACGACACCGGCCTCACCATCCTCGAGGCCACCAGCGAGCCCCGCACCTTCGCCGAGCTGGTCGCGCACCTGATGGATGTCTACGAGGTCGAGAGCGCGGAAGCGGAAGCGACGACGCGGGCGTTTCTCGACCACTGCCTCTCCTGTCATGTGATGCTCGAGGAGCGCGGATGAATGGATTGCCGATGCGGTGGCGCGTCCGCGCCACGGCCGCATCGTTGATCCTGCCGCCCCTCGTGCATGTGGTTCCGCTGCCCACCCTGACCCGCTGGCTCACCCGATTCGGCAACGGCGGGTCCCAGGCCGGCGTCACTGATCCGGCCCTGGGTCAGTGGGTGGACAGCGTGCTTTCCCGGTTGCCGGGACCGTGGCAGCGAACCTGTCTCAAACGCGCCCTGGTGCTCTACTACCTGCTCCGAAGAGCCGGACATGCCGCGGAGCTTCACATCGGGGTCCGGCGAGGACAGCGCCAGCCGCTCGAGGCCCATGCCTGGCTGGAGCGTGACGGCGCCCCCGTCCTTGAAGCCGACGCGGATCATATCGGTTCCTACCAGGTTCTGAGCCGGTTTTCCTGAGCTCCAGGCGGAGGGGCAATTCCGGCATTATGTTTCGGGGTCCGGGACAATGTGCGTGGTGATTTGCGCTGCTTGCGGCCACGTTAAACAAACGCTAAAACGCCGCCCGGGGCCACCTTAGCCTCGGGTTTCTTGTCATCAGGAGTTCGATGTGGTGAAGGCCCCAGCTTCCGATCCCCGCTCCCACCGTCTCGCCGGTCTGGAAGCCATGCTTGCCCGGCGGATCCTGGTGCTCGACGGGGCCATGGGCACCATGATCCAGACGCACCGGCTCGGGGAAGCGGACTACCGGGGTGGCCGTTTCTCCGACTGGCCGCTGGACCTCAAGGGGAACAACGACCTGCTCTGCCTAACCCGGCCCGACATCATTGCCGGGATCCACGCCGAGTACCTCGGCGCCGGAGCCGACCTGATCGAAACCAACTCGTTCAACGCCACCGCCATTTCCCAGTCCGATTACGGCATGGAGGCCCTGGTGGTCGAGCTGAATCGCACCGCGGCGCGGCTGGCGAGGGATACCGCCGACCAGGCGGAGCGCGCCGATCCGGCCCGACCCCGTTACGTGGCGGGGGTGCTGGGCCCGACCAGCCGAACCGCGTCTCTCTCTCCCGACGTCAACGATCCCTCGGCGAGGAACGTGACGTTCGATCAGCTCGCGGCCACCTACGCCGACGCCGCCGCCGCCCTGATCGAGGGCGGCGCCGATCTGCTCCTGGTCGAGACCATCTTCGACACCCTGAACGCGAAGGCCGCCCTCTTCGCGATCGAAACCGTCTTCGACCGGCTCGGATTTCGGGTCCCGCTGATGATCTCCGGCACCATCACCGATCGGAGCGGGCGCACCCTGTCGGGGCAGACCCCGGAGGCGTTCTGGCATTCGGTCATGCACGCCCGCCCTCTCTCGGTAGGGTTCAACTGTGCGCTGGGGGCGCGGGCCCTCTTTCCCTATGTCCAGGACCTGTCCCGGGTCGCCCCGGTCTGGCTCAGCGTCCATCCGAACGCCGGACTCCCCAATGCGTTCGGCGAGTACGATGAAACCGCCGAGACCATGGCGAAGGTGATCGGGGAATTCGCGGGGAGCGGGCTGCTCAACATCGTCGGAGGATGCTGCGGAACCACCCCGGCGCACATCCGGGCCATCGCCTCCGCCGTGGAGGGAATTGCACCGCGGGTGCGGCCCGAGCCTCCGGCCCGGCTGCGGCTCTCCGGGCTCGAGCCCCTCACCGTCGGACCGGACACGCTCTTCGTCAACATCGGGGAGCGGACCAACGTCACCGGGTCCCGCCGGTTCGCCAGGCTCGTGGCCGACGGCCGATACGAGGACGGACTGGAAGTGGCCCGACAGCAGGTGGAGAGCGGCGCCCAGATGATCGACGTGAACATGGACGAAGGCATGCTCGATTCCGAGCAGGCCATGACCAGGTTCCTGCGACTGATCGCGTCGGAGCCCGCGATCGGGAAGGTTCCCATCGTCATCGATTCGTCGAAGTGGTCGGTCATCGAAGCCGGGCTCAAATGCGTCCAGGGACGGTCGGTGGTCAATTCGATCTCGCTCAAGGAGGGAGAAGCGGAATTCCTGCGTCAGGCCGCCCTGGTGCGTCGCTATGGCGCCGCGGTCATCGTGATGGCCTTCGACGAGCAGGGCCAGGCCGACAGCCTGGCGCGCCGGGTTGCGATCACCCGCCGAGCCTACCGGCTGCTCACCGATCGAGCCGGGTTTCCTCCCGAGGACCTCGTCTTCGATCCCAACATCTTCGCGGTGGGAACCGGGATCGAGGCCCATAACAACTATGCGGTCGAGTACATCGAGGCCATCCGGCGGATCAAGGCGGAATTGCCGGCGGTGCACGTGAGCGGCGGAGTGAGCAACCTCTCCTTCTCCTTCCGGGGCAACGAGCCGATCCGCGAGGCGATCCACGCGGCGTTCCTCTATCACGCGGTCCAGGCCGGGATGGACATGGGCATCGTGAACGCGGGAGCGCTCCCGATCTACGACGATATTCCCCGGGACCTGCTCGAGCGGGTCGAGGACCTGGTCCTGAACCGAAGACCCGATGCCACTGAGCGTCTGCTCGCGGTCGCCCAGTCGATCAAGGGCCCTGGCGCCGCCCGCGCTCCCGACCTGGCCTGGCGGGAGAAGCCGGTGCAGGATCGGCTGACCCATGCCCTGGTCGAGGGCATCGACGCGTTCATCGTGGAGGACACCGAGGAGGCGCGGGGCGTGCTGGGGCGCCCGCTCGCGGTGATCGAAGGACCCCTGATGGACGGGATGAACGTGGTCGGCGATCTCTTCGGAAGCGGGAAGATGTTCCTGCCCCAGGTCGTCAAGAGCGCCCGGGTGATGAAGAAGGCGGTGGCCTATCTGACCCCGTTCCTCGAGGAAGAAAAGACCGCCTCGAGCCCGCGCGCCAAGGGGAAGGTGCTGCTGGCCACGGTGAAGGGCGACGTCCACGACATCGGGAAGAACATCGTGGGCGTGGTTCTCCAGTGCAACAACTACGAAGTGATCGACCTCGGCGTCATGGTGCCGTGCGCCCGCATCCTGGAAACCGCCCGGCGGGAGCAGGTCCAGATCATCGGGTTGTCGGGGCTCATTACCCCGTCGCTCGAGGAGATGTGCTTCGTCGCGGAAGAAATGCGGCGGGAGCGCTTCGAGGTGCCGCTCCTGATCGGGGGCGCCACCACCTCGAAGGCGCACACTGCGGTCAAGATCGCGCCGCGTTACGACGGGCCGGTGGTGCACGTGCTGGATGCTTCTCGCGCGGTCGGCGTGGCCGCGAACCTTCTCAGCGAAACCCTCCGACCCGGTTTCGTTTCGGGCGTCGCGGCGGAGTATGAAGCGGTGCGGCGGGAGCGGGAAGGGCGGACCGGCGGCGACCGCTTGCTCTCGCTCCCCGAAGCGCGAGCGGCTCGCCTGGCGCTGTCCGGACGGAACCCTGCCCCGAAGCCGTCCTTCCTGGGAACGAAGAGCTTCCTGGACTATCCGCTCGCCGAGCTGGTCGAGCGGATCGACTGGACGCCCTTCTTCCAGGCCTGGGAGCTTCCGGGGTCTTTCCCCGACGTGCTGACCAACCGGGCCACGGGCAGCGCGGCCCAGGCGCTCTATGACGACGCCCGCGTCCTGCTCGATCGCATGGTGAGGGAAGGACGGTTGCAGGCGAACGCGGTCGTCGGCTTCTGGCCGGCCGCCTCCCGGACCGACGACATCGATCTCTTCGAGGACGACGAACTCCGACGACCGCTCGCCACCATCCACACCCTCCGGCAACAGATGGCGCGCGCCCCCGGATCCGATCGCGCCAATCTCGCGCTCGCCGATTTCGTGGCGCCTGCCGGGGGGTCGACCCCCGACTACGTCGGCGCGTTCGCCATTACTGCCGGGCACGGCCTGGACCGTCTGGTCGCGGAATTCGAGGCGGCCCACGACGATTACTCCGCGATTCTTGCGAAAGCCCTCGCCGACCGGTTGGCGGAGGCGTTCGCGGAACGGCTCCACGAGCGGGTCCGGAAAGAGCTCTGGGGCTATGCGCCCGACGAACGGCTGGACAATCGCGCCCTGATTCGCGAGGCCTATCAGGGGATCCGGCCTGCCCCGGGATATCCGGCCTGTCCCGATCATACCGAGAAGCGAACGATCTTCGGGCTGCTCGACGCCAGCGCCCAGGCCGGAATCACCCTGACGGAAAGCTGCGCCATGCTCCCGGGCGCCTCGGTATCCGGCTGGTACTTCTGGCGCCCCGAGGCCCGTTACTTCGGCATCGGAAAGATCGGCCGCGATCAGGCCGCCGACTATGCCAACCGGAAGCAGATGCCGCTCGAGGTAGTGGAGCGGTGGCTCGCTCCGAACCTGGGCTACCAGCCATGACCCTGCGCGAGCTCATCGCGGACGGCCGCACCCACGTGTTCGACGGTGCGATGGGAACCATGCTTTACGATCGCGGCGTCTTCCTCAACGTGTGCTATGACGAGCTGAACCTGCGGCAGCCCGATCTGGTTCGGGACATCCATCGCGAGTATGTGCGGGCCGGAGCCGAGCTGATTGAAACCAACACGTTCGGCGCCAATCCCCGGAAGCTGGCACAGTTCGGGCTCGCCCCGGAGACCGAGCGAATCAACCAGGCGGCCGCCGAACTGGCCCGAAACGCGGGGGGTCAGCGGGTCAGTGTGGTCGGTGCCATCGGTCCGCTCGGGCTTCGGATCGAGCCTTTCGGGGAAACCTCGATCGCCGAGGCGCAGGCCGATTTTGCCCGCCAGGTTCAGGGACTGCTCCAGGGGGGTGTGGAGGGATTCGTCCTGGAAACGTTCAGCGACGTCGAGGAGCTTCGCGCCGCCTTCGCCGCCATCCGGAATCTTTCCGATCTGCCGGTGATCGCCCAGATGACCGTGGGCATCGACGGGCGCACTCACTACGGCACCGCGCCTGCCAGCTTCGGTCCTCTCCTGGAGGAGATGGGCGCAGACGTGATCGGAGTGAACTGCTCGGTGGGACCCCACGGCGTGCTGGAGGCGGTCGAGCAGCTTGCCGCGTCGGTTCGCACCCCGATCTCGGCCCAGCCCAACGCCGGGCTGCCACGCGATGTGGGTAACCGGAAGATCTACATGGCGTCCCCGGAGTACATGGGTGAATACGCCCGGCGGATCGTGGAGGCGGGAGCGCGTTTCGTAGGCGGCTGTTGCGGCACCACCCCGGCCCACATCAAGGCCATCGCCGGTTTCGTCCGTTCGGTGACCCCGCACCACCTCACCGTCACCCAGACCACCGAAGCCCCCAACCCGGGCCTGGATCCGGTTTCCCTGGCCGAGCGGTCGAGATATGCGGCCAAGCTCGCGCGGGGCGAATTCCTGACCGCGGTGGAAATCGTTCCTCCCAAGGGAGTCGATCCCACTCCGATGTACCAGCAATGCCGGGCGCTGCGGGACGCCGGGGTGGATGCGGTGAATGTTCCGGACGGGCCACGGGCGCAGAGCCGGATGGGCGCGCTGCTCTCCGGTCTCATGATCGAGCGGGAAGTGGGAATCGAGGCCGTGGTCCATTACGCCTGCCGGGATCGCAACCTGCTCGGGATGCTGTCGGATCTGCTGGGGGCGGCGGCCGCCGGTCTCCGGAACCTCCTGCTGGTCACCGGAGACCCGCCCAAGATGGGGCCGTATCCCGACGCGACCGCGGTCTTCGACATCGACTCGATTGGACTCACCAATCTGGTGGCCCGTCTCAACCGGGGTCTCGATCCCGGAGGAAACCCGATCGGAGCCCCCACCCGGTTCGTGATCGGTGTCGGCGTGAATCCCGCCGCGCCGGACCTGGAGCACGAGCTCAAGCGATTCCACTGGAAGGTGGAAGCGGGAGCCGAATTCGCCATTACCCAGCCGGTGTTCGACCTGAATCAGCTCGATCGCTTCCTCAAGCGCATCGACGCTTTCCGGATCCCGATCATCGGTGGGATCTGGCCGCTGGTCTCGCTCAGAAACGCCGAATTTCTCGCCAACGAAGTCCCCGGAGTGACCGTTCCGGCGGAAGTCCTGAAGCGAATGCGCGAAGCGAGCGAACGCGGGCGCGAAGCGGCACTGGCGGAGGGGGTACGCATCGCCCGCGAAATGCTGGATGCGGTTCGGGGGCGGGTCGCCGGGGTCCAGATTTCGGCCCCCCTGGGCCGGGTGCCGGTGGCCCTGGAGGTTCTCGCCACCTGACGGCTTCCCTGCTACCGTTCGATGGCGCAATTCCCCATATTTTCAGGACTTAGCCCGGAGTCATCGATGTCCGAAACGATTGCGTCTTCCCCGGCGCTCACCGTGCTGTCGGAAGACGAGGAGCTGTTCCGCCAGACCGTCAGGGAGTTCGCCGAGCAGGAGGTCGCGCCCCACGTGAAGGAGATGGATGAGGCCGGGAAGTTCCGCCCCGAGCTGATCGCGCGGTTCTTCGAGCTCGGGCTCATGGGCATCGAAGTGCCGGAGCCGTGGGGGGGCTCGGGCGGTTCATTCTTCCTCAACGTGCTCGCGATCGAGGAGCTGGCCCGGATCGATGCCTCGGCGGCGATTTACGTGGACGTGCATAACACGCTGGTCAACAACTGCCTCCTTCGCTGGGGCAGCACCGAGCAGCAGGCCCGATACTTCCCCCGGATGACCTCCGGGTTCCTGGGCGCGTTCGCGCTCTCCGAGCCGGCGAGCGGCAGTGATGCCTTCGCGCTGCAGACCCGGGCGGTACGACGGGACGGCCATTGGGAACTCACCGGGCGGAAGTTCTGGATCACCAACGGGGCCGAAGCGGGGATTTACATCGTTTTCGCCAATGCGGATCCCGCGAAGGGATACAAGGGGATCACCGGGTTCCTGGTCGAAAGGGAGTTTCCCGGCTTTGCGGTGGGCAAGAAGGAGGACAAGCTCGGGATTCGTGCGTCCAGCACCTGCGAGCTCATCCTGGAAGGGTGCCAGGTACCCGACGAGAACGTTCTCGGTCCGGTCGGCCAGGGCTACAAGATCTCGATCGAAACGCTCAACGAGGGACGCATCGGCATCGGAGCCCAGATGATCGGCGTGGCGCGAGGGGCGCTCGACGCCGCGCTGGGCTACGTCAGGCAACGAGAGCAGTTCGGGAAACCGATCGCGGAGTTTCAGGGGGTGCAGTTCCAGCTGTCGCAAATGCGGACCGAGCTCGAGGCGGCCCGTCTCATGGTGTACAACGCCGCTCGTCTCAAGGATGGCGGGCGTCCGTTCACCGTCGAGGCGGCGATGGCCAAACTGTTCAGCTCCCAGGTGGCCGATCGTATCACCTCGACCTCACTGGAGCTGTTCGGCGGCTACGGCTACTCACGCGAATACCCCGCCGAGAAGTACTATCGCGATGCCAAGATTGGCACGATTTATGAGGGAACCAGCAACATGCAGTTGCTTACGATTGCCAAATCTTTGGTGAAATGACCCGGCTTTCCCCGGCGTTGCTGTGCGTTGCCGTTGCTGCCGGAATGCCGGCGGCCGCGGGAGCGCGGATCGGTCCCGGCCCGGGCGACCTGCAATCCACCCTCGAGACGTGGTTTGCGAGAGCCTCCCGGGTGGCCCCTGGTACCTGGGGCATCGCGGTCGCGCGCCAGGATGGTCAATTGCTCTGGGCGGTCGATGCGACCCGCCCGATGATTCCCGCCTCGACGGTCAAGCTCTTCACCACCGGTTACGCGCGGAGCGTGCTGGGCGGCGATGCCCGGCGAACGACCCGGTTCATCGGCACCGGTCACGTCGACCCGTTCACCTCGACCTGGGTCGGCGACTGGTCCCTGGAATTGAACGGCGATCCCACCCTGGAACGCCCGATGCACGGGGGGCCTACCCTGCTCGAGCTCGCCGAGCAGCTGAGAGACAAGGGGGTCCGCCGGCTGACCGGTCCACTGGCGCTGGTGAGCGGAACCGGCGAGCCGGTCGCCTTCTTTCCTTCGGTCTGGGATCGCCGCCACCAGGGCCGCTACTTCGCTCCGCTGGTCAGCAATGTGGCGGTCAACGAGGGGTTGGTGACCTTCGCGATCGGCGCGGGAGCCCATAGCGGGAACCTCGCGGTGCTCCGATCCGAGGCGCCCTCGGGCATCGCGGATCTGGTGGACATCAAAGCGCGAACCGTAGCGGGCCGGCGGGCTCGATTGAGGGTGCAGAAGGCGATGAACGGCCGATTCGTGGTCTCCGGCACCATCGGCCTCAGTGCCCGGACCCGATGGTTCACGGTGACGGCGCACGAGCCCAAGGCGGTGGTCGAGGCGATCTGGTACCGGGCCCTCCAGATGGCGGGGATCGACTGGGACCGGAAGGCTCCGCCCGCCCAGCCCGCCTTCGAGCTTGCCAAGCCGATGGTGCTGGCGCAGGTCAGCTCCTCGCCCTTCGACTCCATCGCCATGGAAATCAATCGCCGCTCGGTGAACATCGGGGCCGAGCTGTTGTTGCGATGGGCGGGTGGATGGCCTAACCCGGTGGAGCTCCTGGTGGAGCACGTCCGCCAGGTGACCGGCGACGGCACCGGACTCCGGCTGCTGGATGGAAGCGGGCTCTCCCATGACGACCGGGTGACGCCCCTGACCTTCATCGCCTATCTCGCCCGGTTCCCGCTGCTGCCTTCGGGCCGCGGATTTCCGATGCTGCTTCCCACCAATGGAAGCGGGACGCTGCGGAAGCTCGCGATCGGCATGCCCGGCCCCGGGATCGTGCGGGCCAAGACCGGCACTCTGGGAGACGTCGCCACGGTGGTGGGATATCTGGGACGCCCCGAAGGCGTGCTGCTCATTTCCCTGATGTACAACGGCTCCCGGGTGTACACCGCTCGGCAGGAGCAATGGAAGCTGTTCCGGCTGCTGGGGGCCCAGGGGACCCTGATCCCGGAGGACAGCCTGAGCATCGGCGCCCAGCTCGGCGGGGCGGGTGATTCGATCCCCTAACCCGGGACCGTCCATTCAGACCGCCCGGACCTTCCACGCCTTCATCCTCGCCAGCACCTGTATCGTCCTCGCGGGCGCCTTCGTGGTAACCCGGAGCACCGGAACGGTGACCACGTCGCTCGGGACGCTCGACGCGGTCGCCCTGTTCACCGGGCTGTCCAGTTTTACGATCGCCTCGGTGGTGCGGCAGCGCCTTCCCGGAACGGGAGGGGCCGGCCCGGACGCCTGGTGGCAGGAACACCTGGGACGGGCGGTGTTGATCTGGTCGGTCCTGGAGATGCCGGCGATCGTGGGGGCGATGACCCTGTTCGCCACTCGGCATACCCCGGCGTTCGTCGCCCTCGGGTTGGTGGCCATCGCCTCGCTGGTCCGGCTTCGGCCCTCACGGCTCGCCCGCCCCTAGCCGCTCCGGCCCGTCGCAGACCCTTTTGAAATCCGAACGGCGGGACGCTATATTCTCCGGCTATCTGGTACCGCATTGGGGCGTGATCAGACAGCTTCGGGGACGATGCACAGGGGTCGCTCTCAGTGCGACCCCTCGTTGTTTGCCGAGGCGCACACTCGGTCTCCGATTACAACACACGAAGGAGCAGGAATGCGTACGACCGGCACGGTCAAGTGGTTCAACGATGCGAAGGGCTTCGGGTTCATCACCCCCGAAGGCGGCGAGAAGGACTGTTTCGTCCATCACTCCGCGATTCAGGCCGACGGCTTTCGCTCGCTCGCCGAAGGCGATCGAGTGGAGTTCACCATCGTCCAGGGTCAGAAGGGTCCCGCCGCAGAAAACGTCGTGAAGATCGCGAAGTAACCGCGTCAAGCGGGGGCGGGGGGAATCCCTCCCGCCCCCATGGCCCCAGGCAAGGAGAAGCAATGATCGAAGTGACGATCGGCGAGGGCGACCGCCTCGACGGCGCCCTCAAGGCGTTCAAGAAGAAGGTCATCAAGGCCGGGATCCTCAAGGATCTCCGCGCCAAGCGGCATTATCTCAAACCCAGCGAAGCGCGCAAGCTCAAGTCCGCGGCGGCACGGCGGCGGAAGCGGAAGGCCACCAAGTCCTAGGCGGGCGGCTCGGCCGGCAAGTCCTCCCAGAGCGCAAAGACGTTCTCCTCCGGGTCGGCGATCATCGCCATGACCCCCCACGACATGCGGGTTGGCTCACTCACGAACCGAACCCCGCGTTCATGCAATACCCCGCAATAGTGCAGGAGCCCAGGGACATAAAAGGTGACTCCGGTGTGCCGCCCGACCAGGCTCTTGGCATCGGGATGCACCGCTGGATGGATTCCAAGGTGAGGCGGCTCGAGAAAAAGCTCGAGGCCGAAGCTTCCCTGTTTGTGCACCGGGAGGCCGAGGACGTCGCGATAGAACTCGATCGCGCGATCCAGGTTGTTCACGAAGACGGCCAAGGAGTGCACCCGTTCGATCATCGACGCTCCAGGGAAAGGCTTCGCCAGGCGACCCGCCAGTTGCGGCGCATCCCGACCAGGCCGGGTCGTTCCAGGGGGGTATCCCCGAAGCGCGCCGCGAACTCTTCCGGGGACATCCGATCGAAGAACCCGGGATCCTCGGAGCGAATGGCGCCACGCTCCCGGTACTCGGGCCGGGCGGTGGGCGCTGCAAAGCGCTGGTTCCAGGGACAGACGTCATTGCAGATGTCGCAACCGAAGGCCCAACCCTGGAGCTCGCCGGCCCGCGGCTCGGGAATCGGGGCCCGTGACTCGATGGTGAGGTAGGAGATGCAGCGGGTCGCGTCGAGCACGCGATCCCCCAGCAGGGCTCCGGTCGGGCAGGCATCCAGGCAACGGGTGCAGGAACCGCAGTAATCAGAGTCCGGAGTCGGGAGTCCGGAGGGGGAAGGGGATGCGCCGGATTCCGGACCCGGGATTCCGAACTCGAGATCGGTGAAGATGCTCCCGATCAGGAAGAACGAGCCCGCGCCGGGACGGATCAGCATGGTGTTCTTCCCGATCCAGCCCAGGCCGGCCCGCGCCGCCAGCTCGCGTTCGGGAACCGGTCCCGCGTCGGTGTAGCTCCGGGTGACGGCGGCGCCACGACTTCGAAGCCAGCCGGCGAGCTCCTCCAGCCGCGCCTTGAGCGCGCGGTGGTAATCGGTGCCCCGGGCGTACTTCGCGATCCTGACCTTCGCAGGACCCGCCGGTTCGGATTCGCGATTCCCCGGCTCCTCCGGCAAATAGTTCTCCAGGACCACCACCGCGACCCGCGCTTCCGGCACGATCGTCGCGGGCGCCTTGCGGCGGCGGGCCTGACGGTGGAGATACCGCATGGTCCCCGCATAACCCGCAGCGAGCCAGCGGTCCAGCGCGTCGGCGTAGCGGCTCGGCTCCAGCGACGCGATGCCAGCGGCCGCAAACCCGAGCCGGCCGGCCTCCGCCTGCAGGGCGGGGCGGGAAACCTGTCCTGCATCCATTTCAGGGTTCCCGGGAATCGGCAGCGGGGCGCCACTCGCCCGGAATCACCCGCGCCCCCCGTGAAAGGGTCAGGTAGGACCAGGCCCATTCGAACATCACCAGCACTCTGCTCCGGAATCCGATCAGGTAGAAGATGTGAATGAAGACCCAGAGGAGCCACGCCGGGTAGCCGGCAGCCCGGATCCACCCGAGGTCGGCGACCGCGAAGCCTCTTCCGATCACGGCCAGCTGGCCCTTGTTGAAGTAATGAAAGGGTCGGCGGGGCTCACCGGCAAGGTCACGACGGATACTCCGTCCAACGTAGTGCCCCTGCTGGATCGCGACCGGGCTCACTCCGGGCAGCAGGTCGTATCCGGCCTGGTGCCGGAACGCCGCTGCATCACCGATCACGAAGATCCTCGAGTGGCCGGGCACGGTACAGTCCGCTTCGACCGGCACCCTGCCCTGGCGGTCGAGCGGCACGCCGAGCTCGCGGAGCAGCGGACTCGCTTCGTTTCCGGCAGCCCAGATCACCGCGGATGCGGGAATCGTCGTTTCGCCGACATGCACTCCTTCACCATCGACCGACGAGACCAGGGTGCCGGTCCGGACCTCGACGCCGAGCCGCTCGAGATGGCGCGTCGCTTTGGCCGCGAGACCCGGGGGATAGGTCGGCAGAATGCGGGGACCGCCTTCCAGCAGGAGAATCCGGGCCCGCCGCGGGTCCACCCGCCGAAAATCGTGGCGCAGGGTGTAGCGGGACATTTCGGCGATCGCTCCTGCCAGCTCCGCTCCGGTGGGCCCGGCGCCAACGACGACGAACGTCAGCGGTTCGCGGCGGCGTTCCGCCGACTCGAATGCGAGCAGAATCCGGCGGCGGATTTCCCCGGCGTCGGCGAGGGTCTTGAGACCGGGCGCCAGGGCTTCCCACCGGGGGTGCCCGAAATAGGAATGTCGGGTGCCGGGCGCGAGCACCAGGTAGTCGAAGCCGGTACGGTCGCCATCGCGGAGGCCGATCTCGCGGGCCGCGACATCGATCCGAATCACGTCGCCGAGCAGGACTTCGACCCGGCGCTGTCGCCGCAGCACCGAACGAATGGGATAGGAGATATCGGGTGCGGAGAGGGCGGCGGTGGCCACCTGGTACAGGAGCGGTTGAAAGAGATGGTGATTGGTCCGATCGATCAGGACCACGCCCACCGGACTCCGGCGCAGGGCCTTCGCGACATTGAGGCCGCCGAAGCCACCGCCCACGATCACCACCCGGGGAGCGGTCACAGCCGCATCGTCTCGCGCCGCCATCGGACGAATCCGAGCACATCGCGGAGGGGCGGGACGGCGGACTCATCCCCATAGGCGGTATACATCCGCCAACGCAGGTAGGCACGATCCGGGAGGGGCAGGAAGGGGGCGATCCGCCACCAGTCGCGGCGCCGGAAGGCCCACCCGGTCCGGACCAGATCGATCGCGAGCCTGGGGTTCACGAGAGCGCGCGTCGTCAGCCGCATGATCAGGCTCCGCCAGGTCCGCTCCGGTCCAGGCTTCATGGCCGGGAAGCTAAGGCCGACCGCTATATTGTGCCCGTGTCTGCGACCACCGCCGAGCCTTCCCGGCCCGCGCCATACGCGTACTACGCGCTGGCGCTTCTTACCGCCACCAATCTTCTCAACTATCTCGAACGCAACGCCATCTTCGCGCTGTTCGAGCCGGTCAAGCGCGACCTCGGTCTGACCGACGCCCATCTCGGGTGGCTGGGATCGGCCTACGTCCTGGTGTTCTCCCTCGCCTCGGTGCCGGCCGGCATCATCGGCGACCTGGGATCCCGCCGGGTGGTGATCGCCGCCGGGGTGATGCTGTGGAGCGTCGCGACGAGCTTGTCGGGGCTGGCCGACGGATTCGGCGCGCTGCTGCTCTCCCGCTGCGTGATCGGGTTAGGAGGCGCCGCCGCAGCCACCGGCGGCGCCTCGCTGGTGGCCGACTATTTCCCGGGGCGGCGACGCTCCATCGCCATGGGACTCTTCATGTCCGGCCTCGCGGTTGGCGGGGTCCTGGGCATCCTGATCGCGGGTCAGCTGGAGCATCGCTACGGGTGGCGGGTCGCGTTCTTTGCCCTGGGCCTTCCCGGGTTCCTGGTCGCGGCCCTGGTGCTCCGACTCAAGGACCCCAGCCGGCCGGCCATTCCCTCCCGCCTGGGGGCCGAGGCGCTGCTGGCCACCATGCGCGACCTGGAGGGGGCGGCGCGCCGGATTCTCTCGACACGGACCCTGGTGGCGGTGTTCGCAGGGGGCGCGCTGATCTCCTTCGGTATGAACGGCCTGGTGGGATGGGCGCCGACGTTCCTGTCGCGGGAGCGGGGCCTGTCGATCGCGCAATCGACCCTGCTGCTCGGCTCCTACGGCCTGATCGGGGGCACCGCCGGGACCATCACGGGGGGCTTCATTGCGGACTGGCTGCGGCTCCGCTGGGCCAGCGGGCGGATCCTCGCGACCGGGTTAGGGTTCATCCTGGGCTCTCCGCTCGCGATCTGGCTCCTCTTCATCCGGGACATGGGGTGGTTCATCCCCGTTTTCACCGCGGCGTTCTTCTTCCTCACCTGGTACAACGGCCCGCTGGCGGCAGTGATCTTCGACGTGACGCCGCCCCGCATCGCCACGACGGTGGCGGGCGCCTTTCTCATGTTCATCCATCTGGCGGGAGACGCGATCGCGTTTCCGCTGGTCGGCTTCCTGTCCGATCGATTCGGCTTGCAATGGGCGGTTTTGCTCCTTCCCGTGGCGGCGTTGATCGGAGCGCTCATCGTCTTGCTGGCTGCGCCGGCGGTCGCAGCGGACACGGAGAGGGCCCAGGCCGCCTGAGGCCAACTGGTTGCCGAACAAGAGGTTGGCGGGTACAATCTCACGGGCATGCCTCCTGCTCCCCGGCCAACCATGGCCGGCGAATTCCTTGTTCCGCTCCTCCGCACCGAAGGCGGTGCCCCGGATCCGGTCGCGATCGAGACCTGGCACGTCGCCCTGAGCGCCACGGTCGCGATCGATATTCCCCACGACCTCTTTGCCCTCTGGCTCTATCCTCCCCGCGGCGGGGCGGTCCTTCTGGGACCGGCCGCGCTGGGAGAAGACCGGATCGATGTTCCGGTTCCCGCTCCCCAGCTTCAGCAGGGTGACCTGTATCGCCTGGAGGAAACCCTCCGGCATGCCCGGTACGGCTCGGCGATCGCCGCGCCGATCCGCCCAGCCGACGGCTCGCGCGAGGTGGGGGTGGTGCTCCTGGGGAGCTTCGCGAAGAGCAGTTTCGGCCCCCGGGAAGCGGTCGGGCTCCGCCGGCTCGCGGTCCAGCTCGCACCGGTCCTGACCGACCTTGCGGGACGGGTCGCCTCGGCCCCCGCGTCACTGCTGGAACACGGGATTACCCGCGAGAGCCTGCCCGAGCACCTTGCCCGGGCGGTCTGCGAGGCCAGCGACGGGCCCGATCTGGTGCGTCGGGCGAGCGGCTCGCTGTACGAGCTGATTCCCCATGACACCCTGGAGATCCTCGCCGTGGGAGGGATCTCGGGGACCCTGCTTTCGCTGAGCGGGAGCGGCCGGCGGCGCTGGAGCGGACCGAGTGGGAGTGAGGGGGGCGAGCCCCTGGGACCGATCGCAAGCCGGTTCGGCGAGGCGGCGACCCTTCTGATCCGGGATCTCAGCGAGGTCGAGGGGCTGCGCTGGACCTTGGAAAGTCCGGCGGTCCCGCTACACGCCCTCCTTGGGGCGAAGCTCGTCGTGGCGGGAGACATCGCGGGTTATGTTCTGCTCGGCAGCGTCACCCGCGATGCCTTCCGGCCCGAAGACGAGGAGACCCTCGGGTTGGTCGCCCTGCTGCTCGCCCCACGGGTACAGGCGCTGCGCGGGGCCGGCGCCGCGGTGCTGCCACTCCCGGCGCCGGCCCCACCCGCCGGCCCGGCGGAAGATCCCCCGCTTCCCCGGGCCGCCGCGGCACTCGCCGGCATGGTGGAGCTGGGCGAGGGATTGCGCCGATTCGGCGAGGAGATGGGTCGGATCCTGCCCCATGACGGCCTTTCGATCCACCTCCGCCGGGGCGAGTTCGAAGTCGTCACGCTGGATCCCGCGCTGTTGCGCCCTCTGGCCGACCTGCCGGCGACCCCGCTCGAGCAGTTCCCGGGGCGGCCGCTGTTTCAGGGGAAGGAATGGGTCTCCCGCGTGGACGGCCACCGGGAGGAGGTCTTCGTGCCTCTGGCGGTCGCGGGGCGCATGGTGGGCGCCCTCAGCGTCAGAACCCGGAGCGCCATGACGGGGCGCGCGGCCGCCGCGATCGCCCGGCAATTCGCGGATGTGCTGGCCCCGCACCTCGAGCTGGTGCGCCGAGCGAGCCTTCGGGAGCAGCGGTCCGGCGTCAGGGAACCCCGCCCGTTGAGCAGATGATTCCCTGACCCGGGACCCCGCGCTTCGCCTCAGAAGTCGGTTGACACCTTCACCGTAAGATTCCTCCCCATGCCGGGATTGACGGCGTTGGTCTTGATCCGACTGAGATAGCTGGCGTAGGACGTGTTGAAGGCGTTGTGCAGCGACAGGTCGATCCGTAACACGGCGTTTCCCGTGACGATCCCGAGCCCCGCCCCCGCCTGGGCAAGGGTGTAGCCCCTGGAGACGTAGCCTTCCCCGTCGAAAGCCGAAGCGTAGAACAGGGCCTCGGCCGGGTCCTGCCGCGACTGCCTGGCATTGGTCTCCCCTCCGGCCATGAGGTACGGATCGATGAACGATCCTCTGCTCTTCCCTTCGAACCGGATCTGATACTGAACCCGGAATGGGGGGATCTGCGGGAGGGGGTTCTTGGTAGCGGTGTTCTGACCGTGGGTGTAGTCCGCCGATCCCTGGAGGTGGATCACCGCGACCGGGTGGTACTCCAGGCTGGCCTCGAATCCGAGAAGTCTGGCATCCCCCTGCGTCGTCTGGAAAATCTCGAACCCCGATTCCGGATCGGTCTCGCCGGTGGGAATCGTGTAGATGAAGTTCTGGATCAGGTTGGCAAACCCGCCGACTTCGAGCCGGAGCCGGGAACTCTGGACCCGGAGCGCGAGATCGGTGTTCACCGAGGTTTCGTTCTTGAGGGTCGGCTCCCCCCGCTCGAAGGCCACGGTGCCCTCGTGGACCCCATTTGAAAAGAGATCGAACGCCGACGGGGCACGATAACCCCGGCCCAGATTCAGCACGATCGCCACCGGCTCGCTGATCCGGAACAGGGCGCCGAGGTTGCCGGTCACCGAATTCCAATTGCGAGTTTGTGCTTCGACACCGAGCTCGGCGTCATCGGACACGTCCATGTGACGGTGGTCTACCCGGGCCCCTAGCGAGAAATTCCACCGGCCGGCTTCGATCTGCTCGAAGGCAAAGGCCCCCACATTGTAGGCCTTGTTGTTGGGGATCAGGGTTTCCTCCCCGAACTTGCTGAAACGGCTCTGGAATCCGGAGAGGCCGATCAGCCCGTTCAGGCGGCCGATGGCCGGGTGGTGGACGTGCAGGTTGCCGGTCCAGGTCCGGGTCCGGAGGCCGAGGGCCACGGTGGGATCATCCGCCTCCTCGAACTCGCGGCGCCGGTTCTGCTCGAACCCGGCACTGGCCTCAATGCGGGTTATGCCGATCGGCAGGGTCAGATCGAGGCGCGCCCGGGAGGTATTGATCCGCTGGAGCGGGGTGGCCTCGGGGTCTTCGTCGGTGAGGTGGATCTTCTCATTCCGCTGAGAAAAGGTGCCGGTGAGGGAACCCCAGCTGCCCCGGAAGCCCGCGGTTCCCGAGCCACCGATGGCCTCGTTCGCGCTGTTCCAGAGGACATAATCGGGGGTCCGGACATCCTCACTCTTTCGTCCGCTCACGGTGGCGCGAAGTCCGAAGCTCTGGCTTCCCCCTTCGACCAGAAGGGCGCCGTCCGGCTGCCGGTTATTCGAGCCGTATGCCGCCGAGGCCATCCCGTGAAAGCCGGAGCTGGGGAGGTCCCGGGGAATCACGTTGATGACGCCCCCCAGCGCGTCCGATCCATACAGGACGCTCGCCGGACCCCGGATCACTTCAATCCGCTCGGCGGTCTCGGTCTCGATGTTGGGGGAATGCTCATCGCCCCACTGGGCGGTCTCGAGGCGCTGCCCGTTGTCGAGCACCAGGACCCGATTCGCGGTGAGTCCCCGGATCACCGGCTTCCCGATACCCACGCCGGTGCTCCAGCTGTGGACGCCCGGCAGGACATTGAGGGTCTCACCGAGAGACGGCGCCTGGGCGGTGCGAAGCTCGGCGCCGCCGATGACGTCCGCCGGCTGGGGGGAGGCGAGCAAGGTGGTCGCGAGTGGGGTCGCGGTGGTCTGAAGCGCCGGCAGCTCGATGAGGCTCGCCTTCAAGGCCACGTTCAGCACCTGGTCCTGGCCCTGAAGGGTGACCCGCCTCACGACCGGCGCGAATCCGACCGCACTGAAGGAAATGCCATAGGTCCCGTCGGGCAGGTCGGGGATACTGTACCGTCCCTCCGGGGAGCTTTGTGCGAGTCGTGCGACCTCGAGGACGACAATCCGCGCCCCCGCGATTCCCGCCCCACCCGAATCGGTGACCTGACCCGAGATGGTATGACCAACGGGGGGAATGGCGGGGACGGACCGGGGTCCTCCCGCCAGAAGAACGCCTGCCAATGCGATGGCGAACATGATCGTTTCTCCGCTGTGGCCTGCCGGAGCCCATAACCCGCGCTTCCCGGAGGAAAGCGGGCAGGCACGAACCCCGGATGGCAGTCCGTGAAAGTCAGAGCCGCACCGGCTGGTGCCGGTGCGGAACGGATTGGCTCAGGCCGTAGCGGGAGGTGCGCGGGATGGAGGAAGGAGAGCCGGCCGGCCGCAGGCTTGGGTTGCCATCGGCGCGGCGCGCATCGGCAACGAGACCGGGAGCGCGATCGAAACGGTCCCGCGGGCAACCGGCGCCTTGCCGGCCGGAGGAATCCAGGCCAGACAGGCATCGTCGTGGTCCTGGGCTCCCCGGGATTCGAAATGGATGACGTGCCCGTGGCGGGCACCATTGAGGTGGGCGTGCTCCCAGGCCTCGAGGAGCGCCATGACCGGGCCGCCCTGGAACGCCAGCCCGAACAGGAGGAGGGCGACGATTCGCCGCCGGATCACGCCCATGCCGAGAATCTACAACCTATTGGGGATGCCGGATGGGGCCCTCGAGGGGGAGCACGAACCAGAAGGTGCTGCCCTCGCCATACACCGATTCCACCCCGATGGTCCCGCCGTGCATCTCGACGAACTGCTTACAGAGGGCGAGGCCCAGGCCGGTGCCCTGCTGCTGCCGGCTCGAGGAGCTGTCGACCTGACTGAACACCTTGAACAGCTTGTCCATGTCCTCCGACTTGATGCCGGTGCCGGTGTCCCGGACCGAGATCCAGACCGCGTCGCGGGTCACCAGCCGGGCCGACTCTCCATTCCGGCTCGCGGGCATCGGGAGGGGAACCGAGGTTCGCACCGCCGAGACATGGATGCTGCCCCCTTCGAGAGTGAACTTGGAGGCGTTGGAGAGCAGGTTGATCAGGATCTGGCGCACCCGGACGTGATCGGCGAGCAGGTCGATCGGCTGGTCCGCCTCCTCGATGGTGCAGGTCTGCCGCTTGTTGAGCCGGATGCTCGCGGTGTCGGTCACCGCGGCGCGCAGGGACGCGCGGAAGTCGGCCCGGGTCAGATTCACCGTCATCCGCCCGGCTTCGATCTTGGAGAGATCGAGAATGTTGTTGATGAGGCCGAGGAGGTGCCGGCCGTTCCGGGCGATGGACTCGATGAAATCCCGCTGTTCCTCGTTCATCCACTCGCTCTGGCTCGCGAGGATCAGCTCGGAGAACCCGATGATCGCGTTGAGCGGAGTGCGAAACTCGTGGGACATGTTGGCGAGGAACTCGTCCTTGAGCTTGGTGGCCCGAACCAGCTCCCGGTTCTTGTCCGCCAGGGCCTGTTCGCTCCGGCGGGTTTCCTCGATCATGAAGGCGCGATCGAGCCCCACCGCCACCTGTTCCGCGAGGGCGGTCAGCAGCGCCACATCGTGATCGCCGAACCCGGGATCTTCCTGGCGGTTGAGGCAGGTCACCACGCCGATCACCACACCCGAGGAACGGAGCGGCACGGTGATCATGCGGGTCAGGTCGGACGGGATGGCCTGGACCGGGAAATTCCGGGGATCCTTCGCCATGTCCTGGCTGACGACCGGACGATCGGTGCCCACGCTCCATCCCACCAGAGACCGTTCCACCGGCACCAGGCCACCGACCGCGGAGCGAAGCCGCCCGGCGGCGGCGCCGATCCGGAGAAAGCGGCCTTCCTCGGCCATGAGGAGAATGAGGCTGCTCTGGCAGTTGAGGAGATGGTTGGCACGGCTGGCGGCTTCCTCGAGGAGCTCTCCGCTGCTCCGCACCCGGAGGAGGGTGGCGCCCAGTCCCCGCAGCAGATCGAGCTCCCGGTTTCTCGCGGCCGCGGCATCGATGGCGGCGCGAAGCCGATGGGATCGACCGCGCGCCTTGGACCGTCCCCGCTCCATCGCGACGAAACCGGCCACGGTGCAAGCCAGCGCCAGGACCAGGCCAAGCCAGTGATCCCGATAGGCGAAGTACATCGCACCCCAGCCGATCAGCATCGCGACCAGGGTCAGTCGCGACGGGTGATCGATCCACTGGAGCAGCGCGTTGGCGACCCGCTTGTTGCCGGCTTCGGTTCTGCTGGTCGATCCGACCGGCGAGGTCGCGGAGGAGGAGGTGGCCGTGGGGAGGGCCATCCGACAAAACTAATCAGGCCGCCGCGATCAGCTCCGATTCGCTGAGATCCGCTCCAAGCGTCTGCAGGAAGGCGTCGTAGACCTCCGGGCGCCACCAGTCGCGGCAGCGTCGCATTTCGGCGAGGGCCAGATCCCGCGGCATGGCGGGACGGTAGCTCCGCGCGGTGGTGAGCGCATCGTACACGTCCGCAATTCCGATCACCTGGGCAGCGACCGGAATCGCGTCCCCCCGAAGCTCGTCGGGATACCCGCTCCCGTCGGCCCGCTCATGGTGCCACCGGATCATCGGTTCCAGATCCCAGGGTGATTCCATCCCCTGAATCAGCTCGGCGCCATAGACGGAGTGGCGCCGCATCTGGGCGAATTCCTCCGCCGTCAGTCGCGCCGGCTTGGTGAGCACTTCGTGAGGGACCCGGGACTTGCCAATGTCGTGGAGATACCCGCCCAGCCGCACCAGGGCGAGCTCTTCTTCAGAGTATCCCAGCGCCGTCGCCACGGTTACCGCATATTCGGCGACCCGCTCCGAATGTCCGCGAAAATACGGCTCCGCCGCTTCGATGGTCTGTCCCCACTCGCGACCGACCCGCAGCATGGTTGCCAGAAGGTCGCGCTGCCTGGCCGCTGCATCCCCGAGCTCGTTCACCGGGGACAGGCGGCTCATCAGGCCACGCGCGTGCCCCAGCAGGGACAGAGCCTCCCGGGGCCGGCCCAGGGTGTGGTGGTGGAGCAGGGCGAGCTCCCGGCATGCCTCAGCCTCCGCAAACGGCAACGACGCCCCGGCGGCAATCTCCGCCGAGGCGCGCAGCCGGGCTTCCGCGAGCAGGGAGTATCCGCTATCGCGAAAGATCATTCCGATCATCCGGTAGGCATCGGCTTTCCCCATGGGGCAGCCGAGCTGCGCGAAGATCCCCAGGGCGGCCTCCGCCCGTTTCATCGCGTCGGCGTACTGTTGCTTCCGGTGCGCCACGACGGCCAATCCAAGCCAGCAACGGCCTTCCAGATGGACATCTTCGGTGCGGGCCGCCAGGACCGCGCTCCTGCTGAGAGAGGCTTCCGCGTCGATGAAATCCTCGCGCTGGCTGGCATCGACCCCCACATGGTAACACGCGAGGGCGGCCTCCCCATCGTCGCCGACCTGGTCGAAGGCGCTGAGCGAGAGGTGAAAGTGCTCGGTTGCCTCGGTGAGCCGGCCTTCGATTCCCGCGAGGGTGCCGAGGGTCCGGTGAATTCGTCCCAGGACGGCCTGATCTCCCTGGGCGACCCGGAGGGCATCCCGGAGGATGGCTCTGGCCTCGTCGAGCTGGCCCGCCGCCACCCGGAACCCGCCGAGTCCATTCAAGGCTTCTCCAGCGAGGACGCGATCGCCCAGGGCCACCGCTTCGTCATAGCTGCGCTCCCCGAACTGAATGGCGGGCGCGGACTCTCCCCGGCGATGGTGAATCATGGCTTTCCGTCGCAGGGCTTCGACCAGGACGGGGCGCTCACCGCTCAACTCGGCCAGCGCGATGGCTTCCGCGTAGGCAGAGAGGGCGTGGTCGAGCCGTCCGGCCCGGTCGTGGGAACGGCCCGCCCGAAGCATGGCTCCGGCGGGACGCAGATCCAGGTCATGATTCCCGGCGATTCGCGAAGCGGCAGAGGCGATCATATCAGGCCGCGATCTCGGCGATCCGACGGTCGGTTTCTTCAAGCTCGAGGCTCGCACCGAGGCGTTCGAACAGCATTCGGGCGGAGTCGAGAAGGACGGCCGCCTCCCCAGTTCGCCCGGTGTTCTGATGCAGGCGGGCCAGCTCCCGAGCCGCCGCGGCCTGTTCCGGGACCACTTCGGTTTCCCGCGCGATGGTCATGGCGGTGCGGAGCCGGTCCTCGGCGAGCGCGGCGCGTCCGCTGTCACGCAGGACCATCCCGATGATTCGATAGGCACACGCTTGAGGGGCTCGGACGCCCTTCTGCTCGAACACCTCGAGGGCGCCCTCGGCCAACCGCAGGGCGGTGCTGTGGTGACCCCGCCGGAAGGCGATCTCGGCCCGGCCCAGCTGACAACGAGCCTCGAGGCTGACATCGCCGCTCCGCGCCCCCCGAGCCGCGCTCAGCGAGAAACACTGCTCGGCTTCGAGGAATTCGCCACGGCGCATCTCGATGGTGCCGAGGTGGTGAAAGGCGGCGGCGATCTCGGCATCGCCCCCATGCTGATCGAAGCCATCCAGCGCGCGGCGGAGGTGGAGTCGCGCGTCTTCGTGGCGGCCTCGGATGGTCGCGATGAGCCCGAGGTTCTGTTCGATGCGAGCCTGCAGCTCGGCGGAATTGGCGGCGAGCTCCAGGCCGGCGCGAAACCGCTCCGCCGCGACGTCGAGGTCGCCGGCTGCGATGTCGAACTCGCCGAGTGTGTTCAGGGCTTCTCCCGTCATCACCGGGTCGGCGAGGGTTCGCGCTTCTTCGAGGCTCCGCTGCACAAGGTCGCGGGCCAGGTCGAGCTCGTTCCGACGCTGCCGCACCACGGCGTGGCGGCGAAGGGCTTCGATCACGATGCGGCGCTGTCTTCGGCCACCCATCCTGGCGACCCGGATCGCCTGCTCGTACGCAGCGATCGCTTGCTCCAGTCGCCCCGCGTGATCGTGGGCGATTCCGGAGCGAAGGAGCACCTGCCCGGCATTCGGCGGCACTTCGGAGGACAGGGGCTCGGGAGCGGAGATGGTCATGGTGAAATCCCCATCGAGCAACCGATGTGCCGTATCGGGAGCTACCGCACATCAACAATACAGCAAAAATTTGCTCTATTATATAACATTATATATTGCATTGAGATACATGAGATAAACTGGACCATAAACTGTAATAAATCTGTGCAGTTGAATATGGAATACCTGGGAATCTGGGGGTCAAGTGTCGCGCTGATCCTACGCGGTGCGGCGATGGTTATGCAGCGGAGATCAGGTCGGATTCGGTGAGGTCGGCGCCGATGGACTGCATGAACGCCTCGAAGACCGCCGGACGCCACCAGCCCCGGCAACGCTGCATCTCCGCCAGGGCTGCGGATCTCGGCATGGCGGCCCGGTAGCTCCGGGTCGTCGTGAGCGCGTCATAGACATCCGAGATGCCGATGATCTGGGCGGTGAGCGGGATTTCGTCGCCCTTCAACCGATCGGGGTAGCCGGTTCCATCCAGCTTCTCGTGGTGCCACCGGATGATCGGCTTGATGTCCCAGGGGAACTCGATCCCGGCGAGCAGCTCCACGCCGTGGACCGTGTGGAGCTTCATCAGCTCGAATTCCTCGTCGGTGAGCCGGCCTGGCTTGTTCAGCACTTCGTGGGGAACTCTCACCTTGCCAACGTCGTGCAGGTACGCCCCCAATCGCACCGTCGTCTGCTGGATCGCATCGCAGCCGAGCGCCTGGGCCACCGCGAGGGCGTACTCGGCAACTCGCTCACAGTGCCCGTGGGTGTAGTGATCGGATGATTCGATCGACTGACCCCACTCTCGCACCACGAGAAGGAAGGTCCCCTCGAGCTCCTGCTGCTTGCCGGCAACGTCCACCAGCTCGATCTGGGCGCGGAGCCGGGAGAACAAGCCGTGGGCGTGGTTCAGGAGCCCCAGGGCCTCCTGATTCCGCCCCACCGTCTGATAGAGCAGCGCCAGCTCGCGGGAAGCCTCTGCTTCGGTGAGGACCGAGGTGGTCTGAACCGCCATCTGGGCCGCCGCGCGGAGCCGCGATTCCCCCATGACAGGACGTCCGGTGTCGCGGAACACCATGCCGATCACCTTGTAGGCGTCCGCCTTGTCGGCGTCCGAGCCGAGTTGCTCGAAGATCGCGAGGGAGGCTTCGGCCCGTTTCAGGGCATCGGCGAACTGCTGCGCCTTGTGGGACACCGCGGCGAGGTTGAGCCAACAGAGTCCTTCCAGGTGCACGTCTTCGATCTGGGCCGCGATCATCGCGCCGCGGGAGAGGGAAGCCTCGGCCTGATCCAGGTCGCCCCGCTGACTCGCCACCATTCCCAGGTTGTGGTAGCCGATCGCGGTCCCCCGCTCGTCGCCCGCTTCCTTGAAGGCTTCGAGGGAAAGGCCATAGTGTTGCATGGCCTGTTCCCGGTGCCCCCGGATGCTGGAGAGGATGCCCAGGTTCTGATGGATTCTTCCGAGGAGGGAACTGTCGGATTGGGCCAGGCGCAGGGCAGCCTGGAAAGCGGCCTCGGCCTCGTCGAGGTCTCCGATCTGCATTCGGAAACCGCCCATGGCATTCATCGCTTCGCCTGCGAGAGTGCGGTCGCCCAGGGCGACGGCCTCGTCATAGCTCCGCTGACAGAGCTCGGAGGCGAGCGACGGCTCGTTCCGGCGATGATGAACCACCGCCTTGCGACGCAGCGCCTCGACCAGCACCGCGGGCTCGGGATCCAGTTCGGCGAGCGCGATGGCCTCACTGTACGCGATGAGCGCCTGATCGAGCCGGCCGGCCCGATCGTGCGAACGCCCGGCCCGAAGCATTGCGCCGGCGGGGCGCGGCTCCGAGTCGGGCTGGGGAAGGAGCGACTGCGAAGGGCGACTCATGTCATGCGGCCAGCTCGGCCATTCGGCGGCCCACATCCTCGAGATCGAGGCGGGCATCAAGTTTCTGGAACAGGTCCCTGGCCACGGTGAAGAGGGCGACGGCTTCCTTCCTTTCCCCGGTTCGCTGGTGCAGGCAAGCCATCTCCCGAGCCGTTTCCGCCTGGTCGAGGAGCGATCCGGTTTCCTTCGCGATGTTGAGGGCGGTCCGGAACCGGTCTTCCGCCAGGGCGACCCGGCCCGTCTCGCGGAGGACCATGCCAATCACCCGATACGCGGTCCCCTGGGCCAACCGGGCGCCGATCTGCTCGAAGATCTCCAGGGCACGCTCGGCCCGTCCGAGCGCACCGCTGTACTCCTCTTTTCGAAGGGAGACCTCGGCGCGGCTCAGCTCGCACAGCCCTTCCAGGTAGACGTCGCCTCCGCGCACTGCTCGAGTGGCGCTGGCCGAGAAGCACCTCTCGGCCTCGTTGAGCTCGCCCCGGCGGCTGCCAATGAGTCCGAGGTTGTGATAGGCAATGGCCGCCCCAGGATCGTCGCCGGCCTCCTGGAAGGCGTCGAGGGAGCGATGGTAGTGCTGGAAGGCATCGTCGTGATCGCCCTGAATGCTCGCCACGATGCCGAGGTTCTGCTCGATCCGTCCGCGCAGCCCGGGCGAGCCGTCGGCCAGGGGTAGCGCGGTCCGATAGAGGGCCCGGGCCGCGGCAAGATCGCCCGTCTCGGTGTCGAATCCCGCGAGCGCATTCAGCGCTTCGCCGGCGAGCGCCGGGTCCCCGAACAGGCTGGCTTCCTTGAGGCTCCGGCGGCAGAGCATCCGCGCCTCGGCGATTTCATTGCGCCAATGGCGAACCACACCGAGGCGGCGCAGGGCCTCCACCAGCACGGCTTTGTCGGGACGGCCGCCCGCTTCGGCCAGCCGGATCGCCTGCTGGTAGGAGGCGATGGCGTCTTCGGTTCTGCCGGCGCGGTCGTGCGCTCGTCCGGTCCGAAGGAGCACCTGGGCGGCGGTCTGAGCCGGTTCGGGCATCGAGGACGAGTACATCGGCTTTGCCGACATCAGTGGACGAGGACCGAAACGCCCAGGATCGTGCTCAGGAACGCCTTGCGACAACGCATGAGGTCCGCCTTCCTTTCAGAAGTTCGTCGTGCGTTACCGAATCAGTACGCCACCGCGTAGCGGGAGAAGTGGGTGATGTGGCCGCTGACGGTCTTCTCCCGACTGTTCACGACCGAAGGCTCGAGCTCCAGAATCGAGAGCAACAGGTTGTCGGTGTACACCACCACCGGAAGTCTCAGGAGCCCCCATCCACGACAGTTGGAAATGTCGAACGTGACCGTCGCGTAGGTGTTGAACCGAAGGCCTTCGGGACCGAACTGGATCGCGTTACCGGCCTGGCTCCCCGTCTTCGCGGTGATCCTGATGTCCTTCGAAAGGGCAGAAGGGGGAATAACGATGGTGTGGGCACCGACCTGGAGGGTGCCGCCCCTGGGACCGATGACCGCGCTGGTCTCGGCACTCTCCTGGTTCGGGCAGGAGCCGGGAAGCAGAGCGGAAATCAACGAACCGATCAGGTTCGGCTGCGCCGGAGATTCCTCCTGCACCGGAGCCGATGGCACATTCGAGCATCCGGCGGCGATGACAACGCCGAGGATCGTATTGAGGAAGAACCGGGGACGACGCATGGACAACGCTCCATTCGGCAAGCAGGTTGATTTGCTGTCAACTTCCTGGGCATATGACCAGAGCAACCGCTGTGCCTGACTATGGCGTTGCGTTTAATAGAAGAACAGCGCGATCTTGCAGCGTTATGTAACATCATATTGTACATAATATTACACTATTACAGCAATACACTGCACTACGGAGGAATCATACAGTGATAGATCGACATGATTCCGAACTCATGCGCTCAGCTGTTCATGTACAGATCACCAATGTTGCGGTGAAGCCACGGACTCTGTCTCGGGTTCTCACGGCTCTGACCAGCATTGCCATGGCCTGCGGACCCGCCGAGAAAGACTGCGCTCGCTGCAACACCCTGGTGGTGGCCGCGACCGGAATCCCCGACGCCATCCTGCCGCCGTTGGTCCAGGGGTCGCTGGGCCGGGACATCAGCGATCTGATCTTTGAGCGACTGGCATCGCTGCCCGCGCATGCGCCGCCGGTCGATAGCTCGGCTTACCGCCCGGGCCTCGCGACTCGGTGGGAACGGGTGGACTCGCTGACCCTCCGGTTCCATCTCCGGCCGGGGGCCACCTGGCACGACGGCCGGCCGGTGACAGCTCAGGATGTGGCATTCTCCTTCGAGGCCTACGGGGACACCATTCTCGAAGCCGGGGGCCAGGAGCTCGTATCGCGGATCACCGCGAATGCAGTGGACGACTCGACCGTCCAGATACGGTTTCCCGAGCCGGATCCGGAGCAATGGTACACAGCCACCTGGTACGTTCGGGTTCTCCCCCGTCACCTGTGGGATTCCATCCCGCGGAGCGAATGGGCCGCGGACAGTAGCGCCGCACGCCTGATCGGCTCAGGACCTTACCGGCTCGCGGCGTGGAACAAAGGGCAATCGCTTACCCTCGAGCGGGTGGCTGGGGGGACGGGAATCCAACGAGTCGTCTGGCGCTTCGCCGGCGAACCGGATGCCGCGTTGAACCTGCTGCTCAGCCACGAAGCCGACCTGGTCGAATCGGTGGGAGATTCCGCGCGGGTGGCGCGGGTCAGGGCCGATACCGTGTTCGACACCGTCTCGTACCCGGCGGCCGTGTACGGCTTTCTCGGCTTCAACCTGGGCGGAGCCGCGGCAAGTCCGCTTCGATCTCGCGAGGTCCGCCGAGCCCTGGCAATGGCTTTGGATCGTGGATTGGCGGCGCGCGGCGTGTTCGGCCGGGATGCGATCGCCCCGCCCGGACCCATGTCACGGATTCTCTGGATCTACGATTCGAGCACAGCCGGCATCCCGTACAGCCGGGACAGCGCGGCGACGCTGCTCGATGCAGGGGGATGGAGCCGAGGCGCCGACGGAATGCGGGCGCGTGCGGGGCGTCGGCTCACGCTGGACATTCTGGTCCCCGGCACCAGCATCGCCCGGAGGAACCTTGCCCAGGTGGTGCAGGAGATGTGGCGCCAGGCCGGGATCGGCGCGACGGTCACCTCGGTGGACTTCCCGGTCTTTCAGGAGCGATTGCGGACCGGCAAATTCGAAAGCTTCATCGGCGCATGGCTCGACGAGCCGAGCCCCCGAAGCCTGGCGGATCAATGGACCAGGGGCGGTATCGGCAAGCTGAACTACACTCGCTACGCCAATCCGGTATTCGATTCGCTCTTTCACCGGGCGGCGTGGTTCCCCGGATCGGTTGCGCTGGCCCGAACGGCATGGCGCGAAGCCATGGATACCCTGAATGCCGACGTGCCGGGGATCTGGCTCTACAATCCCACCCAGGTCGCCGCGATCCCGCGGCGCCTGGAAGGCGTGGCGATCGATCCGTATTCGTGGCTGGCGGGACTCCCAGGATGGAAGCTCCGAGATCGGTGAGGGTGCCGGGGGCGATCAGCTACCGGGGATCGCCTCGATGAGATATTCCGGCTCCGGGATTCGCTTTCCGTTCTGTCCCGGCTTGGGTTGGCGATAGACGTAGCGGTCCCCCTTGAAGTTCCGGAACACCACCTCGTCTTCGGTCACGCTCTCGACGTACTCGGGGAGGAGCGGCACCTTGCCACCTCCACCTGGGGCATCGATGACGAAATACGGATTGGCCAGTCCGCTGGTCCATCCTCGCAAGGCCTTCATGATGCGGAGACCGGTTTCCACGGAGGTCCGGAAGTGCTCGCCGCCCGCCACCTGGTCGGCCATGTAGATGTAGTACGGCCTGACCCGGGCCTTGAGGAGCCCCTGCATCAGCTTGACCATCACCTGGGGATCGTCGTTCACCCCTTTGAGAAGGACCGTCTGGCAGCCGAGCGGGATGCCGGCATCGGCGAGCCGGCCCAGGCCCGCCACCGCCGAAGGGGTAAGCTCCAGCGGGTGATTGAAATGGGTATTGATGAAGAGCGGATGGAACTTCCTGAGCATCGCGCAGAGCTCCGGGGTGATCCGCTCGGGCAAGTGGCAGGGGACCCGGCTCCCGATCCGGATGATCTCGATGTGTTCGATGGCCCTGAGCCGGGTCAACATGCTTTCGAGGCGGCGATCCGAGAGCATGAGGGGATCGCCGCCCGACATGATGACGTCGCGGATCTCGGTATGCGCCTCCAGATACTGGAAGGCGGATTCGAACTGCGACATCGGGATCTTCTCGGGGTCGCCCACCTTGCGGCGTCGGGTGCAGAACCGGCAATAGCTCGCGCAAACCGGAGACACCAGGAAGAGCGCGCGATCGGGATAGCGATGGGTGATATTGGGAACCGGGCTGTCGCGGTCCTCTTCCAGCGAGTCCACGATCCCGTCCACGACGTCCAGCTCCTGCACGGTGGGGATGTACTGGCGCCAGATCGGGTCGTCGGGCGACTCGATCAGGTCCACCATCGGGGGCGAGATCCGAAACTCGAAGTTATCGATGGCCTGGCGGAGTCTCTCGTAATGGCTGGGCGGGAAGTGCTCCGGGCCGAACCGTTCGGCGAGCGCTTCGATGCTGGTGATGGAGCGCTGCTTGAGAAGCTCCTGCCAGGTAGACATAGGCGTTAGGTACGGGGTGTGAGGTGTGAGCGGCACCTTTTCACGTACACGACGAGATCATCTCCAGACGCGTAGTAGTCGGCAATCCGCGATGCCTGTTCGTACCCGCGGTGCTGGTAGAACTTCCGGGTCGCCTCGTAGTCATCCCGACCCGCGGTCTCGACGACGATGAGGCGGGCTCGGTCCGACACCCGCCGCTCCATTTCCTCGATCAGAACGGTTCCGATCCCTTTCCCCTGCCAGAGCCGGTCGACCACGATCCAATAGAGGTCGAAGGTTCCCCGGGTACATGGCGTGGGTCCCCAGCAGATCCAGCCGGCCAGCCCGCCATCCAGCTCTGCCAGCGCGATTTCGTAGTCGGGATCGCTTGGCCTCCCGATGCCGAGGGAGGCATCAAAGACGTCCATGGCGACGGCGATTTCGTCGGCACGGAATCCTTCCGATCGCTCGGTGACGGCCTTCACCGTCTCGCGATCCGAAATCGCTGGGGCCCGGATGACCGGGGAGATCAGGAGATTCGAACGACTCACGCCGGAACGTTCTGGGTGAGAGCTTCGGCAGCCCGGGCTCGGTCGAACCGACGGAGCCCCTCGTCCAGGACTCGCTGAACCAGCTCGGCATACCCCCAGTGCTTTGCCGCCGCCATCCGGGCGAACCCGGCATCGCTCGACAGGTCCGGATTGGGATTGACCTCGAGCACGAACACCTCACCGGAGTCGGTCACCCGAAGGTCCACCCGCCCATAGCCTTCGGACCCGGCCAGCGTTTCCCAGGCCTGCTTGGCGACCTGGGCGACCCGGCGGCCGAGCTCGGGAAACAGGTCCGCCGGACAGACCGGCTCGGACCCGGCGTATTCGGGACTCTCGGGATTCCACTTGCCGGCGTAGGTCACGATCGGCCAGGCGCCTTGCGGCATCCTGGTGAAAATGATCTCCGAGACCGGCATCATCTCGCGGCCAATGAATCCGACGTTCACTTCCCGGCCGGGGATGTACTCCTGGATGAGGACGTCATTCCACTGCTCCAGCATCTGGGCCAGCCGGTCGCGGAGGGCCTTTCGGGTCTGGCATACGGCGCCGAGGTCGATGCCCACGCTGGCATCCTCCCCCGAGGGCTTCACGATGACGGGGTACCGAAGCCCGGCAGGGGGGGTGATGCCCTTCGCGAGCATGAAGGTGGGCACCGGGACGCCCGCGGAGAGCAGGAGCGTATTGGCGATATGCTTGCGATGGCAAATGGTTACCGGCCAGGACGCGCAGCCGGTAAAGGGGATGCGGGTGAGCTCGAGCGCTGCCACGGCGAAGTCCTCGTACTTGGCGTATCCGTTCACGCCCTCGCACAGATTGAAGATCGCCTCCTGACGCTGGACCTTCCGGAGCCAGGCGACATCGGCCAGCTCAACCGGGATCTGGACGACTTCGTGACCAGCCACGCGTAACGCGGCCTGCACTTCATTGACGTTGGCCATGACCGCGGCCACGTCCTGCTGGTTCCAGTCCGCGCTCCCTGCGTCGAACAGGATTCCGATCTTCACGCCGCGACCCGCTTGCGCCGTTTCTCAAGACTCCGGCCGCTGATCCGGCGCCAGGCGACGTCGGCGACGCTCTGGATCAATTCTTCGTACGACATCCCGGCGGCGCGGGCTGCCTTGGGGAAGCAGGAGTTGTCTTGAGGGTTGGGCAGCACCCCGGGCAGGGGATTGAGCTCGACCACCATGGGTCTGCCGGCGGCATCACAGCGGACATCGACCCGGCACCAATCCCGGCAACCCAGGGCTCGATACGCCCACAGCGCGGCGGAGCGGATGTCGCGGGCCAGCTCCTTGGAAATCTTGGCGGGACACTCGAAGAGGTCGAGGGGGTGATCAGGGGTGTCCCAGAGCCATTTGGCCTCATAGCCGTAGATCGGCTGCGCTCCCAGGGGAAGCGCGTCCCACCGCATGGAGACCAGCGGCAGACATTTGGCCTCCTTGCCATTGCCGAGGATCGCGACGGTGAATTCCTGCCCCGGCAGCCAGCTCTCGATCAGCACGGGCTCCTGGTAGGTGTCGAGCAGCTCGCCCACCTGCTGGACCAGCCGGGCTCGGCTGGTGCAAAGGGACTTTTCGGTAATTCCCTTCCCCGAGCCCTCCAGGGCCGGCTTGGCAAAGAGGGGGAACGGCAGGTTCACATTGCGGGCATCGGCCCGGGTGCCGGCAACCACGAAGGGGGCGGTCGGGACACCGTGGTAGGCCATGGTCTCCTTGGCCCGTCCCTTGTGGAGCGTCATGGCCAGGGCGAGGGGATCGGAGGCGTGATAAGGGACGCCGAGGAACTCGCAGATGGAAGGGACGTGGCTCTCCCGATTCACCCCGTGGAGGCCCTCGGCAATGTTGAACACGAAGTCGGGACGGGCGTCGAGGAGCCGGGCCGGGAAATCCGAGGTCGCCTCGAGGCGGATCACTTCTCCCAGGCCCGCGAGGGCGTTGGCGATCGCATCGATCGTTTCCGGCTCATCCCACTCGGCATACAGGTCCGGCTGCGAGAGGTCGGAACGCAGCGCGCGATTGGCGGGGACGTGATCGAGTGAGGCGGAGGGGGAATCGGGCTCGCGCCCTTTTTTTGGCGCTGGGACAGGAGGCTTGAGGTTATAGGCGAATCCTATTCGAACCGCCAACTGACCTCCTTGAAAAGGTGGCTCCGAGGTGCAAGGCAACGAGGGGCAAAGCTCGGAACTCACAGCTACTTCATAAGCTAAGGAAAAAATCCGGACCGCACAATGGGTTTCAGGTCCGAATCCGCCGATATCGCCGGAAAGAGAATGCAAACTGGTGTCGCGCATCGGCCGGATGATGCTCCTCCTCCTCGAGCGCCCACGCGGCCTGGTCGAGCGGGGGGAAGAAGGTGTCGCCGGGGACTTCGGCGTGGACGACGGTGAGGTAAAGACGGTCGGCGAGCGGCAGGGCCAGGCGGAAGATCTCCCCGCCGCCGATGACGAAGACCTCTTTCTCGGTGGCGCCCAGGGCCAGCGCCTCCTCGAGGCTGGGCACCACGGTAGTCCCCCGCGCCTGGAAATCCGGGTCCCGGGAGATGACGACGTTACGGCGATTGGCGAGGGGGTGCTTGATCTCCTGGAAGGTCTTTCGCCCCATGATCACGGTGTGGTCGAGCGTGATCTTCTTGAACCGCTGGAGATCATCGGGGAGGCGCCAGGGCAACTTCCCTCCCCTCCCGATGACCCGGTTCTCGGCCATCGCGAGAACCAGCGAAACGATCACACCGCCACCGGGGCCCGAATCGCGGGGTGAGGATCGTAGGCTTCCAGGGTGACGTGCTCGAACCGGAAGTCGTCGATTTCCGCTACCCTGGGATCGAGTCGGAGAGTGGGCAACGGCCTGGGCTCGCGGGTCAGCTGCTCGCGGGCCTGGTCGAGATGATTCCGATAGAGGTGGACATCTCCAAAGGTATGGATGAGCTCGCCGGGAACGAGACCGGTGACCTGGGCGACCATCGCGGTCAGAAGGGCGTAGGACGCGATGTTGAAGGGCACGCCGAGGAAGACGTCGCCGCTTCGCTGATAGAGCTGACACGAAAGCCGGCCGTCCACCACGTAGAACTGAAAAAGCACATGGCAGGGCTGAAGGGCCATGGCGGGGAGATCGGCGACGTTCCAGGCGCTGACCACGAGACGGCGCGAGTCCGGATTGCCCCGGATTTCCCGGATGACATTGGCGATCTGGTCGATCCGCCGTCCGTCAGGGGCGGGCCAGGAGCGCCACTGGTATCCATATATAGGACCGAGATCCCCCTCCGGGCCGGCCCATTCGTCCCAGATTGAAACTCCTGCAGCCTTGAGGGATTGGGTGGTGGTCTCTCCCCGAAGAAACCAGAGCAGCTCCTGCACAATGGATTTGAAGTGGACGCGTTTGGTGGTGGTGAGAGGAAAGCCCTCGGCAAGATCGAATCGCATCTGCCATCCGAATACGCTCAGCGTACCGGTGCCGGTCCGGTCCGCTTTGGGCCGACCCTGATGGAGCACGTGGGCGAGGAGATCGAGATATGGTTTCATGCGATCTCCAATCTACTCAGCGAATATCCTCCAGTCCGCTCGATCGTCCGAAGCTCCCGCTCGATCCCGGCCGGGATCGGCACGGCGCCGGCTCCCACCTTGAGGCCATCGAGGGGTCGCTGTCCCCCGAGCGCGAGCTTCACCCCCGGATTGAGAATCCCCGTGGGATCGAAAGCGCGTTTCACCAGCCGGAACAGATCGAGTATCTCGACGCCATAGACACGGTCGAGCAACGGGGCGCGCAAACGGCCATCCCCGTGTTCCCCGCTCATGGTTCCGCCCAGCCGAATCACCGCCGCGGTCACCTCCTCGAGGATACGCTCGACTCCTCCTTCCCACCCCGGGACGGAGACGTCGGGCTGGAGGTTCACGTGAACGTTCCCGTCACCCAGATGCCCGAAGATGACGAGACGCACTCCATGTCGCTCTCCGGCTTCGCGGACCGCGGTGACGTAGTCGGGAACCCGATCGACCGGCACACAGGCATCTTCGATCACCTGAAGGGAGCGCAGGCTATCTCCGAGGGAGGCCAGCAGAGGGCTCGCGGCATGCCGAATCTCCCAGAGCTCCTCGAGGCCCCGTGACCCCTCCGCGCGGCGGAGATCCTCGACGTCGGGACTCAACAGCAGGGCTGTCCGGTCCATCCGGTCCAGAACTTCCGCGCGGTCATCGCCCTCGAACTCGATCAGCAACAAACCCTCCCAGCCCGGATCGATGGCATTCCCCGAGCCCTCCAGGAGGCGCAGCAAGGTGCGATCGAGGAACTCGAAGACCGACGGCTCCAGCTCGAGCAAGCTGGGGATATGCTGGGCCGTCCTCCGAAGGTCGCGGACTCCGGCACGGACCCCTGCCCGGAACGAGAGAAGCGGGGCGAGGCGACATTCGATGCCGGTGATCAGGCCGAGGGTTCCCTCACTCCCGACGATCAGATCGACCAACTCGCCGGAGGCGAGAAAGGCATCAATGGCGTATCCCGAGGAATTCTTGCGGGTCGCTGGATACATCCTCGAAACGAGGTCTCGCGCAGCCCGCAGAGCCGGTTCGGCATCCCGTGTGAATCGTTCGGTCGCCGCGACGCTGGCCAGGGGAATTCCGCGCTTCAGGGCCAGGATCTCACCTTCTACGGTGACGAGATCCAGGGCTTCGATCCAGCGACGCACGCTCCCGTGCCGAACCGTGGCGGGGCCTGCCGCATTGGTGGAGGCCAGCCCGCCGAGGGTGGCAAATCGGGCGCTCGATGGGTCGGGAGGAAAGCGGAGCCCGAACCGGGCGGCCTCGGTCTGGAGATCCCGGAGGGTGACGCCGGCCCCGACCCGAGCGGTGCGGGCTTCAGGATCGATGCGGAGAGGGCAACCGTCGAGCACCGAGAGGTCCACGACGACTCCATTCCCCACGTTGCCTCCTCCCATTCCGCTTCCCGCGCCCCTCGGGACGAGGGGCACCCGGTTGGCGCCGGCCCAGCGGATCAATTCCTGAAGCGAAACGGTGGTCGATGGTACGGCCACCCCTTTCGGAATGATTCGGAAGATGCCGGCTCCCTCGGAGTACGCCGCCCGCGCCTGGGCATCGATGCGAAACTCACCGGAAAAGGAAGCGGGGAACGGAGAGGGAGCCACCACGGTGCGCGGGTCAGGCGCGTGAGGTGTCCGGTTTGGGCCGGGCCGGAATCGTGTCGGGCCGGGTTCGAGTGCTGTCTTTCCTGGCGCTGTCGGGTCGCACCGGAGCCGGGGGGGTGAGCGCCTTGAGAGACTCGACGTCGCCGTAGCGTTCGACCAGGGTCCGGAGCACATCAGCGATCTTCCGCTGCAACAGATGGTCCTCCGGAAGAGGAACCTCGAGCTCGCGCTCCGGCCGCGACGGATCCGCGATGGGACGATAGGTCGCTTCCACCACCAGCTCGCTCCAGAATTCGCGATCGGGGTTGACCCAGGCCCTGACCCGGACCACGTCAGCGCCGAGGGGCCGCGCGTGGGTCGGTTCCAGGGTCTTCGAGTCGATCCAGCCGGAATCCAGAAAGCCGTCCGCCTCACGCACGGTGCGGAAAGACACGCTGTCTCGCGCGAGGGCTTCCGCGAGGACGCGGGTTGCCTCGGGAATCTCCAGCTCGACCTGGACCGTGGTCGCCATCGGCATCGGGGTGAAGTAGGGCCGATGGGTAGTCGCTCTGCATCCAAGCGCCGCGAGCAGCAGGGCGGCGGTAGCTCTACTGGTCACGGTTCTTGCCCACCAGCGCTTTGCGTACCTCTCCCGCGATCACCTCCAACAACCCTCCCGTCCTTGGCGGAATCTGGTGGCCGGGCTTGATGCCGCCCCGCTCCAGGTAATCGAGCGCCCGCTCGAGACCCAGCCGAGCCCGCTCGGCGAGCGGCAGGTATCGCTTGAGGACGTACCAGCCGACGGCGCCCCCCACGAGCACGGGAACCGCGGCGAGCAGCGCGAACGGGGTCAGCACTCCGGCAACCAGGGCGCCTGCCACTCCCAGCGAGCCTCCGGCGAAGGCGCCGCCGATGAATGCACCGCGCGCCTTCGAGAGATCGGCGGTGAGGCTGATGTGGCAGTAGCCCGATTCCAGACGGGCAAAGGTGGCCGTCACCAGGGTGGCGCGGGCCAGCATGAACTTCGGTTTGCCGCTGCTGAACGCCGCGGTCCCGCGACGGAGGGCCGCTTGCATTCCCCCCATGGGCTCGAAGGTGACCCGGCCCTGTTGCTGACGTAGCACGACCAGGAGCTCGTTGGCGTCGAACCACTGGATGAGGGCTCGCGCCGCATCCTCGGGATCCCCGACGACGACGCGGTGCGCGGTGATCTCGCTCGGGCCCACCACACGTCCGACGATTCCGGCCTGGGCCGGGGCGACGATCTCGGTGGCCTGCTCGAGCATGGCCTGCTGCAGATGACGCCCCGGGATGCCGACTTCACGGCCCAGGGCGAGGACCTCTTCCGGGGTGAGCCCTTCACCCACATCGGCCTCGGCGGCCTGGAGCTCGGCGGCGCGCTGCATGATGCGCTCCAGCGCGGCCCGATCGATCCGGTTGCCGGGGGCGTCGCTCATGGAAAGGCTTCCACGATGACCGCGATGCCCTGCCCCCCGCCGATACACGCCGACCCCAGGCCGAATCGCTTGCCGA
Source organism: uncultured Gemmatimonadales bacterium (assembly GCA_963728915.1). Taxonomy (GTDB): domain Bacteria; phylum Gemmatimonadota; class Gemmatimonadetes; order Gemmatimonadales; family GWC2-71-9; genus JABFSM01. The sequence goes on along the minus strand of CAVSLV010000004.1, from coordinate 202,506 downwards.
TTCGCCGGAGGGTGTGCAGCAGGTGAACGGTGATGCGGGCTCCGCTCGCGCCGAGGGGATGGCCCAGCGCGACACCACCTCCCTCGACGTTGGTGCGCGAGAGATCGAGTCCGAGCTCCCGCTCGACCGCGAGATACTGCGCGGCAAAGGCCTCGTTCACTTCGACCCGGTCCATTCGATCGAGGCTCAGCCCGGCGCGCTCCAAGGCCTGCCGGATCGCCGGGGCCGGGCCAATGCCCATGATGGTCGGGTCGACCCCCGCTACCCCCCACGCCACCACCCGGCCGAGCGGCTTCCGGCCCAGCTGGTTGGCGACCTCGCGAGACGTCACGATGCAGGCGCCCGCTCCGTCGCCGATGCCGGACGCATTCCCCGCGGTGACGACCCCGTCGGGCTTGAACACGGGAGGCAGCTTGGCGAGAGCTTCCAGGGTGGTCTGGGGGCGCATGTGTTCGTCGGCCATCCAGGGAACCAGCGCCCCCGATTTCCGATCCTTGACTGGCACGGGACAGAGCTCGTCCCGGAACCAGCCCTGCTCCCACGCGGCCCGGGCGCCCTGCTGGCTCCGCAGGGCGTACCGGTCCGCTTCGTCGCGGGTTATGCCGTAGCGGGCAGCGAGGTTCTCGGCGGTGATTCCCATCGAGCAGCCGCACTGCCGGTCGGTGAGCCCCTGCCAGAGCAGGTCTTCGACGACGGGCGGGCTGCCGAGCCGGGTGCCCCATCGGACACCACGGAGCACATAGGGCGCCTGGCTCATGGATTCGGTCCCCGCGGCCAGCACCACGCGGGATTCCCCGAGCAGGATCCGGTGAGCCGCCTGCACGATCGCTTCGAACCCCGAGCCGCAGAGCCGGTTCACGGTGACCGCCGGAGTTTCGATGGGGCACCCGACCCGGAGACCGACGTGACGGGCCAGGTAGGCGCTGTCGGCTGAAGTCTGCATCGCATTGCCGACGATCACGTGATCGATCAAAGCAGCAGCGACGCCGGCGCGCTCGATCGCCGCCTGACCTGCCGCGGTGGCGAGATCGGTGGCCGAAAGATCCTTCAGCGCCCCGCCGAAGCTCCCGAACCCGGTTCGGACCCCGGAGAGAAATACGACCTCGGGACGATCCGCCATCTCAACTCGTGCGATAGGGATCGGCGACCGGCGCACCGCAGGTGATGCAATGTCGCCATCCGGAGTCGAACTCCGAGCCGCAGCGTTCACAGGTGAGCGGGATCAGCCGCTCGCCGCACCAGGGGCAGAAGACCGCGACCCGCTCAGTGGGGACCGATTCGTTGCAGTGGCGGCAGGCTTGAGGCGGACCGGCGGATGGGCGGACCGCTGCAGGCGGACGGGCGGCTGCAGGCGGACGGGCGGATGGGCGGATGGGCGGACTGCCTGCGTCGGTGCTTTCCGACGGGCCGCCGGTCCGCCGGTCCGTTTGCTCGAACACCGGCGCGGCGGCCAGTGAGGTAAACTGGATCGTGGAATCCCCGAGCTCCTCGAGCACGCCGAGATCCGGGTTAGGATGCGCCAGGAGCTCCCGGCAGCGCTGGGCCGAGTCGGGAGGGGCGGTCCGCACGAATCCCCGCTCCTCGGCGACCAGGCGAAGCAACACGGTTTCGTAGTCCTCCACGCTGGAGAGTCCCAGATTCCGCCGTTCGGCCCGGTAGGGAAGGATTTCCTTCCGGATGGCGCGGACCGAGACCGGCCCGTTGTCCGCCTTGGTCCCGAGTCGTTCCACCAGGGTGCGCGCGAACCGAGTCAGCTCATCCATGCCTCATCCTCCCCGGGGGGTGAGCGTATCGAGGTCGAGGGGGAATCGTTCCCCGGCGCGGAGGCGACCCTCCAGCATCGCGAACGCGCCGTCCGGATCATAGTCGAGATAGAGTCCCGCCGCGCGACGCTCGACCAGCCAGGGATCGAACCCGGACGGCACAACACCGTCCGAGGTTTCCTGTTCTTTTGCCGCGCGAACGGCAAGGTCGTTGGCGTACTCGTTCTTGGGATGGCCATTGTGGCCCCGGACCCATCCGAACTGGACCTCATGGAGGGTCAGGGAGTATTCGAGGGCCCGCCAGAGGTCGAGATTCTCGACTTCTCCGGTCTTCCGCTTCCAGCCCCGGGCCCGCCAGCCCGGCATCCATTCCCGGACACCGCGGACCAGATATTCGGAATCCGACACGATCAGGAGGGTGAGGCGCACCTTCTTGCGGGAGAGCAGCTGCAGGACCCCGATGGCCCCGGCCAGCGCCATCTTGTTGTTGGTGGTGTCGGAAGCGTGCACAAAAAAGTCACGCCGCTCGACGGCTCCACCGGCTCGCACCTCGATTAACCCGGCCGTCCCGCCGGGGGACGGGGCCTCCCGGCCGTTGCCGAGACAGCTCTCGTCGAGATGGACCACGGCGGGACGCATGATCACCTGCGGGGCAGGGCAAAGACGCTGTCCCAGGCCTGCAGCGCCGGCTTGGGCTCGAGGTTCGCATCGACCAGTCCGAGGTACACGAAGGGACCCAGATTGTCGGGAACCGGAGGGGGAAGCGCCCCCACATCGAAGCCCATCCGGAAGGTGCGAGTATCCCCGGAGGGGCCGGTCCCCTCGCCGCACGAGAGCTGGAACACCGCCATCACCAGCCAGCACCCGGCAATCCTTCTCATCGTGATACCGTGATCACGTCCCGCTCGGGCGTGAGCTCGCCGATGACCGCGGCTCCGGGGGTGGCCTCCGCCGCAAGCGACGCCAGCACCGCTTCCAGCCGGTCCGGCGTCACCGCGAGGAGCAATCCGCCAGACGTTTGCGCATCGACCGTGACCAGGCGCTCGATGTCGGTGAGACTGGAATCCCACTCCGCCCTCGCGCTCTCGAGGTTCCGGCGCGTGCCGCCCGGGACGGCTCCGCGGCCCGCCAGCTCCAGAACACCACCGAGCAAGGGCAGTCGGGAGAAGATGACGCGGGCGCCCACCCCGCTCCCGGCGAGCACGTTGCGAAGATGGCCGAGCAGGCCGAAGCCGGTCACGTCGGTGGCGCAGCGGACGCCCTGGGCCAGCGCGGCGCGGGCGGCCCCGTCGTTGAGGGTCGTCATAACCCGCACGGCGTCGTCGAGATCCGGTTCGGAGATCCAGTCGCGCTTGAACGCGGTGGTGAGAATGCCGGTTCCCAGCGGCTTGGTGAGGACCAGCCGGTCGCCGGGGCGTCCCGCGGTGTTGGTCATCATCCGGTCGGGATGGACCTCACCGATGACGACGAGGCCGAACTTGGGCTCGGGGTCGTCGATCGAATGGCCGCCGAGGAGAAGGCACCCGGCGCGCCGGGCGACCTCGCCGGCGCCCCGGAGCACCTCGCCCAGGACTTCGAACGGGAGCACCCCGCGGGGCCATCCCACCAGGTTGAGGGCGAACAGCGGCCTTCCACCCATGGCGTACACGTCGGAGAGGGCGTTGGCGGCCGCGATCGCGCCCCAGTCCGCTGGGGAATCGACGATCGGAGTGAAGAAATCCACGGTGGCGACGAGCGCGCGATCGGGTCCCAGTCGATACACCGCGGCATCGTCGCGGCTGGCGGCATCGACCAGGACGTTGGGATCAACAATCGCGGGGACATGACGCAGCACCTGCGCCAACTCGTCGCTACCGAGCTTGCAGGCTCAACCCGCCCCGTGGCTTAGGGAGCTGAGCCGGATGGCGGGACGCTGGTCTCGAGGGGTGTCTGTCATGGCGAAAAAGCTAATCCTCCCTCGTGTTCCTTTGGACACAGAGAGAGGCCGCCAGGAGCTCAAATGAAACCGGGGCGGAGAATTCTCCGCCCCGTTCCCGATCAGCGGCGCTTCTTGCCGCCTTTCTTCTTTGCCGTCCTCCGGACCGCCTTCTTCGGTGCCTTCCGCTTCATGGCGCGAGCCGGCTTCCGCGCGGGCTTCCGGGCCGCTTTGCGCGCCGGCTTCCGGGCTGCCTTGCGAGCGGGCTTCCGAGCCGTGGCCTTCTTCTTCTTTTTCGGAGCCGCCTTCCGGGCGGCGGGCTTGGGCGCCGCCGGCTTTCGGGCCGGACGCTCAGGGGTCCCCTCAGCCATCGGCTTGGACGGCCGCATCATGGGGGCCGGTTGCGCCGGCGGCGGCGGGGGCGGTGGCGGAGGGGGCGGGGGTGGAGACGACGAAGGCATCGGATCCATCCAGCCTCCGCCTGACTCCCAGGTGTCCGAGGTTCGGAACGCGGCCATACAGGTCCTCCAAGGGCTCACCTGCGGCAGGCCCCGCCGCAGAGGGGGAGGCGCTTCGGCGCCCACCAAAGGGGGTCATATATCTTGCACAACTTTCTCCCTTCTGCAAGGCGGACTTTTTCTCCATGCGAGCCCTGGCCCTAACCCGACTCGGCGGGCCGCAAGCGCTCGAGGTGCTGGACCTACCTGACCCGCCACTGCCCGGACCGGGTGAGGTTCGCCTGAGGATGCGGGCCGCCGCCCTGAATCATCTGGATCTCTTCCTGACCGACGGGGTGAAGGGCATCACTCTGACCTTTCCTCACATCGTCGGAACCGACGGAGCCGGGGAAGTCGAAGCCGTCGGACCCGGCGTGACAACCCCGCGGGCCGGAGACCGGGTCGCGATCAACCCGGGGATCTCCTGCGGCGGCTGTCAGATGTGCCGAGCTGGAGAAGAGCCCTACTGCCGTTCGTTCCAGATCATGGGGGAACACCGGCCAGGCACCTGTGCCGAGCTGGTCATCGTTCCAGAACGGAACGTTGCCGGAATTCCGGATACGATGTCCTGGGCCGAGGCGGCGGCATTCCCACTCTCGACGCTCACCGCATGGCGAATGCTGACGACGAGAGCGAGACTTTCCCGGGGAGAATCGGTGCTGATCTGGGGGGCGGGCGGTGGCATTTCGATGGCGGCGCTTCAGATTGCCAAGGAGCTGGGTGCGGTGGCCCTGGTGAGCGGATCGAGCCCGGCCAAACTCGAGAAGGCGCGAGCGCTGGGCGCGGATCAGGTCTTCAACCACTGGGAGCGGTCGCCCGGGGACATCGTCCGGGAGATCAGAAAGAATCTGGGAGGCGGGGTCAACGTGGTGGTGGATTCGGTTGGGGAGGCCACCTGGGATGCGTCGCTCGGGGCCCTTGCTCCCGGCGGGCGTCTGGTGACCTGCGGAGCAACGAGCGGCCCGGAAGTGGGGGTAGATATCCGGCGCCTGTTCTGGTTTCAGTGGAGTCTCCTGGGGTCGACCATGGGAACGCGTGCCGAGTTTGGCCAGGTCATGGAGAAAATCAGGGCCGGCAAGCTCTGGCCGGTGGTGGACAGCGTGGTCCCGTTGGCGGAGGGGAGGCAGGCCTATGAACGGATGGCGGCGGGCGACCAGGTCGGGAAACTCGTGATCGAGGTGAACCGGTGAACGAACTGTGGCAGCGATTGCAGCTTGGCGGCTCCCAGCTCTTCTCGATCCTTCCCGCGACGCTGGGTGCGATCGTCATCCTGGTCGCCGGCTATTTCATCGCGAAGCTGGTGGAGCGGTGGACCGATGGGCTTCTGGTGCGACTCAACTTCAACAAGGTCGCCGAGCGGGGCGGGTTTTCCGAGGCGATGGGGCGGACCGGGACCCGACTCGACCCGATTCACGCGGTGGGCAAGCTCCTCTTCTGGATGGTGATGCTGGTGGTGATCCTGCTCGCAAGCAGCGCGCTGGGACTGGAGAGCATCAACGTCATGTTCGGCACCATGCTCTCCTACATCCCGACCCTGATCGCCGCGATCGTCATCGTGATCCTCGGCATGATCGTGGGCGAATTCGTCCGCGCGGTGGTGCTGGTATCGGCGGGACGGGTGGCAGGGGTCCCGGTGCTGGCCAAGATCGCCAAAGCGGCGGTGGTCACCATTGCGATCTTCATGGCGGTGCAGCAGCTCGGTCTCGCGCCGGAGATCGTCACCTCGGCCTTCACCCTGATCCTTGGGGCCTTTGCGCTCGCGGCGGGGCTTGCCTTCGGACTGGGGGCGCGCCACGCCGCCGCAGACATGACGCGCCGCTGGCTGGATGAGGGCCGAGCCCGGCGGGAGCAGGAGCGGCAGGATCGGGGAGAGGAGCCACTCCCATGAATCGGCGTCGACTGCTCGCGCTGGCCGGCCTGGCGGCTTCGATCGGGCTGCTCTTGCCCGGCATTCTGACCACGGTCATCACGATCCGAGGTCAACTGGATCCCAAGGGTGTCGCAAGCCTGGCTCCGCAGCTCTTGAACCAGGGATTATCGGATTCCACCGTCGCGAGCTTGCGCCCGCTCATCAACCCGACGGTACTTCCCTTGCTGGAGCAGGCGCCGGGAGGCCTCAAGGGCGCCCTGGTGATCCAGCTGGGCGGGCAGATCGCCCGGCAGCTTGGCACGGGGCAGCCGATCGAGGTCTACCATCAGACCCGGAGCATCCTCGGCTCGGTCAGGCACCTCTACCAGGTGGGCAGCGTCACGGCGGCGACCCTGATCCTCCTGTTCAGTGTCCTGGTCCCCTTCACCAAGGCAGGGCTGGTGCTCTGGGCGGTCTTCCATCGTGATGCACTTCAACGAAAGCGCACCCTGCACCTGGTCGAGATGATCGCCAAATGGTCCATGGCGGATGTCTTCGCGGTGGCGCTCTTCATCACCTATCTCGCGGCCCGCGCCAGCCAGGCGCCATCGGCCCCCGGGACCGCGCCCTCCCTGGTCACGTTCACCGCGACTTTTGGGGTCGGGTTCTACTGGTTCGCGGCGTATTGTCTGGTGTCGCTGGCCACCCAGCAGGTCACCGCTCGCTGGATCATGGCGGATCGAACGACCGGGGCAACGGGACCATGAGTCTCTCGATCGGCCAGAAGGCCACTCGATCCCTGACCCTGACATCCGAACACGTCCGGCTCTATTCGGAGATCACCGGGGACCGGAATCCTCTCCATTTCGACGAAGACTTCGTGGCGGCGACCAGATTCGGCCGATTGGTGGTCCAGGGGGGACTCACCACCGGACTGCTGCATGCGCTGGTGGCGGAGGATCTTCCGGGACCGGGCACCGTCTTTCTCAGTCAGAACTGGAAGTTCACCGCACCGGTGTACATCGGCGACACGATCACGGCGGAGGCGGTGGTGCTGAGCGTCCATTCCTCCAAGCCGGTGAGCCAGCTTGGGATCCGGGTGTGGCGTCAGGACGGAGAAACCGTCCTTGAAGGCGAGGCGTGGTGCTATCGGTTTGGTACCGGGGGATAGGCGGACAGGCGGACAGGATGAAGCGGGTATTGCTGCTCGGGTTAGGCTGGCTCTCGCCTCTGGCGGCCCAGCCCCACCAGGACCATCTCGGAAGGGTCACCTTCCCGGTGAGCTGTTCGGCCTCGTCGCAGGCGGCCTTCAACCACGCGATGGCCCTGCTTCACCACATGACTTACCCGGAATCCAGGCAGGAGTTCGTCGCCCTGACGAACAGCGATCCCGCTTGCGGCATGGCCCACTGGGGCATCGCGATGACGCTGTTCCAGCCGCTCTGGCCGACTCGGCCCGGGGCGGACGCCCTGGCGCGCGGACTCCGGGAAGTCGGTCAGGCCGATTCGATCGGGAACCTTTCTCCCCGGGAGCGGTCGTTCCTGGCACAAGCCGAGGCGTTCTTTCAGGAGCCGGCGTCGCCGGATTACTGGGGTCGGATCCGGCGCTGGGAAGCCGCCGCCGAACGCACCTATCGCGACTATCCCGACGACCCGGAGGCCGCCGTCTTCTACGCCCTGGCGCACCTCGCCACCACGCCGGCAACCACCGTGTCGCGGGAGCATGCCGACCGGGCGGCCGCGATCCTCGAGGCGGTGTACCGGAAGTATCCCGATCACCCCGGCGCCATGCATTACCTGATCCACGCCAACGACGTGCCGGGACGGGAGCACGAGCTGCTGGCGGTCACCCGGAAGTACGAAACGATCGCTCCCCATAACCCGCACGCCCTGCACATGCCGACCCACATCTACACCCGCCTGGGCGACTGGGCCGGTGTGGTCCGCGGCAACCTGGCGGCGGCCGAAGCGGCCCTGGCCCAGCCCGCGGGGGAGCAGCGGGATCTGGTGTGGGACGAATTCCCCCACGCGGTCGAGTACCTGGTGTATGCCTACCTTCAGCAGGGCGACGATGCCGGCGCGCTGGCCCAGGTGCAACGTCTCGAGGCCGTTCCGAACTTGGAGCCCACCTTCAAGACCGCGTTCCATCTCTCCTCGGCGCGGGCGCGGTATGTCCTCGAGCGGCGGGATTGGAGCGGGGCGGCCTCGCTGCCGGTTCGGGAACGCGCCGGCCTCGACTGGGACCGGTTTCCCTGGGCGGAGGCGGTGACCCGCTTCGCCCGGGGCCTGGGAGCCGCGCATCTTGGGCAGCAGGAAGCCGCGGAAGCGGAGCGAGCTCGCCTGGCGGTGCTCGAGGAAATCGCCAGAAGCAGCGGAGAGGAGCTATTCGCCCGGAACATCGCGATGCTCAAGCTCGAGCTCGCCGGCTGGATTGCCCACGGCAGGGGCGCCGAGGACACGGCCCGCGCGGCCCTGGCCCAGGCGGCCGCTCTGGAGGAGCAGACTCCCAAGCCTCCGGTCACGCCGGCACCCACCCTTCCCGCACTCGAGCTCCTGGGCGATCTCGCCCTGGACCAGGAGCAGCCGGGGGAAGCGCTGGTCGCCTTTCGTCGATCTCTGGAGCTTTACCCGCATCGGTTCAACAGTCTGCTGGGCGCGGCGCGGGCCGCACGCGCGAGCGGCGACCCGCGAAACGCTTCGGCGTACTATCGAGAGCTGTTGCGGCTATCGGGTGATAAACACCGTCCGGAAACCATCCAGGAGGCCAAGGCCTTCCTCAATTCGAGGCGGGTTCCCCAGGGCGGCAGCGGGGTCGATCGGGGTGCTATCGGAGGGCGGAGGCGAACGGTATCTTAGAGTCCCTTCTCGTCCGGCTCCGCTCCCAGCTATGGCCAGTCTCGATGCGACCACGCTTTTCATCGAATGGCGCAACGGAAGCCGGGCCGCCCTGGATCAGCTGTTTCCCCTCGTCTACGAAGATCTCCGCCATCGCGCCAGCCGGGCACTCCGGGGTGAGCGAACTGACCACACCCTGACGACGACCGCCCTGGTTCATGAGACCTACCTCAAACTGCTGGACGTCACCCGGGTTCGGGTCCAGGACCGGTCCCATTTTCTCGCGCTGGCCGCGACGGCGATGCGCCGCGTGCTGGTGGATTATGCCCGCCGCCATCGAGCCCAGAAGCGCGGAGGCGGCGCGGCGCCGGAACGGCTCAACCTCGGGGAAGGAGCCACGCTGGTCTCCGCCGATCGAGCCGAGCAGATGCTGGCACTGGATCAGGCCCTGGAGCGGCTCGCCGGCATGAACCCGCGCCATGCCCAGCTGGTCGAGCTTCGGTTTTTCGGGGGAATGACGGTCGAGCAAACGGCGGATGCGCTGGACCTGGCCACGAGCACGGTCAAGCTCGACTGGCAGAAGGCGAAAGACTGGCTCTACGGCGAGCTGGCCGAGACATGAGCGGCACTGGAGAACGCTGGCGGGAGGCCATCCAGGCGGACTTCCTCGAAAGCACCGCGAGCGCCTTTGCCGCGCCCTACCTCGCCGAAATGGCGGAAGGCCCAGGGCGCGGCGAGGCTCTGGGTTCCCTGGTCGGGCCCTATCGACTGCTCGAGGTTCTGGGCCGCGGGGGGATGGGCACCGTGTGGCTCGCCGAGCGCGCCGACGGGCAGTTCGAGCAGCAGGTCGCTCTCAAGCTGATCAAGCCCGGGATGGATTCGGAGGAAATCGAATCCCGCTTCCTCCGGGAGCGACAGATCCTGGCCCGACTCGCCCACGCCGGCATTGCGCGCCTGCTCGATGGAGGGGTGAGCCGCGAAGGACGACCGTTTTTCGTGATGGAGCTGGTTCGGGGCTCGCCGATCACCGACTACTGTGACGCCAACCATCTGTCCATCGAGGACCGGCTGCGCCTGTTCAGCGCAGTCTGCCGCACGGTGCATTACGCCCATCGCAATCTGGTGATTCACCGCGACCTCAAGCCGTCGAACGTCCTGGTGACCGCGGCGGGGGAAGTGAAGCTGCTCGATTTCGGGATCGCCAGATTGCTCGGCAACGACGACGGCGAGGTGATCACCCGGCAGGAGGGAAGCCGGGGGCCGATGACCCCCGAATACGCCAGCCCGGAGCAGGTTGCCGGCGACGCCGCGACCACGGCGAGCGACATCTACCAGCTCGGCGTGCTGTTGTACGAGCTTCTCTCGGGCCGGCGACCTTCCCGACGGTCCGGCGCCCCCGACGACGAGCTCCCTTCCCGGCCGTCGTTCACGGTGACTCGGGTTTCGCGGATCCAGCATCGGGACGGGAGGGTGACCGAGGTGGAACCCGCGCAGGTGAGCGCGCTTCGCCGCACCACTCCACCCCGGTTGCAGCGCGCGCTCCGCGGGGATCTCGACGGGATCGTGCTTCGCGCCCTCCGGTCGGAGCCGGGACAGCGCTACCCGTCGGCGCTCGATCTGGCGGACGACCTCGAACGTCACCTCCACCACGAACCGCTCCGGTTCGGGAACGCGGGACGAGGCTACCGCGTGGTGAAGTTTCTCCGCCGGTACCGGGGTCGGCTGATCGCGAGCGCGGTCTTCGTTCTCCTCGCCACCGGGACCGCAGCGATGTACCTGACCCGGCTCCAGATCGAGCGCGACCGGGCCCGGCGCGAGGCCCTCAAGGCCTCCGAGAGCGCGACCCTGCTTCGGCGCTTCCTCCAGGGATGGAGTCCCGACCAGGCCGATCGCAGCGAAGTCTCGGCGGACAAAGTCCTCGACGATGGCATTCATCGGGCCGAGAGCGAGCTGAGCGGCGATCCGGAAACTCTGGCTTCGATCCTGAGCACCTTCGGCGATCTGCAATCCGCGCTGGGAAACGTGCCCGAGGCCGATTCGCTGTTCGCCCGGGCTCTGACGATTCAGGACCGGACCGGCTCCCCGCCAACGCTCGACCTCGCGGCCACCCTTTCCCGACGCGGTCACCTCTACGCCGGAGCCGGCCGATATGGGGAGAGCGAAGTCCTGCTGCGTCGTTCCCTGAGTCTGTATCACCGTCTGGCCGAGCCGGCGAGACCTGAAGTGCTTCAAACCGAGTTCGATCTCGCCGGCGACCTGGGTCAGCAGGAGAAGCTCGATGAGGCGGAGGCCCTGTATCGAACCCTCCTGCGGCGAGTACCCTCCAGCAACGCGCCCCTCACCAGCATTGTAGCGGCCGAGCTGGGGCACCTCCTCTTTCTCCGAGCAGATTACGACTCCGCCGCCGCATTTGTGGAACCGGCCCTGGCTGCGGACCTCAGAGTCTTCGGTCGACTCCACCAGGAAACCTTCCGGGCGATGCGCTATCTCGCTTCGATCCGAAGAGACCAGGGTCGCCTGGCCGAAGCGGACTCGCTCGCCCGCCAGGCACTCGAGGTCAGTCGAGTGCTCTACGGGCCGACCCATCTGGAAACCGAAGTGAGCCTGACCGTGCTGGCGATTCTGCTGGAACGGGAGGGCGCCTTCGGGGAGGCAGAGGGTCTGGCCCGGCAAAGCGTCTCGCTGGCAGAGCGCATCTACGGGCCGAACAGTTTGAGCGCAGCGCTCCGCCGCCGGACGCTGGCGGCGATCCGGCTGGCCGAGGGCGATCCGGTCGAAGCAGAGCAGCTCCTGCGCCGGGGGCTGGCGGACATGAGCACCAGCGCGACCTCCTCCTCCGAGGAGGGAGACCTCCTCAATCGCCTGGCGTATTTGGCCACCCGGAGAAACGCTCCGGATGCCGGAGCGATCTACCAGCAAGCGGTTGCGTTCGAGCGGTCCAGACCGCCCGGGGGGCCCTGGTTTGTGACCGACGGATACGAGTATCTGGGTGAGGCGGCTCGGCGGCTGGGTGATCGAGGGCTGGCAGATACGCTCTACCGGCGCGCCCTGACCCTGTACCGGCTCCAGCTTCCCACCGGGCATCCCTACCGGCTGCTGGCCGAGGCGGGCCTCGACAACCTGCGGGGGGCCGGGCGCCGCTGATCGGCCCTTTCGGGGAGATTGCCCCGCGGCGCAGACGGCGTACGAGAAATACGCCGCCCAGTATGGCAAGCGGCCCTAGACGGGTCCGGAACGAATCACGATGCTCTGCCGGAGAGGTGGCGCGAGCCTGCCCCGGCTCCTAGCTTCTTCCCATGAAATCGTTCGCTCTCCTTGCCGCGCTGATGGTGGGTCCGGGTTCGCTCTGGTCCCAGGGCGCCGGGCGCACCAATCTCGACCACATCATCCTCGCCATCAACAACCTGGACCGCGGCATCGCGGAGTTCGCCGAGCGGACCGGGGTGACGCCGGTCAAGGGTGGCGAGCATCCGACCGGTCGGACCCAGAATGCACTGGTGAGTCTGGGTAACGGCAGCTATCTGGAAATCCTGGCGCCCAGGTCTTCCGAGCCGAACCCGGAGGCGGTGATTCCGTTCCGCGGCCTCTCAGTCGCCGGATGGGCGCTCCACGGGGGCCGGCTCGAACCGTTGCTCGAGAGCCTCAAGCGGGCCGGGTTCACCACGGTGGGCCCTACCCCGGGATCGCGGAAACAACCCGACGGCACCTTGCTGGAATGGAGGACCGGAGGCGCCGACGCAGGCGGCCTGGGCCTCGCGCCCTTTCTGATCGAATGGTCGGCGGGAACCGCGCATCCGAGCGCGAATGCCCCGGGAGGATGCCGGCTGGAGCAGGTCGAGGTTCGCGAACGCGATCCCGCCCCCCTGCAGCGATTCTTCAGTGCGCTCGGCTACGCGGGATCCGCGACGAGCGGCGAGCCGGGCATGGAAGTCCACCTTGCCTGCCCCAAGGGAAAGGTCACCTTCGGCACCGTGATGTAAGGGCTACTCGGCGCGCAGGGCCATGTTCGGATCCACCCGGGTGGCCCGGAAGGCCGGGATCAGGGTCGCCAATATCCCGACCAGTGCGAGCACGACCGCGACCACCGCAAACACCAGGAGATCGCGAGCGGGTTGCTGGAAGAGCAGGCCCTGAATCCGGGGCGCGATCAGGAATCCCGCGATCCCCCCGACCAGAATCCCGGCGATCACCAGCCGGCCTCCCCGCGACAGCACACCGCGCAGGATTCGCGGCACCGAGGCGCCCATGGCGATCCGGACCCCGAGCTCCCGGGTGCGGCGGGCAACCTCATAGGACATCATGCTGTAGAGCCCGACCGCGGCGACCACCAGCGCCAGCACCCCGAACGCCACGAAGAGGGTCGCTCCGAATTCCCACGATCGCATGCGCGGGTTCACCAGCGACTGGAGGGGAGCCACCGTGACATAGGCCGCTCCGGGCATCTCGCTCTGCAATCTTGCCCGGAGCGGCGCGATATAATCGGTCGCCTTCCCGTCGACTCGCGCCAGAACGATGGGATCGAAGCTCCCGTCATATTGCGCCGCCGGGAGGTAGTAGGTGAATTCCCGCGCATCGGTCAGCGAACGGATCCGCACGTCCTCCGCGATGCCGATGACCGTGCTGCACGGCACCGTATCGCTTCCGATCCGGAAACACTTGCCGATCGCCTCCTGGTCCGGCCAGACGGCCCGCGCCATTCCCTCACTCACGACCACGACGCGCGGTGAGCCTTCCCGGTCGGTGGCGTCGAAGGGACGGCCGCGAATGATGCGGGTCCCCATGGTGCGGAAGTAGTCAGGAGTCCCCGCTTGCAGGATGAATCGGCCGAGCCGGTGCACCGAGTCGACCCCCGGCACGTAGAGCCCGCGCCCTTCATTGCTCCAGAACGGAATCGATGCGGCCAGGCTGACGTACTGCACCCCGGGAATGGTCCGGGCCGCGTCCAGCATTCGCTGGGTGAGCTCGCGCTGCGCCGCCTCGTCGAGTTGGGCGCCCCGCAGGCTCGCGCCCACCAGGGCCACCGGGTTCACGTCGTAGCCCAGCCGGTACTCGCGGACGTGCCGAAGACTGCGAACGAAGAGAAGGGCGCCCACCAGAAGGACCATCGAGAACGCGGGCTGGAGCACCAGAAGGATGGCCCGAAGCCCGGCGCGCTCTCTCCGCTCGTGCCGGGCGTCCACTCGGAGCGACCCGGCCGCGATGGTTCGTGCGGCGTCCAGCGCCGGGGCAAGGCCGGTCAGCACACCCGCAATCAGAACGGCCGCGACCACGAAGAGCAGGGTCCGGGTGTCGCTCACGACCCCCACATCGAGATCGGCGGGGAGAAACCAGGCCCGCAAGCCCGAGGCTCCCCATTGCGCCAGCGCGATCCCGGCGATCCCGCCCAGTAAGGCGAGCAGCAGACTCTCGACCAGCACCTGTCCGGCAATCCGGGACCGGCTCGCGCCCAGCGCGGCTCGCATGGCCACCTCGCCCCGTCGCCCCACTGCGCGGGAGAGGAGCAGGTTGGCCACGTTGGCGCAGGCGATCAGCAGCACGATCAGGGCGACTCCGCCGATCCAGGTCGCAGTCCTCGTTTCCGGCCCCGCGTCCGGGCCCCGTCCGAGCTGGATCGGTCCGAGCACGCCGCGGATCCGGTGTTCCTCGGGGGGCCCCCAGCCCTTGTCGAACGCCTCCGCATTCCGCCAGCTCTGGATCATCCCGTTGTTCAACGCCGCCTCGGCCATATCGTGGGAGACGGATTCGCGACGGCGCACCACCAGCTCGAGCCAGCTCCAGTTGTAATTCCCAGAATATCGCGAACCCCGAACGGCATTGGCGTAGGCGGTGATCGGGAGATACACCGCGGGGACTCCCTGGTCGGACATACCGACGAAACCCTGCGGCGCGATCCCGATGATCGTGCAGATCATCCGATCGACCCGAAAGATCTTCCCGATGACGTCGGCTCCGCCGAAATGGCTTTGCCAGAATTCGTACCCCAGAACCGCCACCGGCGCCCCCCGGGGAACCGCATCCTCGGCTTCGGTGAAAAAGCGGCCGCGCACCGGAATCGCTCGGAACAAGGTGAAATAGGAAGCGCTCGCCACCGTCACCGGCACTTCGAGAACGTCCTGCCCTTCCCCCACGCCGAGGGGTCTGGTCTGGAACGCCGCCACCTTCTCGAAGGAAGGAGTCAGCCGGGAAAGGTCGAGAAAGGTCGGAAACGCGAAATTCCGATCGATCCGCTCCTCCCCATCATTCACTCCGGCCCGGTAGACCCGGTAGACCGCGCCTGGATCTTCCATCATCGGAGGTGATCGGAACAGGAGCCGGTCAACGATGCCGAACATCGTGGCGTTGACCCCGATCCCCAGACCAAGCGTGAGCACGACGCCGACCGCGAGCACCGGGCGACGGCGAAGCGACCGGGCGGCCAACCGGAGGTCGCGAAAGAAGTGGTCGAGGACGCTCACGCCCCGACTGTCCCGGACGTCGTCGCGGGTCCCTTCCACCGCGCCAAAATGGGCCCGGGTCAGCCGCTCCGCTTCCGACCGGGACGCTCCCGCCTTCATGCGCTTCTCGATTTCCCGCTGGAGATGAAACCGCAACTCGTCATCCAGCTCGGCCTCGACCGCGCGGCGGCGGAACAGGGCACGCAGCCGGTAGCGGATCTCGCTCATCAGTCGGCCCATGGTCCCTTCCCTCAGCGCATCTCGAGCACGAGATCGACCGTACGGGTCAGGGCCCGCCAGGCGGCCCGCTCGGTCACGAGCTGCTTCCGGCCTCGCGGGGTCAGGTGATAAGTCTTGGTGCGGCGGTTGTTCTCGGAGCTGCCCCACTGGGCCGCGATCCAGCTCTTGCGCTCGAGCCGGTGGAGCGCGGGATAGAGCGAGCCCTGCGGAATGGTGAGGCTCGCCTCGGAGATCTGATGGAGCCGTTCGGAGATGGCCCAGCCGTGCATGGGCTGGAGGGAAAGCGCCGTGAGAATGAGGAGGTCGAGGGTGCCCTGGGGCAGGTCGAGTTGGCCGCTCATGGTTCCCCTTTCGCTTCTACAAGAAATAGCGCCCGCCTTGTAGAAGCGCAAGGTGAGGGCGAGACCGGGCCGGGCGGACCGGCCGATCGTTCGATTTGACGAACGATCGGTTGACCCGGAGCTTTCCTCCATGGACGATCCGGTGCGTGCCGTGCTCGCCGCCTATCCCCAGATCTATCACGCCTGCCACATCCAGCACCCCCGCCGGCGCACCAACCCGGCCAGTCTCTCAGCCCGGGAGAGCTGGATCCTGGGGCACCTGCATCCCACCCGGCCGATCGGGGCGGGGGATCTGGCCCGCCACCTCTCCCTCCGTCCCTCCACCGTCTCCGAGGCGGTCACGCGGCTGGAGCGGCTCGGCTACCTGGTGCGACGACCAGTGAAGGGCGACCGGCGCCGGCTCGAGCTCTATCTCACCCCGCAGGGCACCGCGGCGATGAAGGCGGGCAGCATCCTGGATTCCGGGCGGGTCGGGCTGCTGCTGGCACGGCTCTCCCGGGAAGCGCGGCGGGCGGCGGTGCGCGGGTTAGGCCTCCTCGCCCGGGCGGCCCGGGACCTCAACGCGGCGGAACCCAAACGATGGCACCGGGGAGACGGATGATGCGGTGGCTCTGGATCGCGGGCGGAGTACTGATCGGTCTCCCACTGGTGCTCGCGCTGGTCGGCAGCCTGGTTCCCAGAAACCACCTGGCGAGCATGCGGGTTACGCTCCAGGCCACGCCGGACCGGGTCTGGGGTCTGATCTCGGATTTCGGCGGGACGCCCCGTTGGCGGGCAGGGATCAGCGCCGTGGAAATGCTGCCCGGTCCCGGACCCGCCAGATTCGTGGAGCGATCCAGGCAGGGCAAAGTCACCTTCGAGGTCGTTTCCCAGGACCCGCCTCGCCGCCAGGTCGTCCGGGTGGTCGACGACGATCAGCCGTTCGGCGGGACCTGGACCTGGGAGCTGGCCCCCGAGGGGAGTGGCACCCGTCTCACCATCACCGAGGCCGGGTTCGTGAAGAACCCGATCTTCCGGGCGGTCGGTCTCGTGTTGTTCTCACCCACCGCGACGATAAAGGGATATCTCGAGGGTTTGGCGCGCGAGCTGGGGGACAGCGCCTAATCCGTCACGATCACCTGCGGACGGTGCACCTGCTCTGCTTCGAGCCGCGGACCAATGTCCCGCCCCCTGACCCGATCCTTGTGAAACCCACCCCTGTCGCCGAACCGAAGCCCCATCCGCTGGCGTTGCCACTATCCCTTCGCAAGTCGATCGTCTTGCCGTCAATCATGATCGTGGCTCGATTCGGTGTCCGGTTTCCGTCATCGAAGTAGAACGTGACCGCGACGGTGACCCTGGTTCCAGCCTCGTCGCAGTCGAAGGTCACCATCTCGCTCGACAACGATCGCGGGGCTTGCGGTGCGGTAGGTGATGGGGCCGACGCCCCCGCTGGGTAGGTCCACCCGGTATCGACATACCGATATCGTCCCGTCGCGTCCTTCCAAGTATCGTCGATCACCCTGCGCGCCGACGCTTCATCGGACGCGGACCCGCACTCCGGGGTCATCCCGATGGTCGGCGGGATGCCATACTTCTCGCGGAGGAAGGCGGCGAACGCAGTGCTGTATGCCAGGTCGTCGATCTGACCACGGCGCATCACCCCGCTGAAGTACATGACTTGCGTCGCGAGCCTGCCTACCTGCTGGGTCACCGCCTGGCGACAGACTTCGTAGCGCGTCGGGGCGGTGGGCACCTGGGCATGGACGGTCGAGCCAAAGGCTTCGAAGGCCGAGACGACCAGTCCGGACATCAACCTCAATGAAAACCAGCGCATGCGGGCCTCCGGCAGATGCCGTGTCGACCGAACTGAGGAATGCTAAGGCGCGGGGGAACCGCGTGACGCCGCGGGAATTCTCACTCTGACCAGGCGAATTCCTTCCGGAGCGCGCTCGGCGAGGAGGAGATTCTCGGCCCCGACTGCGAGCAGCCGCCCCTGCCCTTTCAGGACCAGGACTCGCTGTAACGATCCGGACCGGCCCAGCACGTGGATTCGCCGCAGGCTGTCTTCAGCCTGTTTGCTCTTCTCGAGCCATACCGAGCCGTCAGGGGCGCCGAAGGCGGCGATGAACGGCGGATGGATGATCGCCCAGGCCACGTCGCCCTCCCGGGGACGGACGTCTTCCGGATAGCTGTAGAGATACTCCCGCCGGTCCGCGGTGGTGATCTCGAACACCGGATCGGGAAGCTCGGGCCCCCGGGTCACCCGCCCCTGGGGATCGAACGTGACCAGCTGGTTCCGGAACCGCCGGGCGATCCAGACGGTGCCGTCGGGCCAGACTCCCCAGACATCGGAGCCGCTGAACACCCGACGCTCGAAACGGACCTGGTTGTCGCGGCGCACCTGGGTCAGCTCGATCGGCGCCAGGCGGGCCACCGTATCGAACCGGGTGAGGCCTGGGTTGGCCCGCACCACCGCCGCGGAATCCTGATTGCCGCTTCCGTCCCTCCCTGCGACCGGCTCGATCTGGAAATAGAGATTCCCCGCGGCGTCACGAGCCCGGAGGTACGCGCCGCGAAGCCGCTCCGGCGCCGGCAGGGAGTCGAGCAGCCTCCCGTCCGGGCCCCATACCGTGGAGCGGCGCATTCCCCAGTCGGCGAGATAGACGGTGTCGCGGAACGAGAAGACCTGGAACGGATGCCGGTAGGCTCGCGAACGCATCCCGCCGAGCGGGTCCAGCCGGCCGTGATCGAACGCGGTGAGACCGGCGGAGTCCCAGGGCGCCGAAACCACCACGAAGCGATCGGCGCTGGCCGCCGCGATCGGCATATCGTCCCAGTGCGTCGCGATGGTGTCCGAGCCGAACGGAAGCATCTCCTCGGGCGGGACCGCCGCCTGTCCCGGCCCGCACCCCAGCGCGAGCAACACCCCCAGCCCAATCGCCCGGTTCACGGCAGGTCGGTTCCGGGCACGATTTTCTCCGCCCCGCGCTTCGCGAGCTCGGCGTTCACCGCATCAAGGCGGGAACCCAGCAGCTCCCGGAGCCGCAGGAGCTGGGTCCCGAGCTGATCAGAAAGGACCTTGAACACTTCGTACGACTGCGCGGTCGGGCGGGCTTCGGTGCTGGCCGCCACCCCGGCGAGGGCCGCGATCTGATTGTTCAGCTTGATCGGATAGTTGAGTGGATCCTGGCCGCTGCGATTGCGCACCTGGTAGATCTCCTCCTCCACCGCGGAAAGGTCCGCCGAGAGCGCCCGCGAAAGCCGGTCATAGACCGGGCCGCCTTTCGCCCGGCGGTCGTCGAGCTGGGTCTTGACGTTCCGGATGGTGCGCACGGCGTTGTTGGCCTCGTTGGCCTTGTCGCGCACCTGGATGAGAAACGCGTACTGGGCGTCGAGATCGGCCTGACTCGCCTTGGCGCGCGGATCGGCGAGCACCTGGAAACTCTGGATTTGAGTCTGATCTCCCACGGTCATGCGAACGGTGTAGGCGCCGGGAGGAATGACCGGTCCGGCGGTTCCCCCGGCCCAGTAGATCATCCCCGGGAATCCTACCGCGTCCTCGCTGCGCAAATTCCAGGTGAACCGATTCATGCCGGCCCGGTTCGGGACCCTCGGCGCCGGCGTGTAGCGCCAGCCCGCCTGGGGAGAAGTCTCCGTCGAGTCGGGCTGAACCGCGGCGGGCATGACGCCGAGCGCGGCGAGGCTATCGGCCGCTTTTCGATTGACCGCCACCCGGGAGGCGCGCTCCCCGGCCCGGGCCAACGAGTCCGCCCGGGCGATCGAGTCGAGCTCGCTCGAGAATCGCCGGATCACCTGGCCCTTCCCGTCGAGAAACTCCAGGGTCAGCCGCTGGCCCGGACGCTTGAGCCAGTAGTGAATGACCGCGCCATCCCACCCGGTGAGGGGGCCGAGCTCCCGTGACCCCGCTCCCGCGCCGGCTCCCCCGAAAAAGAAGAAGCCGCCCGCGGTGCGATAGGCGTCCCGCGGCTTGAAGAGCTGGGCATCCTTGTCGGTCACCCCTCCCGCGTACTGCCGGAGTGGGGAGATGTCATCCAGAATCCAGAACCCCCGCCCGTGGGTGGCGGCGACGAGATCGCCGTCCTTGATGGTGAGATCGTGCACCGGCACCGGCGGCAGATTCCGTTGCAAGCGCTGCCAGTGCCCGCCGTCGTCGAACGAGACCCAGACGCCCCGTTCGGTCCCGGCGTACAGCAGGCCGGCCCGGGCCGGGTCCTCACGGATCACCCGGGTGAACTCGCTCGCCGCAATCCCGTTGGTGATTCTGGTCCAGGTCTGGCCGTAATCGGAGGTCTTGTAGAGGTAGGGGGTGTAGTCGTTGAGCTGGTACCGGTTCCCGGCGAGATACGCGGCGCCTTTGCCGTGGGGCGAGGCCTCGATGATCGAGATCCGGGTCCACTCGGGAAGGTCCTTGGGCGTCACGTTGGTCCAGGCCGCTCCGTTGTCGCGGGTTACGTAGACCAGGCCGTCGTCGCTTCCCGACCAGATCACCCCTTGTTCCACCGGCGACTCCGCAATGGTGAACACGGTGGCGTAGTACTCGACGCTGGTCTGGTCCTTGGTGATCGGCCCGCCCGAGGGGCCCAGGGTGGTGGGGTCGTGCCGGGTCAGGTCGGGGCTGATGGCGGTCCAGCTCGCCCCTTCGTCGGTCGATCGGTGGATCACGTTCGAGCCGGCGTAGAGGACGTTGGGATCGTGGGGGGAGATCACGATCGGGAACGTCCACTGGAACCGGTACTTGAGATCGATCGCGCTGTGGCCCATGGGATTGAGCGGCCACGGATTCACGTTCCGGCTCAATCCGGTCCGGGTATCGGTCCGGGTCAGCAACCCGCCGTAGCTCCCCGCGAAGACGATGTCCGGATTGTCGGGACGCACCGCGATGTATCCCGACTCGCCGCCGCCCACGTCGTAGAAGTCCTGGAGATCGGCGCCGTCGATCGAGCGGCTTGGCATGCAGACCGTGCTGTTGTCCTGCTGGGCGCCGCAGACCCGGTAGGGGAAGTGCGTCGTGGTGACGACGTGATAGAACTGCGCGGTGGGAAAATCCTGTTCGGTCCAGCTCCGCCCGCCGTTGGTGGTCACGGTGGAGCCGCCGTCGTCCGATTCGATCATCCGCTGATTGTTGTTCGGCGCGATCCACATATCGTGGCTGTCGCCGTGGGGAGGACGGAGCGGCTGCCAGGTCCGTCCCCCGTCACGGGAGCGCTGGAAATTGACATTGCTCGCGTACACCGTGTTCTCATCCTGCGGATCGGCGTAGATCCGGCTGTAGTACCAGGCGCGCTGGCGGAGATTGCGATCGCCGCTGGTCCGGATCCAGGTGTCCCCACCGTCATCGGAGCGGAACACGCCGCCGGAATCGGCTTCCACGATCGCAAAGACCCGGCGGGGATTGGCGGGAGAGACCGACAGTCCGATGTTGCCGATGATGCCCGCCGGCAGGCCCGGATTCCGGGTCAGCTCCTTCCAGGTACGGCCGCCGTCGGTGGTCTTGAAGATCCCACTCCCGGTCCCGCCGCTCACCAGCTGCCACGGCTTCCGATACGCCGTCCATAACCCGGCGTAGAGGGTCTCCGGGTCGTGGGGATCCATGGAGAGGTCGATCGCACCGGTGGTGTCGTTCCGGAACAGGATCCTGGCCCAGGTCTTCCCGCCGTCGGTGCTCTTGTAGACGCCCCGATTGGGGCTCGGCCCGAAGACCTGGCCCAGCGCGGCGACGTAGACGATGTCGGGATTCCTGGGATGAACCCGGATCTTGGAGATCTGACGAGTCTCGACCAGGCCCATGTAGGTCCAGGTCTTGCCCCCATCGGTGGATTTGTAGACCCCGTCCCCGTGGGAAACGTTGCCCCGGATCGGGAACTCGCCCCCGCCCACATAGACGATGTCGGGATTGGACTCGCTCACCGCAATCGCGCCGATGGTGCCGCCGAAGTATTTGTCGCTCACCGGGACCCAGTTGGCGCCGCCATCCACCGTCTTGAACACGCCGCCGCCGGTGGTCCCCATGTAGTACTCGTTGGGCCGGGCAGCCGAGCCGGCCGCGGCCACCGACCGCCCGCCTCGCTGGGGCCCGAGATTCCGCCAGACCAGACTGGCGAATGCAGCGGAGTCGGCGGTCTGTGCCGTCACCGTCAATGGGATGGCAGGAGCGAGCAGCAGGGCCAGGGTCAGGCGAGGATGGATCATGGATGACTCGGAGCGGAGGACTCCGAAACAATAATGCAAACCGGGACCCGATACACTCGGGCCCCGGTCACAGACGGCACAGCGGCGTCTGGCGCTCCGGGATCAGGCCGGGCGGCGACCTCCTCCCCGAGTGGTCAGCGCGACGATCACAATGACGAACACGGCCGCCAGGAGCCATACCCACCAGATCCCATACCACGGCGGTCCGCTGCTCCGCTCCGGGTTCACATCCACGTGAATGTCCTGCGCCATCACCAGGGCGGGCCGCACCAGCGCCTGCCATCCCAGTCCGAGCAGTGCCAGCCAACCTGCCTTCCCCGCTTTCCGGATCCCCATATCTCCTCCCCGTGTTAGCCGTGTCGCCGTGCCCTCACCCTGCATGACGACTGGTGCCCCGGCGCTGACACGGGATGGGCTGGCTGGTTTTCGGCAGTGGACTCGAGGCGGACCGGGGCTTGGCCTGCACCCCCGGCCTCGAGGATCAGGAGGAGTCTCCACCCAGGTGCACGCGGCGCTGGAGTCCGTCAAAGGCGGAAGCCTCCTCCGGACGCCGGGCCAGGAGGGAAACCAGGATGCCGGCGAGGAACGACAGCGGCATCGTCACCAGGGCGGGATTGCGGAGCGGGAACCAGGCGGTTTCGTGTTTCAGGATGTCCACCTGCACGGTGGGCGAGAGATAGATCAGGACCAGGGCCCCCGCGGTTCCCAGCAGCATACTGGTGACCGCGCCCGCCGTGGTGTATCCGCGCCAGAAGATCGAGAGGACCAGCGCGGGGAAGTTGGCGCTCGCCGCGATCGCGAAGGCGAGTCCCACCATGAACGCGACGTTCTGTCCCTTGAAGGTGATGCCCAGGAGGATGCCCAGGACGCCGAGGCCGACCGTGGCGATCCGGGCCACCCTGAGCTGCTCGTCCGCGGTGGCGTGGTCCTTCCGCACCACGTGGACCCACAGGTCATGGGACAACGCCGCCGCGCCGGAGAGGGTGAGCCCCGCGACGACCGCCAGAATGGTCGCGAACGCCACCGCGGCGATGAACCCCAGAAACGGTGTTCCCCCGATCAGCTCGGCGAGGAGCGGAGCGGCCATGTTGCCGCCGGGCTCGACCGCCTTGATCGTCTCGGATCCGACCAGGACCATCGCGCCGAAGCCGAGCACGAAGGTCAGGAGATAGAAGGCGCCGATCAGGCCGGTCGCGTAGAACACGCTCCGCCGGGCCGAGCGCGCATCGGGCACCGTGTAGAACCGCATCAGGATGTGGGGAAGCCCCGCGGTTCCGAACATGAGGGCGAGACCGAGACTCACCGCATCGAGCGGCTTGCTGACCAGTCTTCCGGGCGCAAGGACCGACGCGCCATAGCGCTCCGCAGCCGCGGCAAACAGGGCGGCGGGATTCATTCCGAACCGCCAGAGGACCAGGAAGGCAAGGATCGTTGCGCCGGAAAGCAGCAGCACCGCCTTGACGATCTGGACCCACGTCGTCGCGATCATCCCGCCGAACAGAACGTATGCGATCATCACCACGCCGACGATCACGATCGCCGTTTCATAGGAGATCCCGAACATCAGCCGCACCAGGCTGCCGGCGCCGACCATCTGCGCGATGAGATAGAGGGAAACCGTCGCGAGGGTGCCGGCGGCCGAGGCGGTGCGAACCGGGGCCTGGCGAAGGCGGGCCGCGACGACGTCGGCGAAGGTGTACTTCCCCAGATTCCGGAGCGGCTCGGCGATCAGGAAAAGCACCACCGGCCAGCCGACCAGCCAGCCGGTCGAGTAGATCAACCCGTCAAACCCCGTGGTCGAAACCAGGCCCGCAATGCCGAGGAAGGACGCCGCGCTCATGTAGTCGCCGGCGAGGGCAATGCCGTTCTGCCTGGCACCGATGCTCCGGCCCGCCGCGTAGTAATGCTCGGTGGTACGGGTCCGGCGGGCGGCCCACCAGGTGATGCCCAGGGTGATCGCGATGAAGACGAAGAAGAACCCCATCGCCACTCCATTGGGCTGGCCGATCCGGGTGGCCACCTGTTGCAGGCTCATGTCAGCGGTGCCGATCCAGCTCGGTGTCGTAGTGGGTGTTGGCCCAACGCACGTAGACCCAGGTGAGAAGCCACGACCCCACGATGACCAGGGCCCCGAACAGGATTCCCAGGGAAATTCCCGGAACCAGCGTGCGCCCCAGGAGTGGCTTGTCGTAGGCGATCAGCAGGATGAAGCCGAAATAGAGCCCGATCATCCCCGCGGTGAGGGCAAGGGCAAAACGACGCTGCCGCAAAGCGATGGCCTGCAGACCGGACCGGTCGGGCATCGGGAGAGGATCGTGCCCGGAACCCGGGGTGTCAACTACCGGTCCAGCGGCACCCGCGGCTGACAGTCTTGCGGGCTTCCCTGCGCAATGCTATATGAGCATGCGCCCCATCTACAGCGAGGGAGTCATGGCCAGGGTCATCCGGGCAGTGGTATCAGGAATGGTTTGCATCATCAGCACGTCCGCCATTGCCGCAGCGCAGGACAGTTCATCCGCCAAACAGGGTAAAGACGAGCTCAGGAAGTGCGACAAACCGATCGGAACCCTGGCCGTGGTGGAGCCGCAACAGCAGTACATGGCCGCTTTCCAGCGATACGGCCTGGGATCGCCGTCCGGGCTGATTCGGATGATGGTCCAGAACTCGAACTGTTTCCTGGTGGTCGAGCGGGGCGTCGCCATGCAGAACATGATGCAGGAGCGGGCCCTCGCCGGCGCCGGGGAAATGCAACAGGATGAGAACATGGGGAAAGGCCAGATGAAGGCGGCCGACTTCATCCTGACGCCGGCCGTGGTCTTCGACAATCCGAATGCCGGCGGAATGGGCGGGGCGGTCGGCGGGCTCCTCGGCCGCCGGGTCGGCGCGGTGGCCGGCGGGCTCAAGTTCAAGGAAGCCGAGACCAGCATGCTGATCGCGGATTCGCGCACCAGCATTCAGGTGGCCGCGGCGCAGGGGAAGGCCAAGAAGAAGGACTTCGCGCTGGGTGGGTTTGCGTGGCTGGGCGGCGGTGCGGTGGCGGGGGGCGGCTATTCGAATACCGCGGAGGGCAAGGTCATCGCGCAGTCGTACCTCGACAATTACAACAACATCGTCGACAACATCAAGGCCAATTCCCAGCTCATGGCGCGCGCCGACCGCTTCAAGGGAGCCGGCCTCGACGGCGACCAGGTGAAGGCGGGTGCGGTGTTCGCCGATGGCGACGTGGTCATGCCGAAAATCGACAACGTGAAGCTGCTGGCGGCGCCGCAGGACGGGGCCAAGGTGCTGGCGGCGCTCAAGAGCACCGACAAGCTGGTGTACCTCGGCGAGGAAAAGGACGGGTTCCTCCACGTGCAGGGCCCCGACGCCGAGGGCTGGATCAAGAAATCGCTCGTGAAGAAATAACGCGCCACCCTTGCCTCCTCCTTCCCGATGGGATACCCTGCATCGGGAGGGAAGGCAGGCGATGACACGACAACGACGTCCATGGCATATCGTCCTTCGATGGGTGCCGCTGGCCGGCACGATCCTGAGCTGTAGCGCTCCCAAACCCGAAAACCATCCGCAGCTCGCCCTCGTCGGGCACCGCAACATCGTGGTCACCGCCACCGCCGCCGGCGTGGTCGAGCCGGTCACCACGGTCGACGTCAAGTCAAAGGCATCCGGCGAAATCACGGCGATCGCGGTGCAGGAGGGCGATCGGGTGCGGGCCGGCCAGCTGCTGATCCGGGTGGACCCCCGGATTCCCGCCAACGCCGTGACCGAGGCCGAAGCCGACTCGGTCGTGGCGCGCGCCGAGCTGGACAACGCGGAAGCGCAGCTCGCCCGGGCGGTGGGCCTGCACCAATCGCGTGCCATCACCGATCTCGAGCTGGAACAGGCGCGACTCGCCCGGGCCACGGCGTACGCCGCGCTGGTACGGGCCCGTCGCGCGCTCCAGGATGCCCAGATCGCGCTCGAGGATACCGAAGTGCGCGCCCCGGTCTCGGGCGTCATTCTCGAGCGCGCGGTCGAAGTCGGGAGCGTGATCGCTTCGGCGAGCCGGGACGTGGGGGGCGGGGCGGTGCTGCTCCGGATGGCGGCGCTCGACACGGTGCGGGTCAGGGCGCTGGTGGACGAGACCGACATCGGACCCATCAAGCCGGGCACCCCCGTCACCATGCAAGTTGCCGCCTTTCCCAATCGGCCCTTCACCGGCCAGGTGGAACGGATCGCCGCGGAAGGAGTGACCGAGCAGAACGTCACGATGTTTCCGGTCCTGGTGCGGATCCCCAATCCCGAATCGCTGCTCCGCCCCGGCATGAACGCCGAGGTCGTGATCCATATCGGCAAGGTGGAGAATGCGCTGGCGGTGCCCAACTCGGCGCTCCGCTCACCCGAGGACGCCCTGGCGCTTGCGGTGCCGCTCGGCCTCGCACCCGAAGAGATCCTCCCCGAGGCCGGCGACAGTACCAAGCGGCCCAACCGGTATCTGGTCTTCGTGATGGAGAACGGGGAGCCACGGGCGGTACCGGTCAACACCGGCCTCACCGATTACGACTACACCGTGATCACTTCTGGTCTGGAAGAGGGTGACAGTGTCCTGGTGCTCCCCACCACGGGTCTCCTGGAGGAGTGGCAGCGGCGGGAGCAGTGGGCCCGCGATCGCTCCGGGAGTCCGCTGGGCGGCAATCGCCGATGAGGCACCTCGAAGTGCTCCGGGTGGCCCTCGAAGGCATCCGGGCCACCCGGCTCCGCTCGCTCCTCACTACGCTCGGCATCGTCATCGGGGTCGCGGCGGTCATCACCATGATCGCGCTGGGCTCGGGCGCGCGCGCGGCGGTGCAGTCCCAGCTCGACCAGCTCGGCACGGATCTCCTGTCGATCAACGCGGGTCAGGCCTGGTTTCATGGAGTCGCGGTCGCCCAGCGGGTCAGTCTCACCAGCGATGATGCCGCGGCGCTCAGGCGGGACGGAACCACCCTG
The DNA here is from genome assembly GCA_963728915.1 of uncultured Gemmatimonadales bacterium. Lineage (GTDB taxonomy): Bacteria > Gemmatimonadota > Gemmatimonadetes > Gemmatimonadales > GWC2-71-9 > JABFSM01. The sequence goes on along the minus strand of CAVSLV010000004.1, from coordinate 175,475 downwards.
CGGGCGGTGGTGCCGGCGCTGGGAGGGAACCTCCAGGTCAAAGCCGGCAGCCAGAACATCAACGTGGACATCGTCGCCACCACGCCGGAGGTCGCGCAGGTGCTCCGGCTCGATCCCGAGCACGGGCATTTCTTCACACCGGGAGACGATCAGGCTCGCCGCCGGGTCGCGGTGCTGGGCAACGACGTGCCGCGACAGCTCGAGTCGACCGCCGACAAGCTGTTCGGCTCGAACCTGCTGATTCGCGGCATCCCCTTCGAGGTGGTCGGGATCCTGGCGCGCAAAGGCGATCAGCCCGGCCGGGACGACCCCGACCAGAGCATCTATATCCCGTTCCGCACCGGCCAGTACCGGATCTTCGGCACCGACCGCCTGCGCGGGATGACGGTCCAGCTCCGCCGCCCCGACTCGCTGACCTCGGCCTTGCTTCAAATCGAACAAGTCCTCCGGCGCGAGCACCGGCTGCGCCCCGACGAGCCCAACGATTTCCGCATCACCGATCGATCCACCTTCCTCGCGGCGCGCGCCCAGGCGAGCGACACCCTCACCTGGCTGCTCGCGGGAATCGCCGCGGTGAGCCTGCTGGTGGGTGGCATCGGCATCATGAACATCATGCTGGTCTCGGTCACCGAGCGGACCCGGGAGATCGGGGTGCGCATGGCGCTGGGTGCGACGCGCCGGGAGGTCCTGTTGCAGTTCCTGGTCGAAGCGCTGGTGCTGTGCTTCGCCGGGGGCGCGGTCGGGATCCTGCTGGGGATCGGGATGGCGATCCTGCTCGCGTCGCTCAATGGCTGGAGCGCGGTGGTGCCCGCGAGCGCGCTGCTCCTCGCGGCGGGATTCAGCGCGGTGGTGGGGCTCTTCTTCGGGGTCTGGCCGGCTCGCCGCGCGGCGCGGCTGGATCCGATCGAAGCGCTGCGGTACGAATGAGTAGTGACTGGGTGCTTGGTCCTGGGTGCTAGGCGCTGACCGGGATCAATCCCTTCCCGGTTCCCCGGCCGGCCCGCTCGCCGGCCCGCAATGCGATCACGCCGTTCACCACCACGTGGGGAATGCCGACCGGATACTGAAACGGATCCTCGAAGGTGGCGCGGTCGGCGATCGTCGCTGGATCGAACACCACGAGATCGGCGGCCATGCCAGAAGCGATCCGTCCCCGGTCCCGGAGCCTGAGGCGGGCAGCGGGCGCGCCGGTCATCTTGTGGACTGCGTCCTCGAGGGTCAGAACCTTCCGCTCCCGGACATAGCGGCCGAGCACCCGCGGGAAGGTTCCTAACCCGCGAGGGTGGGGATGGCCGGTCCGGGCCGGACCGTCCAGGGCGAACGACCCGCCGTCGCTGCACACCATGGCCTGGGGATGGGCCAGGAACCGCTCGAGGTTGGCCTCGCTCATCGCGAACACCACGTTCCCGACATCGCCCCCGTTGCGCCGGAGCAATCCCACCGCCGCCTCGTACGGGTCCAGTCCCTGGGAGGCGGCCCAGGCATCGAGGCGCTGGCCCACCGCCGCCTGATCGGCTTCGATGTCAACGTCGGAGATCTGCACCTTGTCCCAGCCACCGACCAGCGCGACCTTCGCCAGCGACTCGGCGCGGATGCGGGGCGCGACGGTCGAATCGTTGAGGCGCCGCAGGAACGCCTCGCTTCCCCCATCCAGGGCCCAGATCGGAAACAGGTTGGTGAGGCCGGTGGCCCACGCCACATAGGGATAGCGATCGAAGGTGAGGTCCATCCCGGCCTGTCGCTCCTTCGCGATCCGCTCGAACACCGCGTCGATCTTGGGCCAGTTCCGCTCCCCGCCGGTCTTGAGGTGGGAGATGTGCAGCGGACACCCGGCCCCCCGGGCGATCGCGATCGCCTCATCCACCGCCTCGAGCAGCCGATCGTCCTCGTTCCGCATGTGGGTGGCATAGGGAAGCCGGCGGCTCGCAAGAGGGCGGCACAGGGCGATCAGCTCCTCCCGGCTCGCGAAGGCCCCCGGGCTGTATTCCAGTCCGGTCGAGGCTCCGCATGCGCCGGTTTGCAGCGCGGTCTCGACCAGGGAGGTCATTCGGGCCTGCTCCTCGGCGGTCGCGGGTCGATCCGCTTCCCCCACCACCAGGCGCCGCACCGAGCCGAGCCCCACCATGGAGGCGACGTTGACGGAGCTCGGCAGGGTCTCAAACTGCTGGTACAGCTCGGCAATCGAGGTTCCCCCGGTCCGATTGGGGACCCGGGAACTCCCGTCCTGCCCGATCACGATCGTCGTAACACCTTGGCGGATCACGGATTCGCACCGGGGGTCGACCAGCAGGTTGCCGTCGGCGTGGGAATGGATATCGATGAAGCCGGGCGCCACCGCGAGGCCCTTCGCATCGAGCTGGTCGGCCGAGGCACGGCGGAGCCCCGGGGCGACGGCCACGATCCGGCCACCCCGGACCGCCACGTCGGCGATCCGGCCGGGGGCGCCGGTCCCATCGAAAACGGTCCCGCCCCGAATCAGCAGGTCATCCCGGCTTCCCTGGAGGAATCGGCGAGGAAGGGCAAGGCCGGTCAGGACCGTCCCTCCGGCCAGGAGGAACTCTCTTCGGGTTCGTGGCATGCTGGAATCTATCTAAGGCTGCAACGGTTTCCGGTTCAACCGCATCTCATGAAGTGACCGATGTGATTCGATCCGGAGGAAGCGATGTTGCAGGCGAAGCGACACAACAAGGAACAGCTGGAGATCATCGACGAGCATGGCGCCATGGTCGGCCGCGTGGTCCGACCCACCGACCCTCGTCCTCTCGGGGCCGACAAAGGCACGATCTATCTGCAGCGTTTGCCCAAGGAGATCCGCCGGCACCTGGCATAACCCCCACTGGCCGTAGCTACATTTGGACAGTGACGGTCCCAGCAGCATCTCTTCCTCATCGCATGGTTTTCGCCCTCAGGGTCCTGGGATTCCTGGGACTCTGTGGCGGGCCTTGCGTTGGCCAGGCCGAGGCACAGCAGGCCCGGGCCGACACCTCGGTCCTGGGAGAGGCGCGCCTGGCGCTGGAGGCTCGTCGGCCATTCCTGGCAACCCGGACCCTGGCGCCACTGCTTGCCAGGGAGAGCCGTGATCCCGACCTTGTTCTCCTCGCAGCGCGAGCGGCGGCGGGCTGGGAAGGATGGGGTACCGTCACGCAGCTGCTCGGGAATCAGTCCTGGCTCGACACCGTGAAGGGCGGCGAAGGCCGGGCCATGCTCGCCAGAGCCCGGGTGGAGCAGAGCGAACCGGCCATCGAAGATGCCCGCCTGGCATTGCTGAGTGCTTCCCCCGACAACCGTGGCTTCCGACTCGTCGTGCTGGCCCGGGCCTTCGATCGCGCCGACCAGCTCGATAGCGCGGGGGCCCGATATCTTGAGGCGGCCTCCGAGCTCCCGACCATCGCCGAGTGGCTGTTGCTTCGAGCGGCGGGGGTGACGCCGGACTCCGCGGCGCGCACCGCCCTGCTGCGGAACATCACTCTTCCTGCGGCCGCCGCCCGCATCGCCTGGACCGACGCGCTCGCGAGAGATCGAGCCGGGGATTATCGCGGAGCAGCGATTGCGTATACCTCGCTCAAGGCTCCCCTGCTCGCGCTGCGGATGCGTTTGCGTGCGGATTCCACCAGTCCTCCACCTTCCCTTCGTGGCGATCTGCTGGCCTTGATCGCCGGAGGCATCGGTGGTGACGACCTGCGAGCCGCCATCACCATGCTCGACGAGACATTTCAGCCTCTCACGACGGAGGAGGACCTCCTCATCGCCCGCCGGATCGCCGCCGTGGACCCCCGGCGCGCCATCCCGGGATTCGCTCGAGCCGACTCGGCCCACCTCCTGACCGATAGCGACCGGCTCGCTTTCGGAATTGCCCTGGGCCGGGTGGGGCGGCACCGGGACGCGATGCGGCAGCTCGACGAAGTCCGATCGGAAGATCTCATCGCGCAGGCTCGCTACCAGCACGCCCGGACCCTTCTCGCACTGGGCCAGCGGGGCGACGCGATGCGCTGGCTCCGGGAGATCTTCGTGACGACCCCGGGCCGGAAGGACACCGCCACTTTCGCGATGGCGGGGTTCCTGGCGGGCGAGCTGCTGGTCGACAACGGCAACGATGTCCCCGCTCGCGAAGTATTCCGGCAGGTGGCGGAGCGGTTCCCGCGAACCTCGCACGGAGTCCGAGCCGGATTTCAGGTCGGGGTGATGGACTGGATCGCGGGAAACAAAAAAGACGCGGCGACTCAGTTCGCCCTGCTCGCCGATCGCAGGCCCGAACACGGAGAAACGGTCGCCGCCATGTACTGGAGCGGCCGGGCTCTCTGGGACCTGGGTGACACTGCTCGCGCGAATGATCGCTGGCGAGCGATCCTGCGCCGGTACCCGTCCTCCTACTATGCCCTGCAGGCAAGCGAACGGCTCGGTTCCGCTCTTCCGCCGTTGAGCACCGGCTCGATACAGGCCATTCCCGATACTACCTGGCTCCCGGCTTTCGAACGAGCCGCCCTGCTCGAACGTCTGGGACTCCAGGTCGAGGCGCGGTTCGAGTACGATCGGCTGGCCCGCGCCGGGGAAACCAGTCCGGCGACCCGGCTGGGCCTGGCGAGGATGTTCCTCGACCGGGGAATGGTGGGCCGCGCCTTCCGGCTGGCGCAGCCGGTCACCGATGCGTCGGATCGGTCGATGACCTATCCGCTGGAGGCGATTCCCGCCTTGCGCGAGGAGGCCGGGCGAGCGGACGTCGATCCGTTCCTCGCGGCTGCGCTGATCCGCCAGGAATCCCTCTATGACCTGGACGCGCGATCGCGGGCGGATGCCCGGGGGTGGATGCAGGTGATGCCCTCGCTGGGGGCCAGTCTGGCGCGTCGTGAAGGCATTCGGCAATGGGACGTCGATCTCCTGCATCAGCCGGAAATCAATCTCCAGTTCGGGATGATGCATCTCGCCGAGGTGCTGAAGCGGTATCCTTCGCTCCCCATGGCCCTGGCCGCCTACAACGCGGGCGCTCGCGCCGCGGAGTCCTGGGCCGGACTGCCCGGCGCCGGGACGGACACCGAAGTGTTCATCGAGCGAATCCAGTATGTCGAAACCCGGGACTACGTTCGTCGGATTCTGCGGAACCTCGCCAACTACCGCTCGCTCTACCCGTCCGCTGGCGACCCCGCCCTGCGACCTTCTGACCAGCCGGCGCATCTTGGCTGGACACGTCTTCACCTTGAGGAGCTCTCTCATGAAGTCGGTGGCTCTGCTCTGCCTCCTCGCGATTCCCGTGAGCGGGAACCTGGCCGCCCAGGCCAAGGTCCCGCTGGGTAAACCCGACGGGGAATCGACCGAGGGTTTCACGAACATCACGTCGATCCGCGAGCTTCCCAACGGGAAAGTCCTGGTCGCGGATATCAACGACAAGGTGGTGCAGCTGGTCGACTTTTCGGCCGGCACCGTGACCAGGGTGGGTCGGGAGGGCAAGGGCCCGGGCGAATACTCCATGCCGAGCGCGCTGCTCGGACTTCCCGATGGGACCACGCTGCTCAACGACTTGCTCAACCGGAGGTTCCTGGTCATCGGCCAGGACGGAAAGCCGGGGGATTTTACCGACTTGCCTCCCAATCCCTCGAACAGCCCGGGCGCAGGGATCACCCTGGGCGGCACCATCCGGGTGGATGCCCGGGGCCGGTTGTTTCTCCAGGGCACGCCCTTCTCGGTGCAGACCGGGGGACAGCTCGATTCGGTGCCGGTGCTCCGCTGGGACCGGACCAGTCCGAAGCTGGATACGGTCGCCTACTACAAGCTTCCGGCCGGCAGCGCGTCCCTGAACCGGAGCGGGCCGAGCGGGGGCAACGTGTCGGTGCGATTCGGTGCGGGTCAGAAGGTCTTCGCGCCGGCGGACGCGTGGGCGGTCACCGGGGACGGCCAGGTGGCGCGGGTTATGCCGGCGCCTTATCGCGTCGTCTGGTATGACGGGGCGTCCCGGGTCAGTCCCGGTCCGGTGCAGCCGTACACGCCCATCAAAGTCGGGGAAGCGGAGAAGGAGCAGTACCGGGAGGCCCGGAAGAAGGCCAAGCCGATCGTGGTGACCTTCGGAGGCGGCGGGGGTGGCGCCCCGCCGCCTCAGGTCCAGTTCCCCGAGCCGGAATTCGAGGAGACCATGCCCCCGTTCAACAGCGCGGGCGTGTTAGGAACCCCCGATGGGGAGGTCTGGGTCCTGCGAAACCGGCCGGCCAGCGACAAGATCCCGACCTACGACGTGTTCGACCGGACCGGCGCGCTGGTCAAGAAGGTGGTGCTGGCGCCGAACAGCCGGGTGGTGGGGTTCGGGAAGGGGACGGTCTACGTCTCGCGGAGCGACGAGGACGATTTGCAGTACCTGCTGCGGTATCGGAAACCGTAAGGTAGGGCTGAGCTGTGAGGCCTCGCACCTCCTCACGCCTCACCCCTCACAGCTCACCCCTACTCTATCGCTCGCTGGTCACCGTCTTCCCGTCACCCGGCCACTTGTTGTACCAGCTCATCATGTAGAGCTGGGTACGCATCCAGTTGGAGGGCCGGGATCCGGTGCCGTGCCACTCGCCCTCGAACCGGAGCAGCACCGAGGGAACCCCGCGCATCTTGAGCGCGGAGTAGAACTCCTCGGACTGGGGCATCGGAGTCCGCATATCGAGGACGCCGGTCATCACCATGGTGGGCGTCTTGACGTTGCCGACGTACATCAGGCTCGACTGCTTGAGCCAGGGCATCGGGTCTTCCCAGAACGGCTTCTCGAAGAAGTTGTAGGTGAAGTTGGGGATGTCGGTCTCGCCCGCGAAGCTCAGCCAGTCGATGACCGGGCAGCGCACCGCGGCCGCGGCGAACCGGTCGGTGTGTCCGATCACCCAGCTCGAGAGCACCCCGCCGCCCGAGCATCCGCCCACGTACATCCGGCGGGTATCGATGTAGCCCCGGCCGGCCACGGTATCCACCCCGGCCATCAGATCGTCGTAGTCCACGCCCGGGTAGGCGTGCATGATCGCGTTGCCGAAGGCGCTTCCATAACTGGTGCTGCCGCGCGGATTGGTGTACAGCACCACGAAGCCGTTCGAGGCGAAGTTCTGGAACTGGTAGTTGAACCCCGCGGTGTAGGCGCCGTGGGGACCGCCGTGGATCTCCAGGATGAGCGGATATTTTCGCGAGGGATCGAAGGAGGGCGGCTTCACGATCCAGCCCTCGACTCGCGCCCCCCCGCTGGAGCTGTACCAGAAGTCTTCGACCGAGGCCAGCCGGACTCCCTGGAGAATGTCGGCATTCACTTCGGTCAGCTGGTCGATCCGCCCCGGCATCCTGGAATCCAGGCGCACCACATCGGGCGGGTGAGTCGGATCGGTTCGCACCGCGAACACCATCCCATTCCGGCTCATGCTAGCGTTGGTGATCAGATGGCTCCCGGTGGTGAGCTGCTTCGGCGCAGCGCCCAGCATGAGGCTCCAGAGATTGCTGGTGCCCCGATCCATCGCGGTGAAGGTGACGCCCCGGCCGTCGGGAAGCCAGGTGAGTCCAGACACGTCGCGATCGAACGTTCCGCTCCGAAGAGTCATCCCCGACCCGTCGGCCCCGATCGTGTAGATGTCCTCGGCGTGGTAACTCACCGGCCCGGCTGCGGGGTACCCGGTGAAGGCGATCTGTTTCCCATCGGGCGAGACGACCGGGCTCCCCCAGGCTCCCTCCCGCGACGTGATCGGTCGCTTGTCCCCGCTCGCCAGATCCACGAGGTAGAGCATCGACCGCTGATAGGCACGTTCGGCGCTGGGCGAGTCGAGGCCCGCCACCACGAGGGAGCGGCCGTCCGGCATCCAGTCCCACCCGGCCCCTCCCGCTCCGCCCCCGCGAGGGCCGGCGTTCCATTCCCCCCGGGTCACCTGGCGCGGGGTGCCGCCGATCGCGGGCACCACGAACACGTGGGAGTATCCCGTCTCCAGGTATCCGGTGCGATCGGCCCGATATAGCAGGTTGTCTACGATTCGCGGCCCCTTGGTCCAGGTGGCGCCTGGCGGAGGCGTGGGCATGTCGATCTTCCAGGTGCTTTCCTTCGGCACGAACATCGTGAAGCCGATCCACTGTCCGTCGGGCGACCACCTGGGCCCACCGGGCGCGTGGTTCACCTTGGTGACCTGGGTGATCGCACCCTCGGCATCCATGTATCGCACGAACAGCTGGGGCCCGCCGGGCTCCCCTTCGGCGAGATACGCGATCCGGGTTCCGTCGGGCGACCACACCGGGTTCGAGCCCTTCACCAGGAACCGGAGCTTCGAGCCGTCGCCGTTCATGAGCCAGAGACCGGTCTCGAACTGGTCTTTCATCTTGTCGACCGACCGTCGAGTGAACACCACCTGACTCCCGTCGGGCGATGGCTCGGGGTCGCTGACCGTTTCGTAGTCGAGGTAACGGGCCACGCTCAGCAGGGTGTCGGAAGAGCGCTCCTGAGCTCCAAGCGTAGACGCGGCGAGGAAGAACACCGCGGGCAGCAACCGGTTCATTGGAGTCTCCATTCTGTAAGAGAGCGGTACAACACCCTCACACCTACCCGGCCATCCATTTCCGCCGGAACGACGCCAGCACGATCCCGAGCAGGAACCAGCCGATCACCAGGTCGGCCATGTTGGCGAGCTGGTACCTGATCGGGAAGAAAAACCAGTTGGATTCCGACATGAGCATTGCGATGCCGGCCGCCACCGCCACGCTCGCGAACAGCATCCCGGTCCCGACCACCGACCAGGCCGGCAACCGGAGCAGAAGCCAGGCGAGCAGGAATGCCACCACGATCTCGATGAGGAGCTGGATCGCGATCGGCACCGCGAGCGACGCGAACTTGGGGCTCAAGTCCCGCTCCAACCCCACGGCCGCGAAGAGGCCGCGCCCATCGACGTAGACCCCGTTCGCGGGGGCCTGGGCACGAACCGCATCCACCACCAGGGTGGAATCGGTAAAGGAGTGCGGTTGGGCCGCTGGGAAGAGGCCGCTCTTGTGGACCACGAATCCCCACGCGAACAGGACCAGACCACCCACCAGTGAGGTCACCACCAGATATCGCAGCTTCATGGTCCCTCCAGCGTGTAGGATCACTCGTGCTCGGCGGTGGTCTCCTTCTTGTGTTCCGCCGCCACCTTCGCCGCCACGTCTCCGGGCACTTCGGCGTAGCCGTGGAACTTCTCGACGTGGGTCCCCCGGCCATGGGTGATCGAGTGCAGGGCCGCCGAGTACCGGTAGAGCTCGGCCTGCGGGATCAACGCGTTGACGTGCGTGTTACGGCCGTCCGCCTCGGTGTTGAGGATGTGGGCACGGCGGGGGGAGAGATCCGCCAGCACGTCGCCCAGGTAGTCGGACGGGACCCGCACCTGGACCGCGATGATCGGCTCGAGCAGGACCGGGCGGGCCTTGGGGGTCACGTTTCGGAATGCGAGGATCCCCGCCATCTTGAACGCCTGCTCGCTCGAATCCACGTCGTGGTAGGAACCGAAGTAGCACTCGCAACGGAAGTCCACACAGGGAAACCCCGCCACCGGCCCTTTGGCCGCAGCCTCCTGGACGCCCTTGTCCACCGCGGGAATGAACTTGTTGGGGATCACTCCTCCGACGATGCTGTCCACGAACTCGTAGCCCGACCCGCGAGCCAGCGGAGAGATCCGGATGTAGCAATCGCCGTACTGGCCCCGGCCGCCGCTTTGCTTCTTGTGTTTGCCCTGCCCTTCCGCCAGGCCTTTGAACGTCTCGCGGTAGGGAACCCGGGGCCGGGTGAGCTCGGCGTGGACCCCGTACTTGCGAACCAGCCGGCCCAGCAGGATCTCGAAGTGTCGCTCTCCCATCCCGTGGATCAAGGTCTGCCCCAGCTCGGAATTGTACTCGAAATGAAAGGTGGGGTCTTCCTCGTGGAGCTTGTGGAGCCCGGCGGCGAGCTTGTCCTCTTCGCCCCGCTGCTTCACCACCACGGCGGAAGTCGCCTCGGTCCCGGGAAACACCATCGGCGCGAGATGAACCGGCTTTTCCTTCTTCGAGAAGGTGTCGTTGGTGTGGGTGTCCTTGAGCTTGGCCACCGAGCCGATGTCGCCGGCGTGCAGCTCGGGAACCTCCTGCCGCTCCTTGCCCTGCTGAACCGAGAGATGGTTCAGCTTCTCGGCCACGTTGTGCTCGGCATTCCAGACCTCGTCGCCGTTCTTGAGGGTGCCGGAATACAGGCGAAACAGGGTGACGTCACCCACGTGGGGTTCGGAGATGGTCTTGAAGACCCGGCCCACCAACGGCGCCTCGACCGGGGACGCGAGCTCGGCCGGCGAGGGAAGCAGCTCCACCAGCTCGGTCAGGAGTGCCCGCACGCCGTGCTGAAGCTCGCCGCTGCCGCAGAACAGCGGAACGATCTCGCCGGCCAGCATCGCTTTCTTCATGGCGGGGACGACCTCGTCGCGGGAGAGGGCCTCGCCACCCAGGTACTTCTCCAGCAGGGCGTCGTCGGTCGCCGCCACCGCTTCGGTCATCTGCTCCTTATATCTGGCAAAGGCATCCTGATACTCCGGCGGGACCGGTGTCTCCTCGTACTCACCGGCCTTGGACCCGGGCTTGAAGAGCTGGCAGGTCTGGGAAAAGAGGTTGATGATCCCCCGGAACTGCGCTCCGTCGCCGACCGGGATCTCGACCGGGAGGACCTTCGGCGTCAGCCGCTCCCTGACGTCCTCGAAGACCCTCTCGAAGTTCGCGTGCTCCTTGTCCATCCCGGACACGAAGAGAATCCGGGGCAGATGGAGCCGGTCACAGGTCTCCCAGACGCGCTCAGTTCCTACCTCGACCCCACTGACGCCGGAGAGAACCACCACCGCGCCGTCGGCGACCGAAAGGCCACAGACCACTTCGCCGAAGAAATCGAGGTATCCAGGAGTGTCGAGCAGGTTGAGCTTGGTGTTCATCCACTCGGCGTAGCCGCTGCTCAGCGAGATGGAGTGTTTGCGATCGACTTCGTCGGGGGAGGTATCGGTGAGGGTGCTTCCTTCCTTGATCGACCCATGACGCCGGCTGGAACCGGAAACGAACGCGAGCGCGTCTACCAGGGTCGTCTTCCCACTCGCGCCGTGGCCGACGAAGGCCACGTTCCGGATCGCCTCAGGCCCGTAAATCTTCACCCCGCCTCCTTTGGGTCAGGGGTCCCCGATAGTCGCGCCCGGACCAGCGAATGTCAAATGGACGAGTAACTGGTTCTCCCACTTCACGTTGAGCCTTGATCGGGGGGAGCCCAACCGCTAGAATCAGTCGTTTCCGCCCGTTTCCGGAGCATTCGTGACCAACGCGACCGTTCCCCTCACCCGCCGGCGTTTCCTCGGGACCGCCCGGCGGGATCTGTGGTGGGTGCAGCCGCTCCTGGTGCTGATCATCCTGGGCAGCTTCGGTGTCTATGCGACCTGGGCTGCGTTCCAGGGAAAGAATTACACCTGGGGCCCGTACCTCTCTCCCTTCTACAGCCCGGAGCTGTTCGGCACTTCCCCGCATGCCATCTTCGGTCCAGAACCCGGATGGTGGCCCACCTGGCTCCGGTTCAGTCCGGCGCTGCTCATCCTCCCCTTCCCCCTGCTGTTCCGGGCGACGTGCTACTACTACCGCGGGTCGTACTACAAGGCGTTCTGGGCCGATCCGCCCGCCTGCACCGTGGGCGAGCCGCGCAAGAAGTATCTGGGGGAGCGCTCCTTCCCGCTCATCCTCCAGAACATCCACCGGTACGCGATGTATTTCGCAACCACCTTCATCGTGATCCTCTCGTACGACGTGTGGAAGGCGCTCTGGTGGGCTGATCCCGCGACCGGCACCACCCGTTTCGGCGTGGGACTCGGCACCATCCTGCTCGCGGTGAACGTGGTGTGTCTCGGCGGATACACCCTCGGCTGTCATTCGCTCCGTCACATCGTGGGAGGCTGGCGGGATCAATTCTCCCGCAAACCGGGCTTCCGGGTCCCCTATCGTTGCGTGAGCTGCCTCAACGCCAGGCACCACCGCTGGGCCTGGGTGAGCCTGTTCACGGTCGGCTTCAGCGACATCTATATCCGGCTCTGCGCGACCGGGGTCTGGCACGACCTCCGGATCTTCTGATGAGCCAGCTCGAGCACTTCGATCACGACGTCCTGGTGATCGGCGCGGGCGGCGCCGGGCTACGCGCCGCCATCGAAGCGTCCGCCCGGGGCGTCTCGGTCGGACTGGTTTGCAAATCGCTGCTCGGCAAGGCGCACACGGTAATGGCGGAAGGCGGCGTGGCCGCCGCGCTCGCCAACGTCGACGACCGGGACAACTGGAAAGTCCACTTCGCCGATACCATGCGGGGCGGCCAGTATCTCAGCAACTGGCGCATGGCCGAGCTGCACGCCAGGGAGGCGGGCGACCGGGTCCGCGAGCTCGAAGCCTGGGGCGCCGTGTTCGATCGGACCGCCGATGGCCGGATCCTCCAGCGCAACTTCGGCGGGCACCGCTATCCCCGGCTGGCCCACGTGGGAGACCGCACCGGTCTCGAGATGATCCGGACCCTCCAGGACAAGGGAGTGCACCAGGGGATCGATGTCCACATGGAGGTCACCGTCATCCGATTGTTCCGGCGGGATGGACGGATGGCCGGAGCGCTCGCCTATGATCGGGAGCGAGGCCGATTCCGCCTGTTCCGCGCCAAGGCCATCGTCCTGGCCACCGGCGGCATCGGAAGGGCGTTCAAGATTACCAGCAACAGCTGGGAGTACACCGGGGACGGGCACTCCCTCGCCTACCGGGCAGGCGCGGCACTCCAGGACATGGAGTTCATCCAGTTCCATCCCACCGGCATGGTCTGGCCCCCCAGCGTCCGCGGGATCCTGGTGACGGAAGGGGTACGGGGCGAAGGCGGCATTCTGCTCAACAAGGAAGGCCGCCGGTTCATGTTCGATGACATCCCCGAGCTCTACAAGAACCAGACGGCGGCCACGCCGGAAGAAGGCTGGCGCTACGTCATCGGAGACAAGGAGGCCCGGCGCCCTCCCGAGCTCCTGACCCGCGACCACGTGGCCCGGTGCATCGTGCGCGAAGTCAAGGAAGGCCGGGGGAGCCCGCATGGCGGGGTCTATCTCGACATCTCCTGGATCAAGGAGAAGCTTCCCAACGCGGCGGAGCACATCAAGAAAAAGCTCCCCAGCATGTATCATCAGTTCAAGCAGCTCGCCGACATCGACATCACCACTACCCCGATGGAGATCGGCCCCACCACGCACTACGTGATGGGTGGAGTCCGGGTGGATGGCGATACCCAGATGACCACCGTGCCGGGACTGTTCGCCGCAGGAGAAGTCGCCGCGGGGCTCCATGGCGCCAACCGGCTGGGAGGCAACTCGCTCTCCGACCTGCTGGTGTTCGGCAAGCGCGCCGGCGAGCACGCCGCCGCGTTCGCGAAGAGCCAGTCGGCCGTGGCGCCCGATGCGGGTGAAGTCGCCGAGGCGGAGCGGGAAGCGCTGGCTCCCTTCGATCGCGCCGGGGGCGAGAATCCCTACGCGATCCAGCACGAGTTGCAGACCATGATGCAGGACCTGGTCGGCATCGTGCGACGGGAAGACGAGATGCGGAGAGCCGCCGACGGACTCGAGAAGCTCAAGGCGCGCGCCCGCCAGGCCGGCGCGACGGGGAACCGGGAATACAACCCCGGCTGGCACACCGCCCTCGATCTCGAGCACCTGCTGACCGTTTCCGAGGCAAGTCTCCGCGCAGCGCTGGAGCGCAAGGAAAGCCGGGGAGGCCACTTCCGGGACGACTACCCGCAGAAATCCGCCGAGCTGGGCAAGGTCAATCTCGTGCTGGAGCAGGGGCCCGGCGGGGCGATGCAATCCCGCTGGGTCACCATCCCTCCGATGCCCGACGAGCTCCAGCAGATCGTGAAGGAGAATCAATAGATGGCCAAGGCGACCTTCCGGATCTGGCGCGGCGACCACGGCAATGGAAGCTTCGTGGACTACGCCACCGAGACTTCAGAGGGCATGGTGGTGCTCGACGCGGTCCACCAGATCCAGGCCGAGCAGGCGCCCGACCTCGCGGTGCGGTGGAACTGCAAGGCCGGGAAGTGCGGTTCCTGCTCCGCGGAAATCAACGGCTATCCCAAGCTCATGTGCATGACCCGCCTCAACGAGGTGAATCTCGCGGAGCCGGTCACCATCGAGCCGATGCGGACCTTCCCGCACCATCGGGACCTGGTGACCGACGTGAGCTGGAATTTCCGGGTCAAGAAGAAGATCCGGCCCTTCACGCCCCGGAAACCCGACGCCCCGGACGGCACCTGGCGGATGCAGCAGGAGGACGTGGACCGGATCCAGGAGTTCCGGAAGTGCATCGAGTGTTTTCTCTGTCAGGACGTCTGTCACGTGCTCCGGGATCACCACCTGCATGAGGAATTCATCGGGCCCCGCTTCCTGGTTCACACCGCGGCGCTCGAAATGCATCCGCTCGACACCCTCGACCGGCGGGAAGAGCTGCGCAAGGCCCAAGGCATCGGGTACTGCAACATCACCAAGTGCTGCACCAAGGTGTGCCCCGAGCACATCGCGATCACCGACAACGCCATCATTCCGCTCAAGGAGCGGGTGGTCGACCAGGCCTTCGATCCGCTGGTCAAGCTGGCGGGATTGTTCCGGAAGAAGACCTCCGGCTAGACCTCGCGCTTCGCCTCGAGAAACCGCTCGATATCCTCAGCCACCCGTCGCGCCGCGTCGAGATCGTCGGTGAGATCCCGGTCGCCGGCCTGATCGGCGCGCAATCGTAGCAGGTCGAGGCGGACCTGTTCCAGCGCGGCGAGGCTCGATCCCAGCCGTCCGTCGCCGTCCGGCCCGGTTCGAGCCCGGAGCCGACCGGCCTGGGCCTGGATCCGCTGGAGGACACCGGGCACGTCGGCAAACTTCGCCCGAAGGTCGTCGGGGAGGAGCGCGAACAGCTCCCGGGCGCCCTCGCCCAGCGCGACCTCGGTGGGATCCTGGGGAGCCGCCTCGACTCGCTTCGACCGGGCCAGCCGGAACACCTTCCATTCCAGCGTTTTCCACCAGAAGCGGGACCACCACCCCTGCCTGCCGGGCCGAAGCATCCGGCTGATCCCGGCCCGGACCGCGACGACCGGCGCCAGGGTGAAGGCGGCCATGATGATCCCGTCGAGCACCCAGCCGAGGGAGAAGGTGATCTGCCAGCGGAACGCCAGGCCCCAGAGGACGGCGCCGGCCAGGCCTCCGAGCAGGGCAGCCGCCTTTCCTAACCCGCTCCATCGCCGCCCGGTTGCCGCGGCGGCGGGCTGCTCCAGGGCGGAGCGGACATTGGCGAGCCCGTAACCCTGGTTCTGGAGCCGGCGGGCGGCCCGGACCAGCTGCACGAACCGGAGAATGCCGAGCCCCACCGTGCCGAAGAAGGCCCAGGCCAGCACGCCCCCGAGGATGGCGGCTTGAATCCAGAGAGAAGACACCAGGAGCAGCTCCGCGGCGAGCACCACCACGACCGCTGCATAACCCGCGATCTCGACGGCAAGGGTCTTGTACAGCTCGACGAACTCGCGCACCGGAGGGGCCACGACGATGGCCCGGCCCCGCGCGGCGTCCAGCGCATCGGCGAGGGACTCGCCGTCGGGGAACCGCTCCGCCGGATCCAGCGCCAGGCAGCGAAGCACGATCGGGGCCAGCCGGGGCGCGCTGAGGCCGGCCGCGCCTCCCTCGGACGGCGTCCGCCCGGTGAGCGCGAAGGTCGCGACCGCGCCGAGCGCGAAAAGGTCGCTGCGTCCGTCGATCGTGGCACCCGCGACCTGCTCCGGACTCATGTAGCGAACCGTGCCGATCACCTCGCTGCCCCGCGCCGGGGTGATGGCTTCCACCAGGGCAATCCCGAAATCGCTGAGCAGGGACCGGCCGCTGCCCCGCTCGAGCAGGATATTCCCCGGCTTGACATCGCGGTGGATGACGCCGTTCCGGTGCGCGTACGCGAGCGCCCAGGCCATTTCCTGAAGAATCCGGAGCGCCTCCTCCGGGGCGAGCGGACCTTGCCGCTGCACCCGCTCGGCCAGCGTCTCTCCGTCGATGTAGGCCATGACGAACCAGGCGAGGTCGCCCTGCGCTTCCACCTGATGAATCGGGACGATGTTGGGATGGGAGAGTCGGGCCGCCGTGCGGGCTTCCCGGAGGAAGCGCTCCCGCAGGGAGGGATGCCCGGCCAACACCGACGGAAGCAGCTTGATCGCGACCGGACGATCGAGCGCGAGGTCACGCGCAAGGTAGACGATGCCCATCCCGCCGCGACCCAGCTCGCGGTCCAGGGCGAACCGCCCGGCCACCGCGTTCTGGAGGGCAAGAAACTCGGATGGCATCGTGGCCGGGGGCATGGTATAGATTAGCACCCTGACGAAACCCCGGACAGAATGTTTCTCAACCTTCACGAGACCGAACGGCTGGCCCGGGACCGCCTTCCCATCGAGGTCTTCGAGTACTACGCCGGCGGATCGGGCGACGAAGTCACGCTGGCGGGAAACCGCCGGGCCTTCGAGCGGAGACACCTGCTGCCCCGGATGCTGGTGGACGTGAGCTGTCGCGATCTCGGAGTCTCCCTCCTGGGCGCTCAGCTCGCGGCGCCCATCGTGGTCGCCCCGATGGCCTTTCAGCGCCTGGCCCACCCGGAGGGCGAGCTGGCGACCGCCCGCGCCGCCGGATCGGTCGGCATGCTGATGACGGTCAGCACCTTCGCCACCTGTTCCCTGGAGGAGGTCAGCGCGGCGGCGACCGGCCCGCTCTGGTTTCAGCTCTACGTCCATCAGGACCGCGGCATCACCGCGGACCTCGTGCAGCGCGCCGAGGCGGCGGGGTACCGCGCCCTGGTGCTGACGGTGGACGTCGCCGAAATCGGCCGCCGGGAGCGCGATGAGCGGAATCGGTTCCGCCTCTCGCCCGACCTCCGGGTCGCCAACTTTACTCCCCGTGCCAGTGGCCCGCTCCAGGCCGATGATGAAGGTTCCCGGCTCCGCGCCTTCATCCACGGGATGCGCGACGCCTCTTTTTCCTGGCGCGATCTGGAGTGGCTCAGCTCGCTCTCCCGCCTCCCGCTCGTGCTGAAGGGGATCCTCCGCGCCGACGACGCGCGCCGGGCGGCGGACCATGGCGCGGAGGCCCTGGTGGTCTCGAACCACGGCGGGCGCCAGCTCGACACCGCGATTCCCTCGCTCGATGCCCTGGGCTCCGTCGCCGAGGCGGTGGGAGCCCGGCTGACCGTCATGATGGACGGCGGGGTTCGCCGAGGGACCGACATCGTGAAGGCCCTGGCGCTGGGCGCGAAGGCGGTCATGGTCGGGCGCCCCGTCCTCTGGGGACTCGCGCTGGACGGCGAAGCGGGCGCCGCCCGGGTGTTGAGCCTGCTCCGGGACGAGTTGGATCTGGCCATGGCGCTCTCGGGGACTCCGAGCCTGGGCGATATTTCTTCCGACCTGATTGGGGTGGGCTCATGATCGGTTTGACCTCGCTGCTCACGGCGGCCATGGCGTTGACCGCTGGTCGCGCGCCGGAAGCCCGCGCGGTATTCGCGGGCGGCTGTTTCTGGGGGGTCGAATGGGTCTTCGAGCACGTGAAAGGGGTACAGCGCGCGATCGCGGGTTATGGGCCTGGGGAAGTGGAATCGGTGGAGCTACGGTTCGACCCCGGGACGGTGAGCTATCGCGAGCTGCTCGAGATTTTCTTCCTGGTCGCCCACGATCCGACCTCACGGGACCGCCAGGGTCCCGACGCCGGGCCCGAGTATCGGGCCATCGTCTTTCCCGCCGACTCCGGCCAGCGCCGCGAGGTCGAGGCGTACATCAGCGAGCTCACGACGTCCCACGCGTTCTCCCAGCCGATCGTCACCGAGGTCCAGCCGCTCACCACGTTCCGAATGGCGGAAGCCTTCCACCAGGGCTACGCGGCGCGCCATCTCACCGATCCGTACATCGCGACCAACGACGTCCCGAAGCTGGCCCGGCTGAAAGCCCGGTTTCCCTCCCTCTACCTGGCCCCGCCTTCTCCCTGATCGCGTGAGCTGGCCCCAGCGCTACGATCCGCTCCACTCCGCGTTCTGGTCCACGCTGGCAGCGGCGCTGCCCGTGGTGGTCCTGCTCGGCTGCCTGGCCTGGCTCCGGCTCCGCGCTCCCCTCGCCGCCCTGCTCGGCGCGGCGACCGCCCTGCTGGTGGCGGTGCTGGTGTTCTCCATGCCGGCCGGCATGTCGCTCGCCGCCGCGCTGTACGGCGCGGGCTACGGACTCTTCCCGATCGGCTGGATCGTGCTCAACGTCATCTTCCTGTACGAGCTGGTTCGCCGTCGCGGATTGCTGACCGCTCTCCAGAAACGGATCGCTCGACTCACCGACGACAAGCGGCTTCAGCTCCTCCTCGTGGCGTTCTCCTTCGGGGCGTTTATCGAAGGGGCGGCGGGCTTCGGAACCCCGGTGGCGGTCACCGGCGGCCTGCTGATCGCCCTGGGGTTCCCCGCGATCGAAGCCTCCGGCCTGGCCCTCATTGCCAACACCGCGCCGGTCGCCTTCGGAGCGCTGGGAACACCCATCGTCGCCCTGCAAGGGGTGACCGGGCTCGACCTGCGCGCCTTGAGCGCCCAGGTCGGGCATCAGCTTCCCCTGTTCTCGCTGATCGTCCCGTTCTGGCTGGTGGTGGCCTACTCCGGCTGGCGCGGTCTCCGGGGAATCTGGCCTGCCGTCCTCGTCGCCGGCGCGGGGTTCGCCATCCCCCAGTTTCTCATGGCGACCCTCCACGGGCCCTGGCTGGTGGACATCGTGGCCGGGGCCTCTTCGATGCTCGCCCTGGTGCTGTTCCTGCAAGTGTGGCGCCCCAACCGGACTCCTGACAGGGCATCGCCCTTGGAGCCTGAGCCCGGGAAAGCCATGGCTCCCTGGGCGATCCTGACGGTGCTGGTCTTTCTCTGGGGGCTGCCCCAGATCAAGAACCTTCTCAACCGGTGGTCCGCTCCGGCGTTCGCCGTGCCCGGACTCCATCACCTGGTCGAACGCATGCCCCCGATCGTCCCGGCCGCCCAGCCGGAGCCGGCGATCTTCACATTCAACTGGCTCTCGGCGACCGGCACCGGCATCCTGGTCGCGGCCCTGCTCAGCGCGATCGTCTTGCGATACGGGCTCCGGGAGCTCGGCGCGACCTGGATCGCCACGCTCCGGCTGGTCCGCGCGTCGCTGCTGACCATTGCCCTCATGATGGCGATCGGGTTCCTAACCCGCTACGCCGGGCTGGACGGAACCCTCGGCCTGGCCTTTGCGCGCACCGGGATCCTGTACCCCTTCTTCGGCACCATGCTCGGCTGGCTGGGGGTCGCGCTGACCGGGTCCGACACCTCGAGCAACGTGCTGTTCGGAAGCCTCCAGTCGCTCACCGCGCGACAGCTCGGAATCGATCCCGTTCTGATGGCGGCCGCCAACTCCTCCGGCGGGGTCATGGGCAAGATGATCGACGCCCAGAGCATCGTGGTGGCCGGGACCGTGACCGGAGCGCACGGCGCGGAGGGGCGGATCCTCCGCTACGTCTTCTTCCACAGTCTCGCGCTGGCAGGGCTGATGGGGCTGCTGGTCAGCTTCCAGGCGGCCGGTCGCTAGCAGCCTTTCGCAGGAACGCCGCCGCGGCCACCAGCCCGCGCCGGTCCGCGATATCCGCGGCCGTCAGTCCCTGCGGGGTACGGGCGCCCGGATCCGCTCCCCGCGCCATCAACCCCCGCGCGACCTCCACGGCGGCTGCGTCATCCTCAGGCAGCCACATCAGCAGGGTCTCCCCCGACTCGCTGGTGCTCCGGGCAACGGTGGGATCGGCCTCCAGAAGCTCGCCGATCCGTCGCGACTGACCGGTGTGGACCAGCGGCCAGAGATCCCTGCTGTGGGGCGCCAACACCTTGATCACCCGCTCATTCCCGAACCAGGCGGCCCAACCGAGTGGAGTCCCCTGATGCCGGGAGTCCCGAGGATCCGCCTCCGCTCCCCGCGCGAGGAGCAACCTGGCGCTGTCGACCTCGTCCTTGGCGGCGGCCAGATGAAGAGCCCGCTGACCAGGGTATTCTGGACCCTCCACGTCGGGTGACACGCCAAGGTCGAGCAGAAATTGGAGGACGTCTGTCCGGCCCTGGTTCACCGCTGCAAAGAGCGCCCGAGAGCTGCTCAGGTATCCGGGATGACGTGAAAGTGCATCTCGGACCTCGTTCTCATCCAGCGAGAGGCACGCCTCCACGAATCGCCCTTCTTCCCCGACGGGTACGGTCTCGCGGCGGGCCCCGAACCTCGCCAGCAAGTCGGCCATCTCCCTGTGACCCTTGCGGACCGCGAGCTGATACAGGCTGAGGTTGGCGTCCTGCTTCCAGACGTTCCCTGAAGTGGTGTTCGGTCCGGCGCCATGAGCCAGCAACCATTCGGCCATCCGAAGCAGGTTGCGGTCGATCGCGGCCTCGAGCAGGAACCGGGCTCCGGACTTTCGCTTGTGCTCGTCGCCCAGCGAAGGGGCGCCCTTCATGTCGAACATCGGCCATTCGGGGTTCGTCCAATCGGCCTGGCACCCGCGCCGGATCGAGGACCGGTACAGGAGCTCGAGCAGCCACACGATGTCGTCGGTCAGCAGATGTCGCGAGGTGTTGTCGGCGAAAACGTTGTAGAGCACCTGGTTGTCGTGGGGTGAGGCCCCGCGCTCGAGGAGGAGCTCGGTCAGCTCCTTCGCGCGGGGGTGCATGGCACCGAGCTCCTCCCCTCGACCCAGGACCGCGGTCAGAGCGGTATAGTGAATGTCCGCATTCCCGCCGAGATAGAAGACGTTGGGGTCGGCGCCGTGATCGAGCAGCAGCCTGGCGATGGTCACCGATTCCCGTTGAGCCTTCTTCGATTCGAGCCGTGCGGCGGTGAGGTAGAGCAGCGGTGGCCAGGAGCGCGGCCCACCGATGGCCGAAGCCGCTCCCGGTGTTTCGGCAAGCAGCGCATGGACCCGGGCGGTCTCCCCGGAGACCACGGCGGTGACCAGATTGGCGGTCGCGATCTCGGGATGGGTCGCCAGCAGCCGGTCGGCGTCGCGGTTCCGTCGGGCCCGCCACGCCCCGCCCACTCTCCAGTCGAGGCAGGCCCACTGGAGAAAATCGGCGACGTGCTGATCGATTTCCGGGAGCGCCGCGATCCGTCCTCGCGGCGGGCGCCGTTCGAGCAGGCGTACGAGCTCCGGTTGTCGTCGTTCCGCCGCCAGATCGATCGGGGTCCGGCCCTGGGCATCCCACCCCGCGAGGGAAGCCCCCGCATCGAGCAACCCGACTACCGCTTCCGCCTTGCCCTCCGCAATCGCAAAGAAGATCGGCGTCCAGGCGGGATCGACCCATTCCCTCGGCTTGGGGTCTCCATTCACATATTCCCCGAACCGGCGCTCCAGCGCGAACGGATCCCGCTTCAGGATCTCGGGAATCCGGTCGATCCGATCGTACCCAACGGCATCGAAGAGGTCGATCGGGCCCTGGAGGATCATCCGCCCGACAGCTTCGTGTTTCGCAAAGAATGCCCAGCCGGCGGGACTCCCCCAGTACTTGTCATCCCGGTCGCTCGGGTTCGCCCCGTGGGCGAGGAGCACCCGCGCTGCCTCGACATTGCCATGAAACGCGGCGGCGTGCAACGCGGTGTAGCCGTGGGTGCTGTCGACCGCGGTGCGATAGTCGTCGCGCACGTGGACCGATGCGCCCGCGCCGATGAGGGTCTCGATGGTGCGCGCGGAACCGCGCTCGCTCGCCCGGATGATCAGACGGTCCCAGCGGCCGCCGGGCCGGAGGGTCTCCGGAGATTCAGCGAGGAGCCGTTGCAGGTCGGCATCACGGTCCAGCGCCACCGCTGCCGGCAGCCGGAGCTTTGCTCCCGCCTGGAGAAGGGCTTCGGCCATTCCCCGCCGGCCGTGGAGAGCGGCCTGATCGAGCGGGGTGAGGCCGGCCTGATCCTCGATCTCGGGGTTCGCTCCGAGCGCGAGAAGGGTCGCGAGCGCCGACGGCTGATTCTTCACGATCGCGAGGTGCAGCGGAGTGCGGTGCCGGTTGGTGCGGTCCATCCGCCGGTCGAGGTCGGCCGGCGCTCGGGCCGCGATCTCCCGGATGAGGTCGATCGCGCCCATCGCTGTGGCCGAGAAGATCGTATGGCGCGCCCCATGGGCCAGCAGATACTCGGCGACCTCCGGATGGTAGGCATAGTCGAAGCACACCGACCACCCGATGATGGTGAGCTCGTGCAGGTCCCCGTCGCCGATGGGGTCCGCGCCGTGCTCGATCAGCCTGCGGACGACCGAGAGTTTGCCTTTCTCCGCGGCGAAATGAAGCGGGGTGGCGTTGTCGCCTTCGTCCCGGAGATTGGGGTCGGCGCCTCGCTCGAGGAGGAGGTCGATGACCCCCTCCTCCATCGAGTTCATGGCGAAGTGGAGGGCGGTGCGCCGTCCGGTGTGTCCCGGCAGGATCCCGGACTGATTCAGGAGCTCGGGCTCCCCTGCCAGGATCCCGGCACAGGCCGCCGGATCGCCGCGATTCGCCGCCCCGAGGAGCTGCTGAAGCGGGTCCGGCCCGGCACCCGGCGCCGCGGCGCGGCGCGCCAGCTCCGCCTTGAGCGCGGTCCACCCCGGAAAGCCGCAGGCGCGCGCCACGGCCAGCTGGACATCGCGGAGGCCCGGATCGGTGGGCGGGTTAGGATGGTATTGCCGGAACCGGGCGACCGCCTCCGGCTCGTGGGCGCGAAGCGCCTTGAGCCAGCGCTTCGCCTCTCCCTTCAGGTTCTCGAGGGAGCTCGCGGACGTGAGTGTCCTGGGCATGGGGCAACCTTCCTCCGATACGCCTGATGTCCGCTGAGAGCAGGCAGGAGAAAGGTCTCGATGGACCTGCCGACCTGAGGGGTGGGAGCCTGCTCCCTTGCCGCGGACCGGAGGCGCCCCCTGGACGCGCTGGCAGGAGTATGCGCTCCACCTCCACCGCCGTCAAGCCGAACGAACATGCTATCGACCGGCCAGGATGTCGGCGACCACCGCCGCGTCGATGTTCCCTCCCGAGACGACGCAGCACACCGGACCTCCGGTCACCCGCCCGGAAAATGCCGCGGCCACCGGCGCCGCACCGGCTCCTTCCGCGACGACATGGGCTCGTTCGATCAGGAGCCGGATCGCCCCCCGGATCTCGTGCAGGGAAACGACCATCGCACCCGCGATCACGCTCTGGATCAGGGGCCACATCGCCGGCAGGACCCCGGCGCCTCCGATCCCGTCCACGAAACTCGGGGTGCGCTCGACTTTCACCGGGCCGCCGGCCGCCAGCGCCGCCGTGAGCGGCGTGGCGGTTTCCACTTCGCAGCCCACGACCTGCGCCCCGCTGCCCGCCGCGCGTAACCCGCTCGCGATTCCGCAGGACAGCCCGCCGCCCCCGAATGGCGCCAGGACCGTTGCCACCGCAGGGAGCTCCTCGTGAATCTCCCAGCCGATCGTGGCATTCCCCGCGATGACCTCGGCATTGGCCACCGGATGAATGAAGGTTCCTGCGACCCCGTCGAAGCGGTGCTCTTCCAGGACCCGCCACCACTCGGCGAACGGGACCGGGACGATCCGGGCTCCCAGCTGTTCCAGCTTGTCGAGCTTGGCGCGCGGCGCACTGTCCGGCACCACCACGGTGCACGGAATCCGCTGCTCCCGGGCGCACCAGGCGACACCGAGGGCCATGTTGCCCGCGCTCGCGGTGTAGACGCCATCGGAAAGCCGATCAGGGTCGATGGCGGCGATCGCGTTCCGCGCGCCCCGGATCTTGAAGGACCCGACCGGCTGAAGACACTCGAGCTTGAGATAGATGGACCGACCGGACCGCGAGCCCAGAGCGGGCAGTTCAATCAGGGGCGTGCGGATCGCGGAATCGTAGATCCGGTTTCGCGCCTCCTGGATAGCGGCGGGCGAAATCACTTCGGGCAGCACCACGCTCACCGGCGGCGGCCTCCACGCCGGGCGCGGACCGGCCGCCGGGCAGGCTGTCTGGCATGGCGCCTGGGCTGTCGAAGCAGCCGGTGCAGCTCTTCGATTGATGCGGCCACCAGCGGCTCCTCACCCCGATGCGCCACCACGAACTGGAGCGGGCGGTCGAATGGAGGAAGGTCCCTGGCCTGAAGCCGGCGCGCCTGGCCTTCGCGAAGCAGCAAGCGGGCCACCGCTGCGCCACCTTCCACATCGTACTCGATCGCGACCGCGTCGCCGTGCACCCGGATCATCCCGGGAAGCGCATCCAACCGGCGTCGCTCGTCTTCCGAAACCAGCGCGGCGGCATCGAGCCCGACCGGCGTAGCAAGGAACTCCTCCCATGACTCGACCGGCGTGAGCTGCTGGAGCAGCAAGGCGGTGATCGCCGGCTCCGAAGCCTGGTCGAGGGCCCCTCCCGATCGGCGCCACCACTCTCCGAGCGCCTCGACCGCTCGCCGGACTCGCCCCTGATCGGGGTGGGGAGTGGCCCCCTGCAGCAGGGCCCGGGCAAGCGCAGATCGCGCCGGGTCGGCCAGGGCCGCGGGGAAACGGCCTCGCAGCGGCTCGATCTCGGTCTCCAGGTCGAAGCCGAAGTACGAACGCCGCCGCGCAATCGAGAGCTGTTGATGCTTTCGCGCACCGGTAATGACCACGGTGGGCGGCCCCGCGCTGGCGAACCGGCGCACCAGCTCGTAGGAGATCGTGGTGCCCTCGATCGAGGCCCGGGGCACCCCGAACCGGTCCGCGAAGAACCGGATCGTCCCGGCGACGGCGCCCCAGGTGCCCGCCACCGAGGTCCGCGCCACCCGGACCTCCTGGCCGTCCACCGAGCGTTCATCGATCACCAGATCGAAGGGCATCCACTCCGCCAGGAGCTCGGCGAACCTGGCCCGGAGCTCCCGGCCGGCGTAGGGCAGGGTGCGGGGCAGCGGCTGTTCCAGCGACCGGTACACCGAGGCGGCGCCCATCGCGATGTCCTCGATCGCCTTGACCAGGACCCCGCGCCGCTCGGCCCATTCCTCCAGACCTTCCTCGAAGACCTGGCGAGGCAGGCCATAGATCTCGCCTAACCCGCCATGCTGGTTCACCGCTTCGGCGTAGAGATTGTACGCCGTGAGGTGGTCGCTCCCCTTCACTTCCGCCCCGTGCAGGTCCCGCTCGTCGCGGGTCATCCGGTGGAGTGAATCGATATTGGAGCAGACCGCGACCACCGGCACCACGTCCGGCGCGGCCCGGACCAGCAGCTCGGCCCAGGCACGGTCCACCGGCATCGCCTCCACTTCCCGGCCGTACTCGGTGAGGCGCCCCCGCTCGATCAGCCCACGGGAGGTCAGGAGCTCGACCGCGCGGCCATAGGCGGTCCGGTCCAGGGGAACCGGCAGATCCAGGTCCCGCGCGTCCACCCCGAGCGCGGCGCAGGTGAGCGCGACCCGCTCGGCGTCTCCCGCGAGCTGGAACTCGGGCGGACCGGGACGAAGCGAAGCGAAGTCGAGCGGCCGGTCGGAGAGAATGGTGACCTCGCCATGGGGAACCCGGCCATGCACCCGGCCCGCCATCTGGAGGAGCTCGTTCGCGCCCAGATACATCCGATGCAGCACGTTCCGGCCTCGATCCACCACGTTGCCGTAGCGCGCGTCGTAGATCACCACGGTATCGAGTCCGGGGACGTTGAGCGCCGACTGTCCCGCCGCGGTCATGGCGAGAAGAAAGGGCTTGGACACGGCGCCCTCGAGGAAGGGCCGGATCACCCGGATCGGCTCACCTCCGTGGTAGAACGCGGCGTTGAGCCTCGACCAGCGCTCCTCCAGCTCCCGCGCCAGTCGTTCCACTTCGGCGCGGGTCGGCACGAACACCGCGACGCCGCGCTTCTCCCGGATGATGTGCCGCAGGTAGCGGTCGTCGAGAAATTCTTCGACGTCCTTGGGCACCACCTGGACCTTGGCCTTGAGCCGGGGATCGAATGCGCTGGTCTCCAGCACCTCGGCGCTGCCGAGGTACCGGGCATAGAAGGCAGGGTCCACCGTGGCCGAGAGCCAGATGAAGCGGCAGCCGGCCCGCTTGCCGAGCGCCAGGCACAGCTCCAGCTCAGCGGAGGTCTGATGGATCTCGTCGACGACGAGGGTATCGCGCGCGCTGATCAGATCGTCCTGAAACCAGCGTCGCGCAATCCCGGTGGTCACGATCACCACGTTCCAGGACGGGGTCTCCGGAGTGGCTTCGCGCTCCCGGTTCACCACTCCATAGCGGAGCGCCTGGTGGAGAATCGCCTGGGCGATCGGGCGAATCGACAGCGTCTTGCCGGTGCCGGTGCCCGCGACGATTCCGAATGGCTTGCCCGCCTGGGCCCATCCGAGGAGCTCGGCCCCGTGGCGTTGCTGGAGCAGCGTCTCGACCTCGGTCCCCAGCGCCAGCTCGATGGTTTCGCACGCCGCCCGGGTCGGGGCAATGACGATGACCCGGCCGCGGGGATGGGCAGCGTGTTTGTAGGCGGCGGGATCGAGCGGAAGGTGGTGATCGCGGGCCGGGTGCATCGCCCCAAACCTAACCGGCCGCGCGGATCGGGTGGATCAGGTTATCGTGGGCCCCGAAACGCGCTCCCCACCACGAGCGACAAGGTGCGGTTCCGGATGTCCTCCTGCCCGGTGGTGCTGCCGATGCGGGTTAGGCCCAAGTCGAGCCGCAAGCCGACCAGCAGTACCCCGGCATCCACCCCCGCCCCCACGATCGCGCTGACTTCACCATGGCGGGGAGGCGGCTCCTGCAGATTGCTGCAGGACTGCGAGATCGAGTTGTTCGCCATCGTGACGTTGAGACGGCAGTCGATCCGGTACCCGCCCGCGATCCCGCCGTACACCTGGGGCCGGAATCGTCCGTTGGCGACCCGCACCTGCATCAGCAGAGGAAGCTGGAGATACCCGAGCAGGAGCGAGCTCCTGGTGTCTCCGCTCGAATAGCGGGTACCCTTCTGCACATACTGCAGCTCGGGCTGGAAGGCGAAGTTCCTGGTGAGATGCATGGTGAGAAAGGCGCCCACCCCGAATCCGTACTGCACCCGGGGATCCTGGACATCGGACCCGCCGAATTTCGAGAAGGTGATCGCGGCGTTCGCGCCGAACTCCATGCGCGGCTCCACCCGCGGAGACTCCTCGAACTGGGCCGCCGCCCGCGCCGGGATCGCCAGGGCGAAGAGAGCCCACCATTTCGAAGGGATCACGGCGATGCCTCACACCGCCCGGTTCCCGCAGCGGCGGCCTCCAGGAGCGCGACGATTTCACGAACCGTCGAGCGCCCCGCGTCCGTGCGGCGCCACGCCGTGATGGTCTCCATGCGGGATCCGGGGGCGGCCTCGAGCGCCGCCCGAAGCGGGGCGGGCCGCTCCACGAAACAGCCCGCCGGATCTCCCGCCGGGTCGAGCAGCACCACCGTCGGCGTGGCGGCTCGGCCATCCGGAGTTCGGTAGCGTTCCATCACCCAGTGGCCGTCGGTCGAGTTCACGATCCTGAGCGTGATGGCAGGCACGCTGTCCACCAGACGGGCGATGTAGGGAATGGTGTTGGCGGAATCGCCGCACCAGTCCTCCGCGACCACCAGGAGCTGCCAGGGGCCGGGAACCGCGCGGGCGCGGGCCAGCACCGGGAGATCGAGCGTCGCAGCGTCAGTATTCTCGAGCCAGGTTTCCCGGCGAGCCTTCGCCGCCTCCAGAAAAGCAGGGTAGCTCCTCCCCCGCTGAAACAACGCGGCAAGACTGTCGCTGAAAAAAGCAGAGGGCGCCACGCAGCTCGCGGCGCCCCCCAGGTCGAGAGTGAGGAGAAGGGCGGTCAGCATGATGGAAACTCATGCCACCGCCCCTCCGGGGCAAGCTGGACTGCTATGGGCGGATCGGTGGGCGGCCCCGAGAATCCCGCTGATCGCTCCGGGGGTCCCGCCGATCGTTCCGACGATCAGCGGACCGATCGTTCCGGCGGTTATCGCGCCGGTCATCGAACCGGTCGTCCCATCGGCCGTCGCTCCAGCGGTCCCGAACCCAGCGGTCGAATCGGGAATTATCCCACCGGTAGAAGTGACCGCCCCGCTCGAAGACCTGCACTTCGATGAGTCCAGGACGGAAGCGATCGGAGTAGAAATCCCGGTCCCGGTCATAGTAGAGCACGAAGACCCGGGCGTCCCGACGGAACTGCCGCAGCCAATCGGCCCGCTGGTAGTAGTCCCGGGAACGGAGCACTTCGACGCGCACGTCCCGGGCGACTCGGTGGGCTCGATAGTCAGGCCCGATCCGGATGTGTCCGGCGATGGGACCACCGCCGATCCGGATATCGGCGCTCACCCGCTGCGCGGACGCGGGTTGGGCCAGGAAGAGGAGAGGAACGAGCAGCGCCGAACCGGCGAAAAATCGCGACAACATGGAAACCTCCAGGGTGAAAGCCAATCGCACCCTGGGGAAAAGCGAACCTCATGCCATGTTGTATCTTGTTGTGAATATTGTCGTTACGGGTTTTGAGCCGACGGGCTTGTCTCCGGACGGGGACAGGCGGCGTCGCCGCCCGGACACGATATATTCGAGTCTCAGCCACTACCATCCTCGGGAGACGCGTGTCGGCCCAGTTCAGGGTTTCGGTTGCCAAGGAGTATCTGGGATTCTCGGCGGCCCATTTCATCACCCTCGCCGGGCACCAGTGTGAATCCCTTCACGGGCATAATTATCGGATCGGGGTCATGGTCGAGGGTCCGATCGATCCGGAATGCGGCTTCGTGGTGGATTTCGGCGTGCTCAAGCGGATCGTGCGACCGTACGTGCAGGCGGTCGATCACCGGGTCCTCCTCCCCACCG
Source organism: uncultured Gemmatimonadales bacterium (assembly GCA_963728915.1). GTDB lineage: Bacteria > Gemmatimonadota > Gemmatimonadetes > Gemmatimonadales > GWC2-71-9 > JABFSM01. The sequence goes on along the minus strand of CAVSLV010000004.1, from coordinate 146,678 downwards.
AGAACCCCAAGCTCCGGCTGGAGGAAGCGGGCGAGTACCTGGCGGTGCACTACAGTGGTTCGCGCCAGTTCGTGTTTCCCCGGTCCAATTGCGCCCTGCTCCCGATCAGCAACACGACCGCCGAGCGGATTGCCGAGTATCTGGCCCATCGGCTTCAGGCCGATCTCGGCCGCGAAGGTCTGGGCGCGATCGAGGCTCTGGAAGTCGAGGTGGAGGAGAGCCCCGGCCAGTCGGGTTTCTACCGGCTTCCCGCGGACTAGGGACGCGGCTCTTTGACGAACGGCTGGGCCGGCCCGCGGAGGCTCGAGCCCGCCGCCGGCTTCCACAGGATCTGGGCTTCGATCAGCCTGGCGACCTCGCAATCCTTCTCGGTGATTCCCCCGGCGCTGTGGGTGGAGAGACTCACTTCGACCCGGGGCCAGGTCACCAGCACATCGGCATGATGATCCGCCGCCTCGCAGAGGAACCCGATCGCGTTCGCCACCAGCAGGGAGCCCCGCCACCCATCGGTCTGATAGGTGCGCCGGAGCGCGCCGGCTTCGTGCCGCCATGTGCCTAACCCGCTCAATCGTTCCGCGATCTCCCCGTCCGTCAACGCCCGTTCTGTCGCCACGTTCAGTCTCCCAGGGAAATGCCGAGGTTCCGGGCCGTCATGATGACCCCGCTGTCCAGCGGCACCAGCTTGGTCCGCCCGATGATGTCCGTCAGGGGAAGACGACTCACCGTGGGTGGCGTGTACACCACCGCGCAGCCGAAGTCTTCCTCCCCCACCGCGCGCACCGCCGCCGAGCCGAACCGGAGCGCCAGCAGTCGATCGAAGGTGGTGGGCGAGCCGCCCCGTTGCAGATGCCCCAGGACCAGGCTCCGGGTCTCCTTGCCGGTTCGCACCGCGATCTCTCGGGCGACTTCTTCCGCGATTCCCCCCAGCCGCTCCCGGCGGCCCGGGCCGGCCGCTTCCCGGAAGATCATGGAGCCGCCGTGCGGCCGTGCGCCCTCCGCCGCCACCACGATGGAAAACCGCCGTCCCCGGCGCTCCCGTTCCATGACCTTCTCACAGACCTGGTCGATGTCGAAGGGGATCTCCGGAATCAGGATGACGTCGGCGCTCCCCGAGAGGCCGCTGTGCAGCGCGATCCACCCGCTGTACCTCCCCATCAGCTCGACCACGAACACCCGGTCGTGACTCTCCGCCGTCGTGTGGATCTTGTCGAGCGCGTCGGTGGCGGTGGCCACCGCGGTGTCGAAACCGAAGCTCGACTCGGTACCCATCACGTCGTTGTCGATCGTCTTCGGCACCCCGACCACCGGAAGGCCCTTGCGGTGGAGCTGGCACGCGATGCCCAGGCTTCCCTCGCCCCCGATCGCGATCAGGGCGTCGAGACCATGGGCCCGGAACCCGCCGATCAGCTCGTCGGAGCGGTCCTCGGTGAGGACGGATCCATCGGCCCGGGTGGTGTTCCATTCGAAGGGATTGCCCTGGTTGGTCGTGCCGAGAATGGTGCCGCCGAGGTGGGTGATCCCTCGCACCTCAGCGGGGCCCAGCAGCATGAGACCGGGGGGAGCATCGGTCTGTCGCCGCTCCCGGCCGCTCCGCTCCTCGCGGGCCAGCAGACCTTCATATCCCCGGCGGATACCGTAGGTTTCCCAGCCCCGCTGAAACGCGGACAGCACGACCGCGCGGATGACGGCGTTGAGGCCGGGGGCGTCGCCGCCGCCGGTGGAGATCGCAACCTTCACGACCGCGCCTCGATCAACCGCATCACCTCGCCGGGCTGGGCGTGGCGGCCGGCTTGCTTCTTGGAGAACACCACGGCCCCATCCACCGCCACATCAAAGATCCCGCCCGAGGAAGGCACCAGCTTGACCTCCGCGCCCAGCGCGCTGCGCAGCTCCGCCGCCAGACCGGCGGCGCGTGGCTCGTAGTTTCAGACGACGCAGTAGGCAATGGTGACCTGCATGGCGCCTCCCGGAAGAAGAAGGGGAATCCTAGTCGATTAATATGGAGCCATGAAGGTTCTCGCGGCATCAGGACGCGCCATCCTCCTCCTGACCGCCTGCCTCGTTGCTCCCCGGTCCACCGTTGCGCAGCGTGCGAATCCCGAGCGGTCCGACTGGGGCTGGCCCGGCGGTGATCCTTCGTTAACCCGCTACAGTCCGCTCGACCAGATCACCCGGGAGAACGTGGCCGGCCTCCGGCCGGTGTGGACCTTTTCCACCGGGGTCTCCGGCGGCGCCGCGGGCAACCCCCTGGTGGTCGGCACGATGCTCTACCTGCTCACCCCGTGGCCCAACCAGGTCGTCGCGCTCGACCTCACCCGCCCCCAGTCGCCGGTCCGCTGGCGCTGGCATGCCCCGACTCCTCCGCTCCTCCCGTCCTCCTATCCGCCCGACAGCACCGCGGTGAGCCAGGGACTGGGCTTCCACGACAGCGGCAAGCTCTACGTCCCGATCCTCCCCGGCGAGCTGGCTGCCCTGGACGCCCGCACCGGTCGGGAGATCTGGCGGGTTAGGAATTCCGATTGGCGGACCGGGGCCACCCTGCCCGGCCCGCCCCTCGTGGCCGGCAACCTGGTCCTGGTCGGCACCGGCGGCTCGGGGGCCGCGGGCTACCTGACCGCCTACGACGCGATGAACGGACGGCTGGTCTGGCGCGGATGGACCACCGGACCGGACAGCCTGGTGCGACTCGACGGACCCGCCAACGCCGCCTATCCCTCCCACCAGGATCGCGAACTCGGGGTCCGCACCTGGGCCGGCGACCAGTGGAAGCGGGGCGGCGGCGGCACCGGGTGGCTCTCCTGGGACCCCCGGCTCAACCTGGTGTACGCCGGCACCGGCCCCCCCGCCCCTCCTAACCCGGCGGCGCGGCCCGGGGACAACAAGTGGACCTCCAGCATCATGGCCCGCGATCTCGCCACCGGCCGGGTCCGCTGGATCCTCCAGCTCACTCCCCACGATCAGTGGGGGTACGGCGCGGCGAACGAGAACATCCTCGCCGATCTCACCATCGGAGCACAGCCGGTCACCGCCCTGGTCCATTTCGACCGGAACGGCTTCGTCTACACCGTGGATCGCGCCACCGGGAAGCTCCTCATGGCGGAGCGGTTCGGGCCTCTCAACTGGGCATCCGTCGTGGACCTTGCCGGGGCGCGACCCGTGGTCGAGCCCGGGTTCGAAGCCCCCCGGGGCGGGCGCGCCACCGAAGGCGTCTGTCCCTCCGCCATCGGCATGAAGGGTCCCGCCCCCGCCGCCTACGCCGCGCCGGCGAATCTCTTCTTCGTGCCGGTCAACAATCTCTGCATGGACATGACCATCCTCCCCGGTGGAAACGGCGTCGGGGTGACGATCACGCCGGGCCCCGGCAATGTCAGCGGAAGATTGGTCGCCTGGAACGCGGAACAGGCTGCTCTCCAATGGGAGAATCGCGAGGAAGCTCCGATTTCCGGCGGCGTCCTGACCACCGCGGGCGGCCTGGTGTTCTACGGAACCCTGAACGGCTGGTTCAAGGCGACCGATCAGAGCTCGGGCCGGGAGCTCTGGAAATTCCAGGCGCCGGCCGGCATCCTGGGCAGTCCCATCGCCTTTCTCGGTCCCGATGGCAAGCAGTACATCGCCGTGCTGTCGGGGACTGGAGGGGCCGAACCCACCACTGCGGTGCTCACGGTCTTCGGGCGATGAGTCGGTGGCTGACCCGCTGGTCCTTTCTGGTCCCGGTGCTGGGGAGCTACTGGGTCCGGCTGGACCGGCCGATGCCCGACCCGCCTCACCGCGCCGAGTGGCTGGCGGTGGACGGGGTCCGGCTCCGCACCGTCCGGGCCGGCAGCGGCGCACCCACCCTGGTGCTGCTCCATGGCTACGGCGAATCGCTCACCACCTGGCGCTCGATTTTCGATCGCCTGGCCGAACACCATCACGTGATCGCCCTCGATCTGCCCGGCGAAGGAGCCAGCGACAAGCCCGATGTCCCCTACACGCTCGAGGCCATGACCAATCGGCTTTCCCGGTTCCTGGATCGCTGGACCGCGGGACCGGTGGTGATCGTGGGCCACTCGATGGGGGGCGCCATCGCCGCCTCGCTGGCCCTGGAGCGGCCCGACCGCATCGTTCGCCTGGTGCTCATCGCCCCGGCGGGTTACCGGATCGGCCTGGGCGGAATCACCGAATCCATGACTCCGGGCCGTGCCAGGACCATCGGCAAGTACCTCGCCCTGCGCTCCTTCATCACCCCGATTCACGACCCCGGCTGGCTCGCGGAGCCCGATTCGCTCAAGGGCTACGATCTCACCGAGGACCCCGCCTACAGCCGTGCCGCTACCCGGATCCTCGAAGAATTTGATTTCGTGGCACTCCGGAACCGGTTTCGGGAGATTCGACAACCAACCCTCCTCATCTGGGGTGGGTTGGATCCCGTCGTCCCCTTTGCGGTTGGCGATACCCTCTCGCGCTCGATTCCCTGTGTCCGGTTCGTCCCTCTCCCCAGGGCCTTCCATCGACCCCAGGCTGAGGTCCCGGATACCGTGGTGGCAGCCTTCCGGGCCTTTCTCGACGCCGATCCGGACACCGTCTGCCCCGGCAATTCCGGCTCCCCCGGCCCTTCCGCCACCCCGAGCGACTCTGGTTTGTAGCAGCAAACGCTACTATCTTGGCGCGCTATTACACCACAATTTGCCGGGAGGGGCCCTCTGGACCTGCCCAATTCTCACCGTGTGCCAGTCACATGGCTCCTCGAGCACGGTAGCGAAACCGTCCGGCTCAGGACCCGCCGAGAGCTTGCCTACCAACCAGTCCCGTTGCCTCCGGAAGGCTACGCGGCGGACGAAACCGCCGTGGTGGATTCCAAGCTGGCCCAGGCCGTGGTGCGAAAGCAGAAGGACAACGGGGTATGGGGCGGGAACCTGCTCGGGCTGGCGCCGCTCGCGAAAGACGGAATCAAGGAGGTTGGGACAATCCCCAATTATCGGCGATTGCTCCAGCTCGGTTATCCGAAGAGCGGGCGGCCCTTCAAGCTGGCGGACCGGATTCTTTTCCGGCTCCTCTCTCGCGATGATGATCCCTTTCTCCAGTTCGAATTCACCAAGTTCTATCGGGATTCGGCCCCCGCCGGGGAATGGGCCCGGGAGCACATGCGGGAGGCCTCGGCGGCGGCCCTCGCCGAAGCCGGCTATCTGGAAGACCCGAGGCTCCGCGGCGCAGCCCACAAGATCGCCACCTCGGTTTCGGCGTTTCTCAGAAGTCCACTGGCGGAAAAGCCCTTCGTGCGGGCTGGCTCCAAGACCATCCTGAGCCCCGAAGCGCATCCACCCACCTGGTACTCGGTCGCCATGATCGCCGCGATGCCGAACCTCCAGCGCGAGCGGGCCGGCTTTACCGAACGCCTCGGCCAGTACCTCGGCATGCCCGCCCCCAAGAAGGCCTTCGCGTGGCAGGTCGGGAAGAAGGTGGTCCGGCCCGACGTCCTGTTGCTCGGCGATCCAATCGCAGCGGATGCCAAGGGGAATGCCAAGGACATTCCGCTCGCTCTCTATTTCATCGAGACGCTGGCCCGGATCCACGCCCTCCACACCAATCCTGTCGCGACGAAAGTGCTGGCGAAGCTCCTCTCCGAGTGCGACGAGGAAGGCGTGTGGCGTCCCAAGTCCCTCAAAACGGCGCCGCGCGCGGTCAGCAAAGCGACCGTGCATTACTACCCCCTCAATCTCGAGGGCAAGTCGCCGGATTCCCGGCTGGTCGACGTCACCTTCCGTCTCGCGCTGATCGCCAAGCTCCTGGGATGGGGGTTGGAGTACCGCTGAAGTGGCCGGGCTGGACCTCACCGCGTTCGGCTTTACACCGACCGAGAGCCTGGTGTATGAAGTCCTCCTGCGAGGCGGTCCCGGGACCGGCTATGCGATCGCCCGGAGCGCCGGACTGGCCCGGGCCAATGCCTACGGCGCCCTGGAGGGGCTGGTGCAGAAGGGACTGGCTCGGGTAGAAGAAGGCCGGCCGAAGCGGTATCGGCCCGAACCCCCCGATGCGCTGGTGGCCCGGATCCTGGAGCGACAGGCCGAGGCGCTGGACCAGGTGAGCCGGTCCATCGAAAAGATGTCAACTCCACCCACGCCCACCCTGCTTGAGCTGGCCTCTGCGAGAGGGGCGATCCAGATCGCTTCCCGCGAGGCCGCCCGGGCGGCCACGGAAATCGTGCTGCACGCCTCACCCGAAGCTTTTCCTCCACTGGTTCCCGCGCTCCGCAAGGCCGCGGGCGCCGGTGTGGCGCTGTCGCTTTCCTCGACCGCGGCGGTGGACCTTCCGTTCGGGGATCTGCAGATCACGAGCGGAGAGAACGGCTGGCCAGGACAGCCGTTCCTGCTCGTGGTGGATCGGCGGAGCGCGCTGGTCGCCGCCCGTGAGGGAGACCGGGTGATCGGCCACTGGGGAACGTCCCCCACCCTGATCGCCGCGGCGAGACTGGCCATCGAGCAGCTTCGGAGCAGGGGATGAGCGACGAGCCGGATCTTACCGACGAGATCTTTCAGCAGCTTCGGCAGGAATACCTGGCCGAGGCTCCCGGGCGGCTCGATGAGCTGCGCAAGGATCTCGCCGCCGCCTGTGCCAATGAACCCGAAGCCCTGGCCTCGCTTCGCTCCCGATTTCACAAGCTCGCCGGATCGGGAGGAAGCTACGGATTTCAGGCGATCACCGATGCGAGCCGGGCCGGGGAACATTGGCTCATCGACAACCCCGACCCCGACGAAGAGGGATTTGCCTTCCTCGGCGGAGTGGTGGGCCGGATTGCGAGCGCGTTCGACGACGCCGCGCGGGCGCTCCAGGCGGGAGCTGCCGGATCGCGGACCGGCAACTTCGGATGGCGAGCCCATATCGCCGGGGAGAGTGGCGACCTCCAGTCCCGTCTGGCCGACACGCTGCGCGACGCGCGCTTCTCGGTCACCAATGGTTCGATGGCGGATGTGGCCGGCATTCCGGTGTCGGAGCGCCCCGATCTCCTGGTCCTGGCCCCGGGGCCGGAACAGGATCACCCCGCCGTGCTCGCCCCGTGGCTCGAGACGGTTTCTCCCCACACCCTGGGCGTGGCGCTGATCACCGATCGACCGCTCGAGCAGCTGCTCGAGAGTGGCTTGCCCGGGATCGACCTATTGGTGACCAACGCCAGGGCCGAAGCCGAGATCGCCCGCTGGGCCCGCGCCCTGGGGAGGACCGCGGTGACTCCTCTGGCGGCGCTGCTGGTGCTGCCCGAGGAAGCCGAGCGGCTGGCGGTCACCCAGTGGCTCGAAGGGGCCGGAGTCCTGGTCACCGGCGTGTCCTCGGCCAGCGCCGGGTTAGGAGAGATCGAGGAGGAGCCTCCCGACCTCCTGGTGGTCGACTGGTCCCTTCCCGAACAGAGCGCCGCCGTTCTGGTGCGGGCCATGCGGGCCAATCCCCAGCTCTCGCTGGTTCCGGTCCTGGCCGTCACCACCCCGGATCACGACGCGATCTTCGAAGAAATGCTCACCGCCGGCGTGGACGCCCCGATGGTCCGCCCGATCAGCCAGACCCGGCTGGTGGCGGAAGCGGTTCACCGGGCCCGCCGCAGCCGGCGCCTCGAAGCCCTGCTCCGGCGCGATGCCCTGACCGGCTTTCTGACCCGGAGTGCGTTCGAAGACGAGCTCGAGTCGGTGGTGGCCCACTGCCAGCGCAGCGGCGAGGAAGTGACGTTCGTCCTGCTCGACATCGATCACTTCCGCCGGGTGAACGAACAGCTCGGCCGCCGGATCGGCGACCAGATCCTGCTCTATGTCGCGGCGGCCATCGGCCGCCGGATCCGCGCCAGCGATTTCGCGATCCGGATGGGGGGCGAGGAATTCGGGATGCTGCTCAGGCAGTGCGGATCCTCGGATGCCGAGGCGCTCACCAATCAGCTGCGGACCGGGCTGGTCGAGCGCCCCCCCGAGGTCGAGGGGATCCACTTTCCGATCCGGCTGTCCGCGGGAATCGCGAGCACCGCCTCGACCGGCGCGACGTCGGCGGGCGATCTGTTGTGGGAAGCCGAGCAGGCCCTGGTCGAAGCGAAGCAGACCGGACGCGATAAGGTGGTGAACGCCAGGAAGCGATGACGAACGGGGCGGAGGGTTCACCTCCGCCCCTCCGTTCCTCTAGTGCTGATAGCTGGCCGTCAGCGGCTGCACGTCGCGGGGATTTTCTTCCCCGAAGAGCAGCCTGCCCTCCCGGTACGACGCTCCGCGCAGCGTCAGCGCGAGGACCTCGCCGAGCTCCTCGACCGGATGGATTTCCACTTTCTCCTGTACCTCCTTGGGGAGATCGGCCAGGTCGGGCAGGTTCTCCTTCGGGATCACCACGCGGGTGATGCCGGCCCGTTCCGCACCGAGCACTTTCTCCTTGAGCCCGCCGATCGGCAGTACCCGGCCCCGGAGGGTGATTTCTCCGGTCATCGCGATGTCGTGCCGCGCCGGGCGCCCTGAGAGCGCCGAGATGAGCGCGGTCGCCATGGTCACCCCCGCCGAAGGACCGTCCTTCGGAATGGCGCCCGCGGGAACGTGGATATGGATGTCCCGGTCGAACATCTCGTCGGGAATCCGGAGCGCCGCCGCGTGCGAACGGGCGTAGGTCCAGGCGGCCCGCGCACTCTCCTTCATCACGTCGCCCAGCTGGCCGGTGAGGACCAGCTCGCCTTTGCCCCGCATGGTCGAGGCTTCGACGAACATGATGTCTCCGCCGACCGGCGAGTAATACATCCCGGTCGCCACCCCGATTTCGTCGCCCGCGGCGGCTTTTTCAGGGTGCACCTTCGGCCGGCCGAGCAGCTCGCCGGCCATGGTGGCGTCGACCTCGACCTTATCCGCCCCCTCTCCCGCGATTTGCCGCGCCACTTTCCTGGCGATCTTGCCGATTTCCCGCTCGAGCTGGCGCACACCCGATTCCCGGGTGTAGCCGGTGATGATATGCTCGACCCCCGCGTCGGTGAACGTCACCGGGCTTCCCAGCAACCCGTTCTCTTCGAGCTGTCGCGGAATCAGGAATCGCCGGGCGATCTCCAGCTTTTCCCGTTCGGTGTACCCCGAGAACTCCACCATTTCCATCCGGTCGAGCAACGGACTCGGAATGTTCTGGACGAAATTCGCGGTGGCGATGAACAGCACTTCGCTCAGGTCGAAGGAAACACCCAGGTAGTGGTCCACGAAGCTGTCGTTCTGCGCGGGATCCAGAACCTCGAGGAGCGCCGCCGCAGGGTCTCCCTGGAAGGAGACACCCAGCTTGTCCACCTCGTCGAGCAGGAAAACCGGATTCTTGGTGCCGGCCTGCTTCATTCCCTGGATGATCCGGCCCGGCATTGCGCCGACATAGGTTCGCCGGTGGCCCCGGATATCGGCCTCGTCGCGGGCGCCGCCGAGCGAGATGCGGACGTACTTCCGGCCCATCGCCCGGGCGATGGATTTCGCCACCGAGGTCTTGCCGACACCGGGCGGTCCAACAAAGAGCAGGATCGGGCCGCGCGCTTCGCGGTCGGTCGGGGAGGTCGGGGAGGTCGGGGAGGTCGGAGGAGTCGGAGCGGTCGGTTGCTCCCCTCCGACCTCCCCGACCTCGCCGTCCGCCGGTCCGCCGGTCCGCCCGTCCGCCTTCTGCTTCAGCTGCCTGACCGCCAGGAACTCCAGCACCCGGTCCTTCACATCCCCGAGGGCGTAGTGGTCTTCCTCGAGAATGTCGGAAGCGACTTTGAGGTCCAGATGCTCTTCGCTTCGTTCCGACCAGGGCAGCTCGGCGATGGTTTCCAGATAGGTCCGGATCACCTGGGTCTCCATCGATTCGCGGCCGATCCGATCCAGCCGGGCCAGCTCGCGATCCACCTCCTTGCGCGCGTCGGCCGGCAGATCGAGGGTCGCGAGCTTCTCACGCAGCTCTTCCAGGTCGTCCCCATCTTCTCCTTCGCCCAGCTCCTTCCGGATCTGCTTGAGCTGTTCCCGGAGAAACATCTCCCGCTGCCGTTCTCCCAGCTCTTCCTGCACCTGCGATTTGATCTGTTCCTGCGCTTCGATCACCGAGATCTGGCGCTGGACCTGGACCAGCACCCGGCGGAGCCGCTCCTCGACCGAAAGCGTCTCGAGCAGAGCCTGCCGCTGTTGCGGCCCGACGTCGATGTAGCCGGCCACCAGATCGGCGAACCGTCCCGCATCGTTCACCCCACTCAGGACCTGCTGCACTACCTCTTCAGGGAGGCCGGATTTCTGGCCCAGCTCGGCGGCGCGCTCCCGGACTTCCCGGTAGAGGCCCACGAACGCGGCATCGTCGGGATTGAGCGGCGGCATTTCCTCGGCGTCCCGCACGATCGCCTCGAGATAGCCGTTCTTCTCGGCGACGTGCATCGCGATGCCCCGCCGCTCACCGTGGAGAAGCAGCTGCATGCCGGCAAGACCACGCTGGAGCTGACCGACCTTTGCGATAGTGCCGATGGTGTACAGTCCTTCGGAAGAGACCTGCTCGGTGTTCTCGCGCTGACAGACCGCGAACACCAACCGCTCCGGGGTGGCGAGCGCCGCCTCGATGGCGCGTACCGTTCCGGGCCGCCCCGCCCCGATCGAAGTCGTGACGCCAGGAAACAGGATCACGTCACGAAGGGGGAGCACCGGAAGGATCATTCGTTCGTTCATCGTTATTCCTTTCAGCATCCTACGGGAACCGCCAATCGGTCCGTGAGGACGAGGATTCAGGCTCCCTGGTGCAGGCTCCAGGCCATCTCCCCGATTCCCCTACCTTCCGGTGCGTCTTGGACTTACCTCCACCCCGCAGTGAGGAGAGGCTCGGCTGAGCTCATTTGCTACCGCCAAAAGGGCGGAACGCGCATGGATGGCAGGTACGCGGGCCCCAGGTGCTGCTCCCGGGAACCGGATGGAACCTCGCGGGCCTTTCCACCGTCCGTCAACGTTGCCCGCGCGACCGGAAAGCGCCAAATTGGTAAGCTCTTGTGATCCCGACGTTTCGCACGAATTCCCCGGGAGCGGATGACCGTTCCATTCAACAGCGACGAGCGCCCCTTGATCCAGCGCCTCAAAGAGGCTCTGGGGAAGGAGTACACCATCGAGGGCGAAATCGGCCGCGGTGGGATGGGGGTCGTGTATCGCGCGCGCGATGAACGGCTGCACCGGCGGATTGCCATCAAGGTGCTTCCTCCCGAGCTGGCCTTTCAAAAGGAGATTCGGGAGCGATTTACCCGGGAAGCCCAGACCGCCGCCCGGCTGTCCCATCCGCATATCGTCCCCATCCATGACGTCGGCGAAGGCGCCGGCGTGGTCTACTTCATCATGGGTCTGGTGGAAGGAGAGTCCCTCGGCGCGCGGCTCAAGCGCCGCGGCAAGCTCCCCTCCGACGAGGTGCGCCGCATCATGAAGGAAACGGCCGACGCGCTCTCTGCCGCCCACGCGGTCTCCATCATCCATCGCGATATCAAGCCGGACAACATTCTGCTCGAGGGGACCCGCGGGCGGGTGATGGTCACCGACTTCGGAATCGCCAAGGCGGTGTCGCAGGCCTCCGGGTCCACCCTGACCGGGGTGGGTGTCGCGATCGGCACTCCGCAATACATGAGCCCCGAGCAAGCCGCCGGAGAGCGGGAGATCGACGGCCGTTCCGATGTGTATTCCCTCGGCGTGGTCGCCTACCAGATGTCCTGCGGGCAGGTCCCGTTCAACGCTCCGACCGTCGCCGGGATCCTGATGAAGCAGATTACCGAGCCCGCGCCGATTCTCCACGAGTCCGGATCGAGCGTTCCCGAGGATCTCTCTCTGGCGATCGCCCGGTGCCTCGAGAAGGATCCAGAAAATCGGTGGCCCACCGCCGATTCACTGCGCCGGGCGCTGGAAAGCCGGACCGTGGTCGGATACACGCCGACCCATCGAAGTATTCAGGCCCGGAGCCGCCGGCCCATCGACTCGACGGGTCGGCGGATCAATAACCGAACCCCGCTTTCGCCGGGACGACGTCCCCTTCCCGCCGCGCGTCCTCCCGCCGGAATGGAGAAGCGAGGTGGGGGCGAGTGGCGGAAGAACGAGCGCGGCGAGTGGGTCCGGGCCGATCCCGGCTCCCCCCCGGTTCCGGACACCGGCGAACCGGCAATCGTTCAGAAGGTCCGAGGGCAGTTCGCCCGCTGGGCAGCGACAACCCTGGGCCTTTTCCTGCTGAACCTCGCGACCGGCATCGGCTCACCCTGGTTCCTCTTCCCCGCTGCCGGCATGGCGATCGGATTGCTGCGCAACTACTCCCGTCTCTGGCAGGCCGGATACAGCTGGCGTGATGTGCTCAATCCGCCGCGCGCGGCCGACGCCATCGCTATCCCAGGCGCCAAGGGACGGAAGATGGTCGGGGCGCCGAGGGCCGATGAGTATGGTCCGTTCCTGGATCGGGTCGATGCGGCCTATCGGGATCGGAAAATGATTCTCTCGCTGATGCAGCAGCTCCCGGCGGCCGACCGTCAGATGCTGCCGGCCGAGATCACCGAGACCACCGAGGAGCTGTACCAGCGGGCCTGCGAGCTGGCCCGCGCACTGCACGAGCTGGACAGCACGTTCGGGCACGAGACCCCGGATCGGATCAGGCAGCGACTCGAGCTCCTCACCCTTCAGCCCGACGGGCCGGAGCGGGAGCGCCAGATCGGCATCCTGGAGCGCCAGCTCAAAACCGCGACCGAGCTCGCCGAGCGTCGGAATCGGATCGAGGCGCGCCTCGAGTCGAGCGTGCTGGCGATGCAGAATCTCCGATTCGACATGCTGCGGCTCAAGTCCGCCGGAGTGGGCGCGGTATTGAGCGATCTCACCACCGCCACTCAGCAGGCCCGGGCGATCTCCCGGGACGTGGATCACGCCATCGCCGCCGCAAGCGAGGTCAAAGAGGCCATTGGATGATCCCGGATCTCCCCTGAGCTCGTCACCGTTTCATAGCGGAGAATACTGGGAGCAGCGGCTCCGGGAGAATTACTCACTCGCCGGGGTGGGTTACCTGCGTCTGGGTCGCCGGTACAACGAGTGGATGTACCGGATCCGGGGCGAGGTGTTCGACCGGGTGCTCGCGGAAATCGCCGACGGGCAGTGGGGATCGTGGGGCGGGGGGCGGGAAGGGTGGGGCGGCGCGGACGTCATCGATGTGGGAGCCGGCACCGGTTTCTACATGGAGCGCTGGATCCGCTGGCGGGCCAACGTCATCGGGATGGACTTCACCGAGACGGCGGTCGACGGACTCAGTCAGCGATTCCCCGGCGCCCGGGTGCTCCGGGCCGATATCGGCGGGGTGCTCGAGGGGATCCCCTTGCGGCCCGGGTCCTTCCACGCGGTTTCGGCATTCGACGTGTTGTTCCATATCATGGACGACGCTTCGTATGCCCGCGCCTTCGTGAACATCGCGGCCCTGCTCCGGCGCGGCGGATGGTTGCTGTGGTCCGACAACTTCGTGCACCATCGGGCCCATCGCGTGGCTCACCAGGTCAGCCGTTCCTACGACGAGAGCGTCCGCCGCGTGGAACAGGCCGGATTCGAGATTCTCGGCCGGGTCCCGATGTTCGTGATCATGAACTACCCGGCCGATACCCGCTGGCGCATGTTGCGCTGGGCCTGGACCGCGATGGTGTCTCCGGCGATGCTCGCGGAGCCGCTGGGATGGATAGTCGGAAAAGCTCTCTATCCGATCGAGCGCAGGCTGGTGCGCCGGGTGGAGGAAAGTCCCACCACCGAGCTGATGATCTGCCGGAAGCGATAGCCGTCCCCGGAAAGGGTGTCCTCCTGTTTGTGTGTCTCCTCCCAGCATGCTTTCCGTCATCTGGCTCAACCGTCTGATTGAATCCTGGGCCCGCCTGTATGCCGATTCGAACGCGGTCTCCAGCGGAGTAACATTCCTTCATCTTGGCGGAGTCCTCCTGGGCGGGGGATTTGCCATCGCGGCTGACCGGATGACAATCAGGATTTCCCGGGATCCCGAAGAGCATTCGGTGAATCACCTGAACGAGCTGCACGCGATTCACCGCCCGGTGCTTATCGGCCTCCTCATTGCCCTGCTGAGCGGGCTCCTGATGTTCGCCGCCGATCTGAAGGTGTATCTCCCGGCGCCTCTATTCTGGATCAAGATGACCGTCATTGTGCTTCTCCTGCTCAACGGGGCTCGCCTGCGGGCCACCGAAACCGGGATGCGCCGGGGAGCGCCGCACGATGGCAAGGGCTGGATCAGGCTCCGGCGGTCCGCCCAGTTGAGTTTCCTGCTCTGGTTCGGCGCCCTCTTTCTGGGCACCGCTCTCCTCTCGCTCTGAGGCATTCCTGTGCAAGCGGGTATCCTGACTGTCGCCCGGCTCATTCCCGCGCTCACCGGATCGGACCCGGCGCCATCGTCCGAGAGCGTGGCCGTGCCACTCGCGGCTGCAGTGACCCAGGCGGGTCCGGGCATCATGGTCGGTTCCGGGGCGATCGATTGGCAGGCCCTGCGGGACGCGACCGAATCGAGTCAGGACACCGCTCGGACCAGAAGGCGCACCCGGGCGGTCGAGTACAGCGGCTTCTACAACGTCCGGCTCAAGATCCACCGGTATCTGAGCTTTGCCATGATTCCCGTATTCATCGGCACCTATGTCACCGGCGATCAGGTGCTCAAGCATGGAAGCGACGCGCCGGATTGGGCGCTCAATTGGCACCGGCCGTTCGCCACCGCCACCGCGGTGCTTTTCACGGTCAACACGGTCACCGGGCTGTGGAACCTGTGGGACAGCAGGAAAGACCCCGCGGGACGAACCAAGCGGTGGATTCACTCCCTCATGTTCATCGCTGCGGATGCGGGCTTTGCCTATACCGGCCTGGTGCTGGCGCACGACGCCCGTGAGTCCGACTCCAAGCGCCGGCTCCATCGTGACGTCGCCCTGGTCTCGATGGGGGTCGCGGTATCCAGCTGGGGCCTCATGCTCTTCTTCAAATGACCGCATCCCCGGATTCTCCCTGCGGGCACTGCCCGATATCGACCCGGCGCGCGTTTCTGGCTGAAGCGGCAGCCGCGCTTGCTTCTCTCGGGGTGTTGCCCCGCACCCTTTCGGGTATGGTATTCGCCGAAGCCGTCGGCAAGCCGGGCGTCGGCTCGGAAGTCGGTTATCCGGTTCCAGCCGGCGATGGCGCCACGATCGACAAGCAGAACCAGGTGATTCTCGCCCGCCATCAGGGCTCCGTGTACGCCTTCGCCCTGTCGTGTCCCCACCAGAATACGGCGCTGCGATGGATCGACGACGCCACTGGCTATCAGTGCCCCAAGCACAAATCCCGCTATCAGCCGGACGGCACCTTCATCTCGGGGCGGGCGACCCGGAACATGGACCGGCTCCCCGTCCGCTCCGACGGTAAGCAGATCCTGGTGGATGTCGATCGGGTGTACGAGAGCGACCAGGATCCTGCCGGCTGGGCGGGTGCGGTCGTCAAACTGTAGGCGCCGGAGAGGGCATCATGTGCGAATGCAACGAAGGATGCGACCGTCGGGTCTTCCTGGAGCGAAGCGCGGCAGCGGCCCTGAGCGCGATCCTGGCGGCCTGCGGGGGCCGGATCGAGTTCGGAAACGTGAGCGGGCCGAGCGGCACCGGAACCATGACGATCCAGCTCGCGGATTATCCGGCGCTCGACTCGATCGGCGGAATCGCGGTGATCTCGGGAGCGACGACCCCGATGGCGGCGGTCCGGATGGATACTTCGACCTATGCAGTATTCTCTCTGATCTGCCCCCACGCGGGGACGACCGTGGGGAGGAGCGGTTCGGGATTCCGCTGCCCCAACCACGGAGCGACCTGGAGTGCGAGCGGGGTGTGGACCGGTGGGCAGCGGACCAGCGGGCTCAGCCGGCTGACCGCGACCCTCGACGAGACTCTGGGAACCCTGACCGTGGAAGGAATTCCGTCCCGCCGGCGAAACGGCGGCGACGATGACGCCTGAGCTGCCTTACCAGCGAAGCATTTCCTCCATCGCCCCGCGGAGGTCCTCGACCTGGGGCAGGATCACGTCTTCCAGCTCCGGGGCGTAGGCCACGAAGGTGTCGGCGGAGGCCACCCGTTTGATCGGCGCATCCAGCCAGGGAAACAGCTCGTCGCCGATCCGCGCGGCCAGCTCTGCGCCGTAGCCCCAGCTCAGCGAATCCTCGTAGGCCACGATCACCCGATTGGTCTTCCGGACCGAGCGGCTGATGGCATCCCAGTCCACCGGTGAGAGCGAACGCAGGTCGATGATCTCGACCTGGGCCCCGGTCTTCTCTTCCAGCTCTTTGGCCGCAACCAGGGCTCGCTGGACCAGAGCGCCGTAGGTCACCACCGTGAGCATCGAGCCTTCACGCACCACCCGGGCCTTGCCGAACGGGATCATGAAGTTGGGGCCCGGGTTCGGCGCCTTGTTGTAGGTCTGCCGGTAGAGATGCTTGTGCTCGAGGAAGAGCACCGGGTCTTCGCACCGGATCGCGGTGCGCAGCAACCCGTTGGCATCGAGCGCGGTCGCGGGACAGACCACCCGCAGTCCCGGGATCGACGTGAAGACGATCGCACCGGTCTGGGAGTGGTACGGCGCGCCGCCTTTCAGATACCCTCCGTACGTAACCCGCACTACCACCGGAGCGCTGAAGGCATTGTTGGAGCGCCAGCGCAGGATCGCGAGCTCGTTGCGGAGCTGCATGTAGGCCGGCCAGATGTAGTCGAAGAACTGGATCTCCACCACCGGTTTCAATCCGCGGGTCGCGAGGCCGACCGCCCGGCCGATGATATTGGCTTCGGCGAGGGGCGAGTTGTACACCCGATGGGCGCCGAACTGCTTCTGCAGCCCCCAGGTGACCTTGAACACGCCGCCTTTGCCCTTCACCTCGCCGAGGTATTTCTCCCGGCTGACGTCGGCGACGTCCTCCCCGAAAACCAGGATCCGGGGGTCCCGGGCCATCTCCTCCTTGAGACAGACATTGAGCAGATCGACCACCGTGGTCGGCTCCCCGCTGAAATGGGGGTCGTCCTCGGTGTCGAACTGCTCCGAGGTGGGATCGACATCGGGCGAGTAGACGAACCGGAAGATCGTTTCGGGCGAAGGCTGGGGGGAGGCGAGCGCCGTCTCGGTCGCCACCTCGACCTCCTCGTCGACCTCGCTCCGGATTCGCTCCAGCTCGGCTTCGCTCGCGATCCCTTGTTCAACGAGGTATTTGGGGAAGGTGGCGACGGGATCCCGGGCCGCATCCTGGGCCCGTTCCGTGGGGGCGCGGTAGAGAACCTCGTCGTCGGAAAGCGAATGACTGTACGGGCGGATGACGTGAGCGTGAACGAAGGCGGGACCTTTTCCGCCCCGCACGTGGTCGACCGCCCGGCTCAGGGTATCGTAGGAAGCGAGTGGGTCGCAGCCGTCAACTTCAAGCACCAGCAGATTGGGAAATCCGGAGACCAGCTTCGAGATCGATCCCCCCGCAATCCCGACTTCCTTGGGAACCGAAATCGCGTACCCGTTGTCTTCGATCAGATAGAGCAGGGGGAGCTTGAGGTTACATGCGGTATTGAGCGACTCCCAGAACTCGCCTTCGCTGGTGGTCCCCTCCCCGCCGGTCACCAGCACCAGCTCGTCCTCTTCGGCGCGTTCCCGCCGGTCCGCGATGCCCTCGACCTGCTGATAGCGGAGCCACGCCTCCGCCGCGCCGGCGGCCTGAAGGAACTGGGTCCCCGTCGGGCTCGACGACGATACGATGTTCAGGTCCTTGTGTCCCCAGTGCGAGGGCATCTGGCGCCCGCCCGAGTTGGGATCGTCGGCGGCGCCCACCGCGGAGAGAAGCTGCTCGGTGGGGGTCATGCCGAGCCCCAGGCAGAGGGCCCGGTCGCGATAGTAGAGGTAGAACCAGTCGGAGCCGGGCCGGACCAGCTTGGCCGCGGCCACCAGAACCGCCTCGTGCCCCGCCCCGGAGATCTGGAAGAAGATCCGGTTCTGCCGCTTGAGCTGGATCTCCTTGTCGTCGACCCGGCGTGACAGCAGCATCAGACGGTACATCTCGAGCAGATCGGATTTCTCGAGGCGGGCGCTTGGCGCGCGAGACTGGACCGGGCGAGTGGCCATCGACTCAGGGGCTAGGGACGAGGGACTGGGGACCAGGGCAAAACTAAGACGTAGCAAGCGGGGCCCCAACCTCAAACCCTGGCCCCCAGCCTCCAGTCCCTAGTCCCTGGAGTACACCAGCTTCCCACCGACCAGCGTGGCAACCACCTTGGCCTGATCGATCGCGGTGGGAGGAATCCGGGTGAGATCGCGATCGAGCACGACGATATCCGCGAGGTATCCCGGCTTGAGCACCCCGCGCCGGGTCTCGGCGAACATGGCATACGCGTTGTTGGCGGTATAGCAGCGGAGCGCCTCCTCGACCGAGATCTTCTGCTCGGGAACCCACCCGTCGGGGTTCTTCCCGTCCAGGGTCTGCCGGGTCACCGCCGCCTGAATCCCGACCCGCGGATCGAGCGGCGCCACGGTCCAGTCGCTCCCGAAGGTGAGGTGGGCCCCGCTGTCGAGCAGGGAGCGGAAGGCGTAGGTGCCCTTGATCAGCTCGGGGCCGATCCGTTTCCAGGCCCACCGCCCATCGTCCGCGGCGTGATACGGCTGCATGGACGGGATGACGCCGAGGGCGGCGAATCGCGGAATGTCCTCCTGGCGCAGGTGCTGGGCGTGCTCGATCCGGAACCGCCGGTCTCTCGGTCCGTGGGCCTTGGCGACGCTGTCGTAGATATCGAGCAGGAGCGCATTGGCCCGGTCGCCGATGGCGTGCACCGCGACCTGAAGCCCGGCGGAATCCGCGGCGCCGATCCAGGCCCGGAGCGAGTCTTCCGGGGTCACGAACAACCCGCGGGTGTTGGGTGCATCGCGATAGGGGCTGAACATGAGTGCGGTGGTCGAGCCCAGCGAGCCATCCACGAACCCCTTGACCCCCGCGACCCGGATCCAGTCGTCGCCGGGCCCATGGGCCTTGAGGGAGTCGGCCATGGACCGCCAGTCCGCGAGCGCGATATAGTTCGAGACCCGGAGGGTGAGGGCGCCCCGGGCCCGAGCCCGCCGGAGCGCGGCGATGTCGGCCCAGTCGGTGCTCACACTCGACACCGCCACCACGCCGAGCGAGGCGGCGTGACGCATGGCGCGGGCGATGGCGGAATCGAGCTGGGAGGGGGACGGCTCGGGCATCGCCGCCCCCACCGGGTTCATGGCCTCGTCCTTGAAGACCCCGGTCAGCTCTCCGTCACGACGACGGATGATGGCGCCACCCGGAATCGGCTTCATGGCGCGATCGAGCTTGGCCGCGGCGAGTGCGAGCGAGTTGGCCAGCGCCATGTGGCCGTCGAGCCGCTGCACGAAGACCGGGTTCCGCGGCGTCACCGAGTCGATCCAGCTCCGATCGGGGAGCGGGGTACCGGGCCATTTCTCGTGGTCCCAGTCCCCCCCGGTGATCCACTCACCCGGCTGCAGCGTGGCGGCGAACGCCTTGATGCGCCGGGTGAATTCCTCCGGAGTGCCGGCGTCCCGGAGATCCACGCTCGCGAGCTGGAAGCCGCCCCAGCGGAGATGGACGTGGTCATCCACGAAGCCCGGGGCGACGAACCCATTCGCGGGAGCGATGATCGTCGTGCGGGAGCCCGCGAGGCGGGCAATGGTGGCGCTGTCCCCCACCGCGGCGATCGTGTCACCCCGGATGGCGACCGCCTGGGCCCACGGCGTGACCGAGTCGCCGGTCCAGATCCTCCCATACACCACCACATCGGCCTGGGAAGCGGCGCCGCCGCACCCTGCCAGCAGCAGGAGCCCCGCGACCCGCGCGTTCATGGCTTGAACTTCGCCAGCCGGCGAAGCGCTTCGAGCTTTTCGAGGGCGGTGGTCCCCTTGGCCGAGGCCGCCGGCGCCACCGCGAACAGGTCGCGAATGTCGAGCAGGATTTCCAGCATCAGTTGATCCCGCATATAGGCGTTATCGAGGTCGGCCATGCGCTTCTCGTCCGAGCCCTCCTTGGCCCGATCGAACGACTCCCGGTAGATGTTCTCCAGGTTGGTGAGGATCCGGTCGCGAGAGCGCATGGGCTTATGTCAGGAGGAAACGGAAGATATCATTTTTCCATGAGCCTCGCCGAATCCCAACGCCGGGTCGACCGCTGGATCGCGCAGTTCGAGGAAGGCTACTTCCATCCCCTGACCAATCTGGCCCGCCTGAGCGAAGAGGTGGGGGAGCTGGCCCGGGAGATCAACCACCGGTTCGGGCAGAAGACCAGGAAGCCCGAAGAACCGGACGGCGATCTGGCGGAAGAGATCGCCGACATTCTGTTCGTGCTGATCTGCATCGCGAACCGGGAAGGCATCGACCTCGACACCGCGTTCGACCGTATGATGCACAAAGTGGAAACCCGGGACGCCGACCGGTGGACCAGGCGGTAGCTCACTCCCAGTCTTTCGGCGCAGTCAGCAGCTCGTCCAGCAGCACCAGATAGCTGGCATACCGTTCCGGGTGAATCCGGCCCGCCGCCACCGCCTCCCGCACCGCGCAACCCGGTTCCCTCCGGTGGGAGCAGTCGGGGAATTTGCAGCGTTCGAGCGGCTCTCGCATCTCCGGAAAGCAGCTGGCCAGCTCGCGCGGGGCGATACCCCAGAGGCCCACCTCGCTGAAGCCGGGCGTATCCACCAGCCAGCCGCCCGCCTCGAGCGGAACCATCACCGCGGCCACAGTGGTCTGCTTCCCTCGCCCCACTTTTTCGCTGATGCCGGCGGTCCGGAGCTTGAGCCCGGGCTGGAGCCGGTTCAGCAGGCTCGACTTGCCCACCCCCGACGCCCCGGTGAGGAGCGACTCCTGGCCCCGGAGAGCCGCGAAGAACGGTTCCAGTCCTTCCCCGGTCCGGACGCTCAAGGGATATACGTCATAACCCGCAGACCGGTACCGCTCCACCAGGTCGCGCCCGGGGTCGAGATCCACCTTGTTCACCACCAGCGAGGCCGGCACGTCGTTGGCCTCCGCGGTCGCGGTCAGCCGATCGATCAGCTGGGGGATGGGAGCCGGATTGGCCGCCGCGGTCACCACGAATACCCGATCCAGGTTCGCCGCCACGGGCCGATTGCCCCGGCCCATGGGCGTGCGGCGCTCCAGCAGATTGCGGCGCGGCAGCACCCCGGTGATCCCGAAGATGCCCTGGCGATCCCCTGCATCGAGGGTCACCCGGTCGCCCACCACCACCCGGTCGTACTGGTCCCGGCGGGCCTTGCCCCGGAGAATGGCGATGACCTCGCCCCCCTCCATGGCCACCCGGAACTGGCCGCCTTCCCGTGCCAGGACGGTGGCTTGTTGCGCGGTCACCAGTCGGAGGGACGGGCCGCGATCGCGGCGTCGAGGGCTTCCTTCACGTCGTAGAGCGAGATCGCCTTGAGGCGCTGGTCGGCCTCGTCGCGCGACCGTCCGAAAGCGAGCGGAGGGCTCTCGACCGTTCCCAGAGGCCGGTCGCCGGCGGCGCTCCAGCGGACGAACAGCAGCGACGCCCCGTAGCGTCCCTGGGTGTCGGGCTCCTCGTCGAGCCATACCGCAACGGAGTACGCCTCGCCGTCGCTCCCGGCGAATGCCGGGGCCCGCTCGTGCTTGGCGAGGTAGCCGCCCAGCGTGAATTCGGATTCGAGCATTTCAGGGGTAATAGCTGGCTCCAGTCCTGGCCATCTCGACCAGGACGGGGGCGGGGGTGAATCGCGGTCCGTGCGCCACCACCAGGCCTTCCAGCGCGGAAACCACCCGAGCGGCACCGAGGGAATCGATGTATCGGAGCGGTCCACCGCGGAAGGCGGGGAATCCGATGCCGAAAACCGCCCCGATGTCACCATCCCGGGCCGAACGCACCACGCCTTCGTGAAGCGCGAGGGCCGCTTCGTTGACGAGCATGAGCCCGAGCCGTTGCTGCACCACCCCGGCGTCGAATCCGGCGAGGGGCTTGACCCCCAGCAAACGGTACGCGGCCGGGTCGGGCTCGGTCTTGTGCCCGTCCCGGTAGAGATAGAAACCCGAGCCCGACTTCCGGCCCAGTCGCCCCGCGTTCACCATCTTCTCGACGCCCGGACCCGGCTGCATCCGCTCGCCGAAAGCCGCGTGCATGACCTCGCTGGCCTTGAGCCCGACATCCATCCCGACTTCGTCGAGGAGCGTGATCGGACCCACCGGAAAGCCGAACCGGACCATGGCGCGGTCGATCACTTCGATCGGAACGCCCTCGGAGAGCAGATGGCCCGCTTCGTTGAGGTAGGGGAACAGAATGCGGTTCACCCAGAACCCCGGAGAGTCGGCGACGACGATCACCGTCTTCCCCATCCGACGCCCGAACCGGACCGCGGTGGCGATCGCGTCGGGCCCGGTCGACACCGACGGGATCACTTCCAGCAGCGGCATTCGGTCCACCGGCGAGAAGAAGTGCATGCCCAGGATGCGCTCGGGGGCCCGGGCGCCCTCGGCGATTTTCGCGATGGGGATCGTGGACGTGTTGCTGGCGAGCACCGTTTCGGCGGGCACCACGGCCTCCGCCTCCCGGAACACGGTCCGTTTCACCTCGAGGTCCTCGAAGACCGCCTCGATCAGGAGATCGGTGGACCCGAATCCGCTCCAGTCCGAAGTGCCGCTCAGCAGGGCTGCCTTCCGCTGGAATTCGTATCGGGTAATCCGTCGCCGGTCGAGCTGGCCTTTGAGGATCGCGAGGGCGGCATGGATGCCGCGGCCTACCCGGGGGAGATCCGCATCCTTGAGCCTGGCTTCGACCCCGGCCTGCGAAACCGCGGTGCCGGCGATGCTGGACCCCATGAACCCGGATCCGACGATCCCCAGATGCCGAATCTCCCGCGGCTTCGCGGCTCCTCGGGGAACCCCATCGTCTTTCTTGAGCGCGTTGGTCGCGAAAAAGATCTGCACCAGATTGCGGGACACCTCGCCGACCGCGAGCGTCCCAAAATGCCGGGCTTCCCGCTGAAAGCCGGTCTTGCGGCCGAGCTCCAATCCCGCGCGGACCGCGTCGAGGGCGGCCAGTGGCGCCGGATAGTTCCCGCCGGTCTTCTTCATCACCTGGCGCCGCGCCATCGCGTACACGATCTGGCGCCCGATCGGGTTTCGTTCCAGCAGCAGACTCCCGCCTCGTTTTCGCAGGGGAACGCCCCGCCGGGCCAGCCGGTCGGCGGCCGCGATGGCCGTGCTCCGGAGAATGCTGGGAGGCACCAGCTCGTCCACCAGCCCGAGCCTGAGCGCCTTGGCGGCGCGCTCGGTGCGACCGGCGAGAATGATATCGAGCGCAGCGCGGACGCCGATGGTGCGGGGAAGGCGCTGGCATCCTCCCCCCGCGGGAATGATCCCGAGCTGGACTTCGGGCAACCCGATGATCGTCTTGGGTGAGTCGCTCGCGATGCGGTAGCTCGTCGCCAGGGCCAGCTCGCACCCGAGCCCGACGCAGGCGCCATGGATCGCGGTCACGATCGGCTTGGGAAAGCGTTCCAGCCGGTCGAGCATCTCCTGTCCCGCCCGGGCCAGCGCCGAGCCCTCCTCGGCGCTCCGGATCTTCACGAACTCGTTGATGTCCGCCCCGGCCACGAAGTTGTCGGGTTTACCCGAGAGCAGCACGATGGCGCGAACTTCGGGGTCCTGGTTCACCCGGGCCAGGAGCGCCTCCAGCTCGCCGATGACCGAGCTGCCCAGCACGTTCACCGGTTCGCCCGGCACGTCCAGGGTGAGCACCGCGGTGTGGTCGGTGACCTGAAGATCGAAGGCGCTTCTCACTGGTTCAGCGGCTGACATTCTCGAGCACCATGGCGAGTCCCATCCCTCCCTGGGCGCAGATCGAGATCAGGCCGAACTGCACCTGACGCCGCACCATCTCGTTGCTCAGCGTGGTCACCAGACGGGCGCCGGTGGCCCCGAACGGATGGCCGATGGCAATCGAGCCGCCCATCACGTTGGTGCGATCCCAGTCGACCTCCCCCAGCGGCTCCGGCCGCCCGACCCTGGCGGCCCACGCCCGGGACGACCAGGCCTGCGCGTTGGAGAGCACCTGCGCCGCGAACGCCTCGTGAATCTCCAGCAGACCCAGGTCGCTCCAGTGGATGCCGGCGCGATCCAGGGCCAGCGGCACCGCCCAGGCGGGCCCGGAAAGAAGCTGCCATCCCGGATCGACCGCGGTGACGGCATAACTCCGGATGGTGGTGAGCGGACGAAGACCTAACGCGCGAGCCCGGGTTTCCTCGACCAGCAGCACCGCGGCGGCCCCGTCGCTCAGCGGAGAGGAGTTCCCCGCGGTGACCGAGCCGTACCGGCGGTCGAAGACCGGTTTGAGCGCGGCCAGGGCCTCGAGGCTGGTGTCCCGCCGGATCCCATTGTCGCTGGTCAGGACCGCTGAAAGGTCCGGGCCCCCGAACCACGGCACGATTTCGGCCGTGAGGCGCCCGTCGTCGGTGCCCTGCGCGGCGCGCTGATGGCTCATCAGGGCCAGCCGGTCCTGGGCATCCCGCGAGATCCCGTTCTCCTTGGCCATCGCCTCGGCCGATTGTCCCATGGTGAGACCGGTGGACGGCTCCGCGATCGCGGGAGTGACCGGCACCAGGTCCCGGGGGCGGAGCGAGGCGAAGAGCCTAACCCGCTCGCGCAGCTGTCTGGCCTTGCCGGCGGCGACCAGGGTCCGGCTCATCCGCCGGGAATGCAGGATCGGGATGTCGGAGAGGGACTCCACCCCGCCGGCCAGGATGGCATCGGCGTGGCCCAGCCGGATCTGGTCGTGCGCATTGGTGACCGCCTGCCCCGCCGAGGCGCAGGCCCGGTTCACCGTATAGGCCGGCACGGTGCGGGGAAACTGGGGCAGCAGGGAGACCTCCCGGGCCACGTTCGGCGTGAGCACCGAGGGCACCACCTGCCCGAAAATGACTTCGTCGACCAGCGCGCCTTCGATCCCGGTGCGGGAAAGCAGCTCTCTGGACACGTATCTGGCCAGGTCCACCGCGAGGACATCCGCGAATGCGGTCCCGCTCCGGGCGAAGGGCGTACGAAACCCCGCGACGACCACGGGCCGCCGGGGGGATCCCGCAAACAGATCGAAGGTCACAGCCGCCGGGCCAGCACCGATGCCAGCGCAACCCAGCGAGAACTGTCGACCGGCTCGACCACTTCTCGCCCGTGGATTACGGTCAGAGGCTTGACCAGCTGGAACAGCTCGCCGGAGCGGAGCAGATGCGCGTCATTGGTCGGCCCCCAGCCGAACCCCTTTTGCGCATCGAGGAAGGTCTCGTACATCAGCAACCCGTCCGGACCGACCAGGTTGACCAGCCGGGACATCCGGGAACGATCCAGGTAGTTGAACACCAGGACGGCGTCGAATGATCCAAAGTCGGGCCATTCCGCTTCCAGATCGACTTCGCGCCATTCGAGCTCCAGACCCCGGGCCCTGGCTTCCTGCTGTCCGATCTCCAGTCGGCCGGGATCCCGGTCGATGGCCACCACCCTCGCCCCAAGGGCAGCGGCGGCGAGAGCATGTCGCCCGGTTCCACACGCCAGATCGAGCACCCGGCTGCCGGAACGGATCCGGTGCGCATGCCAGGTAAACCAGCTGCTCGGTCGGGCGACTTCCGTCGCATCGGGTGAGTCCGAGTAAACTCCTAACACATGACTCCTTTGCCGCGGAGCGCGATCCCCGAGCTGGGCACCGGACCCTTCGACCTCCTCATCATCGGAGGAGGCATCACCGGCGCCGGCATCGCGCGGGACGCCGCCTTGCGTGGCCTCTCCGCCGCGCTGGTCGAGGCCGGTGATTTCGGGTCAGGCACGAGCTCGCGCTCCAGCAGGTTGATTCATGGTGGTCTCCGCTACCTGGAACACCGACAGTTCGGCCTGGTTTCCGAATCGTTGCGGGAGCGCACCATTCTTTCGCGGTTGGCTCCCAACCTGGTCCGCCCCATCGACTTCATCCTCCCATTCTATCAAGGCGACCGGCTTCCGCCCTGGAAGGTTCGGCTCGGCCTCACCATCTACGACCGGCTCGCCGGACGGGGTAATGTGCGCCGCCACGAGAGGCTGAGCAAGCGAGCCCTCACGGACGCCGAACCGCTCCTCCGGGAACGCGGATTGAGGGGGGGAGCGCGGTACGCCGATGCTCAATGCGACGACGCCCGCCTGACGCTCGCGGTAATCCGGGGGGCCGTCGCGGCCGGGGCCAGGGTCGCGAACTATGCCGGGGTCGTCGGACTGGTTCGTGACGGCGACCGGGTTCGGGGCGCGCAGATCCGGAGTCCGCTGGACGGCGCCGAGGCCGAACTCGGGGCCCGATTGGTGGTGAATGCCACCGGTCCCTGGGTCGATCGTATCCGCCGTCTGGAAGATCCGGCGGTCGCCCCGGTTCTGCGGCCGACCAAAGGCTCGCACGTCCAGGTGCCCCGGGCCCGGATCGGAAACCGCCACGCCATTCTGTTCTCCAGTCCAATCGACCAGCGAATCCTCTTCATCCTCCCCTGGGGAGAATGGACCTACATCGGCACCACCGAGCTGGATACCACCGAGCCACCCGAATCGGTCAGGCCCTCCGAGGCCGAAATGGTGTACCTGCTCCGTTCCGCCAACGCCCTGTTCCCGGAGGCGCGCCTCGGACCGGAAGATGTCACCGCGAGCTGGGCCGGGGTCCGGCCGCTCCTCGCGTCCGATCCTGCGATTCCCCCCAGCCGGGTCTCCCGTGAGCACCGGGTCTTCTGGGGAAGTGGAGGCATGCTGACCATCGCGGGCGGCAAGCTCACCACCTTCCGGAGCATGGCCGAAGAGGTCGTGAACGAGGCGATCAAGCGCCTCGGCACGACCACCACTCGTTCGGGGGGAAGGAGTCGCACCGAGCCATTGCCGGGCGGTGAACGGGGAGCTGGCCTTGCCCTCCGCGGGCCCGGCGCGGCGCTCGGTCTCGGCGAAACCACGATCGATTACCTCCGCGCGCACTACGGCAGCGAAACCTCGACCTTGTTCGCCTTGTGCCGGGAGGATCGGGAGCTGATCGCCCCGCTCTGCACCACGCACCCCGCCATCGGCGCCCAGGTGCGGTTCGCCATCGAGCGGGAATTCGCCCGGACTCCGGAGGACGTGCTGGAGCGTCGGATTCGCCTGACCACCGAAACGGCCGATCGCGGCGCCGAAGCAAGACCCGGGGTCGAGCGACTGATGGCCCGCTATTTTTCCCATCATGAGCACGATTGATCCCAACGTTTTTGAGACCGCCAACGCCGGCTTCGCGCAGGCGGTATACGAGGACTACCTGCGCGACCCCCAATCGGTCCCCGCCGAGTGGCGAAGCCTGTTCGAAAGCGGCCGAGTGGGAGAGCTCCCGACCAGTGGAAATGGACGGCCTGCTCCCGAGCCCGACGCCAGCCCCCGCGCCGCGGCACTGACCAGACCGGCCCCGTCCGGGACCGGTTCTCGAACTCCGATCAAGGGACCCGCGCTCCGGCTGGTGCAGAACATGACCGAGAGCCTCTCGGTTCCGACTGCGACCTCGTTCCGGGAGATTCCGGTCGCGGCGCTCGCGGCCGCCCGATCCCGGTTCAACCAGACCCACAAGGCCTCCTTCACCCATTTCATTGCCTGGGCCCTGGTCCAGGCCACTCGCCAGCATCCCGTGATGGGCCAGAGCTTCGCCGCGGACGACGGGAACGCCCATCGGGTGATTCCCGACGGTATCCACCTTGGCCTGGCGGTGGATGTCGAGCGGAAGGATGGATCGCGCGGGCTGGTGGTTCCGGTGGTGAAACACGCCGAGGCCATGAGCTACGCGGAGTTCCAGGCCGCCTACGACGCCCTGGTGCAGAAGGCACGCACCAATCGGCTGCTGCCCGACGACTTCGTCGGCGCCACTCTGACACTGACGAATCCCGGCGGCATCGGAACCAGCGCGTCGGTTCCCCGGCTCATGGCGGGTCAAGGGACCATCATCGCGGTGGGGGCGATCCGGTATCCCGCGGTCTTCGCCGCGACCCCCGCGGACCAAATCGCCGGGCTCGGCCTCTCCAAGGTGATGACCATCTCCAGCACCTACGATCATCGGGTGATCCAGGGAGCGGAGTCGGGCGAGTTCCTCAGGACCGTGGAACGCCTGTTGTCGGGCGAGGATGGATTCTACGAGGGGATCTTCGAGAGTTTCGGCATCCACTACCCTCCCTCGACCCCCTCGGTCGCCGGACCGGTCGCTGCGGCTCGGCTCGCCGATCGCATCGCCACCACCTCGCTCGAAAACGTGGCTTCGGCGATGGCATTGATCGATGCCTATCGCACCCACGGCCACCTGGCGGCCCGCCTCGATCCGCTGGGAACCCCGCCACCGGGAGATCCCGCGCTCGATCCGGCCACTCTGGGCCTGACCGAAGAGGGGATGCGATCGGTGCCCGCCGGTGTCCTCCGGATCGCGGTTCCGGGAGACACCCTGGCCGACGCCCTGCCCCATCTCCAGGAGACCTACTGCGGCACCATCGCCTACGAAGTCGAGCACGTGAGCGACCACGAGCAGCGCGCCTGGCTTCGACAGGTCATCGAATCCGGGGCCCATCGCGCTCCGCTCGAGGGGGAGGAACGGCTCCGGCTGCTGGATCGCCTCATCGCGGTGGAGGCCTTCGAGCAGTTCCTCCATAAGTCCTACCTCGGGCAGAAGCGATTTTCCATCGAGGGGCTCGACCTGATGGTGCCCATGCTCGATCTCCTGTTCGACCTCGCCGCGGAGCACGGGGCCCGGGAAATCGTGATGGGGATGGCGCACCGGGGAAGACTCAATGTCCTGGTGCACAACATCGGGCGACCCTACCCCGCGATCTTCGCGGAATTCGAAGGCGGCCAGAAGGATGAGGAGGCGCCCGGCCTGGATCACGACGGCACCGGCGACGTGAAGTACCACCTCGGGGCGGAAGGGGCCTATCTCACCCGTTCCGGCAAGTCGATCGCGGTCGCGCTGATCAACAATCCCAGTCACCTCGAGTTCGTGAATCCGGTCGTGGATGGGAACGCCCGGGCCCGGCAGAGCCAGCGGAAGACCCGGGACCTCCACCACGATTCGTCGGTGTGCTGGCCGCTGCAGATCCACGGCGACGCCGCGTTCGCGGGTCAGGGCATCGTCGCCGAGACCCTCAACCTCAACGCGCTCCCGGGATATCGGGTGGGCGGAACCATGCACCTGATCGCGAACAACCAGATCGGCTTCACCACCGACATGGGCGAAGCCCGCTCAACCCAGCACGCCAGCGATCTCGCCAAGGGCTTCGACATTCCGATCATCCATGTGAACGCGGATGACGCGGAAGGGTGTCTGGCCGCAATCCGGCTCGCGGTGATGTACCGGCAGCAGTTCCACCTCGACATCCTGATCGACCTGGTGGGATACCGCCGCTGGGGACATAACGAGGCCGACGAGCCGGCCTACACCCAGCCGCTCATGTACGAGCGGATCCGGAGCCACCCATCGGTGCGCACGCTCTACGCCCGATCCCTGGTCGAGGCGGGGCTGCTGACCGAGGAGGAGGCCGCACAACGGTTCGAGTCCGCCTATCAGAAGCTGATCGACGTGCAGCAGAGCTTTCGGGCCAGCGCGGCCAAGGCCGCCACCGCCCAGCCTGCCCCGACCCGGCTGGTCACCAGCGAGACCGTGTCGACCGAGGTGCCGGAAGACCGGCTCCGCGCCCTGAACGAGAGCCTGCTCACGGTGCCCGAAGGCTTCACGGTCAATCCCAAGCTCAAGCGCCAGCTCGAGCGGCGCCGGACTGCCCTGGACGCGGATGGAGGGATCGATTGGGGCCACGCCGAGGCGCTGGCGCTCGCCTCGCTGCTCACCGAAGGAATCCCCATTCGCTTTACCGGCGAGGACGCCGAGCGCGGGACGTTCAGTCAGCGCCACCTGGTCCTGCACGACGCGACGACGGGCGAAACCTGGACCCCGATGCGGCGGCTCCCCAGCGCGCTTGCGGCGTTCGAGATCTACAACAGCCCACTCTCGGAGCTCGCGACGCTCGGCTTCGAGTACGGCTACGCGACCGCGGCTTCGGAGGCCCTGGTCATCTGGGAGGCGCAGTACGGCGATTTCATCAATGGGGCCCAGGTCATCGTCGATCAGTTCATCGCCGCGGGACTCTCGAAATGGGGTGTCACCAACCGGTTGACCCTGCTGCTGCCGCACGGGTACGAAGGGGGAGGACCGGAGCACTCCAGCGCCCGGCTCGAGCGATTCCTCCAGCTCGCCGCGGAAGGAAATTTCCGGGTCGCGAACTGCACCACGCCGGCCCAGTACTTCCACCTGCTCCGCCGCCAGGCCCGCCGATCACGGGTGAGGCCGCTTGTGATCTTCAGTCCGAAGAGCCTCCTTCGGCTGCCTCAGGCCGCCTCTCGCCTCGAGGATCTGACCCGGGGCGCCTTCCAACCGGTGCTGGACGATCCCGACCCGACGATCGCCGCCCATCCCGACGCGGTCCGCCGGGTCGTGTTCTGTTCCGGCAAGGTCTACTACGATCTCCTCCCCGAAACCGAGGGCCTCGATCCCAGACCGGCGATCGTGCGGATCGAGGGGCTGCACACGTTCCTCGAAGACCCGGTCAGGTCGGTCCTGGCCCGATATCCTTCCGCCACCGAGTTCGTCTGGGTCCAGGAGGAGCCGCTCAACATGGGGGCATGGTTCTACGTGGCGCCCCGGTTGAGCCGGTTACTGCCGGAGGGTGCGGCGCTTCGCTACGTGGGAAGGCCGGAGCGGGCGAGCCCGGCGGAGGGGTACCCGGAAGCGCATTCAGCCGAGCAGGCAAGGATCGTGAACGAAGCCTTGGGCAAGCCAGCCCCTTGACTAGTCGGCCGGAAGAAGGGGGCGCTCGGTCACTTCGCGAACGATCTTCTTGATGCCTTCGGAGAGATGGTCGCCGTAGTGGAGCAGGTAGACCCCGCGGCTTCGGCGGGCGAGCAGAAACGCCAGGAACGGCATGTCGGCTTTGGCGGCATTGCAGGTGGAACAGGAGAGGACCAGGTTGTCCGGCCGATCGTACGCGGTTTGCCCGCGCCGGGGTCGCACGTGATCCAGTGTGATGCTCTCGGGGCTCGTCGTCACCCCGCAGTAGGCGCAGACCGGCCCATGCTGCGCCAGAAGCCAGTCCCGGTGGGCCTGATACGAGCGTCCTCCCGAGCGGCGAAGGGTCTTGGAACTGGCGTGCGCTGAAGGAGGTGAAGACGAGCGGCGTTTGCGTGGCTTTCGTGGCACGGCCTGAAACTTAATCACCCACCCGCCGCTCGCTTACTTTGCAGACCGGACCCGCTGGTGCTTCGTTGGAAAGGAGCCTGCCCTGACCGTCGAAACCCGACCCGCTGAAACGCGCCCCGCGAACACCGAGACCGAGCTCACCCAGAAGTGCATCGACACGATCCGTGTGCTGGCAATGGACGCGGTCGAAGCGGCCCAGAGCGGCCACCCCGGAACGCCGATGGCGCTGGCCCCGGTGGGCTGGCTGCTGTGGACCCGGCACCTCCGGCATGACCCGGTTGACCCGGATTGGCCCGATCGCGATCGCTTCGTGCTGTCCTGCGGCCACGCATCGATGCTGCTCTACAGCCTCCTCCATCTCACCGGCTACGGTCTTTCCCTCGAGGAAATCCGGAACTTCCGGCAGTGGGGCTCGAAGACCCCCGGTCACCCCGAGTATCGCCACACGGTCGGCGTCGAGACGACCACCGGCCCCCTGGGTCAGGGACTCGGGAACGCCGTCGGCATGGCGATCGCGGAAACTCTGCTCGCGTCGCGATTCAACCGGCCCGGGCACGAGATCGTGAATCACCGGACCTGGGCATTTGCGAGCGACGGCGACATGATGGAAGGCGTGGCCAGTGAAGCGTCCTCGCTTGCGGGACACCTCCGGCTCGGCAAGCTCAAGGTGATCTACGACGCGAACCACATCACCATCGACGGGAAGACCGATCGCACCTTCACCGAGGACGTGGGCCGCCGATTCGAAGCCTACGGCTGGCGCGTTCTCCATGTCGACGATGGGAACGACCTCGTGGCGATCGATGCGGCCCTGAGTGAAGCCGCCCAGGAAACTGAACGGCCGATGCTGATCGTGCTCCGGACCATCATCGGGTATCCGGCCCCGACCCGGCAGAACACCGCCAAGGCGCATGGCGAGCCGCTCGGCGCGGAGGAAGTTCGCCGGACCAAGGAGATCCTCGGGTGGCCACCGGATAAGACCTTCGTCATCCCGGAGGTGGTCGCCGCCCAGGCTCCCCACATCCAGGCACGCGGGTCCGAGCTCCGCCAGGGCTGGTCCATCCGGCTCGAGGCCTACACTGCCGATCATCCCGATCTCGCCGCGGAATACCAGGCCGCCCTCGCCGGCACGGTTGACCTCGACTGGAATCAGACCCTTCCGGATTTTCCGGCGGGAAAGCCCCTCGCGACGAGACAGGCATCGGCGCAGGTGCTCGAGGCCCTCCTCCCCAGGCTGCCCACCCTGGCGGGAGGATCGGCGGATCTCGCGGGAAGCACCGGGACCACGGCAAAGGAGCTGAGCCTTTACGACCCCGGCAAGCCCGGCAGGAACATCGCGTGGGGAGTGCGGGAGCACGCAATGGCCGCGGCGATGAACGGGATGGCGCTCCATGGCGGGATGCGGCCCTATGGAGGAACCTTCCTGATCTTCTCCGACTACATGCGGCCCGCGATCCGGCTGGCGGCCCTCATGGCGATTCCGGTGACCTACGTGTTCACCCACGATTCGATCGGATTGGGCGAGGACGGACCGACCCACCAGCCGATCGAGCACCTCGCCTCGCTCCGCGCCATCCCCAACCTGGTGGTGATCCGGCCCGGCGACGCCGCGGAAACCGCGCAGGCCTGGCGGACCGCCATAACCCGCATGACCGGGCCCACCGCGCTGGTATTGACCCGGCAGAAGGTCCCGGTTCCGGATCGAGCCGCGCTGGGAAACGCGAGCGGCGCGCTGCGAGGCGCCTACGTCCTGTTCGAGCCTCCGGCCGGCCCACCCGAGGCGCTGGTCCTCGCCACCGGATCGGAAGTGCACCTGGCCCTCGAAGCCGCCGAACGCCTGACTCGGGGCGAGGGGGGCCCCGCCATCCGCACCCGGGTCGTGTCGTTCCCTTCCTGGGAGGTTTTTCGAATGCAGCCGGAGGCCTACCGGGAGGAAGTCCTCCCGCCGACGGTCCGGATCCGGGTCTCGATCGAGGCGGCGGCCACCCA
Source organism: uncultured Gemmatimonadales bacterium (assembly GCA_963728915.1). GTDB lineage: Bacteria > Gemmatimonadota > Gemmatimonadetes > Gemmatimonadales > GWC2-71-9 > JABFSM01. The sequence goes on along the minus strand of CAVSLV010000004.1, from coordinate 113,471 downwards.
GGGCTGGCGGGAGTGGTTGACCGACGCAGGCGCCGCGATCGGGCTCGACCATTTTGGCGCTTCGGCGCCCGGAGAGCGTCTGTTTCACGAATTCGGCCTCACCGTCGAGGCCATCATGACGAAAGTCCGTTCGCTGGTTTCAGGAGGTGCAGCATGACGAATCCGCTGGTACGTCTCGGGCAGCTCGGACAGAGCCCCTGGCTCGACTACATCACGCGGGACCTGCTCAGCTCGGGTCGCCTTTCCACGTTGATCCGGAACGACGGGCTCCGGGGGATGACGTCCAATCCGACCATCTTCGAGAAAGCCATCACCGGCAGCGAGCATTACGACGAGGACATCGCCCGGATGCTCGCCGCCGGCAAGGGGCCCGCCGACATCTTCGAGGCGCTGACGGTGGACGACGTCCGGAACGCCTGCGATCTGTTCCGGTCGACCTACGACGCGCTCCAGGGACAGGACGGGCTGGTCTCCATCGAAGTGAATCCGGAATTCGCCAACGATACCAAGGCCACCGAGGTCGAGGCGCGGCGCCTGTGGGACGCGGTCGGCCGGCCCAATCTCATGGTGAAGATCCCGGGGACCGAGGCGGGCCTTCCCGCGATCACCGCGGCGGTGGCCCACGGGATCAACGTGAACATCACCCTGCTCTTCTCGGTGGATCGCTATGAGCAGGTCATCCACGCCTTCCTGCTCGGCCTGGAGCAGCGAATCGTCGCGGGCAAACCGATCGACCGCCTGACATCGGTCGCCTCGTTCTTCGTGAGCCGGGTCGACGGCAAGGTCGATCCCCTGCTCGATCGGGGCGAGCCCGACGATCCCCTGCGGGGAACCATCGCGATCGCGAACGCCGCCAACGCGTACGAAGCGTTTCAGCGTTCCCTGGCCTCACCCCGCTGGCGTCCGCTCGCGAGTCTCGGGGCCCACCCCCAACGGCCGCTCTGGGCTTCCACCAGCACCAAGGATCCCCGCTACTCCGACACCCACTACATCGAGCCGCTGATCGCCCAGCACACCGTGAACACCATGCCGCCCGAGACCATCGACGCCTACCGTGATCATGGGCACCCCGAGCTTCGGATCAACCAGACCATGAGTGCAGCGCACCACCAGTTGGACGAGGTCCGGCGGCGCGGCATCGACCTCGACCGGATCACCCACGATCTCGAGATCGAGGGCGTCGAGAAGTTCGCAACGTCGTATCGCGGGGTGTTGAAGGGAATCGAGAAGAAGGCGGGCGCCCTCTCGCACCGCAGCTAGGGCTTGGGCTTGCGCCTCGCGTCGGGGGGGGTGCGGGTCCAGACCACGAAGGCACCGCACCCACCGTTCCTGCCCCTGAGCTCGGGGGGCATCTCCGCCAGCCCGGAATACACCTCGATCCCGTCCACCTCGCGGGCCGGTTGCATCATCAGCGCGGAAGCCTCGGTTTCCATCCCGTCGAGAAAGAAGGACGGGCCGCAATTCCTGGTCGCGCGGGTGAAGGACGGAACGCAGGGGTTGCTTCGGCAGTTGATCCGCACCCCGGGAAAGGTCCGGAGCAGGTCGGTGACCGTTGCGGCGCCGGGACGGCGCTCGATCTCAGCCCGGCTCAGATACCGGCCACCACCCTCCTGGCTCCGGCGCACGAACTCGGACGGAAGCCGAGGCCCTTCCTTCACATCCACATCGGGAAGATGGACCGATTCGGCCTGGGCCTGGAACTCCACTTCCAGGGTCTCCCTGGCTTTGACCTCGAGCTCGGCGCTCAGCGTCGCGTAGCCGATCGCGCTGGCCTGGATGGTGTACTTGCCCGGTTCGAGGTCCTTGAAGGTGAATTCTCCCCGCCGGGTGGTCGAGGCGAGATGGCTCGTGCCGACCAGCTCGACCCGGGCGCCTTCGATCGCCCCGCCACCCATCGCGTTGATGACGGTTCCGGTGATGCTCCCGGTCTGGGCCAGAAGCATCGTGCCTAACCCGTGCAGCGATGTCAGGAGGAGGACTGCGAACCGAGCTCGCGCGTGCATGACTGCCCATCACCTCGCTTCCAGGGCAGAGGCGCCGGTCGGAATCGAACCGACGAATGGAGGTTTTGCAGACCTCTGCCTTACCACTTGGCTACGGCGCCGGGGAGGCGAAGCCACCCTGACGGCTCGCCTGGAAGAAATCTATCGTCCCGGTGGGGCCGTCGCCAACGAGGCGAGGCTTCGAAACCGGTCAGTCGGACACGGTCAGGGGGCCAGCCGGAAGCTGGGAAGAAAGGCGAAACCGGCCCCCACCACCAGCACCCAGCCGCCGGGTTGGGCATCATTCCCAACCCGGTAGGCCAGATCGACCCGGGTACTCTTCACATTGGTCGCCCGGGTTGGACCGAGCCGGAGCCCAACGCCGAAATCCCAGCCGGTCCGGCGAGGCTGGTCATGCCACCACGCGCCACCATAGTCCACGAATCCGGCGAGGCCCACCGCGCTCAGCTTGAGCAGCTCGTCCGAGAGGGTGAAGCGGTATTCCGCCGAGGTGAGAAAGGCCCGGTCTCCAGTGAAAGCGTGGGCTCGAAATGCCCGCGGCCCGAGACCGAGCCCGAGATCGAATTCTCCTCCGGGCGCGGGATTCCACTGCCATCCCGCCGATCCGTGAAGCACGGCCAGGTGGCGCGCCGCCGGAACCAGGAAACCGGTCGCGGCGACCTGCACGGTGCCGGAGTCGAGTCCAGCCGACGTGTACCGCAGGGTCCCGGTGCCGAAGAGCTGCACGAAGTGCCTGACGCTGCCGAACCCGGTGAGAAACGACACCGTGGGTACGATCCCGTCCTCGTCGTATCCAAACCCTTTCGGCGTGATCCCCAGTCCGATCCCGATGGCGGTGCTGACGTCGACGTCCTCTTCCCGGCCGAACGAGGTTAGCCCTCGGGACACCAGGAATCGCGCCTGCCGCCATTGCAGAAAGGCGCCCACCAGACCGGTCACGCTCTTTCCGATGGTGTCGGCCCGCGCTTCCGCCGCATAGTCGTCACGGCGCACGCTCCCGTTGATCCCGAGCCGCAAGTAACCGCCCGGTCCCGCCCGGATGGCGTGGGCGATCGAGCTGTAGACGAGCCCGAACCGGTGTTGCAGGGAGTCCCGCGCGACATCCTCCCCGTCGTAGAAGCGAAGAATCCGGTGGTTCCGGAGATCCCCGCCGAGCGTCCAGCCGGTGCGATCCGAGAGGGAGAAGAAGGGCCGGGAGAGCGACCCGATTTCGATGTCGCCGTCGCTCAGATGGTAGTAGGCGAGCGACAGGCCGACGCTGCGCCAGAGCAGCCGTGGCTGGCGAAAGGTTCCAATCACACTCGAGCGATCGGGGTCCTTTCGATAGCGCACCCCGAGCTGGGTCGCGGTGCCCAGGAAGTTGAGCTCGTCCAGCGCAGCGGTGTAGGTGATACTCGACCCGGAGCTTCCGAACCGGAAGTCCGGCCGGGTGGTCCACCCGTCGGCCGTGGTTACCCGCACGATGAGACCGCTGTCGGTGTGGACCGAGTCGATCGACACGCTCCGGAACACGCCGACGGAACGGAGGTTCCGCGCGGTCTCCGCGACCCGGGCCGAGTCATAGACCATCCCGGAATGAAACAGCAGCTCCCGCTCGACCACCCCCTGCCGGGTGGTCCGGTGCAGGCTGTTCGCCAGACGGGGCAGCGTGCTGGTGGCCTCGGTGGGCCCGAACACGTTGAGCCGGCGGATCTCCACCGCGCGAATGACCTGCGAGGTATCGGAGACTTCCTGGGATCGGGCAATCGTCGGCAGGAGCGCGAGCAGCGCCGCGGTGGTCCGGCAGATGCACATCGGGGAAACGGAAAGAATCGTGGGAGGGCTAGCCCAGGCTTTCCAGCAGCTTCCACAGCTCGACTGCACTGAACTCGTGGAAGCGGCGGATCAGCTCTTGATCGTTGGGCTCCACGAAAATCCAGCCGGTGGACCGGGTGACTCCGCCCTGATTGGACACGAAGTGGATCCGGCCCCGAGCGGGCTGGTCACCCCCGCGGGTTTCCAGGAACACGCGCCAAGTGACCTCACCCCGGTTCAAATCGCCGAGGTGGCGCGATCCGGGATGGTCGGGAAGCTCGATGGGAGCGGAGGTCATCCGGATGAATGAGTAAGGCCCGGGAGGGCTCCACGGTAGGGGGGAGGCCGCTACCCGCCCGACTCAGGCTCAGGCCGGTCACTTCTTGATGTTTTTCCGGAACTGACCTCGGGAGAGCCCTGAACCGGGAACCGGCCCGGCCCTCGGCATCGCCGGCAAGGAGGCAAAGCCGGGAGGCGGACCATCCAGGATCGCCACACTACAGGAGCAGACGCCATTGTGAGCCCCTACCCTGACCGTTGTGTCGGAAGGCAACCGATAGGAAATGCGCTTGCGATAGCCCATGAGGCCGCCGCACCGATGGCAGTGAGTGCTCATACACCCGCCCCTTTCAAAGAGTCGGAACCCTATCATGATAGTTGACTTTACCATTCTTGTCAAAGTAGAATCTTCCATACTATCTTGGTTTACTGAAAACAGTAAACCGACAGAAATCCGAGGGGATGCAAGTGGACGTTTCGTTCGCAATCCGGCAGCGCCTGGAAGAGTTGGGCCTGGAGCAGAAGGGGCTTGCCCGGGCCGCCCGGGTCACCGAGTCCTATGTCTCACAACTCCTGACCAGGAAGAAATCACCCCCCGCGCCGAACCGGACGGACATATACGACAAGATGGACCGGTTTCTGAAACTGCCGGCCGGCGAGCTCGCCCGGGTCGCGGACGCGCAGCGGAAGCTGGAATTGAAGCGAGTGCTGGGGGACGAGCCTGCCCCGCTGTTCCGGGAGGTCCGGGAGTTGATCCTGAGGAAGTGTGCTCCCAAGAGCGCCGGCCAGATCAGGGCGATCTTCGAGCGGCAACCTTTCGGGGAGCTCGAGCGCCTGGTGACCGAGAAGTTGCTCGAGGTGGTCAAGCGGGTGGCTCAGGAGGAACTGGAGAACGACGCCTGGCTGCACAAGGTGGCCGGCATGAGTGGCCGCAGCTACGAAGAGATGCGGGTCATCGTCCTCGAGTTCCTCGACACCGACGTCTTTCACGTCTCGGTCGAGCACTGCGTGTCGTTCCTGGATCCGCTGATCGCCTCGTGGGACGTGGACCTTGCGACATTCGGGCTGGACATCGCCCTGAACCAGCGGGTCGCCGCCGAGCATCTCAAACGGTTCGAGTACGTCGAACGGGGCTCGCTCTCCCACGAGGGGCTCGAAGAGCGGGGGCTGCGGGAGTTCCTTCAGGACAGGTCTCTCAGCGGCACGGTGACCGCGCACGAATTGGAGTTCCTGAAGAAGCTGCGATTCAAGGGCCGGACGCCGACCGCGCTCTACTACTACCGCGAGCTCCAGAGTCTTCGGGACCCCCTGCATTTCCGCGCGGGGTGAAGTGCCAGCCCGACGCGGTTCGCCTTCCCACCGGGAGCGGTCTGCGGGGCGGGATCTCCGTCGCGCTCACTCGGCCCGGTCACTCGGTACTTCCTGCGCCGGGGGGAACCAATACCGGGGCAGTGAAGTCGTTGACATGGGCGCCCTAACCCGTTAGGAATCGACAGTCGCGAATCCGATTGACCTCCGCGACAGAATAGCATGTGAGCTGGCGACCCCGATGCTGAGGCCAAGAGCGGGGTCCTTTCTTTTTTCCGGCTGTAGAAATCCTTTCACCCGATCCCCTGACAGGAGCACCATTCATGACAACGAACCGTCTCACCGTGTTAACCGTTGCTGCCTCCCTGGTTGCATCCGCGGTCATGGCGCAGCAGGCGCCTACGCCGTTCATCATGGCCACCTACTACCGGTGCGACTATGTCCGGCAGGCCCGCGCCGACACGCTCTACAAACAGGTGATCGCTCCGCTGCTCGACCGGCAAATCAAGGCGGGCAACCTGACGGCGTATGGCTTCGCCTCCCACCGGATCGGGGGAGTCTTCCGCCGGCTGGAAACCTGGACCGCCCCCTCCCTGGCCAAGTTGATCGCGGCCCAGGACGCCTACGAGGCCGATCTGACCAAGACCAACCCGAAGGCCGGCGCCGAGTTCGACGCGGTCTGCGGGTCGCACGACGATTACATCTGGGAACGGAGCGCCGGTTCGGCGCCCAATCCATCGGCGCCCAACCCCGCGTTCAGCTATGCCAGGTATCTCACCTGCGACATGTCCAAGGAAGGCGAAGCCGACCTGATCATGGAATCGGCGCTGGCGGAGATCATGAACAAGCACCTGGCGGCCGGCGACATCATGGTATGGGGCTGGTACACCCACAACATGGGTGGAACGATCCGGCGCATCCTGAACTGGGGCGGAGCGGACGTGATGGCCGTGCTCAACGCCGAGGAGATGATCTCCAGCGAGATCGCGGCCCATCCGCTGGGGAATGCCTTCACCGCCATCTGCCCCAGCCACACCGACTACGTCTGGAAATCAGAAGTCACCAGTCCCTGAACTCATCGAGGGGCCTGAAACCGACGAAGCGCCTGGGCCTCCCCCAGGCGCTTCGTCCTTCAGGACCACGGGGCACCGCCGCGACTAGGTTTCCCCTTGCCATCCACTCCCGGTCTCCCACCCGAGGTCCTCACGCTCCACCCCCTGCGCAGTCTCCGGCGCTTCCTCTCCCGTTTCATCCCCCAACGACCGCGCGCCGGTGAGGAGCTGCTCGCGGGGCCGATCCGCGGGGAACTGCTCGGCACCGAACACCTGGGAGACCGGGCCCAGGCCAAGGCCCGCGAGCAACGCATCGCACCGGCACGCCGCGCGCGGCGCCACGCCCCGCTGCTCACCCGCCTCACCGGAACTCACCACATCCTTGAGGACGCTCACGCCCGGCTGACCACGGCTGCCGATCGGGGAGAGGACATCGGTCCCGCCGGGGATTGGCTGCTCGACAATTACCATGTCGTGCAGGAGCACATCGGCGCGGTGCGAGAGAGCCTTCCTCGCGGCTATTACCGCGAGCTGCCCGAGCTGGCCGCCGGTCCCCTGGCCGGCTACCCAAGAGTCTACGAGCTCCTGATCACCCTGATCTCGCACAGCGAAGGGCGGATCACCCTCGAAACGGTCAGCGCCTTCGTCGCGGCGTTTCAGAAAGTGGCGATCCTGACGATCGGGGAGCTGTGGGCGGTTCCCGCGATGCTCCGGTTGGGTCTCCTCGAGAATGTTCGACGCATGGCGCTGCGCACGGTGCAACGGCTGGACGAACTCAGAGAAGCGGACGCGGCGGCAGCCCGAATCGTTCGCGCCGCCGAGTCCGATCCCGAGGCTCTCGACGCCGCCCTCCACCGCTTCGCCTCGCAGCCCCAGTCGCTCACGCCGACCTTCGTGTCCCGTTTCCTGCACCAGCTGCGCATCGAGGGGGGGGCCCTTCCGGCTGTAGTGCGGCTCGAGCATTGGATCGCCGAGGAAGCCCTCAGCGCGGAGGCGGCTACGGCCGGCGCGACCCAGCGGCTCGCCCTGACCCAGGTCGCCATGGCCAACAGCATCACCAGCCTCCGCGCGATCGCTCGGATGGACTGGCGAAGCTTCGTCGAGGACCAGAGCCGGGTGGAGTCGGTCCTCCGCGAGGACCCTTCGGGCTTTTATGCCCGCATGACATTCGCGACCCGCGATCGCTACCGTCACGTGGTCGAGCGGGTCGCCCGGCGCACCGGACGCTCCGAAGACGCGGTGGCCCGGCTCGCGCTCGAGCTGGCCCGCAGAGGGCAGCGCGAGGAACTGCACCAGACCGACCCCCGCCGCGGACATGTCGGGTTCTACCTGATCGACACAGGGCGCATCGAGCTGGAGCAGGCGGCAGGCTACCGCCCGCCCCTGGGAGAGGCGATTGACCGCTGGGTCCGGCGACACCCCAACGTGGTGTTCGTGGGAGGAATCGTCCTTGCAACGGCAGTCGCCCTGATCGCGGTGCTCTGGCTGGGCGGGTTGCCTGCGCCCTCGGCGTGGCCGGTGCTGCTGCTCTTCGCCCTCATCCCGGCCACCGAGATCGCGGTCAACATGGTGAACCAGCTGGTGACCGCGTTCCTGCCCCCCCGCCCTCTCCCCAAGCTCGACCTGCACGAGCACGGGGTGCCGCCCGAATTCCGCACCGCCGTGGTCATTCCGACGCTATTCGAAAGTGTCGACGCAGTGCGCGAGGCCCTCGACAATCTCGAGGTTCAATTCCTGGCGAACCGGGAAGCGCACCTGCACTTCGCGGTGCTGAGCGACTTCACCGACTCGCCCACCGAGCATCGGGAGGGCGATGCGGCGATCCTGGCGGCGGCGGTGGAGGGGGTCACCGCGCTCAACGCGCGTTATGCGGCCGGCAGCCAGGATGCGTTCAACCTCTTCCATCGCTCCAGGCGCTGGAATCCGAGCGAGGGCGTCTGGATGGGCTGGGAGCGCAAACGGGGCAAGCTCGCCGAGTTCAATCGGTTCGTCCTGGGGGGGCCGGGGGGCGCTTTCACCACCATCGTCGGCGAGGTCGCGGCGATCCGGCAGGTGCGTTACGTGATCACGCTCGACGCGGACACCCTGCTTCCCCCGGACGCCGCCCCGCTCCTGGTCGGGGCGCTCGCGCACCCGCTCAATCACGCCGTGTACGACCCGATCAGGGGGCGGGTCGTGCGGGGCTACGGAATCCTTCAGCCGCGGGTCGGGGTCTCGGTGCCCAGCGCGAATCGCTCGGCATTCGCGGCGATCCATTCGGGCCAGCCGGGCGTTGACCCCTACACTACGGCCGTCTCGGATGTCTACCAGGATCTCTACGGCGAGGGCAGCTTCACCGGCAAGGGGGTCTACGATGTCGCGGCCTTCGAGCGGGCAACCCACGGACGCTTTCCCGAGAATACCCTGCTCTCCCATGACCTGATCGAAGGCAGCTACGCGCGGGCCGGTCTCGCCACCGACGTGATCGTCTATGACGATTACCCGAGCCACTATCTGTCGTTCACCCGTCGCAAGCACCGCTGGATCCGGGGTGACTGGCAGCTGCTGCCCTGGCTCACCCCGCGGGTTCCCGGACCGGATGGTCCCGAGGTCAACCGGCTGTCACTGCTGTCGCGCTGGAAGATTGTCGACAACCTCCGTCGCAGTACCGTGGAACTGGCCCAGCTCGCGTTCCTGGTCGCGGGCTGGACCATCCTCCCCGGCTCACCGCTTCGGTGGACGCTGCTGGGTGTGGGGGCCGTGGCCGCGCCGTGGATCGTGGCGCTCCTGCTCGCGGTCGTTCGACCTCCGTTCGACAAGTCCTGGCGCGCGTACTATGCGGCGCTGGGCCGGGAGACTCGCACCAGCGTACAGCAGGTGGCGCTGGCTCTCGCCTTCCTCCCCCACCAGGCCTGGATTTCCGCCGACGCCATTGTACGAACCCTGTGGCGATTACTGGTGAGCCGGCGCCGATTGCTCCAGTGGCGGACCGCATCCCAGGCCGAGCGGAGTACCGCGAACTCGACCCGGGCACTCTGGTCGGCCATGGCCCCGGCCGTAGCCATCGGAGTGCTGGCGCTCCTCGCCGCCCGTGGGAACGGGCTCGCCGTTCTTCCCCTCCCCCTGATCTGGATGGTCTCGCCGGTGCTGGCGAACCGGCTCGGCGGGCCGCTCGCGCGCCCGGAGCGGGGCCCCACGCCGACCCAACGGGACCAGGCCCTCCGCTATGCGAAGCTGCATTGGGCCTACTTCGAGAAGTTCGTGACCGCGGAAAGCAACTGGCTCGCGCCGGACAATTTCCAGGAGGACCCCGAGCCGGTGGTGGCGATGCGGACTTCGCCGACCAACATCGGCCTCCAGCTGCTCGCTATCGCCAGCGCCCGGGATCTCGGACTCATCACCCTCGAAGACATGACCGGCCGGCTCGAGCTGGCCCTCCAGTCGCTGGGGCGGATGCGCCGCTTCCGAGGACACTTCTACAACTGGTATGACCTGCGGGACCTCAGCGTCCTCGAACCGGCCTACCTGTCCACCGTGGACAGCGGCAACCTCGCCGGCCACCTGATCGCGCTCAGGCAGGCGTGCCTCGAGATGATGGACGAGCCCGATGCCCGACCGAGTGCGGCCCGACTCGGGGCGATCGCCGAGCGCGCCTACGCCTTCGCGATGGAGATGGATTTCGGCTTTCTCTTCGATCCGGAGCGGAAGCTCTTCTCGATCGGATTCCAGGAGACCGCCCACGCGCTGGACGAGTCGTACTACGACCTGCTCGCCTCCGAGGCGCGCCTGGCCAGCTTCATCGCGGTGGCCAAGAACGAGGTCCCCCTGGAACACTGGTTCCTGCTCGGTCGCACCTTGACCTACACCGGCGGCAGGCCGGTGCTGGTGTCCTGGAGCGGGAGCATGTTCGAGTACCTGATGCCGCTGCTGGTGATGCGGTCCTTCCCGCTGACCCTGCTCGGGGAAAGTTGTGCGGGTGCGGTGCGGCGTCAGGTGGCGTACGGCGCCGAACACGGCGTCCCATGGGGCATGAGTGAGAGTGCCTACAACCTGCGCGACCGGCACCACACCTATCAGTACCGCGCGTTCGGGGTACCCGATCTCGCGCTCAAGCGAGGATTGGATCGCGAGCTGGTCATCGCTCCGTACGCTTCGGCCCTCGCCGCTCTGGTGGAGCCGCAGCGGGCGTTCGGAAACCTCACCAGTCTGGAACGCCTGGGCGCCCTCGGCCCCTATGGCTTCCGGGACGCCCTCGATTACACCCGCCCGCTCCCTGGTCAGCCGTTCGCTCTGGTCCGGGTGTACCTGGCGCACCACATCGGCATGAGCCTCGTCGCATTGGCCAACCTGCTCAGCGGAAACCAGTGGCAGCGCCGCTTCCATGCCGATCCACTGGTGCGGGCTGCGTCGCTGCTCCTGCACGAACGGATTCCGCGGCGGGTCCTGCTCCGGGAACCGCCCGAGACCAGGAGCGAGCGGACCCCACCGGTGGCTGAGGCGGATCAGCCGGTGGTGCGGCTGCTCGAATCACCGGACACGCCCCAACCCCACATCGCGCTGCTGGGGCAGCTGCCCTACACGATCATGGTCAGTCACTGCGGGGGAGGATACAGCCGGTACGAATCGCTCGCGGTGACCCGGTGGCGCAGCGACGGGTGCCGTGATGCCACCGGGCAATTCTGCTACGTCAAGAACCTCTCGGAGGGCCGGGTCTGGTCGGCCGCCCACCAGCCGGTGTGCGCCAAAGCCGATTGGTATCACGCCTCCCTGGCGACCGACCGGGTCACCTTCCATCGGGGCGACGGCGGCATCGAGACTCGGACCGAGATCGCCGTGGTCCCGGAGGACTCTGCGGAAGTGCGCCGCGTCACCGTGACCAACAACGGCGACCAGACCCGCGATCTCGAGCTCACCAGCTATGGAGAGATCGTGCTGGCCCCACCGGACGCCGACCGCGAGCACCCGGCGTTCGGCAACCTGTTCGTCGAGACCGAATGGCACGAGTGGTGTAGCGCAATCACCGCGACCCGCCGGCCCCGCTCGGCCGGGGAGCAATCCCTCTGGTGCGTGCACGTGGCGGCTACCGGGCTGGAGCGCCTCGGCCCGGTGACCTGTGAAACCGATCGCGCTCGTTTCCTGGGGCGGGGACGTTCCCCCCGCGACCCTGCCGCGCTGCAAGCGGATGGCCCGCTGTCGGGGACCACGGGGGCAGTCCTCGATCCCATCTTCGCACTGCGCACCCGGATCCGGCTCGCTCCGCGGCAATCCGCCACGGTGGCTTTTACGACCCTCGTCGCCACCAGTCGCGAGCGCGCCTTCGAGCTTGCCGATCGATATCACGATTCCCACGCGGCGCAGCGGGCCCTCGATCTCGCCTGGACCTCGAGCCACGTGGAATTGCGCGAGCTGGGTCTTACGCCGGCCGACGCCGCCATGTTCCAGGAGCTCGCCGGCCATCTGTTCTACGGCAACCCGGCGCTGCGGGTGCCGCAGGAAGAGCGTCGCGGAAACCGCGGCTCCCAACCGCTGCTCTGGGCCACCGGCGTTTCCGGCGACTGGCCAATCCTGCTGATCAGCATCGAGTCCGCTGGAGGACTGCCGACCCTGCGCCAGCTCCTTGCCGCCCACCGTTACTGGCGCCGCCGCGGCATGACGGTGGATCTGGTGATCCTCAACGCACAGCCCCCCAGTTATCTCCAGGACCTGAACGATCGGATCATGGCGGCGGTGTATTCGCTCAGTGACCCGGGCTCGGTGGACCGTCCAGGAGGCGTCTTTGTCCGGCGCCGTGAATTGCTGAGCGCCGAGGAATTGCTCATGCTGCGAGCCACCGCCCGGGTGTACATCCCCTGCGACCGCGGCTCGCTCGGCCGATTCCTGGCCGCATCGCCGGCACCGGAGGAATCACCGGAGGCGAATCAACACGACATGCTTCCGGCCGAGTTTCGATCTCCCGAACGCAGTGGGGTGCGCATGGCGAGCGTGCTGCGGCATGTCGGAACCCGCCTGCCTGCACTCCTCGCCCCGTTCACCGCTGTCTTGCGCCCGCGGTCCGAGCCGAGGGCTGACCCGGGACCGGCGGTACCCGCCAACGGCTTCGGTGCGCTCACCGCGGATGGCGACTATGAGATCGGGGTGTGCGGGGATCGGTTGCCGCCGGCGCCCTGGTCCAATGTCATTGCCAACCGGCACGGCGGGTTCGTGGTCACTGAGCGAGGGGGTGGGTTCACCTGGGCCGGGAACAGCTACTTCTACCGCCTCACTCCCTGGCACAACGATCCGGTGAATGATCCAGTGAGCGAGATCGTGTACCTGCAGGACGCGGAAACCGGAAAACTGTGGTGTGTCACCCCCGGGCCACTCCGCGAAGCGGTTCCCTATGCCATCCGCCACGGGCCGGGCGCCTCGACGTTCGCTCATGAACGGGATCGGATTGCCACGCACCTTACGCTTGGCATGGCGGAAGACGCGCCGGTCAAACTCGGGGTGGTCCGGATCACCAACCGGGACACCCGGTCACGGCGGCTGACGCTGACGACGTACCTGGAGTGGACCCTGGGCGTCCACCGTGAGTTCACCCAGCACCAGGTGCAGACGACCTTCGATCGCGAACAGGGCGCGATCTTCGCCCAGAATAGCTTCGACCCACAATTCGCCGAATGGATGGCCTTCCACGCGATCTCCGAGCCGGTCACCGGGCACACCGCCAGCCGACGCTCTTTCCTCGGGCGGAATGGCGACGTCAGTACGCCGGCAGCGCTCGGATCCGGCGGAGCGCTGGCGGGAACGACCGGCGTGGGCATCGATCCATGCGCGGCGCTCCAGTGCCAACTCGAGCTCTCCCCGGGAGAAACTCGAGAACTCGTGATGCTGGTCGGTGCCGCGAAGAGCGAAGCCGCCGCCCGGGAGGCTGTGACAGAGTATCGCGACCTCGGGCGGGCGCGGGCCGCCCTCCAGGAGTCCGTCGCCGGCTGGGCCAGGCGGCTCTCGGTCATCACGGTTCGAACCCCGGAGCCCAGCTTCGACGCGATGCTCAACCGCTGGACCCTGTACCAGACGATGGCCTGCCGCCTCTGGGCGCGCTCCGCTCTCTATCAGAGCAGCGGAGCGTTCGGCTTTCGGGACCAGCTCCAGGATGTGATGGCGCTGGTCTATGCCGAACCGGCTCTGGCGCGTGAGCATATCCTGCGCGCCGCCGCCCGGCAGTTCGTCGAGGGCGACGTCCAGCACTGGTGGCACCCGTCGAGCGGGCGCGGCTTGCGCACCCGGTGCTCGGACGATCTCGCCTGGCTCCCCTACGTCGTGGCCCACTACGTCCGCACCGTCGGCGATGCGTCCCTGCTCGATGAGGCGGTTCCGTTCCTCACCATGCGCGCGCTCGAGCCGGGCGAGTCCGAGCTGTACGACCTGCCACAGGTCTCCACGGAGTCGGCGACTCTGTATGAACATTGCGTCCGCGCGCTGCGACGCGCCTGCACGGCCGGAGCGCACGGGTTGCCCCTGATCGGCAGTGGGGACTGGAATGACGGCATGAATCGGGTCGGCGCGGAGGGGCGGGGCGAGAGTGTCTGGCTGGCCTGGTTCCTCATCACCGCACTGCGAGACTTCGCGGAGTGCGGCCAGGCGCGCGGCGATACCGCCCACGCGGTCGAGTGGCGCCAACAGGCCGACCGCTACGCCGCCGCGGTCGAGGAGCACGGGTGGGATGGCGCGTGGTATCGCCGGGCGTATTTCGACGACGGAACACCGCTGGGCGCAGCCGAAAACGAGGAGTGCCGCATCGACTCGATCGCCCAGAGCTGGAGCGTGCTCTCCGGGGCCGGCGCCCCGGAGCGTCAGGCCCAGGCGATGCGCTCCCTGGAACAGCACCTGGTTCGTGAAGAGACGCGCCTCCTGTTGCTCCTTACCCCGCCGTTCGATCAAACCCGACAAGACCCCGGCTACATCAAAGGCTATCTGCCAGGCGTGCGAGAGAACGGGGCCCAGTACACCCACGCCGCGCTGTGGGCGGTGCTCGCGACTGCCCGCCTGGGACGCGGCGATCGCGCCTTCGAACTCTTCCAGATGCTCAACCCGCTTACCCACGCGTGCACCCCGGAGGAGGTCGCGACCTACAAAGTGGAACCCTATGTCCTCGCCGCCGACGTGTATGCGGTTCAACACCAGCAGGGCCGCGGTGGATGGACCTGGTACACCGGCTCGGCGAGCTGGATGTACCGGGTCGGACTGGAGGGGATCCTCGGACTGCGAAAGCATGGCGCCACACTCTTCATCGAGCCCTGCGCACCCACCACCTGGCCTGGGTACACGATCGAGTATCGGTTCGGGCAGAGTCTGTACGCGATCGAGGTCCACCAGGAGGACGGCGCCACGACGGGCACCGTCGAACTGACCCTGGATGGCCGGAGCCTGCCGGCGCCCGGAATCCCTCTGGTAGACGACGGGAAACGACACGAGGTCCGGGTTCGGGCGGTCCGGCGTCCAACCTCCCAGGCAGGACCGCCTGGTTAGGTTTCTCTCCCCCAAGATGACGACTCCTCCCTCAGAAGTCCCGGCTGGACCAAGGACCTGCGCGGCGTGCGGTAGCGCAGTAACCGGGCGGTTTTGCTCGCACTGCGGCGCCCCGGCCGATCTGGGAGCCTGCCGCTCGTGCGGCGCCGCCCTGAGCCCCGGCGCTCGATTCTGTCACCAATGCGGCGCTCCAGTAGCCGCCGGGAAAGGGGCAGGAGGGGAAGCCAGGGCGGGACGCGAGCGCATTGCCTGGCTCGTGGCCGGCCTGGCCGTGGTGGCCTTGAGCGTCGTGATTCTTCTGAAAGGCGGGGCCCTGCGACCCGCCCCGGCGCCGGAAATGGCAAATCCGGGCAATCAGGACGCCGCTTCCGGGGTGGCAGGTCAAGCCCCCGACATCAGCAGCATGAGTCCCGAGGAACGGTTCGAGCGGCTTTTCGACCGGGTCATGCGGGCCGCCGAATCGGGTGACACAGGGACGGTGGCCCAGTTCTCACCGATGACCCTTGCCGCCTACAGCATGCTGCCGGAGGCCAACGCCGACCTCCGGTTCCACGCGGCCCTGGTCCGGCTCACCATCGCTGACTACGACGGAGCTCGCGCCCTCGCCGATACCATCCTGGCCCAGTCGCCCGGGCACTTGTTCGGGTACGTGATCCGGGGCGAAGCGGCGGACCGACAGAACCGCATGGATGACCTCACCCGGAGCTATCGCGACTTCCTGACCCACTACCAGGCAGAGCTACGCTCCGGTCGCCCCGAGTACGCGGATCACAAGCCGGTCCTCGACAATTTCAAGGCCCGGGCCGAGGCCTCGACCGGCAAGGCCCCGTGATGCGGACGATTCACGTCGCGCACAGCCCCGACTCCGACGACGCCTTCATGTTCTACGCCCTGGCGGAGGGGAAGCTCGATACCGGTGATCTCCGCTATGTGCATGAGCTCGCCGACATCGAGACCCTGAACGCCCGGGCCCTGGCGGGCGAGCTCGAGATCTCGGCGGTCAGCATTCATGCCTACGCGTATCTGGCGGACCGCTACGCGTTGCTCTCGAGCGGCGCATCGATGGGCGATGGGTACGGTCCCCGGCTGGTGGCGCGCGAGCCCAGACCCGCCGATCCCCGGAGCGCCCTCGCCGGGGTCCGCGTCGCGGTGCCGGGCCTTCGGACCTCGGCCTTTCTCGCGCTCAAGCTGTATCAGGCCGGGTTCGAGCCGGTGGTGACTCCCTTCGACCAGATCGGCGAGGCGGTGGCGTCGGGAAGGGTCGACGTGGGACTCCTGATTCACGAAGGCCAGCTCACCTATTCCAGGGATGGCCTCCAGCTCTGGGAGGACCTCGGGGCGTGGTGGAAGCGGGAGACCGGGCTCCCCCTCCCCCTGGGCGGGAACGTGGTCCGACGGGACCTGGGGGAGCGGGTCATCGCCCAGGTCGCGGTCGATCTGAGAAAGAGCATCGAATACGGCCTGGCCCATCGAAAGCCGGCGCTGGCCCATGCCGGACAGTTCAGTCGCGGGCTCACCGACCAGGACACCGACGAGTTCGTGGGGATGTACGTAAACCACTGGACGGTCGACTATGGCGAGCAAGGGCGGCGTGCGGTGCAGCTTCTCCTGGACCGCGGGGCCGAGGCAGGGGTGATCCCCCATCGGGTCCCGGTGGAGTTCGTCTAGTCTGGTCCCTGGCCCCGTCAGAGGCTAGTTTTTCGCCCATGATGTCCGGCAACGAAGACCTGGAGAGACGCGCCGCCGCACTCGAACGCGAGCGCACCAATCTGCAGCAAGTCGCGGTTGCGACCCTGGAAGCCCTGGTCAACGCCCTCGAAGCCAAGGATCCCTATCTCCGCGGACACAGCGCCCGGGTCGCCGACATGGCGGCATCGGTCGCGGGCGAGCTCAAGCTCTCCGACGACGAAGTGGACGCGGTGCGCACCGCCGGCCGGCTGCACGACATCGGCAAGATCGGGGTGCGGGAAGAGATCATTACCAAGCAGGGCCCGCTCACCGATCAGGAGTTCGAGGAGGTCAAGCGCCATACCACGATCGGCGCGGAGATCCTCGCTCCGCTCCTCCACCTCGGCCCGGTGATTCAGTACGTCCGCAGCCATCACGAACGGTGGGACGGCAAGGGTTATCCCGACGGCTTGAAGGGCGAGAAAATCCCTCTGGGCGCCCGCATTCTCGGAACGGTGGAGATCTACGACGCGCTGGCGACTTCACGTGCCTATCAGGAGAAAATGTCGCCGGAGCTTGCGGTGGAGCGGTTGGGCGATCTGGCGGGAACTGTGATCGATCCGCGGGTGCTCAAGGCGCTGCGTGCCGTGGTGGCACGCCGGGAACATCTGGTCTTCCTGGACGACCCCAGACACTAGCCAGGAGTCACCTCCGGCGCTTCCGGTTCGCCGCTCTTGGCCGTCGCGTACGCCATTCCCCGAAGCCGCGCCACCCGGATCCGAATCGGAGGATGGGAGGCGAACAGGCGGGACTTCTCGCCACCCGTCAGCCGGCTCCCCGCAGGATCCACGATGCACATGTGGGCGCTGCCCTTCATCACGTGGGTGGTCGGGGCGGCCTCGCCGTCGATCTTCTCGAGCGCTCGGGCCAGGGCGAGTGGATTCCGGTTGAGCTGGGCGCCGGTCGCGTCGGCGAGGAGCTCCCGCTTCCGGCTCACCCCCATCTGAAGCAAAGCCCCGACGATGGGCGCGATGACGAGGGTGAGCAGCCAGGCCACCAGGATCACGGCCCCGAGAGGCCCTTTGGACTTCTCCCCGCCCCGCCTTCCCCCTCTCCCGCCCCAGAGCGACCGCCGCAGCACATTCGACATCAGGATGATGGACCCGACCATCGCCGCGAGCAGCGTCATCAGTCGGGTATCGAAGTTCCGGATGTGGGACATTTCATGCGCGATCACCCCCTGGAGCTCGTCCCGATCGAGCACCCGGAGCAGCCCCTCGGTCACCGCGATGTTTGCGTGCATCGGGTCGTTGCCGGTGGCGAAGGCATTGGGGTCGGGATCCGGAACGATCCAGATCTTCGGCTTCGGAATGCCCGCCGCGATGGCCATCTCTTCCACCACGTTGTCCAGCCGCTTGAGCTCCGGCGTGGCGGGGTTGACCAGCTCCTGAGCCATTGACGCGTCCAGCACCCGCTTGGCGCCGCTGACCCAGGCGTACCTCGTGGTTCCTGCCGCGAAGGCCAGCGCAGCGAGCCCGATGAACGGCACCACGTGGTGGTAGTGCCCGGGCGGGAGGTCACGGGTCTGGAGGAAGAAGGCGAGGTCTCCCCCGAACCCGACCCAGGCGAAGAACAGGATGAAGCCGATGACCAGCCAGCGCGACTTGCGCCGGTTGGCCTCCTGCTGCGCAAAGAGATTCTGGTCGCTCACACCACCGGCTTGGTGAACGAAAGGTTGACCTCCGGCACAGCCCGCTCGCTCCCGTCTTCGATTTCCCAGAGCTCGGCGGGACTGGCCTTGGCCAGGCCGGCCACCAGGCTGGTCGGGAACTGGGCCTGCCGGGTGTTGTACTGGGTGGCGACATCGTTGTAGAGCTGCCGGGCAAATCCGACCTTGTTCTCGGTGCTGGTCAGCTCTTCCTGGAGCTGCAGCACGTTCTGGGAGCTCTTGAGCTCAGGGTACTTCTCCTGGAGCGCGAACAACCGTCCCAGCGCCTGGGACAGCTCTCCCTCGGCGCGGGCGGTGGCGCCCACTCCCTGCGCGGCCACCGCCTTGTTGCGCGCGGCGATCACCGCCTCGAGGGTGGATTGCTCGTACTGCATGTACCCCTTCACCGTGTTCACCAGGTTGGGAATCAGATCGTGCCGGCGCTTGAGCTGTACGTCGATCTGCTTCCAGGCATTCACGACCTGGTTCTTGAGCGCGACCAGTCCGTTATAGGCCCCGATCACCCAGATCGCGAGCACGACGAGAACCGCGAGAAAGACGTACGGCATGTCGGTGTCCTGAGGTTTGAGACTGGTGGAAGTTACAAAATGATCCGACTCGCGGGAAAACGATCCCGGATTCCCTGGCCAGGGCCCTATCGTGGCGCATGCGCAAAGGGTACACCCTGGTCGAGATGCTCATCGTGCTGGTCGTCATCGGGATCGTGACGGCGATCATCGTCCCGGGGGCCAGCCGGAGCGCGGACCGGATCGCGGTCGAGCACCAGGCGGCCAGAATTGTGGCAGCCTACCGGCAAGCCTGGATTGCCGCGCGTACAGAGCAGCGGCTCGCGATTCTCCGGATTGCTCCCGATTCCATCGCGATTCGCACCGTCCGTGGGGCCGCCGATCCCGATACGATCCTGGTCATGCTCCAGCCCGGTCCGAACGTCGCGGGAGTCACCCTGCAAAACCCTCATACCGCCATCTTCGGTCCCGATGGCGTCGGGCTCGGAGCCTCCAATACCACCCACGTCCTCGTGAAGGGCGATGTTACCAGGAGGATCGTCGTATCGAGGCTCGGACGGGTGCGAGAATCCCGGTGAGGTCACCGCCCGCCGAACGTCACATCCACATGAACCACGATATCCGGATTCATCTTCAGCACGAGGAAGCGGGTCAGATTGGTGATCTCGTAGTCCTTGAGGTTCATCGGAAACGTCGCAGTTGCCCGCACCCCACCCGAGGTTCGCTGGACGATGGCGGGGAAACGCTCTGCGCGGGTCTTTCCGTGTATGAAGAACCTTCCGCTCAGCATGACCGACGTGCTGTCTCGCTCCGGTCCTTGGGGCTCCACTCCATCCAGAATGAACCGGATGGTCGGATAGATATCCGCTTCCATGGTCTTGACCAGGTCGCGATCCCGGCGGTTGTTCCCGGTCTTGAGGGTCCGAACCGGGGCTTCCACCCAGCCACGCACTTCGGAAAGGGCTCCTGCGGTCATCTGCCCGCTAACGGAGTCGCTGACGCCGGTAAAGTCACCCAGGGTCGACTTGCCGTCGAAGCTCAGGCTGCCGGTGCTGACCGCAGCCGCCCCCCAACGCACCTGAGCAAAGCTCGGCCAGGCGCACAGCGCCAGGCCGAGCACTGAAAGTTTGATCTGGAGGTTGTTCAGCTATCCCTCGGAGGACGTTCCTTCCAAATGATAACGGCGGATCTTTGCGAGGAGTGTGGAGCGCGCCAGGCCAAGGAGCTGCGCCGCCTTCCGGCGGTTCCCCCCGGTGTGCCGGAGCATGGCGGCGATCTGCCTCCGCTCGACCGCTTCCAGAGGCTCGGGAGGTGGAGCACTTTCGCCCAGGGCCTCTCGCAGACGCTGAAAATCGAGCTCGGGGAGACTCAGATCCAGGACGAGAAGTCCGGGTCCTTCTCCTGGGGCTCCGACCGTAGCGGCAGCGAGAAGGGCGGCTGCCGATGGGCCGTGGGTTTCGGTGGTAACGGTCGTTCCGGACTGGCGCAGCGGCTCAGCGAGCTGCTCGGCGCGGGACCGGTCACTGCTGACAATTAGAACAGGTCTGGAGTCAATCATTGTAGGCATAGGTTGTCACCCGTAGAGCCATGGGTAAGGATGCTCTGGTCCCATTTCTGGTCCCTCGGGGGAGGAGACGCGTGGCGGGGATGGGTAATGCACCAACGGAGGCGGACCGGCGGACCGCCTGCCACAAAATCGGAACGGCCGCACAGCTTGCGCCGTCACGGCCGTCCCAGCGTGAACCTACTGAAGTCGGAGCTTACGCCGCCGTTCTTCTCTCCTCCGCCACCGTCTGGTTGATCACCTCTCGGGAGGGCGGAGTCAGGCCTCAGTTTCGATCCCCAGGCCGGATGGCCAATCCCACCTGGTTCGTTCACGCAAGCGCTGCGAATCGATCGGGTCGCGGACCGACCTTCCGCACTGCACTCCGAGGCGCCACATCGGAGCGGGTGGAACAACGCGACTGGCTCCACCGGTCCGGGTCGATGTGACCACCAGGATCTGCGATCCTGAGAACGAGCGAGCGTTCTCCTGACCTCCCCTGATATACCGCCCGAACTTGCCACCACCCGATTCAACTTCCGTAGGAAGCTGCCTGGGCAGCGACGCACCACCAAGATAGGGCCTGGAAGAAATCGCGCAAGTGCCTGTCTTTCTTCGGGTTACAACGTTGTTGGGTGGGACTTTTGTGGACACAGAAGTCGTGTCCCCGCAGCGACGAAACACGATTCGACACATGAGGTGGAAATGTGAATCAACATCTGCACAGGGATGTGCAGTTCGGCCCGAGCTAACAACGGTCCGCGATCTGGAGTCACCTTGACCATGAGGCTGGCCCACTGTCCTGGCAGGAGGAGCTCGATGCGGTACGGTTTTCTGGTTGCCGTTCTGGTTGGAACGCTTGCCGGTTGCGAGAGCGCGAACTCACCCTCGGATCCGGGGCAGGGCCAGCCCGACCCGGCCCCCAAGCCCGATGCCGCCCTGGGACGAATCGCGTTCGAAAACGAATGCTCGACCTGTCACGCCTCGCGCGACGGATACGACCTCCACGCCTTTGGGTTTTCCGATACCACGATCATCCGCCGCGCGGTGAAGCATGTCGACAGCGTGACCGCCGGGAACATCGTGGCCTACATCCATACGGTGCAGTCCCTGCACCTCGACCAGACCACCAATCTGTTTCAGCCTGGAGGGAACCCGGTCTCCGGCGACATCGACTTCGCCACCGCGCTGTTCGGGCGGGACGAATGGCCGGCCGGGCTCACCACCGCGCAGCTTGCCGCGATTGATCCCCGCACCGTGCGGGTCGCGATCCGCCTGCCGATCTGGTCCGACGAAGGGAACAACCTCGACTGGATGCCCGACCAGCCGCTTCCGCAGGCGATCCTCGACTACCAGGGCGGACTCGCCGCGGCCGCCATTGCGGGCTACCGGGCGGTTCCCACCCGCGACAATCTCATGCGCGCGGTATCGGCCCTTCGGAATGCCGACCGGGCGGTCGGGAACCCGGGCGCCCCATGCCTGCTCGACGACACCGTGCGGGTCAACTACCGCGATTGCTTCGAGGTGCGGCGGTGGACGTCCACCCTGGTCGCGCTCCACCTGCTCCGCTACGGAATGGATCAGAACCTGGGCGGCCAGGTGCACGATGTCTGGTGGGACGTGGGGAACGCCGCACGGAAGTCTCGTACCGACCGCACCGTGCCGATCGAGAACCCGGTCGAGAACTGGGCCAACTGGATGTACCTGGGCTGGAGCTTCGACCCCTCGCAGCATGCCAGCGTCTACACCGGCGGGGCGTTCCGCCAGCTTGGCCTGGTGCGTCACGCCACCTTCATCGCGCTACGGAGTGAAGTGGCCCGGCCACCGAATAGCGAGACTCCCTACATCGATGTGGCGAACGCGGTCAATTTCAGCCCGGTGAGCTGGGCGGCCTCAGTGGCCACGTTCGGCCTGCGCCACTTGCTCGAGCGGCTCCAGGCGGGGGAACGCCCACCGGAGGCGCAGAAGGCCGACGCCATCGCGCGGGTTAACTCGGCGGTTCAGCTCGCCTCCCAGAAAGCCCCTCCGGCCGACCGCCCGGCGATCCAGGCGCTGGGTCAGCAGGTGCTGGCATACCTCCTTCCTTGACAAAGTTGCGACTGGGAGGAACCTTCTCGGAACGATCGGCGGGAGACGAGTGTCCCCGGGTCGATCCGGTTCTCCGAGCCGAGAGGCTCCCAGCTGATGAGGTCGCACGCAATGGCGAAGGGCACGGTGAAGTGGTTCAATGATGCGAAGGGCTTCGGGTTCATCGCGCAGGAAGGTGGCAAGGACGTGTTCGTGCACCATACCGCGATCGTAGCGGATGGCTTCCGTTCTCTGGCGGAAGGAGACCAGGTGGAGTTCGAGATCGTGGACGGCCCGAAGGGCCTCCAGGCCTCGAATGTGAAGAAAGTCTGAGCTAGTGCTTCTTCCGGGCCCGGCTGCTCTTGCGGCCGGGCGCCGGGCGACGGGGTTTTTCCTTCCGGGCAGGCCGCTGCTTGGCGCGAGCCTGGGACTTGGGACGCTGAGCGGCCTTCGGCTTTTCCCGCTCCATCGCGCGTTCGGCGCGGCGCTCGACGCTGGCCCGCGCTTCGGCGAGTACGCGCTCGCTCTCCTCCGTTGACATCAGATTCCGCCGTACCGCGTACCGAAGGACTTCCTCCGCATCCACGAGCTCAAATTCACGTGCTCGACAGGCCGCTCGCACCAGATTGACGATCGCATCCGCGACCGGACTCCGAAGGACCTGTGCGATCCCCGGAAGCACTTCCATGAGCGAGGTAATCTGGGAGCCACCCAGTTCGGTCACTTCCCGCCTCCATTGTGTCGAGATTTGACAGGGTGTGGCCAGCGCCAACCTACAGTGAGATAGGGCCTTGCGTCAAGAAACGGCCGGGAAGGCGATGGACTGCAAAATTGGCAGGTCGACCTACTGGGGCGTCGTAAAGATTCTCCCCCATCGGATGTTGGTGAGGAACGGCAGAGGCTTATAGGTGCTGGCGTCGTAGCTGTAATAGACGATCAGTGGGCGTCCCCGGACGTTTTCGCGGGGCAGGAAGCCCCAGTATCGGCCGTCGTAGGACCCATCCCGATTGTCTCCCATCATGAAGAAGGAATCGGCCGGAACGACGATCGGACCCCAATTGTTGAGGTCGGGCCGGTAGGTCTCGGATTTGACCCCGGCCACCAGATGGGGGGTCTGCCAGCGGCGCATTCGCTCCCGCTGATAGGCGTCCGCATTGGCGTTGGGATCGGTTCGGATCACCCAGGGCTCGGGCACCGCCTTGCCGTCGCGGTAGAGCTGCCCGTTGTCCATGGCCAGGGTATCGCCCGGGACACCGATCAGACGCTTGACGACCTTGAGGGGCTCCTCGACCGAATCGAACACCAGAATGTCGCCCCGGCGCGGTTCCCGAATCGCGGGGAGCCGCTTGTGTATCAGGGGGACTTCGGCTCCGTACAGCAGCTTGTTGACGAACAGGAAATCGCCGATGAGCAGGGTGTTTTCCATGCTGCCCGACGGAATGCGGAAGGCTTCGATCAGGAAGGTCCGGAGGAAAAACCACACCACCAGGGCCACGGCGATCGACTTGGCCCAGTCCCAGATCCACTTACCGAAGCTCTTCATGTCAGGTAGTCATCCTTACTCTATCCAATCCGCGATGAAGAGATTGATCTCTCCGGGTACCTTCTGGTTACGCTCCGAGGCCCAGAGGAGTTTCTTGCCGTCCGGGCTCCACATCGGGAAGCTGTCGAACCCCACCGCCGTGGTGATGCGTTCGAGGCCGGTTCCGTCGCTGTTGATCAGGAACAGGTCAAACTGGCCGCTCCGGGGCTCCAGGTAATTCGAAGAGAAGATGATGCGCTTTCCGTCCGGATGGAAGAAGGGGGCGAAATTGGCCCCGCCCAGGTGGGTGATCTGCCGGGCGTCGGTCCCATCGGCGTTGGCGATCCAGAGCTCGACTTTGGCGGGCCGGACCAGGCGATTCCCGAGCAGCCCGAGATAGTCGGCGGTGTCCGCCGCGGTGACCGGATAGGCCGCCCGCCACACAATCTGCTTCCCATCGGGAGAGAAGAACGCCCCGCCGTCGTAGCCGACCCGGTTGGTGATCCGCCGGACATCGCTCCCGTCGGTCGCCATGGTGTAGATCTCGATGTCGCCGTTCCTCGTGCTCGTGAAGATGATCCGGCTCCCATCGGGCGATAGGGTCGACTCCGCGTTGTAGAACCCGTTGTTGGTAAGCTGCTGGAGGTCGCTGCCGTCGGGCTTGGCGGTGTAGATCTCGAGGTGGGCCAGGGGCCAGACGTAGCCGAAGCTCTTGTCGGGCGCGGGGGGACAAGCGGTGTCGTGGGCGAAGGTGGACGAGTAGAGGATGCGGCGATCGTGGTCGTAGAAGTAGCCGCAGGTGGTCCGGCCCTGTCCGTTCGACACCCGGCGGAGCCCGGTGCCGTCGGTATTGATCACGAACTGCTGGTCGCAGCCCCGTTCGACCTCGGGTTTGCCCTGGAAGATGATCTGCTTGCCGGAAGCCGAGAAATACCCTTCGGCATTGGTGCCGCCGAAGGTGAGCTGGCGGATGTTGGCGATATGCCCTTCGCCCGGGGCGGGCTGGATCAGGGCGGCCTGTTCTGACTTGGCGCCGCACCCCGCGGCCAGTAGCGCGGCAACCGGAAGCAGCCACCTCAACGCAAAGACTCCAGCACCTCGGCGGCATGGCCTTTGGGTTTCACCTTCTCGAACACCTTGGCGACCTTGCCCTGTTCGTCGATGATGAAGGTGCTCCGAAGTACGCCCGTGTATTTCTTCCCCATGAAGGACTTTTCGCCCCAGGCGCCGTACTTCTCGGCCACGGTGTGGTCGGGATCGGCCAGCAGCGGGAACGGCAGATCGAATTTCTTCTTGAACTTGAGGTGCGAGGCGACCTCGTCGGGAGAGACGCCGAAGAGCGCGGCCCCAGTCTTCTGGACGGCTTTCCAGTTATCGCGAAACTCGCAGGCTTCGACGGTGCACCCGGGGGTGTCGTCCTTGGGATAGAAATACAGGACGACTTTTCTGCCCCGGAGGTCCTGGAGGCTCACGGTGTCGCCGGTGTCGGAGCGAAGGGTGAAAGCGGGGGCTGGGTTGCCGGGAGTGAGCATACGATCGCAAGTAGGGTGAACGATGAGTCGTACGTTTGGAGACCCAAACCTAATCACCCGCCGCTCGGGAGGCGTGGAGGACTTCTCGCTCAGGAAACGGATTCGAGCGCGCGCACGGGTCAGGCGCTCCGGGGTCAGGTTGAGGTCTTCCGCATTGGGCATGGGAGTCGGCGCGATGGAGGTGAAGATCAAATACGACGGATAAGGGGAACCAGGGTCGAGCGTGTCGAATCAGCGGCATGAGACGATTCGCTGGGCCCGCGCTTCTGAGCACCGTTCTCCTCGCGGCAGGTTTGCACGCACAGGAGCCGAAGCCTCCCGGCATATTGGGCAACTGGGTGCTGCACGAGGAGCCAGCCTCGGGCGGAGGAGGGTTCCGATCCCACACTCGAGGCCCGGGCGGCTTCGGGGGAGGGGGTGGGGGGGGAGGCGGCGGGGGCGGAGGCGGGGCGGGGCGATACGGCGGAGGTGGGTTTGGGGGAGGTTGGATGCCCCCGGCCTTTCGTGAATTGCTCCGCCCCAAAACGACTCTCGAGATCGCCCAGCCGGACACGGCGGTCACCGTCAAGGATGACGCCGGGTGGCTGCGGTACCTCCTTCCCGGCAAGGGAGCCATGCGGGAAGAGCTGGGCCAGGGCGGGCCCGCGGTGGTCGAGAGCAGCTGGAAAAAGGACCGGCTGGTCACCGAGCGGAAGATGGATACCGGCGAGACCTACCGCGAGGAGTACCGGCTCGATGAGAAGACCGGCCGGCTCCTGCTCGATATCGAGTTCAGCAATCCCCGGAGCCCGAGGCCTCTGAAGATGCGGCGGACCTATGAACGGCCTGGAAGTCTGTAAGTCGGAAAGTCTGGAGGTCGCCGCGCCCTGTCGCCTCCAGACTTTCAGACTTTCAGACTTTCAGACCTAGAACTTCGACCACAGATACTGGTTCGTCACCTCGTGGTGGAACTGGATCTCCGGCGTCTTGATCAGCCCGCCGAGCGCCTTGGGACAGCGGTCGGCCTGGATCACCTTGAGGTCGGCATAGCGTTTGTGCACCGTCTCGCCCAATAGATCCACCGCGTACTTGCTGCCCTTGAAGAGCCGGATCGCGTCATAGATGTTGTCGGGCAGGAATTTGGTGCGATCCCGCCGCTTCTCCCCGTTGTCCTTCTCGATCGGCCCCTCGAACCCGGTTCGGAACAGGCAGTAGAGCGCGAGATACGGGTTGGCATCGGGCGCGATCGAGCGCATCTCGATCCGGGCCGACTTCTCGTTCCCCAAGGGGATCCGCACCATCGAGCCCCGATCCACCGGCGAGGCCTTGATCTGATTGGGCGCCTCGAAGTGGGGATCGAGCCGGCGGTAGGAGTTGACGCTCGAGTTGAACGCCAGGCAGAGGTCCTGCCCCGCCGTCAGGATCCGGTCGATGAACTTCCAGCCCAGCTTGGAGAGCTTGTCCTGACCCTTCGGGTCCCAGAAGAGGTTCCGCCCCTTCTGGCTCACCGACATGTTGGTATGCATGCCGCTCCCGTTGATCCCGGTCGCGGGCTTGGGCAGGAAGCTCGCCGTCATGTCGAACTTCGCGGCGACCTGGCGGCAGATCAGCTTGTAGAGGAGGATCTGATCCGCCGCGATGCTGGCCTCGGTGTACCCGTAGTTCATCTCGAACTGGGACGGGGCCACCTCGGGATGGTCTTTCTCGTTGGCGAACCCCATCGCCCGCTGCACTTCCGCCGAGGTATCGATGAACATGCGGAGGGCGTCGCCGGGGAGCGAGTGGTAATAGCCCCCGGTGCTGGGGAACTCGAACCCGCCGGTCTCGAAGTACCGCCGCTCGGCGTCCCGCCCCTTGAAGAGAAAGCCCTCGATCTCGTTGGCGGCATTGCAGGTCATGCCGTCCCGTTTGTAGAGCCCCGCCAGGTACGCCTTGAACTTGGCCCGCATGTCGGCCACGTAGGGCGAGCCGTCCTTCTCGAGCACGTCCGCAAAGACCAGCACCTTGCCGGGACCGAAGACGTCGGAAGGCAGCCAGTAGAAGGCGGGCCAGTCGATCAGGAGACGGAGGTCCGACTCGGCCTGCTGGGAGAAGCCCCGGATACTGGATCCGTCGAAGGTCAGGTTGTCGGCGGCCTTGAGCAGGAACTTCTTGTCGTAGTCCAGCATGTGGAGCCGGCCCTCGAGATCGGCAAAGCAGACGGTGACCGCCTTGATCCGCTTTTCGTCGGTCAGGTACTTCATCCGTTTCTGACCGACCTTGTCGACCGGGGTCCGGGCCAGGCGCTCGGACTTGGCCTCGAGGTTCATCTCCTCGAGCTCGTCGTAGGGGATCTCCAGGAAAGCACGCAGCTCTGCGCTCATCGGCCGCCTCCGCCAGGGGCTGGTTTTGGGAAGGCACACTTTACCACAGATAAGCTAAAAAGTCAAACAATTAGCTTATTTGTGCAGATTTTTACGTTATTTGTTACAGAATTAGCGCTTCGGATGATCCTGGGAATCGGCCACCTGGGGGCGACCCCGAACCCCGGTGTCCCCCGGAGCCGAGGACCGCGGGTGCTGAATCACCTGGACTTCGACTCCGGGCGTGAGCCGTTCGGCGCCCCCAACCACGACCTGGTCCCCGACCTGGATTCCGTCGCGCACTTCGACGATTCCCGGATTCCGCACCCCCAGCGTGACGGTCCGCCGTTCCGCCTTTCCGGCATTGATCACCCAGACCCACATCTGGCCCTGCATGGGTGAGACGGCGTCCTCCGGGATCACGACGGCTTCGGGTCGCAGATCGGTCTGGAGCCGGGCCTCGATGAACATCCCGGCGGCGAGCTCACGCTTCGGGTTGGGGACCTGAGCCTTGACCGTGATGGTACGTCCCGGGAGCGACACCACCGGATCCACGAAATCCACCGTCCCGGTGAAATCGCGGTCTCCCAGGGCGGCGACCCGGAACGCCACGGTCTGGCCGACCTTGAGCTCGTCGGCATAGCGCTCGGGTACCTGGAAGACGGCGCGCTGCGGATTCACGGTCTGGAGGGTGATGAGCCGGGTGCTCGAGTTCACGTAGTCTCCCAGACTGGCCAAACGCTTCCCTAACACCCCGGCGAAGGGACTTCGGACCGTGGTCCGATCGAGCCGGAGCTGGAGCAGGTCGAGGCCCGCCTGGGTGCTCCGCATCTGAGCCTCGGCGCGCTCCACGTCCGCCGGCGCGGCGGCCTTTTCCTGGAGGAGCTGGCGGGTCCGTACCAGCGCCTGCTGGGCCAGATCCCGATCGGCAGCCGCGCGGTCCACCTGGGCCTTGAGCTCGGCGTCGTCCACTTTGAAGAGCGGGGTGCCAAGGGGGACTTCGGCGCCTTCCTTGACCATGATCTCCACCAGCCGTCCGTCCACTTCCGGACGGAGCTCGATGGACTGCCACGCTTCGATCTGCCCGGTTGCGGTGATCGCCTCGACGATGGTGTCGGCGCGGGCAGCGACGACTTCGACTGGCAGCGGACCACCGGATCCGCGCCGGCCTCCCCCGCCACCGGATTGGGCTTCAGGGGCTTTCGATCCGCAGCTCGTGACCGAAGCAGCTATCGCCAGCACCACGAGTACTCTCACCCGAGCCCCCATCGCTAAGAGTCTTTGAGCAAGCGCCGACCAAGCATCGCTTCCAGGCCGGCCAGCGCAAGCCGGGCGGCATAGCGGGCCTGGACCAGGGTCGCCTGCGCGGTGGTGAGCCCGGTCTGGGCATCGAGCAGATCGAGGATGGTGCTCGCACCGGCCTGGTACCGGGCCTGCTGCACCCGGTACACCTCCCGGGCCACCGTGACTCCGTGGAGCGAGACTTCTGCGGTAGCCCGCGCGGTCTGGTACGCCTCATATGCCGAAGTCACGTCCGCCTGGGCGGCCCGCTCGAGATCTTCACGGGTGGCCCGGGCCAGGTCGCGCGCGACCCGGGCCCGGCTCATGGTCAGCTCCCGCTGGGCGTTGTCCCAGAGCGGAAAGCTGAGACTGAACACCACCGAGCTTCGAGAGAGCCCACGGGACAGGGGATCCTGGCCGAACCCGATCGTATTGGCGCTGACGGCGAGCTGGGGCAGGTACACCGCCCGGCGAACCCGCACCGTGGCATCGGCGGAACGCTCGTTGGCGCGAGCCACCCGGTATTCCGGCCCCTGTTCCAGCGCCAGGGCGACGGCGTCGGGCAGGCTCAGCGGGAGATCAGGGGCGGACACGGTATCCAGGGGAGCCGCATCCACCGGACCGGGAGTTCCGATCCGTCGTCCCAGCTTGAGGCGAGCGACCCGAAGGTTCGATTCCTCCTGGAGCAGAGTGATCCGGGCGCCATCGAGCTCGAGGATGAGCTGAAGCGAGTCGGTCTGCACCGCCGCGCCGCTCACCACCCGGGCTCGCGCGATGGTGAAGCCTTCTTCCGCGCGGCGGAGCCGCTCGCGGGCGACATCCACCAGCTCGCGGGAGCTCAGGACCGAGTAGTAATCCGCCTCGGTGTTGAGGGCAGTGAGGAATCGCTGCTGAAGCTCGCCGGCTTCCGCCGCGTCCTGATCGGCCGCGGTGCGAGCGAGATCGGAGATCTTTCGCCCCCCGGTGAAGACTTCGAAGCGGGCATCCGCCCGCATGGTGGCGATCGAGCGGGCCTGGGCGCCGATCCCGACGTTGAACTGATCGATGGAGTACGCGGTGTAGTCGGTGCTGACGGTCAGGGACGGCAGGACCATCGCCGAAAGCGCGGCCCGCCGGGCCCAGGCGGCCGTCTGAATGTTCCCGAGGGCGGCGACATAGTTGGGATCGAGACGGGCGGCCCGCTGGAGGGCCTCCTCCAGCGTCACGCGCGGAAGGGTGTCGGCCGCGGAGGGCAACGCGGCGACCAAACAGAGGAGCAGCGGGATCACTTGGCCTCGGGGGCCGGCACGGTGCTGTGGGCCGCGTGCGGCTTGGCACGGCGGACCCGGACCCGAACTCCCTCGATCAGAGAGTACACGATCGGTACCAGGAACAGGGTGAGCGCGGTCGAGAACACGACCCCGCCGACGATCGCATAGCCCAGGGGACGCCGGCTGATGGATCCGGCGCCGAGGGCCAGGGCGATCGGAATCGCCCCCATCACGATGGCGACCGACGTCATCAGGATGGGACGGAGCCGGACCCGCCCCGCCTCGATCAGGGCCGCGGTCACGTCCAGCCCCTCGGTTCGGAGCCGGTTGGTGTAATCCACCAGCAGGATGGAGTTCTTGGCCACCAGCCCGATCAGGAGGATCATGCCGATCTGGCTGTACAGGTTGATGCTGGACCTGGCGATGAACAGAGTGACGATCGCCCCGGTGACCGCGAGCGGTACCGCCGTGAGGACGGTGAACGGGTGGATCATGGATTCGAACTGAGACGCGAGCACCATGAACACGAACACCAGGGCCAGAATGAAGGCGAAGTAGAGTGAGGTGCCGCTTTCCCGGAGCTCGCGGGATTCGCCGGCCAGCGCGGTAGTCGAGCCGGTGGGGAGGACGTCGCGGGCGATCGCGTCGAGAGAATCCAGCGCCTCACCGAGGGTGAACCCGGGAGCGAGCCCCGCCGAGAGCTGGGCGGCGCGAACCCGCATGTAGTGGCTCAGGGAACGGGGGCCCACGCCTTCGGAGACTTTGGCGAGCTGGTCGAGCTGGATGAGCTGCCCGCCCCGTCCCCGTACCGTGAGGCCGCTCATGTCCCGGGGGGTGGCGCGCGCCTCCGGGGCCAGCTGCACCATCACGTAGTAGAGCTTGTTATTCATCGTGAAGGTGCCGATCTGCTGGCCGCCGAGCAGCGCCTGCATGGTGCCGGCGACGTCGCGCACCGGGACGCCGAGGTCCTCGGCACGATCGCGATCGTAGGAGACCGACAGCTCCGGCTTGTTGATGCGAAGATCGGTATCGACGTTGATGAGCCCGGGGATCTTGCGGGCCCGGGCCAGCATGGCCTGGACCCCGTTGTAGAGGCTGTCGAAGTCAGGATTCCGCACCACGTATTGCACCGCGGAGCCGTATCCACCGAAGGCGGGCGGATTGTTCGCGAACGCCTGGACCCCGGGAATGTGGGCAAGCCTGGGGCGCAGCTCTTCGATGATGTCCTGGGCCGATCGCTTCCGCTGGGACCAGTCGACGAAGCGAACGAAGATCGAGCCGCCGCTCACCGAGCCGCCCCCGAACCCGCCGCCGCCGATCGAGCTGGTGAAGTTGTCGATCTCCGGAATACCTGCGAGGATCTGCTCGACCTGGCGCTGGTACTGGTCGGTGAACGCCAGCGTCGCCCCTTCGGGGGCGGTAACCTGGATCTGGATCTGGCCCCGATCTTCCGGTGGCACGAACTCCCGCTTGAGTCCCAGCCCGACGTAGGTCGAGACCGCCACCACCACCGCGACCCCGGCGAGCACGGCCGCGCGGTGCCGAAGCGCGGCGCCGAGGGCTTTCTGGTAGCCGTTCGCGAGCGCGGTGAACCCCCGCTCGAGAACCTGGTAGAGCGGACCATGCCGGGGCGGCACCCGGAGGATCTTGGCGCAGAGCATCGGTGTCAGGGTCAGCGCGACGAACCCGGAGATCGCCACGGAGGCCGCGACCGCGACCCCGAACTCCTTGAAGAGCCGGCCGGTGTTCCCCTTGAGGAAGGCCAGGGGCACGAAGACCGAGACCAGCGACATCGTGGTCGCGATGACCGCGAACGCGATTTCCCTGGTGCCCTGCGACGCCGCGACTTCGGGAGGCTGATGCAGCTCCTCCTGATGCCGGTAGGCGTTCTCCAGCACGATGATGGCGTCGTCCACCACGATCCCGATGGCGAGGGTGAGCGCCAGCAGGGTGAGGTTGTTCACCGAAAATCCGAACGCATACATGACGCCGAAGGTCGCCACGATGGACGCGGGGATCGCGAGGCCCGGGATGATCGTAGCGCGGAGGTTCCGGAGGAACACGAAGATGATCAGCACCACGAGGAACCCCGCCAGCACCAGGGTCTCTTTCGCCTCGGTGATCGACCGTTTGACATACATCGACTGGTCGTAGCCGATCTTCGCGGTGACGCCGGGCGGAAGGAAGGCCTGGAGATCCGGCATGGCCGCCCGGACCGCGTCGGCCACCTCGACGAGGTTGGCCTTGGACTGCCGCACCAGGGAAAGCCCGATGGCGGGCCGGCCGTTGAATCGGAAAATGCTGCGGTCGTCTTCGGGACCGATTTCGACCCGGGCCACGTCGCCCAGCTTGACCAGCTGTCCGCCCTGGCTCGACACGACGATGTCCGCGAATTCCTGCGGGGTCCGAAGCTGTCCGAGGGAGCGGACCGAGAACTCGCGCCGCTCGGACTCGATCCGGCCGGCCGGGATCTCGATATTGCGCGCCTGAATCGCACTGGTGAGGTCCTGGACGGTGAGGCCGTGGGCGGCGAGCGAACTGGCCGACGGCCAGATCCGCATGGCATAGCGGCGCTCGCCCCGGATTTCCGCCCGGGCGACACCGGGAATGGTCTGGAGCTGGGGCTTCAGGACCTGATCGGCGATCTCCGACAGCTTCATCAGGTCGTACTGTTCCGACTCGAGCCCGATGAACAGCATGGGCCGGGCATCGGCGTCCTGCTTGTTGACGACCGGGTCCTCGATCTGCTGGGGCAGCCGGCCCCGCACCCGGGAAACGATGTCGCGGACGTCCTGGGCGGCGGCCTCGATGGGCCGGTCGAGATCGAATTCGAGGGTGATGGTGGACTGCTGCTCGGTGCTCCGGCTGGTCATGGTCCGGAGACCCTCGAGCGAGGCGAGCTGTTCCTCCAGGACGTCGGTGATCGACGATTCGATGGTGTAGGGGTTGGCGCCCCGGAGCGAGACCGAAACCGACACGATCACCGGATCGACGTCGGGGAACTCGCGAACCAGGAGCTGCTTGTAGCCGATGGCCCCGAACAGGACCAGGGCGGCGCTCGCCATGCTGGCGAACACCGGGCGCTTGATGGCGATATCGGAGAGGTTCATAGGGGCGAAGGTACTACGCGGAGACCCGCCAACCTGTTGATTCGACGGCAGCTTATCCGGCTAGGACTTGCGGCGGGCGAAGATCCGGTCCACCAGGGGGCCGGCCATCAGGGTGACCATGCTGTTGACGAGCCCGAACAGGAGCCCGTTGAGGTAGACCAGCGCGAAGAGAATCATCCCGGCGCCGAGGGAGGCGAACACGATCCCGAAGATCCTCATGGGCGGGAATTCTACTCCGGCCCCCACGGGGCCCGCAAACCGGGGAAGGTTACGCGGTCTTGATCCTGGTCCAGACCTCGTCCCATAACCCGCTCGCGCCGCCCAGGTCGGTCTGGACCTCCAGGCGGGCCAGCTGGGTGGCATCCGGATAGGGGACCGGCTTCTCGAGCAGGGGCATCGCCGCCTGATTGGGGGTGCCGTACCCGGTGGCCCGGGAGATCGAGGCCCCCACTTCGGGGCGCAGGATGTAGTTCATGAACTCGTGCGCCGCGCGGGGATGCGGCGCGGAACGGGGCACCGCCAGCGAGTCGATCCAGAGGGTGCTCCCCTCCTCGGGAAGCAGCCAGGAAATCGCCGGCTCTTCCCGGGCGGCCTGGGCGGCATCCCCGTTCCAGAGCTGGGCGATCCAGACATCGCCGCCGATCAGCTGGCTCTTCACCGGGGCGGAGAGGTAGGCCTTGAGGTTCGCCTTGGCGGCAATGGCGTCCCG
Source organism: uncultured Gemmatimonadales bacterium (assembly GCA_963728915.1). Lineage (GTDB taxonomy): Bacteria > Gemmatimonadota > Gemmatimonadetes > Gemmatimonadales > GWC2-71-9 > JABFSM01. Next base: position 79,307 of record CAVSLV010000004.1, on the reverse strand, counting down.
CTCCGCGGTTTCGAGCTCCGGCCGGTCGGTGGAGTTGAGGGAGTGCCCCCGGTACTTGAGAAACGCGCCGATCACATCCCGGTAGTCGTCCAGCATGGTCATCTTGCCGCGCCAGGAACGGTCCAGGAAGACGCTCCAGCTCTCCGGTGCGTCGGAAACCCGGTCGCTGCGCCAGGCGATCCCGGTCATTCCCCATTGCCACGGCACGGTGAACCGGTTTTCCGGATCGTGCGGCCTGCCCCGAAAGATCGGGGAGAGATTCGGGAGATTGGGGAGGTAGCGGAGAGAGAGCGGGGCGAGCAGGTCGGCGCCACGTAGGGCGGTCACCGCGTAGGTGGGAGGGACCACCAGGTCGTAGCCGCTCGCGCCGGCGAGGAGCTTGGCGACCATCTCCTCGCTGCTTTCGAAGGTGTCGTACACCACCTTCACTCCGAATTCCTTCTCGAACCCGGGGATCACGTCGGGACCGATGTAATCGGACCAGTTGTAGATGTTGAGCCGGTCCTCGATCGCGCCGAGGGTGTCGCTTCCCGCCGGTGGCCCCTTGGGCTCCCGCCGGCAGGCAGCGAGGGTGGCCGCCGCCGGAAGCGTGCCGCTCAGGGCGGCAAGCCGTTGCAGGAACGCTCTCCGCTTCATCGCTTCGTCATCCTCGTCCCGCGGCCAGGGGCCGTTCCCGGCTCAGCCGGAACATGGCCCAGATACCGAGAGACGTCGTCACCAGAATGATCGTGCTGATGGCGTTCACGGTGGGATCGATGTTGCGGCGCACCATGCTGTACACCACCATCGGCAGGGTGGAGGAGCCGGTGCCGGAAACCAGCGACGTGATGACGTAATCGTCGAACGACATGGTGAAGGCCAGCAGGGCCCCGGCCAGGATCCCCGGAGCGAGCTGGGGAATCGTCACGGTGCGAAACGCGGTCAGCTCGTCGGCGCCCAGCACCGACGCGGCTTCCTCGAGGCTTCGATCCATCCCTTCGAGCCGGGCTCGCACCACGATCGCCACGAACCCGATGTTGAACGCAACGTGCGCGATCGTGATGGTGCCGATACCGAGCGGTATCCCGACCTGGGCGAAGAGCATCAACAACGAGATGCCGGCGATGATCTCCGGCGTCACGATCGGGAGGAAGAGGAGCCCTTCGGCGATGCGACCGGCCTGCCGGGTCCCGCGCGCGAGGCCCAGCGCGAGCAGGGTCCCCAGCATCGTCGCGACCACCGTGGAAGCGACCCCGACCAGAAGACTCACCTTGAGCCCTCGCAACAGGTCGGAACGGTCCAGCAGGGCGCGATACCACTGGAGCGTGAATCCAGTCCACCGCACCGAGTACCTGGATTGATTGAAGCTGAACCCGACCAGCACCAGGATGGGAAGGTGGAGGAAGAGGTACACCGCGCCCGCCAGGGTGAGGGCGATGCGGGACTGGCGCTTCATGATCCCACCGCCGCGGTCCGGTCGCGGGATCGAAGCGATCCGAGCACCGCGATCATCACCACCGCCATGACGATGAGCGACGCCGCCGAGCCGAACGGCCAGTTCCGGGCGGTGGTGAACTGGTTCTGGATCAGGTTGCCGATCATGGCCTGCTTGGCGCCGCCCAGGAGGTCCGAGGTCAGGAAGCTGCCGAATGCCGAGACGAATACGAGGAGACCGCCCGCGATAATGCCTGGAAGGGCGAGGGGAACGATCACGGTTCGGAGCCGGGTGGCGGGCCTCGCGCCCAGCAAGGCGGCGGCTTCGAGCAGGGTGGGGTCGAGCCGCTCCAGCGTCGCATAAACCGGCAGAATCATGAAGGGAAGGAATCCGTAGATCAGGCCGAGCAGTACTGCGAAAGGAGTATAGAGCAGGGTGAGCGGTTCCCGGATGAGCCCCAGCTGGAGCAGCACTTCATTCACCAGGCCACTGTCCCTGAGGAGGAAGATCATCGCGAAGGTCCGGACCAGGAAACTGGTCCAGAAGGGGATCACCACGAGCAGGAGCAGGAGGTTCCGGAACCGCCGGCTCCGTGCAACGACCCAGGCGACCGGGAATCCCAGCGCGACGCATCCCGCGGTGGTGAGGGCGGCCCAGAGCGTGGTTCGCGCCAGCACTGCGAGGTAGAGGGGGTCGAAGAACCGGCGATAATGCTCCACGGTGAATCCGGGCGCCACCCCGCCGAATTGCCCCCGGTGCATCAGGCTCGCGACCACCACGAAGAGCAGCGGAATGGCAAAAAAGACGGTGAGCCAGAGGGAACCCGGCGCGAGGAGCAGCACCCGCCGCAGCGCGGGCCGGCGGCGAAGGGCCCCGAGCGCGCCGCGCCGGCTCACTGGTCCGCCTCGAGCGGCCAGGCGTCCTCGGCGCCCCATCGCACCGCGACCGGGGCCCCGGGGACGGGAGCCGGCGCGCGGGTCCGCCCGTCATTCGGGATCGACGCCACCAGGCGCTCTCCCGAGCCGAGCACCACACCGACCCTAACCCGCTCGCCCTGGTACAGCACTTCCTCGATGTTCCCCCGGCTCCGGCCCGCCGACACAATGGAGTCTGACCCCATTTCCGCGTCCGGCGGCAGGAGCTCGATCCGTTCCGGCCGGACCGATACCCGACCACCCTTTCCGTCCGAGATCACGTTCGATTCGCCCAGGAACCGCGCCACGAAGGCGGTGCGGGGCCGCTCGTAGATCTCGGGCGGCGCGCCGATCTGCACGATCGCGCCGCGGTGCATCACCGCGAGGCGGTCGGACATGGTGAGGGCTTCCTCCTGATCATGGGTCACGTACAGGAAGGTGATCCCCAGGGTGCGGTTCAGGGCCTTCAGCTCGAGCTGCATCGCTTTCCGAAGCGACAGGTCCAGCGCGCCGAGGGGCTCGTCGAGCAGAAGCAGCTCGGGCTGAACCACGATGGCGCGGGCGAGGGCGACCCGCTGGCGTTCTCCCCCGGACAAATCGGCAGGGCGCCGGGCCGCGAACTCCCCGGGGTCGAGCTTGACGAGCTCGAGGGCCCGATGGACCCGGGAAACGACCTCTGGCCTGGGGAGCTGCCGGCGTTCGAGCCCATACGCGACATTCCGCTCCACCGACAGATGGGGAAACAGAGCGTAGTGCTGGAACACCATGCCGAGCCCGCGCTCATGAGCCGGCACCTGTCGCATCGGGCGGCCGCCGATAAGGATTGCCCCGGCATCGGGGTCCTCGAGGCCCGCCACCAGACGGAGCGTCGTGGTTTTGCCGCATCCGGACGGCCCGAGCAGAGAAAAGAATTCGCCCCGCTCCACCGTGAACGAAACCTGGTCCACCGCGGGCGCCGCTTCGAACCGTTTGGTGATCCGCTGGCACTCGAGAATCGACACAGCGGAGAAGTATAGAGGCCGCGCTGGACCTCGGCCCGGATTGGGGTACCTTCCGACCGGGAGGATCACTTCATGCAACGACGCGACGTCCTTCGGTTCCTCGGCACCGCCGCCCTCGGCCCGCTCCTGATTCCCTTCCCGGCCAGTGAGCGCTGGCGCGTCGGCCGGGCGCTCCACACCCGCGCGGTGGTTTCCCGGCCCGGGCAAGCCCTGACGGAGGAGCAGCTCGATCTGGTGCGTGCGCTGGGCGAAGCCATCATCCCGGCGACCGACACTCCAGGAGCGGTGGAAGTCGGCGCTCCGGAGTTCGTCGACCTGCTGCTCGCCGAGTGGTATCCGGCGTCGGACCGGGAGGAGACCATCGCGGGGCTCAACGCGCTGGACGCCCGGTGCCAGGAGCGCTTCGGCCGCGGGTTTGCCGAGGTGAGCGGCGAGGATCGTTCCACCTTCCTGGCCACGATTGACGGGGTCCGGGGCGAGCGGGGTTCCGCGGAAGCCGCCTACGCCCGGATCAAGGACGGTCTCATCTTCGGATTCGTCACCTCGCGGGAAATCTCCGAACTCACCCGAACCACTCCGATCATTCCGGGACGCTTCGACGGCTGCATTCCGCTCCGGACCCCATCGTGAAGCCGCCGCAGGACACCGCCTACGACGCGATCGTCGTCGGGAGCGGGATCAGCGGTGGCTGGGCGGCCAAGGAGCTCTGCGAGCACGGTCTCCGGACCCTGGTGCTCGAGGCCGGACGGCCGATCGAGCCGGGCACCGACTATTGCGAGCACGTCCAGCCCTGGGAAATGCATTTCCGGGGACGGGGCGATCGCCAGGCGCTCGACCGGGATCAGTTCATCCAGAAGAACTGTTATGCCTGCGACGAGTACAGCGGCAAGTTCTTCGTGAACGACCGCGAGAACCCCTACGAGTTCGACGCCGACAAGCCGTTTCACTGGATCCGGGGACGTCATCTGGGCGGGCGCTCGATCACCTGGGGACGCCAGGTGTATCGCTGGAGCGATCTCGATTTCGAAGCCAACGCGCGGGACGGCGTCGCGGTGGACTGGCCGATCCGCTATGCCGACATCGCCCCCTGGTACGATCACGTCGAGCGGTTCATCGGGGTCAGCGGCCAGGCGGAGAACCTGCCTCAACTCCCCGACGGCCAGTTCCTTCCCCCGATGGAGATGCGTTGCGTCGAACGACTGGTCCGCGACAAGCTGATGGAGAAGTGGGCCGGTGAGCGGGTCCTGACGATCGGCCGGTGCGCAATCCTGACCCGGAATCACAACGGGCGGGCGGCGTGCCACTACTGCGGTCCCTGTGAGCGGGGCTGCATCACCCATTCCTTCTTCTCGAGCCTGGGCTCCACCCTGCCGGCCGCCCGGAAGACCGGGCTCCTGACGGTCCGACCCCACAGCGTGGTGCACAGTGTGAGGTACGACGCCCGGCTCGACCGGGCGACCGGAGTCCGGGCGATCGACGGCGAAACGATGCAGCCGCTCGAATTCCAGGCCCGGATCGTGTTCGTCTGCGCGTCGGCGCTCGAATCCGCCCGGATCCTGCTCAACTCCGCGACGGAGCGCTTCTCGACCGGGTTAGGCAACTCCAGCGGCCAGCTCGGCCGGAACGTGATGGACCATACCTTCGGGGCCGGCGCCAGCGGAACGATCCCCGGCTTCGAGGACCAGACCTCCTACGGGCGGCGTCCCAACGGGATCTACATCGTCCGGTTCCGCAACGTGAAGGAGAAGCATCCGAAGTTCCTGCGGGGCTACGGTTTTCAGGGCGGTGGGAGCCGGGGCACCGTCCCGCGGCCGCGCCAGGGCTTCGGGCCCGAGTTCAAGAAGGCGCTCCTGTCCGAAGAGCTGGCGCCGTGGCGGTTCTCGATCGGGGGGTGGGCGGAATGTCTGCCGCGGCAGGACAACTTCATCGCGCTCCATCCGACCCTGAAGGACAAATGGGGCATTCCGGCGCTCAAGGTCCAGTGTTCCTGGGGTCCCAACGAGCTCGCCCTGACCGAGGACGTGCAGGCCACCGCCGCCGAGATGCTCGAGGCCGCGGGGGCGAAGGACGTGCGCACCTACAACGACCATCTGCCCCCGGGTCTCTGCATTCACGAGATGGGCACCGCCCGGATGGGACGGGACCCGAAGACGTCGGTCCTGAACGGCTGGAACCAGGTGTGGGACGCGAAGAACGTATTCGTGACCGACGGCGCCTGCATGGTCTCATCGGGCAATCAGAATCCCTCGATCACGTACATGGCGCTGACCGCGCGCGCGGTCGCGCATGCGGTGGATCTGCTGAACCGGAAGGAGCTGTGAGCACAGGCGGACCGAGCAGGCGTTCCCTCCTGCGGGCCGGCGGTGCGGCCCTGATCGGTTCCCGATTCGCGACGATCCTCCGCTTCGCTCCCGCGGAACAGCTGGGGCGAATCGGGATCCAGCTCTACACGGTGCGGCGCGCCTTTCAGGACGATCCGGAACAAACCCTGGCCCGCCTGGCGGAAATCGGCTTTCGGGAAGTGGAGGCCGCCGGGTATCCACCGGGAAGCCCGGAGGAGTTCCAGCGAATGCTCCGCCGCCACGGGCTCACGATTCCCTCCAGCCACGTGGGGCTTCCGGCCACGGACGCCGATTGGGAGCGGGTGCTCGACGTGGCGGCCACGCTGGGGCAGAAGTTCGTGGTGGTGCCGTCCATCGGTGGTGGCGACCGGCAGTCGGTGGACGATTGGAAGCGGGTCGCGACCCGGTTCAATCGAGCCGGTGAAGCCGCCGCCAAGCGGGGCCTCACCTTCTGTTATCACAATCACGATTTCGAATTCCATCCGATGGAGGGCCTGGTCCCCTACGACGTGCTGCTCTCGGCGACCGACCCCAAGCTGGTCAAGCTGGAGATGGATCTCTACTGGGTCACCAAGGCCGGCAAGGATCCGGTGGACTATTTCGACCGGTGGCCCGGCCGTTTCCCGATGGTGCACGTCAAGGACATGGACGCCACGCCGCGGAAGTTCTTCGCCGACGCGGGAACCGGCATCATCGATTTCCCGGCCATCTTTCGCCGGGCCAGGAAAGCGGGAATCGTGCACTATTTCTACGAGCAGGACGTGACGCCGGGGGATCCCTTCGCGAGCGCGGCGGCCAGCTTCAAGTACCTCCGGGAGCTCAAGTATTAGCGCGCCGGTGAAGCGGATGACGCGCCGGGAAGCGCTCGGTGCCCTGGCGGTGGGCGCCGGAGGCCTGGTCTTGCCGGGAACGGTCCGCCGGTCCGGCAGCTCGACCGACCGGCCGGCCGGCCGCCTCAAGCAATCGGTTTCTTACTGGCCCTATGAGAAGATTCCCCTCGATCAATTCGCCCGGGCCGCGAAGGAGATCGGGCTGGTGGCGATCGATCTGCTCCAGCCGGACCAGTGGGCCACCGTCAAGGAGGCCGGGCTGGTCTGCTCGATGGGCTATCCCACCAGGCGGCGGGATTTCCTCACCAGCGGCTTCAACGACCCGGCGATGCACGATGTGCTGGTGCAGGAGCTGACCGACACGCTGCCGCTCGCCGCGGCGGCCGGCGTGCCCAACCTGATCGCCATGTTCGGCAACCGGAAGGGACGCGGCGACGACGAAGGGGCCCGGAACTGTATCGAGGGACTGCGCCGGATCGCCCCGCTGGCCGAGCAGCACGGCGTCACGGTGTGCGTCGAGCTGCTCAACAGCAAGGTGGATCACAAGGACTACATGGGTGATCACACCGCGTTCGGGGTCCGGGTCATGCAGGGGGTCGGCTCACCCCGGGTCAAGCTCCTCTACGACATCTATCACATGCAGATCATGGAGGGCGACGTGATCCGCACCATCCGGAACAACTTCGCCTATCTCGGCCATTTCCATACCGGCGGAGTTCCCGGGCGGCACGAGCTGGACGACACCCAGGAGCTCAACTGGCGGACCATCTGCCGGGCGATCGCCGACCTGGGCTTTGCGGGTTATGTCGCCCACGAATTCGTGCCGACCCGGGACCCGCTCACGTCGCTCCGCGAGGCCTTCCAGTTGTGCGACGTCTAGTCTCCCTGCGCTCGTCCCCACGTTTCGAGGGTGCCATGCGTTTGACCGTTTTTCTCCTCGCCCTCCCGCCGGGAACGCTCCTGGCCCAGTCCGCGGCCCCCGCCTTCGAGTTCACCATCCCCAACATCATGCGGGGTCCCGAAGTCTACGGGCGCGAGCCAGAGCGGCCCCGGTTCACCCAGGACGGGCGGTGGATCTACTTCTCCTGGCTGCCGCCGGGTTCGCCCTGGCAGGAGTCCCTGAAGCCCTACCGGGTCCGGGCCCAGGCCGGTGCCAAACCGGAGCAGGTCACCCGCGAGCACATGGACAGTGTCGGCCCCCAGCTCGAAGCCGGTGATCTCTCGCGGGACGGCCGGCGGAGAGTGGTCTCGTACCGTGGAGACCTCTTTCTGGTCGAAGTGAAAACCGGCGCGACCCGGCGGCTCACCGATACCCCGACCATTACCGAGAACAACCCGTCGTTTTCCGCCGACGGGGGCACCGTGTATTTCGTGCGGGACGGGATGAACCTGATGGCGCTGGATCTGGCCGGGCCGACGATCCGCCAGATCACCGATGTGCGCCCCGGTCCGGCCCCCGCCGATTCCCTGCACCGCGCCCTCCAGCGGGCCGCGCTGATCGAGCAGCAGCGATCGTTGTTCGAATCGGTTCGGGACCGGCTCCGGGAGGATTCGATCGCGAAAGCCGAACGGGAAGACCGGGAGCGGGTGAAGACGTTGTATCTCCGCCCCAACGAGCGGGTCACCGGTCTCAGTGTGTCGCCGGCGGGAACCGGGCTGGTCCTCACCACCACGATTCAGGCGACCGGAGCCCAGCCGGTGACGATCCCGACCTGGGTCACCCAGTCCGGATACACCGAAGAAATGCGGGGCCGGACCAAGGTGGGCGACCTGCAGAGCGGTGGGCGGCTCGCGTTCATGTCGCTGCCGAATGGAGAGATTCGGTGGCTCGGGCCGATCCCGGGCGATTCCACCGCGACCCCGTCGATCACGGCACTCCTGGGCTGGAACAATGCGGGAACCGAGGCCCTGGTGTTCGCCGAGCGAGCCGATTTCAAGGAACGGTATCTCCACCGTCTCGACGGCCGGGATGGCTCGCTCCGGCCCATCGACACCTTGCGCGACAGCGCGTGGGTGGGCGGACCGTGCTATCCGTGCGGGGGCTTCCTGCCCGCTGGAAACCGGGTCTGGTTCGTGAGCGAGGCGTCCGGGTTCGCCCACCTCTACACCGTCAACGACGACGGCTCCGACCGGCGCCAGCTCACCAGCGGGCACTGGGAAGTGCTGGACGCGAACATCTCGGACGACCGCCGCTTCTTCGAGCTTCACACCAGCGAAGTGTCGCCTTTCGAGCGGCACTTCTACCGGATGCCGGTCGGTGGGGGCCCGATGGAGCGGATCACCACCGCGGTGGGTGGGCATACGGTGACGGTTTCACCCGACGGGACGACGATCGCCGATCTGTATTCCACCGCGAATCGCCCGCCCGAGCTGTACGTCGGGCCCTACCGTCCCGCCACCGTGCTGTCCCAGCTCACCACCTCACCCACCGCCGAGTGGCTGAGCTTCCCGTGGATCAAGCCGGACATCATCACCATCAAAGCCTCGGACGGCGTAGAGGTGCCGGCCCGGATCTACCGGCCCGCCGATCTCGGCGCGCGCCCCAATGGGGCCGCGGTCATCTTCGTGCACGGGGCGGGCTACCTCCACAACGTGCACCGCTACTGGTCGAGTTATTCCCGGGAGTACATGTTCAACCACTACCTCGCGTCCAAGGGGTACGTGGTGCTGGACATCGACTATCGCGCCTCCGCGGGTTATGGGCGCGACTGGCGGACCGCGATCTACCGGTGGATGGGCGGCCGGGATCTTCAGGACCAGGTCGACGGCTCGCGCTACCTCCAGCGGGAGCTCGGGATTCCGCCCGGGCGGATCGGGATTTACGGAGGGAGCTACGGCGGGTTCATGACCCTGATGGCGCTGTTCACCGCCGGCGCGGACTTCGGCGCCGGGGCGGCGCTTCGCTCGGTGACCGACTGGGCCCACTACAACCATCCCTATACCGGCCGCATCCTGAACCTGCCGCAGAACGACACCCTGGCGTATCGCCGGTCGTCGCCGATCTTTTTCGCCGAGGGACTCAACCGGCCGCTGCTGATGGCGCATGGCATGGTGGACGTGAACGTGCACTATCAGGACATCGTGCGACTCGAGGAGCGGCTGATCGAGCTGGGCAAGACCGGGTGGGAGCTGGCTTCCTATCCGGTGGAGAGCCACGGATTCGTGCGGCCATCCTCCTGGACCGACGAGTACCGGCGGATCTTCGAGCTGTTCGAGGAGCACCTGCTGCCCAGGCGTTAGCCCACCTCGATCCTCCGGGCACCCTCGCCGGGCCGGGTCAGGAAGAATTCTGCCCCGGCCCGCCGGCCCGGAAATGCGATTTCGTAGTCCCGCTCCCACCCGAGCCGGAACGCCTCGGCTCCCTGGCTCTCGACCAGGGCCCAGACGCTTCCACCGAAGCCAGCCCCGAACGCGGATGCCGCCAGCGCGCCAAGCCGCCGCGCGCTCCGCTGCAGGTGGACGGTTTCGGGGACCTGATTCCTCAAGGCGCGCTCGGCGCCTTCCTGGGAGCGATCCACCAGCGCTCCGAAGCGGTCCAGGTCTCCGGCAAGGAATGCGTCGGCCGCCCGGGGAACGATCTCCTCGCTTTCGGCAACGAATTGCTCTAGCCGGGCCAGGATTGCGGGCCGGGTCGCCAGCCGACTCCGAAGCCGCGGCAACGCGTCAGGGCTGAGGCGCAGAAATTCCCCGAGGCTACCGGGCCGTCGAAGACCTACCGGCGACCCTGCCCCCTCCGACCACTCCGACCACTCTGCCAGCGCCGCCGCTGCCGCGTTGTAGGACGCCAGGGCGCCCGCGGTCTTCTCCGCAACCACCCCGCTCGACCCAACCACGAAAGTCAGTTTCTCAGGAAAGGGTACTGTCCGTTCGAGCAATACCGGAACGAAGCGAAACTGCTTGAGCGTCCCTTTCTCCGCGAGCAGGATGGCGGCCTGGTCTTCGCATCCCCCCATGGTGCCCACACCGGCTCCGCCCTCGAAGGGCCCGAACCCGCGGCCATTCTCGAGACAGCCGAGGTATTCGGCCAGCGCCGACGGCTCGGTCAGATGGGCTCGATACCGAGGATGGGCGGCGAGGGCATTCGCCTCCGCGAGGGCGAGAAACACTCCGATGGTGAGGGCGCTGCCGCTGGAGAGGCCCGCCGCGACCGGCAGATCGCTCCCGAAGGCCAGCTCGACCCCGTGAGTGATCCCGAAGTCGCGCGCCAGCCGGCGTGCGACCACCGAAGGAAAGGCGGCCCATTCTCCTTCCGGGATTGGCAGACCGGGGTCGAGGGGGATGCGGACTCGCTCCCCCGAATCGGCGCGGGTTATGGTGAGCACCCGGTCTCCCGAGCACCGCGCCACGAACCGGAACCCGCGCTCGATCGCGCAAACCAGGCTCCGGCCGCCGGCGTAGTCGGTATGCTTGCCCAGCACTTCGACCCGGCCCGGCACGAACCAGCCGAGCTCGGCCTTTCCGCCGAGCAGGTCCTTCCGGAAGGCTGGACCGGCATCGCTCACAGGCCGATCCGCATTCCCTGAAGCCTCGCTTCGACCTCGGGGATGTCGGAGGGACCGGAGAGGTCGAGCACCGCGCCACCGGTTTCGATCACCGTGAATTGCTCTCCAAGACGCTGTATGGCAAATCGGACCGCATCCTGGAGCTCGAGCTCCCCCCGGTTGGACGGTGGGATGGCGCGACAGGCCCGGAAGATGGAGGGAGGAAGCAGCCAGGCATTCATGCTCACAAGGGGATCGGCAGGGAATCCGGCGGCGTCGGCGGGAGTCGGCTTTTCGAGAATGCGGAGGAGCCGGCCGGAAGCATCCGCGGCAATCAACGCGAAGGCATTGATCCGTTCGGCGGGAATGTTCCCTTCCCGAATGAGGGTCGACTTGCGAAACCCCAGGAGACCGGCGCTCGGCGTGGTCCGGAGGGCGCGCAGGGCGGCTTCGGGGTAAAGGTTGTCTCCGTTGACCACGACCACCGGATCGGTTCCGGCAAATCCTTCGGCCGCGAGCACCGCGTGGGCGGTGCCGAGCGGCTGGTCCTGGACCACGTGGTCCAGAGCGATCCGCGAGGGCGCCATATGGCGAATGAACTCCAGCACTTCCCGCTGGGCGGGGGAAAGCACCAGACAGATTCGAATGAGGCCGGCGTCGGCGAGACGGCTCAACAGGTAGACGAGAAACGGTTGCGCCCCGGGTCCCAGGGGAATCATCGCCTTGAGTCCGCGGGCCGCCAGGTCGCGCTGGGCGGAAGTGAGCGTGGCGGGGAAAGACCCTTCCCGCATTCGGGTTCCCCGCCCCGCCGCGAGGACGACGGCTTTGTCGGTCAGGCCGGCTCCTCCCTCGTGCCCGCCCAGAACTTCGGCAACAACCGGAACAGTCCAACGCCGCTCACCACAAACACGGCTGCCCATAACACGCCCGGCCCGGTTTTCCCGTAAATGAAGCTCCCGGTTCCAAACAGGGCCGCGTACACGAAGGTGCAGCCGAGGACCCAGCCGAGCAGCGAGCGACTCAGGGGATCGGGGGGCATGTCGAGGGGTCCGGCCTTGGCGGCAATCGGCTGCCAGCCGGGGCCGGCCGGCCTCACCAGCCGATAGAACCGGACCAGGGCCCCCTCATCCGCGGGACGCGTCAGCAGGGTGACCGCGACCCACACGAGCGTGGTCGCCAGCACGGTGACCACCAGCGACGCCCAGGGGGCGATCTCGACTCCGCTCTTGCGGGCCAGAAAGAACCCGATCGAAATCGCAAACGAGCTGGCCATCGCCGCGATCTCGCTCCAGGCATTGATGCGCCACCAGAACCAGCGGAGCAGGTACAGCAGGCCGGTCCCCGCGCCGATCGACAGGAGCAGATCGAAGGTTTCGCGGGCGGAGTCGAGCGCGAAGGTGAACGCGGCCGCCGCCGTCATCAGCAGGACGGTCGTGATCCGCCCGGCCGCGACGTAGTGACGCTCGCTGGCGCCGGGACGGAGGAACCGGCGGTAGAGATCATGGACCAGGTACGACGTGCCCCAGTTGAGCTGGGTGGAGATCGTCGAGACATACGCCGCGAGCATCCCGGCCAGCATCAAACCCATGAACCCGGCGGGGAGGAAGCGCAGCATCGCCGGATAGGCCATGTCGTGCCCGATGAGGTGGGGATCGACGTAGGGGAAGGTGCGAGCGATGTCGCCGAGGGTGGGATACACCAGGATGGACGAAAGGGCGACGATGATCCAGGGCCAGGAGCGGAGGGCGTAGTGCGCCACATTGAACAGCAGGGTGCCGGTCATCGCGTCGCGTTCGCTCCTGGCGGCGAGCATCCGCTGGGCGATGTAACTCCCGCCGCCCGGCTCGGCGCCCGGATACCAGACCGACCACCATTGCACCGTAAGCGGAATGATGAGCACGGAGAGGGTGAGACCCCAGTCGCCGAAATCCGGAAGCAGGTGGAGCGTGTGGGGGTCGATCCGGGACACCAGTCCCGCGAGCCCGCCCACTTCGGGCTGCTTGAGCGCGAAGTAGGCCGCCGAGAACGAGCCGGCCATGGCGATTCCGAACTGGATGAAGTCGGTCACCAGGACTCCCCAGAGACCGGAAGTCGCCGCGAACGCCACGTTGATGAAGGCGCAGATCAGCAGGGTCTTCCCCATGGGCCAGCCCAGCATCACATTCGCGATCTTGGCGGCGGCGAGATTCACCGACGCGATGATGACGCAGTTGAAGAACAACCCGAGGTAGACGGCCCGAAATCCCCGCACGAAGCTCGCGGCGGGCCCGGCGTACCGGATTTCGTAGAATTCGAGATCGGTGAGCACCCGGGAGCGCCGCCACAGTCGCGAATAGAAGAACACCGTCGCCATGCCGGTGAGAAGAAAGGCCCACCACTGCCAGTTGTTGGCCACTCCCTTCTCTCGCACCAGGTTGGTCACCAGGTTCGGGGTGTCGGTGCTGAACGTGGTGGCGACCATCGACACGCCGATCAGCCACCACGGCGCCGAACGTCCCGAGGTGAAGAACTCGGCGGTGCTCTTTCCCGCCCGGCGCGCCATGACCAGGGCGGGAAGAAAGGAGAGGCCAACCGCGATCAGGACGATGAGCCAGTCGACCGGCAGGACGCGCATGCAGGTTCTCGTGGGGAAGGTGGTGAAAGGTGCTCGGAGCCGGGTGCGACGGGCAAGGAGATCCGGGCGGCAAGAATTCGGTGTTCAACCACCGGTGGCGGCGTTCGCGGGACGCTCTAGATTCGGTAGCATGAGTGCCCCGGTGATTTCCTCGACCCGACTTCCCCGCCCGGCGGAGCTGTATCGCGCCCTGGTGGACCGGGACGCGAGCTACGAGGGGATTTTCGTGGCGGGCATTCGGACCACCGGAATCTTCTGCCGACCCACCTGCCCGGCCCGCAAACCCCTGGTGAAAAACGTGGAATTCTTCGCCCGCTCGGATCTGGCGCTTGCGGCGGGCTATCGTCCCTGCCAGCGGTGCCAGCCGCTCGAGCCCGCCGGTCGCCACCCCGAGTGGGTGGAACGGGTCATCGAGGTCATCGATGGCGCGCCGGCCCGGCGCCTGAGCGACGCGGCGCTCCGTGGCATGCACATTCAGCCGGCAACCGCCCGGCGATACTTTCGGGAGAAGTTCGGCATGACTCTCCATGGCTATGCCCGGGCGCGTCAGCTCGGGTTCGCGCTGGATCGCCTGCGGGAAGGGCAACCGGTGACCCCGGCCGGCTTCGACAGCGGCTTCGAGTCGGACAGCGGATTCCGGGAAGCGTTCAAGCGCCTGTTCGGGACCACGCCTGCCGCAGCGCGCGACACCACTCCAATCCTGGCTACCCTGGTGCCGAGTCCGCTCGGGCCCCTGCTTGCCGCCGCCACCGAGCGGGGACTCTGCATGCTCGAGTTCGCGGATCGGAAGAAACTGCCTAATCAAGCCGCCGACCTGACCCGCTGGTACGGACAGCCGGTCATCCCGGGCCCGCATCGGTTCATCGAGGATGCCCGACGGGAGCTGGAGGAGTACTTCGCGGGGACCCGGAAGAGCTTCGAGGTCCCGCTCGATTTCCGGGGTACCGAATTCCAGCAGACCGTCTGGGCCGAGCTGCTCCGGATCGGATACGGAGAGACCGTTTCCTACGAGGAGCTGGCTCTCCGGATCGGTCGAGCCGGGGCGCAGCGGGCCGTTGGTCTCGCGAACGGTCGAAACCGGATTCCGATCATCATTCCCTGCCACCGCGTGATCCAGAAGAATGGCCAGCTCCGCGGGTATGGCGGAGGGCTCTGGAGGAAGCAGTTCCTGCTGGACCTGGAGACAGCGCACCGGGAATAGGCCGAGGATTTCCGCCACACTCTGTATCGTCAATCCGGTCGCCGGGCGCCGTCGAGGCTCGGCGATCTGGCAGCGGGTCCGTTCTCTCCTCGAAGCTCGTTTTCCCTGCCTCGAAGCCCGGCTGACCACGGCCCCGGGCGACGCCGAACGCTACGCCCGCGACTGGTCCACCAGCCATCCCGACCCGACGATCCTGGTGGTCGGAGGAGACGGGTCCATCCACGAAGTGATGAACGGGATACTTGCCGCCGGAGCGGCGACGCGGCTGGGCATCGTGCCGGCGGGCACCGGCAATGACATTTCGCGAAACCTGGACCTCCCGCTCGATCCCGCTCGTGCCGTGGCGGCGTTCCGACCCGAGGCGCCGCGGCCCGTGGACCTGGGCCATGGCGATGGCCACGCCAGAGAGGGGGCAGGCTGGTCCCGCTGGTTCATCAACTCGATCTCCCTGGGAGTCAGCGCGCGCGCCAACCGGATCGCGCCAGCCGTTGGTCGGATGCTGCCGGGGAGATCGCGCTATCCGGTTGCCGGGGTGCTGGCACTCGCCGGTGCGGGCATGGCGGGTTACGAGATCCGGATCGGGGAAGAGATTCTGTATCGCGATCGGGCGATCAACGTCACCTTCGCCAACGGGGCGGGGTTCGGGGGCGGTCTTCTGATCGCTCCGGGATCCAAGCCGGACGACGGCGCCGGCGACCTCGTGGTGATCGGGCCGATGTCACGGCTCCAGGCCCTCGGCGCGCTGGCGCGGCTCCGGAGCGGCCGTCACCTCGCGATGCGGCAGGTCTATCGGGTCAGCGGGTTGACTGGCCCGGTCGAAATCCGGGCCGATCCGGGCGCGCCGGTCGAAGCGGATGGAGAGAATCTCCCGGCAACCCGCTCCCTCACCGTCGAAATCATTCCCGGTCGCCTGCGCGTTCTCTGAAGATCGCCTTGGCCCGGGCCAGCCGATCGAGAACGTCGTGTTTTTCCGCCGGGGTGTTCCAACCGGCGTGACTCGATGCGGCGGCTTCCAGCCGCTCGATCCAGCGCGCGAAGAAACGTGCGTCGTCGGGAGACCGTACTGGACGATCCGCCACCGTCACGTAGATCGGGCTGGTGGTCGCAAAGGGATAGGCATCGAGCACGCCGGGATCCGAGTGGGAGGACCATGCCCGCAGGGTGAACCACCCGCTCCGGGTCACCGGCAGGGGCACCTCGGCGTCGGCTCGGGTGCTGTCCCGGCCCAGGGGAATCCGCGCCACGACCGTCCCGTTGGCGACGATTTCCAGCCGTTCGACCGGGACATTGGACCGGAGCGAGACCCGGGCGGTGAGCTGATGCACGCCGCCGGCGAAGCGAAGCTCGTCGCCCGCTTCCCGGCCGTTGAGGGTGAACCGGAGCAGCGGCCCGTTGCTCGCGAAGGTGCGACCCGTCTTGAGCCCGGCGAGCCAGGCGGGATAGTCGAGCCGGGGCCCCGAGTGCACGAAAACGCGATTGAGCCCGACCGGACCATGGAGCGAGGCATAGTTGGTCATCGCATCGGTGCCCGCGCCGGCGGGGAGACGGAACCCGCAGTTCAGCAGCCGGTACCACACCTTCGCCGTCGCGAGGTGGTCGGAAAACCCCAGGACCTCCAGGTAGTCCACCTTGCCGAGCGCGACATCGACCGGGAGCGCATGGGTGAGCGGCGCCGCCGCGTTGGGGTCGGGATCCTCGTCGAAGGGGTGCACGTATCCGCTCACCCCGCCCTGGGCGTGCGACAGATCGAAGATGGTGCTGTTGTCGGGGAAGAGGCTCGCCGCGGGGGTGTTGGCATAACCCGCGTAGTTCGGCAGGATCAGGTTCCGGGTCAGGCCCAGGTGGCCGGTGTGGCCCCAGTACGAGGTGTGATACTCCTCGTCATGCCGGATGAGGGTCCGCGATGAGGAGCGCGGATCGGGGCGGCCCCCGGGCCGGAACTCCGCGATATCGGGGATCCGCTGCTCCTTGTTCACGATCAGATCCTCCACCACGTGGAGGTCTTCGGCCTCCGCCTGGCCCCGCAGCCGGGGCACGTCCATCCGGTAGGCGCCCCCGTAGTTCATATGGACGTGCAGGTCGCCGCTCCACCAGCCCAGCGCGGGAAGGTCGAGCAGCCGGGTCAGGCGAACCGGGAGCGTGAGGTGCGATCCGGCGGTGATGGTGACCTCCCGGCTCACCGCGCGGTACTCGAAGCCCCGGCGCACCAGCACGGTATAGCGGCCGACCGGGAGAGAGAGGTCGACGGGGCCCCGGGCATGGAAATAGGTCGGCTCGAAGCTCCGGAGCTTCCGGTCGAAACCATCGTCGGCGTGGAGCATGGCGCCGTCCGGGCCCCAGCCCCGTCCGTCCGCCCCGGTCACCGAGATCCGGGCCGGGGTTGCCGCGCCCGAATCGCCCAGCGCAATCCGTAACCCGCCGTGCGGGCGCAGATAGCGCCGGGACCGCTGGCGAACCGTCTCGATCCGCCCGCCCGGGACGGTCACGATCTGGAGCGACAGCGAGCCGGCCTCGTTGCTGATGAACCCGATGCGCTTCCCGTCGGGGGACCAGCGCGGCGCGGTGTGATCGCAGGCGCAGTAGGTGAGCTGGAAGGGATCGCCGCCGTCCGCGGTGGTGAGCCAGAGCTGGTTGCGCTGGCCGCCCAGATAGGAGCTGTACACGACCCGCTTGCCGTCCCGGGCCCAGTCGGGGCGCGCTTTCCAGGTGGTTTCCTCGTTGCGGATCTCCCGCATGGGAGCGCCGGTGCGGGCTTCCGTCCGCCAGATCCCGCCGGAACCCCACACGTGCCCCCGGTTCGAGACCAGCAGCAATTCGTTCCCGTCGGGCGACCAGGCCGGGGAGAGGTAATGATCGAAAGCGCTGTAGTAATAACGCGGGAGGCCGCTTTCGTGCTCCTCGGTGATCCGCATCGGGGGACCCGACGCGGCGCCACTGGCCATCGGGAGCAGAAAGACCTGCCAGCGTCCATGCAGGGCGGTCGAGACGAACGCGATCCGCGATCCATCGGGAGACCAGCGCGGGTCCAGGTTGACGGCGCCATCCGCCACGAGCGCGCGGGTCGTCCCGTCGGTGAGATCGAGCAGCCGGAGCTCGAGCGCGTCGTTCCGGTAGGAGGTGTACGCCACGAACCGACCGTCGGGAGACCAGTCCGGCTGGTAGTCATAACCCGCCTCATCGGTCAGCTGGATCGCGCTATCGGACCCGACCCGCTGCCGCCAGAGGCTCCCGGCCATCGAGTAGACCAGCTCGAACCCGTCGGGGGACCAGCTCACCGAGGATGGCCCGGTGGTGAGCTGGGGGAGATACATCTCCCGGTAGTAGTAGGAGTGGGGAACGTCGATCTGTTTGAGGACCGGCGCCCGTTGCGCGAAGAGGGCGCCGGGAAGGAGCGCCGCCGCGAGCGCCCGGATCAGTCCAGCTCGCTCAAGCACCGCTCGAGAATACCCAGCGCGATGTCCACGTCTTCCTGATCGATCACCATGGGCGGCGCGAAGCGCAGCGCGTTCCGCCCGGCGGCGAGGGTGAGCAATCCCTTGTTGAACGCCATGTCCACCACCTTGCGGGCCAGCTCGCCGGCCGGTTCCCGCGAGGTCCGGTCCTTCACGAACTCGATCCCCTGCATCAGGCCGCGCCCCCGGACGTCGCCGATGACGCCGTGCTTCTCGGCGAGCTTGCGGAGCCCCTGCATCAGGTACTCGCCCTGGACCCGGGCGTTCGGCATCAGCTCGCGCTCCACCAGGTCGAGCGTGGCGAGCGCGGCGGCGCAGGACACCGGATTGCCCCCGAAGGTGCTCCCATGGGCGCCCGGTTCCCAGGTGCACAGCTCTTCCCGCGCGATGAACGCACCGATCGGCATGCCGGAGCCCAGGCCCTTCGCGGTCACCAGGATATCGGGGATGACGCCTTCGTGCTCGCAGGCGAACATCTTGCCGGTGCGTCCGATCCCGGACTGCACCTCGTCCATCACCAGCAGGATCCCATGGCGAGTGCAGAGCTCCCGGATCCTGGTGAGCCAGCCGGGGGGCGGCACGATATAGCCGCCTTCGCCCTGGATCGGCTCGACGAACACCGCGGCCACATCCCTGGGGTCGAGGTGACGGCGGAGGAGATCCTGCTCGATGTGATCGACACAGAAGATCCCACACTCGGGAAAGGTCTTCCCGAACTCACAGCGATAGCAGTACCCGTAGAACACGTGATGCACGCCCGGCAGCAGGGGAAGGAAGCCCTTATGCTGCCTGGCCTTGCTCGAGGTGAGGGACAGGGCCCCGTAGGTGCGGCCGTGGAATGCGCCCTTGAACGCGATGAACGCCGTCCGGCCGGTGGCGTAGCGAGCCAGCTTCATCGCCCCCTCGACCGCTTCGGTGCCCGAATTGGAAAGGAAGACCCTCTTCCTGCCCGGTCCCGGCGCGATCCGGGCGAGCCGCTCGCACAGGGCGGCGAGGCTCTCGTAATAGAAGTCGCCGGCGCAGATGTGCAGGAACTTTCCGGCCGCCTCCTGGACCGCCTTCACGACGGCGGGATGGTTGTAGCCGGTCGAGGTGACCGCGATGCCGGCCATGAAATCGAGGAAGCGGTTGCCGTCCACGTCCTCCACCATCGCGCCTTCGCCGCGCGCGATGACCAGGGGATACTCCTTGATGTAGGCCGGAGAGGTCACCGCGCGGTCGCGCTCGATGATCACTTTCGCCCTGGGACCCGGCGGCGGCGCGACGATCTTCGGATATGTCTTGGCCATAGCGTCCCCCCTCTAGTCCATCGCCTCCATCGCCTGGCCCAGCCGCTCCACGATCAGGTCGATTTCGGCTTCGCTGATCACGAAGGGCGGCGCCAGCATCACCAGATCCCCATTCACGCCGTCCGCCTGTCCCGTGTTAGGCCATACCAGCAGCCCCAGGCGTTCGGCGGCCGCGGTGAACCGCTCGGCGAAGCGCTTTGCCCGGGGGAACGGCGCCCGGGTCTCCCGATCCGCCACGAATTCGATTCCCGCCAGGAGACCCCGGCCCCGGATGTCGCCCACGCAGGGCAGGCCGCCCAGCGCGGCGAGCTTCCGGTGCAGCAGCGCGCCCATGTCCCGGCAGCGGGCCAGCAACTCGTGCCGACGAAGATACCGGATCGCCGCGATTCCCGCCGCGCAGATCGCGGGGGCGTGCACGAACGTCTGGGCATGCAGCACGCCCCCGGACCCCGCCGCGATGGCATCGCCGATCCGGCGCGGCACCGCGACCGAGGCGAGCGGGGCGTAGCCTCCGCTCAGTCCCTTGCCCATCACCTGGAGATCCGGAACCGCGTCGAACGGCGTGAGCGACGACCAGGTCCCGGTACGCCCCGCCCCGACCAGGATCTCGTCGGCGATCCACAATACCTCATGCCGGGTGCAGATTTCCCGGATGGTCCGCCAGTAATCCTCCCGGGGCACCGCCGCGCCGGTCGACGAACCGCCGATCGGCTCCGCCACGAAGGCCGCCACGTTTTCCGGACCGAGCTCCTGGATCAGGGCATCGAGGGCGGTGCCGCTGCATCGAGGACACGATGCATCCCTGCCCCGGCAGGAGCAGCGATAGGCGTATGGCGCCGGAAGCCGCGGCACCTCGAGGAGCCAGGGCTGGAAGAATTGCTGATAGTGCCGGCGGGCTCCGAGCGAGAGGGCCAGCAGGGTGTTGCCATGGTAGGCCGGTGTCAGGGCGATGACATGTCGTTTCGATAAGCGCCCCAGCTCGACCCAGTATTGCCGCGCCAGCTTGACGGCGGCCTCGATCGCATCGGACCCGCTGGAGACGAAGAAAAAGTGCCGCAGGTCGCCCAGGGCGAGGGTGGCCAGCTCCTCGGCGAGCGTTTCGGCGGCGGGATTGGTGAACGCGAATCCGCTGACGTATCCCACCTCCCGGGTGGTCGCGGCGACCGCCGTGACGACCTCGTCCACCCCGTGCCCCAGCGAGGTGACGAATGCGCCGCCACATCCGTCGAGATAGCTGTGGCCCTCCTCGTCGTGCACCCAGCAGCCCTGCGCCTTGACGATCAGCGGATAGTTGCGAACCAGGCTGCGGTAGAGGAGGGGCGTGTCGGGGTAACGGCGGGGCATGGAAGAAAGTTACCTTGCAGGGATGCTGAGCCGCTCCCGCATCGCGCTGATCCTGCTTTCAATCCTCGGATGCCGGCATGGCGACCCCGCCGACCTGGTGCTCCGCCATGGGGTAGTCTATCCGGTGGCGGAGGACTCCGCGCCGGCCCAGGCCCTCGCGGTGCGGGACGGCCGAGTGGTGTATGTCGGCGACGATGAAGGAGCGGGGAGCTATATCGGGCGGCGCACTACCGTCCTCGATCTCAAGGGACGCATGGTGTTGCCGGCGTTCCGGGACGCTCACGTTCACCCGCGCGGCGGAATCCAGCTCGGCGAATGCACCCTGGACAATCTCCGCACCGCGCAAGCGGTGCTGGATTCGGTCCGACGGTTTGCGGCTCAGCATCCCGAGGCTCCGTGGATCCGGGGGAGCGGCTGGCAGCTCCCGGTTTTCCCCGAGGCGAATCCCCGAAAAGAATGGCTCGATTCGATCGATGTGCAGCGGCCCATGTACCTGCGGGCCGCCGATGGGCACTCCGCCTGGGTGAATTCCAGGACGCTGGCCCTGGCCGGGATCGACCGCGCGACTCCGGATCCGCCGAACGGCAGAATCGAACGGGATCCGAAGACCGGCGAGCCCTCCGGGACCCTCCGGGAAAGCGCGATGGAGCTGGTCACCCGGGTGCTGCCTCCCCGGACCCCTGAAGAAATCCAGGATGGCCTGCTCCGAGCGATTGCCATGGCGAATCAATTCGGCATCGTCGCGCTCTACGATGCCGACGCCGACACGACCCTGCTCGCCGCGTATGCGGCCCTCGACAGCCTCGGCAAGCTGAATGCCCGGATCGTCGCCGCCATCGAGGTGGATCCCAGGGCTCCGGTGAGCCAGGTGGATTCGTTGCGGGCCTGGCGAGGGCGATTCGCGGGGCGGCACTACTTCTTCCCCAAGGCCGCCAAGGTCTTCGTGGACGGGGTGATCGAAGCCGGGACCGCGGCCCTGCTCGCACCGTACCTGGGAACCGGCAGCCGGGGACCGGCCAATTTCTCCCCGGAAAAGCTGGACACCATCGTGGCGGCGCTGGACGCGGCGGCGTTCCAGGTCCATGCGCACGCCATCGGAGATCGAGCGGTACGCATGGCACTGAATGCCTACGCGTTCGCCCGCGCCCTCAACGGTCCACGCGACGCCCGTCCGATGATTGCCCACCTCGAGCTGATCGACTCCGCCGACATTCCCCGATTCGCCGAGCAGGACGTCATCCCGGTCTTCCAGCCGCTCTGGGCCCAGCAGGACGAGTACATCACCCGGCTGACCGAGCCGGTACTCGGCCCCGAGCGGTCGGCGCACCTCTACCCGATTGGTTCGGTCGCCAGAACGGGCGCCCTCCTCGCGGCAGGAAGCGATTGGCCGGTTTCCTCGATGAACCCCCTGGACGCAATCCAGGTCGCGGTGACCCGTCGAGACGTCGATGGACCGCCCGGACCGGTCTGGCTCCCCGATGAACAGGTCTCCCTCGCGACCATCCTGCGCGCCTACACCTACGGGAGCGCGTACGCGGTGGGCGAAGAGGTGGTCGCCGGGACACTCGAGCCCGGCAAAGCCGCGGATCTGATCGTGCTGGATCAGGACCTGTTCCGGATTCCCGCCGGGGACATCCATCGGACTCGCGTGTTGCTGACCCTGCTCGACGGTCGTACCGTGTGGCGGGATCCTTCGTTCAAGTAGCACTCTTCGACCAACCCCTGGTGTGGTACTTTTGAAGAGTCCGGCGATCCCCGAAGGGGAGGGGAAAGAGGGGGCCATCCGATGAGATTCGCACAGCTCGCAGGTTTGGGATTGGGGTCGCTGCTGGTGCAGGGGACGTTAGTTGCCCAGGCCGCCGGGACCCCGGCAGTCCGCGGCACAGTTCAAACCGAAAAAGGTGAATCGGTGGAGGGGGCGCGGGTCGAAATCCGCGGACTCGGCATCAGCATGGAGACCCGGGCGGATGGGAGTTTTCGTTTCGAGGGTCTCAAGCCCGGTCGCTACTGGGTCACGGTCACCGGCGGAGGAGTCGAGCCGGCGCGCAAAGCGATCACGTTGAAGCCGGATGCCGAGCGGGTTCTGGAGTTTCATCTGGAACCTGCGTCGGAAATCGTTGCACGGCGCCAGGCCGCCCAGCTCGACAGCCTGGATCGCGCCTTTGTCGACCGGATGAAGGCCAGTCTGGATGGAGTGTTTCTGACCCGCGATGATATCCAGCAGTCCGGCGAACCGCAGCTCGGGGCGGTGCTGGCGAACTTCCTGGTCCAGACTGGCCCGCGGAGCGCGGTCCCGGGTGGAGGAGCGTCCTGTGCGCCATACGAAAGCTGGGTGTGGCAGCAGGCCAGCGCTTCGGGTCGATGGATGCAGGACCCCCAGGCCTATCCGTACGTTTCCGTCAACGGGGCCCGGCCATTCCGGGGAAGAGCGCTCTACGAGTTCGATCCTGATGAGGTGGAGGCGCTCGAATTCTATCGGGGAGGCGGGTCGTCGTTCGGCTATATAACCTCTTCTGCCCAGTGCGGGCTGGTGATCGTATGGACGAAGTGAAAGGGGTCACTCGAAGGCAGTTCCTGGCGGGTGGAGCGGCCGGAGGCCTGATGCTGGCGCTGACCCGGCGAGGCGCGGCGCTCATCGACCCGGCCACCCCCATTCCGATGCTGGTCTATGCGGATCCCGGCTGTGGATGCTGCGGCAAGTGGATCACCCTGATGGGCGGCGCGGGATTCACGACCACGGTGCAACACACCACCGACATGGCCGCCATCAAGAAACGCTACGGGATCGGCAACACCCTCGTCTCCTGCCACACCGCGCTGGTGGGCGGATATCTGGTGGAGGGCCACGTGCCGGCCGACCTGATCAAGAAGATGCTCGCCGAAAAACCCGGATTGGCCGGTCTCGCGGTTCCCGGCATGGTGACCGGGTCCCCCGGGATGGAGGGGGCCACCAGGGATCCCTACGACGTGATCGCGTTCGACAAGGCAGGCAAGACGACGGTTTACGCTCGCCGCTGATCAGCTCGGCACGTCAAAAAATCTGAACGATGCTGTAGGCTCCCATGAACGCCATCACCACCGTGATCAGGACGCCGGCCGCGGTGAGAAGGCGGGGATGATGGTAGCCGTGCATCAACCCCTGCTGCCTGGTGGCGAGGAGGATCGCGCCGAGGCCGAACGGCAGGATGAGGCCGTTGAGGGCGCCCACCGCGATGAGCACGGCGACCGGCCGCCCGATCACCAGGAACACGATGGTGGACACGATGATGAACCCGAGGATGAGCGGGGTGCTCAACGCCTGCCATCCCAGTCGCAGGGTGCGCAGGAACGAGACCGAGGTGTAGGCCGATCCGACCACCGAGGTGACCGCGGCGGCCCACATGACGGCGCCGAAGAGCCGGTATCCCGGTTCGCCGGCCGCGATGCGAAACAGCGAGGCCGGCGGGTTGGCGGGATCCAGCGCCTGGCCGCGGCTGACCACCGCGAGGGCGGCCAGGAAGAGCATCACCCGCATCAGGCTCGCGACGCCGATGCCGGCCAGCGCGGATCGAGTGGCGGCGCCAACCCGCTCCGGACCGGCGACCCCGGCATCGAGCAGCCGGTGCGCCCCGGCGAAGGTGATGTATCCGCCCACGGTGCCGCCCACGATGGTGAGAATGCTGAGCAGGTCGAGCCGCTCCGGGGCCACGGTCCGGAGGAAAGCCTCCCCGAGGGGAGGCCGCGCCGCCACCGCCACGTACACGGTGACCAGGACCATGATCGCCCCCATGAGCTGGGCGAACCGGTCCATGGCGCGGCCGGCCTCCCGGGAGAGAAAGATGCCGATCGCCACCAGGGCGGAGAGCACGGCCCCCAGCCGGGCATCGATGCCGATCAGCGCATTCAATCCTAACCCGGCGCCCGCCACGTTCCCGATGTTGAAGGCGAGGCCGCCGGCAGCCACCAGCACCGCCAGCAGCTTGCCCAGGTTGGGCACCACCCGGTCGAGCAGCGGCTGGGCCGGCAGCCGCGACGCCACGATCACCCGCCAGATGTTGAGCTGCGCCCCGAGGTCGCAGAGCACCGAGACCAGGATGGCGAAGCCGAAGCTCGCCCCCAGCGCCTGGGTGAAGACCACGGTCTGGGTGAGGAAGCCAGGACCGATCGCGGAGGTCGCCATGAGGAACGCGGCCCCGAGCAGGACCCGGAGGCGCGACCCGGCGCGGGCGCTATTTTCCGGCGGCATGCCGGCTCCCTGGTTCCCCAAGCGCATCCTGATCTCCCATTCGCTCCATGAAGGGCTGGGGGACTACCTGGCCCAGCGCCGGCCCGACCTCGAGCTGCGCGCCCTCGACGCCGGCAACATCACCGCGGACGATGTGGCCTGGGCCGAAGTGTTCGTCGGCTTCCGACCGCCCCGCCAGGGTCCCTGGCGCACCCTGCGGTGGATTCACTGCATCGGCGCGGGCGTCGACGCCTTCGCCTTCCGGACCGGGCTTTCGCCCGGCACGCTGCTCACCCGCACCTCGGAAGACTTCGGGCCCATGATCGGGGAATACTGCCTGGCCCGCGCGCTCGCGCTGACCCAGCGGTTAACCCGCTTTGCGACGGACCAGGCGGCCCGCCGCTGGGAACCGTTGCATCCCGAGTCGCTCCGGGGAACCCGGGGGGTGATCCTGGGAACCGGCGCGGTCGGCCGGGGCATCGCCACCTGTTTTCGCCCTCTCGGGGCTCGAATCGATGGAATCTCCCGAAGCGGGCGCCCCCGCGATCCGTTCGCGTCCGTGTTCCCGGCCGACCGCTTCACCGAAGCCGTGGCAGGAGCCCGCTGGCTCATGCTGGCCTGTCCCCTGACGGAAGAAACCTTCCATTTCCTGGACCGCAAGCGCCTGCTCGGCTGCGGCGGAGTCTACCTGATCAACGTGGGCCGCGGACCGCTCATCGAGGAAGCCGCGCTCCCCGAGGCTCTGGAGTCCGGCGCGCTCGCCGGCTGTGCGCTGGACGTCTTCGAGCGGGAGCCCCCGCCTCCCGATTCCCCGCTCTGGAGCGACCCCCGGGTCACCATCTCGCCCCACGTGTCGGGACTCACCACCATTCCGGGAGCGGGCGAAGGATTTCTTGAGTGCCTCACCGACGTGGAGGCAGGACGAAAACCCCGGCTTGCAGTAGAATTGAGTCTCGGATACTGAACCACGGAGCCCCAACGGTATGCCCAACATCGGCCCTCTCCATCCCCAGGTCGTTCACTTCGTCGTCGCCCTCGGCATTGTCGGGGTCCTGTTTCGTCTCGGCTCTCTGTTCTGGAAACGTTCCTGGCTCAACCCCGCGGCGACCGTCCTGATTCTGATCGCCGCGGGCGCTTCGGTGGTCGCGGTCAAATCCGGAACCGAGGCCCACGGCATCACCGAGCGGATCCCCGGTGCGCGCGAGGCGGTGCAGGAGCACGAGGAATGGGGCCATCGCGCCCGGAACGCCTTCCTGGCTCTGGCGGGTCTCGAGGTGCTTACCCTCGCGCTCACCGGAAGGAGCGGCGGGAGGGCCCTTCAATTCGTGGCGGCGGCGGCCGGCATCGGCGCGGTGGCCGTGGTCTATGAAGCCAGCGAGCACGGCGGGGACCTGGTTTATAACTATGCCGGCGGCATCGGCACCCGCTCTGGGAATGTCTCCGACATCACCAACCTGCTCGTCGCGGGCCTCTATCACGCCTCGCGCGCAGCCCGGGATTCCGGACAGTCGGAAACCGCGGCACGCCTGATCGATGAGCTGGCCCGGACCCGGCCGGCGGATACCACCGTACGGCTGCTCCAGGCGGAGTCCCTCATTCGAGACCGTCACGAGCCGGCAGCGGCGATCGCGATGCTCGATTCGCTGCGGACGCCAGGCGACAGCCGATACGACGTGCGGCACGGGCTGTTGCAATCGGAGGCCTGGGTCGCCGCCGGTCAGCCCGACAGCGCCCGGGCGGTGCTGCAGGGACTGCTCCAGCGGCACCAGAACAGCCAGGCCGTCAAGGACGCGCTCGCCAAGCTGCCCCAGTAGGTCGCGCGCTCCCTACACCCGAAGGTGGTCCGGCCTCCAGTGCTGGACCGCCTTCTTGACGTCGCGTGCGCGAACCAGCTCACCGGCGAGGATCCGGTCCACCAGAGGGGGCACTTCGGCGTCCGAGGCGAAGCGCAACCCGATCAACTGACGCAGCGTCAACCGTTCGATCTCCTCCCCGCGTTCCGGAAGCAGCCGCTCGAGTCGCAGCCGTTCCTCCAGCCGAACCAGCCGATCCTGGACCCGAAGCGCCATCCAGCGCGCCGAGAGGAACCCCGTGAAGAGGGCCAGGGTGACCACGAAGCTCCACAGCGACCCGAGCCCCGGGACCCGGACCAGCTCCACGATCTGAATCACCAGCAGGGCGCCGATCACCGGCATCACGAAGAAATGCCAGGGGAGCAGCAAGCGGCGATGATTGGCGTAGGTCTGCACGGAGGGTTCGGGCATGGGGTTTATCCGGTGGCGCGGGATGGTTGCGGATACCGGGCGCGACAGTACCAGTACACCGGGAGGCCGATCAGGAGCAGTCCGAGTCCGATGGCCGAATCGAGGGGCTGGGCGATGATGGTGTTGACGATGAGATAGAGGGAGAACCCGATGAACACCACCGGGGTCACCGGATAGCCCCAGGCCCGGTAGGGCCGGTCCATCGCGGGTTCCCGCCGGCGCAGCAGCAGGACGGCCCCGCAGGAGAGGGCGTAGAAGAGAAACGAGACGAACACGACATAACCCGCGAGCTGGATGTAGGTCCCCGAGAGCGCCAGGATCGCGCACCAGATCCCCTGCACCACCAGGACCACATTGGGCGCCTGGTAGCGGGGATGGACCCGCGCGGCCCAGGGAAAGAACCGGCCCTCCGCCGCCATGGCGTAGGGAATCCGCGCGGCGGTGAAGATCATCCCGTTGTTCGAGCCGGCCGTCGAAACCAGCACGGCCACCGTGATCAGTCCGGCGCCCGCCGCGCCCAGCACGACCCGCATCGCGTCGGCGGCCACCAGAGACGACTGGGCCGTCGCCGACTGCCCCAGCACGTACAGCACCGCCAGCGAAACGCCGATGTACAGCACCGCCACGAGGACGGTGGAGTAAATGATCGAGCGCGGCATGAGGCGGCCGGGGTCCTTCACTTCGCTGCCCACATAGGTGACTTCGATCCACCCATCGAAGGCGAAGAGCACGCCGAGCATCGCGACCCCGAACGGAGCGACCAGGGAGCCCAGACCTTCGGAGGGCCAGAGGGGCTGAAAGTTGCCGGCCCGGCCCCCCGGCAGCAGAAAGCAGGCGAGAATCAGCCCGATCACCGCGGCGATCTTGACCAGGGTGAGCAGGTTCTGGGTGAACGCGCCGGTGCGGAGCCCGAAGTAGTTGAGGAAGGTCAGGAGCAGGATGGACCCGGCGGCCACCAGCTTGATCCCCCCGCCCCCGAGCGGAACGAAGAACCCCAGGTAGGTGGCGAACCCCACGCCGACCGCCGCGATGGAAGCGGGATTGATGATGACCGCCGCGCCCCATCCATAGAGATATCCCCAGACCGGTCCATAGGCCCGTTCCAGGTAGGCATACTGGCCCCCGGCTTCCGGCATCGCGGCGCCGAGCTCCGCGACGCAGAGCGCGCCGCAGAGGGAGACCAGCGCGCCGGCGATCCAGACCAGGACGGTGGGCGCCGAAGCCGTGAAGGCGGCGGCGATCGCCGCGGGGACGATGAAAATCGAAGACCCGATGATCGTGCCGACGTTGATCATCGTGGCGTCGAGGAGTCCCAGCTCGCGACGGAGGGGCATGACCCGCAAACGTACGCGTCGAGCCCGGATTGCGATAGCGAAGCCCCGCGGATCGCGCTATCGTAGGAATGCTGCTCCGGTCATTCTCAACCCACCAGGACGTGCTCATGTCGTTCCGGAACACCTTGGTCTCGTGCCTCGCCGCGCTGGTCCCATCCGGCATCACCGCGCAGGTCACTCCTCCTCGCCCCCAGCCGTTCCCTCGCCCGGTGGTCGCGTTCCCGGGCGACTCCCAGAACAAGGCCGATACCACCGACCGGCTCCGGCCCGGCCTCTTCACCGCCTTCCGGCCCCGCAACATCGGACCGGCGGCTCCGTCGGGGCGGATCGGGGAGGTTGCGGTCCCCCGGTCGGACCCGAACACCTGGTACGTCGCGGTCCACTCAGGCGGGTTATGGAAGACCGTCAATGCCGGGACCACCTGGACCCCGGTGTTCGATGCCCAGGGCTCCTATTCGATCGGGACGGTGGCGGTGGATCCCAGGGACCCGCTGGTGATCTGGGTCGGGACCGGGGAGAACAACAGCCAGCGCAGCGTGGGCTACGGCGACGGGGTGTACAAGTCCACCGACGGCGGCAAGACCTGGAACAACGTCGGCCTCAAGAATTCGGCCCACATCGGCCGGATTCTGATCGATCCCCGGAATACTTCAGTGGTCTATGTATCGGCGATGGGGCCGCTCTGGTCGGGCGGCGGCGACCGGGGCGTCTACAGGACCGGCGACGGAGGGAAAACCTGGACCCAGTCGCTCAAGGGCGATGAATGGACCGGCGCCTACGATCTCGCGTTCGATCCCCGGAACCCCGACGTCCTCTTCGCGACGACCTACCAGCGAGCCCGAAGGCAGTGGGGGTTCATCGACGGCGGGCCCGGCTCGGCGATCTGGAAGTCCACCGATGCCGGCGCGACCTGGACCAAGCTCACCCGGGGAATCCCCAGCGAGGAGCTGGGCAAGATCGGGCTCGCCGTGGCTCCCAGCAACGGGAACATCGTGTACGCCATCGTCGAAGCGGCCAATCGGGCCGGAGGGTTCTTTCGCTCGGTGGATGGGGGACAGAACTGGGAGAAGATGAGCCCGACCACCGCCGGGCCGCCGTTCTACTACCACAAGCTGTATCCCGATCCCAAGGACCCCGATCGGGTGTACTCGATGGACGTCCGGCTCATGGTGACCGAGGATGGCGGGCGCACCTTTCACTCGATCCAGGGTCGCTCGACCCACGTGGACAATCACGCCCTGTGGATCGACCCGGACGACACCGACCACCTGATCAACGGGAACGACGGCGGCCTGTATCAGTCCTTCGACCGGGGCAGCACCTGGAGCTACGTCGCGAACCTCCCCCTGGTGCAGTTCTACCGAGTGGATGTGGCCCAGTCCGAGAGTCCCTTCTATCTCGTCTGCGGCGGCACCCAGGACAACAACTCGGTCTGCGGTCCATCGGGCACGGTGAACTCCCACGGCATCGCCAACGCCGACTGGTTCATCACCACCGGCGGGGACGGCTTCACTTCCCGGATCGACCCCGAGGACTCGAACATCCTCTACGCCGAATCGCAGCACGGCGAGATGGTTCGGTTCGACCGGCGCACCGGAGACCGGATCGGGATCCAGCCCCAGCCCGAGCCGGGCGAGCCGGCGTTGCGATGGAACTGGGACTCGCCCCTGATGATCAGCTCTCATTCCCACACCCGACTCTACTTCGGGGCCCAGCGACTGTACCGCTCGGACGACCGGGGGGACAGCTGGCGGGCGGTGAGTCCCGACCTGAGCCGGCAGGTCGATCGCAACACGCTCCAGATGATGGGACGGGTGTGGAGCATGGACGCGATCGCCAAGAACAGCTCCACCTCGTTCTTCGGCGAGATCGTCTCGATCGCGGAATCGCCGGTCAAGGAAGGATTCCTGTATGTGGGAACCGATGACGGCTTGATGCACGTCTCGGAGAATGGCGGGACCACCTGGCGAAAGATCGAGACCTTCCCCGGCGTCCCCGAGATGACGTTCGTGTCCACCGTCGCCGCATCGCGCCACGCGGTGAATACGGTCTACGCCGGATTCAACAACATGAAGGCGGGTGACTTCAAACCGTATCTCCTGAAGAGCACCGATGGGGGGAAGAGCTGGACCTCCATCGTGGGGAACCTTCCCGACCGGGGCTCGGTCTGGACGATCGCCGAGGACCACATGAACCCCGATCTCCTTTTCGTGGGGACCGAGTTCGGCGCGTTCTTCACGGTGGATGGCGGGAAGAAGTGGATCAAGCTCGACGGCCTCCCGACCATCCCGGTGCGGGAGATCACCATTCACCGGAAGAACAACGACCTGGTGCTGGCCACATTCGGCCGGGGCTTCTGGATCGTGGATGACTATTCCCCGCTCCGTGAGGCCGCCCGAACCGTCGAGCAGCGCGTGGCGCTCCTCCCGGTTCCACCCGCCGAGATCTACGTCCCCGCGAGCCCGCTGGGTGGCGGGCCGCGGGGAGCCCAGGGCGACGCCCTCTACACCGCGAAGAACCCTGAATACGGCGCCACCTTCACCTGGTTCCTGCGGAATGCGCTGCGTTCCTCACGAGCGCGCCGACAGGCCGCGGAAAAAACCATCGCGGGGAAGGGTCAGGATGTCCCGGTGCCCCCCTGGGACACCCTGCGCGCCGAGGAGCGCGAGGAGGCCCCCGCGGTCATCCTCACGGTGAGCGACGAGCAGGGGAACCTCATTCGACGGCTGACCGGGCCGACCGGCGCGGGATTCCATCGGATCTCCTGGGATTTTCGCTACCCGCCGCCTAACCCGGTCACCAGCGCGGCCCCGGCCCGGGGTGGCGACGACGAAGAGGAAGGTGGAGGCTTCGGTCCCCGGGGTCCGATGGTCCCGCCGGGTGGCTATTCGGTTTCCCTGACGATCCGCCAGGGAGGACGGGAAGAAGCGGTCGGCACCCAGAAGTTCACCGTGGTGCCGCTCGGCCAGCCGCCGCTCTCCCCGGCAGACCGCGCGGCCGTGGCGGAGTTCCACCGTCAGACCGCCCGGTTGCAGCGGGCCGCGCTGGGGACCAACGCCAGTCTGGGAGAAGCAGAGAGCCGGCTCGCGCTGCTCCGGCGCGCGATCGACAACACCGCCGGCGCGCCCAGGACGCTCACCGATCGAGGCCGCGCCCTCGTCGAGACGCTCCGTGGTCTACGGGTGGAATTGAGCGGTGATCCGGTGATCGAGTCCCACCAGGAGCCGACCCCGCCGACCCTGCTCGACCGGGTGCAGCGGGTAGTGGGAAATACCTGGTCCACCATGCAGGCTCCGACCGCGACCCACCGGCGGAACTACGACATCGCCTCCGGGCAGCTCGCCCAGTTCCTGCCCAGGCTCGAGGCGGCGCTCGGCGATCTGCGCCAGCTCGAGAACGACGCGGAGCTGGCCGGGGTCCCGTGGACCCCGGGCCGGCTGCCGATCTGGAAACCATAGCAGGCGGACGGGCGGACAGGCGGACGAGCGCCTGTCTATTGCCGCCTGACGGTCACTCCGCCGTTCGTGGTGATCAGCCGGATGGTGGGACCGCCCCGGCCGAGATCGGTGGTGATTTGCCTTCCGATCCGGCCCTGCACGGTGACGGGGAAGTCGATGTCCATGCCGCCGTTGGTTGTACCGGTCTCCAGATGGGCTGAGTAGTCGCTCGGGACCGTGAGGGTCACCCCGCCATTCGTGGTGGTGACGTCGAGTCCGTGCCCCTGCCAGCCGTTGCCGTCGAGGTTCACCACGACGCCGCCGTTCGTCGTCGCAGCCACCACATCGCCGTTGACGGCGTCGAGATGAATCCCGCCGTTCGTGGTTCCCATGCGGAGCTCTCCGGACACCCCGGCGACCCCGATCCCGCCGTTGTGCGCGGTGAGGTCGAGGTCCGCATTGGCGGGAACGTGCACCTCGAAGCTCACCGACCACCATTCGTTCCGCCCGGTGTCGGGACCGTCCGCGGTGATCCGCCCGTTGGAGGTGCGGATTTCCACGTCCCCGATCAGGTTGTCGGCTCGCGACTGGCTTCGTGCGTGGGATTCGATTCGAGCCCGAATCAGGATATCCCGGCGGTTCTCGCCCAGGACCGTGATCCCGCCATTGACCCGGGAATCCACCTGGAGCACCCCGGAGGGGAGGGCGATGGTCTTCTCCACCATGTTGCAGGCGCGTTCGCCATTATCGCGATCGCCCCGATAATCGGAGCAGGAGAGGGTCCAGTCGCGCACCGGATGACGGCGCTGTGCGAGCAACGGGGTCGTTCCCCCGAAGAGAAGCAGGGCAGGAACCAGGAAGGAAACTCGGGAGTACCGCATGCCGGGGACCTCGGAAACGGGACGCTATCTAGACACAGCGGCCCCGGGGAACGTTGCACTGGCCCACGCGACCACCCCGTTCACCACCGTCAGCAGGTTCTTGGTCTTGAGGATGTCGAGCTCGGGCACCTGCATGATGTCCTGATCGAGGATGGTGAAATCGGCGAGCTTTCCGACCTCGATGGACCCGCGCTTGTCCTCCTCGAAGGCCGCGAACGCCGGCCAGATGGTGAAAGCCTTGAGCGCCTGGGCCCGAGTCATCTTCTCCTCGGGATGCCAGCCCTCCCCCGAGCGCCCCTGGAGGTCCTTGCGCGCCACGGCGGCGTAGAACTCGATCATCGGTTCGCCCCGCTCGACCGGCGCATCGCTGCCGCCGGGAACCGGGGTTCCCTGCTTGATGAAGCTCTGCCACGCGTAGGCGCCCTTGAGGCGCTCGAGCCCGAGCCGGGCCGGCGCAAAGTAGAGATCGCTGATCGCATGGGAGGGCTGCATCGACGCGATGACGCCGAGCTGCTTGAAGCGAGGGATGTCGCTGGGATTGACGATCTGGCTGTGCTCGTCGCGCCAGCGCGGCTCCGCGATTTTCCGCTGGTCCGCGGGGACTTCCTTCATCGCCCCTTCGTAGAAATTGAGGGTGAGCCGGTTGCCCCGATCGCCGATCGAATGGGTCCAGACCTGGATCCCGTTGCGGAGCGCGGCGGCAAGCATCGGCTTGAGCGCGACCGTATCGGTCGTGATGAGCCCGGTGTTCTTCGGGTCGTCGCTATAGGGAGCGAGCAGCGCCGCGCCCCGGCTTCCCAGCGCGCCATCCATCACCACCTTGATGGCGCGCACCGTGAGCAGCCCGTCGAATTCCCCCAGCGACGGGCCCTGCTCGATCAGCCGGTTGGCGTCGGGACTCGGTCCGGTAATGGTCTTGTAGATCCGGATCTTGAGCTTTCCGTCTCGATACAGCCGGCGCATCCGATCCACTTCACCCCAGGTCCCGTGAGCGTCCTGGACCTGGGTCCAGCCCAGCGACAGCTCCCGTTCGACCCCCTTGATGTACTCCTGGTCCTTGTCCTCCTCGGTCGGAGGGGGCACCAGACGGCCCACCAGCGCCTGGGCCCGATCGATCAGCATCCCGGTCGGCTCCCCATCGGCGTCCTTGTTGATTGCCCCGCCGTCGGGTGGCTGCGTGCTTCGGGTAATGCCGGCGAGCTTGAGCGCGGCGCTGTTGGCCACCGACGCGTGCCCGTCGGCCCGGGTCAGGTAGACCGGGTTATTCGGCGCGATGCGGTCGAGGTCCTGGCGAGTCGGAAAAACCGGCGGTTTCCAGAAAGTTTCGATCCAGCCCCGCCCGGTCACCCACTGTCCCGGGCGCGCCTGGTCGACCCGCGCTTTGACCCGGGCAAGAAACTCTTCCAGCGTGTTGGTGCCTTCCAGGTTCAGCGTCATCTCCCGGGCGCCCACACCGGAGAGATGCATGTGCGCGTCGGTGAAGCCGGGGTACAGAAACGCCCCCTTGAGGTCGATCACCCGCGTGTTGGGGCCGGTCAATTTGTTCGCGCCGGAGGTGTTTCCCACGAACACGATTCGATTGCCTGTCACCGCGACCGCGTCGGCGCGAGGCGCCCGGTCATTGCCGGTGTAGATGCGGCCGTTCCGGAAAATCAGATCGGCCGGTTCGACCTGCCCCGCCTGCCGGGCCGGAGAGTCGCTGGAGGCTGGAGCGAGCGGGCCCGGCAAAGCCAGCAGGACCAGCGATGCCACAACCGGGCTTCGGAGAGGGATCGTCGAGAGAGTCATTTGGGCGTAGAATCCGGGATGGACCATAAGGTACACCGATTCGCATGAGAGCGTGGCTTCCCTTGATCGCGCTGGCCGGCTGCGCCTCCGGCAGGAGATTCGAGGCGCCGGCCCCACCCAGGGACCTGGGGGAGGCGGCGACCGATACCGTGGCGGCGACCCGCGGGATGATCGTCGCTCCGCTGTCGATCCACATCCCCAGTGCGATGGCCGCCCTGAACCGGGTGATCCCCACCAGGATCGGGAATTTGTCGGAGACCAGGCCTGTCGACCTCGGGCACAACCGGAAGGCGTCCCTCTCCTTCGAGGTGCGGCGGGGACCCTTCGAGCTGCTGGGATTCTCGGGAGACACCGTGATCCTGTCTGCGGTGGTCCGCTACCGCGGGAAAGCCTGGTTGGATTCCGGTCTCGGGGATATCGGGGGATCCTGCGGGATGGACGGCGCGGCGCCCAGGGCGCGGGTGGTGCTTCACGTCGTACCCTATCTCACCCCCGACTGGCGGCTCGGAGTCCGGAGCAGAGTGGCTGCCCTCACCGCCCTGAGCGACAGCAGCCAGGATCGCTGTCAGGTCACCTTCCTCGGGCTCAACGTGACCGGCAAGGTCATGGACCAGGCGAAGGATGCCCTCGACGACCTCGAGCCGGAGATTCAGAAGTGGGCCTCCTCGGTCGACGTGAAAACCCCGCTCCAGGAAATCTGGGCCGATCTTCAGAAGCCGATTCACCTCGCCGACAGCCTCTGGCTCCTGCTCCAACCCGATTCGGTGCAGCTGGGACCGATTCACGGCTCGACGCAGGCCGTTCATGCCGAGCTCGGCGTACGCGCCGCTCCCCGGATCGTGGCAGGACCGAGGCCGGAACAGCCGGTCCTTCCCCTGCCCACGTTCGAGAGAGGCCAGATGCAACGGGGATTTTCCCTCCCGGTGGAAGGTCGCCTGACCTACGACGTGATCGGCATGGAGCTCACCAGCAACCTGAAGGGCAAGTCGCTCCGGCTTTCGGGAGGGAAGTTCCGGCTCAAGGCCGCGACGGTGTATGGGATCGCCGGTGGGCGGATCGCCCTGGGAGTGCAATTCGATGGAACCGATCGAGGAACGGTCTGGTTCGTGGGCACTCCCCGGTACGATCCCGGCACCGGGATGATCTCGGTCCCCGATCTCGATTTTGATGCCAGCAGCGCCGGTCTCCTGGTACAGGGATTCGCCTGGATCAAGGAGGACGAGATCAGGGATTTTCTCCGGCAGCAGGCCCACATTTCCGCGGGCTACCTCCTCAAGCAGCTCGAGACCATCGCGATACGGGAGATGAACCGGAGCCTGGCGCGGGGGGTCGAGCTGCATGCGACCATCGGGGCCGCCGAGCCGAGCGGCCTGGTCGTCGGGCCCCGGGACATCAGGGTTCGCGCCCGGGCGGAGGGAAGTGCAAGCCTCGAGATCGGCCCCGAAGTGTTCGCCACGAAGGAGCACATGGCGACCCGGGAGTAAGCGGAGTCCGGGCTATCTTCGGCCATGGGTTTTTCCACCTATACGAACTTCGCCCGGGCCGAGTGGGCCCGGCTCCGCGCTAACACGCCGCTGACCCTCTCGGAGACCGACCTCGCCGAGCTGCGCGGGCTCAATGAAGCCCTCTCGATGGACGAAGTCGTGGAGGTGTATCTCCCGCTCTCCCGCCTCCTGAACCTGCACGTCGCCGCCACCCTGGAGCTCGAGCGGGTGACCGACCGGTTCCTGGGGAAAACGGTCCGGGCGAGCCCCTACATCATCGGGATCGCGGGGAGCGTCGCGGTCGGGAAGAGCACCACGGCCCGGGTGCTCCAGGCGCTGCTGGCCCGGTGGCCGGACCATCCCAGAGTGGATCTGGTCACCACCGACGGCTTTCTCTACCCGAACGCCGTCCTCGCCGAGCGCGGGCTCATGGAGCGAAAGGGCTTTCCCGAGAGCTACGACCTGCGCCGCCTGGTGACGTTTCTCGCGGACCTCAAGGCCGGGGCGCCCGAGGTCTCCACCCCGGTCTACTCCCATCTCAGCTACGACATTCTCCCCGGGGAAAGCCAGGTCATCCATCAGCCGGACATCCTGATGCTCGAGGGGCTGAATGTCCTCCATGGCGGAGGGCAGGCGGGTCAGAGCGGGCCAGCCCTCCAGCGGGACGACGCCCGGTTGTTCGTCTCCGACTACTTCGACTTTTCCATCTATGTGGACGCCCAACCGGGGCTCATCCAGCAGTGGTTCCTCGAGCGGTTCCTCCACCTGCGAAGCACCGCCTTCCGGGATCCCCAGTCCTTCTTTCGCCGGTACTCGGAGCTGTCCGAGGAGGAGGCCACCGCTTTTGCCTCCCGGGTCTGGAGCCGGATCAACGAGGTCAATCTCCGGGAAAACATCCTCCCCACCCGGGAGCGGGCCCTGCTCGTCCTCGAAAAAGGACCCCACCACCGGGTGGAACGGGTCCGGCTCCGGCGGGTTTAGGGGAGGCCTGCCCGGGGGGTTCTTCCCGAGGGAGGATTAACCCGGTCTCGGAAATCCTGGTCGCCCGGCGGCCTGAACCGGCCGGCCCGGGGGACTTTCCCGAGGGAAAAACGCCTTCCGGCTATTGTTTCTCCCGGGAGAATGCTTAACTTCGAATCCGGAAGTCCATCGTTCCGCCCAGGCAGTCAGGTCAGACCCCCACAGGAGACGCTCGATGGCGATGAAGAAGAAGGCCCGGAAGGCCGCTCGCAAGACCAGCAAGCGGAAGCCGAGCGCGGCGTTCATGAAGCCGATGAAACCGAGCGCGGCGCTGGCCGAGGTCGTCGGGAGCAAGCCCATTCCCCGGACAGAAGTCACCAAGAAGCTGTGGGCCTACATCAAGCGGAAGGGCCTCCAGGACAAGAAGAACCGCCGGAACATCAATGCGGATGACAACCTCCGGATGGTGTTCGGTGGGAAGAAGACGGTCAACATGTTCGAAATGACCAAGCTCGTCAACAAGCACCTCAAGTAACTCCGTCCTGCCGAGAACGGAGCCGCGAAAGGGGGGTCGGCGCAAGCCGGCCCTCTTCGCTTATAGGGGACTGAGGGTCATCGCCGGCAGGTGGTCGAACCAGGGGCGGGCCTGCTCGAGCTGGGCCGCCAGGCGGAACAGGGTGGCCTCGTCTCCATAGCGCCCCATGAAATGCATCCCGATCGGCAGCCCGCCGGCATTCCAGCAGAGCGGCACCGACATGGCCGGTTGCCCGGTCGCGTTGGCGAGCGGGGTCCAGGGAATCCAGTCGAACACCTTCTCCGCCATCTGATCGAGCGCCCCCGCCCATCGGAACGGCTCCCCGAATCCGAGCCGGCCCAGCACTTCGAGCAGGACCCGTTCTCGCGAGGTGGGCTGGAGCGCCCCGGTCCGAAACGGCGGAGTAGCGGCGGTCGGGGTGAGCAGCACATCCCAGGTCTCGAAGAACCGCGCCACCTCACGGGAAACCCGCTGGAGCAGGCGAACCGCCCGGGCGTACTCGACGGCGGGCATCGCGCTGCCCAGGAGGCTCAGGGCCCAGGTGGGCGCCTCGAATTCCGAGACTCTGCCTTTCCGGCCCAGGAGCACTTCGAGCTCCACCAGATCGGTTCGAAGCTCCACCACGATCATCGCCAGGAAAGCGCGGGCGAACCCCTCGCCATCGAACTCGGGGGAAGCCTCCTCCACCACGTGCCCGAGACTTTCGAGCAGCCTCGCGGTCTCCGAGAGCGCCGCGGCGCAATCCGGGTGCACTTCGTTCCCCAGCCAGGGCAGACCGGTGAAGGCAATCCGAAGCCGTCCCGGGTTCCGCCCCAGGTCGTCGCTCCAGGCGTTTTCGGCGGGGGCGGCAAAGTACGGCGCCCCCGAATCCGGTCCCGCGGTTGCGTCGAGGACCGAGGCGCTGTCACGCACCGAGCGGCTGATCACGTGGTCCACCACGGCCCCCCGCCAGGCCTCCCCGATGTTGGGGCCGACCGGGGTTCTTCCCCGGGTAGGCTTGAGCCCGAACAGGCCGCAGCAGGAAGCGGGAATCCGGATCGATCCTCCGCCATCGCCCCCGCTGGCGACCGGCACCATCCCGCAGGCGACCGCCGCCGCGGATCCTCCGCTCGAACCGCCCGCGGTGCGGCTGGTATCCCAGGGGTTCACGGTGGGGCCGAACGCGGCCGGCTCGGTGAATGGAGTCAGCCCGAATTCCGGGGTGTTGGTCTTGCCGAGGAAGATGAAGCCGGCCCGCCGGTACCGGGTGATCAGCTCGCTGTCGACCGCGGGACGGTACTCCCGCAGGAAGGCGCTGCCGCAGCGAAACGGCTCGCCCTGGACCATGAGCATGAGGTCTTTGAGCAGGAGAGGCACTCCACCGAAAGGCCCCTCGCTCGGCGCCCGAGCCTGCTCCAGGGCCGACGAGTCCATCCGATGGATCACCGCGTTCACCGCGGGATTGAGCCGCTCGATCCGGGCGATCGCGGTCTCGATCAGCTCCCGGCTGGTAACGTCCCCTCGCCGCACCAGGTCGGCCAGGGCGGTGGCGTCGTGGCGGAGATACTCCGAGTCAGTCAGCACCTCACACCCCAGACCTCACACCTCGCACCTCCCTCACTCCGCTCCCAGCCAATCCAGCATCACCGCATAGTCCATCGCGACCTCCCGCAATCGATCGTAGCGCCCGGACGCCCCGCTGTGCCCCGCTCCCATGTTGGTGAGCAGGAGGAGCGGGTTGGCGTCGGTCTTGAGCGACCGGAGCTTCGCGACGTACTTGGCCGGCTCCCAGAACATCACCTGGCTGTCATTGAGCGAGGTGCGGACCAGCATCGGCGGGTAGGACCGCATGGTCAGATTGGTGTAGGGACAGTAGGCGCGGAGCCAGCGATACTGTTCCGGGAGCGCGGGGTTTCCCCATTCCTCGTACTCGCCGACCGTGAGCGGGAGCGAGGGGTCGAGCATGGTGTTGATGACATCGACGAACGGCACCTGCGCCACGACCGCTCCGAACAGGTCGGGGCGCTGATTCAGCGCCGCGGTCACCAGGAGCCCGCCGGCACTGCCCCCCTCGATCGCCAGCTTTCGCGATTCGGTCATCCCGTCACGTATCAGCGCCTCGGCGACCGCCACCAGGTCGCTGAAGCTGTTCTGCTTCCGCGCCATCCGTCCCGCATCGTGCCACTTCTTGCCCAGCTCGCCACCACCCCGCACGTGAGCGATCGCAATGACGACCCCGCGGTCCAGCAGGGAGATCCGGTTGGACGAGAAGCTCACCGGATAGGAAATCCGATACGCGCCGTAGCCGGTCAGCAGCATCGGCGCCGGAAACGGAACCTCGGGAGTCCGTCGCAGGATGATCGAGACCGGGATGGCGGTTCCGTCCGGCGCGGGGATGGCGCGCCGCTCGCAGCGGTACTTGGAGGGATCGAACCCACCGGGGATCTCCCGCTGTTTGAGCAGGATCTTCACCCCACCCGCCATGTCGTAGTCGTACACCGACGGCGGAGTGATCGGCGATTCGTAGTCGAAGCGGAGCGCCGACGCGTCCCACTCGGCGTTGGGTCCCGGGCTCGCTTCATAGACCGGCTCGTCGAAGGGGACGTAGCGGGAGGCTCCACTCCCTCGATCGGTGACCCGAACCTGCACCAGTCCCGCGGAGCGCTCCCAGGCCACCCAGTAACCCTGGAACGCTTCCACCGACTCCACCATCACATCGTCCCGGTGAGGAAGGATCTCCGTCCATTCCGTCTGACCACTCTGACCCTCCGTCACCCTGACCACCCGGAAATTCGGCCCGCGGTCATTGACTCGAAGGAGCCAGCCATCTCCCAGATGATCCGCCTCCACCTCGCGGTCCTGGACGCGGGGCACCAGGATCCCAGGCGAGCCGCTCGGGGTGTCGGCGGGAAGGAACCGGATCTCGGACGTAGTGTGGCTCTCGCTCGAGATGATCACGTGCCGGAGGCTCCGGGTTCTCGAGACGTGCACCCGGAATCGCTCGTCGGGCTCTTCATAGACCAGCGCCGGTTGGGTCGGACTCCCGAGCTGGTAGCGCCAGATCTGATGAAACCGCTTCGCGTGATCCTCGACCGCATAGAACACGGTGCGATTGTCGGCAGCCCAGGCCACCGAGCCGGTTTTCCCGAACGGTCCCGCGACGATCGCCCCGGTTTCCAGGTCCTGGACCACCAGGGTGTATTCCCGAAACCCGGTGAGGTCGGTCGAGTAAGCGAGCAGCCGGCCGTCGTCGCTCACATCGAAGGCGCCCAGTCCCAGGAACGGATGCCCTTCGGCGAGGTGGTTCAGATCGAGAATCACCCGCTCGGCGGCGTCCGCCTGGGCGGGCTTCCGGCAATAGATGGGATACTGCAGCCCCTCCTCGGTGCGGGCGTAGTACCAGAAGTTCCTCTCCCGGTACGGCACCGACACGTCGGTCTCCTTGATTCTGCCGAGCATCTCCCTGTAGAGGGTTTCCTGGAGCGGCTTGAGCGGCGCGAGCAGGTCATCCGCATACGCGTTTTCGGCGGCGAGGTACTCGAGCACCGCGGGGTCGGACCGGTCCCGCATCCAGAAGTACTGGTCCACCCGGCTGTCGCCGTGGACCTCGGTGATGTGGGGCCGGCGGGGGGCCACGGGAGGCTGATTCATCGGGGCGGGAACATTAGCCCGGCCGGGGCATCCGGAGAAGTTCCCGCGGACGCCGCGGCTCAGCCCACTTGGGGCTCAGGGAGAGCGGCGAGGCGGCGGGACGCGGCGCGAAGGAGATCGAGTGTCTTGCAGAAGGCGAACCGGGTGAACCGAACCCCGTCCTCGGGGCGACTGAAGAAGCTGGTGCCGGGAACCGTGGCGATCCCGCCCTCGATAGTGAGCCAGCGGGCAAATTCCGGCGCGGGAAGGTCGGACAGATCGGAGAAATCGGCCAGCACGTAGTAGGCCCCTTCGGGAGCCACCGCGCGGAAGCCGGCCGCGGTGAGCGCCTCCATGATCACATCGCGACGTTCCCGGTATTCCCCGGCGAGACCCCG
This sequence comes from uncultured Gemmatimonadales bacterium, assembly GCA_963728915.1. Classification (GTDB taxonomy): domain Bacteria; phylum Gemmatimonadota; class Gemmatimonadetes; order Gemmatimonadales; family GWC2-71-9; genus JABFSM01. The sequence goes on along the minus strand of CAVSLV010000004.1, from coordinate 37,531 downwards.
GTAAAACTCCGGGCCCAGCGTCTCCATGGTGACCGCAAGCCCTTCCTGAAGCGGGGCCGGGGCGCCGACGGTCAGGAAGTCGTGCACCTTGCGGATCGCGCCGGTGATCGCCGCCGGGGCGACGATGGTGCCGATCCGCCAGCCGGTGATGCTGAAGGTCTTGGACGCGCCCGAGATGGTGATGGTGCGCTCCCGCATCCCCGGCAGCGTGGCGATGGGGAGGTGCTCGCCGGCATAGAGGATGTGCTCGTAGATCTCGTCGGTGATCGCCCAGGCGTCGTGCTCCCGGCACAGCGCGGCGATCCCGGCCAGCTCGTCGCGGGTTAGGACGCGACCCGAAGGATTGCCCGGCGTGTTGATCACGATGGCCCGGGTCCGGCTGGAGCAGGCCGCCCCGAGCCGGTCCAGGTCGAGCGGCTGTCCCGGCAGAAGCGGCACGAACACCGGCTTGGCGTCGCACAGGATCGCGTCGGGGCCGTAGTTCTCGTAGAACGGCTCGAACACCACGACCTCATCGCCCGGATCGACCAGGGCCAGCAGCACCGCCGCCATCGCTTCCGTCGCGCCGCAGGTGACCGTGAGCTCGGTCTCCGGATTGACTTCCATGGCGTACCACTCGGCGTATTTCCGCGCGATGGCATCCCGGAGCCGCTTGGCCCCCCAGGTAATCGCGTACTGGTTCTGGTCCGCCCGGATCGCCGCCGCCGCGGCCTCCTTGAGCACGGTGGGCGCCGGAAAATCCGGGAATCCCTGGGCCAGGTTGATGGCGCCGTGCTCGGTGGCGAGCCGGGTCATGCCCCGGATCACGGATTCGCTGAAACTGTGGGTGCGGCGAGCGGTGGTCATGGCAGAACGGTGGCCGGATTGGGAGGAATGGTCAACCGGCGGGCAACCGTTTCGGGCCGCCGCTCATCATATCTCCATCGGAAGGGTGACGCCGTGGTCACGGCTCCCTTGGAACATCGCAGCGGGAGAAAAGAAGACGATGAGGACCATGAGACTCGGCGCCCTCCTGATCCTGGCGGGGGGCCTGGCGGGCGGGACCGCTTCAAGACTCGGGGCGCAGACCCAGAAGCGCGATGTGCTGACCAAGGAGGAAATCATGGCGCCGGCCATGAAAGACCTGGACCTCATCCAGATCATCCGGGTTCTGCGCCCCCAGTTCTTCAGAGGGCCCCGAGGGGTACGCTCGATGGTCAACGGACCGCCGGCCCCGGTGCAGCTCTACGTCAATGACTCCCACCGCTCCGGGCTCGATGAACTCAAGACCATCAAGCCCGAAGAGGTCGAGGAGATTCGCTATCTCGAGCCGAGCCGGGCGCAGGATCAATACGGCATTACCCACAGCGGCGGAGCGATTCTGGTCACCCTGCGCCACCGCTGACGACCGGGAGTCGCCGCTCAGCGCACGTGCACCGGCACCGCCACGGTCGGAGGGAGCGGTGGAGGGGGAGGCGGAGCGGGCGCGCCGGGGGGTGGCGGCGGCGGCGGCGGAAACGGTGGCAGCCCGAAGGACAGCGTCAGCTCGCCTTTCCTGGTCGGTGTGAACTCGAAGTCGTAGATCTCACCGGGATCGAACAGCAGCACCGCCGGCCGCGAAGTCGCCTGGTTGTCGGGAAGCGGATAGCCGTCCTTGGCGACCGCCCGCCACATCACCGGCTTGGCGCCCTGGTTCAGGGACACGAGCGTCGGGAAATCTCCCGCCAGGTTGAACAGCCGGAACCGGTAGCGGGTGCCCGCCTTGAGCTCCATCGGGGGAGGCGCGGTGCTCCCGTTCATCATGTAGTTGGGAAACGGTCCAACCAGCACATTTCTCCCCGTGCCTGCCGTCCCGAAGAACAGCACCCGATCGGTTTCCGGATCGTATTTCTCTCCCGGCGGCAGCACGATGATCGGTCCGTAGAGTCCGGAGCCGGTCTGCCTCGCCTCGGAAAAATGGGTGTGATACATGAACGATCCGGCGCGGGGCGGAGTCCAGGCGACCGTGAGGGAATCCCCCGGGTTGATCGAGGGGAGGATGTTTCCACTGGAGCCGCTCCAGCCCGGGACGCCGTCGGGGTAGCTCTCCAGCTCGACCCCATGCCAGTGCACCGCGGCGTGCTCGGCGGATTGATTGACAATGTTGACCTGGACCCGTTTGCCCCGCTCCAGGATCAGGGCGGGACCGGGAACCGGAAGCGCGTTCGGATCGGTTGCGGCCGGCGTGCCGTCGATCACGTAGGCCATGCCGGCCTGTTGTCCGTACACACCCGGCTTTTCGCGCTGGACCAGCCGGATGATCCGGTCCGGCGGCGGCGCGGTGGCCTGGACGCCCTTCGGGGCGATGGAAATCCCCAGCACGAGCCCGAACATCTGGTGGGGACGATCGGAGCCGTGATGGGCCATTTGGCTGCTGTCCATCACGCCTTCTTCGGTGTCCAGCGCGACCAGCTCCGACAAATGGGTGGCGTAGTGACAGTGATAGATCCAGTTGCCGGGGCGATCCGCGAACCAGGACAGCTGGGCGGTCTGAAACGGCTGCATGATCTCGGTGACCGCCATGCGACGATCGGCCGCCGGATAGAGGGTGTCCACCGTGCCGGTCCCGTGGGCTTCCATCCGGAAATAGAACCCATGGAGGTGCATCGGGTGATCCGCCTCGGTGAGGTTCACGACCCGCCAGTGGATCGAGTCGCCCTGGGCGTAGGTCAACCGCTCGGTATGGGGCCACGACAGTCCGTTGATCGTCATGGTCCCATGGCCCAGGCCGGTGGGGCCCTTGGGATCGATGGTGAAATACCAGCTGATCACGAAGACCCGATCGGGCGCCGGGCTGGCTCCGTCCACCACGATCGCCCCGCCCAGCTGGCTGTCTTCGGCGAGCCGGAACCCGAACTCGTCCAGGCGGCTCCGGGCCGCGTAGTAGTAGGTGCCCGGAGCGTTGGCGACGAAGTCGATCGGCGCGGTCGCGCCGGGCGCCACCACCATGCTGTCCGCCATGCCCCGGCTCTGGCCCAGGCCGAAGATGGTCAGCGCCCGGGAAAGCGTGTTATGCAGGGTGCCGGTGATCCGGGTCCCCACCGGAACCCGGAGCAGCGGGCCGGGCGTGGACATCGGCTGGCCCACTTCGGCGAACGCCGCCACGCTGTCCAGCTTCCGTCCCCCGAGCCCTTCCGGCTGCCAGTCGCCCTGGCGGGTTTCCAGTGCGATCGTGAGGACACCGTTATGCAGGGTTCCCGCCGGGTGGGTGTTGTCGTTCGGTAGAACCGCCGAGGAGGAAGAGCCGGAACCGCAGGCAGCGACCAGAAGAGCTGCCAGGGAGGCGGCCCCCAGGCGGGACGGGAAGCGCATATCGGAATGGCCTGAAGAAGAGAGCCCCAAGCTACGGTGCCCCCGGAAATCCCGCCAGCGGGCGCTATCGGATCTTGGCGCCCGGGACCGCGTTGCCGTTCTGATGCAGGGTGAGCCCGGTGACCTTGCCGCTCGGATCCAGGCTGAACACGAGCTGGGCGTCCACCACCTTGTAGAAGAATCGCTCCGGCGCTTCCGGAAAGATCGGGAGTTTCTGTTGCCCGGTGGCCTGGGCCCAGAGCCCGCCGTTCTCCCTGGTGATGGTGATCGAGAACGTCGGGGCAAGCTGATACTCTCCCACGAACCGGTCGAGGGTCGCCGGATCGACGGTGATCTCGGTATGGGCGGAGACCGGCTGCGGCTCCCGCAGCGGAATCGACGGATCCAGCACGTGCATCCCGATGTCGTCGATGTCCCGCGACGCATTCGCGAGCACCACCACCGCCCGTCCCGAATCGCGCTCGAACCCGATGAAGGAATGGAACCCGCCGGTCCCGCCGTTGTGCCAGACGATCGAGCGTCCGTTTCGCTCCAGGAAATGCCAGCCCAGGCCGATCCGGGTGTTGGGGATCGTGGTCTCCCGCCGGGGTTCCGAGGCGAGCCGAAGCTCCCGCGCCAGCGGGGACTGGTCGGGGGCCAGGTTCTCCTCGAGAAAGTGCAGCATGTCCCGCGCGGTGGAACGGAGCGCGCCGGCGGGCCCCAGCGCCTCGAAATCCCATCCGTGGGTGGGCGCAAGGGCTTCGGTGTGCCCGGTGGCCAGGCGGGCGGCCTGCTCCGGGCCGAGCCGGGTCCGGGTCTCCGGGAGACCCAGGGGCTCAAGAATACGGCGGGTTAGGGCGTCCGGATAGCTCAGCCCGGCCTTCCGCGCCAGCAGGGTCCCAAGCAGCCCCGCCCCGAAGTTCGAGTACTCGTACTGGGCGCCAGGATCCCGGGTCAGCGAATAGCCCGACAGAAAGGCGTAGAGTCGATCGGTGCCGTAATCGGCGTAGGGATTCTCGGCGTCGGCCGGGCTGAAATTGTCCGGCATCCGGGGAAGCCCGGATCGGTGAGTCGAGAGGTCAAGCAGAGTGATCGGCTTCCCATCGTGCTCCGGCGCCCGCACCCCGGGCGGCAGGAGAGAGCCGATCGGCTGCTCGAGACGAACCTCCCCGCGCGTCACTTCGTTGGCGAGCAGCAGACTGGTATACACCTTGGTGATCGACCCGATCTCGAATTCGGTCCGCTCATCGAGCGGGAGACCGCCCGCCGCCCGGTTCCCGTACGCCACGTAGCGGCGCTGGCCGTGCTCGCTCACCCCCACCACGATGCCGGGGCCTTTCCAGCTCGCCGCCCTCCGGGTGAGGATCGCCTGGAGCGTGCTGTCGCTCGGCGCCTGGGCGAGCGCGGAGTGGATGGCCAGAGTCGGCAGCATGGCCAGCATGGCGAGAGGGTACAGTCGCGTGGCCACTCTCAGTACCTCCAGCTCAGGGGATCCGGATTCGCCGGATGGTTCCGCCGGCGTCCGGGCACTTCGGGAGGTTACCGCTGGCGTCCCCACATAGGAAGGGCGATCTTCTCGGAATGAAACCGCATCTCCCGTTGCTCCTGGTCCTCGCGACCGCAAGCTCCACCACCCTCGTCGCCCAGAGAGCCCCCAGTATGGCCGGTCGATCCACCGTCTACGCTCCCCGCGGAGTCATTGCCACGAGTCAGCCCCTCGCCACTTCGGCGGGGCTCGCCGTGCTCCAGCGGGGCGGCAACGCCATTGACGCGGCGGTGACCGCGGCCGCGGTCCTCAACGTGGTCGAGCCGCACATGACCGGGATCGGGGGCGACATGTTCGCCCTGTTCTGGTCCGCCCGGGAGCACAAGCTCGTCGGCCTCAATGGCAGCGGACGCTCCGGGTCCCTGATGACCCGCGAGGCGCTGGTGAAGCGGGGCCATGATCGCATGCCGGTGTTCGGCCCGGAGCCGATCACCGTTCCCGGCGCGCTCTCCGGATGGGCCGCCCTGCTCGAGAAGTACGGCACCATCTCCCTGGCTGAAGCCCTGGCGCCCGCGATCCGGATCGCCGAAGAGGGATTCCCGGTCACCCCGATCATCGCGGGACAATGGGCCGACGAAACCGAGCGGCTGGCGAAGGATCCCGGCGCCCGGGCGACCTACCTGATCGAGGGGAAGCGGGCCCCTCACGCGGGCGAGTGGTTCCGGAACCCCGATCTGGCCAGGACGTTCCGGCGGATCGCCAAAGAGGGGCCGGGCGCGCTCTACGGCGGCGGGTTAGGGAAGGAGATCGCGGACGCGGTGCGCGCCATGGGGGGCTTCCTCACCCCCGAGGACTTCGCCCGGCAGAAGGTCGAATGGGTCACCCCGATCTCCGCGACCTTCAAGGGCCATACCGTGTGGGAGCTGCCCCCCGCCAACCAGGGGGTCGCCGCGCTCGAGATGCTCAGGATCCTGGAGCCCTACGATCTCAAGGCCCTGGGCCACAATTCGGCGGCCTACCTGCATCTCCTGATCGAAGCCAAGAAGCTCGCCTACGCCGACCTGGCCCGCTGGGTGGGCGACCCCGACGCGATGCGGGCCGCCCATGTCCGGGCCGAGCGGCTGCTGGACGACGACTTCATTGCCCAGCGCCGGGCCCTGATCGATACCGGACACGCCGCGGAGCGGATGGAGCCCGGCAAGGCGCTGACCGCGAGCGAGACCATCTATCTCACCGCGGCGGATTCGGCGGGCAACATGGTCTCGTTCATCAATTCGCTCTATGAGGCGTTCGGCTCCGGCGTCGTCGTCCCCGGGACCGGCTTTGCGCTCCAGGACCGGGGAGCCGGATTCACCCTCCAGGAAGGATTGCCGAACACGGTTGGGCCGAACAAACGCCCGTTCCATACCATCATCCCGGCGTTCGTGACCAGGCCGGGGCCGCAGGGCGAGGAGCCCTGGCTGTCGTTCGGAGTGATGGGAGGCGCGATCCAGCCCCAGGGCCACGTCCAGGTCCTGCTCAACCTGCTGGTCTTCGGGATGGATCTCCAGGAAGCGATCGATGCGGCGCGGTTCCGGCACTTTGCCGGGCTCGAAGTGGGGCTCGAGGCGCCGATCGGCGACAGCGTGCGGGCCGACCTAACCCGGCTCGGCCATCACGTCGTGCTGCTGCCGCCCGGCTCGGCGGGCGGCTCCCAGGCGATCATGCGGCTGGTACGGGGCTGGGCGGCGGGGAGCGACCCCCGCAAGGACGGGATGGCCGCGGGCTGGTAACCCGCGGCGCCCGGCTACCTCCGATGGCCCAGGGCTTCGGCGGCCGCCTTGCGCACTTCCGGGTGAGCATCCTTGAGGGCGCGGATCAGGTGCGGCGTCACCAGGTCGCCCGGAATGTGCGCCATCGCCTCGACGATCGCGCGGCGGAACTCCCAATCCGGATCCCCCAGGGCGCGCCCCAGCTCCGCGACCACGCCCGGCGGCGCCTGTTCCAGATCATCGAGATCGCTGAGCGCCTCGGCCGCGGCATACCGCACCTGCCGGTCGGGATCGTTCAGGAGCTGGGCCAGGTCCGGGGCCGCCTGCGGGTCTTCCTGGTTTCCTAACCCGTGGGCCGCGAAGTACCGCACCCCGGCATCGGAATCCTTGAGCAGCGGCAGCAGCACCGGCACCAGCCGGGCCGGCACGTGATCGATCCGCCCCAGCGAGTTCGCCGCGGCCCGCCGGACCCGGGGATCATCATGATGCGCCAGCTCCCCCAGCCGCCCGATGTACTCGGGGCGCTCCCGCTCCCCCAGGGCCCAGGTCGCCATGGCGACCACCGTGACGCTCGGGTCGCGGGTGGCCCGGATCAGGTCGTCACCCAGCGCGACGGTATCATCCTGCCCGGCAGCGAGCGCGGCCGCTTCCCGGATCCGCTCCGAGGTGCTGCGCAGCGACTCCCGGATAATGGGAAGCGTCCCGGGAAGGCCGCGGCCCAGCAGCTTGGCCGAAACCCGCCGGGTACAGGGGTTGGGATCATCGAGCCCCCGGGCCAGCCGGCGGATCGCCGCCGGATTGGTCACGCGGCCATAGAGAGAGTCCCGCGCCGACTCCCAGCTCCGCGAGCCATCCCCGAGCAGACCCAGCCGGAACGCACCGCTCGAGTTCCAGAAATTGCCCACCTGATCGACCACCATCTCACACACCATCGGATCGGCGGCATGCAGGGCGCCGAGCAATGCTTCCACCCGCGCGCTGTCGGGACCCGCACTCCGGTCCCGGTCGGAATGCAGGACCACCGCGGATCCGGCCGACCCGCTCATGCCCAGCGCGACGACCGCGCTCACGAGGAGAGAGGCCCCGCGCATCATTTCTGCCCCAGCGCCTCGGCCGCCGCCCGGCGCACCTTGGGATCCTTGGATTTGAGCGCCCCCATCAGGGCGCTGAGCGCCTCTTCGTTGCGAATCTCCGAGAGCGCGTCGACCGCGGCTTCCCGGACATCGCCGTCGGGATCTTCCAGCATGAGGCGAAGGGTGGGCACGGCCCGGACGTCCTTGTAATGGGCGACCGCGTCGGCCGCCTCGTGGCGCACCTCGGCGTTCGGGTCCTTGAGCAGCTCGAGGATCCCGTTTGGCGGGTTAGGCAGGTCCAGCTCGTGCAGCGCCGAGATCGCCCGGGCCCGGACCTCGGGCTTGGGGTCCTTGAGCGCCAGGACCAGCGGCCCTTCGACCGAAGCGTCCTTGGTGTTCTCCAGGGCCTCGATCGCGCTCTTGCGAACTTCGGCGTCGGAATCCTTGAGCGCGGCCACCAGCCGGTCCACCACCCCGCGGGCCGGCAGCTCCCGGAGAGCTTCCGCAGCCGAGCGCCGGATCTCGACGTTCTCATCACTCAGCATGGCCGCGATGTCGCCGACCGAGGAACGATCCTTGAAGTCGGCCAGGGCCTCGATCGCGGTGCTCCGGACCTCGGGGTCCTCGTCGCGCAGGGCTTCGCGGAACACCGGGATAGTGGAACGGTCCTCGTAGCGGGACAGCGACTGGAGCGCGGCGCGACGCACCTCGACCTCAGGGTCCTTCGCGGCCACCATCAACGCCCGTACCACCGCGCGCACCGAGTCCTGCTGCTCGCGGGTCATGTCCTTGGCGCTTTCCTCGGTCCCGTGCTGCGAATCGGGTTGCAGCGTCGACCCCTGGGTCGGCTGGGGCGCCGTCGAAACGGATGGAACCGCCATGACCGCGAGCGCCACCGCGAGGCCCCCGCCCATCAGCACGGTTCGGCGATCCGGCCCATGGGAGAATGGCGCCCCTTCGAGGAGCCGCCTGACCCGGCCAACCAGATGGGAACGCTCCTCCGCCATGCCGGCCACCGGAATCGCCGGGGCGGCTTCGAGCCACTCGGCGACCTTGGCGAGACAGCTCGCGAGGGAATGTCCGCCTTCCTCGCCGGTCTGCTGCACCGCCCATTCGTCGCAGAGATACTCCGCGCTTTCCTGGTATCGCTTCCGGGCGATCCGATTGAGCGGCTGGAAGAACGCCACCCGCTCGATCACCCCGATCACAGTGAGCCACGCGGGGTCGCGCCGCTCGAGGTGCGCCAGCTCGTGGGCCAGCATGCCGCGCTGCTGGTCCGGATCCAGCTCGGTGAGCGCCGCTTCCGGCACCGCGATCTCATTCCGGCCCAAGGCGATCGGGCTGGCCAGCATGGGAGTCGCCGTGAGCCGGATCGGCCGGGTGATCCCCGCTTCCCGGGCAAGCGCCTGAAGTCGCTCAGCGAGCGGATGGGTCATGACCGGACGCCGGGCCGCCAGGCGCCGTTGCCAGATTGCGCGGCGGACCAGGTAGGCGACGAGAAGGACGAGGGCCACGGCGCCCCACCCGAGCACGACGCCCTCTCCGAAGGTCAACCGGGTGAAACCTGACCCGGCACTTCCGCGCTGTCGCGATTCGTCCCGGTCCGCCGAAGACGGCCCAACCGGGTCGGGATTCGAGGCCACCTCGGGCGAGGCATTGCCCCGAACCCCGAGCTCGTCGGCTGCGGGACCCACGGCGGTCCGGGTCGCGACGACGACCTGACCACCCAGTGGCTGAAGCGAGAGCGCGGTCTGCAGCGTGGCGATGATGAACCCGCCGACTGCGGCGGTTTTCCAGAGAGCCTCGCGGACCCGATGGCTCCGGCTTCGGCCGGCAAGGAACCACGCCAGGGCCAGCAGCAGCGTGCTGTCGATCGCGTAGGTCAGGAGCCAGCCGAGCGCTCCAGGCGCCGCACGGCCAACCAGGTTGGTGAGCTCAGGCAGCATGAGGGGACCTTCCTTTCCCGCCCTTCGACTCGTGGTCGGCGATCATCTTCTTGACCCGGGCCAGATCGCCCCGGCTCATCTCCCGGTCGGAGAGCAGATGATTCACCAGGGCCGCCACATCACCCTCGAACAGGCGTTCGGTGAATTCCGACAGCAGCGTGCGACGCACCTCGACCTCGGTGACCGAGGGGATATAGAGGTACTGGCGCTGCCGGGTCTCGTGGCGCACGATGCCCCGCCGTTCCAGCCGGGTCAGCACCGTTGCGATGGTTTGCTGGGCAAGTCGCCGGGACGGATGAAGGGCCTCGGTGACTTCAGCGGCGCTCGCCGAACCCCGGTCCCAGAGGACCCGCAGAATGGCAAGCTGGAGATCGGTCAGCTGGTGGATTTCGCTCATGGTGCCCCTGTCTCGAGGTCGGATGATTCGACTACGGCCGTAATACTACAGACGTAGTCGTGAACCGTCAAGAGGGGCGGCTCCGGCGCTGATCGCTGCGAGGAATGGGGGCTTCGCGGGCCGCTACTCTGCCCTCATCGTCTGCGCCGGATCCACCCGCGAGGCCCGGAAGGCCGGCAGGCTCGACGCGACCATCGCCACCAGGGCCAGCAGCACCGCAACGGCGAGATAGGTCATCGGATCACTGGGCTTGACCTCGAAGAGCAGGCTGCCGAGAACTTTGGCGAGCGCCAGGGCGCCAACCACCCCGACCACCACCCCGGCCGCGGTGAGCAGCGACCCTTCGCTCACGATCATCCGCACCACCCGGCCCTGGCTCGCCCCGAGCGCCATCCGGATTCCAATTTCGCGCACCCGCTGCTCGGCCAGGTAGGCGATCACCCCGTAGATCCCGATCGCCGAAAGCACGATCGCGACGCCCGCGAACACCGTGAGCAGCAGCATATAGAACCGGGGCTGGGCCACCGAATCGGCGACCACGCGATCCAGGGTCTTGACCTGGGACAGCGCCAGGTCGGGGTCGACGTCGTGCACGATCCGTCGCGCATCGGACACCAGCAGATCGGGATCCCGGTTCCCATGCATCACGACGGTGAAGTTGCTCACCGGCCACTGGTCGAATGGGGCCCAGAACTGGGGGAGGGTCGCTTCGGCGAGCGAGCTGAGCTTCACGTCACCGACCACGCCCACGATGTCGCCCTCGAGGTGATTCCCCTCGCCCCGTCCCCAGCCGAAGCCGACGTGCTTCCCGATCGGATCCTCGTTGGGGAAGAATTGCTTCGCCGCCGCCTCGGTCAGCAGCACCACCCGTTGGGTGCCGTCCCGGTCGCTCGCGGTGAATCCCCGTCCCTTCACGATCGGGATGCCCATGGTGGCGAAGTATTCGGGCGTCGCTACCCGCACTTCGACCGAGGGTTGATCCGCGGATTGCACCGGCGGATGGCTGGGAATGACCAGGTTGAAATTCCAGCGGAATCCCGACAGCGGCAGCCCCAGCGCCAGCCCGGCCGATTGAACGCCCGGAATTGCGTGAATGCGCTCGAGCAGCTCGGCGCCGAACGCCGCCTGCCGGGGCCGCTCCGGGTACTTCGCGTTGGGGAGACTCAGCGCGAACGACAAGGTGCCCTCGGTGCGGAAGCCGGGATCCACGTTCATGAGCTTGGCGAAGCTCCGGATCAGGAGTCCCGCCCCCGCGAGCATCATCACCGCGAGGCCGACTTCCGCGATCACCAGCACCCGGCGGGCCCGGTTGCCCGAAGCTTTGGGGCCACCGCGCCCTCCTTCACGCAGCGTGCCCGCCAGATCGGGCCGCACCACCAGCCGGGCGGGCAGCAGCCCGAAGATGAGCGTGGTGAGCAGGGCGATTCCCAGCGTGAAAAGCAGCACGGTGCCATCGAGATGAACCGAGGTGAGTCTCGGGATGCTCGCCGGCGCGGCGCGGAGCAGCGCCTTGGTGCCCACCATGGCGAGCAGGAGGCCGAGCAAGGTGCCGATCCCCGCCAGGACCAGGCTTTCGGTGGTGAGCTGCCGGGTGAGCCGGGAGCGCCCCGCCCCGAGGGCGGCCCGGACCGCGAGCTCGTTCTGACGCGCCACCCCCCGGACCAGGGCAAGGTTCGCCACGTTGGCGCAGGCAATCAGCAGCACGAACAGCACGCCGCCCAGCAGGATGTACAGGGGCCGGCGGACGCTGCCGGTGATGTAATCGTGGAGCGGGATGAGCTGGACCCCTAACCCGGCATTGTGGTCGGGATAGTCCTGCACCAGGCGGGCGGTGATGGCGGCGAAATCCGCCTGCGCGGCGGGAAGGTCCACCCCCGGCTTGAGCCGCCCCACCGAGCGGAGATACACCGAGCCCCGGCTGCCGGCGAGCTGCTTGGGGTCGAAGCTCCAGGGAAACCAGATCTGCCCGGTGGGCCAGGCCCGCTCATCCGGCGCGACTCCCACCACCTGGTAGCGCTCGTTGTCCAGGGTGATCATCCGGTTCACCAGATCGGGATCGCTCCCGAACCGGGTCTTCCAGAGGGACTCGGTCAGGATCACCACCTTCGCAGCCGGAAATCCTGCTTCCGCCCCGGTGAAGGCGAGCCGGCCCAGGATCGGCTGAACCCCGAGGAGCTGGAAATAATCGGCGCTCACGTCGAAGCCCCGGAGCCGCTCGGGATCGCCGGCCCCGGTCAGCACCGGGGAATGGTCCTCGATCGTGGCCAGCGAAGTGAAGGAACGATTCTGGGAGCCCCAATCCGCGACGTTGGCCGGTGAGGCGTAGGGAAACGGCTTCCCGCCCCGAAATGTGCTGCCCATCACCATGAGCTTCCCGGGGTCGGCAAAAGGAAGTGGGCGCAGCACGATCCCGCGCACCACGCTGAAGATCGCGGTGTTGGCCCCGATCCCGAGCGCCAGGGTCAGCGCCGCGACGATCGTGTAGGCAGGCGCGCGCCGCAGGGCGCGCAGGGCGAAGGCGAGGTCCTGACGGAGCTCGCTCAGGGTTTCCGTGCGCATGATTCGCTTGCTCCGGCGATGATCGGTCCGATGGATGGTGCTGCGAGCCGAATCGAGATTCCCGAACCTCCGGCGGGCTTCCGCCCGGGCGGCTTCGGGAGAAAGCCCCTGGGCCATGAGCTCCTGGGTGCGCATCTCGAGATGAAACGCCAGCTCATCCTCGAGCTCGCGTTCGGGGCGCGGCCCCACGGCCAGACGAAACAACGGCTTCACGCGTGCTGCGACCGGAGGATCCGGCTCACGGTCAGGGTGTAGTCCCGCCAGGCCTGCTGCTCATCACGCAGCCGCTTCCGGCCCTCGGGCGCCAGGCGGTAGTAGCGCGCCTTGCGGTTCTGTTCCGACAGCCCCCACTCACTGAGGACGGCGCCCTGCTCCTCGAGCCGGTGGAGCGCCTTGTAGAGCGCGGCGTCTTCGATGTCGAGGACGCCCCCGGCCCGCTGCTCCAGCCAGGTCGCGATGCCGTAGCCGTGCATCGGCTTCCAGGACAAGGCTTTGAGGACCAGCACATTGAGGGTGCCGTAGAGGAGATCGTTGGCCATGCGGATCAGACGCTCCAGCCCGGGAGAAGGTTGCAATGTACCCCTAACCTGGTTGGTGGAACAGGTTGGGGCTATCTCCCGCCCGATCCCCAAAGGGTGCCGCGGGCGCTGGAACGAGGATAGGTTCAGGGTGATGACGCCGGAGCCCGAGATCCCCCGCGATCCCGCCGACAACCCCGACCTGGTCGCCGCGTACCAGCAGGTCGTGGAGCGCTACCGCGGACCCACCCGGATCGACCAGATGCCGCCCGAGCCGCCCCCGAAGGTCGCGCGGACCCGGCCCTGGCTCGTCGCCTCAGGGGTGCTCGCGGCCCTGGCCCTGGTGTATATCTGGGGAGCGCGGCCCGCCTGGCTCTTCTCCCGGGATGCGATCCGGACCCGCTCTGCCGCCCAGGAAGACTCGAGTCTTCGCCTCGGATTGTACCTCGAGTACCACCGCGTGATGGCGTATCGGAAAGCGAAGGGCCGGGTGCCGGCCGCCCTGGACGAGGCGGGAGATGTCGAAGACGGCGTCGCCTATGCGGCCACCGGCGACTCGACCTTCGAGCTCACCGCGGCGAACGAGCGGCTGACCCTCCAGCTGCATCAGTCCGACAATCCGGAAACCGTCTGGGACGAGAACGCCGGCGGAGACAAGGCGGTGCGCTAGCCCGCCTTACCAGCAGGCAGGGACACCTTCCTCGCTCACGTTCTTGTTGGGGGAGTACTTGAGGGGCCCGACGAAAACGCCGCAGGTCTTGGGCTTCCCCACCAGCGAAGCATTCTTGGCCTTGGCGCTCCAGCCGTCCGTGCCACCGTAGCTGAGATTGATCGTGTTGTCGCCCGACGTGCTGAAGAACAGCTTCCCCGCCCCATCGCTGCCCGCCTTTTCCTTCGCCCCGATTCCACCCGCATAGTCGCCGTAGGCCGAGTAGTACCCCTCCTGCGCCGTGATCAGGTTACGGAGGTCGGCGATCATCGTGGCCCGCACCGCCCGCTCCCGCATTTCGGGGGCCTTGATGGCCGCGATCGAAGCGAGGAGGCCGATGATCACGGTCACGATCAGCAGCTCGATGAGAGTGAAGCCCGAGCGGGTCATGTCACATATTGTGGCGGCGGCGCCCGATTGGCAAGACGTCCGCGGTGCTCATGAAGCTCTTTGCACGGTGGTGCGCACCGCCCCCGCGAGCCGGCGATAGGCCAGCTCCTCGCCCTCTCGCACCGCCCGGAGCATCAGTCCGCCTCGACTCATATCGCCCAACCCGACGAAGACTTCGGGAAACATGAGCCGCTCGCCGAAGACGGTGAGCAGGAGATCGGCGTATTTGCCGGTGGCGATGCTCCCCAGCAGGACCACCTCGAGCCCGGGATCGTCGAGGGCCCGGGCATCGCGCAGGAACGGCCGCCGATACCGCTGCCGTTTCGGGTCGATCGCGCCCCGCGCCATGGCCCGGAGGTCTTTCAGGGTGAGCCGGTACTCGGGAGGGACCAGGCCGCGATCCGAGGTGATGACCCGGATCGCACCGGGCGCGGCAAAAGCCCGGGCATAGGCCAGCTTGCCCCGGAAATAGAGACCGCTGAGGAACGAAAAGACTTCGCCGATGGTCTCGCCGTCAGCGTGGCGAACCCGCTGAGCAAGATCGAACTTCGCCCCGGGGTTGAGGAGAATCGCGGCGCGTTTCCCGGCGGTGCTGGCGGGAGAAAGCAGGAAGACTCGGCGCACCACCGAAAGATATTCTCACACCAGGACCGTCACCGAACGGGGCCCGATTGCCATGGCCACCTTCGCGTCGACTCGGAGCACCGCTTCCGGTTCGGGCCAGAGCTCATCGTCCAGATGCCCGGAGGCGCCGCTCCATTCCATGAGGATCTCTTTCCCCTGGCTGGTCGGAATCGGGAACGAGGTCGAGATCCCCCGCACCAGGTCGTCCAGCCAGGTCGCGAATTCCACCCGATCCTCCTCGCGCACCAGCACCAGATCGAGCTGGTCGTCGTCGAGTCGAGCGTCCGGTGCGAGCCCCAGCCGGGGGCCGATGTACGGGATGTTCATCACGGTCGCCATCAGGTACTGCCCGGAACGATCCTGGCCGTCCACCACGATTCGATAGAACCGGGACGCCATGCGTTCCAGTAACCCGCGGAGCCGATGCCGTCCCCAGGCGATCGGATCCAGGCCGGGATCTTCCTTGCGGGGATGTCCGGTCTGGTCCTTTCCTTCCCGGAGCAGCGCCGCGAAGAGTCCGACTCCGGCGGATTCCACGAAACAGGTTTCTCCCCAGGGACCGCGGGCGACGGCGAGGCTCACGCTCCGCTCCGCCGCACGAGGCAGGTTACCGACGATTTCCTCGTAGGTGCCCTGCACGCCCATCGAGAGCGCCAGATTGTTGGCGGTCCCGACCGGGAGCACGACGATGGGCACCCCGGCGCCCAGCTTCATGGCCTTGGCGACGCTGCCATCTCCACCGGCGACGAGGAGGAGTTCCGCTCCCTCGTACCGGATGGCTTCGCCTCCCCGCTCCTTGGTCGAGTGATACAGGCATTCATGCCCGTGGCGCCGGAGCAGTTTCTCCAGCACCCGGCGGGAGAGGGCTTCCCCGGCGGCGGGGTTGTGCAGCACGGCAATCCGCATGGCGTCCGGGATGTTATGACGGCCGATGCGGGGCGGATCACCACGCGGGAGTAATGGTGCGCATTCTGGTTTCCAACGACGACGGGATCTACAGTCCCGGGCTCCTGGCGTTGGCGCGAGCCGCGAAGCGGTTCGGCGAGATCCGCATCGTCGCGCCCGACGTGGAGCAATCGTCGATGGGCGCGGCCATCACCCACTCACGGCCGCTTCGCATCAAGTCGACTCCCCTCGACGACTTCGAAGCGTTCCGCGTCAACGGGACCCCCGCCGATTGCGTCGCGCTCGGCATTCACGGATGGGACAGGGCCGATGTGGTGCTTTCGGGGATCAACCTGGGGCCCAACCTTGGCAACGCGATCTGGCACTCGGGGACCCTCGCCGCCGCCAAGCAGGCCGCCCTCCTCGGCATTCGGGGGATCGCCTTCAGCACTCCGACCAGGGGGAGCGAGCCGGATTTCGCCCGGCTCGCTCCCTGGGTCGAGCAGGTGCTCGACCTCCTGCTTCCCGCGACCGACCTGCCGCTGGTCAATGTCAATCTGCCCCCCGATCCCAGCGGGTTATGCTGGGCCCGGCAGGCGGTGCGGCATTACGACGGGCGGGTGGTGCCCACCGAGGATCCGCTGGGGCATCGGCTCTTCTGGCTCAGCGTGCGGGCCATCGAGCAGCCCGAGGAGGGAACCGATCTCTGGGCGGTGCGCCAGGGCTATGTATCGCTCACCCCGCTCCGAGTCGATCTCACCGACGATCATGCCCTTGAAGCGGCCCGGGGTCGTCACCGGCCATGAGCATTTCTTCAGTATCTTCTGCAGCGACAGGCACTTGTGTGGCAGGGCTGACGGAGTTCGTCTTTAGCGCATTCCTTGCTGGGCAGAAGGCCGAACACCGCGAACAGGTAGAGCATGCCTCGAGGGCGCTGGGAGCCACGGCGCTGGCGCCGCCTTTGGCCCCTGGTTGGCTGGGTCGCCGCATTCGTCGCTCGGGGGGTCTCAGCCCAGGAGACCCCCTCGGGCGGTAGCCCGCATGGCACCCTCACGTTGCCCTGCACGACCTGCCACACCTCCGACGGCTGGCGCCCGGTCAGGATCTCCGAGTCCTTTCGCCATTCGGATTTCGGCTTCGCTCTCCGGGATGGTCACGCCGCCGTCACCTGCACCACCTGTCACACCTCGCTCGAGTTCTCGAAAGTGCAGAAGTCCTGCGCCGGTTGCCATCGCGACGTCCATCAGGGAGAGCTGGGGCTCGACTGTGCCCAGTGTCACAATACGCGAGACTTCCGGGATCGCGCTCTCCAGCTGCAAACCCATGCATTGACGAGATTCCCGCTGGAGGGGGCGCACCGGGCTGTCGAGTGCTCGAGCTGTCACACCAGCCGGTCTGGAAGCACACTGGTATTCCGCGGCGCCCCGACCCAGTGCATCGGCTGCCATCGGCCGGATTTCGAGCGAACGACCCAGCCCAACCATCCCGCAGCCGGTTTTCCCACCGATTGTACCAGCTGCCATACCAACACGAGTTGGCACGGCGCCAGCTTCGATCACAACGCAACCCAGTTCCCCCTCACCGGAGGACATCAGGCGGTGCCGTGCCAGCAGTGTCATGGCGACGGGGTGTACCACGGGAAGCCGACCAGCTGCGTCTCCTGCCACCAGGCGACCTACGCGGCGACCCAGAACCCGCCGCACCAAGCCGCGAATTTTCCGACCGATTGTACCGGATGCCACACCACGGCCGGATGGGGCGGCGCCGTCTTCGATCACAACGCAACCCAGTTCCCCCTCACCGGAGGACATCAGGCGGTGCCGTGCCAGCAGTGTCATGGCGACGGGGTGTACCACGGCAAGCCGACCAGCTGCGTCTCCTGCCACCAGGCGACCTACAACGGAACCACCAATCCGCCCCATCAGGCGGCCGGCTTTCCGACCGACTGCACCACCTGCCACACCACGAGCACCTGGACCGGGGCGACGTTCAATCACAATGCGACTCGATTCGCTTTGACCGGTGCGCATCAGGCCGCCAATTGTCAGGCCTGTCACAGCGACGGGGTCTACCACGGCAAGCCGACCACCTGTGTGTCGTGCCACCAGGCGAACTACAACGGAACCACCAATCCACCGCATCAGGCTTCCGGCCTCCCGCTCACCTGCGAGTCGTGCCATAACACGGCGACCTGGGGCGAGGGCGGCTTCAATCACGCGAATACGAGATTCCCGCTCACCGGCGCGCATCAGGCAGTAACCTGTACGTCCTGTCACATCAACGGGGTGTACCAGGGCACGCCGATGACCTGCGTCTCGTGCCACCAGGCGAACTACAACGCAACGACCAATCCGCCCCACCAGGCGGCCGGCTTCCCGACCGACTGTACCACCTGCCACACCACAGTGACCTGGACCGGGGCGACGTTCAATCACAATGCGACGCAGTTCCCTCTCACCGGGGCCCACGCCGCGGTGAGCTGCCAGCAGTGCCATGCGAGCGGGGTCTACCACGGCCTCCCGACCACCTGCGTCTCGTGCCACCAGACCCAGTACAACGCCACCACCAATCCGCCCCACCAGGCGGCCGGCTTCCCGACCGACTGTACCACCTGCCACACCACAGCGACCTGGACCGGGGCGACGTTCAATCACAATGCGACGCAGTTCCCTCTCACCGGGGCCCACGCCGCGGTGAGCTGCCAGCAGTGCCATGCGAGCGGGGTCTACCACGGCCTCCCGACCACCTGCGTCTCGTGCCACCAGACCCAGTACAACGCCACCACCAATCCGCCCCACCAGGCGGCCGGCTTCCCGACCGACTGTACCACCTGCCACACCACAGTGACCTGGACCGGGGCGACGTTCAATCACAATGCGACGCAGTTCCCTCTCACCGGGGCCCACGCCGCGGTGAGCTGCCAGCAGTGCCATGCGAGCGGGGTCTACCACGGCCTCCCGACCACCTGCGTCTCGTGCCACCAGACCCAGTACAACGCCACCACCAATCCGCCCCACCAGGCGGCCGGCTTCCCGACCGACTGTACCACCTGCCACACCACAGCGACCTGGACCGGGGCGACCTTCAATCACAACAACGACGCAGTTCCCTCTCACCGGGGCCCACGCCGCGGTGAGCTGCCAGCAGTGCCATGCGAGCGGGGTCTACCACGGCCTCCCGACCACCTGCGTCTCGTGCCACCAGAGCGACTACAACGGAACCACCAACCCGCCCCATCAGGCGGCCGGCTTCCCCACCGATTGTGCCTCCTGCCATACCACCACTCAGTGGGCCGGGGCGACCTTCGATCACGACGGGTCCTATTTCCGGATCTACTCCGGCCACCACCGGGACCGCTGGACAACCTGCGCTCAGTGCCACGATAATCCGGCGTCGTATGCCCAGTTCACCTGCCTGACCTGCCACGAGCACAGTCAGAGCCAGATGGACAGCGAGCATCGCGGCCGGACCGGGTACAGTTACAACAGTCAAGCGTGTTATGGGTGCCACCGTGGCTCCTAACCCGCTTCGGTGGATCCCGGTTGCGCTGCTCGCCGGGACGGCGCTGCCCCTGACCGGCCACGCCCAGGCGCGCTCCGACTCGACCGCCATGGCGGTGGTGACCGCCGTCACCATGGGGACCGTTTACGTGGGCGCCGGGCGGGAGAACGGTCTCCGGGAGGGCACCGTCCTCCGGATTCCCCGCCTCGGCGACATGGCGGTGTACACAGTGCGGTACCTTGCCTCGAAATCCGCTGCCGCCCGGGGGGATTCCCTCGCCCCGCTTCCCTCGGTGGGCGACACCGTCGTCTTCCGCGCCGTGATCGAAGTCACTCGGACCCTGGCCGGCCCGGCGACCCCGGGATCCAGGCGCCCCAGGGGAGCTCCGCTCCGCGGACGGATCGGGCTCCGGTATCTCGGCTCCTGGGAGCGCGGCAATGACATCGCGACGAAACAACCCGGACTCGAGCTGCTGCTCGACGGGCCGATCGCACCCGGCTCTGCGGTCGCTGTGAATCTGGATATTCGCTCCAGACGGACCAGCATCTACCGGCCCGGCGCCGAGACCGCCACCAGCGGTGTCATGGGGGTCTATCAAGCGGCAGTCCGGATCCAGCCGGGCGGCGCGTTCCGTGCAATTCTGGGGCGCCAGTATGCACCGGTCCTCGCCGGCGTCGGCCTCTACGATGGTGTGCTGCTCGATCTCCAAAAACCGGTCTGGGGCGCCGGTCTCATGGCCGGGGTGGCGCCCGACCAGGGCTCCCTCGCCATCTCCACCGATCTCAAACAGGCCGGTTTCTTCGTCCAGACCCACAATCGGGTCGGCGCTCCGCTTCGCTGGGGCCTCACCGTCGGCGGCATGGGCTCGTATGTCGCCGGCCAGGTGAATCGTGAATTCGGTTTCCTCCAGGGGACGGTGGGCACTCGCGATATCTCGGCGATCGTCCTTCAGGAAGTGGACATCAACCGGGGCTGGAAAGTCGCGGCCGGCGAGCCACGGTTCAGCCTCACCAGCACCTTTGCTTCCCTCAGCGTGACGCCGACCAGCGGACTCTCACTCAACGGCGGATTCGACAGCCGCCGGAACGTCCGCCTCTATCGCGACCTGACCACTCCTGAGGAGTTGTTCGACGACCGCTTCCGCCAGGGGATCTGGGGCGGAGCGAACCTGACCCTGGCCAGAAAGGTCCGGCTGGGAGGCGACGTGCGAACCAACCGGGTGTCGGGATCCGACTCACTCACCACCACCGCATACTCCGTCACCGCAAGCGTGGATCGGCTCACCAGCGCCGGCATCGGGCTGCGCTTCCGGGGAACCCGGTACGAGGTCCCCGCTCGCGGGCCGGGCACCCTTCTCTCAGGGGCCCTGCGTTTCGCGCCGGCTTCGCTCGGTGCGCTCGAGGTCGAAACCGGTCGCCGAACCGAGTCGGCCGATCCGGATCAGGACCGGTTCTGGGCTGGCCTCTCGACCGAAATCTTCGTGCAGCGGTCCTGGTTCCTCCTGATCACCTTCACCCGGGAGTGGGGGCGAAACGGCTTGACGCCAACGACCGACCTCCTGTATGGTGGTCTGAGCTACCGCTTCTAGAATCGAGACCACCATGACCCAAGCAGTCTGTCCCCGCTGTGCGCAGCCGGTGGCGGAGGGAAGTCGCTTCTGTGCTGCTTGCGGCGCCCCGCTCGGCGCTCCCTCCCAGGGTCTATTTCGCTACGCTCCGTGGGTCCTGACCGGCGCCCTGGGCCTGGTGCTGGTCCTGCTGGTTGCCAGGCGGGGCTCCCCACCACCGGCCGCCGAGAATACCGGCCCGCCGGCCGCCCAGCCGGGGACGCCTCCCGACATCAGCAACATGACGCCCGCGGAGCGCTTCAACCGGCTGTATCAGCGGATCATCACCGCGGCGCAATCGGGGGATCAGGCGACCGTCACTCAATTCATGCCGATGGCGGTGGCGGCGTTCGGCATGCTCGACACCGTTACGGTGGACGCCCGCTATCACCTCGCCATGCTCGAGCTGCACGTGGGCGACATGAACGCGGCCCAGGCCCAGGCCGATTCCATTCGCGCCTCCAACCCGGCCCATCTGTTCAGCTACGTGATCGCGGCGGCGGTGGCGCGGTGGAAAAAGGACGACGGAGCGAGGGATGCCGCGTATCGCGAGTTTCTGAAACACTACGATGCCGAGTGGGCCACCCGGAAACCCGAGTACCTGGAGCACCAGTCCATGCTGGACGAGGTCAAGCGGGCCGCGACCGGGGGGAAGGGCTCGGCCTAACCCGGCCTGTTCTTGTGACAGCTCTCGCATTTGCCGGAGAGCGGCCGGTAGATCACCCGCTCGAGCCCTCCGGCATCTCGGACCCTCCTATGACACGCCGAGCAGGCGAGCGGGGCGTGGCCCTTCCCGAGCGCGAAGCTCGCGTCCCGATCGTGATCGAACCGGCTCGCCGGCTTGAAGCTGTTCTCCCCATGACACGCGTCGCAGCGACCCTGGTCGGGCCGGGCGGCGAACTGGTCACCGTGCACCGACTGGTGGCAGGTCGCACAGGTGGAATCCACCGCGAGGCGCAGCGGAGTGACCGGGCCGGCCGTCGCGACCAGCGTGGTGGCGAGCCGCGGCGCGCTGGCGAGCTCCTTGTGGCAGCCGAAGCAGGGTGTCGCGAGGTGGGCCCCCTGAAGCGTGAACCCGAACCGGCCATGGCGTTCGGCGCTCACCTCCACCGGGCGGAATCCCGTGAGAGCGTGACACTCGGTACAACGCGCATCGGAGTACCTGCCCTGATGGGGATCCACGTGACACTCCGAGCAGCGCCGTTCGATTCCCGCAAACCGGAAGCCCGCCGTCCCCGAGGCTCCGCCGCTCTTGAGCACCGGCAGCCCCTTCCGCTCGGCGTGACAGCTTCCGCAGCCGACTTCGCCATGCCGCCCCTCGAGCGGAAATCCCAGCTTCGCATGGTCGCTCTTCCCGAATCGGCTGGGAGTCCATCCCGCCACCGCATGACACTCGGCGCATTCCCCTTTGCCGGGCCGCTGGCTGAGCTGGCCGCCATGAGCGTCGGCGTGACATGAGGTACAGGCCGCGAACACCGGCCGCATTAACACGCGGGCGCTGCCGAGCCGCGCGGCGGAAGCGGGCGCTTCCTTGCGATGGCATGAAGCGCAGGGCACCGAGGCATGCTTCCCCTCGAGAGGGTAGGCCGCCGCCCGGTGCCGCTCCAGCGAAAACGTCGCGGGGGTAAAGCCCCGTTCGTCGTGACACGCGGCGCAGTCGGCGGGCTTGCCCTGGATGGTCGCCGTGCCGGCGTGCGGATCGGGCGCGTGGCACGAGCCGCAGCTCCTCGCGACGGGGTGCCTGCCCCGCTCGCTGGTGAAATCGCGATGACACTGGCCGCAGGCCACCGCGGCGTGCCGCCCTTTCAGCGGGAAGGAGGTGCGGCTGTGATCGAAGCCGCCGCCGCTGATCTCCTGAAAGCTCCGGGTCGTGTGGCAGGTGGTGCAGGTCGCGCCGAAGGACCCTTTGTGGACGTCCTCGTGGCAGCTCACACAGCTCGCGTGGGGGACCGGCTGGTAGACCGGAATCGGATGCCCGGCCGCATCCCGCTTCAGGGGGAGCTTCGCGGATGCGTGACAGGCCGCGCAGCTCACCTGGGTGTGCCGCCCGGTCAGCGGATAGCTGGTGGTGTCGTGACTGAATCCGGGCGTGATGGTCCACTTCCCGGCATCATGGCAGGTCTGGCAGCGCGACCCTAACGCGCCGCGGTGGATGTCCTCGTGACAGCTCGCACAGCTCTGCTCCAGGCCGGTCCAGCTCGAGCGGCCACCCGGAGCGAGCTGCGCCGCAGGCGAAACCCGGTTCGCCGGGGTGTGGCAGTCGGCGCACTCCCGGGTGGCGTGCGATCGCTCCAGCGCCCATCCGGCCTTCCGGTGGTCGAATCGCTCCTTGCTCCCGTCAGGCCACTGGATCAGGGCGAAGTTCTCTCCGGCGTGATCGGGGTGACAGCTCGCGCACTTGGCGCCCCGGGCCGCCGCGCTGCCGTGAATGCCCCGTTCCCGTTGCGCGAGCCATCCGATGTCGCCGTGACAGGCGGTGCACCGCTGCTCCATCGTCACACTGCCGCCGGCGTGGCACTTGGTGCAATTCAGGGGGCCTTCGAGGGCT
This sequence comes from uncultured Gemmatimonadales bacterium, assembly GCA_963728915.1. Lineage (GTDB taxonomy): Bacteria > Gemmatimonadota > Gemmatimonadetes > Gemmatimonadales > GWC2-71-9 > JABFSM01. The sequence goes on along the minus strand of CAVSLV010000004.1, from coordinate 14,229 downwards.
TTGTGAGCTCGCGCCAGCGGCCCCGGTGAAACTTGCGCCCGGACCGCGGCCGGACAGACGAGCAGGACCAGGAGCAGGATCCACCGCCCGCCGGTCCGCCGGTCCGCCGGTCCGCCTCTTACCACAGCCAGGTCATGCCCATCGCGACCACCACCGCAACGTGGGCCAGCACCGCGACCAGGGCGGCAATCGCGAAGGGGCGGTGCGCCAGGTGCCAGAGCCGGAAAACCCGGCGGGTGGCGGTGAGCAGTCGGGCCTGCTGGGTAAGAGTGACCTGCCGGCGGGCCAGCCGCATGATGCGACGGAGGGCGGCGCGGTCGAGCTGGCTCCCGGTCCGCGCGGCGGCCCGGCGGAGGCCGCCGAGCTGACGCCAACGGTTCCGCTCGTCCCGGACCATCTGCCGCAGCGTCCCTAACACGCCCAGGCCTTCGGTCGGGGTCGGGTCGGTCCGGAGCAGCGACTCCACCTGCGGCAACGGCAGCCGGGCAGCAGTCGCCACGTCGAGCAGGAGCTGATGCCGTTCCACCGCAATTTCGTCGGCGGTGAGCTCGAGACCGGCCGCGCCACGCGGGATATGCACGTAGAGATAGCGCCCCACGATTCCGCTCGCCCACACCACCATCATCGACCAGAACCCGAGCCCGATCAGTCCGTCGAAGCGCCAGCTGGCATGCAGGGCGGCGAGAAACGGGAGCATCAAGGCGAGCGTCACGTGCACGTCGAGCCAGCGCGAGACGGCTCCGGTCCACGCCAGCCAGCGGGCCTTCTTGCGAAGCGGATAGAGCCACAGGAACAGAAAAATGAGAAGCGCCAGTATCCCGGCAGTTTGCCCCAGGTATCCAGAGGGCCGGAGCCACGGGTGCAACGGGCTGCGTACCCGGGAAGCCGGAGGGGCGAAGTAATAGCGGGACCAGGTCAGCGTGGCCGCGAGAATGCCGAGGATCGGCACCGCGACCCACCAGGGCGATCTCCGGCTGCGGCGCCGGGCAGCGCGGCGGACGGTTGTGCTGGCAACAGCGGCTACAGGCGTCATGAGACCGGCGTGCAAAATATCCCCTCCCGAGGCACAAACTGTGCGCGTAGCATGAAGAGGTTCCCGCAAGGGTTCTTCATGCGTTCCGGAGGTCCGGTCCCTTGGGTGTGATCATCTACATCGTCTTCGGAGCGATACTCGCGCTCTCCGTCCTGGTGCAGTTTCAGCGGCACCGGCGCCGGGAACATTCCGCGGTGGAGGCTGCCCGGAGGGCCGGCCTCAAGCCGGCCACCGGACCCCTCGCCCAGCATCCCCACATCGATACCGACTGGTGCATCGGCTGCGGCGGCTGCGTCACCGCCTGTCCCGAGGGCGATGTGCTCCAGGTCCTGGGCGGGAAGGCCGCGCTGGTCAACGGTCAGAAGTGCATCGGCCACGGTCTCTGCGCCGAAGCGTGCCCGGTGGGCGCGATCGAAATCGTGATGGCTTCGCCTTCCATGACCGGGCGACCTGCCCACGCTTTCAGCCGAGTACGAATCCAGCATTCCCAATCTGTTCATCGCGGGCGAGCTCTCCGGGCTCGCCCTCATCAAGAACGCGGTGAATCAGGGCCGGGACTCCGTGGACCGCATCGCGGCACGGCTGCCGTCGCTCCGAACCCGGCGCCCCGTGACCGGCCCCGCCGCAGACGTCATCATCATCGGCGCGGGCCCCGCCGGGCTCTCCGCGGCGCTCCGCGCCAAGGAGAAAGGCCTGAGCTATTTCTGCCTCGAAGCCGAGGAGTTCGGCGGGACCGTGGCCAATTACCCCCGGCAGAAACTCGTGATGACGAGCCCGGTGGAGCTTCCGGTCCTCGGCAAGTTCACCAAGCTCGAGATCAGCAAGGAGGACTTGCTGACGACCTGGAAGACCGCTGCGACCAAAGCCGGCCTGGAAGTCCGGACGCGCGAGAAGGTCGAAGCAGTGAAGATGGATGAAGCCGGCCGCTTCGTGGTTCGGAGCGTGAAGGGGGATTATCGGGGGCACAGCGTGGTGATGGCCATCGGCCGCCGGGGCACGCCCCGGAAGCTCGGCGTCCCGGGCGAGGAGCTTCCCCACGTGATGTACAGCCTGCTCGATGCCGAGGCCTACCGCGACAAACGAATCCTGGTCATCGGCGGAGGCGACAGCGCGGTCGAAGCCGCCATGGGACTCGCGCTCCAGCCGGGGAACTTCGTCACGATTTCCTACCGCCGGGATGAGTTTACCCGGCTCAAGGATCGGAATGAAAAGCGGCTGGGCGAGGCGCTCGCCGCCGGGAAGGTGCGCGCCATCATGAGCTCCCAGCCGGTCGAGATCAGGCCGGACGCCGTGGTGCTCCGGATCGGCGAGGAGACCCGCGAAGTGACGGTGGATTACGTATGGATCTTCGCGGGCGGTACCCCGCCGCGGGAGTTTCTCGAGGGAATCGGGATCGCCTTCGGACGCCAGGACCTGTCGGAAGCGGCGAGCCGGGAATCGAAAGCCGGCTGATTCAGTAGATCCCCAGGTCGCGGGCCGACACCACGGGCCCTGCATAACCCGCCGCCCGGATCTCCGCGATCAGGTCGTCGTCGCTCGCTCCCATGAAGAGCTGATGGTACAGCACCAGGAGCTTCGGCTTCGCCCGCCGGGCCAGCGCGGCGAGCCCGCTCGGCGAGGTGTGGGCGTCGGCGTGATAACGCTGCCAGTCGGGCGTGCGCGCGTCGAAGCCCTTCTGGGAATACACTTCGTGGAACAGCACATCACAACCATTGCAGGCGGTGACGATCGATTCGGATGGGGTCCCATCGCCTGAGATCACGATGACCCGGTCCCGGGTTTCGAACCGGTAGCCGAACGAGGTCCCCGCCGGCCACCCGTCATGATGGACCGGCAGCGCGGTGACCGTGACGGCGCTGTCCTTATATACGACCCCCGCCTTCACCTCCTGGACCTCCAGCTTCCAGCCGTTCTCGGTGTGGGGCTGTAATCCCGTGGTGCGATTGGTGATGTCGGCCTGGTAGGCCGCCGTCAGGTGCTCGGCCATGGCCCGGGTTCCGGGAGGACCGAAGATCCGGAGGGGCACCGCCCGGCCCATGACCCAACCGGTGTGAATCAGATCGGGCAGTCCGATCGTATGATCGGAATGCAGGTGGGTCAGAAACACGATGTCGAGACGCTGGGGCCGGAGCGCGGGAAAGCCCTCCGCCGCGGCGGATGCGGCCCGGCGACCCACTCCGGCACCGGCATCGACGAGGTAGGCGGTCCCATTCGCAACGATGGCGAGCGAGGGGCCGGAGCGATCCGGATCGGGGTTCGGAGTACCGGTCCCGAGGACGACGACGCGGGTCGAATCGGCCGGCTGAGCCTGCGCGGCGGCCGGCGATACCAGAAGGACACCAACGGAAAGGAAGCGCAATATGTTGGTCGGAATCGGACGGGGCTGGTTCGCGGGCTGGGGCACCCTCGCCCTCATCAACGCGGGCCTCGCCCAGGGCAAGAATCGCAGCGGGCTCATCTGGTTTCTCCTCTCGCTTCTCCTCGGACCGCTGGCCACCCTCTGCCTGGTCCTGGTGGACAGGAAGCCGGGTTAGGGTGCCTGCTGCCGGGTGAACCGGTACTCGCCGCTCGGATCGGTCTGCTTGAGCCCGGTCACCCGGCCGTCCACCACCACGAACTCGAAGATCACGTCGGCGAACTCCTTGATCCGGAACCGTCGCGGCTGCCACGCGATCAGATCCTGGAAGGTGCCGGAGGCGTTCTGGATCGCCAGCGTCCCGCCGGGCCGGATCACCACCTGGAACTTGCCCCCATTCGGCGTGGTATAGGTCCCGAGGTACTGGCGCAGAGTCGCTTCGCTGGTCAGCTCCGCCGGTACCCGCCGGGTAAAGCTCACCGCCGCCTCATCCAGGGACATCTCCAGCTGGTCCACTTCCCCCTGGGGGTTCGTGATGAAATTCACCGACCACTTGCCGTTCTCCTCGTCGTCCGGGGTGTCGAAGCGGTCGTAGTGGAAGTGGGTAAGGGGAAGCGTGATCTTGTGAAACTCGAATCGCAGCGTCCCCGCCGAGTCTCCCTTGCCGATCGAGACCACGCCGTAGGCCGGATGGGCGTACTCGCCCAGGTAGGCGTCGAGGGAATGGGACGGATGGGTCCCCGCGACCCGGTCGGCGCCCGCCTTGGCGCGGGCCTGCTGATCGGTCTCCTTGTTCTTGAGCCGGATGGTGTTGAGCCGCTCGCTCCACGGGGTGAGCGACATCCCGAGGAGGCGCTCGTAGATGTTGTAGGAGACCACGTTGTAGAGCGGGGCGGCGTGATCGCCGATCACCAGCACGATCACGCCGATCGAATCGTACGGCATCATGGAAATCTGGGAGTGGAACCCGTTGATGTCGCCGCCGTGATAGGCCAGCAGATGGCCCCGGTAGGACGCGGTCCACCGCCCCATCCCGTAGGCCGAGTTGAGCAGCTCGCCGTAGCCCCGGACCAGAAGTCCCGTGTTAGGCAACGCGATCGAAGGCGCCAGGGTCTGCTGGATCACGTCGGCCGGAATCACCTGCTTCCCGTTCACCGTGCCGCCGTTCATCTGGGCGATCAGCCACTTCGACAGATCCACCACGTTGGAGACGATGGCGCCCGCGGGGGCGACGCCCGATTGCTCCCGGTAATAGGGGATCGGGTCGAGCTTGGTCCCTTCCCGGCGCTCGGTGTAGGGAACCCCATGGTCAGGGCTGGCCTCCAGATCCTCGATGGTGAACACCGTGCTGGTCATGCCCAGCGGACCGAGAATCCGTTCCCGCACGAAGGCGTCCCAGGGCTTGCCGCTCAATAGCTCGATCGCGTACCCGGCCCCGGCGTACATCATGTTGTTGTACAGGAACGTGGTCCGGATCGCCTGGGAGGGCTCCAGGTACTTGAGCCGCTCGAACAGCTCCTTCGGGCTGAAGTCGGATTTGTACCAGATCAGGTCGTGCCGGGTGATCCCGGTGCGGTGCGAGAGCATGTCCCGGATCGTCACGGTCTGATTCAGCTCGTCGTTGTAGAACTGGATGCTGGGCACGAACTGCCGCACCGGCTTGTCCCAGTCGAGCTTCCCCTCCGAAACCAGGAGTCCCGCGGCGGTGGCGGTGAACAGCTTGGTGTTGGACGCGATCGGTTGGAGGGTGGTCGGGGTGTAGGGAAGCTTCTTGTCGTAATCGCGATAGCCATAGCCCTTGGCAAAGACCAGCTTGTCCTTCACCACGATCCCCACTCCCATCCCTGGCACGTTCCAATCCTTGAAGACCTGCGCCATGTATTGATCGAATCCCTTGAGCTGTGCCTCGATCGAGACCTGCTGCGCCGGGAGCTGCGAGGGCGTCAACCAGATCACGCCGAGGGCGAGGGCCGCGGGACGCAGGAACCGGAAAGACATGACGGGCTCGACGGTGGGAGAGAGGGCTATTATCCCGACGAATGGCGGGGGAGTCAAGCGATGGAGTTCAGAGTGCCGCGCCGCGCTCCCGCAGCAGCTCCCGCAGCACCGATCGATGACAGCGCGACTCATCCTCGCAATAGCATCCCACTGAGAAATTGCTCTCCTGCGAGAGGGCGGCAAGCAGATCCAGCACCCGCGACGCCGGGGGCTTGCTCATCTCGGCGCGATATCGTCTGGTAAAGGTGCGCCATGCGGCCGGCGTCGTCGCGTTCAGGGCCATCTTCACGAGCGCCGGACTGGGAGAGAGTTCGGGCAACCACACGTCGTAGTAGTTCTTTCGCGCGATATCCTGCTTCCGCACCCCGCGAGGCGGGCGGCGCACCGTGCCGAGCCGGAGGCCCTCGCCAGCGGCGCGAGGGGAGCCCAGTCGAACCACCCGGATTGCCATGATCTCCTCCCGGCCGGATTCATGATAATATCCGGGCCACCATGAACAGCGATATTCCGGGATTCACCGAGGTCTACGAGGCCCGCAGTACCATCGCGCCCTACCTCCAGCCGACGCCTTTACGGCGGTATCAGGCCCTCGACGACCTGGCCGGCGCCTCGCTCTGGATCAAGCACGAGAATCACCTGCCGACCGGAGCGTTCAAGGTACGCGGCGGAGTCAACTTCATGGCGCACCTCTCGGGAGAGCGGCGCCAGTCGGGTGTGCTCACCGCATCATCGGGGAATCATGGGCAGAGCGTGGCCTACGCGGCGCAGCTCTTCGGAGTCCGCGCGGTGGTCGCGGTGCCGAACGGGGCCAATCCCGGCAAGGTCGAAGCGATCCGCGGATTCGGCGCCGAGGTGCGGTTCGTGGGCAAGGACTTCGACGACTGCCGGGCCTACGTGGAGCAGGCCGCGCAATCGGAGGGGATGCACTACCTCTCGTCAGGAGATGAGCCGCTCCTGGTCACCGGCGTGGCTACTCATGCGCTGGAGATCCTGGAAGAGCAGCCCGAGCTGGATGCGATCGTGGTCCCGGTGGGAGGAGGGAGTGGCGCCGCGGGCGCCTGTCTCGCCGCGAAAGGGATGAACCCCGAGATCGAGGTGATCGGGGTGCAGTCCGAGCGGGCCCCGGCCGCCTACCGCTCCTGGAAGGAACAGCGTCGGGTCGAGGCGCCGATGGAGACCTTCGCCGAAGGGCTCGCGACCCGGGCGCCGTTCGAGCTGACCCAGGCGATCCTCCGGCGCGACCTCGACGATTTTGTGCTGGTGAGCGACCTCGAGCTCCGGGCCGCGATGCGGGTCCTGCTCGAGAAGACCCGGAACCTGGTGGAGGGCGCCGGCGCCGCGTCGCTCGCCGCGGTGCTCAGGTATCGAGAGCGGTTCGCGGGGAAGCGGGTCGCCCTGATCCTGAGCGGCGGGAATGTGTCGCTGGAAGGGCTGCGCGACCTGATTGTTTGACTCATGGCCATGAGTATATTAGACTCATCATGATGAGTCAGCGACTCCAGGTCCTGCTCGATCCCGAAGAGCTGGCAGAAATCAGGCGGATCGCGCGGAAGCACCGGATGACCGTCGCCGAGTGGGTCCGCCAGGCCCTGCGCCAGGCCCGCCGGGGAGAATCCCCGGCCGATCCTCGACGCAAACTCTCAGTCGTCCGCGAAGCGGCGCGGGGAACGTATCCCACCGCCGATCTGCCCCAGATGCTCGAGGAGATCGAGCGCGGCTATCGCTCGTGATCTTTGTGGACTCGAATATCCCCATGTACCTCGTGGGGGCGGCGCACCACAACAAGGACGAAGCCCGCCGCCTGCTGGAACGCGCCATTGACGCGGGCGATCGTCTGGTCACCGATGCCGAAGTGCTCCAGGAAATCCTCCACCGCTATCACGCGATTCGCCGCCCCGATGCCATCCAGCCCGCCTTCGATGCCCTGCTCGGAGTCGTGGACGAGGTGTTTCCGATGGAGCGCGTCGATGTGGAACACGCCAAAGCGCTGATGCTCGGCCTGTCCGGCCTTTCCGCGAGGGATGCCGTTCACGCGGCGGTCATGCGGCGCCGGAAAATCACCGGCATCCTGAGTTTCGATACCGGATTCGATCGGGTCAGCGGGATCGAACGCCGCGGCTGATCCGCCCGATCCCGCGCCCTTGCCCCGGCCGGGTTGGGCCCCGACTATTGACCGACCTTTTGCCGAGGGAAGTCCATGCACCGCTCCATCGTGGTTGCGTTCGCGCTGAGCTCGCTCACGGTGGCGCAGGGCGTCGCCCAGGCCCCGGTTCACGACGTGGACACCGCCGCTTTCGCCGGCCTCAAATGGCGCAACATCGGCCCCTACCGCTCCGGACGATCGGTCGCGGTGGCCGGCTCGGTGGCCCGGCCCCTCGAGTACTACTCCGGCACCACCGGCGGCGGGGTCATGAAGACCACCAATGGCGGGTACACCTGGGAGCCGGTCACCGACAAGTTCTTCGGCGGCACCATCGGCGGGATCGCGATCTACCCGCCTAACCCGGACATCGTGTACGTGGGAACCGGCGAGTCCACCCTCCGGGGTAACGCCTCCTATGGCGACGGGGTCTACAAGACGACCGACGGCGGCAGCAGCTGGACCTTCCTGGGCCTCCGGGAGACCCGGCAGATCGCCCGGGTCGTGGTCCACCCCTGGAACCCCGACCTGGTCTACGTCGCCGCCCTGGGTCACGCCCACGGCCCTAACCCGGAACGGGGAGTCTTCCGGAGCAAGGACGGCGGCAAGACCTGGGAGAAGATCCTGTTCCGGAACGATTCCACCGGAGCGACCGATCTTCAGATGGATCCCGGAGATCCCAACGTGCTCTACGCCTCCACCTGGCAGGTGGTCCGGAAACCCTGGGACATCGTCAGCGGCGGCGCCGGCAGCGCGATCTACAAGACCACCGATGGCGGCGACCACTGGACCGAGCTGACCCACAACGAAGGTCTTCCCAAGGGAGTCCTCGGCAACATCGGCCTGGCCGTCTCGCCGGCCAATCCAGAGCGGGTCTGGGCGATGATCGAGGCCGATTCCGGCGGGCTCTATCGCTCCGAGAACGGCGGAGTCTCCTGGAAGCGGATCAATGCCAAATCGAGCATCCACTGGCGGCCCTTCTATTTCAGCCGGGTGTTCGCCGATCCCGCCGACACCAACACGGTGTACCTCCCCAACGGGACCTTGTTCCGAAGCACCGATGGCGGCTTGCACTTCTCCGAAGTGCGTCCCTATAACGACCTCTGGGACACCCACGTGCTCTGGATCGCCCCGGACAATCGCGACCGGATGATCGTGGGCGCCGACCAGGGCGCCCGGATCTCGGTGAACCGGGGAGCCAACTGGAGCACCACGGGATACCCGACCGGGCAGTTCTATCACATCACCGCCAGCAACCACTTTCCCTACCGGGTGTGCGGCTCCCAGCAGGACAACAGCTCCTCCTGCGGGCCGAGCCGCTCGGACAACCTGTTCGACATCACCCAGTGGTACTACGCCGGTGGAGGCGAGGCCGGCGTGATCATTCCCGATCCGAACCGGCCCGACCGGGTCTTCGCGACCGGAGGCGGAAACACCCGGTACGACCGCGCCACCGGGTTCTTCGACAGCATCGACCCGTGGTGGGAACCGCCGGCCCGTCCCAAGGACCAGAAGCAGCGCTGGAACTGGACCACCCCGATGGCACTCTCCCCGCACGATTCCAGGGTCGTGTACTTGGGCTCGAACATGCTGTTCAAGAGCGCCGATCGCGGGGCGACCTGGTCCATCATTTCCCCCGACCTGACCCGGCACGATCCGAAGACGCTGATCGTGGCCGGCGGTCCGATCACGGTGGAAGCGACCGGCGCCGAGACCTACGCCACCATCTTCGCCATCGCGGAATCACCGGTCGCCTCCGGGACCATCTGGGTGGGATCCGATGATGGGATGATTCACCTGACCCGGGATGGCGGAGCGCATTGGACCGATGTGACTCCCAGGGAGGGATGGAAGGAATTCAGCCGGGTCTCGACTATCGAGCCGTCTCCTCACGCGGCCGGCACCGCCTACGTCGCGGCCAACCGCAACATGCTGGACGACTACGCCCCCTATCTGTTCAAGACCACCGATTACGGGAGGACCTGGACCCGGATCACCGACGGGATTCCGTCCGATGAGTTCGCCCGGGTGATCCGGGAGGACCCCGAGCGCAAGGGACTGCTGTACGCCGGGACCGAGCGGGGCGTCTGGGTCAGCTTCGATGACGGGGGACACTGGCAGTCGCTCCGGCGGAACCTGCCCCCCGTGCCGGTCCACGATATCGTGGTCAAGGAAGGCGACCTGGCCATCGCCACCCATGGCCGGGCGTTCTGGATCCTGGACGACATCTCGCCGCTCCGGCAGATGGCCCGGGGAACCACCGAGCAGGCGGTCCACCTCTTCACGCCCCGGGACGCCTACCGGGTCTTCTGGGGCGGTGGGGCGCTGATCGAGAATCTCCAGGCCGGGCAGAATCCGCCCAACGGCGTGTTCATCTACTACTGGCTCAAGGACAAGAACCAGGAAGTGAGCCTCGACATTCTCGATGCCTCGGGGACGACGGTGAATCACTTCACCAGCCGGCCCGATTCGGCGACTCTCGCGGATAGCCTTCGCCTGGAAACGAAGAAGCAGGCCCGGAACGACAGTCTCAAGGCCGCCGGCATCACCGACTCCGCCCGGCTGGCCGCGCCGTACGTCGAGCCCACGCCCGACGAAGAACCGAACAAACTCGGCTCGCTGCCGAGGCTTCCTGACACGCAAGGGCTCAATCTGTTCAACTGGACCTTCAACTATGCCGCCGGCGTGGCGCTGATCGACACGACCTTTCAGCTCCGCCGGGTGCCGGGAGGCACGGCGCTCCCCGGGGCCTACCAGGTTCGCCTGACCGTGGGAGGCCATGCCGAAACGGCTCGCTTCACCCTGAAGCCCGATCCGAGACGCTCCACCGGACCGGCCGACTGGCGGGCCCGCTTGGACCAGAGCCGGCGGGTGTATGCGGCCATGACCGAGGTGTTCGAGGCGATCAATGGGCTGGCCACCGTCCGGGGCAACGCCGAGGCACGGCTGGCGGGCTCGGGAGGCAACGCCGCGGTCACCGCGGCGTTGACCGGGCTCCGGGACTCGCTCGGCGCGCTGGCCCGCCGGCTCTCCACCCCGCGGACCACCGGGTTCGACTTCGATCCCTACACCACCAGCGCGTTAGGGGAGATCACCCAGTTCAGCTATGGAGACATGAACACCGCGCCGAGCCAGGCCGAGCGGACCGGGTCGGTGGAAGCGCTGGCTCGGGCCGGGAAGACGCTGGTCGAGGTTCGGTCCGCCGCCCGGGCGGCGGTGCAGTCGGCCAACCGGGCGCTCCAGTCCGCCGGACAGCCCACGTTAGAGCTTCCGGTCGCGCTGAGCCGGATGCCCTGAGCGGGAGGGACGCCTACAGCGGGTTTGGCAAATTGGTGGTAAGCTATCCGGCGCTAGCGGGCGTAGCTCCAGCCCTGTCCCTAACCAGGAGAGCTCCATGGATGCGAAGCGGACGTTCGCCGCGGTCATCGTTGGCGCCGCGGTGCTGTACGGGGTCGGGTATCTGTTGTTCAACATGATATTCGCCAGTTTTTACGCGGCCAATGGGGGAACCGCAACGGGGGTCGATCGCGAGCATCAGATCTTCTGGGCCCTGGCGGTGGCCTATATCGCGTATGCCTACCTCATCGTCTTCGCCCTGCGATACCGACCTAACGCGGGCTCGATGGGAACCGGCTTCCTGGTGGGCGCGACGGTCGGGTTTCTGGCCTGGTTCGTCGCCGATTTCGTCCTGTATGGTGTGGCGAATATCCAGACCCTGACCCGCACCATCGTGGATCCGCTCCTCGAGCTGGTGCATGGTGGCATCGCCGGCCTGGTAATCGCCGCGATCCGGGGGAGCGGGGCGCCACCGACGGCCTGACCCGCATCTCGAAAGGGGAGCGCGCTAGCGGCCGACGAAACCGATGAAGGCCTTCCATACCGCGCTCTCCGGATCGAGGAGCGCGGCGACCGTGGACAGGTGGTTGCCTCCCGGCACGACCAGCAGGCTCACTTCCACGCCTCGTTGCTTCAAGGCGTCCGCGAAGACCCGGCTGTCGCCCGGTAACATCGGAAAATCATTCTCGGCGACCGCGAGGAGGAAGGGCGGCGCTCCGGCGCGAACATAGCGGAGCGGACTGGCCTGCCAGAGCACCGTGGTGTCCCGCCGAAACGTGTCGGCCCCCGCGCCGCCCATCAAGGCGTCGCCGTAGCCATCACCCGAGGGACGGGTGCGGAGATCCGACGGCGTGCTGAGGGCAACGACGCCGCGGATGGCGCGCGCGGACACACCCGCGCGGGTCAGGTAGGTGGTGTCGAGCGCGATCAGTGCGGAGAGGTGAGCGCCCGAGCTGTGACCGGCGAGGAAGAAACGGGATCGATCGACGCCGAGCGCGGCGGCATGTCCCAGCACCCACGCCGCAGCGGCGGCAAGATCCTCAGCCTGGGCGGGAAAGAGATCGGCGGGACCGAGGCGATGGCTCGCCAGCAGGCAGGCGATGCCCGCCTTTCTGACCGCATCGCATACCGCATTGAGGCCGGGGCCGCGGGGTGAATGCCAGCCTCCGCCATAGGTGAAGAGAACGACCGGCGCGTTCCGGGTCGACGGAAGAAACAGGTCGATGATCTGATAGGGGGATTGAGTCCCGTAGGCGACCGTGGTGTCGGGCTTCGGCGGCCCCTGGGAATGCATTGGGCCCGCGGCGGTTAGACAAGCGCCGGCGAGGGCGAAACCAATGACGCTGGGCAACGGGACGCGAGGCATCGGGTCTGTGGCTCAGGGACAAGTACTCTACGTCACAAAGTAGGACCGGGCCCGAGACTTCGCAAGGTTGCCCTGGCCTGGTCGCGATAGGTCCAGATCGCGCCGAGGGGGTAGCCGAAGGTGATATGGACCAGGCGATCGCTCTGGGGGAATGGGAGCGGTTTCAAGAGCACGCCATCCACCACCGAGAAGATCGCCGTGTTGGCGCCGATGCCGAGCGCGAGGGTGGCGATGGCGACGGCGGCATAACCCGTTCTCCTAAATGCTCCAGGAAAGAATTCGGTTGCTTTCCTAGACCGTCAAGGAGAGGGCCGGTTCCTCCGCTCTCGCCAGGTGCTCAACGATCGGGGACTTTCTCCGGAACGCCGGCCAGCCAGGAGACTGTTGACGCTCAGGTCCTCATCGAGGGCGGGCCAATGAACGCCTTCTCCCTGGCCAATCAGCTCCCAGCGGTTCCGTTCGGCCGGACTGGCTTCTGCCAGTCGGGGATACCACTCGATCGGAACGCCAATCCTGCGGCCATCGGCAAGCGCCACCATCAGGTGGTCGTCGGTGAAACTGACGGCGGTAGCCCGGGGTGCCGAAAGATCAGTTGGCGAAGAACTCATTCCAGCAACGTTGGAGAAAAGGTCTATTCATCTCGACCAACCGTAGCAAGTATCGCAACTCATGGGTCGGATGGCCATTGTTGTCCGCCAAGCTTACAGGGTCGAGCCAGAACTTTGCAGTGTTCCGGCCCCGGCGTACATGGACGTGGGGCGGCTCATTGCCATCGGCTGAGTAGAAGAAGAAGCGGTACGAGTCGACCCGCAGCACGGTTGGCACGTGCCACCATGGAGCACTGGGGCTGATTCTGATTAACCCGAAGACCGCGGTGAGGGCCGAACCACTGCCATCGGCCGGGAGCAGCTGGACGCGAGCGGCCGAACGAGTCTGCGTTTTTCTAGTTAGTCCTTGCGGCAGAAGTCGCCTACCGTTCTCATGTTGTCCAATCTGGAATCGACCATGACCATTCGATGGGATATCCGCCGGGGAGGCCGCCGCTGGGAAGGGGAGGAAGCCAGTGGCCGTTGGCAGCTCACGCCCGAGAAATTCGAGATGTACCGCGGGAAGCTCTTTTGGAGCGAGGCGGACAGAATCAACCTGCTCGGACTATTGCTCGAGAACGTAGGTGCCGATGCCGCGGTGCGGTTGGGCTCCCTGGCAGTTTGGGAGGCTGCCCTCGCGGCGGCTCGAGAATCGCCGAGAGAGGAGTTTTCCCGGGAGCCGAACTATGAGATTGAAGAGGAAGATGAAGTCTGAGGGCCAAGGGAAGACTTGATACTATTGGTGCTATTTCCTGGCGAACCTCCCTACTCCAAACCCTTAGGCCGGAGTGGCGGAACGGTGGGCCGCTTCGAACAGCATGTCTGGATCGAGATCCACGCCATTGGGCCAGACGATCGTCCCGGCGTCGCGATCGACCATCACTCGCGCGAAATAGGCCGGGTCCTGAAGCTCGGTGAAAACGCCCTTCCGCCCCCGAATCCAGGGAGCCAGGTCCACCACCCCATTCGATCCGTCAGTGAACCACAGTGCCACGACGAAACCGCCCCGAGCCTCGACGGCAGTAATCCTGGGATGCACGGGCGGAATCGACTCGGGGTGTTCCATTACATCTACTCCAGCGGTGGAATTCGAATTCGAGGCATCTCAGCGTGGAGCCGTCGCCAGTTCTCGAGAAGCAAGGCCTCATAGAGTCTAGCCCATTCGGCGATCAGGGGCCAAGACGCGAGGGGGCAACCGACCCCGCACTATCGCGCGGCTTCCGATTGCGATCTGGGCGTCGGAGCCACCATAGGAGGCGTGAAAGTGAGGCGGCGGGTGATCGAGATAGTACATCCGTATCACGATGCCCAGGAAGCGCGAGATCTCCGGCACTCGGACAAGCTCGGTCGAGATAAAGCGCCGGCCTAACCCAGATCTCAAGACCCGCATCAAAAAACCGCGAGTGGCGCGTC
>CAVSLV010000003.1:0-256369 GCA_963728915.1 uncultured Gemmatimonadales bacterium | reverse complement strand
GCCCCAAATCGATAGACAGTGATTTAAGCCGCATGGCGGAGCTCGAACATCACCGGGCTGAGATAGCCCAGGGTCGAGTGCCGCCGCCGTCGATTGTAAAACCCTTCGATGTAGTCCTGCACGTCAGCTTCCAGTTCTTCTTTCGTCGTGTAGCGTCGTTCGTGGAGCCGCTCGACTTTGAGCGCTGCGAAGAAGCTTTCGACTACCGCATTGTCCCAGCAGTCCCCACTCCGGCTCATACTGCAGATCGCCGCGTGCCGCTGCAGCACCGTCTGGTAGGCGGTGCAGGCGTATTGGGTCCCCCGATCGGAATGGTGCACCAGGCCAGGCTTCGGTTGTCGCGCTGCCACGGCCTGCTGCCATGCCATCAACGGGAGACTCGCGGTGAGCTGGGTGTCCACTGCCCAGCCGATCACCCGGCGCGAGAACGCATCGATCAGGACCGCCAGGAAGCACCATCCCTCCGCGGTCGGGATGTAAGTCATATCGCCCATCCAGATTCGATTCGGCGCCGAGGCCGCGAACTGCCGATCGAGGTGATTCGGCGCGATGGCGAAGGCATGCCGACTGTTCGTCGTCACGCAATACTGATTGGACTGCTTCGCCCGAATCCCCGCCGCGCGCATGAGTCGTGCGACCCGATTCTTCCCACAGGCGAAACCGGCGCCGACCAGCTCGGGGTGCATCCGCGGACTGCCGTAGGTCCGGTCCACCTCGCGGTGGATCCGCCGGATCTCGACCACGAGCTGCTGATTGGCCAGGGCACGGGCGCTCGGGACCCGGCGTCGCGCCGCGTGATACCCGCTGCGCGAGACCCCGAGGAGCGCACAGCGCCGCGCGATCGACAGCGTGCGGGACCCGGTCGCCACGGCCTGGTACCTCACCGCGACGTTTTCGCGAAGAACGCCGCCGCTTTTTTTAGGAAATCCCGCTCCGCGCGGAGCTGGGTCACCTCCCGGCGGAGCCGCTGCAGCTCATCCTCCGACCGGGCTTGCCGCCCATTGCCCGGAAACGCCGTCGCCGGATCCACCGTCACCTGGTCCCGCCAGCGCCGGATGACCTGGGCATCCACCCCCAATTCCCGCGCCACATCGGCCAGCCGGCGCCCACTCTCCAGCTGCCGTACCACCTCGAGCTTGAACTCCCGTGTGAACCGCCGCCGCGTCGATTTCATGACCTCCTCCGGAGCTAGAAGTTTGCCTCCGGCTTAACTCCTTGTCCATTTTTCCGGGGGAGGCCCAATCGACAACCAGAAGTTGGCGCTCTAACGCTCTGCGCTTCAGCAGCGAGCCCCTGCTGAGGCCGCCACGAAGCCAAGATTGAGAACATACCTCGTGGCGGCCGAGGCGTCAGGGGCTCGGCTGCTGCAAGCGCGGGTTAGGCCGCGTTGCCTGCGGGATCAGCGACACGCCACATCTATTACCGCGAGTGGTACCGACCCGATTACCCTGGGGTCAGCTCGTGCTTGAGCCGTAACAGCTGTGCTCCCAAGCGGGGCGGTGCACTTGACTTTCGCAACGCCTTCTTGGGTAATCGACGCAATCGTTGTATCCTCGACTGACCAGAGTACCCCGTGGTCCATTTGGGGCAGTGCGTCGACGTAGGCTTGAAACTGCACTGTGTAGCCACGACCAGTCCGACGCCTGTTGGTTCGACATACAGGCTGCGGACAGGTGGAGCACTTGGGAGCAACTGGATTTGTGCTGATACGGTGACCGGATGTTGAGCTCCGCATGATCCCTTCGGGACTTCTACTCCGCGGATGTTCGCAGTTCGATACCAGGGACGTGTTACCCAGACGTCGTACCTCCCATCGCGGTTGTCGGCTGCGCCGATGGACAAAGCATCGAACGCGACCGACGAGGAGTCCCGGTAAGTCCCGTCACGGACGAGGAGACGTGCACCGCGAGCTGCCGGTCTTCCATCTTGATCACGAACCTCCGCAACGACGGCAGAGAAGCCGGGGCCAGAACAGATGCTCGCCTCTGTACTACCCAAAAGGCTACAGGCCCCGTTGGTCAGGGCGCCAAAGGCCCCAAGCACGGAGAGAACCCGAGTTGGCACTAGGATAGGGTGGACCATATGTGCTAAGGGAAGCAGGATGTGTACCTCCGAAAAGCACGGCAACAATGAGGAGAAAGGCGAGAGTGTTACTTGGAGTGTGTCACAATGACACTCCCCGTTAGTTCGATTTCACGCGGCCTAACGCTCTGCGCTTGAGCTGCGAGGGCGTGCGGCAGCAGCCGCACAGCCTCGCCGATCAATATAGCGTGCGGCTGCTGACGCGCTCACGCCCTCGTCGGCTCCAAGCGCGGGTTAGGCTGTGTCCGGCAGCGGCACCTCACGGAAGCGAGGTCCACACGCAGTGAGGGTCGTCTACAAGAAACCGGCGGACCACCGTCTGAATATCGGCGCCCTTAGGCTCTTGGTCCAGGACCATGAGGGTGTCCGCAGCGAACGCCACCGCCGGGACAATGTCATCCGAGATCGGGACCTCGAGATCCACGCAAGCCCGGTGTGCCGGAAGGTCAAGAAGTGTCAAATAGAGTCGCGACGTGATCGGCAGCGGGGCCCCCGGCATGATCCGCGACGGAATCTGATGGCTCAGTGCCGCATCGAGGTGGGCCGCCAACACGCGTCCGTCCGGCAGGACGCTGAGCCCAATAAGGGAGGACATAAAAGCAAACTGTTGGGCAAATGGGAGGCGCTCCAGTTGTGCGTTTGGGTCGCGCGGCACACCTTTGCGGCGCCGCCGCGGGAACTGGAGGGTGTCCACGACGATACCCCCGACCGCCCTCACCAGATAGTTGGTCCCTTCCCACCCGATCCAGAGGGTGTCCCCGCGGGGCCGCACGAATACGCGGTAGCGTGTTCCGGCGAGAGGTCCTCCTTTGACATACTCTGCAGGCAGTCCGTAGAGCAGTGTGACCGTGCCCGTAGCTAAATCGAGGGACGCCACCGAATGCCGTGGAGAGAGCGCACGCGCTCCGATGAGGATGTGGTGGGCCGTAGGTGCGATCGATCCTATGAGGTGGCCGATACTAATCCGCTGACGGAAGCGGCCAGTGCGGCGATCCAGCAGCGTGAGATCGCGGCGCATGAGGTCTGCGATAGCGAGGGTTGAATCATCAATGACGGTCGGTTCGGTTGCCGCCTCGAATTCACCGGGGCCGTCCCCGCTCCGGCCGTAGTGCCGAAGACCCCTTCCGTGCCGATCGAAACGAGATACACCAGCCTGCTTGCTGTCGACGACGTAGAAGCCACCGTCAGGGTCGAGGGTGAGACCAAACGGTGTGCCGAAGGGCGCCTCTCGAAGCTCGTCCAGGGTGATAGCAGGCAGGGTGCGCAGTGCTGAAGTCTGGGTGACCGTGTCGAACCGGACTAGGGGAAGGATGGCAACGGCTATTGAGAGGAAAGCTCTCATAGTATCTCGAACCTCAAAATGGCACAGCCTAACGCTCTGCGCTTGAGCTGCGAGGGCGTGCGGCAGCAGCCGCACAGCCTCGCCGATCAATATACCGTGCGGCTGCTGACGCGCCCACGCCCTCGTCGGCTCCAAGCGCGGGTTATGCGGCGATTAAGCGCTGTCCGCGCGGCCATGCTGATCGGCATGTTGTCGCATCCTAACCAACTCTGCCTCGAGCTGCATGAAGAGCTTGTCGCTACGAGGCACGCGTAAGAAGGTAGTATGGCCGTCCCAGCTGACAACGAGTCCTTTCGCCAACGGGCCGCCAAATAGCCAGGAGAGCATTTTGCCTCTTCTGATGCCGGCCGGATGTATGGTGATAGTTCTTGCCGGACCTATCCTCACCGCGGATTGGGCAGGGTCGGCCGTGACCGCCGCGGTTCTCTTGCTTTGTATGATGTGAGGAGCGAAGAGGAACTCATCTGGGCCGATGTAGACCATGCCCGGATGGAGCTTACCCTCCGAGTCCATGGCAGCGCAGGGAAACCCAGCATCAAAGCCAGGGGGTGGCTGCTGCACGTACCTCGGATCGAGGTGGTATAACTGGCGTATCCTACGGGCAATTGGGATCCACCAAGTGGCTGCCTCAAATGCGGCAAGGACCACACCGAGCAGGATAGTCAGGGAACACGTCAGAAGGAGTGTTCGAAGGAGACTCCCCGGGCTTCCCCATTCGGTAAGCAAGAGCCCGATCGGGATCCCAAGACCAAGGCCGTAATAGAGCACGACAGCGACGGGAACGCGCCGCCAGGCGGCGTGGTCCGCCCGGGCGAAGTCCTGTTCAGTAATCAGCCAGCGCACGATATACAGAGATTATTCAAGTGTTTAAGGCCGCATAACGCCCTGCGCTTCAGCAGCCGGGGCGTGCGGCGCAGCCGCGCGATCCGGGTTGAAGATATCCTGCGCGGCTGCGCCGCGCTTACGCCCCGGTCTGCTGCAAGCGCGGGTTAGGGCGCAGCCTCCTTCAGTTGGCCCCGCGCCGCAGGTTGTCCGGCCCGGCGAGGCTGTGATCAGTGCCCGTGGCCAAGAAGGACGGCCAAGCCGGCCTGCAGGCCGAGATCAATGTTGTGCTTGGGAGGCGCCGCGGCGGTTATGCCGTCAAACTGGTTCACCACGGCGGTTTTCCCGTTGTTCGGTGAAGGGATGTAGTCGAGCCCGCCGTCAAAGCGAAACCGGATGCCAGGCGTGAGCCCTACCCTAAGTCCAGTTAGCACGGCGAAACCCCAATCGTGGCCTTTGAACCCGGGTTCCTCTTGCCCTTTGGGACCGTAAAGGTTGTACGCCGGGCCTGCCCCGAGTAGCCAGACGAATCGACCCGCGGCGCCCAGCGCCTGATTGTAGTTAACGCGAAGATGGTGTGGGTAATAATTGAGCGGGGTACTCGCGTACCCGTTGAAGAACCCCGTTGCGTGTCCAAACGTTTGGGCATCATCTGCTTCTAGCTCCCAGTGTCGATTCAAAAAGAGACCCAGGCGAACGCTGGCCCCCCACACCCATGGAGCCTTTCCGGATGGGCTAAAGCTCCCATCCAGCCTCACCTCCTTCGCGACTAAGCCGATTTCAACACTCCCAGCGTGCTGCGCTGACGCCGGACCAGCTACCAGCATCAGGGCGGCTGTGGTGGCGAGGAGCTTGGTGACCATGCGGTCCTCCTTTTGGTGTGCTGCGATAATTGAGTAGCCGCGAGTGTGGTTGGCGCCCTAACCATTAATTAACCTGCACCCCAATGCTACCGTATCTTCGTCGTCGCGGCAAAACCCCGCCACCTATCCCAACATCGTCCTGCAGAACCCCGCTCTCTAACCCGGCATCGTACTGCCAATCCAATCCACCCCTCGCGATCATATCACCCAGTTTCCCCCTGCAGACCCTGAATTAGGCTGCAAGCAGGCTGGGTGCATATCCTGGATATGATGGCTCGCCTTTTCTCGATATGAGAGTTCTCCGTATCCCGAGTCGAGGCGGCGAACCACACCCCCGCGCCGGCCTTTGCCATCCTGGCACCACCCCCTCCAACTCGACCGACTCGCTTTGCCAATTTGACCGAAAAGGCCGCCCCACCGCTGGCATCCAGGCTGCACATCCCCTCCCCCCGTACGGAGCGAGCCTTCACCGCCGCTCCGTGGACCCTGAACCCTTTGGGAGGAAGACCCATGTATCTCACCACCCTGCGCCGAGCCGCTGAGCCCAACCAGAACCTGTACTCGGGCCTCACCCGGCTCACCCGTCTCATGGATGAAGCGTTCGGCCACCCCACCAACCAGGACAACGGCGACACCGTTGGATCGGCCTGGACCCCCAATGTCGATGTCCGGGAAGACAAGGATCATCTCACGATCTCCATGGATGTGCCCGGGGTTCGCCCCGAGGATGTGAAGATCAGTCTCGAGCATCAGGTCCTCACCGTTTCCGGCGAGAAGCAGACCCAGACCGATCAGAAGGACGAGCGGTGGCATCGCTGGGAGCGGCACTACGGGCGGTTCGAGCGGACCTTCACCCTCCCGTCCACCGTGGACCCGGAACGGATCGAGGCGACCACCGAAAACGGGGTCCTCACCATCCGGCTTCCCAGGATCGAGAAGGCTCGGCCTCGAGAGATCCAGGTCAAGAGGCCTGGCGTAGATGGTCAGCATGAACGCATGGTACATTCGTAACCAGGAAGAAAGCATAGCTCGAGGCCGCGACCCCCCTGGTGAGGAGTTCTCGATGAAGGCCATCGCGAGTGCCGCCCTGCTCCTCGTCTCCGTTTCGTCCCCCGTGCCGGCCCAGGTGAATGCCGGCAGCCTGGAACCCGAGGCCAGCCTGCCGTTCACCATGACGAAGGTGGCCGAGCTCAAGCTGCCCTGGCGCATCGCATTCCTGCCCGACGGGCGCATGCTCATCACCGAGAAAGTCGGCGCCCTCTCGCTGGTGACCCAGCAAGGCGGGATGACGCCGGTTCAGAACGTGCCCGCCGTCCTCTCGCAGGGGCAAGGTGGCATGCTCGGCGTCTACCTGTCGCCCAGCTACGCCACCGACCAGAACATCTATCTCACCTACTCCGAGCCGGGCGACAGTACCCGGCCGGGCTCGAGCCTCGCACTGGCCCGGGCCCGCCTTGCCCTCGGCAATGGCACCGCGAGTCTCGAGGGCTTGCAGGTGATCTGGCGCGACGGCGCGCGGGGCCGCGGCGGTCAGTTCGGCGCGGCGGTCGCCTTCTCCCCCGATCATCGCTACCTCTTTCTCACCGTGGGCGACCGGCAGCGCATGACCCCGGCGCAGGATCCCAACTCGCCACTCGGCAAGATCCTGCGGCTCACCCTGGACGGCAAACCGGCGCCGGGGAACCCCAACGCGGGCAAGACCGGGGCAGAGACCCTCGACATCATTAACCCGCCCCGCAACACCGAGCAGGCCAAGACCGCGCCGGTCGTTTCCACCTACACGTTCCCGGGACCGAACCTCACGCCGTCGGAGACCTGGACGATGGGGCATCGCACCCCGTACGGTCTCGCGTTCGGGCCCGACGGCCGGTTATGGGAGCTGGAGCATGGGCCGCGGGGCGGCGATGAGCTGAACCTGATCGAGCCCGGCAAGAATTACGGCTGGCCCCTCGTCTCGTATGCGGTCAACTACGATGGCACCCCGATTCCCAGTCCGGATACCCGGCCCGACCTCACCAAGCCGGTGATCTACTGGACCCCGGTCATCGCGCCGGGAAGCATCACCTTCTATCACGGGGCGATGTTCCCAGAGTGGAATGGCTCGGCGCTGCTCGGCGGCATGCAGACCCAGACCCTGAACCGCATCACCTTCGACGGGAAGGGCGGGGCGACGCCGGCTGAACGCTGGAGCGTGGGGCACCGGATTCGCGATGTGGCGGTCGGGCCGGACGGCGCGGTGTGGCTGATCGAAGACGCCAATCCCGGCGGATTGTTCCGGGTGACGCCAAAGTAGAGGGCCGGGGCGTCCCCGGTCCGCTCACTCGCTTCGGAGCGCCCGTGCCGGGCTGGTGCAAGGCCGGCGGCAAGTTGATCGAGGACGTGGGTCAGCGATTGGCAGCGTCCACGGCCCTCTTCATCCGATCTACCCAGTGCGGCACCACCCGAAGGTACGAGGCCGGCCGATCGGCTGCACCCCGCAGGTAGATGACGCCCCCACCCGGGGCCACCGCGAACGAGGGCCCGTTGGTGTCTCGATACTCGGGCGCGTCGGCCCAGCGGCCCCGGTTACGAATCGGCGGATTCGCCGCGGGATCGACGGTCACCCGATCGATCCGGGTCCGGGGTCCGTCGGTGACCGGCACCCCCAGCTCGAACGGCGACAGCCACTGAATGTCTTCCAGATTGCCGGCGCCGGCCTGGAACCGGCGGCCGTCGCGCGGGAGAGGCTCGATCCAGGCCTCGGTCCAGGCGTTGTTGGTGTATGCGATCCACCGCCCGTCGGCCGATGGCCATGGGAACCCGTTGTCTGACAAGAGCGAGTCGGTGGTGACGGGCCGGCGGTCCATTCGCAGGGTCAGCGCGGCATTCGGACGCCCCCCGAGCCCGAAGACCCTGTTGTCGGACATCCACCGCGTGGGTTCGAAGCCTCCGGGAATCTGGAGCAGGAACTCCGGGGCATCGGACCGATCCGGCGAGCCGAGAAAGAGCGAGTCGGTGTCCCTGAACAGCAGCTGGTCGCCCGCGGGACTCCAGACCGGATGGCCGAGGGTCGGCCGCCGGATCCAGGTGCGGGATTGGCCCGACGAGAGGTCGTAGATCCTGAGCTCCATGCCCTCCAGCCCCCTGACCACGGCAGCAAGACGATGCCCATCGGGGCTGTATTCAAAGGTGAGGAAGGCTTCTCTGCCGACTGGCAGCGTGTCGATTCCCGCATCGGTCAAGTGCACCAGGTGTCCGACCGACTGGTTCTCCCCCTGGGCGTACACCAGGGTACCCGACGCGGAGATGGCATAACTCGCCGTCCCGGTGAAATCGGCGAGCCCGAGTCCACTCGCCATCCGCACCGCTCGGCTCACCCGGCCGGTCTCGAGGTCCACCGGCGCCGCGAACAGGTCGCCGCCGACGGAGACGTAGGTCAGATAGCGCCCCTCGACCAGTCGGAACGATGAGCCGAATACCTGCTTCCGGTCCTCCGCCCGCCAGAACCGCTGTTCGAACGCGGTGTCTCCGACCGTGACGCGGTAGCCCCATTTGGCCGCTCCCCCGCCACAGAGCAGGCCGTCCCCTCCCGGAATCAGCGCCTGGTCCTCACAGTACCGGATCCCGACCGACGAGACCGGTCCCTGCTCCGGATCGAGCCAGCGGGCCAGACTGCCGTTGTCCTGGAGGACCAGGATCCGTCCCGCGGTTTGCCAGGCCAGCTTCTGGATGCCTCCGACGCCCCGGCCGATCGTGGTCGAGGTGCCGCCTTCGACCGGGAGCACTTCGACTTTCCACCCGGCGCCTTCGAGGCGGAAGAACGCGATGCGGGTTCCGTCGGGAGAGATCACCGGCTGGGATCCGTCATCGGTGCCGGGGATCCGCTTGACCGTGGCGTCGTGCAGCGAGCGATACCAGAGCTCGCTCCGGCCCCGCCGCACCGTCTCGTACACCACGAAGTTGCCGCTGGGCGAGACCGCGAACCCGGCGTCCCGGGACGCCGTCAGCATGCCGGCCGAGTCGGGAAGGCCGACGTCGTACTCGAGGAGACTGCTGCGCTGGCCGCTCCGGAGGGTCCCCGCGATCGCGATCCCGATGAGGCCCAGCGCGATCGTGGCGAGGGTGCGGGGATCCGTCACCCAGCGACGCGCGAGCCCGCGGGTCGCACCGGTTGCTGGAGCGCCCGGAACGGCAAACGCGGTATTGCCCAGCGCCTCCGAGAACGCCCGCGCGCTGTCGAAACGATCGGCCGGCAGCTTCTCGAGTGCCTTCGCCAGCGCTGCGGCCACGTTGGGCGGCACCGACTTGCGCAGCTCGGTGGCCGGCCGGACCGGCTCGGCGATGATCTTCATGATGATCTGCTGCGCCGAGGTCCCCATGTGGGGCGGCTCCCCGGTGAGCATCTCGTACAGCACGCTCGCCAGGCTGTAGATGTCCGAGCGCCCGGTGAGGGCCTTGTCGGCCGTCGCCTGTTCCGGCGACATGTAGTGCGGGGTGCCGAGGGACAGTCCCGTTTCGGTCATGCGGCCGCCGGCGGCGGCCGAGACGGCCAGCGCGATGCCGAAATCCATCACCATCGCGCGCCCGTCGTGCAGCAGGATGTTCTCGGGCTTGATATCCCGATGGATGATCCCGTGGCGGTGGGCGTAGTCCAGGGCGTCGGCCACTTCCCGCGCGATCCGCACCGCCTCATCCACCCCGCACTGGGTCTCGCGGTTCAGCTTCTCCCGGATGGTCTCGCCCTCGATGTAGGGCATCACGTAGAACAGGAAGCCGTCCGCCTCGCCCGAGTCGAGCAACGGGAGGATGTGCGGATGACTCATCGCCGCGGTCGTCTTGATTTCCACCACGAACCGCTCCGCGCCTAACACGGCGGCGAGGTCGGGCTTGAGAACCTTGATCGCGACCTTGCGGTCGTGCCTGAGGTCGGCGGCCAGGTAGACCGTGGCCATGCCGCCCGCGCCAAGCTCCCGCTCGATCCGGTACCGGCCCGAGAGGGCGGCGGCGAGCCGCGGAGGTGCTCCCTCCATCACGAGTGACGCTGCTGTGGTTGGAGCGACTCGCGGGTCATGAGGGTCCCCGGAAGGGCCAAAGAGGAAAGAGGAAAGCTAGCGCCTCGGCAAACGGCAGCAAATCGAGAGAAGGTGTCGGGCTTCACTCCTCCCGCATGTTAAGGCGATGGAGGCGGTAGGATTCCGCCACCACCCATGCCCCCGCCATTAACGCGAACGTCACCACGAATTCGCCCCACTGGAAATCGTTGATCCCTCCCTTCAGCACCCGAGGGACCCATACGATCAGGCCGAACAGGCCGAACTGCGCCGTCGAGAGCACGGCGGCCCAGCGCGCACCCATGCCGGTGATCACCGCGAGCCCCGCGGCGATGAAGGCGGCGCCCGTGAAATAAGCCCACGCGACGTGCCCCGGGAGCCAGCCCGGAATCAGCACCGTGGTCGCGTCGAGATAGAGGAAATGAGCAAGACCGAACGGGATCAGGGAGAGGCCGTAAAGCACCCGCGCGATGCGGAGTCCCGCTGCCCCTGCCACCGGTCCCAGGCGCTCCCGGTCCCGCGCCCCCGCGAACCAGATGTTCAGCACCCAGGCGCCCGCCACCATCACGGCGGTCGAGCCGCAGGTCCACGCCACCAGCACGAGAGGAGTCTGGAAGAAAAGGAAGGGGAGTCGGAGGACCACCAACCAGACCAGCAGCGACACGAGGATCACCCGCGCCGCGACGGCCGCGGTGCGCTGCCAGAGCAGGGCGATACCGGACCCCAGGGAAATCAACCCGCAGAGATACGCCAGCGCCTCCCGCGCCGGCACCCATTTGGGTACCGGCTGCCATATCTGGACGAAGTCGCCCTTCCGGAGGCCCATGGCTCCGAGCCAGATCAGGACCGCCGCAAAGAGCGCGTGCCCCGCACTCGCGATCCGGATTCCCCCGGCTGGGGTGCTTCTCGCGTTCATGGCTTGACCCGGCGCTCTGTCGCGGCGACGCGGGCGACCGGCTCCCTGGTGAGATCGTAGCGCACGATCGGCTGCGGCCGGGTCCGACGGAGCACCACCCGGAACCCCGGCCTGGCTGCCCTGATGGTCGCGGTGATCAGCGCAGCGCTGATCCCCGGCAGGTCATCTCTCGGCGTGAGCTGGCACCAGCCCACCGCCACGCCACCCTCGTAGGCCAGGAGTCCGGGCGGCGGCCCCTTTCGCACGATGTTCCGGAAGGCCCGGCGGTTGCTCTCGCCATGCCCCCGATACGCGGCGCCGATCCGCCAGTACATGCACCAGCACCCATTACACGCGCCCTTCTTCCCGAAGAGATCCTCCAGGTCCGGCCAGCGGTCGGGGGTGAGCGGCCGGATGGTCAGCTTCGGCGCGGGTCTGTTGGGGACTCGACGCGACCGTTTCATGGGAAGTCGGGTCGCTCGACCATACGGTATTCTCTCTGGGGAGGGGGTGCTTCAAGATATCCTGTCGGCGAGCAGACCTGCTCGGATTCTTGCAGGAGAATCCCGATCTACCAGCCAGTCTTGTCCCGGCGCGGGAGATCCCGGTAGAACGCCCGGAGCCGCTCCAGGTCCGCCGCCAGGTCGCCGCTGGGCGTGAGCACCAGGCCGAACCCGACCCGCTTCCTCGCATTGTCGAAGTACCCCGTCACGATGGGAACTCCCGCGCCGAGCGCGATGCGATAGAAGCCGGTCTTCCAGCGCTCGACCGGCTGCCGGGTTCCTTCGGGAGCCATGGCCAGCACCAGCCGCTCCTGCCGGGCGAACATCGCGATGGCGTCCTCGACCACACCATCGGGACGGTCCCGATCCACCGGAATCCCGCCCAGCCAGCGCATGAACACCCCGAGCGGCCCGCGAAACAGCTCCTGCTTGCCGAGGAACCGGATGTCCAGCCGGAGCGCAAAGACGATGGCGACTCCGATCACGAAATCCCAGTTGGACGAGTGCGGCGCGGCGAGGATGAGCATCTTCGGCGCATCGGGCAGCTCGCCCTCGATGCGCCAGCCGAGGAGGCGGAGCACGGTGCGCCCGATCAGAGCGCGCACCGGCCCGCCGCGACGGGGGACGCTGGGTCCGGGCTGGGGAACAGCGGTGAGCGAAGCGATCCCCAAAGGTAGCGCTCCAATCTTCGGGTTACTTTTGCGGCATGATCCTCGGCGTCATCGGCGGGTCCGGCGTCTACGAGATCGAGGGACTCGAGCAGGCTCACTGGCGACCGGTCGAGAGCGCGTTCGGCCTTCCTTCCGACGAGCTGCTCACCGGTCAGCTCGACGGAATCCCCCTGGTTTTCCTGCCGCGCCATGGCCGGGGCCACCGGATCCTCCCGGGCGAAATCAACTTCCGCGCGAACATCGATGCCCTGAAGCGGACCGGGGTGACCGACCTGCTCTCCTTCTCCGCGGTCGGCTCACTCAAGGAGGACATCCCCCCGGGCACCTTCGTCGTGGTGGATCAGTTCATCGACCGCACCGTCAAGCGGGAGAACACTTTCTTCGGCGAGGGCCTGGTCGCCCACGTGTCGATGGCGCATCCGGTCTGTGCCCGGATGGGAGACGCCGCGGAAGCCGCGGCGCGTGAAGCCGGCATCCCGGTGCACCGGGGCGGCTCCTGCGTGGTGATCGAAGGGCCCCAGTTCTCGACCCGCGCGGAATCGGCGGTGTACCGCGGCTGGGACGGCACCGTGATCGGGATGACCAACCTGCCGGAAGCGAAGCTCGCCCGGGAAGCGGAGCTCTGCTATTGCTCGGTGACGATGGTGACCGACTACGACGTCTGGCACCCGGAGCACGACGCGGTCACCGTGGACATGGTGATGGAAGTGATGCGAAGCAACGTGGGGAAAGCCCGCGAGCTGATCCGCCGCATCGCGCCGAGACTCCGGGAGCGGCCGGCCTTCTGTCAGCAGGGATGCGACCGCGCGCTGGAGCACGCGATCCTCACCCCGCGCGAAGCGATGAACCCGGCGACCGTCGCGAAGCTCTCCGCGGTTGCGGGCCGGGTGCTGGGATGACGGGACTCGATCTCAAGGCGCTGATCCGGACCATTCCGGATTATCCCAAACCCGGCATCATGTTCCGGGACATCACCACGCTGCTGGGCCATCCCGCCGGGTTCCGGGAGACGATCCACCGCTTCACCGCGCGATACAGCGGGAAGGGCATCCAGAAAGTGGCCGGTATCGAAGCCCGGGGATTCATCCTGGGCGGCGCGATTGCCCATCACCTGGGCGCCGGCTTCGTCCCGATCCGGAAGCGCGGCAAGCTGCCCTGGCAGACCGTGGGATCGGACTACGAGCTGGAATACGGGAGCGACCGGGTCGAGATGCACGCCGACGCGATCACGACGGGTGAGCGCGTTCTCCTGGTGGACGACCTGATCGCGACCGGGGGAACCGCGGCGGCATCGATCGAGCTGGTCCACCAGGTCGGCGGCGAGCTGGTCGAGGCCTGCTTCGTCATCGACCTCCCCGAGCTGGGCGGACGGCGACGACTGGAAGAGAAGGGTCACCAGGTATTCACCCTGATTGCGTTCGAGGGACACTGATGCCGAAGAAGCTCGGACGACGAGAGCTGCTCGCCGGGTTAGCCGGCGCCGCCGGCGCGGCAGCCATCACCGGAGTGACCGGCGCTCCGGCGCAGGCGCCTCCGCCACAAACTCCCGAGGTTCCACTCGATCCGACCAGAGTACCGGGACGCCTGCCGAGCGAATTGGGGAGCCGCTCACCATTCGAACAGCCGCGTCGCCACGTGGCCCGCGCCGCGCTCTCGGGTCAGAGCGAGACTCCGCTCCAGGACCTGGACGGGATCATCACCCCCGCCGACCTCCATTACGAGCGCCACCACGGCGGCATTCCGGCCATCGATCCGGCGCACTACTCGCTCCTGATCCACGGCATGGTGGAGCGCCCCACTGTATTCAGCCTCGCCGATCTCAAGCGCTTTCCGTCCCTGTCGGTACTCCACTTTCTGGAGTGCTCCGGGAACGGCAGCAACGGGTTTCTCCCCGAGGGCATCCGGCCCGATCTCACTCCGCAGCGGATCGATGGGCTGACCAGCACCAGCGAGTGGACCGGGGTTCCGCTCGCGACGTTGTTTCGCGAAGTAGGTGCGAGCCCCAAGGCCACCTGGTTCCTCGCCGAGGGAGAAGACGCGGCGGTCATGACCCGGAGCATCCCGATGGCCAAGGCGTGGGACGACGCATTGATCGCCTACGGGCAGAACGGCGAGCCGCTCCGCCCCGAGCAGGGGTATCCCGCCCGGCTCTTTCTCCCCGGGTGGGAAGGCAACACCTCGGTGAAGTGGCTCCGGCGGATCGAGCTGTCGGATCGGCCGTTCGAGACCCGGGAAGAAACTTCCAAATACACCGATCTCATGCCGGACGGGCGGATCCGTCAGTTCAGCATGATCATGGACACCAAGTCCATCATCACGTTTCCGGCCTATCCCAACCGGTTGACGCCGGGCCGGTGGGAGATCACCGGGATCGCGTGGAGCGGCCGAGGCCGGATCGCGCGGGTGGACATCAGCACCGATGGCGGCGTCACCTGGGCGCCGGCCGAGCTCCAGGCGCCGGTGCTCCCCAAGTGCCACACCCGGTTCCGTCTCGGCTGGGCGTGGAACGGCAAGCCGGCGCTGCTCATGAGCCGGGCCGCCGACGAGACCGCGAATACCCAGCCGACCCTGGACCAGCTCCGGCGGGCGAGGGGCGTCGCGACGCCCTATCACAACAACAACATCCGGGCCTGGCGGGTGGAACCGGACGGCCGCGTGGTCTTCGGTCTCCCGGCATGAACCGGAGCGCGGTGCTCGCCATCGGCGCGCTCGTGCTCCTCGGCGTGGCCATGGCGGCGGGCACTCTCCGACGCGCTCGGCCGGGTTATGTGCATGGGAAGCCCGACTCGACCCGGTTCGGCTTCGGGCGGCCCGCCACGCCGGCGGAGATCGCCGCGCTCGACATCGATGTGCGGGCGGATGGGGCCGGCTTACCCGCGGGGAGCGGCACCGCGAAGGAGGGGGCGGCGATCTATGCTGCCAAATGCTCGGTCTGCCACGGGCCCACCGGCAAGGAGGGGCCGTACGACCAGCTGGTGGGGCCTAACCCGGGGAAGCGAAGTTCCGGTCCGAAGGACTCCCGGACGGTGGGGAACTACTGGGGATACGCCACCACGCTCTACGATTTCATCCACCGCGCCATGCCGCAGACCCAGCCGGGGTCGCTCACACCGAACGAGGTGTACTCCGTGGCGGCCTGGATTCTCTGGCGGAATCGACTGATCGCCGGGGACCAGGTGATGGACCGCGCGTCGCTCCCCAGGGTGGAAATGCCCGCGCGCCCCAGGTACTACGACGATCCGCGTGCATCCAACCTGATTCCCTAGGCCTGCTCGAAGGATGGTTCGCGGGCCCGGTCGGCTAGCGCGCGACGCGGACCGGTACCAGGCTGTTGACCGTCGTACCGTTTCCCAGCTGCCCGCTGAAATTGCCGCCCCAACAGTAGATCGCTCCGCTCGTTGCGACGGCACAGGCAGTTCCGGTTGGGTCCACGGCCACGGAGGCGAAGAGAATCCCGGCGGGCATCTGGATGGGTTGTGGGGTGAAGTGATCGATGCTGGTTCCGTCACCCAGAGTCCCTCCGACGTTGCGGCCCCAGCAATACACCACTCCGGTGGTCGCAACCGCGCAGTTGAAGGCTCCGGTGTCGAACTGCACAAAACTCACTCCGGCCGGCATCGTCACGGGTGCGGGGGTCAAGTGGTTGGTGGTTGTGCCATCTCCCAGGGCGCCGTTGGCGTTGCTCCCCCAGCAGTACATGACCCCGGCAGCAGTAAGGCCGCAGGCGTACGCCAGTGAGGTTTCCACCTCCACGAAGGAAACGCCGGTTGGCATGGTGACCGCCGTGGGCCCCAGCGGCTCAGCCAGGGTTCCATCCCCGACCTGCCCCTGGCTGTTGGCGCCCCAGCAGTAGGCCGCGCCGGTCGAAGCAAGCGCGCAGGTGCTCAGACCGCCCGCGCTCACCGCGACGAAGAGCACGTTGGCGGGGGAGGGAATCAGCACCGGGGTCTGCCGGTTGGTTACCGTCCCGTCGCCAAGGGCATGGTTGGTGTTGCCGCCCCAGCAATAGAGAGTCCCTGTCGGCGTCGTTCCACAGGTGTGGGACGAATTGGTGGAGATCGTCGTGAACGTGACTCCCGCGGGGAGAGGCACCAGCAATGGTATGGTGCTCTGCGCGGTGAGCGCCTGGCCGATGAATCCGAGGCCCCAGCAGTATGGCGCCCCCGACCCGGCGAGGGCGCACGCAATCGACGGGTTGCCACTCGTTATGCGCGAGAAGAGAACCCCGGGGGGCGTCACCGCCCGGGTCGGCACCAGCCGATCCGATGTTGTCCCGTCGCCCAGTTGGCTGTTCGCATTCGCGCCCCAGCAGTAGATCGCGCCCGAAGCCGTCGTTCCGCAATTGGCGGAATTCCCGACATCCACGGTGCGGAAGTCCAGCATGACGTTAAACGCGGAGCTGACGGCCGAGGTGAGGCCCGGGGAGCTTGCCGAGAGCTTGTAGGCCTGCCCGGCGCGGTCGATGCTCAGCTGGGGGAAGCTTGCGATCCCGCCGACTGCATTGACGCTGACGGTGCCGTTCAGTGTGCCGGCCGCCGGGTTATCGGAGATCGCCAGGGTGACGATCGGGCGCGCCCCGCTCACCAGGGCTCCGCCGGCGTCCCGGATCTCGACCTGGACCGCGCTTCCCATCGAGCGTCCTTCCGTGAAGCTGCTCGGCTGCGCGGTGATCACAAGCTGGGTGGCAAGCTGGGTGACGGTGAGCTGAGCGGAAGCCGGGACTCCGCGAGCAGCGGCGGTAATCGTGGCGGTGCCAGGCCCCACGGCGGTGGCTTTTCCAGAGGCATCGACGGTAGCGACCGCGTGATTGCTCGAGAGCCAGAGAAAAGTGAGGCCGGTCAGGGCAGCGCCCGAGCCATCCCGGGCCGTGGCGCTGAACTGCTGGCTCCCTCCGATCGTGGTGATCGGCGCGGGGGAGGTTGGCGTGATCTCCACGCTGGCCACCTGCTGGTCGACCAGCACCACGGCCGCCCCCGATTTCCCGTCCACTGAAGCGCTCACCGTCGCCTGACCGTTGGCGATGGCGGTGACCAATCCCGTGGCGCTGACCGTCGCCACCCCACTTCCCGAGGAGCTCCAGGTAAAGGTCTTCCCCGTGATCACGGTCCCCGCGGCGTCCTTGGCCACGGCGCTCAACTGCCGGGTTTGACCCAGCGAGACCAGCGTGTCGCCGGCTGGCGTGACCGAGATGGAAGCGACCACTCCTCCGGTCGGGCCAGCCGGACTGCTACAGTTTGCCAGGAACAGGAGACCGAGGAGGAGACCGGCGGGAGCGCGTCTGGACAGGAGGGTCATGGGCTCTAGATCTCGCGGCGCTTGACCAGCGCGGTGATCCGGTCGGCTGCCCGGAAGGCCAGCGCCTGGATGGTCATGGTGGGTTGCCCGCGACCCGAGGTCACGAAGCTGCTGCCGTCCACGATGAACAGGTTCTTCAGGTCGTGGGTCCGGTGGTCGGCATTCACCACCGAGGTCGCGGGATCGCTCCCCATCCGGCAGGTGCCCAGCAGGTGGGGACCGCCTCCATCGGCGCCGCCACCGCTGTCACTCAGCTGGATGGCCCCGGCGGCCTCCAGCGCATCACGCCCCTTCTTGCCGAACCAGTCTCCCAGCTTCTTGTCGTTCGGGTGCGGGGTGAACGTCAGGCGCGGCGCGGGCAAGCCCCAGGCGTCCTTCAAGTCGGGGTCGAGATCGATCCGGTTGGTCGAGACCGGAAGGCTCGAGGTATGCCCGTAGGAGTACACGTATCGGTTGAAGTAGTCCCGGATCCGCTTCTTCCACTCGCGTCCCCAGCGGGGCTCTCCCTTCCACCCCCGGAACGCCGCGCTGATGGGTCGGGCCATCGGCGCGGAAATCCATCCCGCCGCCGCCGTAGATCCCGAGCTGCTCGTCGAGCTCGAATGCATCCCACGCGGTCCGCGACACCACGACACCCTTCCAGCCGTTCACGTCGTGCTCGAACATTCCGCTGCAGAAGCCTCCGCCGTTGAACATGATGTTGCGGCCGACCTGGCCGCTCGAGTTGGCGAGCCCCTCCGGAAAGCGGGAGGTCTCGGAAATCAGCAGGAGCTTCGGGGTTTCGCACCCGTTGGCGGAGAGCACCACGGCCTTCGCGGCCTGGAAAACTTCTTTGCGGTCCTTGTCGAAATAGGTGACTCCGGTCACCCGGCCGTCTTCCGACGTCTCGATCCGGCGCACGTAGCTCTGGGTCCGCACTTCGCACCGCTTGGTCGCGACCGCCTCGGGGACCATGGTGACCAGGGTGCTCGACTTGGCGCGTACCTCACATGCCGACCCGATGCACATGCCGCAGGCGACGCAGGGCGAACGGCCCCGGTAGGGGCGCGACAGGATCGCCATCGGGGCGGGCCAGGGGTGCCATCCAATCGCCCTGGCCCCCTTCTCGAACAGGACCCCTTCCGACTTGATCGGCAGCGGTGGCAGCGGGTACGGCCTGCTCCGGGGAGGCTCGAACGGGTTGCCGGCCAGTCCCGACACGCCGACTTCCCACTCGACCCTGGTGTAGTACGGCTCGAGGTCGGTGTAGCTGATCGGCCAGTCGGCGATCGAGGATCCGTCGGGAATGCCGTATCGCCTGGCCTGATGGAATTCGACTTCGGGGAATCGCCAGTAGTTCGCGGTGAAGTGGGCCGAACCCCCGCCCACCACGCGCCCGTACTGGGCCCACATCCCCGGTTTGGCCGTCTCGGTGTCCTTCTCGCGAACGGTCTGGGGCTGGAGAGCCTGACGGTTGGTCAGGCTCTTTTCCGGATTGATGTCCTCGAAGAAGGGATCGTGGCTGAAGTCACGCTCGGTGAGCCAGGGGCCCTGCTCCAGCACGACGACCGAGAATCCATTGCGGGAAAGCTCCCGCGCGATCACGCCTCCCGCTGCCCCCGAGCCGACCACCACAAAATCGACTTCCTCGCTGGGCCGATAGTTCCGCATCGGGGGAATCAACCGTGCACGGGCGGCGGGCTCGTGGCCCGCGTGATCATGGTCGGTCATAGTACCCGAAGGGTGGCACCCAGGAATACTGGTCGACGAATCCGATGAGCTGCCAGCCGACTTTCTGATAGTTGCCGCCATGTTGCGGGTGGCAGAACATCCCCATCATGGTGGAGGTGCGGAGCAGATTGAAAGGCTGGGGGTTCTTCTGCTCGTACTCGCCCATGATGGCGATCTGGTCTTCCTCGGGAAGCTCGGCGAACGGCTTGCCCCCGGGCCGGCTCTGAGCGACGAACTCGGTGAAGTTGGCCAGCGCGTCGGTGAAAGGCTTCTGCCGCTCTTGCATGAACGTGGCCAACGAGTGGTCGATGAATTGGACCACATGGGCTTCGCGGGCCCCCGGCGTTTCCGTGGTGGGAACGAGGGTGGCCGAGATGGCGTCGACCAGGGCGCCCTGCTCGGGGGAGAAGAATTCATACGGCGCGTCGGAAGGCCTGGCGGCGGCCCAGGTACCCGCCGCGAAGAGGTCCCGGAGATTGACGCCGACCCACGTCGCCGATGCGCCGCGGGAGAGCGTCCCCAGAAAGTCGCGCCGTTGCATGCGGCTACCTTCCGCCGCTGCTTACGGTGGTGGGGGGCGTCTGCTTCTCCCACACGAACCGGTGCAGGAAGTCGCCGCCCCGCGCGAAGATGTCGAGCCAGCGCGAGTGGAGCAGCGACTCGTGCACGTCATCGGGAATGACCATCAGCTCGTAGTACACCCCTTTGGCGCGGAGCAGGCTCACCAGCCCCACGGTCTGGGAGAAGTCCACGTTCCGGTCGTCGTCGCCCTGCTCCAGGAAGACCGGCGACTTCCACCCGTTGATCGCGCCCACCGCCGAGGAGCGGAAAGCCAGGCTCGTGGTGTCGCTGGCGCTTCCATATATATGGACACCGGCCAGGTCCACCCCCGCGACGAACACGTCGGAATTCCGGGCCAGCGCCTCCGCGGTGAGGAGCCCGCCGTAGGAGAGGCCCCAGATCCCGATCCGGGCCGGGTCCACGTCGGCTCGAGTCTGGAGGTACTTGGCACCCGCCAGCACGTCCTGGTACTCGGCGTTGCCCTGAAGACGGGTATTGGCGGCGCGCCGGAACGAATTGCCGTAGCCGATGCCCAGCCGGTAATTCACCGAGAGCACCACGTAGCCCTG
Source organism: uncultured Gemmatimonadales bacterium (assembly GCA_963728915.1). Lineage (GTDB taxonomy): Bacteria > Gemmatimonadota > Gemmatimonadetes > Gemmatimonadales > GWC2-71-9 > JABFSM01. The sequence goes on along the minus strand of CAVSLV010000003.1, from coordinate 236,026 downwards.
GCTCTGGAGCCACTGGTTGTAGGCGTAGGCCCAGTGATAGAACTGCATGTAGTGGTAGGCCGGGAGCATCTGGCGCTGCGGCCCGCCGTGGACGAAAACGATCGCGGGGCGCCGCTCACCCGGCTTCAGATCCTTCGGAAGGAAAAGCTGGTTGTGAACCTCGAGCCCGTCCGGCGCGTGGGTGATCACGATCTCCGGGGTGACGTGGGCGCTCTTGGGGAAGTCCTTCCCTAACACGGGGTAGATGATCTTCGGCGCGCCGCCCGCCGCGGGCACCAGGCCGATCGAGGCCGGTTGCGAGGCGTCGAAGAAGAGCACCGCCAGGCTCTTCCCCATGCCGACCGGGGTGGGGGAGACCTCCACCCCTTCGCCGGTCGAGATCCGCACCGGGGTGCCGCCGGCCACCGGAACCGCCCAGATGTGGCGCTTCTCGATGTCATTGGCGTTGGTCGCGTAGAACAGGGTCTTGCCGTCCCGGGAGACCGACGTCGTCGTGAAGGTCCGATCCGCCACCCCATCGTTGATCAGCCCATCGGTGGTGGTCAGAAGTACCGGGTCAGGTTCCGCCTTGGCGATGCTCACGCTGAAGTAGCGGTCCCACTCGTCCTTGGGAACCTGGGCGGTGAAGACCACCCGATCGCCGGCCCAGGCGAGGCCATTCACCGTCCCGAAGGTCCGGTCGCCCGGCTGGTTGTGCCAGAATTCCTTCGCGCCGTGGGTCGCAACGTCTCCCACCCAGAAGGACACCGTGTATCCGCCGGCGAACGCCGTGCGGCAGAGCCCGTCGGCCGGCGGCTGCGGCATGGTGTCCGGCTGCCCGAATCCGCCGCCACCGAATCCGCCGCCCTGTGGCGCCCGGCACCCGCTGGTTTGCTGCCCACGCCCGTTCGGCGCGGTCTGCCCGAATGGACTGGGCGTGGTCACCACCTGCTGGCCAAAGGGCGTGCCCGGCTTCCGGATGAACACGATGCGCTTGCTGTCGGATGACCACGCGGGACTGGTGTCGAAGTCCGTGCTCGGCGCCATGAAGTCGACCGTGCGGGTCGCCATGTCGTAGACGCCGATGAGCGAATGGTTCTCCCGGATGCTCACGAAGGCGAGCTTCTTCCCGTCGGGACTCCAGACCGGATCGGTCTGACGACCCCACTCCTTGATGAAGGGAACTCCGGCGGTGTCCATCGCCGTCTTGGGACCCGCCATGGTGCTGGCGCGATAGATCTGCCCGTCGCGAATGAACACGACGTAGCGGCCGTTCGGTGAGAGCTCGGGCGTGCCGCCGCCCCGGAAGAAGTTGGCCCCGGTGGCGGGCTCGGTGTTGGCGATCGAGGCGAGTCGCCAGGTCCCCATCCCGTCGGTGCGCGCCGCCCAGACCGCGCGGTCGGCCCCATCGGGATCGTGGGAGGGGTTCGCCACCCAGCCCACCCGGTTCTGGCCGTGGCCCCGGACGAAAATCGCCATGCTGCCGTCGTCGGAGAGCTGCACCGAGCCCACGTCCACCCCGTTGTCCTCGAGGAATCGGGTGATGCGGAGCGATTTCCACTCCGGGCCCCGCGCGACGTAGACGTTCCGCATCCCTCGCTCGTAGGTGACCCAGGCCACCACGTCGGCTTTGGCCGCGGTGCTCACCTCGAGGGGCGAGGCGGGCGAAAGGAACTGCGCGATAGTCGGGCCCTGGTTGGCCTGGGCGTGGAGGGTGGTGGCGGCGGCGAAGCTGATCAGGGCAGCCAGAGAGCGGCGGCGCATAAGATCCTCGAAACGGGGAGAGGGAGAGAAACTAGCGGAAAAACTATCTTCCCGCATGGCCCAGACCCTCCAGCGCATCCTCGCCCCCGGATCCATCGCGGTGATCGGCGCCTCACGCACCGCCGGCACCATCGGGCACGAGATCGTTCGTAACCTGGTTCAGGGCGGCTTCACCGGTTCGGTCTATCCGGTCAATCCCTTCGCCCAGGCCATCTATTCGATCCCCGCCTGGCCCGAGGTGGAAGCGATCCCGGGCCCGGTGGATCAGGCGATCGTGGTGGTCCCCAGGGAGCACGTGCAGGCGGTGGTCGAGGGCTGCATCCGGAAAGGGGTCGGCGGCCTGGTGGTGATCTCCGCCGGATTCCGCGAAGTGGGTGGCGAAGGGCTCGAGCGCGAGCTCGCGCTCACCAGTCTGGTGCGGTCCCACGGGATCCGGATGGTGGGCCCGAACTGCATGGGCGTCCTCAACTCGAATCCGGCGGTCGCGATGAACGGGACGTTCGCGCACGCGCTCCCGCCCTATGGCAAGACCGGGTTCGTGTCCCAGTCCGGCGCCCTCGGCCTCTCGGTGCTGGACTACGCCAAGGAGTACGGGATCGGGATTTCGCAGTTCGTGTCGGTGGGCAACAAGCCGGACGTGAGCGGCAACGATCTCCTGCTCGAGTGGGAGGACGATCCCGACGTGCAGGTGATCCTGATGTACGTCGAGAGCTTCGGGAACCCGGCCCGGTTCCTCGAGGTCGCGCGCCGGATCACCCGGAACAAGCCGATCATCGTGGTGAAATCGGGACGCTCCAAGGCGGGCGCCCGGGCGGCGCAGTCCCACACCGGCGCGCTGGGCGCGAGCGACGCCGCGGTGGACGCGCTGCTCGCGCAGGCCGGGGTGCTCCGCGCCGCCAGCATCGAGGAGCTGTTCGACCTCGCCATCGCGTTCTCGGCGAAGCCGCCCCGCTCCCGCGCCACCGTGGTGCTGACCAACGCCGGCGGGCCCGGCATCCTGGCGGCCGATGCCTGCGAAGCGAACGGCCTCACCCTGCCGGACCTTGCCACCGAGACGGTGCAGACGCTCCAGCCCCTATTTCCCGCCGAGGCGTCCATTCGTAACCCGCTGGACATGATCGCCTCGGCGAACCCGCAGGGCTATCGCGCCGCGCTGGACGGCTTGCTCTCGGATCCCGGCGTGGATGCCGCGCTCGCCATCTTCGTTCCCCCGCTGGGCGTTTCGCAGGAAGACGTGACGGTGGCGATCGCGTCGGTCGCGGCGCAGCATGCCGGCAAGACGGTGTTCGGGGTCCTGATGGGACACGAAGGGCTGCCCCAGGGCCGGGCCCTGCTCCATGAGGCGGGGATTCCGGCCTACATCTTTCCGGAATCGGCGGCGCGGGGGCTCGCCGCGCTCTCGCGCTGGAGTGAACAGCGGGAGCGGCCCGCTCCGGCCGCCGAGTCGCTCGAGGTGGACCGCGATCGGGCGGCGCGGCTCCTCACCGCGGTGCGGGCCTCGGGCCGGGAACGCCTGGCGGAGGACGAAGCGCTGGCGCTGCTCGCCGCCTACGGCATCCGGGTGGCGCCGGGCATCGTGGCCGCGACGCCGGAGCAGGCTGCGGGTTATGCCGCCACCCTCGGCTTCCCGGTGGCGCTCAAGGTCATGGCGCCGGAAATCCTCCACAAGAGCGACGTGGGCGGGGTCATCGTGGGGCTCCGGAACGCGGAGGAGGTCCGGGCCGGGTTCGAGCGGATCGTGGGGACGGTCAAGCAGGCCCGGCCCGACGCGTCCGTCACCGGCCTCCTGGTGCAGCCCCAGGTGGAGCAGGGCCGGGAGCTCATCGTGGGGATGACCCGCGACCCTTCCTACGGGCCGCTCATCATGTTCGGACTGGGGGGGATCCTGGTGGAAGTCCTCCGGGACGTGGTGTTCCGGCTCGCGCCCATAACCCGCTACGACGCGGCCGCCATGCTGGCGGGGATCCGGGGCGCCCGGATGCTGGAGGCGGTGCGGGGCCAGCCGGCGGTGGACCGGGCCGCGCTGGAAGACGTCCTGCTCCGGGTGTCCCGGCTGGTGGTGGACTTCCCGGCGATCCGGGAGCTGGACATCAATCCGCTCATCGCCACGGCGACCGGCGCGATCGCGGCGGATGCCCGGGTCCTCACCCGGTATACTTCAGATCGACATTCCGTTTCCGGAGGTGGTTCGTGAAGCTCACTCGTGGGGTGCAACTCGTCTTGGCGCTTGGCGCCGTTCTGCTGGTTCCCGAGGCCCGGGCTCAGAAGCTGACCGGACCGAAATCCACCGTCGCTCCCCCCGCGCCGGTCGCCCTCGACACCACCGGGCTCTTCCTGGCCAAGTTCGTTCAGGTGGGTGAGGACGTGTTCATCGGAGGCCAGCCCACCGAAAAGGGCCTCCGCGAGATGAAGGACCGCGGGGTCACCACCGTCGTCAATCTTCGTACCCCTCCGGAGATGGAGCGGGTCGGCTTCGACGAAGCCGCGCTGGCCAAAGAGCTCGGCATGAAGTACGTGTATCTGCCGATGCGGGGCAACGACGAGTTCCCATACGCGCCCCAGGCGGTCAAGGATTTTGCCGCGGCAATGAAGGCGGCGGACGGCAAGGTCCTGCTCCATTGCACCATCGCCTGGCGGGCGAGCCATCTCTGGGCCGCGTACCTGATCGACGAGCGGCACGTCCCGATCGACCAGGCGCTGACCCAGGCCCGCGCGATCAATCTGATGGACGATCACCGCATGGACGGGAACAAGCAGCCGCTGGAATTGTTCCTGGGGAGAGACGTGCCGGGGCTGGGCCACCCGCACCAGCCCTGAGACGGGACTGGCCTATCGGATGTACTTGATCGCGCCGGCGGTGAAGCCGGCGACGGTCGCGCAGCTGCTTTCGGGGAAAGCCTGGGCCTGGATTTCACGGCTGCCCAGCATCTGCACCAGGAAACACCCCTGATCGCCGGCCAGGGGGACGACGTGGATGGCGCCGGTGGGCATGGTCATGCTATCCCACCGCTGACCGTTCACGTCCTCCTCGTACCGCGCGAGAGTGTACTTGACGAGCCCTGTCCCGGCGGTCACCTGGGCGGGGTCGGGACCGCCCTCGACCGCGACGAACTGTGATGCGCCGACCGGCTGGGGCCAGTTACCGATCGAAATGATGAAGACGCCCGGGTCGAGGAAATGCGGCGCGAAGGCAAGGTGGGTGTCCCAGTAGGTCCCTCCGCCACTCGCATATCCGCTCGTGCTGCCGTCAGGATTCTCCTGGAACCAGTTGCCGATCAGAAACCCGTCGACATCGAAGTCGATTCGTCCGCTTCGCGGCTCCACCGTCCGCGGATACTTCGAAAGAGCCTGGGTTCGGGTGGCTGGGTCGTAGTAGTCGAGCGGGTCGGCAGTGTAGATCTTCCATGCCTCCCCATTGTAGTGCGAGGGAACGATGAAATGGGTCAGCGGGTGCTCGGTGTCCCAGACCGCAAAATCGAGGGTCTGGTTGCCGATCCGCCCGATCAATTCGCCGGCGCTGACGTGCAGGTTGCCGTTGCTGGCCTGAAGCCGCTCTTCCAGGCCAGGCGCCAGGCTGGTCACCAGGTCGTAGTAATAGAGCAGCCGGCAGCTCAGGCTGAAGACCAGCCGGTGGTCGGTGATGGTTTGCCCGGTGTAGGAGCCCTGCCCGGAATGGGTGCGGGTCGCGATCGAGTGGAGATCGCCGTCCGCGATGGCATACACCGGATAGGCGTCGGGCGGCGAATCGAACACCGCGGGGGAGAAGTACTGATGATCGATCGGGGTCACGTGTCCGCCGATCATCAGCCCGTAGGGGAGAATGAAGGCGAAGTCACTCTCCGTCATCGGGAGCCGGGTCAGCGGCGGCTTGGCCGTGCCGGTGCACTTGCCGTTGCTGAGCTGCTGGCCGGCCAGGTCGGCGGGCGTCGGCGTCGCTCCGGCCGAGAGGGTGACCCAGTTCTCCAGGGTCCCGGTGGAGCCGAAGGTCTCGCCGGTGCACCCCAGGGGGTCGCCGTCCCGTGCGGCTTTCGGGATGATCGCCGAGCTTCGGGAAGCGACCCCTTTCTCCGCATAACCCGCAAAGCCCGCATCGGTCATCACCTCGAACCAGCTCACCAGCTTGTAGCCGGCCGGGGTATTCACCGCCACCGCGATGTCCGACATGGTCTGGTTCCCGATATGGCGGCCGAGTGGCTGGCCCCCGGCCACCATCGTGCCGGTCGTGAGGGGAATCGTGGGATTGAGGTGAAACAGGATGAAGGTGAAGGCCGGTTGCGCGGTGGACCGGATCCGGACCTGGTATCCCGCTGATTCCTGGAACACGGTATCCACCCTCCCGGCGACCGGCGAAGAGATCGGGATCGTGCTCCAATCGAGGCTGCCCATCGGCATGAAGTAATGCTTCATGCTGCGGCAGGACTCGAAGGCGTCGGAATAGTCGTGGCCGATCCCGGAGCGGAACTTCGAGATCATCGCGATCGAGCCGAGCGGGATATAGTCGCTCCCCGCGAACCGGGGCACGCCGAGCGCATCTAGGTCGTAGGTCGGCGCCGGGGGAGCCGGGGGTGGGACCGGAGGCGGAGGCGGGGGTGGAGGGCTGGGAGATGGCACCGGGGCGGGTGGGGACATGGGGTCCCCACTCGCTCCACACCCCAGCAGGCAAAGTGCCACTAACACGCGGACCGATCGCTGCATGGCGACCGTCCAATTCAATGTTCGTGCCGGGGAGTGGAATCCTACCGGTTGGTGAGGAAAGTTCCTTCCCGAAGCTCCCGAATGGCCTGGTCGAGCTGGTCCCGGGTGTTCATCACGATGGGACCCCACCACGCGACCGGTTCCTTGAGCGGCTCACCGGAAACCAGCAGGAACCGGATGCCGTCCTCGCCGGCCTGGACCACGATCTCGTCGCCCTGGTCGAACAGGATGAGGGAGCGATTGCCAGCTTCGGTGGGCTCCACCAGCCGAGCCACCTGGTCGGCTCCCTCGGTCATCACGCCCTGCGGCTCGGAGGCGTTGGCAAACTTGCCGCTGCCCTGGAAGACATACGCGAACGCGTTGCGGGTCGTCTCGACCCGAAGCCGCTTCCGCTTGCCGGGCGGCACCCAGATATCGGCGTAGACCGGATCGGCGGCGATGCCCTCGACCGGGCCGCGCTTCCCAAAGAACTCACCCGACACGACCCGGATCTCGGTGCCGTCATCGTCCACCACCACCGGCACCTCCGGCGCCTTGATCTCCTGGTACCTCGGCTCGGTCATCTTGAGCGCGGACGGCAGATTGGCCCAGAGCTGGAAGCCGTGCATCCGGCCCCGGTCGTCCCCCTCCGGCATCTCCTGGTGGATGATGCCGCGGCCCGCGGTCATCCATTGCACGTCACCCGCGGAAATCACCCCGCTATTGCCGAGGCTGTCGGCGTGCTCCACGGTGCCGGCGAGGACATAGGTGATCGTTTCGATTCCCCGATGGGGGTGCCAGGGAAATCCAGCTTTGTAATCCTCGGGGCGCTCGTTCCGGAAATCATCCAGCAGCAGGAAGGGGTCGAACTGATTGCTCTTGCCGAATCCGAACGCCCGGCGCAGGTGCACTCCGGCTCCTTCGAGCGTCGGCTGGGATTCGATCAGCTGGCGGACCGGCCGGATGGACATAAAGAGAACATAATTGGTCTCGGAGGGGCTTCGGGGCTATTTTCCCAGGGTGACTTCTCGATCCACATCCTGGAAGGACATGGTGGCCCGGTACCAGGTGCCGAGCGTGCGCCGCGCGGTCTGGCAGCTGGTGACCACCATCGTCCCCCTGCTCGGCATCTTCGCTCTGATGTACTGGAGCCTGGGGGTGAGCTACTGGCTCACTTTGCTCCTCGCGATCCCCGCCGCGGGGCTCGCGATCCGCACCTTCATCATCATGCACGACTGCGGCCACGGTTCCTTCCTGCCGTCCCGGCTCTGGAATGACATCGTCGGCTGGGTGACCGGGATTCTCACCGCGGTGCCGTACTCGCACTGGCGCCGGGAGCACGCGATTCACCACGCCACCTCGGGACATCTCGAAGAGCGCGGCATCGGCGACATCTCCACCCTCACGGTGAAGGAATATCTCGCGCTGGGCCGGTGGCGCCGGCTCCGCTACCGGCTGTACCGTAACCCGCTGGTCCTGCTCGGCTTCGGCCCGGTCTATCTCTTCATCAAGCATCGCTGGCCCTCGCCCACCTTCGCAGGCAAGCGGGAGATCGTGAACGTCTTCGGCACCGACCTCGCGCTCGCCGGATTGATCACCGCGCTCTCGCTGCTCATCGGCTTCCGGGAATTCATGATGATCTGGATCCCGATTCTGGTCATCTCCGGCACGACCGGCGTGTGGCTCTTCTACGTGCAGCACCAGTTCGAGGATGCCTACTGGCGCGGTTCGGGCGACTGGGACTACGCCACCGCGGCCATGATGGGCAGCTCCTATTTCCGGCTTCCCCGCGTGTTCCAGTGGTTCACCGGGAACATCGGGTTCCATCACGTGCACCATCTGAGCCCGCGGATTCCCAACTACCGGCTGGAACGTTGTCACGAGGAGAACCCCGAGTTCCAGCGGGTTACGACCCTCACCATCGGGCAGAGCATCCGGACCATGGGCCTCAAGCTGTGGGATGAGGAGAGCGGTCGCATGGTCGGGTTCCGTCATCTCCGCACGCTCCGACGCGCCTCGTAGTTCGCCGGTCCTGCCGATGGACATTTCGGTCGAGCACATCCGCCGCGAGATTCTCGCGGCGGAGGAGCGTATTCGTCCCTGGATTCTTGAAACGCCCCTGATTCCTTCCCGGCTCGGCCCCCTCCTCAAGCTCGAGAATCGTCAGCATACCGGCTCCTTCAAAGTGCGCGGCGCGCTCAACAAGCTCCTCGCGCTCGACCCCGTCGAGCGGAGTCGCGGGGTGATCACCGCCTCGACCGGCAATCACGGCGCCGCGGTGGCGTACGCGGCAGGACTGATCGGACTCCCGGCCCGGATCGTGGTGTCCCGGGGGGCAAGTCCCGGCAAGCTCGCCCTCATCAACTCGCTGGGCGGGAGGATCGAAGAGCACGGAACCGATTCCGGCGCCGCCGAAGTCTTCGCGCGCCGGGAAGGGGAGCGGCTGGGGATCCCCTACGTCTCGCCCTACAACGATCCCGAGGTCATCGGGGGACAGGGCACGATCGGGGTCGAGCTGGCGCGGGAGTCCGAACCGGTCGACGAGGTGTACATCGCGCTGGGCGGCGGCGGCCTCTTGAGCGGGATTGCCGCGCATCTCAAATCGGTGTGGCCCGGCGTCCGGGTGATCGGATGCTCCCCGGAAAACTCCGCCGTCATGATCGCCTCGGTGCGATCGGGCACGATCGTCGAGCTGGAGTCGAAACCGACCCTTTCGGATGGGACCGCCGGAGGCATCGAGCCCGGCGCAATCACCTTTCCGCTCTGCCGGACCCTCGCGGACGACTACCGCACCATTCCCGAGGACGAGATTCTCGGGGCGATGCGGAGGATCCGCGACGAGCATGGCTTCCTGGTCGAGGGCGCAGCCGGGGTCGCGCTGGCGGGTTACCTTCGGGGAACCGTTCCGCGCCGCAGGGCCATTGCGGTCCTCTGCGGCGGGAACGTGAACACGGATGTGTTCTAGATCGGCGGGATTCTCAGAATGAGCTGTTCGCCGGGACTCACGGTAATGGTGCGGGTGAATCGGGGATGACCGCCGCTCAAGGGAGTAATCGAAAAGGTGACGTCGGCCACTCCGGTCAAGAGGCTCCGGGGAATCTGGAAGTCCGACTTCGTCATGCCGGGCGCCGTGCCCAGGCGATACTCCGCTCCGCTCGGCGCGCGAACTACCGAGATCTTCATGCTGAAGACGTTATCGTTCTCGACCTGGACCGTTGCGGTCTCTTCGGTCGCCATTCCCTCTTCGACCCGGTTTCGCGAGCACCCGGTCGCGACGAACCCCGCGAGACCGGTCAGTAACGCCAGATGTTGAAGCCGCATGATTCTCCTCCTTTCGGCTGAATCCGTTCCTTGTTGTGTGACGAGACTAACGGAGCCGGTGGACACATGACCGGAACGGATTCCACGACGCCGATTTCGATCACCCAGATCGAGGACACGGCATCGGCACTCGCCCCCTACATCCGGGAAACCCCGGTCTGGGCCTGGCACGACGAAGGGGTCGCCCGGCGGGCGGGCGCCGAGCCGGTCCTCAAGCTGGAGCTGTGGCAGCACGCCGGGAGCTTCAAGGCGCGCGGCGCGCTTTCGGTCATGCAGGGACTCGATCGCGAGGCGCTGGCCCGCGGGGTCACCGCGGTGAGCGCGGGCAACCACGCGATCGCGGTCTCCTGGGCCGCCCGGGTGCTGGGCACCAGCGCGAAGGTGGTGATGCCGAAGACCGCCGACCCGTTCCGGGTGGAGCGGTGTCGCGGGTTAGGAGCGCAGCCGGTCCTGGTGGCCGATGTGCACCGGGCGTTTGCCGAAGCCGAGCGGATCGAGCGGGAGGAAGGGCGGAGCTTCGTGCACCCGTTCGAAGGACCGAGGACCGCGCTGGGCACCGCGACGCTGGGCCGCGAGCTGCTCCGCCAGGCTCCTGACCTCGAGGCGGTGATCGTCCCGGTCGGCGGCGGAGGGCTGGCCGCCGGGGTGGCCACCGCGATCAAGCTGATCGCGCCCCGCTGCGAGGTCTTCGGGGTCGAGCCCGAAGGGAACGACGTGATGCTCCGGAGCCTCCGCTCCGGGAAGCCGGAGCGGGTGCCGGAAGGCGGGGCGCGCACCATCGCCGACAGCCTGAGCCCGCCCTATACGCTGCCCTACAGCCTGGATCTCTGCCGGCGGGGGCTCACCGACCTCGTGCTGGTGAGCGACGATGCGATGCGTGAGGCGCTGGCCCTCCTGTTCCGGAGCATGAAGCTCGCGGTCGAGCCGGCCGGCGCGGCCGCCACCGCCGCGCTGCTCGGACCACTCCGGGATCGGCTGCGGGGCAGGAAGGTCGGCCTGATCGTCTGCGGAACCAACATTTCGCCCGAGCGCTACGCCGAACACCTGGCGCGAGGCGCTGCCTTACTCGAGGGTACGGCCACCTGAAATGAGCTCGAAGTTCAGCGTCGGCGTCACGAGCCCCGTCATCGTTTTGTCGCCGCCGACGGCTTGAGTCACGTAGATCTTTCCCGACTTCCAGTCGGCTGACCTCGAGTCGCGTCACCTCGGCGCGTGGTACGGCGACCTGTTGCTGCCCGACTTGGAGCACCAGGCTGTCCGCCCGCAGTTGCAGAAAACGGCCCACCAATCGGCGTGGCGCTCTGTCGGGCGTCGTGAGGCGAACCCGCTGGTCCTTCAGCACGGCCGCCTGGGCCTGGGCCTGCATCGTGACGCCAGCGGCCAGGAGAAGGAGTGGACTGAGTCCTGAGGTGTGCTGGAACAATGTTCGGAGCATAGCCCCCACCAAACCGTGGCGGTCAGAAGAACTCCAGGCTGCCTGACGTCTGCGCTTGCGCTGCCGCGCTCACGCCCCGGTCTGCTGCAAGCGCGGGTTATGCCGTGCCGTGAACGAACGCGCGGGGGCTCACCGCCACCTGCGGGAAATGCCGGAGGACTTCCCGGTCCGACGTGACCAGGCGGATCCCGAGCTCCTGGGCCAGCGCTATATACTCACAATCATAGGCCGAGCAGGGAGAGGCAGCCACGAGTTGAAGCACCCGTTCGCCAGCGAGCGTGTACTCGTGAGGGCCAAGCAAGCCCTCTGCGAGTTCATGCGCCTGCCACGCATCCTGGATTTCAAGCCCTCGCTGGCGGATGAAGGAGGCAAGAATACTTCGGAATTCACTCCGCCACAGGACGGGTGCAGCCCAGGTTGGATCCCGCTCCAAGACCTGCTGGGCGAGTTCGGTGCCGGGGCCCCCGAGCAGCAGGTAGGCGACCAGGTTGACATCGGCGACGATCACGCTCGTCCAGCTCGCCGGGCGGTTCTCAGTTGGCGGTCACTGAGCGGCCGCCCCTGGAGACGCTCGCGCAACGCGCGCGCTTGAGCGAGCCAGGTCCGGGGCTCGGGTTGCGCGGCGCCGACGGCGCGCTCGAGACAGACGATGATCTCGCCGTTGAGGCTGCGCCGATGGGCTTCGGCTTGCTGTTTGAGTCGTCGGTAGAGGGGGTCAGGCAGGCCCTTGATCGTCAGCGTCGGCATAGGGGTTCCATTGTGGTACCAGAATGGAACCTAATGCCAACCTGTATTTCGGTCAAGGAAGGCAACGGCATAACCCAAAGTGGACTGCCCTCAACCTGGCTCTTGGGCGCGACCCGCGCAAGCGAACTTCGGCCGCCCATTTCCAACGCAGTACCCTGATCCCCCAGATGGATTGTCGACTGGTCAGCTAATCGTGGCCGCGGACATCACAGCCTGGGGAACGATCAGGCGGATGTCGGCGAACTTGGACGGCAGGTACGCTCTCCAGAAGGTTCAGGCCGTCGCATCGCTCGAAGTAGCGATGAGGACGGGCTTGTGGGGTGCTGCGTAGGAGCTCGCTCGCCGGAGTCTGGTGCTGGGAGGTAGCTTTCGAGATGGCGCAGATCAACGACGTTCTCATACGGCATGCAGGAGCAGCTCCATGATGCTTTCCGTCCTGACGGCGCTGCTTGCCGCCGCGCCGCAGCAGCAACAGGCGCCCCGCTACGACGTGGTCATCGCCGGGGGAATGGTTCTCGATGGCACCGGCGCTCCGGCGTTCCGCGCCGACCTCGCCATCAAGGGCGACCGCATCGTCCTGGTGTCGCGGACCCCGATTCCCGCCGGGAGCGCGGCCCGGGTGATCGACGCGCGGAACCGGGTGGTCTCGCCCGGGTTCATCGACCTGCACGCCCACAACGAAGCCATCCTCCAGATGCCCGACGCCGAGAGCCGGGTGCGCCAGGGGGTGACCACCGCGCTGGGTGGTCCGGATGGAGGTGGCCCGTATCCCTTCGGGGAGTATCTCGGCAAGGTCGAGAAGCTTCCCCTCGGCATCAACGCGCCGTTCCTGGTCGGATTCGGCACCATCCGGCAGCAGGTGCTCGGCCGGAGCGACCGGGCCCCGAACGAGAAAGAGTTGGCGCGGATGCAGCGCATGGTGGCCGAAGCGATGCACGAGGGAGCGTACGGAATCTCCACCGGACTTTTCTACGTGCCGCAGACCTATGCGACCACCGAAGAGGTCATCGCCGTATCCAGGGTCGCGGCGGATTCGGGCGGGTTCTACACCTCGCACCTCCGCAAGGAAGGGATCGGGGTGCTGGAGGGCGTGGGGGAAGCGATCCGGATCGCGCGGGAGGCCCATATCCCGGTCGTGCTCACCCATCACAAGGTGATCGGCAAGGCCATGTGGGGCGCGAGCGTCAAGACGCTCGCGATGATCGACTCGGCGCGGGCGGCCGGGCTCGATGTCACCGCGGACGAATATCCCTACGATGCCAGCTCCACCAGTTTCAACGTGCTGGCGCCCGCCTGGGCCATGGCCGACGGCGACAGCGCCTTCGCGCGGCGGCTCAAGGATCCGGTGCTCCGCGACAGCATCGAGAAGGGGATCGTGGACATCCTCGACAACGACCGCGGCGGCGGCGATCTCAAGCGGGTGCAGTTCGCCAGCGTGAGCTGGAAACCCGATCTCAACGGGAAGACGCTCTACGACTGGGCGGTGGAGCGGGGAGTGCCCCCGACTTCGCAGGGCGCGGTGCCGCTGGTCATCGAGGGAGTGCAGAAGGGCGGCGCCAGCATGGTGTATCACGTAATGGACGAAGGCGACGTGCAGCGGATCATGAAATATCGCTGGACCGCGATTGCCTCCGATGGCGCGCTTTCCCGACCCGGAAACTCGGTGCCCCATCCCCGGAACTACGGGACCTTCCCGCGGGTGCTGGGACGCTACGTGCGGGACCTCAAAGTGCTCACCCTGGCCGACGCGGTCCGCAAGATGACGTCGCTGCCCGCGGCGCGGCTGAGTCTCGCCGATCGTGGGAAGATCGCGACAGGACTCATGGCCGACATCGTGGTGTTCGACCCGGCGACCGTGGCGGACAAGGCCACCTATGAACAGCCCCATCAGTATCCGGTCGGCATCGAGTACGTGCTGGTGAACGGCCAGATCGAGGTCGACAGCGGGAGATTCACTGCGGCGCGAGGCGGGCGGGTGCTCCGCCACACGGTGCAGCGCGCTCCGGTGGTCTTCCAGAACGTGAACGTGATCCCGATGGACCGGATGCGGGTGCTTTCCCGCCAGACCGTGGTGGTGCAGGGCGATCGCATCGCGGCGATGGGACCCGCCGGCACCGTGCGGGTTCCGGCCGGGGCGGAGCGGGTGAACGGGGCGGGGAAGTACCTCATCCCCGGGTTAGGGGAGATGCACGCCCACATTCCGCCCGGCGCCGCCAGCGACTCCGAGATCGCCCGGACCCTGGAGCTCTGGGCCCTGAACGGGGTGACCACGGTGCGGGGGATGCTGGGGATTCCCAAGCACATCGAGTTCCGCGATCGGGCCAGTCGCGGGGAGATCCTGAGCCCCCGGATCTGGACCTCAGGCCCCTCCTTCAACGACAAGAGCGTGCCCAATGCGGATTCGGCGGTCCGCATGGTGATCGCCGAAAAGACCCTTGGCTACGATTTCCTCAAGATCCACCCGGGCGTGCCGCGGGAAGCGTTCGATTCGATGGTGAACACCGCCGACCGGCTCGGGATCCGCTTTGCCGGCCATGTGCCGCTCGAGGTGGGCCTCCATCGCGCCCTGGAGGCCAAGTACTGGAGCATCGATCACCTGGACGGGTATGTCGAGGCGCTCGCCATGCATCCGCCGAAGACGCCAAAGGAGGACGGCTTCTTCGGGCTGCCCCTGATCGACAGCCTGGACCAGTCGCGACTGGCCGCGCTGGTGGCCGAGACCAGGGCCGCCGGCACCTGGATTGTCCCCACCCAGGGTTTCTTCGAATCGGTGCTCGGCAACGAAACGATCGAGGCCCTGTATGACCGGCCCGAGCTCCTCTACGTGGCGCGCTCGATGGCGAACGGCTGGGTGACCCAGGCCCGCCAGATCCGCGGTGACACCACGCTCACCATGGATGACCGGCAGCGGTTTCTCGTCCTGCGCCGGAAGATCATCAAGGCCATGCAGAGCGCCGGAGTCCCCATTGCGCTCGGCTCCGACTCGCCCCAGTTGTTCAATGCCCCGGGGTTTTCGGTCGCCCGGGAGATGGCCGCCTATGTGACGGCCGGACTGACGCCGTACCAGGCTCTCGCCACCGGCACGATCAACGTGGCGCGCTTCCTCGGGAACCAGGACGAAGCGGGGACCATCGCGGTGGGCAAGCGGGCCGATTTGGTGCTCCTCGCGGGCAATCCGCTGACGGACATCCACAACGTCGGGAAGCGAGAAGGCGTAGTGATCGGAGGCCGCTGGCTCTCCAGGGAAGAAATCGACAAGCGTCTCGCGGCGCTCGTGGTGCGATAATCGGTGAGACCACAGTACAACACGACACCTAATCGGGAAGCGAATCAATGAAACGCACGCTTATCCTCGCCGGTCTGCTCGCTGCCGTCATCTCGAATGAAGGCTCCTCGCAGGTCGTCAGCGAATCGGTGGATCTGGCCGCGATGCAGAAGATTCGCGCCGAAGGATTGCAGCACTCGAAGATCGACGACCTGGCGAGCTATCTCACTGACGTCATCGGGGCCCGGCTCACTAATTCGCCGGCGAGCCGCCGGGCCAATGACTGGGCGGTCGAGACCCTCAAGTCCTTCGGGCTCTCGAACTTGAAGCTCGAGCCCTGGGACTCCGCCTTCGGCCGGGGCTGGGAGCTGCTCCGCTACAGCGGGGAAATCCTCGAGCCGTGGACCAAGCCGCTCGCGGCCTATCCGCAGGCCTGGAGCGGGAGCACGATGATGAAGGGCAAGCCCGGCCCGGTCACCTGCACCGCGGTGCTCCTCGATATTCGGGACACCACCGATATCGCGAAGTACGCCGGAAAGCTCAAGGGCGCGTGCGTGTTACGGGGAGCGCCTCGCGAGATCGGCCCCGAGTTCGAGCCGCGGGAGACCCGGCTCTCGCTCGATGAGCTGATCAATCCGCCGCCGCCCCGCCCGCCGGCGGGACCCGGCGGTCCGGGGAATTTCCAGCAGTTCCAGCGGCTCAATGCGCTCACTGGCCAGCTGCTCCGGAGCGAACAGCCGGTCGCGGTGCTCCAGCCGTCCAACTGGAGCTACGGCCTGTTCCTCAACGGCGGACACTTCGATGGCCGGACCGCGCGGGACAGCGTGTATAACCCGATCCCCCACCTGATCGTCGCGCTCGAGCAGTACGGAACCCTGTACCGCCTGACCCAGCGTGGCATACCGGTCAAGCTCGAAGTCGACGTGCGGAGCCGGTTCCTCGACGACAACCGGGTGCCCACCAACGTGACGGGGGAGATTCCCGGGACCGACAAGGCCGATGAAGTGGTGATGATCGGCGCGCACTACGACAGCTGGCACTCCGGCACCGGGGCCACCGACAACGGGGCTGGCTCGGTGGTGATGATGGAGGCGATGCGCATCCTCAAGGCGACCGGCCTCCCGATGCGGCGTACCGTGCGGATCGGCCTCTGGACCGGCGAGGAGCAGGGACTTCTCGGCTCCCGCGCGTGGCTCCGGGAGCATAGCGCCGAGCTGCCGAAGATCTCGGCGTATCTCAACGTGGACAATGGCACCGGCAGGCTCCGAGGGATCTGGGATCAGTCGAACTCGGCGGCGATTCCCATCTTCCAGCAGATCCTTGCGCCGTTCCAGGACCTGGGCGTGGTCGCGGTGCGCCATGGGAATACCGGCGGGACCGACCACTTGAACTTCGTCGCGGCGGGAGTCCCCGGCTTCAACTTCATCCAGGACCCCATCGAGTACGGCACCCGGACCCACCACTCGAACGTGGACACCTACGAACACCTGGTCATCGACGATCTCAAGCAGGCGGCCACGGTGGTGGCGTGGACGGCATACGAGCTTGCCAACCGGCCGGCGCAGATGCCGAGACCGGGAGCCGGGAGATTGGGAACGCAGTAGTGTAGCTGCGAGGGGTGAGGTGTGAGGTGTGAGGGACTCCCTTCCGTCGGTTTCTCCGGACTACGTCCTGGAGAGCGTGGTGAGGCATGGGGGAATGGCGACCGTCTACCTCGCTCAGGACCTCCGTCACGGCCGCAAGGTCGCGATCAAGGTGCTCTCACCGGAGTTCGGTTCTGCGCTCGGGAGTGACCGATTTCTCAGGGAAATCCGGATCGCCGCGGAGCTGGTGCATCCCCACGTCGTCCCGCTCATCGGCCTTGGCAATCGGGAGGCCGCGCTTGACTGGACCGAGCGGGCCTGGCAGGAGCGACGGGGCTGGCTGGTGTACCTCAGGGTGAATCCGCCCAGCACCCCGTACCTCTCTTGCGATTTCCGATCCCCGCTCCCATACTATTTCCGGCGATTGATCCGCGCCTAACCTCATCGACTCCTCCCCAGCAGGGGCCCGTGCGAGGCAAAGGGGGGCAGACTCCCGGATCGAGGTGACGGTCTTTGGCGACGCTGCGAGGCGCCACTGCTGGGGAGCGTGCCCGCGGCCCGACCAAAGGACCGAACATGCCGACCGACAAGGACTTCAAGCGCCTGGTTCGCGGGCGCATGCACAAGACGGGCGAATCGTACACCACCGCCCGCGCGAAACTCCTCTCAAGACGGACAGGCGGAAAGGCGGACGGGCGGACAAGGGCCGTCCCAATCCCCGTCGTGCCCGGATCATCTCCTAACCCGCAAGAGTATGCCCGCCTTGCGGGCATGAGCGACGCCGCCATCAAGGCCACGACGGGCTGCACCTGGGGGAACTGGGTGAAGGCGCTCGATTACCACCAGGCCTATACCTGGCCCCATCGCCAGATCGCCGAGTTCGTTCGGAAGCATTACAACACCGGCGACTGGTGGACTCAGACCGTCACGGTGGGATACGAACGCATCAAGGGTCTCAGGGTTCGCGGCCAGCAGCGGGGCGGATCGTTCCGGGTCAACAAGAGCAGGACGTACCCCGTTTCCGTCTCGCAGCTCTATCGCGCCTGGCACGCCCCCGCGACCCGCAAACGGTGGCTGGGCGAATCGAAGGCCACGGCGCGAAGCGGCCAGCCGAACAAGGTGCTTCGCCTCGACTGGCCCGACGGTTCGACGGTGGAAGCACGGTTCACGTCGAAGGCGACCCGAAAGAGCCAGGTTGCCATCGAACACGCGAAGCTGCCCGATCAGGATTCGGCTACGCGCTTCAAGACGTTCTGGACCGAGCGGCTCGACGCCCTTTCCGGCTTGCTTGATGGCAAGGGAGGGCCGGCCTGATCCGGGGTGGTCGCGAAGCTAAATGCTAGGGGCTAGGGATTTGGTACTAACCCCTCACCCCTAGCCACTTCATCATCGCCTCGGCAACGGCTGCGGCATCTCCGCGAGCACGTACGCCATGATCGCCATCGCGGCCACATTCTCGGCCAGCTCCCGCGGATCGATCTTGTCGACGTTGTCGGCGGGAGTGTGGTGATACCAGAAATAGCGGGTGCCGTCCACGTTGTGCGACATCCCCGGGACGCCGAGCTGCATCATGGGGCCGATATCGGCCCCGCCGCCGCCCTTGAAGATGGTGTCGGCGCCAAGTGGCTTGAGCAGCTTGCCGATCTGCCGGACGATCGCATAGGCCGAATCGCCCCCGCTGAACCCGAAGCCCCGGAATTTGAAGGTCCCGCCGTCGGACTCGATCGCGGCGATGTGCTTGTCCATTTCATTGCGATGGGCGTCGCGATAGCCCTCTCCGCCCCGGCCACCATTCTCTTCGTTGGTCCAGCCGACCGCGCGAATGGTGCGCCGGGGCCGGAGCCCGAGCTTCTGGAGCAGGCGGACCGCTTCCCAGGCGGTCATCATCCCGCCCCCGTCGTCCATCGCCCCGAAGCCCACGTCCCACGAGTCGATGTGGCCGCCGAATACCACCACCTCATCGGGCTTCTCGCGGCCCACGATCTCGCCGATCACGTTGCGAGAAGGCGCATCGGGCAGGGTATGGGCCGACATCTCGAGGCGCACCACGATCCGCTGTCCGCGGTCCTGCATCCGGTGCAGCATCGCGGCGTCCTCCATCGTGATCGCCGCGGCGGGAATCGCTTTCACCGTGGTGTCATAGGGGGCCATCGCGCCGGTATGGGGAGTGCGCAGTCCGAACGGGCCAACCGAACGAATCAGCGAGGCCACCGCGCCGAGCCGGGATGCTTCATTCGCGCCATTGCTGCGGTACTGCACCGTCTGTCCGTAGTTGGTGAACGGCACATCGAAGAGCACGATCTTGTCCTTCACCGCGGTGCCGCGTCGCTTCAACTCATCGAAGCTGGTGACCACCACGACCTCGGCTTCGATGCCGCCGGGCGGAGTGGAGATGCTGCCGCCGAGCCCGAGCATGGGGAGATTCTGGTAGCGCGGCTGGCGCAGCTCGGCGTGCTCCTCGCCCCGGACCCAGTGGGGCACCATGACCGGCTCACCTCGCACGTTCTCGAGCCCTTCCTGTTTCATGCGTGCCAGGATCCAGTCGATCGCCCGCTCCAGCGCATCACTCCCGCTCAGCCGGTTGCCGAACGTGTCGGTCAGCTCGGCGAGCTTGTTCCATGCGGCGCTGTCGGCGGTCGCGGCGGCGATGATCCGGTCGGCCACAGCCTGGTATTCCCGCTGAATTGGATTCGGGGCGGGACGCTTCTGGGCCGACAGAGGGGAGACGGCGGCAAGCGATAACCCGGCGGCGAGGGCGAGTCGGCGTGTCATGAGGTGCGATCCTTTGAAGCGGGGTGCGGGCAGGAAGATAAGAGGGTGGGGACGCTAGGGTTCGCCGATCAGGCGGTAGCCGACGCCGAGCTCGGTCCGGATCAGGTCGGGACGCGCCGGGTCCCGCTCGAGCTTCTGGCGGAGCTGATTGACGTAGACCCGCAGATAATGACTCTGCGCCTCGCCACCCTGGCCCCAGACCTCCTTGAGCAGCTGCCGATGGGTGAGGACCTTGCCGGCGTGGCGCACCATTGCAGCCAGGAGCCGGTACTCGGTGGGTGTGAGCCGAACCTCCTGACCGTTCCGGGTCACTCGACGGTCACCCAGGTCGACCCGCACACCGTGGCTCTCGAAGACCGGTTCCGGTTGTCCAGGCACCCGAGACTGATGCCGCAGCGCGACCCGGATCCGCGCCATGAGCTCGTCCACGCCGAATGGCTTGGTGAGATAATCGTCGGCGCCGGCGTCGAGTGCCGCCACCTTGTCCGCCTCCTGTCCCCGGGCGGAGATCACGATCACCGGAACCGTGCTCCATTCCCGGAGCCGGCGGGTCACTTCCAACCCATCGAGATCAGGCAGGCCGAGATCGAGGAGAATCACGTCGGGCTTTCGTCCCGCCGCCTGACGCAGGCCTTCGCGTCCCGATTCTGCCTCGACCAGGTGGAACCCATCGCCCTCGAGGGCCGTCCGCAGGAACCGGCGCATCGGCGGCTCGTCCTCGATCAGCAGAATGGTGGGGGGCGTTCCAGTGCTCATGCGCTCTGAGGAGCCGGTTTGCCCGCTTCCACCGGAGGGGCCGGGGGTTTGCCGACGATTGGCAGGGTCACGGTGAAGATCGCGCCTCCGCCCTCTCGGTTCGCGGCCGCGATGGTTCCGCCGTGGGCCTTCACGATGCCGCGGACGATAGTCAGTCCGAGTCCGACCCCCGCGCTGGTGCTGCCACCCCGCTTGAACTTCTCGAACATCTCTTCTTCCCGTCCGGGAGGGAGCCCAGCGCCCCGGTCCGCCACCCATACATCCACCGCATTCTCCCGGGCTCGCGCACCGATTTCGATGGGAGTCCCCGGAGCGGTGTGTTTGGCGGCGTTCTCCACCAGGTTCACCAGCACCTGCTCCAGCAGGACGTCATCCACCGGGACCAGCGGGAGGTCGGCGGGGATCTCAACCTTCACCGGGTGGTCCCGAAGCCGCGGACTCAGCCGGATCAACCCGACGCCGACGATGTCGGAGAGCACCTGCCACTCGCGCTGCACGGTCAGGGCGCCGGTCTCCAGACGAATCATGTCGAGCAGGTTTCTCACCAGCCGGTCCATCCGGCGGGATTCCTCGAGAATGGTATCGGCGAGATCGCGCTGCTCCGGCGTCGCGACCGCAAGCGGCCCTTCGCTGAGCAGGGCGCTCGCGGCCCCCTGAATCGCCCCGAGCGGCGTGCGCATATCGTGAGAAAGAGAGGTCAGCAGCGAAATCCGGAGCCGCTCCGCTTCCGCTTCCATGTGGGCGCGCCGAGCCGCGTCGGCCAGGTCGCTTCGCTCCAGCGCCACGCCCGCCTGATCCACCATGCTCTCGAGCAAGCGGCGCTGTGCCGGGTTACCGAATCGGTCGGGTGGCTCGGGTCGCAAGCCGATGACGCCCAGTCGTCGGCCCTGGTCGCCGGCGGTCAGCGGGAGGTACAACGCTTCCGCGGCCGGTAGCGTCGATGTTCCGAGCCCGGCCGGCTGCCCGTGCGCAAACACCCAGCGCGCCACGCTCAGCTCTTTCTCGCTGGTCTCGTGCTCCGGCAGCCAGGCGACCCGGGTCAGCACCCCGCCTGCTTCCGGGAGCAGCAGGGTGACCGCGCCGCCGAACAGCGCCTGGAGATGCTGCAGGGTGACCCGGGCCAGGTCGGCCCGCATCCGGGCCGCCGCGAGCTCCTTGCTGAACCCATACAGGGTCGCGGTGTAGCGCTCCCGCTCCCGGGCCGCCTCGGCCTGACTCCGCACCCGCCCGGTCAGGTCGCCCATGACCAGGGCGACCAGGAGCATGACGGCGAAGGTCAGCACATAACGCGCATCGGTCACCGAGAACGTGTAGTAGGGCTGCACGAAGAAGAAATCGAACAGGGCGATGCTGAGCGCGGAGGCAGCCACACTGGGACCCCGGGCCCGCCGCGACGCCACGAAGACGACACCTAGGAGGTAGAGCATCGCGAAATCGGCCGAGGCGAGGGAGAATCCGCGCAGCGCGGCCGAGACCGCGGTAATCAGCGCGGGCACCAGCGCCGCCGCCGCGTACTCCCGGAGCGGACTGCGAGCGGTGGCCGGCCGCGAGGCGGGTTGTTCGATCCGGTCCGGCTCACCCGTCACCACGTGGATGTCGATCCCCTCGCTGCCGCGCACCAATCCATCGACCATGCTCTTCCGGAGCAGCGCCCAGCGACGCATCGCCGGTTTGCCGACCACGAGGCGCGTGACGTTGCGCGCCTTGGCCCAGGCCAGGATCTCCTGCACCGGATCGAGCCCGCTCAGGGTGATCACCTCGGCGCCGAGGCGCTCGGCAACCGCCAGAGTCTGCCCCAGCTGGGAGGCGCGGTCGGGAGCGCGGACCCCGGGACGCTCCACGTGGGCCACCGTCCATCCGGTGCCGAGCCGCTCCGCGATCCGCTTGCCGGCTCGCACCACCCGCGCCGCATCGGCGCCCGCCCCGACGCAGACCAGGACCCGTTCCGTGGCCGGCCAGGTCTCCCGAATCCCCTGTTCCGCCATATAGCCGCGCATCTGGGCATCGACCCGCTCCGCGGTCCGGCGGAGCGCGATTTCGCGCAGCGCGATCAGGTTGCCCTTGCGGAAGAACCGGTCGAGGGCGCGCCCCGCGGCCTCGGGCAGGTACACCTTGCCTTCCCGCATCCGCTGGAGCAGCTCGTCGGGCGGGAGGTCGACCAGCTCCACCTCGTCGGCCCGCTCGAGCACCGAATCCGGAACGGTTTCCCTAACCCGGATCCCGGTGATCTGGGCCACCACATCGTTCAGGCTCTCGAGATGCTGGACGTTGAGGGTGGTGTAGACGTTGAGGCCGGCGGCGAGCAGCTCGTCCACGTCCTGCCAGCGCTTGTCGTGCCGCGAGCCCGGCGCGTTGGTGTGCGCCAGCTCATCGAGCACCAGGAGATGGGGGTGGCGGAGCAGGGCGCCGTCGAGGTCGAATTCCTTGAGGGAGGTGCCCCGGTACTCGATCTCCCGGCGGGGGAGGGTCTCGAGGCCTTCGAGCAACCGCGCGGTTTCCTGGCGGCCGTGGGTCTCGACCACGCCGATGGCGACGTCGAGACCCTGTTGCCGGGCCGCCCGCGCCATCTCCAGCATGGTGTAGGTCTTCCCCACGCCGGGAGAGGCGCCGAGGAAGACCTTGAGACGACCGCGCTGTGCCCGGGTCTCTTCCTCCTGGAGGCGCCGGAGCAGCTCGTCGGGTGAGGGGCGCTTGTCGGTCAAGGGATCGGGGCGAGGATCCGGGGAAGCTAACTCGAAATGTCAGAAGATGAACGATACCGCGAGCCCGACCGTGACCTGGTTCTGCTTCCTGGTCGTCTCCCCGAAATCCCTCTGATTGGAGTGCTCGACCCGGACCTCGGGCCGAAGCAGCGCATGATCCCAGGTCTTCAGGTTCAAGGTCGCCGTTCCGCTGGCCAGCTTCCGGTTGGGGGCGACCGGGAAGCCGAAGACTCCGGAGGTGCGCACTCCGTCTTTGTCACCGAAATACTCGCCCCGCAGAGCAAGAGCCGCCTTTGGGGATAGATCGAGCACGCCCCAGAGGCCCGCGGTCCACCAGGTCGCCTTTCCGCCGTTCGCCCCGAGGCCCTCCTCAGCCCCCAGGTCGAGCTCGGTATAGACCGTAGCCTTGGAGATCGGCTTGAACGTCCCGACGAACTGCCCGCCGTACCGGTTATCGCTGCCATTTTTCTGCTGTTCGGGGCCGAAATAGCCGAGGAAGGACAGCCCGACCCGATCGGAAGGGGTGAGCGCCAGTCGCCCCATGAACGACTTCCGGGTGTTGTTGTCTTCCACCACATCCCAGCCGTTGATCACCCGCAGGCCCAGCTCCGCCTTGCCGGAGAAGTGCGCGTCGAGGCTCACGCCGGTGTCGGTGAAGTTGCTGGCGTAGATGTACGCGTACCCATGCGAGAAATTGGGATTCAGGATCTCGTCAACGTACTCGACGTCCATCATGGTCCAGCGCTTGCCGGCCGAGAAGCGGAGGTAACCTCCGGAGCGCATCGGCACGTTGAAACTGACGAAGGCCTGGGGCAGGTCGGCGTGGTCGCCCAGCAAGAGTCCGGCCGACCGAATTTGGGGTGCGTTCTGCCCGAACAGCAGGTCCGCCTGGAATCCGGCATCCAGCTTGTCCGCGGCCGGCATTCGTGCGAACGTAACCCGCGCGGCATTGAGGATCACCTGGTCATGGAACCGGTCGTACAGGCGGCCCGTGATGCGGGTCCCATCCGGCTGGCTGGCGTAGAAATACGACGCCGTCACATAGCCCGAGATCCTGACCCCGTTCCCGGTGGAATCCTGGGCTGATAGTGGTGCCGTCAGCAGCATCCCGCCGGCGAGAAATACGAACATTCGCATGGTCAGCGACCCTTCGCGAGGCTATCGAGCGCCAGATTCAAGAGCAGCACGTTGACCCGGGGTTCCCCGAGCAGGCCGAGGGTGCGGCCCTCGGTATGGCGGGCGACCAGCCCGCGAACCTGCTCCTCGGAGAGACCGCGAGCCCGCGCCACTCGCGCGACCTGCACCAGGGCGGCCGCCGGAGAGAGGTGGGGGTCGAGCCCCGACCCCGAGCCGGTCGCGAGGTCCGCGGGCACCTTGCCGCGTGGCACGCCGTCGAGTCTCATCTCACTGTCTACCGCCTGCGCGATGAGCGTGTCGGCCAGCTTGAGGTCGGTCGGACCCTTGTTGCTCGCGGCCGAGGCCGCGGCGTTGTAGCCGGTCGCCGAGGGGCGGCCATGGAAGTATTGCGCGCCGGCGAAGGGCTGCCCGATCAGCTCGCTGCCCACCACCTGGCCGTTTCGCTCGATCAGGGAGCCGTTGGCCTGCCGGGGAAACACGACCTGGGCGATCGCCGTGACCAGACCCGGATAGGCGAACCCGGTGAGCAGGCAGAGGAGCAGGGTGAGGACGATGGCGGGGCGCCAGAGATTGCGCGTCATGATTAGACCAGCCCGATAGCGTTGAGAACGAGATCGATCAGCTTGATGCCGGCGAAGGGCACCAGGATTCCGCCGAAGCCGTACACGAACAGATTGCGCCGGAGAATCGCACTCGCCGGAGCGGGTCGGTAGCGCACCCCGCGGAGCGCCAGGGGTATCAGGGCGATGATGATGAGCGCGTTGAACACCACCGCGCTCAGGATCGCCGACTGGGGCGACTTGAGCTTCATGATGTTGAGCGCGCCCAGCTCGGGATAGGTCGCCAGGAACATCGCCGGGATGATGGCGAAGTACTTGGCCACGTCGTTGGCGATCGAGAAGGTGGTGAGGGAGCCCCGGGTCATCAGGAGCTGCTTCCCGATCTCCACGATTTCGATGAGCTTGGTAGGGTTCGAATCCAGATCCACCATGTTGCCGGCTTCCCGGGCGGCCTGGGTGCCGGAGTTCATCGCCACTCCCACGTCCGCCTGGGCCAGGGCCGGCGCATCGTTGGTCCCGTCACCGGTCATCGCGACCAGCCGTCCGCCCGCCTGTTCCTTCCGGATCAGCTCGAGCTTCTGCTCCGGCGTCGCCTGGGCCAGGAAATCGTCCACCCCCGCCTCGGCGGCGATCGCGGCCGCGGTGAGCGGGTTATCGCCCGTAATCATCACGGTGCGGATCCCCATCGTCCGCAGGTGATCGAACCGTTCCTTGATGCCGCCCTTGACGATGTCCTTGAGATGCACCGCGCCGTACACCCGGGAGCGCCCGTTCTCCCGCTCCGCCACCACCAATGGAGTGCCGCCCTGCCGCGCGATGCCCTCCACCTTCAATTCGATATCCTGGGGCCAGTCGGCTCCCGATTCACGAACCCATCGGGCCACCGCGTCGGCGGCCCCTTTCCGGATCTGGCGGGGCCCGATGTTGACGCCGCTCATCCGCGTCGCGGCGGAGAAGGGAACGAACGTCAACGCCGCGTGATGCTCGTCGCCCGCAGTGCTGCGGGCCCGGAGCCCGAACTGATTCTTGGCGAGCACCACGATGCTGCGCCCTTCGGGAGTCTCGTCGGGCAGCGAGGAGAGCTGGGCCCGGTCGGCCAGCTCCTCGAGGCTGGCCCCGCCGACCGGCAGGAATTCCACCGCCTGCCGGTTGCCCAGCGTGATGGTGCCGGTCTTGTCGAGCAGCAGGGTGTCCACGTCTCCCGCCGCTTCGACCGCCCGGCCGCTCACCGCGATGACGTTGTGCTGCACCAGCCGGTCCATGCCCGCGATGCCGATCGCGGAAAGGAGGCCACCGATCGTGGTGGGGATGAGGCAGACCAGGAGCGCCACCAGCACCGGGACCGTGGCGTCGCCCCCGCTGTAGATCGCGAAGGGCTTGAGGGTGACCACCGCAGCCAGGAAGATGATGGTCAACCCGGCGAGCAGAATGGTCAGCGCGATCTCGTTGGGAGTCTTCTGCCGCACCGCGCCTTCCACCAGCGCGATCATCCGGTCCACAAAGGTGGAACCGGGTTCCGAGGTCACCCGCATGACGATCCAGTCCGAGAGCACTTTGGTGCCGCCGGTTACCGCGGAACGGTCGCCGCCCGATTCCCGGATCACCGGGGCCGACTCGCCCGTAATGGCCGATTCGTCCACCGACGCGACGCCCTCGACGACTTCACCGTCGGCCGGGATCAGCTCGCCGGCGGTGATCAGCACATACTGGCCGCTCTTGAGCTCGGTCGCGGCCACCATGGTGAATTCGAGGTGATCATCCGGTCGGGCCAGCCGCTTGGCGCGAGTGGTGAGCCGCGCCGCTCGCAAGGCGTCCGCCTGCGCCTTGCCACGCCCCTCCGCCATCGCCTCGGCAAAGTTGGCAAAGAGGACGGTGAACCAGAGCCAGAGCGTAATCTGGAGGGTGAACCCGAGGTTACCCCGGCCGCCGGCGATGTCTCCGGCCAGCACCAGGGTGGTGATC
Organism: uncultured Gemmatimonadales bacterium; assembly: GCA_963728915.1. Classification (GTDB taxonomy): domain Bacteria; phylum Gemmatimonadota; class Gemmatimonadetes; order Gemmatimonadales; family GWC2-71-9; genus JABFSM01. The sequence continues at coordinate 209,369 of CAVSLV010000003.1, read as the reverse complement.
GCGGCGCCGACCAGCACCACGAACATCACCGGGTTCCGCATCATGTGACGCGGGTCGAGCTTGGCGACCGCGTCGCGGATGGCCCGGCGCACGATCGGGCCGTAGAACAGGGGATGTTTGACGGCGGCCATGTTAGAAGAGTCTCCCGGCGTGCATCGCGAGGTGCTCCACGATGGGCCCGAGCGAAAGCACCGGGAAGAAGGTGAGCGCGCCCACGATCAGGATGACGCCGAGCAGCAGGACCACGAAGAGCGGCGTGGTGACCGGGAACGTGCCGGCAGTGGTCGCCGCGACCTTCCGCTCCGCGAGGAACCCGCCCAGCGCCACCATGGGAACGATCATCGCGAAACGGCCCAGCAGCGTCGCCAGGCCGAGCAGAGTGTTGTAGTAGTAGGTCGAGCCCGTCAGCCCCGCGAAAGCGCTCCCGTTGTTGCCGGTCGTCGACGAAAAGGCATAGAGGATTTCGGTGAGCCCATGAGGACCGGCATTGTTCCTCCCCGCGAGTCCCGGTCCCACCACCACCGAGAGCGCGGTGAAGCCGAGAATGACCAGCGGGAAGATCAGCACGTAGAGAATGGCGACCTGAACTTCCCGGGCCTGGATCCGTTTCCCGAGGTACTCCGGGGTCCTCCCCACCATTAACCCGGCGATGAAGATCGCCAGGATCACCATCACGAGCATGCCGTAGAGCCCCGCGCCCACGCCGCCGAAGATCACTTCGCCCAGCTGGATGTTGACCAGCGGCACCATCCCGGCCAGCGGAGTATAGGAGTCGTGCATCGAATTGACCGAGCCGTTGGAAGCGTCGGTCGTCGCGGTGGCCCAGAGGGCGGAATTGGCGTGGCCGAACCGCACCTCCTTGCCTTCCATGTTCCCGCCGGGGTTCGTCGCGCTCGGTGTGACATCCACTCCGCGCTCGGCGTGAATCGGATTGCCTTTGCCTTCCTGCCAGTAGGAGGTCGTGACCCCTGCGACGAACAGGGTGAACATCGTAGCCCACACCGCCCAGCCATGCCGCCGGTTCTTCACCATGTTCCCGAAGGTCCACACCAGACCGGAGGCCAGCGCGAGAAGCGCGAACATCTCCAACCAGTTGGAAAGCGGCGTGGCGTTCTCGAAGGGGTGGGCCGAATTCACGTTGAAAAAGCCGCCGCCATTGGAGCCGAGCTGCTTGATGGCGATCTGGCTCGCCGCCGGGCCCATCGCGAGGGTCTGCTTGGCGCCCTCGAGCGTGGTAAGATCGAGGTAGGGCTTGAAGTTCTGGATCACGCCCTGGGAGACCAGGATCAGCGCCATCACGATCGAGAGGGGCAGCAGGATGTAGAGCGTGCTCCGGACCATGTCGGCCCAGAAATTCCCGATCCGGCCCTTCGCTTCGGCCCCGTGCCGCGCGATGCCGCGAATCAACCCGATCACCAGTGCCATGCCCACCGCGGCGGACACGAAGTTGTGGAAGGTGAGCTGGGTCATCTGGGAGAAGTACGACATCGTCGTCTCTCCCCCATAGGACTGCCAGTTGGTGTTGGTAGTGAAGGATGCGGCGGTTTCGAAGGCCTGGTGGTCCGAAACGGCGGGCAGATGCGCCGGATTCCAGGGCAGGACGGCCTGCAGCCGGAACACCCCGTAGCTCAGCAGCATGCCGAACACGCTGAAGAGCAGCATCGATACGGCGTACCGGGTCCAGTGCTGATCCTCGGCGGGATCAACGCCGGCCAGGCGATATAGTGGTCGCTCGAGCCAGCCCATCCACCGCAGCGAGCCGTCGTACACTTTCATCATGTACCAGCCCAGCGGTTTCGTCACCAGGAGGAGCGCCAGACAGTATAGGGCGATCTGAGCCCAGCCGTTCGCGGTCATCTCAGAAGCGCTCCGGGCGGATCATCACGTAGACGAGGTAGCCGGTGAGGAGGACGGAGAGCACGAGGCCGATCACGGAGAGGGCACTCATCGCTCGCCTCCCGGGGGTTGGCGCCGCCCCAGCGAGTCCAGGGCCCGGACGTAGAGCACCATCAGCGCGAAGAAGCCGATCGTGCCGGCGATGTAGAGGAAGTCGGTCATGGTTGGGAGAGTACTGCGACGCGCGTCAAGGCGGGGTACGAACCGGCCCCCGCCCCGTCAAAATCGTATCAAGAGGAGGTCAACGCGGAGAGGAGTGCGTCTATGTCCTCATCGTTGTTATAGATGGAAGGCGAAATCCGGATCCGGTGCGGGTTCAGGCCCACGCTGACCCGGGCCCGCTCGAGCCGCCGGACAGTGTCCTGCATGTCCCCGGGCACAAAGCTCACGATGGAGCCGATGGAACTATCGGGCGTCAGCGGCGTGTACCCGTGCCGCGGCAGTTCGCGTTGCACCCGCAGTGCCAGCGTCCGGTTGTGTTCGTGGATTCGGGAAACGCCGTAGCCGTGCAGAAACACGAGCGAGTTGCTCAGGGCTGCCAGCACCGGAGTGGCCCAGGTTCCGACCTCGAACCAGGCCCCGGCGCCGGGACGCTCGGTCCAGGTGAGGGGCGCCTCGGCAGGAGGATCGCCAGGGAGGATGTGGGTCTCTTCGTTCTCGATCTGGCGGAAGCCATACTGGACTCGGTGGAAGGCCCGGCCCAGATGCTCCTGCCGCGCATAGAGGAACGCCACCCCGAAGTCGCCCATGAGCCATTTGTAGCTGGCGCTCGCCGCGAAATCGACCCCGGCGGCCACCACATCGAGCGGGCGGTTCCCGACCCCCTGGATCAGGTCGGCGTAGACCAGGGCGCCGCTGGCGTGCGCCAGGGCGCTCACCTTCGCGAGATCGTGGGTAAAACCATTCGCCCATGAAACGAACGACACCGCGACCAGCTTCGTGTTACGGTCGACCATCCGCTCCATGTCCTGGAGATCGATCGCGCCGTCACGGGCCGGGACCACGCGGACGTCGAGGCCCTGCTGCTTGAGGCTCTGATACATGTAGTGAGAGCCCTCGAAGTGCAGCGCGTCCGTGACCACGTTGCCGCCCGATCGGGGGATGCCGAGGCCTGTAACCACCAGGTTCTCCCCCGCGGTGGTGCTGGGGACCAGCGCGATGTCCGAGGCCTGCGCGCCGATCAACCCGGCATAGAGGGACTTGATGCGAGGCACGTCCACCGGCACATCGGGGGTGCCCCCGCCCGGCTCTCCCCGGTTGCGGCTGTCGAAATAATCCTGGACCGCCCGACGGGTGGATGTGCTCATCGGGTGGACCGAGGCGTTGTTCAGGTAGACCAGACGCCGGGTGATGGGAAAGTCGTCGCGCACCGACGCCGGTGCCCCGGTTTCCGGTGCTGCCCGGGGCATCTCGAGCCCGGAGAAGGCCAGCACACTGCTCGCCTGGGCGATCCATTCCCGCCGGCTCGTCATGGGTGGCTCTTCCATCACCCAAAGAATAAACGGCGTCCGCCACCCCGTTTACTTTCCTCCCGTGCCTCCCGCGATCCAAACCCGCGCTCTTCGCAAGGTCTATCCCGCCCCGACCGCCCGGCCCCGGAGCATGGGTGGGGTGCCGCTGGGTCCCCCCGGCGCTCCGGCTGGTCCCGGCGGCGGCCGCGAAATCCTGGCGCTCGACGGCCTCGACCTGGAAATCCGGGCCGGGGAATTCTTCGGGCTGCTCGGACCCAACGGCGCCGGCAAGACGACCACCATCGGGATCCTCACCACCCGGGTGCGGCCCACCGGCGGCAGCGCGGCGGTCGCGGGCATCGACGTGGTGGCCAATCCGGTCGGGGTGAAGCAGCGGATCGGGGTAGTTCCCCAGCGCCCTAACCCGGACCGCCAGCTCACCGTCATCCAGAACCTGCTGTTTCACGCGGCCTATTTCGGCATTGCCCGGGTGATCTCGCTGCCCCGGGCCCGCCAGCTGCTCGAGCAAATGGGCATCGGGGACCGGGCCGAGGCCAAGGTGGACCAGCTCTCCGGGGGCCAGCAGCAGCGGCTCATGATCGCGCGGGCCCTGATCCACGAGCCCGAGATCCTGTTTCTCGACGAACCCACCGTGGGACTGGATCCCCAGGCGCGGCTCGGGCTCTGGGAGGTCCTCCGCTCCCTGCACAGCCAGGGACGCACCATCGTGATGACCACCCATTACATGGAGGAGGCCGACCGGCTCTGCGAGCGGCTGGCGATCGTGGATCGCGGCAAGCTGCTCGCCCTCGATACCCCGAGCGGCCTCCGCCGGCTGGCGCCCGGGGGGACCTTGCTTGAAGTCACCTTCGACGCCCCGGCGGAGCCACTGGTCGGGCCCATGGAGGGGCTTCCCGGGCTGAGTCGGATCAGCGTGAGCCAGGCCACACTCCGGGCCCATGCGGACCGGGTCGCCGAGAGCATCCCCGCATTGCTGCGCGCCGCGGAAGTCGCGGGGCTGGCGCCACTCGATATCCGGCTCACCCCGCCCAGCCTGGAAACCCTGTTCGTGTCGCTCACCGGGAGGAAGCTCGAGTGAGTCATCCCTCACCCTGGAAGGTGTTCGGCGCGCTGATCCGGCGGGACGCCCACGTCATCTCCCGGGAGCTGCCGTCGTTTCTGCTCCGCTCCACCTTGAACCCGATCATGTTCGTGATCGTGTTCGGCTACCTGCTGCCCCGGATGGGCTTCGTGCAGCGCGGCTATGCGGGGGCGCTCCTGCCGGGGATCCTCGGCATCAGCCTGGCCTTCGCCAGCGTCCAGGCCGTGGCGCTGCCGATGGTGGCCGACTTCGGCTGGACCCGCGAGATCGAGGACCGCCTGCTCGCCCCGGTGCCGATCTGGGTGGTGGCGCTGGAGAAGGTGACCGCGGGCGTGGTGCAGGGACTCATCGCCGCGCTCTTCGTGCTGCCGGTGGCTCGCCTCATCATGGGACCGATCGAGGGCCTCAACGCGACGCACCTGGCGGTGGTCTTCGCCATGACCCTGCTCGGAGCGATCGCGTTCTCGGGATTCGGCCTGCTGCTGGGCTCGGGGATCCGGGGCGAGCAGATCGGGCTCATGTTCGGGCTCATCGTCGCGCCGATGATCTTTTTCGGCTGCGCCTACTATCCCTGGCAGGCGCTGCGGGTGGCCCGGCCGCTCCAGATTGCGGTGCTGGTGAACCCGCTGGTGTACGTCTCCGAAGGCATGAGGGGCGTATTGACCCCCGGTCTCCCGCACATGCCGCTGGGTGTCGTGGCGATCGCGCTGGTGGTGATCAGCGGGATTTTCCTGTTGTTGGGTCTCCGAACGTTTCAGAAGCGGGCGGTATCCTGATGAAGATGCTGGTGCGCGTGACCCTGCTGTATGTCTTCCTCGCGGCGGCCCATCCGGCCCTCGGCCAGGAGGCCGCGCCGGGGGCGCAGCCCGGGGCCGCCGCGTCCCAGGCCATCCCCGCCAATATCCGCTATGACCTGACCTTCGATTCGTCCACCGCTGCGACCCGGACCGTGAAAGTGGGGATGCGCTTCGACGTGGCGGGCGCGGCTCCGCTCGCGCTCTCGCTCCCGGCCTGGACCCCGGGTTCCTACGAGATCAGCAACTTCGTGCGCCGGGTGGAGGACTTCTCGGTCACGATGGGAGGGCATCCGGTCGACTGGGAAAAGACCGACTTCGACACCTGGCGGGTTAGGCCGGGGGCGGCCGGCACCGTGCAGGTCGCCTTCACCGTCCTCGCCGATACGCTCGACAACGCGATGGACTGGTCCCGGCGGGACTTCGCGCTGGTCAACGGGACCAACGTGTTCCTCTACCCCGAGGGCAGCAACCTGACCTATCCCTCCCGGGTCGAGGTCCACACCGCGCCCGGCTGGCGGGTGGTCACCGGGCTCGCCCTGGACAGCGGGGCCGGCGGCGCGCCCCGCTATCGCGCCGGGACCTATCACGACCTGGTGGATTCGCCCTTTTTCATCGGGCGGTTCGATCTCGACAGCGCCCGGATCGATGGCGCCTGGCAGCGCCTGGCGAGCTATCCCGCGGGCAGCTTTACCGGAGCGGGCCGGCAGCTCCTCTGGGGCCAGATGAAGGGATTCGTGCCGGAGATGTCGAAGGTGTTCGGCGAAGTGCCGTACACCGACTACTCCACCATGATCATCTTCGATTCGGCGATGGGCGGCGGGTCGGCCCTGGAGCACCGCAACTCGCACGTCGGGATCTACAACCCGAACTTCATCGGGACGCCGGTGCTCGCGTCGATCACCGCTCACGAAATGATCCACGCCTGGAACGTGAAGCGGCTCCGGCCCGCCGACATGGTGCCGTACCGGTACGACCGGCCCCAGCCTACCCCGCTCCTCTGGGTGAGCGAAGGCATTACCGACTATTACGCCGACCTGGTCCTGGTGCGGGGCGGGGTCATCGACTCGACCACGTTCCTCGCGGTGACCGAGGGCAAGATCCAGAACGTGATCGACCGTCCCGCCATCTCCCTGAATGACGCGTCGCTCAGCACCTGGGTGCATCCCCTCGACGGGACCGAGTACATCTACTACGACAAGGGCTCGCTGGTCGGGCTGCTGCTCGACATCGAAATCCGGAACGCCACCAACAACCGCCACGGTCTGGACGACGTGATGCGATCACTCTATCAGACCGCCTACAAACGGGGCCGCGGGTTCACCCCCGCCGATTTCTGGGCCGCCGCGAGCCTGGAGGCGGGCGGGAAGTCCTTCACCGATTTCGCCGCACGGTACGTGGATGGCCGGGCCACCCTGCCCTGGAAGGCGGACGCGCCCCTGGCCGGTCTCGCCTATCAGATCGATACGGTGATGGTACCCCGGCTCGGTGTCAGCACGCTGAGCGACAGCACCAAGGTGATCGTGACGGAAATCACCCCCGGATCAGCGGCGGCACAGGCCGGACTGGAGCCGGGAGACGTGCTGGTGCGGGTCGGGGACGTCGCGATCGCGGGGAACGACTGGGGGAATCTGTTCCGCCAGCGCTATGGCGACGCCCCGGGAACGGTCATCCCGATCGTGATTCAACGAAACGGGGAAGAACGAACCGTGAACGCCGCCGTCCGGCTCGAGCCGGTGATCAACAGTGCGCTGGACTTTGACCCGAAGGCCGGACCCAAAGCGGCGCAGATCCGGGACGGAATCCTCCGGGGAGCCGTCGTCAGCTAGCCCTGCCTGGCCCTACTGCTGCTTCTTCTTGCCCTCCGCCTCCGCCATGGCGAGGAGCTGCCGCTGCGAAGAGGTCCGCTTGAGCAGGTCCAGCGCGGCGACCAGCTGCTCGTCGCTGGGAATGCTCCGGCGGAGACGCGCTGAATCGCCGAAGGCCCACTTGGTGAACTCGAGCTCCAGCAGCCGGTCGATGGCGGGCTGAGCGGCGTCGAACTGGGCCCGGGTCACGTTCACCTTGGCCTGGACCAGCCGGTTGAAGAACTCGTCCCGGATCGCGGGAGTCATCTTGAAGTCGGGGCGCAGGTTGGCCTTCACGTCCTGCGCATAACCCGCGATGGTCGCGAACCAGGCCGGCAGGGTCGGCGCCACCGCCTTGCCCAGCTCCCGCTCGGCGGCGCTGGTGGTGTCGGGCTCGATGACCATGTCCGGGGTGATTCCTCCCCCACCCAGAATGACCCGGCCCGCATCGGACTTGAACTCGGGGCGCTTGTGGGCCTCGGGCCCCTTGGTCGAATCGGCGTATTCCACGAACCGCTCGTCCTCGAGCCGGTCGTGCTCGGCCTGGATCGAACGCCCGCTCGGGGTGTACCACTTGCCCGTCGTGAGCTTGATCGCCCAGCCGCCATCGAGCTGGAAGAGCGTCTGCACCAGCCCCTTGCCGTACGACGTCGTCCCGACCACCAGGGCGCGGTCGTGATCCTGGAGTGACCCCGCGACGATCTCGGAGGCGGAAGCGGTCGCGCCGTCCACCAGCACCACCACCGGCATCGAATCCACCAGGGGGGCCGGGCGGTTGGCATTGTAGACCTCGGGCTCCCGGCCGCGGTGCCGCACGCTGGCGATCTCCTCCCCGGCGGTGAGGAACAGATTGCTGATGTCGAGGGCCTGATCGAGCGCGCCGCCGCCGTTCCCCCGGAGATCGATCACGTAGGAACGCGCCCCGCGGGTTCGAAGCCCGGTGAGGGCCCGGGCCACGTCCTCGGCGGCCGCGTTGTTGAAGGCCTGAAGCGGGATGTAGCCCACCCCGTTCTCGAGCACCAGGGTGTAGGGAACCGCGGGCACCCGGATGTTCGCCCGCACGAACTTCCCGCGGATCGGCTCGGGCACCCCCGGCCGCCGCACGGTGAGCTCGACCGAAGTTCCCGCCTTGCCGATCAGCTTCTCGGAGACCTGACCGGTTCGCCAGCCGATGGTGGAGGTACTGTCGATCATGACGATGTGGTCGCCGGGAATCAGCCCGCCCGCCGCGGCCGGGGTATTGGGGAAGACGGTTTCGATGACGACCTGATCGTCCTGCTGGCGGATCGACATGCCGAGGCCGGCGTAGTCGTTCCGCAGCGTGTTACGCTGGAACGACGCCAGCTCCTCGGGGGAATAGAGGTCGGCGTAGGGGTCCTGGAGATTCTTCACCAGGCCTCGAGCGGCCTTCTCGTAGATGGTGCTCCGGCTCAGCGAATCCACCGAGTTTTCCTGGATCCGCTGAAGGACCTGGGCAAAGAGGCGGGCGCCGTCGGCCGCCTGCTGACTTTCCCGAATGAAGGCTCCCCCCACCAGAGGGAGCGCGAGCAGGGCGGACCAAACCGCCAACTTCCGGATTCGCATGACTACTCCTGGACCTTGGACGAACGGCGCGACGACGCCAGACGACGCCGTCGCGCACATTTCTAGGTTAACCATGGAGACGAATGACAGGAAGGGAGGAAGCGGGGGACCGGCGGACCGGCGGATAGACGGACTGGCGGACAGAGGGGGAGCAGGCAGGGGACCGAACCGCTGAGATCCCAATCAGTAGTCCAGCCCCAGTGGTTTAGCACTTTACAAAATAACTGAATCAATTATTATTAATTAATGCCAAGACGTAAGGCTCCCAGGCGGCTCGATGACATCGCGAATGCCGCCACGGACACATTCATCCAGCAGGGATTCGCCAAGGCCAGGGTGAGCAGCATCGCCCAGCTCGCCAAAGTGGGCCCCGGGACCGTCTACCTCTACGCCGAGGGCAAGGAGGCCCTCTTCGATCTCGCGCTCCGGCGCTCGCTCGAGGATCCTACCATCTGGGACATCCCGCTGCCGCACCCCGCACCCGCCCGAGGGGAGATCGCCGACCACGCCTGGCGCTCGATCCAGAACGCCTCTCATTTCCCGCTCCTCTGGGTGGCCATCGATTCTCCCCCTCCCGGTGACGTGCGGCGCGAGGTCAGCGGGATTCTCCAGGAGCTTGGCGCCTGGCTCACCCGATATCGCAAGGCGATCAAGTTGATCGAGCGATCCGCCACCGACTGGCCCGATCTCTCTCAGATCTTCTACCGGCGGTTCTGGCGCGGCGGAATCCGGCGGATCGGGGACTATCTTGGCCGGAGAATGGAGGAAGGTGCGATACCGCGGCGGGCCGAACCGCTGGTGGTGGCGCACTTCGTGGTGGAAACGCTCACCTGGGCGATGGTGCACCGGCACTGGTCGGACGACGCCGCCACCCTGACGGAGGACCGGGTCAGCGCCACGGTGTATCCCCTCCTGCTCGACGGCCTGATGGGGAAAGGATGACCAGTATGGCAACCGGAGCGGCATTCCTGGCCCAGTCGCGGGAATACTTCACCGCGCACTACCTCCCCAAGATTCGCGCCGCCGTCGCCGGGCTGACCGAGGAAGACCTCTGGTGGCGCCCTAACCCGGCCTCCAATGCGATCGGAAACCTGATGCTCCATCTGGCCGGGAACATCCGCCAGTGGATCGGGAGCGGCATCGGTGGTGCGCCCGATCGGCGGGACCGTCCCGCCGAGTTTGCCGCCCAGGACGGCGTCTCCGGCGACCAGCTGCTCGCGACCCTGGCCGCCGCGGTGAGCGAGGTGGACGCGGTGCTCGCCCGGACCGATCCGGCATCGCTCCAGGAGCGGCGCCGGATCCAGGGACGCGAGACGACCGTGATGGAAGCGATTTATCACGTAGTCGAGCACTTCGCGATGCACGCCGGGCAGATCCTCTACATCGCCAAGCTGCGCTCGTCCCGGGACCTCGGCTTCTACCGGATGGATGCCGGAATCCCCCGGCCCTCGTGGCCCGGGCATCCCTCCGGCGGCGGCGCCTGAGTCTAGGGCATCACCTTCCACTCGCCGCCGATCTTCGCGACCAGGCCGGCATAGAGCGCGATCCCGTCCCAGAGATTCCTGATCCGGAGGTTCTCGTTTTCGGCGTGCTGGTTGTTGTCATGGTTGACCATCGGCGTCATGATCAGCGGGACCCCGAGCACCTCCTCGAAGTGAAAGAGCGGCAGGCTTCCGCCCATCGGAGGCTCCACGATCACCGGCTGGCCCAGAGCCTCCTCCGCGGCGCGAATCACCGCGCGGGAGACCGGCAGATCGAGCGCCGTCGAAGTGGCCGGGTAGCCCCCGTCCCCGGTCATCTTCACGATCCGGGGATGGGCCCGCCGGGTGGCGCTATCCGGATCGTCGTGCACCACGAAGTAGCCCAGCTTCCGGAAATGGGCCTCGAGCATGGAGCGGATCCGCTCGGGCCGTTGATCCGGCACCAGCCGGAAGTCGAGATACGCGCTGGACTCCGGGACGATGACGTTCGCCGAGCGCGCTCCGGTCTGCCCGCCCGAGAGTCCGCTCACATTGAGACCCGGTCGCGAGACCAGCTCGACCAGGGACGCTCCGTTTCCCTCGGTGCGTCCCAGCTCGAGCTCCGCCGCGAGCTGATCCTCCATGCGTGGCATGGCCGCCAGGGCTCGCTTCTGGGCCTCGGAAAACGGGCGCACGTCATCGTAGAACCCGTCGATCAGGATCTTGCCCTCTTCGTCGCGCAGGGACGCGACGAGATGCGCCATCATCACGTTGGGGTTGGGAGCCCAGTTCCCGTAGTGGCCGCTGTGGAGGGGCCGGAGCGGCCCGTAAATGGTGAGGTTCACCCCCATCACCCCGCGTACCCCGAAGGCGATGACCGGCCGCCTGCTCTGGTGCACCGGCCCATCGCAGAAGAGCCAGAGATCCGCCTTGAGCAGGTCCTTGTGCAGGGACAGCATGTCGTGGATGTGCTGGGAGCCTGCTTCCTCCTCACCCTCGAAAAAGAACTTGAGATTGACCGACCGGGTGAGCCCTAAATCCTTCAAGGCATCCAGGGCCGTCAGCATGGCGATGATCGGCGACTTGTCGTCGCTCGCCGAGCGGGCGAAGAGCCGCGATTCGGGATCGAAGCGCTGCCCTTCGGCGGGCATGGGGAGGGTCTTCGGGGTCTGTCCCGGGACGAGCGGACCGTCGCGGAGGGTGACCTGCCACGGCGGCGAAACCCACCGGCCGGGATCCACCGGCTGGCCGTCGTAGTGGGCATAGAACACCACGGTGCGGGTCGCGCCGGGCGCCAGGAGCTCTCCATAGACGGCGGGAGGCGAGCCCGGCGCCTCGAGCAGCCGGGTTCGGGCCCCGCGCTTTTCGAGCAGCCGCATGATGAGGGCGGCATTGCGCCGGATATTGACCGAATCGGACGCGAGATTCGGGATCGAGAGGAGCTCGGTCAGCTCCGTGACGATGGCGGTTTCCCGGGCTTCGCGCCACCGATCGATCCGGGCTCGAAAGCCGGTATCGGGCGCCTGGGCCGCTGCGGCGAGCAAGGCAAGAGGGAGGATCATGGGAAGTATCTTCCTCGTCCCGTGTACTGACCGCAAGAGGAGGCCGTATGGCCCGACCTGAGGAGAATCTGGATCCGGAATCCTGGGAGGAGTTCCGGAGCCACGGCCATCAGGTGCTCGATGAGCTGGTGGACTGGCTCAGCACCCTGCGGGATCGTCCCGTCTGGCAGCCGCCGCCGCCCGAAGTGAAGGAGGCGCTGCGGGCCGAGCTGCCCCGGAAGGGAGCGGGGCTCGCCGCGGCCTGGGAGGACTTTCACCGCCTGGTGCTGCCGTACCCGTGGGGCAATGTGCATCCCCGCTTCTGGGGCTGGGTGAACGGCACCGGCTCCCCCAGCGGCGCGCTGGCCGAGCTCGCCACCGCGGTGATCAACACCAATGCCGGGGGCGGCAACCAGATCGCGCCCTGCGTCGAAGAGCAGGTCCTGGCCTGGTGCAAGACGATGCTGGGGTTTCCCGCCGAATCGAGCGGAGTCCTGGTGACCGGCGGGTCGGTGGCGAACCTGGTGGCGCTTGCGGCGGCGCGGGACGCGGCCGACCCCGCCATCACGGAGAGCGGGTTAGGCGGGGCGGGGCAGATCCCGGTGTTCTACGCCTCCAGCGAAACCCACAATTCGGTGGACAAGGCGATCCGCCTGCTCGGTCTCGGGAAGGACGGCTTGCGCCGGATCCCGGTGGCGCCCGACTTCCGCATCGAGCCGGCCGCGCTCCAGGAGGCCATCACCGCCGATCGCGCTCTGGGCCGGCGGCCCGCCTGCGTGATCGGCAACGCCGGCACCGTGAACACCGGCGCGATCGACGACCTCTCCGCCCTGGCCGATCTCTGCGAGCGGGAGGACCTGTGGCTCCACATCGATGGGGCCTTCGGCGCGCTGGCGGCGCTCTCCGACACGCTGCGCCCGCTGGTCGCGGGCATGGAGCGCGCCGATTCGATCGCCTTCGATCTGCATAAGTGGCTTTACATGCCGTACGACGTGGGCGCCGTGCTGGTCCGGGATCCCGAGGCCCATCGGCGGCCCTTCGCGGTCCACGCCAGCTACCTGGCGCGGTTGCCCCGGGGCGCGGCGCCGGTCGACCACGACCCCGGCTCGCTGAGCCCGGAGCTTTCCCGGGAGTTTCGCGGACTCAAGGTCTGGATGCTGCTCAAGGAACACGGCGTTGCGAAGTACGCCCGGTTGATCGAACAGAACGTCGCGCAGGCCAAACACCTGGCCGGGCTGGTCCATCGCCACGCCGAAGTCGAGCTGCTGGCGCCGGTCCCGCTCAACATCGTGTGTCTCCGCTATTGCCGGGGTCCCCGCGAGACCCTCGACCGGGTGAACCAGGAAATCCTGATGCGGTTACAGGAGCGCGGCGTCGCGGTCCCTTCCGCCACGGTGCTGGGAGACAGGTTCGGCATCCGGGTGGCGATCACCAATCATCGAACGGTGATCTCGGACCTGGAGCTCTTCCTGGAGCAAACCGTCACGATCGGGCGGGAAGTGACGAGCGAGGAATCCGGCGGTACCTTCTGAACGATGACCACTCCGCCCTCCGATAAATCGCGTGGTGTCGCCCTGGCGCTCTGCATCCCGCTGGGCGTTTTCGGCGCCCACCGGTTCTACGTGGGGAAGATCGGCACCGGGCTGCTCCAGCTCTGCACCATCGGCGGACTCGGGCTCTGGTATCTCTACGATCTCATCCTGATCGCGGCCGGCGAGTTCCGCGACGAAGAGGGCCGGAAAGTCCGCCAGTGGGACCCGGGAGACACCACCACACTGGGGTCCGGCGTGCCCACCGAGCTCCTGGAGGAAGTCGAAGCGCTGCGCCGCGAGGTGAGCGATCTCTCGGAACGGGTGGATTTCACCGAGCGCCTGCTGTCGGACCCGGGGCGGAGGCCCCCTCCCGCCTCGGGCTGAGTGTGCCACGACCACTTTTTTTTCGAAGAGGTACGATGAGATACCGATGGCTCGCGCTCGGCGCATGGTGTCTGGGCGCTCCCCTGCACGCCGCGTCTTCCCAGCAGCGGATGCGGGAGCCCGCTCAGGAGCGCCCGATGGCGAGTCAGGCCTGGAGCGACGCCCAGCGGGAGGTCTTCGCGGTGGTGCAGCAGCTCTTCATCGGGATGCGGGAGAAGGACAGCAGCAAGATGCGCTCGACCCTGCATCCCGAGGCGCGCCTGGTGACCACCGGCGTGCGGGACAGCGTGCCGATGGTCGGCATTGTGTCCCCTACGCAGTGGCTGGCGGGCATCGCCAATGCGCAAGTCGGGTTGCTCGACGAGCGGCTGCGTAACCCGGTGGTGCACGTGGACGCCGGGCTCGCCTCGGTCTGGGCCGAATACAGCTTCTACCTGGACGACAAGCTGAGCCACTGCGGGGTGGACCTCTTCCACCTGGTCCGGACCGCGGAAGGCTGGAAGATCATCGACCTGGCCGACACCCGTCGCCGGGAAGGCTGCCCGCCCTGATGGCGGTGCTGCACGCCGAACCGATCGTCGCCGCGCTGCGGGGAGCGTTCGCGCGGGACGAGGACCGACACGGATTGCTCCAGTTTGCGGCCGACCGGATCCGGGCCGCGGGAGCGCCCTACACCTCGGTCTATCTCTACATGCTGCACGGGGACCAGCTCGAGCTCGAGGCCTGGAGCGGACGAGAGACCGAGCACACCCGGATCCCGGTAGGCGCCGGCGTGTGCGGGCGGGCGGTCGCCACCGGGGAAGACCAGAACGTCGGCGACGTGCGCGCAGCGGAGCACTATCTCGCCTGCAATCTCTTTACCCGTTCGGAGCTGGTGGTGCTGATCCGCCTGGGCGAGACCATCCTGGGACAGATCGACGTGGACAGCGACGAACCGGATCCCTTCACCGCCCCGGAAGAAGCCGAGGTTCGGAAGGTGGCGGACGCCCTCGCTGTGCTGCTGTGACGGTTCGAGAGGTCCGCGGGGTTCGGCTCTATGAGCGCCGGGCCGGGTCCGGCCCCGAGGTGGTGGTGCTGCATGGCGGTCCCGGGGCTCACCACGATTACCTCCTTCCCGGCTTCGACCGGCTGGCGGTCGGCCGGACCCTCATCTACTACGATCAGCGGGGCGGGGGACAATCACCGGTCGAACGGGAGGTCCCGGTCGGCTGGCGGGAACAGGTCGCCGACCTGGAGGCGCTCCGCACCGTCTGGGGTCTCGAGCGACTCACCCTGACGGGGTATTCCTGGGGCGGCCTCCTCGCCCTGCTCTATGCGCTCGAGCACCCCGGCCGGGTGGAGCGCATGGCCCTGGTCTCCTGTGCCCCGGTCTGGCGGGGAGCCCGGCTCGAGTTCGAACGGCGTCTGGCCGGCCGAAACGCCGCGCCCCCGGTCCAGGCCTTCCGCCGGGAAACCCAGGCGGCGGGGCGGGGCGGGTTAGGCGACGAGACCTATCGCCGGCGGATGTTCGCCCTGTCGGTCGCGGGGTACTTCCACGACTGGCGGCAGTCGCTCGAGCTCACCCCGTTCCGGATCACCGGCCGCACCTACGACGAGGTGTGGTCCAGCCTGGGCGACTTCGATCTTCGCCCCCGGCTCGCGACCCTCGCCCTTCCCGCGCTGGTGGTCCATGGCGAGGACGATCCCATTCCGATGGAAACCGCCGAAGTGCTGGCCGGCTTGCTCCGCGCGCCCCTGGTGCGGATCCCGGACTGTGGTCACGTCCCCTATGTCGAAGCCCCGGATGCCTTCACCCGCGCGCTCGACCATTTCCTTCCCAAGAGCGGTTCATGACCCGCCCCACCCCGTTCGAGCTGGTCTTTGCCGAATGGCGGGACCGCTTCGACCGGCTCCGGGACGATCTCGCCGCCGCCGGCAAGGACTCCGCCGACCGGGACCTGGTCCTGCTCGAGCGCGAAGCAGCCGAGCTGCTTCACGCCATGAGGCCCGATGAGGGGTTCGGTGAAGCGACCGAGGCCTTCTCGGCGTTGCTCCATCATGCCGCTCTTTTTCGGGCGAGCGGCGAGCCGGTCCGGATCGTTTCGGAGGAAGAGCTTCGCCGGGCGCTGGTCCAGCCACCCGGACCATCGCCCACGGCGGAGCCTGCATTGGCGCGTTATGTCCAGCTTCCGGCGCTTGCCATCTGGGGAGTGCTGTCCGATGGACCGCCCGAGCCGCTCGATGGCTGGTTCCGGATGCGGAGCGGCGAACGTCTCGATGCCCTCGCGATCCTCGGACTTCGCCCGGGACGGGAAGGTTTCACCGCGCTCGAGGTCTCGGGTCCGGCTCCAGGGCTCGAGCGTCGGGAGTCCATGGTCCCCCTCTTCGCACCGATGCAATCGGAGACCGGCGTGCCGGCCGGCATCGGCGCAGTGACCTCCGAAGCCGAGCTGCTGGAGCTCTGCTGGCGGATCGAGGCGCTGCCGTGAGCACCGATCGCCTCGCGGTGGCCAGCGTGCTCGAGCGGATCGCCGAGTTCCTCGAGTACAAGGGAGAGAATCCCTTCCGGGTCCGGGCCTTCCAGGCCGCGGCCAAGGTGATCATGGCGCTGCCCGGCGGGGTGGAAGAGGCCCTCGCCGACGGATCGCTGGCCGCCACGAAAGGCATCGGACCCGCGACCCTGGCGATCGTGCACGAGCTGCTCACCACCGGCAGCTCGCGCTACCTCGAAGAGCTCCGTCGCGAAGTGCCGCCCGGCTTGCTGGAGATGGCGGAGATCCCCGGCTTGGGCTTCAAGCGGGTTCGCACCATTCATCAGAAGCTGGGGATCGACAGCCTGGAACAGCTGGAAGACGCGGCCCGGGACGGCCGGCTCGCCAAGCTGCCGGGATTGGGAGCCAAGACCGCCGAGAAGGTCCTTCGGGGGATCGCCTTCGTGCGCGGCGCGCGGACCCTGTCGCTGTGGCACGAAGCAGCCCGGGAAGCCGAAGTCCTCCGTGCCGCGCTCGCCGAGCTCGAGGGCGTGGAGCGGGTGGTCGTCGCCGGCGATGTGCGCCGGCGCGCCGAAGTCGCGGGCGAGCTGGTGCTGGTGGTCGATGTGGGAGACCAGTCTCCCGGTGGGTTTTCCGGAGGACTGGCCGACCTGAGCGGGGTCGCGATCACCAACGTGAATCCGGGAGGATCGGAGGTCGGATTCCGCACCGCCGGCGGCACCCCCGGGAGGCTCCTGGTGGTCCGGGCGATCAGCTTCGGGAGCGCCCTGGTCCGGGGGACGGGAAACCCGGAGCACCTGGCGCTGCTCGAGGCCAAAGCCCGGGAGCGGAGTCTGTCGTTCGACGGGGTCACACTCCGGCGTGGCAACGAGCCGGTGGCCTGCGGCGGTGAGGCGGAGCTCTACCAGGCGCTCGGGCTGGCCGGGATTCCCCCCGAGCTCCGGGAAGGCCTGGACGAGGTGGAGCTGGCGGAGCGGAACGCGCTGCCCCGCCTGATCGAGCGATCCGACCTGGCCGGCCTGCTCCACTGTCACTCGACCTGGTCGGACGGCAAACAGGGCATCGCCGAGCTGGCGACCGCGGCGCGCCAGGCGGGTTATGCGTGGCTCGGGCTCACCGACCACAGCCAGAGCGCGGCCTATGCCGGCGGGTTAGGGCCCGAGGAGGTGCGCCGCCAGTGGGACGAGATCGCCCACCTCACCGGCGTCCCCGACAGCGCCCGCCTCCTCAGAGGCATCGAGTCCGACATCCTGGGAGACGGGCGGCTCGACTACGACGGCGAGCTCCTGGCCGGATTCGAGTTCGTGATCGGGTCGGTCCACTCCCGGATGGGAATGGAAGCCGCGGAAATGACCGACCGGCTGCTCGCGGCGCTGGAGCATCCCGCCCTCACCCTCATGGGGCACCCCACCGGCCGGCTCCTGCTGGCCCGGGAACCCTTCAAGTTCGACCTGGACCGGGTGTTCGCCCGGGCCGCGGAGCTAGGCGTGGGCTTCGAGATCAATGGCGATCCCCACCGGCTCGACCTCGACTGGCGGCTGGTGCGGCGGGCCCGGGCCCTGGGCGTGTCGATCTCGATCGGCGCCGATGCCCACGGAGTCGATTCCATCGTCTATCAGGAGAACGCCCTTGCGATGGCGCGCAAGGCCGGCCTGACCCGAGAGGACGTGCTGAATACCCGGACCGCGGAAGGGTTTCTCGAGTTCGCGAGAGCGAGGCGCACGTGAAACGCGGCAAGACGAAGGAAACTCCGGCCGAGCGCGCCCGCCGGGCCAGGCGGATCTTCACGCTGCTCCATCGCGAGTACCCGGATGCGCACTGCGAGCTGGATTTCCGGACTCCCTACGAGCTGCTGGTCGCGACCATCCTCTCGGCCCAGTGCACCGATGCCCGGGTGAACCTGGTCACCCCGGCCTTCTTCCGGCGGTTTCCCACCCCGCGGAGCCTCGCGACGGCCGACCCCGGCGAAGTGGAAGAGCTGATCCGCTCGACCGGATTCTTCCGGAACAAGACGAGAAGCCTGATCGGCATGGCCCAGGGGCTCACCGAACGGCATGGTGGGATCGTGCCCCGGGACATGGACCAGCTCCGGGAGCTGCCCGGCGTGGGAAGGAAGACCGCGAACGTCGTGCTGGGGAATGCCTACGGGATCAACGAAGGGGTGACCGTGGACACCCATGTCACCCGGCTGGCTGGCCTGCTGGGCCTGACCCGCAATACCGAGCCGCTCGGCATCGAGGAAGATCTGATGGAGCTCTTCCCCCGGAAGCAATGGACCCTGCTGTCCCATCTGCTCATCTGGCACGGGCGGCGGGTCTGCATCGCGCGCCGTCCCCGCTGCGAGGCCTGCGTGGTCAATGCGCTCTGCCCCTCGGCGATCGCGCCACCGCTCAGCCGCCGAGCAGCTTCCGCCACCCGGTCGGCGGGTCGCCGGCGCGGCGCTTCTCCTTGATCTCGAGGTTGCTCCAGCGGACCCGGCCGGTAATCCGGACCAGGAGACCGATCGGCTGGATGCCCAGGGTGGAGCGGATGGAATGGGTGGTGCTGCTCCAGCGTTCCTCGGATTCGTTCTCGACCTGAGTGCCGGCAGGCAGGATCAGGACCAGGTTGCCGAGCAGGACGTCCAGCTCGATCTCCAGCGTGTCGGCGAAGAACACGGCGTCGCGCAGGTCGATGGTGAGGTCGCCCAGCAGGACTTTGACGTCGAGCCGGTAGGGGACCGTCCACGATCCGGCGCGCTTCGAAGTGCTGAGAATGGCGGCGATCCGGAGGACCTCGGCGGGAGCCACCGGGTCGGCGGGTCCGGGGGAGGTGGGGAGCTGCCGGACCTGGACCGGCGGATCGTACTCGCCGGTCGGGATCAGGTCGGCGACAATGGCGTCGAGGGTGGCGCGATTGGGGGCCTGGCGGACCAGGGCGAGCCGGGATTCGAACTGCTCGACCGGAAGACGTTCGGCGGTGACCGCCGCGGAGAGCGCCCGGATGGCCTGATGGCGTTCCGATTCCAGCTCGTCCATGGCCGCGAAGATAACCCTGTCGGGGGGTCCGTCCGACCGGCTAACTTGTCCCCCAGTCAACGTCCTGAGGAGCCATGAAAACCGCGACGATCGAGACCAGCCGGGGGACCATCACGGCGGAGCTGTTCGACACCGAAGTCCCCGACACGGTGGCGAATTTCGAGAAGCTGGCCAATGCGAAGTTCTACGACGGCACCCGATTCCACCGGGTCATTGGTGACTTCATGATCCAGGGCGGCGATCCGCTCTCCCGCGATCCCGCTAACCCGCGGGTGGGCACCGGCGGGCCGGGGTACACCATCAAGTGCGAGACCCACAAGAACATCCATCGCCACGAGGCGGGGACCCTCTCGATGGCGCATGCCGGGAAGGATACCGGGGGCAGCCAGTTCTTCATCTGCCACTCTCCCCAGCCGCACCTCGACAAGAAGCACACCGTCTTCGGCCAGGTCCGGAACGGCATGGACGTGGTGCAGAAGGTCCGGCAGGGGGATGAGATTGCTTCGATCAGGGTGGCCTGAGCGCCGCCCCCAGCCACTCTGACCGTCTGAAATGCACGTCGATTTCGCCGTCCTCGCCGACTACGCCCTCATCGATCAGCATGGCAAGCTGTCGGTGCTCGGCATCTTCCAGCACGTCTGGGTCGGGGCCTTCCCCGCGGTGCATCCCCGGACGCATCTGGTGCTCCGGGTCCGGGGCAAGCGCACCGAAATCGGCCAGCACCCGATCCGGATCCGGTTCGTGGACCAGGAGGATCACGAGCTGCTCGGGGGCGAGGGCACGGTGCAGTTCGGCGAGCCTCCCGCGGGCGTCACCGAGATCGAAGCGGGCGCGGTGCTGGTGTTCGACGTCCCGCTTCCCCATCCGGGCACCTACTGGTTCGACATCACCATGAACGGGGGGGATTCGGTCCGGGTCCCCCTGTCGGCTTCGCAGCTGCCCGGCGAAGGGATGGTGCAGCACTAGCCATGGACCGCGCCGAGGCCCTCGCGCTCATGCACGAGTACACCGCGTCCGACGCCCTGCGGAAGCACATGTACGCGGTCGAGATCGCCATGCGGGCGATGGCGGAACGGCTGGGCGGCGATCCGGAGCTCTGGGGAGTGGTCGGCCTGGTGCACGACTTCGACTACGAGCGATTCCCTAACCCGGACCGGGCGCCCGACCGGGAGCATCCCACCGAGGGGGTCGGGATCCTCGCGGCGCGAGGCCTTCCCGACGATGCGTGTCAGGCCATCCTCGGGCACGCCGCCTACACCGGGGTTCCCCGCACCACGCCGTTGGCGCGGGCGCTGTTCGGCGTCGACGAGCTTTCCGGGTTTCTGGTCGCCTGCGCCCTGGTGCGGCCGTCGAGGAGCCTCCAGGACCTCGAGGTCCCCAGCGTCCGGAAAAAGCTCAAGGACAAGGGGTTCGCCCGCGGGGTGAGCCGGGAGGACGTCACTACCGGGGCGGACCAGCTGGGCATCCCCCTCGACGAGCTGATCGGCTTCGTGCTCCAGGCGCTCCGTCCTCACGAGCGCATCCTGGGGCTCGGCCCGGTGTGAACCCGCTTCCCGAAGCGGCCCATGAACCGCTTCCCGGGGTGGTGGATCGGGCCCTGGACCGGGCCACCGGTGGCCGCGCCATCCCGGGGAACCGGGTCGCTCTGTTGTTCGACGGTCCCGAAATCTTCCCCGCGATGCTGGAACGGATCGCCGCGGCGCGGCGATGGATCCACTTCGACAGCTACATCTTCCACGGCGACGAAACCGGGCGCCGGTTCGTCGAAGCGCTGATCGAGCGGGCCCACGCCGGGGTCCCCGTCCGGCTGGTCACCGATTGGCTGGGTTCCTTCACCACCAGGCCGCGGATCTGGCGCCGCCTGCGCAAGGCCGGTGTGGAGGTCCGCCTCTTCAATCCCCCGAATATTCTGCGGATCCGCCGCAACCTGGTCCGGGATCATCGCAAGGTCCTGGTGATCGACGGCGCGACCACGATCATCGGGGGTCATTGCATCGGCAACGAGTGGGCCGGAAACCCGGCCAAGAATCGGCAGCCGTGGCGGGAGACCGCCTGCGCGATTGACGGTCCCGCGGCCCTCGCCGCCGACCAGGCCTTCGCCCGTCTCTGGTCGGCCATCGGCGAGTCGCTGCCTTCCTCCGAGCTCGCTTCCGACGCTCCGGTCCTGGGCGACGCCGAAGTGCGCATCATGGCGGGCGAGCCGGGCAGCGTCCGTGCCTCGCGGGTCAGCTCGCTTCTGCTCGACGGAGCGGAGGACCGGATCTGGATCACCGACGCCTATCTGATTGCCCCGCGCGAGATCTACCAGGGCTTGATGGATGCGGCCCGGGCCGGCCTCGATGTGCGGCTCCTGGTGCCGGGGACCAGCGATCTCACCCATCTCCAGAACCTGACCCGCATCGGCTATCGCGACCTGCTGCGTGCGGGAGTCCGGATCTTCGAATGGCGCGGGCCGATGCTGCACGCCAAGACCCTGGTCACCGACGGCCGCTGGGTGCGGATCGGCTCGACCAATCTCAACCTCTCGAGCCTGCTCGCCAATTACGAGCTCGACGTGCTGACCGACGACCCCAGACTCGGGCTGGCCATGGAGGCGAGATACCGGCGGGACATCGAAGAGAGCGTCGAAATCCTGCTGCGGCCCCCGGGAAGCCGAAAGAGTCGCCGGCTGGCGGCGGTCCATCCCGAATCGCTGGAACGGGAGCGTCACCATCCCGGGTTGCGGGAGCGGCGCCGCCGCGCGGTGACGGCGATGTGGGTCGTGGTGGCCGGGGCGCGCCGTTCGATTCTGCTGCAATCCAGCATCGCTCTCGCCGTTCTGGGCATCCTATTCCTGGTCGCCTCCAAGCCCATGGCGATAGCATTCGGTGCCCTGGCCCTGTGGCTCTCGTTGTCCTCCTGGCTGGAGTCGTGGAGGACGGAACGCAACTGACTGCAACCGGCCACGTTACGGTTCCACAACGGTTTCAACGCTTGGAGAGTCCCCTGCGTATTTCGGACGTGGAAGACGCCGAGCTCGCCCGGAAGGCCGCGCGAGGTGATTCGGACGCCTTTGGAGCATTGGTGGAACGGTACGGCTTGGCAGCGCGGCGGGCCGCGCGGGCGATCCTCCGCGATGACGACGATGCGGATGACGCGGTCCAGGAAGGCGTGCTCGCCGCGTGGCGGGCCATCGATCGCTATGACCCCGCCCGGCCGTTCCGCCCCTGGCTCATGCGCATCGTGGTGAATGCGGCGCTCGACTCGCGGCGCCGGAGCCGGGTGCGACAGGCCGAGCCGATCGTGGACTCGCTGGAATCGGGCGGTCTGAGTCCCGATCGCCGGGCCGAAGCCGCGCTGCTCCGGGAAAAGCTCCGGGCCGGCCTGGCGACGTTGCCCGAGCGGCAGCGGATCGCGTTGGTGTTGTTCGATGCGGAAGGGTGGGGCCATGCCGAGATCGCGGAAGCGCTGGGGGTGCCGGAAGGAACGGTCCGATCCTATGTCTTTCACGCGCGCCGGGCGATGCGCCGTGCGCTGGGGACTTTGGCGGAGGGAATGAAATGACGCAATCGCCATTCGACAATCAGCAGGATGAGATGCTGGGACAGGCGCTCCGTGCCGAGCTGACCGGGCCCGAGCCGGAGGCGTTTCTCCGCCGGCTCCGTCACGCCCTGGCGGGCGCCGGACCGGGAACCCAGTGGGACATTCTGGCGGGCTGGGCGCGGCCGCGGGTTATGGCGGCGGCTATCGCGGCGGCGCTGCTGCTCTGGTTCGGCGGCTGGCTGGCGTCGGGCCCCGCCGCGGACAGCGGGGTCATGGTGGCTTCGCTTCCCACCCATACCGTGCTCTCGTCCCAGCCGCCCAAGGTCGACGAGATCCTGTCGGCCCTGATGGAACGCCGATGACCAAGTCGCGCCTCGGAGCCGTCGCGATGCTGGTCGCCACGTTCGTGCTGGGCGGGCTGCTCGGCGGATCGCTGACCGGCTTCGTCGAGGGCAGGGCCCGCCAGGTCCGGCGTCCCCGCCCGACCTACGTCGAGCGGCTCTCCCAGGACCTGGGCTTGAGCCAGGACCAGAAGGACCGGATCCAGGCGATCCTGGACCGGCATCAACCGACCATGGATTCGATCTGGGCGGAGGTGCGCCAGCAGTTCCCCCAGATGGAAACGGAACGGGTGACTGTTCGCCAGGAACTGTTTGCGGTGCTGACCGCGGAGCAGCAGGCGAAGTACAACGCCATCATCCAGCGCCAGGACAGCATTCGAAGAGCGAATGGACCGGAAAGGAATCGCAATGCCCCGCAGTCCAGGCCGTAACGCGGCCGTTCTCCTGCTGTCGCTCGGCCTGGGCGGGTCGATTGGCCGAGCAGCCGCGCAGACTCCGGATAGCACCCGGACGGCGCCGACGCCGGGCGTGCCCCGGATCACGCTCGCCGAGGCGATCGCCAAGGCCAACCAGGTACAACCGAGCGTCGTGTCCGCGTTCGGCTCGGTCCGCAACGCGGAGGCTCGCAAGCGCTCCTCGCTGGGCGCGTTTCTCCCCAGCTTGAGCCTCAACGGCTCGATCGGCGACTTCTACTCGCAGGGCGCCCGGGTCGATCCCAGCACCGGCCAGATCGTCACCAGTGGCAGCACCAACCGCAGCGTCAACAGCAGCGTGAGCTCGAGTATCGATCTGTTCGCCGGGTTCCGCCGCACCAGCGAGCGCAAGGCGGCGAATGCCAACGAGAACGCGGCGGAAGCCGGGCTGGTGAACGCGCAGTTCAGCCAGCAGCTGACCACGACCAACGCCTATTACGATGTGCTGGCCGCGGAGCAGCTCCTCAGCGTGCGACAGGCCAGCGTGCGCCGCGCCCAGGAACAGCTCAATGTTTCGGTGGCCCTGCTCCATGCCGGCCGGGGTATCCGGTCTGATTCGCTCCGTTCGCTGGTGACCCTCGGGAATGCCCAGCTCCAGCTCCTCGAGGCGCAGACCAGCCTCTCGGTCGCCCAGGCCAACCTGGGGCGCCTGGTCGGCGCGGACGGACCGATGGGCGCGGTCGACGATACCACCCTGTATCAGGTGATGAGCACGGTGGACACCAATGCGATCCGTACCGAGGCCCTCGCCAAGGCGCCCTCGGTGATTGCGGCGGAAGCCTCCGCGCGATCGTCCCGCATGTCGGTCGGGGTCGCCAAGGCGGCCTATTTCCCGACCCTGAGCCTCTCGACCTCGTTGTCGCTGAATGGCAGCCGGCAGAACGACTACAACTTTCTCCAGCAGCGGCAGCTCAACCTCGCGCTCAGCTGGCCGATCTTCAACCGGTTCCAGCGGGAGCAGTCGATCGCTTCGGCCGTGTCCACGGCCGAAACCGCCGACGCCACCGCGGCCGAGGCCCGCCGCCAGGTGCTTTCCGACGTGACCTCGTCGCTGGCCTCGCTCGAGGCGGCTCGGCTCAGGATCGGCATCACCCAGACCAGCGTGCAGGCCGGCCGTGAGGATCTCCGGGTTCAGCAGGAGCGATTCCGCCTCGGCGCCTCCACCATCGTGGACGTGCTCACCTCCCAGGAAGCGCTGGATCAGGCCGAAGTCGACGCGGTGACCGCGCGGTTCGACTATGTCCGGGCGCGAGCCGAACTTTCCGCCCTCATCGGAAGGCCGCTATGACCGCGATCTCGACCACCGCCGAACGGATGGCCCTGCTCCCCGCGGATGTTCCCCGGGATGCGGTCATCGTCGTGCGCAACCTGAAACGGGAATACCACATGGGAGCCGAGGTGGTGCGGGCTCTCCGGGGCGTGGACCTCACGATCCGGCGCAATGAATTCGTCGCGATCATGGGCCCGTCCGGCTCGGGCAAGTCGACCCTGATGAACCTGATCGGCTGCCTCGATTCGCCCACCGAGGGCGAGTACTGGCTGAACGGGCACCGGGTCTCCGAGCTGGGCGACGACGAGCTGGCCCGGATTCGCAACAAGGAAATCGGGTTCGTGTTCCAGACCTTCAACCTGCTGCCCCGGGCCAGCGCGCTCCAGAATGTGGAGCTGCCGATGATCTATGGAGGGGTCGGCGCCAAGGATCGCCGCAAGGCGGCCGCCGAAGCGCTGGAGCGGGTCGGCCTCGGGGACCGGATGACCCACCGCCCGAACGAGCTTTCGGGAGGACAGCGCCAGCGGGTGGCGATTGCGCGGGCCCTGGTGAATCACCCCAGCATCATCCTGGCCGACGAGCCCACCGGCAATCTCGATTCGAAGACCAGTGAGGAGATCCTGGCCCTGTTCGACCGGCTCCACAAGGAAGGGCAGACGATCATCCTCGTTACTCACGAACACGACATCGCGGCGCACGCCCACCGGCAGGTTCACCTGCGGGACGGACGGGTCGAGCACGATGTCACCACTCCACGAGGGTCCTGATGCGGAAGTTCAGATTGGTTCCTGTCCTGATCGGCCTGGCGGTCATTGCCTGCAAGGAGAAACCCAAGCAGGTGCTCTACCAGGCAGTGCCGGTCGAGCATCGCACCATCGTGGTCTCCGCCCGGGCCACCGGCGTGGTGCAGCCCGACACCGTGGTCGAGGTGAAGTCCAAGGCCTCCGGTGAGATCCTCGACATGCGGGCGGAGACGGGGCAGACCGTGGACCGGGGCACCCTGCTCGTCCGGGTGGACCAGCGGATCCCGCGAAACCATCTCAACCAGGCCGAGGCCGACCTCGAAGTCGCCAAGGCGCGGCTGGTGAACGCCGAGGCGCAGCGGGCTCGCGCCGACGAGCTGTTCAAATCGCAGTCGATCTCCCAGGAAGAGCACGAGACCGCGGTGCTCGCGGTCTCCAACGAGAAGGCCGCGGTGGTGTCCGCCGAGGTCGCGCTGGAGAACGCCAAGATCGCCATGGAGGACACCGAGGTGCTGGCTCCGATCAGCGGCACGATCATCCAGAAGAGCGTGGAGCGGGGCCAGGTGATCTCCTCACCGACCTCGGACGTGGGGGGCGGCACCGTCCTGCTCATGATGGCCGACTTGAACCTGGTGCAGGTCCGCACCCTGGTCGATGAGACCGACATCGGCAAGATCAGCCCCGGACTCCGCACCACGGTGACCGTCAACGCCTATCCCAACCAGCCGTTCCAGGGCGAGGTCCTCAAGATCGAGCCTCAGGCGGAGACGTCGCAGAACGTCACCATGTTCCCGGTGCTGATCCGGATTCAGAACCAGGCCGGCTTGCTCAAGCCGGGCATGAATGCCGATGTGGAGATTCATATCGGGCGCCGGGACAACGTGCTGGCGATTCCTAACGCGGCGCTCCGGACCACCCGGGACGTCGGCAGCGCGGCGCAGGTGATGGGGATCTCCGATGAGCGCCTCCAGACCCTCCTGGCCCAGGCCCAGGCGCAGCGGGACTCCCTGCGGAGCCGGCTGGCGGCCACCACGGGGGCGGATTCGGCCAGGAAGAAGGACTCGACCGCGGCGGCGCCCAAACCCGCGGGGAACGTCTATACCATGCCGAACGGGCGCGAGATCCCGCTTCCCGAAGGGGTGACCGGCAAGCAGGTCGAGGCGGTGTTCGCGAAGTTCCGAAATCAGGAGCAGCTCACCCCGGCCGACCAGGAAGTGATGAACAAGCTCCGCGCGTCCGGCGCCATGGGCGGGGGACAGGGAGGCGGTCGCGGCCAGGGCGGGGGCGGGTTCGGTGGCGGTGGAATGAGCGGCCGGCGGCAGGGGAACGAGTTCCAGTTCGGGGGCGATTACATCGTGTTCCTGCCGAACAAGGGAGAGCCGACCCCGCGCTACGTCCACACCGGGCTCACCGACCTGGACTACAGCGAAGTCGTGAGCGGACTCTCCGAGGGCGATTCGGTGCTGGTGCTTCCCAGCGCCAGCCTGGTGCAATCGCAACAGGATGCCAAGGACCGGTTCGCTCGGATGACCGGCGGAGGCGCGGTCCCCGGCATGTCTCAGGGCAGCGGCAACACCGGGACGCAGCGCCCCGCCACGGGCGGCGGAAAGCCATGAGGATGACCGCGCCATGATGATCGGTGAAACCATCCGGGTGGCTATTACCAGCATCCGGGAACACAAGCTGCGCGCCCTGCTCACCATGCTCGGCATCATCATCGGGGTGGGGGCGGTGATCGCGGTGGTCGCCCTCGGCACCGGGGCTCAGCGCGCGGTGGAAGCACGGATCCAGGCGCTGGGGGCGCGGCTGCTCACGATCAACCCGGGCCAGTCCTTCATGATGGGTCGGGCCAGCGATGTCCGGGTGAGCCTCACCGTCAAGGACGCCGAAGCGCTGACCAGCGACGCGACGATGCTCGCGGCGGTCGAGCCGGAGCTCCAGCGCTCGCTCCAGGTCAAGTACGGGAACCGGAACTTCAACATCAACATCATCGGCACCACGGCGAACTACACCGAGGTGCGGAATTACACCATGCCGCTCGGCAGGATGTTCACCCCCGGCGACGACGCCTCCCGGCAACGGTACGCGGTGCTCGGCGCCGCGGTGCCCACGATGTTCAATGTGAACCCCGCGGCGATGATCCACCAGATGATCCAGATCCGGGGACAGCCCTTCGAGGTGATCGGCATTCTCAGCGAGAAGGGATCGCAGGGGGGCTTCCAGAATCTGGACGAGCAGATCCTGATTCCGCTCAAGACGGCCCAGTACCGGATGTTCGGAACCGACCGGCTGCGCTCGGTGGCCGTGGTGGTCAAGGACCAGTACAGCCTCGAGCAGGGGATGGTGGACATCGAGCGGGTGCTGCGCCGGGAGCACAAGATCCGGCCCGGCGGCGACAACGACTTCCAGATCCGCAATCAGCAGGACATTCTGGCCACCCAGCAGGAAACCACCCAGACCTTCAAGCTGCTCCTGGGAGGCATCGCGTTCGTCTCGCTGATCGTGGGCGGGATCGGAATCATGAACATCATGCTGGTCTCGGTCACCGAGCGGACCCGGGAAATCGGGATCCGGAAAGCCCTCGGCGCGACCAAGACCAACGTGCTGCTCCAGTTCCTGATCGAGGCGCTGGTGCTCTGTCTCTTCGGGGGCATGCTGGGCGTGCTGGCCGGCACCGGCGGGGCCATGCTGATGTCGCACTTCGCCAAGTGGAATACCTACATCTCCCCGGAATCGGTGGGACTGGCGTTCGCGTTCAGCGCGCTGGTAGGCCTGTTCTTCGGGCTGTGGCCCGCCTGGCGGGCGGCGAGCCTCAACACGATCGACGCGCTGCGATATGAATAGGAAGTAGGTGCCAGGGGCCAGGGGTTAGGGGCCAGAGCGAATGCATTCCCTCGTCCTCGGCACCGGCAAGGCGCTCCCCGGCCGGGTCGTCACCAACGACGACCTCTCCTGGCTCATGGATACCTCAGACGAATGGATCCGGACCAGAACCGGAATCCAGGAACGGCACTGGATCACCCCGGGGGAAACCGGGATCGGCCTCGGCAAGCTGGCCGCCCAGGAAGCCCTCAGCGCCGCCTCCATGAAGCCATCCGACCTCGACGCGATCGTCTACGCGACCAGCACGCCGGACCGCTTCACTCCGGGGAACGGGGTGTACCTCCAGCGCGAGCTTGGCATCTCCACTTCCATCCCGGCGATCGATCTCCGGATGCAATGCGCCGGGTTCGTATTTGCCCTGTCCCTCGCCGACGCCTACCTCCGAACCGGGATGTTCCGGCGAATCCTCGTGGTGGGCCAGGAAATCCAGTCTACTCGCATGGATCTCTCCACCGAGGGCCGCCAAACCGCCGTGATCTTCGCCGATGGAGCCGGGGCGCTGGTGCTCGGCGCCACCGAATCCCCCGGTCGCGGGATCATCGGGTTTGATCTTCACAGCGACGGACAATACGCCGAGAAGCTGTGGGTCGAAGGGCCCGGGGCGCTGGTGCCTCCCGACCAGTGGGCCAAGGAAGAGGCCGAAGGGAAGTACTGGCTTCGGATGGACGGTCGGGAGGTCTTCCGTCACGCGGTGGTGCGGATGCCCGAATCGGTGCGGGCCGTCCTGAGCCGCGCCTCGCTCTCGCCGGGCGACCTCGCGCTCCTCATTCCGCACCAGGCCAACCTGCGTATTTCGGAGGCGGTGCAGAAGGAGCTGGGCCTCCGGGATGACCAGGTCTACAACAACATTCAACGCTACGGAAACACCACTGCCGCGACGATCCCGATCGCCATCGATGAGTGCGCCCGGGCCGGCCGCCTCAAGGCCGGGGATCTGGTGGCCCTGACGGCGTTCGGCTCGGGATTCGTCTGGGGTAGCTGCGCGCTTCGATGGTAGGAATCGGCTAGCCGGCCGGGTACACTCTGGCTGGCAGGGCCGGGCTGAAACCCCGCCCTGGGTGTTTCGTATTGAAACTTATCACTTCAAGGAGCAGGCCCCGTGTTCAGTACCCTCTGGAACATTGTCGCCATCGCGATTGCCGTAACCAGTGGTGTTCTCGCTTTCGGATTTGCCCGTGGATTCATTCGGCGCCGGCTTCGGTTCGTGGACTCGGCGCGGTCTTCCCTGGTGCCCTGGCTCGTCGGTGGAGCCGGTCTCCTGGTCGCTGCTCCGTTCACCCTGCTTCCCCTGATCAGCGGAACCACGGTGGCGGTGTTCGGATTAGGGGCCGGGCTCGGAGCCCGGAGCGGGGTGGCCGCGTTACGGCGTGAGGCGTAAGCTTGGGCGATGGCCTTCACGTCGCGGGGGTGGTTCCCGGTCGCAGTGGTGCTCAGCGCACTCAACCTCTTTGCGGCCGGAGTGTATGCCAGGTCGGAAGGGGGGCTTCATCCGACCATCCATCTCCTCCTGGCGGTGGGGTTCGGACTCTGGGCGGTGCGGATTCGAAGCCGGCCGAGGTTCACGGCAACCGGTGAGCTCCCGGCTCACCTTGACTCGATCGAAGCGCAGGTGGACGGGCTCCGCCAGGAGCTGATCGAGACCCAGGAGCGGCTCGATTTCGCGGAGCGGATGCTGTCGCAACGGGCCGAAGCTCAGCGCGAACCGGTCGAACGTCAGGAGAGGTCGGGACCCGAGTAATTTCCGGAATGCCCGACATCACCTGTGTGCGCTGCGGCCAAACCCGGGACCAGCAGCCCTTTCCGCCGTTCCCCACCCCGATTGGTCAGCGGCTGTTCAAGGAGATCTGCGCGCCCTGCTGGGCCGAGTGGCTCAAGTTCCAGCAACAGCTCATCAATCACTACGGACTGAATCTTCGAGAGGCGGACGCCCGCCAGTTTCTGCTTCAGCACATGGAGCAGTTCCTGGCTACCAGTACACCCCCAGCCTGAATGCCACATCGATCGCCGGACCGGAGGGGGAGAGGTCCTGGGTCATGCTCAGAAGCCAGGCCGGTCCGTGCCGGAACCGAAACAGCAATCCGGTGTCGAGGGTAAGCTCCTTCCGGTCGAGCTCCGGGGTCATGGTGTTCCGATAGTAGGGCGTATCGTAGAACAGGTTACCGAAGACATGGAGCGGCCCGACCAGCCTGGCCCGGGCTCCCTGCGTCACCATGAGGAACACGGTGCGCTGCCAGGGCTCGAGGTCGCCATGGCGCGGCGTCACCCCCAGGCCGATGCTGCCCTCGTAGGTGAACCTTCCGGTGGCGCCGAAGTCCCGGTGCAGCATCAGGCTCCCATTCACCGATACGGTTCCCATCCGGTACCCGTTCGACGCGCCGCTGGTCGGCAGCGTCACCCATAACCCGCTCTGCCATCCCTTCCCGAACTGGAGTCCGCCGCCCAGCCGGATGTCTCCCAGGTAACTCGCGGTCTGGTAGTGGAACTGGTTTTCGCCGAGCTCCAGCTCGTAGTCGAATTCGTTGCGGGGCCTGAGCGATCGGGCCGCCACGTGCAGTCCGGTCAGGTCGTGATACCAGTCGAGAAACCCGTCCAGGAACCCGTCGTAGGAGCCGTGCAGGCTCGCCTCGCCGAGCACGAATCCGCGGCGCCCGACGCTCCGGGACACCAGCAACCGTGCGTTCAGCAGCTCGGCGTCGAGGATATAGGTCAGGTCCTGTCCGGTGGTGTATTCGATCGCGTTGCCGTAGTCGAGCGTGGCGGACGCGTGCCAGGTTCTCCCATCCCCGAACCAGGGCAGGGTGGTCAGGCCTGACCGCATCTGCGCCATCGGGTTGAGCGGCGAGTAGGTCGGGAGACTCTGGGCGACCAGCGGCGCCGCCGGCAGAACCATCAGCAGCGTCACCAGTGTGCGTCGTGATGCGGTCATGGCGCCTCCCGCCGAAGCCAGTCGATCGTGTCCCGCAGGGTCAGCTCGCCGGCGCGGGTATGATACCCCAGCTCCGCTTCGGCGTACTTCGAGTGAATGCCCCAGTAGTGCGCGGCCATTTCCACCAGGCTCGGTTCGGGAAGGCGTGAGAGCCCCAGGAGGCTCGACACCTTCGCCGCAGTCCAGGCGAGGCGATAGGGAACGACCCGTCGAGGGGGCTTCGCCCCGGAGATCCGCGCGATGTCGCCGTAGAAGGCTTCGATGGAGCACTGAATTCCGGGAAGATGATACACCGGCCGGACCGTCGGACGCCGCATGATCCGGACGAGGGCCAGCGCGACGTCCCGCACGTCCGCGAAGTGCATCCCTCCGCGCACCACCACCGGCACCTTGCCCTCCAGAAGCCTGCGCACGTGGTTGGTCGAACGATGGCGGTGGTCGTCGGGGCCGAGCAGGATCGGCGGTCGCACGATGACCAGCTCGACGTCCCGCTCGGCGGCCAGCGCGCGGGCTTTCCGTTCCGCGAGAATCTTCGATCGGTAGTAGGGCCAGGCCCGGACTTCCTCCTCGCAGTAGGGCGCCTCTTCGTCGGCCGAGCCTTCCGGCTCCCGGAAACATCCCACTGTCCCGGAGGTCGAGACGAAGATCATCCGGCAGCGATGCGCCGCCGCGATCCCCGCCACGTTGAGCGTTCCCTCGACGTTGACCCGCACGACCTCGGCCGCCAACTCGCGATGGTTACTGACCAGGGCCGCGAAGTGCAGAACGCCGGCCAGGCTGAGGCGCGCCGGATCGAATCGCGCGGCCAGCCCGGCGTCGGTGATGTC
This sequence comes from uncultured Gemmatimonadales bacterium, assembly GCA_963728915.1. Classification (GTDB taxonomy): domain Bacteria; phylum Gemmatimonadota; class Gemmatimonadetes; order Gemmatimonadales; family GWC2-71-9; genus JABFSM01. The sequence continues at coordinate 177,305 of CAVSLV010000003.1, read as the reverse complement.
GCCCTCGACCGGCTCCACCGCGGCCAGCGGGCGAGTCCACCCGAGCCGGCCCCACTCCGCGGGATCTCGGAGCAGGGCGAGCACTCTGGGCGGGTCCGCCTCCCCGGCGAGCCGGCTCAGGACATGACGGCCGAGAAAGCCGGTGGCGCCGGTCACCAGCCAGGCTGGCGCCGCGCTCACCCGACCGGCTCGCGCTCGCGAATGTCGGAAAGGATCCGGTCGAAGGGGACTTCGTCGTCCCCGGTGCGGAAATGGTGCTGGAACTGGTATCGGAAGGTGTGGGCGATCCGGGGATCGAGCCCGGTCTCCGGGCGGAGCGGACTCTCCAGCACGCGTCCCCCCCGGACTTCGATCTCGCGGCGGAGGGCCTGATGGTCGAGACCGTCGAGCGAGTACCGGGCCAGAAACGCCTCCAGGTGGTAGGTGGTGGCAACGGTGGCTTCCTCGAGCCTCTGGATGACCTCATCGGCGACTCGCTGCACGTCGCTGTCGGGAAGCAGCCGGACCGGTGGGCCGCACGCGATGTGGATCCGGCCCAGGCGCACCTTGCCGCGCCAGGCGCGGACTGCCCAGCCGAGGAGTCCGGTGAGGCGCATCTTCGGCTTGGGGGCGCCGCCCAGCTCCTTCGCGAAGCTTCTCTCCTCGGGCACCCGGTCATAGGTGAACGCCACCGGAAGCAGCGTAAAGGTCTTCCCGGTGGCTTGCAGCACCCGCAACAGGCCCCGTTTGGGTGGCAGGAATTCCCGGGACCGGCTGCGCTGACCCTCGACGAAGAACTCGAGCGTCTTGCCCTGATCCACCAGGGTGTGCACCCGCCGGGTCACCTCGGGATCGGGGCCGGCGCCGCGCTTCACGTAGAAGGCATGGAGCCAGGTCAGGATTCTGCCGAGCAGAGGAATCCGTCCGAACTCGATCGCCGCAGCGATATAGGGGATCCCGATCCGCAGGTCGGGCCGGGCAAAGCACAAGTAGGAGCAGAGGACGAAATCGAGATAGCTCCGGTGGTTGGGCACCAGGGCGATGGGTTCCCCGGCGGCGGTGGCGCGCCGGGCGGCCTCGAACGAAGGAATATCCACGGTGATCCGGTCGGCGATCCGGCGCAGCACCTTGGTCATCACCCAGGCGGCGGAGCGGATCCAGAGATTGCCGGCGGGCTGGGTAAACGCCCAGTGGAAATCGCTCTCTCCTAACCCGCGATGCCGACCGCCCGCCAGGGTCCACTCGGTCTCGTCCCGATCCAGGACGTGGCGGTAGATCCCCCGGCAGACCGTGGTGACATACTCCACCGGTTCGAACCCGGCCTCCGGGGGACGAGCGCTCCGGAAGTCGAACGCGTTCGAGGTGAAGTACGGGAAGGCTTCGTTGAGATAGGTGAGGCGGGAGAGCAGCTGGGCCCCGGAGCGGCGCAAGGCCGGAGAACGGATGCCGGCGACCTTGACCGCCATCCGGTGATGGAGGCTGTCCGCAATGGTGAAGCGGACTCCTCGGGGCCCCACGTACCGGATGGTGGGGCGTCGATCCACCCGGTGGACCAGGAAGAATTCCCGGATCCGGTCCCAGCAGTCGAGCACCCGGGGGCTGTGGGCCAGGCCCGACACGGCGTGGCGAATGACCGGCACGGTCCCGGTCGCAGGACGCTCGCACTCGTCGAGCATCCGGTTGGCCACCACATCCACCGGGACCAGGTCGATCCGGGTGGACGGGGCGGCCGCCACGACCCGCAGGTGACCTAACCCGATCAGCACGACGAAGCCACCGAACCCGGCCATGCTATCGATCCATCCGGGGAAGGGGTGCTTCCAGCTCGCCGAGATGATGCTGGGCCGGACGATCGAGAGCGGCACGCTCCCATGGCGGGCGCTGAGCAGGTGCTCCGCCAGGCATTTGGTCAGGGTGTAGGTATTCGGGTGACGGGATTCCCTGAGCAGGGTCTTCTCGTCGGCGTTCCCCGATTGGATCCTGCGATACACCTCCTCGGGCTCCCAGGGGAGGGGTGCCAGCGCCTCGAGGATAGGCTCGCCGTTCCCGGGATGGGGCGTGACGTAGGCCGTCGAGACGTACACCAGCCTTTCCAGGCGTCGACAGGCGCGGGCCAGCTCGAGGAGATGGACCGTGGTGTCGACGTTGGAGCGGGCCGCCTCGCTGAGCGGCAGGTCGAAGCTCACCGAGGCGGCCGCGTGGAGGATGTGGGTGATCCGGCTGCCCAGATGCTCCCGCGCTTCGGGGGAAATGCCCAGGCAGGTTTTTTCCAGGGTTCCTTCGACGACGGACACCGCATCGGTCCAGTCGGGCGCCAGCTTGGCGAAGCATCCCGACGCGGTGACTTCACGTTCGAACCGTTGTTCCGGGGCCAGTCCCTTGCGAGGCCTGATGATGACGTGAATGCGCTCGACTCCGAGCTCCTCGCGGCGGCGGACCAGCTCCTCCAGGACGACCTTGCCCAGAAAGCCGGTGACGCCGGTGAGGAGGAACTCGCGCCCGCCGCTCACGTTTTCATCCGGAATGGGGACCCCTCCGGGTCGGGCCCGGGTCTCACCCCGGCCAGACCTCCGGTCAGGTTGCCGATCCCGAAAACGTTGTTCGGATCAACCGCCTGCTTGATCCCGGCGGCCCAGTCCAGCACCGCGGGAGAGAATACCCGGCTCAGAAACCCGCGCCGCAGTTTCCCTACCCCATGATGGTGGGAGATCGAGCCGCCTGATGCCAGAATTTCCTCCCGCGCCGCCCGCTCGAGCTCCAGGTACGTCGCCAGCGGGTCCGCCATGCCCTTGTGATAGAACCCGAAATAGAAGTACACGCAGACCCCGGTCTGATAGAGCTGGGTGACCCGCGCGGTGACGAACGGACGGCCGGGCACGCCTCGCGCCGCGCATTCGGCGTGGAGCCGCTGTTTCACGTTGTCGCAGAGGGAGAGCACCCGGCTCCAGGGCACCGAGGTCTCGAACGATTCGCCCAGGACCCAATATCGCATCACGAAGTCGCGGAGGTAGGCAATCCCGAAGGTGAGCTGATATCCCCGCCGCCCGTTCTCCGCGCCCGCCCGCATTCCTCCGTGGCGCCGCATCAGCCCGGCCACCGCCGCTTCCTGCGCCGAGACTTCGCGCGCGCCGCCCTCGAACACCAGCGTGCAGGCGACCATGCGGGAGGGATCGAACCCCTTGAGCCGGGTCACCAGGAGCCGCTCGAGCTTCCGTTTCAGGGCCAGCGCGCCTTCCGCCTTCGGCTTGAGGGTCTGACTGAGCTGAAACTGGAGATTGTCCACCAGCCGGACACTCGCGGGCGGCACCGCCTCGCGGGTCAGGTCATACAGGAACCGCACCCCGGTTTCGAAATCGGGAAAGAGCAGCGCGTCATAGCGCTGGACTTCGGGGAGCGGAAAAATCTTGACCACCGCGCTGGTGACGATCCCGAGTGAGCCCTCCGAGCCGAACACCCAGCGGCGAGGATCCAGGCCGGCCGATTCCCGGGGAAACGGGGCATGGCGCAGCTCGCCCAGCGAGGAGACGACCTCAACATCGAGCACCAGGTCCTCGATGTTGCCATAGCGGTTCTTCTTCATCCCGCTCGCGTAGGTCGCGATCCATCCTCCCAGGGTCGAGAACTCGACGCTGTCGGGCTCATGGCCGAGGGTGAAACCCATGGCGGCGAGCCGGGACTGGATATGGCGGCCGACCGCGCCGGCTTCAATGCAGGCCATCCGATTCACCGGGTCGATCCAGCGAATCCGGTTCATCCTGCTCATATCGACGGCGATGATGGTGCGGTCTTCGTCCGGCGGACAGCGGAGGGCATCGGTCACATTGGTCCCGCCGCCGTACGGCACCAGGCACGCCTCATGGCGAAGCGCGACCTGGACCAGTGCGCTCACCTGTCCGTCGGTCTCCGGATAGACCACCAGGTCGGGGACTCGCTCGATCTTCCCGTACTTGATCGCCCACATTTCTTCCAGAGTATGTCCGTGGCCCCGGCGCAGCCGAAGCTCGGGCTCGGTCGAGATGGCGGCGTCGGGCAGGATCTCCCGGAGATCGTCGAGGAGCGACGGGTGGAGACGCGACTCGGGAATGTCGGGGGGATAGCGCGAGGGATGAAGATCGCCGGGACGAATATCGCACCCGAGCGTTTTCCGCACCCAGGGCAGGAGATCGGGGAGCTCGGCGCCGCTGCCGGTGTAGCGATCGCCCCGGAGGATCACGCTTCCGTTGTCCAGCAGGTCGAATCCGGCGCCGCGAAAGCCCCACACCTCGAGGCTTTCCGGCTCTTCCTGGGGCATCGGATGAGCATCGGGGACCATGCGGCCGGAGCCATCGTCCTGGCTCCGAAACAGGTCCGCCCCGTCGCTCGCTGTCATGGGAACACTACTATAACCTTCGGGGTCGGTCCGCGCGATGTGGTTCAGGAAGCGACGCCCCGGGCTGCCGCAGAAGCGCAACGGAGGGCCAGGCGCGGATCGCCCATTCGCTCGGCCAGGCCGGCGAAGCCCGGCGCCGGTCCGGCCCAGGCGAGCTGATCGACATCGGTGAACAGGGCGGCGTCGCTCCGCAACGTGGCGAGACGCTTGAAGAGCAGGGCGGCCTCCAGCCGCTCCCCTAACACGTCGGGCGGGAAGCGCTCGATCGGTCCGTGGCGATTGAGAAGCCGTGCCGCGGTCACGGCGCCGATGCCCGGAATCCCCGGATATCCGTCCTGGGCGTCGCCCACCAGGGCGAGATAATCGGGAATCAGGGCCGGCCCCACTCCGAACTTCCGCGTCACTCCTGCTTCATCCCGGATTTCGTCGCTGCGGCGGATGACCTGGACGACCCGGGTGCCCCGGACGCATTGGCCAAGGTCCTTGTCGTTCGCCCAGATGCAGACCCGTTCCACCCGGGAGTCCTGGTCGGCGAGGCGGGCGGCGGAGGCCAGTGCGTCGTCCGCTTCGAGCTCGATCATGGGCCAGACCACGATTCCCATGGCGGCGAGCCCGGTCTCGAGCTCGGGGAACTGGCGCCAGAGCGCCGGCTCGATTCCTTCACTGGTCTTGTACCCGGGCCACAGCTCGTTGCGGAACGATTCGATCACCTGATCGGTGGCCACGCCGATATGGGTCGCCCCCTGCTCGACCTGGGCCAGGAGCGAATGCAGCACGCCGAGCACGGCTCCGAAGGGCTCGTCCCGTCCCTGGTTGGCCCGGCGGCGGCCGTAGAACTGCCGGAACAGCTCGTAGGTTCCGTCGATGAGGTGGACGATCACAGGTGAAAAAAAAGCGAGGGTGGCCGTGAGGGCCACCCTCGCCAGGGTTTGGGTGTGCTCGGGTCAGCGATCCTGATCCCGATCTCTCGGGGTGTCGAGCTTCCCGGTCACCGTCATGCGGCTCTTGTTTCGCATGATGTCGAGCTTGAAGCTGTCTCCGGGGTCGTAGCTTCGGAGAATCCGGAAGAAATTGGCAACCGCGGTCACCTTCCGTCCGTCGATCGCCTGCACCACGTCGCCGGGCTTGACGCCCAGGGTGGATTCCTTGGGCACGTCGATCACCAGCACCCCCTCGCTGGTCCCGAAGTAGGCTCCCAGCTCGGGGTTCAGGGGGGCGAGCTGGAGATCCATCAGCCCATGACCCATCTCGAACATGAAGTTCCCGGGTCCGGCTCCCAGGGAGAATCCGCCGGGGAACCGCTCGACGTCGACGTCGGGCGCCCGGAACCGCATCTGCCCACTGGGTCCTTCGAACACCATGATGGGCTCGTCGCCGGTGGTCAGGGTCGTGGTGTGGCGGGCCTTGTCGCGGAGATACTCGAGGTTCACGGCCTGGTCGGGCTTGAGCTGGGACGAGATCTCGACCAGCCGGCCCCCGGCGTCCTCGCCCGCCAGCGACTTCCCGTCGATGCGGGTTATGATGTCGCCGCTCTTGATGCCGGCTTTGGCCGCGGGTCCACCCGGGGTGACCGCTTCGATCAGCGCCCCGGTGGAGTCGGACGACTGGAGGTCCACCGTGACGCCGAGCCGGGCCCGGCGCTGGGTGAACAGGTTCCTCCAGGGAAAAAGGGAATCGCCCCGGAACACGGTTACCCGGCGGTGGACGGTGTCCGCGCCGCGCTGGGCTTCCCCGACGATGGGCGTCGTGGCCGCCACCGCGACCAGGGCGAAGAGGGTATGACGCACTGCGATCATGAGGCTCTGCTCCTTTGCGGTCAGTACCGCACGTAACGGGCGCCGGTGGTATGCACGTCCACCAGCGCGTCCAACAATCCCAGCCGTTCCCGCCACAGCTGGAGCGCCCGGTCGGCGCCGGATTGATCGTTCATGAGGTTGACCACCTGGAGCTGCCGGTCGATCTGGGCCACCCGGTCCTCCAGGCCGGCCGCGACCATCGCGGTGCGGCCGTCGGTCACCCGATTATCGGGGTCCAGGGTCTGTATGAAGCTCTCGAGGTTGCGGGACCGCGCGATGATGGAATCCAGCTCGCGCTGCTCGGCAAGGGCTCCGGTCGAGCCGGAGCGGGCGGCGGGAACCAGAACCACCGCGAGCACCACCGTGGCGGCGAGCGCCAGGGCGCTTCCGCCGATCAGCTTGAAACGACGCCGGAACCGCCATCGCCCGGTCTGGGCCTGAATCTCGGAGAACCGGCTTCGCGCGGGGCGAAGCACCGGCAGAGCCCGAAGCCGGGCGATCCGCTGGTCCATCCGATCCAGCTCGCCGCGGCACGCTTCACAGCCGTCGACGTGATCCCGCAACGTCTGCACCCCCGGCTCGAGCCCCGGCTCATGCAGGGCAAGCAGCTCCTCGATGGTCAGGTGAGTCATACCAGTACCTCCTCCCCCAGCCAGCGGCGCAGCCGCGCATGCGCCCGGGCCAGCTGGGACTTCGAAAAACTCGCGGTCTTGTCCATCAGTCGGGCGATTTCTTCGTGGGTGTAGCCCTCCACGTCGTGGAGCCAGACCACGGCGCGGGAGACCGGATTGAGCCGTTCCAGCGCCGCCTCCAGGTCCATGCGAAGGGCGGTGTCCTCCCGCCGGATCGGGATGATGTCGTCCTGGAGCTCGTCGGTCTCGCGATACTTGTTCCGGCGAAGCCGCATCAGCGCCTTGCTGGCCGCGATGGTCCGGACCCATCCCCAGAGACTTCCTTCTCCGCGGTAGCTCCCGATGCTGCGGAAGACCTCCAGGAAGGTCTCCTGGAGCACGTCCTCGGCGTCCTCGGCGGTGCGGCAGATGCGGCGGGCCAGGTTATAGACCGGGGCCTCGAAAGCCCGGTACACGGTTTCCTGCGCCGCCGGGTCTCCCGCCTTGACTCGGAGGAGCACACGATCGGCGTCGGCGAGCCGGAAAACGTCCATGAAAAGGGTCCTGGTCGACACGTGCTTAAAGATGCCTCGCGGGCGGGAAAAGTCGCAGGCGGACCGGCGGATCGGCGGGAGGGCGGACGAACGAGGGAAGTTTCCGCCGGTCCGCCTGCCCCCCGGTCCGCCCGTGTACTATTATGCGGCGATTGAAGTTAGGCCCTGCCCACCATCCCGATTGGCACCATGAGTGATTCGCTGCACACCTGGCTGCACCATCTGGCGGACGAGGCCGACGCGGCCTTCCTCTACCGTGAGCTGGCTCGGGCCGAACCGGACCGGAGCCGGGCGGTGATCTACCAGCAGCTTGCCGAGGTGGAGGACCGCCACGTGGCCCAGTGGCGGCGCCTGCTGGCGGAGCAGGGCCATGCCGCCGAGGCGCCGCAGCCTTCTACGCGGGCGCGGGTTATGGCCTGGCTGGGCCGGCGCCTGGGGCCCCGCTTTCTGCTTCCCTTCCTGCTCGAGGAGGAAGGCCGCGAGGTGAAGGGGTATCTCCAGATGTACCGGGACGCGCCCGCCGGCGCCGCCGCTCCCACCGCTCTCAACCTGGCGAAAGAATCCAAGGAGCACGCCGAGCGGCTGGCCGGGCTGGTCTCGGGAGGGAAGGAGCACGGCGAGCCGTGGCACAAGACCGGAGCGGGCGGATTCCTCCGGAACGTGGTCTACGGGTTCAATGACGGATTGACCGCCAACTTCGGCCTGGTGGCCGGGATGGTGGGAGCGCAGGCCGGGTTAGGCTCTCCCGTCACCCACGCGGTGGTGGTGGCCGGTCTCGCCGGGATGCTGGCCGACGCGCTCTCGATGGGCTCGTCGGGGTACCTCGCCGCGAAGAGCGAGCGGGAGGTGTTCGAGCACGAGATCGCGATGGAGCGGGAGGAGATCCGGCTCATGCCCGAGCTGGAGCGGGAGGAGCTCTCCCTCATCTACCAGGCCAAGGGCATCCCGGCGGCCCAGGCAGGCGAGCTCGCCACTGCGGTCATGGCCGATCCCGAGAAGGCGCTCGAGGAAAAAGTCCGCGAGGAGCTCAAGATCGGCGAAGCCAGCAGCACGCCGCTGCGGGAGGGCTGGGTGACCGGAGTGGCCACCGCCTTCGGCGCCCTGATTCCGGTCGCTCCGCTCCTGATCAGCCGGACGCCCGCGGCGATCTGGATGTCCTTCGCGGTCGCGATGCTCTCCCACTTCGGAGTGGGCGCCGCCCGGAGCTTCTTCACCGGCCGGGGCGTCATCCGGAGCGGGCTCGACATGTTCGTGGTCGGGCTCGGCGTGGCGGTGCTGGGATACGTGGTGGGCGACTGGATCGTCCGGTTCCTGTAGTCGGCCCCTTGTAGATTCCCGAAACAGCCGGTCGTTACGTGTTCTCGATGAGGCAGCCGATGTTCCGTCCCCTGGTCTTGCTGGTTCAGTCGCTGGTGCTCTTCACCGCGCCGCTTCCCCCGACCGCCTCGCGGCTCGCCGGGACCCAGGCGACCGGGTTTTCCCGCCTGGTGGAGCGGCTCTCCGAGCCGGGCGGCTATTTCGACAGCGACAATCTGGTCTCCAACGAGACCTCCTACCTCCACGTGCTTCCCGCGCTGGGGAGTCTGGGGATCCGGGGGGGAGCGTATCTGGGGGTGGGGCCCGAGCAGAACTTTTCCTACATCGCCGAGATCAAACCGGAAATCGCGATCCTGGTCGACATCCGGCGTGACAACATGCTCCTGCATCTCCTGTTCAAGGCGATGTTCGAGGTCTCCCGGAACCGGATGGAGTTCCTCTGTCTGCTCTATGGACGGCCGGCGCCCGACGTGCTGACCCGCTGGAACGAGGCCAGCCTGGAGGACATTCTCACCTACCTGGACATCGCCCCGCGAGACAGCGCGGGTTATGCCAGGAGCCACGCCGAGCTCATGGACCGGGTGGCCCGGCTCGGGGTGGCGCTGTCCGACACGGATCGCGCCTCGCTGCAGCGCTTTCACGACGAATTCCACGACCGCGGGCTCGACCTCACGTTCACCAGCCGGGGACGGCCCTCCCGGCCCGGGTATCCCAGCGAGCGGGAGCTCTACCTCGCCACCGATCTGGACGGCCACAAGGGCAGCTACCTGGTGAACGAGGAACGATTCCGTACGGTGCGGGACCTGGAGCGCCGGGACCGGATCATTCCGGCGGTGGGCGACATTTCCGGCCCGATCGCGATGAAGGCGATCGCCGGCTATCTCCGGGAGCTGAATCTTCCGGTCTCGGCGTTCTATGTGAGCAACGTCGAGATGTATCTCTTCAGGGGCGGATCGTTCCCGCAATTCGCCGAGAACGTGAAGCGGCTGCCCTCCAACGGGTCCAGCGTGATGATCCGGAGCTATTTCGGACGGGGGATGTGGTCGCCCCGGGGCATGCCCGGCTCCCTGCCCCAGGTCGGAGCCGGCCAGCTCAGCGCCCAGCAGCTCCAGCCCTTCTCCGCGTTCCTCCAGGTGACCGTCAATCCCGAAACCGTGACCTACTGGGACGTGCTGACGACCGGGGCGGTCGACTTGCGGGGCGGGAAGCCATAGTGCGGCTCTGGGGCTGGTCCATCCGGCTGATCCTCGTCAACGTCATCGTCTTTCTGCTGATGCCGGCTCTGCCGGCGTCCCTGGTCAATCGGCTGGTGCTGGTTCCCTCGGAAGCATGGCGGGAACCCTGGACCGTGGTGACCTATCTGTTCCTGCATGGAAGTCTGGGGCACGTCTTCTTCAACATGCTGGCGCTCTACTTTTTCGGACCCCGGCTCGAGTCCCGCCTGGGTGGCGGAGGATTTCTGGGGCTCTATTTCACCAGCGGCATCATGGGCGCCTTGCTCTCGCTCCTGCTGGCGCCCAACGCCGCCGTCATCGGGGCCTCGGGCGCGGTGTTCGGCGTGATGTTCGGCTATGCCTGGTTCTGGCCCCGGGACCGCATCCTGATCTGGGGCATCATCCCGATCGAGGCGCGCTACCTGGTGCTGCTCATGACGGCGATTTCGCTCTTCAGCGGCATCACGCCGGGCGTGGGCGGCAACATCGCGCACTTCGCCCATCTGGGTGGATTCCTGGGCGGGTTCCTCTTCCTCAAGGTGATGGAGCGGCGATCACCCTCGGCGCGATTCCGCAAGCAGGCGCGGGGCATCGCGCCGCGGATGGAAAGCCTGACCAGCGCGATGGAACGGTGGAAGACGATCCGGCGCGACCGGCTTCACGAGGTGAACCGGGAAGAGCTGGATCGGATTCTCGACAAGATCAGCAAGTCGGGGATCGGAAGTCTCACGCCAAGCGAGCGGGATTTCCTGGACCGTTTCTCAACCCGCCACTAGAGCCCCGGGTCACCCCGGGTCCCGGTCAGGGCTTGCCGCCGGTTTCGACCGGAAGGTCGGTTCGCCGGGCCCAATCCTGAAACGAGCCGTCGTAGAGCTTCGCCTGATGCCCCAGGAGGCGGGCCGCGAACCAGACCAGGCTCGCCTGCTGACCGATGTGGCAATAGGTGACGACCGTCTGGCCGTCCTTGACCCCCGCTTCCGTGAACTGGCTTTGGAGCAGGGGCACCGGGCGGAAATGGCCGGTGGAGTCGACCATGCTGTCGAAGGGAAGGCTGGCTGCTCCGGGAATGTGGCCGTTCCGTCCCTGATGGGTTTCCCGGCCCTGATAGAACTCGGCGTTGCGCGCGTCGACGATGCGCACCTTCGCGTCGGTCAGATGGGTCTGCACGAATCCCGCGTCCGCCACGATGGTGGAATCGGGCTTCGAGACGAAGTGCCCCGGGACGACGCGCGGGGCCACGGAGGTCACCGGGCGGCCTTCCGCTTGCCAGGCTGGAAGCCCGCCATCCAGGATCGATACCCTGCCACGAAGCCCGACGTATTCCAGCGTGAAGAGCGCCCTCGAGGTGGGCGAATACCACTCGTTCGCGGCGTAGATCACGATCCGGGAGTCGTTCGAGACGCCTTTGGCGGACAGCACCGAATCGAGGACGGCGCGGCCCGGCAGCTCCAGGGTGAGCCGGCCCTCGACCCGAGGGGTCGAAAAGTCGGTCAGCGGCATCAGGAACTGGGCGCCCTCGATGTGGGTCGAATCGTACGTCGCCCGCTCTCCGACGTGAAAGACGACCAGGTTCCTGTCGTGGAGGTGCTGGCTCAACCAGGCGGTCGAGACCACCAGCGGCTCGTCCTTGATGGACGGCGGTGAAGCGAGCGTGAGCAAGGCAAGGGCGATCATCATGGTGACAGCGCTCCGCTGGGAGTGAGCTTGACGAGGAAGCCGTCCGATTCCCCCAGGCTGGTGAGGCGAAACGCCGAGGTGCCTGGATCGAAATCGGCGGTGCCGGCGAAGTAGCCCGCCACCACCGGATTGCCCGACGGGTCGAACCCGAGCCCGGCGCCGTAGGAGCCCTGTCCGGCGATGGAGGTCGCCTCGCCGAAGCGACTGACCCAGCTCAGGGCTCCGCTCGCGCTGTAGCGCGCGACGAACGCGTCGGTCACGCCCTGAGAACCGAGACTCGCGAGGGCGTGAACTCCGGTCCCGGGATCGAAGTCCACCGTGCCAGAGAACGAGCCGGTGATCAGCATTCCGCCATCGGACGCAGGGACACCCCGTGCCGCGCTGACGTTGGCGTTGATGCCTCCGACCGTGGCGACTCCGAGGAACGTGCCGCTCAGGTCGAACCGGCTGGCGAACATGTCCACGGTGCCGAGGCTCGCGTGGGCGGCCACACCCGGCCCGGGATCGAAATCCACCGAGCTTCCGAATCCCCCAATCAGAACCGCGGCGCCTGAGCCGTCAAGGGCCAAGCCGGCCGGTGGCACACTTTCATCCACTGTCCCGCCGAATCCGTGTGCGACGAGGAGGGCGCCGGTCGAAGAGTAGACCGCGAAGAACACGTCGGCGCCGCCCAGCGAGCTCAACACCGTTGGGACTCCGCCACCTCGAGCGACGTCCGCGGTGGCGCGGAAAGTCCCCCCAACCGCGATCTCTCCCGTCGTGGCCGCCGCGATGCCGAGCGCGGCATCATCCTGGGGGCCGCCCAGGGGAATCGCCCAGCGCACGTCACCAGCGGCGCTCAGCGCGAGGACGAAGCCATCGAGCCCTCCGTTGCTCTGGAGGGTGGGACCTCCGTCCGGCGCGGCATTGGCCTGTCCGGTGAAGGAGCCCGCGGCATAGACGTTTCCGGCAAGGTCGGTGGTCAGGGCGCTGACTTCGTCGAGGCCGAATCCGCCGAACCGCCGGGTCCAGGCCAGGGTTCCGTCGGCGCCGAATCGCGCGATGAACCCGTCTTCGCCGCCCAGACTGTTGACCACGTTTGCCATTCCGGACAGATCGAAGCTGGCGGCGCCTTCGAACCCACCACCGACATAGACATTCCCACCGGCATCGAGGGCGAGGTCGGTGACCCGCTCATCGAGCGTCCCGCCGAAGCGACGGGCCCAGAGCAGGGCGCCTGAGGGATCGTATTTCGCGAGGAAGCCGTCGGCGCCGCCGAGGCTGGTGAGAGGACCCGCGCCGGCGGCGCCCAGGGTCGTTACGCCGGTGAAGGTCCCCGCGACGAAAACGTTGCCGGCGGCATCGGTGCGCATCGCCCGGACTACGTCATTGCCGGTGCCGCCGAACCGAATGGCGAGTGCAGGGGTGAATGTGGTGGGCGGCTCGTTGCCGGGAGGGAGACCATTATCGATCAGCTCGCCATGGCAAGCAAGCGCAAGAACCAGCACGACCGGCCAACGATTCCGCATGGTTAACTCTAGCGAATCGCTCCGCGCCGGGCCAGAATGCGGCGGACTTCGTCGAGGGGCAGGGCTTCCACCCGGGTGCCCCGGCTGGTCACGGTGGTCGCCATGAACAGGGCGTCATAGACCGCCTCCTCGGTCGCTTCGACGGTCGCCTGGAAGAGCGGATTCATCTCCTCGTTGCCGAGCTCGGTGGTGGTGAGTCGCTGGGCATTCCTGGGGCGGCGGACCATGGGGCTGGTGGAGAAGGCGATCACGTAGTCGCCGGAGCCGTTCTGGGCGGCGGAGCCGGTCCGTCCGAGCCCCATCATGGCCCGGGCGGCGAGGCGGTGGAGGTTCCGGTCGGAGAGCGGGGCATCGGTGGCGACGACCATGATGATGGAGCCATCGCCGGAGCGGGACACGCCGCGGGTTATGCCGTTCCGGCCCAGCTCCCGTCCCACCGGGACGCCGAGGATGGTGAGGTCGCCGCCGTGATTGGCCTGCACCAGGACGCCCACGGTGAAGCCGCTGGCGCCGGCCTGTCGCGAGGAGGTGCCGATCCCGCCCTTCCAGCCGTACGCGATCGTGCCGGCGCCCGCACCCACCGCTCCTTCGGCGACCTCCCCGGTATCGGCGGCGGCGAGGGCGGCGCGGACCTGGTCGGGGCCGATCGGCCGCGATCGGATCGCGTTCAGGGTCCCGTCGTTGGTCTCCGCGACCAGCGGGTTAATGGACCGCACCTCCTCCATGCCGGGTTGCTCCAGCATCCAGCCCACCAGGGCGTCGGCGGCGCGCCAGACGCAGAGGGTGCAGGTGAGCAGGATGGGCGACTCGAGCTCGCCCAGCTCGTTCACCTGGGTCGAGCCCAGTAGTTTGCCGAAACCGTTCCCGACGTGGACCGCGGCGGGGACCCGGTCGAGGAACAGGTTCCCGTCGTGGGGAAGGATCGCGGTCACTCCGGTCCGGATCGAATCGCCCAGCACCAGGGTGACCTGCCCCACCCGGACACCGGGAACGTCGGTGATGGCATTGTGCGGGCCGGGCGGGAAGGCACCCGGGGTGATGCCCATGGCACGAGCGCGGACCCGCTCCTGGGCGTGGAGCACCACGGGCAAGAAGAGCAGAATGAGGAATCGAGGCATCGCCGTCGCCCTACCGATTGGGTCGGTGAAGGATACATTGGCCCTGTCCCTCCCAGATGGAGACCAGCCATGCGACGCGGAATCCTTTTGCTCATTGTCACGGCGGTCTCGGGCTGCGGCGCCACAGGCAGCAACGGCGGGATTACCCGGACCTACTATGTCGCCGCGGACGAAGTGGTCTGGGACTACGCCCCCAGCGACTCCAACCTGATCACCGGCCACGGCTGGGAGGGCTTCGATCGGGAAGTCATGATCCCCGCGGCGGACCGGATCGGGCGCCGCTACAAGAAGGCGATCTACCGGGAATACACCGATAGCACCTTCACCACGCTCAAACCCCGGCCCCCGGAATGGAAGCACCTCGGTATCCTGGGACCGCTGCTCCGCGCGGTGGTGGGGGACACGATCCGGGTGGTGTTCCGCAACAACGGGACGCATCCCTATACGATGCATCCGCACGGCGTCTTCTACACCAAGGATTCGGAGGGAGCGCCCTACGCGGACGGCACCAGCGGGGCGGATCAAGCGGACGACGGCGTGCCGCCAGGCGGTACCCAGGTGTACGTCTGGCCGGTGCCGGAGCGCGCCGGCCCGGCTCCCGGGGACATGAGCTCAGTGCAGTGGATGTACCACTCGCATCACGACGAGAATTCGGATCTGAATTCGGGGTTAGTGGGTCCCATCCTGGTCACGGCCCGGGGCATGGCGAAGCCGGATGGATCCCCCGAGGACGTGGATCGCGAGTTCGTGGTGGCCTTCGCGGAGTTCGACGAGAACCTGAGCTGGTACTTCGAGGACAACGTCAACGCCTATGCGCTCGACAAGAAGCGTCGCCCCCGCGTGGGGGACTTCGGCGACCTCTACTACGTGGCCAACCTCCGGGAGACGATGAACGGTCTCTCGTTCGGCAACCTGCCGGCGTTGTATAGAGTGGAATAGCGGGTAGGGGTTAGGGGCTGGCTAGCCCCTAGCCTAGTCCCTCGTCCCTACCAGGTTCAGCAGTCGATCCTTCACGTAGACCACCCGGGACGGCGTGTCGCCGGCGAAGAACTTCCGCACCTGGGGGTCGTTCATCGCCACCTTGACCACCGCGAGCTCTTCCGCGCCCCGGGGCACCCGGATCTTCGCGCGGGTCTTCCCGTTCACCTGGACCGGGATCTCGACCTCCTGGTCGATCGTGAGGGATTCCTCCCAGGCCGGCCAGGATGCCTCGAACACCGAGGTCGTGCCGCCCAGCCGTTCCCAGCACTCCTCGGCGAAGTGGGGAGCGAAGGGGGCGAGCATGACCACCATCTCCTTCACCATGCGCCGCTCGGTGCAGTTCACCGCCCGCATCGCGTTGAGCATCTCCATGAGCGCGGCGATCGCGGTATTGAACGACAGCGACTCGAGCCCATGGGATACCCGCTTGATGGTCTGATGCCACTTGATGACGATGCTGCTCTGCACTTCGACCCCGACCAGGGTCCGGCGCTGGGTCTGGTCCACCAGCTCCCATACCTTGTCGAGGAAGCGGCGGGGACCGGCGAGCCCTTCGTCGCGGAAATCTCCGCCTTCCTGGTACGGACCCAGAAACATGAGATAGGTGCGGAACGTATCGGCGCCCCATTTGGCGAGGTACTGATCGGGGATCACCACGTTGCCGCGGGACTTCGACATTTTCGACCCGTCCTTCACGATGGTGCCATGGGCGCGGAAGCGGCGGAACGGCTCGTCGAAATGCAGCAGCCCGCGATCGTGGAGCACCATCGCGATGAATCGGCTGTAGAGCAGGTGAAGCACCGCGTGCTCGTTCCCGCCGATATACATCGTGACCGGCAGCCACTTCCGGGTCCGGGCGGGGTGGAACGGCTGGTCCAGGACCTCGGTGGCGAGGTAGCGCAGGTAATACCAGGCCGAATCGAGGAAGGTGTCGGAAACGTCGGTCTCCCGGTGCGCCTTCCCGCCGCACCTGGGACAGGGGACTTCGTACCACTCCTTGTGCCTGGCGAGCGGGGAGATCCCGGTGTCGTCGGGCTGGAAATCGGGGATCTCGGGAAGCAGGACGGGCAGGTCCTTCTCGGGAACCGGGACCGCCCCGCAGGTGTGGCAGTTGATGATCGGGATGGGCGGTCCCCAGTACCGCTGCCTCGAGATGCACCAGTCGTAGAGCCGGTACTGGACCGTGCCTTTCCCTTTTCCCTCTGCCTCGAGCCATTCGACGATGCGGCGGAATCCTTCGGGCGCCGGCGCCTCGGAAAATCCTCCCGAATTCACCAGGCGGAAGCCATCGGTCTCGACCACCGCGTGGTGCACCGGCGTAGCCCCGTCTTCCTCCGGGCCGGCCAGGACCCGCACGATGGGAAGCCGGTGCATGAGCGCGAAGGCGAAATCGCGCTCGTCATGCGCCGGCACCCCCATGATCGCGCCGGTGCCGTATTCCATGAGCACGTAATCGGCGACCCAGACCGGGACCGGCTTCCCGGTCGCCGGATTCACCGCGGTGGCTCCGGTGAACACGCCGGATTTTTCCTTGTCGCCCACCTTGCGCGCCACGACGTCCTTCGCGGCGGCAGCCCGGCGGTAGTCCTCGACCGGTGACCTGGCCTCACTCGAGGTCAGCCGCTCCACCAGGGGGTGCTCCGGCGCGAGCACCAGGAAGGTTGCCCCGAACAGGGTGTCAGGCCGGGTGGTGTAGACCCGGATCGGGCCGGCCTCGCTCGCAAACTCGATCTCGGCGCCCTCGCTCCGGCCGATCCAGTTGCGCTGCATCGTCGTGGTGCTCTCCGACCAGTCCATCTTGGCCGGGTCGTCCAGGTCGTTCAGCAGGCGCTCGGTGTACTCGGTGATCCGGAAGAACCACTGCTCGAGGAACCGCTGCTCGACCTGGGCTCCGCAGCGCTCACAGGCGCCATTGATGACCTGCTCGTTGGCGAGCACGGTCTTGTCATTGGGACACCAGTTGACCGCGGCCTTCTTGCGATAGGCCTTCCCGGCGTGGTAGAGCTGGAGGAAGAGCCACTGGGTCCACTTGTAGTACGACGGGTCGGTGGTCGAGAGGGCGTGTCGCCAGTCGAACATTCCCCCCAGCTGGATCAGCTGGCGACGGAAGTTGGCGATGTTCCTGGGAATCAGCTTCGCGGGATGGGTCCCGGTCTTGATGGCGAAGTTCTCGCTGTGAATCCCGAACGCGTCGAAGCCGATCGGCTCGAAGACCTGGTGCCCCCGGAGCCGCTGATACCGGCCGTACACGTCCGCTCCGGTGAAGGCGAAGAAGTTCCCCACGTGGAGCCCCTCGGCGGAGGGGTAGGGGAACATCATCAGGTTGTAGAACGGCCGCTCGGCCTGGTCCAGATCGGGCTCGTTGGTGTGTCGCTCGGCCCAGCGCGCCTGCCACTTCGCCTCGACCAGCTCCGGACGATACCCGGGTTCGGGATGGTGTTCATTCATCGGGGTAACTTAATATCCAGCCACCATGGCCGAGACTGGAAAACAACTTCGACGCGCGGTCCAACTGGGCGGGGCGGTAATGTCCCTTGGACTGACGGCCGTCGTCTGGGTGTTCGTGTCCGGCGATATGCCCTGGCCGGCCTTCGCGATGGTCGGCGTCTTTGCCCTCCTTTGCCTGCTGAGTCTCTGGGTCGCCCTCTCCTGGCTCGACCGCCGGGTCATCGAGCCGCTCCGCGCCGTGGGAATTATCACGCTCCGGATCGCGGACTTCGACCTGACCGTCGAGCCCGGTCAGATCGATCGGGTGGGCGGGGGGCCGGTGACCGAGGGGGTGCACCGGATGGTGCGGGAGCTCAATGGGCTGGTCAATGCGATCCGCCAGTCCGCCACGGATTCCGCCGCGCTCGCCGAGGAGATTTCCTCCGCTACCGAGCAGATGGTGGCTTCGACCCAGGACGTCGCGAGTACCACCGCCGCCCTCACCGAGAAATCCCTGGTCCAGGCCAACGTGGTCCGGGCCGTCGCCGACGACGCCGCCCGGATTCTCGCGATCGCGCAGTCGGTCGCCGAGGGCGCCCAGCGGGCGGTCGATCGAAACGCGGCCCTGCTCCAGCTCGCCCGCGGCCACGGGGAGCGCCTGAATGCCAGCGTAAAGGCCCTGGACCAGCTCGCCGAGGAGGTGCGCCTGGGCACCGCCGAGGCCGAGACCCTGGCGGAGGCGTCCGACGCCCTCGAGCGGTTCGTGGACCAGGGCCGCACGGTGGCCCGCCAGACCCGGATCCTCGCCCTCAATGCGTCGATCGAGGCGGCCCGGGGAGGTCACGAGGGCGATGGGTTCGACACCGTTGCCGACGAGGTGCGCAAGCTCTCGGGCCAGGCGGCGCTCGCAGCCACCTCGACCAGCGAGACGGTGCAGAACATCTCGGCCCGGGTTCAGCTGGCTCGGGAACGCTTGCTCCGCCTCGGAGAAGGCGGGCTCATGGCGAGAGATGCGGCGCGGTCGGCCATCGAGGGGCTCCAGGCGGTGGCGTCCGAGGCGGAGGCCGCGGACCAGTGGAGCCGCCGGATTTCGCAGGCCGCGGAGGAAGTGCGGCGCCTGGTCGATGGGATCGCCGGGCGGACCCGGACCCTGGCCACGGTCACCGAGGAATTCACCCGGGCGGCGAAAGAGATCTCCTCGGGAACCGAAACCGTCAATGCCTCGACGGAGGAAGTGACCGCCTCGGCGCAGCACCTGGCGGGGTCGGCCCTTCGGCTCACCGAGTCGGTGGGGAGATTCAGGACCCGGACCTGAACCGGTCAGGCCAGCTCGGACAGCAAACGTTCGAGCTCGGAAGCGCCGGCGGGTCGTTCTTCGGGTGTTTTGGCGAGTAGTCGCAAGACCAGCGCGGACGCCGGCGCAGAGATCTCCGGATTCAGCGAGGCTGGATCGGGAGGGGGCTCGCGGAGCGATTTCGCGATCAGGGCGACCGCGGAGTTTGCCACGAAGGGCAATCGCCCGGTCATGCATTCGAACAACACCACTCCCACGGAATACAGGTCGCTTCGGTCGGTGATCGCCTCGCCGAGCATCTGCTCGGGCGACATGTAGTCCGGCGTGCCGATCGTCATGCCCACCTCGGTGAGCCCGTTCGAGGGGCCGGACAGCCGGGCGATCCCGAAATCCATCACCTTGAGACCACCCTCCTTGTCGAGCAGGAGGTTCTGCGGCTTGATGTCGCGATGGATCACGCCCTGTCCATGCGCGGCCACCAGGGACTGGGCGAGCTGGGTCGCGATCGCGAGGGTGGGAGCGACTCCGAGCTTGCCGCGGGTGTCGAGCAGCTCCCGGACAGTGATGCCCTCGACGTATTCCATCGTGAGATAGCAGATGCCGTCCCGCTCCCCGAAGTCGTGGGTCCGGACCACGTGCTTGTCGGTGATATGGCGAGTCAGCCGGATTTCGCCCTTGAACCGCTCGATCTGGGCGGGATCGCGGAGCAGCTCGGGCCGGAGCGTCTTGACGGCCACCTGGTCTCCCAGGTCCCGATCGATGGCGCGATACACCACGCCCATCCCGCCACTGCCGACCTCCTCCAGGATCTCGTAGCGGCCCGCGAAGAGCTCACCCGAGGGGAGATTGGGCATTTCACGCGGGGTAGTGGCGCGGGTCTTGTGCTTGGCTTCCTCGATCTCGAGGCGGAGGGCGTCGACCTGCTCGCGGAGCCGGGTTTCCCGGGCGCGCACCTGTGCCGCCATCCCATCGAACACCCGGGCCAGCCGGCCCAGCTCGTCGCCACGCTGAGCGATGTTTCCCAGCGCGCCCGATTCATAGGTGCCGGCCTCGACCGCGGTCGCCGCCTGGATGACCCGGCCCACCTGTTCCAGGTATTCGAGCTCGGAGTCGCGCAGCCGTTTCTTCTCCAGGCAGGCGCCAATGCGGGCGTGCAGCAGCACCGGGTCGAACGGCTTGGTGAGATGGTCCTCGGCGCCCCGTTCGATGCAACGCACCACGCTCGCGACGTCGTCGAGGGCGGAAATCATGATCACGGGGATGTCGCGCAGGGCCGGATCGGCCTTCATCCGCTCCAGCACCGCCAGGCCATCGAGATCGGGCATGAGGACGTCGAGGAGCACCAGATCGAATTTCTCCTTCGCGAGGCGATCGAGCGCGGCATGCCCGCCGCTCACCGCTTCCACCGTATGGCCCTGGCGCCGGAGCCGCCGCTCCAGGACGGCCCGGTTGTCCTCGACGTCGTCCACCACCAGGAGGTGCGCGGTGATCGCGGGGCCGGGGCGGGCGGCCATCTCGCGGGTGGGGTGCTCCGCGGTGAGGACCGCTTTCGCAATGCCGGCGGTTCCCGAGACTTCGATGGTCAGCAGCCGTTCCGCGGAGCTTCGAATCCGTCGCACGTCGCGCTCGAACTGCTGGTCGTCCGAAGCGTCCCCCACCGCAAGCAGCGCGGAGGTGGCCGCCAGAATGCGTCCCTGGGGCTCCCGCAAGGAGTCGTACAGGGCGGTGATCTCGGCCCCGCTGATTTCGCAGCGGGAGGGGGGAACCGCCGCATTGATGCATTCCAGAAGATCCCGCCCGGCGGTCAACGCCTGCTCGAGCCCTTCGCGAACCGGGGGCTCGGTGGCGTCTTCCAGCAGCATTTCGCAGTAGCCGATGATCAGGTTCAGGGGGGTGCGGAGCTCGTGACGGAGCTCCGCAACCGCTTCGGCAGTTTCCAGGCCGTTCATGCGGGAAGCAGCGCGGCGATCTTGGCCAGCAAGCGCTCCAGCTCGACCGGCTTGGTGTCGTAGTCGTTGCAGCCGGCGGCCATGGCCTTCTCCCGGTCGCCGGACATCGCGTGGGCGGTGAGCGCGATGATGGGAATGGATCTGGTCTGGGGGGCTTCGCGCACCCGGCGGGTGGCCTCCCAACCGTCGATTTCCGGCAGGCTCATGTCCATCAGGATGAGGTCGTAGGCGCCGTTCAGAGCCATCTCGACACCCTGCTTCCCGTCCACCGCCATTTCGACTGTGAATCCCTTGCGCTGGAGGCGCCGGGACAGCATGTCGCGGTTCATCTCGTTGTCTTCCACCAGCAGGATCTTCGGCATGGTCACTCTCCGGCTGGCGCGGCTCGCCCGGCGCGCATGAGGTCATGAATCTCGCGGAGCAGCTCGTCCCGGTTCAAGGCGCCCTTTTGCAGGACGGTCTGGACATCTCCGTTCAGCATGCGGCGGTCTTCAGCGCTCAAGTCCTTGGAAGTCAGTACGATCACCGGGATGCTCCGCCAGGCGTCGTGGCGGCGCAGCTCGGCGGCGAACTGGCAGCCATCCATCACCGGCATCATGAGATCGAGCAGAATGATGGAAGGCGGCTGGCGCCGGACCATCTCGAGGGCCACCTGGCCGTTCTCGGCGGTGGCGGCGGACCAGCCCTCCGCCTCCACGATCCGGCGGAGGAGATCGCGGGTCGGCCCGTCATCCTCCACCACCAGCACATCGCGCCGGCCGTCGGTCCGGTACCGCTCCAGGACACTCCGGAGCCGGCTCCGGTCGAGCGGCTTGGTCAGATACTCCGACGCGCCGAGCGAAAATCCGAGACTCCGATTCTCCAGGACGGTGAGCATGATGACGGGGATCCTCGCCAGCGCCGGATCGGCCTTGAGCGCGGTGAGGACGGCCCAGCCGTCCATTCCCGGCATCATCACATCGAGGGTAATCGCGTCGGGGCGGTGGGTCCGCGCCAGCTCGAGACCTTTTTCGCCGCTGGAGGCCTCGAGGATCGCGAAGCCCTCCTGGCGCAGGAACCGCGCGACCATGTCGCGGGCTTCGGCGTTGTCGTCGATGATCAGCACGGTGCCCGCGATGGCGCCGGGGATCTCGGCGACGGTCGTCCCGGGCTCCGGACTCCGGGCCGGTATGGTGACGGTGAAGTGGGACCCTTTGCCGGGCTCGCTCTCGACGGTGACATCGCCTCCCATGAGCTCGGCGAATCGCTTGGTGATGGCGAGCCCGAGTCCGGTCCCGCCATAGCGCCGGCTGGTGGAGGCTTCCGCCTGGGCGAAGGCCTCGAAGATGCGGGTTAACTGGGCCGGGGTCATCCCGATGCCCGAATCGGACACCCGGAACCGCAGCCGGTCCGGGCCGCGGCCCGCGCCGGGGAGCCGGGTGGCCTGGAGCGTCACCCTGCCCTTGTCGGTGAACTTGCAGGCGTTGGAGAGCAGGTTGAGCAGCATCTGGCGAATCTTGGTCTGGTCCCCGTGCATGGCGCCGAGCCCATCCGCTTCCACCACCAGGTGGTTGGCGTTCTTGGCCACCAGCGGCTGGATCGTGGTCGCGACGTCGCGAATCATGTCGGCGACCTCGAAATCCTCCAGGTCCAGCTCGATCTTGCCGGCCTCGATCTTGGAGAGATCCAGGATGTCGTTGATCAGGGCGAGGAGATGCTTGCCGGCGCTCCGGATCTTCTGGAGATCGGGCGCCAGCTCGGGATGCTCCAGCTCGACCACTTCCTCCTCCAGCATCTCGCTGTAGCCGATGATCGCGTTGAGCGGGGTACGCAGCTCGTGGCTCATGCTGGCGAGGAACTGGCTCTTGGCATTGTTGGCTTCTTCCGCGGCCTGGCGGGCCTGGGTGAGCTCCGAGATGTCGTGATAGAGGCCCATGAGCCCGACCAGGCGGCCCTCGACCCGGACCGGCACGCCAAGCACTTCGACGTCGACCAGCGTGCCGTCGCGACGCCGTCTTCGTCCGATGCTGCGCATCGCGCCCTCCGCGAGCACGTGCTGGGTAATGGCCACCGCTTCGGACCGGCTGGTGTCGGTGGAAATGAGATCGTCGAGGTTCCGCCCGATGACCTCCGCCTGGCGATAGCCGTAGAGGGTCTCGAAGGCCGGGTTGCACGACACGATGTTGTGCTGGGTATCGAGGGTCACCACCGCGACCGGGCTGTTGAGCACCAGCTCCTCGAAGTACTGCCGTTCCCGCTGCGCGGCGGTGTAGAGCCGGGCGTTCTCGATCGCGACCGCCGCCTGCGGCGCGAACAGGTTGAGGAGCCCGATGTCGTCGCTGCCGAACCGGCGGGCGGGATCGTGATGGGTGAGGGCAAACACGCCGACCAGCCGGTGTCCGATCAGGAGCGGGGCCGCCATGACCGAATGGACCTCGACCGAGGCGTACTTGGTCGACTGCCCGGTCCACTCGTGGTATTCGTCGATGCAGATGGGCTCCTTGGTCACCGCCACGTGGCCCATGGCGCCTTCGCCGAGCTTCAGGCGGGTCCCGGTCGAATCGACCCCGATCTGCTGACTCGCGACCACTTCGAGCTCCTCCCGGGTCTCGTCGAAGATCGCGAGCTCGCCGCCGCTCACCCCGAGGAGGGTGGTGGCCCGGCGGAGCACCGCCTGAAGCAGCTTGCCCAGCTCGAGCTCGCCGGAGAGATCGGCGAGGGTCTCGAGCACCGCCTGCTGCTCGTCGGCGCGCCGCTGCTGCGCCGCCAGGAGCCGGGCCCGCCCGATCGCGATGCTGGCCTGGGTGGCGGCGGCGGTCAGGATCTCGAAGTCGTCCTGATGGAAGGCGTTCTTGCGGGTGCTTTCGACCACCAGGACCCCGAACACCCGGCTGCCCATCTGGAGCGGGACGTCCACCTCAGAGCCGCTGTTGAGACTCGGGAGATAGCCGGCCTCGCGGGTTACGTCGGGAGTGTAGTGGAGTCTGCCGTCCTGAAGCGGCCGCGCGCTCAGGCCCTGTCCCGGGTGGACCCGCCAATCGGCGGGGACATCGGGCCAGCCGACGCTGGCGCGGAGCACCCGGTCCCCGCTCGTCTCGTCCACGGTGAACAGCCCGAGGAAGACGTAGCCGATGGCGGGATCCCGCAGCCCGTTCACGACGGCGTGACACACCTCTGCCTCGCTCGGCGCCGCGGCGATTTCCGCCGAGAGGCGCAGCAGGGCGGCCTCCCGACGCTTCGCGAGGGAGACCTTCGCGCCGGCCGGCGCCGGCTTGCGCTTCATCGGGGCACCAGCCGTTTGACCTCGGCGAGCAGGCCGTCGTGGGTGGCGGGGTCGTCCTCGAACACGCCGTCGGGGGCCTCGGCGTCGCCCTTGACGTAGCGACGCGCGAGAGCGATGAGCTGCTGCCGGTCCACCGGCTTGGTCAGGTACTCGGCGGCGCCGAGCGAGAAGCCGAGATTCCGGTTCTCCAGCACGGTTTGCAGGATGACGGGCGTGGCGGCCAGCTCCTGGTCGTCCTTCAGGGCCTCGAGCACCTCCCAGCCGTCCATTCCCGGCATGAGGATGTCGAGCGTGATGAGGCGGGGTCTCAACTCGCGCGCCACTCGAAGGCCGCTTTCCCCGTCGCTGGCCTCGACCACCTGGTACCCTTCCCGGGCCAGGATCCGGCGGGTCAGGTCCCGGGCCACCGGATCGTCGTCGATCACCAGGACCATGCCGGTGCTGTCGCCCGGGGTGACCGTCGGGATGGCCTCGGGAGCGGGCTCGGTCCGGTCCCGGACTTCGCGGGGGAGCCGGACCGTGAAGGTGGTGCCCCGGCCCGGCACGCTCGCCACGGTGATCTCGCCCCCCATCATCTCGCAGAACATCCGGCTGATCGCGAGCCCTAACCCGGTCCCCCCGTACTTGCTCGCCGTCGCCGCCTCCGCCTGGGAAAAGGCCTGGAACAACCGGCCCAGCTGCGCCTCGGTCATCCCGATCCCGGTGTCCGCCACCTCGAACCGCAGCCCCGCCCCCTCCGGCTCCGCCCGCAGCGTGATGGTCCCCCGCTCGGTGAACTTGCTCGCGTTCGACAACAGGTTGAACAGGATCTGGCGCACCCGGGTCAGGTCCCCCCGCATCGCCCCCAGGCCCGGCGCCAACGCCAGCTGGAGGGTGTTGCCGTTCTTCTCGATCAGGGGCGCCACCGTGCTGGCCACCGCCTCGATGGCCGGCACCAGCTCGAAGGTCTCCAGGTGGAGCTCCATCTTGCCGGCTTCGATCTTGGAGAGGTCGAGCACGTCGTTGATCAGGGCGAGCAGGTGGCGCCCGGCGGCCCGGATCTTCTGGAGGTCGGGGACGTAGCTCGCGTGGTCCTGCTCGGTGGCCTCTTCCTCCAGCATCTCGCTGTAGCCGATGATCGCGTTGAGCGGGGTCCGGAGCTCGTGGCTCATGCTGGCGAGAAACTGGCTCTTCGCCGTGTTGGCCTGCTCGGCCGACCGGCGGGCCTCGAGCAGCTCGGTGATGTCGTGATAGAGGCCCATCATCCCGACCAGCGCTCCGTTCACCACGACGGGAACGCCGAGCACCTCGACATCCACCAGGGATCCATCCTTCCGGCGTCTCTGCGCGATCGCGCGGACCGGGCGATGCCCCAGGGCCTGTTCGGTGAACTGCACCGCCTGGGAGCGGGATTCGGGGGTGGTGATGAGATCGTCGAGGTGCTGGCCGATCACTTCGGCCTCGGTGTAGCCGTAGAGCGTCAGGAATGCGGGGTTGCACGAAACCACATTGTGCCGGGTATCCAGCGTCACGATGGCGACCGGGCTGTTGGCGACCAGCTCGCCGAAATACTGGGTCTGATGCTGGGTCTGGGTGAACAGCCGGGCATTCTCGATCGCGATGGCCGCCTCCGACGCGAACAGCTCGAGGAGCCGCACGTCCTCCGGCCCGGGCTCGCGATTGGGATCGGCATGGACCGTTGCGATCGTCCCCACCAGCCGGGCGCCGATCCGGAGCGGAGCCGCCATGACCGATTGCACGGTGCGCTGGGTGTATTGGGGTGAGCGGCCTTCCCACTCCTGATACCGGGGGATCACCAGCGGCTCGAGCGTCTGGGCCACCTGCCCCATCGCTCCTTCGCCCAGCGCGATCCTGGTTCCGACCGCATTGGTGCCCATGTTGTGGGTCGCGACGATCTGAAGATCGCCGGTCCCGGCATCGAAGGTCGCAAGCTCGCCCCCGGTCACATTGAGCAGGGTGACCGCCCGCTCCAGCACCCGCTGCAGCAGGGTGCCCAGCTCGAGCTGGCCGACCAGGTCCTTCAGGGTATCGAGCAGGGCCTGCTGCTCCTCGGCGCGACGCCGTTCCATGCCGAAGAGCCTGGCATTCTCGATCGCGACCGCGGCCTGAGGCGCAAACAGATCGAGCAGCCGGAGGTCTTCGCTTCCGAACTGGCGATCAGGATCCTTGTCCATGAAGGCGATCGCGCCCACCAGCTGGCGGCCCATGATCAGAGGGGCCACCATGACGGCGTGGAACTCGACCTGCGCGTACTGCTCGGAGCGGGAGGACCAGGCCTGGTAGTCGGGGATGAGCAGCGGCTCGCGGGTCAGGGCGACGTGACCCATCGCGCCCTCGCCGGGCCGCAGGCGGATGCCGCTGGTGTCCTTCTTCCCCACGTTGTAGCTCGCCACGATCTCGAGCTCGTCCCGTTCGTGATCGTAGATGGCCAGCTCGCCGTGGCTGATCTGGAGCAGCTGCACCGCGCGTTCGAGGACCGCCTGGAGCAGGTCGGGCAGCTCGAGCCGGGCCGAGAGGTCGGCGATGGTGGCGCGAAGCGCCTCCTGCTCATTGGCCCGCTGACGCTCGGCGGCGAGCAGGCGGGCCCCTCCGATGGCGATGCCGGCCTGATTCGCGACGGCCCGGAGGACCTCGAAGTCCTCGGTTCCAAAGGCATGGTGGCGGTTGCTCTCCACCACCAGCACGCCCACCAGCTCCCGGTTCACCAGGAGCGGGATGTCCACCTCGGACCCTTCGTTCCGGGTCGGGAGGTAGCGGGTGTCCTGAGTGACCTGCGGGGTATAGTGCAGCCGACCGTCGAGCAGAGGCAGCTCGCTCAACCCGGTGCCCTTGGGGACCCGCAGCCCGGGTGGGGCTCCTTCCCAGCCCCGGCTCGCCACGACCACCCGGTCTCCGTTCTTCTCGTCCACCAGGAGCACCGCGACGAAATCGAATCGCAGGCTCGAGTCCTGGAGGCCGTCGGCGACCGCCTTGCAGATCTCCGGCTCGGTCTGCGCCGTGGCGATTCCGGTGCTGAGCCGGAGCAAGGCGGCCTCCCGGAGCCGGTGGACGGTCGAATCAGT
Source organism: uncultured Gemmatimonadales bacterium (assembly GCA_963728915.1). Taxonomy (GTDB): domain Bacteria; phylum Gemmatimonadota; class Gemmatimonadetes; order Gemmatimonadales; family GWC2-71-9; genus JABFSM01. Next base: position 150,187 of record CAVSLV010000003.1, on the reverse strand, counting down.
GGGCATGGGAGGCGATCCTGGACCGCACATCGGCGAGCAGGCCCTCGAAATCCTGGGGGCGCTTGCGAACCACGTCACGAACTCCGCCGTTCAGCCGCTGGCGATCCTGCTCGGTCAGCTCCTTCGCCGTGATCACCACGACCGGCGGCCGGGGCCCCCCGTTCCGGCGCAATCCCTCCAGGAACTCGAACCCGTCCATCTCGGGCATCATGAGATCGAGCAGGATGAGCGCAGGGGGATCGGCGGCGACCTGCTCCAGCCCGGCCTTGCCGTTCACCGCCTCGGAGACGGTCCAGCCTTCCTTCTCGAGCGCGCGCCGCAGCATGGCGCGGGTCGCGTCGTCGTCTTCCACCACCAGGACCTTCGGCGCGTCGCCGGCCGAGCCACGCCGGTAGCGCGCCAGAATCTGGTGGAGCTGGGCCCGATCGACCGGTTTGGCGAGGTACTCGGCGGCGCCGAGCGAGAATCCCAGGTGCCGATCGTCGGTGACGGTCGCCATGACGACCGGGATGGCGGCGAGCTCGGGGTCGCTCTTGAGCGCGGCGAGCACTCCCCAGCCATCGAGCCCCGGCATCAGGACGTCGAGGGTGATGACGTCGGGCCGCTCGCTTCTGGCGAGCGCGAGACCTTCCTCTCCTCCACTCGCCAGAAGGACCTGGAACCCTTCCTTCTGGAGCATTCTGGCGAGCAGCTGTCTCGCGGCCGGATCGTCGTCAATGACCAGAATGGTCCCGCCGGTCCCGCCCCGCGGGATTGCCGTCATGGCCTCGGGGGCGGGCTCGGTCCGGTCCCGGACTTCGCGGGGGAGCCGGACCGTGAAGGTGGTGCCCCGGCCCGGCACGCTCGCCACGGTGATCTCGCCCCCCATCATCTCGCAGAACATCCGGCTGATCGCGAGCCCTAACCCGGTCCCCCCGTACTTGCTCGCCGTCGCCGCCTCCGCCTGGGAAAAGGCCTGGAACAACCGGCCCAGCTGCGCCTCGGTCATCCCGATCCCGGTGTCCGCCACCTCGAACCGCAGCCCCGCCCCCTCCGGCTCCGCCCGCAGCGTGATGGTCCCCCGCTCGGTGAACTTGCTCGCGTTCGACAACAGGTTGAACAGGATCTGGCGCACCCGGGTCAGGTCCCCCCGCATCGCCCCCAGGCCCGGCGCCAACGCCAGCTGGAGGGTGTTGCCGTTCTTCTCGATCAGGGGCGCCACCGTGCTGGCCACCGCCTCGATGGCCGGCACCAGCTCGAAGGTCTCCAGGTGGAGCTCCATCTTGCCGGCTTCGATCTTGGAGAGGTCGAGCACGTCGTTGATCAGGGCGAGCAGGTGGCGCCCGGCGGCCCGGATCTTCTGGAGGTCGGGGACGTAGCTCGCGTGGTCCTGCTCGGTGGCCTCTTCCTCCAGCATCTCGCTGTAGCCGATGATCGCGTTGAGCGGGGTCCGGAGCTCGTGGCTCATGTTGGCGAGAAACCGGCTCTTGGCCGTGTTGGCTTCTTCCGAGGCCTTCCGCGCCGCCAGGAGCTCGGTCACATCGTGATACAGCCCCATCATCCCGACCCGCTCTCCGTTGATCACCACGGGAACCGCCAGCACTTCGACGTCCACCAGGCTTCCGTCTTTGCGCTTGCGCTGTCCGAAGCCCTGGACCAGCTGATGGTTGGAAGCCTGCTGGGTGTAGGAGACCGCCTCGGCGCGGGATTCCTCGGTGGTGATGAGGTCGTCGAGATTCTTCCCGGTCACTTCAGCCTGGCCGTAGCCATACAGCGTTTCAAAGCCGGGATTGCACGACAGGACCCGGTGTTCGAGGTCGAGCACCACGATGGCCACCGGGCTGTTGCGGACCAGGACCTCGAAGTATTGCCGCTCCCGTTGTGCCGCCGCGAAGAGATGGGCGTTTTCGAGCGCGATCGCCGCCTGCTGCCCGAACAGGTTGAGCAGCCGCTGGTCGGAAGGCGTGAACGAACGGGCCGGGTCCTCGTGCCAGACGTTGATCGCTCCGACTGGACGGCCGCCGATGAGCAGCGGAGCGACCACCGCGGCCCGGGCGTCGATCTTGGCGTACTGGTTGGAGCGTCCCGCCCAGCTCTGATAGTCGGGGATGATCAACTGCTCCCCGGTTCGCACCACCCAGCCCATGGCGCCCTCGCCCACCTTGAGCCGGGTTCCCCGCGAATCCGACTTCATTCCGTGGTTGGCCGCGATCATCAGCTCACCCCGGCCTTCATCGTAGGTCGCGAGCTCCCCCCCGACCGCGCCGAGCAACGTGACCGCCCGTCCCAGCACGGCCTCGAGCAGCCGGGAGAGCTCGAGCTCGGCGGAGAGATCTCCGATGGTGGCCAGGAGCGCTTCCCGCTCGTCGGCGCGGCGCCGCTCGGCGGCCAGGATCTGCTGCTGCTGATCGAGAAGCCGAACCCGCGCCAGCGCGAGCCCGGCGAGCTGGGCCGCCGCGGTGAGAATCTCGAAATCGGCGGCGCCGAACGCATTCGGCTCCCGACTCTCGACCACCAGGACGCCGATGACCTCGTCGCCGGCCAGGATGGGAACGTCGACCTCGGATCCGCTGGAGAGTCCGGGCACATACTCGGGCTCCCTGGCGACATCCGGGGTGTAGCGGAGCTGGCGGTCGCGAAGCGGTCGGGCGCTCAGTCCCTGCCCGGCCGGGACCCGCATGTCGGAGGGGACATCGTCCCAGCCGGTCGCAGCCGCGAGGACCCGGTCGCCGCGTTCGCGATCCAGGAGGAAGACCCCGAGGAAGTTGTAACCGAGGGCGTCTTCACGGAGACCGTCGACCACCGCGCGACAAACCTCTCCTTCGTCGTGGGCGGAAGCGATCGCCGCACTCAGGCCCAGCAGGGCGGACTGCCGTCGGCGGGCAGGGGTATCCTTGCCCCGGGTCGGTTTCCTGCTGGGCCGGGGCGAGGTCGCCGTGGGAGTTCCTCCGCTTGACCGGGATCACGGAACGTACGACCGGAGGGTGGTCTGTCAAGCAAACCCGGCTTCTCGTACATTCCGGTGGCTCAAGCAGATAGGCGTGGCTCGACCGTGTCCATCGATCTCCAGTCCGAGCTTCAAGCTGCGTTGGGTCCGGGGTATCGCGTGAACCGCGAGCTCCCGGGGGGTGGGATGTCCCGGGTCTTTGTCGCCCAGGACGCCGGACTGGACCGCGAGATCGTCGTCAAGGTGCTCCCGCCCGATCTCATGGCGGGCCTCAACGTCGAACGATTCCGGATCGAGATCCAGCACGCCGTCAAGCTCCAGCATCCCCACATCGTGCCGGTGCTTTCCGCCGGATTCATCGAGTACCGGAGTGGTCTCCGGGGCCCGTACTACACCATGCCGTTCATCCGCGGTGAGACTCTGCGGACCCGCCTGGAAAGCGAAGGGAAGCTCTCGCCTGGAGAGGTCCGCCGGATTCTGATCGATGTGGTGGATGCGCTGGCCCACGCCCACGAGGCGGGGATCGTGCACCGCGACATCAAGCCGGACAACGTGTTCCTGGTCGGGAAGAGCGCCCTGGTGACCGATTTCGGGGTCTCCAAGGCGCTGGCGCCTGCGGACAGCTCCACCCCGGTCACCGGCGTCGGCATCACGCTGGGAACACCGGGATACATGTCGCCGGAACAGGCGAGCGGCGACCCGTCGCTCGATCACCGGGCCGACATCTATGCGGTGGGGGTCCTGGGATATGAGCTCCTGGCGGGGACTCGTCCGTTCCAGGGGACTTCGTTCCAGCAGCTGCTGGTCGCCCAGGCGGTGCAGACCCCGATCCCGCTCGGCCTGGTCCGTCCCGATCTTCCTCCCGGTTTTGCGGCGATCGTCATGCGTTGCCTGGAAAAGCTCCCGGGAGACCGGTTTCCGACCGCCGCCGAGCTGCTGGCCGCCCTGGAAGCGCTGGGGAGCGGCAGCCATTCCTTCGCCGCTCTGCCGGCCGCGCCGTCGCTGCGGCGCCGGTGGGGCTGGGTCGCCGCCGCCGCGGCCGGTCTGGCCATCCTCGCGCTCGCCGGGTTAGGCCTCCGTCGCCGCCCGGCGCCGGAGCTGGGCAGCGGCCATGCCGCCACCGTGGCCCTGCTGCCTCCCGACTACTACCAGCACGACTCCACCGGAAGCGCGCTTCTCGCCGACCTGGTCGACCGGATCAGCAACAACCTGGGCCAGGTGTCCGGGCTCACGGTGGTGAACTACATGTCGGCCGGCGCCCTGTTCCGGCGGGGCGCCAGCCCGACCCTGCGGCAGGTGGGGGAACAGCTCGGGGTGGAGCACCTGGTGGTGTTCCAGCCCCGCCAGGTGGCTCACGGATTACGGGTTTCGGTGCAGTTCATCGAGGCCTCGAGCATGGCCCAGCTCTGGGCCGCGCCCTACACTCCCGACTCCGCCAATTTCGACCACGTGGTGAGCGACGTGGTGGCTCGGGTGACCCATTCGCTGCTGGGCTCCGGCGCCGACCTGCCCGCGATCTCCACGTCGGCCCGGGCCCGGCGGGAAGGGGCCCACTCGGCGTTTCTCGCCGGCAAGCAGGCGCTTCGCCGGCGGACCCCCGAGGGCATCGCCGAGGCGATCCGGTTCTTCGAGCTGGCCGTTCGCAACGACTCGAACCACGCCGAGGCGATCGGCCGGCTGGCGACCGCCCTCGGCCTGCAGCTCGCCTATGGCTATCAGACCACGATTCCCGCCTACGCCACCGCCGCACGGGCCTTGAGCCTGGCGGAGCGAGCGGCGCGTCTCGCGCCCGACCAGGGCGAGCCGATCGGGTTCCTCGCCTACATCGAGTACCTCACCTTCGCGCCGATCGACAAGGTGCGCGGGGACTTCGAGCGGGCGATCCGGATGCGGGCGGCCGAGGCCGACGTGGCAGGATGGCACGCCCTGTTGCTGCTCCGGGAAGGGAAGACCGAGGAGTCGCTCGCCCAGGCTCAGCGCGCCCTCGATCTCGATCCGATGTCCTCTCCCCGGCATCTCAACCTGGCGCTGCCGGCCCTCGCGGTTGGGAAGCTGGCGCTGGCGGCGATCGAAGCCCACCGCGCCGGCGAGCTCGAGCCCGAGCTGCGGCGCCCCCGCCAGATTGAAGGCCTGGCCCTCCTGCTGGAGAATCGAGCCGCCGATTGCGCGGCCCTCGATCTGTATCCCTATCTCGGCGTGAAGGCCGCCTGCCTCGCGGCCCTGGGCCGGACCCGGGAGGCCCACGCGCTGGTCGATTCGCTGCACCGGGTGGTCGAGAGCGAAACGGGCGACGCGGTGTTCGGCGAGGTCATTGCGGCGCAGGAGCTCGCCACTTGGTATGCCTGGAACGGCGAGGTCGAGCCCGCGCTCCAGTACGTGCGCATGGCGTTCTCGGACTCCCCCGCCGGGATCGATCCCCGGGTGCTCCGCTCCGCGGTGTTCGCCAAGCTGGAGGGCGATCCCCGATTTCAGGCCGAGGTTCGACGCCTGCAGGACAGCGTCTGGCCCCGGGTCCAGGAGCAGCGCCAGCGAATCGAGAGCTCCGAGGGCAGCACGCCGCTGGCGCGCCGTGGCTGAAGAGAGGAAACCGCTCAGGACGAGCAGCTCACCACGATCTCCCGGGCTGCCCCCCTGGGCGGCTCGGCGAACCGTTCCATCCCGGGGTGCTCCCCCCAGGGATCGCTGAACAGGCGGCGCAGCTCCTCGATCCGGCCGAACTCGCGCTGCCGGGCCCGATCGATGGCCTCCTGGGCGATCCAGTTGCGCAGCACGTACTTGGGATTGACCCGCCGCATCCGCGCGGCGCGCCCGGGCTCGGCGCTGCCCTCGCCGGCGAGCCGGGCGGCGTACCGGCCCAGCCAGGCCCGATGCCGTTCGCTCCGGGGAACGGCCGGCTCACCCGCGGGAGCGCCTAACCCGCAGAGCCCCCGGAAGAAGTTGGTGTAGTCGAGCCGGTCCTGCTGGAGCACGCTCAGAAGCTCCTTGAGGAGTTCGGCATCGCCCTCCTGGGCGGTGGCGAGCCCCAGCTTGGCCCGCATCAGCGCGGCGTAGTAGAGATTGAAGGCGGGCCAGTAGGCATCCAGGGCGGCCTGCCAGGGCGCCAGCGCATCGGCGCTTGACGGATCGGCCGCGACCGCCGGATCGAGCTGGGTCAGCGCCTCGCCCAGCCGGGCGCAATTCCACAGCGCCACCCCGGGCTGCCTCCCGAACGCGTACCGTCCCTCGACGTCGGTGTGGTTGCAGATGAACCCGGCATCGTACTCGTCGAGAAACCCGTACGGCCCGTAATCCAGCGTGATCCCCAGGATGGACATGTTGTCGGTATTCATGACCCCGTGGGCGAACCCCGCCGCGGTCCACTCCGCCATGAGCCGGGCGGTCCGCTCGCAGACCTCGGTGAAGAAGCGCACCGCCCGGACCGGCAGGGAATCCGGCGACGCCGCGATCGCCGGGAAATGGTGCGCCACAACGAATGCGAACAGCTCGCCGACCCGGCTGGATTCTCCCCGCGAGGCGAAATACTCGAAGGTGCCGAAACGCACGTGGCTCGGCGCGAGCCGGAGCAAAGTCGCCGCCGTCTCGATCTCCTCCCGCTGGACCGGGAGGTCGCTTCCCGCGATCCCCAGGGCGCGGGTAGTTGGAATACCGAGACCGTGCATGGCCTCTCCGGCCAGGTATTCGCGGATCGCCGAACGGAGCACCGAGCGGCCGTCCCCGAAACGGGAAAACCGGGTGCGGCCCGCGCCTTTGAGGTGAAGGTCCCAGCGCTGACCGCGGGCGTTCGGCGTCTGGCCGAGCAGGAAGGCGCGTCCATCACCGAGCTCGGGAACCCAGACCCCGAACTGGTGTCCGGCATAGGCCTCGGCGATCGGCTCCGAGCCAGGGATTCTGCGATTGCCCGAAAGGATGAGGGTGAGCTCCCCGAGATCGATGCGCTCGGGCAGGAGGTCGAGGAGAGCGGCCGCCTCAGGATTGAACGCGACGAGATACGGGTCGGGCAGGGGAGTCGGGTCGACCACCTGGTAGAATGCCGGAGGGAGCCGCGCGTAGCTGTTGTCGAAGACCAGCGTGTCGAGATCTGCCATCGGGAGCGAAGATAGGGCGATCGCGGGGGATTCGCCCGGATCGATGGCTATATTCCGGACCTTCTATGGCATCCCTCGCCCGGAAAGCGCTGCTTCGCCTTTCCAAGAGCCGCTGGCTCGCCGAGCACGTGATGCGCCGGCGCTTCGTGCTCCGGGCGGTCAAGAAGTTCATGCCGGGGGAAGAGCTGGACGACGCACTCGACGCCGCCGCGCGTCTCGCGCCGGCCGGGCTCGGTACCCTGCTCACCAAGCTGGGCGAGAACCTCACCGCCGAATCCGAAGCAGCCGAGGTGCGCGACCACTACCTTGCGGTGCTGGAGCAGATCGTCGCGCGAAAGCTGGATGCCCACGTTTCGGTCAAGCCCACCCAGCTCGGCCTCGATTTTTCCCAGCGACATTGTGCCGAGCACCTGGAGGTCCTTGCCGCCAGAGCCCAGGCCAGCGGCACCGTCCTCTGGATCGACATGGAGGATTCGAGTTACGTCGATCGGACTCTGGATCTCTACCGCGGGTTACGAAGCCGCTACCCGAAGGTCGGGCTGGCCATGCAGGCCTACCTCCGTCGCACCCCCGCCGATCTCGCCTCACTGCTACCGCTCAAACCCATCGTGCGGCTCGTGAAAGGCGCCTATGCCGAGCCGCCCGCGGTGGCCTTTCCCGACAAGAGTGACGTGGACCGGTCCTATTATGATCTCTCGGTCGAGCTCCTCGGCGCCGCGCGAGCCGGAAACGCGCTGCCGGTCTTCGGGACCCACGACCTGCAGCTGGTGCGCCGGATCGTCACCCGGGCCGGCGAGCTCGGTGTCACCAACGGGAAGTACGAGATCCACATGCTCTACGGGATCCGGATGGCGGAGCAGAAGCAGCTGGTCGCGGACGGTCGCGTGGTCAAGACCCTCATCAGTTATGGGAAATCGTGGTTTCCCTGGTACATGCGCCGACTGGCCGAGCGTCCTGCCAATGTCTGGTTCGTCGCGAAAAGTGTCTTTATGAAATAGAGTGCGATAAATTGGACCCGTTCCCCCTCGGAGTCTCCATGAACGATCCCGTTTCCCGCCGCACCTTTCTCGCTGCCGCGGGCGCCGCGGGCGCCGCCTGGCTCCTGGCCGACCCCAAAGAGCTCCACGCCGCCCTGACCCATGCCCGATCCGCCGTGGCCACGCCGCCGCCCCACCAATTCGCGGTGCTGACCGCGTCGCAGGCGGCGGACCTCGAGGCAATCACCATGCGGATCTTCCCGACCGACGATACCCCCGGGGCCAAGGAGGCCGGCGTGGTCCATTTTCTCGACAAGTCGCTGGAGACCTTCGCCGCTCCACAGAAACCGCTGCTCCTCATGGGGCTCGCGGACCTGAATCAGAAGGCCGCGGCCAAATGGCCCGGCGCCACGGCATTCGCCTCGCTGACTCCCGAGCAGCAGGATGAGCTGCTCAAGTCCATCGAGCAGACTCCCTTTTTCGGGGCGATCCGGTCCGCCACGGTCATTGGCATGTTCAGCAATCCTTCCTACGGCGGAAATCAGGATCAGACCGGCTGGAAGCTCCTGGGCTTCGAGTCACACGGCATCTACCAGCCGCCCTTCGGGTACTACGACGCCGAAGCGATGAAAGGGCAATGATGAAATACCCCCTCAACGAGACCGTCGACTTCGTCATCGTCGGCTCCGGCGCGGCCGGCGGCGTGGTGGCCAAGCAGCTCTCCACCCGGGGACATTCGGTGGTGCTCATGGAGATGGGGCCCCGGATGACCCCGTCCCAGTTCAAGCACGATGAATTCGCCTACTGGGTGAACAGCGAGCTCGGGCCCAAGACGCCGGTGACCTGGCGCAAGAGGACCGACGAAGAAGCGAGAGTCGGGGGCGGCGGGATCTTCCGGGCGAGCATCGTGGGCGGAAGCAGCGTCCATTTCACCGCCAACTACTGGCGACTCCACGAGATCGACTTCATCGAGCGGAGCAAGCTCGGCGCGGTGCCGGGCGCCAACCTCGCCGATTGGCCGATTACCTACGCCGAACTCGAACCCTATTACACCATGGTCGAATGGGAGGTCGGCGTTTCGGGCGCGCCCGGTCCCTTCGATCCGCCCCGGTCCAAGCCGTATCCACTCCCGCCGCTTCCGGTGAAATCCTCCGGGGTGTTGTTCGAGAAGGGCTGCAAGAAACTGGGTTATCATGCCCAGCCCGCCCCGATGGCGATCATCTCCCAGCCCCATAATGGCCGTACCCCGTGCCAGCATTGCGGCTACTGCATCGGGTTCGGATGCGAATTCGGCGCGAAGAGCTCGAGCCTGGCCTCGGTGATTCCGGTGGCCGAGGCGACCGGCAAGTGCGAAGTGCGGCCCAACAGCTACGTGCGCCGGGTGGAGATGGACCCGAAGGGCCGGGCGACCGGGGTGACCTACTTTGACGCCGACAAGATGGAGCAGTTCCAGCCGGCCCGCGCGGTGATTCTCTCCTGCAACGGCGCGGAAACCCCCAAGCTCCTGCTCATGTCGGCCTCCAGCCGGTTCCCCGACGGGCTGGCCAACTCGAGCGGCTACGTGGGCAAGCACCTCATGTTCAACGGGAACACCGGCACCTTGGGTCTGTTCGAGCATCCGCTCAACGAGTTCAAGAGCGTGCAGGTCACCCGGAACATGCACGATTTCTACGACAGCGACCCCAAGCGGGGCTTCTACGGTGGCGGCGGCATCGATGCCCGGTTCCAGCAGTACCCGATCGTGTGGGGCCTGGGCGGGCTGCCCCAGGACGCGCCCCAGTGGGGCAGCGCCTACAAGCACATGCTGGCCGACTACTTCAACCGCACCATGATGTCGGCCGGCCACACCACGTCGCTTCCGGTGGAGACCAACCGGGTCACGCTCGATCCGAACGTCAAGGACGACTGGGGTCTTCCCGCGCTCCGGATCACTTACACCGACCATCCCGACGACATCAAGATCATGCAGTTCATGATCGACCGGTCGAAGGAAATTCTCGATGCGGCGGGCGCCCAGAAAGTGTGGGGTCCGGATGCCGGGGTCTCGGGCGGCACCGCCCACCTCCTTGGCACCTGCCGGATGGGAAAGAACCCCAAAACCTCCGTCATCGATCCGGACCACCGAACCCACGAGGTCCCCAATCTGTTCCTGTGCGACGGGAGCAGCATGGTGACGTCGGGGCGGGGCCAGCCGACCATGACCATCATGGCCCTGGCGTTCCGCGCCGGCGAGCGAATCGCCAATCTCGCCAAGCGCGGAGAGATCTAGAAAGGGCCGCCTAGATCCTGGTGACCGCTCCGGTCGTCAGGTTCAAATCCCATTCGGTGGTGCCGATGGTCAATCGCGCCGTCTGGGTCCCGTTGAAGGTCGTGGTCACAGTACGCGTCGTGGTCTGTCCGTCGAAGTTTCCGCCGAGGTAGGTCACTGATACGTTCTTGGTGATCGTGCCCGAGGTCGGATAGGCCCCTTCACTCAAGGGGTAGGGAACTACCAGGTCGCTCACCTGGGTCGTGATGTCCAGGTTGTAGGTGCGGGTATCCCCACTGACGGTGTTGCGGCTCGAGGTGATCGTGGCCGTGCCGGTGCCATTCCAGGTCCAGCTCGTCGAGGTGGGCGAGATTCCGGTCACGCTGAAATCACGCTGCCAATCGAGGGTGCCACTCCAGTTCCCCAGGCTTGCCGCGCCGGCCAGCCGGGCATTCACGTTGAAGCCTGCCACCAGGTCCGGATCGAAGGACGTCAGGGCCATCCCGGACGCGTCGGTGAAGCTGTAGCTGCGCGTCAGGGTGAAGCCGCCCAGGGTCTCCGAGGGACATTCGAAGCGGCTCGAGGCCTCCGAGAACGTGCAGGCAGTGACCCGGAATTCGTTTCCCGCACCGATGCTTCCCTGAATGAATCCGGGATTGGTCGCCAGCGTCGCGTCGTGGGCCTCGGTGAATCCGATGCTGGTGGCAAGATCATCATTGAGGTTGGTGTCGTCGGACGGGCCGGTTTCGTCCTTGCTGCACCCCGCCAGTCCGAGACCGATGACGAGAGCCAGCCGGAGAGTACGATCAAGTTGCATGAGCAGCATCCTGTGAGAAGTACCGGGGAGAGACGTGCATTCCGGATCGTCACGCACAGGCTGCAACGGGCTTCAGCGCTGATTTTCGGGCAGTTGATCGCGTTCCAGAAGAATGGTTTCGATTTCCGTCAGCAATCGTTCGAGATGGATGGGCTCGAGATCCCCCATGTGACCGATTCTCACGATCTGGCCGTGCCGGGGATCCAGCGCGCCGCCGACCAGAAACCCGCGCCGCTCGAGCTCCTCGATGACCCGGGCGCCCCGGAACCGCTCCGGCAGCACCACCGAGGAAATCGCCGGTGAACGCGCCACCCCGTCGGGCGTCATGAGCCGGGGGTCAGGGCGAGTCGAAATCCAGCGGTCCACGACGTCGCGCATTCGCCGGTGGCGCTCCCACCGGGCCGGCCAGCCGCCCGCCTCCTGAATCCGCCGCATCTGGCACTCGAGCGCGAGAAGCAGGGAGACCGCCGGAGTCCACCAGGGCAGATGGTCCCGCGCAATGCTGATGAGTTTTCGAGCCGAGAAGTAGTAGCCCGCATCCGGCTGGCGCTCGGCCCGGGCCCGGAACGCGTCGCTGGCGACACCGAAGGCGAGGCCGGGGGGAAGCGCCAGCGCCTTCTGCGAGCCGGTGCAGTAGTAATCCGCGCCCCAGCGGTCCATCTCGATCGGCATCGCCCCAACGGAGGTGACTCCGTCCACCAGGAACAGCACGTCGTCTCGCCGGTGCACCACCGTCGCAAGCGCCGGAATATCCGCCAGCGCACCGGTCGAGGATTCCGAATGCACCACGAACACCGCATCGACCGGAGGGCCGTCGAGGAACTCTTCCAGCTGGTCGGGAGAGATCGTCGCGCCGGGATGAACGTGCAGGCGCACGACTTCCTTGCCGCAGCCTTCCGCCACCCGCGCGAAGTACTCGCCGAAAAAACCGCTCACGACGACCAGCACCCGTTTCCGCACTCCGTTGCGGACCGCGGCCTCGAGCAGCCCCGTCCCCGAGCAGGTCTGGATGAAGACCGGCTGGCGGGTCCCGAAGCACTCCTGAAGGCCCGGCTCGACTTCCTCCAGCAGCCGGCGCATCCGCGGTCCCCGGTGCGAGAACATCGGCTGGGCCTGGGCGGCGAGCACTTCCGGATGGACGTCGGTGGGGCCGGGAAGAAAGTTGGTGCCGAAGCTCACCCCATCACCTCGGCGCTGGTCGCGAGGGTAACGCCCTGTCGCTTCCACTCCTCCAGGAGCCTCGCGCCCTGCGCCGGATCGATGGCGCGCTGCGCGTCGGTGACCACGGTGAGGGGAATCCCGGGGCGATGCCGCAGCAATCCTTCGATCGCATACTTGTCACACACGTCGGTCGCTACCCCGTAGAGCACGATCCGCTCCGGCGCGAGAGCATCCAGGACGGGCAGCACGTTGGGATTAGTGAACACGTCGAACCAGTGCTTGTGAAACAGAAGGTCGCCCTCGTGAGCCCTGACCTGCTCCGCCAGCGCGGCGGCATCGCGCGGCTCCGGCTCGATCACCAGCGGGTTCCGGAGGGCGGTCTCCGGGATCTTCCGCTGCCCCGGGCTCCCCCGCATACAGTGCTCCGGATAGGTCTCCTTCCAGTCGGGCTGCGCCGAGAGCTCGCGGTGGCCCGGGACGTGGTCATCCGCGCTCGCAATGATCGGGATCTTCCGGTCGTGGGCAAACCGGGTGAGTGCGGCCAGCACCGGAATGATCTCCTCGCTGCCGGGAACGTACAGCTTGCCGTCCGCCCGCATGAAGTCGTATTGGGTGTCAACATCCCAGAACACCATCCGCATCTCTGTCCGCCTGTCCGCCGGTCCGCCGGTCCGCCTCACCTCACCCGTTCCAGGCTCGGGTTCGACCGGTATTCCCGGCCCACCTTGGCGCAGGGCTTCCCTTCCAGCCGCACCACGTCGGCAGTGAAATCAAATCGTCCCTGGAACAGCGAGCTACCGACGCCATAGGCATCGACCGGCACCTCGAGCCGGGTGAATTCCTGGATCTTCTCGACCGTGAAGCCGCCCGACACGATGATCTTGACGGCGGGGAACCCGTTGGCATCGAGAGCGTCGCGAACGTTCCGCACCAGTTGGGGGCACACCCCGGTCGGGCGGAAGGTTCCCATCTGCGGAATGACCGAACGGTCCACCAGCATCTCGCTGGTATCGAGCCGGACTCCGTACAGGCGATCGCCCAGGGCCCGCGCCACCTTGAGCGACGTGCCGACGCAGTCATTCTCGAAGTCCACCAGGGTAACCAGCCGGACCGACGGTTCGATGTGCTCGGAGAATTTCACCGTGGCGAGGACCGTGTCTCCCCCGTAGGCGGCGATCAGGGCGTGCGGCACCGTACCCACTCCTTCGCTTCCCCACCAGGACGCCTGGGCATCGGTGGAGACGCCGATCGCCCCGGCGATGTGCGCCGCATACCCGTCGCCGGTCTGCACGATCCAATGGTCGTGCCGGGCCGGAAAGAACATGATCTCCTTGGGCCGTGCCGCTTCCACCACCCGCCGGGTGTTGGTGCCCACCCGGGTCCGCCGTGCCAGCACGCCCAGGTAAAGCGTTTCCAGATGAGCGAAGGCGTGATAGGGGCCCTCGATCATCAGGACCGACTCCCAGGGAGCGATCGGATCGCCATCGTGCAGGGCCCACACCTCGAGATCGTCCCATTCCAGGGCGCAGAGCTTGAGAATCGCGATGGCTTCGTCGATGCCGCCCAGGTAGGCGGGGGCCTTGCCGAAGACCTGCATGGTAACCCGCGAGCGCATGCCATCCGCGAGCAGGATTTCGCGGGCCCGCGTGAAGTATTTGTCGGAGTAGTAACCCGCGCGCATCTTCTCGACCGGAAGATTGAAGATCGCCGGGTCGAGGCGCGGTCGCGGCGGGTCGGCAGTCACGATGAGGATGGGAGGAGGATGGGAGAAGGTAGAATCCCCACCCCGGCACGGCAAGTTGACAGAAGGGGCACCCGGGCCCTGATTCCAGCCTCCCGTTCCGCCGAGGATGCGCATGTCCGTCACCCGCCGTGACTTCCTGGGGACCGCCGCGGCCGCCGTGGCCGGATCGGCGCTCCCGGTGCCATCCGCCGTTGCCGCGCCCCGGATCCGGCGTCCCCCGCTGGCGAAGTTCGCCGCGGTCGCCTCGGCCAACGGGATTCGCGGCGTGGAGCGCGCGGTGCAGCTCATGACCCAGGGCACCGATACCCTCGATGCCGCCGTCGAAGGCGTCAAGATCCAGGAGCTGGATCCCACCGACGAATCGGTCGGTTACGGCGGGCTCCCCAATGAGGACGGCGTGGTCCAGCTCGACGCGAGCTGCGTGCACGGACCCACCCGCCGCGCCGGCGCGGTCGCCGCGCTGGAAGGCATCAAGACGGCGAGCGAAGTGGCCCGGCTGGTGCTCAAGTACACCGATCACATCCTGCTGGTGGGCGAAGGAGCCAAGCGCTTCGCGCTTTCCTACGGCTTCAAGGAAGAGGACCTGCTGACCCCGTCTTCCCGCGAGAAATGGCTCCGCTGGCGGGCCAACCGGAGCAAGGGCGACAGCTGGATGGATGTCCCCGACGGAGCGCCGGTGGGGATCCGCCCGACCGGAACGATCAATCTCGACGCGATCAACGACAAGGGCGAGATCTCCTCGGTCACCACCACCGCGGGACTGGCCTGGAAGATTCCGGGACGCGCCGGAGATTCCCCGATCGTCGGGGCGGGCCAGTACACCGACAACGAAATCGGGGCCGCCGGCTCCACCGGACTGGGCGAGCTCAACATCATGGTCTGCGGAGGCTTCCTCACCGTGGAATTCATGCGCCAGGGAAAGAGTCCGACCGATGCCTGCCTGGCCACGCTGCGCCGGGTCGTCGCGATCTGTCCCGAGAACAAGCGGGATGCCCAGGGCCGCCCGCCCCAGCTCACCTTCTATGCGTTGAACAAGCGGGGTGAGTTCGGGGCGGCCTCGATGTTCCCGGCCAGATATGCCGCCTGCGATGAACGCGGGCCCCGCCTCCTCGACGCCGCCACGCTCTATCCGAAAGAATAGAATGCGGTATCTCCCGGCAGTCCTGCTCTTCGGTTGCCTGGCCGGCCCCCCCCTCCTGGCCGCGCAGGACGAAACCATACCGCCCCGGATGGACTGGTTCCCCTATCTGCTGGGAGATCCCAACAACGGGCTGTTGATCATCGGGCACTGGCAATTCGCCCGGCAAGCGGAGTACAACTCGCGATTTCCCCACGACTGGTACCTGGGAGCGGAGGGCGCCTGGGGCACCCGGGGGTCCCGAATGTTGACCCTCAAGGCGCGTGCGCCCGGGCTCAACCCGAACTGGCGCCTCGCCGGCGATGCAGGCGCAGTCCGGGAAGGAAGATTCGGGTACTACGGAACCGGCCCGGGGGGAGACGCAGGGCTGGATCCCGACGCATTTCCCACCGACTACTTCCGGGTGAAACGCACCCAGTACTACGGGCGGGTGGAGGTCACCCGCCGGATCAAGGGCCCCTTCTCGGTGTCCGCCGCCGCCGGGGTCACCCACTTCAGCTACTCGGCACTCGACGTCGAGAACCTCTTCGCGGTCGACCATCCCGCGAATCTCGCCGGCACCGACGCGACCGCCCGGCTCACCGCCATTCTCGACACCCGCGACCGCGAGCTTTTTCCCGCGAAGGGCTTGCTCCTCGAGGCCGGTCTGCTCGGCGGGACCGGCAGGTATTGCGAAGCCCCCTGCGGGTCGGGGTACGCAGGCGTATACGGACAGGGCCGCGGATACGTGTCGCTGCGCCGGGGACTGGTGATCGCGGGCCGCGCCGGGTTTCGGAGCCTGGGCGAGAACGCCCCGCTCGACGCCCGGTACGAATTCCCCGAATGGGAGCGCGTGCCGTCTGTCTATGGGGGATTCGACAGCAATCGGGGGTACGTCCGGGGCCGTCTGGCCGGACGCCGGGCGGTGATGACCAGCGCCGAGGTGCGATACGACCTGGTCGATGGGGGAGACTACGGCGCCCTGACCCTGCTGGCGTTCATGGACGGCGGCGGGGTGTATGACGGGCCGGCCGGCGGACCGCTGACGTTCTCGGGATGGAAGACCGGGTTAGGGGGCGGCGTCGCCCTGCGGGTGCTCCGCCAGGCCCTGGTGTCCTTCTACTTCGCGAAAGGCCCGAACGGGTTCAACTTCACCTCGGGCGTGGGCTGGTCCTTCTAGGCGGCCGATCCCTCGCGTTCTTCCACCGCGATCCGCACCCCGAACTTCGCCAGGCCTTCGACGTAGGGCTGAAACGGCACGACTTGGTCCGGGGTGTGAACCCCGGGCGTCGTGATGGTACCGTTCACCTGCATCAGCGCGGTCAGCGCCAGTGAGAATCCGGTCGTCCGCATCATCGCGGTAATCCCACGCGCCTCGTCGGCGTAATCGATCAGCTCGAAATCGATGGCGGTCTCCCGGCCGGCCCTCTCCCCGCTCACGATCACCCGCAGCACCACCACGTCGGGCGAGTCCGGCTTGAGCAGTTTCGGCTCCACGACCGCAATGAACAGGTCGCGCGGCACCACCGGCCGGCCGTTCAGCTTGACCGGCAGATTCGAGATCAGGCCGAGATCGCGGATCGGGCGCATGATCGCGGCGTGTCCCGGATACCGGAGGGTCTTGTACTCCATGACGTCGATCCGTCCCTCGAACCCGAAGGGCAGGGTGCTGATCCCGCCGCCGGTGTGAAACGCCTCCAGAGTCCCGATCGGAGCGGGGAATTCCAGCGATTCCACTTCGGAGAGCGCCTCGACCCGGATTGCTTTTCCTCCGCGGAGGATCCAGGACGGCGTGCTGTAATAGTCGAGCGCGCCTTCGAGTGAATAGACGATCTGATAGTTCAGGGGAGGCTCGGGGTTCCGGGGCAGCCCGCCCACGTAGATCTTCACCGAGCGGGGCCGGTCGAGCCGCCGGATTCCCTCCGCGGCCAGGATGTTGACCATGCCCGGCGCGAGGCCGCAATCCGGAATGATGGAGACGCCCCGCCGGGTGGCTTCGTCGTTACGCTCCTTCTGCTGCACCACGATTTCGGTGTTACCGCCCAGATCGCAGGCGTGCCGCCCCGCGGCGATCGCCGCGTGGGTCACCGGTTCATTGAAGTAGTAGGGGAGGGCACAGAGCACGGCGTCGTGCCCGGTCATGAGGGCCTTGAGCGCCTCCTGATCCCGCGCATCCAGGGTAACCTCGTGGAGTCTGGCGTCGGAGCGGCTTCGCAGAAAAGGCGGCAGGGTCCCCGTTTCGCGATCCGCGAGGGTGACCCGCTTCACTGCTTCGTGTTGCAGAAGGCTCCACGCCGCGGCGCCTCCCTGGAGACCGGCGCCGAGCACCAGGAATTTCATTCCATCTTCCTCGAGAACTGTCAAGAGGCGCCCAAACTAGCCGGGCCAATCACTGGGTTCAATGGCGAGGTATATTCTCCGACCCGCCATGACTTCCCACTCGCCCGCGCCGCCTCCTCCTCCGTCGACTCCCTCGCCGGATCCTCGTCGGATGACGGCGCGGCGATCCCGCGACGCGCGCGCGACCAGGGCCCGATTGATCCGCTCCGCGCTCGAGTTGTTCACTACTCAGGGGTTTCGGGGCACCACCACTCCCGAGATCGCCCACCGCGCCGGAGTGGCCGAAGCGACGATCTACCGCCACTTCCCGGGGAAAGATGCCCTCCTCGCCGCGGCATGCCTCGAAGCGCAGCAATATGGCAAAGCGCTGATCGCCGAGGAGGAGCCCCGGACCGGGAACGATCTCCGCGAGGGGCTGTCCAGAATCGGGCGCCAGCTGGTGGATCTCGCCGAGCGCGATCCCGCAATGCTCCGAATGCTGTTGCGGCCCCCGGATGAGGCCCTGTCGCAGGAGCCGGCCCGGCGTGCGACCCGCGAGTTCCGGGAATCGCTTCAGCAGCTGGTCGCCGCGGGAAAGCAGCGGGGTCAGGTTCGCCCCGGATCCGCGGAGCTCTGGGCCGCGGTGTGGCTCGCCCTGACCGGCTTCGTGGGAGAGCAGGTCGCTTCCCGCACCTGGACCCCCGATCATCCCAACGTCGAGCAGGCGCTGACTGCCGGCTGGGAGGCGATTGCCTACCGGCGCAGTGAAGCGCCGGTCCGGGTCATCAGCTAGCCGGGGCTCTCTGGTAGGTCAATTCGCGTAGCCCCGCGGGAACCTCGGTCCACACCGGTCGTCGAGTGTGCCCGCCGCCAAGCGGGCGAACTTCCCACGCGTGGTCTCCGGTGAAATAGCCCAGCGAATCGGGCCCCCAGGGAATCGGGTCGGTGATGCCCTCGAGTCGGGTGGTGTCGGTCCCGGCGATCACGCAGAACGCGCCGATCCCGCAGGAAGCAATTCGACCCCGGGGCGGATCTCCCAGGCTCTTGCTGGCGACCGAGTCGGCCCAGGCGACGGAGTCGAGCGGTACCGCCCGGAGCCAGGTGGCCCGCGGCGGAGCCGGTGTCACGAGCATCGCCTGGGCGCGCACCACGACCTGGGCCCCGTCCCCGCTCCATCCGATCGTACTCGGCGCACCCGCGGCCTTGGGGATCGGCGCGGCCGACTCGCGGTTATTGAGCAGATCGAGCAGCACCAGCGACCAGGTTTCGTCCCCTGGGGCGGTCCGGCGCAGGAACGCGATGGTCGTTCCCGATGGACTCAGGCTCGGGGCCCGCTCTTCGGCCCGGGTGAAGGTGATCCGGGTAAAGCTGCCCCCGCCGGCGGGAGCGGCGAAGAGATCGGTTTCCCCATCGGTGCCCTCACCGATTCCCACCACGAGCGCCTCTTCCCCGACCCGGATCTTGTTGGTGAGCGGAGTGACGCTGCACGCGGAGAGGGCGGCGAGGAAGGAGAGGACCGGCCTCACTGACCCACCTCCGCCAGCGCTTCCTCGAACTCCGCCATCGACTGAAACCGGTTTTCCGGCTTGTGGGCGATTCCCTGGGCCAGCACCCGCTCGAGGCCCGCGGTGAGCTTGGGGTTGACCTGGCGAAGCCGGAGCGGCTGGCCGGTCAGGTGGGCCAGCATGGTCTCCTGGGCGGTGGTTCCCTCGAAGGGGAGCCGGCCGGTCACCAGCTCGAACCCTAACACGCCAAGCCCGAAGATGTCGCTCCGGCGGTCGAGCGGCTTCCCCCGGATCTGTTCCGGGCTCATGAACTCCGGCGTGCCCAGCACGATCCCGGTGGCGGTGAGCTTCATGACTTCGGCTGCGACCACGGTTTCCTTGGCGAGCCCGAAGTCCATGACGACGGCCCGCTCCATTCCGGGGTGCGCGCCGGGAACCAGCATGACATTCTCCGGCTTGAGGTCACGGTGCAGGATGCCGGCCTCGTGCGCGTGCTGGAGGCCGAGGCAGAGCTGCCGGAGGAGGCGGGTCGCGAGCGGCTCGGGCATCGGGCCGTGGCGGGTCTCTCGGCGGGAAAGCGTCTCCCCCTCGAGAAACGGCATCACCAGATAGGGCAATCCGCCCGCCTCGCCATAGCCCACGATGCCGCACACGTTGGGGTGATCCAGCCGCATCGCCACCTTCGCTTCGCGTTGCAACCGCCCCACCGCTTCCCGATCGCTGACCAGGCGGGCCATCAGGACCTTGACCGCGACGGTGTGCCCGGTCTCGCGGTCCTTGGCCCGGTACACGTAGGCCATCCCTCCTTCCCCGACCCGCATCTCGATCTGATACCGCCCGTCGAGCACCCGCCCGGACATCCCCGAGGCGGGATCGCCGCGCAACGCGACCGGTACCCGGTGTTCCCCGGTGCGGTGGAGTCCGAAGGAGCGTGGCGTGGTGGGAGGTGGCGCAGAGCCGGGGGCCAGCGGAAACCCGTCGCGTTGACAGAACCGGGCGGGAGGATCGTAGGTCGCGCCGCAGCGCGGGCAACGGAGGGCGCTCAATCTCGATAGCGGTTCCGGCCGTCGTTCTTGGCCCGGAGCAGGTTGCGGTCGGCCAGCCGCAGCAACCCCTCGGCGTCGAGCGCCCGTTCATCGGGGTAGGTGGCCAGGCCGATACTCACGGTGACCGGAATGGAGGTCTCCGGCTCGCCGAACGGCTTGGCCTGGACCCGGCGCAGAATCCGCTCCGCGAACAGGCGGGCTCCCGCGTTGCCGGTTTCGGGCAGAATCACCACGAATTCCTCGCCCCCGTAGCGCGTCACGATGTCCATGGAACGCTGCTCCCGGCGCAGCAGCTCGGCGAACTGGGTCAGGACCCGGTCCCCCGCATGGTGTCCGTAGGAATCGTTGGTGGCCTTGAAATGGTCGATGTCGATCATCAGGCAGGAGAGCGCCGTGCTGTAGCGCGCGGCGCGATCCACTTCCTGCGCCAGCCTTTCGTCGAAGGTTCGGCGGTTGAGGAGGCCGGTGAGCGGATCGGTCTCGGCGAGCTGCCGCATCGTCTGTTCCCGCTGCGAGGCCTCGTCGTTGTCCAGGGCGCGCTCGATCGCGCTCGCGGCCGACTCGACCACCCGGCCGGCGAACCGGAGATCCATTTCGTCGAGCGGCGGATCGCCCGGTCCGGTGCGGAGGAAGAAGACGCCGGCCCGCTCGCCCCGGAGCGCGAAGGGAATCACCAGCACTGAAGTCGTGGTGATGTCGGAGATGCCCTGGTACACCGGATCGGCGGCCACGTCCCGCACCAGCACCACCTCACCACTGTCGAGCGCCCGTCTGATTTCGGGATAGCGATTGAGATCGACCGGCAGCTCGCTGAGCACCGGGTTTTCCGAGGCGGCAACCACGGTGCCCCGATCCGCGCCCGCTTTGGCGAGGAGGATGGAGCACCGGGGGATCCGGAGCCCGGTGGCCACCTGTCGAACCAGCACCTGGAACAACTCCCGGGGCGGAAGGTTCGAGGTGATGTCCCGGAGCAGCTCGACCAGCGCCGACTGGGCCCGCGCCTCGGCGCGGGCCTGGTTCAACCTCCGGGTGGCTCGGAGCCGGGTGCGAATGCGCGCCAGCAGCTCACGGATCCGGATCGGCTTGCCCACCACGTCCGAAGCGCCCGCGGAAAGCGCCCCAACCGAGACCTCCTCGGGAGCCTCCGAGGTCATGGCGATAATCTCGAGGTCGCGACAGGCCGGATCGCGCCGGATCAGCTCGATCAGCGAGACCCCGTCCTTGCCGGGCAGCGAGAGATCGAGCAGCAACAGGTCCACCTGCCGGGTCGCCAGATACTCGGGGAGACCCACCCCGCTCGACAGCGTGGCGGGATCGTACCCGTTGTCCACCAGCATCCGGGACATGGTACGGGCCAGGGTGTAATCGTCGTCGACGATCAGCACGTGGGGAGTGTAGGCGGGCATGGGTTACCGCGGACCGGCGGACTGGCGGACCGGCGGACGGTTCGTCAGTTGCGAAAAGAGCTCAGGGGCCACATTCCCGCCGCTCAGGATGACCGCCACCGGTCCGCTCGGGGTCAGCTGGCCCTCGAGGAGGGCCGCCACGCCGACGGCCCCGGACGGCTCGACCTGGAGTCCCATCTCATGGAAGAGGAACCCGACCGCCAGACCGATGGCATCCTCTTCCACCTGGAAGGCCCGGGTAACCCGCTGGCGAATCAGCGGCCAGGGAAGGTCCCCGACCGCCACCGGCAGGAGTCCATCCGCGATGCTCCGGGTGGTCTCGAGCGGGGCCGGGTGTCCCTCGGCGAGGGCCCGGGAGAGCTTGGCGGCCCCGACGGGCTCGCAGCCGATCGGCTCCACCGGGTGGTTGAGCGCGATCGCGGCGGCGCAGCAGCCGGCCAGGAGTCCGCCCCCGCCGATCGGGGAGAGGAGATGCCTGATCTGGGGGGCCGCCTCGAGCACCTCGAGCGCGCAGGTGGACTGCCCCAGAATCACGTCGGGATGATTGAACGGCGGGATCATCGTCAGGCCGTCGCGCCGGGACCGTTCCTCGGCGACCCTAACCCGCTCATACCGGTCCACCAGCACCACCTCCGCGCCCTCGGCGCGGACCGCGCGCACCTTCACCTCCGGCGCGTTGTCGTTCATCACGATGACGGCGGGAAGCTCGAGCCGGCGGGCTACCCAGGCCACCGCGCGGCCGTGATTCCCGGAGGAGTGGGCGATCAGCCCGCGGGGGCGGCCCTCCCGCTCGATCAGCCGGGTCACCGCGGTCCAGGCGCCCCGGACTTTGAAGGCGCCGACCGGCTGGCACTGCTCGCACTTGAGGAAGACCGGGACGCCGAGCCGGCGGGAGAGGGGTGCTGCTTCGATGAGGGGGGTCCGGACGGCGATGCCCTCGAGGGCCGACGCTGCGGCCTGGAGGGCGCACAGGGCAGGAGCGTCCGACTCACTCATGCCGTTTCACTCGGCGAGGGCGCTTCGTCGCCGGTCGGCTCTTCCGCCCCGCCCTCTTCCTCCTTCACGACCCGAGCCACGTCGACCACCCGGTCGCCCTCGTCGAGATTCATGACGTGGACGCCCTGGGTATTCCGGCCGATCACCCGGATCCCGTCCACCGGCACCCGGATGATGATCCCGCCCTTGGTGATCATCATGAGCTCGTCCTGGGGCTGCACCTCCTTGAGCGCGATGCAGGCGCCGGTCTTGTCGGTGTTCCGGAAGGTGATGATCCCCTTGCCGCCCCGCCGCTGGATTCGGTAATCGGCCAGCTCGGAGCGCTTGCCGAAGCCCCGCTCCGAGACGACCAGGAGCGTCGCGTCGCGACGGATCACCACCATGCCGATCACCGCGTCGCTCTGGTCGAGCTCGATCCCCTTCACCCCGGTGGTGGCCCGCCCCATCTCCCGGACGTCGCTCTCCTGGAACCGGATCGACATGCCGCCGGTGGTCGCGAGCACGATATCGTTGTTCCCGTCGGTGGGCTGCACGTCGATCAGCTCGTCGCCGTCCTCGATGTTGATCGCGTTGATCCCGTTGCTGCGGGGATTCCCGTACGCCGAGAGCACCGTCTTCTTCACGGTGCCGTTCCGGGTCGCGAACATGAGCCAGCGGCTATCGCTGAACTCGCGGACCGGCACCAGCGCGGCGATCCGCTCGTCGGGCCGGATCGCGATGCACTGGATCACCGGCTTGCCCCGGGCGGCCCGGCCGCCCTGGGGAATCTCGTGGACCTTGAGCCAGTAGACCTGGCCCTTGTCGCTGAAGAACATCACGTAGTCGTGGGTCGAGGCGATGAACAGGTGCTCGATCCAGTCGTCTTCCTTGGCGGTGGCTCCGGTGAGCCCCCGGCCCCCCCGCCGCTGCTTGCGGTAGGTCGAGGTCGCGATCCGCTTGATGTAGCCCGAGTGGGAGATCGTGATCACCATGTCCTCTTCGGCGATCAGGTCCTCCACCGAGAACTCGTCCTGGTCGGGAATGATCTCGGTACGCCGGTCGTCCCCGTACGACTTGGCGACGTCGGCCATTTCCTCCTTGAGGATCCTCATCCGCTTCTCGCGGCTCTTGAGGATGCTCTTGAGCTCCGCGATCGTGATCTGCACTTCCTTGAGCTCGGCCTCCAGCTTGTCGCGCTCCAGCGCGGTGAGCCGCGCCAGCCGCATGTCGAGAATCGCCTTGCTCTGCTTCTCGGAGAGCTTGAACCGGCGCTGGAGCGCCTGGTCCGCCGCCTCGGGATCGGGCGAGCTCCGGATCACCTTGATCACTTCGTCGATGTTGTCGACCGCGATCTTGAGGCCCTCGAGAATGTGCTCCCGCGCCTCGGCCGCCTTGAGGTCGAACTGGGTCCGCTTGACGATGATGTCGTGGCGGTGGGCAATGAAATGTTCGAGCAGCTCCTTGAGGGGCATGATCTTCGGCTGGCCGTTCACCAGCGCGAGATTGATGACCCCGAAGGTGGACTGCATCGCGGTGTGCTTGTAGAGCTGGTTCAGGACCACGTGGGGGATCGCATCGCGCTTGAGCTCGATCACCAGCCGCATGCCGTCCCGGTCCGACTCGTCCCGCACGTCGGAGATGCCTTCCAGCTTCTTGTCGTTGACCAGGTGGGCGATGTCCTTGTGCAGAGTCGCCTTGTTCACCTGATAGGGCAGCTCGGTCACCACGATCGCGCTCCGGCCGGAGGAGGGCTTCTCCTCCACCTGGGCGCGGGCCCGCATGACCACCTTGCCGCGGCCGGTCTGGTAGGCCTCCCGGAGACCCTGCACTCCGTAGATGTAGCCGCCGGTGGGGAAATCGGGACCCTTGATGTGGGTGAGGAGGTCTTCGAGCGTGGCGTCGTTCTCGTCCACCAGGAGTTCCACCGCCTTCGCCACCTCGCGAAGGTTGTGGGGCGGGATGTTGGTCGCCATGCCGACCGCGATGCCGCTCGAGCCGTTCACCAGCAGGTTCGGGATCTTGGACGGGAGCACCGTCGGTTCCTGGCGCTGGTCGTCGAAGCTCGGCGCGTAGGCGACGGTTTCCTTGTCGATGTCCTCCAGCATCGCCACCGCAACCCGGGTGAGCCGGGCCTCGGTGTACCGATAGGCGGCGGCCGGGTCCCCGTCCACCGAGCCGAAGTTCCCCTGGCCGTCCACCAGGGGGTAGCGGAGCGAGAAATCCTGCACCATGCGCACCAGCGCGTCGTACACCGAGGCGTCGCCGTGGGGGTGATACTTGCCTAACACGTCGCCCACGACGGTCGCGGACTTCTTGAAAGGGCGGCCCGGGACCAGGCCCAGCTCGTTCATCGCATACAGAATTCTTCGATGGACCGGTTTGAGACCGTCGCGGACGTCGGGCAGGGCCCGGGCGACGATCACCGACATCGAGTAGTTGATGAAGCTCTGCTTCATCTCTTCCTCGATGGGGCGGGGCAGAATCCGTTCGCGTGCGTTTGGAGCAGTCATGCGCAGGTGGGGCGGAAGGTCGGTCCGGGACACGGCGACCCGAACGTTCAAATATAGGGGATTAGGGGTAGCGCCACAATCCCCGGAATGGCGGCTAAGCTATTGAAACTTCAGTGCTTGAGCCTGCTGCCGAGGGTGCTCCGCGACCCAAAGAACGGCTGTTTTCCGAGCTGGCCGGGTATCTCAGGATGCATGTCGACGCGGAGCTGTTTTCCCCGGGGGTCATCGAGCTCGAACCCGGGCATCATCTTGAACCCGACCTCCTGGTCGTCCCTCGAACGGCGCTGCCTCGGCCCTTGAAGCTCGACCACAGATGGACCAGCATTCGAGAGTGGTGGCTTGCGGTGGAGGTGTCGGGAAAGGGATCCGAGGTGTGCGATCGGGACTATAAGGGTCCAGCATACCTGGCTTTGGGCGTCCCGGAGTACTGGCGGCTGGATCTGCGCGAGTCGTGCCTGTATGTCTCGCGCCGGGACGGGTCCTCCGAGGAGCCGCACCGCGAGCGCGTCACGTGGGTTGCTCCTGGTCAACCCAAGCCGGTCGAGATTTCGATACCAGACCTCTTCCGCTGATGAGGTGGTTCTACCTTTTCTCCCAGATGATGACGTAACTGGTGCCGCCACCCTGGGCCCGGATCGACGTCGCTCCGGAGGCGCTCCGGGTGACGTTGCGGCTCCGGAACGCACACCACGGAGGGACGGCGAGCGCGTCCCCGGCGGTGTGGGTCACATCGGCGCAGATGTCCTTGCCGAACTCGACTAGGCTCACCTCGTCGGCCCGCCAGGTGCAGAGGGCACTGACCGGGAAGTCGAGCAGGACGTCCACGCCATTCAGGATCACCGTCGTCGACGCCTGGATTCCCCCCAGCTCCACCGCCATTCGGGGCACGTCGCACAGCCCACCGTGGCCGTAGCGTGCCAGCTCGCTCCCGGTCATGCGCTCTCGATGTAATCCGAAGGCCAGCCGCTGGTGGAGCGACTCGAATGCCTGATCGTCGGCCCGGGACGGCCTGGCGCTGGACGGCGAGAGCTCCAGCATGACCTGGCGGCCTTCACCCGGCTTGAGGTCCAGCACGAGGCGTCGCTCCGCATACCCCGGACGCGTGAACCGGAGGAGATACGTGCCCCGGTCCGCCGAGGGAAACGCGAAGCCCCCCAGACTGTCGGTCAGGACCACCCCGCCGTTGACGCCCGCCACATCGACCCGGACTCCCCGAAGCGGACGATGGGCGGTGTCTCCGATGTTTCCGTAGATCCCCCGGCGGCTCAGGGTGGTGATCACCGGCGGAAGCAGGAACGGGGCGCGGGTCAGGCGAAACTGGAGCTCGGTCGGTGTGCGGGCGTCGACCTCGATCCGGGTCCGGATGGGGACATAACCCGCGAACCGGACCGTCACGTAGTGGCTTCCCGGGGCCACGCTGTCGAACCGGAACGCTCCCTGGGCGTTGGTGCTGGTGATCCTGGCGTCGAGCAGAACATCGGCCCCCGCGAGCGGAGAACCTCCCGGGTCACCCACCGTGCCACGAACCACCTGGACCTGTTGGGCGGAAACGAACGACGGAACCCAGAGCAGCAGGGTTCCGAGGCCAGCGACTCGCATGACCCCTCCGGGTTGGCCGGGTTAACTGTCCTCGAATCGAAACGGCCCGCCGTTTTCCTGGGCCGGGTTGTCCCCGCCGGGAGACAGACCCCCCGCGCAGGACTGCCCCCCGGGTCCCCGGAGCATGGCCGATGCCAGAGGGAGGAGCACCCCTGGTTCCCTGCGATCGGAGCTTGTGCCGGGGCCGGGGAAAGCCTAGCCTCAAGCCATGCCCGACCTCCAGGAACAGGTCCAAACTACCCTCGGCTCGGGCTATAGCGTGGAGCGGGAGCTCGGCGGCGGCGGGATGGCGCGGGTCTTCCTGGCCACCGAGTCCCGCCTCAGTCGCCGGGTGGTGGTCAAGGTGCTCCGGCCGGAAATCGCCGCGAGCACCAGCACCGATCGCTTCGAGCGGGAGATGTCCCTCTGCGCTCGCTGCCAGCACCCCCACATCGTTCCGCTCCTCACCGCCGGTCATGTGGGGGAGCTTCCCTACTTCACCATGCCCTTCGTCGAAGGCGAATCCCTCCGGGCCCGGCTCGCCCGGGAAGGTCCCCTCCCGATCGACGAGACCGTGCGACTGCTGACCGAAATCGCCGACGCGCTGGCCTACGCGCACCGCCAGGGAGTGATCCACCGCGACATCAAGCCGGAAAACCTCCTGATGCAGGACGGCCACGCGGTGGTGGCGGACTTCGGAGTCGCCAAGGCGCTCGATCTGGCCACCGGCGCCGGAGCGCCGGGAGCCGGGTCCCAGGTCACCGGCGTCGGAATGGTGATCGGAACGCCGGCCTACATGGCGCCGGAACAGGCGGTGGGAGACCCCGGCGTGAATCATCGGGTGGACCTCTACGCGCTCGGCGTGGTGGGCTACGAACTGATCACCGGGCAGCCGCCCTTCGGCGCGCTGACCCCTCCGGCGCTGGTGGCCGCGCAGCTCTCCCGGACCCCGGCCCCGGCGACGCGCGCGCGGCCCGATTGTCCCCCGGCGCTTGCGACCCTGATCGCCCGGCTCCTCGCCGTCGATCCGGCGGCGCGCCCCGCCTCGGGCGAGGAAGTGCGAGACGCGCTCCAGGCCATCGGAGAGAGCCTGCGAGGGAGTCGGCACGCCGGCCGGCGCGCGCGGGTTATGGGGTCCCTGCTCGGTGGCGCCGCGATCCTGGGCGTGGGGCTCCTCCTCCTGCTCCGCGGCGGAACCCGGTCGGCCCTGCCCCCGCCCGCGCCGGCCGGCCCGGCCGTGATCCGTTCCCTCGCGGTGATGCCGTTCCAGAACATCGGGGGCGATTCCACCAGCGACTATTTCAGTCAGGGCCTGGCGGAAGAGCTGATCAACGCCCTGGGAAAACTGAGCGGCCTCCGGGTCTCCTCGAGGACCTCGTCCTTTGCGGCCCGGGCGGCGACCACCGATCTCAAGGAAATCGGCCGGCACCTCGACGTGGGGGCGATCCTGGAAGCCACGGTCCAGCACATGGGCCAGCGGGTTAGGGTCACCGCCCGCCTGGTGGACGTGGCGCGGGATGCCCAGTTATGGAGCGGCGACTATCAGAGCGAGCTGCGGGATGTCTTCGCGGTGCAGGATACCATCGCACGGGCCATCGCCGAGGCGCTCAAGGTCACCCTGGCGGGAGCGAGGGCCGGCGCCTCCCTGGTGGAGCGAGGGACCCGGGACCAGGAGGCCCACGATCGATACCTGCGGGGCCGCTTCTTCCTGGCCCAGCGCACCGAGACCGCCGGGCACAAGGCGATCGAAGCGTTTGAGGGCGCCCTGGCGCGGGACTCCACCTACGCCCAGGCCTACGCCGGGCTGGCCGATGCCTATGCCCTCCTGGTCCCGTTTGGTGGGATGACGCCCAGCATCGGGCGCGACCGGGCTCGAAGCGCAGCCCTCCGGGCCATGGCGCTCGACTCCAGCCTCGCCGAAGTCCACACCTCTCTCGGGTTCATCGGTTTCTGGCTCGACTGGGACATCGCGGGGGCGGAACGCCAATACGACCGGGCCATCCAGCTCAACCCCAATTACGTGCCGGCCTATCTGTTCAAGTCGTGGCTGCTGGCCGCCACCGGCCGGACTCCGCAATCGCTCGCCGCCATCGAAATGGCGCGCACGCTCGACCCCCTCTCGCTCATCGTCAATGCCCGGTTGGGCACCATGCTCCACTTCGCCGGTCGGGACAGCGCCGCCATCCCCGCCTACCGTCACGCCCTTGAGCTGGACAGCACGCTCGCGGTGGCGAGGGCCGGGTTGGCGTTGTCCCTCGCAACGTTGGGGCGATGCGCCGAGGCCGTGGCGATCGCCGTGCCGGTGGAGGCGAACCTGGGATCCTATGAGAGCGGAGAACCGGGCGTGGTCCTGGCGATGTGCGGAAAGCCGGCCGAGGCCCGCCACGCTCTGGACGCACTTGAGGCGCTGCGACGACATCGATATGTGGCCGCCGATGGAGTCGCGGCGATTCTGACGGCCCTGGGGCGAACCGATGAGGCATTTGGCGAACTGAGCCGAGCGGTCGAGGAGCGGGCTTTCACCATGCCGATGGCCCTGGTCGAGCCGATGTTTGTTCCACTCCACCAGGATCCCCGCTGGTCGGAATTGCAGCGAAGAATGGGAGTCCGTCGCTAGCTCGGCACCGCCCTTTGCTGCCGGCCCCGGAGCAGCGCCGGCACGATCCAGAGCGCGCCGATCGTTCCCGCGATGGTCCCACCCGCCGTCGCCAGGGCAATCGCCCCGAAGAGACTGTTGTTCGCCGCCCCCACCGCGAGCGGGATAAGGCTGGCCATCGTGGTCAGGGTGACCACGATGATCATCCCGGCCCGGTCGGACGCCGCGTGGAGCACGTCCTCCACGGTAAGCGATCGTCCTGTCCGCCGGTCCGCCTGTCCGCCTGTCCGCCTTTTTTCCAGTGCGGCATCCACCAGCAGAATCGCCTGGTTGACCGCGAGCCCGACGACCAGGATCACGCCCACCGCGGCTTCCCGGGTGAATGCGCTCTTGCTGAGCCAGAAGATGCCTCCCACTCCCGCGAGCGCGAGAGGAAGGGAGAGAAATACCATCGCCGAAGCCCAGATCGAATCGAAGATGAGCGCCACCGAGAGGAGCACGAGGGCCACGCCGATGGCGAACACCAGCCAGAGCCCTTTGGAGCTTTCGTCCTCGTCCCAGGAGACCTGGTAATCGCTCACCGTATAACCCGGCGGAGCGGTGATGCTGCCCATGAACGCATCGTGGGTGCGGGTGGCCAGCTTCTGGGGTCCCCGAAAATCATAGGACACGGTGCGTACGTATTGCTGGTCCTCCCGGGTCACCGCGGAGAGGCCGGGTTGCTCGCTGACCAGGGCGAGGTCCCCGACCCGGACCGGGGAGTTTCCCTCGTTGGGGACCATCGCCGCGCGCAGATCGTCCAGGGCGCGCTCCCGGGCTCCCGCGGCCTTGAGGGAGACAATGGTCTCCTCGCCTCCCAGCTCGAGCCGCTGGGCCCCGACCGGGCCCCGGATTTCCCGCGCCACCGCGTTCGCGAAGTCCCGCGAGGTGACTCCGTGGCGGGCAAGGGCGTTCCGGTCGGGCGTGAGCATCACGCTGATCGCGCGATCGGCGCCCCACCCGCCGCTGTTGATGTCCACGTTTCTCACCCGGGAGATCGTTTCCAGTCGCTGCTTGAGATCGAGCGCCAGCTGCTCGACCCCCCGGAACGAGTAGCCCACCACCTTGATCCGGAAGCTCGCCCCGCTGCCGGCCGAGCCGCTGTAGAACCCCGGTCCCTGGCCCTGTACGCTCACGGTCGCGCCGCCGACCAGCACCGCTCGCTGAGTCATCTCTTCCTGCATCACCAGCGGCAGTCCGGTGAACTCCGATTCCCGGGTGAACACCACCACCACCTGGGCGAAGTTGCCCTGACCCCGCGCATCGACCCGCTCCACCCCGGTCCGTCCCACCGCGATCTGCTCGAACTCGGCGATGGCGCGGTCGAGACTTTCCGGGTCCGAGCCTCGCGGGAAGGTGAGCGCCGCCATCAGGGTGGTGCGCTGGCCAAACCAGTTCCCCCACGACGAGCGGGGCACCTTCTTCACGAATCCCCACGCGACCAGGACCAGCAGCCCGGTGGCGAGCCCGATGGTCAGCCAGCGCCAGCGGACCAGGGGGCGGAGGGTGGCGAGGTAGATCCGATGGAGCCGGGGCCAGGTGGCGTCCTTGCTGATCGCGAAGCCGCCGACCGCCGGCAGCATCACCACCGAGGCGACGACCGACCAGCCCAGCGCGAGGGTGAAGGCGGCGGCGAACGGCACGAAGGCCGCCCGGGCGTTGCCCTGGAGGTACAGGAAGGGAACCAGCACGACCGCGGTGGTGAGCGTGGTCCCCAGGATGGCCGGGGTAATCCGCCGCGCGGCTTCAGCGCGCGCCTCGGCGGTGTTGGCGCCCAGCCGGAGCCGTTCCACCACGATGACCCCGTTGTCCACCAGGATCCCGATTCCCATTCCTAACCCGGCGAGCGTGAGCAGGTTCGCGGGGATCCGGAGCAGGTAGAGGCCCAGGGCGGTGCCCGCGATCGCGACCGCGGTGCTCGCCATCACCAGGCCCACTGCGCGGACCTGCCGGAGGGTGAGCAGCAGGATCAGGAACACCGCCCCGAAGGCGATGGCCCCTCGGATCGCGAGATTCCTGAGCTGCTTGGCCAGCTCGACGCTGTCGTCGGCCTCGAGCTTGACCACCACGCCCCGGGGCAGGAGCGGCTGGATCGACTCGACCGCACGGCGGACCCGGCCCGCGGTGTGGATGGCGTCGGCTCCCGGCTGACGGGTGATTTCGAGCCCGACGTTGGGAACCCCGTTGAGCCGGGAGATGTATCCCTGGGTGTCTTCCTCCGGACGAACCGACGCCATCTCGCCCAGCTCGAACACCCGGCCCGAAGCGGCCCGGATCGGCAAGTGCTCGAGGTCCTCGTAGGCGTTCGGTTGATCGCGAAGCACGACGCTGCGGATGGTCGCGCCCTCCCGCTCTTCGCCGAGCGCCTGCACCATCCGCGCCCCGGCCAGCGCCGCGGCGATCTGGTCGGGGAGAATGCCGAGCTGCCGCAAGCGCTGGGGATCGTAGCTCACCGAGACGCCGGTCTCCGCGCTCCCATAGGTGGAAACCGTGGCGACCCCAGGCACGGTGCCGAGTCGCGGCTCGATCTGTTCCCGGGCGATCCGCGTCAGGGTGCCCGGCGTATAGGGGCCGGCCATGCTGTAGTGCAGCAGCGGCTGTTCCTGAAGCTCCTCGGGGAGATAGTTGGTGACCGTCGGCCCGGTGATCCCGGGCGGGAAGTCCTTGCGGAGCAGCTCGAGCCGCTCATGAATGGCCAGCCGTACCAGCTGCACGTCCATGGTGGGCTCGAGCTCCACCGTGATCCGCACTCCCTGGCGATCGCTCGACGTGCTGCTGGTCTTGCGCACCCCGCGGACTCCCTGGACCGCGGATTCGATCGGCGAGGTGATGTAGGTCTCGAGCAGCTCGGCCGAGGCGCCGTACCAGCGTGCGGTGATCGACAAGCGGGGAAGCTCGACCGTCGTCTTGGTGGCGAGGGGGAGCTTGGTGAACGCCACCGTTCCGGCGAGGATGAGCCCGGCGCCGCCGGCCCAGATCACGGCGGGACGGGAAACGGCCCAGCGGATCATGGCGGGGAGGTGGGAGAGGTCGGGGAGGTCGGAGAGGTCGGGGAGGTCGGAGAGGTCGGAGAGGTCCGTGAGTTCGCTGCGGTCAGTTGCCTGCCAGCCGACCTCTCCGACCTCCCCGACCCCCTCTTTTCCACCCACACGTACGCCGCCGGCAGCAGGAAGAACGTCACCAGGAGCGCGGTCACGCTGCCCCCGATAATCGTGGCGGCGAGCGGCCGATACAGCGCCCCACCTCCCCCGATCCCGAACATGAGCGGCAGCACGCCGGCCACGGTGGTGAGCGAGGTCATCACGATGGCGCGGAGCCGTTGCCGGCCCCCCAGCATCACGGCCTCCTCCAGCGGATGCCCTTCGTCCCGGAATTGCCGGATCGCGGCGAGCTTGACGACCGCGTCATTGTCGCTGATCCCGATCATCACCACGATACCAATCAACGAGACCACGTTGATGCTCTGCCCCGTAATCCAGAGCATGAGCAGGCCACCCACCGCGGCGAGCGGGACCGTGATCATGACCACCAGCGGAATCGAGAAGGAGGCAAACTCACCGGCCAGCACCAGGTACATGAGCAGCGCGGCGAGCAGGCCCACCAGGATGAGCTGGCGGGTGGTGCGTTGCTGCTCGGTATCCGCCCCGGTGACCTGCCAGGTCACGCCCGGCGGCGTGGCGATGCTCCCCACCAGGCGAGACACATCCCGGCTGGCCCGTGCGGTGCCTCCCCGTTCGACCGCCGCCTCCACCACGCTGACCGGGCGCTGATTGATCCGGACCACCTCCACCGGGGCCCGGGTCTCCCGCACCGACACGAGCTCGCCCACCGGGATGCCGTGGATCGGGGTCGCCAGGGCGGTGGGGAGGTCCTCGTTCGCATTCCCGGCGAATCGCACCGTGATCGGGGTGCGCCGGTCGGTCTCCCGGAACTCGCCCGAGGCGACGCCGCCTAACCCGCCCGCGAGGGCGTTGGCCACCGCGTCGACGGTGAGGCCGTACCGGGCGATCCGCTCCCGCTCCAGGGTGACCTCGACCGTGGGCTGGGTGGTGCTGAACGCGCTCCGGACATCGGACAGCTCGGAGAGCCCCGCCAGCCGGCCCCGCACCGAATCGGCCCAGCGGGCCGCTTCCTCGAGCCTGGGAGCCGATACCTCGACCCGCACCACCCGGCCCTCCCGCCCGATGAGGCTGCCGAATTCCGACTGCCCGGCGAGGTCGAGCGTCAGGGAGCCCGCCGCGAGATCCGGAACCGCGGCGCGGAGCGCCTCGGCGAAACGGGATCCGCTCTTCCCGCCGGGTACCGGGATGATGAGCTGAGCCGTTGCGCTGGTCCCCGGATCGGCCCCCGACAGGACTTCTTCGTCGGTCGCCTTGCCGATCCTGGCGTAGATGCCGTCACTGCCGAGCTGCTTCGCCGCCGCTTCGATCCGGCCGGCCTGGCGCGCCGTCTCCTCGATGGCGGTGCCCTGGGGCAGCGTCAGCTCGGCGACGGCGAGGCCTTCATCCACCCGGGGAAGGATTTCCCTCGGAATCCGGAACGCGATCAGGACGGTCAGCGCCACCACGGCGAGGGCGGTCAGGAAGACGGTATTCTGGTGGGCCAACGACCAGGCCATGCCCCGCTCGTAGAGCTCGGCCGCGGCATGACCAAACCTGGTGAGGGCGGATGGGGATCGTTCCGCCGGTCCGCCGGTCCGCCGGTCCGCCCTCCATCGCACCATCAACACCGGCATGAGGGTGAGCGCCAGGACCAGGGAAGTGGTCAGAGTGACCGCGACGCTGAGCGAGAGATCGCGGAACAGGGCCGCCGCCAGCCCCTGCACGAACACGATGGGCCCGAAAACCAGGATGGACGTGAGGGTTCCCGCGATGAGCGGCGCGGTGAGCTCGCTCGCCGCCCGCTCCGCGGCCTCGAAATCGGAGAGTCCCTCCGATTTGTATCGGCCGGTTCCCTCGGTCACCACGATCGCATTGTCGACCATGAGCCCGGTGCCCAGCGCGAGCCCTCCCAGCGACAGGATATTGATGGTGACGCCGGCGACCTGGAGGATCGTCATCGCGGTGAAGACCGCGAGAGGAATCACCAGCCCGATCGCGAACGAAGCCCGCCAATCGCGCAGGAAGAGCCAGATCATGAACAGGGCCAGCGCTCCGCCGACCACGATCTCCTGGCCCAGGTTGCTCAAGGCATCGGTCACGAACTGGGCCTGGGCCGCGACGACCCGGATCGTGACGCCGGGGAATTCCCGGGTGAGCTGGTCGATCGCGTCGTAGATGGACCGGGTCACCGACACCGTGTTGGCGCCGGCGTCCTTGTAGATGACCAGCCCGACCGCCGGGGCGCCGTCGAGTCGCACCAGGGTCTGAGGATCGGCGACCCCGAGGGAGACCGAGCCCACGTCGGCGAGCGTGATCCCACTCTTGGACGGGCCCACCGGAGTGCGCTCGACTTCCCCGACATCCTGGAACTCGGTGAGGGCCCGGAGCGCGAACCGGAACTGGCCCCGCCGGACCGTGCCCCCGGGCGAGCCGGCGTTGGCCGACCGGACCGCATTGGAGACGTCCAGCGGCGTGATGCCCAGGGAACGGGCCTTCTCGGGATTCACATCGACCCGGATCTCGTCCTGGGGGTCGCCGACCACCGCCACGCTCGCGATGCCCTCGAGCTGCTCCAGCCGCCGGGAATGGACCTCGATCGCGGTCCGCGCGATGGAGCGGAGGTCGCCTTTGCCGGAGAGGGCTAACACGGCGATCGGCCGCTCCCCCGGATCGCTGGTGAGCAGGGTGGGCCGCTCGGCGCGCTCCGGGAGATTGGCGCGCGCGTTGTCGAGCCGCTCCCGGACCTGGAGCACGGTGGTGGACATGTCGGTGCCCCACGCGAATCGCAGGGTCGTCACCGCCTCCGCGTTGCGGCTCACCGAGCGGAGATCCACTAGGCCCGGCGTTGCGGCCACCGCTTCTTCGATCGGCTCCGCCACGAACCGGGAGACCTCGGTGGCCGCGGCCCCCGGATACGAAGTCCGAATGGTGAGCACCGGCAGCGAGACATCGGGGAGGAGAGAAACCGGCATCTGCCCCAGGGAAACGGCGCCGAGCAGTACCATGCCCAGGACGACCGCGACGGTGGAGATCGGCCGCCGGAGCGAGGCCTTGGCGAGCGACACCTAGGGCTCTTTCCGCTCGGCGCGCCGGATCACGTGGATCGGGGCATCATGGGTCAGGGTGAGATGGCCCTCGACCAGGACTTCGTCTCCCGGCTTGAGGGGGATCTCGCCGGTCGCGCTGTCGGGGAGGACTTCGTACTCGGCGCCATTGTTGCGGCCCGGATTGATGTAGACCCACTGGGCCCGACCGTCCTTCGCCACGAAGACCAGCGGTCGGCCGTCCCGCTCGATCACCGCCTTGAACGGCACGATGATGCGGTCCGGCAGGCGGGTCGCCTCGAGCCGCACGTCGGCGTACATCCCGTGGCGTAACACGCCGGACCCGGGGATCCGGATCACCGCGCGGCCGGCCCGGGTGGCCGAATCGACGATCGGAAGAATGGCGGTGATCCGGCCGGTCACCGGATCGTCCGGCGCCGCGGCCGCGGTCACGACCGCCTGCCCTCCGAGCCGAATGAGCGGGAGGTCGTGCTCCAGCACCGCGGCGTCGATCCGGAGGTGATCGGGGTCCACGATCCGGCCGATCTCCTGGCCCGTGCTGAGCCGCTCCCCGAGCGACACCTTCACTTCGTCCATCACGCCGTCGAACGGCGCGACCACGTCGGCCTTCTCGCGCTCGAGCTTCGCTTTTTCCAGCTCGACCCGCGCCGCCTCGAGTCCGGCGCGGATCTCGGCGTTCCTGAGCCGCTCGCCGGTGATCGCCTTGCCGGTGACGATCGAATCGGGGACCGTGTTGTCGAGCAACTTGAGCCGCGCCTCTTCGAGACGGGCGGCCGCCTCCTGGACCGCGAGATCGAGCGGTTTGGGATCGACCCGCACGATCGGCTGCCCTTTGCGGACCCGATCGCCGGGATGCACCGGCACTTCGATGATGGTGCCCTGGGTCTCGCTCTTGAGGAGGGCCACCGCTTCGGAGCGGATCTGGCCCACCGTGTTGACCGAGAGCACCAGGTCGCCCCGGCGCACCTCCTGCACGACCACCGGCAGAGTGAGGGTCGAGCCGCCGGCGGCGCTCGAATCGGCCGGCGAGGCGCTCGCTTCGGATTCGCTCTTTCCCTTGCAGGCGGCAACCAGCACGAGGCCGACCATCACGATCCGCCAGCCCGCCTGTCCGCCAGTCCGCCGGTCCGTCATAGTTTTCTCCCGAGAATCGCCTCGATCTGCGCTCGCGCCCTGAGGTAGTCGTACCGCGCGTTGATGGCGTCCTGCTCCGCGGCGCTCAGGGCGTCCTGCGCCAGGTTGAGATCGGTGATCTGGATGGTGCCCAGCCGGTAGCGCTCCGCCTGCACCCTAGCGTTGGCGCGGGCCGCGTCGAGGCTCTGCGCGGTGAGCCTGATGCGCTGCTCCGCGATCCGGAGCGAGGCGAGCTGGGTGATCAGTCGCGAAGAGACATCGCGACGGGCGTCGGCAGCGGACGAGATGGCGTAGTCAGCGTTGGCGTGCGCCTGCACCAGGGTGCGTTCTCGCTGGAATCCGTTGAAAAGCGGCCAGGAAACTCCCACGCTGAATCCCCGGGTGTTGGAGAGGTCATAGCTGCTCTGGCTGCTGCCGTTGAGCGAGGTGTTGGCGCCCAGCGTGAGCGCGGGCCAGTAACTGGATTTGGACGACGTCACCCGGGCGTTCGCGGCACGGACCTTGGCATCCGCCCGCACCACCTCGGGAGAACGCGATTCGGCCTCGTCGAACAGGGCGGCGCTGTCGGCGATCTCGACGAAGTCGAAGAGCGAAGAATCGGGCGTAGCCGATATCCGCCCGTCGAGCCCGATCATGCGCGCCAGGGTCGCTTCCGCCTCGGTGAGGGCACGCTGATCGGTGAGGAGCTGGGCCCGGGCGCGGGAGACATCCACGACCGCGGTCAGCGAATCGGAAATGGTGGCCGCGCGGGTGGCGATCTTCGCGGTGGCAATCGCGAGCTTTTCTTCGGCGCGGCGAATCGCATCCTGCTGGGCCCGCAGCAGGTCGGCCGATTGCAAGGCCGTGATGAACTGGTTGGTGGTCCGAAGGGCGGATTGCGCCCGGGCATCGATGAAGGCCGCGTCGGCATCGGCCGCGTCGGCCCGGGCCGCGGACAGATCGGCGCCGCGACGGAACCCCGTGAAAATGGGAACGCTGGCGGTGGCGTTGAGACTCAAGGAACCTTGAGTCACCCCGCCGGTGATCACCTCGTTGGTCAGGGGATCGATCCGGGACGGGAGTGCCGAGAAGCTCTTGCCGTAGCTCGCTCCGGTCGTGAGCTGAGGGAGGAACGATCCCCAGGCCACTCGGACCGCGGCGTCGGCGGAGCGGGTCGTGCCTTCGGCCTGGACCACCGCAGGGTCAGCGTGCGCCGCCAGCTCAATGGCCTGGGTCAGGGTGATCGCGCGTTGCTGGGCCGGAAGGGCACCCGGCATCAGCGCCACGGTCAGCATATATAAGGACAAGCCGACGCGAGCTGGATGCATGTTCCTCTGGATCGGGGAGCGACGTTTCAAGATACCGCGCCGACTCTGTTCGGGGGTCCTTGCGCGACAGGTATTAGATGCGCGGAGTGTCCGGAACGACGCGGAAGCGAACCAGATGCTGGACGCCGAGCTGGTCGTGCTGGATCGCCCATACCGGCGTCTCATTCCTCCCTTCCTTCCTTCTGGAGCCGCACGTTCCTGGTTTCAATGCTGACTGCTCCGTGAGCTGGCCACCGACTCACCGGCGCGGCAGCAGCAGACTCCAGTTGAAGTTGACGGTGAGGGCCGGCGAGATCGTCCCATCGATCGGCGCGGTGATCCCGACTGCGATCCCCGATCCGCCGGCAATCGGCACCGACAGCCCGAACCGGAAGGCCGTGTAGTTCGTCGCCATTTCGGATTCACGTCCCCGATCCCCGCCATAACGGAACTCCATTCCCGCCGAAAGGCCTAATCCGTTTTCTTCGTCGAGGGGCCGAAACAGCTCGAACCCCAGGTTGCCGTCGAAGGCGAACCCGGTCGGCCCTGGCGTCGGAAGCTGGACGTAACGCATCCCGGCCCTGACCCGGAATCCGGCGCTGGTACCGTCCTCCCCGAGCGGGACGATCCTCCGGCCCAGGGCCACGGCAGCGCTCAGAGCCCGGGTGCCGTCCGGAACGCTGCCGTTGAAGGTCGGATCGCCGAGGTCGGCCCGCAGATCCAGTCCGAGGTACCGGGCATCCGCATCCCGGCGGGCCCTGAGGATCCGGGTATGCATTTCACGATAGAGCTCCGGGTCGGTCTCCAGCGCCACCTCACCGCCGCAACGCCGGGTGATGGTCGCCGCCGACGGCGTGGTGGCGAGAAGCGCCGCCGCGCATGACGAGGGGCTTGTCGAACGCCGGAGCGCCGCCAGCACCCCGTTCACCAGGTCGGCTTCCGCCTCGACGGTTTGGAGGAAGGCTTGCCCCGCTTCACGCACTGCTCGCCCCGCGCGGGCCCCGGTGAGGTTGAGCCGGAGCCGGACACCGACGTAGTCGACCTTCCCGTCGTGGTCGCGGTCGAGATCGTCGATCGGCACGACCATCGTCAGGTCCGCGATGCGGGAGGCCCTCGCCATCGCCTCCGCATCTCCCGGCGAAACGAACAGGACCGCGGGATTCAGGGTGATGGTCGCGACGGACCTGCGATCCCGAATCGGTGCCGATCGCCGCGATGGCGGCTCCGCTCACGGCGAGCGGCTGAACGCCGGGCACCGCTTCAGTCTGCGCGGGGGTGCCGGCCGCGGCGGCCCTCGGCGCGGTGTTCTGGATCTCCCTCGGACCCGGTTGATAGAGCCGTTCGGTTGCCCTGGTGACGAGTTCGACGGCGAGCGCGCGGCAACTTGCGCCCGGCGCATGGTGCGAGCTGAGGACCGCGGCGCACAGCGAGTCCGACCCAGCCGGCGTTCGCTCCTGTGCGGCGAGTGGAGACGCCAGAATGAGGATCAAGGCGCCGAGCCGGGGCAGGGAGCGCGTCGTCATTCCACGCTGTAGGTCCAGGTCGTGTCACCCTGGATCCGCTCAGGCGGCGTCGGCGGCTGGACCTCGAGGATCCCGGCGTCGGTTTCGGTGCTCATGTCCACGTACACCCTCAGAAAGCCCGGCTCGTGTGGAGTGATTCCCACTTTGCCGAATCCACCGGGCGCGACGGTACAGGAATCCTGCAGGCCGGTGCCGGCTCCCGCGCTCCACGCAATCGTCAGGAAAGCCGACCCGCTCGCCGTGGCGTCGAGCCCAAGCTCGGCGATGACGGGAACACCGGCCGGCGTGGTACCCTTGAACATGGCGCCTTCGCAGCAGAGGAAAGCGAGAAGCTACCGCATGCACCGGATCGCGCCACTGCGGCACGGCGTCAAAAAAGACGACTATAAGATGTTATAGATCTTGCGGCCCTGGGTGGGGAACCGTAGCGTCAAACCGCATGCCGGGAATCCCCGACCAGCCCATCCCCAACCATTGCTGCCTCCTCTTCGAGCGACCCGAAGAGCTGGCCGACGTCCTCGTGCCGTTCGTGCGGGGGGCGCCGGAACGGGGCGAGCGAGTGGTCTGCCAGCTCGACGAATCGGACGAAGCCATTATCCGTGACGTGCTCCGGGAAGCCGGGATCGAGGCCGATACGGTCGCTTTCCTTCCGGTGGGCTCGGACCGGATCGGCGAGATTCGACGGGCCTATGACGATGCCCTGTTGAGCGGCGAAACCGGCCTCCGAGTCGTGGCCAGCCCCCCGGGCGAGCCACTCCTCTCCGGCGAAGCGCTGCTCGACGCCTTTCTTGAGGACAGGCACATCACCGTGTTGTGCCTCTATTCCCGGATGGGGAATGATCCCCGCCGCCTGCTGAACGGCCTCCGATCGCACCGTCACGTCGTCATGGATAGCGAACCGTGCTCCAATGTCTTCTTCGAGCCTCCCCAGGTCCTGCTCGAGTCCGAGGAGGAGCGGCGCCTGCCGGCCCGGTTGGGATGGATGATGGAACAACTGCAACGGACTCGCGACGATCGCCTCGGAATGCTCGAGCAGGTCGAGAGGCTCATGGGGTACCGGGAGGACGCCGATCGTGCGGTGCGGGATCGCCAGGACCTCGAGGCCCAGCTCCATCATGCGCTTCGCATGGAGGCGATCGGCCGGCTCGCCGGTGGGGTGGCCCACGACTTCAACAACCTCCTGACCGTGATCTACGGCAACTGTGAGATCGCGCTCGAGCACGAGGCCGCCCGGCTCCCCGACCTGCGATCGACCCTCAAGGAGATTCACGATGCCGCACAGCGGGCCGCCGCCCTCACCGGCCAGCTGCTCCGGTTCAGCCGCAAGGGCGCGGCCCAGCCGGAGTCCCTCGACCTCAACCAGGTGATCGGGACCACCGGCCAGCTATTGCGCCGGGTGCTGGGGGAGGATATTCAGATCCATACCCGGTTGGCGGCCGACCTCGACCCTATCCTGTTCGACTCCGGCCAGCTCGAACAGATTCTCATGAGTCTCGCGGTCAACGCCAGGGATGCCATGCCTTCGGGC
Organism: uncultured Gemmatimonadales bacterium; assembly: GCA_963728915.1. Classification (GTDB taxonomy): domain Bacteria; phylum Gemmatimonadota; class Gemmatimonadetes; order Gemmatimonadales; family GWC2-71-9; genus JABFSM01. The sequence goes on along the minus strand of CAVSLV010000003.1, from coordinate 109,501 downwards.
GGCATCCTGACCATTGAAACCGCCAATGCGGGTGGATTCGTTCTGCTGTCGGTCAGCGATTCGGGGATCGGCATGAGCGCCGAGACCCAGGCCCGGTCCCTCGAGCCGTTCTTTACGACCAAGGAGCCCGCCAAAGGCACCGGCCTCGGGCTCTCCACCGTCGACGACATGGTGAGGCGCGCCGGAGGCCGGATTCAGGTCCAGAGCGCCCTCGGATGGGGATCGACCTTCACGGTCTACCTTCCCCGGATCGAGCGCGATCCGGGGGGCACGGCCGCGGCGGCCCACGGGGGGGGCTATAAGATGTCATAGTCCCCCGCCGTTTTCTCCCGGGCCCGGCCCGCCGCGGCGTCTTGGCTTTTCCAGGAGCAGGCGCATGGCGAATTCTCCTCTCGCGGTGTGGTCGGTCTTCTTGAGCGGCATTCTGGTCGCGCTGGTCCTGCTGGCCGCTTTCGTGGCCGCGGTCGTGTTCTCCCAGCGGCGGTTCCTGCGGTTGCACCGCAGCCATGCCAGGAAAGTCCTCGAGGCCCAGGAAGCGGAGCGCGGGTGGATGTCCCGGGAAGTCCATGATGGAGCGGTGCAATGGGTCGCCCATCTCGAGCGGGAATGCGAGGAGCTGGCGACATCGGCGCCTTCGCCCGAGACCGAAGAACGGGCCCTGGCCATCCGGAGCGAGCTGCGCGACCTGGCGGGTTTTCTTCGCGGCCTGGCGCACCGGATTCACCCCCCCATCATCGATCGGGGTGGTTTGGCGGTCGCGCTCGAAACCCTGTGCCATGAGGTGGGAGAGGATGCCGGCTTCGAAGTGAAGTGGGAGGGACCGCCCGGCGAAATAATCGCCCTGAAGCCGGAAGCCGCGGTGGCCCTCTATCGCATTGCCCAGGAGGCGCTCCAGAACGTGGTTCGCCATGCGGAGGCGGATGCCGCGACGGTCAAGCTGCAGGTGAGCCCAACGGCCGTGGAGCTGGTGGTGCGGGATACCGGGAAGGGATTCGAGGGCGACACGCGCGCGCGGGCACGGGGAATCGGACTTCTCTCGATGAAAGAGCGGGCGGTGCTCGCGGGAGGCATGGTCGAGGTGAAATCGGCGCCGGGGAAGGGAACCGAAGTGCGCGCCATCGTGCCAGGCTCCGCCGGGACGGAGACGGCCCGAATGACCCGGCCCCGCGTGGTCCTGGTCGACGATCACCACCTGATGCTCCAGGGCATCCGGGCCGCCCTCGAGGAATCCTGTGACATCGTCGCGATGGTGGGAAGCGGCGAGGAGGGCATCCGGGCCTGTCGCAAGCACCACCCGGACCTCGTGCTGCTCGACCTCAGCCTGCCGGACCAGAGCGGTCTCGAAGTCATTCAGGAGCTACGCGGTGTCGCACCCAAGGTGAAGATTCTGGTGGTGACCATGCACCTCGACCGGGTCCTCGCCGACGCCACGATTCAGTCGGGGGCGCGCGGATTCGTTCCCAAGGATGCCGATGTCCCGGAGCTGTGCCACGCCGTCGATGAGGTCCTCGCCGGCAAGGTGTACATCTCGCCTCTGGTCCCGGCGCGGCAGACCTACCGATCCACCAACAAGCTCCGCTTTGCCCTCGCCAAGCTGACCCCGACCCAGCAACGGATCATGCGGCTGATCGGCGAAGGCCGGAGCTCCGAAGCGATCGGCAAGCGGCTCCACCTCTCCACCGCGACGATCACCTTCCATCGAGCCCGAATCCGGCAAGCCCTGAAGCTGCGCGACGAATGGGCCCTGCTTCGGCACGCGATTCTGATCCGTCTGAGCGAGGCGGAGTCGCGCGCTCGCTCGGCGCGCTCCCCTTAACCTCCGGAGGACTGTATGCCGCTCCCCGCTCGTAATCACCGCATTGCGCTCAATGATGCCGCCGCCATGACCCGGCGATGGCGCCAACGCGACCCCGGCGCGATCAAGGCCGGAGCGTTTCACGCCGACCAGGTCCGGGAGCTGCTGGCCCAGCCGGGCTGCGTGGCGTTCCGGATCTACACCGGGCTCAACGACAAGGACGAGACCCAGTTCGTCCTGGTGGGCGTGGACGCCAAGGACCAGGACATGACGGCGGGGATTCTTCTGGAGTTCCACTTCCCCTGTCCGCCTTTCTGTGATGATGGCAGCGGGCTCAATACCTGACCCGAGGTGAAAATCCCCTGGGTGGTGTATGCCGGAAGCGCGTCCCAGGGCCTTCCCCTGCTCGCGGCGGTGTTCCACCGCAAACTGAGTCGAGCCCAGCGGTGGACCGCCGCGTGGGCCGGTCTGCTGCTTCTGTTCGATGCCGCGACGCTCTGGCTCGCGTTGCTCGACCGGAACAACCATCTGCTCAACTACCTGCTGACTCCGGTCGTCACCGCGATCGCGCTGTGGATCCTCTCGCTGTGGCAGACCTCGGCCCGCTCCACCAGAATGCTGCGGCTGTTGATCCCCCTGCTGATCGGCGTGTGGGTCATCATGGTGATCGGGATCGAAAACACCAGAACCTTCAGCCTCCTGGCCGAGCCTTTCGCCGGCCTCGTGCTGCTGAGCGCCGGGCTTTGGACGATTTTGACCCGCGCGATCAGGGAGGATGGATCGCTTGCCCAGCAGGAGTGGGCCTGGATTGGAGCGGGGATGGCTCTCTATGCGGCGACCTCGGTCGCCCTGCCTCCGGTCTCCTCGATCCTGGTCTCCGTCTCACCCGATCTCCTCATCCGGGCGTACGAAGGAAAGTCGCTGGTCGACCTGACGTCCTTCGCCCTGATGGCGCGCGGAATGTTGTGTACCCGGCCTTCGCCCTTGCCCTTTCCGAGCTTCGCGTCCTGATTGAGGGGCCGCTACAGGCCCCTATGAAAGCCGCCATTCCGTTCTTGTTCCTCCTCCTCGCCGGGCTTCCACTCGCGGCGCAGGAGCGACCCTGGTACCAGCCTGGAAGCCGGCGCCTCGAGCTCCACGTCTTTCCCGGGACATTTCCGATACCATGGGGGTGGTCCTTGGCATCGAAGCGCCTCAGGTTGGGCCAGGAGAGTCCCGCCTTCCGGAGCTCCGGCGGATGCTCGCGGCGGTGGCGCAAGCCTATGGCGCCCTGAAGATCCCGGTGAGCATCGCGGACTCCACCAGATTCATCGTTGGGAATGACCAGTTCTCGGCCCGCTCCGATCTGGGTGGTCGCTCGCTCGCGATGTATCTGGAGTGCGGTCAGGATGTGAACGGGCTGTGGGCCGAGCTGTACAAGATCTCCATGGGGATGATCACGTTTCTCACCCCGGGTGCCGGGGATACCATCGAGCTGCGGACCGTTCTGCTCGCAAGCGCGGTGGACATTCCCCGGGCCCAGCCCAATACCCGCGAATGTCGGAGCACCGGCATGCTCGAGCGCCGGATCTACGACATGACGCTCAAGATCCTCGCCAAAGAAGGCTTCCGCGCCTCCGGAGCCTGAGGGGGAGCTCCTTCCTCCCTCCCCAGGCTTCGGGGCGATCGGGCGGGCGGCGCCTAACGCGCTATCGCAGGGTCCAGCGTCGCCGACCCGCCGCTCCGGTCACCAGCAGTACAACCAGACCCGCACCCGAGATCGTGAGGAGGATCCCGGCGAGCTGGGCCGTCGACGCGGCGACCCCGCCCAGGCCCACACCGGACGCGACGAGCCCCGCGAGCGCCGCCTCCACCACGCGCGGCGTGAAAACCCGGCGTCTGCCCCGCGAGTCACCGGGCCCGCCTGCCGCCGCTCTGCCCTGAGCCACGGCCACTTCGTCCCGACGATCGGGACTGGCGGGAGCGATCGCTCGATGGAGCGCGACTGCCGGTTCCGGGGGAGCCGCGGCTGCTGTGCCGACCTGACGTCCGATGGCCGGATTTTTCTGCCCCGGCCGTCCGGCCCGCGGTTCCGGTTCGGCGACCGGTCTCCCGGCGCTGCCGGGTACCCTCCGAGCCCGCCTCCTCACCCTCTTCGAGATCGAGATCGCGATCCGAGGGCTCCTCGCTCTCATCGTCCATCTCCCTGCTGTCGTCTTCTTGCCGCATGGTGATGCCTTTCCGGGGTTGGACCGCGTCTCACTTTCACGGTGCGGCTGGACTCGCGGTGACTTTCCTGCCTCCCGGCGCTCGTCTCCGAGCGCTCCGACGGTGAATTAAACGTTTTCGACGAGCTCAGGGTGACGACTCCATGCTGGACCCTCACTTCGATTTCGTCGCGCCGATATCAGGATCTCTTCCTCGATCCGGTCGTCCGACCTGGAATAGCCCTTCGGCCCCCGGCCGGGGTAACGACCTTGAACGCTCCGACCGTAACGAGTCTCAGGGCGGTATCGGCCGGCTCGCTCCGTGGCGGTGCCGGCTCCGTAGCTGCCATATCCGGCGCCGCGCCATTCCGGCGCGCCGAATTCCATTCCTCCGGACGGCATCGCGCGACCCTGATCCGGGTAGCGGAATGATTGACCTCGGGCGACCTCATGGCGGCTCCGCTCCCATTCCCGATTCGATCGTTCCGACGGGTTCCAGCCTCGCTCGTAGGCCATTCGGGTTCTCCGCTCATTCGTGAGCTGTTTTCGTCGACTGCGGTGCGGGCTAGTGCCTGCCCGACATCGATGCGCCGGCCATCGCCTGGCTGTTCACCTCCTGCTCGGCGATCTGGGTGAGTTTCTCGTCGGCGGCCTTCTCCTCGGAGAGGGTCTGCTCCAGCAGGGTCACGATGTCGTTGTGGCCCAGGAGCTGGGCGAAGTTCACGGCGCACCCGTAGGCCGCGATCTCGTAATGCTCGACCCGCTGAGCCGCGGCGATGATACCGGCATCGCGCACCGCTTCGACGCCTTTCTCCGAGAGCATGTCGTCGCCCTCGTCGATCAGCCCCTCCATCCCCTTGCACTTCTTGCCGGTTGGCTTCTCATCGAGCTGCCGGAAGATCTGCTCGAGCCTGGCCACGTGACCTTCGGTTTCCCGGAGGTGCGAGTGGAAGGCCTGTTGCAGCGAGGGCGTCGTCGCCTTTTCGGCCATCTTGGGCAACGCCTTGGTGAGCTGCTGCTCCGCGTTGTAGAGATCACGGAGCTCTTCGATCATCAGGTCCTGCATGGATTCCAACGACATGTCGACTCTCCCGTTCTGAAGTCCGAATTTCATCCATCCCTGAAAACGCAGAAGGCGCGACTGGACGGTTCGTCCTGTCGCGCCTTCTTCTCTCGGAAGCCGCTGCTCCCGGCGAAAAGGCGGGCATGCCTCGCGCACACCCTGGTATTTTCCCGCGATTCCCGTCCCGGCTTCCCCTCCTAGACGACGAACACCAGTTTGTTTCGCACTGGTCCGCCGAAGCGGGCCACCAAATTGAGAATCGCTTCGCTCCCTGTCAATGCCCCGGCTCGAAACGAAGTCGCACGATGGTGGGGCGCCCGTCCGCATCCTCGATGACCGCGACCACTCCGTTCCGGGTCCAGGCTTGCGGGGTGTAAGGCCCGATCCGGATCGGAGCGGTCACCGGCCCGAGGTACGCCCCAGTGGAATCGAACAGGTCGAACGTGGTGTGCGTGGTATCGGCCACCGGGTAGCGTCGGGCCCAGACCCGTCCCCTCGGATCCACCCGCAGACTCTCGAACGCCGGCAAGGTGCGGGGAATGTCATTCAGGTTGAACGCATTTCGGACCGTGGTCTCGTCGATCGAACGGGTGGCTCCCTTGACCATCGACTCGAGCTCGGCGGAGCGCCGATCGTCGCTGACCGGATCGGGCGTCCAATCCCTCCCGAAGACCAGGAGTGAGTCCGCGCCGGTAGTGCTCCGCACGATCTCGAAGCGACCGTTCCAGCCGTACAGAATCCCGCCCCTGGGGTCCAGGGTGCTGACGATGGCGGGCAGAAAAGGGACCGGCATCGACATCGACATCTTGTTGCTGCCCTTGCTTACCGACAGGGTCCAGAGCTTTTCGCTTTTCTGATAGGGGACCCAGACCGTGTCCTGTGCGACTCCGTCGAGCGACCAGCGCACATAAGGAGTCCCCCGGGGCGGATCGCCCGGTTTCCCGCTGGACATGCTGGGGATGTAGACCCGGCCGGCCAGGTCGACCTGAATGTCCGACCAGTAGCAACAGCTCGAATTCCAGCTCCGAAGAAACGTGCCGGCGGTGTCGAACACCGAGAGCCTCGCGACCTGGGGATCCTGAAGGACCAGGTGCTCACCCTGGATCGAGATGAAGCCGACCCGGAACTCTCCCGGACCCTCGCCTTCGCCACCGATGCTGCGAATGAACTTGCCATCGGGAGAGAAGACCTTGATGACGGCCGGCTTGGTATCCACGACGTACACCCGCCCCTGATCGTCCACCGCGAGGGAGCGGGGTTCGCCGAGCTCGGATGGCGTGCCATCCGCCCCCTGGAACCGGATCTCCTCGACCAGGACGGCCGGCTTCGTCGCAGGCCAGGCGGTCGGCCCTCCGCTGGTGACTCGAACGATGCCGCCCGGCAGGGTATCAATCACCGCCCGCGCCAGGGAATTGGCCCCGGCTCCGCTGCAACCGGAGGCAGCGACCAGAAAGAGAAGTGCCGTGCGCCGGGACCTCATCATGAATTCCTCCGCGCCTCCAGGATCAGCTCGCCCGGATAGGTTGTTCCGAACGGCTGTCGATCGTAACCGCCGAACACCTGCAGAACCTCGAACCCGGCTCGCACCAGCAGGTGCTCCGCCTCATACCGGAAGAGGTATCTCATGGGGAAGGCCTGGACCAGCCGCTCGGTCGACCCGGCGGGTCCGGTGACGTCGTAATAGAGCTCGACCTGGTTGACCTGATTGCTTCGGTCCCGGGAGACGATCCGGAATCCTCGCTGCACCCGGCGCCCGTCGAGCATCGTGAATTCCGCCTCGAGGGATTCGATGCCGATCGGGGCGGTCAGTGCCTCCAGTGACGGATTGAACAGATCGAGGATGAGCCGGCCACCCGGCGCCAGGTGACGCCGGATGCAGCCAAGGCAGGCGAGCTGCTCTTCGACCGTGACCAGATGCTGAAACGGACGGAAGGGAATCGTGACCAGCGCGAAGGTTCGACCCAGATCGAACGCGCGCATATCCCCCTCGACGAGGGTCGCGCGGGACGCTTCCTCGGCGGGTTCCCGGGCGAGCCGGTCCCGGCAGATGGCAAGCATGCTCGGCGAGGAGTCGAGGCCGGTGATCGATATGCCCGCCCGGGCAGTGGGGATCAGGACCCGCCCGGTACCGGCGCCCAGCTCGAGCACCGGCCCTCCGGCTTGCCCTGGCGGCCTCGACGAAGAACGAGACGTCCGGGCGTTCCCGATAGAGCGTAACATGGTCGTAGAACTCGGCGATCGCGGCATAGCAATCATCCCGGCCGGTGGTCACGGAGACTCTGCCCGGCCGAGGATCGCGAGCACTTCACCCCCCTGATCGGTGTAACCCTCGAACCCCCGCGCGTAGCCGCTCTCCTGCCGGGCCATCCGGATGTTCCACCGCTGCACGATCCACCCGACGGCGCCGATCCGGGCGAAATCGGCGCGGCCTCCGATGCCGGGCGCCCTCGCCTCGGGAGGGGCGTTGATCCAGGTGTATTGCACCGAGCGAAGCTCCCGGCCCGCGGGATCCACCCATAACACGCCGGTGACGTCGGGAATCGTGGTGCGGGGCAGCGGCGCGAAGGCCAGCCCCGCGAGCCCCGCAAAGGCCCCCGACCCTTCCACTCTCCGGAAGCAGTGATGCCGGACGAATCGCTCCGACAGCAGCATGCCGGCATCGGGGCCGTAGTAGACGATCGACCATCCCTGGCGCTGGATGTACCCGACCCGCTCGAGATTCGCGGGCATGGGCTTCTCGAAAGGATGCCGGGTACGCACTTCGCTGGTGTCGCTCTGTTCGGAACGGAGCCCGAAGCGGTAATCGAGCGTGCGTCGCCATTCGCGCACCAGCAGCCTCGGGGTCACCGAGTCGGGTCGAAGGGTCGACTCGAGGGTCTGCCGGGCGGCCTCCCAGAGATCCGCGGTCTCGACGCCAAGCTCGGGGTGGATCTGACAGGCGGCCTTTCCGGAGACCCGGACAGGAGGAAGCCGGGGCGGAGTCGTGTCATAGGCTCGGCGCGGCTCCATCAGCCGGGCCTGGTAGGCCTGACGCACTTCCAGCGGCAGAGTGGGCTCCGGATCCTGGGCCCGAAGAACCACGGGAACAATGAGGAGGAGCAAGGCAGCGGCCCGCATGTCCCCAATCTATCGCGGGCTACATCTCGAGCAGGGTCAACCAGAAGCGATGATAGGCTTCCTCGAGCTGGTCGGGAGAGTCACCCTGAAGAAAGGAGATTTCGATTCCGTCGAGAAGGGCGGCGATCAGTCCAGCTCGGCCGGAAAGCCCCGGACCGAGTTCGAGGGAGCGGCCGAGCGCATTGGCCAGCTCGAGTGGCTGGTCGGCTGGGCTCCTGGGAACCCTGCCCTGGACAGCTTCGGAAGCCAGGAGGGCGAGCCAGGCAGCGAACCGGCCGGAACGGACCTCCTCAATTAGTGTTTGCCACAGCCGGTCCAGGGGCTCCTTACTCCGAGCCGCCTCGACACGTTTGGCCCATCGCTCGTCCCTGAGCTGGTGGGCTACCCGGATGAGCAAGTCGTGTTTGGAACGATGGTGGTAGTTGACCAGGCCTTTGGCGCACCCGGTTTTCCTGGCTACCTCGTCGACTGTCCAAGCGTTCAGTCCGCGTTGGACGAGTACCTCAGTTGCGGCATCGAGAATCTGGTTTTTCATCGCGACTGACTGAATGGATGGTCAAATCTAAGTCTTTATGTATCAAGGTCAATGCCAGTCATCATCGCCCTGACGATCGTTCAGATCATCTATGCCAGCGGTGTGATCGTTGGGAAGTACCTCCTTCCCATCGTTCCCGCCCCGGTGATCGTCACGCTCCGGATGGTGGTTGCGTCCATCGCCTTCTTCGTGGCCCACCGGATGTACCGTGGGAAGCTGCCGAGACTGGGTGCCGATTGGGCTCGATTTGCGTTGCTCGGGATTCTGGGTGGCGCCGGGAATCAGCTCTTGATCCTGCTTGGACTCACCCGTACCACCGCAATCGATACCGCGATCCTGATCCCGATGATTCCGATCTTCACGGTCGCCTTCGGATGGCTGCTCCGGATCGAGCGGCCCTCCCCCCTCAAGTGGATTGGCGTCGCGGTGGCGGCCCTCGGCACGATCTACCTGATCGGACCGAGCCGGGTTTCCCTCGGGTCTGACGTGGTCATCGGGAACCTGCTCGTGCTGACCGGAATGGCATTCAATGCGCTCGCGTTTCTTCTCTCGAAGGATCTCCTGCGCCGGTACCCTCCCGTGACGGTGGCGTTCTGTCTCACCATTGCGGGGCTCGTCGGAGTGCTGCCGCTCGGAATCGGCGCGGCGGGATCGGTGCACGCCGCCTCCCTGAGCACCGGGCTATTCCTGTGGCTCATCTACATGGTGGTGTTCCCGACGACGGTGACCTACTTCCTGAACCTCTGGTCGCTTCGCCAGGTGTCCCCTATTCTCGTCACGTCGTTCATCTATCTCCAGCCGCTGGTCGCCATTGCGATTGCGCCTCTGGTCCTGGAGGGCGAGCGGTTGACCCTGTCGATTGCTCTCGCTGGAGTGACCATTTTTGCAGGGGTTGGATTGGTGATCGCGGGAGAGTCCCCTTTGTTCCGGTCTGAAACTAAATTCACCGGCAACCCGTAACCTTGAGCTATGTCGCCGGACCCCAATAGCACATCATTGCCGTCGGTTTTTTCCCCGCTCGCCAAGGCGCTCCTGGACGCCTTCAGCGAAGCGGTCGTGGTGTTCGATCCCAACGGCAAACTCCTCTACGCCAATCAACCAGCGCGTGACCTCGGTCTCGACCTGACCCAACCCGTCTCCGAATTGCTCCCTGAGCTGGCCGACCGGGGCGGGCGGCTCAAGACCATCCGGATCGGTAACCTGGATCTCGGTGAGGCGATGTATCTGCAAGGCTCGGTCGGCCCGAGCACCCTGGCGGATCGGGAGCGGGACGCGATCGTGCGATCGCTCGACGATCACGGCTGGCGACTCGCCGAAACGGCGAAGAGTCTGGGCATCAGTCGCACCACCTTGTGGCGTCGGCTCCGGGCCTACGGGCTCCATCGGGATGGCCGGAGCAAATGGGCCCAGGCGTCCTAGCCGCAGCACTCCTTTCCTCGCTCGCGCTCCAGGCTCCCGACACCGGCACCTACTCCAACCCGGAAACTGCGGCCCTGGTTGCTCGCGCCATGGCGCACCATCAGGCCCAGGATTCCACGGTCAGCGACTATCAGGCCCGGCTCCGCTACCGGGTGAGCGTGAGCTTCGGGCGGCGCCGCTGGGGGAACGCTCCCCCGGTCGCGGTCGAGGAGCAGGAAGCCCATCTCGAGTGGCAGCGACCCAACGACCTGCGGGTGGAGATCGTGGGGCAGCGTTCCCGAACCCGGGAATCCCGCGGGGAGCTCTTTTCCAATTTCGATTCGCCCTGGTTCGTCCCCCGGGGCCTGGGGGATTCGGTCCGGATCTTCGGAAACGACTTTCCCGAGCGGGCCGCTCTGCATCCCCTCGCTGGCGACGGACCCGCCTGGTATCGCTATGCCGCGGGGGACACCATCACCCTGACGACCGGCGACGGCAAGCGGATCCGGCTCACCGAAGTGCAGGTCACCCCCAAGCGTCCCGGTCCGGCGCTCATCATCGGAAAGCTCTGGCTCGACCTCGACAACGCCGAGGTGGTGCGGCTTGCCTTCCGGTACGTGGGGACCGACATGTGGGACATGCCGGACAGTCCGACCCGGGAGGATAGTGCGGACGCCCGCCGGGCCAACCGGCTGATCAACCGGTATCTGGCGCTCCAGGGCGACCTCGAGTATGCGCTGCAGGACGGGACCTACTGGATGCCCTATCGCCAGGTCCTCTCCGGCCAGGTGCAGATTCCCCTGGTGGGCGACATGTACGTGCCCTTCGAGGCCGTCACCACCTTCTCGGACTACGAGATCAATGCCGGCCACCGGATCGCGTTTCACCTGCCGCCGCCCGATACCCTGCACCGGCCCACTCCGGAGCAGCGGGAGGCCCGGCGGGATTCGCTCCGCGCCGAGCGCCGGGGCCAGCCCGATTCCATGCGGGTCAGGGAGCGGGCCGGCGTGCTGGCCGGGGGCGGGCGCTACGAGATCTGGCGGGCCTCCCGGGATTCGCTCCATCGCTACACCGATTGGGAGGAGACGCTCCAGCTCCGCCGCACCGAGGAAGACGACCGTCGTCTCGAAGAAACCCGGCGGGAGATCGCCGATCTCGCCGAGCGGCTGCCCCGGAGCATCACCGGGATCGATCGCACCGGCTTCGCCTACGAGCGGCTCGCCGACGCCTTCCGGTTCAACCGGGTCCAGGGAACTTCGATCGGCCTGGCCTACCAGGTCGACCTCCGGGCGATCCGCTACGCCTCGTTGTTCGGGACCGTGCGGTTCGGCTTCGCGGACAAGCACCCCACCGCGCGGATCGCCCTGATTCGGGACGCGCCGGCGGGGCGCTTCACCGCGGCGGTCTACCATGATCTCCGGGAAGGCGATCCCTGGAGCCAGGGCCTCTCGGCGGCCAACTCGATTCGCGCCCTGATGTCGGCTCACGACGACGGGGAATATTTCCGAACCACCGGCCTCGACCTTTCGCTGGAAACCAGCATGACCCGCGGCGTCGAGCTGACCCTGTCGACCCGGCTCGAGCGCCAGCGGAATGCGAAGGGTGGCGCGAAAGCGTGGCTCAACGACCTGTTCGGGGGGGACGGGCTGCTTCCCGACAATCCCCCGATCACCGAGGGAGACTTTGCCACGGTGGGCGCGCGGCTCCAGGGACGGATCGGCCGGGCCCGCTGGGAGCTGGGGGGCGACGGCACCAGCGACGCCGGGTTCGATCACCATACCGCCCGGCTCTTCGGGGAGTGGCGCCAGCCGTTCGGAGGTTCGGCCGGGGCGACGGTCCGGGCGCGCGGCGGGGTCGCGACCCGCGCCGCGCTGCCGCAGCTGGTCTACCGGATCGGCGGGCAGGGAAGCGTTCGGGGGTTCGACTACGGCGCCGAGCGGGGCGACGCCTTCTGGTCGGTCCAGCTCGACCTGAGCCCGTTCCGGGGCGCGGTCCGCCCGGTCTTCTTTCTCGACGGGGGACAGGCGGGGGCGCTGGATTCCCTAACCCGGAACCGGGTGCTCCTCGGCGGCGGGGCGGGAGTCTCCTTCTTCAACGGGCTGCTCCGGTTCGATCTCAGCCATCCGCTCTCGCCCCGGCCGGAAGGATCGGGGCTGCGCTTCGACATCGTGTTCGGCGGGCGGCGGTAGCTCCCCGCTTCCCGTCCTCCTACCTTGCAGGGATGCGACGTCCCCTGGTGGCCGGAGTGGCGGCCCTGCTGGCCTGCCGGGCCGGCCCCAGCCGTTCGGCCGGGCCCGGCCCGGAGACCGGGCAGCTCGACCTGACCTGGTCCGACACGGCGGGGAAGCCGGTCCGGTTCCTGGCCCCCGCCACGGCGCGCTGGTGCGGCTCGGACTCCCTGCTCGAGATCATGGGCGCGCGCGGAGATACCGCGATCGGGATCGTGCTGCTCACCGGGGACTCCTCGGCTGCCGGGTTAGGCACCGGCCCCTACGCCGTCATGCCGGCCCGGGTCTTCATTCCCTGGCGGCCCCGCGCCATCGCCGCCCTGCGGGTGGCGGGGAGCAAGGCGATCTACCAGTTCGAATCGGTGAACGGGCAGGTCGCGGTCACCGGGTCCGACCGGGACGGGGTCTCGGGACAGGTGGATCTCCGGCTCACCGCGAGCGAGGGCATCGACTCGCTCCGGGTCACCGGGAGCTTCCGCAAGGTGCGGAGCGTGGTCGCGCCCCCGCCCTGCGGGCGGATCGACCGGCCCCGCGGCGGATAGATTTCACCCATGGCGGACGCGACCTACTTCCGGAAGGGCTTCGGCCTCAAGAGCGCGATCGAAGGGCTGCTGGCGGCGGATTACCACAGCCGGCTGATCGAGATCCTGCGGGAGCGGGACTACCAGCTTGCGGTGGGCCCGCTCACCTTCCGGCTGGCGCGCGAATTCGGGTTCTGCTACGGGGTGGACCGGGCGGTCGAGTACGCCTATGAGACCCGCACCAAGTTCCCCGACCGCCGGCTGTTTCTGGTGGGGGAAATCATCCATAACCCGCACGTCAACGCCAAGCTGGAAGCCATGGGCATCGGGTTCCTCCGCCGGGGGGACGCCGGAGGGTTCGACTTCGGAGCGGTGACCCCCGCCGACGTGGTGATCCTGCCGGCGTTCGGGGTCACCATCCACGACTTCGAGGCGCTCCGGCGGATCGGCTGCGTGATGGTGGACACCACCTGCGGCTCGGTGCTCAACGTCTGGAAGCGGGTCGAGAGCTACGCCCGGGACGGCTTCACCGCGATCATCCACGGCAAGCACTGGCACGAGGAGACCCGGGCCACCGCGAGCCAGGTGCTCAAGTACCCCGGGGGACGCTACCTGGTGGTGCTCGACATGGCCGAGGCCCGCCTGGTGTGCGACTGGATCGAGCGGGAAGATGGATCGGCGGATCCCGGACCGCTCGAGGCCCGGTTTCCCGATGCGATGTCTCCCGGCTTCGATTTCCGGCGTGACCTGATGCGGGTCGGCCTCGCCAACCAGACCACCATGCTCTCCAGCGAGTCGCTCGCCATCGCCGAGGAAGTGCGTCGCTGCATGATCCGCCGCTACGGCGAAGCCGCCGCCGCCGAGCATGTGCGCAGCTTCGATACCATCTGCTCGGCGACCCAGGAGCGGCAGGATGCGGTGCTCCAGCTGCTGGCCGAGCCTCCCGATCTCATGATGGTGATCGGCGGATACAACTCGAGCAACACCACCCACCTCGCCAAGCTCTGCGCCAGCCGCGGGGTGCGCACCCGGCATCTCGAGGACGCGAGCTGCGTCGAGCTCCCCGGCGGAGCGCTGCGCCATCGGCCGATCGGGGAGCGGCAGGAAGTGACCGAGCCGGACTGGCTCGAGGGGGTGCGGACCATCGGGATCACCGCGGGCGCTTCGACCCCGAACAACAAGATCGGCGAGACGATCGCCAGGGTCTGTACCGCGCTCGGGTTGGCTCCCGAGCTGGAATCCCTCCTGACCTAGCGCCGCGGTCCTCCGAGCGGTACCATCTTTCGAATGGTACCCCCGGCCCGCCCCACCCTGATCCGCGACGCCCTGAGCACCCTCCCCGGGGTGCGGGCCAGAAAGCTGTTCGGCAGCGATGCGTTCTTTGCCGGCGAGCGCATGTTCGCGGTCCTGGGGGTGAATGCGCTGGTGCTCCGGCTCCCCGAGCCGGTCCGTACCGTTACCCTGCAAACCGGCGCGGCCCGGCCCTTTCTCTCCGAGCGCCTGACCGCTTCCCAGGGATGGGTGGAGATTCCCTACCAGGTGGAGTTTGCTCAGCTGGTCGAGCTGGGCCAGACCGCCCACACCGCGGCCCTCCGGAGCCGCAAGCCTTCCCGGCGCCGGTTTCGGCGCGCGGCGCATCGAAGGACAGCGAATAGAGAATAGGGGCTGGGGAATAGTTATCCCCTAGCCCCCGGCCCCTTTCTCGAGTATCCGCACCACCTCGATGATCGTATAGGGCGCGCTTCCTTCGGCACGATTGTTCACCAGCAGATAGGCGGGGATCCGGAGTCGCTCGGCGGTCCGGGCCAGCCGGACCAGGTCGATGCGGAGCTCCGGGTTAGGGTCCCGCACCCGGTCGTAGGGCGCGAAGGCGTCCACCGCGTCGGCGTAGGCCCGGCCCGGCCGGAGCAGGGCCCGGGCCACCAGGAACCCGGCGGTGACCGAGCCGGGAAGGTCGAGCTGCTCGCCCATGGTCGGCATCCGGGTCCAGGCATTGAAGACGTGGGCGACATCGTGCCCCCGGAGCACCGCGAAATACGCCGGGATCAGGAACTCGGGGTTCCGGACTTCCACCGCGTAGCGGCCTTCCCGGGGGAGTGCCTCGAAGAACCGGTCCAGGCGCTCCGCGAACCCTTCCGGGCTGACCCGATCCTCCCGCGCGATCGCCTGAAACTCGAAGACCAGGGGCCCCTGGTGGGCGCCGAAGTGCTCCCGGGCCGGTCCCCACACCTCGTCCAGGAACAGCGCCGGATTCAGGAACTCGGGGTTCGGTTGGCCGGCGCGGGCGGGCTCTCGCGCTTTGGCAAAGGTGTGCACCGTGATGCGATCCCACACTTTGGCGACGCAGGGAAACCCGGGCGGGAGGGCCCTGGCATAGCGCGCGTAGGTCGCAGGAGTGGGGGGGCCATAGAAGCTCGAGTCGATCCCAACCGTTCCGAAGAGCGGGAACCGGGCGTACTCGGCCAGCATCGCGGCCGCGGCCCCGTTCCTGGGGTACTCCCCGCCGTAGACCAGCCCCTTCCAGCCGGGATAGTTCCACGACGACGTGCCGAACCGCACCCCGGCCGGCACCGCCCTGGCCAGACGCCGCAGGGCGTCGGGATCGGCGGGAGGGGTGGGTGGGGGCACCTTGCGGGTTAGGACGCGGGGACGATCCGGTACACGGCGGAGCCGGTCATCAGGTACAGCTCGCCCCGGCCGTCCTCGCCGAAGCTGGCCACCCCGCCCCCGGGCTGGAGGGTCGGCCAGTCCTGCGGATCGGCGGCGGTCCCGTTGCTGAACCGGAAGCTCCGGACCCAGCCGGAGCACCAGTCGGAATAGAAATAGCGGCCGGCCAGGGCGGGCAGGGCCGCGCCCCGATACACGTACCCGCCGGTGATCGAGCAGCCGTCGGCGTGGGTGTAGTCGAGGACCGGCAGGGTCAGCCCGGTGCGATTGCAGCTGGAGGAGTCATAACACGCGGTTCCCTCCATGACGTTCCAGCCGAAATTGAGACCTTTGCCGCGGTTGAGCGCCGGGGTCGCGATGTCGACCTCCTCTCGGGTGCTCTGTCCCACGTCCGCGATGTAGAGATCGCCGGTGGACCGGTCGAAGCTGAAACGCCACGGGTTCCGGAGCCCGTAGCTCCAGATCTCGCCCCGCACCCCGGGCTCCCCCACGAAGGGATTGTCCGGCGGGATGGAGAGCAGTCCGTTGTCGTCCAGACTCACCCGGAGCAGCTTGCCGAGGAGACTGTTCCGGTTCTGCGCGTTGCCCTGAGGGTCGCCGCCGGAGCCCCCATCGCCGGTGCCGATGTAGAGCTTCCCGTCCGGCCCGAACACCACCATCCCGCCGTTATGGTTGGAGAAGGGTTGCGGGATCGATAGCACCACCTGCTCGCTCGCGGGGTCGGCGACATCCGGATTCGCGCTCACCCGGAAGACCGCGACCCGGGTATCGCCGGCGGTGTTGGTATAGTCCACCACGAAGCGGCCGTTGCCGGCGTAGTTTGGATGGAACGCAAGGCCGAGCAACCCCTGCTCGTCCCCGCCGGACACCCGGTTGCTGATATCCAGGAAGGGCCCGGCGAGGAGGACTCCGTTCTTCACGATGCGGATCCTGCCTCCCTTGTCCACGATGAAGACGCGATGCTGATCGCCCGGAGGCGCCGTCACGAACACCGGGAAGCCGACCTCGTGGGTCACCTCCGACAGGCGGACGTCCGCGGAGGCAGGCGGTGGCGGCGGGGGGGTGAGAATGCCGCTCGAGTTTCCACAGCCCGGGCACAGGCTCAACAGGAGAATTGAAAGAGTATGCAGGCTTTGCAGCGACATGATCGAGGCTCTCTTTGATGATAACCTTACCGGTGACGTCGGACGCGCTCATGACGGCGACGGCATGCCTTTTCCAGTGAATGGGGGCCGATGAAACGGGTTTGGCTGCTGGGCTGTTTCTCCGCGCTCTTCCTGGGATGCACCTCGGCCCCCTCGCCGGTCCCGTCTTCGATCTCCCTGTCGGTCACCGCCATTTCCTTCGATGCCCTCGGGGCCTCCCAGCAGGTGAGCGCGACGGTGCTCGACCAGCGGGGCCAATCCCTCGACGCGAGCCTTGACCTGGTCCACCAGCTCCGCCAGTGTCACGATCAGTCCATCCGGCAACGTCGCGACCCTGACCGCCCACGGCAACGGCAGTGCGATCGTCACCGTGACGGCCGGCGCGGTGCAGGCGACCATCTCGATCGAGGTGGCTCAAGTGCCGGTCGCCCCGGTCAAACTGTCGGGCGATTTGCAAACCGGTGCGGTAGGAGCGGCGCTGGTCACCCCGCTCGAGGTGCGAGTGCTGGATCGGCTCGGTGCGCCGATTTCCGGATACCCGGTGATCTTCTCGGTGATCCAGGGCTCCGGGGCGGTGTCCCAGCCTTCCGTGGCCACCGGAGCCGACGGCATTGCGTCAACCGTCTGGACCCTGGGGACCAGCGCCGGGCCCGCGCATCAAGTGCTTGCGGCGCTCGCCAACGGCATGGGGGTGACGTTCACCGCCTCGGCCCAGCCCGGGAACCCGTCCCAGCTGATCGTCGACGTGGGACAGGGACAGGAAGCGATCGTCGGGACCCCGGTGCCGATCGCGCCGGCGGTGGTGGTCCGGGATCCGTTCGGCAATCCGGTCCCCGCCGTGCTGGTCAGCTTCGCGGTGACCGCGGGGCAGGGCATGGTGCAGGGCGGCACTCCCACGAGCACCGCCGGCGGAACCGCCGCGGTCGGCTCCTGGGTGCTGGGGCAACTGGCCGGCCCTAACACGCTCTCGGCTTCCATTCCGGGGGCCATGCCGGTGCTCTTCACCGCCACCGGCCGGGCCGGCCCCGCCGCGACTCTCTCGATTCAGGCCGGGCAGGGCCAGACCGCTCCGGCGGGAACCTCGGTGCCGGTCGCGCCCGCGGTGCGGGTCGGAGACCAGTTCGGCAATCCGGTCGCCGGGGTCACGGTCACCTTCGCGATTACCGGCGGCGGCGGGACCCTGATCGGGGCGATCGGGGTCACCGGCTCCGCCGGGGTCGCCCAGGCCGGCAACTGGGTCCTCGGCCCGAGCTCCGGTCCCAATACCCTGACCGCCACGGTCGCGGGGCTTGCCGTGGTCCAGTTCACCGCCACCGCGACCGCCGGGGGCGTTGCGAGCAGTGTGGTCCTGAGCACCGGCCAGTTCGAAACCGCGGTCCCGGGCGCCGCCACCGCGAATCGTCCCGCGGTGGTGGTGCGCGACTTCTCCGGCGTCGGCGTATCCGGCGTCACCGTGAATTTCGCGATCACCCGCGGGACGGGAACGCTGAGCGAAGCCTCGGTGGTCACCAATGCTCTGGGCCTCGCCACGGTGGGAAGCTGGGTGCTCGGCCCCGGCGTCAATTGCCTCACCGCGACCGTCGCCGCTCCCGGAGTCGCCGGGAACCCGGTCAGTTTCGTCGCGACCGGCCTCTCGCCCCGCGGGCCGGGTTATGACATCAGCGTCCAGTACCTGAGCTGCGTCACCGGTCCCCAGGAAGCCGCGTTCGCGAATGCCGTTTCGCGCTGGGGCGGCATCGTCACCGGCGACGTCGCGGACCTGGCCAACGTGAGCCTTTCCCCCGGACTCTGCGGGAGCAATGCGCCGGCCCTCGTCAACCGGACCATCGACGACCTGCTCATCTTCGCGACCATCGAGCCGATCGACGGGCCCAACAAGATCCTGGGCTCCGCCGGCCCCTGTTTCATCCGGATCCCCGGCAATCTTCCCGTGATCGGCCTGATGCGCTTCGACGTGGCCGACGTCGACATGCTCGAGGCCAGCGGCCAGCTCACCAACGTCATTCTCCACGAGATGGGCCACGTCCTCGGGATCGGCAGTCTCTGGAGCACCTTCGGCCTGCTGCAACAGCCCTCTCCGGTCGGGGGGCCTCCGAACGACACCCATGACAACGGGGCCGGGGCCATCGCCGGCTTCGATGCGATCGGGGGCAGCACCTACACCCAGGGCAACAAGGTCCCGGTCGAGAACATGTATTCGTCGGGGAACATCAACGTGCACTGGCGGGAGTCGGTGCTGGCGAACGAGCTGATGACGGGGTTCCTCAACATCGGCAGCCCGAACCCGCTGAGCCTCCTCACGGTGCGCTCCCTGGCCGATTTCGGCTACACGATCAACCTGGCCGCCGCCGATCCCTTCTTCCTGACCCTAGCGGTCCGGGTCGACGCACCTCCCGAGGTGCTGATCCGGCTTCAGGACGACGTGTTCATGGGCCCGCTCTACACCATCGACGCGCATGGACAGATTGGTCGGAGGGTCAGGTGAGATCGGTGGGTCGGTGAGGTCGGTGAGGTCGGAGAGGTCCGTCTGACCCTCTGACCCGCCGACCCGCCATCTGGACAGGCGGGGCCCGGCGCTGCACCTTCCGTCGCTGCCTTCCCTTGCCGGTAGAGATTCATGTTCCGTTTCATCCGCTATTCCCTGCTCGCGCTGCTGCCGTTCGCGGCCTCCGAACCCACAGCGATTCCTTCCTTCGCGACCCCCGGCATCTCTCCCGATGGAGAGGAGATTGCGTTCGTCAACGGGGGAGATATCTGGACCGTGAAGGCCCCGGGAGGGGAGGCCCGCCTCCTGGTGGCGCACCCCGGCGTGGAATCCCGCCCGCTCTATTCCCCCGATGGCAAGGAGCTGGCCTTTAATTCCACGCGGGCCGGGAGCGTCGACGTCTGGGTGCTCACCCTTGGGACCGGCGCCCTGCGCCAGCTCACCTTCGAGGACGGCAGCGAGCAGCTCGATGCCTGGTCGCCCGATGGCAAGTGGCTCTACTACTCCAGCAACAGCCGCGACATTTCGGGAATGAACGACGTGTACAAGGTTTCCGCCGCTGGGGGCACTCCGGTCCCGGTGAGCGCCGACCGGTACGCGAGCGAGTACTGGGCCGCCCCGGCACCCGATGGAAAGGAGATCGTCATCACCGCGCGGGGGAACAGCGCGACGCAGTGGTGGCGCAAGGGAAGCAGCCACCTCGACCAGAGTCAGCTGGTGCTGGTGAAGCCGGGCTCGCCGCCGTCGTATCAGCCGCTCACCGACGGCAAGGCGCGGGAGGGGTGGCCGCTCTGGAGCGATGCGGGAACCCTGTGGTTCGTCTCCGACCGGAGCGGGAGCCAGAATCTCTGGACCCGGCCGGTGCAGGGGCCGGCCCGGCAGGTCACCACCTTCCGGGACGGCCGGGTGCTCTGGCCGAGCATAACCCGCGACGGAAAACGGATCGCCTTCGAGCGGGACTTCGGGATCTGGACCCTGGAAACGGCGACCGGACGGGCCGCCCGGGTGCCGGTCACCCTGCGGGGCGCCGCGACCCAGCCGGTAACCGAGCGGCTCACTCTGCAGAACCAGTTTCAGGAAGCCGCCCTCTCGCCCGACGGGAAGAAGCTCGCCTTCGTGGTCCGGGGCGAGGTGTTCGCCGTGGGAACCAAGGACGGCGGCCTGGCGGCCCGGGTCACCAGCACCTCCGCCCGGGAAACCCAGCCGGCCTGGTCTCCCGACAGCCGGCGCCTGGTCTACGCCTCGACCCGGGACGGCGCGCTCAACCTGTTCGAGTACGACTTCGTCTCCGGCGCCGAGACCCGGCTGACCGATCAGCCCCTCAATGACGTCACGCCGAGGTACTCGCCCGACGGCAAACAGGTCGCGTTCGTGCGGGATGGCCGCGAGCTTCGGGTGCTCGATCGTGCGACCAAGCGGGACCGCCTGCTCGCGAGCGGGGTGCTCGATCGCGCGCCGTTCACCTCGCCCCGGAGCGTCGCGTGGTCGCCCGATGGCAAGTGGATCGCCTATCTCAACACCGCCGACAAGGGCTTCACCAACGTGTACCTGGTGCCCGCCGCGGGCGGCGAGCCGGTGCAGGTGAGCTTTCTCGCCAACGCGTTCGCGGGCGCGGTGACCTGGGACCCCGAGGGGAATTGGCTGCTGGTGGATTCCAACCAGCGGACCGAGGCGACCACGCTGGCGCGGATCGACCTGGTGCCACGCACCCCGAGATTTCGCGAGGATCGGTTTCGGGATCTCTTCAACGAGGAGACCAGGCCGGCTCGTCCGTCCGCCCCCTCGCCCAACCCGGCCCCTGCCGCCCCACCGCGGGACAGCGCCGAGCGGGCGGCCCCTCCCTCCCATGCCGCCTTCGAGCTCGCCGAGGTGCGAAAACGGCTTTCCCTGATTCCGGTCGGTCTGGACGTCGGCGAAGAGATCATCAGCCCCGACGGGAAGCTGCTCGCCTTCACCGCCGCGGTGGCGGGGCGCACCAACATCTACACCTGGCCGCTCGACGAGCTGTCCAATGATGAACAGGTAGCACGGCAGGTGACCTCGACGGCCGGATTCAAGAACCGGATCGCGTTCTCCCCCGACAACAAGGAGATCTACTACCTGGAGCAGGGGCGCTTGCAGGCGGTGAATCTCGACAACCGCCAGGTCCGCACCATTGCCGCCACCGCGGAGCTGGACGTGGACTTCGCGGAGGAGAAGCTCGAAGTCTTTCGCCAGGCGTGGTCGCTCCAGCACGACAACTACTACGACCCCGCGTATCACGGCGCCGATTGGGATGCGGTGCGCGCGGAGTACGAGCCGTACGTGCGGGGAGCCTCCTCTCCCGATGAGCTGCGCCGGATCCTCGGCTTCATGATCGGGGAGCTCAACTCGTCCCACTCGGGGATCAGCGGGCCCGGCGGCGGCGGCGGGCCGGGGACCGGACGGCTGGGGCTCCGGTTCGACCCGGCCGCGCTCGAGACCGGCCGGCTCGTGGTCCAGGAGGTGATTCCGCTCGGGCCCGGCGCGATCGGCGGGGTCAAGACCGGAGAGCGGCTCGTGGCGGTGGACGGGGACACCATCGCCCCGACGACCAATCTGGATGGGATGCTCCGGGGGAAAGTGGGTCGCCGGGTGGTCCTGCGGGTGAGCGGAACCGACGCCGCGCGGGACGTCGTGGTGCGGCCGGTGAGCACCCAGACCGAAAAGGGCCTGCTCTATCGCGCCTGGGTCGAGGATCGTCGGGCCTACGTCGCCAGGATCAGCAACGGTCGGATCGGTTATGTCCACCTCTACGACATGTCCGAGAACACCCTCTCCCAGCTCATGGTGGACCTCGACACCCGGAACCAGGCCAGCGACGGCGTGGTCATCGACATCCGCAACAACAACGGCGGCTTTGTGAACGCCTACGCGCTTGACGTGTTTACCCGGCGGCCCTATCTCACCATGCAGCCGCGCGGCGGCGTGGCCGCGCCGGCCCGGGCCCAGCTGGGCCAGCGCGCGCTTGAGCGGCCCACGGTCCTGGTCACCAATCAGCACTCCCTGTCCGATGCGGAAGACTTCACCGAGGGGTATCGCACCCTGGGGCTGGGCAAGGTGGTGGGCGAGCCGACCGCGGGATGGATCATCTACACCTCGAACCTGACCCTGCTCGACGGCACCGTCATGCGCATGCCGTTCATCCGGATCACCGATCACGAGGGGAAAGACATGGAGCTCCATCCCCGGCCGGTGGACGTGCTGGTGGAGCGGCCGATCGGCGAGTGGTACACCGGGAAGGACATCCAGCTCGAGACCGCGGTGAAGACCCTGCTCGGCTCCCTCAGCGCGAAGCCCTGACCCGGGGCAGCAGCCGCTCCAGCCGGTCCAGGCCGAGGACGGTCACGGTGATCGCGCCGAACTCCTCCTCGACCTTGCCGCGGAAGAGAAACGGACCCGGGTCGAACAGCACGTGCCCCCGGGTCCGGTGCATATCCGGGAACAGCACCGTCTCGATTAACCCGCTTCCGTCGTCGAAGGTGGCGAACTGCATCGGCTCGTCCTTCGCGGTGTGGACCGGCTTCGCGGTGGTGAGCATGCCGGCGCAGAGCACCCGCTCGCCCACGTGGTGATGGAGCTCGGTGGCAGGGACGATCCGGAATCGCCGGAGCTGATCGCGATACAGCGTCATGGGATGACAGTCGGTGGCGAAGCCGAGCAGCGCGTACTCGATTTCCCGCCTCCGTTCGGGACGATATTCCGGCAACGGGACGGTCGGAGAGGTCGGAGAGGTCGGAGAGGTCGGTGAGGTCAGTGAGGTCAGAAAACTACCGACCTCACCGACCACACTGACCTCACTGTCCACCGTCCATAGCATCTGAGGGCGAGTCAGCCCGTTCGCGATCGAATCACAGGCGCCGACCTTCACCAGGAGTCGAAGATCGTCCGGCTTGAGGCCGCTTCGGGCGCGGAGATCGTCGATCGAACGGAACCCGCTATTCGTTACTCCCCGTTCGCCATTTGCTACTTCGCTATTCGCTCTCGCCTGCATCAACCGCTCGACGGCATCGGAGCTGAGTCCCTTGATGAACTGCAATCCGACCCGGAGCCGATCGCCTCGTCCGGTGGTTTCGAACTGGCTGTCGTTCACGTCGGGCGGAAGGATGGTGATGCCGGCCCGTCGGGCTTCCGCGATATAGGCGAACGGCGCATAGAACCCCCCGCCGTTCGCGAGCACCCCCGCGAAGAACTCGGCGGGATAGTGGGCCCGGAGAAAGGCGGACTGCTGGGCCACCTGGATGTAGGAGCAGGAGTGGCCCTTGCAGAAGCTGTACCCCGCAAAGCTCATCACCATCTCCCAGACTTCCTTCGCGCGCTCCGGGTCGCGCCCCAGCCGCTCTGCCCCGGAAAAAAATTCACCCGCGTACGAAGCGAGCGCCTTGACCGGCCGCTTCTTGGAGAGCGCCTTGCGTAACCCGTCGCCGGTGGCGAGCGGCATCCCCGCGAACGCGGCGCACACGTTCACCACGTCTTCCTGGTAGACCATCACCCCGAAGGTCTCGCTCAGGGTATCGCGGAGGCAGGGATCGAGCGCCTGATAGGGCATGCCGTGCAGCCGTTCCAGATAGATCCGGATGAACCGGTTCGACGCCGGCCGGATGATGCTGGTGTTGAGCACCAGCAGGTCGTAGCTCTCCGCCTTGCTCTTCTGGCAGAGGAGCCGCGACGCGGGCGACTCGGTGTAGAACACCCCCATGGTGCGCCCGGTGCGGAAGAGCTCCCGGGTTAATGGATCTTCTCCCGCCTCGGCGCTGGTGTAGTCGAGCACCCGCCCGGTGTTCGCCTTGACCGCGGCGATGCCGTCCCGGATCACCGCGAGCGAGCGGTTCCCCAGCAGGTCGATCTTCACGAGCCCCGCGTCTTCCGTGCCGTCCTTCTCGAACTGGATCACCGGCACGGCCAGATCGGGTGAGCCGTCCAGCTCCTTCACCGCGGGCTCGATCGGCACGTAGTCGGTGAGCGCGCCCGGCACGATCACCACGCCGCCGGGATGGAGCGAGAGATGGCGCGGGGTGCCGACCAGCGGCGTCGCCATCCGGGCCAGGTCCTTCCAGCTCGCCGGGAGATCCAGCCCGGCGAAGTTGGGGTGCTCGGTAAGGAGCTGATCGATCGGGGTTTCGTCGCTGTACCAGGGAATCCGCCGGGTGACTTCGCGGATCTCGCCGGCGGGGCGGCCGTGTACCTTGGCCACTTCGCGGAGCGCGCCCCGGAGCTTGAAGGTGTTGTGGTTCGCGACCATGGCGGCCCGCGGCATGGGGTAGCGCCGGAACACCCAGGCCAGGACGTGATCGCGCTCGTCCCAGGGAAAATCGAGATCGATGTCGGGTGGGTCCTTCCGCTCGGGATTGAGGAACCGCTCGAACAGGAGCCCCGCGCCGAGCGGCTCCACGTGGGTGATGCCGAGGCAATAGGAGACGACCGAGTTGGCGACCGAGCCGCGGCCGCAGTGGGTGGGGCCGTGCTCCACGATATCGCGGACCACCAGGAAGTAGTCGGCGAACCCTTTCATCCCGATGATGGCGAGCTCGTGCTCCAGGCGGTCGCGGGTGATCGGGGCGATGGTGCCGTACCGCCGCTCGGCGCCGGCATAGGCGAGGGCGCGAAGCTGCTCCAGCGCGTCGGAGGTCTCGACGAAACGGGGCGGCACGGTCCGGTCGCCGATCGGGATCCGGTAGCGGCATCGATCGGCGATCTCGCCGGCCCGGTCGATGGCGTCGGGCACGTCGGGGAAATGGCGGGCCAGCTCGGAGGCTGGCTGCAGCCAGCAGTGAGGACGGTGGGGTCGGACGGTCGGGTTTTTGCCGACCTCACTGACCGCACCGACCGTCTGATTGTTTGCTATCGCGACCAGCAGCCGGTGCCGCGCCCAGTCCTCCGGGTGGGCAAAGCGCACTGCGTTGGTCGCGACCGGCGGGACGCCGAGCCGGCGCGCCGCGGCCAGCACGGCGTGGCGCTCCTTGCCGGGCACCAGCTCGGCGAAGAGATCGGCGGGTCCGCTCGCTTCGGCGATGCGGGTTAGGAACGGGATCGAATCAGAGAGCAGCGCCGCACCGGCGCGATCGGACGCGAGGAGGGCGGACAGGCGGATGGGCGGACCGGCGGACCGTATCTGCCCGTCTGCCCGTCTGCCCGTCTGCCCGTCCGCCCAATGTATCTCTGTTATCGCCCGGCAGATCGCTCCCCAGCCCCGCTCGTCCATCGCGAGCGCCAGGCAGGCTTCGTCGTCCAGCACCAGGTGCGCCCCGAGGATGGGCGTATTCCGGCGGCCTCGGCGGTCTGCTGGAATTCGACCGCGCCATAGACCCCGTTGGTGTCGGTACAGGCCAGGGTGTCGAACCCGTGCGCGACCGCGGCCTCGACCAGCGCCTCGGGACTCGACGCCCCTTCGCCCATCGAAAACCACGAGTGGACGTGGAGGTGGGAGAAGGGGACGGGCCACGGCTCCCGCCTCATTTCATTTGCGCAAACCCCACCACGTGCCCGCCCGGCTCCCGCACGTAGATCTCGGTGCTGCCGTAAAACGTTTGGTGGCGTGGCTTGACCACCGGGGCGCCGGCCAGCGCCTTTTCGATACTGTCGAGGTCGTCGGTGGTGATGAACAGCACGATCGAGTGGCCGGCCAGCTCCCTGGCCGCATCGGGCCGTTCTTCCAGCACACTGGCGCGGGTCTGGTACATGATCTCGATGCCATCGCCCTGGACCGCGGCGAACACCAGGCGGCCATCGGGGCCGGGAACGTCGATCGTTTTGGCGAATCCCAGCCGTTCGGTCCAGAAGGGGAGACAGGGTTCCACCGCATCGACGACCAGCACGGGGGTGAGCTGCTTCAGCATGGATCTCTCCTGTGAGGGTGGCCTGTCCGATTACTGTTGATCATGCGTGCCATCGTGCATACCGGCAGCGGGGGCACCGAAGTTCTGGCGCTCCAGGAAGTTCCTATGCCCGATCCCGGCACCGGCCAGATCCGGGTGCGGGTCCAGGCGGCCGGGCTCAACCGGGCCGACATCCTCCAGCGTAAGGGGTCCTATCCCGCCCCGCCCGGCTGGCCCGAGAACATTCCCGGGCTGGAATACGCCGGCGAAGTCGAGCGGCTGGGACCCGACGTAACCCGCTGGCAGACCGGGGACCGCGTCATGGGGCTGGTGGGGGGCGGGGCCCACGCCGAATTCGTGGTGGTGCACGAGGACGAAGTGCTGCCGGTGCCCTCCAACCTCTCGCCGTCGGATGCGGCCGCGATTCCCGAGGCCTTTCTCACCGCCTACGACGCGCTCATGCTGCGGGGGCACCTCCAGTCGGGCGAGCGGGTGCTGGTGCACGCAGCGGGCAGCGGCGTCGGTACCGCGGCCATTCAGCTGGCTCACCAGGCCGGTGCGACCGTCATCGGAACCTCGCGCACGCCGAGCAAGCTGGTGCCCCTGCGCGGGCTCGGCCTCGACAACGGGATCGACACCAGCCGGGGCTCGTTCCGGGAGCAGCTCGATGCTCCGGTGGATCTGATTCTCGACGTGCTGGGCGGTCCCGCCTTCGCCGACAACCTCGCGGTGCTCGCGCCGAGGGGACGGCTCATCCTGCTGGGATTCCTCCAGGGATCGGTTGCGACCGAGGCGAACCTCGCTCCGATCCTCCGCCGCCGGCTCACCGTGATCGGGAGCGTGATGCGGGTCCGGGAGCTGAGCGAGCGTGCCGCGCTGATCGCGGAGTTCCAGGCCCGAGCGCTGCCCCGCTTCGGCCCCCACCTCGCGCTCGAGGAGCCGCTTCGGAGCGCGGGACATCCGGAGCAGCGTCCCCAGACGCTCCGGCCGGTAGTCCACGCGGTGTTCCCCATGACGTCGGTCGCCGCGGCGCACCGGGAGATGGAGGCGAACGGAGGGGTCGGCAAGATCGTGCTGACCTGGTAGTCCACGCTTTCGCAGTGCCCCGATCGCATCCATCGCGCGCTGCAGCGCCTCGTCGCGCTCCCCCTGTCCGCCCGTCCGCCCGTCCGCCGGTCCGTCTGTAAACAGCTCCAGCTGCGGATTCGCTTCCACCAGCCGGTCCACCGTCACCGTGAGCATTCGCACCGCGATGCGCCGGGTGAGCGCCAGGGCGAGGACGCGCCGGGCCGTATCGAGGAGCTCTCGATCGAGCGGCTCGATCGGCAGCGCGAGTCCCCGGCGCGCGCTGTCATAGTCGGCGTAATCGACCTGGACGACGAGCCGGCGGGCCGCGAGCCGGCGCTGGCGAAGCCGCTTGCCCAGTCCCTCGGTGAGTCGCCGGAGCACCGCGTGCAGCACGGCGAGATCGTTGGTGTCGGTGGCGAGGGTATGGGCCACCCGGTACTCGGCTTTGACTTCGGGAGAGAGGACCGGGCGGGCGTCGATGCCGCGAGCCTGGGTGGCGAGCAGCCGGCCCCGCCGGCCGAACACCGCCGCCAGTCCGCTTTCCCCGATCACGGCCACCTGCCCGATTGCTTCGAGCTGGTATTCGTCGAGCCGGGTGCGGATGTCGTCGGGGACATCGGGGAGCACGATGACAGGATTCGGAGCGAGGAACTGAGCTTCGTCGCCAGGGAGGACGGAGAGGTCGGAGAGGTCGGAGAGGTCAGAGAGGTCAGATCCCGACCTCCCTGACCCCACCGACCCCACCGACCTCACCGACCTCACCGACCTCACCGCCGCTTCCGAGACCAGTTTATTCACCGCAACTCCGACCGAGAGGGGGAGCCGGAGCCGCTCCCGGGATTCCCGCCGGATCCGCTCGGCCAGGTCGGCGGCTGGTCCGAAGAGCCGCTCGGTGCCGCTCAGGTCGAGAAAGGCGTGCCCGTAGCCCCGCGGCTCGATGACCGGGGCGTAGACCCGGAGGATTTCGGTGAGGGCGCGGGACGCGCGGGCGTAGAGCCGCGGGTTAGGAGGGAGCAGGATCAGGTCGGGGCAGAGCTTCCGGGCCCGCCGCACCAGCATGCCGCGCTCGACGCCCGCCGAGCGGGCCTCGGCCGAGAGCGCCAGCACGGTGGCCCGGTCGGCCCCGGGCGGCGCCACCGCGATGGGCCGGCTCCGGAGGGCGGGGGCCACCAGCCGCTCCACCGTCGCGCAAAAGGCGGGCGGATCGATGTAGAAGATCGTCCTGGACATGGAGGATCGGAGCGTTAGCGGCGCCGGCCGCGAGCCGTGGCTCGCGCGGGATAGCCGAAGGCTTCCCGGAGGTTGTCGAGCCGCTGCTGGAGCGCCTGCTCGTAATCCTTCCCCGCATGCACCCGCGAACCGAAGCGATGCCGGTACCGATGCACCAGGTCGGGGAACTCCCGCTCCAGGACCGGGAGAAATCCGGCTCGCGCCGCGGGACCGAGCCGGAGCGGAGCACCGTGGATGTACCGGGCCCCGGCTTCCCGGGCGGCTTCGAACAGCGCGGCCAGATGGGCCCACCCGTCGGTGATGCCGGGGAGGATCGGCGCGATCAGCATGCCCGCGTAGATGCCCGCGCCGCAGAGCCGGGTCAGCGCGCGGATCCGCGCGTGGGGCGCGGGGCTTCGGGCCTCGAGCCGGCGGAGCAGCTCGCCGTCGAGCGAGGCGATCGAAATGTTGACCGAGACCTTGTGCCGCTCGCTGAGCGCGGTGAGCACGTCGAGGTCGCGGGTGATCAGCGGGGATTTGGTGATGAGCCCGATCGAAAGGCCCTGGAAGCGGAGCAGCGCTTCCAGCACCCGGCGGGTCAGCCGGAACTCCCGCTCCGCGGGCTGGTAGGGATCGGTCGCGGTGCCGATGACCAGCTCGGCGTCCTTGAGCTTGGCGGGATCCAGGGTGCGGAGGAGGATGTCGGGGGCGGTGTTCTTGACCAGGATCTCGTGCTCGAAGGCCTCCCAGGCGGACGGGCGGTCTGGCGGACCGGCGGACAGTGTCAGATCCCCTGTCCGCCCATCCGCCGGTCCGCCCGTCCGCCTGTCCATCACCCACTCATGGGTCTTCCGCGCGTAGCAGTAGGAGCAGCCGAACTCACACCCGACGTAGGGATTGAGCGACCAGAACCCCATGCCGGTCGTGGCGGGCGGGTTGAGGACCCGGCGGGCGGCCAGCTCCCGGAACCGCGCCCCGCGCGATTTTTCGTCGAGCACGGGGAGTGAGCGGGGCGGCGGCTCGAGTGGGAGGCCGAGTTGAGCTTGGACCGCCATTGCTCACCCACACCGTCCCCAGCCGCACTGGAGGCAGGTGATACAGCCGGCAGACCTGGCCAGCGGGCCGGCGCACTCGGGGCAAACCCGGATGTGGATGTCTGCCAAATGGTTAGCCGTTTTGGGTTGGGAAGAGAGGTGATGCTGGTCTGGTCTCATAAGCCGCTCAACTTCGGTATTATTTCGGTAAATTACCCGAATAAATACCGAAAGTCAAACGATTATTCTATCCTTAACCCTGTCTCTCATCTGGTGCTCACATGCGACTTCTTGTCCTGGGGACCTTGGCGGCGGCCTCACCGCTCGCCGCGCAGCTCCGCCCGGTCACCTGCTGCAACAAGGGCCCCGAGATCGTCTACGACATCTCCTTCCCGAACGCGGCCCATCACGAAGCCTTTGTGAAGGCCACCTTCACCGTGCTGCCGGCCGGCCCGGTCAACTTCCGGTTCGCCCGCTCCTCGACCGGCCGCTACGCGCTGACCGAATACGCCAAGAACATCTATTCCGTCCGCGCGATGGACGGGGCGGGGAAGACCCTGCGGGTTACCCATCCCGATCCATACAGCTGGACGGTGACCGGGCACAACGGCACCGTAACGCTGAGCTACACCAGTTACGGCAATGTCGGCAGCGGTACCTACTCCGGCTTCAATGTCGAGCAGGAGCACATCCATCCCCAGAGCGTCTTCGCCTACGTCAAAGGCCTGGAAGCCCGGCCAATCCGGGTCCGCTTCCACCGCCTTGATCCCAGCTGGACCATCGCCACTCAGCTGGTGCCGACCAGGGATCCCGAAACTTTCACCGCGCCGGGTTTGCAGTACCTGTTCGACTCTCCCACCCACTTGGGCAAGATCCAGTGGAGAGAGTGGACCGAAGAGCATGACGGGGTAAAGCAGACCTGGCGGGTCGCGCTCGATGATCCGACCGCGGCCGCGGCGATCGAGGCCTACGCCGAGGGTGCCAAGAAGATCGTACACGAAGCTGTCGGAGTGTTCGGCGAATTCCCCCGGTTCGACTACGGGACCTACACCTTCGTCGCGTGTTACCGGAGCGATTGCCAGGGCGATGGCATGGAGCACCGCAATTCCACCAGCCTGACCGGCGCCAGCATGGGAGGAGATGGAAACGCCCGCCTCGGCACCCTGTCGCACGAGTACTTCCATTCCTGGAATGTGAAACGGATCCGGCCCACCGGCATCGAGCCCTGGGATTACGACAAGGCCAACATGACCGACGGGTTATGGATCGCCGAAGGCTTTACCCAGTACTACGGTCCGTTGCTCATGGCGAGAGCCGGGCTCATGCCTGCGGCCGATCTGGTTCGCGGGCTTGGGTTCACCCTGAGCGCGGTCGCCAATCTGCCGGGGCGTCGCTACTACGGGCCCATCGGGATGAGCAACCAGGCGCCGTTCCGGGATGGCGCGGCGGCGGCGGATCCGGTGGCGCCGAATACGTTCATCTCCTACTACACCTATGGGGCCGCCATCGCGGTCGCCCTCGATTTTTCTCTCCGGACCCGAGGCAAGTCCCTCGACGATTTCATGCGCGGCTTGTGGCTCCGCTTCGGTAAGCCGGAAGTGCCCTATTCGATGTCCGGCGCGCGGCAGGTCCTGATCGCCACCTCTGGTGATTCGGCCTGGGCGACCGACTTCTGGAGCCGGTACGTCGAAGGTCACGAATTCCCCGATTATGGCCCGCTGCTCGAGCGGGCCGGCATTCTGCTTCGCAAGTCATCTCCCGACCAGCCCTGGGTCGGTGGAACGATCGGTGGCAGCGGAGGGCGGGGCCCCGGGGGAATCAGGGAACTGGCCAGGGCCCGGAGCCTGCCCGAGTCTCCTCGTCGCCTGCCGGCACGCCGATCTACGAGGCGGGACTCGATGCGGGCGATGTGATCACCGCTGTGGACGGTCGCCCCATTAGCAGCTCGGCCGATTTCGCGGAGGTCATCGCGACGCACCATCCAGGCGAGAGCGTGCGGGTCACCTTCACCAATACCGGTGGCGAGCACACCTCGACTCTGCCGATCCGGGAGAATCCTGCGCTCGAGGCGGTGCTGTTCGAGGAGGCAGGCCGGACCCCTTCGGCCGAGCAGCTCGCCTTTCGCAGCCATTGGCTGGAGTCAAGAGCGGGGAGCGTCCGCTAACCGTCGAGTCAACGGTTGGTCGAAAGGTATCCGTGAGCGTTTTTTCGGCGGCCGGGTGATTTGAAGGGATTTTGAGCCCGCGCCGCCATCGTGTGGCGCATGAACAACCCGCCCGCTCCCACCCGCACCACACTCAGCCTGGTGCTCGACGGCCTGACGCTCCTGGCCCTGTGCGGAGCCGTCGTCGTCTTCTTCACCAGTCGCAAAGGCTCGGCGTCTTCGAGCGGGTCCAGCCCGGGTGCCGTCCTGGATTCGGCATTCACGCCATTCCGGATCGTCGATAGCGCGGGGCGCGCCGCACTCCTGGAGCCCACGGTGGGGCGTCGGGGTCTCCTGCTCTTCGTCTTCAAGAGCGATTGTCCCGCGTGCGCCGCGCAGAAATCCGAATGGCTCCGACTCGCGAGCCTGGCGCGGGAGCGGAACGTGCAGGTCGTCGGGGTGACGCTGGAGGAAATCACCGGCGCCGTTGGCGGGTATTTCGGCCCCGACGTTCCCGCCAGCCGGATCGACGACCCCGCCACCGCGATCCGAACCCTGCAGATATCCGTCGTTCCCGCCACGATCCTGGTCACCGACCGTGGCACCATCGCCTTCCATGTCATGGGGGTGCTCGATCCACCGAGCATCCACCTGCTCGAAGGCCTGCTCTGACCTTCCATCCCGAAAGGACCTTCCAATGCGTTCCTCATGGCGTCGTCTGGGCGCCGTCCTGGCCCTGACCGTCCTCGTCCTGGCCACCCGTCCCGCTCCCGCGCACTCCCAGGGAGACCCGGAGTTCCGGCTGTTCTCGTGCGCGGTGACCTGCCTCTACCACGCGCTCAATGGCCAGTGCACCGGCCGGAGCAACGAGCAGTGCGTGGCCTGGTACAGCGGCTGTGTCGAAGGCTGCATGTTCGCGATCTGATCCCGATTCCATCTCACTTTCCGGAGCCCTCATGACACTCCCCATTCGACTCCCGGCCCTGGTCGCGGTTGTCGCGTTGCTCTCCTCCAGAGCGCCGGTGGAGGCGCACGCCGCGCCGCGCCGCGCTGACACCGGCCCCTGCCAGATCTACTGCGATGCCATGTACTCGCTCTGCATGCTGTTCGGCGGCGGGTACCTCTGCTCCGACATGCGGGACGGTTGCCGCTTCGGCTGCAACCTCAAGGTGACCTGACCATGGCGCGCCTCCTCCCGGGCCTCACCGTCCTGACGCTGTGTCATACGGTCGAGGCCCAGGGTCCACCCCGCCTGGTCCGGGAGGAGCATCCGCCCGTGCTCCTCTCCGGGACGGCGTCGATGCAGTCCACCTGGCTCGACGACACCACCCTGGCGGTGGCCGACGTGGATGAGCAGCGGGTTATGCTCGTCGATCCCGGCACCGGCCGGGTCCGGGCCGCCGCGGGCCGCCCCGGCGAGGGTCCCGGCGAGTATCGCGGGGTCACTGCGCCGATCCCCGGCTCGGACGGCTCTCTCCTGGTCGTCGATACGCGGCTGCGCCGGGCGACGATCCTCAGCCGGGGACTTCAGGTCCAGCGCACCGTCGGGTTTCCGGTGGTGATCAATACGGTGCTCCGGTGGACCGGAACCGCGCTGTACTGCACCTGGTACGACTTCACGCGTCAGATGACGCCGGTGCTCGGCCTCCTTCGCGTGACCGAAGCCGATCGGGCCCTCGCCGAGCCGCTGGTGCGCCTCGATAGCCTGTTCGGGGCGACCCACCGCGAGCCATTGGCTCTTCCTCCCATCGTCGCGGCGGCGGCGGGGACCCGGGCCCACACCTATCTCGGGAAGGTGAACGAATACCGGATCCTCGAGCTGGACGCGAAGGGCCGGGTGATCACGACCTTCGCGCGGCCCGACCTGCCCGTCGTCCGCTTCTCGGCCCAGGAAATCGAGACCGAGACGGCCAAGGTGCGCGGGGCGACCAGGACGCCCGTTCCGGCGGCCGCGGCGGCTCGCGTCAAGGATGTGCTCGCCGGAATGGCCAAACCGTTCTTCGCGATGAGCGGACTCTCCGAAGATCCCGAGGGAAGGCTGTGGGTCGTCACCGCCCGCGCGGATCTCCACGCCACCGAAGTCGACGTCTTCTCGCCAACGGGGCGGTTTCTCGGGACGGTCAAGCTGCGCGGGCTGGTGCGATCCCTGGCATGGAACCGCCATCGGGTGGCAGCGGTGGTCGAGCGTGACGGGGGCGAGGAGCAGCTCGGCGCGGTGGACTTCTACCGGATGCCGTGAGCGGAGCGGAGGTTCAGGGACGGGGAGCGGGGGCGGACGTCCGCCCCCGCTCTCTGCCATTCAGGAGATAGAGGGCCAGTAGAAGAACACTTCCCGCGCTGACCCCAAACCGGAGTCCGATGGGGTATTCGCCGGCGGACACGAACCCCTCGATGCTCCCGGCCACCACCAGCATTACCACCGCCGCGCCCACCATTCGGACCGCCCTTCGTCCCGCCAGCACCAGGGCGTCGCCTCGTCGGAGCCGCCCCGGAGCAATCATCGCGCGACCGAGCAGAAACCCGGCGGCCCCGGACACCCAGATGGCGAACACTTCCAGAACGCTGTGGCCGATCACGAAGGTCCACAGGTATCCCAGCAGCCCAGCATTGGCGAAGTGTCCCGAGGCCGCGCCGATAAAGAGCCCATTGAACGCCAGCATGACCAGAGCGCCCACGCCGAGGAACACGCCGCCGGCAAAGCACGAGAACGCGACACCGATGTTATTGGTGATGATCGAGGAGGCCAGGATCGGACGGGTCCCCGACTCGGTCACGACGTAGCCCTGCCCGCTCGCGCTCCGGGTCGCGCCCGCATCGGCCCGCTCGAGCACCACATCGGGCAGCAGCTCCGGCGCGAGCGCGGGCTTTTCGCGGAGCAGGGCAAAGCCCCCGATCGCCGAGACGGTGAACACCGTGCCCGCGAGCAGGACGTAGCGGCGGGCCTCGAGCACCGCGGCGGGGCATTGTTTCAGGACGAAGTCCCAGATCCCCCGCCAGGTGTGGCGGGGGTTCCGGTAGAGCGCGTTGTGTCCGGCCGCGACCAGGCGCTCGAGCTGGGCCAGCGTGTTAGCATCCGCGCCATAGGTACGAGCCCGCGCCAGGTCCGCTGCCACTTCGCGATACCGGGCTGCGAATTCCGGCAGCTCCCGGGCGTTCAACGCGTCGAGTCCCTCCCGGGTCACCCGCTCGGCCATCGATTGAAACGCCGACCATCGACTCGCCTTGCGCGCGACCATTCGATCGACCGTCGATCCGGCGTGCCGGCGGGTCGGCGCCTCGCCGGGGTGGAGCGCCCGCGCCGCGAATTTTCCCTGGCGGCGGGCAAGCTCCTCGTGATAGAGATCCTCCAGAAAGACCGCGTCGTCCCGGGATCGGTCGGGAAACCGCTGGGCGAATCGCTCCACCAGGGATCGGGTATGACGTGCGACCGCCGCGGCCGGCAGCTCGGCGGCTCGCTGGATGAACTCCCGGAGCAGGCGAAATTCAGGATCATTCAGGACCGGCGCCGCGCTGGCCGGCTCGGTCGCGAGCTCGGCACCTCGAGCCCGGCGGGTCGGATGATCCCGCACCACGACGGTGCCGGCCACCAGATCGCCAAGGCGCCTCGCGGCGGGATGCAGCGCGATGAAGAAGGCGCCGAGGAAGCCGAAGAGGTCCGCGGGAAGCAGGAGATTCCGCAGGGCCGCGTCGGGGAACCCGATGCCGTGGCCGGTGTCGCGGATCACCCGGATGCCCATGGCCCGCTTGCCCGGCGTCCGGCCCCGGAGGAATCCCTCCGCGCAGGCGAAGTAGCCCCAGGAGATCGCGAAGCCCAGCAGAATCTGGATGGCGGTCAGCCAGGCGGACACCTGGCGCCAGAGCGAGAACCCGAAGCCAAGAAGCACGATGAGTCCGGTGAGGAGCATCAGGTCGAGCAGCTTCGCGAGGGCCCGGCTTCCGATGCCGGCGATCTCGTAGTCGAGGAGGACGTGCTCGGGGGTCTCGACTTCGAGGTGCTGGCGATACCGATTGCGTGGCGGTCCGTTCATCGCCGGAGTAATCTACTCCTCTGATGACCGCGCCCGTCCCTCCGCTCCGGCCCCTCACGCTGGGCGAAATCCTCGACGTTTCTTTCGGGATCTACCGCTCGATGTTTCTGACCCTGCTGGTGGTCGGCGTGGTGGTGCACCTCGCGCCGGTGCTCCTCGGCACCTATCTCGAGGCGTCGGGGCAGATGTTCTTCCTGGCCCCGGTGACGCTGGGCTACTGGGCGCTCGCCGTGATCATGAACTCGGTGGGCGTCGCGGCCACGACCTCGATCGTCTCCGAGGCCTACCTGGGTCGCCGGATGACGGCGGGCGAGGGCCTCCGCCGGGCGCTGCCGCTGGTCTGGCCGCTCATCGTGGTGTCGCTGCTGACCTCTCTCCTGGTCGGCATCGGATTCTTTCTGCTTTTCGTGCCGGGCCTCATCCTGCTCTCCGGATTGCTGCTCGCGTCCGTGGCCATGGTGGTCGAGCGCCCGGAGCGCGCCACCTCGGCGATGGCGCGGTCCTGGGAGCTCACCAAGGGGTACAAGGGCCAGGTCTTCGGGACCGTGGTGGTCGCGTTTCTGCTCCTCCTGGTCCCGAGGGTCGCGGTGATGACCGTGTGGGCCGTCGCGGGGGGCTCGGCCACGGCGGCGGTTCCCGAAACGGTGAGCGCGGTGCTGGAGGTCGCGGTCTACCCCTACCTGTACACCGTGATCACCCTGCTCTACTACGACCTCCGGATCAAGAAGGAAGGGTTCGATCTCGACCTGCTGGCGGCGGCGAGCGAGCCGTCCTGACCGTGCCCCCCGATTCTCTCCGCGCCGTCCTGGACAGCGTGTTCGCCGACCCGGCCTATCGCTGGACCGAGCGTCCCGAGCCGCTGGTCCAGGTGCGCCGCTGGCTGGCCGGCCTGGCGCACTGGCTGACCCTGCTCCGGGATCATAACCCGCTGGGCTACCGCTTCCTGATGCTCGCCATGCTGGTCGTCCTGGTGGCGATCCTGGTGCACGCCGCCTGGGTCCTGGTGCGCACCATCCGCCCCTCGGCGCCTGCGGGTGAGGCGGCCGTTCCGGTCGCGCTCCGCCGGGATCGCGAGTGGTACCGGCGGGAAGCGGCCCGACTCGCCGCCTCGGGCCGCTTTGTCGAAGCGATGCAGGCGGATTTCCTGGGACTGGTCCTGGCCCTCGATGCCGCCGCGCTGCTCAAGTACCATCCGGCGAAAACGCCCCGGGAATACACCCGGGAGCCCGGTCTCGGCCCGCCGCTCCGCGCCGAGCTCCTGGAGCTGGTCGGCGCGCTGTACGGCTACGGGTTCGCGCGGCGTCCCTGCGGGCCGGCCGAATATGACGCCTTCCATCAGCGGGTTATGGAGGAGCGTCATGCGCCCGCGCTCTGAAGCACTGCTGGCGCTCTGCCTGCTCTTCGGGGTGGCCGCGATCGGAACCCTGGTGGGCCGCTCCAGCGGAGAGGAGCCGGAGCTCGACGTCCGGCCGTCCACCTTTCTCGCCAGTCCCGAAGGGGCCCGGGCCCTGCTGGAAGCGACCCAGCGCCTCGGGCTCACGGTCCGCCGCTTCCGCGAGCGGCCGATCCATCTCGACCGCCTCGCGGACTCGCTTCCCCGGATCCTGGTGATCCTGGATCCCACGGTGGAGTTCTCACCTCCGGAAATCGGCGAGGTGCTCCAGTTCGCCGGGCGGAGCGACGTGCTGCTCGCCGGCGCGGGAGCCACTCCCCTGATGCGCTGCTTCGGGTATCGCACGGAACCCCTGGCCGACTCCATGCGAGTCGCTCCTCCAGGACGGGAGCCCGACGCCAACGACGCCCAGGTCGCTCGCGCCCTGGTCCGGACCGGGGAGCGGGAAGTGGTGGACTCGAGCCGGCTGGAAGACATCGGTCGTTTTGGGTGTCAGGTGCCGGTGATCGCGGGACGGTCGGTGCTGCTCCGGACCGAGCGGGACGATCTGGCCGCGGTGCGGCTCACCCTGGCGACCGGCCGGCGGGTGTTCCTGTTCAGCGATGCCGCCCCGTTCCGCAATCGAGCTCTCCGCCGCAGCAGCGCCGGCCCGTTCGTCCTCGGGCTGCTGACCCGATCCTATCGCGAGGTGATCTTCGAGGAGTATCATCACGGTTTCGGGGCGAGCGGCTCGCTGGCCGGAGCCACGCTGGCGTGGAGCCGGCGCTCTCCCTGGGGATGGGCGGTCTGGCAGCTCGCGCTGGTCGGGGTGATCGCGCTTCTCTTCGGGGCGGTGCGATTCGGGCCGGCGATCCGCGCGATCACCCGGATCCGCCGCTCTCCGCTGGAACACGTGGACGCGCTGGCCACCGCGCTCTCCGCGGCGGGCGGTCACGACGAAGCGATCGGGGCGATGGTGCGCGGGCTCCGGCGTCGTCTTGCCCCGGTCGGCCTGCGTCCGGCCGGTGACTGGCGGTCGTGGCTCGAGAGCATGGATCGCCGGAGCGAGCCGCTCGACCGCCTCAAACAGCTCGCCCGCCCGGGGCAGCCCGCGCGCAACGTCCGTCTGGCCGCCCTTGCGGTGGAGGATCTGTGGCAGGAACTCAAGCATTGAGTCCCGAAGAAGTCCGTGACGCCGCCGGGGCCGCGAACCGGGTCCTCGGCGAGCTCCGGCGCGTCGTGCTCGGTCAGGAGGCGGTCCTGCACGAAGCGGTGCTTGCCCTGATCGCGCGGGGACACGTCCTGCTCGAAGGTCCGCCCGGGACCGCCAAGACGCTGATGGTCCGGGCGCTCAATGAAGCGCTGGGGCTCAATTTCCGGCGGATTCAGTTCACTCCCGACTTGATGCCCTCGGACATCACCGGAGTCAACATCCTGACCGGGCAGGGAGGCTTCACCTTCCGGCCCGGTCCGATCTTCGCCGACCTGGTCCTCGCCGACGAGATCAACCGGGCGCCCGCGAAGACTCAGGCCGCCCTGCTCGAGGCGATGGAGGAACGCAGCGTGACGGTGGATGGCGAAGGCCATCCCATGACCGCGAGCTTCACGGTGTTCGCCACCCAGAACCCGATCGAATTCGAAGGGACCTACCCCCTGCCGGAAGCCGAGCTCGACCGCTTCCTGCTCAAGAGCACGCTGGAGTATCCCGAGAGCGACACCGAGCAACGGGTGCTGGACAGCGTGCTGAGCGGGTTCGATTCCACCGAAACGGCGAGCTTCGGCATCACCCGCGTGCTCGATGCCGGCGGACTGGAGCGGCTTCGCGCGGCGGCGCGGCAGGTTCGGGTCGAGCCGAGCCTGGTGGAGTACGTCACCGCCCTGGTGCGGGCCACTCGGGGGGCGCCGATTCTCACCCTGGGGGCTTCGCCCCGCGCCAGTGTGGGTCTCCTCAAGCTTTCCCAGGCGGCTGCGCTGCTCGATGGCCGGGACTACGTGATTCCCGACGACGTGAAAGGCCTGGTGGTCGCGGTGCTTCGTCATCGAGTGGTGGTGGCCCCCGAGCTCGAGCTCGAAGGGGTGACCGCCGATGCCGCGCTCCAGACCCTGATCGAGCGGATCGCGGCGCCCCATCCATGATCCTCCCTTCGCGCCGCTGGTATGCCGTCGCCGCGGGGCTCGCCGTGCTCGCGCCGCTCAGCCGATGGTGGTCTCCGCTGGGAACCGCCTGGGTGATCGGCGACATCCTGTGGGTCCTGGCGTTCCTGCTCGATGCCTGGCTGGTGGCGCGGCAGGATCTGGCCAGCTGGCCGGTGACTCGCGAAGCGCCGCCGGCGTTCTCGGTAGGACGGAAGCTCCCGGTGACCTACCGCTGGCAGAATCGCGCCTCCCGGCCGGCGACGGTGCGGGTTATGGAGCACGTCCCCCGGCTTCTCGGCGCCTCGCCTTCCGATCGGAGGCTCACCCTGCCGCCCCGCGGATCCTTTGCCGAGACCCTGGTGGTGACCCCGCTCCATCGCGGCAAGGCCCGGGCGGGGCGGCTCGACCTTCGGGTGCTCGGCCCCCTGGGCCTCTGCTGGCGGCAGGGCCGGCGGGAGCTTCCCTGGTCCGTCGTGGTCTATCCCGACCTCCAGGGCGCGCTGCTTCGGGCCCTCCCTTCCCAGGCAGAACGGCGCCGCGAGGCCGGGCTCCGCAACCTCCGGCGCATCGGGGAAGGCCGCCTGTTCGAGAGTCTCAAGGAATGGGTGCCGGGGGACGATACCCGTTCGATCGACTGGAAAGCCACCGGCCGTCGCGGCAAGCTGATGGCGCGGCAATACGAGGTGGAGCGGCGTCAGCAGGTGATGATCGTCCTCGACGCGGGGCGCATGCTCACCGCCGAGAGCGAAGGCCGGGCCCGGCTCGAATCCGCGATCGACGCCGCGTTCCAGCTCGCCCATGCCGCGGTGGCGCACGACGACAACGTCGGGCTGCTCGCCTTCGCCGATGAGGTGCTGGCCTATGTGCCCCCCGCGAGAGGCCGGCGGTCGCTCCGGCTGGTTCTCGATGCGCTCGCGGGTCTGGAGGGGCGTCTGGTCGAACCGGATTATCCCGCGGCGTTCGGATTCCTCGCGGCGCGGAATCGGAAGCGGGCGCTCACGGTGATGCTGACCGATGTCATCGACCGGACCGCCAGCGAGGCGTTCCTGGCCCAGGCGGGAACCCTCCGCCCCCGCCACCTCCCGGTGGCCGTCACGCTCCGGGATCCGGTGCTGGAGCGACTGGCCACCGCCCGCCCCGGTACCGTGGAGCAGGCCTTCGAGCGGGCCGCCGCGGAGGAGCTGCTGGAATCCCGGTCCGCCGCGCTGGCCGAGCTCAAGGGCAGCGGGGTGCGGGTCATCGACGTGCTGCCCGAGGGCGCCGCCCGGGCGGTGGTCCGGCAGTACGAGTATCTCAAGCGCCGGATGCTGGTGTAAGTTTCCTCACCCTAACCCATCGACCATGAAACCCGAACAAGAGCAATGGGGCACCCGTGTAGGCGTCGTCCTGGCGGTCGCGGGTTCGGCCGTCGGGCTGGGCAATTTCCTCCGGTTCCCCGGACAGGCCGCTCAGAACGGCGGCGGCGCCTTCCTGATCCCCTACTTCTGCGCCCTGATCTTCCTCGGGATCCCGATCGGCTGGGCCGAATGGACCATGGGCCGCTACGGTGGGAAGAAGGGCTTTCACTCCGCGCCGGGCATCTTCGGAGTCATCGGCCGGGGGAGCGCGGCCCGCTACCTCGGCGGGATCGCCGCGCTGATTCCGCTCGCGGTCTCGTTCTACTACGTGTTCATCGAGGCCTGGACGGTCGGCTACTTCCTCAAGTTCCTCACTGGCGGGTTAGGCATCGACCGGGCCGCCTCGATCGCCGACCAGACCGCGACCTCGGCC
Organism: uncultured Gemmatimonadales bacterium; assembly: GCA_963728915.1. Classification (GTDB taxonomy): domain Bacteria; phylum Gemmatimonadota; class Gemmatimonadetes; order Gemmatimonadales; family GWC2-71-9; genus JABFSM01. Next base: position 68,768 of record CAVSLV010000003.1, on the reverse strand, counting down.
CACTACTACCAGGCGTTCACCGGGGCCAACCAGGACGGAGTGCTCTTTACCGGCGATTCCCATTTCACCCTGATCTGCTGGGCGGTGGTCTTCGCCCTCAACATCCTGCTGGTCTACCGGGGGATCTCCAAGGGGATCGAGAAGTTCTGCACCTGGGCCATGCCGGGCATGGCGATCTGCGCGGTGATCGTGCTGATCCGGGTGCTGACCCTGGGGACTCCCGATCCGGCCATGCCGGACCAGAACGTGGTGAACGGGCTGGGCTACATGTGGAATCCCGATTTCTCGAAGCTCGCCGATTTCCAGACCTGGCTCGCCGCGGCGGGGCAGATCTTCTTCAGTATTTCGGTCGGCTTCGGGATCATCGTCAACTACTCCTCGTACATGCGGGCCAAGAGCGACGTGGTGCTGTCCGGTCTCACCTCGACCGCGACCAACGAGCTCTTCGAGGTCGGCTTCGGGGGCCTTATCACCCTCACCGCCTCGTTCGTGTTCCTCGGCCTCTCGGGGACGATCGCCGCGGTGCAGACCGGCTCGTTCGGGCTGGGCTTCAACACCCTCCCCGTGGTCTTCGCCCACATGGGATCGATCGGCAACCTGGTCGGAGCGATCTGGTTCCTGATGCTGTTTCTCGCCGCGATCACCAGCTCGATCTCCATGTACCAGCCGGCGGTGGCGTTCATCAAGGAGGCCACCGGGGCGAGCCACGGGATGTCCACGTCCGCGATGGTGGGGCTGGGCACCCTGGGCTCGGTGCTCACCATCTGGTTCACCAAGGACGGGACCTTCTGGAGCACGCTCGATTTCTGGGTGGGCACCTTCCTCATCTTCATCGTCGCCGCGATCGAGATCATCCTGTTCTCCTGGGTGTTCGGGATCGATCGCGGCTGGAAGGAAGCCCACGATGGAGCCGCGATCCGCATCCCCCGCATCTTCCGGTTCATCATGAAGTGGGTGGCGCCGCTCTATCTGCTGGTGGTGTTCGTCGGTTTCTGTTTGTCGAATCTGTCGGGCGCGGTGAATGCCGCGCTCGGCTCCCTCGGGGCCAAGCTCGCGGTCGGATTGATTCTGGTCTGCGTCGTGGGGATGTTCCTGCTGGTGAAGACCGGGCAGACCCGGTGGCGGGCAAGCGGCATGGACCTGGACGACGCCAATCCGGCCGACGGGTCTCCCGTCGGGGCCGGGGGTTAGGAGGCGACCATGAGAGCAGGCGGCTGGCTGACGATGATTCTGTCACTGGTGTTCGTGTGGGGACTGACCGCGTGGTGCTACTACCGCGTGCTCACCGCCCCGCCGGAGGACGAGGTGGTGCCGCCCCCCGCGAGCCTGGGCGGTTAGCGGGAATCACCGGGAGGACCGCGTGGGACGGCCTGGCGCGATCCAGGTACACGCGGTTGGTGGCGATCCGGACTCGCGTGTTCCACCCCTCCGGCTCGCCGGTGTTGGGGTTGGCATCGAAGTGGGGAAAGTTGCTGCTGGAAATGTCCAGCCGGATCCGGTGACCCGGCTGGAACAGGTTGCTGGTCGGGAAGGCGTCGATGGTCACCGGATACACCGCCCCGGGCTGCATCAGCTCGGGGCGTTCCCATGACTTCCGGTAGCGCGCCCGCAGGATACCGTCCGTGAGATTCATGGCATATCCGTCGGGATAGTCGGGCCCCGGCGGATACACGTCGATCAACTTCGCGGTGAAGTCGGTGTCGGGACCATCCGAGGAAATCCACAGATTCACCCGGAGCGGCCCGGTGAGCTCGAGCACTTCGCCCAGCGGCGGCGTCTGGAAGACCAGGACGTCGGGCCGGTCGGCCAGCGGAGCCCAGGGCGCCCGCGATCCGAAGAAGGCCGGTCCTTCCCGCTGATCGAACCCGCCGCCCACCATGACCGGCTGGCCCGAAGTGATGGTTCCCCCGACCGTGGGGACCGGGTGGGCGGGATCGTAACGATACTCGCGAAACGATTCGGCTTTTTCCGGAAGGGAAGAAGAAAGAAGGCCGTCGGCATGCAGGTAGTACGGAGTCCACTGCGTCCCGGGAAGGGGCCAGTCCGTTTCGGCGCGCCAATGCCCGCCATGATCGAGGCGGCCCGCCGGGTTCTTCCGGCCCGAGCCGCCGCCCATCACGAAGATGCGGACCCGCGGTTCGCGATCCACGCCGTTGGCAGCTCCCTTGAGCCAGCGGTCGAACCAGCGGAGTCGGAAGGTCAGCCAATCGGCTTCCACGTGCCCGTCGAACACCGCTTCGGCGCCGAAGTCCACGTTGCCCGCGTAGCTGAGCTGCCGGTCCCCGTGGGTCCACGGGCCCAGGATGAGCCGCACCGGACCGCGTTTTCTTCGGGAAAGCCCCAGGTAGTTCTCCGTCGCGGTGCGGGGATAGGGATCGAACCAGGAGGACATGTGGACCATCGCGGCCTCGGGAAACCGGTCGTAGTAACCCGCGGCATAGATGCCGAGCTGCTTCCAATAACTGTCGAAGGTGCCGTGCTCCCACTGCTCGAAGAGATAGTCCTCGTACTCCGGCGCCAGGGCGAGCGGTGAGTCCCCCCGCTTCCAGGGCATCCTCCCGAACCACTGCTTGATGTCCACGGCCCGGAGCGCGGCCAGCCTCTCGGGATGGTCGCGAATCCCCGGGCTCTCGAGCGCCTGATTGTAGGCCCAGGTCGCCTGTTTCAGCTCGAAGGCGCCTCCCTGACGGATCCCGCCCTGGTAGGCATTGGAAAATCCGCCCGAATCGAGCACCATGGCCGCCACCCCGGGCGCGCCGGCGCTGCCGAGCGCGCCCTGGGTATGCGCGGCGTAGGAGAGGCCCATCGTCCCGATCTTCCCGTTGCACCACGGTTGGGCCAGGATCCACTTGCAGGTGTCGAATCCGTCGAGCCCGTCGCTCAGATACTTCACGAATTCGCCTTCCGACTTGTAGCGCCCCCGGCAATCCTGGTAGATCACGACGTATCCGTTGCGCACGAAGAACTCGGCGACCTGGGCCCGGCTCTTCGGCCTGGGATCGTCCGGGGTCCGCTCCGAACGGCTGTCGGCGGTCTTGTTGTAGGGGGTTCGCTCCAGGATCACCGGAAACCGCTCGGCGACCGGGGTGCCGTTCCGGGCCGGGAGGTAGACGTCGGTGGCGAGACGGACGCCATCGCGCAGCGGCACCATGAGATCGCTCTGGAGTGCGACCTCGAAGTCGGCCGGTGGCGAGGACCGGGTGGAAGGCCGGCCCAGGGCCAACGCGCCCAGGGTGCCGGAGATCTGCTCGAGGAATCGGCGGCGGGACGAGCCCATCGCCTCAAGGTAATCGTCGTCTCAGTGCCGCTGGATCGCCCCGCGGTCCACCGTCGCACCGGTGCGGCTGAAGGTCTGGAAATACAGCGCGTTGCCGGCGACCTCGACCACCATGAAGGTGCGGTCGGCGTCGTAGGTCTTGACGTTGATGTCGCCGGGTCGAAGCGCGCCGGTGTTCAGCTTGCCGGCGGAGCCGTCCACGATGTAGTTGATGCCCTGTTGCGGCTTCAAGCGCTCGTATACGTGCTCATGCCCGGAGAAGACCACGTTGACTCCGTATTTCGTGAACAGCGGCTCCAGCACCCGGCGCAGCTCGAGGTTCGGCCCCCGCTTCGCCGTGGTGTAAATGGGATGATGGTAGTAGGCGATCTTCCAGGGAGTATTGTCGCCGGACAGCTGTCCTTCGAGCCACTTCACCTGATCGGGGTCCATGTAGTTGCTGTCGAGCACGTAGAACCGCACGTTGCCCTTCTTGAAGGTGTAGTAGCGCTCCCCGCCCATGCCGAAGGGTTTGTAGAACCGCTGATTGGGATCGTCATGGTTTCCCAGGGCGGCGTGGAACTCTATCCCGGCATCGAGCAGGGGCTTGTAAGGCGTGCTGAATTTCCTCTCGAAATCCTGGGGCCGCTCCGACCCGTAGATGTTGTCGCCCAGCATGATGACGAAGCTGAAGGGAAACTGCTGGCGGGCCTTCGCCACCACAGCGGCCAGCTCGTACTCCGGTTTGTCCCCCGTCCCGATGTCGCCGATCACGGCGAAGCGCACTGCATTGGCCAGTTTCGGGAGGGTGACCTGCTGGGCCGGGAGATTCGAGGCCGTACTGGTCGCCGCGACGATCGCCCAGCCCCACCGCCACGCTCCGGTCAGGGGGATTCTCCTAGTCGGGAAAGGCATTGGGCATGTAATCCACGATCAGGTTCGCTTCGGTGTCCCGGATCAGAAGGAAATGCTCCACCCGGCGGTATTCGAGATGATCGGGCAATTTGGGCAGCAGGGGGAGCAGCAGGGCGTCGAAGGTCGGAAGCGGATAGATGGTCGGGAAGAGCTGATTGACCTGGGGCTCGAACGGCGGGAGGTTGTCTTCCCGGTATTCGTTTGCCTGCTCCTGACGGCTCGCGGTCAGGCTGTCGCTCCGGCGGCGATACTCGTCCTTGATGATGGTCGCGATCACCACCGCTGCATCCGTGGTGAAGATCTGGCCCTGCCTGGCGCTGGTGCGCGCGGTGGTGATCGCCGCCGCCAGGGCGGCCGCGCGCGCGGCGATTTCCGACTGGCTCTTGGTCTCATCCACCGGTCCGATCGAGTCGGCCAGGCGATCCCGCACCTTCATGTACTCGCTGATCCCCTGGTTGAACTGGTCCAGGGGCTCGGCGATCGGGGATTCGGGTTTGGAATGGCACCCGACCGCCAGCAGGATCAGAGCAGCCAGCTCGATGTGACGCTTCACGGAACCTCCTCGTCTCCCCCGACAGGCGCGGGTTATCTGCCGCCCCTACAAGGACGACGATGCCGAATCAGGGCTGCACCTCACCCCGGCTTGGCCGCCGCTTGGTCCGGGCCGCGATCCCGGGCGGGTTCCTCATTCTCCTGCTGGTCCTCCTGGTGCCGCTCCCTTCCCGGGGCCGGGATGGTCCGGTCCGGAGATCCGTGCCCGCGGAGGCCAGCTCCCTGGAGGTGATCGCGGGAAGCGAATATGAGGCCGGGCCTCTCTGGCGTCGCCTGGCGGGCAACGGGTATCGGGACCTCTGGCTCACCCCAATCACGGTTCCAGTGCTACGGCTCGAGCAGGTGGACGGCGGGCTGATCCCGGTCCGAGCCGGCGGAGGTCAACAATCCCTTTCCTTACACTTCCGGTCAGCGGCAGGCCGCCGGTACGTGTTTCGCTCGCTCGACAAGAAGCTGCGACTGCTGCCCGCTCCCCTCGACCGCAGTCTCCTCGGTCGGCTGCTCCAGGACCAGGTCAGTGCGGCGAATCCCGCCGCACCCCTGATCGCGGGCGTGCTGGAGCTGGCGGCCGGATTCCCCAGCGCGCCGAGACGACTCGCGGTGCTCGCCGACCAGCCGGAATTGGGGGATTTCAGTCGCTTTGGTGGCCTGCTGGGGATCTTCCAGGAAGAAGAAACGGATTCCTCGAAACCGGGGCTGTCCTCCACCGACCAGGTCCTCGCCGACCTGGATACGCTGCCGGGCGCCGCGGTGGACACAGAGTGGTTTCTGGCGGCGAGGCTTCTGGACTTCGTCATGGGGGACTGGGACCGCCATCCCGGTCAGTGGCACTGGATGGCGGTTCCCGGGGATGGGGGCAGCACCTGGCGTGCCCTCCCGGTCGATCGGGATCAGGCCTTTGCCTCGTTCGATGGATGGCTCGCCGCGGCGGTTCGCCCGGCCCTGCCCAAGCTGGTTCGGTTCACCCCCGCCTTCCCGTCGGTTCGCGGGTTAACATCGAACAGCCGTGCGCTGGACCGGCGGGTATTGTCCCACCTTCCTCGAGCGGCCTGGGATTCGGTCGTCGGGGTGGTGCAGCTGGGCCTTGCCGACAACGTCCTGGCCCACGCCGTGCTATCGATCCCTCCGCCGTGGAGGCGGCTCGCCGGAGCGAGGATCGAAGCGGTGCTTCGCGCACGTCGGGACCGGCTCCCCACGATGGCCGCGCGTTTCTATCGGTTGGTGCATTAGACAGGCGACGCCGGTGGGCTAGACGCCGAGGCCAGGTTCCTTGACAGGCGGGATGGCTTCCCCGAACACCACGCCGCGTTTCTCCTTCCCGGCCCAGGTTGCCAGCGCGGCCAGCGAGAAAACCGTGACCGCGGTCAGCGCCATGGCGACGGCGTAACTGGTGCCTTTGGCAAAGACCGCCTCGATGAGGGCGACCGTCCCGGCCAGGGCGACCCCCGACTGGTAGGCGAATCCGGGGAGAAAGCCCCGCACCGAATCCGGCGCCAGCTCGGTGATATGGGCCGGGATGACGCCCCAGGCGCCCTGCACCATGAACTGCATCAGGAAGGCTCCCGCGACCAGAACCCCAAGCGAGGGTGCAAAGGCCCAGGCGGGAATCACCAGGATCGCGCCGATCAGCGCCGCGATCATGGCCCGCCGCCGGCCGAACCGGTCCGACAGGTGGCCGGTGATCAGCCCGCCGAGGATCGCCCCCACCATCGAGAACGCGGTGAGCGCGGCGCGCTTGCCCGGAGTGAAGCCCCAGTCGCGCTGAAGGAAAGTGGGGTACATGTCCTGGGTGCCATGGGACACGAAATTCATCATGGTCATGAGGACCAGGATGTAGAGGAACAGCTTCCAGTGGGAGAGGATGGTCCGGCCCAGCGAGCTCCAGTCGTGGTGCCGGGTCTTGAGCCAGACTTCCGACTCGGTCACCCGGGATCGCACGTACACCGCGAGGAGCGCCGGAAGCCCGCCGATGAAAAACAGGGGCCGCCATCCCCACCTGGGAAAGACCAGGAAATACACGATCGCGGCGAGGAGATACCCGCAGGCGTAGCCTTCCTGGAGAAACCCCGAGAGCAGCCCGCGCCGCTTGGCGGGCGCCTTTTCCATGGCGAGCGACGCGCCGACGCCCCATTCACCCCCCATCCCGATGCCGAAGAGCGCCCGAAAGACGAAGAACATGGTATAGCTTGGGGCGAGCCCGGACAGCACTTCCATTACCGAGAAGAACACCAGGCTGAGCATCAGCGGAGTGCGTCGCCCGTAGCGATCGGCCATCAGCCCGAAGATGAAGGCGCCGACCGGACGGAACGCCAGCGTGATCGCGAGGGTCCCCGCCATGGCGGCATCGGTCACCCCGAATTCGGCCCCGATCGCCGTCAGGGTGAACACCACCAGGAAAAAATCGAAGGCGTCCAGGGTCCAGCCAAGAAAGGAGGCAAAGACCGCAGCATTCGCCGAGCTGCGCGAGGGGGAGGACGCCATGGGATCTCTTGAGGAGGGCCGCGGAGAATCTACTATTTTTGGGGTCCGATTCACACCTGCAAGGATTCTGGCTCATGCGTCATTACCTGTTGTTCTCCGGGGGGCTTCTCCTCGCCCTGTCCGCTTGCCGCTCCGGCTCCGCCAACCCCCGCGATCTCGAGAGCGCGGAGGCCACCATCGACACCGCCGGGCTTGCCTTTGGCGTGCGGGTTCTCGCCTCCGACATGTACGAGGGTCGGGCCCCCGGCAGCCAGGGCGAGGATTACACGATCAAGTTCCTGACGGATCAGTTCGCGGAGGCGGGCCTGGCGCCCGGGAATCCGGATGGGAGTTACATCCAGGTGGTGCCCCTGGTGGGCATCACGCCGGTCGGGTCGCCGACGCTCGTGTTCGACGGGAAGGGCGCCAAGCGGGTCCTGGCGTGGCGGGACGACTTCGTGGCCTGGACCAAGCACGTGGCGCCGGAGGCATCCATCGCCCATTCCAATATGGTGTTCGTCGGCTATGGCGTGGAGGCGCCGGAATTCTCGTGGGACGATTTCAAGGGCGAGGATATGACCGGCAAGACCCTGATCATGCTGGTGAACGATCCTCCCCTTTCCGACTCGACCCAGTTCGGCGGAAAGGCCATGACCTACTATGGCCGGTGGACCTACAAGTACGAACAGGGGATGAAGCACAAGGCCGCCGCGGTCCTCATCGTCCATGAGACCGGTCCGGCCGGATATCCGTTCGCCGTGGTCCAGGGCAAGACCGGCGAGCAGTTCGACCTGCTCACCCCCGACAAGAACATGAGCCGGTCGGCGATCGAAGGATGGATCACGCTGGATCAGGCCAAGGCGCTGTTCGCGATGGCCGGTCAGAACTTCGATTCGCTGAAAGCGCGCGCCGCGAGCCGTGCGTTCCGGCCGGTGCCTCTCGGCGTGACGGCGTCCCTCAGCATTCGCAACACCTTGCGAACCATCCAGTCCCGCAATGTGGTCGCCAAACTGCTGGGGAGTGATTCGACCCCGATCAACAACCGGGACCTGGTCCGGGACCAGTACGTGATCTACACCGCCCACTGGGACCATTTCGGCATCGGCACCCCGATCAATGGCGACTCGATCTACAACGGGGCGGCGGACAACGCGACGGGCACCGCGGGGCTGATCGCAATGGCCAAGGCGTTCGGGAAGCTCAAGCAGAAGCCGCGGCGATCGATTCTCTTCCTGGCCGTGACGGCGGAAGAGCAGGGATTGCTGGGCTCCCAGTACTATGCGACCAATCCGCTCTATCCACTGACCAGGACCCTCGCGGTGATCAATATGGATGTGCTCAACACCTGGGGTCCCACCAGCGATCTCGTGGTGGTCGGGCTTGGCGCCTCGGAGCTCGACGATTACGCCCGCGACGCGGCCGCGGAGCAGCACCGGGTGCTCAAACCCGACGCGGAGCCCGAGAAGGGGTTCTACTACCGCTCCGATCACTTCAACTTCGCGAAACTGGGGGTTCCCGCTTTCGACCCCGAGGCGGGCACCGATTTCATCGGAAAGCCAGCGGGGTACGGCATGGCCAAACGGGACAACTACACCGAAAAGGATTATCACAACCCGTCCGACGAGATCAAGCCGGACTGGGACCTGGCCGGGGCGGTGCAGGACCTGCGGCTGTTTATGACGATGGGCTACCGGATCGCCAACGCCACCCGGTTCCCGGAATGGCGGCCCGGCAACGAGTTCCGGGCGATTCGGGAGGGGCAGTTCAAATAGCCGCCCTCATTCCAGCTCGTCGAGGGATCTGGGCCAGTCACCCTTGAGGAGGCGGGAAAGGGCGCGATCGGCCAGGAGTCTTCCGCCGGTCTGGCACCGGGCGCAGTAATTGGTCTCGTTTTCCGCGTAACGAATCCGTTGGACCGGCGCCCCGCAGGCCGGGCACGGTTCCCCGTACCGCCCGTGCACCGCCATGCCTTCCCGGAACGCGGTGACTCCCTCGGGAAATCCTTCCCCGGTTTCCGATCGCAGCCGTCGGATCCACCCTCCCAGTACCTCCAGGGTCGCGCAGTGCAACCGGGCAACCTCGGGATCGGAGAGCCGCTTCGACAACGCGAGCGGGGAAAGCTTCGCCGCGTGCAGGATCTCGTCGGAATAGGCGTTCCCGATGCCACTGAAGAGTCGCGGGTCGGTCAGAGCTCGCTTCAGAGTGTGATTCTCGGCTTTCAGTCGTTCGGAAAAGGCCGGCAGGGTGCTGGACAGGACGTCGATCCCGCCTCGATCCAGGTCGAGCAGCGCCCCGGTCCCCCGAACGAAATGCAGCGACGCGCGGCGCCTGGTCCCGGCCTCGGTGAGGAGCAGGATCCCGTTGGGAAACTCGAATTCCGCCAGGACGATCCGGCCCGGTCGCTTCTGGCTCGACCCGGAGGCGAGCCATCGCAGCCGGCCCGCGATCATGAGGTGGATGACCAGAAAGAGATCGTCGCCCAGGCCGAGGACGATCCGCTTGCCGAGCCGGCGGAGCTCCACCACCGGCCGGCCGCTCGCCAGCGCGAGCGGCGGGTCGACGGTGCGGAGCAGGAAGAGGCTCTTGAGGATGATCTGCTGAATCGGCTTCCCGAGAATTCGCCGCTCGAGCGTCTCGAGGTAGATCGTGATGTCGGGAAGCTCGGGCATCCAAGCGGTGGGTGGTGCGAGGTGTGAGCTGCTGGGTCAGGTTTCTCCCTGAAGCTGAAAGATGAAGGACGCGATGATCCCGCCCGCCAGCGGTCCCACCAGGTAGATCCAGAGATGGCCGAGATTCCCGCTCCCGCTCAGCGTGTCGACCACGATCGCCCCGGTGGCCACCGCGGGATTGAAGGCCCCGCCCGAGATCGGGCCACCGGCATAGGCGGCGATCACGAGGGTGAACCCGATCGCCAGGCCGAAATAGGAGTTGCCCTTGGTCGCCTCGCGGGCGGCGCAGTTGAGCACCACCAGGGCAAGCAGCGTGGTATAGAGGATCTCCACCAGCAGGGCGGTGCCGGTATTGGTGGTGGCGGCCGGCGCGATGGTGAAGGTGCGATCCATGAAGATGCTGGCCAGAAAGGCGCCCGCCAGCGCGCCCAGGATCTGGGCGATCCAGTAGGGCAGCAGGTCGCCCCGGTGCATCTTGCGGCGGAGGAACAGGGCGAGGGTCACGGCCGGATTGTAGTGGGCGCCGGAGACCTGGGCGCCCATATAGACCACCACCATCAGGACGGACCCGATGACCAGGGGGGCCATCGGGCTCCCCGCGCCCACGATCAGGCCGATCGTCATCACGAAGAACAGGGTACCCACGAACTCGGTCAGGTAACGGCGCATGGTCGCTCCTTGCGTTGTGGGATGCGGGTTATGCTGTCACGGTTCCAGGGTTCGGACCCAGATGTTCCGGAACCGGACCGGGTGCTCGTGGTCCTGCAGGCCCAGCGGCAGGCGGTCCGGATGGGCCTCGTAGGGCGGGCGTCGCTGGTGCGCGGTGGGCCCGGTCAGGACGACGTGGTCCTGCACCAGAATGCCGTTGTGCAGCACCGTCAGGATGGCCGGACGGAGCACCGCACCGTCGGGGCCGAACCGCGGCCGCCGGAACACGATGTCGTAGGTCTGCCACTCGCCCGGCTTGCGGCTGGCGTTCACCAGGGGAGGATACTGGCCGTACACCGCCGCGGCCTGCCCGTCCGGGTAGGTCACGTTGCCGTAGGAATCGAGCACCTGGACCTCGTACCGCCCCATCAGGAAGATCCCGCTGTTGCCCCGGTCCTGGTCGCTCCCCCGGGGCGGGTCGGGCGCCATCCATTCGATGTGGAGCTGGACGTCGCCGAATCCCGTGGTGGTGTGGATCATGCCGGTGCCCGGGGCGACCTCGACATAACCCGCGGTGACGGTCCACTTCGCCGGGCCCTCGTTCTCGCTCCGCCACTTGGAGAGGTCGTGGCCATCGAACAGGATCACCGCATCGGAAGGGGGCGGGACCGGATCGCGAGGCGCCGGGCCCGGCGTGACGATGGGCGGGGCGGGGCAGTCGCGGGCGTGCTGGGCGCAGGGAGGCTTCATCTGGGCAGCCAGGGAACAGGAGACGAAGAGCAGCAAAGCTGCAGGTCTGGCGCAACCGGACATGGTGAGCTCGATGGGGTGACGTGCGGTGATAAGCTACCGCGCCTGACCCGCGGGAGCGAGCGGTGGATGCCGGCCCCTCGCGGTGACCCGCTCCACGCCGATCACTCGCCCCGCCTGAACGATCACCGCGTGGTCGAAGTTGTTCACCGTCGGGCAGACGTGGGTCGGCAGGAGGGACAGCAAGGTGCCTCGTTCGGGCAGCGGTGTCCCGGCGGGCACGTCGACGGGAAGGTGCTCCTCGCTCGGGTGGAGGGGATGGTACTCCGGATGGCCGATCACTTCGCAAACCGGGTCGCCCGAATCGGCGGAGATCGCCTTGTGGCCGGCATCGGCACAGAACCGGTCCGGCCGGGGATGGCTGATCACCCGGCTCAACACGAAGACTGCCGTGGAATAGCCGGCATCGCCGGGGAGCTGGGTCAGGCTCCGCCGGTCGTTGTAGACCACCGTGCCGGGCGAAACCCGATGCACCGTCTCTGGCGGGAAGCCGTGATACGACACCGCGTGCGGGAAAGCGGGCGTGCCCGCGGTGATCACCTCCGGCGTTCGGAGACCCGCGGCGTGCAAGGCCCGAACCAGGCCGGCCAACCGGTCATAACCCTGGTGGACCATCCGGGTTGCCTGGTCGGCCGGAAAGTCGTGGGCGTGCCCGTCGTAGAAGTGGAGCCCCGCGAACCGCAGCCCGCCCTCCTCGATCGCGCGGGCCAGCGCCATCACCGCCTCGGGCGCGTCGAGCAGCATCCCGGTCCGGTGCATCCCCGAGTTGAGGTCGATGAAGAGTCCCACACTGGATCCGCGCCAGAGGGCCACCTGCTCCGCCGACTCGACCAGGACGGAAAGCCGGGTTCCGGGAAACGTCTTCGCCAGATCGCGCACCAGCCCGACGGCTGGGCCCGCCAGCGGGTAGGCCAGCAGCACATCGGTGAAGCCGGCCTGACAGGCGGTCTCGAGCTCCAGCGTGGTCGCGACCTTGGCCTGGTCAACCCCCAGCTCCCGAATCCGCCGCATCACGAGGCCGAGCTTGACCGTCTTGAGGTGGGGTCGCCAGCGGGTTGGGTCGTTCCCGAGGAGCCGGAGCGTGGTCGTGATGTTCTGCTCCACCCGATCCAGGTCGATCACCAGCGCCGGGGTGCGCAGCGCTTCGAGGACATCGGTTCCCGGCATCCTTATCGGTCCTGCCTGGTCGCCTGCCTGGTGTACTCCGAAAGGACCAGCTTCCCGCTGATCACCGCGCGAGCGGCGAGCAACCCGGGCCAATGCTCGGTCCCGGCCCAGAACACCTTCTTGAGCTTCCTGACCGCGTCGGGGTTGTAACCGGCGAGCTTCGTTGCAAAGGCCGTGAGGCGTTGGTCGAGCGCGGCTTCATCCTCCAGCACTTCCGAAAAGAGCCCCTGCCGCTCCCCCCACGCGGCATCGCGCCAATCACCGTCCACCGCCAGCGCGCTGAAGGCGGCGAGCCCGATCTTTCGTTCGATCACCGGGCCGACGACGAAGGGACCGATCCCGACGGCGATCTCACTGAGCTTGACCGATGCCTTGCTGGCCGCGAGAGCGTAGTCCGAGGCGGCAATGAGGCCAACTCCCCCACCAGCCGTTTTTCCCTGGACTCGGGTGATGATGAACTTGGGCGCGCGGATCATCGCCAGAATGAGCTGGGCAAATCCGGAGAAGAAGTGCTTGCCGCCCTCCTCGTCCTTGATGGCACGAAACTCGTCGAAGGATGCTCCCGCGCAGAAGGCCCCGCTCCCCTCGCTTCGGAGCACCAGCACTTTCGCGTCGGGCGCCCCCGCGACCTCGCGCACCGATTCCGCCAGCCTCGTGAGCAGCGCGCCGGGAAGCGAGTTGCCTTTCGGATGTCCGAAGCGAATCGTGCCGATGCCGTCCTTGACCTCGGTTTCGACCGTTCCTGCCTCGAGCATGGATGAGCCGGCTGACTTCGTCACGGTCCCCGATCGATTATATTTGAGGGTTGTAAGTCCTTGCCGAACAAGCGGATCGGACGCCGATCCCTGGAGACAAGGCGGAGAACGGACCATGGAAGCTAGCTTGAAAACCCAGGGAGCCGAAGATCCCGCCCGGCTCGCCGAATTCGAGGCTCGGCTCTCCCGGGGGGAGACCATCGAGCCCAAGGACTGGATGCCGGAGCGCTACCGGAAGCAGCTCATCCGGATGATGTCGCAGCACGCCCACTCCGAAGTCGTCGGCATGCTTCCCGAAGGAAACTGGATCACCCGGGCCCCGAGTCTACGCCGGAAGCTCGCCCTGCTCGCCAAGGTGCAGGACGAAGCCGGCCATGGTCTCTACATCTACTGCGGCACCGAAACCCTGGGTGTGGATCGCGCCGAGCTGATCGATCAGCTCCTCGCCGGCAAGGCGAAGTACTCCAGCATTTTCAACTATCCCACCCTGACCTGGGCCGATATGGGTGCGATCGGCTGGCTGGTGGACGGGGCCGCAATCGTGAACCAGACGATGCTCGCCCACGCGTCCTACGGGCCCTACGCCCGCGCCATGGTCCGGATCTGCAAGGAAGAGAACTTCCACAAGCGGCAGGGGTACGAAATCCTCGCGACCCTCTCGAAGGGCACCCCCGCACAGAAGGCGATGGCGCAGGACGCCGTGAACCGCTGGTGGTGGCCTTCGCTCATGATGTTCGGCCCGAGCGACAAGGACAGTCCCAACAGCGCGGATCTGCTCCGCTGGCGGGTCAAGCAGAAGGGCAATGACGAGCTCCGCCAGCGCTTCGTCAACCTGACGGTTCCCCAGGCCCAGGCGATCGATCTCACCCTTCCCGATCCCGACCTCAAGCAGAACGCCGAGACCGGTGACTGGGAGTTCGGCCCGATCGACTGGGAGGAGTTCTACCAGGTGATCGGCGGGAACGGTCCCATGAATCGGGAGCGGCTCGCCGCGAGGCGCACGGCCCACGAGGAGGGCCAGTGGGTCCGCGACGCGGCCGCGGCCTACGCCGCGAAACAGGGCGGTCGGGAGAAAACCGCCGCATGAGCGCCGGTCCGCCGGATCAATGGCCCCTGTGGGAGGTCTTCACCCAGGCGAAAGACGGCGCGCCACATGAGCACGCTGGCAGCGTCCACGCCCCCGACGCCGAGATCGCCCTCCAGAATGCGCGGGACACCTACGCGAGGCGCGGCGAGGCGGTGAGCATCTGGGTGGTCCCGAGCAACGCGATCATCGCTTCGTCTCCGGAGGACGCCGGGCCATTCTTCGATCCGGGCAACGACAAGCCCTACCGGCATCCGCAGTTTTACAAGGTGCCCCGGGTGGGCAAGGAGCTGTGACGCAGGACGCGGCGCTGTTCGCCTATCTGCTACGCCTCGGCGATGATCGCCTGGTGCTGGGTCACCGGCTCTCCGAGTGGTGCGGCCACGGCCCGATTCTCGAGGAAGACATCGCGATGACCAACATCGCCCTCGACCTGATTGGCCATGCCACCATGTTCCTCGGTCTGGCTGCCGAAGTGGAAGGGAAAGGGCGGGACGCGGACGCGCTGGCCTACTGGCGGGACGAGCACGAGTTCCGGAACCTCGAGCTCTGCGAGCTGCCCGACGGCGATTTCGCGTTCACGATGGTGCGGCAGTTCCTCTTCGATGGCTGGAGCCTTCACCTGCTGGAGGCCCTTGCCAGGTCTTCCGATGCCCGGCTTGCCGCCATCGCCGCCAAAGCGCAGAAGGAAACCCGCTACCACCTCCGCCACAGCAGCGAATGGGTCTGCCGCCTGGGCGATGGGACCGACGAGAGCCACGGCCGGGCCCAGGAGGCGCTGGATGCACTGTGGCCCTGGACCGGGGAGTTCGGCTATGCGGACGCGGTCGATCGTGACCTCGCCGCCCGCGGCATCGCTCCCGATCCGGCCGCCCTCCTGCCGGCCTGGGAGCGGATGGCGCGTGGCACCCTCGCGCGGGCAACGCTCGCCATTCCAGAAGATCCGATGCGAATGACCGGCGGGCGCCGGGGCCGGCACACCGAGCACCTGGGCCACATGCTCGCGGAAATGCAGATCGTCGCGCGCTCCCATCCGGGGGCCACGTGGTAGGCGGGGACCGCATCCGCTCGGCGAGCGAGCAGCGCGCGCTCCGGATTCTCGAGCTCGTCAAGGATCCCGAAGTTCCGGTGCTCTCGATCGTGGAGCTTGGCATCGTCCGCGAGGTCCGAGCCGATCCCGTGGGAGAACAGGTCACGGTGACGGTGACGCCGACCTACAGCGGGTGCCCCGCGATGCACGTGATCGAGGAAGAGATCTCCGCGGCGCTTACCGGCGCCGGGTTTCGCGAGGTGAAGATCGAGACGGTGTACGCGCCGGCCTGGACCACCGATTGGATCAGCGAGCACGCGCGGGAGAAGCTCCGCAACTACGGGATCGCGCCTCCGGGAAACACCCGGGACGAGCTGGTGCAGGTGACAATGTCCAACCCTGTCCGCCCGTCCGCCGGTCCGCCTGTCCGCCTTGAGTGTCCCCACTGCGGCTCGAGCGATACCGCCGTCGTCAGCGAATTCGGCGCGACCGCCTGCAAATCGCTCCATCTCTGCCGCGCCTGCCGGCAGCCCTTCGAGCGCTTCAAGACCTTCTAGTCGTCAGGTCCAGTCTTCGATAGCCCTGACCCAGGCGGTCAGGAATGTGTTGGCCTGGAATCCATCGAGCACCCGATGATCGATGGTCAGGGTGACATACAGCATCGGCCTGGCCTCGATAGCCCCCGAAGCGTTCACCCGGGGCCGCTGCTCGAGTTTGCCGACGCCGAGGATCGCGGACTGCGGCTGCACGATGACGATCGGCGCGGCGAGCAGCGATCCGCTCACCCCGTGATTCGAGATGCTGAAGGTGCCGCCCTGGACCTCGCGCGGCTCGAGCTTGCCCGCCCGCGCTCGCCCGGTGAGGTCCTCCAGCCGGCCCGCGGTTGCTTCCAGGCTCAGGTCCTGGGCCTGGTGGAGCACCGGCACGATGAGCCCGCCATCGGGGAGCGCCACCGCGATCCCGATGTTGCAGTCGTCGAAGACTTCCAGGGCGTCGGGGCGCCAGCGGCTGTTGGCGTTCGGAACCGCCCGGATCGCGGCCACCGCGGCCCGGACGAAATACGCGGTGTAGGTCGGTTTCTTCTCGCCAAAGGCGTTCCGGTGCGCGATGACCCGGCTCAGGTCGGCCTCGAACACGGCGGTGACGTGCGGCGCAGTCTGCACGCTCTTCACCATATGCTCGGCGATGCTCTTCCGCATGGACGAATGGGGAACCAGTCGGGCAGACGGACCGGCGGACGGATGAGCCGCGAGATGGCGCTCCACGTCCTGGGCCGTGATCCGGCCGCCGTTCCCGGTGCCGGTGATGGCCGCCGGATCGAGCCCGTGTTGCTGGATCAGCCGGCGGACAGCGGGACTCAACTCGGAGGGTCGGTGGGTCAACGGGTCGGTGGGGACGGACCCGGAGGCAGCCCTGAATTCACTGCCCGTCGGCCCCTCCGGCCGTCTGCCCGTCTCCTCTCCCCCAGCTCCAATTCTTCCGAGGACCTGATTCGGCTCCACCGGCTCGCCGGTTTGCTTCAGGATCTCTTCCAGCATGCCGTCGGCAGGCGCGGCGATCTCGACCGTCACCTTGTCGGTGATCACTTCGAGGAGCGGCTCATCCTTGCGCACCGGATCGCCGACGCGCTTGAGCCACTGGCCCACTTCGTGGGTGCTGCCTTCGGATTGGCCGGCGGGGAGCAGAATGTCGATCATGGGGCAGATTCTAACACCTCAACGGCCGGTCGGCTGATCCGGGTCTCGCCTTGCCCCGCGGTTTAGCCACCTCCACATTTGAGCTCATGGCTCACTTGGAGCAGGGCATCCGCCCCCTCCGGGCCCTGCTGGCGCTCTGGTTTGCGCTGGTGGCGCTCAATCCTGGATTGGTTCGCCGTTGTCAGGCGGACCTTCCGACTCGGCGACCTGCGACGGCGGAGTGCGACCACGCCGGATCCGGGATGCCGGTGGACCACCCTCACCAGCACCGACAGTGTTGCTGCGGGATTCTCTGCTGCTGTGCCACGCCGGTTGCCTGGGAGGCGCCGAGTCTGTCGGCGCGCGCGGAGTGGACCAGCCCTGCTTCGGTACCGGCAGCACCTTTGCGGCCTGTCAGTGCGCCTGTCCCGCCCGACTACCTGCGCCCCTTCGCCACCGCCCCTCCGACCCATCCCACGGCGTAACAGCGACACTGCGGGGAGCCGCTCTTCGACAAACCGAGCGCCCCTGCCGCCGCGCGCCGCATCGGTGCGCGAGCGTCAACGCCTTGAGGGAGGCATTCATGGGCGAGCGAATGCACGCGCTGGTTGTGTCGGTGGGATCGAGGCTGATCAGGCGGCTCGAGTCCATCATTACCTGGGGGTCCCGGGTTGGCAATCCGGCATTCTTTGATCCCTCGATGTATCCTGAATTCGGCTGGACCCGCGACGTTGCCGGGCAGTGGACCATCATCCGCGCCGAGCTGGAGACCGTCCTGGCGCACCAGGAGCTGCTCCCCAGCTTTCACGACATCTCCAAGGACCAGGCGCGCATCAGCGACGAGCGCTGGAAGACCTTCTTCTTCTGTGCCTACGGCATCAACGCCGAGAGCAACCGGGCTCGCTGTCCCGAGACCGCGCGGATCATCGACGCGATTCCGGGGATGAAGACCGCGTTCTTTTCGATTCTGGCCCCCGGCAAGCACATTCCGCCGCATCGTGGCCCGTTCAAAGGCGTGATCCGCTATCACCTGGGACTGCTGGTGCCGGAACCACGAGTGCAATGCCGCATCAGAGTGGGGAACGAGGTGCGGCACTGGAAAGAAGGCGAAGGGCTGATGTTCGATGATACCTACGAGCACGAGGTCTGGAACGACACTTCGGGAACCCGGGTCGTGCTCTTCCTCGATGTGGTGCGACCACTCCGGTTTCCCGCGAACCTGCTCAACTGGATGGTGCTCCAGCTCATCGCGCACTCGCCCTACGTGCAGGATGGCGCGGAGAACTATCGAAAGTGGGAGAAGAAGCTGGACCAGGTGGCGGCGTCGCCGAAGCAGGGGGTGCCGGCCTGAGAAGGGTCGTGGCACTGGTGGCGGCGGAGATACTGGCCTGCGGTGGCGGCCGGGGGGCAGCGGCCTCCGCCGGCGACCTGCGGGTCACCCATGCCGTGAGTTGGGGAATGCCGGCCGACGGTATCGCGAGTGTGGGCTTCCGGCTTGAGAACCGGGGGACGCGACCCGATACTCTGGAGAGCGCCACGAGCGCCGTCGCGACGGTGATGATGCATGATGTCGTGGCATTGGGGAACCTGCGCCGCATGGTCCCGATCGACTACATCGTTGTCCCGCCGGGCGCTCGGCTGATGTTCGGCCATGGGAGGCAGCACTTGATGCTCACGAACGTCGACTCCAACGCGTTCACGCGGGGCGCCATCCCGCTCGAGCTCCGGTTCTCCGCCGGCGAGCGGATCCTTCTTTCGGTACCGGTACTCCGGTTCACCGAGGCCATCGAGGAGCTTGAGAGACCGTGAACCGGCTCGCCTGGAGGCAATCCATTCTGTTGAGCGTGATGCTCACCGCCGGATGCGCGGAGCGGCGCACCTTCTCTCCCGGGGGCTACGCCGGCGCCGAGCTGCCGGCGCCCAGGCCCAAACCGGAGTTCGTTCTCACCTCCATGCGCGGAGGCGCCTGGGATTTCCGGCGGGAGACCGACGGGTATCTCACCCTGCTGTTCTTCGGCTACACCTACTGTCCCGACGTCTGCCCCGTGCACATGGCCAACCTCGCCGCGGTACTCGCGAGACTTTCGCCCGAGGTCACCAACCGGGTGAAGGTCGTGTTCGTCACCACCGATCCGGCGCGCGATACGCCGGAGCGGCTCCGGAGCTGGCTTGGAGGGTTCAGTTCCTCGTTCATCGGGTTGACTGGGACCGTCGAGGAGGTCACCAAAGCCCAGATCGCGGCGGGAATCCTGCCTGCCATTCCCGACACCGCCGGCTCGGCGGGTGGAAGCTACGGCGTGGGCCACGCGGCGCAGGTCCTCGCCTACACGCCCGACAACCTCGAGCGGGTGGAGTATCCCTCCGGGACCCGGCAACAAGACTGGGCGGAGGACATTCCACGGTTGGTGCGGGTCGGCTCCGGCGCCCCTCCCTGAGCGCTCGATGCTGTCGGTGAGCTGGTGGTGCTCGGCCACGGGCCAGGCATGGAGCTGGGAGTGGCGTGCCTATCCGGGGGTCTGGCTCGTGGTCCTCACCGGCGCGGTCGCCTACGTGGCTCTGGCATGGCGGCGAGGGCAATACCTGCACCGCATCATGGGCGCCGGGGGCCTCCTGCTGATCTGGCTCTTCCTCGACTGGCCGGTGGGCACCCTCGGCGCGGGCTATCTGATGTCGGTCCACGCGGCGCAGTTCCTGGTCTTCTCCTTCTTCGCGCCACCGCTGCTCTACAGGGGCGTTCCTCGGCATCGGTGGAAACGACTCGAAGACCGGCTCGGTTCGAGCGCCGTGTTCCGCGTCGCCACCCATCCGGTCGCCACCGGCGTCATGTTCAATCTCATCGCGGTGGTGACTCACCTGCCGTCGGTGGTGGATGGCCTCATGAGCACTCAGCTTGGCGCGTTCGCGATCGACCTCGCCTGGATCGTCGGCGGGCTGGTGTTCTGGTGGCCGGTCCTGGCGCCATTTCCCCTCCGTGCCGGCGGGGGGATCGCCAAGATCGGCTACCTCTTCCTCGCGTCGGTTGCGCACACCGGTCTCGGCATGTGGCTCCTGCTCAGCAGCTATCCGGTATACGCTACCTACGAGCTGGCGCCCCCCATCAACGGTCGCTCAATCATGAGCGATCAGGCGGTCGCCGGCGGGGTGATGGAGCTGATCGGCGGGCTGGCGGTGCTGACTGCGATGGCAGTGGTGTTCTTTTCCTGGGCGAGGGAACAGGAAGCCCCCCTTTCATCCTCCGCCGGCACTCCGGTCTAGAACTCGATCAGGGAGGTGATCCGCGCGGCAATGTCGTCGACCTGGGGGAGCACCGCATTCATGAGGGCGACGTTGTAGGGCGTGGGAACGTCGGGAATCGCCAGGCGGGCGATCGGCGCATCGAGGGAAAGGAACGCCTGCTCGGCGAGCGTGGCGCTCACTTCGGCGCCGAAGCCCCCGGTCAGGGTGTCTTCGTGCACGATGAGGCAGCGCCGGGTCCGTTTGACCGATTCGAGGACGGTCTCCCGGTCCCAGGGGGCGATGGTCCGAAGGTCGATGACCTCGACCGACGCGCCGCTGGTTTCCGCGGCGGACTCACACCGCTCCACCATCGCCCCCCAGGTAACGACCGTCAGCCGATCGCCCGGCCGGACGATCCTGGCCTTCCCGAACCGCACCACGAAATCGTCCCCGGGGTAGGGACGCCGCGCCGAGGCGGCGTCGAGCAGGGCGCGATGCTCGAAGAAGATCGTTGGATTGTTGCTCCGCATCGCGGTCCGGAGCAGGCCAACCGCGTCTTCCGCATTGGAGGGCACCGCCACCTGCCACCCGATCGCGTGGGCCCAGAGCACCTCGCCGTTGACGCTGTGCCATGGGTCCCCGCATTTCGGGGCGTACCCGCCGGGCATCCGCACCACGATCGGCGCGGCCCAGCGGTTGTCGGTGCGCCAGCGGATGGTGCCGCAGTTGTTGAGCTGTTCGGTGGCCGGGTCGGCGTATTTCCGGAACTGGATCTCGGGCACCGGCATCAGGCCGGCGAGGGCCATCCCCACCGCTCGCCCGATGATGCCCTCTTCCGAAAGCGAGGTATCGAAGACGCGATGCTCCCCGAAACTCTCCTGAAGTCCCAGGGTGGCGGCGTGGACCCCTCCCTTGGGGCCGACATCCTCCCCGAACACCAGCACCCTGGGGTTGCTCCTGAGCTCGGCTTCCAGCGCGCGACGGACCGCGGTCAGCAGGTTGATCCGGGGCCCTTCCGGCGCCGGCGTCTCGCTTCCGGCGGGAAAACGGTGGCCGGACGGGCCTAACCCGCCGCGTTGCTGCATGGTCTCCGCCACTCGATGGTGAAGCACCCCGGCCGGATCCGGCTCCGGCCGCGCCAGCGCGTCTTCGAGCGCTGACTCGGCCGCCTTCCGGGCCTGGGAAACGATCCGGGCCAGGTCCAGCTCGGTCTTCCCGAGCGAGAGCATGTGCTGCTGCAACCGGGGGAGTGGATCGCGGGCTTTTTCCTGTTCCAGAAGCTCGGGACCCTTGTAGGCCTGGGTGTCCTGCCCCGAATGTCCCGACAGCCGAGGCACCGTGAGCCGGATCAGCGCGGGACCGTTGCCGGTACGGGCATGAGCCACGCACTCGGCCAGCAGCAGCTCGGTCTGGACCGGATCGGTCCCGTCCCCGTCACGGACCAGGAGGTTCTGGAAGGACGCCAGATTCCTCGCGATGTCGCCGCCCGGGGTCTGGAGCCTCCCCGGCACCGAAATCCCGAATCCGTTGTCCTCGATGTAGAACAGCATCGGGAGCTTGAGCGTCGTGGCCATGGTGAGCGCGGACCAGAATCCATTTGTGGCGACGGACGCTTCTCCACCGGTGACACAGCCAAGCGCGCCCGAATAGGCGTCGGCGCCCAGGACGTCCTTGTAGTACCGGATCGCCTGGGCCCAGCCGGCCGTCGGGGTGTATTGCGAGCCCACGTCTCCCGACATCGGAAGCACCACCGGTCCCGGATCATTGGGGAGATTGCAGACCACCCCGATGTCCCGTCCGTCGCTGAACCCGCCCGACTTCCCCATCGGCGACGCGAACGCGTCGGTGATGGACAGGCCCAGCGACAAGAGCAGCGGCCGCGATCGGTAGTAGGCGCCGACCGCGTCGTGCGGATGGGTGAGGTGCTGCCCCAGGATGATCTGGGCCACCTCGTGCCCCCGCGCCGAGAACTGGTAGAGCACCTTCTTCTCGGGAACCAGCCGCTGTTCCTCGGTGTCGTCGAGGAAGCGCGAGACGGTCGCCAGATAGAGAACCCGCTCCCAGTCGATCATGCGTGTTCCTTCTCGGTGCGATAGGCGGTGCCCCGGAACAGGGCGACCGTCTCGTCTCGCTGGTTGGTGACCCGGACCAGGAAAAAGGCGATCTTGCGCCCGGCGCTTTCTTCGCTCGCGACGGCGGTCAGCTCGTCGCCCGGGTGCACCGCCCTGGGATAGCTGATGCCGTTCTCGATGCTCATCGTCACGTGGCCCTCGGTGTTGCACGCGAAGGCAAACGCACTGTCGGCCAGGGCGAACGCGATCGCGCCGTGGGCGACGCCGAACCCGTTCACCATCTCCGGCCGGACCGTCATGCGGCAGCGGCACCGGCCGGGCGCGATCTCGAGGACTTCGACGCCGAGCCAGCGGCTGAACTCGTCACCCGCCATCATGCCGCGGACGACCCGCTCGGCGAGCTCCTGGGCGGCGGTCATCTGAGCGGCGTGCCCAGGCGGGCGGCCCGCACCAGCAAGGGACTCGGTCGGTAGCGATCCTCGCCGTATTCACGCTGGAGACTCTCCAGCCGCTCGACGATGACGTCGGCGCCGATCTGGTTTCCCCATTCGAGCAGGCCCCTGGGATAATTGACGCCCTTGGTCATGGCCAGCTCGATGTCCGCCGCGCTGGCGACCTGCCAGAATACCGCGTCGGCGGCCTCGTTGATCAGCATCGCGAGGATTCGATCGACGATTTCCCCGCCGCGCGAGGCGTCGCGCACCGGTTCCGGCCGCTCGGCGGCTTCCTGATAGTCGTAGTGCCCCCGGCCCGATTTCCTGCCCAGGAAACCGGCTTCGACCAGCCGCTGCTGGGTGAGGAATGGCTTGTAGCGGGGATCGCCGTGCATCGCCTCGAAGATCGATTTCGTCACCGCGTAGTTCACGTCGTTGCCGATCAGGTCCATGAGCTCGAACGGTCCCATCCGGAACCCGCCCTGCTCGCGCATCGCCCAATCGATCGTGCTCTTGCTCGCGATCCCCTCCTCGTAGATTCGGAGCGCCTCGCCGTAGAACGGGCGGGCCACCCGGTTCACGATGAAGCCGGGGGTGTCGGCGGAGAGAACGGTGATCTTGCCCCAGTCCTCCATCAGGGTCTGCGCCGCGCCGGCGATGCTCACATCGGTCAGGAGGCCCGGGACGATTTCCACCAGCTGCATGATCGGGACGGGATTGAAGAAGTGAAGCCCGAGGACCCGGGTGGGGAGCCGGCACGCGCCGGCGATCGCGGTGACCGCGAGCGAGGAGGTGTTGGTGGCGAGGACGCAATCCTCGCTCACCTCGGCCTCGAGCCTCCGGAACACGTCCCGCTTGACCGCGAGGTCTTCCAGCACCGCTTCGATCACGAGATCGCAGTGGCGGAAGAGGCCGTATTCGCCGGCCGCTCCCGGGGCCCAGGTGATGGACTCCACCAGACGGTCGGCCGTGGCCTGGTCGAGCCGCCCCTTGTCGCGGAGGCCATCGATGGTCCGGCGGAGCCGGGCCCGGCTGGCTTCCAGCGCCTCGGGACTCGCGTCAGTCACCATGACCCGGTGCCCCGCAGCCGCCGCGACCTGGGCGATTCCGCTCCCCATGGTCCCGGCGCCGACCACGCCGACGGTCCAGGCTTGCCGGTCGGCCATTAGTTCCCGGCGAATTTGGGGGGACGCTTCTCGAGGAAGGCTTTCACTCCCTCGTGATAATCGGCCGACCGGCCCGCGCGGCCCTGGTACTCGGCCTCCAGCTCGAGCTGCTGCTCTAGGGAATTGTGGGAGGAGACCGCGAGGAGCTGCTTGATCAGCGACACCGCGTAGGTCGGCTGCGCCGCCAGGCGGGTGGTCAGCTCCAAGGCGACCTTCTCGAGCTGGGCGAGGGGACACACCTGGTAGATCATGCCGAGCTGATACGCGCGCGAGGCGGGAATCTTGTCGCCGAGCAGCATCATCGCGGTGGCCTGGGCTTTCCCCACCAGGCGTGGCAAAGTCCAGGTCCCGCCGGTATCGGGCACCAGGCCCACTTTGACGAACGCCTGAAGGAAGCTCGCCTCTTCCGCGGCGACGACGAAGTCGCAGGCCAGGGCCAGATTGGCTCCGGCGCCCGCGGCCACACCGTTCACCGCGCACACGACCGGCTTGGGCATCCGGCGGATCGCGAGGATCAGCGGGTTATAGAAGTTGCGGACCCGGACCTCGAAGTCTTCGATCCCGGCGCCTCCTTCTTTCGGTTTGGCCTCGGCGAGGTCCTGGCCGGCGCAGAAGGCCCGCCCGGCCCCGGAGAGGTAGACGGCCCGGAGCCTGGACTCCCGGGCCACCTCCGACAGCCGTTGCTGGAGGGCGAGGGACATCGCGGCGTTGAAGCTGTTCAGTACGTCGGGACGATTCAGCGTGATGCACGCCACCTCGTCCCGCACCTGGTACAGAATGGTCGGCTCGCTCATGAAGTGCCGGTCCGGGAGAAAGCGTACTAAATTAGCATGGCTTCACGAGTTAGGCCAAAGCGAGAGTTGGATTCACTATGGGCAACGCGTATCTCATCGACGGTATCAGGACTCCGATCGGGAGCCTGGGCGGATCGCTCGCGGGGGTGCGTGCGGACGATCTGGCCGCGCACGTGCTCGCGAGCCTGCTGGCCCGGCATCCCGGGCTCGATCCGGTGCGTCTCACCGACGTCATCATGGGGTGCGCGAATCAGGCCGGCGAGGATAACCGGAACGTGGCGCGGATGGCGCTGCTCCTCGCCGGCATTCCCGCCAGCGTCCCCGGCGAGACCGTGAACCGGCTGTGCGCGTCCGGGATGGGTGCCGTGGCGAGTGCAGCGCGGGGAGCCCGGCTCGGCGAGGGCGATGTCTATCTGGCGGGCGGGATCGAGCACATGACCCGCGCCCCCTACGTGCTCTCCAAGTCCGCCCAGCCGTTCGGCCGCACCCAGGAGCTCTTCGATACCAGCCTGGGCTGGCGATTCGTCAACCCGAAGATGCAGGAGAAGTACGGGATCGATTCGATGGGCCAGACCGCGGAAAACGTGGTCGCGGAACGGAAAATCCCCCGGGAAGATCAGGACAGGTTTGCGGCCGCCTCCCAGCAGAAAGCAGCCGCGGCGCGAGCCCGGGGCCGTTTCGCCGAGGAGATCGTTCCGGTGCCGCTTCCGCCGGCCCGGAAAGGCCAGCCGGCCGGCAGCTTCGAGCAGGACGAGTTCATTCGCCCCGACACCACGATCGAGGTGCTGGCGCGACTCAAGCCCGCCTTTCGCGAGGGCGGATCGGTGACGGCCGGCAACTCGAGCGGCCTCAACGACGGCGCCTGCGCCCTGCTGGTGGCGTCGGACGAAGGGGTGCGCCAGCACAGTCTGGTGCCGAAGGCGCGGGTGATCGCGACCGCCGCGGCGGGCGTCGAGCCCCGCACCATGGGCCTGGGGCCGGTGCCGGCCACCCGGAAAGCGCTCGCTCTGGCCAGTCTCACCCTCGACCAGATGGATGTCATCGAGCTCAACGAGGCCTTCGCCGCCCAGGTGCTGGCCTGCACCCGCGAGCTGGGCATCGCCGACAGCGACCCGCGGGTGAACCCGAACGGTGGCGCCATCGCGCTCGGTCATCCCCTCGGCATGAGCGGGGCGCGCTTGCTGCTCACCGCGATGCGGGAGCTGCATCACACGGGGGGGAAATACGCCCTGTGCACCATGTGCGTCGGGGTCGGGCAGGGCATGGCCACGATCATCGAGCGGGCATGATCTACGAATTTCAGGGAGTCAGGCCGGTTGTCCATGAGACAGCGTTCGTGCATCCCCTGGCTGCCGTGATCGGCAACGTGAGCATCGGGCGTGACGTGTACATCGGTCCCGGCGCCGCGCTCCGGGGTGACTGGGGCGCTATCGAGATCGCCGACGGGTGCAACGTGCAGGAGAACTGCGTGATCCACGCTTTCCCGGGCGTCACCGTCCTACTGGAGGAGTCGGCCCACCTGGGCCACGGATCGATCGTGCACGGGGCGCGGATCGGCAAGAACGCGCTGATCGGAATGAACGCCGTGGTCATGGATCACGCGGTGATCGGGGCCGGCGCGATCGTCGGGGCCCTGTCCTTCATCAAGGAAGGGATGCAGGTGCCGGACCGGATGATCGCCGCGGGGAACCCGGCCCGGATCATCAAGCCGGTGAGCGACGAGATGCTGGCCTGGAAGACCGAAGGCACCTTGCTCTACCAGCAGCTCCCCGCACAGCTCCACGCCACGCTGCGCGAGTGCGAGCCGCTCAGATCCCGCCCTTCCGACCTCCAGACTTCCAGACCTCCCGACTATCAAACGTGGCAGCAAAGGAAATCCCGCGATGGTTAAGACCGCCGTACGCATGCTCGGCAGCTTCGCCCAGGGCGAGTGGATCGAAGGGAAGGGCGAGGGAGCGGTGCTGTACCACGCCGTGACGGGTGAGCCGGTGGCGGCGGCCTCGAGCGATGGTCTCGATTTCCAGGGCATGCTGGAGTATGGCCGGCGCCTCGGCGGACCGGCGCTCCGCCGGAGGACGTTTCACGAGCGAGCCCGGATGCTCAAGGCGCTCGCAACGTTTCTGATGGAACGGAAGGAAAGATTCTACGAGATTTCGGCCGCGACCGGGGCGACCCGCACCGATTCCTGGATCGACATTGAAGGCGGGATCGGGACCCTGTTCGCGTATGCGAGCCGGGGGCGCCGGGAGTTTCCCGACGAGACCTTCTACCTGGATGGCGAAGTCGAGCCGCTCTCCAAGGGCGGCACCTTCGTCGGCCGGCACCTCTGCGTACCGCTCGAAGGCGTCGCGGTGCACATCAACGCCTTCAACTTCCCCTGCTGGGGCATGCTGGAAAAGATCGCGCCCACCCTGCTCGCCGGCATGCCGGCCATCGTCAAGCCGGCCACCGCCACGAGCTACGTTACCGAGGCGATGGTGCGCGAGATCATCGCGTCCGACCTCCTGCCGGCCGGCGCGCTCCAGCTCCTCGTGGGGAGCGTGGGCGACCTGCTGGATCACGTCATGTCCCAGGATGTGGTCACCTTCACCGGGTCGGCCTCGACCGGGCGAAAACTCAAGGCTCACCCCCGTCTCATCGCCGAGTCGGTGCGGTTCAACATGGAGGCGGATTCGCTCAACTTCTCGATGCTGGGACCGGAAGCGGCGCCCGGCACCGAGGAGTTCGACCTCTTCATCAAGGAAGTGGCGAAGGAGATGACCGTGAAGGCGGGGCAGAAGTGCACCGCCATCCGGCGCACCCTCGCGCCCCGCGCCATGGTGGGCGACGTCCTCAAGGCTCTGGAAAAACGGCTTCAAAGCTCGGTGCTGGGCGATCCCGCGGCGGAAGGGGTGCGCTGGGGGCCCCTGGCGAGCCGGGGCCAGGTCGAGGACGTACGGCGGAACCTCGAGGCCCTCAAGCGCGGCGCCGACCCGGTCTTCGGCGATCCCGACCGATTCGAGGTGGTGGGGGCGGATCCCCGCCGGGGCGCGTTCTTCCCGGCGGTGCTGCTCCACTGCCCTAACCCGCTGGACCGCTCCGAGCCCCACGACATCGAGGCCTTCGGGCCGGTCAATACGGTAATGCCCTACGGTTCGGTGGAGGAGGCCATCGAGCTGGCCAGGCGCGGCCGCGGCTCGCTGGTCGGCTCGGTATTCACCGCCGACGACGAAGTGGCCCGCCAGATGGTCCTCGGCACCGCCGCCTGGCACGGACGCCTCATGCTGATCAATCGCCACTCGGCCAGGGAATCGACCGGGCACGGTTCCCCGCTCCCCTACCTGGTGCACGGCGGACCGGGGCGCGCGGGGGGCGGCGAGGAGCTGGGCGGGGCGCGAGCCGTTCTCCATTACATGCAGCGGACCGCGCTCCAGGGCCACCCGACCACCCTGAGCCACGTCACCAATGTCTGGGTGAAGGGCGCCGCCACCCCGACCGACCTGGTCCACCCGTTCCGGAAGTACTTCGAGGACCTCCGCATCGGAGAAACCCTGTTCACCGCGCGGCGGACCGTCACCGAAGCCGACGTGGTCAACTTCGCGGGGATCTCGGGCGACTACTTCTACGCCCACATGGACGACCTGGCCGCCAGCCGCTCCATCTTCGCGCGACGGGTGGCCCATGGATACTTCGTCGTGGCGGCGGCGGCGGGTCTCTTCGTGGATCCGGGCGAGGGCCCGGTGCTCGCCAACTACGGGCTGGAGTCGCTGCGGTTCGTGAAGCCCGTGTACCCGGGCGATACGATCAAGGTCCGTCTCACCGTCAAACAGAAGACGGCCAAGGAAACGCCGCCGGGAGGGATCCCCCAGGGTGTCGTGCTGTGGGACGTGGAGGTGACCAATCAGAACGACGAGCCGGTCGCGGTGTACTCGATCCTGACGCTGGTGCGTCGTAAGGAAGGCTGAGCCACCCCGTTCCGAGGAGAGTCCCCATGTACCTGATTCGCGAAGTGATGTACTGCAAGCCGGGCAAGGTCCGGCCCATGGTCGAGAAGTTCAAGGCGATGAACCAGGTGATGACGAAGGGTCCCAAAATGCGGGTCCTGACCGACTTCTGTGCCGAGCGCTACTGGACCATCGTGGCGGAAATGGAAGTGCAGAGCGTCGACGAGTTCGAAAAGATGATGCAGGGCGCCGGAATGAGCGAAAAGGAAGGGAAGGAGATGGAGAAGATCATGGAGGGATACCATGATCTGGTGGAATGGGGAAAGCGGGAGATCTACAAGATCGAAGGCTAGCTAGGTGCCGGCCTTCCGGCGGGGACGCTGCTTCGCCGAAACCGATCGAATGATGAGGGCGCCGCGCCCCGTTCCGGGGAACGGCGCTTTGCTTTTCGCGGTCGCCGCCGCGAGCAGCGCCTTGACCGCCGGACGCTTCAGCACCAGAGCGCTGGGAACCCTGAGAAATCGAGTTTGATTCCCGGAGCCCTGGAGCAGGCCTTCAGGGTCGGGGAGTCCCTTGCCCCGGATGAAACACACGCCGACCCCATTCGCCCCTGCCGCAATGGAAACGACACTGTCGGAAGGCCGCTCGGTGGGCGAATACCCGATCACGAAGAAATTGTAGTTGTCGTACACCAGCTCGGTCGCCGTGGGGAACCTGTGTCGCAGAGCCGTGCGCACTGCCCGGATGAGCCGCTGGTGTGCGGGCGCGAACTTGGCAATGAAACCGCGGAGCTGAGCCTCCGGGGTCGCGTGCTTCATCGCGGAGATCCAGGGGAGAATCGCGGAAGCCAGCGGCCGACCAGAGCGCGGTAGGCGGTGTACTCCTGGCCGAAGGTGCGACTCAGGGCTGGTTCCTCGTAGCCGAGCACGAACAGGTGGGTCGCCAGGAGGAACGCGGCCGCGTAGAGGCCGAGCCAGCCTGAGCGATAGAGGACCGCGGCGCCGACGAGCGCCAGAAACGCTCCGAGGTACATGGGATTCCTGACGAAGCGGTACGGCCCCCGGAGGACCAGGCGCCGGGGCGGGTCGAATGGCGCAGGCGTGCCCCGGCCCACGAACAGGAAAGTCAGAATGCACCAGAGCGCCAGGGCCGCGCCCGCCACGACCAGACCGGCCCCGAGGAATTCGAGTCCGGCCCAGTCGGAAGGCCGGACCACGCCGAACTGGTTCGCGATCTGCCCGGGGAAGAAGACCAGGAAGAACCCGACGAACAGGGTGGAATAGGTCACCGCGCGGACCATCACGAAGAGGTGTTTCACCGGCTCACCCGAGCTCTTTGTAGAAGAGGACGGTATCGTGCCTGGTGCCGTCCGGGTTCAGTGCGTAGCGCGGGATGATCCCCGCTTCGGTCCACCCCAGGGTTCTATAGAGGCGCTCGGCGCCATCGCCCCGCTTGGTGTCGAGGGTCAGGAGCCCGTATCCGGCCTCGCGCGCGGCCTGCTCGATGGCTTGCATCAGCCTGGCGCCGAGCCCGCTCCCCCGATGTTTCGAGCCGACCATCAGTTTCACGATCTCCCCCCGGTGCGGCTGATTCGGCGCCCAGGCGGGCTGCACTTGTACCGTCCCGGCGATCGTGGCCCCGCTTCTGGCCACCAGGATGATAGCGCGGCTGGAGTGCTTCGGGAGCGAGTCCCGCCACCATCGTTCCGCTTCTTCCAACGTGAGGGGAGGAAGGAAACTCACCGCGGAGCCCGCATTAACGGTCTCGGCCAGCAGCTCGGCGAGGCCGCGGACCTCGGCCTCGGTTGACGGGGTCTGGAGCGCACCGATCGTGACTGCCTCTACGGTTTCCAAGCGTTCACCAGCGCAGGAATGCCGAGAAGACCAGAGACCAGGGCGAACGTTCGCATCGCCCTCAAAATACTGCTCGTGGAGTGGAGGGGGGAGAGCCTTCTAGAAGTCGCGAACGATTCGCAGATACAGACGCCACGGGCCGACCGCTTCGGTGTATTGCCGCGCCATCACCCGCGAAATCTGCATGAGATGGTCGAGGTCGTGCGCGACCCAGGTCGCAAGATGCTGCCCCAGGGTCACCCGGCCCAATTCCGGATGCAATCCCGGCCGGTCGAGATCGCTCGGCGTGAGCGCAAACCCTTCGAGCCGCTGAAGATTCTGCGCCCGGAGATCCCGGAACGTTTCGAGCAGCTCGGACAGGTCCTTGCCTTTCGAAGCTTCGAACTGAGCGAACCGGTCGAAGACCGGGAACGGGACGGCCTCTCCGTGCCGGAGCAGGTGTTCCACCCGGGGAATCCAGTCGGTGCGTTCCCCGTGGATCAGATGGCCGACCACATCGAAGGGGCTCCAGGTCTCGGACCCTTCGGTCACCTGGAGCCATTCGACCGGAAGACCGCGAAGCTGCTGATCCAGCACCGCCGGCGTCCGGCGCAGGATCGCGGTACCCAGGCGCAGATCGAACTTCACCCCGGCGCCTCGACCCTCCGCTCCGCGATCTTCCGGAGCTCGCCATAGACCAGAAACCCGGCGCCCATCATGATCGCGATATCCGCCACGTTGAAGATCCCGGTGCGCATGGTCCCGATACCGAGGTTCAGGAAGTCCACCACGGTGCCGCGCACCAGCCGGTCGATCCAGTTGGAGACGCCGCCGGCGACGAACAGCGACAGCCCCAGGGCGGTCCAGTGGTCGAGCCTGGCCCGGAACGTCGCGATGGCGAGACCGAGCAGGATCAGCCCGGTCATCGCCGTAAAAACGATGGTGCGGGTTGCCGGCGGAAGACTGGCCCCGACACTGAGAAAGCCGCCGGTGTTCTCCGCGTACCCGATCCGGAGCAGGTTCCCGAGGTAGGATCGGCTCGGGGTCCCCATCAGGGTGGTGGTGGCCACGTACTTGGTGGCGTGATCGCAGCCGATCGTACCGAGCACGATCCCGAGGAGGCCGAACCGGCCGACGGCCCGGACCGGGGTGAGGGAGTCGGCCGTGTCAGGCATCGGGATGCGGTTCTCCTGGGCGATAGCTCTTCAGGGCGCGCGACGGACACCGACGCACCTGGGTTTCCACATCATCGGCCGGGGCGGCCTCGGGCGCCACCCATCGGCGGCGACGAACATCGAACACCGCGGGGAGGCCTCGGACACAGACCCCCGAATGCCGGCAGAGCTCCGGCTCGAAGGTGACGGTGATCCCGGGTGTTTCGTAAACCTGAAGGCGTCGCGCCATGCTCAGCTTCCTTTCGACCCCACGGCAGCCTTCAGCGTTCCGGTGCGACGGCCCTGACGCTGCGGAGGTTGGGGACCTAACCCGGCCTGGCCCGGTAGAACCGCACGTCCGCCTTTTCGATCGTGGCCAGGCCCTCGTGGACCACCGGATCGATCTGCGCGAGAAAGGCTTCGATCTTGTCGGGCGCGTCCACGATCTCCACGATGATCGGGAGATCGAGCGAGAGGCGCTCGATCCGGAAGGTGTGAAGCCGGCTGTGGGCGCCGTAGCCCATCATGCCCCGCAGCACCGTCGCCCCGGCCAGGCCCTGCTCCCGCGCCTGAAGGACCAGCCATTCATACATCGGTTTGCCGTCGTGTTTGTCGGCTTCGCCTAGAAAGATCCGGAGCAGACAGCCGTTCTGGGCGAGGGTCATGGTGAGCTACCTCCAGATGAGCTGGGCGACACTGCGGCCGCCCCAGACGGCGCCGAGACACAGTACCAGGGTCATCGCGATGTTCGCGAGAGAGACCCACACCGCCCCGTCCTTGATCGCGCTCATCGTTTCGTTGGCGAAGGTCGACATCGTCGTGAACCCTCCCAGGAAACCCACGATGAGGAGCGCGCGAGTTTCGGGACGCAGAAACCCCCGGTCTTCCACCAGCTGCGCCAGCAACCCGATCGCGAAACAGCCGAGCACGTTGACCAGAAGGGTACCGACCGGGAAGGAGCTCCGAGGGACCCGCTCCTGCGCCAGGTTGCTGAGCCAGTATCGCAGGACCGAGCCCGCGAATCCGCCCGCGCCGACCAGAAGAACGTTCATGGTGAGCCGGATGGCTTCGCGATGACGATGTGGGTGACGGTCCCGCTCGGCTGGTGCCGGACGCACCGATAGCCTCGCCGGGGCAGATCGAGGCCGCCCAGCAGCGATTCTCCCGACCCGAGCAGGACCGGGGCGATCGCGAGGTGCATCTCGTCGACGAGGCCCGCCTCCAGGAACGCTCGCACGGTGGAGACCCCGCCGCCCAGTCTGATGTCGTCCGGTCCAGCGGCCTCGGTCGCCCGGGCGAGCGCTTCTTCGAGGCCTCCCGTCACGAAATGAAAAACCGTGTCTCCCGCCATGGCGAGCGGCTCGCGAGGATGATGGGTCAGAACGAAGACCGGGGTGTGATAGGGAGGATGCTCGCCCCACCATCCCCTCCACCGATCATCGGGCCACGCGCCCCGGATCGGGCCGAACATGTTGCGACCCATGATCCAGGCCCCGATGCCCTCGAATCCCCGCGCCACGAATTCGTCGTCCACCCCGGTTCGGCCGCCTTCCTGGCCATGCATCCGCGCGAAGCTCCGGGTGCCGAAGACCCATTCGTGCAGCGCCGGGCCACCCACCCCCAGCGG
This sequence comes from uncultured Gemmatimonadales bacterium, assembly GCA_963728915.1. Lineage (GTDB taxonomy): Bacteria > Gemmatimonadota > Gemmatimonadetes > Gemmatimonadales > GWC2-71-9 > JABFSM01. The sequence continues at coordinate 35,528 of CAVSLV010000003.1, read as the reverse complement.
ATGCTCGAGATCCTGGTCCGGCCCGGCCCCGAAGCCATCCAGGGACACCGCGAAGCAATGCACCCGGACGCTGGCCATGGGGCGCGGGTTAGGAGGCCCGGCCCGGTGGGAGGCTGCTCGGATGCGCGCCGGATTCCGTCGCCACCCGGGCGGCCAGCGCTTCCATCTGGCGTTCCCGGAGCCGGGCCCAGCGGGGGAGCCGGAAGGCGCCGAGCCCGATCATGCTGAGCCCCGCGGCGGAAAGAAACAGCAAGCCTGGCATCGCGTTCAGGAAATGCCCGTTGATCGCGGTTCCCAGCGCGGTCACTACAGCGACTCCCAGGGCCATCACCCCCGCCCCGATCATCGATCGGGCGGCTCCGTGTACGGTGCGAAACCGGAGCTGGTGACCCTGGTCAGTCGGTTCGAGAAGGACCTGAAGATTGCCGTTGGTCCACTGCCGCAGCGATCCGTCCGCCCGCATGGTTCCCCGGGCGTTGAAGACCTCGCGGAGCTGGACCACCAGCCGCTCCCATTCTTCGTCGCTCAGGCGGCGGCTCAGATTGACGGTGCGGGAGACCCCGAGCGGAAGCCCGAAGATGGTGCGACGATCGGGACCCCGGCGGAGCTCCAGCGCCTGGGCAGCCCGGGCCACCGACTCGGCGGGAATCCCCACCTCCCGGCCGATGGTCTGAAGCTCGGCGAGCGTCAGGCCTTCGTCCCGGGGAACGTCCGCGGCCGGAGCGGAAGGCCCTTCCGCTGCCGAGCGGAAAATCGCGGCGATTTCCTTGTCGTTGTATCGGCGCTCCGCCATGCTGGCAAGATCACCCGGGTTCCGAGGGAAGGCAAATCATGTCTCCCCTCCAACAACGACGTTCGTGACGGACCACGCCTGGAGGGTGGCCCTGCACCATCGATCGAGCCCTCCCGGATAGGTTTCCGCCGCGAAATCGCCGAGGGTGGCGATCGTGACCAGTGGCCAGGCGCGTGGATGCTCCGGACGCACCGGGACCGTGCTAGCCGGTATCGAGGCTCGCCCGCGGAGGCTCTCGAACACCCGGCGTGCGGACTCGCCTTCCACGTAAATCCGGTAGAGGGCGGTCCAGGCCTGATCGAGTGACCGGGGATAGCGGCTGGGGTGCTGAAGTGCGAACGCCGCGAAGGCTTGCCCGTGCCGGCTCCCCCACGGCTCTCGACGAGAGTGGTCCAGCGCGAGCAGGACCTCGAACCGTGCGGTGCAGCTCTGGTGGGGATCGGCGTATCTCGCCCCGCACTCGGGGCATGCCGCCATCTTCAGACCGCTCGTTCCCGGACGAACTGCTCGACCGGAACACCGAGCCAGCCGACCATCGCCAGCATCCCGTCCACCTCAAGCCGGCCACCGTCGCGCATCCGGGTCATGGTCGCGGCGCTGACGCCGATGGCCCGGGCCATTTGCTGCCAGCTCCAGCCTCGCTCCTGTCGGTCCTGTTCGAGCGCCTCGTACAGCGCCTTCGCGTCAAAGCGGCGCATCGGATACCCGGACCAGCTTCAGCCGGACGAGCTGCCGAATCCACCGCGCCCGATGCTGCTCGCCCTGGCCCATGACCCCGCCCACCAGCAGGGTCCGGGTGGGTGGAGAGGACAGGCGCATCGACAGGACACCCCCGGAACGAGTCACGACGGCGCTCGGTGTGCGGGTTATGCGCGGCGCGGAGCCCGTGACGTCCGGTCCAGCAGCCCGGCGATACCCGCAAAAAGAAAATACGCGATCAAGGCGGTCACCGCCGCGCCACGGGGCGAATCGGGCGGTGAACCGAAGAACAGGAACACCTGGATGCCGGCCATGACCAGTCCGAGGATCACGAACGCCAGCGCGCGACCGGGGCGGACTCGGAGATAGAGCAGGAGGCCCGCGAATAACAGCCCCACCTCGAGCAGCAGCGCCGGAACCGGATAGTTCCAGAATCCCAGGCCGACCTTCGCCTGGTCGCCGTACAGCGGCAAGTCAGGGCGGTGCACGATCAGGTCGAGTACCCAGTGGGAGAATACCGCGACCCCCACCACAAACGCGGAGCTGGCATCCCGGAAGGCGCGATAGGCGAAGTACGCCGCGAGCGACCAGAGCAGCGCGGCCACCAGGCTGTGCGAATACGGCATGTAGTATAGGTCGAGCGGATTGGTCGCGGTGATCCCGGGCACGATTCTGACCTTCTCGACTCCGAGAATCACCAGCACCGACCAGACGACGTCGAGCAGCTGCACCGCGAGAAACAGCGTGAAGAGCGAGACCGCCGGGGCAAATCGCTTTCCTGCAAAGCTGACGCTGTAGTGTCCTACGAACATGGGGATCTCCTCCCTTCACTTCCCGTTCGGTTCCTCCTCGCCCTGATCGAGCCCCAGGAGCTCGCGGGCTTCCTCCGCATCTTCGGAACGTACCAGCAGGATCAGTCCCTGGGCCAGCGCGCCCTGGAAGGTGACGCCGAAGACGCCGGCGCGCTCACCTTTGAGCCGAGCCGGAACGCCGGCAGCTTCGAGCGTCGCGACCGCCCAGTCCGCCTCGACGCCGGTGCCGTAAGAGGCAATTTCGATCCAGTCGTTCATGGCCCCATGCTACCTGACCCGCTCGCCCAGCCCGGGGTCCCAATGCAGCGGCGACGATGCCTTGACCAGAGGACTCTCCGGGACTTCCCCGACCGACACCCCGTATTTCCAGTCGGGCGGACAGATGGCGATGAAGCGGGCGTAGCCTCCCACCCCGCCCGCAAATTTGGGAAACCCCATCTCCACCAGCGCTCCGGCCTCGGGAACCTGGTCCAGGTGGGCGACGCCCTCCGCCTGGGTGTAGCCGTTCATGAGCAGCCAGGCCTCCCCTTCGAGCGCGGCGGTGGTATCGGTATCGAGGGGCTCATGGCCATGAAACAGGATGTGACGCTCCTGGTGCAGGAACTTGAGCGCCGCCAGGGTGACGCCGGGGAAAGGCCGCCGGGTCGAAAGCGCGGGATCGGGCCAATCCCTCGACCAGTCCGAACGGACGAAGACCACCGATCCCTCGGGAATCCGCCCGTGCGCCGCTTCCCAGCTCCGGATGTCGTCAACCGAAAGGTGATAGCCGGGGTTCCTCGCGACCTGATCCACGATCGAAATGACGACCAGGGGGCGGACCGCGAAGCTCGCCGGCAGCTCGTCGATCGCGGGATAGCTCGGATTCCAGTGGGCCGGAGGATCGAGCTGGGTGCCGAGCTGATCGGTCGCCAGCTCGTAGCGGGTGGCTTCGAATCCATCCTTGGCCCAGGTGTAGGGGGTCCCGGTCTTGGGATCCACCGTCGGCCCGAACCTGGAGGCGCCGAATCCGGCCCAGACCGGAATCGATGGCGTAATGGTGTGGGTGAGGTCGACGTACTTGGCGCTCTTCAGCGACCTCTCATAGACCTGCCAGAGCGTTGGCTCCGCAGTCCGGGAAGAGGAGGCGCAGCCGGCACAGAGGAGCGCGCACCAGATCCAGCCAGAGCGATGCATGTGAACCCCCGCGAGGAGAAACGCCGGGCCTCGGGCAGGGGAAACATGGTGACGAAAGGTGAGAGAGGAAAGAGCAGCCCGTCCTATTCCTCCCGTAACGCGGCGACCGGATCGACTCGCGCGGCCCTCCACGCCGGCAGCAGGCCCGCCACCAGCGCGACCAGGGCGAGCAGTGCCGCCGCCAGCAAGGTGACCATCGGATCCGTGGGTTGCAGGCCGAACAGATAGCCTTGCACCAGACGACCGGCGGCCAGTGCCCCCGCCGCGCCGAGCAGTACGCCGATCACCACCATCCGGGCCACATCCCCGAGCACCATCCCGAGCACCCGGCGGGGATCCGCGCCCAGCGCGATCCGCACTCCGATTTCGTTACGCCGCCGTGCCACCGTGTAGCTCACCACCCCATAGAGACCGAGCAGGGAAAGCGCGAGCGCGGCACCCCCGAACAGGGTGGACAGGATTGCCAGCACCCGCTCCCGCTGGAGCGCCCGCGCGATCTGCGATTCGAGGGTGACGAAGGAGAAACTCGCCGCGCGGTTCACCTCCGCGATGGTGAGTGCCGCGGCCCGTGCCATGCCGGCCGGGCTCCCGGCTGTCCGGATTTCAATGTTGCGGGTCGGCCCGGGATTCTGGTCCTGCGCGTTGGGCAGGTAGATGGTCCGGACGTCGCTTTCCCGGAGGTCGGCATACTTGGCGTCCTCCACCACGCCGACCACCGTGTAGGGATCGCTGAAGGTGTCGCCTTGGCTTACCCTGAAGGCACGGCCCAGTGGGGAAGCGGCGCCGAAATAGTGCGTCGCGGCCGATGAGCTCATGATCGCGCTCCGCTGGCTGCCCTTCCGATCGGTCCGATCGAAGTCGCGTCCCGCGAGCAGCCGGGTCCCCATCGTCGCAAAATAGCCCTCGCTCACTTCGTTGAACCAGGAGACTCGGTCCTCCTCGTTCGCGGCGGCGAAGCCGTCCACGTACAACGCATCGTTCCAGGCGGAGCGTCCGATCGGGGTCACCTCGGAGCTGGCTGCTGCGATGACGCCGGGCATAACCCGGAGCCGGTCCAGCATGCGCTGGTGCGTCTCCCCGTATTGCTCGGGAGTCAGCCCGGTGCGCCGGAGGTCGACCGAGGCCAGGAGGACCCCGCTGGCCTGGAAGCCCGGATCCATGCTCGCCAGGTTCCGCAGCGATCCGACCAGCAACCCGGCCCCCACCACCAGGGTCAGCGACAGCGCCATCTGGATCACCACGAGCGACTTCCCCAGTTTAAAGCGCCGGTGCCCTTCCGCGACACCACGGGCGTTCGCCTTCATGGCCGCCTGGGGGCTGACCCGGGTCCCTCGCCACGCGGGGATCAGACCGAACAGCATGGTGGTCAGGCTCGCCGCCAGCGCGGTGAACCCGAGCACTCGCAGATTCAGGGACAGGTCGAGAAAGACCGGCTGCTCCTCGGTCGAAATGAGCGCCACCAGCGCCCCGGTGCCCCAGTGCGCCAGCAGCAGGCCGCCTAACCCGCCCAGAAACGCCAGCAGCGCGCTCTCGGTGAGGAGCTGCCGCACCAGCCGGGGGCGGCCCGCCCCGATCGCGAGCCGCAGGGCCACCTCGTGGCGACGAGCCGTGGCGCGGGCCAGCAGGAGATTGGCCACGTTGGCACAGGCGATCAGGAGCACCAGGCCCACCGCCCCCATCATGATGAGCAGCGCCTTCTGGTACGCCGTCCGTACCTCCGACACCCCGTGCTCCAGCGTGCGGGCACTCAGCCCCCGGCCCTGGTATTCGAGCTTCTGGTCCTCGGCCCAACGGGGCGGGATCGTGGCGCGGTACACCGACGGGGCGAGCGCCCCGAGCTCGGCGCGCACCTGATCGAGGCTTGTGGCCGGGCGTCGCCGCCCCGCGATCCGCAGCCACCAGCTGCTCCGGGCATCCAGGATGCCGGGGTTCCGGATCAGAGCCCCGGTGCAGAGCGGGAGGAACACCTGCGGCTGGTTGCCGACCTCAGGCCCGTTGAAGCCCATCTCGGTCACGCCTACGATCTCGAACAGCTTGCTTTCGAGCCGGATGGACTGGCCCACCGCGTCGCTTCGGCCGCCGTAGGCGCTCTGCCAGTAGCCGTTGCCCAGCACCGCAATGGGCGCGCAGCCGCGAACGTCGTCCGTCCTGGTGAAGAACCGGCCCAGGGCCGGCCTCATCCTGAAGAGCGAGAAGAAGTCGCCGCTCGCGTATTCGCCCCGCACCTCGCGGATCTCTCCGCCATCCGAAGCGTTCAGACGGGTTTCGGCAAATGCCGCGGCAACGGAAAGGGACGTCTGCCGGTCGCGCACCTGTTCCCAGATCGGGTTGGTGAAGTACCCCTCGTTGTTCGGGTTGTCGCTGGTGGTGACTTGTACCAGCTCCTCGGGAGCCTCCACCGGCAGGGCGCGCACCACCACCGCGTCGATCAGGGTATAGATCGCCGTGTTCGCCCCGATGCCGAGCGCAAGGGAAGCAACCGCGACTGCGGTGAAGGCGGGAGAATGCCGGAGCGAGCGGATCGCGTAGCGCACGTCGCGCAGCGCGGAATCGAGCCAGGTGAGGACGTCGGCGTCGCGGGTCCGTTCGCTCTGGGCCGTGCGGTTGCCGAAGCTCCGGCGCGCCCTGGTCCACGCGTCGGCCTCGCTCACGCCCTGCGCCATCAGCTCGTCCACCCGCTCCCGCAGATGAAACGCCTGCTCGCGATCGATCTCCCGGGAGAGCCGTCCTCCCCGCGCCAGGTTCCAGAGCCGCCGGAAGAATGCCATGGGATCCTCCTCAGGCGAACCGGAGGACCCGGGTCACGCCCTCGGTCAACCGCGACCAGCTCTCCCGCTCCTGCTCGAGCCGGCGTTTGCCCGAGGCGGTGATCTGGTAGAATCGCGCCTCACGGTTCTTTTCGGTGACCCCCCAGCTCGACCGGAGCCAGCCCTGCTGTTCCATCCGGTGCAGGGCGGGGTAGAGCGACCCTTCTTCGACCCGAAGCAGCTCGGCCGAAACCCGGGTGATGTGAGCGGTGATCGCGTAGCCGTGGAGCGGGCCCGCGGCGGCAAGGGTGCGGAGCACCAGGAGAGCGAGGGTCCCCTGGAGGACGTCATGGCGCGATGCTGGCATACCTAGCTGCCTATGGATAGCTGGCTGGGATATAACCCGTGGAACGAGTCCCTGTCAACCGAGCGGATCAGCGGGCTGCATCCGGCCAAGATTGGCGCAGGTCAGGCCGACGTGCAGCGCCCCGAACAGGAGACTGGTCATGTTCGTCAGGGAGTTACCCTGATACAGGGCGGTAACCCAGCTCCACCATGCCGTTCTTGTAGGCTTTGATGTCCGACAGATGCAGCGCGATGTCCCGGTCGAGGGTCGCGAAGAACGGGATCCCCTCGCCGATCAGGATCGGCAGGATCGAATAGCGCACCTCGTCGGCCAGGCCGAGCCGAAGGCAATCGCCGCACACGGCCCCGCCTCCAACGACCCAGATGCTCCGGAATCTGGGCCGGAGCTGCCCGTTCATGAGGTGGGCCAGGTCGCCGGCGTAGAGCTCGACCGTGCTCCGGATTCGGGGCAGCTCCCGATGGGTGAGGACGACGGTCGGAGTGTCGCCATAGGACCACCCCAGTCCCCGGGCCTCGAAGCGTAGTGCGGTCTCGTAGGTGTGCGATCCCATGACGTAGCAGTCGATTCCCTTGAGGAACGACTCCACATCACCCGGATCCATGGACGCGCCGTCGGCGAAATGGTCCGAAGTCTCCAGCCAGTCGACGCCGCCATCGCGCCGAGCGATGAATCCGTCGAGGCTCGCCACCATGTGGATGGTGACTCGGGAGCTGCCGTCTGTCATCGATGTGCCCCGCAGACTTCCATGAGAATTCGCGGCACGACCAGGTCTCCCTGTTGAGCCGATTCAATATACGAGCTCGCCCGGCATTTACTCCGATGAAAGCACCACGACCGGATCCACCCGCGTCGCACGCCACGCCGGGAGGAGGCTGGCCATGGTGGCCGCTCCGATCAGGGTGAGGATCGTCGCAAGCAGGACCAACGGGTCATAGGCCGAGGTGGCGAACAGGAGCGAAGCAACCAGGCGGCCGGCCACCAGGGACGCCACCACGCCGGCCGCGATGCCGGTGAGAACCACGCGTAGTCCTGAGCCGACCACCAGACCGACAATGCTCGTGCTCGTGGCGCCGAGCGCGATGCGGACGCCCAGCTCACGGGAGCGCTGGGTCACATCGAAAGCGACCAGACCGTAGATCCCCGTCGCGGCGGCGCCAAGTCCCAGAAAACCGAGCACCAGAAAGAGCGCGGCGGCGATTTGCCAGGGGCGAAGCTGGGGCGCGAGAAGGTCCACCACCCGCCGGATACCCGGCTCCGCACCGAATGGGAGCATGGGCAGGATCGCATTGCGAAGAAGCGCAATGTCCGAAGGAGTGGCTTTCGCGCGGGTTCGGACCATGAGGTAATAGGGGATCAACCCGTGGTTTGGAGCGACCCAGGCCTGGGCAAGCGGCACGTAGACCCGATACGCCGGGCGTGCGGTGAGGTCCCACCGGACGTCACCCACCACCCCGACCACCGCTCGGCACGGGCTCGCGGGCTCCCGCACGTGGACGCACGATCCGACCGCCTTGCCTTTCGGGAACAGGAGGCCGGCCAGCGCTTCGTTGAGAACGGCCACCGGGGTGCCATGATCCGTTGGCGCCAGGGCGCGACCCGAGACGACGCGCAGGCCGGCGGCCTGCAGGTACTCCGGTTCGACGAACTCCAGGGACGGACCGCGCGGACCCACGCCGATCGTGTCACGGGCGTCCGGACCCACCTTGGTCGCCATGCTCAGCTGGCCTAACCCGGTGTGGGATCGGCCCACCGCCGCGATCCCGGGCAGGCTGCGCAGACGGGCCGTCATCTCGAGCAGCAGCTGGTCGGAGGGCACATAGAACCCGGGCACGGCCACCTGGATCAACCGCTCGGAATCGAAGCCACGATCGACGTCGCCGGCGCGTCGGAGGCTTTGCAGGAACGCGCCCCCGGACGCGAGGAGCGCGGTGCACAACGCGGCCTGAGTCACCAGCAGTCCCACTCGGAGGCCTGAGGCGGTGGTGGTCGCTCCGCCTGATGAGCCTTTGAGCGACGAGTGGATATCAGCCCGAAGGGCGAAGAACGCCGGCGCGAGCCCCGCGGCAACGCCGGCGGCGACGGCCAGAACCGCGGCGAACCCGATCACCCGCCGGTCGACCACGGTGTCGGTCCATCGCAGGCCGAAGGACAGCTCGGCCCGAAGCAGGCTGCCGGTCCATTGGGCGACAAGGAGGGCCGCCGCGCCCGCCACCAGCGCAAGGATGGTGCTCTCCATCACCATCTGGGACACGAGCCGCCCGCGAGAAGCGCCCAGCGCCACCCGAATGGCGATTTCGCGTCGCCGGCGCAGCGCGCGCATGAGCAGGAGGCTGGCGACGTTCGCGATCGCGATCAACAGGACCATCAAGCCAAGGCCCGCCAGCCGGGTGAGGAGCGCGAGGCTGCGGTCGGACATGCGTGGAACCAGGCGCACCCCCGCGGAGAGCGTCGGTCCCCGCGACGCGAGAATCGAGGCCGTGAGGATCCGCGAGCTGTCGCCGATCACGGGGTCGCCGAGGTGGGTCTGTCGGTATTGACTGGTGAGTGCCTGGGTGAGGGCGGCTTCGGTGGCGCCGGGCTCGAGCCGCGCCAGCAGACGCAGCAACCGGGGCGTCTCCCACCCTCCAAGATTGGAAAGGGGCACCCACAGATCCACCGCTTCGAGCTCCAAACCGGCGAACGACCGAGGCGCAATCCCGACGATCGTGTAGGTGATTTCGTCGGCGCGGATCGTCTTGCCGAGGACCGCTGGGTCGGCCACGAAATGACTGCGCCAGAACGCGTCGCTGATGACCGCGACCGGCGCCGGCGAGCCGATGCGGTTCTCGTCGGGCGTGAAGAAACGCCCCCGGGCGGGACGCACCCCGAGGAAGCTGAAGTATCCCGACGAGACAAAGGTGAGAAGGAGAGGCTCGTTCCCGGGCTTGAGCTTCTCCATCCGGTCGAGATAATCTCCTTCGATCCGGGCCATGCCGCGCGTGGCGAGCGTGAAGTCTCTCAAATCGCGCAGGTCGAGCACGGCGCGGACTTCGTTGCCGCCCGGGAGCCGGGGGCTGATGTTATTGGCGTACAGTCGGCGGATGGTTCCGGGATCGACGACCCCGCGAGGCGCCTGGAAGAAGATGGGATCGAGTACGGTGAAGACGGCCGCATTCGCGCCGACGCCGAGGCCGAGAATCACGACGATGGCCGCGGTGAGACGACGAGAGCGGCTGAAGCCCCGGAGCGCCGACGCGATATCCTGTCGCACGACCGCCAGCAGACGACTCTGCACCTCAAGCACTCGTCCTAAGGGGAGCGCCGAGCCGGCGCGACCTGGCCGGACCGCGGAGACCTACCAGGCAAGCAGTCGGCGGTCGTCCAGGAACGAGGCGACGTGGACGAGCGACGTGAGGCTTCGGCCTCGCCTGAAGGCTAGTACCGCCGACCGTAGCTCGGGCACTGCCGGTCGCCCGGTGTCTCGGCGATAGCCTCGATAGAGCGTCCGCATTTCGAGGTAGACCCTGCGCAGCGATTGGGCCTCGGCCTGTGCCCGCGACGAGTCGGCGAGCGAAGCGGTAGTGTCCTGCAGAACGGTGGGTCGAAGAGGCTTGCGTTTGGCGAAAAGGCGTTCGGCTTCCGCAACCCGCGCCTTGACCCGGTCCGTCAGAGTCGGCACGAGATTGAGTTTCGGGTCGGAGTCCTTCGGCTTCCTGGTGGTCATCAAGGCTCCCGGTGAGAGAATCGACCACGCAGGAGACTGATGCATGGAAGAGGTGAAATCTAACCGGTTGCGCTATTCGTTGCGGGTCCGAAAGAAGGCGAGCACATATCCGTCGGCATCCACCACTTCAAATCCCCAGAGACCGTCGTCGATGAATGACAGCTCCTTCACGAACGATGCACCTCGCTGTGTGAACTCCTGATGCAACGGGTCGGGATCCGGCGTATGGATGTAGGCATCCCAGCGAGCCCACGGATGTCGGGTGTGATTCGGACAGGGAAGCACTTCGGGAACGATCGTCTTGAGAAGGATGCTGATCCCATCCCGACTCACCTGCCGTAATAGAAGTCGCCGGGCGGGCCCTGGAAGTCCAGCGTGAACCCGAAGCGCTTGATGTAGTGGGCGAGCGAGGCCTGCAGGTCCTTCACGATGAAGCACGGGCTGATGGAAGCGAGGTTTCCGTTGCTCTGAGTCATCCCTCGATGGCGGCCCCGATTCGCCGGCCCACATAGACGCCCACGGCGGTCCCGATCACTCCGAGGATGAAGCCGAGGAAGACCCCGCCCCGAGCCCCGAGCCAACCGCCCAGGAGGCCGCCGATGGTCGCTCCAATCCAGCCGATCCACTTGGTCATGTGAGCCCTCGGCGCGGGCTAGGTCGCGCTTTCACTGGCCGGCAGGGGGTTGCCAGAGCTCGATCTTGTTTCCCTCCGGGTCGATGACCCAGGCGAATGTCCCGTATTCGGAATCGTCGACCTTCTCGAGCACGTTGCAGCCTTCCTCACGGAGCGCCTTGACCAGGGCGTGGAGATCCTCCACCCGGTAGTTGACCATGAAAGTCGCCGTGCTGGGCGCGAACTGGTCGCCTTGCGCCGGAGCAATGGACCAGGCGGTGGTTCCGGCCACCGGCTTGCCTTCACCGTCGGTCCAGGAGAACGCCGTGCCTCCCCACTCCTGAACGTCGATGCCGAGATGCCGCTGGTACCAGGCCCGCAGTGCCGGCGCGTCTTTGGCCTTGAAGAAAATACCGCCAATGCCAGTGACCCTCTTCATGCAACCTCCGAGTCCGAAGGGTGGTGCGCGTGAGTGTATAGGTCATCCCCGTTCAACCGCGGCCTTGATATCGTTGAGGTCTTGCAGGAGCGCCTTTCTGGCCACGCCCTTGAACAGAAGTCCCATGGGAATCGACTGGAGTCTGGCGACGATCGTTTGAGGCACGGAATCATGGGCACTCGTCAGGGTAATGCCGCCACCGCTCTCTCTGATACTCATGGTGGAGACGAAGACAAACCCATCACTCTCCGCTCTGGTCTTGTAAAACTCGTTCTCAGCAGCATCGGTGATCCATTTGTCGGCGGTGGCCGGCTTGCCGAACAGCATTCGGGTCTCCCGCCACTTCAATCCCACGAGTCCGCGGGCCGGCGTTTCGAGAATCTCGATCTTCTCGACACCGCTGAGGGTCTCCGCGGCGTTCTCGATATCGGTGACCGCGGCCCAGACGGCCGCCCGGGATCCGTTGATGATGACCTGGACTTCAACCATCATGGGGACGCTCCCGGGTTCGAGTCACGCGGCTCCGAGCCCATGCCGGCGGGCTGCAAGAGATAGTAGACCTCGGTGCGCAACTCGGCAGGGTCGGCGTGCCAATGCCCGTACACCTCCCACGACGGCCCGGCACGGAGTCGGGCATGCGTGCTGCACCAGTCGAGGATCGCGGCATTGGCTTCGCCCAGTCGATGGTAGTCTCCGACGTGGGTCGTCATTGCGGCGAGGCCCTCCGGGGTCTGGAGCGGCTGTATCGGACCAATGGGCTCGAACGGCGCCGTCACGCCGACGCAGAAATCGACCGTCAGCTCGGTGGGGGTAGCCGCGCGATAGATGAAAATATTTTGCCCGTCGAGGTGAAGGGCCCCCTCGCGGGCCGCCGCATTGACCCGGTCCAGATGGCGTCTGAACTCTTCCGCGACCCGGCCGCGAGGGACCTGCGCTCGCACGCCGGCGACCGGTCGCGCCGTCACCCGCACTTCGCGGACGAGGTAGGATGAGGAAAGCAACGCCCGCTCCTTGACGGCAGTACTGGATGAACTCGTTGGCGCGCATTGCGCGTCGCCTTTCAGGGCCAATTCTAGGGCACGACAAGCACGGTGTCGACCAGGATCCTGGATCGTGCCTCGAGCGCCAGATAGTTGTTCTGCCAATGGAGCTGCACCCGGTAGGTGCCTGACGGGACGGCCTGTACCTGAAAGCGATACGATCGTGCCCAGGAGATCGGCACGAAGTCCCCGGCGAGCCGCTCGGTCTCGACCTCGACTCTGAGGGTGTCAGGCAGATCCGACCTGGTGGTCGCTCCGACTCGTGCAGTGGCGTGGATGCGAAAACCTGGATCATCGAACCCTTGCTGGGCTTCTATGACCACCAGCTGGGTCGGCGCCTGAGCCGTTGAGGGCGTGAAAGCAGGAGGGGTTGGACCTTCCGAAAGCACTTCGACCGACACCGACAGGCTCGAGGAGCTGACCAGCCCACACCCGAGGACCGCCAGAGTCCAGGTGGATCGAAGGTTGGCGAGGATAGAGGACTGTCTCATGAGGGTCGTCCGCTGCGTCGAGCGTCCTTGACCGATGATGCCGAAAGTAAGGCTGCCGACCGGGAACACCAGTGACCCGCGTTCAGCCTGACAGGTGGAACGCCGAATCGCAGGTTGGCGCCCGGGGCAGATCTTGCTTGATCAACCCCGGCGCGACGGGTACAATTCGAGTCGTCCCTTCCCGCGCATCGGCATGTCATCCAACGAGATCCAGGTCACTTCGAGCCTCAGTACCGAGCTGCACTGCTTCACCCAGACGATACGGGTGGGCCGCGCTGCCGGCAATGCGGTCGTCGTGGACCACGAGTTGGTGAGCGCCGAGCACCTCGAGCTTCGCCGGGCAGGAAAGACCTGGGAGCTCGTTGATCTCGGTAGCCAGCATGGCACGCTCGTCGATGGCAAGCGGGTCACTCAGGTCCCGGTGCGGGGGGCGCTCACGGCCCGTCTGGGACGGGATGGACCCGAGCTGTATCTCACGATCCCGCGCTACTCCTCGAAGGGGTGGACCCCACTCGCGTTCGCAACCGACATCGCCGGGCGCTACTTCTCGGACAAGGATCCCGAGAACATGTCGAGTCGAACCGCGATGATCCGGGCTGCCTTTCGTGCCCATCGCGACGATACGACGCGCTCGTGGCGACAGCGGATTCGCTCGCTTCGCGCCGCGCTGGCCCTCGCGGTCCTGCTGGCAGGGGTCGCGGGAGCCGTCGCGATCTGGCAGGGGCGCCGGGTTCGCGCGCTCCGGGCGACGGCCGGCTCCATTTTCACCACGATGAAGTCGCTCGAGCTCGACATCCGGCGTCTCGAGGCGGCCGCTGGTCCCGACCTGACCACCGCGGAGCGCCGCGCCAGGCTCGAGGCTCAATACAACGACCTGATCAAGACGCTCGGCATCTACAGCGATCGGACTCCGGCCGACGTGCGCGTCATCTACCGGACCATCCACCGTCTCGGCGAGTCGGAGGCCACCGTGCCGAGTGGCTTCATCGACAAGATCCGGTCGACCGTCAGGCAGTGGCGACATGCGGACATCGAAACCGCGTTCGCCCGGGCCGAGGCCGGCGGGCTCGGGCCCTTGGTCACCGACATCCTGCGCCAGCACCATCTCCCGCGCGAATTCTTCTATATCGCGCTCCAGGAGAGCAAGTTCGATCCGAAGGCCATCGGCCCGTCCGGCAACTCCGGGGTGCCGAAGGGGCTCTGGCAGCTGATCCCGTCGACCGCCGAGGCCTATGGGCTCCGGCTCGGACCGCTCCGGGGGGACCGCGCGTTCGATCCTCAGGACGAGCGGCACGACCCCGCCCGTTCGACCGCCGCCGCGGCGCGGTACCTGGAGGATCTCTACTCGACCGATGCCCAGGCGTCGGGCCTCCTGGTGCTCGCATCGTACAACATGGGAGACACCCGGCTCCGGAAGCTGCTGCGCTCGCTGCCCGAGTCGCCGGTCGAGCGGAACTACTGGAGGCTGCTCGACCGGCACCGTGCCGAGGTTCCGGCGGAGACCCAGGACTATGTGCTCCGTATTATCGCCGCGGCGGCGATCGGGGAAAATCCCAAGCTCTTCGGCTTCACGGTGGCGGGTCCGCTCGGGCCACCGGCGCCGGTGGAAGTCGGGGTGGGGTCGCGGTGATCTGCCGCCGACCCCCCGGTCCCTCAGCGGACCTCGAACACCGCTACCATCCCCAAGTCGCGATGCTCTGGCTTGTCCGGGGCGTCGCGGAAGGCGCACTCCAAAGCGTAGATGTCCCCACGGCGAAGAGGCGCCAGGAGCTCCTGGGCGCTGGAATCCGCTGGCCCGGCGATCAGCACGCCGCCATCGACATCGATCGCTTCCTCGGGGATCTGGTCGGTCGCCAGCATCCGGAGCGCGGAGTCCCGGGAGATGCCGGGACGGAAGCGGTAGAGTTGAACCTCATGGAGCACTTTCCCTTGATTCACCAGCCGGAAAGCGGTGCTTCCCGGGGGGAGGGTCCTCGGGAACTCGAAGGCCTCGGGGGCCTTGAAGTGCGGGTTAGGCCACAGCGTCAACCGAACGCATCGGCCGTCGGATCCCAGAAGTCGCCCCGCAGCCCGATCGCCTCAAAGATGGCGCGCATCTCGTTCGGACCGGGCCGGCGCGCGGCGGGCTCGAGCCGGGTGCCATACCACGTCACGGCCAGCTGCCAAAGCTGGTCCATGGTGACGGTGGGGCGGGGTTCGACTCCCCGCTTCTGGCACCAGGAGTGGATCAACTCTTCCGACCGGAAGAAGAGCATGGTGCTTCAGGTGAAAGTGATGTCCGCCCACCAGCGAGCGGCGGGGACCAGGCAATGAAAGAGCCACGGCGACCGAGGGGGGCCTTCCAGGCCGATCTCCAGATGGAATGGAGTCAGGCTCTCGGCGCACTCGGACTGGATCAGCCCGGGCTTGTGGAGAGCGGCCGGGATCCCGAACGCGTCCCAGGCACAATTGGCAAAGTAGGATACCTCGCCCACGGTCACCCGGTGCCGAGTGGGGACGCCGGAGAAGGGCGGGGCCATCCGGATCGTGGCGCGATCGGCCTCCAGCACCAGGAGTCGATTGCGCCCGAGGGTTTCGTAGGCTGTCCGAACGTCTTCCAGGGACGCACCGAGGAGCTCAGCGACCGCGGCCAGCGGTGGTGGGGAACCGTGGTCGGCGAACAGGCGGTAGATGGCGAGCTTGACGGAGGTGGGAAAGTCCATGGTCCAGTGGTGGAGGGAGCGGCCTCACGCTCGGCAGACCCAATATACCGTGGGCTGCCGGCGCGCAGACCCGTCCGGACCACTGCTCGGCCTCATGGTCGGTGCAACCGTCTCAGCCTCTCCTTCGCGCACCGATTGGCGGAATCGCTGCCCCCCAGCGCGTTTTCTTCGGCAGCGCTGGTCAGCGTCGGAGCACCAACGGGAGAGCCGGGCGCAGATCCCACGCGCGGCCCTGGAGGCCGCCGTCGAACTCCACGACCATGTACTGAGTCCCGGCCGGCTCGAAGGTTATCGACGAAGAGACCACGTCCGCGGCCCGCGGACGGTTGGCCGGCGACCCATAGATGAGGACCCGAGTGATCTGGCCGGCGCCGAGGGCGTGCGTGAAGAGGTCGGGGCGTCGGCTCCGATAGCGGCGAAGCCACTCCGTAACGGCAGCCGGTCCCGGCATGATGAACAGGTCTGCGGCCAGAGACTCGGCAGGCTGGCGCAGGAGGAGGTAGGCCGAGGTCGGCCCGAGGTGTGGAGCAGGGTCGCGGCGGACCGGGAATGGCAGGTCGGTCGGCGTGCCGGTGAGGAAATGGAGACCGAGCCCGAAGGGACTGGCGCCGGTGGACCGCCAGGAGGCTGCCCGGGAGAAATCCTTCAGATCATCGGCATGGGCGGAGTCGACCGCGGTCGCCGAGTCGACCCAAAGGAGTTCGAGATATGCGTTGGCGAAGAAGGCAGCCATGGAAGCCGTTCCTTGGCCCGCATGTCGCTGAAGAGTCGTGTCAACCGTGAGACCGGCACGGCGGATAGCCTCGGCGGCCCGTGAAGCCGGAGGCTGTACCACGATATAAACGTGGTCGAGCTCGAGAACAGGGGCTTGGGCCCGGAGCGGGCGGCCCAGACCAGCGGCAAACAAGATGACGCCGTACGCAAGTCTGCGTGCCATGTTCACCGTCCACTCCATGGGGTGCGTTGCCGCGACCCAGGCAGGTAAGATATCCCGCGCAGCCGGGTTCCGGCGATGAGGGGGAGACAAGGGGGAGCCTAACCCGCGAGGTGATAGGCTGCCGCCAGCCAGCCACGGAGCTCCGGATCAACCTCTCCGGGCTGGGTGAGCCGCACCTCGAGATGCCAGCGGTTGGCGGAAGCCTGTTCCTGTCTCCGGATGCGGGGACTCTGCAATCTGGTCGCTGACTTCAGCGTCAGGATCAGCGCGCTCTTCTGGGTGGCGACGCCGGCAAGGGCCGATTCGCGGACGAGATGAATGGATGTCTTCTTCGGCTCTTCCTTCACCGGCCCCAGGCGTCGTACCGCGGTCAGCAGGGCGGCGTAGGTCTCGACGACATTGGCCGCTCGACCGTGAAAGTGGGCCCGAAGGGCGGCTGATGGAGTGGGCGGCGGCATCGGCCTACGGGTCCGCAACGCGGGTCGCATGTGATGTCGTGTCCGCCATCGACACCGCCTGGGTTGGAATGAGCACCCGTCTCAAGGGGAGGAATCCGAGCGGCACAACCAGGCAGACCGGCATGGGAATCATGGGACCCTGGCCCCGACTCGGTTTCCAGCGGATGTCACCGTACGCCCTGCGCCGGCAGGTCCAATATACCGTGTGGCTGCTGCTGCCGTGCCCACGCCCGGCGCAGCTCCAAGAACGGGTTATGCAACATGCCGCCGGAACCAGCAATGCTGGAGACGGGGCTAGGGGGTGACCTGAAGAGGTGTCGCCGATGAGGTGATGTCGCCATGATCCCGAATCGTTAGGACGGCTCGTAAGCCGTAGGGCCCTGGCGAGACGGCGCCGGCGTTCCAGTGGAAGGTGAGGGTTGTGTTGGTGGTGAGACCGGGTGCAAACGTCGCTTGGCCAAGCAACGTGACCGAGGCGGGCCCGACAAGCTCGAGACGGACGGAAGTTACTTCCCGGCAGATCATCATTCCCGCCGCCACGGTAACGCTTGCGTCGATCCCACCGGCAATGGAGTCAAGCCGTGCAGGGGCTGCGTTGGAGGCGTAGTAAAGGGAGGCTACGGAGACCAGGGCAACGGCGGGTTGCACCAGGGTAATCTGGGTCGTGGCCTGCTTGGTGGAATCGGTTTGGAGAATGGCCGTGAGCGGTGTGACTCCGGTGGCCCAGCAGCTTGTCAAGAGACCGGTGCTGGTGATCGAGCCGAACTCAGGATTTTGGAGGCGCCAGTGAACCGGGAGCTCGGCCCCGGTCCTGGAACGAGCCCGAAACTGGAGGGACCCGCCGGCGGTCAAGTTGGGATTGGCGGGCTCGATTTGGAACGCGGGCTCGGGCGGGATCTGGGTCCCGGTCTCGACGGTGAGGGAATCCGCACAGGCAGCCGAGAAGAGGATGACGAGCTCGGAGCAAACGAGCAGTGATCGAAAACCGGTCAACGGGGCCATTACAGATAATATAGGTCGCTGTTGCCTGGCTCGGGTTAGGCATCCCTGGCTCTTCTTGCTCAACTCGCCACGTCCCGGCGCGCGGAAGGCCGCCGGGGCGTACGCCCTACCCGCCGGCTGCTGTCGCCCACGCTCGCCAGCTCCAAGCGCGTGATGTTTCCAAGCGGATCGGGTTAGGATCATCGATCATCGCCTGGAGCCTTCCGTGTTCTACACCGGCATCGATCAACATCGCGCGAGCTCCGTCCTCACCACGCTGACCACCGACGGCGAACGGCTCCGACAGGTCACTCTGCCCAATGACCGCGGCACCATTGCCGCCTACTTCGCTCAGTTTCCTGGCCCGCATCGGGCCGTCGTGGAAGCGACGGGACGCTGGTACTGGCTCCGAGACCTCTTGGCGCCCCAGGGCATTGACCTGCATTTAGCGCATGCGAAGTTCTTGAAAGCCATCGCCTACGCCAAAGTGAAGACCGATGCGGTCGATTCCACCACCCTGGCCCAGTTGCTCCGGACCGGCCTCATCCCCGAGGCCCACATGATCGCCGAGTCCCAACGGGGCCCCCGCGACGTGTTACGCGCCCGACTTCGTCTGGTCGAACGTCGGAGTCGCGCCAAGAATAGTCTGGACCGACTGCTCGAGAAGTTCAACGTCCAGGGCCCCGGCGAGCTGCCGCCCCTCTATCTCTTGCAGGCCGAGCTCCAACTCGGCCAGATCGCGCTCCTCACCGAACAGATCCGCACGTTGGAGCGCGCCATTCAGGGAGACCTGCTCGAAACGCCGGCGATCCAACGCCTCCTCTGGATTCCGGGCATCGGCCGGATCGTCGCCTTCACGGTCGCGCTCGAGATCGACGACATCCAACGGTTTCCCACCGTGCGGCACTTCTGGTCCTATTGTCGGCTGGTCCCGGGCGCGGCCGACTCCGGGGGCCACCAACGCCACCGCGCGAGCAAGGACGGCAATCGGTATCTCAAGCTGGTCTTCAGCCACGCCGCGGTCCGCGCGATTCAGTATTTCCCCGAAGTCCGCCAGTGGTATCAGCGCTGGAAGCGGAAGAAGCCGATTCGGATCGCTCGAGCCTTGGTCGCTAAGGAGCTCGCGAAAAGTGTTTATGTCGTGCTGCACGACCAAGTGGACTTCAACCAGCAGTTCAAAGGCACGCCGCTCACGCGGCAGAAACAAGCGCGGTGGCCCCGGCGGGCAAGCCCCTCTGCCTAACTGGACTCGAGGCGGAGTCCCGGCGCGTGATTGGGAAGCCCGACGGTCATGCCGAGGTCAAGATCTGGGACGCGATCGGTTGATCGCGCTCCGCTCCCCTCATCGCGAGCGGAGTAGAGCCCCGAAGGGTGTTTGACCGTCACCCGGTGACGGTCGTCGACGATCGATACCGAACGGCGCCACGCCCGCACTCATCTCTCAGCAAACCCCGCGGCTTATACCGCGCGATCTTCGTACGCCTACTTGACAAGATCCTGCTTAAGGGGGTTAGGCAGCGGATCGCACCGGTTCCTGCGACGGACGGGGGGAGCCCTGGGAGCTGGTCGGCACCGGCGCCTGCCAGGGCCGTCGCCCGCCGGTCCCGAATGGACAGTACCAGAACAGGGCGCCCAACCGCACAGACCGTCCCGGTGTTGGTGTCAACGCGCAGCGTGACCGCGACCTGGCGGCCATCGATCTGAAAAGCTGGGGGCAAGTCCCGGGGCTCGTACGAAGTGCCGATCGAGGCGAGCAGCTGCCGACGGCCCTCCACGTTGAGGAATCGGACGGTCGCATCCGTGGAGAATTCATCCGGATCACCCGGCGCTCGAGAGTTCGACCGCAACTAGCTGGCGCCCGGCGAGGAGGGACCCTCGCCACGGAAGATCCACTGCACCCCGAATTGGTCATAGAACTGGCCGTAGGTGCCGAATGGCAGCGCGTGCAGGTCCTGAAACCGATCGCGTTCCGCGCCCACCGCAAGCCGGTCGAAGACCTGCCTGAGCGCCTCATCGTCGCTGCTTTGCACAAAAATGGCCGACATGTTGCCCCGGATCGGCTCAAACGCTGGCGAGGCCATCCAGTCAGTCGCCGAGATCTCGATGGCGCCGCTTTTGAGCTGTGCGTTGATTATCCGGCCGTGTTTCTCTGGCGGAAACTGGGCCTTCATCGGCGTGTCGCCGAGCTTGCTCAGAACGAGAGTGCCACCGAGGCAGCCGTGGTAAAAGCCCATTGCCTCAGCACAGTTACCGTCAAAGAGTAGGAACGGTGTACAGCGAAGCATGCTGTTTCCTCTCCCGCTGTGAATGGACTCGGCGGCTACGGCCTCCAGCGCGGACGCATCCTCTGCGCTGCTGCGACGCGCTCACGCCCCGGTCAGCCGCCGCGGTGGGGTTAGGCCGCTACAGCGGGCGCTGGCGCACGCTCCAGCGGCACCTGCACGTCGAGATCTCTCGTATTGAGCCATTTCACCCTGTCAGGGTCCCGATGGTCAAAGAAGCTACTGGTGCCCGTGTCCAAAGTGGGTATCTCGGCGGTGTCATCGGCGCTAAGATCAAAGTCGAGCACATTGAAATTCTCCGCGGCTTCGTTCAAATAGGACGCGGCAGTATCAAGCAGTCGGTACCCTGTGGCAATGGCGTCCACCACGCATTGTTCACAGACTGCCGGCTCGGTAATCTGGAAGACGCCAAAGCCAAGAAGGGACATGGCGACGCCGTTGTTCAGTGCGATCTGCTGCATCGGCCTCTCGCAGGCTGAATAGACCGTCCGGCTGCTGTCGCGTGTAGGCGCCCTCGTCGGCGCCAAGCGCGGGTTATGCCGCGCTCGCATTCGTCTTGGCGGGCCACGCGACGTCGTGACGCGATGGCCTCTCGGCACGCCAGCCATTAGTGAGCTCGCCCACCAGGATTGGCCCTGAAGTCGGCGATATCGAATACGACACGGAAACTGGCGTAGTACAACCCGCGGTCGACCGCACCCGGCAGCCCGTTCGTGACGTCAAAGAGGCGGGCACGGCTGCCGGGGGGCGCTTCAACGACGTAGCGGTTGTAGCGCGCCCGGGTCACCGTGACGGCCGTCGTGCCGACGCCGGTCACCGACGTCCCGCCCTGGTTGCAGCCTGTCCCCAGCGCTTCGGGACCAAATTGGAGCAGATAGAAGTGGCCACCCATGTTGAAGTCAAAGTGGGCCAGCGCGCTGGAGATGGTTGCTCCGACGGGCAAGTACTGGATCGTGGGCTCCACGCCATCGCGGGCCAACGTCGCGCCCCACACGTGCAAATCCGCGTAGTGGTCCTCGACGATTCCGAGCGGTGCGGCAAGAGGGTCTGCGGGGTGGCTGAGATCGAATCGAAGGCTCCGGATTGCGTGGCCGCTGTCGGCGCCCGGCATCGTCGCCACCAGATTCAACGCGGCTCGCACGCTCACATCACTGGACTCACGGCCGGCTGAAAAACCTGTCCGGTCGCCGGTGATCGAGCGATCGGTCGCGATGGCCGCCTTGCCCACGAGCTTGGGTACGCCTGGCGGCAACCGGCAGGCCCACTCGACGAAACACTGATCCATCTGGTGGCAAGTCTTGGCCGACACTACTTGCTGGGCGGAGGCTCGCGGTGGGACACGTAGGAGCACGATGCCCACGATCACCAGCGCTCGGTGAAACATTCGCATGGTATCTCCGATGCAGGAATCCAGGCCCGGCGGGTAAACGGCGCGCGCGGCATGCGCCGCCATCCTGTCCGGCACGGACTATTGTTCGCGAACGATCGCAAACGAGCCGGGACGTGCCGCCGGTCGCACCACCCTCCCCGGGGTTCAGGGTGGCGCTCCAGCCGTTTCCTTGCAGCGTGGTCCCTTCGAGTGGCCCGGTGACCGGCACGGACAGGGCGAAGTTGTTGAATAACACCGTACCGACGCCCGGAATGCCGACGCTGCCCCTGGTGTCGGAGGTGCCGCTGCCCCCGGCAGGCATCGTCAGCACGGGGCCATCAACGAAGCGTCGACGTAACTCGGCGGCGCGGATCTGCTGGCCCGATCGCGCGCCTCCTCCGTTGTTCGCAGCGTTGCGCCATCGTAGCGCGTTGCGGCCACCGCAACATCCGTCGTCGGTGGTCTGTCAGGTGCTGACGCGAGCATGTCGCCAAGGTCCGAGGCGCCCGCGCAAGGTCACGGGGAGGTCCCGCCTCCGCCCGCCATCTGCCGCTGGTATTCCGCTTCGTCGTAGTGGCCCAGCGATTGGGCGATCAGGCCGGTTGGCGCGAAGGTCCACTCCTCATACCCGCTGATGTGCACGGACCGGCCGTTGCCACCTGGACCGGTGTTCGTACCCGTCCAGGTCCAATGGAAACGCACCGTCGAGGCCGTTCGGACCATGGAGTCCATCCGGACCCGCATATCCGGAAACCCGCTCATGAATCCCTGGACCGTGGCCCGCACGGCCGCCCGCCCAACCGAGGGAGGGCCGTCGTTCACAGTCAGCGAGCCATCCTCCGCGTAGAACCCGGCGAGACTATCGGGGTTTTGGCTGCTCCATGCGGCTGCGTAACGATTGCCGAAGTCGGTCAACTGGGGGTCGTTCATTGGTCCTTTGGTGGCGCAAGCTGTCAGGAAAAGGGCCGCGGCGATGGCTGAAAGGACTGGCTGCGCAGGGAGGTGTTGCCGATAAGGTTGAGCCATCATGGAGGACTCGCGGGCTGTGAAGTGAAAGATCACGCTTCAAACCGGTGCTGCCTGACGCTCTGCACTTGAGCTGCCGGGGCGTGCGGCGCAGCCGCGCCAGGGCGCCTGCTAGTGGGGCAGACGTCGTGGCTGTGTCTTCAGTCTGCGGACCCAGGTCCGCCGCTCAAATGAATCCTTTCCTTCGGTTGCAGGCCCGCTGGGGCGCAAGGGCTGGGTTAGGCCGCGGGGCCGTGTCTTACACGAGGTTCTGGCCGAAGCAGAGGCGGTAGCCGTTGCCGTCGAGTACGTCGAAGTCGCGGCAACCGTACTCCTGGTCACAGAGACCACGGGCGATTGTCGCTCCCTTGGCCAGAAACTCGGCGTGCAGGGCACTGGCATCGGGCACCCAGACGTACGCGTCCCAGGCGCCGCCCTCAGGTCCGGCGAGGTTATTCGGTCGCACCAGGGCGCGGTCATCGATTTGGGCGAGCATGATGACGACTCCGCCCCGCTGGACCATACAAAAGGCGGGTGGCTCGCCCCAGAAGCGCTCGAAGGAGAAGCCGAGCGTATCACGATAGTAGTGCGCCGCGGACACAACGTCCGGAACCCAGTTGCTCCAGCGCGGATTTGCCGGGAATCCCCCGTATGAGTGAAGATCGGCAGGTTGGTCGCCAGAACGCGGAACCCTTCGAGGCCAGCCGGCGGGATTGCGCATGGCGTTGCTTTTGTTAGGGCTTGGAGTATGGCCGCCTAACGTCCTGCGCTTGAGCTGCGGCGCCCACGCCCTCGTCGGCTCCAAGCGCGGGTTAGGGGACACCACCCACCAGGGCCCTGGGTGTCAGCGGGTGGCGCCCTTTGCCGGGAAGGCGCTGAGAAACGCCATCGCATATGGCGAGCGCTCGACGGCCGCTTCGTCGAACCGCGTCGGCCACTGAAGCGCATCGCTATTTGCCAGAAGGATGAGCGTAAGCCGGTCCTCTGGGCGGTCATTCAGCACCTTCAGGTACAGGGCCGAATACCGCCCCTCCCAAAGCCCAGTGTGCCAGACGACCCGTCGCCCCTGGATCGCGCCGAGAAACCATCCAAGCCCGTAGGGAAGGGTGCCACCGGACGGGGTCCGCGCCGGCTTCCACAATCGCGCCCGCCACGCGGGTTGGAGAAGCCGCCCGTCAGATAACGCGATGTCGAATGCCATCAGATCCAAGGCACTTGCAATGACTCCCCCCGCTGCACCGTCACCCTGTGGTGGCGGTGGTTCCGAGCGGGCGACTCGCCCGGCGGAGTCAATATGGTACGGCACGGCGAGGCGTTCGGCGACCTCGGCGGGGAGCGGCAAGTTGCGGTTCGTCCGCGCGGCGTGCCTCATGCCGGCCGGGCGGAAGACCAACGAGTCCACCAAATCGGAGAATGTGCGACCGGTGACCTCAGCCATCGGTCGGGAAGCCCATGAGTAGGAAGGCGGGTTGTACCAGAAACGAGTTCCGGGCTCGCCATTCGCGGTCATCGACAGGACGTGACGAAGGGTGAGCCGATCGCCCCCGCACGCGAAATCAGCGAAGAAGATGCCGCCCGCCTTCACGAGCCGCGGCGCAGAATTCGGCAAAGCCTCGATACCGCCGCATCGGCCGATCCAGGTCCAAGACGTCGTCCTGAGCGAGGCGCAACGCCACGACCGCGGAGATGGGCTTGCTCACGGAGGCAATATTGAACGGCGTGTCGGGCGTCACCGGAATCTGTGCTTCGACATTAGCAAGGCCAAAGCCGCGTGCCAGGACCAGCGTGGTGTCTCGCAATATGGCGACCGCCAGCCCGGGGATGCGCTCGGAACGTCGCAGTGAATCGAATCGGGTGGCGAGGTCGGCGGCGACGCGCGCGTCGTCACTGGCGAGGTGTGCATTGTGTGCCGCATTCGCGCAGCCGCCCAATAGACCGGCGACGACTACTAGTGGAGCAGCTGAGTCATGGTCATACTCGGTTGTCCCTAACTGGCGGTCGGTGCGAGGTCGCACTTCTGTGTCGTCTAACGTCTGCAATTCCGCTGCGGGGCCTGCTGAGGCCGCCGCCGACCATTCAGCCCAAAGATACCTGACGGCGGCCGAAACGCTCAGGCTCCGACAGCAGCAATTGCGGGTTAGACCACAGCTGCTCGATCATTGCCGCGCTGCTGCTCCACAGTTCTCCTTCGAAGGGTCTTGGCCAGCATCAACATGGCGAAAGGCGCTGTCACGGCCCAAGGAAACCCGAGGAAGAGAAGGCGTGTCGAGTAGGTCGGGTAGAAATAGACAACACTGATCAGGGGCGTGACGCAGACGTTGGCGAGTAGGGCCCACCGCGCCCACTTCTCGATCCCTGTCTTGCTCAGGGCCGGCAGGGCCAAGAGCATTGCCATACCCATCGAGATATAGCCGATCGCATCATAGTTCCAGAACAGGGAGTGGGGTGTCTGCTCAAGGAGACCAGGCGCCTCCCCCCGCATTTGGGCGGGGACGACCGTGGCCAGCTGGACGACATAGTTAGCGGTCACAAACACGGCATAGATGATGGCAAACACCAATGCGCCGTGGCTCCAGAACTGCTTGTCGCGAGGAGTGAGGTAATGAAATGCGAGGATCGCGAGGACAAAGGGAACGACAATCCCGAGCGAGGTACCGTAGATAAGAATCTCGTCGTACGGAAAGCCCAAGAGCCCGACGACCTGCAGGATCTGCACCACGTCGTACCCGACAGCAAATGCGAATGCGGTTACGCCACATCTGTAGCCGACCTCGCTGAGTGACCTGGCCAAGTGTCTGTCCTCCCAACTCGATCAATGGCTGTGGTCTTGTATCTAGCTCTTTGAGAAGGTTGCCGCCATTCTGGTTGGGGCGCCAGCTCGTTGCGGTCTGGGTGAGATACACCGTGCGTTAGCCGGAGCGGCGTCCCAATCTATCGTCGCAGGAGCCCGAACAGTTGCGGGGGCCAGGGAGCCCGAATTCTCACAAGGATGGGCCGGGGCGACGGTCACCAGGGAGAGGGCCATGTTCGTCGGGATTGATGTCGCGAAGGCGGAGCTGGTGGTTGCCGTCCACCCCACGGCAGAGCGGTGGATCGTGGCCAATGATGAGCGCGGCGTGCGGACCTTGGTCGAACGGCTGCGGGTGATCACCCCGCAGTTGATCGTGCTCGAGGCGACCGGCGGCTATGAACTCCTCGGGGTGGCCGCGCTGGTGGCCGCCGGGCTGCCGGTGGTGGTCGCGAACCCGCGGCAGGTCCGGGACTTCGGGCGGAGCACGGGCCAACTGGCCAAGACCGACCAACTGGATGCCGACCTCCTCGCCCTCTGTGCGGAGCGGGTCCGCCCCACCGTGCGCCCGATCGCCGACGCCGACGCCCAGGAGGTGGAGGCGCTCCTTGCCCGGCGGCGGCAGCTCCTGGAGATGCTCGGTGCCGAGCGTAACCGGCTGGGCCAAGTGTTCGGCAGGGGCAAGGGGGCGGTCCGGAAGAGTCTCACCGCGCACATCACCTATCTCGAACGCGAGCTCAAGAGTACCGACAGCGATCTCGGGGCCCTGGTCCGGAAGTCGCCCGCGTGGCGCGAGCGGGATGACCTGCTCCAAAGCGTGCCCGGAGTGGGACGGGTCTTGTCGCTGACCCTTTTGGCGGAGCTGCCCCGCGGGGCCAGGCACGCCAGCGCTCGAGACCGAAGCAACGAGCGGGGCTGATTGCCACGGAAAAAGCGCCGTCGCGATCAGGAGAGAGAGCGTGTGTCCTTGACAATCGCTCTCATAGAACGCTCTGCACTTTAGCTGCCGGGGGCGTGCGGCGCAGCCGCGCGAGCCGGGCAGCGAACAATACCTCGCGCGGCTGCGACGCGCTAACGCCCCCGGTAAGCTACAAGCGCGGGTTAGGCGGCGCTGGGCGAACGGGCCGGACCAGGATGCGATCCGTTTGCGGGTCAGCGCCGACCATGAACACGTGGCAGCCCACGTCTGAGAACCCATCCTTGCGGTAGAACGCCTTCGCGCGTTCGTTGCGTTCCCAGACCCCAAGCCAGAGCGTCAGCGCCCCTCGCCCTGCAGCCGCCTCATCCACGCGGGCCATGAGCCTCTGAGCCAGACCTTTCCCGTGCCACTGGTGCGCGATGTAGAAACGCCACAGCTCGATGGGAGCCTTGCCCGCGACGCTTGTCGGGACCGCACCGCGGCGGAGTTGGGCGTAGCCGGCCAACTGGCCGTCCGCTTCCAGTAGCAGCGTGATAACGTTGGGGTCTCCAAGTTCCTGGCCCTGCCGGGCCGGCCCATACGCTTCGGCCAAGTGGGCGGCCATATCGTCGGGGCGGTTGTCGGCGCCAAAAGTGTCCTGGAACGTACGCGCTGCGAGTTCGGCTACAGCGGCCGCATCGCCGGGAACACCGATCCGAATGGTCACGTCCATGCTCATTGACAAAAGATAGAGTTCCCTCTTGGAGAACGGACCTCCCGCCGATGGCGGCCTTTCGGGCAGGGTTGGGGAGGGGAAATGTCTTGACATTCGTTCCGAGTGCCTTGCGCCACCTAACGTCCTGCGCTTGAGCTGCGAGGGCTGCCGCGCCCACGCCCTCGTCCCCTCCACGCGCGGGCTAGGCAGAACGGCTAGCGCAACAGGAATACCCAAGGCGGGCCTCGAGAAAAGCGGCATGGGGATTGAAGGGGGCCCAGCGTGCAGGAGTGTGGAGCGCTGGAGTCGCCGGAAGACGCCCTGCGGTGGTCCCGCACAATCGCGTGGCCAGGCAGGAGCACGCTCGACGGGGGGCAAGGTATTGACGAGGACCTGCTCGACGCGCTCAGCAAGCTCTGCGCCGCTGGGGAGATCTCGGTGGGCCTGTAAACCAGGAGGAGACGTGGCCCTCGTGGGAATCCACAGAGTGGGGCATGGGGGACGGGGAGCCGGCACCATGGTGCCGGCCGCCGTCTGACCCACCTTGAGGACTATTTTCCGTATACTTTCTTTGCGGCCGCGCCCGCCGCGTCATCCTCGATCACCGGATGCACCTCGAGCTCGAGAAAATCGGCCCATTCGGCGACGTGTTCCGCGATGACCGCGGGATCGCCGTCCATCAGATGCCACCCGAGGATGGATCCCGGGATGTGCCAACGACCCAGTCGCTTGACGCCGGCCGGGAGGGGGCCTCCGGTCTTGAGGAACTGCTCAATTGCAGCCTTGTACTTTCCGGGGACGGTCCGCCACACCACCATGGTCTTCATGATTACTCCTCCTCGAGAGGGGCTCAACGGGGCACGCGGCAACTCCGCGCTGGCCGCCACGGCACTCCCCGCCGCCTCTCGCAAGGTACGCCTGGGACCTGCGAAGGCAAGGACGGCGCCCGCCGCCCAGCGAGAGCACGCTGGCACCCACCGCGGCCCCAACGCGCTCGCACCGAGCGGTCGCCCCCATACGGCGCGCGCTCCAGCCTGGCAATGGGAATTCCTGTGACGACGAGCTAGGAACGTGGGGAAATAGTAAGTGGTGCTGCCTAACGCCCGGCACTTGAGCTGCCGCGCTGACGCCCTCGTCGGCTCCGAACGCGGGTTAGGCGGCGAGGGTGGCTCACCGTCCAGTGCTCATGGTGGAACTGATTTGCCAGCCACGCGGCGAGCGGATCAACGTCATCAGGGTGGAACCGCTATAGCGCCGCACCTCGCCGGAAGTGAGCTTCACTTCGTCATGATATCGCCAACCCGCCACCGCCACGTCCTGGCTGAGGGCATCAACCGTGACCGAATCGACGGCACCGGTATGGCTGACCCAACCGCAGACTCTCTCTCGAAGGCCCTGCTCATAGTCAGCCAGCGACACGGTGAAGACATCCTGTTCCGTGACGTAAAGCATGCTGTCGCGCACAAACCGCGATACTGTCGACACATCGTTGCACTTCGCCGAACTGAACCCGGCCATGAAGGCGTGAATCGTTGCCTTGACTTCTCGTTCTACGGCCTGACGGCTCGCGTCGGGAGTATCTGGTGTTTGTGGTCGAGCCGCAGAGTTGCATCTCATCAGGGCAAGGCACCAGAGGAAGCCTAGAAATGATACGCTCGTCTTCACACGCGGTTCTCCTGTCGACTGATCCCAATGAGTTGTGGGTCGCGCGCTTGACAAAGAGTGTGCGAATGAGAGTTTGCCAAGGCCGCCTAACGCATGTTGAGAGCACGCCCCTTGGGGCTACCATGCAGTCACCCCTGACTCATGGACCTCAGTCCCCAGGAGCGGCTCTCATGACCTACGCTACGAAGTATGCGGCGCTCGATGTGCATCAGGCAACTACCCAGGCCTCGGTTCGCACCGAGACTGGCCAGGTGATCGCCCGGACGGTCCTTCCAACCGAGGGCCGGGTGCTCACCGAGTTCTTCCGCAGCATGCGGGGCACGGTCCATGTGGCCTTCGAAGAAGGGACCCAGGCCCCGTGGCTCCACGATCTGCTGGTGCCCCTCGTGCAGCGGGTCGTGGTCTGCGACCGCCATGGGGAGAAACGCCGGGGGAACAAAGGCGATCGGGTCGATGCCGATCAGTTGTCGGCCCAGCTGTGGCGGGGCGAGCTCCGCGCCGTCTATCACGGGAGTCCGCACCGGGTCACCCTCCAGGAGCTCAGCCGCACCTACCGCAACCTGGTCGAGGACACCACCCGGGTCATGCTCCGGCTCAAGGCGCTCTTTCGGGCCCGGGCCATCCCGACTCCCGGGACACGGGTCTACCAGCCGGTCTACCGCTCGGGCTGGCTCGCGCAGCTGCCCGATCCGGGCGTGCGCTTCCGGGCCGAGACCTTATATACCGAACTCGATGTCCTCCTGGCCCTGCGCCCCCGGGCCAAAGCGGCCCTGCTCGCCGAGGCACGGCGGGATTCGGCGTGGTCGATGCTCCGCACCATTCCCTATTTGGGACCGGTCCGGGTGGCGCTGCTGCTCGCCACGCTGCAGACGCCGTGGCGGTTTCGGACCAAGCGCCACCTCTGGGCGTATGCCGGGGTAGCGGTGGTGACCCGCTCGAGCGCCGAGCACGAGCTGCGGCACGGCCAAGTGGTCCGGCGCCGGCGGGCGGCGTTGACCCGCGGGCTCAATCGGAATCACAATCGCGTGGTGAAAGACGTGTTCAAGGGAGCGGCAACCGCCGCGACGGCGCGTCCCGGCCCGCTGCAGGACTTCTATCAGGGGATGGTCAAGCGCGGCATGCGCGACGAGTTGGCCCGGGTCACCCTGACCCGCAAGCTCGCCGCCCTCACGCTGCGGCTGTGGAAGAAAGGGGAGCGCTACGATCCAGCTCAACTGACGCGCCAAGCGCACTAGTCCGGGAGTCGGTGGCGTAGGCCGGGACCTTCGCCCGTGACTCCCGATGCCCGGACCGGGGTGCGGGGGGCAGTCTCAAGCAGAGCGTCGGCCCGGTCGCAGTCAGCCGAGGCACTCGCCTAACTGTAGGCCCCCTCGCAAGACCCGAAGAAGCGTCAGGCCGGCCGGTGGGCCGAGTCTCCGCTAGAACCATGGTCTGCGGTCCTGGGATCCCCGCGCTGAGAGCGTTCCATCAGGGATTGGGAGAAGCTCGGAGGAGGAACCGATGCGGAAGCGGACTGCCCCGCGGGGCCAGGCACGCCAGCGCTCGAGACCGAAGCAACGAGCGGGGCGGATTGCCACGGAAAAAGCGCCGTCGCGATCAGGAGCGAGAGCGTGTGTCCTTGACAATCGCTCTCATAGAACGCCCTGCGCTTGAGCTGCGAGGGCGTGCGGCAGCCGCGCGATCCAGGCAGCAAACAAGACTCCGCGCGGCTGCGACGCGCTGACGCCCCGGTCTGCTGCAAGCGCGGGTTATGCCCCAACCGCGGTAACAGTGCCAGGCCGGGCATCCGAGATGCCTTGCAGGATGACAGCGACCAAGGGGCGAAGGTGGACCATGCGATTCGACGGTGCGCGCACCAGCACCACGCCAAGACGAAAGCGGCTCACGTCCTGCTGTGCGGACAGGCGCCGATCCATGGTGAGCAAAATGTCGAACTGAGCATCAGCTCGGGTCAGTAGTTGGCCATTGGTGATACCAGTCCAGCCTAGATCGGCGACGGTTGAGGCCTCGTGCCCGGTGAGAAGCGAGGCCAACTCATGAGGCAGGTTCTCGTCAAGCAGGACGCGCACTGGCCAGAACCGAATCTCGGGCTAGCTCAATGGCGGCCAAGGCCTGTTCTCGCTTAACGGAAGGGAATTGCCGCAGAAATTCGTCCAGCGTTTCGCCCCCCTCGAGATAGTCGAAGAGGCCTTGAGCTGGAACCCTGGTTCCGACGAACACTGGGGTTCCGCTTAGGATCTGGGGATCTGAATGGATTACGCTCTTGGGGTCCAGCATTACCCCTCAAACCTGTTGTCAACTGTCAGAATATAGTGCGGGACTCGGCGAGAATGGAAACTGATGGTTGGGGGCATAACGCTCTGCACTTTAGCTGCCGGGGCGTGCGGCGCAGCCGCGCGATCCGAGCAGCGACCAAGACTCCGCGCGGCTGCGACGCGCTGACGCCCCGGGCTGCTACAAGTGCGGGTTATGGGGCAGCCGGGAGCACCAGCGGCCCAGGGCACGATGCCGAGCCCAAGCCCGCTAGCCCTGGGGAACTTGCCTCGAAAACGTTCCGGACGCCAGCCGCGGGGCGCCGCCCCATAAGCCATCGATCCGGCGGCGTCCCGCGGGTCCGCCTATAAGAAGTCCTAGTTTTCCATAGAGGACGGACCAGCTGGAAACTCGAGGGGCCGCGCCCACCTGTTCACGGAGGACGCGCTCGTGACTGAGGGCGGTCCCGCCACCTTCGGAGCCAGTCTCGGCGACGGACTTTGCGGAACCTGGGAAGCCGGCCTGAGGTCGATCCGGGCTACCGCGCCACGGCCTGACGGAAAGCCGGATCCTGGGAAACCCTTTCTGGGATGTCCGCTGCTCGAGGACGACCGCTCTCCGCTCAGCACACCCACAGAGCCTTGGCCGTGGCGCCCTAGTTGGAAGCCGAGCTCAATGGCTTTGACTCCGTGGCGACCAAATCCGCGGCGGGCCGCCGGCCACCGCACTGGGTGGGAATTGCTGTTGGAGGGAAGGGGATCATGGAGGGGCAACCCCCATCTTTTCATTTCTTGGCGTGGCCACATAACGAGCTGCGTTTCAGCTGCCGGGCCCTGCTGAGGCCGGTGCGAATCCTGGTCACAAATGTATCTCGCGCCGGCGAAGCGTCAGGGCCCGGGGATCTTCCCTCGATTTTGTTGACACGCTCTATGCTGCACGATGTTCAAACTCCACCGGCGAACGGTAGCGCAAGGCGGAGTGCATTCGCCGATGATTGTAGTAGTGAATATACCGCACCACTAACTGGCGAAGCGCGGCCTCAGTCGCGCTCGTGGTGCCGTGCACGACCTCCGCCTTCAGCGAGTGAAAGAACGACTCCATGTGCGCGTTGTCCTCGGGGCCGCGTTGGGCTGAGCTCTGGTGGATGCCCAGCGCCCTCAGGCGGTCACGGAAGGCCGACGCCGCATACTCACTGCCCCGATCACTGTGAAAGATGAGCCCGCGTCGGGGCTGCCGTCGTCGGGCAGCGGCATTGAGCACCGCGCGGGTCAGGGTGGCGTCGCGTCGCGGGCTCAACCGCCACGCCAGCACGCGGCGGGAGTATTGATCGAGCACCACGGCCAGGAATCGCCAGCCGCGCCCGAGAGGGAGATACGTGATATCGCCGAGCCAGACCTGGTTGCGTCGCCGGGCGCCGCCCGCCGGCAGGCGATTCGGATGCTGCTCGTAGAATCGGTGCAGGCCCGGATTCGCCCGATAGATCTGCACCACCCGCGCCCGTAAGCCAGCCTGGCGCATGAGGCGCTCCACTCGCCGTCGGCTGATGCGCCAGCCCTGTCGGCGGAGCTCCCGATGCAACCGCGGACTCCCGTACCGCTCCCCATGGGCAGCAAACAGCTTCCGAAGCCGCTGGGTCAGATGACGGTCCTGCACCGTACGCGCGCTGGCCGGACGCCGCCGCCAGGCGTAGTAGCCAGCCCGAGTGACCCCATAAAGCGCGCAGAGACGGGTCATCGCGACCGTCCCGCGCTGGGTCTCGATGAACGCGAAGCGCTCGGCCTTCGTACGGAACAGAACCGAATGGCTTTTTTTAGGAGCTCATGCTCCTCCCGCAACAGCGCATGCGCCTGCTCCAGCTGCTGCAGTTTCCGGATCTCCCGCACGGGCGAGGTCGCGATCGTCCGAGCCCGCCCGCGGATCCGGCCGAGCCGCACCTCTTTGCGCCACTTCGAGAGCATGAACGGATGGATGTCGAGCGCCGCGGCGACCATCCGCACTTGAATCCCCGGCTGCTGACTTAAGCGCACGGCCGTCAGCTTGAACTCCGGACTGTAACGCTGGACCTTCCGCGGACCGGATCGGGCCATCGACACCTCCTCCCAGTTAGGTGAAAGTGTCTACAAAAGTGAGGGAGGATCCCCCGGCTGCTGCAAACGGGGGTTAGGCGGCTTGCGCTGGTATACAAGTAGTGGCATATTCCGATATGCTGAAGCCCGTGCGGTGGCTGGGCTCAAGTCGATCGGCCATGCGCAAGGCGCCCGAAGAGGCGAGGATTGACGGCGGCTACGAGCTCTATCGGCTGCAGCTGGGGCAGGAGCCGACAGACTGGAAACCGATGGCGTCGGTCGGTCCTGGTACCGCCGAGCTTCGGGTTCACGGGCCAGCGCCGTACCGCGTGCTCTATGTGGCACGGTTTGAGGAAGCTGTATACGTCTTGCATGTCTTCGAGAAGAAGCGGGGTAAAACCAGCGCACTGGACCTTGAGACCGGCCGGGCGAGGTACCGGGAATTGACGCGATTGCGAGCTCGAGAAAGGCGGGAACAACGATGAAGGTCACTCGGGGAAGCGGGAACGTGTTCCGGGACGTTGGATTCACCCCGGAAGAAGCTGAGAACCTCCAGCTCCGGGCCGATTTGATGATTGCTCTAACGGACTTGATCAAGAAACGGCGTTGGACTCAGGCCGTGGCCGCCAAGGTGATGGGAGTGACTCAGCCGCGCATCAGTGATCTGAAGCGGGGGAAGTTGACCCGATTCAGCTTGGACATGCTGGTCCAAATGCTCAACCGGGCCGGAGCCCACGTGACCATCAGTGTAGACACCCGCCGCGCGCATCGTTCGAGGTTTCGGGCCGCCTAACGCACTGCGCTTCAGCAGCGAGCCCCTGCTGAGGCCGCCGCGCAGCCAAGGCTCAAAAGATATCGCGCGGCGGCCGAAGCGCTCAGGCGCTCGGCAGCTGCAAATGCGGGTTATACCGCCCTGCAAAGATCCACTACCCCTCGGCCTCCAGTTCAGACGGGTCCGGTAGCTGGCGCACGTGGCGAATGGTGAGCACCACTACCTGCTTCGTCTCAATTCGGTAAATGAGGCGGTATGACTTGTGAAAGAGCTGCCGGATCTCCTCCCGATCGGTCTCCGGGGCCTTGCTGCCGCGCTTGGGAAAGCGTTTGAGGGTGGCGGCAGCGGCGAAGATCTCATCGACCCATTTGGCAGCTGCACCTGGTCGATCCGAGGCGATATATCGAGCAATCTCAATGGCGCGCTGAACGGCCCGAGGCGCCCAGATGACCCTCACCGGCGGAGGCGCGCGAGGACCGCGGCTTTGGCCTTGGTGTGCGACAGGCCTCGTCCGGCCGCTACTTCCTGCTCGGCAACGCGGACATCCTCGAGGAGTTCCGCTCGCTCGACCAGCGCCTCGTACTCGGCCGCATCCACGAGCACGGCGGCGCTCCGCCCATGTTGGGTGAGGATGACCGGTCTCTTGGTGCGGCGGACCTGGCGAACCACGGACGCGAGGTTGGCCCGAAAGTCAGCCAGCGGCCGGATATCTTCGGTAGGACGGACTCGGGGCATGGGCTCTCCTGGTTATGTACTTAAGAACGTACATAATATGAAGGCCGAAAGCCAGGGTTGGAGTCGGGAAACCATCGGGGCGGTATAACGCCCTGCACTTCAGCTGCGGGGCGTGCGGCGCACCCGCGCGATCCGAGCAGCGAACAAGATTCCGCGCGGCTGCGGCGCGCTGACGCCCCGGTCAGCTACAAGTGCGTGTTATGCCGGCGGTCAAGTGACCACCCTACGCGACGGCGAGACTCGGAGGAGACCATTGGAGTACAGCCGCCTGCCCCGGGCGTGCCGCGCCTTCCTTGTGACGCCATTCAAAGCGCGCGCGGATCGGAACGCGGAGATGACGCGCAAGTCCGAGCGAGTGAGCCCCAGGCGAAGTTGGAATCCACACCCTGAATCGAGAGATCCGCGTCCGCGAGATAGCGAAAACCATCCTCCTCATACCGGCCAGGGCGAAGATGAGCACCTGAAATTCGCTTGAGAGCCTCGAATGAACCCAGGCGCTGGCGTGCGACGACGTGCACATGGTCGAGAAGTGAGTTCCATTTGGGACGGTGAAGCTCCTTTCCGTCGAATGAAGCGCCGAGGAGCTTTGCGTGGGTGAGGCTCTCGTGGCGGTCTAGATCCAAACGCAGGGTCGAATCACTCGTCCCCGAGAGAGTCGGTTTGGCGCTCGAGGTTCCGGCGCGTCGGCTGATCTCCTCGGTCGCCACGAAGCGATGACTGACTCCGGAGTATCGACGAACGGCTTGGCGAGGGCTTGGAGCATCGCGAAGGATGCGTCGGTGAGAGTAATGGTGTGGGGCATGAGTATCGTCCTATTGGGATACGGACAACTATTATAATATGACAGAGTATGAAAAGCAAGGCCCTAGAATGATCTATTATTGATACAACTAGACAGTAGGAAGACATTGTAGATATGTAAACCACTACATGTCAATACCTTACACGCTTGGCGCCGGCGATCGAGTACTACCAAGTCTTGTTCCGGGGATGGCGGACGAGATTCATGAAGTAGGTCGGCATAA
>CAVSLV010000002.1:0-479654 GCA_963728915.1 uncultured Gemmatimonadales bacterium | reverse complement strand
TGGATCGGCACGGCCCTCGTGATCCTCGGTTCGCGCCTCGCCCAATAGCCCGACCTAGGCCAGGATCTCGCGAAGCCGCTCCCGCACCAATTCCCTGACCCGATTCGGACTTACCACTAGAGCCTCCGGCCCGTAGGACAGCACGTGCTCCACCGCCCACTCGTCATCCCCCAGCTCATACTCGATCGTCACCGACCCATCAGGACTCGGCTCTTTCCCTTCCCGCTCCGCAATCCACGGCGCAATCCGCTCCGAATAGCGCACCACCAGCTTTTCCTCCCCATGGCCCAGGTACATCCGGCCCCGGTTCACCAGGTCCTCCACCGTATTCCCATCGGGCCGGTCGAAGCGCTCCTCCGTTAACACGGCGGATTCCATCCGGTCCACCCGGAACACTCGGAACTCCTCGCCCTGTAACGCCACCAGGAACCACTTGCCCCCGCAAGCGGCACCAGACCCAATGGCGCAACGATGCGCTCGGTGGGAAGAGTGACTCGGGCACTCATATACCGAATCCGGAGCATCCTCCCCTCGGCCACACCCTCCCGCACCGCGCGCAGGATCTCGGGGTCCGCATCCGCTCCCTGCTCGGCGTGGCTGAGAAGGCTCGCCGGCTCGTCGGCCGGTAGCTCCACCATAACCCGCCGGAGCCGGTCCCGGGCCCGGGCAATGACTTCCTGCTCATCGGGCGGGCGTTCCGCACCCAGCACCGCGAGCCCCAGCTCCAGCGCGCCCACTTCGGCCAGGGTGAGCCGCATCGGCCGCCGGAAATGATCCGAGCGGAGCACGAACTGCCCCGGCTCGATGAAGACCTGCACTCCTTCGACGAACCCGCCCGGATCGTCCCACCGCTCCGATAGCGCCCGGAGATCCTGGAGCAGGGTCTTCCGGTCGGTGCCGAGCTCTTGAGCCACCGCATCGAGCGAGTGCGGGGTATCGTCCTCGCAGATCGGGATGAGATGGAGAATCCGGCGGAGCTGCGCCGCGGTGTCGTTCATGGCGACTCGTACCGGGCGAGGGTGAGCTTTCGCCAGGTTCCGGTATTCCGCTACCAGCTCGTCCGGCGAAACCGGCATCACCGCCCCCGCGAAGCCAAGCACCCAGCGCGCGAATGGCTCCCTCCGCCTGACCCGGAAGACCCGCTCGTCCGGATGACCCGGCACCGGCTCTCCCAATCGCGCCGCGCTCCGGGAGACCCCGGTGGGCTCGACGATCCGTACCACCGCCTCGATGGCGTCGGCGTCTCCCAATTCCCAGGCCCGCTTCGAGCGGGCGTGCTCTAGAAGGTTGAATTCCGCAGGGATCGAGTAGTCGGGCGTACCGGGTCGCTTCTCGTTCACCGACACGTGCTCCATCCGTGAGAGCCGGAAGTTCTTGACCGTCCCATCCGCCTCTGCCGCCACGAGATACCACTGGTGCCCCAGGAAAAAGAGGCCGTACGGATCCACCAGGCGGGTCGCGTGGGTTCCCGAATGGAGCGAGCGATAGCCGAAGCTCACCCGCTTGCGGCGCTCCAGCGCCTGGTCCAGCAGGTCGAAGATGTCGCCATAACCCGCATCGGGTCCCGGCTCCGGAGCCTCGAGCGGGAGATCGGCGCCGAGCTTCCGGAGCGCCGACCGTGCATCATCCAAGAGCGATGGAATACCGAGACTCCGGAGCCTGGGCCCCACCTCGGCGAGCGCCCTCAGCTCATCCGGCTCGAACGCGAGCATGGGAAGCCCGCGGTACCCGAACCGGTCCACCCGGTGCACGCTGTCCGCCTGCCCGCCAGTCCGCCCGTCCGCCTTGCCATCCTCCCATCCGCCAGCACCTCGAGGTAGGGCAGATAGAACTCCTTCCGGTCGAGCCCGTAGCCGGTTTCGTTGTCGCCCAGGTCGTGGGTCTTTATGCCGATGCCGAAGGCCCTGAGCTCGTCCTTGTCCCGCTCGAACATGCGCCGGCGGGTTTCCGGCGCCTGCTCCGGATCCTGATATCCCGGGACGTCCCGGATCAGCTCCTCGAAGGGGATCGGGTAGTTCCGCCGGAGCAGCGCGGCGAGGAGGTCGAGCCAGCGCTGGATTTTCTGGGCCATGGTCCCGATAAGGTATCACTCGGCGCTGACAGCGGCGCGGCAATTCGATCCCCTTGGCGGCCTTTTGCGCCCGGCCCTGAGCCGAGCGTAGGTTACATAAGGTTCCTCCCCGGCTGGAGGAACCGTGGCGATCGCGATCAAGTTGTCCCGGGAGTTCTATGAGCGGTTCGGCAACGATGCGGCCAATGAGCTGGTGGCTGTGCTGAATACCATCAGCCTCAGTTACCGCGACGAGCTTCGGGAGATCAACGAGCTCAATTATGCCCGTTTCGATGCGAAGGTCGGCGAGCGTCTGGCTGAGCTGCGTG
Source organism: uncultured Gemmatimonadales bacterium (assembly GCA_963728915.1). Taxonomy (GTDB): domain Bacteria; phylum Gemmatimonadota; class Gemmatimonadetes; order Gemmatimonadales; family GWC2-71-9; genus JABFSM01. The sequence goes on along the minus strand of CAVSLV010000002.1, from coordinate 477,275 downwards.
GCGAGCTGAAGCAGGAAATCGCGGCGGTCCGCATCGAGGTCACCGGGGTCCGGGCCGATGTCGACTCGCTCCGCCGGACGCTGAAGTGGATGTTCGCGTTCTGGATTCCGAGCTTCCTCGTGCTGGTGGGCCTCCTCCTGACCCAGCGCTAACCCCTGGCTGTCTTGCCGATTGTCACACCCCCGCCGCATCTTGACGGGGTGACCCTCTCCAAATCCCGCTTCACCACCGGCTACCAGTGCGAGAAGCTCCTCTGGTGGAAAGTCCATGAGCCGGATGCCTTAGAGCTCCAGCCCAACAAGGTCCTGCAGGACCTCTTCGACCAGGGCCGGGTCGTGGGCGAGTTGGCCCGCACCCAGTTCCCCGGCGGGATCCTCATCGATTTCCCCCACCGGGCCTACGCCGAGCGCATCGCGGCGACCCAGGCCGCCCTCGGAGAGAAGAAGCCGATCTTCGAAGCCAGCTTCGAGGCCGGCGGCGTCTTCTGCGCGGTGGACGTTCTCCTCCCCAACGAGACCGGCTGGACCGTCATCGAGGTGAAGGCCTCCAACGAGGTCAAGGACGAGCAGATCCCCGACGCCGCGGTCCAGGCCTGGGTGCTCTACCAGTGCGGGCTCCCCATAACCCGCGTCGAGCTGATGCACTTGAACGGGGACTACCGTAATCCCGGCCCCGGCGATCTCCTCATCCGCGAAGACATCACAGAGGCGGTCGCGGCGTTCCTGCCCGAGATCCAGCCCCTGGTCGACCACATGAAAGAGGTGCTCGAAGGGCCTCTCCCCGAGAAGGCCATCGGGCTCCAGTGCGACGAGCCTCGGAAGTGCGTCTTCAAAAATCGCTGCTGGCCCGACGACCCGAGCCACATCAGCCGCCTCTACAACGTCGGGCCCAAGCGCTGCGCCGAATACATGGCGGCCGGCGTCAACACCATCAACGATCTCGACCCCAGGAAGAAGCTCCCCTTTGCCGCCCAGCGTCAGCTCAAGGCCATGCGCGGAAACTGTCTCGTGGTCGAGCCGACCCTGAAAACCGAGCTGACCCAGCTCGAAGAGCCCCTCGGCTACCTCGACTTCGAAACCGTGGCCCGAGCGGTGCCGCCCTGGACCGGAATGGCCCCCTGGGGCCCCGCGGTGGCCCAGTTCAGCTACCACCAGCAGATCGGTGTCGATTACTCCCACGTGGGCTGGCTCGCCGAAGGACCCAAAGACCCCCGCCGCGAGCTGGCCGAGCAGATGCTCGACGCCACCCAGGACGCTCGCCGCATCGTGACCTACACGTCCTACGAGAAGACCCAGATCAAGAGCCTCCAGAAACTCCTCCCCGATCTCGCAGCAGGCCTCGACGAGCTGATGGCCAAGTTCGTGGATCTGCACAAGGTGGTACAGAACACGATCTACCACCCTGATTTCCGGGGCAGCTTCTCCCTCAAATACATCCTGAACCCGCTGGTCCCCGACCTCTCCTACGACGACCTGGTCATCGTGGATGGCCGGCTCGCGAGCGTCGAGATCGCCCGACTGCTCTTCGTGGCCCACAAGATTCCCGCCGCCGAGCGGGACCGGGTTCGGGAGGATCTGCTCAAGTACTGCGAGCGGGACACCTGGGCCACGGTGCGGCTGGTGCGCCGGCTCCGCGAGTTGGCGGGGATTGGCGGGCCGGAAAGCTCCTGATATTGCGGGGCCGCCAATGGCGGTGCATCTTCTCCGGCCGCTCTCCCCGGTTTCCAGAGGGTTCCCATGCTCCGTGACGTGCTCCGCGACCTGAAGTACGCCCTCCGCTCGTTCGGCAGGAGGCCGCTCTTCACCGGCGTCATCCTCCTTACCCTGGCGCTCGGCATCGGCAGCAACGTCGCCATCTTCAGCGTCGCCAACGCCGTCCTGTTCCGCCCCCTGCCATTCCAGAACCCCGACGAGCTGGCGTTCGTGTGGACCCGGCTCCCCAACACCAACGTTTCCCGCTCGCTGGTGTCGGGACCCGACCTCAAGGACTTCCAGACCGAAACCACCAACTTCCAGGGCTTCGCCGCGGCCGCCGCTCTGCCCGGTACCCTCACCGGAGATGGCCCGCCCGAGCGGATCACCAACGCCTACGTCACCTGGAACCTCCTCGACCTGATCGGCGTTCACCCGATCCTGGGCCGGACCCACCGCGCCGAGGATGCGTTCCCCATCGATCCCAAGCAGTTCGGCAATCCGAATCCCAACCTCCCGCCCAACAAGGTGGTCCTGAGCTGGGGCCTCTGGCAGCGGCGCTTCGGCGGCGACTCCTCGGTCATCGGCCGCACCATCCTGATGGATGGCTGGGGCTCGGTGGTGATCGGCGTGCTCCCCCGCGACTTCCGCATCTATCTCCCCGCGGACGCGGCGATGCCTACCAACATCGACGCCTGGGGCATCCTGCCGAGCAACCTGAGTGACTTCCAGCGGGAAGCCGCGTTCCTCACCGTGGTAACCCGGCTCAAGCCCGGAGTCACCCTGCCACAGGCCCAGGACGAGATGAACCGCCTGGCGGCGCGCCTGCGGGAGAACTACCAGGTCCACAAGAGCCAGAACCTTCAGATCGTGGTGGCCGGGATGCATCGCGACGTGGTCGAGCACGCCCGCCCGGCCCTGCTCGCGCTGCTCGGCGCGGTCGGCTTCGTGCTGCTGATCGCCTGCGCCAACATCGCCAACCTGCTCCTGGTCCGCGCCTCGGAGCGCCACCGCGAGATCGCGGTGCGCGCGGCGCTCGGCAGCGGGCGGGCCCGCATCGTGGCCCAGATGCTCACCGAGAGCCTGGTGCTCGCCGCGGGCGGCATGGTGCTGGGCCTCCTGCTCGCCTGGCAGGGCATCGGCATCATCAAAGCGTTGAGCCCCGCCAATCTGCCCCGGATCGAGAGCGTGTCACTCGACCCGCGCTCCTTCGTGTTCGCCGCGGCGGTCTCCGTGCTCGCCGCCGTTCTCTTCGGTCTCGCGCCCGCGCTGCGCGCGGTCCGCGGCAACCTGGCCGAGGGTCTCCGAGATCGCGGCACCGACACCGGCGGCGCGCGGGGCAACAAGCTCCGCACCGTGCTGGTAGTCAGCGAGGTGACTCTCTCGCTGGTCCTCCTGATCGGCGCCGGGCTCATGGTGCGGAGCTTTGCCGCGATCCAGAAAGTGGACCCGGGGTTCGACCCCGGGAACGTGGTGACCTTCAACGCCCCGGTTCCGTTCATCAAGTATCTGACCTCCCAGGCGCGGGCCACCTTCGTCAACCAGGTGGGCGACCGGCTGGCCGCCATTTCCGGGGTGGAATCGGTGGGGGGAGTCACCCCACTGCCGCTGGCCGGCGGGGAGCAGTATTCGGTTGGCTCCTATGGCAAGATGGGCGAGGCGGAGGATGTCTATCGGGCCAACAAGGCGGACTTCAAGGCGGTGCTGCCGGGTTATTTCGAGGCGATGCGGATCCAGCTCCTCTCCGGGCGCACCTTTGCGCGCTCGGACAACGAGGAACAGGCGCTCGATGTCGCCATCATCGACGCGAAACTCGCGGCCAAGATGTTCGGGAACACCAGTCCGCTGGGGGCCCAGATCCTGGTGGATCATTTCGACGAAAAGACTTTCCAGATGGGACGCGGCCCCGGTCACCATCGTGGGCGTGGTAGGGAATGTGCGGTCGGGATCCCTCACCGCCGAGGGGCGCGAGACGATCTATGTCCCGTATGTGTACCAGGCGTTTCTGCCGATCACCTTCGTGGTGCGCACCACCGCCGACCCCACCAGCCTGATCAACAAGATCCGGACCGAGGTCAACTCGATCGACCCCGACGTCCCGGTCGCCGACCTGTCCACCCTCGAGTCGTGGGTGACGGAGGCGATGGCGCCGACCCGGTTCCTGCTCGCGCTCTCCGTGACCTTCGCCGGCCTGGCGCTGGTGCTCGCCGCGATCGGCCTCTACGGGGTGATTTCCTTCTCGGCGCGGCAACGGACCCGGGAGATCGGGGTGCGGGTCGCGCTCGGAGCCAGCGATGGCGACGTTCGCCGCCTGATCCTGGGCCAGGGCCTGGTGCTGGCGGCGATCGGGATCGCGCTGGGGCTCGGCGCTTCGGTTGCCCTGACCCGGGTGGTGACCAGCTTTCTGGTAGGAGTAAGCGCCACCGATCCGGTCACCTTTGTCGCGGTGCCACTCATGCTGGTGGGAGTCGCGGCCCTGGCGTCGTACCTCCCGGCGCGCCGCGCGACCAGTATCGATCCGGTTCGCGCGCTCCGGGACGAGTGAGGGTCACCCGGTTGTCACACCCCCGCGCTATGTTGGCGGCGTGACCCTCTCCAAATCCCGCTTCACCACCGGCTGGCAGTGCGAGAAGCTCCTCTGGTGGACCGTCCACGAGCCCGACGCGATCGAGCTCCAGCCCGATAAGGTCCTCCAGGACCTTTTCGACCAGGGCCGCGTCGTGGGCGAGCTGGCCCGCACCAGGTTCCCCGGCGGCATCCTCATCGACTTTCCCCGGAAGGCCTACGCCGAGAAGATCGCGGCCACCCGCACCGCCCTCGCCGAGCGGAAGCCGATCTTCGAAGCCAGCTTCGAAGCCGGCGGGGTGTTCTGCGCGGTAGACGTCCTGCTGCCCAACGAAGCCGGGTGGACGCTGATCGAAGTCAAATCCTCGACCAGCCAGAAGCCCGAGCACATCCCCGACGCCGCGGTCCAGACCTGGGTGCTCCGCCAATGCGGGCTATGCATAACCCGCGTCGCGCTGATGCGGCTCAACAAGGAATACCGTCACCCCGATCAGGGCGATCTCCTGATCCAGGACGACATCACCGAAGCGGTCGAAGCCTTCCTCCCCGAAGTCCCGCCCCTGGTCGAGCATCTGAAACAGGTGCTGGCGGGCCCGCTCCCCGAGCGAGCCATCGGGCTTCACTGTGATGAGCCGAGAGAGTGCCCGTTCAAACATCGCTGCTGGCCCGACGACCCGAATCACATCAGCCATCTCTACAACGTGGGGCCCAAGCGCTGCGCCAAGTATCTCGAAGCCGGGATCAACTCGATCAACGACCTGGACCCGAAAAAGAAGCTCGGCTTCGTCGAGCAGCGCCAGCTCAAGGCAATGCGGGAGAACCGCCTGATCGTCGAGCCCACCCTCAAGGCCGCGCTGGAGAAGCTCGAGCCGCCCCTGGGCTACCTCGACTTCGAGACCGTGGCGCGCGCGGTTCCGCCCTGGAATGGGCTCGCGCCCTGGGGCGCAGCGGTGGCTCAATTCAGCTATCACGAGCAGAGCTCGGACGATGGCCACACCCACGTGGGCTGGCTCGCCGAAGGTCCCGCCGACCCGCGCCGCGAGCTGGCCGAGCGGATGATCGACGCCACCAGGAACGCGCGCCGGGTGGTGACCTACTCGGCGTACGAGAAGAGCCGGATCAAGGAGCTGCAGGTCCTGCTTCCCGACCTTGCCCCGGGACTCCAGGAGCTGCTCGACAAGTTCGTGGACCTGCTCCCGGTGGTGCGGAACACGGTCTATCACCCCGACTTCAAGGGCAGCTTCAGCCTCAAGTACATCCTGAATCCGCTGGTACCTGATCTCTCCTACGACGACCTGGTGATCGTGGACGGCCGAATCGCGAGCGTCGAAATAGCACGATTGCTCTTCGTGGCCCAGAAGATTCCGGCCGCCGAGCGGGAGCGGGTCAGGCACGACCTGCTGGAATACTGCAAGCGGGACACCTGGGCCACGGTGCGGCTGGTGGGCCGGCTGCGGGCGTTGGCCGGGGAGCTCACCAGTGAGCGGATCCCCTCCCAGGACCGGCCTCGCCCTTAGGCGCCTTTACAATACAAAGTACTTGACAGGAGTGGGGCCGCGGCTCATATTCGGCCGGTGACCACTCCAGGAAACGCCCGCCCGGTTTCGGAATCCCGGCCCGGCCCCCTCTGGCTCGCCGCCGCTGCCGTCGCCGGGTTCGGCGCGTGGACCCTCTTCGACGCCCTGCCCGGCATCAACTGGGTCCTCTGGACCACGCTCGCCGTCCTTGGCCTCCTCCTTTTCACCAGCCGAGCCGGCCGGCCGCTCCAGCCGATTCTGCTCCTCGGCCTCGGCGCCATCGCGATTGCCGGAGCTGCCGCAGTCACCTCGAGCCCGCCGCTCTGGTTCCTGATTTTCGTCTCGATCGTCTTCCTTCTCGCGCTCCAGATGCTCCTGGCCGCCGGCCTCTCGCTCCGGGCCGTCACCGCGTGGTTCACGGCTCTCGCCCCGCTCGTCGCATTCCGCTTCGCGCTGGTGCAAGCGCTCCGCCGAGGAATGGAAGCCATCCAGCACATCCGCTCCGCCCGGGCCCGGGCCTGGGTCCGCGGCGTCGCCATTACGCTGCCGGTCCTGATCGTCTTCGCGCTGCTCTTCGCCGGCGCCGATCCGGTGTTCGCCTCCTGGCGCGACGCGGTCAAGGACTTTCTCGGCGGCTGGGAGTTCGTGGCGCGGCTGGTGTTTTTCTTCGCTCTGCTCGTGATCGTGCTGGGCGCCTACGCGCACGCGTCCCTCGGATCGGAAGAATCCCCTGCGGTTCAGAACAAGGTCCCAACCCGCTGGCTCGGCGCGACCGAGCGGCTGATTCTGCTCGCCGGCATCGCCCTGCTCTTCTGGCTCTTCCTCGCGGTGCAGATCGGCTATCTCTTCGGCAACCTCCCCCGGATTCCCTCCTCGGGAGTGACCTTCGCCGAGTACGCCCGCCGCGGCTTCGCCGAGCTGACCATCGTCGCCTCGGCGAGCGCATTGCTGATCGTGGTCTCGGAGCGCTACGGGAATACCGACCGCCGCGCCGGGATCCTCCGCCTTCTGACCTTCGCGGTGATTGCGGCGGTGCTCCTGCTGCTGGGCTCCGCCTTCCGCCGGGTGTGGCTGTACGAGGAAGCCTACGGATTCACCACCGCCCGGCTCTATGCTCAGGTCTATATGGCCGCGGTGGCGTTCGGGCTGCTGGTGCTCTTCCTCGAGGTGGCCGACACCTTCGATGCCGGCCGGCTCTTCCGCCGCGCCACGGCCGCGGCGGTCCTTCTCTTCATCGCACTGATTTACTGGAACCACGAGGCCTGGATCGCCCGCGAGAACCTCGACCGTTTTGCGAGCACCGGGAAGCTCGACGTCGCCTACCTCACCCGGGAGCTGTCACCCGACGCCCTTCCAGTGATCGCCGAGCGGTTGCCGTCGCTGCCCGACTCGGTGGCCGCCGAAATCCGGAGCGAGGTGCAGAAGCGGTATGCCAACCATGAGGAGCTCAAGCAGGGAGCCTGGTTCGAGTGGAATCGGTCCCGGGAGCGGGCCCGCCAGGCCCTGAACGCGAGCTTCGCCAGCCCATGACTGATCGCCAGTGAATAGCCAGCAAACGCATTCTATCTTTTGACTTTGCATCATAAGCGACTTATGATTAGTGCATGCAGGAAGTCAGGAAGTACCTCCAGGAAATCGGCCGGCGCGGCGGGATCAGGAGCCGCCGGAAGCTCGATCCCGATACCGCGCGAGACATGGTTCGGGTTCGCGAAGCGCGCCGCGCCTTCCACCGTTTCCGCGCGAATTGCTTCTGGTCATATCGCCCCGATCTGAGGATCGGAATCGCGGATGTTCCCTGGGTTGCGGAGCAACTTCGCAGACACGGCAACCGCAAGGCGTGGGAGATCGCGGCGCGGCTATGCCGCTAACCGGGTTCCAACGCCACCTGCTCGCCGATCTGGCGAAGTCGCCCAACGATGATCGCTATCTGGCCGGCGGCGCCGCCCTCCATTTCACCCCGAACTCCAGTCGCTATAGCGACGATCTCGATTTCTTCCACGATTCCGAAGCCCGGGTAGCCTCTGCCTTTGCCGCCGATCGTGCTCGACTCGAGCACACAGGGTACCAGGTTCGCCTCGAGGTGAGCATTCCAGGATTCGTGAGGGCCATCGTCGCCAGGGACGACGAACAGACCCGGGTGGACTGGGCCCACGACTCCGCCTGGCGTTTCATGCCCCTGGTGCGCGACCCGCTCGGAGGGCTCCTGCTCCACCCGGTTGACCTCGCTATCAACAAGACGCTCGCCCTGGCCGGCCGCGATGAGCCGCGTGATTTCGTGGATATTCTCTTCGTGAATCAACGTGTCCTCGGCCTCGCGGGCCTGGTCTGGGCCGCCCCGGGTAAGGATCCCGGCTTCGCCCCGATCTCGCTGCTCGAGCTGCTCAAGCGCCGTGGGCGATATCACGCCGAGGACTTCGATCGCCTCGCCCTGGTCCGGCCCATCGACCTGGTCGCCGCAAAGAATCAATGGCTCGGTGCGCTGGAGCAGGCTGAGCAGTTTGTCCGGGCCCGTCCGGCCACGGAGGTCGGCTGCCTGTACTATTCCAGCAAGACCCAACAGTTCGTCCTGCCAACCCCGGCGCCGCTGCCGGACCAGCATGTGGTGCTTCACTTCGGACAGCCGGGTGGCATCCTGCCGCGGGTAGCCGGACAGTCGATCGAGTTGAACGCAAACGGAGGCGCGTAATGAGACGGACCGCCCTTTTCCTGGCCGCGTTCGTTGCCAGTGCGTCAATCCTCTCCGCCCAGAACGGCACGCCGAGGGTCGGGCCTGCCAGAGGCACTGTCGTCGTCGTGGGCGGCGGCCAGATCGGGCCGGAGATCTGGTCCCGCTTCATCACCGCGGCGGGCGGGCCGGACGCCTTGATCATCGACGTCCCCACCGCGGGGGGAGACTCGGTCTATCCGCCCAGTCATCGCGCGCCGGCCGGTTTGTATCTGGCCGGGGCGAAGAACGTCGTGGTGCTCCACACCATCGACCGGAAGGTCGCCGACTCCGACAGCTTCCCGGCGATGCTGGCGCGCGCCGGCGGGGTCTGGTTCGAGGGCGGCCGCCAGTGGCATCTGGTGGATTCCTACGCCGGCACCCGGACCGAGCAGGCCTTCATGGACGTGCTCCGGCGCGGGGGAGTGATCGGGGGGTCGTCGGCGGGCGCCTCGATCCTCGCGAGCTATCTGCTCCGGGGCGCCCGCTCCGGCAACAGCATCGTCATGGCCCCGGGTTATGAGGTGGGGTTCGGATACCTCCGGGGCGCCGCGATCGATCAGCACGTGGTGGCGCGGGAGCGGCTGCGCGACCTGGCCGATTCCCTGCGACCGAAGCATCCCGAGCTGCTCGGCATGAGCGAGGACGAAGGCACCGCCTGGATCGTCCGGGGCGACACCGCCGAGATCGCGGGGAGGAACAAGGCGTTTGCGTACGGCGGGGTCGCCACCGATTCGGGCAAGCCGTTCCTCACCCTGTTTCCGGGAGACAAGTACGACCTGGGAGCGCGCAAGGTGATCCGCCGGGCGGTCGAGGGGTCCGGCATCACCCAGGCGATGGTGGACAAGGAGTTCGCCCAATGCACCGGGACCTGCAAGGCGACCGTGCTGGTGGCGCGGGGCGGCCAGGTTCTGCTTGCGAAGGGCTACGGGATTCCGGCCCATCCGCGCTACATGCCGGCCACCACGGTGCCCAACTTCGCGCTGGGCGGGGTATCCGCGGCGTTCGAAAGCCTGGCGCGGCAGCTCACCCCGGGCGACCAGCCGCCCTCGGTGAACCTCATAACCCGCAGGCTGCTCACCCCGATCGGGACCCACAAGACCCAGGTGGATACCGCGGCCGGCGGCCTCCGGGTCCGGTCCAACGTGGATGAGCTGTACCGGCTCGAGCTGGGACTCGAGACCCCGGAGATCTTTGCCGGCGGCGGAGTGAGCGACGACAACGGCACCATCACCATGACCACCGATTCGGACACCACGGCGCCCAGGATCGAACCCGCTCGGGGCTGGACCGTCGATCGGTACCGGGGAGTGGAGCGGCTGGCGCTCTACGGCAGCCAGGATGGGAAGGGAAACGCGTTCGTGCGGATCCCCTCGCAGCGGATCGCGGTGATCATCCTGAGCGACTCGGATGCGCTGGACGCACGGGGAATCGCCGGCCGGATCCTGGATCGCCTGATCCCGAAGTAGCCGACTCTGCCATGCTGGCCCGCGAGGCCGGCAAGGAGTGACCATGTTCACCGGCAAGCCCGTCCCCCTCGCCTCCCGCTCCATCTTCGTCAACCGGCTCCGCGGCGCTCTCCTGCTCTGGCTCGCCGTGATCGTGCTCGGACTCGCGATCGGGATGGCGGGTTACCACTGGCTTGCCGGCGAGCACTGGGTGGATGCGTTCCTGGACGCCGCCATGATCCTGGGTGGGATGGGCCCGGTGAGCCAGCTTCCCAACAACGCCTCCAAGACCTTCGCGGGGTTCTACGCCCTCTTCTCCGGCCTCGCGGTGATCGGGGCCACCGCGGTAGTCATCAGCCCCATCCTCCACCGGATGCTCCACCGGTTTCATCTGGACGACGCGGACCTGGCCCAAGGCGGGCGGGCGGAAGGGCGGGCCGGCGGACCGTGAGGTTGTTATATCCGTATCGATATACTATATATCTGATAGATCATGAGCGCAGAACAGTTCCTTGCGACCCTCCGGCGGGAAGCCGGCCTCACCCAGGCGGAGCTGGCTCGGCGGGCCGGCACCTCCCAGCCCGCTATCGCCCGGCTCGAGGCGGGCCGGGCAAGTCCGAGTCTGGAAACCCTGGAACGCCTTGCCGGTGCCGCGGACTTCGACATCGAGATCCGGATTGTGCCGCGTTCGCCTCCCGATCCGGTTGTCGCCGCGTACCAGAAGGACATCGATCGCACCCTGCTGCGCCGGAACCTCGCCCTGAGTGTGGACCAGCGAATCCGCGCCCTTGCCGAGCTTCAGGAGTTCCATCAGGAAGTGGCGCGGGGCGTAGCGGCAGCCCGGAGGAAGAAACCCCGGTGAACCTGCGGAAGCTTTTCACTGCTCTGCACGACCGGGAGGTGGACTTCATCGTGATCGGTGGGGTGGCGGCCCGAGCCCACGGCTCGGCGCGGGTGACCCAGGACGTGGACGTCTGTTACGCGCGGAACAGCAGCAACCTCGAGCGACTGGTGCTGGCGCTCAAACCGCTCAAGCCCTATCTCCGGGGTGCGCCGCCCGGCCTTCCATTCGAATGGTCGGTGGCCACCCTCAGGTCGGGACTCAACTTCACCCTCACGACGAGCGCAGGAGATATCGATCTGGTGGGCGAAGTGACCGGTGGAGGGCGCTACGAGGATATCGCGCCCCACACGATTCGGGCCCAGATCTACGGCCGGGAAACCCTGATCATCGATTTGCCCTGGCTGATCAGGACCAAGCGGGCCGCCGGACGGCCCCGCGACCTCGAGGCAATCGCGGAGCTTACTGCTCTGACGGAAGAAAAAGAGCGACTCGGGAAGGAACGCTGAGCAAACCGGAATTGGCTCTGCGGTGTCAAGGGGAAGCGCCATCAGGGCTGGTGCCTCGGGTTCGCCGCCCGGGCCGCCGCCACCATGTCCTTCACTTCCTTGAGCAGGGTCGGGCCGTGGTAGGGGATCCCGTCCTTGATGGTCCATTCCACCCCGCCGGTGTGGACCACCTTGCCGTCCCGGATCGTTTCGGTGCCGGTGGGATAGAGCACCTTGAAATCTTCCAGCGGATTCCCGTTCACCACGATGAGATCGGCGAGCCAGCCGGGCCGGATCCGGCCCAGCTTGGTCTCCATGCCCAGGATCTTCGCGTTGTTCCCGGTGACGTGCTGGATCACCTTGAGGGGATGGAATCCGGCTTCCTGCTGCAGCTCCAGCTCCCGGATCACCCCGAAGCCGTACATCTGGTAGATGAACCCGGCGTCCTCGCCCACCCCGATGATGCCGCCCCGCCGCTCGAAATCGCGGAGCGCCGCCATCCAGATCCGGTAGTTCTCCTTCCAGTAGGCCTCGTCGGTCGAGCTCCAGCCGATGAAATAGGAGCCGTGGTTTGCCGGGTTAGGCTTGAAGTACTCCTCCAGGGTGGGGTGCAGGTAGTCCTTGAACCAGGGCACGTTCTGGGCCCGGGTGAGGTCGCGGCTCGCCTCGTAGATCACCAGGGTCGGGTCCCACGCCACGTTGTGGTCCACCATCGCCTGGAGCACCTGGCCCAGCTTCTCGGGGTCGGCCTCGCGCCAGAGCCGGCCGGCCCAGCGGAACCGGTCCACCTCGTTGTTGTAGTTGTAGGTCGACGGAAAGTGCTGGCCCTTGTCGAGGATGGCCGCGTCGGGAATCCCGTACCAGTGCTCGATGCTGGTGGTGCCGAACGTGATGTCGTCCCAGGCGTTGGTCTCCTCGACCCCGACGTGGTGCGCCACCCGGAGTCCCACCTTGTGGGCCTCGTCGAGCATCGCCTCCATCAAGTCACGGTCGATGCCCAGGATCTTGATCCCGTCCACGCCGAGCTGCTTGAGCTCGCGCACCCGGGCGCGGGCGTCCTCCGGGGTCCGGATCCCTCGGGTGGACACCGCGTCTCCGCCGCCGCTGAAGAGCCCATAGACGAAGATCCGGGGCGCCGCGACGGTGCCGGCCGCGCTTCTGGCCCGGAGGTCCAGCGTCTTCCGGGTCTCGCTCCCGACGTCCCGCACCGTGGTGATCCCCGAAGCGAGCCAGAGCTTGAGCTCGTAGTCGAGTGGCTGGGGAATTCCGCCCCGCTCGTCCTGGACGTGCCCGTGGAGATTGATCAGGCCGGGAAGGACGTACTTCCCGGTGGCGTCGATCTCCCGGTCGGCGGCGGGATGGCGCGCCTGGCCGGCTTTGAGGGCCACGGGATCGAGCGGCACCACTTCGACGATGGTGTTCCCCTCGATCACGATGTCATAGGGACCCGAGGCGGGGGTGCCGTTGCCGTCCACGATGGTGGCGTTCCGGATCGCGAGCCGTCCGGCGGGCCGAACCCCGCTCTGAACCGTGGTCTGGGCAAGGAGCTGGGTTCCCGGTGCGAGAACCAGGAGGATCCACAGATTCCACAGATGAAAGTGCGGATTCAGACCGTGCAAACGCCAGCGTCTACAGTCCGGAGCCAACACCATTCTCTTGTATCCAGTGGGTGACATTGACGGTTCCCTCTGCGCGGGGCCACATCCAGCGTTTATCTGTGTCATCTGTGGATCACGGGTCTTCGCTAGCGGATCACCGCCTTGAGCGGCTTCCCGTCGATCGGCTCGAGCGGGGTCACCCCCAGCACCTGCGCCAGGGTGGGCGCGATGTCCACGGTGCGCACGAACTCGCCGTACCGCCCCGGCCTGAACCAGGGCCCGTAGAACACGATCGGCACGTTGGTGTCTTGCGGGTTAGGAGTCCCGTGCTGGGCCACCGGATAATTCCACCAGTAGCTTCCCGGCGTGAGGGTCACCACCGCCTCGACCGGAAGATCGGGCGGAAACATCTGGACCCAGCGCCGCGCCACCGCGTTCTTGCCCGGGTCGAGCCGGGCCAGATCGCCCAGGCGATCGGCGCGGGCAACCCCGGGAGTGGCGCGGGCGATCGCGAGGAACGAATCCACCGCCTGGCGCACCACTCGAGCCGGGACACCGATCGAGTCGCGGTCCACGAACAGGGTGCCGCTCTCGAAATCCATGGCCCGGAGATTCCCGCCCGCCGCGGTGATCACCCGGGATACCGCTTCCAGGGCGGGACGCAGATCGGCCCGCAGCGGGGCGGGAGAGAGCCGCCCGTTATTGAGCTCCGGAAACGGCTGCACCCCGTGGTCCGCGCTCAGCACGATCGCCACCCGACTCGAATCCACCAGCCGGTAGAGCGAGTCGATGAAGCGGCCCAGGGTCCGGTCCAGCCGGAGGATCTGGTCGTGGATCTCCCGGGAATCCGGGCCGTAGCGATGCCCCACCAGGTCGGTCGCCGAAAAAGAGACCGCCAGGAGGTCGGGCGCGTCGCCCCGGCCGAGGCCCAGGGCCTGCACGCCGTCGAGCGCGAGGGCGGCGGTCACTTCATCCATGAAGGGCGTGTTAGGAAGCAGGGCCACGGCGGTATCGGGACTCCCCGACATCTGATGCGGGAACGTGAAGCCCCTGCCCTGCGCCTCGACCGGCACGCTGTCGGGCTCGGCGTAGCCGCTTGCCGGCAGCAGCAGGTCCCAGGTCTTGCCGGCGTAGGACTGCGGCATCCCGCGCGCGTTGAACGCATTGATCCAGTCGGGCAGGGTGTCCCGGTACCAGTGGCTGGTGGTGAACCGGCCGGCGATCGTGTACCAGAAGACCTGCTGCCTGGAGCGCCCCACCGGGAGGATCGCGCCCCGGTCCTTGTACGAGACCGAGAGGGCCCTCGAGGCCGGGGTGGACGCCGCCATCCAGTCGTAGAGCTCGGTGCCGCGGAACCGGAACGGCGAAGCCCCGAGGCCCGGGGCGCCGATCAAGGGTGAGTTCGGATCGTTCACCCCCGCCGTGTTCCGGGTGATGCCGGTGCTCCGGGGAAACCGGCCCGAGAGGAGACTCGCATGGCCCGGGGCGGTCTCGGTGATGGCGTGGTCCTGGTTGGCATCGGTGAAGAACGCTCCGCCCGTTGCCAGCCGCTTGAGCCCGCCGCTCAACTGGTCCTTCCAGCGGTCCAGGTAGTCCCGCCGCATCTGGTCCACCGTGATCATCACCACCAGGGCAGGTTTGCCGGCCGCCCTGGCGGGAAGTGGCGCGGATTCGACCGCCGGCGAAGAGCAGAAGACAGCAGCGGCCAGAAACGGGGCAACGAGTCGCATGGCGGGCATGGGCTGGAGACGGGAAACCGGACCAACAGGATAACACCGACCGGGGCTCTCGCGCTTCCCGGCCCCCCGTTGTATCATCGAATCCCGCGTTTTCGAGGGAGCCCTCATGCTTAGCCTGCTGCGCTCGATCCCGCTCGGTCTCGCCATCCCCTTTGCGCTCTACGCCCAGCCGTCGGATGGGGGCAAGTCGGAGGAGGCCCACAAGGCCGCCCGGCTGTTCCGGTCCGACGAGCCCCTGGTCATGACGCTGGAGGGCGATTTCAAGTCCGTCTTCAAAGATCGCGACTCGCTCAGCACCAGGACGTACCCCGCCAAGCTTCGCTTCGTGGGGGAGAAGGGCGACTCGGTGGCGCTGGACGTCCAGCTCAGCACCCGGGGCCACTTCCGGCTCCGCACCTGCGACTTTCTCCCGCTCAAAGTCTCCTTCAACAAGGAGGAGACCAAGGGCACGCCTTTCGCCGGCGAAGGGTCCCTCAAGCTCGGCACCCATTGCAAGAACAGCGATCGCTACATCCAGAACACCTATGTGGAGTACGCCACCAACCGGATGTACAATCTGCTCACCCCGATGAGCCTCAAGGTCCGGCTCGCGAATGTGACCTGGCTGGATCCCAACAACCCCAAGTTCACCACCACCCAGCCGGGGATCTGGTTTCAGGATCAGGACGACCTGGTCAAGGAGTTCGGGGGCAAGATCGTGATGCAGCAGGGGGGCACGGGAAGCATCATGGAGCCCCGCCAGATGGCGATCAATGACGTGTTCCAGTACTTCATCGGGAACACCGATTTCTCGGTGTATGCCCTGCACAATTACCGGATCATGTCCCAGGACTCGGTCGGGCAGTTCAGCGCGATCGCCTACGACTTCGACTGGTCCGGCCTGGTCAACGCGCCTTACGCCTTCCCGGATGCCAGACTGGCGGAGCGCTATCACCTCACCCGGGTCACCGACCGGCTGTATCGCGGCGCGGTGTGCTACCAGCCCGAGCTGCTGACCGAGGTGCTGGGGATGTTTCGCACCAAGAAGGATTCCCTGCTCGGCACCCTGCGGGGAATCAAGGCGATGACCCCCCAGCGCTATCAGGAGGCGGCGGACTACCTCGGCAAGTTCTACAAGGAGATCGACGACCCGAAGAAGGTCAAGGACGTCTTCGAGGAGCCCTGCCGGAAGAGCTGATCAGCCGAGGTATTTCTCACGGATGATCCGGCCATGGTGAAGCGGGTGGCCGGCGGTGATCCAGGCGATGGCGCGCACCGTGATCTCCTTGTTGCTCGCGGTACCTCGCCGCGCCACCGCCTCCGGGGTGAGTGACCGGAACAGGGCGACGCTGGCCGCGCGGATCGCCTCGAACTCGTCGATCAGGTCCCGCATGGTGCGCTTCCCCGCCCCCGACATCGGCACCCAGGCATTCTCGTCGAAACCCGGCAGGGCCACCGTGTCCCCCCGCGCGATCCGGACGGCGCGATAGCCGAAGACCCGCTCGGCGTCGGAGAGGTGACCGATTACTTCCTTGAGGGTCCACTTTCCCGGGGCATAGGCGAAATCGCCCCGAGGCTCGGGGACCCCTCGGAGCATGGTGACCAGCTCGCGGCCGGTTCGCTCGAGGGTCGCGACCAGATCCCCGTCCGGAACCATCGCGATATACCCGGCGTAGAATTCGGCGAACTCGCCCGGGGCGGGGCGCTGGTAGGCTGGCGAGGTCATGGGGTCACCTTGTCGAATCGGAGGTGTCGGACTCTCCCGGCCCAGAGCACGAACCCGGTGATGCGGCCCCGTCCGTCGCGGGTGAACCGGAGGTTTCCTAACCCGCCGGCGCGAAATCCGTCCTGGTAGAGCGGCTGGAGGGTGGTGGGCCGCTCCCACGCCGCCTGGGCGATCCGGAGATACTCGCCGTCCGCCACGACCCGGAATTCCGCGCCGAGCTCCGGGCTCCGGTAGGGGCCGAGGTAGCTCGCCCGGAGCGCGGGGGTGAGGGGCGGCCGGGACACCATCTCGTACTCCACCGCGCGAAGATTGGGCGCCTCGAGCCGGAGGTGCGGCGGACCGGTCCCACCGGGCACTTCGTTCAGGGTGCGGGCGCCTCCCCGGAACGCGAATTTGCCCGCCTCGATCGGGATCAGGACGGCGTTGTTGGCCGCGCTGTCCACCAGCTGTCCGTTGCGGAGATAGAGCACCATGACTTCGTCGGTCCGCGGCGCGCGATAGGCGCCCACATAGCGGGTCAGGTCCACTCCATCGCCCGGCATCGGGGCGGGATCGGTGGGCACGCCGGCCAGGGCGCTCCCCAGAACCAGCGAGGCGACCCGGGGCCCCAGGTCGCCGGGAACCGCGCCGCCGCCGTTGCAGAGGATCGCGATGGCGACCTTCTGGTCGGGGTAGCGCTGGAGCACGGCGCGGTAACCCCCGGTCGAACCGCCGTGGCTGACCCGGTGCACTCCTCGCCAGGTATCCGCCCCAACGCCAAGTCCATAGGTGAGCACGGTGCCGTCATTGAGGCGCCCCATGTGCTCGAGCGAATCGCGCACCGCCCCCCAGGGGGCCCCGCCCTGCTGGAGCGCGGCTTCCCACTTCAGAAAATCGCCCACCGTGGTGAGCAGCCCGCCCGCGCCGATCACCCTGGTGAAGGGATGATCGTTCTGCCAGACGTTGCGGGAGAGATTTCCCGTGTACGCGGAGGCTCGACCCGGCACCACGGTGCGATGATCCTCGCGCCATCGGGTGTCGGTCATGCCGATCGGCCGGAAGATCCGCGCGGCGGTGAATTGCTGGAGGGTCATGCCGGACACCCGCTCCAGAATCGCGGCGGCGATGACGTAGTTGGTGTTGCTGTAGAGGTAGTCCTCGCCGGGATCGAAGTTGAGCTCGCGGAGGTGGGAGACGATGTCCATCACTTCGGCGTTGTTGTGATCGGTTTCTCCCGCGGGACGGCCTTCCACCTCGTGGAGCGTGTAGCGATCGGGAATGCCGCTGGTATGGGTCAGGAGATGCCGGATCGTGATCCGCTTCCCGAACCCCTTCGCTTCGGGAACCCATCTGGTGATGTCGTCGTCGAGCGAGAGCTTCCCGTCCATGGCGAGGAGGACCAGCCCGGTGGCGGTGAACTGCTTGGCCACGGAGCCGCTCTCCGAGAGGGTCTCCGGAGTCCACGGCGTCCCGGTCTCGAGGTTCGCCATGCCGTAGGCGCGCCGGACCACCGGCATCCCGCCGCGGTCCACCCCCACGGCGCATCCCGGGGTGGTGGCGCGGTTCACGCCGGCGAAGACCGAATCGATCCTCACGGCGAGTGCGGAGTCGCCGACCTGATGGACCGACAGCAGCGCCAGGAGCGTCAACGTGATCATGGGTTCAACTGGGGGAAAAGGGTCACCCGCACAAAGCGGGAAGGATCGAGATACTTGCGGGCGGCTTCACGCACCGACGCCGTGGTAATCGCGGCGAGGAACGGCTCGAGCGGCGGGGCGGCGGGATCCCCCTCCCTCGCGGCCAGCGAGAGCTGGGAAAGCCACCAGCCATTTTCCCTGAGTGCGGTCTCCCGGCTCCTGGTAAAGCTCTCCTTCACCTTGGCGAGATCGGCGGGTTTGGGGCCGCTGGTCTTGAGCGAATCGATTTCGCGAAAGATCACCCGGACCAGCGAATCCGCCCGCCCCGGATCCGATCCGAACCGGATGCTCACCGAGTACTGCGGGTGCGGAATTCTGGCCAGGCTGGGTCCGACGCTGACGCTGTAGGTGCCGGAAAGCTCCTCGCGCAGCTCCTCGCGAAGCCGGATCTCCAGCACCTCGCCCAGCGCACTCAGGATCCAGCGCTCGCCGAGGCTCACTTCGGCCGGCCCGGAAAAGACCAGCGCGGTCTGGCTCTTGGGTTCGAGTCCCTTCCGAACGGTCCGCTCCACCACACCGGTCGGCGGCCGGATCCCGGGATCCCGATAGGGAGTCGGCGGGCGGCTCCCGGGCAGGCTGGCCAGATAGCGCTCGACCAGCGGGCGCAGCGAGTCGGGGTTTGCGCTCCCCACGAAGATGAAGGTGAACCCCGCGACCGAAGCGAACCGCTGCCGATAGAAGCCGAACGCCGCCCCCGGGCGGATTTCGTCAACGGTGGCGGCGCTGATCGGCTTGCTCCAGGGATGGTGCTGGGAGAGCGTTACCGAGAGGGTGTCCTGGAAGGCCGACTCGGGGCTCGCGCTCCGGTTGGCGAGGGCCGCGCGGGCGTTGCCAAGAAACGCCTGCACCGCACCCGAATCGACCCTCGGCGCGGTGAAATAGAGGTAGGCGAGCTGGAGCAGCGTCTCCGCGTCCCGGGGAGAGGCCTGGCCTCCCAGTCCCTGTTCGTATCCTCCGATATAGGGGGAGATGTTCACGGCCTTTCCGGCGAGCTTCTTCTGGAGATCGACCGCGCTGAATGATCCGGCCCCGCTCAGGTCCACGATCTGGGCCGCGAAGCGCGCCGAGGTGAGGATGCTGTCGGGCGCAAGCGAGAGGCCGCCCGGCCCGCTTCCCTGAAAGAGCAGCTCGTCGGCCTTGAAGTCGGTCGGCTTGATGATCACCTTCGCCCCGTTGCCGAGGGTCCACTCGACGGTCTGGAGTGTCGTGTCGCGCCGCTCCGCGACGATCTTCCCCGGGGTGGGGGGGACCGCGACCAGGTCTTCGTCGGAGACGGTTTCCTGGTACGCCGCGATATCGCTCCCCTGGACCGCAGCAAACAGGCCCAGCAGGTCCTGCGACGACGGAACCGCCGCGCGGTTCTTTTCCGGAGTATTCACCAGGATCACCGGCGCCCCGTCCGCGAGCCAGCCCCGCGCCAGGGAATCGAGCTCTTCCAGCTCGATGCCCGGCATGACCGCTTTGGCCCGGAAGTATTCGTACGAGATCCCGGGAATTCCCTCCCCGGTCAGGAAGTTCGAGACGTAGTCGCCGACCATCGCGTCCGACTCGGTCTTGTCTCGTTCGGCGTAGGCCTGCTCCATCCCCCGGAGGTAGTCGCTTCGGGCCCGGTCCAGCTCGCCCCGGGTAAAGCCGTGACGACCGGCCCGCTCGAGCTCGGTGAGAATCGCGGTCAGACCGCGCCGGACCCCGCTGTCGGGCACCATCGCCCCGAAGCTGAATGCATCGGCGGTGCGCACCAGGCTGCTCCGGCCCACTCCCGCCTGGATGAAGGGCGGGTTAGGCTGCTGGGCCAGCTCCCAGAGCCGCTCGTTCAGGATGCTGCTGGCGAGGCCTTCCAGAAGATCGGCGCGCCAGCTCGCGGTCGTCCCTCCCGGGGTCTTCGGGCCGACCAGGTACACCCAGACATTGGTGCCGGTCGCCTCAGGATCGGTGGCGATCGAGACCGCCGGCGCCTTCCGCGGGGGCACCTCGGCGAGGGTCCGGGGCCGGGGCGCGGCCGGCTCGGGAACGGGACCGAAGTCTTTCCGGATCAGGGCTTCGATCTGGCGGGGATCGAAATCGCCAACCGCCACTACCGCCATCAGGTCGGGACGGTACCAGGTATTGTAGAAACGCCTGATCGCCGCACCGGGGCATTGCTGGATGCACTCCGGGGTACCGATCGGCATGCGCTGGGCGTATGGCGAGGCACCGAACAGAATCGGGAGGTGCTTGTCCAGCATCCGCTGGCCGGCCCCGCGGCCCAGCCGCCACTCCTCCAGCACCACCCCGCGCTCTTTCCGGATTTCCGTGGTGTCGAAGCTGAGCTCGTGGGCCCAGTCCTCCAGGATCTGGAACGCGCGATCCACGATGACGGCGCTATCGGTGGGCACCTGAAGCTGGTAGACCGTCTCGTCGAAGCTGGTGTAGGCGTTCAGATCCGCGCCGAAGCGCATTCCGATGGACTCGATGTAGTCGACCAGCTCCTGCTTGGCGAAATGGCGGGTGCCGTTGAACGCCATGTGCTCGACGAAATGGGCCAGCCCGCGCTGGTCGCTGTCCTCCAGGATGGACCCTGCATTGACCACCAGTCGCAGCTCGGCCCGCTTCTCGGGGCGGTGGTTGGCGCGGATGTAGTAGTGGAGCCCGTTGGGCAGGCGGCCCACCGTCACCGCGGAATCGACGGGGAGGAGCGAGTCGGTCTGGGCGACGACCGGCGCTGGAACGAGGAGGAGCAAACCGAGAGCAAATCGAGACCACGACGACATGAGACTTCCCATCTGGCGGACCCTCACCCGCGGAACAGGTGCGCGAACCGCCGCTTGAATTCGGATTTTCGCGCCCCCGGCTGCGTACCGGAGAGCCCCCGGCAGCGGGTGGCGGCGTGCGCGTCCCAGCCCTCGGGCCAGGATTGGAAGATCAGCGAGCGGCAGGCCGGACACCGGACCCGTTTTCCGGTCACCAGACCCGCCGTGAGCTCCTCCGCATTGAGAATAACGCCGCTCTCGTTCTGTCGCGGCAGCAGCGAAGCCTGGCTTGGCGCGGGCTCCAGGGGAATGGTCTTGAGCAGGGATTCGAGCCCAAGTGCCAGCGCCTGTTCCGCCGCGTCACGGAGGATTTCAGGGTGAGCCTCGAGAAACGTGTCGAGCGACTTGCCCCGGTCCAGGTGGTCGATCAGGGCACGAACCGGCACCCGGCTCCCGGCGAACACCGGCTCGCCGTGGCGGACCTCGCGGGAGCGGGTGATGACGAGGTGAAGGGCGCGCATCGGTAGGTGCTAGGGGTGAGGGATGAGGGGCGAGGGGTTCGGAGTAGCTTCCAGCGTCATGGTCCATGGTGTGTTCATCGAGGCCTGCGTCGACAGCCAGGAGGCCGCCCTGGCGGCGATCGCCGCGGGAGCGAACCGGCTGGAGCTCTGTGACTTCCGGGTGGCCGGCGGGGTCACGCCGGACCTGCGCCTGGTCGAGATCGTAACCCGCGCGAGCCCGGTCCCGGTGCACGTCCTGGTGCGCCCCCGCGACGGCAACTTCGTGTTCCCGGCGGAAGAGCTGGCGCCGATGATCCGGGTGATCGACCGGCTCGAGGCAATCGGCGTCCACGGAGTCGTGACCGGCGCGCTCACGCCCAGGGGAGCAGTGGACCGCGTGGCGACCGGGCGGTTGCTCCAGGCGGCTCGCCCGCTGTCCTTCACCTTCCATCGGGCGTTCGATGCGGGTGCCGATCCCCATGCCGCGCTCGAAACGTTGATCGAGCTGGGCGTGGACCGGGTCCTCACCTCAGGGCATGCGCCCACTGCGGAAGCCGGCATCAGCGGGTTAGCGACCCTGGTGCGGCAGGCGGCAGATCGCATCGGGATTCTGGCGGGCGGGGGCATCCGGGGGCACAACGTGGCCCGGATCGTCCGGGAGACGGGGGTCCGGGAGATTCACTCGCGGGGTGACGTCGCGGCGATCGTTCGTGGGCTTCGCGAGCGTTAGAGTCAGACACCAAGGCGGGCGCGGATCTCCGCACTCACCTCGGGAAACCTGGGCAGCGCCACATTGCCGATGTAGCCGAGGTCCTGCATCCCTTCCCGGGTGGTATAGAATCCCACCGCGCTGAGATCGCGTACCTGGTCGAAGAGCAGCGCCCCGGGCCGGAGTTCCGGCTTGGCGTTGGGGAGGTAGCAGATGTCGTCGCAGATCTGGGTCTTTTCGGCCGCGGTGAGCCGGACGAACGGGCGACCGAACCGTTTGTTGCTCTCGAGGTTGAGCCACATGAGCCCGCCCCGGAGCCGGACCAGGGCATTCTGATTCCCCTCGAAGCTCACGTATTCATTGATCCAGGCCGGCACCCCGACCGCGCTGGCGCTCGGGCTCTTGCTGTCGGCCGGGATGATCACGTCGCAGAGGGCGGCCAGCGTGATGAGCTCGCTCGCGCTCAGTTTGCGGGGCCAGGCGCCCGGCCGGGAGTGGATCAGATCGGGATCCCAGGGACCGCCTCTCGGTCCGACCCGCGGGCTGGCGGACTGACGGACCGGTGTGGGGCCCTGTTGCTGCGCTTCGATGGCCCCATTCAGCACTGGCAGCGCGCCGGCGGCGGCCGCGATCGCTTTCAGGGCGTCGCGCCTTGGGATCGTGCTCCCACCCACGGCAGACACCGGTTCCTTGGGGGGTTCGCTCACAGGTCACCCCGCTTCATCTGCTCGACGATGTAATCTGACGTCCGCCACGCCAGCGCCAGGATCGACAGGGTCGGATTCTTGTCGGCATTGGAGACGAACGATGCGCCATCGGCGACGAACAGGTTCTTCACGTCCCACGATTGGCCCCACTGATTGAGCACCGAGCTTTGGGGATCGTCGCCCATCCGGCAGGTCCCCACCTCGTGGATGATCTGCCCGCCCCGGGCGATCGCCCTGGCGCCATCGGCTTCCACTTTCCCGCTCACCTTTCCGCCCATGGCCTCGATGATCGCGGCGAAGGTCTTCTGCATGTGCGCGGCCTGCCGGGTCTCATGATCGGACCACTTCCAGTGGAACCGGAGCACCGGGATGCCCCACTGATCCACCACGCCGGGATCCAGCTCGCAGTAGCTGTCCTCGTTGGGGATCATCTCGCCCCGTCCGTCGAACCAGACGAACGAGCCGTAGTAGCGACGGGCTTCTTCCTTGAATCGCTTTCCGTAGGCGCCCTGCGTGAATTCTTCCAGTCCCGCGAAAATGCCGGGGCCCGGCATCGATTTCCCGCCCCCGAACTCGACGTGATAGCCCCGGGCAAAGCCGAGCTTGCCGGCAAGCTGCTCCTGATAGAGCCACCAGGGCATGTACATATGGATGCCACCGGCGCCTTCGTAGTGATAGGGTGGCAGGTTCTCGAGCAGCGGGATCTGGCCGCCCAGCCCGGCGCCGACCGTATCCATCAGGTACTTCCCGACTAACCCGCTGCCATTGGAGACCCCGTTGGGGAACTGGCTGCTCTTCGAGTTGAGCAGGATCCGCGCGGTCTCGCAGGCACTCGCGGCCAGCACCACCACTTTCGCGCTGGCATGCCGGTCGGCCCGGGTGCGCTTGTCGATGTAGCTCACCCCGGTCGCCTTGCCGTTCTGGTCGAGCGTGATCTCGCGCACCATCGCGTCCGGTACGATGTGACAGTTGCCGGTCGCCGTCGCCGGCGGAATCAGCACGGTCGTCGACTGGAAGTTTGCCTTGATCGAACAGCCTCGACCGCACTCCGTCGCCCAGAAGCAGGCTCCCCGGCTGTTGGCGGACTGGGCCACGACCCTGCGGGCGAGCGCGTTGTCCGGGAAGAGCTTTCGCGCGAGCGCGGCCCCGTCCTGCTTGACCGAAAGCACCGCCCGGTGGGCCGGGATCACCGGAATCCCCATCGGCTTGCAGGCTTTCCCGGTGAGCAGCTCGTTGGGACGCGCGGCGGGCGGAGGCAGAAGGACTCCGGGCGATGAATCCGGAGTATTCTCGAGACCCTCGTTACTCCCGTAGATACCCACCAGGAGCTCGGTCTTGTCGTAATAGGGCGCGAGGTCGTCGTAGGTCATCGGCCAGTCGGCGCCCAGCCCGTCGCGGGTCTTCGGCTTGAAATCGTAGGGGCCCATGCGGAGCGAGATCCGGCCCCAGTGATTGGTGCGTCCGCCGAGCATCCGGGCCCGCCACCAGCGGAATTCGCTCCCGGGCGCCACCGTGTACGGCTCGCCGGGAACCTCCCAGCCTCCGTCCACCGTCGCATCGAAGAAGCCGAAGGGTTTCTCCCGCGTGCCACCGCCGCGGAGCGGAGCGTCCTTGGGGAGATTGAACATCGGCGTCTCGGTCACCGGATCGTAGGAGCGACCGGCCTCGAGCACCAGGACTTTGAGGCCCGCGACGGCGAGCTGGAGGGCGGCCATGCCGCCACCCGCGCCCGACCCCACGACGATGACGTCGTAGCTGGTACCTGCCTGGGGCTCACGAAGGAACACGATGGAAATCTACCGCCCGAGAACGGCCTTCGGAATCATCATGTGCACCCCCACCTTGCCGTCGACCAGCTCGGTGATCCGGAGGTCCGCGGCGATGCTCGCCAGCCGGTAGGCTTCCACCTGGGAGAGCGACTTCGTCTCCTGGAGAAACTTCACCATCTCCTGAATCGCGATCCGGGTGGCCACGGTGAGGCTCGTGTCGGTTCCCATGGTGATCCAGTGGGTCGGGGTTTCCGCCCTGGGCCAGGTGAGTTTCATGTCCTTGCGAACCCGAAGCTGGAGGCGACCCCGGAGCGAGGTCTCGATGGCGGTCTGGTCCACCTCCCCGTCGCCCTGGGCCGCGTGGCCGTCCCCGATTTCGAACAGCGCCCCGGGCACCTGCACCGGGATGTAGAGGGTGGTCCCCGCCACCAGCTCCTTGTTGTCGAGGTTTCCGGCGTGCATTCCTGGGGGATTGCTGCTCACCCGTCCCGAGTCCTGAGGGGGAGCGACGCCCATGCTCCCGAAGAATGGCTTGAGGGGAATCCGGATGCCGTTGCCCAGGTCCGCGATCCTGCGCACCGTATCGAGCTGGATGATGCGAGTGCGCGGGTCGGCGCACAGCTCGCGCAGGAACCCGCTGCATCCGTTGTAGCCGTAATCGATGGCGTACCCGATCGAGAGGATCTTCACCTCCAGCACGTCCCCCGGTTCGGCGCCTTCGACGTAGACCGGCCCGGTCAGGATGTGCCCGCCGGGGCCCTTGTCGGTCACCTTCTCGGCGATGGCGCGGAGCGACTTCTCGACCTTGCCGGGGGGAACGCCGGCGGCTTCGAGCCTCGGTGGGGTCGAGGTGAGGAGCGTCTCCACCTCGATGATGTCTCCCGAGGGAATCCGCAGCACTGGCTTTGCCTCGGACCAGTAATAGCCCCACGCTACGGTCTCGGGGGTGGCCGGAAGCTGGTGCACCCCGGGTTGCTGTGCGGAGAGCGCACAGGGAATGGCGCCAAGCAGCAGAATCACGATCCGATGCACGTTCAGGAATCTCCGAAGGGGTTCTTCACGTCGCGGGGCCGATGGACACTACTCTGATCGAGCAGCCGCTGCAGCTCTTCCTTGCTCAGCTCATACGGGTCGGGCTCGTAACCCGGCGGCGGAACCGATCGGGCGGGTCCGGGATTGTCATCCACCGGTGCAAGCTCCCAGCGATCCCGAGTGGCGGGCCGGATCTCCCATTTGTGGCCGTCCCGGTCCACGAATGTGCGGAAGCCCATAATGGCGTATAATAGCGCTCGGAGAGGTGGTGGCACCTAACCCCTGACACCCGCCCGCATGCCACCAAGCTACGCCCGCAAACTCGGCCTCTTTTCCGGCACCATGGCCGTTATCGGTGGCATCATCGGGTCGGGGATCTTCCTGAATCCCGCAGTGGTGGCCGGGAGGGTGGCCACCGCGCCGCTCACGCTGCTCGCCTGGATCCTGGGCGGGGTGGTGGCGCTCCTGGGCGCCTTCATCTTCGGGGAGCTGGCGGCCCGGCTTCCCAGGGTGGGCGGAGGATACGCCTACCTGCGCGAGGCGTTCGGTCCCCTGCCAGCGTTCCTCTATGCCTGGGCCCTGCTGCTCATGATTGCCACCGGCGCCATCGCGGCGGTGGCGTTCACGTTCGCGAGCTACGCCGGGGCCCTGTTCGGGCTGCCCCCGGCGGTGCTGCCCTGGGTGGCGGTGCTCGCGATCCTCCTGCTGTCCGGGATCAACTACCTCGGCGTCCAGCCGGCGGCCTGGACCCAGAACGTCCTCACTCTGCTCAAGCTGGTCGCGCTCGCGGGGTTGATCCTGGGCGGATTGCTCCTTCCGGTCCCCGATTCGGAGCTCGCCCGCTTTCCCCAGGCGGCGCTCGCTCCGCCGCACGGGTTCGGCCCGGTGACCCTGGCGCTCGCGGCCGCGTTCGTCCCGGTGCTCTTTTCCTACGGCGGCTGGCAGCAGACCAATTTCATCGCGGAAGAGCTGATCGAGCCGGAGCGCAATCTGCCCCGGGCCCTCGTGCTGGGCGTGTTAGGGGTGGTCACCGTCTACCTGCTCGCGAACCTGGCCTACCTCCGGGTCCTCGGCGTGGATCGCCTGGCCGCGACGACGGCCCCGGCCGCCGATACGATGAGCGTGGCGCTGGGCGGCGGGGGCCGAACCATGATCAGTATCGGGATCCTGATCTCGACCTTCGGGTTCCTCGACCTGGTGATCATGGTGTCCCCCCGGGTCTACCAGGCGATGGCGGCGGACGGCCTGTTCTTCCGTTCCTTCGCGGGGCTCCATCCCCGGTTCCGGACGCCCGCGGTCGCCATCGTGGCCCAGGGTCTCTGGGCCAGCCTGCTGATCGCGACCCGCACCTACGGTCAGCTGCTGGATTATGTCACCTTTGCCGACTGGATCTTCTTCGGGCTGATCGCCGCGACCCTGATCGTCTTTCGCCGCCGCGATGCCGGCGCGCCGGCGCCGGGCGCCGCCGGCAGGGGGTTCCGGCTCCCGGGCTACCCCGTGACCCTCTGGCTGTTCCTGCTGGCCGCGGGTTATGTCGTCGTGGGATCGATTACCTCGAATCCCGGCAATGCGATTCGCGGCGCGGGACTCTTGCTGCTGGGCCTGCCGGTCTTCTTCTACTGGCGGGGGCGACAGCCCCGCTGAGGATCAGGCGGGAGCCGAATCGGCCTGGGTCAGGGAGACCCACCAGTTCCGGGTTCCCATGATCGCGAGCACCAGGAACACCGCGTACTGGGCCATGGTGGCGTAATTGCCCCGAATCAGGAAGAACGGCACCGAGACGCAGTTGATCGCCACCCAGACCGGCCAGCACTCGAAGTACTTCCGCGCCATCATCCACTGCGCGATCAGGCTCACCGCGAAGAAGAACGCATCGATCAGCGGATCGGTGTCCGAGGTCCAGGCTCGCAGCGCATACCAGATCGCGAACGTGCCCACGGCGGCGAGCACGGTCAACGCCACGGCGAGGGCCCGCGGGGTCCGGGTCACCCGGAGCGGAGTCCGGGCGACCCCCCCGAACAGCCACTTGTACCAGCCGTAGATCGCGATGAGGCCGAAGAAGGCCTGAAGCGCCATCAGCGCGAAGAGCCGCTGATTCAGGAAAAACACGAAGTACATGATGTTGTTCGCGAGCGAGGTCGGCCACGCCAGCACATTCTGCCGGGTGCTGAAGAACACGCTGATGACGCCGAGCGCCGCCGCAACGATCTCGAAGAGGCTCACCCGAACGCTCCGGCCTGTCGGCGGGTCTCCGGAGGCAGGTATTCCACCAGCGCTCGGACCAGGGCGGCCGGATCGCGGTCGATCACCAGGCGCCCCCGCTGGCGCTCCCGCACGAAACGATCCATCTCGAGATCCGAGGCAGTCCGGAGCAGCCCGCTGTAGAAGCTTCCCGTATCGAGGAGCCCGCAGGGGCGATCGTTGTCGTCGAGCTGCTGGAATACCGGTCCGAGGCTGGTCACGGCGTAGGGCAAGGCGATGAGGCCGTCACCGTCGTCCGGCACGACCCGGATACCCTGCGCGGTCAGCGAATGATGGAGCCGGTCGAGTTCCTCACGGAGCTCGGGGCGGGAAGGCGTCGCTTCGAGAAGCACCACGTGCCGCAGGGGCATCGCGGAAAATACTACTGGCGGCTCTCCGCCAGGGAATGCCTGGTGATGAACAACTCGTCCCATTTCGCACGGGGCGTGCGGCGCAGGATCTCCAGCGCTTCCCGGAGATCGGATGGCGCCACCGGTTTGACGAGATAGCCGCGGAAGCCCGCCTCCATGAGCCGCTTCGCGTCGCCCGGATAACCCGCGGCGAGGAGCATGATCAGGGCGGGGCTGCCCGGCCCGCTCCGCTGGATGCTCCGGCCCACCTCGTCGTACCCTTCGGCGTCGTGATCGCTGAACACCACCACGTCGACGCCGCCGCTGCGAAGCCCCAGTTCAGCGAGTGCCTCGGCGCGGCTCTCGAGCCCGATGGCCCGGTAACCCGCCGCCTCCGCGACGGCCGACCACGAGCTTCGGAAGGCCGAATCGCGTTCGACCACCAGCGAGGTGCCGGGAAGCGCACTGGTCTGGACCGCCTCCGCCCCGCCGTTGGTCGCGGCGCGCCGAAGATCCAGCGTGGGCAAGGGAGCGCGGAGCAGGAACCGGGTTCCCGACCCGGGCAGGTTGTCCACCGAAAGCTCGCCGCCCATGAGCCGGGCAAGCTGGCGCGCGATGGTGAGACCCAGCCCGTCCTCCGCCGAGGTCATCACGTCACCCCGGCCGAACGGCTCGAAGAGGCTGGGCAGGAAGTCCTCCGAAATCGGGGGACCGCTGTCCTGGATCCGGATCTGGACCCCGCCCCCGGCGACCGCGAACGCGGATGAATCGGTCTCGATGGCGAGGGTGCCGCGCTCCAGCCGGCGGAGTCCGTACTCGACGATCGCCGCGACGATCTGGCGAACCCGCCCGGGGTCGCCGACCACGCGGCGCGGCCCGGCATGGTGGATCCGAAGGGAAAGCCCCTTGGCCTGGGCGCGCTTCGCGAGCGCGTGACCCAGGTCCTCGATCATGAGACCGAGATCGAACGGAATGGGCTCGAGAGGCAGGGTTCCGCTCTCCAGCCGGGAAAAGTCGGAGACCTGATTGAGAATCCCGCGGAGCGACTCCGAAGCTTCATGCAATGCTTCGACGTAGGCGCGCTGGGTCGGGAGCAGTGCTCCGGTCTTGAGCATCCCCGCGAGGCCGAGCAACGCGTCGGCCGGGGTACGCATGGAGCGAACCACCATCGAGAGAATCTCGCCCCGCACCATGTTCGCCGACTCGGCGGCGGCGCGGGCGCGGCGCAGCGCATCCAGCTCGACCATCTGCTCGCGGAGCTCGGTCGCGGTGCGATCGAGCTCGCGGCGCAGCGCTTCGCCGTCGTTGGATGGAGGGTTGTTGACCAGCAATTGCCCCATGTGACACCGTTCTGATTTTGAACGCCTTGAACGCACAAACTGCAATCATTAATAGATGGTGCAATTCCTGATCCAAACACCACTTAGCCGATCATAGCCATGAGTGCACGCTCTCGCAGCTGTCCGATAATGATATGCTTGGATAAGGAGACGAGCTGGCCACCTGGCGAGGCACAACACCTTTCCCTCGGCGGGGAAACGGGTTGCGGGAGGGAAGGTCAGGGAGAGTCGAGAAGTTGACACCCGGCAAGCCGGGCGCCGGAAGAGCTAGCGCCAGCCCTCTCGCTCGCGCAGCGACGTGATGTGCGCCACATGGTGCCGACCGTGCCAGGCGTACATCGCGAGAGTCCGATCCAGACGCAAGGCCTTCTGTTGCTCAGGATGGAAGAAGGTCCGGCTCCAGTCGTCTTCCTCCATGCCCCGCATCAAAACCGCCCACCGGCGATGCAGCGCATCGAGCATCATGAGCGAGACGCCGATCGTGGTATTGCGGGTGTCGATCAGCTCGGCCCAGCGCGCTTCCTCGTAGGGTTTGATGGTGGGATTGTCCTCGGTGAGGGCGAGCTTGAAGCGGATGTACGCGTTCAAGTGGCTGTCGGGCACATGGTGCACCACCTGCCGGACCGTCCACCCGCCGTCCCGGTAGGGGGTGTCGAACTGCTGCTCGGTGAGCCCGTGCACCGCGGCCCGCATCCGGGCCGGCGCCTCGCTGATCTCGGTGATCCACTGCTCCCGGCGCTCGGGATCGATCTCCCCCGCGACGACGAACTTCCCGACCGGATAGCGCAAATCGTTCATGGATTGGGTGGCTCCGTGGGGACGATGCGAATCCGGATCGCGCCGGGAATGAGGCCGACCCGGCCATCCGGGGGAATCTCGATGAACAGGTCCCGCCCACTCTTGGTGAGCGCGGGGTACCGCTCCCCCACATCGAACAGCATGTATCGCATCACCGTTTCCGGAATCGGGAATCCTCCCACCAGAACCCGCTTGAGCTGAAAGTGGGCGACCCCTTTCGCGGCGGGGAGCTGGACGATCTCCGCGGTGAGCACGGTGTTCGAATCTACCAGGGCGGAAAGCGGGCCAAGCATGGCCCGGGTTTCGGCCGGGAGGTCCTGCAGCCGGCCGGAAAACTCAACCTGGGTGCTGTCGACCTTCACCCGGATTTCGGTGTTTTCGGGAATCGGCTCGACCCCCAGTCGGGCCATGAGGTAGGAAACCCAATCGCCCCCTTCGATGATCCCCTCGGGCATCACCCGATCGAGGAATACCGAATCCACCACGGCCTGGGCCCGCGCGACACCGATCCGGGTGATCCGGCCCGGCGGATCGGCCGGCGAAGCTGGAGGAGCGGTTTGACCGGAGAGTCTGGCGACGACAAAGAAGAGTGCGAAAATCGACCAGCGACGCTGCATCGATGAAACCTAGCGAGGGGCGAGAAGGGCGCGAAGCTCCGCGAGATAGGCCGGGGGGAATTCTTCCGATTCGGCCACTTCGATGATCCGCTCGAGGTACCCCGGGGCGGGAACGCCCGGGCGCGGATCCGAGGCGCGGTACAACATGGCCGGGGTTCGCTCGCCCTCCGGGGAAATGACTTCCAGCGAGCTCTTGTAGTAGAAGGCGTCGGCCACGCCCTCGAAGACGTCGAGCGCCGCCTCGTGCTCCCGGGTTAGGATCCAGAGGACGCCCCGCACCGTCGAACCGGGCGCCGGAACCGCGGTCCCGAACCCTCCCGCGGCAATGCCGAATCGATGGTCCTGGAGCTGGGCCGGCCCGGTGCGTCTGGCGCCGGGACACTGCTTCGCCATGTGCACCGGGTCCATGTTGGCGCCGTAGGCGAAGTAACGGGTCACCGCGAGCCGCCCTGCACCAGGAGCCGGACCGCCGGAATGACCGAGACCCGGAGGAGGCCTTGGGGACGGAACAGGGTATCGAGCTGGGCGAGCCGTTGCCTGGCCCATTCCGGACGCTCCGGTCCATTCTCTCGCTCCAGGGCTTCCGATCCGATGATCGCGACCCGGGCCAGGGCCCGCGCCGCCGGCAATGCATCGCGGACCAGGGGCGCCCGGGGCAGGAGCAGGGACAACTCGTCTGGAAGCCGCCGCCAGGCCGCGAACGCGGAATCGAGCCGGGCCGCGGCGCCGTTGCCGGGGTTGGCCAGGAACTCGGTGACCAGCTCGCGGTAGTACCATTGCGATCGCGGATCGGGACGGGCCGCATCCACCGGGAAAACCAGCGGGATCTCCTGGGTGAGCTTCTGCAACGAAGCGCGTTCCCCGAAGCTCACCGGCTCGGTGAGGCGGAGCAGCCGCTCCAGGGCGGCAGGGTCCTGGCCATTGGCCAGCCGCCGGGCCATCCGGGCGATGTGGCTTTCGCTGCCTAACCCGGCAAGCTCGAGCCGTTCCCGCATCAGGTTGAGCCGGCGGTACATGTCCGCCACGTCACGGACGTCCCGGGGAGACCAGAGCCGTTCGGCGATCGCGGCGAGGCGGGGCCAGATCCGCGAATCGATGGAGGCCGGGGACAGGTGTTCCCCCCACATGCAGGCCTCTCCCCCGAGGATCCGCTCCGCCTCCGCCGGGGTGAGATTGGCCGCGTCACTCACCGGATCCACCAGGTAGTGATACTCGGCGGTCCCCATGTGATCGAGGTACCACCCCGCGGACAGGATCCCGGAGTAACCCTGCTTGGCGCCCTGGCTCAGGGAAGCCTGGCCCCGCCAGGACTGCACCACGGTGGTGGTCGGAAGGTCGGGATGGAAGATTTCGTCCCACCCCACCATCCGTTTGCCATGCCGAGTCAGAATGTCCGAGAGCCGCCGGTTGAACCAGGCCTGGAGCGCGTCATTGTCCGCCAGGTTGTGCTCCCGCATGAAGGCTCGAATCCGCGGATTCTCGCGCCACTGGGAGCCTTCGACTTCGTCGCCGCCGATATGCCAGTAGGGATCCGGGAAGAGCCCGGCCATTTCCCCGATGAATCCATCCAGAAAACGGTAGGTCTCCTCCCGGGTCGGATCGAAAGCCGGCTTGAACACCCCGAAGCGCCGCTCGATCGCGTAGGGACCGGGCGCGCTCGCGTATTCGGGGTATCCCACGAACCAGGAGGTGGAATGGCCCGGAACATCGAACTCCGGAACCACTCGAATCCCGCGGTCGCGCGCGTAGGCAACGATCTCGCGAATCTGATCCTGGGTGTAGTACAGCCCGTCGGAACCCTTTTCCTGGAGCAGAGGATAACGCTTGCTCTCGACCCTGAAGCCCTGGTCTTCCGACAGATGCCAGTGCAACACGTTGAGCTTGACCACCGCCATCCCATCGAGCTGGCGCTTGATGGTCTCCGCCGGCTCCCAGTGGCGGGAAACGTCGATAAGGAGGCCACGCCAGGGAAACCGCGGCTGGTCCTCGATCCGCACCGCGGGGAGGTACCAACCCGCCGAGTCGGCATCGATGAGCTGGAGCAGGGTTTCGAGGCCCCGGAGCGCGCCGACGGTCGTGGGGGCTTCGAGCAGCGCACCCCGGGGGGTGATCGAGAGCCGGTAGCTCTCGTCCTCGGTGGGGGACTGGATCTCCTGGCCCGGGCTGGCCACCCGGATCCCGAGGCCACCCACTCCGTAGCGTACGATCAGGCCGGTCTGCTGCTCCGCCCGCCGCATGAAGCGGCCAATCGCGCGGCTGAGTCGTCCATCGCCGGTCTGCCCCTCCACCCCGACCCCTACGATGCTGTCGAGCCGCATCCGCCCCGATTCCCAGTGAACCGAGGCCGGGACCGGCATGAGCCCGCGGGTCGAGTCCGGCGCGAGGAGCAACAGCGCCGCGGTCAGCAGAAACATGGATCACCCATCCCGGTTAACCCGCTGATTCCGAGGCCCTTGCCACCGCCCGGCCCGGATGAACAGGGGCCAGGAGATCGGCCGGACCCGATCGGGGTCGCCCCACGCCTCCGAAAGCCGCTGGATCACCACTGGCATCGGATCCTCACCCCGCATCTTGCGATAGCGCCCCACCGCGGACCAGGTCCCGATGTATCCGAGCAGCTGGTCTCTGGTCAGCTCGGCTTCGATGGCGAACCCCGGTGCGGTGACTTCTTCGATGGGGACCGGGATCCCGGCATAACCCGCTTCGACCACGGCACGCTCCGGGGTCCAGTAGGCCCCCAGCAGGCCGTCCTGGAATTCGTACACGACGCGCTCCAGCTCGGCGTCGCCCCGGAGCCGGGCGTACCCGATCACCGCGAGCACGCCGCCCGGGGCAATGATTCGATCGATTTCGCGGAAGAAACGCGGATAGTCCAGCCAATGCAGCGCCTGGGCGATGGTGATCAGGTCCACCGACCGGGAAGCGAGCGCGGTCTCCTCCGCGAGACAGGCAACATAAGCCAATCCCGGGACCTTCGTCGCGGCGCGGAGCTGCGCCGGACTTGCATCCGTCCCGACGACCCGGTCAAAGTGCCGAGTGAGCGATGCCGCCGCCTGGCCGCTTCCCGTCGCGCAGTCCCAGGCGAGCCGCCGTCGCTCGGGGAGTGTGGCCAGCCAGGCGAACAGCTCATGCGGGTAGCGGGGACGGAATCGGGCGTAAGCCGTCGAATCCCGTGAAAACAGGTCGTGGAATCCGGATTGCGCCACGATTCAGAGCTGGTCCGAGTGCTTCACGTAGAAAAAAACCTGACGAGCCGGGCTGATCCTGAGGAGCGGAGGACTCACATGCGCGCTTCCCGCAGCAGCGCGTCCAGGTCGAAGGGCCCCGACATCGACAGCTCGATCTCGCCGTTCGGCGTCCGGGGCCAGTCCTCCCGGGGTCGATCCCAGGTCAGCTCGAGCCCGATGCCATCGGGATCGCTCAAGTACACTGCGATGCTGACACCGTGATCCGACGCGCCCCGGAGCGGGATCTCCGCATCGAGAACCCGCCGCACCGCGACCGCGAGATCCCGAACGGTGGGATAGCGGATCGCCACGTGGTACAACCCGGTGTAGTGCCTGGGCGCGGGACTCCCTTCGAGACTCTCCCAGGTGTTCAGCCCGATATGATGGTGGTAGCCCCCCGCCGAAACGAACGCCGCGCTGTTCCGGAACCGCGCCACCAGCTCGAACCCCAGAACCCCGCAGTAGAACTCGATCGACCGCTCCAGGTTGCTGACCTTGAGATGCACATGGCCAATACCGGCACCGGCGGGAATCTGATACTTGGTTTCGGGGGCGACGGGCAGAACGGCGCGTTCCATCGACAGCCTCCAGAGCGTGCTCCCGATGATCTACTGCACGGAAGCACTCATCGCAAGCGGGGTGAGGCCAACATGACCCCGTCCCCGACCGAGAGGAGGACCGAATCCACCCGCACGTCCTCCCGAATCCTGCGATTCAGCGCCCGGATCGCTACTGTGCTCTCCTCCTGATTCCCTGGATTCGCGACCTTCCCGCTCCAGAGCATGTTGTCGAGCGCAATGAGCCCACCCCGGCGAACCAGACGGATGGCGATCTCGTAGTAGGCGTTGTAGTTGGGCTTATCCGCGTCGATGAACGCGAAGTCGAACCGGGCACCGGCCGTTTCCAGGGTCGCAAGCGTCTCCAACGCGGGAGCCAAGCGAAGCTCGATTTTTCCGCCCTGGCCGGACTCGGCCCAGTACCGCCGCGCTATCCCGGTCCATTCCTCGCTGATATCGCAAGTAATCACTCTCCCATCTTCAGGAAGAGCCAGCGCCATGGCGAGCGCGGAAAGCCCTGTGAACGTGCCGATCTCGAGGACCCGGCGGGCGTCGGTCAGTCGAATCAGGAGTTGAAGCAGCGCGGCCTGGTCCGGCCCGATCTGCATCCCCGCCTGTGGCAGCACCGCGGTTTCGGCCCGCAACCTGGTGAGCAGATCGGTTTCCGGCCGATTGACGGCGGTGAGGTACTGTTCGACCTCTTCGGGGAGCAGCGAACGCCGCGGCACTACCACCATCCGAGCAGCTTCCACCAGGCCATGCCGACCCCGAGCCAGATCACCACGTTGAGCAGGGAGACCAGGAAGCCGATCCGCCACCAGGTCCCCTGGGAGACATAACCCGCGCCGAAGAATACCGGCGCCGAGCCGGTGCCGTAGTGGGTGAGCGAAGCGTCGAGGTTCGAGAAATAGGCGAGCAGCAGCGCGGCCACGAGGGGAGGCGCTCCCGCGGCGAGCGCGGCGGCGATGAACCCGGGATAGAGCGCCGTGACGTGCGCCGTCATGCTGGCGAATCCGTAGTGGAGGTACAGATAGGCCAGCACCAGGAGCGGCAAGGCGGCGAGCCAGGGCAAGCCGCCCAGGCCGGCGAACAGCGATTTGGAAAGCACGCCGATCACCCCGGTCTCCTGCAAGGCGTCCGCCATCATGAGGAGCGGCGCGAACCAGATCAGGGCATCCCAGGCTCGCCGCTCGCCCAGCAGATCGTCCCAGGTCAGGACGCCAAGGAGCAGCAGTGCCGACACGCCGGCCAGCGCCACGAAGCCGTTGGGGATGCCGTGGCTCGGCGACGTCACCCAACCTGCCATGACCGCAAGCATCACCACCAGCAGTTTGATCTCGGGGGCCCTGGCTGGTCCCAGCTCGGCCAGGGCCTCGCGGGCGTGGGCGCGGGCCGGCTCGGTATCCCGGATGGTGGGACGGACCAGCCGGTGAATCAGCAACGGGACGAGGATGAGGGTGAGCAGAGCCGGCACGATCGAGCCCATGAGCCAGCGCACCCAGGTCAGCTCGACTCCGGCGAACTGCTTGGCGAACCCGGCGATCACCGGGTTGGCTGCCATCCCGGTGAGGAAAGTCCCCGAGGCGGTATAGGTCGCATGGAAGCTGGTCAGCATCAGGAAGGCGCCGAGATTCCTCGCGGTCGGGCCCGGGGACGAGCCCGCGGCTTCCGAGACGCTCCGGGCAATCGGATACATGATGCCGCCGCCCCGCGCGGTATCGGAGGGCACGAACGGGGCGAGGGCCACGTCCGCCGCGGCGAGCGAGTAGCCCAGCGACAGAGTGCTCTTCCCGAACCGCCGGATGAACAGATAGGCGATCCGTTGTCCGAGCCGGGTCACCGTGACCGCGCGGGCGAAGAGAAACGCGGAGAACACCAGCCACACCGTGAGATTGCTGAATCCCGAAAGGACTTTGCCGGGAGGCAGTGTTCCGGTGATCGCCAGCAGGGTCATGCCGGTGATGGCGCTCACCCCCATTGGCACCGGGTGTGCCACCAGCGCGACGATGGTGGCCACAAAAATCCCCAGCAGGTGGCGCTGGGGCGGGGTGAGACCGGGCCACGGAATCGCCCAGATGAGGACGCCCGGGATGAGGACGGCCAGCCAGCGGCCGAGTTTCAGAACTCTCTCCGTTTCATGTCCTTGAAGAAGCGTTTGGTCTCGCTGTCGACTTCTTCCGCCTTCTGACGCAGCGTGTCATCGTACTGCGTGGAGCGGTCGGGGCGTTTCCCGCCTCCGGCCTTGGCAGCGTTCTTCTTGATGAGTTTGGCCAGCCGTTGTTCTTCACGTTTCGACATGCGGTTTTCCGGATTGGTTGATGTCAGATGTGCACGGCAGGCCGGGATCCCAATGGACCCCGGCCTGCCCCGCGACTCTTCATGATAAGCGGGATTACGGCTTCTTGGTGGCTTCCATCCGAAGCATGACCACCGTGTCCTGGCCGGAGGCGTAATGGGCGGTCGTGCTGCCCATCAGCATGCCATTGTGCATCCGCGCCACGGTATGAGTGGACACCTGAATGCCCTTGCGGAGAACGCTCTCGTAGGGGCCCGCGTCCATCATCACGCTGTCGCCCGAGACCGACACCATCATCGGCAGGGCCGGCCGGTTGGGCAGCGTCATCGTCCATCCGTCCGTAGTTCCCGTCGCGGCAATCTCGCCCGACGCAACGACACTGTCGCTTCCCTGGGGCATCACCTTCATCGACCAGGTTCCCGCCATGTCGGCGAGATTCATCATCGGCGCCGGCGCGACCGCCATCGTGTCGGCTGCCGGGGCCTCTTCCTTCTTGGTACAAGCCATTGTCATCGCAACGCAGCCGAGCACAACGAACCGTCGCAAGACACCCTCCTTGTTGGGGACCCAACCCGCGCAGGTGCGGGGAGACATGAATTATAGGGGGATAACCCTTCGCGGGTCAGGGGTGGGGCTGGTCGCCGGGACCTCCAGCGTGCCCCAAGCCTACCGGTGGTAGGGAGCCAGGAGCTTCGCCCAGTTCCGCGCCAGCCTGCGATACTCGGCTGGGCACCCCTCCGCCCGGTGCTCCGGAAGCCAATGTTCCTCAACGACTTCCGGGTACCGACTGGGATCCCGGCCGTAGATCCAGCAGATCATATTGTAGACCCGCTGGCGGTCCAGCCCGTGGTCGTCGGCAAACGCCATGTCGTCCAGGAGTTCGCTCTTGGATTTGGTGAGGAACCAGCCGACCGCGCCGAAGGCGAGTGAGTCTCCCGCCAATCCCTGGTTGAGCATCAGGATGGTGGCGAGCTGGTCGACCGCGTCCTCTTCCCGGCCGACAATGGGCAGCTCCAGCACGTCGATCAGCGCATGCCCGAGCTCGTGCATCAGGGCGAACACCACCGTCCCGGAGACCAGATAGTCCCCACCGACCTCGTTCCCCAGCTGATCGGAAAGGCTCTGAAACAGCTCGTAGCAGAGCGTCACCTCGCGCGCTTCGGGATCGTATGACGCGTTCGGGGCGGCGCAATGCGCGGTCTGGAGCGTGATGTTCCTGGGGATCCGGAGCGAGTCGTTGAGGCGCACCGCGACCGTATCCAGGAAGCGGTTCGCGATGAGTCCACTCCGGAAGGTCTCGAACTCCGAGGTCGCCGGGCCGTACCTGGCGAGGAACCGGCCCCCTGGATGCAAGCGGTCCCGGAGGCTGCCCCCGCACGCGGCGAGAAGCAACCCCAGGACGACAGTGGCGCGGGTCAGGAGGTTGAGTGGGTCGCCGCCACGGAGATGGGAACCGCGCCGAGGGCCCGTGCCACGATGCAGTTCTTGCCCGTCTGCTCGGCCAACTTGGTGAATTCCTCGGCGGAAACCCCAGGAACGACCCCGCGCGTGGTCAGGGTGATCCCGGTGATGCCGAATCCTTCGCCCACCTTCTCCAGCCGCACCGCGGCCCGGGTATCGACCGACGTCGCAGGATGGCCTCCCTTCGCCAGAGTCGAAGCCAGCGCCATGCTGAAGCAGGCCGCCAATGCCGCACCGATCAGCTCTTCGGGGTTCGTCCCCGGACTCGATTCGAACCGGGTGCCGAAGGAATACCCACCCTGATAGGCCCCGCTTCCCAACTTGATCTGGCCCTTGCCCGACTTGAGCTCGCCTTCCCATCGTGCCTCTGCAGTCCGTTCCAAAGGTTCCTCTCTGTGGCTCCCGGTCAAAAGATAAGGAGGCAGCGGGGCCGGGCCCCGCTGCCTCCGGGTGATGCGCTGGGAAGGCTACTCGGCCTGAATCTGCACCCCTCCGACCCATCCGGCCACCAGGTTATAGAGCGCCGCCATGATCAGGGTGGCGATGAATCCGATACAGCCATAGACGATGGGGATGATGATGATGGCCGCCACTCCGGCCCCGGCAAAGGGGAATGCGGTCTGGGCCAGGCCGCCCGCCATCGAGCCGATCGCTGCGAAGAGGAGGGCAATCAGGAAACCCATCAACGCATACAGCACCGCACTGATCTTCGCCGCTGACACCGGTTCGATGCGCTTGATGACCATACGCCCCCCTTGTGGAAGATGATCCCCGATCTCGGGCATGGCTGGAAACCCAACCAACTTATGGTTTCGCGGGGGAAGCGCTAGAGTCGACCCGCAGGGGAGACCAGACCCGCACGTCCAGGCGCTCGGCGAAGTGAACCAGTGGAGCGCCCTCGATCGGCAGGCCGAGGTCGTCGAGAAGCTCGTTGCGCTCGATCGAGGCCTCGCCATCCTGGAGCGGCCAGGGGTCATGGTGGATCTCCGACCGGTAGAGCCGGCCCGATGTATCGCTGGCATACAGGCAGTACCGTTCGGTGAGAAAGTGTTCCAGGGTATCTGCCTTGCTCCGGAACACCGGCCCCACTGGTCCATAAGATGCATGGAACCCCGGACCTCGAATCCGCCGGGAGTCGTAGACGACCCGGTCTCCCTCGATCGCGTGCCGCATGCGCGCGTGGTAGTAGGGGAGATGAAAGAGGGCCCGGGCCACGCGGACTGCCGGGAGGCTGGATGCGTCCAGGCTGAAGAACCAGACCCCGGGGAATCCATCGCGCGTCACGTAGGTCCGGGTGTTGAGTTCGGCGAAGCTCGACAGGAAGGGAATGGGGGGCATTCGGCCCAGGGTCACCCCCGACATCCAGAATGGCGCC
Source organism: uncultured Gemmatimonadales bacterium (assembly GCA_963728915.1). Classification (GTDB taxonomy): domain Bacteria; phylum Gemmatimonadota; class Gemmatimonadetes; order Gemmatimonadales; family GWC2-71-9; genus JABFSM01. Next base: position 437,595 of record CAVSLV010000002.1, on the reverse strand, counting down.
ACTGCCACCCACGCCGATCCACCGAATTCCTCGATCTCGAGACCCGGCGGGATCAGGCGCCGCAGCGATGAAGCAGGCGCCGGCCAGTGCAGAAACGCGAGTGAGTGCCAGGTCTGCCGGCCCCACCAGGGGCGCTGAGGAACAGGCCAGGGTCGGTGGGAGGTTTCCTGCAACGCGGGAGGCTTCCGGCCCGACCCGGCGCTATCCTCCCGCAACCGGATCGGCGAGCGCAGCGAGGTCCTTCGCGTCCACGAAACGCAGCGAATCCGAATTGACGCAGTATCGAAGGCCGGTGGGAGGCGGGCCGTCGTTGAAGACGTGCCCCAGATGGCAATCGCACCTCGGGCACAGGATCTCGGTGCGGTGCATCCCATAGCTTCGATCCGACGCGGTGCGCACGTTCTCGGGGGCAACCGGCTGGAAATAGCTGGGCCAGCCGGTGCCGGATTCGAACTTGTGTTCCGAGGAAAAGAGCGGCAATCCACAGCAGATGCAGGCGTACACGCCGGCACGTTTGTTGTCGAGCAACAGGCCGCAGAATGGACGCTCGGTTCCCTTGCCCCGCGCGATCTGAAACTGCTCCGGAGTCAGCTGGGCTTTCCACTCCGCATCGCTCTTCACGACCCTGGGCGATGTCACCGGTCCCACCAGCACACCCAGCTTGTCGTAGACCTTCACCGTCACATCCATGGCACCCTCACTCCCGGCGGCCAATCGGGTTTCGAAATCCGGATCGCGCCGCGAGCGAATCCGGTAATACCGGAAATATGTCGTCTGAGGTTCCCAGCGCCTTGTCGGGTCCCACCGAGAAGACCCGATAGGTCTGACCGTCGGGAGCCAGCTCGTATTGATAGGGTTTGGGCGGCAGAAATCCCGCGCTCGGATCCAGAACGTTGACCGGGCGCTGAAACCCGAGTTTCCGCTGAAGAATGGTGAGGGAGGAGGGATAGCTCCCTTCCTGCTGACGATAGGCATCCAGCGCGATGACGACCTCCACCAGCCCTTGTCGCGTCGCCTCGACCTTGGCTGCCGCCAGCTCAGGCCGGTCCCGGAGGAGATATGCTCCCAGGACCATCAGCCCGATCAGGTTGAGCAGCGCCCCGCCCGCCCCGATCCCGGCAGCCACCAGCGCGCGGGGCCGGCTCGAAACCAGACCCCATCCGGCCGCCATTGATCCCAGGAAAAAGCCGATGCCGGGAATGAGCGAGAGCCAGGCCAGCAGGAACAGGGGCCATTTGGCTTTCGCCACCGGTCACCTGCTCTCTTCGGCCGGTCGCGGAACTCGCACCGTGATTCCCGCCCAGGATTGACCCCTAATACGTCCGAAACGGAGATCCCGGATCGAGACCTCCACCGTACCGTCGGTGGGATGGGACTCGAACACCGGAAACCGCGCCCAGCGAAGGAACCACTGCCCTTTCGAGGTCTCCTGTGCTTCCGCGACCCCCGGCAGATCAGCTCCGGTCTCCACTCTGGCGTTCGGTGCGTACTCGCTGGGAAACCCGAAGACCAGCTCACCGGACTCGTATTCCCGTCCCAGGTCGCGAAGAATCTCCCGGCGGAACGGGTTCCCGAACACCGGGGCGGCCATGGTGCGGGCCTCGACTCCGGTCCGCCGGGCCACCACTCGCCGGCCCAGCACGCTCAGGCCGGTCATTGCGATCGCATAACCCGCAACCGTCCCCAGCGCCAGCCGCGACGGCCGTTCGCTCCGACCGAGCCGGCCAACCAGGAGTCCCCCGCCGAGCACCAGCCACACCCAGGGATCCACGATGAAGAGCGCGTCGGCCTTGAACCAGTGTTCGGAGAAGGGCATCAGAAGCCGCACGCCGTACACGTTGAGCAGATCGAGCAGGGGATGCGACCAGACCCCGATGGCGGCGAGAAGCAGAAGCCCCCGGGGGTTCACCGGCGGACCGTCGCGGCGCCCCCGCCAACGGTCCCACCCGATCATCACACCGGCCAGGAGCAGCGGAAGCACCACCATCGCGAGGATGCCGTGGGTCCACCCGCGGCGGAAGTGCAGGGCCGCCTCGCGGGAGCCGAAGAAGTAGGCGAACCCGTCGGCGTCCGGAAGATTGGCGCCCAATACCAGAGTCGCCGTGCCCAGGCGGGTTGCGCGCCGGAGCCCCGACTGGGCCAGCGCGAACCCGAGCAGGGAATGGGTGACGTTGTCTATGGCGCCTCTCGAGGCCTTCGCCACTTCCCCTTGGCGGGGGAGAGGTCGATCAGGAGAGCGATCACGAGGCCGACCACCGGCCAGAAGCTCCACTGGCCGGCGAACCAGTGTTGCACCGCGGTGTACCACAGGAGCGTGCTGGGAAGGAAGATGAACCCGAGCAGGGGAACCGCCACCGACGGAAAGAGTCCCTGGAACCAGTGGGTCAAGAGCCAGAGCAGGACGATGACGAGACGGGGAGTGATCAGGGCGAGCAACAACAGGAAGCACGGCATCGGGAACTACCTCGGCTTGGTGATGGCGGCCGGGACTCCTCGAATGAAGGCAATGTAGTCGGTCGGAATCGGTTGCCTGCCGGACTGGCGAAGCAACAGATTGATCTTTCCGCGGTGGTACTGGCCGTGCAAAGCGGCATGCAGCAGAAGATCGTCCAGCCGATTCTCGAACCGCTGCCCCGCACTGTTCACGTACCTGATGGGTCCGCCCAGTGCTCCTTCGGTGACCGAGCTCAGGAACGCCTGGTAGCCCCGGTGCACCGCCGACACGGTTTCCATCAACTGGTCTGCCGCAAGCTCCGGCCACACCGCCAGTGTCGGGGGCCGGCCTTCGATGCGCGCGAGCCAGGTCTCGGACGTACCGAGCACGTGGGCGAACTCCCGGACCGCGGTACCCGGCTCCCCGTTGCTCGCCACGAGAGCATCGGCGAGGAGCCGGTCCGCCCAGGCGGCATGATCCGAGAGTCGTTTGAGCTCGACGAGCATGTCAGGTCCGCTTGCGAACCGGCAGGTCCTCGAGCGCCTTCTGATACATCAGGTCGACCTGATCGGGCCCTTCGATGCTCCCTTTGAGATCCCGGATCAGCCCGTCGTGCAATCCGTAGATCCAGGCATGCACCGCGATCGACTGACCCCTGCTCCAGGCGGCCTGAACGATGCCCGTTCGGCACACATGCACCGCCTGGCCAAGCACGTTCAGCTCGCACAGGCGATCGATCGCGTCCGCTTCGGCGAGACCGTGCAGCCGGTCCCGATGCTCCCCCGCAATTGCCTTCACGTGCCGGATCCACTGGTCGATGAGCCCCAGGGCTTCTCCCCGCCAGGCAGCCTGCACACCTCCACACCCGTAGTGACCGCAGACGATGATGTGCTCGACCTTCAGCACATCCACCGCAAACTGGATCACGGAGAGGCAGTTGAGATCTCCCTCCACCACCAGGTTGGCGACATTACGGTGCACGAAGATCTCGCCGGGCAGAAGCCCCACGATCTCATTGGCCGGCACCCGGCTGTCGGCGCAGCCGATCCAGAGGAATCGGGGCGTCTGTTGCAGGGAAAGCCTCCGGAAGAACTCCGGATCGTTCCGGAGGACACCCCGCGCCCAGCGACGATTGTTTTCGAAAAGATCCTGGTAGGTGACCTTGCGGCTTACCGGGGCCACAGCCAACCGAATACGCCGGCGGTGAGCAACGCGTAGACCAGGCCGTCGATCGTGCTCCGAATGGTGGTGCCGAGGTTGCGCCGGTACCAGATCGACATCTGCCACAGCGCCAGCGCGTACCCGATGAAGGCCACCGTGCCCACCAGACGGAAGACCGCGAGATAGTCGGTCCCGGCGGACAGGGCCCGACCGCCCACGTACGCCGAAAACAGGCCGACCACCAGGGTGTAGATGAACCACTGAAGCAGGTTCCTGCCCATGTTGAACTTCCCACTGGGCAGCATGGTCATGATGAACACGGGACCCTTTTCCATTTTCTCCTGGAATTCCGGGGACCGCATGTCCTTGGGATCGTTCGCGCGCGGTACCATGTAATCGCCGGGCGCGATGCTGAGCGGCCGCAATGCCTCCATCACCCGATCCTCATTGGGCATGGCCGGATAGTCGGCGCGATGGAACGGCAGAAGCATGTGAATCACGAAGCTCGAGAAGAACACCAGCACTCCGGAAAGCAGTACGGGCAGCCACAGCGCGGACAACGGCGTCATGAACCCTCCGAAAGAGGTGCGATCGACTGCAGGAGCGGTACGGGTCGGTGCAACGGATTGGACCGGAAGAACCTACCTCCGACTCCGGGCTTGCGGCAGGCCTGCCTGGCGATCGGGCTTATCCCGGGCAATCACCAGGACCCCGCGCATCCCGACGACGACATGGGCCAGACAGATGAATGGGTATCGACCGGGCGGAAGATCCGGAATCCGGAACCGGTACTCCTCACCGGCCGAGAGCAGCAATGGGCCCGAAAGAGGGCCGATTTTCTCGCCGGGCATCGCGTCGGCGATCCGTGATCGCAGCGATTCCGGGATCGAATCGGCCACGAATTCCACGTTGTGCAGGCCGCCGGGGCCGTTGATGAACCGCAGGGAATCCCCCGCGTGAGCCTCGATTACCGCCGGAACGAAAGAGTTGCCGGAGAGCCGGATGACGTGCGTCGTGCCTTGAACAGCCCTGGCGCCCAGCCAGATCAGCACCAGAATCCCGGAAGCAAACCCAAGCCGAGGCAACTCTATCCCCCTACAGGAGTCCGGCGGCACGCCGGAGCATGGCGATCTGGCCGATGTGGTAGGCGTCATGCTGAGCCAATCCCACCACCATCCCGAGCACGCTGAGCCCGGAGCCAAGCCCGGGGTCCCGCGTGGTCCCTACTGGTTCAGCCCAACGGGAGACGGGTTGCGACCGAATTGCAGTCACCAGATCGCGGTGCGCTCTTGCCAGGGATTTCTTTGCCTCGCCCCATTCTTCCTCAGACCCTTTTCCCGCGGGCCAGTCTCCTTCGACCGGCGGGACCGGAGGAGCTCCCAGGATCCGTCTGGTGACCTCTCGTCTCCACGATGTCATATGGAGGACCTGCTCCCAGATCGAATGGCCGCCAGCGACCGGGGTAAGCTGGGCCTGGGCGGCCGTGATGTCACCAAGCAGTCGCTCCAGCGATGACCCATACCAGGGATCCCCGCCCTGAGTTGCCTCGATCTGCTGGAGGAGTTCGTCGGGAATCCCCGGCATTGGAACCTCGTTGAAACCGTCGGGAGGAAGCTACCTGCCCAGCGCGGCGGGTGCCCGTGAGCGCCCCCAGGCTCCGGCAAGCGCCAGCAGGGCGAGGAGATAGGGCAGCGCGAGAGCGAGCTGATAGGGTACGTCGAGGCCCGCAGCCTGGACCGTGAATTGGAGCGCTCCCGCCACCCCGAAGAGCCACGCAGCCAGCACCACTCCGATCGGGTGCCACCGTCCCAGCACCACGATCGCAATCGCGATGAACCCGCGGCCGGCGGTCATGTTCTCCGCGAAGGTTCCCACCTGGGCGAGCACCAGAGTGGCGCCGGCCAGACCCGCCATGCCGCCCCCTGCGAGAATCGCCGCCATCCTAACCCGCGCCACCGGGACGCCCGCGGCCCGCGCCGCTTGGGCCGATTCTCCAGTGGCCCGCAGGGCCAACCCCCACCAGGTCCGGAACAGGAACCAGCCGGCGATCCCCACGGCCACCCAGCTCAGATAGGTGAGGGGCGATTGCCGGAACAGCACCGGGCCCAGGCCGGGAAGGCCGCCCAGCCCGGGGACCCGGACCAGCGGGAGAGTCGGCACCGAGAGCCCCGCGCCCTCGGCACCGAACCGGGCCCGGTAGACCACCCCGGTGAGCCCGATGGCGCCGAGCGTGATGGCGGTACCGGCAATGATCTGCTGGGCTCTGCCGTACACGACGATGACGCCGAAACAACCGGTGATCAGCAGACCCGAGAGCATCCCGACCGCCAATCCAACCCACGGCCCTCCCGAGATCGCACCGATCGCCGCCCCGAGCGCGCCGGAGAGCATGGCGCCCTCGATTCCGAGATTGATGACCCCGGCGCGTTCCGTGATCATCTCCCCGGTGGCCGCGAGAAGGAGCGGGGTGGAGATCCGGATGGTGGCGGCGAGGAAGCCGAGCGTCTGGGCCTCAGCCATCGCCGATCGCTCCCGCGACGCTCAAGCTTCGCCGCACCCCTCCCTCGGCCAGCAGAACCGCGATGATCACCACCGCCTCCACCACGGCGACGGCGACGGCGGGGACGCCGGCGTCCCGCTGCATCCCCTGAGCGCCGGCCTCGAGGGCCCCGAACAAAAGGCCCGCCGCGAGAACCCCGAGAGGGTGAAGACGTCCGAGCAGGGCGACCGCGATCGCGGTGAATCCGTATCCGGGAGAGAGGTTGGCGAAGAGGCTGTAGGAAACCCCCGAAACCTCGATCCCGCCGCCTAACCCGGCGAGCGCGCCCGATCCGAGCAGGGCGCCGGCGATGATCCGCGCCACCGGAATCCGTCCCGCCACCTCCGCGGCTCGCGGGCTCAATCCCGCCGCGCGGAGCCGGAACCCGGATGCCGTGGAGCGCAGATACCCCCAGAGCAATCCCGCGATCAGGACGGCCACCAGAAACCCGAGGTGGAGCCGGCTCCCCGGGACCACCGGCAACCGCGCGGATTCCGCGATCGGATCGCTCTGCGGATAGAACCGGGTGTGCTCCTGGAGCGGCCCGGTCACCGCGTAACTCACCAGGGCGACCGCCACGAAATTGAGAAGCAGGGTCGTGATGACCTCGAGGACCCCGAATCGGAGACGGAGCAGCGCTGGAATCAGGATCCACACGGCTCCGGCAATCGAAGCCCCCACCAGCACCGCCGGAATGGCCAGGGGCCCGGGCCAGCCATTCACATGCTGGCCGACCCAGACCGCCGCAATCGCTCCGGCATAGAACTGTCCGTCCGCTCCGATGTTGAGTGCCCCGGCCTGGAAGGCGAGCGCGACGCCCAGCCCGAGGATGATCAGGGGAACCGACCGAACCAGGGTGGCGGAAAGAAATGCGTCGCTGCTTCCCAGGGCGCCCCGGAACATCGCCTCGAATGCGAGCCCGGCGTCGTAGCCGAGCAGCACCAGCCCGGCGGCGAGCACTGCGAATCCAGCCGCGACCGCGACGAATCCGACCATGGCGGCGCGGAGCCAGCCCGACCTCATGTTACGCGTCGCCCTCAGAAAGCCCGAGCATCAACCGACCGATGACTTGTCGATCGGCCCCGCGCGGAGCCTCCCGTACCTCGTGGTTCCGGACCACGAGCATCCGCCCCGCAAGGTCGATGACTTCGTCGAGATCGGTGGAGTAGACCAGCACCGCGATTCCCTGCTCCGCCGCCGACCGGAGCCGGTCGCGGATCGCGGTGATGGCCCGAAGATCGAGTCCCCGAAACGGATTCTCGACTACCAAGACCCGGGGCCGGCTCTCCAGGGCCCGCGCGATCATGACCCGCTGCTGGTTCCCGCCGGAGAGACTCATGGCGAAGACGTCGGGGCCCCCCGCCGTGATCTGGTACGCCTCGATGACGGCTGTCGCGTGAGCTCGGGCGGCCGACCATTGCAACCGGAAGCCCCGTCGCCATCGGGGGTCATCGTCTCGTCCGAGCACGAGGTTCTCCGTCAGGGTCATCTCGGGGATCAATCCCTCGGTGGTCCGATCCTCCGGCACCAGGACCACCCCGTCGGTGTTGGCAATCCGGCGAAGCAGCTCTCGATGGCCCTGTCCTTCGATGGCGGCGAGACCGACCAGCTCTCCGGCGTGGATCTCGACGGCCCCGATCCGGATCAGAGGGTCTCCCCGAAGCTGCGGCGTTGGCGTGACACCGACCGCCCGCCTGGGAAGATCCGCCTCTCCGATCATCGCCCGCGCGAGGGTGGACTCGGTTTGTTCTTTCACCGAACCATGGAGCGTGACCCGGCCTTTTCGCAGCACGGTTACTCGATCCGCCGCGGCGAAGACCTCGGGCAATTTGTGGGTGATGAGCGCGATCGCGCCTCCTTTCGCCGCGAAGGCCCGAACCAGCCCGAGCAGCTCCAGCACTTCGCTGGGCGCCAGCACGGCGCTCGGTTCATCCAGCAGCAGCACCTCCGCCCCGGCGGCGAGCGCCTTGGCGATCTCCAGACGCTGGCGCAGGGCGACCGGCAAGTCTCCGGTCCGGCGGTTCGGGTCGATGCCCTGGAGTAGTCCTGCATCCCATGTGAACGAGCGGTCGAGTCTCCGGCCGACGGCCAGCTCCACGTTTTCGCGGGTGGACAGGAAGTCGATGCTGGTGAAATGCTGGTGCACCATCCCGATCCGATATCGTCGCGCGTCGCGCGGCGATCGAAGCCGCACCACCTCACCCGCGACCCGGATCGTTCCCGCATCGGGGGCCAGCATCCCGAATCCAAGGTGCATCAGGGTCGACTTCCCGGCTCCGTTCTCGCCGAGGAGGGCGTGGATCTCGCCCGGGCGAATGGAGAAGTCGACTTCCTGGAGCGCGGTGGTCGCTCCAAAGCGTTTGGAAATGCCGCAGAGGGAAAGCGCCGGGCGGGCCCCGGCTCGGTCAGAGCCCGGTGGGATGGCGATGAAACTCCCAGGGAATCCCGAATCGTTCACTGAGGTGAGCCGCGAGGGCTTTCACCCCGACGGTCTCGGTGGAATAATGACCGGCATAGATCACGTTCACCCCGAATTCCATGGCGTCAAAGTAGGTATGGTGCGCCCCTTCGCCGGTGATATAGGTATCGAGCCCGGCGTCACGCGCGGCGGCGATACGACCGCCAGCGGCTCCCGTGATCACCCCGACGCGGCGAGCCCGTTCGGGCCCTCCGGAGATGAGGCGCGCATCGGTGGAAAGGAGCTGCTCCAGTCGCAATACCAGCTCGTCCCGATCGAGCGGCGGGTCGAACACTCCCTGAACTCCGATCGGGACACCGCGGTACTGATCGAACGGCTGCTGCTCGGCGAGGCCAAGCTCCCGGGCCAGCACCACGTTGTTGCCGACGACCGGATGGACGTCGAGCGGAATGTGGGCCGCGTAGAGCGCCGTATCATGGTCGAACAGAGCGCGGACCCGTCGATAGCGCCGCCCCGCAATTGGAATGCTTCCGTCCCAGAAGAGTCCGTGATGCACCAGCAGTAGGGCCGGCCCAGTCGAGGCGTCCGCGGCTCCCTGGATGGTTTCGAGACTCGCATCCACCGCGGCCACGATCCGCTGCACCGATCCCGATGCGTTCTCGACCTGGAGGCCGTTGACCGCGTTGGGTTCGTCCGGGATCTCGGCTCGGCGCAAGTAGTGATCGAGGAACTCGACCAGCTCCCGCAACCCGACCGAGATGGCCATGGTGACTAGTGGACCGTGAGCGGGTTCAGGGTGCCGGCAATGATCGAATCGCTCGCGGCGGTCAGCCGGGCGGAAAGCGACGCTGGAATCTGGATTCCCACCGAAGGATTCGCCTCATAGCGGATGACTCCTCCCGCGAGCCCGAACCGCTCCACCCTCGGCGTGAACCGGTTCTCCTGGACTTCCCTGGCAATCGCCAGAAAGGCTCGGGGAAGGTCGATCACCACGGACCCGACCACGCGCTCCGGGGCGAGGTCGCGTTGATCCAGGTTCGCACCGAACGCATAGACCCCGGGACTCTCCTTCGCCGCCTGAAACAGTCCGAGCGCGGCCTGGTCGGCATTGTGATGGAGCATGTCCACGCCGGACCGGATCATCGCCAGCGCGGCCTCTCGGCCGGCCGCGACGTCGTCGAAGGTATTGAGCCAGGTGATCCGGGTCTGGACCCGCGGGTTCACCGCCCGCGCCCCATTCAGCCATCCATCATATCCCCGCACGATCGGCGGCAGCTCCATCCCGCCGACGAACCCGATCTTGTCGGTGCGGGTCAGGGAGCCGGCGGCCATGCCGGCGAGGTAGGTCGCTTCCTCGATTCCGAACCAGAGCGGAACCACGTTGCCGGTGGTCGCGACTCGCTCACCCGATGTGACCACGAAGATGGTGTTGAGCGCTTCCGCCGCGATCCGCTCGGCAGGATCCTGGAACTCGAACCCGTGGCCGAAGACCAGGCGGTAGCCCTGTCGCGCGTAGGTTCGCAGTGCTTCGGCCTGCTCGGCGGGTGTTCTTGCCTCGACCTGGCTCACCTGGGCGCCCAGGGAATCGCGGATGGCGAGCAGGCCGGCGTAGGCCCCTGAGTTCCAGGCCGCGTCGGCGATGGAGCCCGGGGTCACCAGGGCCACTCGGAATCCCTCTGTTTCGGCTTGGTGGGAGCAAGCGGCAGCCAGGAGAAGGAGGGCTGCCGCGCTACGGCGCAACGCTCACCATCTCCATTCGAATGCCGCCGTTCACGCGCCCACCCTCTTGAATGAGCAGCCTTGGTGTGACGAGATCGCCTTCGACGATCGCGTCTGCCTGGATCTCGATCCGCTCCGAGGCGACGATGGACCCCTGCACCCGGCCACCGATCACGGCCTCCCGGGCGGCCACATTCCCTTCGATGGTGGCGTCTTCGGCGAGCAATACCTGGTCGCCCGCCTGGACGTTCCCGAGGACCCGCCCCTCGATCCGGATCACTCCTGCCGCCTCGAGGTCTCCGGTCACCGTCAGGTCCCGCGCGACGATGGAAAGGCCGCCGTTCCCCTGGCCGTTACGCCGGCGCTCGATCGCCGGAGGCGCAGCTTCCCGAAACAGTCCCATCAGCGTTCCTCCTTCACCAGCGTTCCTGGATCGATCGAGACGCCATTCAGGCGGATTTCGAAATGCAAATGTGGAGCCGTGGACCGTCCGGTGTTTCCGCTCAAGGCAATCACCTCGCCGGCGGCGACCCGGGTCCCCGGCACCGCCAGAATCCGGGACAGATGCCCGTACATGGACTGGTATCCCTGGGGGTGCTCCAGGAGCACGAAATTGCCGTATTCCGCCTGGGCCCCGGTCTGCAAGACTACCGCTCCGCCGGTGGCGCGCACAATACTGCCGACCGGCACCGCGATATCGACCCCCGGATGCTCCTCCTCCTCGGGACCTCCGGCCGCCTGACCGCGGGTCACAAACCCGCGCTCATCCAGAGGCCAGAAGTGGGGAATCGAAGCCCCGCTATCGGGCAAGGCGGTTCCGGGGACCGCGGCATAGACCGGCGGCGCGAGCGTCAGCGGGCTCGTCAGCGCCATCCGGTCGGGAACGATATCCGCCCCCACCATCTGGCGAAGCCGGGAGTAGCTGGCCTCGACGGAATCGAGGGCCGAGGCGAGTTCCCGGACTCGTCGGTTGTCGGTTTCGAGTCGTTCGATATTGCGGGTTAGGGCCGGCACCCGCGCGGCCTGCCGCGCGATCGGCGTGAAGAACGCGAGACCGAGACCGATGGCGACCAGGAGCACGACCAGGAACACCACGGTGGACCGCAACAGCCACAGGGAAAGCCGCCAGGTTCGGCCGTGCAGGTCCCCATCCCGCTGTACGATGATGGAGACCCGCCGGCCCCCCGGTCTCATCCCCGAAACGGCTCCCCAAGCACCAGCTCGAGCAACCGGGTCAGGTCGTCGTTCGAGTAGTAGTGGATGGTGATGGCGCCGCGACCGCGGCGCCGGGCGGTCACCCGGACATCGGTCTGCAGCCGTTTCCGGAATGCTTCCTCGATCTGCCGGATCTCCGCCGTGGGACTCCGGCCGTCGGGTTTGGTCCGGCGCAGCAGCTTCCGCGTCACCGGCTTGCCGATCGGCGGAACCTCGCCCCGGACCCGCGACTCGAGCTCCCGGACCGACCACTCCTGCTCGGCGCACTCCCGGGCCAGACGAAGACGCTCGCGCGGCTCTGCCAGAGCCAGCAGGGCGCGGGCGTGGCCTTCGGCGATCCGCCGCTGCTCGAGCAGCGCCAGAACCTCCGGGGCGAGCTGGAGCAGGCGCAACGTGTTGCTGACGGTCGAGCGATCCTTCCCAACCAGGCGGGCGACTTCCTGCTGCGCAATCGAGAACTCCTCCATGAGCCGGCGGTATCCCCGGGCCGCATCGAGCGGCGAGAGATCGTCGCGCTGGAGGTTCTCGATCAGGGCGAGGGTAAGCAGGGACCGGTCGTCCACCTCGCGCACCACTGCGGGGATCTCCTTCCAGCCGAGTCGCTGCACCGCGCGCCAGCGCCGCTCTCCCGCAATCAGCTCGTAGCGGCCGTCTTTCCCGGAACGAACTGCGATCGGCTGGAGCAGTCCCGAGGCCTCGATCGAATCGGCCAGCTCCTGAAGCGCGGTGGGCTCGAACTCGTGACGGGGCTGATACGGGTTAGGGTCGATTGCCGCGACCGCGATTTCCCGAGCCCCGCCCTGCGCCTGGACTTCATCCCGCGTCATCGGACCCAGGAGGGCCTCGAGGCCCCGGCCGAGTCGTTTGGTTTCGCTCACGATCCCTGCTCCTCTCCGCCGCCGACGCCCGCCGCGCTCGGCGTTTCGATGGAAGTGGGAGTGGCTCCCGGTTCGACGCGCCGGAGGAGCTCCTGCGCAACCGAGAGATAGCTTTTGGAACCGACCGACTGCACGTCGTACATGAGAATCGGCTTGCCGAAGCTTGGCGCTTCGGCCAGCCGGACATTGCGGGGGATCACGGTGCGAAAGACCTTCGAGGTGAAGAACTCCTTCGCGTCCTTGGCGACCTGACGGCAGAGGTTGAGACGGGAGTCGTACATGGTGAGCAGCACGCCGTCGATCGCGAGCGCCGGATTGAAATTCTGTTGCACCAGCCGGATCGTGTTGAGGAGCTGGCTGATGCCCTCCAATGCGTAGTACTCACACTGAATCGGGATGATCACCCCATCGGCGGCGGTCAGCACGTTGAGGGTGATGAGTCCGAGCGATGGTGGACAGTCGATGATCAGGTAGTCGAAGTCCGAGCGGGATGCCTGAAGCGCATCGCGCAATCGGGTTTCCCGGTGCGGAAGATCCACCAGCTCGAGCTCGGCGCCCACCAGATCCTGGGTGGCCGGCGCGATCGAGAGAAACGGGAGCTCGGCATCGCGCCGAATCACTTCGCGCGCGGTGGCACGCTCCACCAGGAGATCGTAAAGAGAAGGAGAAAGTGTTTTCTCCATGCCGACCCCGCTGGTGGCGTTGCCCTGGGGATCGGCATCGACCAGTAGGGTCCTCCGCTCGGCGGTCGCCAGCGAAGCCGCCAGGTTGACCGCCGTAGTGGTCTTACCGACTCCGCCCTTCTGGTTGGCGATCGCTATGGTGCGCGCCATCTGGACCTGTGATTGAACTGTAACTAATTGATATAAATGAAGTTAATTAAAAAACACCACAAGTATGTTGAACGTGGAATTCGCGCTCAATATACGCTGTTTTCACGTGAAAAGCATCAACTTTCATTTATTGAGTGGCTTGGCTGGGTTTCACGTGAAAAGTTGCGTCTAACCCCTGCGCTTGATCACTTCGACTACCAGGTTCTGGAGATCGCTCTGGCGAACACCTGGGATCCTGGCCGCCTCACCGAGGCTTCGTGGCTTTCTCTTGGAGAGCTTTTCCCTCGCCTCGTATGAGAGCGTCTCGGCGGATTCGTAGATGAGGTCCTCCGGAATCTCAAACGACTCTAGCCGGCTGAGTCGATCAGCCGCTTCTCTTTCCCGGTCGATATAGCCCCTGTATCTGAACTCGATCGCCGCCCAGCCGGAATGGTCACCATCCCCGGTCGTGCCTGCCGCCGCAAGGAGCTTGGCCAGGTCAACCCCAGGGCGACTCGCCAAGTCAGAGATCCGCATTGGCGTCTCGATCTGATCCTCGTCCGCGCCAATCAAAATGGGATTCGCTGCCTCCGGCGAAATCGCGATGGATCTGGCCAGCTCCATCACGCTCTCCTCACGACCAAGTCGATCCTCGGAGACTCGGACCTCGTCATCGGAGAGAAGCCCAAGCTGCTTCGCGAGAGGGAATAGCCGCCTGAGTGCGTTGTCCTGTCGGAGAAGGAGGCGGAACTCCGCCCTCGAGGTAAATAGACGATACGGTTCGTCTACACCGCGGTTTACCAGATCGTCCACCATGACCCCGATGAAGGCCTGATCTCGTCCCAGCACTACCGGATCCCTGCCTGCGGCGAACAACCCGGCGTTCAGGCCAGCGACGACTCCCTGACCGGCGGCCTCTTCGTAACCAGTGGTCCCGTTGATCTGGCCGGCGAAATAGAGACCATGAACACTCTTCACAGCGAGCGACCGTTCGAGCTGCGTCGGGGGGAAATAGTCATACTCGATCGCATAGCCTGGCCTGGTCATCTCCACCTGCTCGAGCCCTGGAACGGTTCGGAGGTAGGCGAGCTGAACTTCGGGAGGTAGCGAAGTCGAAAGGCCGTTGACGTACATCTCGGACGTATCGAGCCCCTCGGGCTCGAGAAACACCTGATGCCGCACCGCATTGGGAAACCGGACGATCTTGTCCTCGATGGATGGGCAGTAGCGCGGGCCCCTGCCACTGATCGCTCCTCCGTACATCGCAGACTCTGAGAGGTGCCGAGTGACAATCTCCTTGAGACCATCTGTAGTGTGGGTCAGGTAGCAAGGGAGCTGTCGAGGGTGATCATGCTTCTCGTGAAAGGAAAACCAGAACGGACCCTTCTCACCATCCTGGCGGTCCAACACTCCGAAGTTGACGGTCCTCCCATCAATTCTTGGCGGGGTTCCGGTTTTGAAGCGTTCGATCGTAACTCCAATACTTGCAACCGCTTGCGAGATTTCAATAGACGGCGCCTCACCCGCCCTGCCAGCCGGAATGCGCGTCTTCGTTCCTACCCGAATCTCCCCCCGGATGAAGGTCCCGGCAGTGAGAACCAGCGCCCGGCACCCGTAACGACGCCCATCGCTCGTCTCGACCCCAACCACTCGATCTCCGGTGAGGAGAAACCGCGCCACGGTGCCCTGGCCGAATCGAAGCGTTTCGAACCGTTCGAGCTCTGAACGCACCGCCCGGCGATAGAGCGCGCGATCGCACTGCGCTCTGGGCGACCACACTGCCGGCCCCTTCGAACGATTCAGCATCCGGAATTGGATTCGTGCTCGATCCGTCGCGCGCCCCATGATCCCGCCCAGAGCGTCCACCTCGCGTACCACGGTTCCCTTGGCGATCCCGCCGATCGCGGGATTGCATGACATCTGGCCGATGGTCTCGAGGTTCTGGGTGAGCAGGAGTGTGTCGAGGCCAAGCCGAGCGGCCATGGCACTGGCCTCCGCCCCGGCGTGGCCACCACCGATCACGATCACATCGAACGTCTGCATGTTTCAAGTCTAACCCGGGTGGCGGCCGACTCGGTCACCGACCGGCAGTCCGGGCTGCAATGCCTAGAAGTGGAATCCGGCGGCGAGGAAGATCTTTTGCCCTTCGAGGCTGTGACCCCAGGTGAATGTCCCGGTGAGCGATCGGTCGAACAACGTGACCCAAAGCCCCGCGCCGTAACTCTTGTGCCAGAGAGTGGAGCTCTCGCCGGCCACATACACCCGCCCGATGTCTCCTAACCCGTACACACCGATCTCACCCGGCACAACCATCTTGAACCGGCCGAGATTGAATCGCAGCTCCGCGCCGCCATAGAGGGCGCCGTCACCGGTAAATCGCTCGCGAGAAAATCCCCGGAGCGACGGCTTCCCGCCGAGCGATGGGGACTCGAAGAACGGAACTTCGCCAAACCCGCGCGCTCCGCCGACGCGAACCGCCACCACGGGCGTCCCCGGGAGAGATCTCGTGCCCAGGTATCCGGCCAGCTCCCCGCGCACGACTCCAAATGCCGCCCCCACATCTCCGATCGCTGGGAACACACGGCCGTTCACCTCGGCCTTCACTCCGCGCACCGGATACACCGGATCATCCCGCAGGTCGATCAGGATGTCTCCCATCGCTCCCAGCTCGGTGAACGATCCGAAACCGTACGGCTGCTGGTCGAGCGCGAGCGACGGTCGCGCTTCGCTGGAAACGGTGCGAGAAAACACCGGGCCCACCGAAGCGACGGCGTGTTTTCCGAACTCGCCATACAGTGTAGTGGTGACCTGGTAGGTGTGCTGGAGCAGGAGATAGAAATCACTGATCTCGGACCGGGTCGTCTCGTTACCGAATCCGAAGTAGTGCACCGCGTCGGCCTGGAGCGCCTTGGCATCGAATCGAACTCCCGCGCCCGGCCTGGCAAATCGGAAGTCTCCTTTCGTCTGGAAATTGACAGTGCTGCCAGTGGTGCCATACGCGGCGCGTGCGGTCACGGTGTAGGCGTATGGCTCCCGGTGAAATCCGTATTTTGTGAATACCGGCCCGCCTCCCAAAATGATTCCCGCGCCGGCCTTCTGTCCGACCCAGGGACTGAGCCCGAATTTTGTCCCCCAGTCCCGGAACATCTTCTGGGGATCGAACTGTTTGCCCGGAAGAGCGGATGCGGACTTCGAGTCATTGACCTCGACACCGTTAACCGTGGAATCGACCGTCAGGTTGCCATGGCCCTCGTGGATGATCCTGACCGTGATCGGGCCGCCGTGCCAATCGCCGGTGACCCGATCATTGCCGCCCAGCAGATAGACCCGCACCTCGTGGGTCTCTTCCGGATCGAAGGTCCGGGACCATCCGTCCGAGCGCCCGCCTCGGGCGAGCCGCAACACCACCGCTCCGTGCTGGCCTTCAGCCACCTCCACGTGATCGGCAGACTCGGTGCCCCAGACTTCAACCACGTCTGCCAGGCGACGATAGAACTCGGCCGATGCTTGGCTCAGATGATCACGGCGTTCCCGTAGGGTGGATTCAAGCCGGGTGAGTCCGGAGGAATCCATTCCGGGAGGAAGGGCACCCACGGCACGCGCCAGGACGCGGTCCGGTAGGTGCTCCACCACGCTTCTGGTTACCGAATCCCAGGTTGCCCGGTCGAGCGGAGCGAGCAGCCGCCGATCGAGCGGCCTCGACATCAACATCAGACTTGGCAGATGACGGATTCCGCCGTCGAATACCTGGAACTTGGGCTGGGCTTTTCGGAACAGGCTCCAGACGAACCCATCGAGATTGGTGAACGCCCAATCCCGGTCGTTCGAAATGGGGATCCACCATTGCTGCGATCCGCGGACATGCGACATCCAGGTCCATTGCCCGGCATGGCGATCCCAGTCACCTACCAGAATGTCCACCAGACGGCTGGCCAGAAAGGCTCGAGCATCCACGACGCTCTTGGGATCGCTCCGGAGGAGGACGAAGAGGGAATCGGTATCGACATACTCAATGGGTCCTGGATCAGCGGACTCATCGGTGAGGGGACGGAGCCTGGTTTCCAGTACCCCGACCTTCCCGCCATAATCCTTTTGCCACTGCCCGAGCCGGGCGTCATCGGGGAGCGCCACCAGCCGAACGTCGAGGCTCCGCACCCCGACGGCGCGCGTGATCTCAGCCACCACCAGCGCCCCACCGGGAATGGTTCCGGCCTGCTGCTCGATCCCCAGGTGGCGCAAGGTCTCGGTTTGTTGCTCCTCGGGCCAGTCGAGAACGGGGTCCTTCACCAGGGCCCGAAAGCCGAAGACCCGTCCCTGGGGATTGACCAGATAAAACGGCCGGCTGGCGTGACCTGCCCCGCGCGCCTCGGCTTCCAACCCTCCGGCGGTCCTGGAAAGATTAAGGACGGAAACGGAGACAGGATGGATCCAGAGCGAACGCCAGTTGTTCCCGAAGAGAAACCGATGGAAGCCGCTTGCCGCGAAGGAGTCGGCCGGAACTATCCTGACCGGTTCAGAGGCGCAGAGCACCTTGGCCCGCGATGAGTGTACCGCGCTGGTTTGGGCCGAGACATTGGCAGCGCAGATGGCTGCCAAAGCCCAGGGAATAAGGCCTCTCCCACCCGGACGCGGTCTCGTACCCATATCCAAGTGGACGCCCGAGGCCGGGGCTTATTGCATAACCGCGGATTGTTAACCCACTAGGCCGTTCGGATCCAACGCAGCATGTCCTTGAGGCTGGCCTTCTTGCCGTAGCTCAGGACGCCGACTCGATAGATCCGGGAAGCAATCCAGACCACGATGAGCATGCCAAGGAGGGTGACCCCCGCTGAGGCGACCAGCTCGACCATGGGGAGCGAGGAAATCGAATACCGGAGCGGGACCGCGAATGGCGAGAGCATCGGGACGAACGTCAGGACTCTCGCCGCGGTCCCATTCGGGTCCCGCATGAGCGCGAAGGTGGAGAAAAACCCGGCCAGGACAAAGAGCATGACCGGCATCTGCATCTGCTGAGCATCCTGGGGAGTGCTGCACATCGCGCCGACCGCCGCATAGGCCGCAGCGTACAGCAGGAAGCCGAGCGCGAAGAACAGGAAGAAGACGATCATGAGATCCGGAGGCATGGTCGGCAGGGAAAAAGCAGACGCCGCCCCCGGGGCGGCCCCAAAGGCCTGCATGATCCCGGCCTGATGACTGCCCAGGTACGCCGCAATGCTGGCCCAGATGCCGAGCTGGATCATGGCCACGAGGCCGACTCCGACCACCTTCCCCAGCATCATCTGAAACGGGGTGAGGCTCGACGCCAGGATCTCGACGATCCGGCTGGTCTTCTCCTCGATGACCGACTGCATGACCTGAACGCCGAACAACAGCAACGAGAAATACAGGATGAACCCCATGGCGTAAGCCAGCACGAAGGTCTTCGCGCCGCTCTCCGCCGTCAGTTTGCCGTTGGAAATCTTGGTCGTGGCAAGGTCGAGCGGGCGTACCGAGTTGGTCACCGTGGCGAGGTCCACTCCCACGCCCTCGAGCCGGCGCGCGATCACAATCGGCCGAATGGTTTGCTCCAGCTCCCGCATTTCGTCGAAGCTGGCGACGTTCGCGCCGTAGTAGTTCACCCGGCCGTTCGGGACGGTGGAGTCGGTGACCACCAGAATCCCGTCCAAACCGCCCGCGCTCCGGCGCGAGAGCCCGGTGAATGGGACCAGGGAGTCGCGCACCGCATCGGTTCGTCCCAGGGCCGGGATCCGCTCCACCCGGTATTTGGGAAGAGCATCGTTCGCCCGACCGATTCGCACCGCTTCCAGCGCCTGTTCCACTCTGACTCCGAGCGAGTCGGTCGTGGCATCGACCAGCGCGAGACGGCGGGTCCCGGTGCTCCGGGTCAGGAGCCAGCCGGGCAGGATGATCAGCGCCGCCATGAAGATCGGAAACAACAGGGTACTGATGATGAACGCGCGGGTCCGGACCCGCTCCACCACCTCACGTCGGATGATCGCCCAGACCTTACGCATGGTGGTTCTCCTGCGCCGGCGCGACCGCCGCATCGGCGCCGACTTTCGACACGAAAATGGACTGGAGCGACGGCTCGACGATCTCAAACCGCGAGAGGCCTACGTCCTGCTGGACCAGCGAGCGGAGCAACCGGTCGGGGTCGCCACCGGCCGCCAGCTCGACTTCCGCACTCGCCCCGTAGTCGTCCAGTTTGCTGATCAGGGTGCGATCACCCAGGATGCTCGCGGCTCGCTCCTTGTTCCTGGTAAACGAAAGCGCGACGTGGCGGCCGCCGAATTCGCGCTTCACCTCGGCCAACGAGCCGTTCACGATCAGCTTGCCGCGCGAGATGATCACGATGTGATCGCACATCCGCTCGGCTTGTTCCATGATGTGGGTCGAGAACAGCACCGTCTTGCCCTTGCGAGCCGATTCCACCACCACGTCTTTCATGATCTGGCTATTGACCGGATCGAGCCCGCTGAACGGCTCGTCGAGAATCAGGAGATCGGGGTCGTGCAGCAGCGTCCCGATGAACTGGACCTTCTGCTGCATGCCCTTGGAAAGATCCTCAACCTTCTTGGCCTTCCAGTCGGAGAGGCCGAGGCGGTCCAGCCACTCTCCGGCCTTCTTCCGTCCCGCGGTCCGGCTGATCCCCTTGGTCTCGGCCAGGAAGATGAGAACGTCGAGCACCTTCATCTTCTTGTAGAGTCCGCGCTCTTCGGGGAGAAACCCGATTCGCCCCGACAGGGACCGGCTGGCGGCTTCCTGGTTCAGCACGGTGATCCGGCCATCATCGGGGACGATGATGTTCATGATCATGCGGATCGTGGTGCTCTTGCCGGCCCCATTGGGCCCCAGGAGGCCGAAGATGCCCCCGGCGGGGACCTCCATGGTGAGATCATCGACCGCAGTATGGCCGGCGAAGCGCTTGGTCGCGTGCTCAACCGTAACCACGTGGTTGCTCGCCACGGCATGCTCCTGACTGGTGTTGGACGGAAACCAGCTACGCCCCCGGGTGCCGCTGGAGTCTCAACTTATCGCTTCGGGGAGGACCCCTGCCAGTCGGTCAGCCGGGTGATCGGTCCAGCCTCCTTCGGAGGCAGAATCACGAATTTCTCGTCCACCCGGATGCCGAACTTCCTGAGCCCGCCGATCCAGTCTTCCCGCGACTGGGGGGAGATCGCGGGGTCATGAATCGCGACGTCGTGCATGACCACGCCCCGATCGTTGCGCTCGTGATAGCGACCGACCCAGGTGCGTCCCGAGGTGCCTTCCACGACGACGGTGACGCCGTGG
The DNA here is from genome assembly GCA_963728915.1 of uncultured Gemmatimonadales bacterium. Lineage (GTDB taxonomy): Bacteria > Gemmatimonadota > Gemmatimonadetes > Gemmatimonadales > GWC2-71-9 > JABFSM01. The sequence goes on along the minus strand of CAVSLV010000002.1, from coordinate 417,125 downwards.
AGCTCCTCGTGGCCGGGATGGAAGACGTGACCGCTCATCGCCTTGGGGAGTAGCTATTCGCTACTCGCGACCTCGCAGTACTTCTCGAACGCCGCGACCAGGTCCGCCGCGATCGACTCGGCTCGACGGCCTTCGATCATGTGGCGATGAACGAAGTGCACCACTTCGCCGTCCCGGAGCACCGCCACCGACGGCGAGCTGGGCTGATACTCCGCGAAATAGCTCCGGGCCCGGGCCGTGGCATCGAGGTCCTGGCCCGCGAAGACGGTGTAGAGGCGCTGCGGCCGGGCTGCATGCTGCAAGGCAAGCGTCAAGGCCGGGCGGGCCGCCCCCGCCGCGCAGCCGCAGACCGAGTTCACGAACACCATCGCCGTCCCTTCTCCCGGGCCCAGCGCGGCATCCACGTCCGCCACGGTGCGGAGCTCCTTGACCCCGAGCCTGGTGACTTCATCCCGCATCGGCTTGATCATCATTTCTTGGTACGGCATAGCCTCTCCTTATTGACTGTCCGCCTGTCCGCCTGTCTGCCGGTCGAGCGCTGCCTTCATCGCGTGCCAGCTCAAGGTGGCACATTTGACCCGAATCGGAAATGCCTTCACCCCTTGAAAGACCGCAAGTTTGCCGGGGAGCTTCCCGCTGGTTCCTCCGGTCACCAGGGAGTGAAACTGATCGAATAGCTCCTTGGCCTCCGCGACGGTCTTTCCCTTGATCGTCTGGGTCATCAGGGAAGCGCTTGCCTTGGAGATCGCGCAGCCCTGACCCTGAAACGAGGCGTCCGCGATCCGGTCTCCATCCAGCTTGAGCCATACCTGGTACACGTCGCCGCAGAGCGGGTTCCGGCCTTCCGCCTGAGTCGTCGCATCGTCCAGTTTCTTGAAATTCCGGGGCGACGCATTGTGATCCAGAATGACGCTCTGATAGAGCTCGTCCAGATCCGTGCTCACTGGAACACCCTCCGGACCTGGTGCATTCCTTCGACCAGGGCGTCGACTTCCTCGATCGTGTTGTATGCCCCGAACGAGGCACGCAGGGTCGCGGTTACCCCGAACCGCCGCATGAGGGGCTGGGCGCAGTGATGGCCGGCCCGAACCGCGATGCCCAGGGTGTCCAGTACCGTCCCCGCATCGTGGGGATGGACCCGGTCCATGTCGAGAGAGATCACGCTCACCCGGTCCGCCCCCTCACCGAGGATTCGGAGCCCAGGCACCCTCTGGAGCTTGCGGGTCGCATCCGCGATCAGGGCCTGCTCATAGCCAACCAGGGCGTCCCAATCCCAATGCATGACGTATTCGATCGCGGCGCCGAGCCCGACCGCCTCCGCAATCGGGGGCGTGCCCGCCTCGAATCGCTCCGGCGGAGGGGCCCAGGTGCTCCGCTCGATCTGGACCTCGCGGATCATGCCCCCCCCGCCCTGCCACGGCGGCATCGCTTCGAGCAGCGCACCCTTGCCGTAGAGGATCCCGATGCCGTTCGGGCCGTAGAGCTTGTGGCCGGAACAGGCGAAGAAATCGCAGTCCATCGCCGCCACATTGACCCGGAGGTGTGGCGCAGACTGGGCCCCGTCCACCACCACCACCGCGCCGACTCCATGGGCCAGCTCGGCGATCGCGTTCACCGGGTTGATCGCCCCGATCACGTTCGACGCGTGCGAAACCGCGACGATCCGGGTGCGCGGCCCGAGCAGGCGCTCGAACGTTTCGAGGTCCAGTCCGCCCGATTCCATGACCGGGATCGCCTTGACCAGGGCGCCGGTGCGCTCGGCGACCAGCTGCCACGGGACCAGGTTCGAGTGGTGCTCCATCTCGGTCACGAGTATTTCGTCGCCGGGCCGGAGCGCCGACCCGCCGTAGCTCTGCGCCACAAGGTTGAGCGCCGCGGTGGTCCCCGCGGTGAAAATGATTTCGGATGGGGATCCGGCGCCGAGGAAAACCGCCGCAATCTCCCGGGCGCGCTCATAGGCGTTGGTCGCCTCTTCGCTCAGGGTATGGACCCCGCGATGCACATTGGCGTTCCCGGTGCGATAGTAGTGATCGATCGCCTCGATCACGACGAGCGGCTTCTGGGCGGTCGAGGCGTTGTCCAGATAGACCAGCGGATGGCCCCGGACCATCCGGGTCAGGATCGGAAAGTCGGCCCGTACCTTCGCCACGTCCCACACCGGTTCGGTGCGGCTCCGGAGCTCCTCAGGGGGGATGACCGTCACGGGCGACATCGTCAGCTTCTCACTCCCATCCGATCGCGAACCAGCCGGTCGAGCGCGTCCCGCACCGGCTCCGAGGCCACTTCCTCGACCACCTCCGCGGCGAAGGCGTAGGTCAGGATGCGTTGCGCCTCGCTCCGCGGGATTCCCCGGCTCTGGAGATAGTAGTAGGCGATCTCGTCGATTCGCCCGACCGTCGCACCGTGGGTGCACTTCACGTCGTCGGCAAAAATCTCGAGTTGCGGCTTGGTGTCCACTTTGGCGCCATCGGACAGCAGCAGGTTGCGATTGGTCTGCTTGGCGTCGGTCTTCTGGGCCTCCGGCTTCACGAACACCTTGCCGTTGAACACCGCATGGCTCCGGTCGTCCAGGATGCCCTTGTAGACCTCCCAGCTCCGGCAGTTGGGGTGATCGTGAAAGATCACGGTGTGGTTATCCACCAGCTGCTGATTCCGCCCGAGATACAGCCCATAGAGAAGGGTCTCGACCTCCTCGCCGCCCAGGCGCGCCTGGAGGTCGTGACGCGCGAGGCTCCCCCCCGCATTCAGAGTGAATGAGCGATAGTGGCTGTGCGCCTCCTGGTGCACGGCGGTGAGCCCGATATGATAGGCCGACTCGCTCTCCCGCTGGATCCGGGTGTGCTCGATCCACGCCTCCGGCGCGACCGCGACTTCGGTGACCACGTTGGTGAAAGAGACCGCCGACCCGATCCCCGCGTAGCTCTCCACGATCTGGGCGCGGGCGCCGCGCTCGAACACCAGCAGGTTCCGGATGTGCCGGGCGCGATTCTCCGAGCCCGGCGTCGTGACAAAGAGCAGGTGGATGGGATCGGGAATATCGACGCCCGCCTCGACCCGAACCACGACCCCTTCGCGGGCAAACGCCGCGTTCAGGGCCGCGAAAGGGGTCACCTCCGCCCCGGCGATCGCGCCGAAGCGCGCTTCGATCAGGGAGTCTTTCCGCTCCAGGGCTTTTGAGAGTGGCGCGACCAGGAGCCCCGCTGGAGCCGGGGGCTGGTTCGAAAGACCTGGATCAAACGTTCCGTCCACGAAGACGAGGGTGGTCCAATGTGGCGCTCCGAAACGGAAAGGGGCGAGATCCGACGCGCCGGGGGCCGGTCCGCCGCCATCCAGCTTCCATTCGCGGGTGGCAATCGGCGCCACCGGCGTGAACCGCCAATCTTCCTGCTTCGTGGTGGGGAATCCGACGCTCGCAAAGCGATCGAACGCCGCTCGCCGCCTGGTCGCCAGGGGCCCGGCAGGGGAACGCTTGAACGCCTCGACGTATGCGCCGTTCACGACCGGGCGGACGCCGGCTCCGGTATCCCGGTCAGCCATTCGTAGCCTTTCGCCTCGAGCTCGAGAGCCAGCTCCTTGCCTCCGGATTTCGCAATGCGCCCGTCCACCAGCACGTGCACGAAATCGGGAATGATGAAGTTGAGCAGCCGCTGATAGTGGGTCACCACGATGGTGGCCCGGTCGGGAGCGCGCAGGGCATTGACGCCGTCGGCCACGATCCGCAGCGCATCGATATCCAGGCCGGAATCGGTCTCGTCCAGGATCGCAAGCCGGGGCTCGAGCACCGCCATCTGGAGGATCTCGTTCCGCTTCTTCTCCCCACCCGAGAACCCGCTATTCACCGCCCGCTGCATGATCTCGGCGGACCATCCTACCAGTTTGAGCTTGCTTTCCAGCAGATCGATGAAGTCGATCGGATCCAGCTCTTCCTCGCCGTGGGCCTTCCGGATCGCGTTGTAGGCGGCTCGCAGGAAATAGGCATTGGTGACGCCGGGGATCTCCACCGGATACTGGAAAGCGAGGAAGACCCCGGCCTGAGCCCGCTCCTCCGGTTCCATGTCGAGGAGGTCCTGGCCCAGGAAGCTGACGCTGCCCCCGGTGACCGTGTAGGCCGGGTGTCCCGCCAGCACCTGGGCCAGGGTGCTCTTGCCGGACCCGTTGGGCCCCATGATGGCGTGGACCTCGCCGGCGTGGACCGTGAGGTCGATGCCTTTGAGGATTTCCTTCTCGCCGGCTGCGGCTCTCAGTCCGTGAATGTCGAGCACGTCGTTTCGCTCCGTAGGTATTGCCGGGGTCAGCCGACGCTGCCCTCCAGCGAGATGCCGAGCAGCTTCTGCGCCTCCACCGCGAACTCCATCGGCAGCTTCTTGAAGACCTCCTTGCAGAAGCCGTTGACGATCATCGAGATGGCGTTCTCGGTGTTGAGCCCGCGCTGCTTGCAGTAGAAGATCTGGTCTTCCCCGATCTTGGAGGTGCTGGCCTCGTGCTCCACCGAGGCGGTGGGGTTCTGCACATCGATGTAGGGGAAGGTGTTCGCGGCACAGCGGTTCCCGATCAGCATCGAGTCGCACTGGGTGTAGTTCCGGGCGTTCGCGGCTCGGGGAACAACCTTGACCAGTCCCCGGTAGCTGTTGTTGCCCTGCCCGGCGCTGATGCCTTTCGACACGATCGTGCTCCGGGTGTTCCGGCCGAGGTGCATCATCTTGGTGCCGGTATCGGCCTGCTGCTTTCCGTTGCAGACCGCCACCGAGTAGAACTCGCCGACTGCATCGTCACCCTGGAGGATCACGCTCGGATACTTCCAGGTGATGGATGACCCGGTTTCCACCTGGGTCCAGGAGATTTTGGCGCCCCGAAGGGCCTTGCCTCGCTTGGTCACAAAATTGTAGATGCCACCCTTGCCCTGCTCATCACCCGCATACCAGTTCTGCACGGTGGAGTACTTGATCGTCGCGCCGTCCAGCGCCACCAGCTCGACCACCGCCGCATGGAGCTGGTTCTCGTCCCGCTTGGGAGCGGTGCAACCCTCCAGATAACTCACCCAGGCGCCTTCGTCGGCGATGATGAGGGTCCGCTCGAACTGGCCGGTGTTCTGGGCGTTCATCCGGAAGTACGTCGAGAGATCCATCGGACAGCGAACGCCCTTCGGGACGTAGACGAAGGAGCCGTCGCTGAAAACCGCGGAGTTGAGCGCGGCGAAGAAGTTGTCGCTCGCGGGCACCACCGAGCCCAGGTATTTCTGAACCAGCTCGGGATGTTCCAGGACCGCCTCCGAAAAAGAGCAGAACACGATGCCCATCTCGGCGAGCTGCTTCTTGTAGGAAGTCCCGACCGAGACCGAATCGAAGATCGCGTCCACCGCCACGCCGGCCAGGAGCTTCTGCTCGGTGAGCGGAATTCCCAGCTTCTGATAGGTCTCGAGGAGTTTCGGATCGGCTTCCTCGAGCGAGCCCAGCGGCTTGGCCGTTTTCGGGGCCGCGTAATAGATGATGTCCTGATAATCGATCGAGGGGTATACCACGTTGGGCCAGTGGGGCTCAGTCATCTTGAGCCAACCCCGGTAAGCCTTAAGCCTCCAATCCAGCATGAACGCAGGCTCGCGCTTCTTTGCCGAGATCAGACGAATGGTGTCCTCGTTCAATCCCCGCGGGACAGTATCGGCTTCGATATCGGTGATGAAGCCCCACTTGTACTCGCGGTTGACGAGGGTTTCGACGGGTTCGCTCATTCCCCAATCCTAATACAATTGTCGGGATTGTCAAAGCGCGGAGGTCATTGGGAGACAAGGGTTTATGGCGCGGCAGTGCAGGGGTCAGGGACCAACTCGGCCAAGGTGTCCTATTCGAGTAGCAAAGGACTCGCCAGAAGTGTTCATGATATTATTAGTAGTGATTAATACTACTAATTGGTGGCCCACATCTGACCCCCACTCTTGACCTTTGCCCCCCAAGCGGGAGATTAGCCGTCATGGCCATCCATCGAATCCGGCTCCTGGGCGACCCGGTCCTCCGAACCCGGTGCGAGCAGATTACTGCCCCAAAATCCACCGCGGTCCGCATCATCGTCGATGATCTGCGAGAAACTTTGCGGGACTGGCAGTCCCGATTCGGCTCCGGTCGCGGGATCGCAGCTCCTCAGATCGGGGCTCCGGTTCGCATCGTCCATATCGAGATGGATCGGCCGTGGACCTTGATCAATCCGGAGATCCTCGATATCGGAACCGAGGATTTCACCGTCTGGGATGATTGCTTCTCGTTTCCCAACCTGCTGGTCCGGGTCCAGCGGGCCTACCACATCCGGGTCGCCTACCAGGACCTTCGGGGTGATTCCCACGAGGTTGAGCTCTCCGGCGATCGTGCCGAGCTGTTGCAGCACGAGATCGACCACTTGGACGGGGTCCTGGCGGTGGATCGCGCCTGTGGGTCGGATCCCTTCTGCCTGCGTGAGGAATGGAATCGCCTCTATACCGGGTCCGACCGTTACGGCGAACCGGAGCTCCGATGCGAACACATTCCTTCGCCGCTCTCGGCTCTTCTCTAACCGGCCCGGCCATGGGCGAGTCCATCGAGTTTCGGGCGGATGGCCGGACCGCACTCGGGTATCTGGCCGTCCCGTCCGGGGGCCGAGGTCCTGGTCTGGTCGTCATTCAGGAGTGGTGGGGTCTGGTGGACCACATCAAGAACGTGTGCGAGCGCTTCGCCGCCGAAGGGTTCGTCGCCCTGGCCCCCGATCTCTACGATGGCAAGGCCACGCGAAGTCCGGACGAAGCCGGCAAGCTGTTCATGGCGCTCAACATCGCAAAGGCCGGGGCGGATCTCTCCGGCGCGGCCGGGGCATTGTTGGAACGACCCGAGGTCGCATCGGAGCGAGTCGGGGTGCTCGGCTTCTGCATGGGAGGCCAGCTCGCCCTGTACGCCGCCGCGGAGTATTCCGATCGAATCGGGGCGGCCGTCGACTTTTACGGGGTGCATCCCAACGTCCGAATCGACCCGGCTCGACTCCGGGTCCCGATTCAATGCCATTTCGCAAAGCGGGACAACTCGGTGAAGGAGAAGGATGCCCGCGCTTTCGTCAAGAAGACGCAGGCGGCGGGCGGCAGCATCGAAGCCCATTTCTACGATGCGGACCACGCCTTCTTCAATGACACCCGCCCGACGGTATTCAATAAGGAAGCCGCAGCCCAGGCCTGGGAGCGAACCCTGACCTTCCTTCGGAAGAACCTTTCCTAGTTCACCCCTGCCCGAGACATGGCCGCCGTCCAATCCCTCTTGCGGAGGACGTGTGTCGCCCTTAATTCTGTCCCCAGCGGTGGGCCATCCCCTCTCAACCGAATTCCTTGAGGAGCAGGAATGACGTATGTGATCACCGAAGCCTGCATCGGTGTCAAGGATCGATCTTGTGTCGACGTCTGCCCGGTGGATTGCATCTACGAAGGCGACGACATGCTCTACATCCACCCCGACGAGTGCATCGATTGCGGGGCATGCGAGCCGGAGTGTCCGGTCACCGCCATCTTCCCCGAGGAAGACGTCCCCCAGAATCTTCAGCAGTTCATCGAGAAGAATCGCGAGATCTTCAACTCCGACGCCCCGCCGGGAAGGCCGCGGAAATAACTCAGGCCGAGAGCCCCTGAAGGAATTTGAGAATGGCGCGGGTGGTCGGGACCGGCTGCTCCACGCAGGGAAGGTGTCCAGCCCCCGGAATCTCCATGAGCCGCGCTCCTGGAATCGCCGCCGCCATCGACTGAGCGATCGAGGGCGGGGTAATCATGTCTTCCGCTCCCACCAGTACCAGCGTAGGGATCCCGGTGAGCGTGGGGAGGAGCGAGGTGCTGTCGGGGCGGTCCCGCATCGCTGACAAGGCCCCCACCAATCCGGCCACGGGAGTCCGCAGGATCGAGTTGCGGATCCGCTCGATGATTTCGGGCGAAACCTGAGGCGTGAAGAACCTCGGCAGCATGGCTTCCGCCGCGGCGATGGCCCCCTGTTCCCGGATCCGCGCGATCAGTCCCTCCCGTGCCTTTCGGCCTTCGACGCTATCGGCTTCGGCCCGGGTGTCTGCCAGGACGAGTCCCCGGACCCGCTCGCGGAACCGGCGGAGGAACTCGAACGCGATGTAGCCGCCAAGGGAGAGGCCGCAGAGCACGACCCTGGAGATCCCCAACGCATCGAGAATGCCGACCAGATCCTCGGCATAGGTATTCATGGAGTAGCCAAGATCCGGGGCATCCGACATTCCCATCCCCCGAAGATCGGGCGCGATCCGGTGAAACCCGGTGAGACTGTCCAACTGATGTTCCCACACCGTGCGGTCGAGCGGGAAGGCGTGGATGAAGAGGACGGCCGGACCGGTTCCGCCTCCTCGTTGCTCGAGCGCGAGCTGGACCCCATTCACCGACATCCGGTCCATCGGTTCCCCGCTCGGCCGGGCCTGGAAGAAATCGCCAACCTCCCCGGGCACCGCCACCGGTCGTCCTTCCCGGTCGATGCACACGAAGACGAACTCGGCCGTGGCGATGAGGGCGTCATCGCCGGAGCGGCGAGCCGTCTGTCGCATGGTGAAGCTGGTCTTTCCCAGATGAACGACGGACTGCTGGACCCGGAGCAGCTCTCCGGCAAAGGCGGGCGCCAGATAGTCGATGACGGTCTTTCGAACCGCCGGCCAGGTTCCGGTGCGGCTGAAGACGTCCATCCCGGGGCCCTTGGCCAGGACATCCCAGCGAGCTCGCTCGAAGATCCGAAGGAAGGCCGCCTGATTCAGGTGGCCGAACGCGTCGCAATCGTCGGGGTAGACGACCTGCTCGACTTCGTTCGGGCGCATGCAGGTAAGCTACGGCCGACCACGGAGGCCCCGCTACCTTTGAACGATGAGCGCGGAGCTCGTGGTCACGCCGGCCGATTTCGCCAGACTGACTGAACAGCTGAGCCACGAGGTTCTCCTCGCTGCCGATACCGAGGCGGCGAGCTTCCATCGCTATCAGGACCGGGTCTACCTGCTCCAGCTTTCCAGCCGGACCGGGACCTGGATCGTCGATCCACTTGCGGTTGATGGGTTACCCGGGTTCGACCGGCTCCTGCTCGATCCCGGGATCGAAGTTGTTTTTCATGACGCCGACTACGACCTCCGCCTCCTGGCCCGCGAGTTCGGGTATCGTGCCGGCCGGATCTTCGATACCCGGGTAGCGGCCCAGCTTCTCAACGAGAGCGCTATCGGCCTGGCCGCGCTGCTCGAGAAGTACTTCCACATCGCGCTCGACAAGAAATACCAGCGCGCCGACTGGTCGGCCCGGCCGCTGTCCGCCGAGATGCTCGAGTATGCCGCAACCGACACGCGCTATCTGCCCGAGCTGCGAGACCTGCTTCGAGAGCGGCTGCGCACCGCGGGGAGGCTCGCCTGGGCCGAGGAGGAGTTCGAAGCGCTGACCAAGGTCAGGTGGCGGGACCCCGATCCTCCCGAGGTCGCGGCGCTCGAGGTGAAAGGCGCCCGGCGCCTGTCACCGAGGGAGCTCGCCGTGTTCCGGGAGCTCTACCTCTGGCGAGATGGAGTGGCCCGATCGCTCGATCGGGCGCCGTTCCGAATTGCGGGGAACGAATCCCTGTTCGACATGGCGCGACACCCTCCGGCCAACGTCAAGGCGCTCGGGGCGGTGCGCGGGCTCGGTCGCGGGATCCGCGAGCGCCAGGCTGACCCGATTCTCGCCGCGATCGAGCGCGGAAAAGACCTGCCGGATCCCAAGCTTCCCAGGTACCCGAGACAACCCAGACATAGACCGGACCCCGGGTTCGAGGTTCGCCTGGAAAGGCTCAAGCAGGTGCGGTCCGAGGAGGCGGTTCGACTCGACCTCCCGCCAGGGATCGTCGCTCCCAACTGGCTCCTCGAGGCCATCGCTCGGGCGGTACCGTCGGACTCGGCGACCTTGGGTGAGGTTCCGGGGATCAGGAAGTGGCAAACCGAGCTTCTGGGTGAGCGACTCCTTTCAAGTCTATAGTAGTTTGTATTACAACTACTAAGTTATCGCCTGCGAGATCTCCGAATTGCCAACCGATTTCGCCAATGCGGCGTCCCACTCTTCCGAAGCCCGGGGATCCCCAGGACGGCCGCCAGGGACGGTGTAGTGAATGACCTTGAACTGATCGCCGGTGCCCGCGCGGGGGACCGGATGGCAGCCCATCGGCTCTACGAGCGGCATGCGCCACGAGTCTATCGGCTGCTGTATCGAACCGTGGGGGATGAAGAAATGGCGCGGGAATACACCCAGGACACGTTCGTTCGGGTGTTCCAGCGGCTCGACCAGTTCCGGGGAGAGGCGGCCTTTACGACCTGGCTGCATGCGGTGGCGATGTCCATGCTGTTCACCGGACTTCGGAAGGTCAAACGGCTGCGCAGTCGGGAACGGGAGCTGACGTTCGCCGAGAGTCACCCGGCGCCGGCCTCCACCGGCGATCCGCATCTCCGCGATCGGTTGCGGATCGAGCTCGAGCGGTTGCCGATTCGTCTCAGGGTGCCGGTCGTGATGCACGACGTCGAAGGATTTACCCATCGGGAGATTGCCGAGACCCTGGGGATCCCCGAGGGCACCAGTAAGGCCCGGCTGGCGGAAGGGCGCACGCGACTTCGCGAAGCGCTCGCCGGAATCGGGCGGGACCTGTAGCGAGGAACGCATCGATGGACGAGAAGGAACTGCAGGAACAGCTCGCGGAGCTCAAGGACACCTGGCGGGTTCCCCCGGAGCCTCCCATGGCCGAAATGTGGGAGACCATCGAGGCCCGGGCATTCGGCCCGGCCGTTCGCTCGCACCACTGGACCCGGTCGCTTTTGCCGCTCGCGGCAACCCTCATCCTGGGTTTCGGCATCGGACAGATTGTGCCGAATCTGTTGCAATCCTCCCGACCCGTCATCCCCGCCGAACAGGTGGCGGCTCTTGGCCAGCGAGCGGCGGACCAGCCCGCGTTCGTGGGAGTTGCCACCAACTACCTCGAGCGGGTGACCGCCCTGCTGGTCAATCTCACCGACGAGTCCCGCAAGGGTCACCCGCTCGAAGGAACCAACGAGCGAGCCCGCGACCTGCTGGCGACCACTCGGCTGCTGCTCGATTCCCCCGATATCAACGACCCGCATCTCCGGAACCTGCTGGACGACCTGGAGCTGGTGCTCGCCCAGATCGTTCGCTTGCCGACCCGTGCGGACGCACCCGATGTCTATCTGATCGACCAGGCACTCGACCAACGCGAGGTGCTCCCGCGGCTGCGGGTCATGCTCGCCGAAAACCTCACCTCTGAACCATGATGGGCAGGATACCTATGCGGATGTTCTCGATCGTCGCACTTACGCTGCTCGGGACCGGGGGGCTCACGGCCCAACAGCCGGCCCCGCCGCCAAAACCAGCCCCTTCGCCCCGGCCGGCTCCCAGGCTCACCCCGATTCCACCCAGTGAGTGGGACCTCCGCGACGTCGATGAGCTTCGGGCCAAACTTGAATCCGATGCCGTGCGGCTCCGGATCGGCCATCTCAGGGAGCTCGACAATCTCCCCTCCCTCGACAATCTCCCCTCCCTCGATATTCTCCCCCGCCTCGAGAACCTCTCCCAGCTCGAAATGGGGAAGGTCGACGCGATGCGACTCCGGGCCGATCAGCTCGGGGCGGAGATGGCCGCGCGTATCAATACCGAAGACATCCAGCGCCTGACCGAACAGGCAACCAGGCAGGCCATGGAACAGGCCTATGTCCTGGATCGGTTCCAGGATGATCCGTGGACCCTCAAATTCGAGAACCTGCGGCCGCTCCAGGGCACCCCGGAGGACTCATTGTATCGCTCCGCGCGGGAGGCCCTGAATCGCGGGGAATACGGGCGGGCGGCGACTCTGTTCCAGAGCATCGAGCAGAAGTACCCGAAATCCAGATTCGCTCCGATCGCCCCCTACTACCGCGCCTTCGCGCTGTACCGCTCCGGCTCGACCGAGAATCTCCGCAGCGCCCTGGAGTCTCTGCGCGCGATGCAGGACAAGTATCCGGAGGAGGCCGCCGACCCCGACGTGGGAGCGCTGCGAACCCGGGTGTATGCCGCCCTCGCCGCACGAGGTGATGCAAGCGCCGCTTCAGCCCTCCGGGCCGCCACTTCCTCGGGGCAGACCTGCGACGAAGAAGACATGTCGGTGCGCGCCGAGGCATTGAACGCGCTGACCCAGCTGGACCCCGAGAATGCCAACGAGGCGCTCAAGCGGGTTCTGGCTCGCCGGGACGAGTGCTCGGTGGCCCTGCGCCGCCGGGCGGTGTACCTGATCGGGCGCAACGGCACTCAGCAGTCGGTGAACGATCTGCTCGAGGTGGCAAAGAACGATCCCGATCCGTCCGTCCGGAGCGACGCGATTTCCCAGTTGGGTCGCTCGAGTATCGCGTCGGTGAACAGCCAGATGCTGCTCCAGCTCTTCAATTCGGCGGAAGAGGAGCGTACCCGCCAGGCCGTGCTTTCCGCGCTCCGGTCCCGGGGCGGTCCGGACTCTCGCGCCGCGTTGCGGTCGATCATCGAGCGGTCCGACCTGCCGGAGCGGATGCGAGCCCAGGCGATCTCCCAGCTCGGCGGGGCCTCGGCTTCCTCCTTCACCTATGCCTGGTCGAATGGAACCCGCACCGCGTCCGGCTCGACTCCGATGGCCGCGGCAGCGGCCAATGCAGACGCGGCGCGGCGTGGCAGCGAGTACGCGCTGGAGGAGGAGGACGCCGCCTTCCTCCGAAACCTCTACCCCAAAACCGATTCTCGTACCATCAAGAGCACGATCATCTCGACGCTGGGACGAGCCGGTGGTCCGGCAAACGACCAGTGGCTCACCAACCTGGTCAAGAACTCCTCCGAAGACAGCTACCTGCGCCGGGAGGCGCTCTCCCGGATCAAGAGTCTCTCGGTCGAGGATCTCGGCCGCCTCTATGACGCGCTCAGCGAGCGGGAATTCCGGAACACCATCGTCGGTCAGCTGGCCGGGATCGACGACGACAAGGCGACCGACAAGCTCATCGACATCGCCAAGACCAGCACCGATCCCAGTGTCCGGCGTCAAGCCATCAATGCCCTGATGCGCCGGAAGGACGCCAAGGCGATGACCTACATTCGCGAATTGGTGGAGAAGCCATGAATGCCCGACGCCGTATTCTCGGGCTGGCCTCGGTGGCGAGCCTGGCCGGTTGCGCCGGACTGACCGCCCAGGCCGGCCTCCGGTCCCGGGTGGAAGGCGGGGGCGACGGCCGGGTCCAGTTCCGCTTCGCCGCGCGGGGCGACGTCTGCGGGTTAGGGTCGTCGCTCCAGGTCGGGCGTTCCACCTACATCTCGAACGGCGGATACACCGACGGCTTCGACCGGGTCTGCCAGCATGGGCCGGTGGTGGTGCGCATCACCCGCACCGCCGGTCAGGTGGTGGGAATCGAGACTGAAATCGCCCCGGAAACCCCGACCGAGGGAGTCACCGATCTCGGACCGGTTTCCGCTCCGGCCGCTTCGGAATACCTGCTCGATCTCGCGGCCCGCGCCGAGGGCCGCCCGGCCCGCGAGGCGATCCTCCCCGCCGTGCTCGCCGACAGCGCGACGGTATGGCCCAACCTGCTCGGGCTGAGCAGGAACCGCGACTTGTCGCGGTCGGTTCGCCAGGGCGCGCTGAGCTGGCTCGGACGGGAGCTCGAACGCATCTCGGCAGAGGATGCCCGCCGGGTGTCCTCCGCGCTGGTCGCGATCGCGGGCGACCAGAGTGAGACCAGCTCGATCCGCCAGCAGGCGGTCTCGGTGCTGGCGCGGAACCAGCGCGCCGATCTCACCGAACTGACCCGGATGGCGGGCGGCAGCGATCCGTGGCTCCGGGATGCCGCGGTCCAGGCCATGGCCAATTCGGGCGACCCCAGGGCCCGCGCCTACCTGCGCACCGCGCTGGGCGATCCGAATCTTCCCGACAAGCTCCGGGTCACGGTGATCAGGGGGTTCGGCGGGCAATACGCGTCGGCCAAGGATATCGAGCTGCTGCGGGACAAGTACGCCACCCTCGCTTCCATCGATTCGCGGCGGGCGATACTCTCGTCGGTCGGGGAACAAGGTGGAAGCGCGAACCTGCAGTGGTTGCTCGGGATTGCGGCGGATGAGAATACCCCCGCCGATCTTCGCGGCCAGGCGGTCGAAGCCGCCGAGCGGGCCGGCGCGACGAGTCCCCAGCTCGACAAGCTCTACCAGCAGTCTCCCGACCGCCGGGGCAAAGAAGCGGCCATCGGCGCGCTGTTCAAGAATGGAGACCGGGCGGCGATCGATGCCCTGATCCGGATCGCGCGGAGCGAAACCGACGCCAGTGTGCGCCGTTCTCTGATCAGCCGGCTGGCGCGGCTCGACGATGAGCGAGTGAAGAGTCTGCTGAAGGAGCTGGCGGAATCGCCCTAGCTCAGCCCAGAAAGGCCCTGACCCTGGGATCCATGCGATCGGGAGTCCAGTAGGGCTCCCAGACCAGGTCGACCTGGACACTACGCACGCCTTCCAGCTCCTCCAGAACCATCTTCGCATCCTGGAGGATCTCGGGCCCTGAAGGACATCCCGGCGACGTGAGGGTCATCTTGACCTTCACGTCGCCTTCGTCATTGACCTCGGTCTCGTACACCAACCCGATGTCGACGATGTTGAGGCCCAGCTCCGGATCCTTGACCCCACGGAGGGCCTTGCGAATGGTTTCGGGTGTGAGCTGCATATCGGACTCCCCACCGGTCTTCGATTCCAATGTAGCGCCTTGCTAGCCCCGCCGTCTGGCGATGGTCAGCACTTCCTCTGAAAGCTCGTTCCGGAGCTCACGAAGGACGCGGATCGAATTCCGGACCCTCGGATCCAGGCTCCGGTTGGTGAGGAACACGACGAACAAGTCGGCGGTGGGATCGACCCAGAGCATGGTTCCGGTCCATCCGGTGTGTCCGAACGCGCAGGAGCAGATCGAGTTCCCGTAGACCGAAGGGCGCCCGGTGTCCTGGATCGACTCGGGGACTTCCCATCCCAGGGCTCGTTGTTCTCCCGGAAGCCGGAGCAGGAATTGTTCGAGGCTTGCGGGCGAAACCCAGGGCTTGACCGCGTCGGGCAGGGCGCCTTTCGCCAGCCAGATCTGGGCAAAGCGGGCCAGGTCCGCGCCGGTGGAGAACAGTCCTGCGTGTCCCGCGACTCCCCCGAACAGGACGGCATTGTCGTCGTTGACGCGGCGCGCCGGAGCGCAGCACGCATTGGCCCGGCTCGGCGCGACCGAAACGCCGCGGGGGAGGTCCGGGGCGAAGGCGGTCGCCTGCATGCCGAGCGGTCCGAAGACCACGCTGCTCGTGAAGCGGTCGAGCGGCGACCCGGCGACTTTTTCGACCAGCAGGCCGAGGAGAATCCCGTTGAGGTCGCTGTATTCCATGACCGTCCCGGGGAGATGCCGGAGCGGCTCCCGATACAGCCGTTCGATCGCGGCGGTCCGGGTGGTCGCCAGTTTGTAGAAGGGCAGATACGCCGGCAACCCGCTGGTGTGGTCGAGCAGCATGCGGACCGTCACTCGGTCCCGATGGCCGCCCTTGAACCGCGAGAGGTACCGCGCCACCGGGGCATCGAGCGAGACTCGACCCTGATCCACCAGGACCAGCACCGCGCTGGTCGTGGCCACCACCTTGGTCAGGGACGCCAGATCCCACCGGGTCTCTCTCACCGAGGGACGGGGAGTGCGATCGGACCACGTCACGTGGCCGAAGCCCTGGGAATAGAGGATGGTGTCGCGACGGCCGACCACGAGCACGGCGCCCGGATACACGCCTTCCCGGATCCCTCGTTCCACCACCCGGGCGACCGGCGCAAAGCTGGTGTCGGCGGCGGACGAGGCGGGCAGGAGGAGCAACAGGGCCGGAAGTATCATCGCACGGTTTCCCGCACCGAGCCGGCCGGCAGCTCGTAGAGGAGGCGAAGGGTCGCGATATCCCGGGGGCTGAGGGTGGCGGTGCGGGTGCGGGGAAACATCACGTCTCCCGGGTTAGGGGAGTGCGGCAGCCCCAAGGCGTGGCCGAACTCGTGGAGGGCGACCGCGAGCGCGGTCGCAGGGGGAATCGAGGCGCCTCGATGATCCCGGCGGGCCAGCGCGATGCGCGCCTGGTGGATGTCGCCGCTCCGGGTCCATTCCAGGTCGGTCAGGCCGACCCGTTCGCCGTCGAGCTGATCCACCGAACGGGCGATGATCTGGGCCGTCGCGGAGTCCCGGGTCAGGGTGAACCGCAATTCTCCCAGCACCGAGGCCCAGGCGCTGGTCGCTCCCCGCACCGCCTCGAGCAGGCCGCGCTCGTATTCCGGCTCGGCCGGCAGCACGGCCACCACCAGCAGGGCCGGATCGGCCCAGCGCCGAATCGTGGAATCGGTTTCGACGAAGAGCGAATCGAAATACGTGGTGTTCCGGGCGGCGATCAGGCGTCGCCGCGCTTCGAGCCGGGCCAGCAGATCGATGGTCGGGGTGCGGGCGCTGTCCACCAAAGGAGCAGCCGGCGCGGAAGCATGCGTCGTGGGCGGCGTGGCGGCCACCCGTGAATGGATCCGCTCGGTCGCGACCACCCCCGCCCGGACCGGGGAGGCGGAAGCGGAGCCGGCTCTCTGGAGGCGATCCAGCACGATGAGCCCGACCAGCGCGGCCAGGCCAAAGACGAGAAAACGCTTCATAAAGGATTGCAAGGGAATATACAGCGCCCTACCATTCGGTCTTGCCAAGCCCCCCTCCCTCTACGGATCTCCCGAACCAGGCAGCAGCCGCAGTGGTCCGGTTGCGCTGGCTGGTGGTGTTCTTCTGGGCGGTCGTCGGGACCGTCGGACTGGTGCGGGCCAAACACACGCCCGAGCTGCTTCGCATCCGGGGAGCCGCCGATCGGGAAACCGAAGCCGCCCGCGCCGATCGGATGCTCACCACGCGGTTCGATCGCCCGTTCAGCGAATTCTTCCTGGTCACCATCGAAGGACCCCGGCCATTCACGACAGGCATGTCGCGTGCCGCGCTGGACACCGTGGCGGAGCACCTCAGCGGACAGCCCTACGTTCGTTCGCTCCTGAGTTTTGCAAATACCGGCGATTCGATCTTCCTGGGTCCGGACGCCAGGCGGACCTTCCTCCTCGCATCGATCGATCAATGGCCGGGCGATAGCCTGGGCCTCCAGGTCACCGCGTTCCGGAACGCGGTGAACGAAGCGCTGGCCAAGGTGCCCCGGCGGGGAGACTACCGGGCTCTGGTGACCGGCCGGGCTCCTCTGGACCTCGATGTCCGTTCGGTCAGCACGGAGGACAGCCGGCGCCTGGAAGCGCGCATCCTCCCCCTGACCATGGTCGTTCTGGTGCTGGCCTTCGGCGCGCTGGTTGCGGCGATCCTCCCGCTCGTGGTCGGCGTGCTCGCTGTAGCGATCTCCCTGTCCACGATCGGGATCCTCGCCAAATCCCTTCCGATGTCGGTGTTCGTGCTCAACGTGACGACGATGGTGGGGCTTGGGGTCGGAATCGACTACTCGCTGCTCATCGTCACCCGATTCCGGGAAGAGCTGACTCGTGGGTATCGCCGGCGGGAAGCGGCCGCGCGGACCTTCCGCACGGCCGGCAAAGCCGTCCTCACGTCCGGGCTCACGGTGATGGTCGGGTTTGGCGCTCTGGTGCTGACGCCGCTGGTCGAGATCAAGAGCGTCGGCGTCGCGGGTCTGGTGGTCGTTGGCGTCGCGGTCCTCCTCGCGACCACCCTCCTCCCCGCCCTGCTTGCCCTCCTGGGCCGCCAGATCGACCGGCCGCGCTGGCTGGCGCGAAAGCTGATCTGGTATCACTCGCCGAGGGTATGGGAAAAGTGGGCCCGCACCCTGTCGCGGCACCCGGTGCGTTCCCTGCTCCTGGGAAGCGCCGCGGTTGCCATCCTCACCTTGCCCCTGTTCTGGATTCGGATCGGTCTCCCCGCGCGGCACTGGTGGCCGTCGAGCACCGAGGCCGGTCAGGCGGTCGACGAGCTCTCCACCATGGGAGTTTCCGGATATCTCTTCCCGGTCCGGATTCTGGTGGAGTTTCCCGAGGGTCAGGACGCCACCGGACTCACCGCGCTCCGTGGTCTCCGCAATCTTTCGGACTCGCTCCGGGCCGACCCCAGGGTGCGCGACATCCGGAGCCTGGTCGACCTGACGCCGGGACAGTCTCTCCTCGCCTACTCGCTTCTCTACTCGAACCTCGACAGCGCCCGGGCCCGGTATCGCGACGCGATCGACGGATACCTGAGCCGGGATCACCGCATGACGCTGGTGGACGTGATTCCCCGCGATTCGGTCTCGCTCACCACCGCCATGGATCTGGTGCGCTCGGTTCGGAAGCTGGCCCATAACGGATCGATTCGGCAGCTTCGTGGAACCGACGTCGCGGTGGGCGGGTACGTCGCGGCCGCGGTGGATTTTCAGCGTAACCTGCTGGGCCGCTTCCCTGCCATCATCGCCATGGTGCTGGGGGTGACTGCCGTGATGCTGGCCATCGCGTTCCGGTCGCTCCTGGTGCCCATCAAGGCCGTGGTGATGAATTCCCTCTCGGTGATCGCCACCTTCGGCCTCATGGTCCTGGTGTTTCAGCACGGGGTAGGAATCCAGGTCCTCGGCCGCCAGGGGGCCGCCGAGGCCATTTTTGTGGCGGTCCCGGTGCTGGTATTCGCCGTCGTCTTTGGATTGAGCATGGACTACGAGGTTTTCCTGCTCTCCCGCATCAAGGAAGCCTTCGATCACTCGGGGCGGAACAGCGAAGCCACCATGGAAGGCGTGAGCGCGACCGCCTCGGTCATCACCTCGGCGGCTCTGATCATGTTCATCGTCTTCGGAGCGTTCGCGTTCGCGCGGGTGCTGGTGGTGCAGTTCCTCGGATTCGCGCTCGCGGTGGCGGTGCTCCTCGACGCGACCCTGATCCGGATGGTGCTGGTCCCCGCGTTCATGCACCTCGCAGGAAACTGGAACTGGTGGCCGGGCAGCCGCCTCAGTGCTTCGCGTCGAGCCAGTTCGCTCCCACCCCAACCTCCACCACCAGAGGGACCGTAAGGGTCGCGGCGCCCTCCATATGTTCTTTGACCATCCGGGAGAGGGTGTCCACCTCGGTCTCGGGACATTCCAGCACCAGCTCGTCATGGACCTGGAGGAGGAGCCTCCCGGCCCAGCCCGCCTCCCCGAGCGCGCGATGGATCCGGGCCATCGCGATCTTGATCAGATCGGCGGCGGATCCCTGCAGCGGCGCGTTCTGGGCCTGCCGTTCCCCGAAGGCCCGGGTGTTGAAGTTGCGGTCCTTCACTTCGGGGATATACCGGCGCCGCCCGAAGAGCGTCTCCACGTAACCGCGTTCCCGAGCCAGTGCGACCTGGCGATCCAGAAACGCCCGCACCCCGGAGAAGCGCCGGAAATACTCGGCGATGAACGCCTTCGCCTCCTCCTGGGCAATCCCCAGCTGCCGTGAGAGCGCGAAGGCGCCCTGCCCGTAAATGGTGGCGAAGTTGATCGTCTTCGCGCGGGCCCGCATCTCGGCGGTCACCTGGTCGGGAGCCGCTCCGAAGATGATGGCCGCAGTCTGGCGATGGACGTCCTCTCCCTGCTCGAACGCCGCGATGAAGGCGGGGTCCTGCGACAGGTGCGCCATGAGGCGCAGCTCGATCTGGGAGTAGTCCGCCACCACGAATTTCCAGCCCGGCGCCGGCACGAAGCCGCGCCGAATCGCTTCTCCCCGGGAAGTCCGCACCGGAATGTTCTGGAGATTCGGTTCCGACGACGAGAGGCGGCCGGTGGCGGCGCCGACCTGATTGAAACTGGTGTGAATTCTGCCGGTCCGGGGATGCACCTTGCCGGGAAGCACATCGACATACGTGGACCGGAGTTTCTGAAGCTCGCGGTGCTCCAGGAGAAGGGTGGGCACCTCGTGCCCGAGGGCCGCAAGCTGTTCCAGCACGTCGGCGTCGGTGGAGGGACCGGTCCGGGTGCGCTTCAAAATGGGAAGCTGGAGTTTCTCGTAGAGGATGGAAGCGAGCTGACGCGGGCTGTTCACGTTGAATGAGGCGCCGGCCGCCTGGCAGATTTCCGTCTCGAGACGCTGCAGATCGGTGGCCAGCTCACGGGAGAGTCTGGCAAACAGCGCCCGGTCGATCGCGATCCCGGTCCACTCCATGTCCACCAGCACCTCGACCAACGGCATCTCGATGGTATCGAGCAGCGGTTGCAGCGCGGTTTCCGCGAGCCGGGGCGTGAAATAGGCATGCAGGGCGAGCACTGTGGCGCTGTCGGCGCCGCAATAGCTCGCCGCCTCGGCAACGTCCACCTCCGCGAACGGAATCTCCGCCTTTCCCTTTCCCGCGGTGCTCGAGTAGGTCCGCATCGGCCGCCCCAGGTGGTCGAGCGAGAGAGTGTCGAGCCCGTGGCTCCGACGACCCGGATCCAGCACGAAGCTCGCGAGCATCGAGTCATAGACCACTCCCCGAAGCTCGACCCCGGCGCGACGAAGCACCTGCCAGTCGTACTTGATGTTGTGCCCGGCCTTCTTGACCGCGGGATCCCCGAGCAGCTCGGTGAGCGGCAGACAGGCGGGATCGGTGAGCGGCGGAAGATTCACCACGGGCGCCGGGGCGGCCAGCTCACCGCTCAGTGGACGATGCCCGAATGGGAGATACCAGGCGGTGTCGGGCGCGATCGCGAGCGACAGCCCGACCAGCTCGGCATCGTGAGGTTCCATCGAGCTGGTCTCGGTGTCCAGCGCGACCAGAGGTGCGGCACGGATCGCCGCGACCAGGTCAGGTAACCCGGCGGCCTGATCGATGACCCGGGTTTCCATGCTGGCGGCCGGCGGGGCCTCGGCAGGCGCCGCAGCCTCGCCGGGCACCGGAACGGTGAGCGGTTCGGCGGGGCCCTCCGCCTGAATCAGGCGGGTCGCGAGGGAGTGGAATTCCAGCCGGGCCAATTCCTTGAGGAGGGCGGGACGGTCGGGTTCCCCGACGGCGGCCGTCTCCGGGTCGAACTCGACCGGGACGTCCTCGCGCAAGGTGACCAGCTCGCGGGAAAGCCGCGCAGCCTCGGCGTACTGCTGGAGCGCTTCGCGCGGACGCTTGCCGGTGATCTCACCGACCCGGGTCAGCATGGTCTCGAGGTCGCCGAACTGCTGGAGCAGCTGGATCGCGCCCTTTTCGCCGATTCCCTTCACTCCCGGGACATTGTCGGAAGTGTCCCCGACCAGCGCGAGGTAGTCGACGACCTGCGACGGTGGCACGCCGAGCCGCTCGCTGGCGTTGGACTGGTCCACCCAGTGCTCTTCGACGCCCGCGGGACCGCCCCGGCCGGGATTGAGCAGCGCAATCCGGGGGCCGACGAGCTGGTGGAAATCCTTGTCTCCGGAGACGATGACGACCTGGCGGCCGGCGGCGGCTTCCCGGCGAGCCACGGTGGCGATCACGTCATCGGCCTCATAACCCGGGATCGCGAGGACCGGGACCCGGAACGCCGCCAGCAGACGGCCGGCCTGCTCGAGCGCGAGATCGAAATCGGCCTGGAGTTCGTCGGTGAGCTTGGTCCGGGTGGACTTGTACTCGGGGTAGCGCGCGACCCGGAAGGAGTCTCCCGCGTCGAGGATCCAGAGCAGGTAGTCGGGACGGTATTTCGACTGGAGGCGGAGCAGAAAATTCACCACCCCCCAGGCGGCCGAGGTGTTCTCCCCCCGGCTGGTGCGGAGGGGCCGCGCGATCATGGCAAAGAACGCGCGGTAGATCAGCGCGTGACCGTCGATCAGGAAGAGCTGAGGCGGATCATGGTTGGGCATGGGGGAAAGCTAGGTACGTCCGCCGGTCCGCCCGTCCGCCTACCGTGGCCCCTGCCGAATCACTTGAGCCCGGGCCCGGGCAAATTCGGCCCGGGAGGCCGTCGTGATGCGGAGCCGGCTGAAGCCGATCGGTCCGGCGAAGGTGATCACCGCATGGTAGTAGCCGTACGCCCACTGCACGATGCGCTGGTCCGAGCCCGGAGGGTTCTCGTAGACCTGGTCCGGCTCGCCCAGGGTGATGTAGACCTCGCCGCGATCGGTCCGCCATCCCGGGCCGCCTTCATCCTTGAACCGCTCGTTGGCCACGGCGATCCGGGTGAAGTACATGTCCAGGGCTTCGTTCTCCCCGGTTTGCGGGTTAGGGTCCGTCGCGGTCCAGAACTCCCGCCACAATCGGGGCCGCTCCGGCGGGCGGGCCTGCCGGAGGGCGTTGAGCAGATCGGGCCGCCAGGGAAAGAACCGGAGCAACGCGAGCAGGTTGTCGTAATTGGTGACCACCCAGTTGCGGGAGAAGGACACCAGCGCGGTGGCCACCTTGCGTTCGGCTCCCTCGCCGACCTGCACCGTCAGCTGGCCCAGAGGTGGCGCATCCGACGCGATTCGCACCAGGTGCCCCTCGACCGGGAGCCCGCCATGAAGTCCCAGCGTGGCCTGATACAGGACGCTATCCTGGTCGTCCCGTACCTGGACCGGGATCTGACGCGCCGCGGGAACGTCGTAGGCCTCCACGTACAGCATCAGCGAATCCCCTCCCCCGTTCGCCACGGTGCCGCGGGGATTGAGCAGGAGAGCCAGGGAGTCGGAAAGGTCCTGACGGGGACGGACCTGATAGACAAAAATCGGGTTGGTCATGCTTCCGGCCGGGAACGAGGGCACCTGAAGCGACTGCTCGGCCCGCGAGAATACGTTCGCCGCAGGGTCCCGCACCGTCACCGTCAGGTCGTAGGCGCCGGGTAACAACATGAAACCCTGGTCGACGATCACGCTCTCGTCGTTCCGCTGGGTCTCCGCGAAGGACTGTACCCGCACGACTTCCTCACGGGAGGCCTGGAGCGGAGCCTGACCGGAGCGGGTCAGGTTGTACTCGACCCGGAACCGCGCGATGTAGGCGGTGCCCTCCCGGGCAAACGCGAAGGCATGGTTCTCAAACGAGACCGCGATTCGCGCGATGGACGAATCTCCCCTGCCCTTCAGGAATGCCACGTCCCCCACGAACGGCATGGGACCCGAAGCGGCGAGGCGGCCCAGCCGCTGATAGACCGAGGGCAGATTGAACAGCTCACCCAGGGTCTGTTCGGTCGAAGGGTTGGCCGTCGTGGAGGGCGGCCGCGGCGAAGCGCAAGCGGCCGACAGGAGGAGGCTGATCGGCGTCCAGCGCCGAAGCAAGGGGATCGTCATAGACGCTTGTTCGGATTCGTCACCGGCGGTAGCTTGGACTGCCTCCCATGAGCCAAGATAATCTCGTTGGACGGACCGTTGCCGGGTATACGCTCGCCAAACACGTGGGCGAGGGCGGCACCGCGACCGTGTATCGCGCCGATCACCCCGAACGCGGGGCGGCGGCGGTCAAAATCCTCCGTCCTCGCCTGGCCCAGGATGAAATCGCCGTCAAGCGATTCCTCCGGGAGGCCGAGTTCGGCGCCAGAGTAAGACACCCGAACATCGTTCAAACCTACGATTTCGGTCAGGATGACGGGCTGTACTACCTGGCGCTCGAGTGGGCCAACGGGGAACCGCTCGCCGCGTTCCTGGCCGGCTCGGGCAAGCTCTCCCCCGCCCTGACGGCTCGAATTATCGGCCAGCTGGGGGAAGCGCTGGAGTCTTCGCACAAGGCGGGGATCATCCACCGCGACCTCAAGCCCGCCAACATCATGTACGATCCCGAGACCCAGACCGCACGGCTGCTGGATTTCGGGATCGCACGCGACGCGGAAGACGATCCCGCCGAACGCCTGACCCGCGCGGGTTTCTTCGTCGGCACCCTGCAGTATGTGGCCCCGGAGGCGCTGTCGGGGGAGCTGGTCGGCGAACAAGCCGACGTCTACAGCCTGGCCACGATCGCCTACAATCTGCTCACCGGCGTGCTCCCGTTCCCGGGGAAAGGGCCCCGCGAGCTGTTCCAGCAGCTTCTCACCCAGGCTCCCATCCCGCTCAACCAGGCGGCGCGGGGCCAAAGCTTCCCGGAGCCGATCGAGGCCGCGGTCATGCGGGGGCTCGAGCGCGACCTCGGAAAGCGGTGGAAGACAGTCACCGAGTTTGCCAATGCCTTCTGCGAGGCAGTGACCCAGGAACCCGATCGCGGAAAAAAGTCCGGCTTCCTTTCGTCGCTGTTTCGGCGGGGCGGGGAATGACCGATCGGGAGTCGCTCGCGGCGTTGCTCCGCGAGCGCTCCATCCAACTGGGAGATTTCACGCTCTCTTCCGGACAACGCTCTCACTACTACATCGACGCCCGCAAAACCACCATGTCCGCCCGGGGGCAGCTCCTGGTCGGTCGACTCGGCCTCGCCTTGATTCGGGAAGCCGGATGGCTGCCCCGCGCGGTTGGCGGCCTCACCCTCGGCGCCGATCCGGTCGCGTATGCAATCGCGCGGGCGAGCGTGGATGCGCCACCGGAAATCGAGGGGTTCAGCGTGCGAAAGGCGCCCAAGGAGCATGGGACCGGGAAGGGCATCGAGGGCAATTTCAGCTCCGGAGACCCCGTCGTCGTGGTTGAAGACGTCATCACCACCGGGGGATCCACCCTCCAGGCCATCCAGGCGGTGCGCCGGGAGGGTGGGCAAGTCCTCGGCGTTCTGGCGGTGGTGGACCGTGAGCAGGGGGGACGCTCGGCGATAGAGACGGGGGCCAATATTAAGGTTGTTGCAATAACAACTACTATTGAAATTGGTTTGTAACCACAGCCGAAAACTCCTGCAGGCGCGCTGGACCTTGAAGGGGGTGAAATCCCGCCCACACCTTCCGGTAAGGCACCACGAGATTCTCGAGAAAATGTTCCATCGCCACGGGGAAGGGGAACCGGCGGCGAAATTCGCTCGGCGTGATCCCCCGCATCGCCCGTAACGTCCGACCGAAGCTCTGGGGCGAGGAGCAATCCAGCCGATAGGCCACGTCGGACACCGATCGCCCTCCTCCCTCGAAGTACTGCGCGGCGTAGAGCAGCCGAATGGCTGCGAGGTATGTCTTGGGAGAGGGAAGCCCAGCCCGGACGAACCGGGACATCAAGGTGCTGGGCTTTTGCTGGAGCCGGCGCGCGATCGTCCGCACCGAGGCGGTAACCGGCGCGACCCGCACCAGCACCTCGAGGAAGAGGCGCGAGTCCGAGGGAATGCCCGGCAGGGCCGCGAGAAGCGGGGCAAGAATTCGCGCGGCGCCTCTGGTGGCCGGTTCGGCCACCAGCTGCCGGAGCCTGGCCCACCCCGCCGGCGCGGTGACGTCCACCACCTGCCGAATCCCAGTCGCGCCCAGACGCAGAAGCGTCTCCGAGATTCTCGGATCGTGGCGGGTCACCAGGGCCACGGTGGGCACACCGGGAAAGCTCCGCACCAGCTCGTCGACCTGGTCGGGCCGCTCGTCGGAGCAGTGGTAGGCAGAGAGCAGCACCGCGTCCACAGCGCGTTCCCGCACCGCACGCACCGCCTCAGGCACCGAGCTGCGGTGCAGGATTGAGAAGTTGCCGACCGCCGCCGCGTCGAGCATGGGGCGTTCGGCGGGGGCGACCACCGCGGCCACGGTCGGAGCATCCCGCTCGGGATCGCGAGCTATGGTTCGAACGACAAGGGCGCCGGTCATGATTCCTCCTGGTGCCGCCATACTGCGCCGTGGCCCTCAACCCCCGTTCAAAACTCGGCGGGGGTCGAAAGCCCCGGACGGGAGCTCCAAAACCGCAGGAAGTGCCCTCCAGCGAGACGACTTGGCGTTCGGGTGCTAGATTCCGGGACGGGTCGGCTGCGATGGTCGCGGGAGAAGCCTGCTTCTCTCGAGGAAAGTCCGAGCTCCACAGGGTAGACTGCCAGGTAACGCCTGGGCGCCGCAAGGCGACGGAAAGGGCCACAGAAAACAGACCGCCGAGGTGCGAAAGCACCGCGGTAAGGGTGAAACGGTGGGGTAAGAGCCCACCGCCCCGAGCGTAAGCAAGGGGGCACGGCAACCCCCAGTCGGAGCAAGGCCAAATAGGCGGCAAGGTGTGACCCACACCAATCTTCGCTTCGGTGAAGGAGAGCCGCGGGTAGGCTGCTCGAGGTGGCCGGTGACGGCCATCCCAGATGGATGACCATCCCCGTCAAAGGGAACAGAACTCGGCTTACGAGCCAGCCCGTGCCCTCGGCGTCCCACAAAGACGCCGGGGGCTTTCCATTAGAGGATTCATAGGTAGTAGTGACAACTACTAATATCGAATGAGGCGCCCACTGAGGCTCCTTGTGGTGTTGCGGTACCTCGCTTACACGGTGGGGGCCGTCCTTCTGCTCTTCTTTCTCTGGATCTGGCTGGTCTGGCCGCCACCGATCTGGTATCGCTGGACCTGGCCCCGGGAAACCTCGTTCATGGCCATGCGGCGGCATGAGGCCGAGGAACGGGTCAATCCTACCATGCCGGCTACCAGCCGGTACCCCTCGATGAGATCGCAAAGTCCTTACCCGCTGCGGTGATGGCGGGGGAAGACCAGCGATTTGAAGAGCATGGAGGAATCGATTTCGTCGAGTTCCGGAAAGCACTGGGCTATCGCCCTGACCATTTCTCCTGGACCAGCGCCAGGGATCGTCGAGAGCTGTTCAAGGCGATCCGAACAGCCCGCCGGCATCCCGACGATCTGCGAGGCGCCAGCACGATCACGCAGCAGCTCGCCAAGAATCTCTATCTGTCGTCCTCGCGAAGCCCGTTTCGAAAAATCAAGGAAGCCCTGCTGGCCTGGCGGCTCGAATACTGGCTCGGGAAGGATCGCATCATGGAGCTGTATCTCAATGTCGCCGAGTTTGGACCGGGGATCTGGGGAGCGGAGACGGCGAGCCGGGAGTACTTCCGGAAGAGCGCGCGGGAGCTTTCAATGGAAGAATCGGCTGCGCTGGCGGGAACGCTTCCGTTCCCCTTGCGCTCCAATCCGGGTTACCGGCCCGGCCGGATGCGATGGCGTCAGAACATGATTCTGCGGTGGCTACGCGGCGAGCCGGTCGAGATTCCCTCCGTTCCCGACATCCCTGATACGCTCCTCGTACCGCTGGTGGCGCCCGACACCCTCATCGCGCCGGACACCATCCCGCTCAAGCCGGATTCGGTCAGGCCCAGAACGGATACGGCCCCGGCAAGACCCGATACCCAGCCGGTGTTGCGGAAACCGGATCAGTCGACCAGGCGGAGGGGCATCACCAGGGTCAGGTAGCTCGCCGGGTCATCCCAGCCCACCGGTTCGCACGTGGCGGCGCGCTCCGGCGCCTTGAAGGTCATCCGGACCTCTTCGGTCGGGATGAACTTGAGAATCTCCAGCAGGTACGCGGCATTGAATCCGATTTCGAGTTGATCGCCCTCGTACGCCACCGCGATCTCCTCCTGGGCCTCTCCCAGGTCGGGCGTCTGTACCGAGAGTTTGCAGGCGCCGTTGGTGAACGCCATGCGGATCCGGTGGGTCTGGTCGCTCGCCACGATGCTCATCCGCCGAAGCGCGCCGGAAAGCGCCTGCTTGTCGGCGGTCAGAGCCTTGTCGTTCTCCCGGGGAATGACCTGTTCGTAGTTGGGGTAGGGGCCCTCGATCAGCCGGGTGTACACCTGTGTGGTTGTGGAGCGGAATCCCAGGTGGTTATCGCTCCGGCCGATCTCGATCTCATCGTCTCCCCCGAAGAGCCGGCGAATCTGTTCGAGCGCCTTGGGCGGGATGATCGAGATCCGCCTGGCCCCCGCTGCCTTTTTGCCCCGAGGCGGGGACGTCCATCCGGGCCAGACGGTGTCCGTTGGTGGCGACCATCCGCATCCGGTCGGGCCTGAGCTCCCAGAGCACGCCGTTCAGGATTGGCCGGCTTTCCTCGGTGCTAGCCGCGAAGGCGACGTGCCCGATGAGCTTCTGGAGCTCCCTGGCAGCGACCTTCCATCCGCCTTCGAACTCCACGCTGGGAAAAGCGGGGAATTCCTCCCGGGAAAGCCCCAGCAGCTTGAACTTCGAACGGCCGCACTCGATCTGGGCCCGTTGCTCGCCCGAAGCAGTCATCCGGATCGCGGCGTTGGGTAATTCCTTGACGATTTCGCTGAGCTTCCGGGCCGGCAGGGTCAGGGCACCCTCCTGGTCAACGGAGGCTGGAATGATGGTGCTGACCGCGATGTCCAGATCGGTGGCGGAAAGGCGCAGTCCGTCCTTGGAGGCCTCAACCAGGATATTGGCAAGCACGGGCAGTGTGGTCTTGGCCGGAACGCTGGACGCGACCGCGGTCAGGCCCTCGTGCAGTTTGTCCCGTGTGATGGTGAACTTCATTGCGAAAGCTCCAGGCAACGACGGATAAAAAGAAAGACTTCTAGTAATTACTTATCCTAGTAGTCGTAGTAGAGGGTCTGGAAATGTGGATGCAACGTCCAACCCTCGTCCTCGGTCACGGATGCGTCGTTCGGGCCTTCCGGAGTCTCTGTGGGCAATGGGGAGACTGACCCAAAAATCTCCGGTTGTCCCGCTCCTCCACAACACCGGTATGCGTCGTCGCGATTATGGTGCGTACAACTCCTGCCGCGCCGACTCAACCCGTTCCCTGAACTGCCGATCGCGCTGAATCTGACGCTGCACCTTGTCCACACTGTGAATCACGGTCGAGTGATCGCGTCCACCGAACGCCTGTCCGATCTCGACGAGCTGCATTTGGAGAACTTCACGCGCGAGGTACATCGCGATCTGGCGGGGAACCGTGAGCGTCTTGATCCGGGCCTTGGAGCGCAGGCCTTCCGGCGTCACTCCCCACCGTCGCGCGACCACATCCTGCACCTTGTCGATCGTTGGCGTCAGCTTGGGCTGGTTCGTCGCTTGCTCCTGGCCCGGCCGGATCTTGTCGGCCAGCGCCTCCCGAGCCAGGTCAATGGTGATCTCCCGATGCCGGAGCGAGGCGTAGAGGAGGAGCTTGATGATGCACCCCTCGAGCTCCCGGACGTTGGAATGCACGTATTCGGCGATGAAGCTCAGCACTTCGTCGGGAATCGTGGTTTCCAGGTGGTCCTGCTCCTGCTTCTTCCGGAGGATGGCGATCCGGTGCTCCAGATCGGGTTGCCCCACATCAGCCACCATGCCCCACTCGAACCGGCTGACCAGCCGCGCCTCCAGGCCGGGCATCTCCTTGGGGGGGCGATCCGAGGTCAGGATGATCTGCTTCTTGGCCTCATAGAGGGTATTGAACGTATGGAAGAACTCTTCCTGGGTCGCTTCCTTGCCTTCCAGGAAATGCACGTCGTCCACCAGAAAGAGGTCGACTTCGTTCCGATAGCGGCGCCTGAGCTCCGGCATGGTCCGTGAGTGAATACTCTCGATCACTTCGTTGATGAACTGCTCGGCTCCGACGTAGAGCACCCGTAGTGCGGGGCTCCGCCGGGTCACTGTGTGCCCGATAGCCTGCATCAAGTGGGTCTTGCCGAGGCCGGTGGCGCCGTAGATGAACAAGGGGTTGTAGAGCTTGCCAGGGGCTTCTGCGACGGCGTGTGCCGCGGCCGCGGCAAGCTCGTTCGACTTGCCGATGACGAAGTTCGCGAAGGTGTAACGTTCGTTGAGAGGCTGGGCTGGCGCGTTGGATCCGCCGCCGGTCCCCCCGGCCAGCGGCTGGGGCGGGGCTACGAAGAAATCCATCTGGGGCCGCTGAAGCCGATCCGCATCCACCTCGAAGACCACCGTGACCGGTCGTCCCAGGGCACGCTCGGCGAGACGGCGAAAGAGCACCGCGTTCTTCTCTTCGTTCCAGCGCACCGCGAATTCGTCGGGAACGCCCAGAACCAGGCGATCGTTCTCGAGGGAAACTGGCTTGGCGGGTTCGACCCATGCCTTGAAATCTTTTTCGGGGACTTCGCGGCGGGCGTCGTCCAGAATACGGGTCCAGGCTTCTTTCAGCGGCAGCTGCATGCCCGTTATTGGCTCTTTTGTTCGGTGGGATGTTGTTGGGGCGTGCGAAGCTACGGCGCGGTTGTGGAAAAGTCAACCTTGACCGGCGCTGCATCGCGTCACTAACTTTCCCGGCTCACAAAATTCCCGGAAATTGCATGCAACCCACATATCGACCACGCAATCGCAAGCGCCTGAACAAGCACGGCTTTCGGGCTCGAATGGCCGATCGGTGGGGCCGCGAAGTGTTGTCGCGCCGCCGGAAGAAGGGCCGCAAGCGTCTCACGGTGAAGGTGCCTTCGAAGCACGGGGGTCGCTGACGGACCAGCGGTTTTCTCGCTCGTCCCGACTGCATGGGAAAGCGGACTTCGAGCGAGTGCAGCGGACGGGCCACCGCCGATCCTTCGGACTTCTCGATGTGTGGTGGACGGACAATCAGGCGGGCCATTCGAGGATGGGACTCATCGTTCCGAAGTTCCAGTCCAGCGCGGTGGCCCGCAATCGTTTGCGCCGGAGGCTCAGAGAATTGTGGCGACGGGAGCTGATGCAGACGGTCCCGTCCTGGGACGTGGTCATTCGAACCCGCGGGGTCGCCTACCAGGCCCGCTTCGATTCTCTGCGCCACGCGCTCCTCGCGTGGCGCTCCCGCGCAGGCTGATGCGATGGGTTCGCCGCTCCGCTGGCCCCGCGTGGCAGCGATCGCCATGATTCGCGGATATCAACGCGTGATCTCTCCCATTCTTCCGCCGAGCTGCCGCTTTTATCCGACCTGCTCCCAGTACACGCTCGAAGCGGTCGATCGATATGGCGTCCTTCGGGGGTCCTGGCTCGGGCTCCGGCGCATTGTTCGCTGCCATCCGTTCCATCCCGGCGGCTACGACCCGGTTCCCTGAGCGACATCATGGATCGCAAAGTCATTCTCGCCGTCTTATTGATGATGGCCGTCCTGGTGGTCCCGGCGCTGTTTCTCAAGCGACCGGCCCGACCCCCGATCGGCGCGGTCATCGACACGACGCTGCGGCCCTCAGCCGACACCCTCCGCCCGGTCACACCTCAAACCGTCGCGCCTCCCAGCGCGCCGCCGGCCTCCGCCGCCGCGCCCGCCGCTCCGGAAGACACGGTCGTGGTGGAGAGCCCGATCTACCGGTTCCGCTTCAGCACCCGCGGCGCCCGGATGATCTCGGCGGAGCTCAAGCAGTATCCGTCGATGCGTCCGGACGAGCGGGGCCAGCACGCCCAGATTCTCCGACCCGAGAGCGATCTGCTGTCTCCCGGTCTCATGGTCGGGCGCGACACCATCACATTCCGTGACCGTCCATTCGTCCCGTCGTCCAGGTCGCTCAACGTTTCCGGGCCGACCTCCCTCACCTTCACCACCGAAGAGCGCGGGGTTGGGCTTTCGGTCACGTACACCTTCGAGCCCGACCGGTATCTGTTCGATGCGGTCGGAGAGGTCCGGGGTCTCGGGGTCGAGGGAGGAACCCTTCTTCTCGGGATGGGTCCCGGCCTCCGGAACAGCGAGGCCGACAGCGTCGAGCATTTCCGGGAGCTCGGCGTCGTCGTCAAGGATGGCAAGGCGAGCCTGACTCGTTTCGGCAGACTCAAGCCGGGGCAGCCGGTCCTGTTCAGCGGACCGTTCGAATGGGTGGCGGTGAAGTCCAAGTACTTCATGACGGCGGTCCTGGCGCTCGACACCCTGGAGACCGGGCGCCTGGGCGGGATCAGCGGCGGGAGTGCCCTCACCGATGACGTGCTTCACCGTACCCCGACCGTGGCGACCATCCGGATCGGGCTTCCGGTGGCCCCGAGCGGCGCCTTCCACTATCAGGTCTATGCCGGCCCGATGGAATATCCCCGGCTCCGCGCCATCGGCCACGATTTCGACGATGTGAACCCCTACGGCTGGCCGGGGATCCGTACGATCATTCGTCCAGTCGCGCTGGGGGCGCGCTCGCTGCTGGTGTGGTTGCACGATCGCCTCGGGCTCGCGTACGGCCTCGGCCTGATCCTCTTTGGTGTCGCGATCCGCATTCTGCTGTGGCCGCTCAATCAGAAGGCGATGCGCTCCACCATGGCCATGCAGGCGATCCAGCCGATGATCAAGGAGCTCCAGGAGAAGCACAAGGGCGAGCCCCAGAAGCAGCAGCAGGAGATGTTCAAGCTCTACAAAGAACACAACGTGAACCCGTTCGGCGGGTGCTGGCCGATGCTCCTGCCATGGCCCATTCTGATCGCCTTCTTCTTCGTTTTTCAGAACACCATCGAGCTTCGGGGAGCGTCGTTCCTCTGGTTGCCCGACCTGTCACGACCCGATCCGACCTACGTCATCCCGGTTTTCATGGGCCTTTCGATGTTTCTCTTGAGCTGGATCGGATCCCGGGGGATGCCGCCCAATCCCCAGACCAAGATGATGATGTACCTGATGCCGGGATTCATGACGTTTCTGTTTCTCCGGTTCGCCTCCGGCCTCAATCTCTACTACGCGGTCATGAACCTGGCGAGCCTTCCCCAGCAGTGGATGCTCGTCAAGGAACGTCGCCGCCGGGGAATCGCGGCGCCGCCGGTTCCTGCTCCCGCAAGGAAGGGCGACAGAAAGGGGCGCTAGCCTTGCTCGGCGACGTGATTGCCGCCCTCTCCACTACGCCGGGCCGGTCAGGCATCGCGGTGATCCGGCTTTCCGGGCAGGGCGCCATCGAAACGGCAGAGCGGGTGATTCGACGCCCTGGTGGGCAACCGCTTTCCCTCTCATCCCTCGAGGCACGCCGCGCCACGCTCGCCCGGGTGGTCGGACCCGATGGCGTGCCGATCGATCAGGCCATCGTCACCCTCTACCGGAATCCGGAGAGCTACACCGGAGAAGACCTGGTGGAGATCGCCAGCCACGGCGGGCTCATGGTCCCGGCCCAGATCCTTTCGGCGCTCCATGCCGCAGGGGCTCGCCCGGCCGCACCCGGCGAATTCACTCGCCGAGCCGTCCTGCACGGGAAGCTGGATCTGCTGCAAGCCGAGGCCATCGGGGATCTGATCGACGCAAGTGCGCCGGCCCAGGCAAGAGCAGCGCTCTATCAGCTCGATGGCGGCCTCTCGCGCCGATTGCAGGAGCTCCGGGAACGCCTGCTGGACCTGCTGGCGCTCTTCTCCTACGACATCGACTTTCCCGAAGAAGACGACGGTCCGATTCAGACCGAGCGGATCGTCGAGCGGCTCGACGCAGCGATCGAGCAGGTCGGACTGCTCCTCGCCACCGCCCCCGCTGGCGAGCGGCTCAGAGAAGGGGCGCTCGTGGTTCTCGCCGGCCGCCCCAACACGGGAAAGTCATCCCTGTTCAACGCCTTGCTGGGAACCGAACGGGCGCTGGTCACCGAAATCCCGGGAACGACTCGGGATACCATCGAAGCGCATACCGAGGCTCATGGCTGGCCGGTCCGGCTGGCCGATACCGCCGGGCTTCGTGATGCCGACGAACGACTCGAGCGGATGGGCATCGAAGTGAGCCGACGGTACCTCCGCGCCGCCGATTTGCTCCTGTTGTGCGTCGAATCGGGTCGCCTGGTGGCGAATGAAGAGCGGCGGATACTGGAGGAGCACCCCTGTCTTCTGGTCCGGACCAAGACCGATCTGGTCCCGATTCCCGAGCGCGAAAGCGAGGACGGGATCCCGGTGTCCGCGGTGAGCGGCGAAGGGCTGGGCCAGCTTCGCGCCGCGATCGCCGGGCGTCTGTTTGAAGGGGGAGGAGGGTATGCCGACCTGGCTCCGATGCTCACCCGCGAACGGCACCGCATCGCGCTTGCCCGGGCGGAATCGTCGTTGCGGGCGGCCGGACCCGAGCTCGGATCCACCGGGGACGCGGTGCTGGCCGCGCACCATGTTCGCAACGCGGTGGACGCGCTGGACGAGCTCATCGGGGTAGTGCATCCCGACGAGGTGCTTGGCCGGGTGTTCGAACGATTTTGCGTGGGGAAATAGTCGCCGCTACCGCTTGTGACTCCCGTCACAAAAAGGGCGATTCTTGCTGAATCCGCAACCGCACAACTTGATTTGCCCGGGGATCTTGGTCGGGGGCGGCTCGATCGGATCGCCCGCGTTGTTCAGGATCGTCACCGGACCTTCGATGACGATCGGCCCCGCGGGTTTGAGGGTGATGGTGACGGGAGTGGTGGTGGTGTTTTCCATCCCGGAATATAGGCGTCGCAGCCGGGCAAACGATTCGATCTAGGCGGTCCGGAACCCCAGGGCCTCGTCCTCGAAGCTCTGGAACTCCTCAACCGGAGCCCGGAGCGCGGTGGCGATCCCCTGGGCCGCGACGAGCGGCTCCGCCATCCGGTAACCGAGGTAATACCCGGAACGCTCCGGCAGCACGCGTCCCAGGGCGAGGCGAGCGGAGGCGCTCATGCCGCCCGACAGGAACTTGAGCCGGAGCCCGAGCCCAGTGCGGTCGAGGTCGTGATGCGCGGCTCGGCGGAGGAACGATTCCAGCTCGCGGAGGCGCTGGTACTGGCGCCGGGTGCAGCCGAAGTAATCGGCCTGGTCGAAGCCCGGGGCGACCTCGCGAGAGGCATGCACCGCGAGACCTTCGTTCAGGAGATGTTCCCGGAGGGTCGCCCGGCTCCCGGTGGTCCAGTAGTCGTAGTATCCCCCCGCCTCGGTGACCAGCCGCCGCAGCTCGCTCCGGCTTCCGGGCGAGGTATAGCGAACCGCGTGGGCGATCTCGTGGGCGACCCAGAGCGGAAGCATCTCCGGCGAGAGTCCCAGCCCGAAGGTCTCGGGGTTGACCCGCCCGGTGAAATGTTCCAGGCAAATGAACGCAATGCCCCGGCCGTTCACGACCAGCTCGCCCGCGTTGGCGGCGCCGACCCCCACCATGAGCAGGCAATCGACGGGACGATCCGCCTGGAGCAGGTCTTCGGCGCGATGGAGCGCCTCTTCCACGATCCGAGCCACGTCGACGCTGGTGAGCAAGTCCAGCAGATCGCTTCGATCCGCCCGCACGACCGCCTGGACGACTTCGTCCGCATGCGGGCTTTCGGGGTCGAGCACGTAGTTGTTCCAGTAGGCGGACAACAGCGGACGATGACTGTCGAAATAGCGGGCGTACGCCGCCTTCGGATCGGGATGTTTGAAAATGTCGAGGAAGTCGGGGACTAGATCGATGAGCACGGGACAAGATACGTCATGTCTCGTGCGGCACAAGATCTATCCGATCTCTTTCCGCTTTCGTGCCGCCATCTGGTCGAGGAATTGGCGCTCTTCCGCGGTCAGGCTCTGCATTCCCGAGGCGCTGATCTTGTCGAGCACCCGATCCAGCTCCTCGCTGGAGTAGCGCTGCAACGGGGAAGTGGAGGGTTTGACCGAGCGAAGGCGTTGTGGCGCTCCGTGAGCGACCGTCACCGCGGTGCGCACCGGCCTGGCGAGCAGCGGAGCCGGCGGCGGTTCGGCTTTTTTCGTTCGAACCATTCGGAGGCGGAAGAACAGATAGCCGGCAGCCATCCCTCCGAGCTGGGCCAGATGGACCGTTCCGTCGGAGATCAGGAAGGACAGTCCCGCAATCACTCCCCCCAGGATCACCACGAGAGCCCGCACCCTGGGTCGAACTGGAAGGGGCTCGAGATTGAGATAGGCGTCCGGCCACAGGACCGCAAAGGCGAATCCCACGCCCAGCACGGCGCCGCCAGAACCGAGCAGGGGTGGCACCGCTCCGAGCGAAGAAAGACCCAGGGCGAAGAGCGCCGACCCCACTCCGCAATAGAGGTAGTAGAGCAGGAACGCACGGGCTCCCAGGCGCTGCTCGACCGGGGGTCCGAAGAGCCCAAGCAGAAGGAGTGTCGCCCCGAGGCCGGGAAGCCCCGGATACACGAAGAGATAAGTGAAGAAGGTCCAGGGGCGCTGCGGGACGAGCGCGGGGTCGAAAGCCAGAACCGAATGGAGGGAGGGCAGCGTAAAGACGGTCGCCAGCAGAACGCCGAGGACGCCATTGATGGCCATCAATGTGGCAACGACCGGGGTCATTTGACCCGACGGGCCCTGTTTCATCCGGACCGCACCGCGAGACAGATTCGCTCACAGAGCTCTGCAAATGGGATGCCCGCCGCCGCCGCCGATTGGGGCATCAGGCTGGTCGAGGTCATTCCGGGCAGGGCATTCACCTCGAGGCAGTGGGGCTCGCCCGATCCGGTCAGCCGGAAGTCCACCCGGGAGTACCCTCCGAGCTTGAGGGCCCGATGAGCGGCCAGGGCCAGCCTGCCGCACTGACTTGCGGTCTGGGATGGAAGGTCCGCGGGAAACACTTCGCGGGCCATTCCGGGCGTGTATTTGCTCTCGTAGTCGAAGATCTCATCCCGGCAAATGATTTCGCCGACGGCGAGCGCCCGTCCCTCGAGCACCCCTACGGTGAGCTCCCGTCCTGGGAGAAAGGATTCGATCATCACCTCATCATCATAACGCCCGGCGAGCTCGATGGCCGGAGACAGCTCGCTCGCGCTTCGCACCAGGGAGAGCCCCACCGTGGATCCCTGCTTCGAGGGCTTCACCACCACCGGCCAGCCGAGCCGCTCCTCGACCTGGGTGGATGTGGCCGGAGCCATGAGCCAGTCCGCAACGGGAATCCCGGCTTGCCGGAACAATTGCTTGGAGACGTCCTTGTCCATGGCCAACGCGGTTCCCAGGGCCTTGCTCCCGGTATAAGGCACTCCCACCACATCAAGAATCGCCTGGAGCGTGCCATCCTCGCCTCGCCCTCCATGGAGGGAGACGAAGATGACGTCCGCATCGCGTATGACCGGAAGCCCTCCAAGGCCGGAAAGGAGCACCCCCCGCTCCAGGGCCACGAGCTCCTCGATGGCCGGGGGCATCCGGCCGACCTTTCCCGAGAGTAGATGCGCTTCGTCTCCTGCCGGGATGAACCCTTTGGCGGTATCGACCACAGCCACCTGGTGCCCCCTGCTTCGAAGCGCCGCAACGACCTGCACCGCCGAGGCAATTGCAACATCGCGCTCGGAGCTGGTTCCTCCGGTCAGCACCGTGACCTTCACGGTGTCGCTCCTCCCCGATCGGGATGACGGAAATAGACCGGTTGGGTGAACGCGGTCGCGACCGGCACTCCATTTCGGAGTGCCGGCGCATATCGGAGCCGGGGAGCCGCCGCGAGCGCCGCAGAGTCCAGGGCAGGATACCCGGAGGATTCCTGCACCCGGGCCGAATCGAGGATCTGTTTCCCGGTTTCGTCAACATAGAGCCGGAGCAACACCGTCCCGCTGATCCGCTGCTGGAACAGCGCCATGGGGTATTCCACCGGCGGGGTCGCGTTGAGCGCGACGGGAGGATCGCTCTCCCGGGCCACCACGGCGATCTGGTCCCGGGGCAACGCGACGGTACCATCCGAGCTTCTGGAGCATGCGAGCAGCGGCAGCCCGATGAGCAACACCGCGACCTTCGATTTCATCGCTGGTCGGTTCCAGCGCGTCGCTGGAGCTCAGCGAGACGGTTCAGGGCATCCAGCGGGGTAAGCTGGTCGAGGTCGAGATGGCGCAGCTCCTCGAGCGCCGGATGCGGCGGACGGTCCTGAAAGAGCGCGAGCTGACCGGGGTCGGGAGCCTGGGGGGGCGTCCCCGGGACGACCCGATGTTCCCCCTCCAGCGTCTCGAGAATGGCGGTGGCGCGCCGCACCACGTTCTGGGGCAAACCGGCCAACTCGGCCACGTGAATGCCGTAACTCCGATCGGTGCCACCCGGCTCCAGCCGGTGGAGAAACAGGACTTTCCCGTTCGCTTCCCGCACCGCCACGTTGAGATTCCTGGCGTGTTCGAGCCGCTCGGGCAGCTGCATCAGCTCGTGGTAGTGGGTGGCGAACATGGTCTTGCAGCCGATCCGGTCGTGGAGGTACTCGGTCACCGCCCAGGCGATGGCCACGCCATCGTAGGTTGAAGTTCCCCGGCCGATCTCGTCCAGCAGCACCAGGGAACGGGCCGTGGCGGCGTGAAGGATGGCGCTGGTCTCGCTCATCTCCACCATGAAAGTGGATTGCCCGCGGGCGAGGTTATCGGACGCGCCTACCCGGGTGAAGAGGCGATCCACGACGCCGATCGTCGCGGCTTCGCAGGGAACGAAGCTGCCCATCTGGGCGAGGATGACCACCAGGCCGATCTGCCGGAGAATGGTGCTCTTGCCCGCCATGTTCGGGCCGGTCACCAGCTGAACCCGGGCTGCCTGATCGAAATGCACGTCGTTCGGCATGAAGGCCTCGCGCGCCATGAGGCGCTCCAGCACGGGATGACGAGAGGCCTTGAAATCAAGATGGAATCCGTCCTCGACCCGGGGCCGGACGTACCGGTTCGCCACCGCGATCTCGGCCAGCCCGATGACCACGTCGAGCCGGGCGAGGCCGCGGGCGACGCCCTGAATCCGCGCGACCTCAGCGCCGACCTGGTGCCGCAGCGCGGTGAAGATCTCCGCTTCCCGGGTCGCGATGCGCTCCTCGGCCCCCAGCACTTTCGATTCGTATTCCTTGAGCTCGGGAGTGACGAACCGCTCGGCCGTGGCGAGGGTCTGGCGGCGCTCGTAGTCGCCGGGAACCCGGGGCAGGTGGGGGTTGGTGATCTCGAGGTAGTAACCGAACACCTTGTTGTAGCCCACCTTGAGCGATGGGATCCCGGTGCGGTCCCGCTCCCGCTGCTGAATGGCGGCGATGTGTTGCTTGCCGCCGTCCCGGAGGGACCTCAGCACATCCAGCTCTTCGTCATAACCCGCTCGGATCACTCCGCCTTCCGTGAGCAGCGCGGGCGGGCGCTCGGAGAGCGCCGCGGCGAGCAGATCGTGCAGGTCGCCGAGCGGGTCGAAGTCGCGGACCAGCCCGCCGAGCAGGGTCGAGGCGCCGGTACGACTCAGGGCTTCGAGCGCCTGACGGACTTCGGGCAGACGGGCGAACGAATCGCGTAGCGCAGCCAGCTCCCGGGGAGTCGCCCTTCCCGCCGCGGCGCGACCGCCCAGCCGCTCGAGATCCCGGACGCCGTCGAGGGCGCTCCGCGCGACACCTCGTTCCGGGGATGCCTGGACCGTCGTTTCCACGGCGTCGAGTCGTTCGTTGATGGCGGTCGGATCGCACAGCGGGGACAGCAGCCAGGCGCGGAGCAGGCGCGCTCCCATGGGCGTGACGGTCCGGTCGATGGCCTCGAGGAGGGTCACCCCTCTCGCGCCGGCGCGAAGGGGCTCGACCAGCTCGAGATTCCGCCGGGTCATCTCGTCGATCCAGAGGAGATCGCCGGAGCGGCGTGCCACGGGCCGCGCCAAGTGGGGAAGACCGCCAGGCTTGAGATCCGCGAGATAACGGAGAAGCGCTCCCGCCGCCCCCAGGGCCGGCGCATCTGACGCCGAGAACCCCAAGCCATCGATCGAGGCGAGGCGGAACCGCTGGGCCAGCTCCGAGCCGGCCAGTGAAGCATCGAACTCCCAGGGCTCACGCTTGGTGCAGAGCGGGCCGTCCAGAGGGCTCTCCCGGTTCGCGGCGATCACGACTTCGGAGGGACCGAGCCGTCCCAGGGCGTCAACGACACCGTCCGGGCCGGTGGTTTCGAGGAGAAACTCGCCGGTGGTCAAGTCGATGGCGGCGAGGCCGATCGACGGGGAGCCCTCATGGTGGATTGCGACGATCCAGTTGTTTCGGCCCCCTGCCACCCAGCCATCCTCGAGCAGGGCGCCCGGGGTTACCGTCTCGACCACTTCCCGCCGCACGATCCCGCGGGCCTGGCGAGGATCTTCCACCTGCTCGCAGATCGCGACCCGGTGTCCCTGGCTGACCAACTGTTTGAGGTATTCCCCGGCCGCCTTGACCGGCACGCCGGCCAGCGGGACCCCGTCACCTCGCGAGGTGAGCGTGATGCTGAGCGCGCGGGAGGCGAGCTCGGCGTCGTCGAAGAACATCTCGTAGAAGTCGCCCATCCGGAAAAACAGGATGGCGTCGCGATGCCGCGCCTTGATCTCGCGGTACTGCTGGAGCAGGGGGGTGTTTTCGGAGAGCGCGACGCTCACGGGACGTGGACCACGAAGGGCCGGCCCCCGAACCGACCCCGGGCCCGCGTGAGCGCCGTATCCGCTTCACCGCGGGTCGCGTACGGTCCGATCCGGATCTTGAAGAGCCCGCTTTCGCGGACGATGACCGGTGTGAACCCCGCACCCCGGAACCGTGCCACTTCGGCGTTGGCCGCCGCCTGAGTGCCGACCGCGGAGAGCTGGACGAAGAAACCGTCGCGCTTGGGAGGCTGCGGTTTCCCTGCGGGAGGCCCGCCTCGGGCTTTGGCAGCGGAATCGGCGCGGGCTTTCGTGGCGGAGTCTTCCGCGGCGGCGCGCACGGCCTCCGCCTGCATCGCGCCCAGGCTGCGGCAGCGTTGCCGCTGGAACTCGAGCTGATTCCGGAGCTCGACGTCGCTGCCCACCGCCGCCAGGCCCAGATCAGCGAGTCGGCATCCCGTCGCGGGATCGCGCCGGTCATTGGCGGCACGGGAGCCCCACAGGGAGGCGCCGGCCTGGAGGGGGCTCTCGGGATAGTCGCGAATGAGCTGCTCCACCTGGTGCACGGTCCCCTCGGGGTTTCCCGCGGCATAGTCCAGCTGCGCGAGCTGAAGCAACGCATCGTCCGCCCAGTCGGATTGGGCGTATTCCACCACCACCCGGCGAAACGCCAGCCGGCGATCCCGCTCGGTGGAGGCGAGAATGCCGGCGGTGTAGAGCACTTCGGGATAGATGGAATCGGTGGGTTCGGTCGCCGCGAGCATTCGCCCCACCACGCTCCGGGCCGAATCGGACATGCCGTCATGAGCGAGACGCACCGCCGCCACGAGACGGGGGTCGTTCTGGGCCCGGAGATCCCGACTGGATACGGCGAGCAACAGGAAGGCCGCGATGGCCGGAAGTCGAAGGTGTCTCACGCGGCCGCTCCGATCATCGGCGAAATCTCCATCAGCAAGTCGACCAGGATTCCCCGCTCATCGGACACGGTGGTCGACTTGAGCCGGCGATCGGCTTCTCGGGCCGCACGAATGGCCCCGCCGATTCTTTCGAGGGGCCACGGCGCGATCACCCGGGACCAGAGCGCCGAAGCAGCCCGGTAGTCGAGCCGGGGAGGGCGAGCGCGAAGCAGGGAACCAAACACCGCCCGTTCGAGCGCGCCACCCCGGCTTCCCGTTTCGAAGGCGCTCCGCGCCACCCCCAGGCCGATGAGGTGGGTCCCGAGCTGGATCAGCAGCGAGGCACCGGAGACCCCGGGAGAGGCGAGGACGTGGGGCAGCATCTCGCACGCCGGGCCAGTGCGGTCTTCGATCACCGCTTCGCACCAGTCGTCCGGGGTCTCACCCCGCCTGATCCCCAACATGCCCGCGAGGGTTTCGACCCCGATCGGCTCCGTGGCGCCGAGGCCGGCGAGCTTGTCGAGCTCGCTCCGGGCCGCGCCCAGTGAGCCCTGGACGGCGCGGACCAGGTGGGCCGCTGCCTCAGGAGTCAACGCGATCCCGCGGTCCAGCGCCCGTTTCAAGACCCACTTCTCCGCGAGTCGGGGCGGATACGCGTCCATCTGGACCGCGGTCGCGAGCCGGGAAAGGTCGGCGTCCTCCTGTTCCCGTTCATCGCGGCGCGGCGCGCCCTGCACCAGAATCAGGACGGTCTCGGGGACTGGGCGTTCGAGATAACGGAGCATCGCGGACCGGGCACTCGCGCGCTTGCCCCAGGCCTCGACGTCCTTCACGACGACCACGCGCCGCTCCGCCATCATCGGCAGCGTGGTACAGAGGGTTTCGATCGTTTCGGGATCGAGCTGCGCGGCGCTTCTTCGGTCCAGGTTGAAGTCGCGGGCGCCGGCATCGAGGACCCGGTCGATGATGGCGTGAACAACCTCCTCCTTGAGGACGTCTTCCTCCCCGTAGAGGTAAAGCGCCGCGGGGATCTCGCCCCGCTTGAGCTGTTTCGAGAAGGCTTCGAAGCCGACGCGTGGCACCGGGGGCTATTTCCGGACGAACGATTGGACGTACATGAGCGCGCACAGACTCTTCGCGTCGCGGATTTTTCCCGTGCGGATCATCCTGCCCACCTCCCTCCAGCGCTTCTCGTGGACCGTGATGAACTCGTCCTGATCATGGGCCAGCGCCATGGGGACCAGGTCGGTCGCCAGGTAGAGATGGATTTGCTCGTCGGTGAATCCCGGGGTCGTGAACACGGTGGTCAGTCGGGTGAGGCGCTTCGCCTCGACGCCGGCCTCTTCGGTGAGCTCACGCCGCGCGCAGGCGTCAGGGTGCTCTCCCTGGCGGAGGGTTCCGGCGGGAACCTCCCACAACCAGCCTTCCGCCGCATGGCGGAACTGGTGCACCAGGAGAATGCGGGGATCGTTCCCGCCCGGCGGATCGAGGAAGGGCACCACCGCCGCGGCCCCGGGATGCCGAATCATCTCCAGCTCTCCCTGCGACCCGTCCGGGAAGCGCACGGTATCCACGTCGAGATTGATGATCCGCCCGTTGTAGCGGCGTTCGGCGCGAAGCAAAGTCATGGTTTGGGTTTCCGGAACATC
Organism: uncultured Gemmatimonadales bacterium; assembly: GCA_963728915.1. Classification (GTDB taxonomy): domain Bacteria; phylum Gemmatimonadota; class Gemmatimonadetes; order Gemmatimonadales; family GWC2-71-9; genus JABFSM01. Next base: position 374,736 of record CAVSLV010000002.1, on the reverse strand, counting down.
AGATGGACTGCCGCCACGGGAAGCTTGAGCGCCTCTTCGGCAAGATAGCCGAATTCAGTGCGGCTGCCCGGCACGATCGGACTGGTCCGGGTCGGAGAGGTGCTGACCTTGAGCCCGGTGCTTCGGGCCTCGAGCCTGAGCCGGGCCATGTGGAAGGGGTCACTGACCAGGAGCATGCGGGTGTGCTCATGATCGTGCATCCATTCTCCCACCGATTGCATCGACTCGTCGGTGGTTCTTCCGTCGGGCCGCACCACGATGGCGGAATCGGGAACCTGGTGGGCCCGCAGGTAGCGATGGCCCACGGTCGCTTCACTCATCCGATCCCCGCTCCCGATCCCCCCGGTCACCACCAGGGTGGGGGCGAGCCCGGCGCGGTACAGGTCCAGCGCATGGTCGAGCCTGGCCTTGAGGACCGGCGACGGGCGGCCGTTGTACTGCGCCGCGCCCAGGACCACGATGGCGTCGGCGGGTTCCCGCTGGTCGAGGCGACTTACCCGGAAAACCCAGGCGAGAACGACCAGGTATCCCACCGCCAGCACCCCCGCCACCCCACCCGCCCAACGCAGCACCCGCTTCACAAGTCGAACGAATCTCCCATCTGGGGGACCACCGTTTCGGCCACCCCTTCTTCCTTGAGGATCGAGGCCATCGCATTCGCCGCCGCCGGCTCCCCGTGGACTACGAAGGCCCGGCGAATCGGGCCACCGAGCTGGCGGACCCAGCGACGCAGCTCGGTGCGATCGGCGTGGGCCGAATAGCCGCTCAAGCTAGCGACCTCGGCGTGAATCTCGTGCGGATCACCGAAAATCCGGACCTCTTTCGCCCCCGATTCGATCCGCCGGCCAAGGGTATGTTCCGCCTGGAAGCCCACGAACAGGATGCAGTTCCTGCTATCACCGCCATGATGGATCAGGTGATGGAGAATCCGGCCGGACTCCGCCATTCCCGATCCCGCCATGATAATCGCGGGCCCGGTAAGGGTATTGAGGGCGCGTGATTCGTCGACACTCCGAACGTACCGCAGCAGGGGAAGCTGGAAGATCTGGTTCGCGTTCGCGATCAGGTTCTCCCGCTGGTCGTACACCTCGGGGTGCAGCCGGAATACCGTGGTGACCTCGACCGCGAGCGGGCTGTCCACATAGATCGGCAGGGCGGGGATCCGGCCGGCCGCGGAGAGCTCGTGCAGGGCGTACAGGAGCTCCTGAGTGCGGCCCAGCGCGAAGGCGGGGATCAGGATTTTTCCGCCCCGGGCCGCGACCCGTTTCACGATCTCACCGAGCTTGTCGCGGGAACCCAGCAGGGCATCGTGGTCGCGATTGCCGTAGGTGGATTCCACGATCAGCGCGTCCATCGGTCCGGTGGGCGGATCGGGATCCCGGATGATCGGGAGGGAATAGCGTCCGATGTCGCCCGAGAACACGATGCGGCGGTTTCCTCCCTCGGTAACCCGCAAATCGACCGACGCCGAACCGAGGATGTGGCCGGCGTCGGTGTACTCGAACGCCAGGTTCTTGCGCAGGTAGTGAATCCGGTGATAGGGAAGCCCGACGATGAGATCCTGAGCCGCCAGGGCGTCCGCCATGGTGTAGAGCGGCTCGCTGGCGGGACTTTTCTTCCCGTGGCGGGCCAGGTGCTCGGCGTCGTTCTCCTGGATCTTGGCCGCGTCGGGAAGCATGGCGGCGCAGAGATCCCGGGTGGCCGGCGTGGCGTAGATGGGGCCATGGTAGCCGTGGCGAACCAGCAGCGGCACCCGGCCGATGTGGTCGAGATGGGCATGGCTCAGCACCACCGCATCGATACGGCGGGCATCGAACGGAAGATTCGTGTTCAAGGCGGCGGCCTCGGCCCGGTGGCCCTGGAAAAGCCCGGCGTCGAGGAGGATCCGGGCCCCGGCGGCCTCGATCAGGTGCATCGAGCCGGTGACCTGGCCGGCCGCGCCCCAGAAGGTGAGCTTGGTGGCCACGGGGCTATCGGGTTCCGAAGATGCGATCACCCGCGTCGCCCAGCCCCGGCAGGATGTATCCCTGGCGGTTGAGCTCCCGATCGAGCGCGGCGGCGAACACCGGAACCGTCGGATGCGTGTCGAGCATGGCCTGCACTCCTTCGGGCGCGGCGACCAGGCAAAGGAATCGGACCCGGGTCGCACCGGAAGCGATCACCTTGTCGACCGCGGCCACCGCGGAGCCCCCGGTGGCGAGCATGGGATCGAGGAGAAAGAAGTCCCGATCGGTTTCCGCGGCGGGCACCTTGAAGTAATAGCTGACCGGCTTGAGGGTCTCGTGGTCGCGGAACAGACCGACGTGCCCCACCCGGGCCGAGGGAATGAGCTGGGTGATGCCTTCGACCATTCCAAGGCCGGCGCGGAGGATGGGAACCAGGGTGAGCTTCTTTCCCGCGACTTTGCGGGCGGTCATCCGCTCCAGGGGCGTCTCGATCTCGACGTCCTGCGTGACGAGGTCACGAGTGACCTCGTAGGTCATCAGCATCGCGATCTCGTTGACCAGCTGTTTGAAGTCCTTGACCGAAGTGGCCTTGTCCCGGAGGATAGCCAGCTTGTGCTGGATCAGGGGGTGCTCCAGGACGGTGAGGTTCGGAAACCGGGGGTGGGGCATGTCAAGGAAATATACGACCTGAGGCGTGCCGGTCACTGGTTACCGGTCACCGGTCACTTATATATTGTCGCCCTCCGGGGCCAGGTAGCTCAGTTGGTAGAGCAGCGGACTGAAAATCCGCGTGTCGGCGGTTCGATTCCGCCCCTGGCCATGCTCCCCTGAATACCCTCCGGCCCAGGCGCGGTTTCGCTCTCGGCGGTTGAGCTCGCTGCGCTCGCTCTTCCTCGTAGCCCGGAGGGCCGACTCGGTTCGATTCCTCCCCTGGCCATTCCCCATCCACCCATCCGCCTGTCCGCCTGTCCGCCTGTCCGCCTGTCCGCCTGTCCTGAGGTGCACGATTCCCGGCCCGCGGGCGTCTCTGAACTGCGACCGGTGAGGAGGCGGGTGCGGTGCACAGGGCGAGCGCATGAGCGCTCCGATCGAACTCCGGCATGATCCCCAGGTATCCGAGCGGCTGACCAGGCTCTGGGAGACGCCTTCCACCCTCCTCGGCTGGATCGCCACGGTCGACCACAAGACGCTTGGCATCCGCTACATCGTCACCGCTTCGGTCTTTCTCTTCCTGGGAGGAGTCGAAGCGATCCTGCTTCGGCTTCAGCTGATCCGCCCCGAAAACCATCTGCTTTCTCCCGCGGCGTTCAACCAGCTCTTCACGATGCACGGCACCACCATGATGTTCCTGTTCGTTCAGCCGGTGCTCTCGGGATTCTCCTTCTATCTCACTCCTCTCCTGATCGGAGCGCGAGAGCTGGCTTTTCCGCGGCTCAATACCTTCTCGTATTACGGCTTTCTGCTCGCGGGACTCTTTCTCTATGCGAGCTTTCTGATCGGCCAGGCGCCCAACGGCGGCTGGTTCAACTACACCCCGCTCACCTCGCTGTACACCCCGGGTTACAACATCGACTTCTATGCCCTGGGACTCCTGTTGCTCGGGGTCTCGACCACTGCCGGCGCGATCAACCTCATCGTCACGATCTTCAAACTGCGGGCGCCGGGGATGTCGCTCGACAAGATCCCGCTCATGCTGTGGAGCTCGCTCACCACGTCCTTCGCGGTGGTGTTCTCCATTCCGGCGCTCACGGTCGCCCTGGTGTTTCTCGAGCTGGCCCGGCGCTGGCACTTCGGTTTTTTCGATCCGGCGCTGGGTGGGAGCCCACTGCTCTGGCAGCATCTCTTCTGGGTCTTCGGGCATCCCTGGGTCTACATCGTTTTTCTCCCCGCCACCGGCATGCTTTCGATGATCATCCCCGCGATGAGCCGGCGACCGATGGTCGGCCACAACCTGATCGTCGGGGCCACCATCGCCACCGGCCTTGCCGGCTTCGGGGTCTGGGCCCACCACATGTTCGTCACCGGCCTGCCGCAGATCTCGGTGGGCTTCTTCAGTGCCGGCAGCATGGTGGTCTCCATCCCCAGCGCGGTCCAGGTCTTCGCCTGGATCGCCACGATGTGGCACGGCAAAGTGGTCCTCAAGACCCCGATGCTGTTCACCCTCGGCTTCATCGTGCAATTCGTGCTGGGAGGCATCAGCGGGGTCATGACGGCGGTGGTTCCCTTCGACTGGCAGGCGCACGATACCTACTTCGTGGTCGCCCACCTCCACTACGTCCTGGCGGGCGGCTCGCTGTTCGCCCTCTTCGCGGCGCTCTACTACTGGTTTCCCAAGATGCGGGGGCGCCTGCTGGATGAGCGGCTCGGCAAAGCGAGTTTCTGGGTGATGTTGGTCGGCTTCAATCTGGCCTTTTTCCCGATGCACATCGCCGGGCTCCTCGGCATGGTACGGCGGATCTACACGTACGCGCCTAACCCGGGGGTGGCCGCCATGAACCTCGCTTCCACCATCGGCGCCCTGGTGTTCGCGACCGGCACTCTGCTCACCCTCTGGAACCTGCTCCGGAGCTACCGGGGCGGCCGCCCGGCCGGTCCCGACCCCTGGGGGGCCCACAGCCTGGAGTGGGCCACCAGCTCGCCGCCGCCCGACTACAACTTTGCCCGCATCCCGGTCGTGAGCAGCCAGACTCCCCTTTGGGACGGCGGTCTCGCACCCGGGCCCGCATTCGACGAGAAACGGCTGACCCCGCGGACCTCCGCGCTGGACGGAGAGCTCGAAGCGGCGGAGGAGCTCCCCGAAGGGAATCTGTGGACTGTGGTGATCGCGGTCACCCTGCTCCTGGCGTCGATCGGCCTGCTGCTGGGATGGACCTGGGTGACGATCGCCTCCGCGCTGGCTTCCCTCTTCGCGATCGGGCGCTGGATGTGGCCCAGGCTCGCTCGAGTCGACCGGACCGAGGTCTGAATGAGCTCCCCCGCGATCCCTCTCGACTACCGGCTGCCGCGGGCCGACCGTCCCCACGCGACCTGGGGCTGGTGGGGAATGGCGCTGCTCTGCGCGACCGAACTCAGCCTCTTCGCCTATCTGCTCGGGAGCTACTTCTACCTGGGCTCCCGGAGTCCTGCCTGGCCGCCTCCCGGCATCGCCCCGCCCGGACTGCCGAGGCCCATGCTCATGACCACGATCCTGCTCCTGAGCAGCGCGGCGCTGCACTGGGGAGAACGCGGGATCAAGAAGGGGAACCGCAACCAGCTGATCGCCGGGCTGCTCGGAGCGATCGGGTTAGGACTCGGTTTTCTCGGACTGTTCGGGTACGAGTACTACCACAAGATCCGAATCGAGCACATCCTGCCGACGACCCACGCCTACGCCTCGGCGTTCTACACCATCACGTCGTTTCACGCCGCGCACCTGTGCTTTGGTTTACTCCTGATGGGGTATACGCTGGTCCGCGCAGTGCTCGGCCACTTCGGCGCGGGGCGCCGGCTCGGAGTGGCGACCACCTCGCTCTACTGGCACTTCGTCGATGGGGTGTGGCTGGTGGTCTTCACCTGCCTCTACCTGGGACCGAAGCTCGGATGATTCCACCTCTCAGGCGGCTCTGGTTCGGCGTCGTGGCTGCCCCATCGGCCTGGGTCCTCTGTGAGGTGGCCGGCTACCCGCTCGGCGCCACGGGGTGCGCGGCGGGGGGAGCCGGTCATCCGGCGTTCCGGGTCATCGTCATCTCCGCGGCCATGTTCGGACTCGGGCTCGCGGGCCTCCTGGTCGCGATCGACAACCTGCGTCACACCGGCGCCGAAGCCAGCACCACGCCTGCATCCGCCACGAGCAGGGCGCGGTTCATGGCGGCAGGCGGGACCGGGCTCAGCGCGCTCTTTCTCTTCGGCATCGTCCTGTTCGGGATTCCGCCGCTCCTCACCAATCCGTGTACGGCGATCCGATGACGCCTGAGCAACTGGCCCAGGGTGCCTCGGTGCTGGCGCCGGCAAGTGTCGAGGCAGGAGGGCTCTCCAGCCTGACCCGACTGCTGATGGTCGTGTCGGTGGTCGTCTATGTGATCGTGATCGTTCTCCTGATCATGGCAGTCGTCCGGAATCGACCCGCCACGTCGCCGGTCCCGGCCGACCTGAGCAGGCGGTCAACCCGGTTGGTCGTCATCGGCGGAGCGATCCTGCCGGGCCTCATCCTGGTCGGGTTGTTCCTGACTGCCCTGTCGGAGATGGGTGGCTACCCCAAGAGCCGGGACGACGGCGTCTCCTTCCAGATCATCGGTCATCAGTGGTGGTGGGAGATCCGCGCACCCGAGGCCGGCGGGTTCGTGACCGCCAACGAGCTCCACGTGCCTGTGGGCATTCCGGTTCGCCTGTCCCTCACGACGGCCGACGTGATCCACAGCTTCTGGGTCCCCGAGCTGCAGGGGAAGATGGACCTCATTCCGGGCCAGACCGACTCCCTCCGCTTCCTGGCAACCCATCCCGGGGTGTATCGGGGCTATTGCGCCGAGTTCTGCGGGGACCAGCACGCGAACATGAAGCTCATCGTGGTGGCGGAGCCGGCGGAGCAGTTCGAACAATGGCGCGCGGAGCAGCTCCTGCCATCCCTGGCGCCGGCGGATTCGGAGCTCGCGGAGGGGGCGCGGCTGGTGACCACCGGTCCCTGCGCCGCCTGTCATGCCATCCGGGGAACGATGGCGGCGGGCAGGGTGGGCCCGGATCTGACCCACGTGGGGTCCCGGCTGGATCTCGCCGGGGGCGCCATTCCTAACACGCTGGGCACCATGACCGCCTGGATCACCGCGGCCCAGTCGCTCAAGCCGGGCGTTGCCATGCCCTCGTTCCGGGAGTTCGCCGGCTCCCAAGCGCATGCGATGGCGGCCTATCTCCTCTCCCTCAAGTAGCCGGCCGATGTCGTTCCTCGCCTGGACCTTCGTTGCCGGCGGCCTTCTGCTCCTCCTCGCGCTGGCGGCGGCCTACGTGCAGGACCTGCCCGCGGCCCCCTCGGTGGTGTACCTGATCGCGGGATTTCTGCTCGGCCCGAAGGGATTCGGGGTCCTGAACATTCGCCTGCCCGGCGCGACGGAATGGCTGGATCCCCTGCTGCAGGTCGGGGTCGTGATCGCCCTGTTCTTCGGAGGGCTCAAGCTCCGGGCCGACTGGCGGGCACCCCAGTGGCGGGCGGCGTACTGGCTGGCGGGTCCCGGCATGCTGGGCTGCATCGGGCTCCTGACCCTGGCCGGATGGGCCGGGTTAGGCCTCGACGTCCCGGTCGCGCTGCTCCTCGCGGCGATGCTTTCCCCGACCGACCCGCTGCTCTCGGAGCTGGTGACCGTCGGGAGCGCTACCGACCGCGACCGGGTCCGGTTCGGCCTCACCGGAGAGTCGGGTCTCAACGACGGTCTCGCGTTTCCCTTTGTGGTGCTCGCCCTGGGATTGCTCCGGCACGAAGGCAATACCGGCTGGTTGCTGGAGTGGTTTGCCGGGCGCGAGCTCTGGGGGACCGTGGGCGGTCTGGTGATCGGATATTTCGTGGGACGGGGCGGCGGCCTGCTGGCGATTCGGTTCCGAAGCCGCCAGGGCGTCACCAGCGCGCCGAGCGATTTTCTCGCCCTGGCGCTCATCGCCATCGCGTTCGCGGTCACCCAGGCGGTCGGGGCGATCGGCTTCCTCGCGGCGTTCGCCTCCGGCGTCGGGATGCGAAGCGCCGAAGTGCGCACCGTCGAGCGGTTCCCTCATCCCGAGGTCGACGACGATACTCCCGGGGAACGGCATCCTCCCGCCGAGCATCTCGTCGAGGCGAACCTGACCACCCAGCAACTGCGCGCCCCGGCGGTGGCTGCCGGGGTGGTGGTCTCCGAAATGGTCTCGTTCGGAGACACCGCGGAACGGCTCCTCACCTTTCTGCTGGTGGCGGTCATGGGCGTGCTGCTTGGCAGTTACTGGGACGCCCGGGCCATCCCACTCGCCCTCGTGCTGTTCGTGGTGATCCGTCCCCTGGTCGCCCGGCTGGTGCTCGCGAACGCCCCGCTCCGAGAGTCCCAGCGATGGTTGATGGGATGGTTCGGGATCCGGGGAATGGCGAGTCTCTATTTCGCCGTGTACATCATGACCCAACGACTCGATCGGGAAACAGCCGGAACCGTGGCGAGTCTCACCATCTCGGTGATCGCCCTGAGCGTGCTGGTGCATGGTCTCAGTACCCCGGCGATCATGGCGTGGTATTCCCGAAAGCAGAACCGGTGACCCCGGTGGAATCGCCAGCCGGACAATGGTTTAGCTCACCCAGATACCCATCGACTGGTTTGCAACCCTTGTCTTTTCAACGTGATCGGCCTTGCAATTATTTGATCGTATGGTAAATTTGCCGCCCCATGTCCGAAGCTGAAGTCGCCGGCCCCCGCTGGCATCGCCGTCCTACCGAGCGCCGTCGCGAGATTCTCGATGCCGCGGCGCTGGTCTTCGGTGAGCGAGGCTACGAGTCCGCCACCCTCGCTCACGTTGCGGAGCGAGCCGGCATCAGCCCGGGAACGGTCCAGCACTACTTCGGCAGCAAGGCCACCCTGTTCAACGAAGTCGTCGCCGATCGCTTCCTCGATGGAGCCGAAGAGGACGAAGCGCTCCTGGTGGAGCACCGGGGAAGCTATGCCGAGCTCCTCCGTCTCCTGATCGAGCGGAGCTGGACCCGGTTGAGCCGGCCGGGAAGCGCCGATCTTCTCCTGGTGGGCATGGCCTCGGCGTTGAGTTGTCCCGAGGCTGGGCTGGTGGTGAGCGGGGAAATTGGAATGCGATGCCCCCGGGTGCTTCAGCGGGTGATCGAGTCAGGAATCAAGCATGGCGAATTCCGCCCAGTGAATCCCGAGCATGTGTCTCGGGTGATCAGTGCGAGCGTGATTGGTATGGTGATGGGACGGCAGCGGCTGATGCAGCACTGCAAGGGACCGTTGTCGCCGCCCGAGGAAGTACTCACGGAATTTCTGGCTCTACTGGAACGCGGACTGGCGAAGGAGGGGACATGAGGAAGGGGTTCATGGTGACCGCGCTGCTGGTTGGCGCCTGCAAGTCCGCTCCCCAGTTCACCCCGCCGCCGCCCGAGGTCGCGGTCATGACCGTGGAGCCCAAGACCCTGAACCAGGCTTACGAGTTCTCCGGCGAAGTGGAGGCCTCGAAGCGGGTCCAGGTCCGGAGCCAGGTGGGAGGAGTGATCGTGGAGCGCCCCTTCCGCGAAGGGCAGGCGGTGCAGGCGGGTCAGGTGCTGTACCGGATCGATCCCACCAACTATGACGCCGACTTGCGAGCGGCCCAGGGGCGGCTCGCGGAAGCAGAGGCCCGTCAAGCCAATGCGGCGTCGCGGCTCCAGCGGCTCACCGCCCTGGTGCGGGACAATGCGATCTCGAAACAGGACTACGACAACGCGGTTGCGGAGGCGAAGCAGGCGGAGGCCGGCGTCGAGTCGGCCCGTGGTGCGCTCGATCGAGCCCGCAAGGCGATGAACGATGCCACTGTCCGGGCCGAGACTCGGTGGCCGGGTGGGCCAGGCCATGCTCGAGGTGGGGGCCCGGGTTCGCGGACCCGAGGACGTGTTGACCACGATCGACGTCCTGGATCCCGATCTATGTGAATTTCCGTCCTTCCAGCCAGCAGCTCCTGGCCTGGCGGGAGCATCCGGAGTCGAACCGGAAGCTCCAGCCCGGCGGGCCGCTCCGGATCGAAGCGACCCTGCCGAACGGGCAGGTGGTCCCGACCACGGGGAAGCTCGGCTTCATCGACCCGGTCCTGGATCCGGCCACCGGCACCCAGGAGCTCCGGGCGGTCTTTCCTAACCCGCAGCACCTGCTCCTTCCCGGCCAGTTCGTGCGGGTCCGCCTGCTGGGCTTCACCCGGGACAGCGCGATCCTGATTCCCCAGCGCGCGGTGGTCCAGGCGATGGGCCGGCAGAGTGTCTACGTCGTGGCCCCGGGCGACACGGTCAAGATCCACGACGTGACCGCCTCGAGCTGGGAGGGCAACAACTGGCTGATCGAGAGCGGGCTCTCGGCCGGCGACCGGGTGGTGGTCGACGGGCTCCAGAAGATCGGGCCCGGCATGAAGGTGCGGGTGGTCGCGGCCGGGGATTCGACCAAGGCCCCGGGAGCCGCCCGGCCATGACCACGAGCACGTTCGGGGTCTCCGGCCTGGGCGGAGAGCCGCCTGTCCCGGAGGAAAAGCCCCGCTACCTCTTCATCCGGCGGCCGGTCTTCGCCGCCGTCATTTCGATCGTCTTCGTCCTGCTCGGCGGCTTCGCCATGCTGCGGCTGCCGGTGAATCGTTTCCCCCAGATCACTCCGCCCGCGGTTCAGGTCACCGCGATCTACCCCGGCGCGAGTCGCCGAGGACGTGGCGCAGGCGGTCGCGGCGCCGATCGAGCAGCAGCTCTCGGGGCTCGACGGCCTGCTGTACTACCAGTCGGCCAACTCCAACAGCGGCGCGATGTCGATGTCGGTGTATTTCGACATCTCCCGCGACCAGGACCTCGCCGCGGTCGACGTCCAGAACGCGATCAAACTGGCCGAGCCGCAGCTTCCCGAGGAGGTCCGGCGCCAGGGTGTCGTGGTGCAGAAGGCGATCGGCGCCAACATTCTCATGGTGGTGGCGCTGGTCAGCGATGATCCCCGGTACGACGCGTCCTATCTCACCAACTACGCCAAACTCTACCTCGAGGACGAGCTCAAGCGGATTCCCGGGGTCGGGAGCGCCTTCGTCTTCGGCGGGCTCGACTTTTCGATGCTGCTCTCGCTCGATCCGGACAAGATGGCCCAGCTCGGCATCACGGTGCAGGACGTGGCCGCCGCGGTGCGGGAGCAGAGCACCACCAATCCGGCGGGACGGCTGGGACGGGAGCCCGCGCCGCCGGGGACCGAGCTCACGCTGCCGGTCACGACCACCGGCCGGCTCAAGACCCCGGAAGAATTCGGCGCGGTGATCGTGCGCGCGCTGCCCAACGGCTCGCTGCTCCGGGTCCGCGACATCGCCCGGGTCCACCTGGGCGCGCTGAGTTACGACCAGGTCGGCCGGTTCAATGGCAAGCCCAACACCTTCTTCCTGGTGAGCGCCCGGCCCGAGGCCAACAACCTCGCGGTGAAGAATGCGGTGGTTCAGCGGATGAAGGAGCTCGAAACCGGGTTCCCGTCCGGGATCCACCAGGTCATCGCGTTCGACACGACGCCTTTCATCACCGAGTCGATGAAGGAGGTGTTCAAGACGCTGATCGAGGCGATGATCCTGGTGACCCTGGTGGTCTTCCTCTTTCTGGAGAGCTGGCGGGCCACCCTGATCCCGGTCCTCGCGGTGCCGGTCAGCATCATCGGCACCTTCCTCGGGCTGCAGATGCTTGGCTTCACCATCAACAGCCTCACCCTCTTCGGACTGGTGCTGGCGATCGGGATCGTGGTGGACGACGCCATCGTGGTGATCGAAAACACCGAGCGGATCATGGAGGAGGAACACCTGCCGCCCCGGCTCGCCGCCGACAAGGCGATCCGCCAGGTGGCCGGCGCGCTGATCGCGATCGTGCTGTCACTGGCGGCGGTGTTCGTGCCGGTGGCGTTTCTGGGCGGCATCACCGGAGCGCTCTACAAGGAGTTCGCGCTGGCGATCGTCATCGCCGTGACCATTTCCGGCATCGTCGCGCTGACCCTGACCCCGGCGCTCTGCGCCGCGCTGCTCAAGCACTCGCCGGCGGAGACCACCAACCGGTTCTTCCAGGCCTTCAACCACTGGTTCGACCGAACCCGGGGGCGCTACGTCAACCGGACCGGCCGGATCATCGGGCGGCCGAAGACCTGGCTGGCGCTCTTTGCCGTGGTGGTGGCCCTCACGGTCGTGCTCTACCGCCGGGTCCCGGGAGCGTTCATTCCCGAGGAGGACAAGGGCTTCTTCGTGATGGCGCTCCAGCTTCCCGACGCCGCGTCGCGACAGCGGACCGAGGAGGTCGTGAGCCGGGTCGAGCAGATCGCGCTGCACGATCCGGCGATCGCGGCGACGACGACCCTGGTGGGGCTCGACCTGCTCACTTTTTCGCAACAGACCAACAGCGCCACCATGTTCATCCGGCTCAAGCCCTGGGGCGAGCGGAAGGGGAAGAACCTGAGCCTCCAGGCCACGCTGGGCCGGATGAACGGGGCCTTGTTCGGCATCAAGGAGGCGTTCGGCTTCGCTTTCAACTTTCCCGAGATCCCCGGGTTAGGACGCACCAGCGGCCTCGAGCTCAACCTCCAAGCCCGCTCGGGCCAGGATTACGCCACCTTCCTGGGACAGGTCCAGGCGGTCGTGCAGGACCTCAACAAGCTGCCCGAGCTGACCGGAGCGGCCACCCTGGCCCGCGCCAACGTGCCGCAGCTCTATGTGACGGTGGATCGCGAAGTGGCCCAGGCACGCGGGGTGAGCACCAGTCAGATCTTTTCCACCATGCAGTCGATGCTGTCGACCCTGTACATCAACGACTTCAACCTGTACGGGCGGACCTACCGGGTGCAGGCCGAAGCCGACATCCCGTTCCGGCAGCGGCCCGAGGACATCGGCCGCTTCTACGTTCGCTCCAACCGGGGCGAAATGATCCCGCTGTCGGCCCTGGTCACGAGCGAGATGCGGGGCGGCCCGAGCATCATCAGCCGTTTCAACGGATTCCCCTCCGCGCTGGTCACCGCGAGCCCGGCCCCCGGCAAGAGTTCGGGCGAGATGATCAAGGCGGTGGAGAAACTGCTCGACACCAAGTACGCGTCGCAGGGGATCGGCTACGGCTACAGCGGTCAGACCTTCCAGGAGCGGATTTCCGGCGGGGGCGGCTCGACGGTGATCCTGCTTGGCTTCATGCTCGTGTTCCTGGTGCTCGCCGCGCAGTACGAGAGCTGGTCGATTCCCTTCGCGGTGCTCCTGGGCATTCCGTTCGGGTTCTTCGGCGCACTCTTCGGGGTCTGGCTCCGGGGCATGCCGCAGGACGTCTATTTCCAGGTGGGGATGATCGCGGTCATGGGCCTGGCGGCGAAGAACGCGATCCTGATCGTGGAGTTCGCTTCGAAACTGAGGAGCGAAGGACGATCCATTCGCGATGCCGCGATGGAAGCGGCCCGGCAGCGGCTCCGGCCCATTCTCATGACCTCGCTGGCCTTCATCGCGGGGGTGAGCCCCCTGGTCATTGCGGGCGGGGCCGGCGCCGCGAGCCGCCACTCGATCGGCACCGGGGTGTTCTTCGGGATGCTGATCGCGACGGGAGTCGGCATCTTCTTCATCCCGCTGTTTTTCTCGGTGATTCGCGGCTGGGCCGATCGGGGGCGGAAGACGGCAGAAGGGGAGGCGGTATGAGACGGACAGGCGGACAGGCGGACCGGCGGACCGCGATCGGGCTGGCGGTTCTGGTCTTCGCAGGCTGTGCGATCGGGCCTTCGACCAACGTGCGATCGCCCGACTATCCCGCGCCGAGAATCGCCGACTCGCTTCCGGGCTCGAGCGCGCGGAGCTTCTTCGACTCGCTCGCCGCGGCGCGCGCCCGGACCGATACCGGGGTGACCGCCATTCCCGCCGCCCGTCCCCTCGCGCTCGATTCGGCCAGTGACCGGGCCTGGCTCGATGTGCTGGGCGACAGCGCGGTCGTGCGCCTGGTCCGTCAGGCCCTCGCCAACAATCGCGACTTTCAGGTGGCGACCGCGCGGGTTCGCGAGTACCGGGCCATGCTGGGCGTGGCGCGTTCCGACTTCTTTCCCCAGCTCAGCCTCAACGCGGCCGCGAGCACCAACCAGGTGGTCTTCGGGTCCCTCGGCGCCCTCCAATATGATGTCGTGAGGATGACCGGCGATCTGGCCTGGGAGCTCGACTTCTGGGGACGGATCCGCCGGCAGACCCAGGCGGCCTCCTTCGATCTCAAGGGCCGCCAGGAAGACGAGCGGGCGGCGGTGGTTTCCCTGGTGGGTGACGTGGTGACGGCGTATCTCGAGCTTCGCGAGCTCGACCGGGCGGTCGAGATCTCGCAGCAAACCCTCGCATCGCGCCGAGCCACCCTGAACCTGGCGCAACGCCGCTTCGCGGAAGGGGTCATCTCCGAGCTCGACGTTCGCCAGTTCGAGGCAGATGCCGCCGGGTCGGCCACCCGGCTCGCGGACTTTGCCCGGCAGCGCTCCGAGAAGGAGCACCAGCTCAACCTGCTGATCGGGGAGGCGCCCGGCCCGGTGATCCGGGGCGCGCCGCTGGAGCAGGCGGTCCAGGCGGTTCAGGTGCCCGATTCGATCCCTTCGGGCCTGCTGCTGCGCCGGCCCGACGTGATGCGGGCCGAGCGGGACTTCCAGGCCGCCACGGCCCGGGTGGGTCTCGCGATCGGCAACATCATGCCGCGGGTTATGGTGACCGGGCAGTACGGCCGGCAGAGCCAGGGCTTCGACAGCCTGTTCGCCAAGAGCAACGAGATCTACGTGGGCCAGGTCGGGGTCTCGATCCCGATCTTCACCGGCTTGCGGCTCGAGAACCAGGTCGGCGCCGCGCGGGCCCGGGCCGACCAGGCCCGAAGCCGCTACGAGCAGGCGGTGCTCCAGGCATTCCGGGAGGCGGATGATGCGCTGGTGGGCCTCCGGCTCAGCCGGGACCAGCTCACCGCGCAGGAGACCCAGACCCAGGCGCTGGCCCGGGCCTATGGGCTCGCGGTGCAACGCTACGACAACGGGATCTCGAGCTATCTCGAAGTGCTCGATGCCCAGCGGTCCCTGTTCACCGCCCAGCTCGCGCTGGTGGCGCAGGAGCGGCAGTACCTGGTCCAGACGGTCCGGTTGTATCGCGCGTTAGGGGGAAGCTGGACCGCCGAGCCGCGCCCCTAGGCCGCCGTCACGTGTCCATCTCGGTGCCGTGCGACTTCCGGAAGACGTAATGCCAGGTCCCGCCGGGTCGCAGATCCACTTCACATACCGGCATGGTCCAGCCATCCGGACCGGTCATCCAGTTGGGGAGATGTTTCGGGCTCGTGTAGACCTCGAAGACCAGCGCTCTCGGCGCTTTCACGACTCGGGTCAGCACTCTTCATCGCGGGTCTCCTGATTGAGCTGTTCGAGGTAGTTGTCGAGCCGTGCGTAGCTTGCGTCCCAGAACCGCCGGAACCCCTGGGCCCATGCAGCGACCTGTTGGATGGGTTTGGGATCGAGGGTCCGCGGACGCCACTGGGCTTCCTTCCCTCGCTGGATCAGACCGGCGCGCTCGAGCACCCGGAGGTGTTTGGAGATCGCCGGTCCGCTCATGTCGAAGGGAGCGGAGAGCTCTTTTACCGTAGCCGCACCTGTGCAGAGCCGGTCCAGAATCGCTCGCCTGGTCGGATCGGCCAAGGCAGAGAAAGTCGTGCTGAGGGCATCGTTCGCTGGGCGCATATCTTTGCCGGATAACGTAATTAATCTATTAGTTAAATAACTAGATAGTTATATACATCGATAACGGCTTGCGTCAAGTCGGTTGCCAGACTGGGCTGAGGGCGAAGGGAGTCATCCACCAGGCTGTACATTTGTTCGCGATGGTGGGGACCTGGCTCGGGGTTGGAAGTCCCTTGCTCTGACAGAGGAGAAAATGGCGTGACGATCTCACGAAGGGCATTCATCGGCAGCTCGGGGTTCGTCCTGGCCGGAGCAGCAACTTCGGCCGTGGCTGGTGAGGCCCAAGGTCCTGCTCCCCGGAAGGACCAGGATCTCCCCCCGTCCATTCGGGCGCTCAGCTCGATGCGGTCCCAGGCGACACCGATTTCGGTGGAGGAGCGACGTCATCGTCTCGAGCGGGCCCGGGCCATGATGTCGGCCAATGCGCTCGATGCGATCGTCATGGCCGGTGGGACCTCGCTGGTCTATTTCACCGGGATGCGGTGGGGCAACAGCGAGCGGCTCACCTGCGTGGTGATCCCCGCCAAGGGAGAGTCGTTCATCGTCACTCCGAAGTTCGAGGAAGAGCGAACCCTGGAGCAGGCCAGGACCGGTCCGCTGGGCCGGGGCACCCAGGTGCTCACCTGGGAAGAAGACCAGAGTCCCTATCAGCGCGTGGGGGAGGGCCTGCGTACCGCCGGACTGACCACGGGGCGGGTCGGGATCGAAGAAACGATAAAGTACGTGTTCGCGGACGGGATCGCCGCCGCGGCCCCGGCGCTCGGGCGTGGGAAGCGCCACGCCGGTGACCGCCGGCTGTCGCATGATGAAGGACGCGCACGAGCTGGCCCTCATGAAGCTGGCCAACCAGGTCACCCTCAAGGCGTACGCCGCGGCGTACCACGCGCTCAAGCCGGGGATGACGCAGGGCGACGTTCAGTCGCTCATCAACGCCGCCTACGCCCGCATGGGGTTCCCGGGCTTCGCGAGCGTCCAGGTCGGCGAGTACACCGCGCTTCCCCACGGCTCCGCCACGCCGCAGACGATCCGCGAAGGCACCATCATCATGATCGACGACGGGTGCACGGTGGAGGGCTATCAGTCGGATATCACCCGCACCTTCGTGCTGGGCAAGCCGACCGACAAGATGAAAAAGGTGTTCGACATCGAGCACGCGGCCCAGTCGGCGGCGCTGGCGGCGGCGCACCCCGGGGTGGAAGCGCAGGCGGTGGACGCGGCGGCGCGGAAGGTGATCGTGGACGCGGGTTACGGTCCCGATTACAAGTACTTCTCCCACCGGGTGGGCCACGGGATCGGGATGGACGGCCATGAATGGCCCTATCTGGTGCGGGGGAACACGCTCAAACTGCAACCCGGCATGACCTTCAGTGACGAGCCGGGGGTTTACATCCCGGGCGAGTTCGGGATCCGGCTCGAAGACGACATGGTCATCACCGAACAGGGTGCCGAGCTGTTCACTCCGCAGAGCCCGAGTCTCGAGGACCCCTTCGGGGGTGCCTGACCCGCCGCCGCCCGAAGTTGGTAGATTCCTGATATGCTCACGGGACCGGTTTCCCACCTGATTCGCGCGCTGTTCATCGTCCTGATGAGTGGCGGAGGTGGGGACCTTCCCGCGCTGGACGGGGTGCTGTTCCACAGTCATCCAGTCACCCTGGCCTCCCACTTCGAGGCCTCGGGCGGCTGTCATGCGGATCAGTGCAGTATCCGGGCGACCGCGAATCACCCTCCCCTGACCCCCGCGCTCGTGGCGGGGACTCCCAGGTCGGCAGAGTCGGCGGCGGTTTCGCCTCCGCTCGGCGCGACCGAGTTGTTGCCGGCCACCCCGGTCTTCCAACCCTTTTCGCGAGCCCCGCCACTCCTCCCGGTCTGAACGCCATCACAGGTGGTTTGGTCTATTGGAGGAATTATGCGAACACTGCTTGCCGCGGTGACTGTAGTCCTTGGTAGCACCACGCATGCGGCGGCTCAACAATCCGACAGTCTGCCCCGGGACCAGCGTCCGGTTCCGCGGGATTCCGTCGTCGCCGTCTTGTCCAGGTTCCAGGCACGGTTTGACCGCCTGGCGCGGGTTCGAGCCGGCGGCCAACCTGCCCCCGCGGAGCCGGCGGCGGCGCTGGTGCAGGCCTCGGCGGGCGTGTACATGAATTTCGGGTTCTCGGGGCTCTCCGACTTCGGGTGGTCGAGCGAGAAGGACGTCCCATCGCTTCAGAAAGGGGATCATGATCCGCACGTCCGCGGCTTCACCATTCCCAACGAGGAGCTGACCCTCGACGGAGCGGTGGACCCGTACTTCAGAGGATTCGTCAATGTCGTGTACAAGCTCGACACCAGCGGCGAGTCGGACTTCGAGCTGGAGGAAGCGTACGTCCTGACCACCTCGCTCCCCGCCAATCTCCAGCTCCGGGTCGGACAGTTCTTCGCCGAATTCGGTCGCCAGAATCAGCAGCATCCTCACGCGTGGCCGGCAGTGGACCAGCCGCTGGTCCTCAATCGAATGTTCGGGGCGGAAGGGCTGAGGAGCCAGGGGGCAAGGGTCTCCTGGCTTCTTCCGACGAAGTGGTATACCGAGGCCCTGCTCGGGGTCTTCAACAGCAGGGGGGGAACCAACTGGAGCTTCGATTCGGAAGAGTCTTCCCAGATTCACGGGGGTGTCCCGGCCGACCGGGAGGTTTCGGGTCTCGGGGATTTCCTGATCCAGCCCCGGATCAGCACCTCGTTCGACCTGACCTCCACCCAGGTCCTGTTGATGGGTGTCTCGGGCGCGTTCGGGCCCAACAGCTCGGGGCCGCATGCCCGGACCCAGATCTACGGGGCGGATCTCTACTGGAAGTGGAAATCCGCGAGAGCCCATCAGGGATTCCCGTTCGTATCGTGGCAGACCGAGGCGATGTTCCGGCGCTACGACGCGGCGGAGCGGCCGTCGGTGGAGGATCCTCAAGTCACGCTCCCCGCCGAAGAGCTCCACGATCGAGGGGTGTACTCCCAGTTGCTCTGGGGCGTCAAGCCGCGCGTGGTGCTGGGCCTGCGTGGCGAATATGTCAGCGGCAGTCAGGCCGCGTTCACGGTGGCGGACCGGGCGACTCGGACCCGGGTTTCCCCCAATCTGACCTGGTATCCGAGCGAGTTCTCGAAGATCCGCCTGCAATACAACTACGATGACCGAAAGGGAATCGGCATCGATCATTCGGTGTGGCTGCAGTTCGAGTTCATTCTCGGAGCGCACGCCGCGCACAAGTTCTAAGGAAGGAATGCACAGAATCATGACCGGAACCATCAAGCTGGCCGCGCTCGCGCTCCTCGCGGGATGGGGCAATCCTCCCGCCGTGAAGAAACTCAACGTCGTGGCGACGACCCCTGATCTGGCGGCGCTGGCCCAGGCCGTCGGGGGCGACGCGATTGACGTCACCGCGCTCGCCAAGCCGACCGAGGATGCTCATTTCGTCGATCCGAAGCCCAGCCACCTCATCACCCTGAACCGCGCCGACGTGCTGATCGAGGGTGGGGCCGAGCTGGAGCTGGGCTGGCTCCCGCCGCTGCTCGACAACGCCCGCAATTCCAAGATTGCGGCCGGGGCTCCGGGCCGGGTGGTCGCCTCCACCGGGATTCACCTGCTGGAGGTCCCGACCACTTTCGACCGCTCCAAAGGCGACATCCACGCGCTGGGCAATCCCCACTTCCTGATCGATCCGGTGAATGCGAAGATCGTCGCCGGCGAGATCGCCGATCATCTGGCCCAGGTGGATCCCGCCAACGCGGCAACCTTCAAGGCCAACCTGGTCCGGTTCAACGCGACGATCGATCAGAAGCTCCCGGAATGGCAGCGCCAGCTGGCGCCGTTCCGCGGGGCGAAGGTCGTGAGTTATCACAAGGATTTCATCTACTTCGCGAGCCGGTTCAACCTGGACGTCATCGGCGAATTGGAGCCCAAGCCGGGCATCTCTCCCTCGCCGTCTCACCTCGCCGACATCGTGACGGCGATGAAGACCCAGAACGCGCACGTCATCACGGTGCAGCCCTATCAGAATCACAAGACTGCGGAGACCGTGGCCCGTCAGACCAGCGCCACCGTCGTCATGATGCCCCAACAGCCGGGGGCGGTACCGAACACCACGACGTACGTCGACCTGATGGACTACCTGGTACGAACCCTCGCCGCTGCCCTGGAGGCAAAGCCATGATTCAGGCGGATTTTCAGGTTGCCTGGGAGATCATGAAGTGGCCGCTCACCGCGTGCCTCGTCCTGCCGCCGCTCCTCGTGTATCTGGGTCTGCACGTGGTGCGGCGTGAGGTGATCTTCGTGGACCTGGCGCTCGCCCAGGTCGCGACCCTCGGCACCTGTGTGGCGCTCATCCTGGGGCATCACTTTTCCGACCCGATCACGTTCTGGATCTCCCTCGGGGTCACCTTCCTGGGTGCCGCGTTCTTCAGCTGGTCGCGGGGAGTCAAGAAGCGCAATGTCCCCCAGGAAGCGATCATAGGCATCACGTTCGTGGTGGCTGCGGCGGGAGTGATCCTGTTGCTGAGCCGGGTGGCCGGGGGGAAGGAGGAGCTCGAACACCTGCTCACCGGAGATATCCTCAACGTAACCCGCGGAGAAGTCGGTCAACGGGCCCTGATTTTCGCCGGCCTGGCGGCCTTCTACGGGATCTTTCACCGGCGGTTCGCTCTGGTGTCGTCGGACCCCGAGCAGGCCGAGGCCCAGGGGATCCGGGTCCACTGGTGGGATTTTCTCTTCTACGCAGCCTTTGCGGTGGTGGTCGTCAGTTTCGTCCGCCTGGCGGGCGTCCTGCTCACGTTTGCCTACCTGATCGTTCCGGCGGTCTGCGGAGTCATGCTGGCCAAGCAGTGGTCGGGGCGATTGTTCGTCGGCTGGGGGATTGCGGTGACCGCGAGCCTGCTGGGGCTGGCCGCGTCCTACAAACTGGACCTGCCCACCGGCGCGGCGATCGTCGTGGTGTGCGGCCTGCTCCTGATGGTGGTGAGCCTGGTGGCGTCCCTCCGGAGAGCGTAGCGACGAACCACCGGAGAGAGTACGTTCATTCTCTCCATGCATTCCATCACCGTCGTCGTGAACGGGAGCCGCCAGACCAGGGCGGTCGAGCCGCGGCTCCTCCTGTCCGATTTTCTCCGTCACGATCTCGGCCTGCCGGGGACCCATGTGGGTTGCGAGCACGGCGTGTGCGGGGCCTGCACGGTGCTTCTCGACGGTGAGCCGGTGCGGTCCTGCCTGCTGTTCGCGGTCCAGGCCGACGGGCACGACCTCCGAACCGTCGAGAGCCTGGGCGCCCCGGAATCCCTGCATCCCTTGCAGCAGGCCTTCCACGAATCCCATGCCCTGCAATGCGGGTTCTGCACCCCGGGCATCCTGATGACCCTGGTGCCGTTCCTGGAACGCCATCCTTCCCCGAGCGAGCTGGAAATCCGGGAGGCGATCTCGGGAAACCTGTGCCGGTGCACGGGGTATGCGAACATCGTGACCGCGGTGAAGCGATATGTGAACAGGCGGACTGACGGACCGGCGGACAGGCGGACATGAGCCCGGTGTACTTTGGCGTCTCAGTACCTCGGCTCGAGGATGCCCGGTTGCTCACCGGGCGGGCGCTCTTCGTGGACGATGTCGAGCTGCCCGGGCATGCTGCACGTCGCGTTTCTCCGGAGCGACGAAGCCCACGGCACGCTTCGCGGGCATCGATGCAGGCGCCGCGCGCGCCCGCCCGGGCGTGGTCGCAGTCTATACCGCGCGACGACCTGGGTGATTACTGGCGGCCCGGGCCGCTGCTGGTGCCGCCGCCCCCGATCCCCGGGATGGTCTTCAACACCGCCACCCAGGTTCCCCTCGCCCGGGACAAGGTGCGCCACGCCGGCGAACCGCTCGCCATGGTGATCGCGGAGAGCCGGTATCTGGCGGAAGATGCCCTCGAAGACATCGTCGTCGATCTCGATCCGCTCGCCGCGGTGACCAACCTCGAAGCGGCACTCACTCCGGAAGCTCCCCTGATTCATGAGCAGCTCGGCACCAACCTCGCCGCCCAGGTCCGTCAATCCAAGGGAGACTATCAGGCCGCCGCGCGCACCGCCCATCGCATCATCGCGCGGCGGTTCTTCTACGATCGGGGCGCCTCCGCGGCGATCGAGAACCGGGGGGTCGTGGCATCCTGGGATCCTCGCGCCGAGGAGCTGACCATCTGGGACACCACCCAGGCCCCGATCCCGATCCGGAACGGGATGGCCGAGCTGCTCGGACTCGGGCAATCGCAGGTCCGGGTGATTGCGCCATTCATCGGCGGCGGCTTCGGTCCCAAGATCATGATGTTCTACCCGGAAGAAGTGCTGGTCCCCTGGGCGGCCATGCAGCTCGGCCGGCCGGTCAAGTGGATCGAGGACCGGCGGGAGAACTTCTTCGCGACAACCCAGGAGCGGGGGCAGATCCACGACGCCGAGCTGGCCGTGGCGGCGGATGGCAGAATCCTCGGCGTCAAGGACCGGTTCCTCCATGACACCGGCGCCTACGACCCCTATGGGCTCACGGTGCCGATCAACAGCCAGTGCACGCTGCTGGGTCCCTATGTGGTGCCCAATTACGAGAGCGAGTTCACGGCGATCTTCACCAACAAGCCCATCGTGACTCCGGTGCGGGGAGCGGGCCGGCAGCACGGGGTGTTCGTGATGGAGCGGCTGCTGGACTTCGCGGCCCGTGAGCTGGGCATCGACCGGGTGGAGATCCGCCGGAGGAACTGTATCCAGCCCGACCAGTTCCCCTACGATCACGAGATTCTGTTCCAGGATTTCCGGCCCCTGGTGTACGACAGCGGGAACTATCCCGCCGCGCTGGCGAAGGCGGCGCTGCTGATCGATTACGAGCGATTCCTGAGTGAGGAGCAGCCGGCCGCGCGGCGGGAAGGCAAGCGGGTCGGGATCGGAGTGGTGTCGTACATCGAGGGCACCGGGGTCGGTCCCTACGAGGGCGCGCGGGTTACGGTCGAGCCGAGTGGGACGGTCCGGCTCGCCACCGGAGTCGGCACCCAGGGACAGGGACATTTCACCACGCTGGCGCAGATCGTCGCCGAGGCGCTGGGCGTTCGGGTGAACCAGGTGCGGGTGAGCACCGGAGATACCCGGGAGTTCGGTTGGGGAACCGGGACGTTCGCCAGCCGGGGCGCAGTGGTGGCGGGAAGCGCCTGCCATGCCGCCGCGATCAAGGTCCGGGAGAAGATCCTCGCGCTCGCGAGTCGCGAGCTGGGAGTGGCGGAGAATGAGCTGACGCTCGCTGGAGGAAGGGTTCAGGAGCGAGGGCATCCCGCGAACGCGATCGCGCTGGGGGAGCTGGCGCGGCGAGCGAACCCCCTGCGCGGCGCGGTGACGCCCGGGACCGAGCCCGGGCTCGAGGCCACTGCCTATTTCGGCCCCGATCGCGGCAACGCGGCGAACGGAGTGCATGCGATCATCGTCGAGGTCGATCCCGAGACCGCCGCCGTGGCCATCAAACGTTACGTGGTGGTTCACGACTGCGGAGTAGTCATCAACCCCATGGTGGTGGAGGCCCAGGTGCAGGGTGGGGTGGCGCACGGGATCGGTAACGCGTTCTACGAGCAGCTCCGGTTCGACGAGAATGGCCAGCTTCAGAACGCGTCGTTCATGGACTACCTGCTGCCCACCGCGCTCGACGTGCCCACCGTGGAGATGGCGCATCTGGTGTCGCCGTCGCCGCTCAATCCACTTGGCACCAAGGGAGTCGGCGAGGCAGGAGCGATTCCCACCGGCGCCGCCTTTGCGCAGGCCGTCGAGGATGCGCTGGGCGGTGGAATCGAGATCACCGAGATTCCACTGAGTCCGAACCGGCTGTGGGAAATGATCAAGGGCGCACAGGGGGACGGGCGGACGGGCGGACAAGAAGGAGGCGGTCGGTGATTGTTGAAGGACACGACACTCTGCCGGGCTCGCCCGAGCGGATCTGGGATCTTCTGATGGATCCCGAGGTGCTGGCCAAGGCGATGCCGGGCACCCGTGAGCTGGTTCGGACCGCACCGGATCGTTACGAGGGGAAGATGGCGGTGGGGGTGGGGCCGATCACCGCGGCCGAATTCGACCTGGCGATCACCCTGGCCGATATCGAGCGGCCCCTCTCCTACACCATGCACATCGACGGGAAGGGCAGGTTCGGCTTCACCCGTGGCACCGCCAGCGTTGCGCTGTCGCCCGAGGGCGCCGGGACCTCGATGCATTACCGGGCGGATCTTCAGGTCGGCGGGAAGATTGCCGGGTTAGGTCAGCGCCTGCTCGACTCGGTGAGCCGGATGCTCACCCGGCAGGGGCTCGAGGCCCTGCAGCGGGAGCTCGCCGCCCGGCTCGCATGAAGCCCGCCCCGTTCGAGTACCACCGGCCCGGGTCGCTGGAGGAGGCGCTGATCCTCCTGGCGGACCGAGGGGGCGCCAAGCCGCTCGCGGGAGGGCAGAGTCTGATTCCCGCGATGAATTTCCGGCTCGCTGCTCCCCCGGTCCTGGTGGACCTGAACCGGATTGCCGAGCTCGAGGGCATTTCCAAGCTCGGAGAGGACCTCCGGATCGGAGCGCTGACCCGGCACTCCGCGGTCGAGCGGAGTCCTCTGGTGGCGGAGCGGGCCCCGTTGCTCGCCGAGGCGATGCCGCACATCGCCCATCCGCAGATCCGGACCCGGGGAACCGTCGGAGGGAGCCTCGCGCATGCCGATCCCGCGGCGGAGCTGCCGGCGGTCATGGTTGCGCTCGAGGCTGTGCTGGTCCTCCGAAGCCGGGCCGGGGAGCGCCGGATCAAGGCCGACGATTTTTTCACCGGGCTCTTCGCGACCGCGCTGCAACCGGGGGAGCTGGTCGTCGCGATCGAGATTCCGGCCTCTCCCGCCCGGGCGGGAGTGGCGTTCGACGAATTCGCTCGACGCCGCGGGGACTACGCCCTGGTCGGGGTCGCCGTGTCGCTCTCGCTGGACGAGCGAGGACAGTGCGCCCGGGTCCGGATCGCGCTCCTCAGCGTGGGAGATGGGCCGGCCCTGGCCCAGCGGGCGATGGCCGCGCTCCGGGGCCGGGCCCTCGATGACTCGTCGATCGCCGGGGCGGCCGAGCTGGCCGCGACCGAGGACATCGAGCCGCCTTCGGACCTCAACGCGAGTCAAGACTACCGTCGCCAGCTCGCCCGGGTGCTGACCCGGCGCGCGCTGACCCGTGCGGCGTCGCGGGCGAAGGGCCGGCTGTCATGAGCCAGTCTTCAGTACTGTAATGCCGACCTTGCGCCGGTATCTACTGGGGCGCGGACCTGGGGGCTTTGGCACTATGCATCGCTGTGGGTCGGTCTCTCAGTGTGCATTCCGACCTACATGCTCGCGGCGAGTCTCATCGGGGCCGGCATGAACTGGTGGCAGGCGCTGGCGACGATTCTCCTGGGCAACGCCATCGTCCTGATTCCACTTCTGGTGAATGCGAACGCCGGGACCCGGTATGGAATTCCGTTCCCGGTCTATGTCCGGGCCTCGTTCGGGCTTCGGGGCGCGCACCTGCCGGCGCTGCTCCGGGCGGTGGTGGCCTGCGGCTGGTTCGGCATACAGACCTGGGTGGGGGGGCTCGCGATCAGTGAAATCCTCGCCCTGTTCTGGCCGGGATGGCGCGGGTTAGGCGGAGATGCGACCTTCATGGGGATCGGCGTTCCGGCTTCCCTGGGCTTCGCAATCTTCTGGCTGATCAACCTGTGGTTCGTCTGGAAAGGCACCGAGTCCATCAAGTGGCTGGAGACGGTCTCGGCGCCGTTCCTGATCGTGATCGGGCTGGCCTTGCTCTGGTGGGCCGCCCGGCGGGTCGGCGGGATCGGGGTCGCTCCTGTCGCGGAGCGATGCCCTGTCGGCCGGGGCGCCGCGGGCGTCCTTCCGGAGTCTGTTCCTTCCCTGGCTCACCGCGATGGTGGGCTTCTGGGCGACCCTGGCCCTCAGTATTCCGGATTTCTCCCGGTTCGCGCGGACCCAGCGCGACCAGGCCGTCGGGCAAACCGTCGGTCTCCTCACCACCATGCCGCTGTTCGCCTTCATCGGAGTGGCCGTGACCAGCGCGACGGTCACGCTCTATGGCAAGGCGATCTGGAATCCGGTCGAGCTGGTGGGACGCATCGCCGCGGAGCAGCATCGGCCGGTGCTCGCGCTGGTGGCCCTGGTGGCCATCCTGGTGGCGACGCTGACCACCAACCTGGCCGCCAACATCGTCGCGCCGGCCAACGCGTTCGCCAATCTGAGCCCGCGACGGATCAGCGCCAGAACGGGCGGCATCCTCGCGGCGATCATCGGCATCCTGATCCTTCCCTGGAAACTGCTCGACTCCTATCAGACCTGGCTGCTCAGCTACTCGGGCCTGCTCGGCGCGGTGGGCGGAGTGATCGTGTGCGACTATCTCGTGGTGCGGGGCGGCCGGCTGGCCGTGGACGATCTCTACCGTGAGGGCGGCGCGTATCCGGTCGTGAATCGCGCCGCGCTGATCGCGACCGGCGCCGGGATCGCGGTCGCCCTGGCCGGGGCGGTGTTTCCGAGTGTGGGCTTTCTTTTCTCGGGCGCGTGGTTTTCGGCGGCCATCGTTTCCTTCGTGCTCTATTCCTTCCTCATGCGACCCAAGCGCGAGGCCTGATGCGAACCTACGATCTTTCCCAACCGTTGAACCAGGAAGTGTCGTTCTGGCCCTACTATCCCCCGTTCGAAGTGAAGTACATCAAGCGGAAGGCCGAACACGGCGTCAACGCGCAGTACATCCAGACCTCGAATCACATGGGGACCCACCTGGACGCGCCGCGGCACTTCGTCACGGCGGGGCGCACCATCGACGAAATCCCGATGGAGTGGCTCTGTGGGCCCGGGGTGGTCGTGGACCTGCGGGATGAAATGGGGGAGCTCGGGGTCTATACCCCGAAGATGATCGAGAAGCGGGTCAAGGTGAAACCGGGCGACTTGCTGATCCTGCACACCGGGTGGCATCGCTACGCCCAGTTCGGCGGGGAGCCCGACGAGGAGCGCTACATCCACCTGCACCCCGGAGCCCATCCCGACATGGTGCCGTGGCTCCTCAAGAAGAAGATCCATATCTGGGGAGTGGACTGTGTCTCGACCGATCACCCGATGAACCTTCCGATCGGGCGTTTTCTCGGCAAAGGGATGCACGGGCATTGCGACCGGGTCCGGGCCCGGGCCGAAGAGCTGTTTGGTGGAAAAAAGGGTGTCGAAAAGATGTTTCCCGATTCGGCGTATCAGCTCACCCATAACGCGCTGTTTCCCCACGACTGCATGCACATCGAGAATGTCGGCGGCGAGATCGACGCGCCCGAGCTCCAGAACAAGCGCTGCATCGTGGGGTGCTTTCCCTGGAAATTCCGGGGCGGGGAGGCGGCGTTCTGCCGGACGGTGGCGTGGCTGGGCGACTGGCCCCGGAATCCCTGAGGTCGAGTCAAATCGGTCTGTGGCGCGAGGTTTGGGATCCGCTTCCTTGCCACGGGGTCAGCACTTGAGGATACGTCGCTGGGCTTGCGATACCGGGTCGACTTGTGGTGCTATGAGGAAATCATCGTCGAGCGGAAGGCAATGGATCGCCTGACCAAGCGGGAGGAAGGTCAAATAATTCCACTGCACTCCAATACCGCCGGCTGGCAGGATCATCTCCCCAATCGGGCGCTTCATCTGTGCAATCTGTGGACCCCGTGGGTTTGCCCGCATGAACCCGCCGATAGCCAGCGCGAAGGAGATCGCCAGCCAGGTGGCCGCGCGGGAGCTGTCCCCAGTCGAGGTCGTCGAGGCGGCGCTTCGCCGGGTCGAGGAGGTGAATCCGCGGATCAATGCGATCGTCACGCTCAATCCCCGGGCGCTCGACGACGCGCGGGACCTGGAACGGAGGCTTGCCGGAGGAGAACCGGCGGGTCTTCTCGCGGGGGTACCGGTCGGCATCAAGGACGTGACCCAGGTCGCGGGACTCCGGACGACGTTCGGCTCGCCGCTCTATCGGGATCACGTTCCGGCCGAGGATGCTCTGGTGGTGCAGAGGCTCCGGGCCGCGGGCGCCATCATCCTGGGCAAGACCAACACTCCGGAGTTCGCCGCGGGCGGGAACACCTGGAACGACGTATTCGGGCGGACTCGCAATCCCTGGAATCCGGACCGAAGCGCTGGCGGATCGACCGGGGGCGGAGCCGCCGCCCTCGCGACCGGCATGATCGCGCTTGCGGAAGGCACCGATCTGGGTGGCTCGCTTCGGATTCCGGCATCGTTCTGCGGTGTGGTCGGGCTGCGTCCTTCACCCGGACTGGTCCCGACCCATCCGAGCGACTGGGTCTGGGACACGCTCCAGGTTACCGGGCCGATGGCCCGCTCGGCGGAAGACGTCGCGCTCATGCTTCAGGCGGTGGCAGGCCCGAGCCCGTTCGCGCCGCTTCGGCAACCCACCGGTCGCGACTTCGTTGGAGCGGTGCGCCGCGGCCCCCGGAAGGACCTGCGCCTCGCGTACTGTCCGGACATCGCGGGCATCGGGGTGGATCCCGCCGTCGAGGCGGTGTGCCGGAAGGCCGCCGAGGGGCTCGGCGCGGAGCCAGTAGCCCTGGATCTTTCGGAGGGCCGCGCCGCGTTCCTCGCCCTCCGCGGGTTATGGTTCGTGAGCTGGATGCAGGAGCGCCTCGACCGGATCGAAGAGCTTGGCGTCAACGTGCGGAACAATACGAAGGCTGGTCTGGGCAGCGGGGTGCCCGACCTCGGTCGCGCCGAGGCGGTCCGGGGAACGATCTGGCACCGGTTCCGGGCTTTCTTCGAGCGGTACGATCACCTGCTCACGCCCACCATGGCCGTCTCACCGTTCCCGGTGGAGCAGAATTATCCCGAGACGGTGGCAGGGCGGGTTATGACAACCTATGTGGACTGGCTCGCCCCGACCTTCGTCCTCAGCCTGACGGGACTCCCCGTCGCCTCGGTGCCGTGCGGTCTGGATCCGGACGGGATGCCGGTCGGCCTGCAGGTGGTGGGAAAGCCGGAGGGTGAAGAGGACGTTCTGGCGCTCGCGGCGGCGCTTCAGAACGCGTGTCCCACCGGGTTGCCGGTCTAGAACAGCTTCGCGACCATCGGTTTCAGCACCTTTCCCATCGCATTCCGGGGCAGCTCGCCGGTGCAGTGGAGTTGCCGGGGCAGTTTGTAAGGCGCCAGGCGTTCCCGGGCCCAATCCCGCAGCTCCTCCAGCGTCAGTCCCGATCCGTCGCGCAGCTCGATGGCGACCGCAATCCGCTCCCCCCATTCCGGGTCGGGGAGGCCGACCACGGCGCACTCGCGAACCGCAGGATGGGTCCGCAGCTCCTCTTCGATCTCGAGCGCGGACACCTTGAATCCCCCGGTCTTGATGATGTCCACGTTGCTTCGGCCCAGGATCCGGTATGCCCCCCCCTCCACGACCGCGGTGTCGCCAGTTCTGAACCAGCCGTCGCGGAACGCGTCGCGGGTTTCTTCCAGCCGGTTCCAGTATTCCAGAAAGACGCTGGGTCCGCGGACCTCGATTTGTCCCGGGGTTCCCTCGCCGACCGGGCGGCCCTGTTCGTCGGCCAGCCGCACCTGCACCCCGGGAAGCGGGCCGCCCACCGAACCGGGCCGGCGCTCTCCATGCAGCGGGTTCGAGAGAGCCATCCCGAGCTCGGTCATTCCGTAGCGCTCGAGCAGAGTGTGGCCGCTGATGCCCTTCCATTCCTCGAGCACGCTGACCGGCAGGGCGGCCGAGCCGGAGACCATGAGGCGCATCCGGTGGCATCCGGCGGTCGAGCGCTCGCGGGTTATGGGGTCCATTTCCTTCCACGCCGTGATCAGCCGCTGGTAGATGGTCGGCACCGCCATGAACAGGGAGAGCCCCCCCGCGGCGATCCGCTCCCACACCACGGCCGCGTCGAACCGGGGCAGCATTTCACAGGCTGCGCCGGCCCAGAGCGCGCACGAAACCACGTTGATGATTCCGTGCACGTGATGGAGCGGGAGCGCCAGGAGGATCCGGTCGTCCGGAGTCCATTCCCATGCGGCAAGGAGCGCTCCGATCTGGGCCTCCAGGTTCGCGTGGGTGGTGACCACACCCTTGGGCTTCCCGGTGGTGCCACTTGTATAAATGATCATGGCGCGTCGCTCGGGCGCCACGACCGGAAGGTTGGCCGGCACTGGAGCGGCGAAGAGCTCAGCCGTGGTCAGGAAGCGGACGCCGGCCGGTGCGGCAATCGCGGCGAGTCGTTCCGCCGCCACCGGTTCGGTCACTACCACCGAGGCGCCGGAGTCCCGAACCACGTACTCGAGCTCGGCGTCCGGATGAGAGAGCGCGAGCGGCACCGCGATCCCGCCGGCCCGCCAGATGCCCCACTGCGTGGCGACATGGTCGAAACCGGGGGTGACGAAGAAGGCCACCCGGTCTTCGAGCAGGTCGGGCCGGGTTCCGAGCAGCGTGGCCGAGGCCCGGCCGGAGGCATGGTGCAGGTCGCCATAGGAGTGAACCCCCTGGGTATCCAGAATGGCGATGCGCGCGGGATCCGGCGCCGGAGGAATCACTCTTCGCTCCGGTAGAGCCCGATGCGCACCGGCCGGGGGGCTCGAGCGCCTCCTCGATTCTGAGGCGGGCGCGGGTTATGAGCCGCGGCTCGAATCGATCCAGCTTGCGGTAGCCGATCGTGGTTCCGCTCGCGAGGGGGAGCCACGACGAGCCGTCGAATCCTTCCAGCTCGTACCGTGCGACAATCTGGCCGTGGACGATGTTTTCCTGGAGATCCGCGATGCCGACCCGGCTGGGCTGGGCAAACTCCAGGGTACCGACCGCGGAGCGAGGACCGGTCATCTGCCAGGCCGGCTCGCGGCCCATCGCGACATCCTCCGAGAAGATGGCCGCGAGGCGATGGCGCAGCTGGAGCAACCGGGCGGCGTCCACGTCGTTGAGCAGACCCTCACTGGTGGGCGGCACATTGAGGAGCAGTTTGGAATTCCGCCCGACCGAGCTCAGGTAGATCTCGACCAGATCGTCCACCGATTTGACGCGACCGTCTTCTTCGGGGTGATAGAACCAACCCGGCCGGATCGATACGTCGGTCTCGCCGGGACGCCACACGCTGCCCTGCGGATCTCCCTCCTGAAGGGCCCGGGTCACCGTGTCACCCGAGGCGCCCGGGTACGGCACCGCATCGGGGTCCACGGTGGACCAATTGGTGGACCCGGCGGAACCCCGTTCGTTCCCGATCCACCGGATATCGGGACCGGCATCGGAGAAGATCACCGCCTCGGGCTGGAGCTTCCGGACGAGGCCCCAGAACCTGGGCCAGTCGTATTGCTGGCGTTTGCCGTTGGGCCCTTCGCCGTTGGCGCCGTCGAACCAGACCTCGTGGATCGTTCCGTAGTTGGACAGGAGCTCGGTGAGCTGATCGCAGTAGATATCGTTGTACCTCGGGGAATCTCCGTACGCCACGTTGTTCCGGTCCCACGGCGAGAGATAGAGGCCCGGTTTGAGATCCTCGGCGCGACAGGCATCGACGAACTCGCGCACCACGTCGCCGCTTCCCCCACGCCAGGGGCTGCTCATCACCGAATGGATGGTGGTCCGGGTGGGCCAGAGACAGAATCCGTCGTGGTGCTTGGCGGTGAGGATCATCGCGCGGAACCCGGCAGCCCGCGCGGCACGGGCCCACTGCCCGGGGTCCAGGGCGGAGGGGTTGAAGATCGACGGATCCTCGGTGCCGTCGCCCCATTCGCGGTTGGTGAAAGTGTTCACCCCAAAGTGCAGGAAGAGCGCGAGCTCATCGCGTTGCCACTCGAGCTGGGAGCGGGAGGGAACAGGACGGGGGGCCAGAGGGGTCAGAGGGGTCAGATGGGCAGAGACGCTCGCCGAGGCGATCGCGGTCAGGAACTCGCGTCGATCGAGTGGGCTCATGGGATGGCCAAATCCCCCCGCAGCCTGATGTCTGCCGATGACGCGCCGATCAGCACCCGAACGATGCCCGGCTCCATCACCCAGTGGAGATCCCGATCCAGGATCATGAGCTGGCGGCGGTCGAGATGGAAGAGGACCTCCCGGGACTCTCCAGGGGCCAGGGTCAGCCGCTCGAACCCCGCGAGCTGGAGGACCGGTTGCGCCACAGATGCCAGAGGCCGGCGGAGATAGAGCTGCGCCACCTCGTCACCCGCACGGAGCCCGGTATTGCGGACCAGGCAGCGAGCCGTGAGGTGGACCGGGTCGATCCGGAGATTGCTGTACTCGAAGCTCGTGTAGCTCAAGCCGAAGCCGAACGGGAAGAGCGGCTTGCCGGAGAGATCGAGGTAGTCGTCGCCGCGGCCGGTCGGTTTGTGATTGTACACCAGAGGGAGCTGTCCCTCGGCAAGCGGGAACGAGATGGGGAGCCGGCCCCCCGGGGTCGCGTCTCCGAACAGAATCCTGGCAATGGCGCTGCCTCCGGCCTCACCGGGATACCACGCCATCACCACGGCCCCGACGCTGTCGACCCATCGGGACATCGTGATCGCGCTCCCGCCGATCAAGACGACGGTCACCGGCACCCCGGTCCGGGCAACGCTCCGAATCAGCTCCTCCTGATGTCCGGGGAGCGCGAGCGACGCGCGGTCCCGGAATTCCCCTTCCTCGATCCCTGCGACCACGACGGCGGCATCGGCCCCACGGGTTATGGCGACCGCGCTGTCGATCCGGGGGCGCCAGTCGTCCTGAATGCCGGCGTTCCATACCAGGCGCACCCGTGCGTTGCCGCTGGTCTCGAAGAATTCGAGCCGTAGCCCATGCTGGGATCCCGAAGTCCACCCGACGTCCACCAGCCGCGCCCCGTCGCTTCGCTTCACCCAGTCATCGATGACGAGGCGGTCATCGAGGTACAGCCGGTAGCCATCACTGCCTTCCACCCCGATCCGGCCGACCCCCGAGGGCGGCGCGACCAGCACCCCGTCCCAGCGAACCGAGTACCAGTCATTGGCCAGACCTCGGCCCGGCGGGTTGAAGGTCCAGTGAACATCGATGGAAGGATCGTCTCGCGTCAGCGCGGGAGGACCCTCGAGCCACGGATTGCCGAAATATTCGCCGTGCAGAGATCGATACGCATCGGAGGGGATCGCCGCCCATTCCATCGATGATCGCCCCGGACCAGGCGCATACCGCACCCGCGGCCCGCCGAGGCGTTCCTTCAGGGCGTCGAGTATGGGCGTGACGTCGATACCGGGACCGCTGTACCCGCCGAGTCTCGCTTCCGAGGCATCCACTCCGATCACCGCGAGGGTACCGATTGCCGGAGCCAGGGGGAGCGTGTGGTCCTGGTTCCGGAGCAGCACCACGGCTTCCTCCTCCGCCCGGGTCGCGAGCCGCCGGTGCCCGGGGTTGCTCGCGGACAGGATCGCGCTGTCGGGCGCGACGTACGGATGCTCGAACAGGCCCAGGTCGAATTTGGCTCGCAGCACCCGCGCCACGGCGGAATCAATGACAGCCGGCGGGATCCCTCCGGAGCGCAACGCCTCGAGATACGGGCGGTGCTGCGGCCAGGACGACTGGAAGACGACATCGAGCCCGGCCTCCAGCGCATGCTTTGCGGCGACCGGGGTGCTGGGCTCGGTGTGGTGCAGGACCACGGCCCCACCGGTTGCGGCCGCGTCGGAAATGACAAATCCAGGAAACCGCCACGCGCGCTTCAGGATCTCGGTGAGCAACCAGCGATTCTGAGTTGCCGGCGTCCCATCCACGGAGTTGTAGGCGGTCATGACCGATCGGGCCCCGGCGTCGCGGATCGCGCTCGCGAACGGAGGAAAGAATCGCTCCTCCAGCTCGCGGCGGCCCCATGCGATCGGATAACTGTCCCGCCCACCGGCTCCCACGTTGGCCACGAAGTGCTTGGGAGTCGCGATGACTCCGCTCCGCTCGAACCCTGCCACGAAGGCATTTCCCATGCGGGACACGAGCCAGGGGTCCTCCCCGTAGGTCTCCTCCACTCTTCCCCAGCGCACATCGCTCGCGAGATTGAGCACCGGTGACAGTACCTGGCGAATCCCCCTGCTCCGGGTTTCCGCGGCGATGGCTCGCGCGATCTCGCCAACGAGGGTGGTATCCCAGGTTGCCGCGAGGGCGATCGCCTGCGGGTAGACGGTTGCGCCCGGCTCGACCAGCCCGTGCACCGCCTCCTCGAACGGGATGATCGGAACGCCGAGGCGGGTGCGCTCGACGAAGTAGCGCTGAATGTCGTTGGTGCGGGAGGCTTGCGCCGCGGGATCGGCGGATTTCGCGGCGATCTGCAGACCGAACGCGCCGCGGGACCAGTCGTGCGAGGGATCGTCGAGGTCCCCGGGGACCATGAAGAGCTGCCAGAATTTTTCCTCGAGCGACATACGGTGAAGGAGGTCCCGCACCCGGGCTCCCACCGGCAGGCCGGGGTTCTGATAGGGCAGTCGCTGGGCCGGAGCGGGGTTCGGGACGGCCGCGCTCAAGCAGGCCGCGATGCCTAACGCGCGAAGCATGCCCGAGCCGCGGTCGCGAGTGCCGCGTTGGTAGCGATCGCGTTGGAGAGCTCCCAGCCGTCCCGACCCGATAGATCGGTCATGCGACCACCGGCTTCGGCAATGATCGGAACGAAACACGCGGAATCCCAGGCGTTGAGCCGGGCATCCACCATGATCTCGGCGCGGCCGGTTGCCACCAGGAGGTAACCGTAGCAATCTCCCCAGGTGCGTACCGTCCCCGCCGACGTGGCCAACGCCTCCCAGCCCCGACGCATCATGGGCTCGAATCCCCGGTCATCGGTCGTGAGCAGGGTGGCATTCTCCAGGCAATCCGTCGCGCTCACCCTGCACCGCTGGCCATTGTGCCAGCATCCACTGCCGGGCGCCGCGCCGATGTCTTCGTCGAGAGCGGGATACGCCGCGGCTCCGGCGAGCACGGTATTCTCCTCGACCACGGCGACCAGGCTTCCCCAGAGCGGCACCCCGCGCACGAAGGTGCGCGTTCCATCCACCGGATCGAGCAGCCAGGTCCGTGACGAGGTTCCCGGCGTCGTCCCGAGCTCCTCGCCGAGGATGCCGTCCTTCGGGAAGTGCCGGGCAATCCAGTCCCGGGCCAGTTGCTCCGCCTCCCGGTCCGCGACGGTCACCGGCGAGCCATCGGCCTTCTGCTCGACCTCGATGTCGCGCCGAAAATGGCGGAGCGCCGACTTGCCGGTGAGTCGAGCCAGCTCGAGCGCGGCGTCCAGCAGAGTGGCACCCCGGACGGTCATCCGGGAAGGATACTTTCGGGGGTAACTTGCTGCCCATGGCTGCTCGATTTCTCGCACTCCTCGCGGTTCCGTTCCTGCTGCTCAGCACGGGTCCGCGCATCGAGAATGGCGCCTTGCGGCGTCTGGTCGAACGAGGGCGCCATCCCGCGATTCGATGGGGGCGGTTCACTGACGTGCAGCCCGACATGCTCGTTCTGTACGGCGAGAACGGGTGGAACCCCCTGTGGTTGTCCAATGGCCGGCCCACCCGCGAAGCGGGCTCGCTGATCGATGTTCTGGCCACGGCCGCGAGCAGGGGACTCGATCCCGAGGACTACGATGCTCCGCAGCTCGGCGCACTCCGGGCGACCCTGGATCGAGGCGGCGCCGACCAGGAACAGGCGATTCGCTTCGATGTGGCGCTCTCGATCGCCGCGCTGCGATTCACGGCAGCCCTGGCCCGGGGGCGGATCTCGTGGAAGGAGAGCGGGGTGCTTTCCGATCTGGGTCCGCCGAGCTACGACGGCGTGGCCCTGCTGCGCAGTCTCCGGACCACTTCAAACCCCGATTCCGTCATCTCGGCGCTCGAACCGCCATGGCTCCCCTACGCCGAGCTGCGACGTGCGCTGGGGACCTATCGGCGGTTCGCGACGGACAGCGCCCATCGGCGACCGTTTTTTCAGGGTGGTATCCGCCGGATCGAGCTCGCTCTCGAGCGCTGGCGCTGGCTCCCGCGGCGGCCGGCCGACCGCGCCGTCTTTCTCAGTGCCCCGGCGGGGCGGCTCGAGTTCATCGAACCGGAGGCATCGCCGGTCTGGCTTCTGGCGACGCTGGTGAGCGACC
The DNA here is from genome assembly GCA_963728915.1 of uncultured Gemmatimonadales bacterium. GTDB lineage: Bacteria > Gemmatimonadota > Gemmatimonadetes > Gemmatimonadales > GWC2-71-9 > JABFSM01. Next base: position 339,356 of record CAVSLV010000002.1, on the reverse strand, counting down.
AATGCCGTCAGGCGCCGGCTTTCTCCGGGCAGGCGTGGATGATGGCGTTTCGTCCCCGTGAGAATATCGCGGCGGCAGTGAAATTTCCGGTGACCGGGGACTTTCCGGTGTATGATGCGGCTCCGCCAGCGCCGAATGCCGGGCTCGCGAGCTGTGTGCAGGTCCAGAATGGTGAGGTCCTGGCCCAGCTTATTCTGCGGCAGCGTCCCGAGTGGCCGCCGGCGCGAATCGCGAGCACCATCGGCGGGACTCGCCAGGTCTTCGTCCGGCTGAAGCGTCCGGTCGCCGTGATGTACGTGTACTCCACCGCCTTCCCCGGGGCGGATGGCGAGGTCATCGTGTTCCCGGACGCCTACGGCCAGGACCGGACCCTCGACCGGCTGCTTCGCCGGGGTTACCCCTATCCGAACTAGGTATGCCGATGGCCTGTCCCCGTCCCCGCCCGCTCCTGCTCCCCTTGCTCCTGATCCTTCCCGCCCCGGTGTTGAGCGGCCAGGAGGCACCCAAACCGGTGCAGTTCACCGGCGACGTCGGCCTGGTGAACGCCGCCGGGAATACCGAGGTCACGACAATCAATGTGGCGGATCGCCTGCTGCTTCGGTCCGGGCGGTTGCTGTTCACCCAGAGCTTCGGATTGATCTATGGACGCAGCGACGGGGAGCAGAACGCCAACAGTCAGCAGGCGCGGATCCGGGCCGAGTATCCCGCCGGGGCGCGCATCGCGACCTACGCGTTCGTGGGATACGAGCGGGACCGGTTCGCCGGAATCGCCCGGCGGGTGGAGGAAGGCATCGGGTTCACCTGGTCGGCGCTCGCTTCCGATCGGCACGAGCTTCAGCTCGAGGGAGGGTTCGGATTCGTCCAGGAGCGAAAGTACCTGTCTCCCGACGAGTCGATGACCGAGAGCGGACAGTTCGCCACCGGTCGGACGGCCTTCCGGTACCGCTACCGTTTCACCAAGACGGCCTATTTCCAGGAGAGCTTTGAGTTCATTCCCGATCTGCGGACGGGTCAGAACCATCGGGTCACCAGCGAGACCATGCTGGTCGCTCCGATCTCGAGCCACTTCGCCCTCAAGGCGAGCTATCAGATCAAGTACAACAAGACCCCGCCATCCGCCGATCTGGTGAAGACGGATCGTCTCCTGACGACAGGGCTGCAGGTGAGTTGGTAGGCGGACCGGCGGACAGTGGAAGGTCAGCTCAACTCGGAGCGGATCCGTTCCATCAGGGCCTTGGTCTTCGCGACTCCTTCCTTCTCTCCCAGCCGTTCGCCCTCGTACTCGATCCCGATCCAGGAGTGGAACCCCGCCCCGGTCACGATCCTGAGCATCCGGTGGTAGTCGATGGTGGTTTCCTCGCCCTGCTCGTTGAAATCGTAGGATTTGGCGCTCACCGCCTTGGCGAACGGCATCATGTCGGTGACGCCCTGGTAGCGATCATACTCGTAGAAGTTGCCGAAGTCTGGCAGGGTGCCGCAGCGGGGGTGGTTCACCAGGCGCATCAAGCCGGCCATCCAGTCGCCGTGGGAGGCGAGACCGCCGTGGTTCTCCACGATCACGTTGATGTCCTGGCTCGCTCCGTACTCGGTGAGCCGGCGCAGCCCGTCGGCGCAGAGCTTCTGCTGTTCCTCCGGACTGCCCTCGCTTTCCGCATTGACCCGGATGGTGATGCAGCCCAGCGTTTTCGCGGCATCGACCCACTTGTGGTGGTTCTCGACGGCGCGGCTCCGCAGGGCGGCGTCGGGATCTCCCAGGCGTCCCTCGGCGTCACACATGATGAGATGGTGGGTGATGCCGAAGTCCCTGGCGCGCCGGTTCATCTCGGCGAGGTAGGCCGGGTCGGTTGCCCGGGTCTTGAAGAAGGTGTTCACGAACTCGATGGCGTCGAGGTCGAACTCGGTGCGCGCCACCTTGGCAAAATCGAGGTGGTCCATCCTGCCGGATTGCAATGCTCGATGGAACGACCACTGGGCCAGCGAAATCCGGAACGGCTCGGCAGCGGAGGCGGGGCAGGTCCCCGGGCATGCCCAACGCCAGCACCGTCGCTCCGGTTCCGGCCAGAAACTCCCGGCGGGTCAGGGCGTCCGGTTCATGGAATTGCCGGGTAGTTCGGGGTGATGCCCATGTTGAAGAACATGAACGAGTAGAGATCGGCGGTCTGGTCGAGCTGCTTGGCGACGTTCACCGCGCCGTGTCCCGATCGGGTTTCGATCCGGATCAGGGCCGGGTTCGGACCGGCCTGATCCTCCTGCAGGGTCGCGGCGAACTTGAACGAATGGGCGGGACCACCCGATCGTCGTGATCGGCGGTGGTGACCAGGGTGGCCGGGTAACTGGTGCCGGGCTTGAGATTCTGGAGCGGAGAATAGGACAGGAGGTTCCGGAAATGCACCGGGTCGTCGCTGGAACCGTATTCGGCGGCCCAGTTCCATCCGATCGTGAACTTGTGGTATCGGAGCATGTCCATGACCCCGACCGCGGGAAGGGCGACGTGGCAGAGGTCGGGCCGCTGGGTCATGACCGCGCCGACCAGGAGGCCGCCGTTCGACCCGCCCTGGATCGCGCACCGGGCGGTCGAGGTGTAGCCGCTCGCCTTGAGCCATTCCGCTGCCGCGATGAAGTCATCGAACACGTTCTGCTTCTTGAGCAGCATCCCGGCGCGATGCCAGGCCTCCCCGTACTCGCTGCCGCCCCTGATGTTCGCCAGGGCGTAGACCCCGCCCTGCTCCAGCAGGGCCACCAGGAGGGGATTGAACGACGGGTTGGACGCAATGTTGAACCCGCCGTAGGCATAGAGGAGGGTGGGCCGTTGCCCATCGAGGGTCAGCCCCTTCTTGTAGACCAGGAACATCGGAATCCGGGTACCATCCTTGCTCTGGTAGAACACCTGGTGGGTTTCGAACTGTCCCGGATCGAAGGGCACCTCGGTCTGGCGGTAGCTGGTCGAGGCGCCGGTGGCGATGTCGTACCGAAAGACGGTGGGCGGATAGGTGAAGGACAGGAAGGTGTAGAAGATGGTCCGGTCGTCGTGGTTTCCTCCTAACCCGCCGACCCGCCCCAGCGTGGGCAGGGCGATTTCCCGCTCCAGCTTCCCGTTCAGGTCGTAGACGTAGACCCGATGGGCCACGTCCTTCATGTAGGTGGCGAAGAGGCGACCGCCGGCGGTCGAGGCATTGTCGAGCGGCTCGGGCTTTTCGGGCAGAATCTCCCGCCAGCTCGACTCCTCCGGATGGGCCGGATCGATCTCCACGACCCGCCAGTTGGGCGCGCCCCGGTTGGTCATCACCAGCAACCTGCTGCCGACGTTATCGAGCACGTTGTAACTGTCCAGGAAGGAGGTCACGACGGGCCGGAACCCGGTTTCGCCGGTGGTGAGGTTCCGGACGTAGAGCGCATTTCCGTCGTTCCCCGCGGCGCTTCGATCCGAGATGGTCAGGATGAGGTAGCGCTGATCTTCGGTGACCTGCACGGTATGAAAGCGCTTGGGATGGGCCGGGTCCTCGAACACCAGCTGATCCTGGCTCTGGAGGGTGCCCAGCCGGTGGTAATACACCCGGTGGTTCTCGTTGGAGCCGGAAAGCGCCTTGGTCGTGTCGGCCGGGGCAGGGTACCGGCTGTAGAAAAACCCATCCCGGTACCAGCTCAACCCGGAAACCTTGACCCAGCGGATCAGGTCGGGAAGCGGCTTCCGGGTTGCCGTGACCATCACGTGGTATTCCTGCCAATCCGAACCGCCGCTCGAGGTGCCGTAACCGAAGTACCTGCCATCCGGGCGATAGCCGGGCGGCGCCGAGCCGAACGGTGCCGTCGCTGGAGAGCTTGTTGGGATCGATCAGCACCTCGGCGTTCCCGTCAGCCCCTTCTGGATATAGAGAACCGACTGGTTCTGGAGTCCGTCGTTCCGCGAGAAGGTGTAGTACGGGCCGGTCCGGAACGGCGCGCCCAGGCGAGGGTAGTTGTAGAGCCGCTCCAGCCGGGCCCGAAGCTGCCGTGCGGAACGGGATCTTGTCGAGATATCCGAAGGTCACCGCGTTTTCCGCCTGCACCCAGGCCTTGACCGCGGAAGCGGTATCGTCTTCCAGCCAGCGGAACGGATCCGGAGACCCTGGTCCCGAAGTAGTCATCGACGTGATCGACCTTGGCTGTCTCTGGGGTAAGAGATCCCCTGGCCGAAGGCGGGGGCGGGGCGCCGGAACCAGCAAAGGAGGAGCGCGCGGAAAGTCGATCTGCGCGATACCGGCGGTCCTCGACGAGAGCCGTGGCGGGATCGGAACCTACCAGCCGATTTCCCGGCCCGCCACGACCAAGCCGGCCGGGGCCACGGACCGCTATCTTTCCAGTGCGGGACCCAACGCGAAAGGACCGGATTTCACCCATGCGCGGGATCAAGCACCTGGCTGTCTTCACCCTGCTGGCAGGCCTTTCGTCGACTTCTTGCAAGCTCAGAAGCCCTCCCGACTCTGAGCGGAGTCTGGGTGCTTCAGACCGACAAGAGTGATTTCGGGATGTTGCCACCCATCCAGAGTCGAATCGGACAGTGTCGTTCACAAGGACCCGGGCCTCACCATCAAGCGGGTCGTCGTAGCGAACGGACAGGAGAATGTGACGACCCTGGTCTACGGGATCGATGGCAAACCGTACAAGAACATGGTGGGCCCGAATGAAGTGACCAGCACCCTCCACTGGGAAGGGCCGGTGCTGGTGAGCGTGAGCACGGCGCCAAACCCGAATGGCGAAGCTCACCATCACCGATCGCTACGAGCTCTCACGCGGATGGCAAGACCCTGACCCAGCAGCGCACCCTCAGTGTCCAGGGACAGGACTTCGCCCAGACCTTCGTGCTGGCGAAACAGTAACTGGACCGGCGAAGAGGGTCAGACCCTTTCAGTCCACCAGGACCAGGCAAGGTCCCGGAGTTTGGGGTCTGACCCCATCCCGGCTATCTGTTACGGCTTCGTGACCGTCAATCCCGTGACCGTCCCCTCGGTGTTGTGGCGCGAAACGGATCCCATACACTCCATCGGTTGACTTGAGCTTGCCGGGGCCGACCAGGTCGGCCTTGGCATAGCTCCCGACCACCGTACCGTTGATGGCGCATTCGACCTTGTCTCCCTTGACCGACAGCGCGATCTCCTGGGTGACCGGCTGCCCTGGTCCGGCTGCCTTGTGCACGGCATCGTTGGCCTCTCCCCGTCCACCGTTCATGCGGAACGGAGCCGGGCCGAATCCCCGCACGATAAAGAACCCGTTCCCGTAGGCAGCGCAGTAGAGCAGGCTCTGATTGTCCGTTCCAAGGTCGTTCCCGGCGATCACGATCCCGTAGGGATGGGGGTGATCGTTCAGGTTCATGTACTTGGCTTCGGTGAACGTGGCCTTGACCGTGTAATCCCCGCTCGCCTTGTTGGCCGGGTTCCAGTAGACGATCGCCGGCCCGGTGACGACGTGCAGCCCGTTACCCTTCCTTGGTCAGTTTGGCATCGTTCACGGTACGACCGGCGCGCTCTTCGTTGGCGTCGACCTTTCCGGCCCACCCCTGAACCGAAATGCCCCCGCCGGAGACGGCGCGGGAGGTTTCCTGGCCGTGGGCGACGGCCGGCATGCAGCGACCAGTGCGAGAGCGAGAACCGTACGGGGCAGGGCGGACATGGTGGTACTCCTCAGGTGAATTGACCGAACCTCGAACGCCTCAGGATAGTCGGAGCCGGCCGACCCGGCCAAGCCCTGCGTCAGGCGGTATAATAGGGACGCCCCAGTGGCCGTTTTCGACGCCAATCCGTCCGGAGTTCCCATGCATCCACTCCGTTTGCCCGCGGCTCTGCTGGTTGCCATTCTGGTGCCTGGCTCGGCGCGCGCCCAGTTCCGTCCGGTGGTCAGGCCAGAGCTGGCGGGATTTTCTTCCGCCCGGCTGGCGCGGATCGACTCCCTGATCGAGCCGATGGTGGCGAAGGGGCAGATTCCCGGCGCGGTGGTGTTCATCGCGCGGGACGGCCAGGTCGTGATGCACAAGGCCTATGGCTATCGCGATTCCGAGACCAGGGCTCCCATGCGGAAGGACGACATCTTCCGGATTGCCTCGCAGTCCAAGGCGATCGCCACGCTGGCGGTGATGATGCTCTGGGAGGAAGGGCGCTTCGGGCTGGATGATCCAATCGAGCGGTACATCCCCGAATTCGCCAATCCGACGGTGCTCACCAAATTCAATCCCTCGGATTCGAGCTACGAGTCCGCGCCGGCCCGGCGGCGTCCCACGATCCGGAATCTGCTGACCCACAGCTCCGGTCTCGATTATGCCGCGATCGGAAGCGACGAGTTCAAGGCGATCTATTCCAAGGCGGGCATCCCGAGCGGAATCGGGAACAACACCGCGACGATCTGCGAGAAGATGCGGGTGCTCGGCAAGCTGCCGCTGAAGCACGAGCCGGGCGAGCGGTTCACCTACAGCCTGGGGCTCGATGTTCTGGGCTGCTTCGTCGAAATCATTTCCGGTATGCCGTTCGACCGGTTCCTCAAGACCCGGATTTTCGATCCCCTCGGCATGCGCGATACGTGGTTCTACCTCCCGGCCGACCGTACCGACCGTCTGGTGTCCTTGCACGACCTGGATGACGGCAAGATGGTCCCGACGCACCAGCCGGTGTTCGACGGCGTCGATCCCGACTACCCCAGGCATCCCGGCACCTATTTCTCTGGCGGGGCGGGCCTCTCCGGCAGCATCGAAGACTATGCCAAATTTCTTCAGCTCTTCCTCAACGGCGGAGAGCTGAACGGGGTGCGACTGCTCAGCCCCAAAACGATCCAGATGATGCTCACCGATCAATTGCCGAATCTCCCCAACGAATTCGGTCTCGGGTTCGCGCTGGAGACGCCCGCGAACGACTATCTATCGCCGATGACGGTGGGCTCGTTTTCCTGGGGCGGGGCCTTCCGCACCACCTATTGGGCGGACCCGAAGGAAAAACTGGTGGCACTGGTCTACACCAATACGTACGGGGGGAGCCCACCGCCGCTGGGCGCGGAATTCACCGTCCTGACCTACGCTGCAATGACCCGGACGCCATGACCGTTGGAACGGCCGCACCTTGAATCGGCGGAGCTTTCTCAACCGGTCAGCGACCTTTGCCGCTGCGCTCGGGTTGCCGGTGTACCGGTCCCAGGCGCCGCTCCGCGTCAACGGCGATCGCCTGAACGGGTGGGTCTCGAGATTCGATGCGATCGGGCGCACCGCAGGCGGGATCAACCGGGTGGCCTACTCCGAGGCCGATCTCGCCGGTCGGGCGTTTACGCTGGATCTCTTTCGCCAGGCCGGGCTCGAGCCGAGGATCGACGCGGCGGGCAACATCCGTGGCCGTCTTCCCGGGACCGCGTCCCTGCCGCCGATCCTGATCGGATCCCACGTCGATTCGGTCACCGACGGCGGCAACTTCGACGGCGTCGTGGGCTCGTTCGGAGCGATCGAGGTGGCGCGCTCGATCCGGGAGCAGAGTGTGCGGCTCCGCCATCCGCTCGAGGTGGTGATCTGGCAGAACGAGGAAGGCGGAACCATCGGGAGCAAGCTCGCGATCGGCGATCTGACCGATGCCGACCTGGACAAGACCGCTCGCTCCGGGAGGACCATTCGCGAAGGGATCGGGATCATCGGCGGGAACGTCTCCCGCCTGGCGGAGGCGGTGGAGAAGAAGGGCGATCTTGCCTGCTACCTGGAGCTCCACATCGAGCAGGGAGGCCGGCTCGACCAGACCGGCATCAACATCGGAGTGGTCGAGGGGATCGTGGGGCTTCGCTGGTTCGAGGTCACCATCACCGGTTTTGCCAACCATGCCGGCACCACCCCGATGGACCAGCGGCACGACGCGATGCTCGCCGCGGCGAAATTCACCGTGGCCATCAACGACGCGATCCGGTCCGAACCGGGCCGGCAGGTGGCGACGGTGGGGCGGGTGGTTCCGTCTCCCAATACCACCAACGTGATTCCGGGGCAGGTGGTGATGACCATCGACCTCCGGGACCTGGCGGTGGAGAAACTCGAGCGGTTTACCGTGCGCTTTCAGCAGCTAGCCAAGGACATCGGGGAGGCGACCGGCACGACCTTCGCCTTCGCGCCGCTGGTCCACAGCCAGCCGGCGCTCGCGGATCCCCGGATCATGGGCTGGATCGATGCCGCCGCCGCTTCCCTCGGCCTCACCCGCCAGCGCATGCCGAGTGGGGCGGGGCACGATGCGCAGGAGATCGCCCGGATCACGCCGATGGGAATGATCTTCGTGCCCAGCGTGGGCGGGATCAGCCATTCGCCGAAGGAATTCACCAGGCCGGCGGACATCACCAACGGCGCCAACGTACTGCTCAATGCCGTGATCGCGACTGACGGCGGCCTTCCCTGAGCTGGGCGGGCTTCGAATGACACGGATTCGCCTCCGGGCAGGAAAGCAACTGTGAAACGACCCAACAACAAGTCTGTACCCTCAGCGCCGGCAAATGGATGGTTGTCCTGGCACCGGATGAATCCGTTTCATCGGCGTAATCTGTGGATCCTCGTTGTCGATGACCGGATGCGCTTCGACGCCACCCAGCAACGAGGCACCACCGGTGACACGCCGCGCCATCTTCGTGAGTTTCGACGCCATGAACATGGAGCGGGCCAGACGCACGGTGGACCCCGCCGCGATTCCCAACCTGCTCGCCTTCTTCAATGAAGCGAGCTGCGCCGACGGAGCCCGGCCCATGTGGCCGAGCCTCACCGCGGCAAGCCACGCGGCACTGTGGACCGGCGCCTACGGCAACGTGAACGGCGTCGTGGCGAACACGATGACGCCGCTTCCCTGGGGAGCGTTCTCGCTCACCGAAACCCAGTCGGGCTTCGATGCCCGGCAGCTCGACGCCGAGCCGATCTGGATCACCGCCGCCCGCCAGGGGAGGAAAGTGGTCGACCATCACGCGACCCAGACCGGATATCCCGGCCGATGGCGCGCGGAGGGCGGACGCGACACCGCGGCGATGCATCGGGACAGCGCCGCCATGGCGAGCCCGCAGTTGTTCATGGTGAACGGGTATACCGGTGGCTCGGACCCCAGGCTCCTCAACGAGACCCGCAATCCGCCCCATCCGGCGCCGCCCTGGGCCAACATCGGCGAGCCGGGCGTTCCGCTCCGGGAAGTTGCCTGGACCATCGGACGGGATTCCGTGTTCGCGCTGTTCCGCGGCGACGACGTCCTGATCAGCCGGAGCCGGGATGGCGCAACGGCGGTCCGGGCGCGACCGCTTCCACCTGAGCAGGCGCCGCTCGAGGGGCGTGACCTGGCGCGCTACTTCTCCGACCCGCTCTGGTTTCCCGAGCCGGGCGGACGCCGCAGCGCGGTGTACTTCCGGCTCTGGCGGCTCGACGCCGATGGGGCCTCGTACGAGCTCTATCAGAGCGCCCGGAGCACCAACTGGACCAACCAGCCCCAGGTCATCGCGGGTTATGAGGCCTATGTCGGCGGGTTTGTCGGCAATACCGCCTGGTCCATCATGCGGGACGCCGGCCCTCCGATCGAGCAGGGTGGCGACGGCGCCGCCGAGCTCAAGTACCTCGAGACCGCCGAGCTCGAAACCCGGCAGATGACGCGGGGGTCGGACTGGGCCTGGAAGATCCGGAACCCCGATCTCCAGGTGGAATACTTCTCCCTGGCCGACGACCTCGACCACAGCTGGTACGGCTTTGTTGCGGGAGTGGCGCCGGGGGTGGCGCCGGCAATCGCCCGGAAGATCAGCGCCATGCGGAGCCGGGGCTGGGCCCTGGTGGACCGGCGGCTGACCGCGCTCCGGGACCTGGCCCGTCAAAGCGGCGCCCTGCTGCTGGTGAGCGGGGATCACGGCATGCGGGCGATCTGGCGGCTCTTCTATCCCAATAGCGTGTTACGGAACGCCGGTCTTCTTGCGGTGGACCCCAGCGGGCGGATCGACCTGTCCCGGACCCGCGCCGTCGCCAATCCCTATTTCATCACGGTCAACCGGGTGCGCCGGAAGGGCGGGATCGTGGCGCCGGAACAGGTCGATCGCGTGGTCGATTCGGTGATCGCCGCCCTCCGGAACGTCCGGGGACCTGACGGGACCCCGATCGTGACCCAGATCCGGCGGCCCGCGCCGAACGACACCCTGGGCATCGGCGGGCCGGCGGGGGGCGACGTGTATTTCGGCCTCGCGCCGGGCTACTACTATTCCGCCGCGCTGAGCGATTCGATCAGCAGCGCGCGAACGCCGGCCGGGAACCACGGATTTCCGAGCATCGATCCGGACATGCGCACCGTGCTCTGCGCCATTGGTCCCGGGATCGGCGGCAAACGCCTGCCCACCGCCCGGGTCATTGACGCGGCTCCCACGGTGAGCGCCTGGCTCGGGATCACGCCGCCGGCGGACGCGCGCGGGCAATCCCTGCTCGACGCCATGCGCGCGCGTTAGGTCCTGGCGCCTTCGGGAGACATCATGCCATCGAATAGGCGATTGGGGGTCGGCTTCATCGGGAGCGGATTCAATGCCCGCTTTCACATGCTGTCCTGGAACGGCGTGCGGGACGCCGACGTCCTCGGCGTCTGGAGTCCGAATGCCGGGCATGCACGAGCCGCCGCCGCCTATGCCCGGTCTCTCGACATTGGGGACTGCAGGGCGTACCGCTCGATCACCGACCTGATCCGGAATCCCGCGATCGACGCGCTCTGGATCTGCTCGCCCAACCAGGCCCGGGTCGACAACCTGGAGGAGATCGCGTCGGCCATCGCGCGCGGCAAGGGCAGCCTGCGCGGCATCGCCTGCGAAAAGCCCCTGGCCCGGAACGTGGAGGAGGCGAAACGGGTCATCGAGCTCGCCAAGCAGGCCCGGCTCGCGACCGGCTACCTCGAGAATCAGCTCTTCGCCCCCGCGGTCGAACGGGGCAAGGAGCTCTTGTGGGCGCGGGGTGCGGCGATCACCGGGCGGCCCTACCTGGCGCGCGCGGCGGAAGAACACAGCGGCCCGCACATGCCGTGGTTCTGGCGAGGCAAGCTTCAGGGCGGCGGTGTCTTGAACGACATGATGTGCCACTCGGCGCTGGTGGTGCGGCATCTGCTGACCAAACCGGGCGCGCCGCTCTCTACGGTCAAGCCGGTGCGGGTGACGGGTCACATCGCGAGCCTCAAGTGGACCCAGCCGATATACGCGCGGAAGCTGAAGCGCGACATGGGCGCCGACTATCTCCGGGAGCCCGCGGAGGATTTCGCCAGCGTCACCATCGAATTCCGGACCCGGGAAGGCCAGACCGTCTTCGGGGAAGCCACCACCTCGTGGAGCTTCATCGGGGCGGGACTGAGGCTGAGCGCGGAGCTGCTCGGTCCCGAATACTCGATGAGCTGGAACAGTCTCGATCCCGGCCTCCGGCTCTTCTTCAGCCGCGAAGTGAAGGGCAAGGCGGGCGAAGACCTGGTCGAGAAGCAGAACGCCGAGGTCGGGCAGATGCCGGTGGTCCCGAATGAGGCGGTCGCCTATGGATATGAGGGCGAGGACCGTCATTTCACCCGGGTGTTTCTCGGCAAAGAGAAACCCCGGCTCACGTTCCAGGATGGACTGGATGTCGTCAAGCTGCTGATGACGGCCTATCGAAGCGCCGAGCAGGGCAAGACGCTCCGGTTCCCGCCACCGGGCCTCGATCGATTCGTTCCGAAAGTCGCGAAAGGAACCTGGCGGCCCTAGATGCCTCGCTCGGCTCCGGCGGACAGAGTCGGTGCACTCCTGATCGCGGGGGTTCTGCTTGGGGCCCCGCTTCGGACCGCCGCCTCGCAGGAGGTTTCCATTCCCGCGGAACGGATCGCGGCGCGCGAATGGTTCCGGGACGCGCGGTTCGGGATGTTCATCCATTGGGGAGTGTACAGCCTGCTCGGCCAGGGCGAATGGGTGATGCAGAACCGGAACATTCCGGTGGGGACCTACGAGTGGCTCGCCTCGACGTTCAATCCGGTGAAGTTCGACGCCGCGGGGTGGGTTGCGCTCGCCAAGGCGGCGGGCATGCGATACATCACCATCACCGCGCGGCACCACGACGGCTTCTCGATGTTCGGGAGTCAGGTCACTCGATACAACGTGGTGGACTGGACCCCGTTCAAGCGGGATCCCTTGAAGGAGCTGGCGGAGGAATGCCGCCGGCAGGGGCTCAAGCTCTTCTTCTACTACTCCCAGCTCGACTGGCACCATCCCGACTACTGGCCCCGCGGCAACACCGGAAGGGGAACCGGGCGTCCCGAATCGGGGGACTGGAACCGCTACCTCGACTTTCTGGACGCGCAGCTCGAGGAATTGCTCACCGAGTACGGCCCGATCGGCGGGATCTGGTTCGACGGGATGTGGGACAAGCCCGATGCGGACTGGCGGCTTACCCGGACCTATGCGTTGATCCACCGGCTTCAGCCGGCCGCTCTGATCATCCCCAACCACCATCAGTCGCCGCTTCCCGGTGAGGACGTCCAGACCTTCGAGCAGGATCTTCCCGGGGCGAACACGGCCGGCTTCAATACCACGACGATCGGATCGTTGCCGCTCGAGACCTCTCTTACCATCAACAACTCATGGGGATACAATCTCACCGATCCGGCCTTCAAGTCGGTGGATCAGCTGATTCACTACCTGGTCCGCGCCGCCGGGAGTGACGCAAACCTGCTGCTCAACATCGGGCCCCGACCGGATGGGACGATCCAGCCTGAAGCGGTCGAGCGGTTACAGGGGCTGGGCGAGTGGCTGCGAACCTATGGCAGGTCGATCTATGGGACCCGGGGCGGGCCGATTCCTCCGCATCCGTGGGGAATCACCACCCGCCGGGGCGACACGGTGTTCGTGCATCTGCTCTCCTGGCCCGACTCCCTGCTGGTGATCCCGGGGGTCGGCGCGCCGATCCGCCGGGCGAGCCTGCTGTCCACCGGACAACCGATCAGGGCAGGGGAGGAGCCGGGTGGGATCGTTCTTCACCTGCCGACCCTCCCGGCGGGAACGCCCGACCGCGTCGTGGTCCTCGAGCTCGGGAGGAAATGAGATGAGGTGGAGTCCATGAAGCCCAACGTCGGCCGTCTCTCCCTGATGATGTTTCTCCAGTACGCGGTGTGGGGCGCCTGGCTGCCCCTCGCGGCGCGCTACCTCACCGCGAGCACCGGGGAAGGCGGGTTAGGGTTCACCGGGACCCAGATGGGGACCATCCTCGGTCTGGCCGGCTCGATCGGGGCCATGGCCGCCCCGTTCATCGCGGGCCAGTTCGCCGACCGGCGATTCAGCACCGAACGGTTCCTGGCGTTCCTGCTCGCGCTGGGCGGGGTGGTGAAGTGGGTGACCGCCTCCCAGACCGGCTTCGGAGCGTGGCTCCTCCTCTCGATCGCGTACAGCATCGTGTACATGCCGACGCTGGCGCTCTCCAACTCGATGGCCTTTGCCCATCTTACCAACCGGGATCGTGACTTCGGCCGGATCCGCGTGTGGGGCACCATCGGATGGATTGCGGCGAGCTGGATTTTTCCGATGATCTACCTCCAGACCGGGCTGCACCTCTCCTGGATGCCGCCCTTCCTGGTGGGCCCCGAGCTCCCCAACGTGACCCACCGGCTGGCCGATTCGCTCCGGTTCTCGGCCTTCATCTCGTGGGGATACGCGCTCTTCTGCTTTGCCCTCCCCCACACGCCGCCCAAGCGCGACGGCGTGGAGCCGCTGGCGTTCGCCAAGGCATTTGGATTGCTTCGGGTGCGCTCGTTCGCGATTCTGGTCGCGGCCAGCCTGCCGATCAGCGTCATTCATCAGGTGTACTTTCTGCAAACCCCGCCGTTCTTCTCGCACCTTGGCCTGCTGGACAGCCAGATCGGGCCCGCGATGACGATCGGACAATTCAGCGAGATCATCGTGATGGCGCTGCTCGGTTTTCTCCTGGTGCGATTGGGGTTCCGGGCCGTCATCGCGATCGGCGCGTTCGCCTATTTCATTCGCTACCTGATCTGGAGCTTCCCCTCCCTCCCGGTCGAGGTCCTGGTCGGCAGTCAGTTCCTCCACGGGATCTGCTATGCCTGCTTCTTCGCGGGGGCCTACATCTACACCGATCGGGTCGCGCCTCCCGACGTGCGCCACTCGGCCCAGACGGTATTCGGCATTCTGATCCTGGGAGGTGGTCCGGTGCTCGGTGGGGTTCTGTCGGGATGGCTGGCCGATAGCTACGCCAATGTCGGAGGACAGGTCGATTACGCCGCGCTCTGGCGGGTGGTTTCCCTGATCGGGCTTGGCGCCGCGGTCTTTTTCTGGGCCTTGTTCCGGGAACGCAAGGCCCCGTCGTCTTCTACGGGGGTCATCGAGGAACCCGTCGAGATCGCCCCGGCATAAACCCGGTCGGGCCGGCCGGCATCCTACCCTCGTGTGCAATGCCGTCCTCGCCCCGCTTGATCGACGCTCCGCCGGGCTCCCGGGCCTCAGCAAGGCCGCCCCGGAGAGCCGGGCGTCCGTGAGCGACCTGGTTCGGAAGGCCCAGGGGGGAGATGAGGTCGCTTTCGGGAGCCTCTATCGGGAGCACGCGGGGAGGGTGCATGCGCTCTGCCTCCGGCTGGCCGGCGAAGCGGTGGCGGCGGAAGAGCTGACCCAGGATGTGTTCGTGCGGGTCTGGGAAGCACTGCCATCGTTTCGAGGGGAGAGTGCGCTGTCCAGCTGGATTCACCGGCTCGCCGTGAATGTATTTCTCGGTGAGCGACGCTCGAGCGGTCGCCGGGAGCGAAGGGTCGTTACGACGGACGGCCCGGAGCTGCTCGAGACCCAAGGCCGCTGGGCGCCCGACCCGATCCGGATCGATCTGGAACGGGCCATCGCCGGTCTACCGGAAGGAGCGCGCACCGTATTCGTGCTGCACGATGTCGAGGGATATCAGCACGGGGAAATCGCCCGCATGATCGGGGTGGCGGAGGGCACCTGCAAGGCCCAGCTGTTCCGCGCCCGGCGGTTGCTCCGGGAGGCCCTCAGCCGATGACCTGCGCCGAGCTGCGGGAACGACTGGATGGCTACATGCGCGGGACACTGTCCAGTGAGGTGACGGCCGCATTTGAGGCGCACCTTTCCACCTGCGAGGACTGCGGCGCGCTCCTCGAGTCCCTGGCTCCGTGCCTGCCGGAAGTGGCCGGACTGCCCCGGTCGATCGAGCCTCCTCGCCTGGTGTGGCAGGGAATCAAGATGGGGATCGCGCCGCGAGGCGCCGGACGCCGGGTAGTACGGATGCCTTCCTGGATGCTGGCCGCGGCGGCCATTCTGCTGGTGGCTGTCTCCGTGGGGGCGACCGCCCTGCTGCTTCGTCAGAGCGGCGGCGCGGCGCCGGCGCCGGAAGCCTCCATGGCTCAGCTCGAAGCCCAGTATGCCTCGGCCAGCGCCGACCTGGACACCGAGTTGTCGAGAGCCAAGGGTCTGCTGGCCCCCGCCACGGTCGCGGTGATCGAACGAAACCTCCGGGTCATCGACAGCGCGCTGGCCGAGTCGCGCCGCGCGCTCCAGGCGGATCCCCGGAATCGGGCGTTGGAGCAGGTCCTGGTGACGGTGTGGCGGCAGAAGATCGACTACCTCCGGCGAGCCACCGAGCTCGCTCCCGCGTCATGAAGCGCCTCGCCGGGTCCGTCCTCACCGTCCTCACCGTCCTCGCTGTCCCGCTGACGGCGCAGCAGAAGATCGATCGGCGGTTCGCGGTGGATTCCGACGCCTCGATCCGGATCAACAACCTGGCCGGCAATACCCGGGTCATCGGGTGGGACCGGGACAGCATCGTGGTGACCGGGTTCGCTCCTCCGGGCACCAGTTTCTTCGGCGGAGCCAATGGGCGGCTCGCCAAGCTGGGCATCGAGCGGGACGAGAAGGTCCCGGCCAGCGGGTTAGGCGAGCTCGAGGTCCGGGTGCCCGCCGGCGCCCGGGTCTGGGTCAAGACTCTCGAAGGATGGATCGAGGCGTCGGGTCTTTCCGGGGAGGCGGATCTGGTGACGGTGGCGGGCTCCATCAAGGTGACCGGCGGCCTCCGGGTCCTGAGCGCGGAAACCCTGGATGGCGCCGTCACCCTCGCCGGCGGATCGCAGATCACCCGGGTCAGGACCGGGGGCGGCCAGGTCGAGCTGACCCAGCCCACCGGCGACCTCACCGTTTCGACCGTCGGCGGGCCGGTGTCCCTGCTCGGCGCCGGGGTGTCGAGCGCGCAGATCGAAACCGTTTCCGGCTCGGTGGTCTACCAGGGCAGGCTCGACCGTCGCGGCAGCCTCGACATCCAGACCCACAGCGGGGATGTGGAGCTCCGGCTCCCCCACGATACCGGCGCGGAGTTCGATCTCCATTCGATCGACGGGGTCGTGCAGGTGGCGCTGTCCCCCAAAGGGCCGTTCCCCAAATCGGTCCGGGGCAAACCCCTGTTTTTCGGCAACGGGGGAGGCGGCGCGAACGTGGTGATCCGCTCCTTCAAGGGAGGCATCCGGATCATCGGCGAGTAGGGCTTCAAACCGGGCGGCCCGTTCCGGCATCCCAGAAGTACCTTCATCCCGGAGCGTGTTATGTCCCGCCGACTCATCCTGGCCCTGCTGACGTCGTTCGCCCTGCCCGCGGTCGCCCTGGCCAAGGGCCCGCCCTGGATCTCGATCGAACTGCCCGCCAACCCCTTCGACGCGGAAACCCGGGGAGCTTTTCTCGTGGTGCACGCCTTCCATCACGGCACCGCGCTTCCCCTGCCGGTGAGCGGTACCGCGGAAGGAATCGTCAACGGTCAGCGCCGAAGCGTTTCCCTCAACTTTGCCCGCACCAGCCAGACCGGGGCGTTCGCGCTCAGGAATCAGTGGGGCGATCGGGGCCGCTGGGTCCTGGTGATCACGGTGTCCCAGGGCGAGCACGGCGGCGTCGCTCAGGCGATGGTGCGGATCGGGGAGGACGGCCGGGTGAGCGGGATCGAGGTTCCCACCGAGAAAGGACGGGAGGGCGCCTTTCCCCGGGCGGTGACCAAGGCCGAAATCGAAGCGGCGCTGCGGTAGGTAGACCGTCCAGCCTCCTCAGCTCGGCTTCTTGGGCGAAGCGGGCGGCTTCTTCGCCGATCCCGAATGGTGCGTGTTGGATCCCAGCGCACCGGTCATCGCATCGACCGTAACTCGATCGTACCCGTCTTTCCCGCTGGTCTTGATGTTGAACACGTAGACTAGGTTCGTCTTGTCTTTCGTGATCATCCGGGAAGACACCGTTCCGCCTGCCACGGCGCCCATGGCGGTCTGTTCAGCGGCTTCCGGAGTGATCTTGGCCTGCTTGAGCAGGCCGGGCGTGGATTCGTGCACCTTGTGGGTCGCGGTGTGCATCGCCACCTGATTGGTCGGTTTCACCGGCTGAGTGGAAGGAGGTGGGGCCGGCTTTGGAGCGGGTTTGGCGGGCTGGCCCTGAGCCGCCACAGCACTGCCCACGATCGCGAGGCCAAAAACCAGCGACGAGATTCTCTGAAGCATAGACGATTGCTCCCGGTTGGATCGAGCCATGAGAGGTCCTGGGCGAAGCCCGTGGCTGCCGAGCTCGACGGCGCCACCTTGCCAAGAGCAACCGGTATGCCTCACGGAAAAGTGCTTCCGGCGCCTCAACGGAAGCGGAAGACGGCTGCGGTCGTGACAACCTGACCCGGCCGGGTCAGGTTGTCACGGCGCTTTGTCCGATTGGTCCGGAGCGGCTCCCCAACGCTGGAGCATGCGGACCAGTGTCCGGCGGGAGATCCCCAGGATCCTCGCAGCGTGTTCCCGGTTCCCCCCGGATTGGGCCAGGATCCTCAGGACGTGCCGCTTCTCGACCTCGGAGAGTGGAAGAAGCGAAGGGGCCTCGGCCGGGAGGGATGGCGTTTCCCCGAAGTCCGCGGGAAGATGCTCGGGGCCGATCACTCCCTGTGCCGCCAGAACGATGGCACGCTCCAGCACGTTCTGAAGCTCCCGGATATTTCCCGGCCAGGAATACTGGAGCAGAAGCGCCTCGGCCTCAGAGTCCAGCGCGATCGGCTCCCGGCCATGTTCGGCGGCGAGCCGGCCCAGGAAATGATAGATGAGCAACGGAATATCCTGTTGCCGGCTTCGAAGTGGAGGAAGCTCGATCCGCACCACGTCCAGCCGGTAGAGCAGGTCCTCGCGAAAGCGGCCTTGCTTGACCAGCGACTCGAGATCCTGATGAGTCGCCGCGAGCACCCGCACGTCGACCCGCACCGGAGTGTCCGATCCCACCGGAGTGATTTCCCGTTCCTGGAGGACGCGGAGAAGCCGGGTCTGCAGAGCCGGTGAGACGTCGCCGATCTCATCGAGGAAGACCGTACCGCGGTCCGCCTCCCGGAACAGCCCCGCCCGGGTGAGCGCGGCTCCGGTGAACGCGCCCCGGACGTGGCCGAACAGCTCGCTCTCCAGCACGCCTTCCGCCAGGGCGGAGCAGTTGATCGCCACGAACCGGTTGGCGCTGCGGTCGGAATAACTGTGAATGGCCCGGGCGATCAGCTCCTTCCCGGTGCCGGTTTCGCCGGTAATGAGGACGGTGGCCTGGCTTCGGGACACCCGCCCAACGGTCTTCATGACCTCGATGATGGCCGGACTGTGCCCCACGATGATGGGAGTCCCCTGAGGCGCCAGGTCGTGCCCCTCCTGCCGCACGGCCACCCGGCTGCGCCGATCGAGCGCCTGGCGGATCGCCTGGCGCAGAGCGCCAAGGTCATAGGGCTTGGAAATGAAATCGTAGGCGCCGGCCTGAATCGCCTCACCCGCCGCTGCCGCCTCACCAAATGCCGTCAGCACGAATACCAGTGCCCGCGGGTCGCGCCGTCGGACCTCTCGCACCAGATCAAGACCGCTCGCTTCCGGCATGCGGAGATCGGTGAGCACGGCATCGAACGGCGCCGGTGCGTGGCCGATGGCGCCCAGCGCATCCTTGACCGACAAGGCACGATGAATTTCATACCCCTCGCGCCCGAGGGCCTCGGCCAGCATTCGACCCGCCTCTTCGTCGTCGTCGACGAGCAGCAGGCGACCAACCGGATCGGTCCGGATCATGATCGCTCCAGCGGCAGGGTGAGTCGCCAGCAGGTTCCCTGGCCGCCGGGTTCCAGCACCAGATCTCCCCCAAGCGTTCGTGCCAGCCGCCGGCTGACGGTGAGTCCCAGCCCGGTTCCTGACGGTCCCTTGGAGGTAGCGAACGGATGAAACAAGTGATCCTTGATTTCCTGACTGATTCCGGGTCCGCTGTCATGCACCGTCAGCCACGCATGGGCGCCTTCCTTCCCGACGCCGATCCGCAATTCGCCTCCCTCGGGCATCGCATCCAGGGCGTTCTTGAAGAGATTGAGGAGGATCTGTTCCAGCAGGTCGGAATCACCCCGGGCATGGGTCGGATGCAACGGATCGTCCTCGACGCTGGTCGAAACATTCGCCGCCAGCAGAGGGGGTTCCATGAACTCCAGCACCCTGGTCACCGCCTGCCGGAGGTCGATGGAGCCGACCTCAGGGCTGGGCCAGGAGCTTCGGGTCAGCCAGGCCCGGACGATCCCGGTTACCCGCTCCACCTGTCCCAGCACCAGCTCGACCCGATGGGCGGGTTCCGAGGCGCCCAGCACATTCAAGTCTTCTCGAAGCATCTGAAAATGACCGTTCATGGTGCTGAGCGGAGTTCCAATTTCGTGGGCAAAGCTGCTCGACGCTTCCTCGACCAGCGCCAGGCGCTCCAGTCCACGGGCTCGCTCTTCCAGTGCGAGCAGCGCTCCTCGCGCTTCGCTCTCCCGCTCGAGGTCCGCCAGAGAGCTCCGCAGCTCGTTGTAGCGGCGGGCCAGGGTGCGGAACTCGGGAGGCCCGATTTCCGGGGCGGCCGGCCCGAGTCGGGCGCCGGCCCGCGCGCCGGCCATCGCTTCTCCGACCGCACGGAGCGGGGTGCCCACCCAACGGCTGGTGAGCCAGGCGACGCTGCCCGCCAGCACCAGGGCAGCGAGGAAGGCGACCACATAGCTCCGGCGGCGTTCTTCGGTTGCCCATTCGTGCAGCCGCGCCGTCGAAAGCCGGAGGGTGAGGAGGCCATTGATCCGGGTTCCGCCGAGCGGCTGGGCCACGTGCCACGCCGGTCGTTCGCCTTTCTCCTGCCAGGCGACCGGCTGGCGCCGGGCGATCGCTTCCCGGTCTTCCGCCGACAGCACGCGCTCCTCGAGAGAATCGGTGGCGGCGACGAAGCGCGAGCTTCCGCCTCGCTCGACCTGGAACAGGGCCGCCGCGGTCGACCGGAGGCGCAATCCGCTCCAGTCGGCCAGGGCGTCTTCATACTCGTCCGGCGCCCCGCTGGGCGCGGCGAGATTGAGATAGTCGGCCAGCGCCGACGAAATCGTAAGGGCCTCGAGTCGAAGATCTTCCAGGCGGGAACGTTCCGAGAGCGAAAGGGAGATCTCGGTAGCGACGAGCACCAGACCGACGGCCAAGCTCGCCGCGATGATCGCGAGCCGGCGAGGGAGACCCATGGCCATAGTGCTAAACATACGAACCACCGGGCGGCATGTTGATTGCCCGGCGTGTCGCAATCTTCACGCTCGGGCTCGGCTGGATCGTGAGGCGGGGTTATTATCGCAGGTCGCTTGTGTCGTACTCCTCACACGGAATGACTCTTTGAGCACACCGGAATGAGCCGGGAGCTCCGGCTCGGCCTGCTCCTTCTCGGCGCGGCCGTGGTCACCCTGATGATCTGGAAGGTCGGGCCGGCCACCATCTGGGACGGCCTGAGCGGCTCGTGGTGGGTCGCGGTGGCGCTCATCCCGCTCTGGGCCGCCGTCTATCTGCTCAACTCGATCGCCTGGCGGCAGCTCACCTCAGCGGGCGGCACTCCGATCCCCCTTCTGCGCGCCATGCGCATGACGGTCATCGCGTTCGCGGTGAACTACTCGACCCCCTTCCTGAGCTTCGGCGGCGAACCGCTCAAAGTCATGGCCGCGACCCCGGCGCTCGGACGCCGTCGCGCGGTGGGCTCGATCGTCGCCTTCCGCCTGCTGCATTCCCTGGTCCATGTGGTATGCTGGCTCATCGCCCTGATTCCCGCGGCGATTCTCCTGCCCAACAGCCTCCTCGCGGACTCGGCCATTCTGCTGACCGGGGCCGTCATGGTGGGGCTCACGCTCTTCTTCCTCTCCCGCCATCGGGAAGGCATGGCCCTCCAGCTGCTCCATCTCCTGAAGCGCCTCCCGCTCCTCAAGCGGCTGGCGGCCCGACTCGAGCCCCAGGCCGAAGCGCTGCACGAAATCGACCAGCACGTCACCGAGATCTACCACCGCGCGCCGAGCCGGTTCTACCTGGCGTTCGCCGCCGAGATGGCCGCCCGGTTGCTCACGCTCGGCGAGTACTGGGTGATTCTCTACGGGTTAGGTCTGGGAATGGATCCCTGGCGGGCCCTCGTGGTGGCGAGCTTTGCCTCGCTGGTCGTGAATGCGCTGATCTTCGTGCCGTTCGAGATCGGCACCCGGGAAGGCGGATCCTATCTGATCTTCCACTTGCTGGGCATCGATCCGGCGCTGGGACTCGCCGCGGCCCTGCTGACCCGGATCCGCGAGATCACCTGGATTGCGGTGGGGTGGGCGATGGTCTGGACGGTGAAGTAGTCAGCCTCCGCCCCGGCGGGCCAGCTCCTTGATCGCTTCGCTGTGACCGTGCTCGGCGGCGCGATGGAGCCACTGCATCCCGGTGGCCTCGTCCTTCACGAAGCCTCCCTTGCCGGTGAGCAGCCGGATCGCAATCTGGTACTCTCCTTCGGGGTCACGCAGCTCCGCCGCCCGGCTGTACCATTGGCCCGCCGCGGTTTCGTCCTTCTTGACTCCCTGGCCGCGATCCAGCAGCTCCGCCAGCCGGAGCATGGAGTGGACGTCTCCCCCGGCGGCGGCCTTTTCATACCATCGGGCGGCCACCGCTTCGTTCTTTCGCCGCCCATCGCCCATGGCGTAGCGCGCCGCGATGATGGGCCAGGCCTTGGCCACCCCCATCGCGGCGGCCACTTCCCATAACCCGGCACCCTTTTCCCGGTCGGGGCCCCCCGCGATTCCCAGTCCCCTGTCATAGCGCTCCGCCATCAGGACGACGGCCTGGGTGTCGGGGAGAAGCTGGTCCTGGGCCGCGAGCCCGAGATGCACCGAGGCGAGCCGGTCGTTCCGGGCCACTCCGTTGCCTTCGGCGTAGAGGATGCCCAGGTTGCGACGGGCGGCGCTGCTCGAATCGGCTTCCGCACTGCAGCGGGTAAACGCGGCGGTCCAGTCTTCCTTCCGCATCGCTTCATCGCAGCTCGCCGGCGCGGCGCTCACCGGAACCGCTCCAGCGGAGGCGGTGTCGCGGGTTGCCCCAGACGGACGGGCGGACGGGCGGATCGGCGGACGGGCCGGGCGGTTGTCCGCCCCAGGCCCCTGGCCCGGGGTCGCCGCGGGCGGCACCCCGGTCGAGTCGATGGTGGCGGTCCCCCGATCGCGGAAGATCCCGGCCTTGGCGGCGCCGTAGACGCCTCCACCCAGCACCACGGCCCACACCGCGAGCGCGGCCCATCCCCGGCCCGCTTTCGGCATCGCGGGAGTGGCAGAGCCTTTCCGGATCGCCTTGCGATCCTTCGAAGTCACCGCTTCGCCCTGGAGGGCGCGGGCGAATTCGTCCATCGACCCGAACCGGCGCTCCGGATCCTTGCGTAACCCGCAATGGATGGTGGAGGAGATCTCGGGCGGAACGTCGGGCAGCATCCGGGAGAGCGGGATCGGCTCGTCGAAGAGCTGCCTGGTCATCACCTCCCGGACGTTTTCTCCCTCGAACGGCACCCGGCCCGAGAGCATCTGGTATCCCACCACGGCCAGCGAGTACTGATCGGTCGCCTGGGTCAGGGCCTGCTTGCCGGTGGCCTGCTCGGGACTCATGTAGCGCGGGGTGCCGATGATCACGCCGGTCCCGGTGAGCGAATGATCCCCGCCGGCATCGATCGCCTTGGCGATCCCGAAATCCATCAGCATCACCCGCCCGGTCGCTCCCTCGATCATGAGGTTTTCGGGTTTGATGTCGCGATGGATCACGCCGGCCTGGTGGGCGGCGTGCAGCCCGTTCGCCGCGTCGAGCAGAATCCGCCGCACTTCCGAAACCGGCAACCGGCCCTCTCTCGCGAGAACGCCCTTGAGGGTTTCCCCCTGGATGAGGGGCATGAGAATCCAGAGCACGCCCTGCGACTCCCCCACGTCGTAGACCGGCACGATGTGCGGATTCTGGACCGCGCCCACCGCGAGGGCCTCCCGGCGGAACCGACTGACCAGCTGTTCGGAAAGGATGAGATCGGGACGGAGAACCTTGACCGCCAGCTCCCGCTCGAGGCGAAGATCGCGCACGGTGAACACTTCGGCGTAGCCGCCGCGTCCCAGCAGCCGGCCCAGCTGATAGCTCGGTCCCAGGGCCGCCTGGAGCCGTTCCGGCGCGAGCTCGTAGCTCGGAGTGCCGGCGTCGCCCCGGGTGGCGCCCAGCAGGGTCTCGTCGAGGATCGGCGCCGAGGTGGAGACGCCGCAGCCGGGACAGAAGGAGGCTTCCGCCGGGACCGGGCTCTCGCATCGGGGACAGGGATGGGTCACGCCAGCCGCCCCATCAGGGCTTGCGTCGCTGCATCTCTCGCTGTGCTTCGGGGTGCCCTTTCTCCGCTGCCTTGGCGAGCCAGGCATAACCCGCAGAATCCGACTTGGCCACGCCGCCGCGGCCCCGCAGGTAGGCCATGCCGAGCTCGTACTCGGCGTCGACGTTGCCCTGGTCGGCCGCGAGACGGAACCAGCGAAGCGCTTCCGTTTCGTCCTTGTCGACGCCCTTGCCGCGGAGATACATGTCGCCCAGCTTGGCCTGGGCGAGCACCTCGCCCTTTTCAGCGGCCTTCCGGGTCCAGTACGCCGCATCCTTGTCGCTCTTGCGGGTCCCCAGTCCCTTCTCGAACCGGTCGGCCAGGACCATCCAGGCGGGTTGATAGTCGGCTTCGGCGGCCTGGCGGATCCGCTCGGTGGCCTCGAGCTCGTTCTTGGCCACTCCCTTGCCGAGGCTCAGGAGCTGTCCATAGCGGAGCTGGGACGGCAGGTCTCCCGCCTCGGCCGCTTTGCGATACCAGCTCGCCGCCTCGGTGTCGTGCCCGGGCACCTGGCTCTGATCGTAGAGTCCGGCGAGAAGACGTTCAGAAACCGGGCTTCCCCGCTGGGCCTCCTGGGTGCAGACCCGGAACGCCAGATCGCGATCGTCGCTGGCGGCGGCCTTCGCGCAGGTCGCCGCTCCCGGGGCGCTGGGAGGAGCCGGCGGCGGCGCCACGGGAGATGGACCGGCGCGCTTGGGATCGGGGGTCGGGGTCTTCTTCGAATTGGAGGAGGTCGCGGCTGTCGGCGCCGGGGGAGGGACGATGGCCGCCACCTCGGTCCCCGATGGGTTCTGGCCCGAAGGCGCCAGCGAATCCGCGTGCCGGGTCGTGTCGACGGCGACGGCGGCGCTGTCGGTCTGACGAACCTCCGCCTGGGGTCCGCGTTTGATCAGGGCCGCCGCCACCGCGGCAACGACCAGCAACCCCGCGCCCGCCGCCATCCAGGTCGCCCGGGATCGCTTGCGAGGAGGCACCGTCGCGAGCGCCGCGGCCCGGGTTTCCTCCATGATGGTCTGTTCGATGGTTTCCGCGAAGGACTCCATCGAGGGGAATCGCTCGGCGGCTTCCTTCGCCATGGCGCGGGAAACCGCTTCCATCAGGGCCTGGGGGACCTCGGGAACCAGCTCCCGCATCGAGCGCGGTGACTCCATCATCTGCTTGAAGAGCACCTGGCGGGTACTCTCCCCTTCGAAGGGGACCGCCCCGGTGAGCATGTGGTAGCCGACCACGGCGAGGGAGTACTGGTCGGTGCGGGCATCGATGCGGGGATCCCCGCTTGCCTGTTCGGGACTCATGTAGTGCGGAGTCCCGACGATGGTGCCGGTCGAGGTGAGCGTGCTGTCGCCCGCGGCGTCCATCACCTTGGCGATACCGAAGTCCATGACCAGTACCCGGCGGGCCTTGCCCTCCAGCATGATGTTCTCGGGCTTGATGTCCCGGTGGATCAGGCCGGCCTCGTGCGCCGCGCCGAGCGCCGCCGCCGCCTCGAGCATGATGCGGCGGGCCTCGGTGATCGGCCGACGCCCATCCCGGGCGAGCAGGGATTTGAGGCTCTCGCCCTTGATGAGCGGCATCAGGATGTACATGATGCCGTCGGCTTCGCCGATGTCGTAGATCGGCACGATGTTCGGGTGGCGGAGCGCGGCGACCGCCTCCGCTTCCCGGCGGAACCGGGCCAGGATGGTTTCGGAGACCCCGAGGTCGGGCCGGAGGGCTTTGAGCGCGAGGTCCCGCTTGAGCCAGACATCGCGAACCTGGAATACCTCGGCGAACCCACCCCTCCCGATGAGATGCCCGAGCTCGTAATGATTACCCAGCGCCGGCTTGAGCTTGGCGACCAGGCTCTCGGTGGCGGCGCCGGGATGGACCAGGCCCTCCGGAATGAGCATTTCCCCCGTTTCCTTGTCGATGGCGGGGGGGGTGGCCGATCCGCAGACATAGCAGACCGTCGCCTGCTCAGGCAGCGGGGTGTTGCAGGATGGGCAAAGCCGGGTCGTCGCCACGAAACACGATCTTGCTGAGGGGTCGCCAAACATAGCCCGCGGGCCGGGAATTCGAAAAACTCGCCCCGGGCGCCGCAGTGCAATTTCGGGCACGGAGGCTATTCCTCCTAGCCTCCCATCCTCCTATCTGTTGATCCAGTAGTTCAGCTTGACCAGGAAGATGTTGTCCGCCTTCGCTGAAAAGAGGGCGTCCACGTCCCGCGAGAATCGAAGATCCCCGATTCCGTTGACGAAATCGCTGCCGGTCCGGGTCCAGACCAGGAACAAGGTGGACCCGGGCCGGTACTCCCACCGGAGCACCGCATTGCCGCGGAGCGAGCGCAGGTTGAAGTCGGGATTGGAGACCACCATTTCCGGCGCCGGGCCACCCCCATCCGGATCGATGTGATAGGTGCTGACCCGGCCGTTGCCGTCCAGGTCGGTCGTCACGGTGCCGGCGTCCTCGCCATAGACCACCACATCGAGACTTCGGGGGGCCGCGACTTCCTTGAAGCGGCTGTAGTGGGCGCTCGAAATGAAGGGTTGGGCGTAGAGCTCGAAGCTCAGCGTCGGGCTGAAGGTCAGGCTCATCCGGGTATCGAGGCTCGCGGTCTTCTGGTCGATCCCGGCAAAGAGATAGCGGGAACCGAAGAAGGCCGTCGCGGTGGGATCGGTGAAGGTATCGACGTACTGCCGGTTGCTTCTGGTGTGGTCGAAGAACGGTGAGAGCGACACCGTGACGTTGGACGCCACCCGGAGCTGGACCTGGGCGGAGAGGGTCTTGTCGTCGTACCCCTCGGAGGAACGGAAGTAGTTGGAACTGAGACCCAGCTGGACCCGCTTGCGGCCATCGGTGCTCACGCTGAGCTCGTAGAACATGCTGGCGGGCCGCTTGACCACCGGCCCGCCCCGGGTGAGCCGGTCGTCGAACACGCTGGGCCGGTAGATCACGAAGGCGTTCACGTTCCAGTAGTTGCGGAGGGTGCCGAAGGCGCCGCCGTGGAACTGTGAGTCGGTCCGGTCTCCATCGGCATTGATGGCGCCCTGAGTGCCGGTCACCAGGAACCAGTTCTGGTACCACCTGGTCGGCTTGGTCAGCGAGAGGGCGACGTTGGTGTTGCCCCAGAGATAGTCCGCCCTGGTATTGAAGGCGACGTCGTTGGCCTCGAAGCCGGGACTCCGCCAGTTGACCGTGGATTCGAAGAGGACCTTGCCGGCGTCCTTGGCGAAGCGGGTGTAGCCGCCTAACCCGCGAAAGCTGGTCAGCCCCGGATCGTACCCGTTGGTGAGGAACCCGTTGCCGTGGGCCTCCCGGTCGGGCCGCTGGAAGTAGCGGGCGCTCGAGGTCTGGAGCCGGAGAATCGCGGCGGAGTCGCCCACGTTGTTGGTGAAGGCGAAATTGCCGACCAGGGACCAGGTCCGGTTCTTCCACCGGGCCGCCCAGTCCACCCCGACCGCTTCGGAGTGCCGGTTGAGCCGCCCGATCAGCAGAGGATCGTCCATCGAGCGCGCCACCGAGGTGACCATTCCCCCAAGCACCAAGTTGCCGCCCCGCAAGTCCTGCTTCACCCGGCCGACGAAATAATTGGTGAGCGGCTCCACCTCCTGCTTGATCTGGTCCCCGTCCACCAGGGCGGTGGCCTGCTCCCGGCCGGTGACCGCATTGAGCAACCCCAGGGTGAGCCCGCCGCGGCTCCGGCCCGTGATTTTCGCGGCGCCGAGGATCGAGGTCGCATCGGGGATCGAGGAGTAGGTGGCGTCGGAGGGCAGCACGCCCTGCGGACTCCGGCCGATTCGCCGGCTGTAGAAGAGCGACAGGGAGGAGACGTTGCTGCAGAAGAAGCAGCTGAATCCTCCGAAACCGAACGTGCCGCTTCCCTCGATGAAGAAGGGCCGCTTCTCCTCGAAGTAGGTCTCGAATGCCGACAGATTCACCACGGCGGGGTCCACCTCGACCTGGCCGAAATCGGGGTTGATGGTCGCGTCGAGGGTGAGGTTGGAGGTCAGCAGATACTTGAGATCCGCCCCGAACCGTCCATCCACCTTGCGCTGATGATAGAACGGATCCGCCGGATCGCCGGGCTGGAGCCGCTGGTATCGTCCCACGGTGTAGGGCAGCAGCTCGAGTCGCCGGTTGGCGCCGCGTCCGGGCGCCAGCTCGGTAAGGTGGCCGAACCGCGAGGGCCCTCCCGCCTCACTGGGTCCCCAGTAGGACCACATGGAGACCTCATTGAGACGCGCCTCGGTCCGCCACACCTCCATCCCCCAGACCTGGACCGAATCGCGGGAGAACCGGAGCTGAGAAAACGGAATCCGGATTTCCGCGGTCCATCCGAGCGAGTCGATCCGGGTCTTGACCTCCCAGACCGGATCCCACGCCGGGTCGCCGTATTCGGTGGCCTGGCCCGCGTCGAACTTGACACCGGACGGGTTCGCGGTGAACAGAGTCCGGCCTATGTGGTTGTGATAGGTATCGAACACGAACTGAATCTGATCGCTGTTCGACGCCTGGCCGTCCCGCCGAACCAGTTGGGTCCTGACCCCCCTGGCCCCGTGATCGTCGAACATCCGGGCCCCGAGATACAGGGCCTCGTCATCGTAGAGAATCCGGATCTCGGTGCGCTGGGTCGCGGGCTCTCCCGGGTTGGGCTGAGCCTGCCGGAAATCCGTGGCCACCTCGGCCTCTTTCCAGCTCGGCTCGTCGAGATTCCCATCGAGGGTGATCGCCGCGTCCCGCCGGAGGGCCCGCACCGAGGGTGACGGAATGGGGTGAGTGATGGAGGAGTGAGCAGCAGCGGAGCCGTGCCCTTCGCTGCCCGGGGCCTGAGCCTCCAACCGGCTGGCGGCGGCGATCAACACCACGGGGATGAGAGAGACTGCCGTACACCGCATTGCCACCTCAGGAGTACCGGTTGTGGTTCGTAACCGAATTGGATGCCGCAAACCAACCAAGCGTTGCGGTCTCTGGGACTGGAAAGTTCTGCGCGCCGGCGGGATTCGAGGCCGGGTTTTGACGGGGGCCTGAATCGATCAGTTGAATCCCGGGCTCCATGGACCTATCTTTAATGGCTGCCTGTATTTACGGGATCGGAAACCATGGGAATCATTGCCAGCGACATCCGCCGGGGCATGGCGATCATCTTCAACGGGGAACCCTGCCGGGTCCTCGACTTCCATCACCACACCCCGGGGAACCTCCGGGCCATGGTGCAAGCCAAGCTGCGCCGGCTCAAGACCGGGACCCAGATCGAGCACCGCTTCCGCTCGACCGATACGGTCGATGTGGCCGAGCTCGAGACCCACGAGCTGGATTTCATGTACAAGGCGGGCACCACCTACCACTTCATGAATGCGGAGAATTACGACCAGATCGAGATCGAGGAAGAAACTCTGGGCGATGCCGCGAAGTGGATGACCGAAGGGATGCGGATTCTGGCGGAGTGGTACGAGGGACGGCCAATCGGAATCCAGCTCCCCAGTGCATTGACCTTCGAAGTGACCGAGACGACTCCGGTGATGAAGACCGCCACCAAGACGGCCTCCACCAAACCGGCGACCCTCAGCAACGGCGTCACCATCAACGTGCCGGAATTCATCCAGAACGGCGAGCGGGTCCGGGTCAACCCGACCACCGGTGAGTACATCGATCGCGCCAAGGACTGATCGGGCCTGACCCCGATTACACGCGCCAGACCAGTCCCCGGCGCTCCATAACCCGCAGGATCGCGTACCACAGCAGGACGAACCCGATCGCATAGCCGAGCGACGCGTTGCGCGGGGTGAGCCAGGACGCGAACCCCGCCCGATAGATCGCCTGCTGGAGCGAGACGGCCTCCCCCCCGTAGGAGACCTGAATCATGCCGAGGATACGGGCCATGGCCCCCGAGCCGAGGAAAGCGGTCAGCGGATTGAGGCCGTAGGTCACCAGCAGGCCGGTCCCGCGACGCCATCCCTTCACGTCCATCACCCACAGGCATACCCCGAGAATCACTGCCGCCATCCCGGCGGTGAAGACCACGTAGGAGCTGGTCCACAGATTCTTGTTGATCGGGAAGAACCAGTTCCAGACGAGCCCCGCCGACATCCCGATCGCTCCGGCCGAAAAAAGTCCGTTCAGCCGCTCGGCGAGGGGCAGGGTCCGGCTCAGCCAGCGCCCAGTCAGTAACCCCAGAAGACAGGTGCCGATGGCCGGCAGGGTCGAGAGGATTCCCTCCGGATCCCAGGTTCGCGATTCGCGCCAGAGATGGCCCCCGAAGACGGTCCGGTCGATCCACGCCGACAAGGTGTCGCCGGGGACGTCGATGGTCGGGTGGAGGACTCCAGGGGGCGCCACCAGGGTCTGGAGCCCCCAGTATCCGAAGAGCAGCAGGAGCACCAGCCCGACCACCGTCCGGGACGACCGCCCCCGGGCGAAAAAGCCTGTCGCCAGGTAGCAGAGACCGATCCGCTGGAGCACCCCGGGAAAACGAACCTCGGTAATCCGGGACAGGGGAAACCAGGGGAACGACTGGAGCATCAAACCAAGGAGGATGATGAGCATCCCGCGCTTCAGGATGCGGAGGCGCACGGTGGAGGGTGCAAGTCCCCGGCGTTCGGCACTCTCCAGCGACAGGTGGGTGGTGATCCCCACGATGAACACGAAAAAGGGGAAGATGAGGTCGGTCGGAGTCCAGCCGTGCCAGGGGGCGTGCTCGAGCGGGGGGTAGATCGCGCTCCAGGTGCCGGGGTTGTTGACGAGCAGCATCCCGGCGATGGTAAGGCCCCGAAAGGCGTCCAGGGCAGCGAGCCGCTCCCGCATCGTTCCTCCGAGGAAGTATCTTCCCAATGGGAGGTCCTAAGATACCGTCGTTCGTGCAAAACTCCCTCGACGCGCTGCTCGCCTTTCTCTTCAAGTACCCCCCGCACCTGTTCCGGCGGGGCGTGCTGGCCTTGGCCCCCGGCCTTCCGGTACCGTTGCTCATCGGAGCGCTGCTGGTCGCGGTGATCGTCCTGCTCATCGCGCTCCGCGGCCTTCGAACCTCGGCGCCTGGTCGTGACCGGCTGGTGCTGGGGGCCATCCGGCTCGCCGTGGTGCTGCTCCTCGCCGGCTGCCTGCTGCGTCCGGTTCTGCTCCTCTCGAGCTCGGTGCCCCAGCGCAACATCCTCGGCATCCTCCTCGACGATTCGCGGAGCATGCGGCTCAACGACGTGAACGGCGGGAACCGGCTCGATGCGGTGAAGGCGGCGTTCGGCGATTCGGCCGCCCTAGTGCGACGATTGGGCGATCGGTTCGTGTTGCGGTTCTTCCGGTTCGGGGCCGACGCCGGTGCGGTGACCGGGGCGGCGGCGCTCAAGGGCAACGGGACCCGGACCGATCTGGCCGGAGCACTCCAGGCTGCCCAGGACGAGCTGGCCGGAGCGCCACTGGCCGGACTGGTGCTGGTGTCCGACGGGGCGGACAACGCCGGCGCCGACCTGACCGCCCCGCTCCTCTCGTTGCGAGCCCGGAAGGTCCCGGTGTACACCGTGGGAGTGGGCCAGGAGCGATTCGAGAAGGATGCCGGGATCGAGCGGGTGGCGCTTCCAGCAAGCGCATTGACCGGCGCCGGGGTGCTGACCGAAGTCGCGATCCGGGTTCGGGGATTGAGCGGCCAGCAGCTCGAGCTGGTGGCGGAGGACGATGGACGGGTGGTCGCGCAGCGCAGCGTGCCGGTCGGCAAGGAAGACATCACCCGGGTCCAGCTTCGACTCCCCCAGCTCGCGCCCGGCTCCCATCCGCTCACCTTCAGGATCCGGCCGATTCCCGGCGAAATCGTCACCGAGAACAACGAATACCGGAGCGTGCTCCGGGTTCGTCCCGGTCCGGAGAAGATCCTGTATGTCGAGGGTGAGCCCCGACCCGAGCTGGCGTTCATCCGTCGCGCGGTCGCCGGCGACAGCGCCTTGCAGCTCGTGGCCCTGCTCCGAAGCGCCAAGGGCAAATACCTCCGGCTCGGAGTGGACGACAGCCTGGAGCTGGCGAGCGGATTCCCGACCAGAAGGGAAGAGCTCTTCCGCTACCGCGCGATCGTGCTGGGAAGCATCGAGGCGTCCTTCTTCACCGGCGATCAGCTTCGCATGCTGGCCGATTTCGTGAGCCGGCGGGGAGGGGGGCTCATCGTGCTGGGAGGCCGGTCGGCCCTCGCGGAAGGCGGCTATGCCGATACCCCGCTCGAGGAAATCCTGCCGGTCACCCTCCGCCGTCCCGCAAACGATGAAACCGATCCGGTCGTCGTCGACCTGGTTCCGCGTATTACCCCCGCCGGCAAGGTCCACCCGATCCTTCAGCTCGGCGCGACCGAGGACGCCACCGCCCGCTGGGACTCGATGCCGGCCATCACCTCGGTTAACCCGCTGGGACCGACCAAGCCTGGCGCCACCGTGCTGCTCACCGGCAAGCCGACCGCCAGCAATGGAGCGGGACCGAACCAGCCGCTTCTCGTGGTGCAGCGATTCGGCCGGGGGACGGTCGCGCTGCTGGACATCCAGGATACCTGGCTCTGGCGCATGGATGCCCGGATTCCGGTGGAGGACCGGACCCATTCGACGTTCTGGCGCCAGCTCATTCGCTGGTCGCTGGATGGGGTGCCGGAGCGGCTTGAAGTGGCCGCGTCGCCGACCCGGGTCGGGCCGGGAGAGCCGGCAACGCTTCGGGCCCGGCTGGTGGATCAGAGCTATCTCGATGCAAACGACGGCTCGGTGGTGGCGCGGGTCGTCGCGCCGGCGGGTGACACCATCGAAGTCCCTCTCACCTGGACCATGCGAGGCGACGGGATTTACGAAGGGCGATACGTCGCGACCGATCCCGGCATTTACCGGGTCGAGGCCGAGGCCCGCCGGAGCGGAGAGCCGGGGGTGAGTCGCGCCGATCCATCGGCGCTGCTGGTCGACGACTTCGGCGCCGACGTCGAGCAACCCGAGCTCCGGACGCAACTGCTCGAACGGGTCGCGGGGGAAACCGGAGGCCGCTACTACCCGCTGGCCCAGGCCGCCGGTCTGTCCGACGACGTGGGATACACCGAGAGCGGGGTGACGGTTCGGGAATCGCGCGACCTGTGGGACATGCCGATCGTCTTCCTCCTCCTGATCGGCCTGCTCGGAACCGATTGGGCCTACCGCCGGCGCCGGGGGCTGGCGTGATCGGGCCGGCTCGCTTCCTGACGCTCCTCCTGGCGAGTGCATCGGCCCAGCAGGGTCCCGCGACCCATGTGCTCATCGTCTCGGGGCTCTCGGGGGAGCCTCAATACGCCTCGGCGTTTCACGCCGCCGCTTCGCAAGTCTTCGACGCGGCGAAAACGCGCTGGGGGGTCGCCGATTCCAGTCTGGTCTACCTCGCCGAGGATCCCGCGGCGGATCCGGCCCGGATCCGGGGCAAGGCTTCCCGTGAAGCGCTCGGTGAGGCCTTCGGGCGATTAACCCGCACAAGCCGGCCCGGTGACCTGGTGCTGGTGCTTCTCCTGGGACACGGGAGCGGGCAGGGGGCGGAGTCGCGTTTGAGTCTCCCCGGTCCGGATCCCAGCGCCGCGGACTTCGCCGACTGGATCAAGCCGCTCGCCGGACGCACCACCGTGCTGGTGAACGCGGCCACTGGGAGCGGCGATTTCGTGGCGGCGGTGGGCGGGCCGGACCGGCTGGTGATCACCGCGACCAAGAGCGCCTTCGAGCGCAACGAGTCGGTGTTCGCCGGGATCTTCGTGAAAGGACTGACCGGGGACGCCGACACCGACAAGGACGGCCGGGTCTCGATGCTCGAGGCGTTTCAATACGCCCGTCGCGAGGTGGCCAAGCGCTACGAATCCAAAGGGCTGCTCCAGACCGAGCATGCCCAGCTCAGCGATTCCACCCTCGCCCGCACCGTCGCGCTGGAGACCGCGGCTCCGCCCGCCGATCCCCGGGTAGCCGGGCTGATCGCGGAGCGGCGGACCCTGGAAGCCCAGGTGGATGCGCTGCGCCGCCGGAAGGCCGCGATGGACTCGGTGGCGTACGAGCACGAGCTCGAGCGGCTGCTTCTGCTGGTCGCCGAGAAGACCGCCGCGATCAAGGCGCTGGAGGGGAAGCCGTGAGCGCCTCGGTCCGGATCGCTGCGATGATGCTCGCCCTCGGCATGACGGGAGCGCGGGCCCCGGCCGGGCAGGCGGCCCAGTCGCCGGCGGCGCGGGTGAGGTCCCTCGCCGAAACCGGCCGCCTTGCCGAGGCGGAACGCCTGGCCCGCGACGGCGGGCCCGCGCTGCTGCTCCCCCTGGGCGAAGTTCTCGCGCTCCAGGGCCGGCTCGCCGCCGCCGAGTCCGCGTTTGCCGCCGTGGCGCGCGGGGCCGGACCGGACCAGCGGACCGCGCAGGCGGCGCTCGCCGAGCTCGCGGCCCGGCGCGGCGATGCGACGACCGCGCATCGTCTGGCCGATGGGCTTGCTGCCTCGTATGAGCGGGACGGCGATCGCTGGCCCCCGATGGACCGGGTCGCCGCGGGGCGGGCCTATGTGGTGCTCGCGCCCGGCGACGCGGAGGCGGCCCGGGCCGCGCTCCGCGCCTTCGACTCGGCGATTGCCGTCGACAGTGGCCTGATCGAGCCCCGGCTTCGCACCGGCGATCTGTTCCTCGATCACTACAACGCGCCGGACGCCGAGGCGAGTTACCAGGAGGTGCTGAAGCTGGCGCCGGAGAACGCTCGCGCACTCCTCGGCATGGCCCGGGTGGAGCAGTTTCAGGGAAAACCCGGCGCGTTTCAAACGGTCCAGCGGAGTCTCAAGATCAATCCCGCGCTGGTCCCCGCGCTGGTGCTCCAGGGTGAGCTGTTCCTCGACGCCGAAGCCCACGATTCCGCGGCGGCGGCGGGGCGGCGGGCCCTCGCGGTGGACTCGAGCGCGTTAGGCGGGTGGGCCTTGCTCGGGGCGGTGGCGTTGTTGGGCGGGGATTCGGCCCGATTCGCCGGCGCCGCGGCGGAGGCCCGCCGCTTCCATCCACGGCCCGCCGCCTTTTACGCGACGATCGCGGAGTGGACCGCCCGGCACCGGCAATACGCCGGGGCGGTTCGGCTCGGTCGCGAGGCGGTGGCCAGCGACTCCGCGTCTCCCGAGGCGCTGGGGGTGCTGGGCATGAATGAGCTTCGGGTCGGCGCCATGGATTCGGGCCGGGTTCACCTCGAGCGGGCCTTCGCGCACGACCCGTTTCACGTCTGGTACAAGAACACCCTCGATCTGCTCGACGCGCTGGCCAGGTACCGGACCATCACGACCGGGAGGTTCCAGATCGTGGCCCCGGCCGCCCAGGCCGATCTGCTCGCGCTGTATCTCGCGCCCTTGCTCGAAGAAGCCTACGATACCTTCGCGGCCCGTTACGAGTACCGACCGCCCACTCCGGTGCGGATCGAGCTCTACGGTCGTCACCCGGACTTTTCGGTGCGGACCGCGGGCCTCACCGGGTTAGGGGCGCTCGGGGTCAGCTTCGGCACCGTGCTCGCCATGGATGCGCCCTCGGCCCGCGCGGCGGGGGATTTCAACTGGGGCTCGACCGCCTGGCACGAGCTGGCCCACACCTTCACGCTGGGTCTTTCGGCCCACAAGGTGCCGCGCTGGTTTTCGGAAGGCCTGTCGGTGCTCGAGGAGCGCCGGGCCCGGACCGGCTGGGGCGCAGGCCCGTCGCTGGCATTTCTGGCCGCGTTCAAGGGCGACAGGCTGCTCGCGATGAACCGGCTCAACGAGGGATTCGTCCGGCCTCGCCATCCCGCCGAAATCCAGTTCAGCTACTACCAGGCTTCGCTGGTCTGTCAGCTGATCGAGGAGCAATGGGGCCGGAAGGCGCTGGTGGGGATGCTCCGCGCCTACCGCGACGGGCTCGATACGCCGGGCGTCTTCCAGAGAGTCCTCGGCGTCACCGAAGACGAGCTGGGCCGTCGGTTCGTGACCTGGACCAGGGAACGGTTCGCCCCGGCCCTCGCGGGCGTGGACCCCTGGGACGGGCGATCGGCGCCCGAGGGTCAATTCGTGACCCTGCTTCGCGCCGCCGAGGCTTCTCTTCAGGCCGGCAAGCCGGAAGAGGCTCGGCCCAAGCTCGAACGGGCGGTGGCGATGTTTCCCGAGTACACCGGAGAAGACGCCCCGCTCGTGCTCCTGGCCGGTATCCGGGCGGAGCAGGGGGATCGCAAAGGCGCGGCTGATCTCCTGGAGCGCTACAATGCGGTGGACGAGTCGAGCTGGGAGGCCAATCAGCGGGAGGCGAAGCTCCGGGAGGAGCTCCAGGACTGGCCGGGGGAGCAAAAAGTGCTGGAGCGCATGATCTGGATTTCTCCGGGAGAGGCGTCGCTGCATGAGCGGCTCGCCACGGTGGCGGAGCGTCTGGGCGACCATCGAACCGCGCTCCGGGAGCGGCGGGCGGTGCTCGCCGCGGGACCGGCGGACGTCTCGGAAGCGCGCTATCAACTGGCCCGCGCGCTGCTCGCCGCGGGGGATCCTGCCGGGGCCCGCCGCGAAGTGTTACAGGTGCTTGAGAACGCGCCGGGTTTCGAAAAGGCGCAGGCCTTGCTGCTCGAGCTGGCGAATCGCCGGCCGGAGGGGTGATATGGCGGACAGGCGGACAGGCGGACGGGCGGACGGGTGGACCGGGAATCCCCGGCCGGTCAGGAAGCTCAGTGTCCTGCTGCTGATGCTCGCGGCGGGCGGGACCGGGGAGGTCATGGCCCAGCGCGGCTACTGGCGGGTGAACGGGGAAGAGGCGCTCTCCGCCCCGCCTAACCCGCACTACGACGGGCGGTTCACCTATGCCCGGATCCGGTTCACCCAGACCTGTTGCGTCTACAACGGCCAGTACCGCGACGTGAAGTGGGGCCACGACTATCCCAAGTCCGACTTCCACTTTCCCAAGCTCCTCCAGGAGCTGACCACGATGCGGGTGCGAACCGACTCGAGCGCCATCGTGACGCTGGACGACCCCGCGCTGTTCCGGTACCCCTGGGCCTACCTCTGCGAGCCGGGGTACTGGATGCCGAACGACCAGGAGGTCCTTGGGATGCGGGACTATCTCCTCAAGGGGGGCTTCCTCGTCATCGACGACTTCGTCGGGAACCACTGGTACAACTTCGAGGAACAGATGCGGCGGGTCTTCCCGACCCTGCGCCCGATCCCGCTCGCCAAGGACCACCCGATCTTCGACTCGTTCTACCGGATCGAATCGCTGGACTTCATCCATCCATACTACCCCGGAATCACCGCGAAGTTCTACGGCTTTTTCGAGGACAACGATCCGAGCAAGCGGATGATGGCGATCGTGAACTACGATTACGACGTGAGCGAGTTCTGGGAGTTCTCCGACGAGGGGCTCTTTCCGGTCGATCTCACCAATACCGCGTACAAGCTGGGCATCAACTACGTGCTCTACACGCTCTCCCGCTGACCGAAAGGACGCTCGTGACCGCCGCACCGACCGGAGCCGCGCTCGAATCCCGGGACGATCTCGCCCTCGCCGAGCGGCTGTCCGCCGCGCGGGGCCGGATCCTCGCCGAGCTGCGCAAGATCATCGTGGGCCAGGACGCCGTCATCGAGCAGGCGCTGGTGGCCCTGCTCGCCGGGGGCAACTGTCTCGTCGTCGGGGTGCCCGGCCTCGCCAAGACCCTGCTGATCCACTCCCTGGCCCGCGCCCTCGATCTCAAATTTTCCCGGATCCAGTTCACCCCCGACCTGATGCCCTCGGATGTCACCGGTACCGACGTGATCCAGGACGATCCCGCGACCGGCAAACGCCATCTGGTGTTCATGCGGGGACCGATCTTCGCGAACGTGGTCCTGGCCGACGAGATCAACCGGACACCGCCCAAGACCCAGGCCGCGCTCCTCGAGGCGATGCAGGAGCACCGGGTGACCGTGATGGGGAAGACCTATGAGCTGGAGCCGCCCTTCTTCGTGTTCGCGACCCAGAACCCGATCGAGCTGGAAGGGACCTACCCCCTTCCGGAGGCGCAGCTCGACCGGTTCCTCTTCGAGGTGGTGATGACCTACTCCCCCGCCCATGAAGAGGTGGCGATCGTTCGGGCGACCACCCGGGCCGCGCCGGAGCCGATCACCCCGGTGGTATCGCGCGACGAGATCCTCGCCTATCAGGCGCTGGTGCGACGGGTGCCGGTCGCCGACCCGGTGATCGAGTACGCGGTGCAGCTCTCCCGGATGAGCCGCCCGGTGGACAGCGGTTCCCCGGACTTCATCCGGCAGTACGTCGCCTACGGGACCAGCGTCCGGGCGCCCCAGGCGCTGATCCTGGGCGGCAAGGCGCGAGCCCTGCTCCAGGGCCGGGCCCACGTGAGCTTCGACGACATCCAGGCGCTCGCGCCCGCGGTGTTCCGGCACCGGCTCCTGCTCAACTTCCAGGCCCAGTCCGAGCGGGTCACCTCCGAGCAGCTGGTCGAACGGCTGCTCGCCGCGGTGCCCACGCCCCGCTCCGGGTTAGGATGACCGTGACCGCGCCGGCCGCCCTGCTCGACCCCGCGCTGCTCGCGCGGATCGGCGACCTGCCGCTGCTGGCGCGCACCGTGGTGGACGGCTTCATGCACGGGCTGCACCGGTCCCGCCGGGTCGGCCTGTCTCTCGATTTCGCCGAGCACCGGGCCTATCAGCCGGGCGACGACATCCGCCGGATCGACTGGCGGGTCTACGGCCGCACCGATCGCCATTACGTCAAGGAATACGAGGCCGACACCAACGCCACGGTGATCTTCGCGCTGGATGCGTCGGCGTCGATGGATTTCGCCAGCGGCCCGATCACCAAGTTTCACTACAGCCGCGTGCTGGTGGCTTGCCTCGCCTGGCTCTCGCAGCGGCAGGGCGATCGGATCGGTCTGGTCACCTTCTCCGAAGACCTGATCGACGTGGTGCCGCCATCGACTCGGCATCTCCAGCTGCTCTTGCACACGTTGGGACGATCTCGAGCCGCGGGGGCGGGGCGGTTCGCGCCGATCCTGGAGCGCGCCGCGCGACTCATGACCCGCGCCGGGATCGTGGTGGTGATCTCGGATTGCTACGAGGACCCCGCGCTGGTGCAGCACAGCATCGGCGCCCTGCGCGGGCGGGGGCACGACGTCGTGCTTTTTCACGTTCAGGATCCCGCCGAGCGGGACCTGCCCGGCGACGCCCCGATCACCTACGAAGATGCCGAATCGGGTGAGCGCCTGCCGCTCCGGCCCGAAGTACTGCGGCCGAAGTATCAGGCCGAGGTCGAAGCCCACCGGCGTGAGCTGGCCCGGCTCCTCGGCCAGGACCGGGTGGACTACGTGCCGCTCCTGACCACCCAGCCGCTCGATGTCGCCCTCCACGCGTACCTCGAGAACCGTCTCGCCACCAGCCGGGTCAGGTAATGGGCCTCGGATTCCTGGTTCCGCTTTTTCTCGCGGGCCTCGCGGCCCTCGCGATCCCGGTGTTCATCCATCTTCGACACCGGGAATGGGAGCGGCCTCACCGATTCCCGTCGCTCATGTTCCTCCGGAAGATCCCGATCCGCACCGCGCGCCGCCGCCGGATCACCGACTGGCTGCTGCTCCTGCTCCGAGCTGCCGCCGTGGCGCTGCTGGTCCTGGCCTTCTCGCGCCCGTTTTTCAGGCAGAATGCCGAGGCTGTCGCGGCGGCACGGGCGCGGGCGGTGGTGGTGCTCCTCGATCGCTCGCTCAGCATGGGCCATCGAGCCGTGTGGCCGGCCGCGCTCGACTCGGCCGCGGCTCTGGTGCGGTCGCTCGGCGCCAAGGACCGGGTTGCGGTGGTCCGG
This sequence comes from uncultured Gemmatimonadales bacterium, assembly GCA_963728915.1. GTDB lineage: Bacteria > Gemmatimonadota > Gemmatimonadetes > Gemmatimonadales > GWC2-71-9 > JABFSM01. Next base: position 299,995 of record CAVSLV010000002.1, on the reverse strand, counting down.
TTCGACGAGCAGACCGAATTGGCCCAGGCCCTCACCACCGACCACGCGACCGCGCTGGCTGCAATCAACACCACCAGGCCGACCAGCCGGGGCACTCGTTACGCGGCGGGGCTGCGCGCGGCCCGGCAGGCGCTGGTCGGCGTGGGCGATCCCCGCGAAATCGTGGTGATCACCGATCTCCAGCGGAGCGGCCTCGCCGGGCTGGCCGGAGTCGAGCTGCCCGCTGGGACCACGGTGCGCACCGTTTCGGTCGCCGCGCGGGACCGGGGCAACCTGTCGGTCCTGGGCGCCGAGGTGCAGCGGCTTCCCTCGGGCGACCGCTCCGAGCTCCTGGTGACCGCCCGGGTCCGGGCCCGGGACCTGGGGGCGGCCCGGCGCGCGCGGGTTATGCTCGCGGTGGACGGCCGCTCGGTCGGCAGCAAGGAAGCTTCGATGCCCGCCGACGGGGTGGTCACCGTCTCCTTCGATCCGGTGCCGCTCGCGTCGGGACGGGCCCGGGCGGTGGTGAGCCTCGAGCCGGATGCGCTCCCCGCGGACGACACCCTGCGTCTGGTGGTGCCCGCGGAGACGGGGCTCCGGGTCCTCATGGTCGGCGGGTCGGAGGACATTCTGTTCGCGGAACGCGCGTTAGGCATCGGGCGGGAGCCGCGCTTCACGGTCGAGCCGCGCCAGGGGCTCGATGCGGCGGCGCTCCGGGGAGCGAGCGTGGTGCTCTGGTTCGACAGTCGCCCCCCCGAAGGGCTCCTCGTGCCCTGGGTTCGCGACGGGGGCGGCCTGATCGTGGCGGCGGGTCCGCGACTCGGCAACGGCGCCAGCGGTCTCCTTCCCGGCACCGCGACCGGCATAGTGGAGCGCCTGGGGGACGGCGGCGGTTCGTTCGGTGAAGTCTCGGTGGATCACCCGGTGTTCTCGCCATTCAAGGAAAGCGGAACCGCGGTGCTGGGAGCCGCCCGGTTCCTGCGCTATCCCAGGATCGCCCCGATCGACAGCAGCCAGGTCCTGGCACGCTTCGATGATGGCGCGCCCCTCCTGCTGGAACGCTCGATCGGAGAGGGCCGGGTGCTTCTGGTCGCTGCGCCGCTCGACAACCTTACCGGCGACTTCCCGCTCCAGCCGGCGTTTCTCCCCTTCGTGCGCCGGCTCGCGGTGTATGCCGCGGGGCACCAGGTGGCGCCCCTCTGGCGCACCACGGGAGAAACCGGCATCGTTCCTGGAGGAGTCCGGGAGCCGGTGATCGCGACGCCACGAGGCGAATTGGTTCGGCCCGCTTCGGACTCGGCGCCCTGCACCGTGGTGCTGGAGGACGCCGGGTTCTATCAGACCTATGCGAACCGCGCGGCCGGTGAGCCGCTCGACGTGGTCGCGGTGAATCCCCCAAGCGCCGAGTCGGACCTGACCCCCGCCGACCCGCGCGAGCTGCTGATCGGGGTTCGGCAGAGCGATTCCACCACCGCGGTCCCGCGTGAGCGGCTCGCCGCGACCGAACAGGAATCCCGTCAGGGAATCTGGCGGATGCTGCTCGCCGCTGTCCTGGTGTTGCTGGTGCTCGAAGGGTTCGTGGCCAATCGCGGCTGGAGAGGCACCGCCGCCTCGGTGCTGTCGGCCCCGCCGGAAAGGAAGTCCCCATGAGTGGAATCGACATGGCCCTTCGCCAAGCGGTCGAGCGACTGCGCCGCCGGAGGCTGGGCAGAGTACTGCTGGAAGGTGCGGTGAAGGTCATCGGCGCTGTGTTCCTCGCGGTAGCGGCCGCCATGGTCGTGAGCACGGTTCTGGGGTCCGGTTCCAATTCCCTGATCGTCGCCCGGGTCGTCGGGTATCTGGTGATTGCGGCGGCCATCATCCGCTACGTCGTGATCCCGATGTTCCGGCGGCCGGACGATCGCCAACTGGCCCTCTACATCGAGGAGCGCGAACCCGAGCTTCGTCAGGCCCTGATCAGCGCCGTGCATGAGATCGATGTCCCCGAGGAGCAGCGGGAATCGCCCGGGCTGGCGGCCGCGGTGGTGGAACGGGCCCTCGCGGAAATCCGGAAACTCGAATCCGGCCGGGGACTCGAGCGCTCCCGGGTGCAACGAGCCGGCGTGATGCTGGCGGCGGGAGTGGCGATCGGTGCGTTGCTGGCGCTCGCGGGGCCGCAGGTGGTACGGGATGCCGCGAAGGCCCTCTTCATTCCCTGGAAAGAGGCCGAAGCCGAGCCGGTGGTCGCGATCTCAGTCACCCCGGGCAACGCGTCGGTGCCCCGGGGCGGTGCGGTGCAGGTCGAGGCCTCTCTTCGCGGATTCGAATCCGACGGGGCCGAGCTGGTGATGCGCGCGGACACGGCGAGCGAGTGGCTCCGGGTTCCCATGCAGCGCGATTCGGCGGCCGGTACGTTCTCGGCGCGGGTGTTCGACCTGGTGCGGGCGACCGAGTACTTCGTGGAGTCGGAGGGCGTGAAGTCTCCCGCCTACAAGCTGTCGGTCACCGATCTGCCCGCAGTCCAGAGCCTTGCCCTCACGCTCCACTATCCGGCCTACACCGGGCTCGCGCCCGAGACCATGGATCCGGGTGGAGACGTGGCGGCGCTGACCGGGACGACGGTCCGGGTGCGGACGACAGTAACCCGCGCCGCCAAGGGCGCCTCGGTTCGCCTCGATGACGGGACCGTGATCCCGCTCGCGGCCGACTCGGCGGGCCGCTGGAGCGGGAGCTTCCGGATCGCGAAGGACGGCTTCTACCGGGTGGACCTGGTGGCGCCGGATGGCACCCCGGTTCCGGGCTCGCTGCAATACGTGATCGAAGCGCTGGAGGACCACAAGCCCACGGTCCGGATCGAGCAGCCGGGCCGGGACACCAAGGTGACCTCGGTCGAGGAAGTCACGATCGCGCTGGCGGCCTCCGATGATTACGGGGTGACCGGGCTCGAGCTGCTGTACTCGGTGAACGGGGGTCCGGAGCAGCGGGTTACGGTCGCCGACTCCGGAAAGACTTCCTCCGCGGACCTCCGCGCGGCGCGTACCCTCTTCCTCGAGGAGATGAGCCTCAAGGCCGGCGACCTGATCTCGTATCATGCCACCGCCAGGGACGGAGCCGGAAACACCGGTTCGAGCGATATCTACTTCCTGGAGGTGCGCCCGTTCGGCCGCGACTATCGCCAGGCGGAATCCGGCGGTGGAGGGGGAGGTGGTGGCGGCGCCGATTCACCGGAAGGGCTCTCGGCCCGCCAGCGTGAGGTGATCGCGGGGACGTTCAACTGGCTCCGCGACAGCTCCGCCACCGTGGAGAAGCAGCGCAAGGAAGATCTGACCACTCTTGCCATCAGCCAGGGCCGGCTCAAGCAGGATGTGCAGGGACTGGTGCGCCGGCTGGTGGAACGCAACGTGGCGTCGAGCGACACCAGCTTCGCCAAGATCAAGGACGAGCTCGACGCCGCGGGGAAGGAAATGCAGACCGCGGAAGAGCAGCTCGGCACCGGCAAAGCGCGCGACGCGCTTCCGGGTGAGGAGCGGGCGCTCCAGCACGTGCAGCGGGCCGAGGCGGTGTATCGGGATGTCCAGGTTCAGCTCGGCGGCGGGGGCGGGGGCGGCGGGGGCGGTGCGCAGCAATCCCGGGCCGAAGACCTGGCCGACCTGTTCGAGCTGGAGAACGACAAGCTGCAGAACCAGTACGAACAGGTCCAGCGGGAGCGGTCGCAAACCGCCCAGCAGGAGGTGGATGCAATCGCCGAACGGCTGCGCCAGCTCGCGGCCCGTCAGCAGCAGGAAAACGAGCGGATGCAGCGGGCCGCCGATGCGCTTCGGGATCGGACCGGGCAGCAGAGCGGCGCCGCCGGGGGTGGGGGTGGGGGTGGGGGCGGGGGTGGTCAGCGTGATCTGGCCCGGCAAGCCGAGGAAGAAGCGCGGCGACTGGAGCGGCTGGCCCGGGAGCAGAACAACCCGCAGCTCGCCGAAACGGCGCGGCAACTCAAGGATGCCGCCGATGCGATGCGAAAGGCGGGCAGCGATGCCACGGGGTCGGCGGCGCAGGGCGGGAATGCGCTGGACCGGCTTCGCCGGGCCACCAAGGACCTGGAGAACTCCCGGAGCAACGGCCTCGCGGATCAGGTGCGCGACCTCGAGCGCCGGGCCCGGGACCTCGCCGAGCGGCAGCGGGATATCGCGGAGCAGGTCCGCGGGTTAGGGGGCGCTTCTCCGGCGGAACGGAACCAGCGGCTCCAGCGGCTGGATGAGCGGAAGGACGGGCTGGCCGCCGAAGTGGACCGGCTCCAGTCGGACGCGGAGCGCGCCGCCCGGGAAGGGCGCCGCGAGCAGCCCGGCGCCGCGGGCCGGGCGGGGCAGGCGGCGGAGCAGCTCCAGAGCGGGCGGATCCGGGACCGCATCGTCTATTCGAAGGGTGTGATGCGGGGGAATTCGCCGGACTACGCCAATCAATTCGAGGGGCAGATCACCCAGGGGTTGAGTGATGCCGCCGACAAGCTGCGCGAGGCAGTCGGGGCGCTGGGCGAATCGGCCGATGATAAGCGGGACCGGGCGCTCGACCAGGCGCGGAACCTGGTGCGGGGGCTGGAGTCGATGAGAGACAGAACGGGCGGACCGGCGGACCGGCGGACCGGCGGGCAGGAACGGGGCGGACAGGCGGACCGGCGGACAGGCGGACAGGAGCAGGGAGGGCAACCAGGGGGTCAACCGGGTCAGGCCCCGGGTGGGCAACCGGGAGGCCAGCCAGGACAGGGGCAGGGTGGTGGCCAGGCCGGGCAGCCGCGGGGCGGCAACCAGGGCGGGTTAGGGCCGAATCCGATGGGCGGGGGAGGCAATCCCGCCGGCGGAGGCGGTGGGCCGATCACGGGCGAAGCGGCCCGGCAGCTGAGCCGGGAGTACCGACTCCGCCGGGAAGCGGCGGAGAGTCTCCGGCGCGAGGTGGCTCGTCAGGAAGGGATCGAGCTGGGTGAGCTGGACCGCGCGATCCGAGGGCTCCGGCAACTCGAGACCGGGGAGCCGTTCCGGGATCCGGCCCGGATGCAGGATCTCCAGCAATCCATCATCGAAGGGCTCAAGACCTGGGAGTTCCGGCTCTGGCGGGCCCTGACCCAGAATGGCGATAAGGGTCCAGCAGTGGGGTCACCCTCCCAGGCCCCGCCGGAGTATCGGGCGCTGGTGGAGGAGTATTACAGGTCGCTGTCGCGGGAGAAGAAGCCCAACCCGAACCCGAAACCCTGACCCGGAGGAGCACCATGTCGGTCGACGGTACCCGGAAGGCGGTGGAACGGTACATCCAGTCGAACCACACTGATCTCAGTATGTTGGCGAGCGATGTGGTGTTCACCAACATGGCCACGGGCGACGAGCATCGCGGGGTGGAAGGGGTCAAACAGATGCTCAACTTCGTGTACCACGTCGCGTTCGACGCCAAAGCCGAAACCAGGAACCTGGTTGTGGCCGACGGGAAAGCGGTGTTCGAGGCCGATTTTGTCGGCAAGCACATCGGGGAGTTCGCCGGGGTCAAGCCGACCGGCAAGCAGGTGCGGGTACCCCTCTGCGTGACCTACGACCTGGAGAACGACAAGATCAAGCGGGGCCGGGTGTACTGGGAAGTGCCGGCCTTCCTGAAGCAGGTGGGGTAGCCGGTCCTCGAGCGGGGACCCGGTTCAGTGACCCCGCCGGGTCCATAACACGATGACGCCGCACTGGCTCGAGCTGCCGTTGAACTCGATCGGCATCTCCGCGGCGCTGCGATAGACCTCGACCGCCTCGTAATCGTTGATGTAGAACTCCCGACTCCAGTCGGGCGGGTAACCCAGGCCTCCATCGGACCGATAGATCATCATGCCGTCTTCGATGATCGTCGCGAAGCACCCACCGGAAATTCTGCCAGTTCGAGTCCCCCGCGCATAGAGCTCACGGGGGCATCTCTTCAGATCCCCCGGTGGGCAATCAGGTATGGGGGCCCACACGAAGGTGATCCCGGGAATGCCCCGCAGGAGATCCACCATCCTTCGGTGCTCGTTACGGCGGAGCACCGTCGAGTCGATGAACTTCCCGAACCCGAGCTTCCTCCGCTCCTCGAACGACTCCCGAATCCCCATGCCTCGCGGAGGGTCCCGTCGCGCCTTGGTCGTGATGGCGGGAAGCGTCTGCGCCGATTCGGCGGTCAGGGTCAGGTCGAGTCGGGCCGTGTCGCCCTTGAGCAGAATCACCCCCCGTTCGATGGGTCGGAACCCCACCGAACGAATCAGGACCGTCATCGGCCCGAAGGGCAGTCCGGTCAACACAAACTGCCCGGCTTTGTCGGTGGTGGTTTGTCGTCCCGATCCCTGGACCAGAACCTCGACGCCGGGAAGGGGAGCCCCGCCGGAATCGTGGACTACTCCGGCCAGGATTCCCTGCTGGGCGGCGAGCAGAACCGGGGAATGGAGGAGCAGGACAACGAGGAACCACCCGCGAACACCCATCCGACCGGCCTGAAAAGCCTGGCGGGAACATATAAGCCCGGGGCGGGAGGTGCAATTTACGCCACTCGGAGCGAGCCGGGATGGGACTGTGAGATCCAATAGGCGGGGCGCTGTGTCCTAACCCGGCAACGGCGCCGCTTTCGCCACCTGGCCGACTGGTCAGGACCTGTGTACGTGCTGGCGGGCCGGCTCACCACTGCGGGGCTCATGGTCGCGGCGGCACTCATGACCTATGCGCTGGGCACCGCGCGGGAGGCGTTCGCTCTGATTCTCTCGATCGGCGCGGGTACCGGGCTCCTATACCTATTGAGATGGTTCTGGTGTCGGGTGAGCGCCTGGTGCGAGATCGCCGCGATGGTCGGCTCGTTCGTGGTGTCGGTGGGCTTCTTCATCGCGCGGAAGAGCGGGGCCCAGCTTCCCGATGACCTCTCGCTCATTGCGACGGTTGCTCTCGACCACGGTCATCTGGGTGACGGTGGCATTCCTGGGCCCCCCAGATGGCGCCCGAAACGCTGAGCAGGTTCTACCAGCTCGTGAAGCCGTCGGGGCCGGGTTGGAAGAAGGTGCGCGAGGCGTCGGGGGCCGGCCCCTCGCCCGATTCGACGGCTCAGGCGCTGATCGGCTGGGTGCTCGGTTGTCTGCTGGTCTATTCGGCGCTCTTCGGGGCGGGGAGTCTTTCTATGGGCGGATTGAACCTGCGATACTTCGCGGCTGCGGTACTCCTGGTGCTTGCGGCCTGTTCCTCGAAGCCTCGGGACAATTTTGACCCAGCAGGAGCGGGACAGTATCATCGGCGCCTCGAAGCTGCCCAACGCGGCCGGGGTTCGAGGAGCCTTGAAAGTCACCGACTCGGCGGCGGCTCGCCGACGTCTCGAGGATTCGATCGCGAAAGCCCCCTAGCCCCTAACCACTAGTCCCCAATACACATGTCGATCGAGCGCACCCGGCGAGCGGTCGAGCAATACATCCGCATCGAACGCCACGTGAACACGAAGTGCAGCATTCCCTTCACCCCAAGTCAGGGCACGCCGATCTCAGCATGATGGCGTCGGACGTGGTGTTCACCAACATGGCCACGGGCGACGAGCACAAGGGAGTCGAGGGAAGGCGGAGACGAAGAACCTGGTAGTGGCGGGTGGGAAAGCAGTGCTCGAGGCAGACTTCGTTGGGAAGCACATCGGGAAGTTCGCCGGGGTCAAGCCCACGGGAAAGATGGTGGTGGTGCCGCTCTGTGTGAGTTAACGAGTTCAGAATGACAAGATCAAGCGGGTCAGGGTGTACTGGGAGGTGCGGTCATTTCTCAAGCAAGTGGGGTAGCTGGGGTCCTAACCTCTGAGCGGCCCTGCGAGCCAAGTTATCGCCGAGCGCGGGTTACGGGGAGTCTCGCGAACGCTCCATATTCGGTCGCCGGCCGCGGAGACGCCACATAGGGGCCCGCGGGTTAGCTGCGCCGCGAAATGCGCAACGTTTTGCATCCTGCCCACGCTCGTTCTAATGACCCCCCGAACGCAGCAAATCGGTATTGACAGACGTGTATATTGTATCTGTTCATCCCGCCGGGCATGACCCGGTGGTGCCCGTGGGCTCCGGTCCACGGGCTTTTACTTTGCGGAGCACGCCCGATGCGAGTCAGCTCGTACATCGATGGCTTCAATCTCTACCACGCCATCGATGAATTGGGGCGGCACGATTTGAAGTGGCTGAATCTCTGGCAGCTCTGCCTTATGTTCGCACCTCGGCCGGATCACGAGCTTGTTGCAGTCGACTACTTCTCTGCGTTCGCAACCTGGCGCGCGGACGCTTTTGCAAGGCACCGAGCCTTCGTCAAGGCGCTGGAAACGGTAGGAGTATCAGCCGTACTTGGCCGGTTCAAAGAGAAGGATCGACATTGCCATTCATGCCAGCATGCTTGGAAGGACCATGAAGAAAAAGAAACCGACGTCAACATTGGGATCCGACTGGTCCAGGACGCCTACGAGAATCGCTTTGACCGTGCTCTGCTGCTGACCGGCGACTCCGATCTCACCCCAGCGGTCAAGATGATAAAAGCGAGATTCCCGCACAAGGATATTCGTGTAATCGCCCCAATTGGACGTCCGTTCAGCATGGAGCTGGTTGCTGCCGCGGGACAAACCTCAGATGCGCGGAGGCTGCGATTGGTCCATCTTGAGAAATCCCTCTTCCCAGCAGAAGTGTGTGATGCCGATGGTAGCGTCGTTGCGACGCGATCGGAGAAGCACGAGCCATCCAAGTAAGGCGCGCGGCGCTTATTGTGGTCCTATTCTCGTGCGACCACCGTGTCGTAGAGCCCGTAATGGGTCAGGCCCTCATGGCTCTCGATTCCCGTGTAACGAAGCGAGGCGTCTTCGTAGCGACGGTTCGCTGTCGGCCTTTCATTCGTTTAGGGTCGCCGGCAGCTCGCGGAGCACGCGGGAGAGTGTGTCCACGACCTGGTCGGCGTCGGCAAGAGAGAGTGGCATCGGGCCGCGGATCTTGATCACGTTGTGGTACGGCCCGTCGGTGCCGACCAGCACGCCGCGCTGGCGCATGCGATCGACTACGAAGCTCGCTTCGGCGGGTGCCGGCTCGAGGGTCTGCCGGTCACGAACCAGCTCGACGCCGAGGAAGAGTCCGGTTCCCCGCACATCCCCGACGATCTCGAACTCGCCCATCAAGTTCCGGAGTCCGCTCAACATCCGCTCGCCCACGAGAAGAGCGTTCCGCTGGAGATTCTCGTCGAGCGTTACCTGCAATGTCATGCGGCCGGCCACGCACGCGGCGGTGCTGCCGCCGAAGGTGCTGAAGAACTCCATGCCGTTGTCGAAGCTTTCGGCGATATCGCGCGTGGTGATCACCGCCCCCATCGGATAGCCATTGGCAATCGGCTTGCCGAGGACCACAATGTCCGGGGTAGACCCCTGGGCCTCGAAGGCCCAGAAGTGGGTGCCCAGACGGCCGAAGCCGGTCTGAACCTCGTCGGCGATGCAGAGCCCGCCGGCCCCGCGCACCCGCGCGTAGACGTCCGCCAGGAACCTCGAGGGCGGCATGATCTGCCCGCCTACGCTGGGGCAGGTCTCGGCGATGAAGGCTGAGAGACGGCGACCCTTCGCGGCGATATTGGCAATCAGGTCTCCGACCCGCGCCGCAAACCACGCGCCGGGATCACCCTGGATGCCACGCGCGCGATACACGTCGGGGAGCGGCGCCCGGTGCACCCAATCCGGCGCGCCCTCCCCGCGCGGACCCGCATGCTTGTAGGGGCTGATGTCGATCAGCGTCGTGGTGTGACCGTGATACGCCGAGTCCAGCACGATCACATCGCGGGCCCGGGTGCGGGCCCGCGCGAGGCGAAGCGCTAGCTCGTTGGCTTCGCTCCCCGATGCCGTGAAGTAGCAGACGCTGAGCGTTCCCGGTAACAGCGCCGTCAGCTGCTCGGCGTACTCGGTGAGCTGCTCCTGGAGGTATCGCGTGTTGGTGTTGAGCACGGCCACTTGTTCGCTCACCGCGCGGACCACCCGCGGGTGGCAGTGGCCCACGTGCGCCACATTGTTGTACGCGTCGAGGTAACGGTGGGCCACGTCGTCGTAGAGGTACTGCTGGTAGCCGCGGACGATGTTGAGCGGGCTCGCCCCGTAGGACACTCGTACATTGCCGCCGACATGCTTCTCGCGCGCTGCCGCTATCGCTGACTTCGATGCGCGATGGGGCAGCCCCTTCTCGCCAATTCCCAGGATCAGGTTCGGGTTGGGGCAGAGACTCTTCCAGACCTGTCGCTGGCTGGCGTGGACGACACCGTCCACGTTGCAGGGGACGTCGAGGAGGTCGGTGACGAGCTGGAAGTGCAGGTGGGTCCACCAGTCGCCGTTAGTGGGCGCGCTGCCGACCCGCGCGAACACCTGACCATTGGCGATCGGCTGTCCAATCCGTAGTCCCTTGAGCGAGTCGCAGGACAGGTGTCCGTACAGTGAATAGAACTCCACGGGCTCGGGACCGTCGGTCCGATGGCGCAGCACGATGACCGGCCCGTAGTCGTGGTAAGCTGCCGCGTTCTCGAACCCATGTACGCTGCCATCGAGTGGGGCATGAAGCGGGGTCCCGGCCGGCAGCGAGAGGTCGAGTCCGATATGGATCGTCCGCGGCTCGACTCCGGTCGGTTCGTTGGGCCAATCGTAGATCAGCCGAGCCTCGGCGTATCCTCCCGCACCGACCGTCGCGCCATATTCGTCGAGCCGGCGCTGAATGCGGCGATCGAGCTCTGCAGGGCCATTTTGGGACGGCTCGCTGGACACGAGCGCACTGCCGGCGCTGAGATCGATCGGTGCCACTTTGGTCGTGCGAAGATCCCGGCCGATCAGGGGCGCAAACCTGGCGGAATTCTCCGCCAGCCAGGCCGTAACCCGAGGGGCATGCGGCACCGGCGGCAGGCCACATGCGTCGCGAAAGGTGTAGTGCGCAAATCGGGGATGGACGCCCAAGAGGAGCGGCAACGTTCTGGCGACGGGTCCCTGGCTGATCCGGAGGTAGTCGTCCCCGGGCCGTTCCGCGGTCTGTTTGGCCGCGATGCACGCGCTCATGCAGAGCCGCATGCACATCAAGCTGAAAAGTGCCTCGAGCTCGGACTCGGTCAGTGGATACGTCTCGTGGCGGCCGGCCACGACCGCTGCCGCTGCGGCCAGGGGATCCTCGGCGCTCAGGGCAACATAGGCACAGGCGATCGCCACATCGTTGACCGTGTGGCTGTACACCATGTCGCCAAAGTCCAGGATCCCGGTGACTGACTGGTGCGCCTCGTCGATGAGGATGTTGTAGTCGTTGAGGTCACCATGGATGACGCCGCGCTGGAACCCCGAGAGAAGCGGGACGACATGGGCCTTATGGTACACTGCGAAATCTCTGATCTGGTCGGCGAGCTCCAGGTCGGCGACCAGGGGGAGGAAGCTCTCGACGATGCGCTCTCCGTTCGCCAAGTCCCAATAGAAATCCCGATGGAAGCCGGGATGATCGAAGGTCTCGAGCGCGCGACCCAGGCGGCCGACCGCACGGCCGAGGTCGCGTCGCAGGGTGTCGGTGTGGAGACGCGCGGTTCCGAGAGTAGTACCCGGCAGTGCCGAAGTGAGTCGCACGAACTGGGAGCCGTGGCGGCCGATCGCATCGCCACCTACGGTCGGGATCAGCCGGGGAGTGAGTCCGCCTGGCGCGAGGTGGAGCATGACGGCACACTCGGCCTCAAGCACCTGACGCGGTTCGGCGATGTTGGCCAGCTTGAGGATGAAGCGGTCCCCGGACTCGGACTCGAGGAGGACGTTCTGGTCCCGTTCGGATGGAAGCTCGGACGTCCTGGCTCGAACGGCGTACAGCCGCTCGGCGAGGGCACTCGCGTCGGTTAACGACAGGCGGGAGTTGCGGCTGACCATCCTGTGGCCTTCATGGCTGAATCATCCGCTCCCATCTTCGGCCGCATAATGGGGCGACCGCCCTAACCCGACTGCCTCACGCGGGCGCTTTGCGACGACGGCGCTGCAACTGATCGGGCGACCTCGGCGCTCGCCCGGGGATCCCCAGATACATCCGGAGACTCGGGCTGACGGTGCGCTTGATCAGAGCCGCCTTGAGCTCGGTTTCCTCTTCCGGAGCGAGCTCCTTCAGGAAACGGGCCTCTCCCGATTCGAGCACCGCGACCGGGACCCCATCCTCGAATAGCACCCGGTTCCGGGCCAGGGCCGGGATCCGCTCACCCGGCGTCACGATGCCGACCAGATTGAGCGGGTCCGCACCGGAAATGCCGACCAGGGTCCTGGTCCCGCCCGCCCGTCGAGCCGCCCGAAGGGCGACCACCGCCTCTGGCAGCGCGAACTGCTCCCCGGTCACCCCCGCGACGAACCGCCCGCCCCGAATCTCCCCTCGCGCTTCGAGCCGCCGGTAGACCATCATCAGCTCGCGCCACGGAACCGTGAAGGGCTCCCGCGTGAGCATCTTGTGGAACACGACCCCATATCGCCGGAGCAGGGTCCGCGCATACCGCTCGATCGCCTCCCGACTCGCGCCTCCCGACTCAGGACTCCCCATCAGCGCCCATCGCCCGGCCCGGTCGATCCCGAACGGCGCCACCCGATGCCGCCTCGGCCCTCCGGTGAGCGGCTGGCGCTTGGCCGAGGGCGTAAGCAGCGCCCGTAACCCGGCATAGCTGTCCGACGTCACGAGGCCCGCCGCCGCGAGCTCGGCGAGTGCCTGTTCCACCTGGGTCGCCAGCAGCCCCGACTCCGCCACGAGCTCGGCGAAGAACGAAGCGCCCCGCCGCTCCAGCGCCCCGCGAACCGTCTCCCCGTAGCTCGAAAGCCGCGGCGCTCCATCGGCCCCGGCAAGCTGCTGCCATAACCCGGCGTTGCTTCGCTGGAAGAGCGCGATCGGCGTGGTCCGGATCGGCCGTGCCGCAGGCCCATCCCCGTTCTCTCTTCCCTGCCCATTGGGACGAGACAGCCGTCCCCAGGCGATTCGGCCGGTGAGACAAAGCAGGTCGAGCAGCGAAGGGTCGTATTCCGCGCAGCGGGCGCCCAGAATATCTGCCTCCCAGCCGGAAGCGGGAACTTCGTAACCGTCGAGCTGCTCGATCACCGCGGCGAGGCCTTCCAGCCCCTGCGCCCGTTCACCCGGCTGCACCCGCTGCCAGCCCAACAGGAATCGCTGGAAATCCGCCCCATTGACCGGCGCGATTTCGGCGCGGAGCCGGTTCAGGGTATAGCGATGGATCCGGGCGAGGAGTCGCCGGTCGCACCACTCCAGGTGCGAGGTGCTGGGTGCTGGGTGTGGGGAAGCACCGGGGATGAAGCGGCCCCGGAGGATCACACCCTCGCTCTCCAGAGCGAGCAGCGCGGAATCCACTACGGCAGTATCGACGCCGAGCGAGCTGGCCAGCTCCTGAGCGGTGGTTGGTCCGACGATCTCGAGCCGGCCCCGGAGCAGCTCCCGCACGGCCGCCTCGTCCGGCAACCCGTGCGCCAGCGGAATCCGTTCCGATGCCACCCAGAGCCCCCTAACCCGCTCGGCCCGGTGATCTCCCACCAGCTCCTCGAACCAGGGCTCCCAGGAGATCCCGTTCCGGCCGGTCCGGCCCTCCTGCTCGGTCAGAAACCCCGAGACGAGCAGCGCGTCGTGCAGCTCATCGGCGTGGATCACTTCGGGCCAGGCTTCGTCCCTCACCCGCGCGATAGCATCGCCATCGAGTGCGCCCAGATCATCCGCCGATCCTGGCTCGAAGGCACGGCGGGTCTGCACCGCCTGGGTCCGGCGCTCCTCGAGCGGCGCGTCGTCCAGGAAGGCGTAGGGCCGGGCGTTCAGGATCTCGTGGGAGAGCGGCGAGGGCTCGGGCAGGTCTCTCGCCACGCAGCGGATCGCCCCGCTCTCGATCTTCCGGAGCATCTCCTCGAGCCCGGTGAGATCCATCGCCTCGTGGAGGCAGTCCTCGATGGTCTGCTCGACCAGCGGGTGCTCGGGGATCTGACGATCGCCCGGGATGTTCTCCAGACAGGCCGCCGCGTCGGGAAACGCCGCCGCCAGCAGATCCTCCGATTCCATTCTCTGGAGCTGCGGCGCCACCTTCTTCCCGCTGCGATACCGGGGCACCGCGAGGGAGATGTTCGCGTTCCAGCGCCACCGGGTTCCGAACACCGGCGCGTCGAGCATCGCCTGGATCAGGATCTCCCGGGCGGTCTTCGCATTGAGGAACCGGAAGACCGTCTCCAGCGGGAAGGAATGCTGAGGCCCCAGGGAGAGCAGCACCGCATCTTCGGTGGCGGCCGCCTGGAGCTCGAAGTTGAACTGGCGGCAGAATCGCTTTCGCAGCGCGAGTCCCCACGCCTTGTTGATACGGCTTCCGTACGGCGAATGCAGTACCAGCTGCATTCCACCCGCTTCGTCGAAGAATCGCTCCGCGATCAGGGTATCCCGGGTCGGGAGGTCTCCCAGAAGCCGGTACGACTCACCCAGGTATTCGACGATCTGGAGCGCGCCGGGTTCCGGGATCCCTTGTCGAGTCAGCCATGCCACCGCACCGGCCCGGTCTTCCAGCCGCTCCTCGATTTCCCGGCGGAGCTCCGACACTTCGATCGAGAGCTCCTTGCTCCGACCCAGCGCTTCCCCGAGCCAGAAGGGAACCGTCGGGGGTTGGCCGCGGGCGTCTGCCACCCGGACCGTGCCGCGCTCGATGCGCAACATGCACCAGGACGTGTTGCCGAGCTGGAAAATGTCACCCGCGCTGCTCTCGATCGCGAAGTCTTCGTTAATGGTGCCGACGAAGGTTCCTTCCGGCTCCAGGACCACGCGGTAGTCGGCGACATCGGGGATCGCGCCGCCCGAGGTGAGCGCGGTGAGCCGGGCGCCTCGACGGCCCCGGATCCGCCCATTCACGGCGTCGTGATGGATCAGGGCGCCCCGCCGGCCCCGACGAGTCACAAAACCGTTGGCCAGCATCTCGATGACCGCATCGAACGGTGCGCGAGCCAATCCGCGATAGGGGTACGCCGATCGGAATCGCTCAAACAGCGACTCGGTGGACCACTGCTCGGCGGCGGCTTCGGCGGTGATCTGCTGGGCCAGCACATCGAGCGGCCGTTCCTGCATCACGATCCGGTCGAGGTCGCCCTTCCTGACGGCCCGCAGCAGCGCGGTGCACTCGACCAGCTCGTCACGGGTCAGGGGAAAGAGCCGCCCTTTCGGGGTCCCCCGCACGGTGTGCCCCGACCGGCCCACCCGCTGGAGGAACGTGGCGATCCGCCGAGGCGAGCCGAGCTGACAGACCAGATCCACATGGCCGATGTCGATGCCCAGCTCGAGCGAGGACGTCGCCACCAGGGCCCGTAACCCGCCGTTCTTGAGCCGGTCCTCGGCATCGAGCCGGGTTTCCTTGGAAAGGCTGCCGTGGTGCGCGGTGACCGCCTCTTCGCCCAGCCGGTCGGCGAGCTGGCGGGCGGCCCGCTCGGCGAGCCGCCGGGTATTGACGAAGATCAGGGTGGTCTGGTGCTGCTTGATCAGATCCACCAGGCGCTCGTAGACCTCGGTCCAGACCTCCGCTGACATCACCGCCTGGAGTGGTGAGCCGGGCAGCTCGAGCGCAAGATCGAGCTCGCGACGGTGGCCTTCGTCCACGATCACCGCCCGGCCGCCGCTTCCGGTGAGCCACGCCGCCACCATGTCGATCGGCTTCTGGGTCGCCGAGAGGCCGATGCGCTGGAGCTTCCGGCCCGCGACATGGTCGAGCCGCTCGAGCGTGAGGGACAGATGTGCGCCCCGGCGGGTCTCCACCACCGAATGGATCTCGTCCACGATGACGGTGCGCGCGGTCCGGAGCATCTCCCGGCTCCGCTCCGAGGTGAGCAGCAGGTAGAGCGACTCGGGCGTGGTGACCAGGATGTGGGGCGGGGTCTTGAGCATCGCGAGCCGCTCGGCGGGCGTGGTGTCGCCCGAGCGGACCGCGGCGGTGAGGTGCGGCGTTCCTAACCCGGCCTCCTCGGCGAGCTTCCGGATTTCCCGGCGCGGCTCCGCGAGGTTCTTGTGGATATCGGCGCTCAAGGCCTTGAGCGGGGAGACATAGACGACCCGGACCTGGTCGGGGAGCGGCCCGTCGAGGGATTCGCGAAGCAGCTGATCCAGCGAGATCAGGAAGGCGGCGAGCGTCTTCCCCGAGCCGGTCGGGGCCGCGATCAGGGTGTCATGACCCGTGCGAATGGATTCCCAGCCGCGGGTCTGCGCGGGGGTGGGTTGCCCGATCCGTTCGGAGAACCAGTGCGAGATGACGGAGTGAAAATTGACCAACGGCATCTGTGTCATCTGTGGATCATACGGTCAATAGCGGTAGTGCTCGGGCTTGTAGGGGCCCTCGACTTTGACCCCGATGTATTCGGCCTGGTCCGGGCGCAGGGCGGTGAGCTTGACACCCAGTTTCTCCAAATGGAGCCGGGCGACCCGCTCGTCGAGGTGCTTGGGCAGGATGTAGACCTGCTTCTGGTACTTCGACGCGTTCTTGTGCAGCTCGATCTGCGCCATCACCTGATTGGTGAAGCTCGCCGACATGACGAAACTCGGGTGCCCGGTGGCGCAGCCCAGGTTGAGGAGCCGGCCCTCGGCGAGGATCAGCACGCTGTGGCCGTCGGGGAAGACCCATTCATCGTATTGCGGCTTGATGTTGATCCGCTTGATCCCCTTGGTCTTCTTGAGCCCGGCCATGTCGATCTCATTGTCGAAGTGGCCGATGTTCCCGACGATCGCCTTGTCCTTCATCCGCGCCATGTGCTGCGCGGTAATCACATCGTGGTTCCCGGTGGCGGTGATGAACACGTCGGCGGTCTCGACCACGTCTTCCACGGTGGTCACCTGGAATCCTTCCATCGCGGCCTGGAGGGCGCAGATCGGATCGATCTCCGTAATCACCACGCGGGCACCCTGGCCCCGGAGGGCCTGGGCGCACCCCTTGCCCACCTCACCGTACCCGCAGACCACCGCGACCTTGCCGGAGAGCATCACGTCGGTGGCACGGTTGAGACCGTCGATCACCGAATGGCGGCAGCCGTAGATGTTGTCGAACTTCGATTTGGTCACCGAGTCGTTCACGTTGATTGCCGGGAAGAGCAGGGTGCCCTTCTGCATCATTTCGTAGAGCCGCCGAACCCCGGTGGTGGTTTCCTCGGAGACGCCCACGATCCCCGCGGCCACCCTGGTCCAGCGCCCCGGATGCTTCTTCTGCTCGGCGCCCAGGAGCTCGAGGATCACGCCCCACTCCTCGGGCTCCTTGTCGGCATCGAAGGCCGGGACCTTGCCGGCCTTCTCGAACTCGGCGCCCTTGTGGATGAGCAGGGTGGCGTCGCCGCCGTCGTCGAGCAGCAGGGTAGGGCCCGACCCGTCGGGCCACATCAGGGCCTGCTCGGTACACCACCAGTATTCCTCGAGCGTTTCGCCCTTCCAGGCGAAGACCGGAGTACCTTGCGGGTTAGCAGGGGTGCCGTCCTTCCCGACCACGGCGGCGGCGGCGGCCTGGTCCTGGGTGGAGAAGATGTTGCAGGAAACCCAGCGGACGTCGGCCCCCAGCTCCGTCAGGGTTTCGATCAACACGGCTGTCTGTATGGTCATGTGGAGGGAGCCCATGATCTTCGCCCCGGCGAGCGGCCGCCGAGCGGCCAGCTCGGCGCGCAGGGCCATGAGCCCGGGCATCTCCTGCTCGGCGAGCCGGATCTCTTTCCTGCCGAGCTCGGCCTGGGCGAGGTCCCGCACCTTGAAGGCGGGTCGCCCCGCTTCGCGGGCCGGGGTAAAGGCCTCTGGGAGAGTGGCTGTGGAGGTCATGCCGCATGCGCTCCGTCGAAGTAGTTGAAAACTAACATCGCACTCACTTTCCTTCAGGCCTATGCAACTTCGATTCCTCCTGGTGATGGGCGCGGCTTCGATCGGCAGCGCCAGCGCCCTGTCTGCCCAGGAAAAGCCCAAGCCGGTCGAGAAACCCGCTCCTCCCCGGAAGCCCAACGTGGACTTCTCGAGGTTCAAGTTCATGGAAGGGTGCTGGCGGGGCCAGACCGGGAAGGACGACGTGGTCGAAGAGAACTGGACCTCTCCCTCGGAGAACCTGCTCCTCGCCACCACCCGGTACCTCACCAAGGACCGCGCCACCGGCTACGAGTTCACCCGGATTCAGTGGGAGGATTCGATGGTGGTGTTCGCGGCCTCGAGCGACGGGAAGCCGGAAGACGTCTACCCGCTCAAGACTCTGGCGGACGAGTACGTGCTCTTCGAGAACCCGGCCAAGAAGGGATTTCCCACCCGGATCATCTACCGGATGGCGTCGGATGGTTCGTTGATTCCGCGGAACGAAGGGGATGGCCCGAGCGTGGAGGTCCGGTTCGAGCGGGTAAAGTGCCCCGGGGCCGACATCAAGCTCAAATAGCGCCGCCCGTCAGGGCGAGTCGTGGCGTTGCGCCGATGGAGCGCGGCGAAGCCACTCCTCGAACATGGGGACCAGGTTGGCCGCGAGCTGTTCGGGCGCGTTCCTGGGCGCCATGGCGCGGAACGACCGGAGGTAGCGCTGGGCCCGGGTATCGAAGACGGCGACGAACAGCATGAGGCTGTCCCGGCGGGTGGTCAGTGAGCTGCGCAGGACGGCGGAAGCGCCCAGGGACATCCCGAGCACCTGATCGCTGCCGAACTGCCGCTCCAGCTCATCGAGGCGTTCTCCGTTCAGCACCCGCACGTTCCCTTCCCGCCGCAGGGCGTGCACCATCGAGTCCGTGACCAGCGCGGCGACGTCCTTGAGGTCGCGCTCCCGACTGACGTCCACCACGTTCAGGACGACGAGCCGGTCGGGGCCACTGGGCGCTCCAGGCGGAGTCGTGGGCGGCGCGAACTCCGGCGGAACCGCGACCCCGGGGGCCTGGGGAACCCTCCCGCGCAGGTTCCTCATCATGGCGAGGGTCCGCAACACCGAATCCCCGATGGCGTGCTCCACCTGGACCCGGATCGAATCCAATTCTTTCAGGCTGACCCCCGGCCCGACCGGAATCGTCACAACCTGTCCATCGACCACCACGCGTCGCGCCGAATCCGCGGTCGGGACGACCGGCTTGACCTCCGACTTCGCGGCGGGACCGGCTTGCCTGGTCGGAGCAGGGCTCAGTGCATTGTGCACCGGGGCCCGTTCCTCGAGGATCCGGCGGGCAAAGGCGGCCGCGATGGCCTCGGAGTCGGCGCGGGTTAGGGCCCCCTGGGTCGAGACCCGGAGGGAGTCCTGGGGCGCCGGCGCCGGTTCGAGCTTCGGCTTCCGATGGGCCCCCAGCATCGCGTAGGTGCTCAGACTGGCGGCGAGGAGCAGGATCAGGGTACTCCCCACCAGAATATTGCGCCTGGCCTTGGGCATTCCCGACAGCCCCAGGGCCCTGGTGAGCGCGGGGAACCCGCCGGAAGTGAGCCGGAGCCTGGCGAGAGCGGCCAGCAGCTCATCCGCAGAATGCCAGCGCGCCTCCGGCGCCTTTTCCAGGCACCGCATGATGAGGTCGGAGAGATCGGACGGGATATCGGAGCGGCGCAGATGCGGCGGAGTGGGCCGCTCGGTCATCTGCCGCGCCAGGGTCTGCTGGGGAGACGAACCGCTGAAGGGTGAGGACCCCGACAGGAGCTCGTAGCCCAGCAATCCCACCGCATAGAGATCGATCCGGTGGTCGGCGGCCGGATCGGCTGCGAGCTGTTCGGGGGCCATGTAGGCGGGGGTGCCCACCGCGATCCCGATCGTCGTGGCGGCGGTACCCGGCAAGGCCTCGCTGATGGCCTTCGCCACGCCGAAATCGGTGACCAGGGCGTGGTTCCGCTGAAGCAGGATGTTCTCGGGCTTGATGTCGCGGTGAATCAGCCCACGGCCATGAGCATAGGCGAGCGCATCGACCACGTCCTGGAGAATCGAGACCACGCTCGCGGCGGGAAGCCGCTTCTCACGGTCCAGCCTGGCTCGGAGGGTCTCGCCTTCGACCAGGGGCATGGTGTAGTAGAGAATGTCGCCCGCCTGGCCGGCGGTGAGGAGCGGAACGATGTGGGGGTGCTGAAGCCGGGCGGCGAACTGGATCTCCCGCCGGAACCGCTCCCGATTGACGCCGGCCGTGAGCTCGGGCGGAAGGACTTTGATGACCACGCGGCGGCCGAGCGCCTTCTCGGTCCCGACGAACACGCGGCTCATTCCCCCACCGATTTCGCGCTCGATCTCGTAGGTCGAGTCGAGCGCCTGCCTCAACGTGCTCAGCAGCCCAGGGTCGGGAGAAGAGATGGCGGACATGATGTGCCTAAACCTATACGACGCGCCATGCCCGGAGGTTGTTGCGTCGAGCTAGGGCTGGGGGGGAGGGGGGGACTTCCGTGTCACCGACCAGGTGCCGGTGGCCCGCATGCCACTCGGCTGATACAGGGAGGAAAACCGTCCCTTGAATTGTTTCCCCTCGAGGCGACCTTCGAACGTGGTGAAGATCCGGTCTCCAGTCTCCGGATCCTCGTAGGGATCCAGCCGACCGGTCACTTCCCCTTCGGCACAACGCACGAACGCGATCCGGAGCGGCCGAGCCAGCATTCGATCCGAGCGGGATTCTTCCGGAACCCCGCCGGGGTTCTGCACGTAATCGGGCCGGCGCGGAATCATCCAGACATCGCCGAAGGCCGAATCGGTACCGGCTTTGAGGGAGAAGACGATCGTGCCGCTCCGCCCGGTTTGCTCGCTCGAGTACGTCCCGTCCCACTCGCCGGAGAGGAGTTGGGTGTCTCCCGCGATCGGGACGGGAGTGCCCTGGTAGTGGCATCCCCCAACGAGGGCGAGAATGCCGGTCGCCACGACGATACGAGAGCGCGTCACCATGCCCGGGAATCTGGGAACCGCTCCTGAAGCCATGGTGAAGAGGCCGGGAAGGCGCGTTCAGATCCCGGCCGACTGCTTCGGCGTCGAGAGCATTCGTTCGGTGAAATCCAGCCGGGACTCGAGCTCGGTGAGCCGCCGCTGAAGATCCTCGATCACCTGGTCACGCTCCTCCAGCGCCGCCTCGAGCTGCTCTTCCTGCAGCCGCCCTCGCTTGCCCCGTACCCGCCGGCGCGCTTCGTGCCCCTGGCCGAACATCCACCGCATCATCGGCCCGATCCAGAAGATCGCAAGCAGAACCACGAGCCACGTCGGGAATCTCATTCAACTCCTCCCCTGGTCCATTCAGCCTCGATCTCGGCCGCGGTCCGATTCAGGATCTCCACGATCCTCGGCACCGCCGGGTGGCCCGGCCCGTACCGCCAGGCCCGCTTGTAGGAGGCCCGGGCGACCTTTCCGAACGCCTGGTGCAGCTCGCCCATCGGCCCCCCGGTGAAATCCCGCACCGTGTCCCGCACCCGGTCGAAGATGTCCTCCACCGCATCCTTGTGCTCGCTGAGGAACGCCTCGCCCTCGGGGGTGATGTGGTAGACTTTCTTCCCGTTCTCCTCGACCACCCGGACATACCCCTGGTCCTCGAGAAGCTGGAGGGTGGGATACACCGTGCCGGCTGAGGGAGTGTAGCACCCGGACAGCCGCTCCTCGAGAGCCTTGATGATCTCGTAGCCGTGGCTGGGCTTTTCCTTGAGCAGCCGGAGGATGACGAACTTGACCTCACCCGACTCGAACATCTGGGTTCGCGCGATCGATGTCGATGCCTCCCGGAACCAGCTCTAATCCCGAAGATGCTCGGGAGCTCAAACGAAAAAAAATCACCGAATCCTCCTAAACCCCAATCATCGCTTGACTTACGCATTAGATACCTCGTGAGATGTAACGGACGATAGTTCTTACGATATATCGAGTAATCGAGTTTCGAAAGGGGTTCCTGGGCGGTGCTCCCACTCGCTGTTCTGCTCTTCGCCGCGAGCCTGCTGGCCTGGCTCGACATCCGCTTCGGCATGAGGCAGCTCCCCCAGCTCGAGGAGCTTCCCCAGCCCCCGGACGGTCCGATGGTCTCGATCATCGTGGCCGCGCGGGACGAAGCCCGCGGGGTCGGCGCCGCAGTTGGCTCGTTGCTCGCGCAGGAGTACCCGCGTCTCGAGGTGGTGGCGGTGGACGATCGCTCCGCCGACGGGACCGGGGAGATCCTGGACCGGCTCGCCGCCGGGGATCCGCGGTTGCGGGTTATGCACGTCCGGGAGCTCCCGCCCGGCTGGCTCGGGAAGAACCACGCGCTCGCCGCCGGCGCGGCCGCTGCCAGCGGCGAGTGGCTGCTCTTCACCGACGGCGACGTCGTGATGGCTCCCCGGTCGGTCGGCCGCGCGGTCGGCTACGCGATCGCCACGTCCCTCGATCACGTGACCGTCCTGCCGGAGATCCTGGTCCCCGGCTTCTGGCTTCAGGCGTTCGTCACCGGCTTCGCGACGTGGGGACTGGTCGCCGCGCGCCCCTGGCGGGTGGGCAAGCCCCGGAGTCGTCGCTATGCCGGCGTGGGGGCTTTCAACCTCGTGAACGCTTCGAGCTACCGGCGCGCCGGGGGGCACGAACCGATCCGGCTTCGCCCGGACGACGACCTCAAGCTCGCCAAGCTCCTGGTGCGGAGCGGAGCGCGACCCGGGGTGCTTCGGGGCCGCGGCGCCATCGCGGTGGAGTGGTATGCCTCGCTCGGCGAAGCCGTCGATGGCCTGATGAAGAACTCATTCGCGGTCGTGGGATACCACGCCACCGCGGCGCTTGGCGGGGTGCTGCTCAACCTGGTCACCGCGCTGGTGCCCCTGCTCGCGATCGTGCTCGGTGGACCGGCGGCTCGCCTCGCCGGGCTGGGCGCGCTCCTCTTTCAGGTGCTCGCGGCCCGGGCCCTGGCGCGGGAGATCCCCACCCGGGTGCGGACGGCCCTCGTGTTTCCGGTCAGCTGCCTTCTGCTCGCGTGGGTGCTGCTTCGCGCCACGGTTCTCACCCTGTGGCGGAGGGGAATTCGCTGGCGGGGGACCTTCTATCCACTCTCCGAGCTTCGCCGGAACCGGATCTGATCGCTCAGTCGAGGTGGGCGTTGAAGGTCGGGTCGTCAGGGTTGTTTCAGCGAATCGGCGTACTTGCTGCGGAGCTTGGCCACCTTGGGGCCGATGGTCGCCCGGCAGTAGGCCTTGTCGGGGTTCCGGCGATAGTAGTCCACGTGATAGGGCTCGGCCGGATAGAACTCGTTCGCGGGGGAAAGCTCGGTGACGATGCGATCGGGAAAGGTGCCGTTCTTCTCGAGCTCGCGGATCACCTCTTCCGCCTGCCGCTTCTGCTCGTCGCTCTGGTAGAAGATCGCGGAGCGATACTGGGTTCCCTCGTCGGGTCCCTGCCGGTTCAGGGTGGTCGGATCGTGGAAGGCGAAGAAGAACTCCAGCAGCGTTCGATAGGAGATCACCGCGGGATCGAACCGGATCTCCACCGCTTCGGCGTGCCCGGTGGCTCCGGTGCATACCCGCTCGTAGCTGGGGTTGGGGATCCGTCCTCCGGTGTATCCCGACCTCACCTGGTGCACGCCTTGGAGGGACTGGAAGATCGCTTCCATGCACCAGAAGCACCCTCCCGCAAACGTTGCCACTTCCATGTCACACCTCAGGGCAGAAAGAGCTCCCGTTCTTCGGGAGTCGGGAGCCGGCAGCTGTCGCGCTGGCCGAACCACCGGAAGCGCCGGTTGGCCACGTATTCGTACACCGCATCCCGGACGATCGGGGGAACGATCCGGAATCCGGCCGCCAGCTTCCACGCCCCGCCCAGCCCGGCCAGGACCGCGAGGACCGCATCGGACCGGAATCGCAACCGGCCCGGCGTCTCCAGCGCCACCGTCCTGAGCGCCGCACCGGTGAGCCACCCGGGAAGCCGTTCCCGGGCGGTCTCTCCCTGGAGCGAGGCGAAGCGGAACCGGCGCTGGAGATCGTGCCGGATCACGAAGTCGACGAACCGGTTACACAGGTTGCAGACTCCATCGAAATAGATGACCGCTTCGTCCCCGCCCGGGTTCGGCACCGCGTCTGTCGCGGGTGAGGGAGCTACATGCCGCTCGACTGGCTCGAGGGCGGCACCATGTTCTTGAGCCGGAAATAGGTGACCAGGTTCCCGTAGTGCTCGCTGTTGTGGGCCACGTTGAACATGAGTCCCCAGAGCTTGTTCCCCTTCATGCCCTCGAAGGTGACCGGATCGCCCAGGCTCGCGACCGGAATCTTGTAGGCTTTGTCGCAGTAGGCGAACGCTGCCTTGAGACCCTGGATCGCATCGGCGCGGCTTGCCTTCTCGTACGACATCGTGGCCGGACTCTTCTCCCCCAGAACCATCGAGCAGAACATGTAATTCGCATCGGCGACATGCCCGATGATCTCGCCGAAGCTCCGGACCGCCGGAGTCGGCTTGAAGGACCAGTTCGCCTCGGGCATCTGCTCGGCCGATTTGATCAGCCATCCCTTGCCCATTTCATAGATCGGGGTGACCGCTTCCAGCCCCTGGGCCGCGGCCGCACCGGGCACCGCCAGCATCAGGATCACTGCCAACCGGGTCTGCATCGTTTCCTCCTCGCTGCGGGTTATCGTTGCCGGGGGACCAAAAATGCCACCCCCCGGGGGTGCTGTCCACCGTATAATTACCGGATGGCTGCCGGCCCCCCCGCGGTCCCTCCCGAGCCTTCGGCTTCCCGCCTTCGCCCCAACGCGCTCGGGGTCGTGGCCGTGCTGGCCGTGGGATACACCCTGTATTTCGCCCGGGCCTTCCTGCTCCCCGTCACCTTCGCCGTCCTGCTGAACTTCGTCCTGGGTCCTTTGGTGCGCGGGCTTGGCCGGCTCCGGATTCCCACCGCCGTCGCCGCCGCCCTGGTCGTGCTCGGCCTGGTTGGCGGGGTCGGCTTCGCGGTGTACCAGCTGGCCGGCCCGGTCCAGGTCTGGGGCGAAAAGGCTCCCCAGGCCATTGCCGGTGCCCAGCGGGAGCTTCGCAAGCTGTTTCGGCCGTTCCAGAGGGTGAGCCAAACGGCGAAACAGGTCGAGAGCGCGGCCGGGGAAGTCGGCGTCACCGAGCCAAGCCAGGCCCAGGAGGTCGTGGTTCGGGGGCCGGGTTTCCTGTCCCGGCTGTTCGGTTCGACCTCCCGGGTGGTGACCGCCCTGCTCCAGATCGTCATCCTGCTCTATTTCCTGCTGGCCGCCGGGGACCTGTTCCTCCGCAAACTCATCAAGCTGCTTCCTAATCTCACGGACAAGCTCACCGCGGCGCGGATCGCGCGGCAGACCCAGGCTTCCATCTCCACCTACCTGGGGACCGCCGCCCTGATCAACCTGATCGAAGGCCTGGTGGTGGCCGGGGCGATGCAGCTGATCGGCATGCCTAACCCGCTGCTCTGGGGCGCCGCCGCGTTCCTGCTCGAATTCGTTCCCTATCTCGGGGCCGTGCTCCTCACCATCGTGCTCTTCGTCGCGGGCCTGGCCACCTTTCACGAGCTGGGCCACGCCCTGCTGCCGCCCGGCGCGCTGATCCTGATCAACCTGCTCCAGGCCAACCTGCTCTATCCGGTGCTGCAGGGCCGGCGGCTGGCGCTCAACCCGGTCGCGGTGTTCGTGGGGATCGGGTTCTGGTACTGGATCTGGGGCGTGGCCGGCGCCTTCGTCGCGGTCCCCATCCTCGCCACCCTCAAGATCTGCGGCGACCATATCGAGGGGCTCGCTCCCCTGGGCGAGTTCCTCGGCGCCCGGGATGAAACTCCGCTTCCATGAGCGGCTCGGAGTCGGGACTCAATCTCAGCCTGTTGTCCCGACCCCGTCGCTTCCTCCTGGTGGGCTGGTTTCTCGCCACGCTGGCGCTGGGGACCTGGGGATACGCCGAATACGCGGAACAGATCGGCGCGGACCGTTCGGTCTGGACCGCCCTCTATCACTGCGCCCAGCTCTTCCTGCTGCATAGCCCCCATTTCGAGCACGCCGTTCCGCTCTCCCTCGAGTTCGCCCGCTGGTCCGCGGCGGTGTTCCTGGTCGGCGCCGTGCTCCGGGTCGGGCGGCAGCTCTTTCCCAATGAATTCGCCGCGATGCGGTTCGGGCGGTTCTCCAATCATGTGGTGATCGGAGGACTGGGCCGTCGCGCGGTCCAGTGCGTCCGGCACGAGCGGAGCCGGGCGGGCCGCCGACGACAGGTGGTCGTGATCGATCGACAACCTGCCGAGGAACAAGCCCGAGAATGCCTGCGGCTCGGCGCCCAAGTCATTACCGGCAACGCCGCCGATCCCGCGGTGCTCCGTTCCGCCGGGTTGCTTCGCGCCGCGGAGCTGTGGGCTTTATGTCCCGATGATGGGGTGAACTGCGAAACCGCGGTCCAGGCCGAAGCGGTGCTGGACGCCCAGCCGGGACAGCGGCGGAAGCGCGGCCCGGTGCACTGCAACATCCATCTCTCCGATGTGGACCTTCGAGTCGAGCTGCAACGGCTCGCTCCCCGGGTGGAGGGATCGCCGGTATCACTCCAGTTCTTCGATCTCTACGACCGGGAGGCCCGCCGGGTGCTCCTCTCGGAGCTTCCGATCGACCATCACGGGATTGCCGCGACCGAAAGCCGGCGTCCTCACCTGGTGATTTTCGGTTTCGGGCGCATGGGAAGATCGGTCGCGCTTCGGGCCGCCAAGCTGGGGCATTTCGCGAACGGCGTCGCTGACCCGGCCCGGCGGCTCCGGATCTCGGTGATCGACCGGGAGGGGCCGGCGCGGGAGGAGGCGTTCCTGTTCCGCTACCCCCGTTTCCGGGAGGTGTGCGAGCTCACCGTTCACCACCTGGACCTGGAGTCTCCCGGGGCCCGGCGACTGATCGAGGAGTGGTCCGCGGATGGATGTGCCCTGACCAGTCTGGTGGTCTGCTTCGACGACCAGGCCCGGGCGGTCGAGGTGGCGCTTCGGCTTCTCCCGGTGCTCCGGGGCGACGCGGTGCGGGTCGCGGTGCGGGTGGCGCACCGGGAGGGACTGGGAGCGATGGTAGACCGGCTCTGGAGCCGGCCGGAGTCGGGATCGCGAGTCCGGGTGCGGACCTTCGGCCGGCTGGACGAGGGATGCTGCGAGGCCGCGCTCCAGGACACCCTGGAAGAGAAGCTCGCCAAGGCGATTCATGCCGACTTCGTCACCCGGCGGCTCACCGGCGGCGAGCGGGATCCCGACGATCGGAGTGTGGCGCCCTGGCCGCTCCTCGAGGAGGACCTTCGGGAATCGAACCGCCAGCAGGCGGACCACGTGGTCATCAAGCTTCGCGCGATCGGCGCCGATCTCGCGGAGGGCCTCCAAGGTCCGGAGCGTCCGTTCCGGTTCACCCCGGACGAAGTCGAGCTCCTGGCCCGGATGGAGCATCACCGCTGGAATGCCGAGCGATGGCTGGCGGGCTGGAGCCGGGGACCCAAGAACGTGGAGCGAAGAACCAGCCCGTTTCTGTGCGACTGGTCCGAGCTTCCCGAGGAGATCCGCGGCTACGACCGGGCCGCGGTCGAGACCATTCCGGCCCTGCTGGCGGAAGTGGGCCTGCACGCCGCGAGGTCTCCGGGTTAGGGGATGAAGGGTCCCGCCGAGCTTCCGGCCGACCTGATCGAGCGACTGGCCCGCGCGATTCACGAGCGATACCTGCGGAACCAGCGGGACCGGAAAGCTTCCAGCGATCCGGCCATGCAACCCTGGGACCTCCTGCCCGAGGCGCTGCGGGCATCGAATCGCTCCCAGGCCCAGGCCTTCCCGGTGACGGTGGCGCAGGTGGGCTACCGGATCGGACCGATGGACCGTAACGCGAGGCGATCGTTTTCCCCTGGCGAGCTCGAGATCCTGGCCCGGGGCGAGCACGATCGCTGGGTGCGGGAACGGCGAGCCGCCGGCTGGACTCCGGGTCCGGTGAAGGACGTGGCCCGCAAACGGACGCCCTATCTGGTCGATTGGGCCGAGCTTTCCGAGCGAATCCGGGAATACGATCGGGATGCGATTCGGGCGATTCCCGCCGTACTCGAGCAAGCCGGGCTCGGCCTGTTCCGTGTTGCGGGAGGCTCGCCCCTCTCGGGGCGTTAGCAGTCCCTCCGCGGATCGAGTAGGTTTGCCTCATGGACTGCCGCTCTGCCCGGGCGATCCTCGTGGTGATCGCCCTTCCGCTTCCGTCCCTCGTTTCGGGTCAGGCCGGGACGGCTCCCACCAACGATCTCCCCAACCCGTATCGCACGATTTCCGGCTGGGCGCACATGCCTGCGGGGCGAACCTGGGGCTCGACCAGCGCCGTCGCGATCGACCGGGACGGGACGAGCATCTGGGTCGGCGAGCGCTGCGGCGAAAACAGCTGCGCCGGCTCCGATCTCGACCCGGTCCTCGAGTTCGATGGATCGGGCAAGCTGGTGAGGAGCTTCGGAAAGGGAATGTTCCTTTCCCCCCACGGGATCACGGTGGATCGCCAGGGCAATGTGTGGGTCACCGATTGCGCCTGCACCGGCACCGCCGAGCAGCGTAACACGCCCGGGAAAGGCCACCAGGTCTACAAGTTCAGCCCCGAGGGCACCCTGCTCCTGACCCTGGGGAAACCCGGCGGGGGCAAGGGGACGGAGTTCTTCTATCAACCGAACGACGTGCTGGTCGCGCCGAACGGCGACATCTTCGTCGCCGAAGGACACTCGGATGCCGCCGACGCGAACGCGCGGATTCTCAAGTTCGACCAGAGCGGCAAGCTGCTCAAGACCTGGGGCGTGAAAGGCAGCAGTCCCGGGGAATTCGCCCAGCCCCACGCTCTGGCCATGGATTCCCGGGGCCGGCTCTTCGTGGGCGATCGAAGCAACAACCGGATCGAGATCTTCGACCAGGAGGGAACGTTTCTGGCGGAGTGGTCCCAGTTCAGCCGGCCCAGCGGCATCGAGATCGACAAGAACGACATGATCTACGTGGCCGATTCAGAGTCCGGGTCGGTCAATCCCGCCCATGGCGCCTGGAAGCGCGGAATCCGCATCGGGAACGCCCGGGACGGCAAGGTGCTGTATTTCATTCCCGACCCGGACGAGAGCGCCCGCGGCACCAGCGCGGCGGAGGGGGTGGCGGTCGACGCGAAAGGCAATATCTATGGCGCGGAAGTCGGACCACGCGCGCTCAGGAGGTATGTGAAGCCATGAGCACCAGCTTCAAGGTGAACGGCAAGGCGGTGACGGTGGACGTCTCGCCCGACATGCCGCTGCTCTGGGTCCTCCGCGATGTGCTCGACCTCAAGGGCACCAAATTCGGCTGCGGGGCGGCGCAGTGCGGCGCCTGTACCGTGCACGTGGCCGGCGCGCCGACCCGCTCGTGTGTGCTCCCTGTCTCCGCGGTGAGCGGCGCCCTGGTGACCACCATCGAGGGACTGTCTCCCGACGGCACCCATCCGCTTCAGCGGGCCTGGGAAGAGCTGGACGTGCCGCAGTGCGGCTATTGCCAGGCGGGCCAGCTGATGAGCGCGGCCGCCCTGCTGGCCCGGAAGCCCAAACCGACCGATGCGGACATCGATGCCGCCATGAATGGAAACCTGTGCCGGTGCGCGACCTACCTCCGGATTCGCCAGGCGATTCATCTCGCGGCCACCCTCCCCGCCGGCGCCGCGAGCACCGGGGGCCAGCCATGAGCCGGGCCACCTGGGACCGGCGGGAGTTTCTCGCCGTCGGCGTCATGGCGGGGGGAGGCCTGCTGTTGGGGACCCGTCTGGGCCGCGCCTCCCGGCTCGGCGCATCGACGGCCAGCGAGTTTCTCCCTAACCCGTTCATCCGGATCACCCCGGACGGCGCGGTCACCCTGATTGCCCAGAACCCGGAGATCGGGCAGGGCGTCAAGACGATGCTTCCGATGATCATCGCCGACGAGCTGGACGTCGACTGGAAGGACGTCCGGATCGAGCAGGCCGGTCTCGATACCGACAAGTTCGAGCGACAGTTCGCGGGTGGAAGCACCGCAACTCCAACCCACTGGACCCGGATGCGGCAGGTGGGCGCCGCGGGGCGCGCCATGCTGGTGACCGCAGCCGCCCGGACCTGGCAGGTGCCCGAGTCCGAGTGCGAAACGCTCTCCGGTGCGGTCTTTCACCGCCGGAGCGGACGCAGCCTCAAGTACGGCGCCTTGCTGGAAAAGGCCGCCGCGGTTCCCGCGCCCGCGCTCGACTCGGTGCCCCTCAAGGATCCCAAGCAGTTCCGCATCATCGGGCAGCCGATTCACGGGGTGGATACCCACGCCATCGTGACCGGAACCCCGCTGTACGGCATCGACGTGAACGTTCCCGGGATGCTCTATGCGCTGTACGAAAAATGTCCGGTGTTCGGCGGCACCGTGACCGACGCCAATCTCGATGAAGTGCGCTCCCATCCCGGGGTTCGCCAGGCCTTCGTGCTGGAGCCGGGTCCCGGTGGCGCGCTGAACGGATTGCTCGGTGGCGTGGCCGTTCTGGGCGATACCTGGTGGGCGGCCAAGCGAGCCCGCGATGCGCTCAAGGTGACCTGGAACGAGGGCGACACCGCCGCACAGAGCAGCGCCGCGTTCGCGGCGCGAGCCGCCGAGCTGAGCAAGGGGCCGGCCCAGCGCAACCTCCGGAAGGACGGCGATCCCGAGGCCGGCCTCGCGAGCGCCGCCAAACGGGTGGAAGCAGAGTACTTCTATCCGTTCATCGCGCATGCGCCGCTCGAGCCGATGAACTGCACCGCGAGCTACCGCGACGGCAAGCTCGAGATCTGGGCGCCGACCCAGACTCCCGCCAGTGGCCGCACTCTGGTCTCCCGCACCCTGAACCTTCCCGAGACCGACATCACGATTCACTTGACCCGGAGCGGGGGCGGATTCGGCCGGCGGCTCAACAACGACTACATGGTCGAAGCCGCGGCGATCGCGAAACAGGCCGGGGTACCGGTCAAGCTGCTCTGGACCCGGGAAGACGACATGCGGCACGACTTCTACCGCCCAGCGGGGTTCCACTATCTCGCCGGCGGGGTGGACGGGGCCGGGAAGCTGGTCGCGTGGCGCAACCATTTCGTTTCGTTCGGCGAGGGCGAGCGCTTCGCGCCGTCCGCCGGATTGGGCGCCACCGAGTTTCCCCAGCGGTTCATCCC
The DNA here is from genome assembly GCA_963728915.1 of uncultured Gemmatimonadales bacterium. GTDB lineage: Bacteria > Gemmatimonadota > Gemmatimonadetes > Gemmatimonadales > GWC2-71-9 > JABFSM01. The sequence continues at coordinate 269,030 of CAVSLV010000002.1, read as the reverse complement.
GAACTATCAGCTCGATGCGTCGGTGATGCCGTTGGGCGTTCCAACCGGGGCGTTGCGCGCCCCGACCAGCAACGGCGTGGCGTTCGTGATGCAATCGTTCCTCGATGAGCTGGCCCATGCCGGGGGCCGGGATCCGCTGCAGTTCCGGCTCGATCTGCTGGGTTCGGCCCCGGAGGGGGAGGGACTCAACGCCCAGCGGATGCGAGCGGTGCTCGAGCTGGTCGCCGAGAAGTCGGGCTGGAGCTCCCGGAGGAAGGAACGGGGGAGCGGGATGGGGGTGGCGTTCCACTACAGCCACCGGGGTCATTTTGCCGAGGTGGTCCAGGCGAGCGTCACCCGGGCCGGCGTCCTGAGCATCGAGAAGGTCTGGGTGGCCGGCGATATCGGGAGCCAGGTGATCAATCCCCTGAACGCGGAGAACCAGGTGCAGGGCGCGGTGCTCGACGGCATCGCGGAGGCGCTGGGGCAGGAGATCACCATCGAGCAGGGCCGGGCGGTGCAGAGCAATTTCCACGATTTCCCGCTGCTCCGGCTGACCCGGGCGGTCCCGATCGAGGTGCACTGGAGCACCCCGGATTTCCCGCCCACCGGGTTAGGGGAGCCGGCCTTGCCGCCGGTCATCCCCGCGTTGTGCAACGCGATTTTCGAGGCGACCGGCAAGCGAATCCGGTCCTTGCCGATCGGGAAGCAGGATTTGAGCTGGAGCTGAGGAGGGGCGGACAGGCGGACGGGCGGACAGGCGGACTGAGGGATTACAGAAAGGGGCGACGATGAGCATGAGGGTACCGGTGACCAGGCGGCGATTCTTCGGTGGGGTCGCGACGGCGGTAGGGGCGTTGACGCTTCGGCCTGAGCTCGGGCTCTGGTCGCAGGCCGCGCCGGCGCAGCAGCGACAGCGGGCCACGGTGGACGAATACGACGCGTTTGCCAAGCTGGCCAACAACGAGAACCCCTACGGGCCGCCCGATTCGGTGATCAAGGCGATGACCGACGCCTTCAAGTACGCCAATCGGTATGGCTATCCCGACGGCGGGATCACCGACGCGATCGCCAAGCTCCATGGGGTCGAGCCCGAGAACGTCATGCTGGGCGCCGGTTCGGGCGAGATCCTCGACATCGCGTGCATTGCGTTGCTCCGCGATGACAAGAAGGTCGTCGGAGTGGATCCCTCCTACGACATCCTCTACCAGCACGCCCGGACCCTCAAGGCGGATCAGATCAGACTGCCGCTGCTCAAGGACTACACCCAGGACATCCCCGCGATGATCCGGGCGGTCAAGCAGAACTACCGGGACGTGGGCTTCGTGTACCTGGTGAATCCCAACAATCCCACCGGGCGGACCGTGTCCAGCAAGGACGTGGCGCAGCTCCTCGATTCGATTCCGGAAGACGTCCCGGTGCTGATCGACGAGGCCTATCACCATTTCGTGACCGATCCCGAGTACGCCACGTCGATGCCCTACGTGCTGGAAGGCCGGCAGGTGATCGTGACCCGGACCTTCTCCAAGATTGCCGCGCTTGCCGGGATGCGGCTGGGATACGCCATCGCTCCCCGGAGCCTCATTCAGCAGCTCCGTCCGTTCGGGTCCGGCAGCATCAACGCGGTGGTGAAGTGGGGTGGAGTCGCGGCGCTCAACGACACCGCCGCCCAGGCCTGGGTCAAGAAGGTGACCATCGAAGGGCGCGACAAGTGCATGCGGCAGCTCAATGAGCTGGGCTACGACACCATTCCGTCGCAGTGCAACTTCTTCATGGTGCACCTCAAGCGCCCGGTGCAGCCCTTGGTCGACGACTTCCGCAAGCGGAAGATCCTGGTGGGCCGCCCGTTCCCGCCGCTCACCGAGCATCTCCGGGTCTCGGTGGGTACCCCGGACGAGATGGGACGGTTCATGGTAGCGTTCCGGGAGATCTTTGGAACCGGGAAGGCAGCGGGAGGCTAAGCCGTCCCGGCACGCGGGGCGGGGAGGTTGAGAAAGCAAAAGGGCCGGCGAATGCCGGCCCTTCGTGATTCTGGTGGATCGGATGTCTAGAGCACGAAGATCGAGCAGACCAGGTCGGACCAGCTGCGGTAGGTCCCACCCAGATTGATGAGGCAGAGGGTATGGCCGTTGAGCGCCGGAATCTGACTTCCGACCGCAAGCTGGACCAGGGGCGGATATCCCCCGAACTGGAAGAACTGCCCGTTGGAAATTCCGACCCGCATGGGGTTTCCGGTCCAGTTGAACCCTGGAGTGGATAGTCCGTTGTAGCTCAGGAGAATGACGTTGAGCGACTCGAGGATTTGGAGCTGGAAGGTGTTGTAGCCAGCGTGCGCGGCGTACTCCGGCACGCCCGCCCAGGTGACGACCAGGCGACGGCGCGGCGCCTGGCCGATCACGTTGAAGAGTACCGCTCCACCTGACGGCGGCAGCCAGTCTCCATAGATCGCGGCGATCATGGGGCGCCGGCTGGGGCTCGGAAAAACGATGGAGCAGCAGTCGGTCTCTGAGCCCTGGAACGTGATGTATCCGTTCGAACCGACCCAGGCGCCGGTGTAGGTGTTCCCGTAGAACGTGAAGGGGAAGTTGAACGCGACGAAGGTCGACTGATCATCCGACATGTGCAGGTCGGTTCCGAAGCTGGTCTGCCAGAACGGAGGCAGGGCAACCAGGTTGGCCTTGTCGGAGGTCGTCGCTGAATTGGCTGAATTGAGGGTGAGCCCGAGTGAAGTCGCGTAGGAGGCCTTGGCCTCCGGCGTGGAGGTCCGCTCGATCAGCGGGTTCTCTTTCTGATTGGGCGTCGTTGGCGATTCGGAACAGGCAGAGGCCACCAGAGCGAGCAACATGGTGTATCCCGCTACGCGCTTCATAGGAGCAGCACCTTTCGTTAATCAGGCCTTGTCAATGAAGGCCGTTGTCTACGGGCCGAAGGCAGTATGCAACGCCTGCACGCCGAGCCTCCGTCGGCGGAACCGAGCGCACTAAGACCAAGGGGCACTTTGACTTACGTGCCTCTGCCCCAGATGGATCTGCTTCTAATGGCCCCCCATAGTGCAGCTATCGCGCCGAACTGTCAAGGCTGTTACTTGATCCGAACCCCCGCAAGCTGAGCGATCGCGGCGAGGGTGGTCTGGGCCGCGTTCAATCCGAGCCGGAAATCCTTGTCCGAGTAGGTCGTATACACGTCGGTCGGCTGATGCCAGTTCGGGTCCCAGCCGCTGCCGATCTGGGCCAATCGCTCATTTTCCCGCAGGGAAATCGCGGCCACCAGATCCTGGAACGGCTGGGAATCGGTGTTGCTCATCCGGTCTCCCACCGCCGCGGGATAGTCGGTCGCGTACTGATCGTTGGTGCGCCGGAAGAACCACGCGAGCTTCTGCGCCTCCTCCGCGAGCTTCGAGCTCCCGGCGAATTCGATGTTCACATCGGCTTCCCGCCGCTGCTCCGGACCCACCTTGCCATCCGGCCCGGGCATCCCGTGGTCCCACATCATCATGTCGTGCTGAATCATGCCCAGCCACTTGGGCTCCGGGTATTTCCCCGATCCCGTCGGGCTTTCCTTTCCCTGGAGATCCTTGCGCTGCTCGACGTAGGCGCGCGCCCCGTTGAGGCCGGTCTCCTCGTTGTTCCACAAGGCGAACCGGATGGTGCGATCGGTCTCGACGTCCGGCATGCTGAAAATCCTGGCCAGCTCCATGACCAGCGCGGTCCCCGAGCCGTCATCGTTCGCCGCCGCCCCGAACCCGTGCCCGTCCATGTGGGCGCCAATGATGTACATCTCCTCGGGATGGGTGGTGCCGACCTTGGTGCAGTAGACCTCCTCGCGCGGGCCGGGAGTATCGGGCGGCGCATCGATCCGGCGGAGCGCGGTGTCGGGCTGGCGCATCGGGTCCATGTTCACCCCGGTCGGAGCCCGGTACCCCTTCTGGGGGAAGTTCGAAGGCGGGCGGGGAGCGGTCGAGCGCGGCCGGGTGGTATCGCCCGGCTGACGGATCTGGCGGCCCATGTATTCGTAGTGGATCCGATCGGTGGGGCAGCCGTAGCTCTTGAGCTGGGCCTCGATCCAGTCGACCGCTGCCCGGTTCCGGTCGGTGCCCTGGCGTCGATCCCCGAACTGGGTCAGTCCCTTGACGGTGGCCTTGTAGCGCTCGAGGTCGAGCCGGCCCACCAGCGCCTTGATGGAATCCGGCGCGAGCTGCGCGGGAGGTTGCGGAGTCTGGGCTCTCGCCAGCGAGGGCAGGACGATCAGAGCAATGATGGTGGAACGCATGCGGCCTCCAGAGATCCTGCGAGCGATCGCATTCATGATCATGACCCCAGGCTTGCCAGCTTCTTGCGCACCGCGGGGCGGACGAAAGCCGCCGGCGGGTTATGGCCCGTCGCCAGGTCGTAGGCTTTCTGGTAGAGCTCCCGGGCCCTCGCCGAGTTGCCTTCCTTCTCGAGGGTCGCGGCCAGGAGGTAGTGCATGAACGGGTCGTTCTCGTTGCCGTCCAGCGCGATCGCGCGGGTCAGCTCGGCTTCGGCGGTCTTCAGGTCGTTGGTGTACAGCGCCACATATCCGACCAGGTAGGGGAAGAACCGGTTCTGGGCCTCCGCCATGGCCGGGTCGCTGTCCAGCGCGTGGCGGGCGGCGGCGATCTGTCGCTTCGCCTCGTCCGCATTGCCGCGCCGCGCCGCGATGCGGCCCAGCGCATGGGCGAGCCGGTAATCCCATAAACTGCTGGGATGGGTCCGGGGCGCCGGCTCCCGATTGCCCAGATCACTTCCCAGCCGGTAGTATTTCTCTCCGGCCGCGAGATCCCCCGCATCGACGCAGACCCGGGCGCCTTCGTTCGCCATCTCGCCTTCCTGGTAGAACGCATTCTGCGGCTCGTCCGCCTCGCGGGTCTTCCAGTAGGCGATCACCAGATCTTCGTACTTGATGGTGTTGGCGCAGTCCCCATCGAACGCGTACGACATCGCCATGAAGCGCTGGGCGGCGGCTTTGGCCGCGGGAGTCGGCGCCTCGTCGATCTGTTTCTGGATGATCGCGCGGGCCTCGCTGGTTTTGCCTTCGCTGTCCAGCCGGGCGGCCTCCCGGCGCGCCTGGGCCTGTGGAGAGCTGCCTCCTCCTCCGCCCTGGGCGGCGAGGGATCCGGCCGATCCCAGAACGATGCCGGCGACCAGCGAAGCACGGGCGAACACTCGATGCATGACGCGGGCTCCCGAACGAGGTTCCACTGGCACTGCTACGGCGTCCCGTCCGGGAGCCGGAGCGCGACCAGCGCGGTATTCGTCTCGGCGCCGATCGCGAAGACGATGTATTGCTTCCCCTGATGCATGAAGGTCATCGGCACCGCCGTGGTGCGGGAGGGAATCTCCACCGCGCCGACCTGCTTGCCGGTCTTCTTGTCCACCGCATAGAGCATCGGCGTGGCGCCGGGCACCCCGCCGAGGCGGCCGGTGCCGTAGATGACGAGGGTCCTGGTGGTGATGATCTGGGCCTGGCCTCCCGGCGACTGCGGCGGCAGCTCGACCCCGGCAAAGAGGGGATCGTTGCTGGTGATTTTCATGAAGCCGCCGTTGGGGATCCACCAGCTCTTGTTCCCGGTCGTCATGTCGTACGCGGTGACGCCGCCGTATTCCTTGGGCTTCAGGATGGAGACATTCCCGATCCGGGAGCCGCGCGACCTCCCCTCGAACCCGCCGATCGGCCCGGTCGGAGGCTGGTAGCCCGGCGGAGCCGGCAGCGCTCCGAGAAGCCCGCAGCTATCGTGGATCGAGGTGTAGCGCAGTTCGGAGCAGGGGTCCTTCTGCACCTGGATGGTGGTGAGGCCGCTCTGCGAGCCGACGTACATCATGCCGGTTTCCAGGTCCACCGCGGCACCGCCGTCGATGTTCACTCCCCCGCTGGCGCCGGGGGCGTACCACGAACACCGGAATCCGCTCTTGCCGGTGCCATCGGCGAGCGAAGCGGGGATGAAGTACGGACCCATGCGGCACTTCCGCGCGAGCGCGAGGGCGGAGTCACGGATGGCCGGGGTGTAGGCGATCAGGTCGGACTCCACCAATCCCTGCTGGCTGAACGGGGCCGGTTTGCTGGGGATCGGCTGGGTGGGCCAGGTCTTCTCGTCGGGAACTTCGCTCTGGAGCACCCTGGTCTCGACGATCGGCCAGATCGGCTCGCCGGTGACCCGGTCCAGGGTGTAGACCCAGCCCTGCTTGGTGGTCTGGGCCAGGACTTTACGTGGCTTTCCGTCGATCACCGCATCGAAGAGGTTGGGCGACATCGGGGTGTCGTAGTCCCAGATGTCGTGATGCACGAACTGGTAATGCCATTTCCGTTTGCCGGTCTTCACGTCGATCGCCACCACGGAGTTCGCGAACAGGTTCGCGCCGGGCCGGTGCCCGCCGTACTCGTCGACCAGCCCCATCCCGACCGGGATGTACACCAGTCCCAGCTCGGGGTCCGCGGCATAGGTGGCCCAGGCGTCGTTCTTCCCGACCCCTTCGGTGCCGGGCTTGGTCCCGTGTTCCCAGGTCTCCGCGCCGAACTCTCCCGGCTCGGGGATCAGGTTGAACTTCCAGAGCTGGCGGCCGGTATGGATGTCGAAGCCGCGGATGTAGCCGGGAAGGTTATGGGCCTTGATCGGGTAGTACCCGTGGACGCTCGAGTTTCCCACCACGATCACGTCATTCACGATGATGGCGGGCGAGCTGTTGGCGATCTGTCCCATGGCGGGGTCGATCCCGATGGTGCCGTCGGCGCCGGTCCTGGTGACCGGGTCCCACTTCTCGCCGGGGCGCGCTTTCCGGGGGGGAGCCGCGTCGCTGATGATGAGGGGCCCCGAGTCGTCCACCGCCAGGGGCACCAGCTCGAACCCTAACCCGGCCATCAGGTCCACCACGCCGCCCTGGCCGAACTTCGGATCGGGGATCCCGGTCTTCGCGTCCAGCGACACCAGGTGATAGCCGGGAGTGATCACGACCACCCGCTCCTGGGCTCCATCGGTCCAGTAGGCCAGCCCCCGTCCGGAATACTGGCGGGCGGCCTTCTGCCAGCGGATCCCCTCGTCCATCCGCCACATCCAGAGGGTTTCCCCGGTGGCGGGGTCGATCGCGATGGGTTCGCGGCGAGTGGTCGCCACGGTGAAGAGCCGGCCGTTGGCGTAGAGCGGGGTGCTCCGGTAGTACTCATCGGACTCCGAACGCGCCCGCGTTCCACTTCCAGGCGACCTTCAGGGTGTTGAAGTTCCCGGCGTTGATCTGATCGAGCGGCGAGTAGCGGCTGCTCCAGAGATCGGCCCCCCAGGCTCGCCATTCTCCGGGGACATTCCCCCGGGCGGCAGGCGGCATCTGGGCCTGTAGCACCGCGGGCACAGCGAGAAGGGCGAACAACCAGCGGCTCCGGGAAAGATGGGTGCGCATGGGTTACCTCGGCGAGGAATCGCGGGCGAGGCTTGAGTTCGATCCTGATCTTCTCCAGCTCGGCGGGATTGCTGGGCAGCTCGACCTGGCCTGCCGGCATCCCGTTCATCTTCAGCATGTACGCCAACACCAGCGTGTACTCCTTTGGACTCAGGCTTCCGGGGTTCTCCTTCGGCATTTCCTCATTCATGTAACCGGAACAACTCGGCGAGGGGATGCCCGGACCATTTCGCGGCGAACGCCGGACTCGCGTGGGTCGCGGCCGAATGGCAGCTCGAGCAGCTCAGGGAATAGATCTCGTTCCCCCTGGTCGGCCTGCGCCGCGGTGTAGACCCCGCCCCGGGTGGTCCGCCCCCCGCCGGCGGGGCGCTCTGCGCCGCCCCCTTTATCGGTAGCGCGATTATGCACCCGGCGAGCATCGCGGCGCAACATCAGGAGGCCGTTTGTCGAGGGCGGGCCGATTCCAGGGCCTCGGCCTTGGGGTTCCCTCCCCAGCGGCGGGCGAGCTGGCGCACCACCCACCCCGCGCCGCAACGGCCACCAGAGGAGCACCGCCGCCGGCAGCGCGCCGCCCAGCAAGGCGGGATCGAGCGAGGGGAAGCGGAACTGGAACTCCCGGAGGATCGCGAGGCGCTCGAGCATCCAGTGCCACGCGGTGTGGGCCACCAGCGCGGAGAGCAGATCATGCCGGCCCGTTCGGGAATCCGCCGGAACAGCCAGTTCAGCACCGGCACCGTCAGGGCCAGCACGAAGATCTGACCCAGCTCGACGCCCAGATTGAAGGACACCAGCGCGGTAGCGAGATGCGCCCCGGCGAACTGGAGGGAATTCCGCAGGAAGAACGAGAACCCGAATCCATGCACCAGGCCGAATCCGAAGGCCAGGATCCAGCGGCGTCCCGGATTCGCGCCGAGCATGTTCTCGAACGCCATGTAGAGAATGGAAATGGCGATCAGGGTCTCGATCAGGGGAGGAAACCAGAGCCCGGTCGGGGCGAGCCCCAGCGTCGAGGCGATCAGGGTGACCGAATGGGCGACGGTGAATGCGGTCACGACCAGCAGCAGCGGGCGGATTCGCCGAAACGGGAATCACCAGGCAGAAGACAAAGAGCAGGTGGTCGATCCCACCCAGGATGTGCCCGATGCCGAGCCGGACGAAACGCGCGGCAGCCTGGTACCAGTGGGGATCCAGCCGGACCGTTTCGCTCTGATCGTCTCCGGACAGCTCGAAGGCTCGCTCCGAGCCTCCGGGTGGAAGGAACCGGACCACGGTCCTGGTCTTCTGTCCGAGCCGGTTGAAGCCCGGCTGGATCGCAAAATCGGCCTGGGCCGAAGCGATCGGATACTCGAGGAGGACGTCCAGCAGGGCTTGCTGCCAGACCAGCTCGGTCTCCGCTGGCAATGGCGGCCCGCGGACATGGGCGAGCGCATCGTCCCACTGGTCGAAGGACCGGTCCGAAGGCAGTGAAACCTGCACCGCCGCGATGGTGGGCTCGCCCAGCCGGGCACCGTTTTCCGTCACCACCAGTGATCCGGCCACCCAGAGCCGCGCCGCATCGAGCAGCTGGGTCCGACTTTGCGCCAGGTCGAGGTAGCCGGGCCAGCGAAGCGGGAATTCGATGTCGCGCATCGCCTCGAGGGGAACCCGGACGAGGACCCGGAGCAGGCTTCCCTCGGGCCTGAAAAAGGTGAACACGGTGACCCGGGCCGGTATGTCGTGGGCCCGTGCTTCCCGAGCGCCGAATCCCCCGAGCGCCGCCCCAGCGCCAGGGTGCCAACCCGTCCGGGATAACGCGAGATGCATGGGATGAGTATACTCTCCCATTCCCGGGTCCGCTCCTGGAATCGGCCCTCTATTTCTCTGGGAGATCCTGCCATGTGGTCTGGCGTCGCTCGTCGTTCGATTGCCGTACTGGTTGCGGCGCTGGTTGCCTGTAACAAGGCCGCGAAGCCCCGGCCACTCCCGACATTCAGACCCGCGAAGTCACTTACCAGTCGAATGGAACAACCCTCAAGGGATTCCTTGCGTGGGATGCGTCGAAGGAGGGGAAGCGCCCGGGAGTACTGGTGGTCCATGAGTGGTGGGGACTGAACGACTACGTTCGGAACGTGGCGCGGCGGCTCGCCGAAGCAGGCTATGTCGGATTTGCCCTCGACATGTACGGCAACGGGAAGATGACCGCCCATCCCGATTCGGCCCAGGCCTTCATGAATGAGGCGATGGCCAACATGCAGGAGCTCGCGGCCCGGTTTACTGCGGCGCGGGATGAGCTGGTCAAGCAGCCGCAGGTGGACTCCCGAAAAAATCGGCGCCATCGGATACTGTTTCGGTGGGGCGGTGGTGCTCGGCGAGGCCGGCGGGGGCCGATCTCGACGCGGTGGTGAGCTTCCATGGCGCGCTGGTTCCCGGCAAGGTGGATTCCGGCGTGGTCAAGGGACGAGTCCTGCTGCTCACCGGGGGCGACGATCCTTTCGTGCCTGCCTCAGCGGTGGAGACGTTCCGCCAGGAAATGACCGCCGCCGGCGCGCATGCCGCAGACCCAGATCGTGGTCTATCCCGGGGCCAAGCACAGCTTCACCAATCCACGGGCGGATTCCGTGGGCATGCCGCAGCTCGGCTACAACGCGGAGGCGGCGGCCAAATCGTGGGATGCGATGCTCAATTTGTTCCGCGAGGTCTGGGGACAATAGCCCGTCAACATATCAGGGAGGTTGGGCATGGGAAGCGCAAAGGGAGGGGCTGGACGTCTGGAATGCTCGCTGGCGCTCATGGCCGTCGGCCGGTCTGGCGCTGGGACAGGCGGTGCTCGAAGCCAACCAGGGCGACACGATCCTGGCTCCGGTCTTCGAAGTCGATCCGCTTTGGCCCAGGCCGCTCCCCAATCACTGGATCCTCGGCTCGACCATCGGAGTGGGGGTGGATTCCCGGGATCACGTGTTCATCATCCACCGGGGCGATTCGACCCTCAACCAGCGCACCGAGGCCGGTACGAAGAGCAATCCGCCGATCGCCGAATGCTGCGCCGCCGCGCCCCCGATCCTCGAGTTCGATCCCGAGGGGAACCTGATCAAGGGATGGGGCGGGCGGGCGAGGGCTACGATTGGCCGGTCTCCAATCATGGCATCTCCCTCGACGACAAGGACAACGTGTGGATCGGCGGGCAATGGCGGGACCGCCAGCTCCGCCCTGAAGGACTCCCACATTCTCAAGTTCACCCACGACGGCAAGTTCCTGATGCAGATCGGCAAGGCCAACGAGGCGGCGAACAGCAACAGCCTGGAGCATTTCGGCCGGGTGGCCAAGATCGCGTTCGATCCCGCGGCGAATGAGGCGTTCGTCGCCGACGGCTACGGGAACAAACGGGTCGCGGTGCTCGACATGGATACCGGGAAGATCAAGCGCTACTGGGGCGCCTACGGCCACAAGCCCGACGACACCAACCTGGGCCCCTACAACCCCGATGCCCCGCTGGCCCAGCAGTTCCGGAACCCGGTCCACTGTGCCCAGCCGACCAACGACGGGCTGGTGTATGTCTGCGACCGGCCCAACGACCGGATCCAGGTCTTCCGCAAGGACGGCACGTTTGTCAAGGAACAACGGATTGCGCCGCGGACCCGGGGGACGGGTCGGTCTGGGACATCGCCTTCTCTCGCGACAAGGACCAGAAATACCTGTTCCTCGCCGACGGGAAGAACGAGCGGATCTACGTGATGGACCGCCAGTCGCTCGAGATCCTCACCCATGTTCGGCGACGGCGGCCGCCAGCCGGGGCAGTTCTTCGGGGTGCACTCGATTGCGACCGACTCGAAGGGGAACCTCTACACCACGGAAACTTACGAGGGCAAGCGGCTCCAGAAGTTCGTCTACAAGGGGCTCAAGCGGGTGAAGCGGAATCAGGGTCCGCCCTGGCCCGTGAGGTGACGGCGGTGGGTCGGAGAGGTCAGGGAGGTCGGAGAGGTCGGGGCGGACTGACATTCCGACCCCACTGACCTCACCGACCCACCGACCTCACCGACCCACCGACCTCACTGTTGCACGAGTTTCCTGGCCCGCCGAAACACCGAATGCCACATCGTCCGGGTCAGCCGGCCGGTGTTGGTGTTCTGCCGGCTGGGGTGATAGGAGCTGATCAACCGGAGCCCGTCGGGCAGCAGGTGGACCGATCCGTGACCGAAGGCGGGACGCTCGCGCGGGGCGAGCCGGTCCCACCAACCGGCGGCCTGGAGCCAGCTCCGGTGGGCAATCCCGCCCAGGGTCACCACGACCCTAACCCGCGATAACAGCTCGCGCTCCGCCGCCAGGTACGACCGGCAGTTGGCCAGCTCGGCCGGGAGGGGACGGTTGCCGGGCGGGGCGCACCGGGCCGCCGCGCTGATGTAGCAATCCCGGAGGTTCAGGCCGTCGTCCCGGGAGGTCGAATCCGGCTGATTGGCGAAGCCGAACCGGTGGAGCGCCTCGAACAGCCAGTCCCCGCTCGAATCCCCCGTAAAGACCCGGCCGGTACGATTCCCCCCGTGCGCGGCGGGCGCGAGCCCCACCACCCAGAGACGAGCCCGGGGATCGCCGAACCCGGGCACCGGCTTTCCCCAGTAGGTCCAGTTCCGGAATGCCCGCTTCTTTGCGCGGGCCACGCCCCGGCAATAGGCCCGGAGCCGGGGACACCGGGCACAGGAAACCACCGCGCGATGGAGCGCGTCCATCGACCGCCGAGTTGTCACGAGGGAGAATCTAGAGACGGCTCAGAGCGTGCGCGCGCCGCGAAGGGCGCTGATCTGACCGTAGACGGTGGCGCCCCGGGACAGCTCGATCTCGACTCCCGCCACGCTGGCCGGCTGGGCGGGGCCGCCGACCACCGCGTTCTGGCCAAGGCGGATCGAGCGCTCGGCCAGGGCGGGCCCGCCGACCGACGCCCCATCGCCCAGGGCCAGGCGGGAGCGGGTTATGGCCGACCCGGTGACCCGGGCCCGTTCCGAAACCTCGAGATCGCAGTGCGCCTTGACACTTCCCTCCACCAGCGCGCCGACCCCGACCCGCAGCCGCCCGGTGACCACCAGGCTGACCGGGACGAGGGTGTCGTTCGGGGAATATCGAGATCGCCTTCGATCCGGAGGTGGTCGCCGACCTTCTGGGCAGCCACCGGTGGATTCCAGGCCACCAGCGTCTCGCGGGAAGGGACCGAAGGCTCCCTGGGCTCCCCGTAGCCGATGACCGGTGCGCCGGCCCGCTCGAACACGACGTCGGCTCCCATCGTCATGCCGGTCTCCGAAGAGACCCGGCCCCGCAGCACCGAATGCGACCCGATGGTCAGCCGGCCGTTGGCGTGGGCCCATCGGAAGACGCGGTTGCTCTCTCCCAGGGTGAGCTCCTTCTCGCCGTAGACCGCGCGATAGTTGGTCTCGGCTCCGCTGGTGAGAGGGGCACGGGCGTAGACTTCCATCACATAGGTGCGATCCCCCGCCAGCGTGTGCGGGGCGTCCAGGATCACGACTCGCCGCTCGACCCCGCCTTCCCCGGCGAGCTGTTCGTCGCGGCGAGTGACCCTCACGAACTCGGTGCCGTCCAGCAGCTTCGCGGCGTAGTCGCCCGCACCGGCCTCCTCGGGCAGGACCCGATCGATATACTGGCGAAAATTCCGGGCGAAGTAACTGATCTTTCCGATCGAACGATCGGTGAGCTCGAGCGCCTTGAGGTCGCGCGGGCGCGCCAGCTCCAGGAGGGCCGGCACCAGCGGCAGCGCGATCCAGAACAGCGCGATGAGGAGCAGCGCGAGAAGGGGCCCCACGATCAGGCCTCCTTCCGTGCGGGGGCGGGGAGCCTCACTTCGGTCGTGGCGGCGCGGCTTCGGACCCCAGGGCGCCGCTTGACGAACCGGGGCACCGCTTCCCACGCGGCCCAGCAGCTTTCGCCAAGAGCCGAGAGTGCCTGGAACGGAAGGATTCTGATCCGGGTCCGGTTTCCATCGAGCCGCGCGGCGGCGGCGGCGGCCACAAACCCCGCCCAGCTCCCCAAGGGAGCAAACAGGCTGAGGGTCAGGATGGCCAGCGTGGTGACCGCAAAGGCGTCTCCGGCGTAGGAGCCGGCGAGCGCCACCACCCAACCTACGATCAGGATCAGGCCCACCAGCGGACTTCCCAGCCGGAGCAGTCCGTCGAAGCCGGCGCCGGTCCCATGGCGACGCAGCGCGGTGAGACGGCCGCGAATGTTTCGCCGCCGCTCGTCCTGGAATACCGGCCAGGCCTCGGGCACCGATTCGTGACATTCCGCGCGGTTCTGGTAGGCGATCGCCCATCCGTTACCGGCGAGCCGATAGCCCAGCTCCAGGCTTTCCGCTTCGGCATCGGCGCTCCACCCCCCGGCCGATTCGAGGGCGGCGCGACGGACCGCCAGTACCGGCGCCGTCAGCTCGGGAAGGCCACCCTGGTTGGTGCGGGCCTGCTGTTCGATCTGGCTCGCTTGAGCCTCCGCCAGGTCCTGGAGCCGAGGCAGGAGCGCGGGGCTTTCGTTGGCCGGAACGATCCGGCTGAACACGGCGCCGACTTCAGGATCGAAGAGCGGTGCGACCAGTTGTTTGACGAGTCCCCGGCCGGGACGAAACGCTCCATCGAACACCAGGTGGATGGGGGCCTCGTGACCCGGCGCATGCTCGCTCGCCTCACGGAGTGCGCCGCCGCGTCCGCCCTGCATTCTGGCGCGGTGAAACGGGATCACCTTCCCCGGAAATCGAACCGCATAATCGTCGAGGACCAGGGCCGCGTCGGGGAACGCCGGGTCCACGATGGGAACCAGGGTGAGCCGGCCGGCTGGATAGTCGGCGGCAAGGAGCGCCACCATCAGCGGTCCGATCTGTTTTTCGTCCCGGCAGGGAATGAACACCGTGACCTGGGGCCAGGTGGCCGTGGCCAGATCGAGATACGGCTGACGATGAGCGCCGAACAGGCGATTCAGGATCAGCAGGTACTGACGGATCGTCACCGCGGCAACGATCGCGAGGACGGGAAGCAGCACCACGGCGAAGACGCTCATCGGGCCGAGTGCACCGGCGCCGGCACGGCGCGTTGCTCCATCTCTCCGGCCCACGACATGGCCCACCCATAGAAGGCGAGAAAGCCCAGGGCGAAGGGGAGAACGCCGAATCCCAGGAACAACGTGGGCATCACCACCGCGGTGCCCCGGAGCAGCAGGGCACTATGCGTCAGGACGAGCAGCGGGGTGAGCACCGCGAAGTGCAGCATGAGCAGGACGGTCGCCAGGCCCTTTCGCCACCAGGCCAGATCCATCGGATAGAGTGCCAGACCAAGCAGGATCGGGGTCACCCCCATCGCGATCATCCCGGTCGAGATCAAGCCGAAGAGGTAATCCGAGACCCGGAACGGGAAGGGCTCCGGAGAGGCGGCGAAGAACAGGATCGCGCTGGCCTGCACCACCGCGAGAAGTCCCAGGATGAACCGGATGGGGGTAAAACGCCGGGGAAGCAGGACGCTCCCTCCGACCGCCAGGAGGGTGACCAGGCTCGCGAGCAGCAGGGCGCCGGTGCCCGGTTGCGGCGTCACGGTCGAGAGCTCGGGCAGCGTGAGCGCGATGCCGGCGGGCAGCAGCACGGTCTGCTCACCCAGCATCAGCCGGAGGTCGAGCCAGCTCCGGCCCCGATCGAAGGCCCAGCGCCACGCCGAGAGCAGGCCCGGCAAGGTGGCGACATAACCCGCGAGTCCGAGGACCGTGAGGCCGACCGCCATCGCCAGGCGCCGGGCGTTCCAGGGGAATCCGCCCATGGATCGGTGCGGCTGGATGACGCCGCCCTGGTGCCCCCGAATCCTCAGGGCTTCGAGCCGTCCGGCGCCGGGCTGGGCCGGGACGGATGGCGGGGCGGCTCGGGGTGGCGAAGACATGGAGGGGCAAACGTGCAAAATGGAGGCCGTTCGCCGGGACAGGTAACCCGTTATCCAGCAAGGGCCAGGAGCCCGTGCCGGGGGATCGGCGCCCGGTTCGGGTGGGGCTGAATGCAGGCAATGTGGCGGCTCCGGGCGTCCCGACGTCAACAGGGTGAGCGTCACCCTTTCAAACAGGTGGAGGTGTCCGATGAGATTGGCAGGTTTGGCCCTGGTGGGAGGAATGATCGGCATGGTGGCCGGGTGCGGCCAAAAGAACGAGAACATGCCCCCTGGAGATACCACCGCGATGGCGCCCCCGGCCGCGACCGCCACCACGCCGCCCGCAGTGGACGTGCGCGAGATGTCGCCGGGACTGCTGGCGGAAGCGACGATTCGGCCGAACGACGCCCAGCAGACGGTCGTGACCCTGTTCCCGGGGTGGACCGTGACCGAGGCCTCGATCGACCGGTCCAACAACGATTTGGTCTACAGCTACCAGATCCGGGATACCACGGGACAGATGCGAACGGTGAAGATCAACGCCCGGACCGGCACGGTGGTCGACTCCGGGAAAACCAATCCGCCGCAGTAAGGCGGGACTCTGAGAGAGGAGGTTACATGCGAACCCTTTGGCTTCCGATTCTCGGTCTGGCCGCCGCGATGGCCTGCGGGAGCGACAAGCAGGAGACGGCCGCCGTCGATCAGGTCGGAGATTCGGTCGCGATGAATTCGCCTGGGTCCGACCATGCGCTTGGGGCGGGGGTGGTCCGCCCGGCTTCAGCAAGAGATTCGTCGGCCGGGATGGCGCCGGTCATCGAGGTGAAGGAAGAAGCCCCTGGGATGATCGCGGAGGCCCGCTATCACCCGCTCGATGCGCAGCACATCGCCCAGACGAAGTATCCCACCGGAAAGGTCGAGGCGGGATTCATCGAGCGTCGAGGTGACGACCTGGTGTACCGATTCCGGATCAAGGACGACGAGGGGGTCCGCCATGACGTGCTGGTGAATTCCTTCGACGGCAAGATCATCGACACGATTC
Source organism: uncultured Gemmatimonadales bacterium (assembly GCA_963728915.1). Classification (GTDB taxonomy): domain Bacteria; phylum Gemmatimonadota; class Gemmatimonadetes; order Gemmatimonadales; family GWC2-71-9; genus JABFSM01. Next base: position 252,738 of record CAVSLV010000002.1, on the reverse strand, counting down.
AGGTGCCGCAGTAACCCTTGTGCGCAGAACCCGACCCAACGGGTCCCGTCGTTCGACGGGCCCGTTCGGTCGTGTCGTCTCAGAAGCCGAATGTCAGGGACATGGCCCCGTTCCGTCCCAGGGCGGGAAGCCGTAGACCGGTTCGTACTGCCGGTTGAACAGATTCTCGACCCGAAGCCTCACCCCGATCCTGCTGGTGATCTCGCAGCTGCCGTAGAGCCGCGCAACGAGGTAGTCCCCCGGATCCACTCGGCCCTCCGGGAAAGCATTGAAGTCGCTGTCCTGGCGATCGAGCACGGCCAGTGCGCCGAGGCCGAGCCTGATCTAAGGCGCCGGTTCGAGCAGGGCCAGCAGCTGGCGGAGCCGGTGCTGAACATCGAGCAGGGTGGGATCGAGCACGGCTTCGAGCTCGGGACGCACCTCACCGTAGGGATGCATCTTGGAGGATCGCGTGTCCTCCAGATTGTCGAGCGAATTCCCCAGCACCGCGCGGACCCAGCGGTACCGCGAACGTTCCCGGGGAGCGATCCCGAACCGCTCCGCCAGCTCGCCCAGCTCGTGCTCGATGTGCGCGAGGAGCTCCGGCGCCCGCTCGGTGAAGGTGGCGGGCAAGTCATCGAGCTCGGCGATCAATCCCCGGTCCTGCACCGGGGCGGTCGCGAGGTGCCGGATGTTCTGAAGCAGGCTCTGGATCCGGCTCAGGGTGACGCCGAGGTGACGGCGCTGCGGTTCGTTGAGGAGGTCAGCGGATTCACCGGCCATGGAACACGCTAGGGGTGTCCGGCGGCGGCGGCGATGAACTCCTGGAACAGCCGCCGGGTTCCCTCGTCGGTCCGCTCGAACATCTCGGGATGCCATTGCACCCCGACCAGGAAGTGGTCGGTGCCGGATTCGAACGCCTCGATGAGGCCGTCGGGCGAATGTCCCGCCGCAACCAGCGACCGGCCCAGCGCCTTGACCGCCTGGTGGTGCATGCTGTTGACCCGGATGGCCGTTTCGCGGAAGGTGCGCTCGAGGCGGGACCCCGCTTCCAGGGCCACGTCGTGGGCGCGGAAGTCGCGGGCATAACCCGCGGTCGGAAAGAAGTCGTGCTTGATCGCGTCCGGGATCTGCGACCCGATGTCCTGCCACAGGGTCCCTCCCAGCGCCACGTTGAGGACCTGGTGGCCCCGGCAGAGGCCCAGGATGGGCTTGCGGTCTTCGAGGGCCCACCGGGCGAGCTCGAGCTCGACGGTATCGCGATCGCGATCGATCCGTCCCAGGTTCGGGTGGGGCGATTCCCCGAAGGTGCAGGGATCCATGTCCACACCGCCGGCGAGCAGGATCCCGTCCATGCCCTGGTAGACCGCGCGCAGTGTATCGAGGTCGCGGGAGAAGAGCGGAATCATCAGCGGGGCGCCGCCGGCGGCCGCCACCGCCACGTAATACCGGGAGTTCATCACCCAGGAGTGCGGCAGGCCCTCGGGAATGCCGTCGATCGCCTGAAGCGTCTGGGTCGGAATGCCGATCAAGGGCCGCCTCACGGCAGCACCCCTTCGGCGGTTTCACGAATGAGCTGATCCACCACGGCCTTGAAGTCTCCGATTTGCTGGTAGGTCGCGAGCTGGCGGTCGGCGCTGGTGCCCTCGGCAAGAATCCGGTAGGCGTACTCCACTTCCTTCCGGCTTCCCAGCTCGTCCAGCACATCGTCCAGGAACCATTCCAGCATTTCCCTGATCAAATCCCGGGCCGGAAGCTCCTTGCGCTGGCCCAGGTCGAGGAGCTTCCCATCCAGCCCGTAGCGGAGCGCCCGCCACTTGTTTTCCTCGATGAAGACCGGGGGGTATTGCCGGAAGCTCATGTTGTCGCGGCGCAGCTTCCACAGCTTGGCGATGATCGCCTGGAAAATGGCCCCGATGCAGACCGCCTCGTCCACCCGGGTGCAGACGTCGCAGACCCGGAACTCGAGGGTCGGATAGTTCCAGTTGGGACGCACGTCCCACCAGATCTTGCTGGCGTTAGGAATCGAATTGGTCCGGACCAGCACGTCCACCGTATGCTCGAATTCGCTCCAGGACGCCATGGTCCGGGGAATTCCGGTGCGGGGGAAGGTGCGGAACACCACGCTGCGATACGACTTGAGGCCGGTGCGGCGGCCCAGCCAGAAGGGCGAGCTGGTCGAAAGGCACAACACGTGGGGCAGGAAGTAGCGAGCGACGTTCATCGCATCGATCAGAAACTCCCGGTCCTCGATACCGATGTGCACATGGGTGCCGAAGATGAGCAGGGCCTGGGCCAGGTCCTGGAGATCTTCGCGAACGCCGATGTAACGCTCCAGCGGAGTGATCTCCTGGTCCATCCACGACGAGAACGGATGACTGCCGGCGGCGGCGACCCGGAGTCCCTTCTTGCCGGCCAGCTCCATCACCAGCCGCCGCAGTCGCACCAGCTCCTGGCGAACTTCTGCCGGGTTATGACAGACCTTGGTGCCGACCTCGACCATGGACTGGTGCAGCTCGGGCTTGATCTCTCCCATGACCAGCGATTCGTCCTTGAGGATTTCGGTGATGTAGGACCGAAGCTCCCGGGTTTCGGGATCGATGATCTGGTACTCCTCTTCGATCCCGATGGTGAGGGAAGGAGGCTTCATCGCCGCTCCACCACGAAGGTTGGTACGGTGGACCCGCCACCGGCGGTCACGTTCACGAGGGTGGCGGTGCTCACCCGGGTCAGGCACCCTTCCACCGCGGCTCCGCCAAACACGAATGGTGCGGTATCGACGATCCGGTCGGCCTGGACCAGCCGGCCGTCCACCCAGCTCGGAAAGCTCTCTTCGGGAAGGGCGATCCGCTCCTGGACGATGTAGGGTTCCTCGACCGCTTTCCGCATCGCCGCCCGCCAGCTGTCGGGGTCCACCTCCCAGCCGAGCACGATGCCCGCGCCGCCGTATTCGTCGTTGGGCTTGAGCACCAGACGATCCTGCTGCCGTTCCATCCAGGGCAGGAGGTCGATGGCTTTCCCCTCATGGATGGTCCGTCGCTCTTCCACCACGCGGGTCCACGGGATATGACTCGCGACGGCCCGGCGCTCCTCGTCGCTGAACAAGGCGGCATTCCGTTCGTCCGATAATACCGCGAGCGAGGCCTTCTTGTGGAGAATCTTGCAACGGAATGGATTCACCATGCAGACCGTCCCGCTCCGGACCGCCCGGACGATCGGATGATCGATCCCCTCTCGTCCGATCAGCTCGCCGATCAGGACCCGCTTGTAGATGAGATCGATCGCGGTCCCATCGGCCAGGAGCCGGCCCTGCTCGAGGGTGCAGGACCGCACGTCCGCCACCACGCACCGCACTCCCATCGCCTCGAAGAAATCCCGATAGAGCAGGAACTCGCTCCGGGTGGGCACCTCGCTCCAGTCGAGGATCCCGATCACCGGCGCGTCGCGCCGGCCCGACCACCTGGCATAGCTCGACAGGAGCGCGTGGAGCACGTTGTGCCGGGCCGGGAGCGGGCGCAGCAGGTGAGTCCTCAGAAAGGGGCGCGCCGCAGGAATCGAGAGAAACAGCTCGGAGAGCGCGTCATGGTACGCCGAACCGGCGGGCGTCTCGGCGTTGTATTCGGTGAAGAGGAGCCGGCCGGTTCCCGACTCGAAGAAGGCGTCCAGCCGGGAGACCGGGCTCGCCGGAATCCGGGGATCCTCCAGCGCCAGGGTGCGTTCCCAGTCGAGCAGACGGAACTGGTCGAGCAATCCCGGATCGCCGAGCGCGGTCTCGAGCGCGGTGCCGAAGGCCCGCAGCAGCGGAACGATGCTGGCGCGGAGCTGGTTGTACTGACCCGCGGTGAGGAAGCGGGGCCGGAGCACGTTGCAGAGCGGACGATCGCCGAAAAAGAGCCCCCGCCGCCGCAACTGATCATCGAGCCAGGCCGCCGATTCTTCGGCGAGCTCGGGTGTCAGCCCCGTGTGCCAGACCTGGATGGCGAGCCCGGCTTCATCCACTGGATGACTCGGCGGGGGCCTTTCGGGTCCGAGCGGACAGGGAGCGGCCTTTGAGGAAGGCCGCCCAAGACGGTGCGGTCCTGGCCGCGGGCGCCCTGGCGAGGCGGATCGCGAGATCGGCCATTCCATTCACGACCCACTCGAAGTGGACCGGAGTGAGGGAGTACACGTCCATGTCGGGGGCCGGGTTCATGAAGTCGATCGCGTATGGGACTCCGTCCCGAATCGCCCACTCCATCGAGTTCATGTCGTAGCCCAGGGCGCGGACCAGCTTGCGGGAGTCGTCGATCACCCGCTTCATCACCGCGGGCGGCAGGAAATCCGGATCGGGATGGTACTTCCGTTCCCGGGGATCGTACTTGATCGGGCGAATCTCTTCCTGCCCCAGGCACAGGCAGCGGACGAATTCCTCCCACTGGATGAATTCCTGCACGATCATGGTGAGGAGGCCGGAATGGTTGTAGTGCTGGAGCAGCTCCTCCATCGAGTGGCACACGTACACTTCCTTCCATCCACCCCCGTAGGCGTCCTTGAGCACGCAGGGCAGGCCGACGTAATCGACCACCGCGTCCCAGTCGAGCGGGAACTGGAGATTCCGGAGGGACTCGGTGTGGACGATGCCGGGGATGTACTCCTTGTTCGGAAGCAGGACGGTCCTCGGGCTCGCGATCCCGAGCGAGGTCGCCAGGGTGGCCCCGAAGAACTTGTCGTCCGCACTCCACATGAACGGGTTGTTGACCACCGTGACCCCGCGCAGGACCGCATGCTTGAGCCAGGTCCGGTAGAACGGGACCTCGTGGGAAATGCGGTCGATGACGACCCGGTATTCCGCCGGGTCGTCCATCCTGGGCGCGCCGAGTTTGACGAATTCCGCCACCACCCCCTGGTCGCGGCGATTCACCTCTTCGATGAAGGCGGGAGGAAAGCTCCATTCTCTCCCGACGATGAGACCCACCTTGTGCATTCTACGCTCCCGTCCGTCCGCCTGTCCGCCTTCAATCGTGTCCCCCAATGTACCTCCGCACCATTTTCTCCCAGTACGGCCAGTCGTGGGCCCAGCCGTCCCAGATCCTGAGCGCGTTCCCGATGCCCCTGCCCCACAGGATGGCGGAGAAATCGCGGTTGTTCTGGATCGACGGGTCGTCTTCGCCGATCGCGAGGATGATATCCTGCCGGCGGAAGGCCTCGAGCCGGGAGGCGTCGTGCTCGTGCTGCATGAAATCGAACGGGTTGCTGCTGTACACGTTGAGGTCCGAGTAGCCCTCGGTCATGCTCTTCACGTCGTACATCCCGCTCATGCCGAGAATCCGGTTCACCCGTTCGGGATGGCGGAGCCCGAAACACATGGCGTGATAGGCGCCGAAACTCGCCCCGGTGGTGATCACGAACGGATTGGGATTGAGCAACTCGCTGAACGGCAGGGCTTCGGTCAGCAGGTACTGATCGTACTGAAGATGCCGCCAGGCCCGAGCGCCGGGATGGAGGCCCTTGTCGTACCAGCTTTCATCATGGACATGGTCGAAACAGAGGAGCTGGATCCATCCCTGATCGAGGTGATCGGCCAGGACCTCGTGCATGTGGCGGTCCCGCCACTCGTAACAGCTCCCCAGTGTGGTGGGAAAGACCAGCACCCGCGCTCCGGCGTGGCCGAAGACCTCGATGTGCATCTCGCGACCGAGCGCGGGAGAGAACCAGGAGTGGTGCATGGTGTAGGGGTGAGGGGTGAGGACCCTCTCACCTCTTGCCTATCAGCCAGGGCAGCGCCTTTTCCAGGCGAGCGCCCCAGGCTGCCTCGGCATGCTCTCCGCCGGATTCCTCGACGTAGAACAGGGCCTTCTCGGTCGTCCCCGCTTTCTGGAGCCAGTCGCGGAGGGCCCGGACGTCGGTGAGCGCCTCGCTCCCTTCCGCGGTGCCGATGTCGAGATAGACCCGGCCCTTCGGGGGTTTTCGCTGCTGCCCGAGAAACCGGAAGATCGCGCGGTTGGCGACCCAGAGCGCGGGACTCTGCACGCTGGCCGCGCCGAAGACGTCGGGATGCCGATAGAGCGCGTAGAAGCTGATGAGGCCGCCCAGGGACGACCCACCCATGACGGTGTGAGCGGGCTGGGCCTTCACCCGGAAGGACTTGTCGATGAGCGGCTTGACCTGCTCGATGACGAACTCGAGGTACCGATCACCCCCGCCGCCGCCGTGGGCGATGTCGCGGAACGGGTTGTAGTCGTACTTCCGGAATCGTCCCCGATGGGGGATGCCGACCACGATCGCCTCGGTCCCCTTCCGGGCCAGCCGGCTGAGCCGCGCGGCGAGCCCCCAGTCGCCCGCGTGACTGGTCTCGGGATCGAAGAGATTCTGGCCGTCGTGGAGATATACCACCGGGTAGCGATCGGTCCGCTGGGCGTACTTGGGTGGCAGCGCGACCAGAAGGTCGCGGGGTTCCCGGCGTGGTCCCACCGAGGCGGTCACCAGGGAGATCGAGCTCGCGTCCCCGGTGCCCGGCAACCGGTACGGCTTCCATTCAGGGGCCATTATCGCTCCGCGTATCGCCATTCGACCCGCGCGTAGAGGAACCGTCCATTCCATCCGAACGGAGAGAAGTTCGAATAGGGGAGAATTCCGTAATAGGAATTGCCGGCGTAGTCCGGCGCCCCGATGGTCAGCCGATCGGGGAGGGTGCCCAGCACATTCTGCACCCCGGCGCTGATAGTGAGTCCGTGCCGCATCTCCCGATCCACCTCGATGTCGCCCAGCCATTTGGCGCCCAGGCGCTTGCTCAGGGTGCCGTCCGGGCTGGGGCCGTATGCCAGCACCGAGCCGTAGAGCCTGCCCCGAACATCGGCGGACCAGGGGCCACGGGAGAGCCGGGCCGAAGCGGTGAGATTATCGCCCGGCTGACCCGCGGTGATCCGGGCCTGTTCCGCCGGTCCGAAAAAGACCGACTGGTACCTCCCGGCGAACCCCCCGATGGAATCCACCCGGGTTATCTCCACCTGGTGGTGCTCGAATCCGGCTTCCACCCGGAGGCCCAGCCCGGCCCAGGACGCTCCATAACCCGCTTGAAGCTCCACTCCGCGGGTCCGGACCGTCCCGGCGTTTGCAAAGAACTGGACCGACCCGATGCCGCCATACCCCTGGCTTTCCAGAAAGAAGCGGACCGCCGATGCATTGAATTTCTCGGTCAGAACGACCTGGTTCCGCACCCGGGTCTCGAAATAGCCCGCAGAGAAAGTCACCCCTCGGCTGGAAAGATCAAGCCCCGTGGTCCACTGGACCGAACGTTCCGGGACCAGGGGTAGCGCGCCGAGGGACTGGGCCACCGGATGGGTCGGTGGCACCAGCAGGTCGTAGAGGCCCACATCGTTGGAGACCGGTATCAGGCTCCGGGAGAAGCTCCGTTCGGCCCCGGAAGGCACCCGGAAGCCGCTTTGGAGCGAACCCCGAACCCCCACCCCGGAGAGGGGGGTCCAGCGGCCGGTCAGGTCGCCCGCTCCCAGGAGTCCGTACCCGGAGCCACGCACCCACTGGAGTCGCCCCGAGCCCGAGAACACGAGATGCGACACGGGCTCAACTGCGATCGCCGCGTAACCCGCATAGTGCTCCTGCCGGAAATGGCCGCTGTCCTGCGGCATGAATCCGGGGAATCCCTGGGCGCCGACCGGGGCAATACTGCCGGCGTGGGGGCCGTCCTGGATCGGCACGCCGCCGTAGCGATAGCTGTCCCGCTCGCCGGGGCTGATCCGGTAGTCTTCGCTTTCTACATCGAGCCCGAGCCGGAGGTCGAGGCGACGCGAGCCCAGGGGGACGCGCCGCGCCGCGGAGACCCTCCCGATCAGCTGCACCGATCCCAGGATCCCGGCGTCGAACCGGGAGCCGCTCAGCGGACCGAGCGAAGCGTTCACGGTGTTCTCGACCGAGAGGGCCATCCGGTTGCTGCCATAACCCGCGTCGGCCGTCCAGTTCCAGCCCCGGGCGGCGCCCCGGGCCCCGAGCTGCACCGTGGCGTCGAGGATCCGGGCATCGAGGAGGGGGAGAAAACCGGCGGGATAGAGCGAGCGCACCGTGGCGTCGTCGCTGGGGAGCCTCCACAGGGCGGCCGATTCCCCCAGCCGACGATTGACGCCCGCCACGGCGTGGAATTCGGCCGACCGGAGGGGCAGGCGGGCCTGGATCCACCCGGAGGCGTCCCGGGTCTGGGGATCGCCCAGCCGATCGTGGATCTGACCGGCATAGCGGGGATCGTCGTTGCGGGGATCGCCATCGAAGAACTGCTGGCGGCGGTCCGGCTCGGCCCGATCGGTGGATCCACGGACCCGGTACTCACCGGCAACCTGCACCAGGGCCCCGCCGTTCCAGGCCCGCCGCCAGGTCGCTCCGGTCCGGGTATCCACCCCACCCGCGGTGACCAGCCCGAGATTGCCCGCGACTTCGTTGGGAAGGTTCTCGCCGAGGATCACGTTGATCACCCCCGCCGGCGCGCCGGACCGGTCGAGTACGCCCGATGCCCCGCGGGTTATCTCGACACGCTCGATCGCGGTGAGGGGGAGGGCATCGAGGTCCACCGACACATCGCCCCGGCCCACCGTGGGATTCCGATCCACCAGCGCGCTGGAATGAAGGGGAAGGCCGTCGAGGAGAACCAGGACCTGGTCGCTCCCCATCCCGCGGAGGGTGGCCGGCCGGACCTGATCGGCCCACTCCGCGCCACTGGGGCGGGGAAAGTTGAGGGAGGGGACCAGGACCTGGAGCGCTTCGGCGAGCCGGGTTCGCCCGGTGGCGCGCAGCTCACTTCGGGTGATGACGATCACCGAATCGGAGCGCTGGCCCGGGGAGGCACTGGCCCAGGCCGCGAGCAATACCAGGGAAATCACTCAGGGAAGAGACAGGGCCGGGAGGTGCAGCGCGGACATGCAGAAATATAGGCGCAGGTAATCCGCCTCAGGCGGTCAACGCCGCCCGGCACCGCTTCACGATCTCGCCCGCGGGCTCGATCCGATCGATCACCGCGACGCTCTTTCCGGCCTGCCAGTACTCGTTGGTGCCGGAAGGATCCAGTGACGCCCGCTTGAGCTGCCAGAAGGATTTGAGCGCATACCAGGTGCGAATCCAGGGTTTGGTCCGGCCCCCTCGGAGCATCCACCGGGCGATCGCGCCCGCCTTGAGTCCGGTGCGTCGCACCTGGGGAGTATTGATCACCGCGACCGGCACGCCGGTGATCCGCTCGCTCAGGACGATATCGTCTTCTCCCGCGTCGAGGATCGCCTGTTTGTAGGCGGCGCTCGCCCCGCATTCCGTGGTGGCGATGAACCGGGTCCCCATCTGGATGCCGGCGTAGCCCATCCGGATCGCCGCGGCGAATCCGTCCGCGTCGCCGATCCCGCCCGCCGCGACCACCGGCAGGCCGAGGTCGCCGACTTCCTCGAGCAGAGCCTCCAGGGTTCGGGGACCGGGGTGGCCTCCAGCCCGGCGATTCACCCCGATCAGCCCGTCGACCCCGGCGTCTTTTCCCTTGAGGGCCCATTTCCGCTCGGTGACGTCGTGATACACCCGTCCCCCCTCGCGATGAACCCGCTCGCACACCCACCGCGGATTGCCGAGCGAGGTGATGAAGAACCGGATGCCTTCTTCCAGGGCGATGTCCACCCAGTGAACCATCTTCTCGTGGTAGCGGCGCGAGGAACGCTCGATCAGGGCATTCATCCCGACCGGTTTGGCGGTGAGACGGCGGATCAGCCGAAGGCCTTCGCGGAAGTCGTGTCCATATACATAGGTCAGCGAGACCGGCTGGATGATCCCGATTCCTCCGGCGTCGGACACCGCGGCGACCAGCTCGGGATTGCTGCATGGATACATGGCGCCGCAGATGAGGGGGACCTCGATCCGGGCGTCCCCGAGGAGCCGGGGGTCCGGGCTCATCGGCCCGCCTTCAGATCGAGCTTCCACGCCGCGGTCACCCGGCAGACCGTCTCCTCGCCCTGGTCCCTGATCTCGGCGCTCACGGGGAGCGTGGTCGGCGCTCGAATCTCCGGCACGATCACGCGTGATTCCGCCGTGAGGGTCCCGCGCGCCTTTCTGAGGAATTCCGCCGACAGACTGAGCACGATGCCGCGCGCCCCGTCGGGAAGCGCGGCGGTCATCGCGAGCCCGCTGGTGAGCTCGCCCAGGTTGACGAGGGCCACGGCGTGCACCGAGCCGAGATGCTGACGCACCGCCCGCCGTTCCCGGAGAGTCAATCGGGCATAACCCGGCCGGAGCTCGACCACCCTGGCATGGATCGAACCGGAATAGGGGACCAGGGCTCCGACCAGCCGGCTGAAGAGCCAGGCTCCGCCGGGCCACCGCCGGCAGGATTCCCAGCGACGGAGCAGGTCCGTCGCGCGGATCACAGGGCGGCGCCGGCCAGCAAGCTGTAGAAGAGAATCGCCAGGACGATGGTGGTGATCACCACGTAGGTCCAGTCCCGCCGCAGAGCGAACCCGATGAAGGTGATCAGCACCCGCGCGATCGGGGTGGCAATGAGCAGAATCGCGCCGAACGCGATGATCGCCCGGAGATCGAGGGCCGTCACGCCGTGGAGAATCGCGCCGACGCTCCGAAGCGGCGCGTTCGCCCCGTGGAACGTGTGATAGTCGGGGACCTCTTTCCCGTGCAGGACCAGGTAGGGGATTCCTCCGGCGAGTGTGACCCCGGCGGCAATGAGGACCCCGCCGCGCAGCACCGTCGCCACCAGCAGGGCCATGGCCCGGCCGGTCAGGATCGGTTGATCCGCGTGGGGCTCGGTCACTGGAATCCTCCGGTGACTCCGCGATACAGCATCTGAAGCGCCAGGGAGACGACGACCACCAGGAAGACCCATCGCAATACCTTGGTCGGCGCCCCGCGAAACACCAGCGATCCCAGCCAGGCCCCCGCAAGCACCCCGACCACGACCGGGAAGATGAGTCCCGGCTCGATGTACCCGCGCTGGAGATAGATCCCCGCGCTCGCGGCCGCGGTCACTCCGATCATGAAATTGCTGGTCGTGGTGGAGACCTTGAATGGAAGTCCCATGGCACGATCCATCGCCAGCACTTTCATGATGCCGGCGCCGATGCCGAGGAGGGCGGAGAGACAGCCGGCCAGGAGCATGAGCGCCACCCCGCCACGCACCGCTCGGACCTCGTACCGTTCGAGCCCATGGGGAGTCGGATAGGTGGAGCTCAGCCGGAGCTTCCGGGCCAGCGGGGTCGAAACGATCGCCCGCTCTTCCGAAGGCGCGCGGAAGGCCTGCACCGCGGTGAACAGCACGGTGACGGCGAACAGGATGGCGATGAGATTCCCGGAAACGATCTGGGCCAGGTAGGCCCCGACCAGCGCCCCGGTCACCGTGCCGACCTCGAGCAGCATCCCCACGCGGAGGTTGGTGAACCCTTCCTTGACGTAGGCCGCCGCCGCGCCGGAGGAAGTGGCGATGACCGCGACGAGAGACGTGCCGACCGCGTAGCGGATGTCGACGCCGAACGCCAGGGTCAGGAGCGGAACGATGACGATGCCACCGCCCAGCCCGGTGAGCGAACCCAGAAACCCGGCGAGCAGCGCACCGAGCCCGAGGATCACGGTCAGGACGAGCAGAGTCACGCCCGAATATATGGCGGCGTTACATTCCCCGGGACCGCCAGGGGCACCGGACCGACCGGTTGAGAGGAACCCTTGGAACCTGACCCGGTTCACACCGGCGTAGGGAGCGCGGGCGGCACCCTCAGTCTGCGGCCGGCGCTCCCGAAAAGGATGAGCGCTATGGCAACACCGACCGCTCCTTACCGGGGCGTCTTTCCCAACTCCACCAGAGTCCATCTCGATGGTCCCCAGGGCATTCGGGTGCCGATGCGCGAGATCGCGTTGTCGGCGGGGGAGCCACCGCTCCGGGTGTACGACACCGCCGGTCCCGAAGGCTGCGACGTCCGCACCGGTCTCCCCGCCCTCAGGACCTGGATCGATGCGGTCCCATCGCCCATTGCAGGAGCCGAAGCGGAGCTGATCCCCGACAGTCTCCGGCGCCCCGCCCTCCGCGGGAAGGGGCCGGTGACCCAGATGCACTACGCCCGGCGCGGAGAGATCACGCCCGAGATGGAGTTCGTCGCGCTCCGCGAGGGGTTTCCCGCCGAATTCGTCCGCAGTGAGGTGGCCCGGGGCCGGGCGATCATTCCCGCCAACATCAATCACCCCGAGCTCGAGCCCATGGTCATCGGCCGGGCCTTCAAGGTGAAGATCAACGCCAACATCGGGAACTCGGCGATCAAGAGCTCGATCGACGACGAGGTGGAGAAGCTCCGCTGGGCGATCCTCTGGGGCGCCGACACGGTGATGGACCTCTCCACCGGCAAGCACATTCACGCCACCCGGCAATGGATTCTCCGGAATGCTCCGGTGCCGATCGGGACCGTGCCGATCTACCAGGCGCTGGAAAAAGTGGGCGGCGTTCCCGAGGAGCTCACCTGGGAGATCTATCGCGACACCCTGATCGAGCAGGCCGGGCAGGGAGTGGACTACTTCACGGTGCACGCGGGGGTGCTGCTCCGCTACGTGCCGCTCACCGCGAACCGGGTGACCGGCATCGTGTCACGGGGCGGATCGATCATGGCGAAGTGGTGCCTGGCCCATCACCAGGAGAGCTTCCTCTACACCCGGTTCCGCGAGATCTGCGAGATCATGCGGGCCTACGACGTCTCGTTCTCCCTGGGCGACGGCCTCCGGCCGGGCTCGATCGCCGACGCCAACGACGCGGCCCAGTTCGCCGAGCTCGAGACCCAGGGCGAGCTGACCCGGATCGCCTGGGAATACGACGTCCAGGTGATGAACGAAGGGCCGGGGCACGTCCCGATGCACCTGATCCGGGAGAACATGGAGAAGCAGCTCGCCTGGTGTGACGAGGCACCGTTCTACACGCTGGGTCCGCTCACCACCGACATCGCGCCGGGTTATGACCATATTACCAGCGCGATCGGCGCCGCGATGATCGGGTGGTACGGCACCGCGATGCTCTGTTACGTGACCCCCAAGGAGCACCTCGGTCTCCCTAACCGGGAGGACGTGAAGGCCGGGGTGATCGCCTACCGGATCGCCGCCCACGCCGCGGATCTTGCCAAAGGGCACCCGCGCGCCAGGGCGTGGGATGACGCCATGTCCAAGGCCCGCTTCGAATTCCGCTGGGAAGACCAGTTCAACCTCGCGCTCGATCCCGTCACCGCGCGGAGCTACCACGACGAAACCCTCCCCGCCGAGGGGGCCAAGCTGGCGCACTTCTGCTCCATGTGCGGTCCCAGGTTCTGCTCGATGAAGATCACCCAGGACCTGCGGGAGATCGCGCAGGGGATGGCGGAGAAATCGGAAGAGTTCAAGGCCCGGGGCGGGGAGCTGTACGTGAAAGTCGGAGGATGAGGTGACCGTCATCGGCTATGTCCTGGCGGTCCTGATCGGCCTGTCTCTGGGCGTCCTGGGGGGAGGCGGCTCCATCCTCACCATCCCGGTGCTCCACAACGTCATGGGCTACACCATGCGGGACGCGGTGCCTATGAGCCTCGTGGTGGTGGGGATCACCAGCGCGGTCGGCGTGGTGCGGCACTGGAAGCAGGGATTCGTGCGGGTTAGGACCGCCTTTGCCTTCGGTCTCCCCGCGATCGTGGGGGCGGTGCTGGGGGCCGATCTGGGCCCGCGGGTCCGGGATGACCTCCGGCTCACCGTGTTCGCCGTCGTCATGCTCGGCGCGGCGCTGACCATGTACCGGGGGACCCGGGCGCGGCACATGACCCTCCACCCCGACCAACCGGCTCCGGAGGCGCGATCGCCCCAGCGGCACATCGCCGGGGTGACCCTGATCGGCGCCGGCGTGGGACTGCTCACCGGGTTCGTGGGCGTGGGGGGCGGGTTCCTCTACGTGCCGGTCCTCACCGTGCTCGCGGGTCTTCCGGTGCGGGAGGCGATCGGCACCTCGCTCGCCCTGATCGTGCTGAGTTGTGCCGCCGGGATGGCGCGGTATCTTGGCAGTCCGGAAGCGATGCGGCTCGAGTGGGGCGTCATCGCGGTGTTCACGGCGGTGGCCCTGGCCGGGGTGGTGGTCGGGAGCCGGCTGGTTCCCCACGTGTCCCAGCGCAGCCTCCGCCGCGGGTTTGCCGGGTTCCTCCTTATCCTGGGGCTGGTCGTGCTGCTGGTGCGCCGATGAGAAGATCGATCCGGAATGGTCCTGTCTCCCGGCTCTCCCCGTCACCGTGATCTTCCTCCGGTTCTACGACGATGGGCTCGCCCAGGCGAGCTATCTGATCGGGTGCAGCGCGAGCGGGAGCGCGGTGGTGATCGATCCCAATCGCATGGTCGATCAGTACATCGCCGCCGCGGAATCGCGCGCCCTCCGGATCGACTTCGTCACCGAGACCCACATTCACGCCGACTTCGTCTCGGGAAGCCGGGAGCTCGCCGCGCGTACCGGAGCGGAGGTGCTGGTTTCCGATTGCGGGCCCCCGGAATGGCAGTACGCCTTTCGCCAGGAGCGCGGCGTGCGGCCGCTCAAGGATCGCGACGAGATCCGGATCGGCAACGTCGCGATCCAGGCGATCCACACCCCGGGGCACACCCCTGAACACGTCTCCTTCCTGGTTACCGACCACGCCGTGGGACACGAGCCGATCGGGATCGTGACCGGGGACTTCGTCTTCGTCAACGACGTCGGGCGCCCCGATCTGCTGGAAAAGGCGGCCCACCTGCAAGGCACCGCCGACAGCGGCGCCCGCCAGCTCTACCGGAGCCTCCAGTGGTTCCTGACCCTGCCGGATCACCTCCAGATCTGGCCCGGCCATGGTGCGGGAAGCGCCTGCGGCAAGGGCATGAGCCCGGTGCCCCAGTCGACGGTGGGATACGAGCGCCGGTTCAACTGGGCCTTCCAGGCCGGGAGCGAGGACGCCTTCGTGGGCCAGGTCCTGGCCGGCCAGCCGGAGCCGCCCCGCTATTTCGCCCGGATGAAGCGGATGAACCGGGAAGGACCTCCCGTGTTAGGGGCGCTGCTCCTCCCCGAGCGCGTCGCCGAGCACCGCCTGCGGGAAGTGCTGGCATCCGGGGCGGTGGTGATCGATACCCGGCCTTCGATCGACCATGCCGCGGGGTATGTGCCCGGCACCCTCGGCATTCCGTTCACCAGCGGCTTCGTCACCTGGGCCGGTTCCCTGGTCCCCTACGACCAGGACCTCTATCTCCTGGGCGGCGACGACGAGGGATCCCGGCTTTCCCGGATCGTGCAGAGCCTCGCCATGATCGGCTTCGACCGGGTCCGGGGCTGGTTTGCCGACCTTGCGGTCGAGCTCTGGGCCCGGGAAGGTGGCCGGCTGGGACAGATCGAGCAGCTCTCCGCGCTCGATCTGTCCCGACGCCGGAACGGACTCGTCGTCCTCGACGTCCGGGGCCGGAGCGAGTGGGACGCCGGACACCTGCCCGGCGCGACGCTCATCCCGCTCGCCGAGCTGCCCGAGCGCGCCGACGAGCTGCCTCGAGATCAGCCGATCGCGGTGCACTGTCAGGGCGGGAGCCGCTCGGCCATCGCGGCGAGCCTGCTCCTGGCGCGTGGCCGGAAAGCCGTCGCAAACGTCACCGGGGGCATGTCGGCCTGGGAGCAGGCCGGACTGCCGGTGGAGCAGAATCGAGCGGAGCCGGACGGCAGGGAGGCACGAACGCCTGACTGACGAGGTGTCTATATGGTCAAGCATCAGCATTCGCTCCTGCGGGAAGGTGCGACCACAGGACTGATTGGGGCAGGGATCGTCGCAGTGTGGTTTCTCATCACCGACCTGCTTCAAGGCAGGCCGCTCTCCACCCCGAGCGTTCTCGGTCAGGTCTTTCTCTATCATCTCTCGACGCCGTCGGTCTCCCCGGCCGAAACCGGACCGGTGGTGGCCTACACCTGCCTGCACGTGGGAGCGTTCGTGCTGTTCGGCATCGTCCTGACCCAGATGGTCCATCTCGCGATGTCTTCTCCGCTGGCGAGATTCGGTCTGCTGGTCATCGCGGTGTGCTTCGAATTCTTCTTCATCTTCATGATGTATGCGGTCCTCCAGATGACCAGCAGCCTGTTCCCCTGGTGGTCGGTGCTCTGCGCGAATTCGCTCTCGCTCGCGGGGATGGGCATCTACCTCTACAGGCGGCATCCCGGTCTCCGGCTCCAGTATCAGCGAGAACCACTGGGCGGATAACGATCCTCTGTTCCGATGTGCGGAGGGGTGGGGAGATGGTCGTCCTCCCCCCCGGGAGCGGGCCCATGCCCCCCGCTCTCCGGTGTACCCCTGCCATGGAGGAAACCATGCCTTATCTCACCAGATGGCGACGCAACGAGCCGTCGTCGGACGTCTTCAGTGGATTGTCCCGGCTCAACCGGCTGATGGACGAAGCCCTCGGCGGGTTCGACGGCGAATCGGTCAGCTCGGCCTGGACTCCGACCTGCGATATCCGGGAGGATCCCGAGCACGTGACGATCACGCTCGATCTGCCGGGCGTCCGCCCCGAGGACGTGAAGATCAACCTGGAGAACCAGGTGCTGACGGTCCGGGGCGAGAAACAGCAGGTCGAGGAGAAGAAGGATGAGCGCTGGCACCGCTACGAGCGGAGCTACGGCACGTTCGAGCGCAGCTTCACCCTGCCCTCGACGGTGGATCCGGAAAAGATCGAGGCGACGACCGATAACGGAGTGCTGACGGTGCGGATCCCCAAGACCGAGAAAGCCAAGCCGCGCGAAATTCCGATTCGCACCTCACCCGGGGCCGGGCAGCCCGGAAAGATCAGCGCCAGGACGGAACGTTAGAGCTGCAGCACCGCGTAGCCGTACACCATCGTCGCCACCAGGCCGAGCGCGGTGCGAAGATTGTGGAGGCGGCCCCAGTGCTCGAGGAGCTCCCGGGTTTCCCTCGAGCCGGGGTCGCGCCCCGCCTCGTGCAGCCGGTGGTTGACCGGCCGGATCACGATGAGGGTGAAGGCGACGATGAGGAACATGATTCCCCCGGCCACCAGCCAGGTGATTTCTTCACCGTGAATCCAGGTCGCGATGGCGGTGAGGCCCGCCAGGATGGCCAGGGTCGCCTGCATCGGCCTGGCGCGATCGTAGCTTGGCCCCCATTCTCGCGCGGCGACGTCGGTTCCCGCCTCGAGCCGGGCGGGGTGCTCGACCACGGTGACATAGAGCGCCGCCCCGGTGAAGAGAGCGCCCAGCAGGGCGGACACGATCCCGATGAGATGCACCATCATTCGACCGGCCTCCTTCTGGAACGAGCGAGCAGGTGGACGCAGATGGCCATCGGGGCTCCGAAGAGAAGGGCCGCCTGGAGGTCGAGCGCCGCCCGGCCCTCCAGAACCACCCGCGCAACGAGATAGACCGCGAGCAAGGCCCCGACCCCTAACCCGGCGCGCACGATCCAGGGAATTCCCGACCGGCGCGGTCCACCGGGCAGCCCGAAGGCGAGCAGCATCCACCAGAGCGATCCGAGGCCGAACCCTCCAGCCACCAGGATCAGCAGGTTCGCGTTCAGGAGCTGGAGCCGGAGCAGGGCGAAGAGCAGCAACGCCAGCATCAGGCTCAGGAAACCGAGGAGACTCGCCTCGGCGGCAAAGAGGAGGACCATCGCGGTCTGCCGGACCGGGCCTCCCGGTCCCGGCGGATCAGACCGATCCGGCATCCACCCCATGGGACGAATAATAAGAGAGCACCCGGTCGCGACTTTCCGGCCTGGTGTACACGTCGGGCGCCCCGGTCTCGATGACCCAGGCGATCGCCTCGGCGACGTCTTCAACACTCTGGGTATTCGGCAAGGTCCGCGAGTCGGGTCCTCCATGGAGGGCGTGCCGGCCGAAGTCGGTCGGGACCGCGGGCGGAGAAACCAGGGAGACCCGGATACCGGGGTGATCGCGGGTGACCTCGTCGCGGAAGCTGGCGGTCAAGGCGTTGAGGCAATGTTTGGCGGCCGAGTAGGCCGCCCGATAGGTGGCGTAGGGGACTCTCCCCAGCATCGAGGAGATGTTGATGAGGTGGCCTTCGCCCCGCTCCCGGAAATGCGGCAGGACCTCCTGCATCCCGTAGAGCGCGGACTTCAGGTTGACCCGGATCATCTCGTCCACGTCCTCGTCGGTCAGCTCCGAGGGCATCCGGGTGATTCCCTGGCCGATGTTGTTGATCCAGACATCGATCCGGCCGAACCGGGCGAGGGTGGCTTCGATGGCCCGGCGGACCTCGTCCCGCCGGGTGGCGTCGGCGACGATGGCGAGGGCCCGCTCGCCGGCGCGGGCCGCCGCGACTTCGAGCTCGGCCTTTCGCCGCGCCACCAGCGCCACCGACATGCCGCGGGCAGCGAGGCGCTCCGCGGTTGCCGCCCCGATACCCCCGCTCGCCCCGGTAATGACAACGACGTTCTCCATGCCGGAACCTATCGCCGGGACCGGCCTCGCGCACCGGCCGCCGTGGAGTGATCGGCGACCGGGATCAACTTGACAACATGTTGTCAACTGAGAATCTTTCCGGGCATGCGTCTCGTCGCCGGCCAGCCCGCCCCTGCTTTTGTGGCCGACTCGGTGCAGGGCGGCCCTGTTGCTCTGGCCGCCCTCCGGGGTGGGCCGGTTCTTCTGTCCTTCTATCGGTATGCATCCTGCCCGATGTGCAACCTCCGGCTGCGCGATTTCGCCCGGGACTTTCCGGCCTGGCGGGACCGGGGTCTCCGGTTCGTGGCGTTCTTCCATTCGTCCGCGAAGCGAATCCGTGCCCATGCGGGCGCAAGGGCTTATCCCTTTTCTCTGGTGGGGGATCCGGCCTGGCGGATCTATCGCGCCTATGGAGTGGAAACCTCGTGGCTCCGGCTGCTCGGTTCCGCACTGCTCCCGTCGTTCTATCTCGACTGGGCCCGCGCGATGCGCTACGGGTTCTGGGGCGGCTTCGACCTGCAGGTGTCCACCATGCCGGCCGATTTTCTCATCGACCCCGACGGCCGAGTGGCGCTCGCCCACTATGGGAAGAGCATCGGCGATCACCTGCCGTCCGCTGCGATCGAAGGGGCGCTCGAGCGGATGCGGCAGGCCGGCCCCTGACCCCGATCCGATGGGGTTCCTCGCGGCGCTCGGGCAGCTCAGGCGCGATCGGCGGATTGCCCGTCGGGCGCGACCCCGCGGCATCTCGTTCCCGGCGGACGCGGGGACGGTCGAGGCGACATTCCACGAGGCCGGAGCACACGCTCCTGCCGTGCTCCTGCTCCACACGGCGTTCGGGCTTACCGTGCACGAGCGGGCTCTGGCGGAACGATTGGCCGGGGATGGCATTTCCTGCCTGGTCTTCCGATATGCGGAGAGGGCACGCGGTCTCTATCACCACCCGGCCCGGCGCGCGGAGGTGGAGAGACGACTCGCCATCGCGCTCGCCGGGATGGAATCGCTGATCCCCGGCGGGGCGCGTCGCATCGGTGTGCTGGGCTTGTCCCTGGGCGGCGCCCTGGCGTTACGGCTTGCGATGGAAGGAACCCCGCCGCCGCCGGCAGCCATCGTGGTCTGGTACGGCGTCTATCCCGACCTTCCGGCCCGGATGGGCACGCTGACCGTGCCGGTCCTCATCATCCAGGGCGACAAAGACCGGGAGTCCTTCGTGCAATCGGCGATCGCCGCGGAACGGGAGGCGCGAGCGAACCAACGGGACATCGAGCTGGCGCTCTATCCCGGGGTGGGGCACCAGTTCGATTTGTTTCAGCCCGGCAGCGTCGCCACGGCTTCTGCCTGGCGGCGAACGGTGGACTTCCTTCACCGCCATTGCTCGAGTTGACCGTGGCACGACCGACGCGGATCCGCGCCACCCCCCAGGCCCTGATCGAGCTGGCCTGGACCATCCTCGATGTGTTCCTCCGCATGAAGGTGGTGACCGACCGGTTCACCGCGGCGGAAGGCCAGAGCACCCCGCGTCTCAGTGTGCTGCTCGAGCTGCTCCGGGGAGGGCCGCGCACGGTGGCCCAGATCGCCCGGGCCCGCCGGGTGGCCCGCCAGGGGGTCCAGCGGCTCGCCGATGAGCTGGGGCGCGACGGGCTGGTCCGGTTCCTCCCTAACCCGGCACACCGACGTTCCCCCCTGCTCCACCTCACCGCCGCCGGCCGCCGGGTCGCCCGGAAGCTCGCGGCCTACCAGAATGCGATCGCGCGGGATCTCGCGGGCTCGTTTGGGGCGGCAGAGGTGGAACGCGCCACCGCCTTGCTCCGCGGGTTCGGAAACCTCATCGACGCTGCCGCGGGCCCCGCCTCCTTGCCGTCACGCATCCATCCCTGATCCTGTCCCACCGGGCCCTGCGCCCGGGAGCGGGATCGATCAGGGCTGCGGTTTGGCCATCTCGGTGGCGTAGGCCTTTCGCAGGTTCTGCTGATAGGTCCGATACAGCCCCTGGAGCGCGGTGTGCTCGGCCTGTACCGCCTGGCGGAACGGCGGATCGGTCAGGAAATGGAACAGGGTCATCGCCATGATCTGGGCGTCCATGCGGAACCCGCGGTGTCCCACGTCGGTGAAGGCGTCCTCCAGCATTCCCATGGTGTGATTCGGGAAGGTCGAGCTGGCCACGGTCACCCCGACGCCGGGGAGATCCTGGGCCACCCCGCCGGTCTCTTCATAACCCGCTGGCCGGTTGGGCTCCTCGGTGATCCGGGGCGCTCCCATCGACTTCTCGTACCCGAACTTGAGCTCTTCCAGCGTGCTGGTGGTGATGCCGTCGCGGAGCTCGCCGTAGCGGTCGATCTTCACCTCGGTTCCGGTGGCGAGCGCCGCGCCCCGCGCCGCGTTGTCCATCATCTCCTGGATGTGCTCCAGGTAGACCCCGTCGGGATAGCGGACGTAGTAATCCACCACCGCGCGATCGGGCACCACGTTGGGGGCGGTCCCGCCTTCCGGGATGATGCCCTGGATGGAGGCCTCGGGCCGGAAGCTGGAGCGCAGCCCGTCCACCGCCATGTAGAAGTGCACCGCCGCCTCGAGCGCGTTCCGGCCGTTCCAGCTGCTCATCTGGTGGGACGGCTGTCCGGTGAAGATGTAGCGCACGTTGTTGATGTTGAGGCAGCAGCTGCCGAAGCCGGGCCGGGCCCGGGCGGTCTGGCTGGTGCTGTGGCTCCGCACCAGGATGCTGGTGCCCTTGAAGATCCCCGCGTCGCGCATGATGCTCTTGCTGGGCGGGCCCATCTCCTCGGCGGGCGTCCCGAACAGCTTGATGGTCGCGGGGATGCGCTTCTCGGTGATGAATTCCTTGAGCGCGAGCGCCGCCGCCAGCGCGACCGGGGACTGGGCGTTGTGCTGGTCGCCGTGGAAGGGGCCGGCGGTGCCGCGGAGGGCGTCGTATTCCCCGATCAACCCTAACACGGGGCCATCGGCCCCCGCCGGAGACACCCAGGTCGCCACGAACGCGGTGGCGAGCCCCGCGACGCCGGAGTCCACCTTGAAGCCGTTCTGGCGGAGCACGGCGAGAATGGTGTCCACCGCCTGAACTTCCTGGAACCCGATTTCCGGGTGGCGGCCGATCCAGTCGCTCAGGCCCTGGAACCGCGCATCCCAGAGCGCCCCCGCCCGCGCCAGGATCCGGTCGCGGTCGGGGTTCTTCGCCTTGACCAGGCGGTCGGCGGTTTTCTCGGGGGCGAGGGCCCGCTCGAGGGAGTCGATACTGGTCAGGACCGCGCCGGCAGCGGCGCGCTCGGTGGGCGTGGCCTGGGCCGCGAGGGAGCCGCCGGCCAGGATGATCAGGAGAGTGCCGAGCGCGCACCGCGACGGAGACGACATGGGGTTGCCTTGAAGGGGCCGAGCCTCGACGTTACCTCCCGGGTCTGATATCGTCAATCGGTCTGGAGCCACCCCGGCCCCGGTTCACGGAGGCAACATGCGAACAACCCCGGTCCTGCTCCTCCTGGTTCTCGGCTGTGCGCGAACCTCGCCGACATCCCGCCCGGCTCCCGAAGCAACCGCCCCGGCGACCGCCCTGGCTGCCGACACCATCGAGGCGGCCAATGACCGCGAGGCGCTCGCGGTGCTCCAGGAAATCGCAGACCGTCAGACCGAGCCGGCCGAGCAGGTCTTCCCCAACGTGATCACGCTGAGAGGAACCACGGCGAGACAGTTTCTCAATATCATGACGACGGGCTACTCGCGCGCCCTCGGCGTTCGCTGCTCGTATTGCCACGTCGAGGGGGATTACACCAGCGACGCCAAGCGTCCCAAGCGGGCCACCCGCGAGATGGCCACCATGCACCAGATGATCAACCAGGCGCTCCGCAAGATGGAGAACCTGGAGTCCACGCCCGCCGAGACCCGGGCGATCAATTGCATCACCTGTCATCGGGGAAGGGTCAATCCAGCAAAATCACCCTGATCATTCCACCCGGATCGCGATCATGGGATCGACCTGGGAGGCCCGCCGGGCCGGCAGGAAACTCGCGAGCAGCACGACCCCCACGAGCCCGGCCGATACGACCACGAACGCCAGCGGATCGGTCGGGCTCACGTCAAAGAGCAATCCCGCAATCAGACGGGTGAGCCCGACCGCCGCGGCGGCTCCGATCAGCACGCCGGCCACGCCCAGGATGGCCGCCTGGCGGAGCACCAGTCGCATCACATCGCCGGTCTGGGCTCCGAGCGCGATCCGGACTCCGATTTCCTGTCTCCGTTGCCGGACCAGAAACGCGATCACCCCGTACACCCCGAGCGCGGCGAGCAACAGCGCGGAGGCGCCGTAGATCCCGATGAGCAACAGGGTGAAGCGCCGGTCCGCCACCGACATCGAGACGACCGATTCGATGGTGTGGATTCTGGGGGGCAGGTCGGGGCGAAGCTCCCGCACCGCCTGCCGGGCCGTGGCAATGGTCTCCGCCGACTCGACGCTGGGCCCCTGCATGATGAAGTTGAACGGGGTTGCCTTGACCGGTCGCTGCCGGTAGAAGGCGTAGACGGTTGGTCGCGGCGTCCTGGCCAGCGTCGCCTCGCGCACGTCACCGACCACGCCCACAATCGTGAACGGCCGCAGGTCCCCGTCCATATTGCCGAACTCGATCACCTTGCCGATGGGGTCCTGGTCCGGCCACCGCTGGGTAGCGAGCGACTGGCTGATCACCGCCACGTGGGGCGCGTCCGGCTGGTCCCGATCGTCGAATAGCCGCCCGCGGATCAAGGGGATGCCCATCGCCCGGAAGTATCCGCCGCTGGCGATCCGGTATTCGGCCTGGCCGCTCGAGGTGGGGTCCCGGAACAGGCGATCGAGGTCGTCCATGGACGGACGCATGGTGGGGCTCTCCAGGAGCACGAAGGTCCCATTGCCCGAGCTGGTCCCGTCGAGTGGCAGGACATTGGCTCCTCCCACTTCGCGCACCCCGGGCAGCTTCGCGAGCCGAGTCATCAGCTCGTCGTAGAAGCGCACGTTCTCCAATCGGGTCGCGGAGTCGGAGTTGTCCGGGGCGACTTCGAGCACCAGAACGTCCTCGGTGCGGAACCCGGGATCAATGGACAACAGCCGGGTAAAACTCCTGGCCAGGAGTCCCGCCCCGACCAGGAGCACCAGGGTGGCGGCGACTTGCGCCATCACCAGCACCCGGCGGATCCGCATCCCCCCGGTGCCGGCCTGGGTGCGCTGGGCTTCCGCCAAGGCGTCGCGAAGACTGCCCCGGGCGACCCGCCAGGCCGTGACCAGCCCCAAGCCTATCGCGATGAGCAGGGAGACCCCCAGCGCGAATCCCAGCACCGCCCCGTTCATCCGCACGTGGTCGACCCTCGGCAGGCGCCCCTGTTGCAGCGCGAGCAGGGCGCGGGTTCCCGCCCCCGCGAGCAACCATCCGAGCAGCGCGCTGCCGGCGGCGAGCACCAGGGCCTCCGCGACAAACTGACTCGCGAGGCGGCCACGGGTCGCGCCAAGGGAAAGACGGAGGGCCAGCTCGCCTTCCCGCGCCGCCATTCGTGCCAGCATCAGGTTGACGACGTTCGCGCACGCGATGAGGAGGAGCACTCCGGAGGCGCCGAGCAGAATGTAGAGAGTGGATTTGACGTACCCGACCAGCTGTTCCCGCAGGGTCACCAGGGTGGCGTCGGCCATATCGACGTCGGACCCGTACTGCATCTTGAGCTGTCGGGCGATGGCGCCGACCTCCGTGCGGGCCTGTTCCAGCGACGCGCCGGGCGCCAGCCGTCCCAGCACCTGCCAGTTGTGCGCGGTACGATACGGGTTCCGCTCTTCGCTCTCGCGGGGAAACCAGAGATCGGTCTGGTCGGGATAGTTCAGGGAGGCCGGCATGACCCCCACGACCGAGTGGACCTGATTGCCAAAGCGAAGGATGGTTCCGGATCCGAGGGGCGTACCGCCCAACGCGTTCTTCCAAAACCCTTCGCTCACCACCACGGCGGGCCGGCCCCCCGGCTGGAGCTCCTCCGGTGCGAACAGCCGGCCTTCGATCGGGGTGACGCCCATGGTTGCGAAGAACGAGCGGGACACCATCGCGGCGTTGGCGCGCACCGGTTCGCTGGCCGCCAGGACCGGAATCGCGGCGGAACCCGATGCCTGGGCGAGCGATACAAAGCTGTGGCTCTGGTCGCGCAGATCCTCGAACTCCGGATCGGACCAGTTCATCTGTCCGCCCTTCTGGCCCAGCTCCCAGACCCGGACGATCCGGTCGGGATCGGGATAGGGAAGCGGCTGGAGCAGGACGGCGTGGATCACGCTGAAGATCGCGGTCGTGGCCCCGACGCCCAGGGTCAGGGTCAGGATCGCGACCAGGCTGAACAGCGGAGCCCGGCGCAGCGAGCGGAAGGCGTAGCGGAAGTCGTGCATCCAGTGACTCCAGGTCTGGCCATGGACCTGACGGCGAAGTCGCCGGTGGTCATGGCGGGTGAGCTGGCGGCGCACCGAGGCGACGTTGCCGAACCGGGCCTGGGCCGCGTCGCGGGCGTCCGACTCGCTCATCCCCCGGGCTCGAAAGCGCTCTTCCAGCGCGGCGAGATGGTGGGCGATTTCATCGTCCACGTCGGCGGCGACGTCGGGCCCGAGCAGTCGGAGGTAGCGGCGCCAGAGGGGTTCGCCAGCCATCGCCGTCTCGCGGGTTATGCCCCGGCCGGTTGCGGGTTGGCCGGGGCCTCCAGGGCGGCGAAGACCGCCCGGGCGAAGCGGGTCCACGAGTCGGATTCGGTCCGCAGCCTCCGCCGCCCGGCCGGGGTGAGCCGGTAGTAGCGGGCCCGGCGGTTGTTCTCCGACAGGCCCCACTCGGTCTCCACCAGGCCCCGCTCCTCGAGACGGTGGAGCGCGGGATAGAGCGAGCCCTCCTCGATCCGAAGGGCTTCGCCGGTGGCGTCCTCGATCCAGCGGGCGACCCCGTAGCCGTGGGTGCGTCCCCGGCTCAGCGCCTTGAGAATGAGGAGGTCGAGGGTACCGCGGAGCAGATCCACCGGCGGAGCGGGCATGTCACCTTCCCATAGAGTTTCTAGGGAAAGAAGATCGCGGGGTCCCCTAGAAAGTCAAGGGGAAGCGGCCCGTCTCAGGGGATGGTGCTCGGGGGCGGGGTCGCCTCGGGACCGATCGCGCCGATGCCCAGCGCCCACAGCCTCCGGTTCAGGGCCGGAATGTCCTGGAGCAGCATGACATCGGAGCGGGCCCTGAGCGCGGTCCATTCCCCTTCGAGCACCGCCCGTCGATCGCGGGACGGCTGATTGACGCGGGGCAGGTCGCTCTCGGTCTGATTGATCAGGAAGAGGTAGTTGGCGGCGAACTTCTGGGCGAAGTTCTCCACGTCATCATACGCCTTCGACTTCCGGGAGACCATGTCGCCGTCCCAGGCCAGGAGCTTGGCCACCAGGGAATCGCCTTCGTGTTTGATGGCGGCGTATGGCTCGCCGGGCTTGAGCCCCGCCAGGACCGTGGTGAGCTGCTCCTGGATGTGATGGAGTCGATTCACGGTCTGGTGCATCTCCGTCATCTCGCGTTCCATGCCGGACATGAACCGGTTGTACTCGGCGTAGGTCGCGGCATCCGTGGTATAGAGGGGATTCGCCAGGATGCGCGCGTCGGTCGCGGCGTTCCGGTCCCCCAGCTTCAGGGTGAGCCGGTACAGCCCCGGCGAGGCCTTGTGCCCGCGATAACTGGCCTCGATGTAGATGCCGGGCACGCCGGCCATGGTGGGATACCGGAGGTCCCAGACGAAGCGATTCAGCCCGGCGGCGGTGGTCAGCACCGGGGCGGCGGGTGGGCCACCGTCCCACTTCCTGAACGTGGTGTCCTTCTTCGACGAGAAGCTCCGGACCAGGGCTCCGGCCGAATCGCGCACTTCGAGGGTCAGGCCGGCGCTGTCGGCTTTCGCGGGAAGCCGGTAGTAGAGCACCATGCCGCTCGCGGGGTTGACGCCGCGGGTTATGCTCGCCCCGGTAAAATCGGGGTCGGTTGCATTGAGCTCGCTCCCTCCGTTGACGAGATAGGCGTCCGCCGGTCTGAACATCGCGAAATCGGCGGCGTCGGGACGATACTGCCGGATCAGGGACAGATCGTCGAGCACCCAGATGCCCCGGCCCGAGGTGGCCGCGATCAGGTTTCCGTTGTGGATCAGCAGGTCGGTCACCGGCGTGATCGGGAGGTTGAGCTGGAACGGGGTCCAGTCCTTGCCCCCGTTCCAGGACACGTAGAGGCCCAGCTCGGTCCCCGCGAAGAGCAGGTCCCTCCGCACCTCGTCTTCCCGCACCACGCGGGTGAAGGCGTTCAGAGGAATTCCTTTGTCGATCCGGGTCCAGGTTTCGCCGTAGTCGGTGGTCTTGTAGAGGCCCGGCGTGAAATCATTGAACTTGTAGCGGGTGGTCGCGATGTAGGCGGTCCCTTTGTCGAACGGGGACACGTCGATCGCGTTGATCAGACATTCGGCGAGCCCCTTCGGGGTCACATTCTTCCAGGTGGCGCCGCCGTCGCGGGTCAGCTGGACCAGCCCGTCGTCGCTGCCGGTCCAGATCACCCCGCGCTCGTGGGGAGATTCCACGACATCGGACAGGGTGCCGTAGTTCTCCGCCCCCACCGCCTCGTTGGTATAGGGGACCCCGGGTTTTCCCTGCTTCTCCTTGTCATTGCGGGTCAGGTCGGGCGAGACCTCCTTCCAGGTCTTTCCCAGGTCGCTGGTCTTGAGCAGCATCTGGGACCCGTGGTAGTAGGTGTTGGGCTCCCAGCGGCTCCAGATGATGGGCGCGTTCCAGTTGTAGCGGTACTTCATGTCCTTCGCGTCCATGCCGAGGTACTGGATCGGCGCCGGCATGATATTGGTGGCGGCGGTCGCCCTGGTGTCGAGGATCTCGATGGTGCCTTCGTAGCTCCCGCCGAGTATGTAGCGCGGGTTATCGGGGTCAAAGGCGAGGAAGGCGCTTTCGCCGCCGGCCGACCAGGTCCAGCCGTCGGCGTCGATCCCACCGTTTCCCAGCTCCCGGCTGGTGATGACCACCGAGGTGTTGTCCTGCTGCGCGGTGTAGATCCGGTAGGGAAACCCGTTGTCGGCGTTGAGGCGGTAGAACTGGCCGGTGGGCTGGTTGTCCAGCGAGCTCCAGCTCTTGCCCCGGTCGAACGTGATCGAGGCGCCACCGTCGTCCGACAGGATGAAATTGTCGGCGTTGTCCGGGTTGATCCACAGGTTGTGGGTATCCCCGTGGAGCACCTCCACGGTCTCCCAGGTCTTCCCGCCGTCGTTGGAGCGGAGCGCCGGGGCGCTCAGAACGTAGACCCGGTTTTCATCCTTCGGATCGATGAAGAGCTCGATGTAGTACCAGGCCCGCTGCACCAGCTGCGGCTCGCTGGAGACATGGCTCCAGCTCTTGCCCGCATCGTCGGACGCCCAGAGGCCGCGGTCGTCGCCGTTCGATTCGCTTTCGATCAGGGCGTATACCTTCTCCGGGTTCGAACGGCTCACCGCGATGGCCATCTTCCCCATCTTGTCGGGGAGGCCTTTGGTCATCTTCTGCCAGGTTTCCCCGGCGTCGGTGGATTTATAGAGCCCGCTCCCCGGCCCGCCGCTCTTGACCTGCCAGGGCAGCCGGCCGTGCTCCCACATCGCGGCATAGAGGATCCGCGGATTGCTCGCGTCCATCGACAGCTCGGCGGCGCCGGTCTTGTCGTCGACGTACAAGGTGTTCTTCCAGGTGGCGCCGCCGTCGGTGGATTTGAAAATCCCCCGCTGCCGGGAGGGAGCATAGAGCGCGCCTTGCGCCGCGACGAACACCATATCCGGATTCTTCGGGTCCACCACGATGCGGGAGATATGCCGGGTCTCGTCGAGGCCGATCTTCTTCCAGGTCTTGCCGGCGTCGGTGGATCGGTAGACCCCATCGCCGGAAGAGGTCATCACTCCGCGGATCGCATGCTCCCCCATGCCGACGTATACCACGTTGGGATCCGATTCGGCGACCGCGATGGCGCCGACCGTTCCGGTTTTGAAGAATCCGTCGGAGATATTGCGCCAGGTGATCCCCATGTTGTCGGTCTTCCAGACCCCGCCCCCGGTGGTGCCCATGTAGTAGGTCTTCGGATCGCCCACCACGCCGCTGGCGGCCACCGAGCGGCCGCCCCGGAAGGGGCCGATCGAGCGCCATTTCACCGGCTTGAAGACGCTGTCGAGTGAGGGCGGGGCAGGTGGCGTGGCCTGGGCGGCCAAGACGCCGCAGATTGGGAGCAGCAGGAGCAGGAGTGATCTCATCATCCCTCGATGGTTCGTCGTCGAAGACGGTACCTTATCGCCGGAAGTCGCCTGGCGCCAGCGAGACCATCCTCCATATTTCAGCTCCCATGAGAATGGCAATGAGAGTCGGCTTTCTGGTGACGCTTTTGGCGTTCGGCTCTTTCGAGGGCGCCACCGCCCAGGCGATCCCGTTCAGTCAGCGGGGACTGGTCAGCCAGACCGTCGCCTTCACTGAGATCACCATCGCGTACGGCCGGCCGGTTGCGCGGGGCCGCGCCCTCTTCGGGGGCCTCGTGAAGTGGGATACCCTCTGGCATCCCGGCGCCGACTCGGCGAGCCGCATTGCCATTACCCACGACATCGAGCTGGAAGGCCACCCGCTGGCCGCCGGCGAGTACACTCTCTGGCTGATTCCCCGCGAGCACGCGCCCTGGACCGTGATCCTGAGCCGGGCCGCCCACGTGTTCCATACCCCGTATCCCGGTCCCGACCGGGATGCGCTGCGGTTCGAAGTGGAGGTCGAGCAGGGGGCACACATGGAAACCCTGGCCTATTACTTCCCGGTCGTGAACCGGGACGAGGCGATTCTCCGGATCCACTGGGGCACCATGATCGTCCCGCTCCGGATCCGGGCGCCGTGGGCGCCGGGCGGTTATGATTGATCCCGATCATGCCTAATCTTCGCCGGTACCGCACCGATTACCGATATGCGACCCTCCCCGGCCGCGGGCTTCGGTACTCGACCTAGCACCAGATTTCCGAGATCCGAATCACGAGCGGCCCACCGGGGGGGGGCCGCTCTTTCTTTTTTTTGGGGAGCAAGGGAATGAGCGAACTTGCGGAGCTCCGCGATCGGCTCGCCGAGATAGACCGGGAGCTGGTCAGGGGGATGGCGGCACGACAGCGGCTGGCCGAAGCCATCGGGCGGCGGAAGGAATCCGAGGCTCGCGGGTTACGTGATTTTGCCCAGGAGAAGCGGGTGATCGAGCGGGCTCGTCGACTGGCCCGGGAAGAGAGCCTCAGCCCGGACCTGGCCGGGCAAGTGCTCGAATTGCTCATCGAAGCCTCGCTCGTGACCCAGGAGGAACAGCGGGTTGCCTCGCGCTCGGGTGGGCTGGGCAGGCGCGCCCTGGTGATCGGGGGCGGCGGCCGGATGGGGGGATGGCTGGTGCGATTTCTTCAGAGCCAGGGCTTCCAGGTCGAGATCGCCGATCCGGCCGGCGCCTCCTCGTCCGAGGCGCCCTGGTTCCCTGACTGGCGCCAGTCGTCCCTGGAGCAGGACCTGGTCATCGTGGCGGCGCCGCTCCGGGCCACCGCGGTCATCCTGGACGAGCTCGCCCAACGGCGTCCTTCGGGTGTCGTCTTCGACGTGGGTTCGCTCAAGGCGCCGCTCCGGACCGGGCTGGAACGGCTGGTGCATGCCGGGGTCCGCACCAGCTCGATGCATCCGCTCTTCGGGCCTGACACGCGCCTCCTCGCCGGTCGCCACGTCGTGGTGATCGATCTCGGCATGCCCGAGGCCAACGAGACAGTCCGGTCGCTCTTCGCTCCGACCATGGCCGAGGTGATCACCATGGACCTGGCGAGCCACGACCGGATCATGGCCCAGGTCCTCGGGCTGAGTCACGCGCTCAACATCGCGTTTCTGGCGGCGCTCGCGGAGAGCGGGTCGACGTTGGAGGAGCTGGCCCGGCTTTCCAGTACCACGTTCGCCCGGCAGCTTGCGGTCGCGACCCCGGTGTCCCGGGAGAACCCGCGGCTCTATTTCGAAATCCAGTACCTCAACGAGTTCGGCGGGGAAGTGCTCGACACCCTGGTGTCGGTGGCCACCCGGATCCGGGATGTGGTCCGTGCCGGCGACGAGAACGGATTCGTAGCTCTCATGGAGGCCGGGCGGGCGTTCACGCGCGGCGCGTGATCCGACTCGGCACCTTCCCGTGCCAGATCCGTGCGATCACGATCGGGTTTCCTCCGTCATGGAGCGCGGAGCGCGGAATCGGCCTTGCGAAGGTACTCGGCGAGCGGCATGAGACCCAGCTTTTGTCGCCGCTCGTCTACGTGGGCCGAATCCAGGAGGGGGTCCATGACCCATTTGCCGTCCTTGAGGGAGAGCTGGCTGCCGTAGATCTGGGGTCGTCCGGCTTTGACCTCGAGCCGGTCGATGAGCATCGCGACATCGCTCCCCTTGTAGTCTCCCCGCCGGTAGCCTTCCTGAATGGCGGGAAGCATGGCCCGCATGAACCCGGTGTCCTGGACCGCGTGCTGCACGATGAGAAAGGCGGCTTCGACCGCCTCGTGACCGATCTGCGCCGCGGTCGGCCAGCCCCACTGCGCGACATACTGCTTGAGCCAATGGGTGTTGGAGGAATCGATCCGGAGCATCGCGTTGAACTGATCGGGGTCGATCGTCCCGCCAACTCCAAATCCCTTCCGGATGTCCTGGTCCTCGCGCCCGCGGGTTTCCAGCTCGGTTCGCGCGCCGGCGAGCACGCCGGGCGGCGGCTCGCGGGGCCCCCGCTGACACGATAGCGTCGGCATCCCGAGGGCCACGCAAACCATCACCAGCCGGTTCCTCACGGCGATCCTCCCTCCGCCTACCGGACCCCCTGGGTACACTCCTTCGGATCCAGTGCGCCAAGGCTTGCCACGACCTCGAGCCGGTTCTTCTTCACCTGGGCAATGTACATGTTCAATCGCAGGTGATGCTGCCCCGGCACCATCTGGGCCGGGCCGCCCGGGCCCTCGGCGATCTTCGCGTGATCCAGGGCTTTGATGACGTCCTCCTGCTTGAGGGAACCCGCCTCCCTGACGGCGGCTTCCCAGAGCTTCAAGCCCCGGTACATGCCGGTGGCCGCGCTGCCCGCGGTGAACTTGGGGCCTTCCGGATACCGGGCCTCGTATCGACTCAACAGGGACTTGCTCCAGGGATCGGTGACGCTCTGGTAGTAATCGAGACAGCCGTACATCCCCTCGACCAGCTCGGGTGGGAACAGGCCCAGGACATTCTCCTCGAAGTACGTGGTGACGATGTGTCCGCCGCGCCTGGTGAAGCCGGCCTTGTGGAGCTGATCGAGAAATGGCGCCACGCCCGGCGGCACCGTGGTATTGAAGACCACGTCGGCGCCGGTGGACATGATCTTGTCGATCGTCGCGCTGTAATCGGCGTGATCGAGCGGAAAGTACTCTTCGCCGACGATCGTACCGCCGTTGGCGGCGGCCACTTCGCGAAGCTTCCTGTTCATGATCCTGGGCCAGATGTAATCGGCCGAGGGGCAGTAGAACTTTTTCGCCCCGGTCTCACGCACCAGCCAGGGAATGAGCGGCTCGACCTGCTGGGCCGGCACCGGCCCGGTGCAGAAGATGAGGGGGTGGCATTCCTGTCCCTCGTATTGCTCCGGGTAGATGTAGAGGGTCCGGCCTTCCTCCACGACGGCCCGCTTGATTGCGAGCCGGGTGGAGCTGAAGATCCCTCCCAGGACTACGTCGACCCGGTCCTGGTTCACCAGCTTCCGTGACTTGGCCTCGGCGGCGTCGTCGGAGGATTCGCTGTCTTCGAGACAGAGCTCGACTGGCCGCCCCAGCAAGCCTCCCGCGGAATTGAGCTCGTCGATCACCATGCGCGCGGTATTCGCGTTCGCGGTGCCCAGCGCTCCGAGGGGGCCGGTGACGTCGGTGACCACCCCGACCCGGATTGCCTTCGCGGCGGATGTGGTGGCGGTCATCGGGACCCCTCCGTCCAGAAGGCATCCCAGTTGGCCTGATCCAGGAAGTGCTCCTTGGCCTCGACGACCCGCCCATTCTCCAGCCGGAACGTGATGCAGCACTCGGTGTCGAGTCGCCTGCCATTCCGGGCGCCGGTGTTGTGGTGAATCCCCACCACGCGCCCCTCATCATCGGCGGTCACGTAGCGAAGATCCGCCTTGAAGGTCCCGCCGGTTCCTTCCAGGTAGCGCCCGAATTGGGCAAACGTGGCGTCGCGGTTCGCCATCGTGCCGGCGATCGGCGATTGTCCGGGGGTGGTCCACCGGACGTTCTCGTCGAACAGCCGGGTCAGAGTTTCGAGGTCCGCAGAATTGAACGCGGCATAGCCGCGGCGGACGAGATCGGCGTTCTTGTGCATGGTCGTCTCCGGTTCAGGCGTAGTAACTGCCGCAGAGCTCCGCCGCCTGGGGCTTCGACTTGTGGCCGGCCTCCTTGAGGATGGGCGGCACCTCGGGGTCGGACACGAAGCTCTGCCAGCCCGCGGCGTCCCAGTCGAAGGTGACCCAGAGGCGATCGGGCTGGTTCGGATCGCGAAAGACGGTCGAGCCCTTGCAGCCGTGCTTCTTCCGCTTTTCCGCGCCCGGTCCCGAGAAGACCCGCAGGAATCGGTCGACGTCCTCGACGGTGGTAGTGGCCAGCAACATGGTGTCCTCCTTGTGGTGAGAGCGAGCTGCGAGCGTGCCTCGCGTGACCCATGCATAGCGCACGGGCCTCCGGGGCACATCGGGAGAATTCCCCATGCGTGGGGGGGAATCAGGTAAGTCCGTGCTCAACCGCCCACAGCGTGGCTCCGGCGCGGGTCTTGACTCCGATCTTGCCGTAGATGCTCTGGGTGTGGCGGTCCACAGTCTTGTAGGCGATGTCGAGCTGGGAGGCCACTTCCTTCATGGTTCCGCCCCGGGCGAGCAGCCGGACGACTTCGACCTCCCGCTCCGTCAGCGCCGCGGAGGCTGCTTTCCGCCGCCAGGCGGTTCGCTCTCCCGCGGCGGTGAGGACCGCCGCCACGGCGTCCTCATCGAGCCGTTTCTGCAACGCTTCGGCGCGGAGCAGCCGGCCAGCTTCCTCGGGAGAGTGGGCCGGCCGGTGGGGACGGTCCTCCACCAGCGAGCGAAACCGATTGGCCGCGGTGAGGAGCCTCGCCGTGATCGGCTGCATCGCGGCGGGCAGGCCGCCGTGGTATCCGGTCCCGTCCAGCCGCTCGTGGTGCATCGCGGCGAGCTGGCCGAGCGGGTTCAGCGCTTCGGATCGGGCAAACACCCGGCCGGTATGATAGGGATGGAGCCGGACCGATTCCCATTCGCGATCGCTCAGCCGTTCCGTGCTGGCCCAGATCGTGGTACTGACGCCGGTCTTGCCGACGTCGTGCACCAGCGCGGCGCGCCGGAGCAGCTCGACATCGGTCGCTGGCAGCCCGAAGACCTCGCCGGCGCGGGTGACCAGGGTGGCCACCCCGTGTGAGTGCCCGAGGAAGGAGGGGGACTTGAGATCGCTGAAGTCGGCAATGGCCGCGAGCGCGGCGTCGAGTCCCGCCGCGTCGAGAGTCCGCCGGGTGCCCGGCTCCTGGTCGAGCACTTCGGTCCAGCGGGGCGGGCGCTCGAGACCCTTCAGGAGCGAGGACGCTTTCGCGCAGAACACTTCGACCATTCCGGGCGCGTGGGTGCCCCCGCTTCGCTGCCGTGCCATGGCCGTCGCCGCATCGATTCCGCCGACGCGGTGGATGATGGCCGCATCGTGGGCCAGCGAGGCGCAGAGGAACGCGGGGGAGATCTCCTCGCCCGCGAGTCCGGGAATGCCCTTTCCGTCCCATCGCGCGTAGATCTGGCCCACGGTGGTGACGAACGAGGCGGGGAACCCCATCCGCTGAGAGAGCCGCTGGGCCACTTCGCAGTGGCCCGGAAGGAACGAGCCCATCACGACCGGCAGCTCGGCCATGGCCCGCTGGATCGCGGCCTCGGTACCGATGGTGCGGGTCAGGGCCTCCGAGCCCTTGATCGAGCGATGGATCAGGTCGAGCACCGCCGGCATGTCGGCGGTATCGAGGGTGGCGTACTCGGCGCGGAACGCCAGCTCGTCGCCGAACAGGGATCCGAACCACTGCACGTCGGCGTTGCAGCCGACGTAGCGGAGCAGGGTTTCGTAATAGACGTCCTGGAGCGTGGCGCTGTCGAAGCCGAGGGCGTCGCCGAGGCGGAGGCCGAGGACGCAGGTCGTGACAGCGTAATCGCTGGGCAGGCCCATGCCGAGGTCCGCGGCGTGGGACAGCGACGCCATGAGCTCCGCGACCCGGACGGAAGAAGGAGCGGTCATCGCGCCAATATACCTCCGGGACTGAACCTCTGGGGCCCGCGCAAGCGGAGCGTGTTAGGCGTGCTGACGAAGGTCCGGGGCCGGCCTGCCGGTGTCGACGGCCGAGAGTGCGAGCGCCGAGGTCAGATAGGCCCAGAATCCTCCACCCGCATGGATCGCGACGCGGGCACCCTCGCTTCGTAGATACCGGCACCCAGGTCGAGCCCCACGACCGTGGTTCGGCACGCCAAACATACGACACCTCCCCGGCGCTGGCCCCGTCGTGATAGGTTAGGACCTATGACCAATACCTTGCGCGCTCTGATGCTGGCCGCCGGCGTCGCCGCTCCGGTCGCCGCCCAGCAACCTGGTGAATGGAGCGCCTACGGACGCGATCAATCCGGCGCGCGGTTCTCCCCCCTGACCCAGATCACCCGGCAGAACGTCGCGCGCCTGACCGTGGCGTGGAGCTTCCGCACCGGCGACAGCGCGGTGCGCCGGGTGCCCAAGTTCGAGGCGACTCCGCTCATGGTGGACGGGACGCTCTATCTCTCGACCCCGTTCGGGCGCGCCATTGCGCTCGACCCGGTCACCGGCGCAGAGCGATGGGAATTCCACACCACCGCGGACCGAGGGGGCAACTGGGGAGACTTCGCGAGTCGCGGGGTCTCCACCTGGCTCGATCCCCGGGCGCCGGCCCATGCCTCGTGCAAGCGGCGCATCTATCTCCCGGTGATTGACGGCCGGATCATCGCGCTCGATGCCAGGTCCGGCCACCCCTGCGCCGGGTTCGGGAATGCCGGCACGGTGCGGCTCCGCGACGGTCTCCATAACACGCCGTACTACGCCGAGGAATACGAGCTCACCTCGCCACCGGCGATCATCCGCGGGACCATCGTCACCGGCTCGGCGGTCGCGGACAACGGGCGGACCAACGCGGCGAGCGGCGAAGTGCGGGCCTACGACGCCCGGACCGGCGTCCTCAAGTGGAGCTGGGATCCGGTGCCCCGCGATTCCAGCGACCCCGCCTGGTCGAGTTGGCGGGGCGCGATGGCGCACTCGACCGGGGCCGCCAATGCGTGGAGCGTGCTGGCGGCCGATTCCGCGCGCGATCTGGTCTTCGTGCCGACCGGGAGCCCGAGCCCCGACTACTACGGTGGCGAACGGATCGGGGACAACCGCTACGCGAACTCGATCGTCGCGCTCCGGGCCAGTACCGGCAAGGTGATCTGGCACTTCCAGACGGTGCACCACGATCTCTGGGACTACGACAACGCCGCTCCCCCGGTGCTGGCCACCATTACCCGGAACGGCGCCCGGCAGGACGTGGTGCTCCAGGCCACCAAGTCGGGACAGCTCTTCGTGCTGAATCGCGATACCGGCGTTCCGGTATTTCCGGTGGAAGAACGACCGGTTCCCCCGAGCACGCTCTATGGCGAGCGGGCCTCACCGACCCAGCCATTCAACACGGTGATTCCCCCGCTCTCGCCCAGCCGTTTCGATTCATCGGCTGTCTGGGCGCCCAATGACGCCATTCGGGCGTCCTGTCTGGCGATGATCCGCCCGATGCGGAACGATGGTCCCTTCACCCCGCCCTCCCTCGAAGGATCGGTGGTGCTGCCTTCGAATATCGGCGGCGCGCACTGGGGAGGCCTCGCCTTCGACCCGGCCCGCCAGCTCGCGATCATCCCGGTGAACACCATCGCGGCGCGGGTGCAGCTCATCCGGCTCGACCAGCTCGATACCACCCAGATGCGGGAGCACACCTCCCGGCTGGGGGATGAATACACCCGCATGCATGGAACGCCCTATGTCATGCGGCGCAACATGATCAACACTTCCGGCGGTTTGCCTTGTACGCCGCCGCCCTTCGGAAAGCTGGTGGCGATCGACCTCTCGACCGGCGCGAAGGCCTGGGAGGCTCCCCTGGGTGATCCTTCATCCCTTCGCCCCGGCATTCCCCCCGCCTCTCCCTCGCTGGGAACGCCCAACCTCGGTGGACCGATCGTGACCGCCTCGGGCCTGGTCTTCATCGGCGCCGCAATGGACCACGTACTTCGCGCCTTCGACGTCGAAACCGGGAAGGAGTTGTGGAAGGGTCCGCTTCCCGCCGGCGCCCGCGCCACACCGATGACCTACGAGGCCGGTGGACGCCAGTTCGTGGTGGTGTGCGTGGGCGGCGGCGACGAGTGGGGGCCGGGCGATTACGTCGTCGCGTTCGCCCTGCCGGAGCGCTGAGCCGGGTTAATCCCCGGTCTCCAGCGTTTGCGCGATCGTGGTCATGGTGTTCCAGTTCCGGGTGGTGACCGGAACCCCGAAGAGCCGGTCCAGCTTCCCGAGATAGCCGATGGTCTTCAGGTGCCGGCGGTAGACCCCAACGACGATACAACGCTCTCGCCCCAGAATTCTTACCAGCCATTGTCCCTCGGGCGGAAGACTGCACGGCATCGCCGGCCCGGTCCGGGGCACCCGGGCCAGCACGCTGACGAACCGGGTCAGGTCGGACGCCGTCGGGTGTTCCGAAAAGGGATCGCGAGAAATCAGGCTCCGGATCTCGCGCCCTTCGCACAGCATGATCTGGGTCTCGAAGGGAAGCCGGCGCGCCAGCTCGGCGCGAAGGTTCCTCCGGGTGATGGGTTTCCGGATCACGAAGGTTCCCGCGGCCCCGATATTGACCGCGCCCAGGTGGCTGAGCTCCGCGGCGAGCGCGGCCGGACGGAAGGTCCGGTTGCCCCCGACGTTCACGCCACGGAGCAGGACGACGAGAGCCACGTTACCTGACGGTGAGCTACGGCGCCCGGGGCGCCTTTGACCGAGGCTCCGGCGATCTGAGCATGGCGCGGCGCTGGAGCACCATATACGACACGGCATCCCACGCGTTATGGATGCCGACGAAGATCAGCATGAGGGCCACGCCACCCACGAGGAACAACCCGGTGACCGGATGCAGGGAGAGGATCGCGGCCGCCAGCACGAGCACCAGATAGCCGACCAGGGGGAGCGCGACGTGCCAGATCCAGTCCTCGGCGACGGGCCGGTAGTGGGTCTGACGCCAGGCACGCCGCACCACGATGGTGGTGTAGATGGTGCCGCCGATTCCCCGAGACCCTCGGTGTCGGCCACTGACCGGCCTGCAAGATATCGCGGGAGGCCGGCCGCTCGGGAGGTTCACTCGTTCCGGAGGGACTCGATCGGGTCCACCCGGCTTGCCCTTCGTGCCGGGAGGAAACTCGCCACCATGCCGATCGCCATCAGGGTGACGGACATGGCCAGGAAGACCCAGAGGTCGATCGCCGGCACGTCGTAGAGCAGGTTGCCGAGCGCGCGGGTGGAGGCCAGAGCCGCCACGATGCCGAGGGCCGCTCCGATCAGGACGACTCGCACGCCCTGGGAAACCACCATCTTCTGCACCGTGCGCGGCGTCGCGCCCAGCGCCATGCGGACCCCGATTTCCCGGGTCCGCTCGGTCACCACGTAGGCCAGCACGCCGTAGAGGCCCACCGCGCCGAGGATCAGGGCGAGCCCGGACACCACACTGAGCGTGAGCATCGTGAAGCTGAGCTGGACCATGGAGCGGCCGGCGAGCTCCTCCATGGTGTATTCCCGATAGACCGGCGCTTCGGGAGCCACCTGATGGACCAGCTCACGCACCTCCCGACCCAGGCTCGCGGCCCGGGCAGACTTGACGACGTAGGCGGGCGACCCCATGGCCCAGGCAGTCGGTGTCGGACCGGTGAGCGGGAAATACACGATGGATTCTCCCGCTTCCCGCCAGTCGTCCTGCTTCACATCGCTCACCACTCCGACGACGGTGAAGGTCTGGGATGAGCCGGTTCGCCACAGCTGACGGCCCAGCGGGTTCTGCCCCGGCCACATGCGTTCCGCCGCCGACCGGCTCACGATGACGTTGCTGTTGGGTGTCACCGCTTCATCGCTGGTGAAGCTGCGGCCCCGGACGAGGTCGATGCCCATCGCGGTGAAGTAGTCTCCCGCCGTCCAGTTCACCTTGAGCAGGGCACCACCGCCGGTGGCATCCATCCCGGTGGTGAGAAACCGGGTTTGTCCGGTTCCCTCATCGAGGGGAACGTTGTTGACGATCCCGACCGCGGTGACGCCGGGCAGGGCGCGAAGCCGGTTCATGAAGTCCAGATGCAGATGGCCCCAGCTGGGTCCGTCGGTGAGCTGCTTCTGGTCCGGGGCGAATTGGAACGTGTAGAGGTCCCGGACGTCATAACCCGGGTCCACGTGGCGAAGCTTCTGGAAGCTCCGGACCAGGAGCGCCGAGCCGATCAGCAGCACCAGCGCCAGGGCGGTCTGCCCGACCACCAGTCCGTTGCGGGCCCAGTGCCGGCGCCCGGTGGCGCCACGGCCCCCTTCCCGAAGCCGCTGGAGATTGGGCGCGGAGGCGCGCCAAGCGGGGAACGCCCCACAGGCCAGCGCGGCGACCACCACCAGAAGGAACGCGACCACCACCGTGGGAAGATCGAGGCTCACCAGGGCCAGCCGGGGAATGCGGGGCGGCGCGGCGTGGAGGAGGACCGGCAAGGTGACGAGCGTGAGCACCACCGCCAGGCCCCCGGCCACAAGCGCCACCAGGAAGGCCTCGGCCAGCTGGAGCCGGACCAGCTGGGTTCGGCTCGCGCCCATGGCGCGCCGCACCGCCAGGTCGCGATGGCGTCCCTCCGCGCGAACCAGGAAGAGATTGGCCACGTTGGCGCAGGCGATGGCCAGCACGATCGCGACGGCGGCAAGGAGCACCCAGAGCGACGTTCTGGTGGTCGGTCCGACCATCACGTCGAGCATCGGATCCACCACCGCCGAGTGCTGCTGGATGATCCTGGCATAGTTGGGCGGGCCGCCGAACCGATCGGGCAGGGCTTTCGACAGACGAGTCAGCTCGGCGGCCAGCGCTTCGCGGGTTACGCCGGGCTTCATCCTGCCGATCATGGGAAGCCCGCCCTGGCCGGGACGCACCTGAGCGAGCCGGATGCTGCCGGCCACCCAGAGCAGGGTCGCTTCCCTGGGAAAGTGGAAGTCCGGCGGCATGATCCCCACGATCTGGCGCATGCTGTCGGACACGAAGTAGGAACGGCCGATCACGGCGGTGTCGCCGGCGAACCAGGTCTGCCAGAGCTGATAGCTGATGACGACCACGTGGTCGGCGTCTTCGTCAACCGGGAGCCTGCCCAGGAGAGGCCGGGCGCCGAGGGTCTGGTACATCTCGTTGCTGGGCCAGGCCATCTCGATCCGCTCGACCCGGTCTTCGGTCCGGAGCGTCGAGGTGCCGGCGCCGAACACGAAGAGACCGTCGAGGAGCTTCGATTGCTCCTTGTAGTGGAGGAAGAATTCGAGACCGGGGCTGAACCGTGGAGGCAGATCCGATCCGGGGGCGGTGCCCGCGATAGCGACGAGCCGGTCGGCATCGGGGAAGGGCAGCGGTTTCAGAACGACCGTGTTCACCACGTTGAACATGCCGGCCACGGCCCCGATGGCGAGGCCCAGCGTGATCACGGAGGTGGCCAGAAAACCGGGAGTGCGGCGGAGAGCGCGCCAGGCGTGGCGAAGGTCGGTGGCCCATTCAGTGAGCACGGCATGCCTTTGGCCGAAGGTCCGAGTTAGACAGCCCGGTGGGCTGGAACGTTGCGTCTGGGCTCTACGTCCTCGAGACAGGTGGGGTTTCGAGCAGAGCGGATCGAGGCGGGGATACTTTTCTTCCGGTATGCGATTCTCCTTCGTGGTCGGGCTCCGCGCGCTACGGTCGAATCCACTCCGGACGGCGCTGTCGGCCCTCGGCGTTGTCATCGGGGTGGCGGCCCTGGTCGCGGTGCTCTCGGTCGGTGACGGCGTCGAGCGGATGGCCCGACGCGGTGGCCCTGCAGTCGGTACTGGGGGCCGGCGCGACGGTGTCCCTTTCGGTCACCGGAGGAGTCCCCGCGCACGCAACAGGGGACACGATCGGGCACGGGGTGATCGTATCGGGGATGGGCACGCTGGCAAGCCAGCACCAGTTCATCGTGACCGCCGGGCGATCGCTGGCCGAGACCGATCTGGCGACCGGCGCCCGGGTCGTGACGCTGCCTGCCTCGATCGCCCAATCGCTCGGAGTGACGGTCGGTGACAGCGTGAGGCCGCGCCATTACCGGCGCTGACGGTGCGTGCGGATCGAATCGAAAATGTCCCCGAGCTCCGCGCCCGGGTCGAGCGCTGGCTCGGGTCGCGATGGGAACGATGGCAGGATCGCGTCGCGGTTCAGTCCAACGAGATGCGGGCGAATCAGGCCCGCCGCGCGATGCTGGTGTTCAAGCTCCTGATGGGCGCCATCACCGGCATTTCCCTGGTCGTCGGGGGCATCGGGATCATGAACGTGCTGCTCGCGTCGGTGACGGAGCGCACCAGGGAGATCGGGGTTCGGCGGGCCATCGGCGCGAAGCGCGCCGATATCCTGGTTCAGTTTCTCGCCGAGTCGGTGACGCTTTCGGGAGTGGGCGCGGTGGTGGGCGTCACCCTGGGTCTGGTCACCGGGGTCGCGGTGACGGCGGCGATGCGCGCGCAAACCGACGCCCCGGTGCGGATCGCGGTGACGGGGACGACCCTCCTGGTCGCTACCGGCGCCGGCATCATCGTCGGTATTGTGTTCGGGCTGTATCCAGCCGTCCGCGCGGCGCGCTTGCCGCCGATCGAGGCGATCCGGTATGAATGATTACTCGCCGACCCCGGGTCCCATCGGTTTTCCGATTTCCCAGTGATGTCCGTAGGGATCCTGCACTCGTCCGATGAACCACCCATTCTCCTCCCGCACCGGCCAGATCTGCTTCGCCCCCGCGCGCATGGCCTGGGCATGCACCGAAACGGGATCCGGCACCACCAGCACCATGCGAGCCGTGCTTCCGTTCAGGGTGTCGGGGCTGAAGTTCTGGTGAGCCGGCGATTCATCGGCGACCCAGAACTTCCCATCGCCGACGGCGAGCTCGGCCACGACGGCGCCGTCCGGCGCTTCGATCTTGAAGATCTCGCGGGCGTTGAATGCCGCCCGGTAGAAGGCGACCGCTTCGGCGCCGCGGCGAACCGAAAGCATGGGAGAGAGCGTCATGGATTTATCGGCTGAGATAGCGCCTAGGGGTTGCGGGCGATGGAGTCCTCGCGGGCCCGGCGGGCCGCTGCTGAATCGCTAGCGCGCAACGCGCCCCGAACCCCCGCGGCGCCAGGAAGCTTCGAGGCGCCGATCGCACTGTCGCGTTGCCGCCTGGTCAGAGAATCCGCCGCCACCCGGTGAGACTGCCCAGACGAACACCCGCCGGCGGCTGCCAGCAGGAGAACGGCCAACAGCCGTGGCGTGGTCACGGGTTGATCTCGTAGGCCATCGTAAAGGGATGCTCCATGCCGTGCCCAACCGACGTACTGCCCTCTCCCGTC
Source organism: uncultured Gemmatimonadales bacterium (assembly GCA_963728915.1). Taxonomy (GTDB): domain Bacteria; phylum Gemmatimonadota; class Gemmatimonadetes; order Gemmatimonadales; family GWC2-71-9; genus JABFSM01. Next base: position 210,628 of record CAVSLV010000002.1, on the reverse strand, counting down.
AGGCCGACCAGATCTCCGGTGGCGGAGCCAGGAATGACCGTATAGCTCTCCCTGGCCTGGCCGCCTTCGAAAACTCCAGTGCGCTGGAGGACGAAGCTGCCAGCCTTTCCTTCGATGCTTCCCACCACCCGCTCGAGCCCGACGAATACCGCGCTGCCATCGCTTCGATACATCATGAGGTATTCGACCTGGCCCTCACCCGAGATGTCGCCGGTCAAGGCCTTGGTCACGCTCGCCCGGGTAAGCTTCGGCAGGCCCTCCGCTTCGCGGTACGGCTTTTCGTCCCAGCTCTTGATGGCGAAGCGGGCGTTCGCGGTCTTCTTCATGGTCCAGTCACCGGGCCTGGCCCCGGTCATTCGCCTCCCGGCCTGGGTCTCGGCAGGGCGGTGGGAGGGAGAATGCCATTGAGCCGCATGTAATTCGCGAGCTGGCTGTAGTGATCGGCCAGATCGAGCGCGTGCCCGAGGACCATACTCGCCTTGGGGACCTGGCGTGAATTGCCGCCGAACGACATGGTGACCTGGTCCGCCAAATTCGCGTCGGTGACCTGGGCCATAGCGCTCTCGCAGAAGGTGAACGACGCCTTGAGTTTGGCGATCAGGGTGTCCCGGGGCCAGGTCGCCCGGACCGAGTCGGGGGTCTCGGTATCGCTGGCCGGCAGGGAGGCCTTCATGTCCCCGAACAGGTTGCAGAAGAAATAGTTGTCGCTCGCCACGTGCTGGGCGATGAAGCCGATGCTGAGCTGCGCCGGGGTCGGCTTGTAGGAGAACTTCGACGCGGGAATCGAATCGAACGCCTGGGCGATGTTGCGGTGCAGGCCGTTGATGCGAGCGCGGAAGGCGGCGGTGATCGGGTTGGCCGGGGGACCTCCCCCCTGCTGTGCCATGAGGCCGCTCGGAAGGAACATCGCCAGGACCAGGGCTGCTCGGGCGCGCTTCATGGTACACTCCGCAGATTGGATGGGGGACTCAAAACTCTGTCGAAGAGCGTCCGTTGTCCAGCCACCGGTCCGGCCGGTTGCTCAAGAGGTGGGGTGGAGCACCAGGCTAACCCGCTCCGTCTCGACCATCGGGCAACCGCATTGCGGGGTCGATCCGTGCACCTCCACGGACTGCTGAATCGTCTGGAATCCGGGCGCCGACAGGGTCAGCTGGTAGGTGCCGGGCAGGCCCGGCACCACGCAGCTCGATGCGCAGTCGAGGCTCGACGTGAGCCCACCCGACACGGCCAGCGAGGCACCGTCAACCGGCCCCCCTGAGAGGGACGAGCTCACGCTCACTTCGATCGCGACCGGCACGGCGCACGGGGGCAGCAGACATTCCTCATGGCAACCGGCGAGGAGCAGGGCGATTCCGATCGCAGCTCCGGCCCGGATCAGGATGAATCCGCTCCCACGGCCTGCTTCACCAGCGCCCTGATCTTCGTTTCCTCGGTGGCGGTCAGCTCCTTCAGCGCATAGGAAGTGGGCCACATGTTGCCCTGGTCCAGTTTCGCGGAATCGCTGAAGCCGAGGGTCGCATATCGGGACTTGAACTTCTGCCCGCTTTGGAAGAAGCAGACCGTCTTGCCGTCCGGCCTGGCATAGGCCGGCATGCCGTACCAGGTTTTCGGCATGAGGGTCGGCACACTGGACGTGATGATGGCGTGCACTCGCTTGGCCATGGAGCGGTCCGGCTCCACCATGGCGGCGATTTTCGCGAGCAGCTGCTCTTCTCCGTTTTCGCCTCCCTTGAGCTCCTGAACATACTCCTTCATCGCGGCCCGTTCTTCCGGGCTGAATCCTTTGGTCTTCTTCGCGGGCTTCTGCGTCGTCTTCTTCGGACTCATCGAGCTCTCCTCGTCCTGGTGACGTCCTGAGCCACCCGAACCGGACGGGGTGGGTGGCGTGCGTCGATCATCTTCCAACCATTCCCGGATGGATCGCGGAATCCGGCATCCACGGTGCCATAGCGGTCCATCGGCTCCTGGGTGAATTCCACTCCCCTGGCGCGCAGCAGGCGGCGGAGCAGCTGGGGAGAGCCTGACTTTCCTGTTGATCCGCGGCATACCATCATCCACGGAAATGTACCTGTGTCAGCCGCCCCCCGTGGTCACGATGGGACGCGGCGGAACGTCACCGTTCGCTCCAGGTCCGGACCGGGGCCGACCGGCACCCAGCCGCGCACCTCCGGCGTCACCAGCAGGGTCCCGTTCGGTTGAATGCGTCCCCGTTGCACCAGCAGCGCGGCAAGGCCGCGGAACACCGGCAGGCCCCACTCCAGGCTTCCGTCGGTGGTCACCTGCACCACGGGCCGGTCGCCTTCCCATGGCATGCCGCTCGGCAGGGCCTCGCGGTCGTGCAGCACGATGGTGTCGCCCGAAGCCCGCACGTCGAGCACGCGGGTTGAGTCAGTCACGGCCACCCAGCGGCCCAGGAACCTCTCCGCCTCGCGCGGTGACGGACGATGGGAAGGGAAGACCAGGGGCACGAACCCCGGTCGTTCGTGGGTGCGGTCGCTGGCCAGCTTGTCCCGCATGGCCCGGCTCGAAGGAGACGCGCCAAGCGTGGCTTCCATCCGGTCGATGACCCGCGCCGCGTCGTCGTAGTAGGGGGAGTCGATCGACATGCGCGCCACCGTGGTGAAGGCCGCTTCCGGAATCGGCACTGCGAAGCCCAGCCGATCGGCGAGCGAATCGTAGTGTTCGAGCATCGCGATGGGGCGGGTGCCGGGCCGCCATTCTCCCGGCAGGAAGTCGGCGAACATGGTGCGCAACGACATCGCGAGGCCGATCGCCGCCATGCTCGAATGGGTTTCACCGGTGACGGCGAGCTCCCGGACCATCGGCTTGTCGTCGCCCCAGCGGCTGGTGTCGAGGGCGAGCGGCTCCATATTGACCGCCATCACCCGGGCATGCCGGTCCGCGGGAGCACGGAGCGCCGCGAGCATCGCGCTTCGTTCCGCGCCTCGGTTCCACCATAACGAAGGCTCCATCAGCACCCAGCCGGTGAACAGCGTCGGTCGCTGGGCGATGGCGTAGGCCGCGAACAACCCGCCGAGGGAGTGTCCCACCAGCACCCGCATCGAGTCGGTGCGGAAGGCGTGGTTTACCCAGGGCACCAGCTCCCCGGCGAGGAACGCCAGGAACTTGCCGGCGCCTCCGGCATCGCGGGCCTCCGGCGGGAGGTCGAATCCCGGTTCTGCGACCGTCGTGAGGTCGTGGGTCCGGTTCGGCGTCCGCACCCCCACGACGATCATCGGTGGCACGGTGCCGGCCTCCCCGTGGAACCCGGCGACGGCCGCCGCGATCTCCTGCTCGTAGTCACCGTCCAGCACGTACAGCACCGGATACCGCCGTCCGGCATTTCGCTCGTAGCCTTTGGGCAGCGAGACATCCACGGTGCGCGACTCCCCGAGCACGCGGCTCTCGACGGCATAGGTTCGCCCCCGATCGAGCGGGGCACCGGTTTCGTTCTGGGCGCACGCCGGCGCCGCGGCGAGCGCGAGCCCTCCCAGCATCAACGCGGTTTTCACGGGCTCCTCCTGGTTCCCCGGGCGGGTGGCAGCGGCGAGCGTGGCAGCAGGGGGGCAGCCCGCGACAGCAGCGAGTCGAAGCGGACCCGTTGCGGCTCGGTCAGCACGCCGCGGACGTCGGCTTTCGCGGCCTGGGTCAGTCCCAGGACCATCTCCATCATGTTCTTGATCGACCGGTCGGCCTGCTGTTCCGCGGCATCGAGGGTGCTGTCGATGTGGGCGCGCTGCTCCGGACCGAGGCCGAGCGAATCGAACAGAGTCTCCCGGGTGACGCCGAGCAGCGCCACCTGCTTCGCCTTCATCGGGCCGGGCCGCCGCCCGATGGCATAACCCGCGGCGCCGCCCAGCGCGGCGGCGGCGAGCAGGGCGAGGGCGGCGAACAGGTTCGCGCGGGCCGGGCCGGTCATCGGGGGCTCCCTGTCTCGAGCATGACGGTGATTTCTTCGAGGTCCGGGGCCCGGCTCGCGGCGATCCACCCGCGGGCGGGACCGGGACGCACCACCAGGGCCGCGAACGGCTCGATCGGCCCGGTCCTCGGCCTCGCTTCCAGCAGAAGCACGATCCCCGCCGCGGCGGCGGCCAATGCCGGAATCGCGAGCCGGGCCAGGCGGGCGCGCACCGCGCTCCCGGCCGGCGATCCGGTCGCGGCGACCCGCATCGCCACCCGCGCCGCCACCCGCCCGGCGCGGCGGTCCAGCTCGGCTCGAAGGACCTCCAGGTCGACCGGCGTCTCATCGAAATCGGTCATGGCTGATCTTCCTTTCTCCCAAGCAGCGCCCGGAGGCGTCGTCGCCCCAGCATGAGGTGTTGCCGGCTCATCGACACGGTGGTTTCCAGCGTTTCGGCGATCCGCGCGTGGGGCCAGCCCTCGAGGTCGAACAACGTCACCGCCTGTCGCTGCTCGGGCGAGAGGTGGCGCAACGCCGCCTCGAGGTGTTCCCGTCGCTCTCCTTGTTCGGCCGCCAGGTCGGGTGACGGGCCGGGCGTGGCCACCTCGAGATCCTCGATCGGCTCGGCGCGGCGCCGGCCCCGCAGCGCATTCAATGCCTGGCGCCGGACGCTTCGCGCCAGCCAGGCGGCAAAGCGGTCGGATTCCCGGCAGTCCTCGAGCCTGCGCCAGAGCCGGAACAGGGTCTCCTGACACACGTCCTCAGCGAGGTCGGGATCATCGACGACGGCCAGCGCCACGAGGTACGCCGCGCGCGCGTGCCGGGACACCAGGGTCCCGAACGCGAGGTCGTCACCATCACGCGCGGCGGCCAGAAGAGCGGCGTCGGAGAGGTTGTCGGCTGGTGCCGTCGGTCGCACTCCTGCTCGGGAAGCGGGGCCGGCGGCACGGCCCAGTCTTTCCATACTGACACGCCAACGGGCGGTTTTGTGAGTCAGGTCCGCTGGATGGTCGCCAACCAGGCTGGGGCACCGTTCTCGTGGAACCTGGTCTCGAGCCGCTCCGGCTGGATGGTGGAGATCTCCCATCCGGACCCGAGGTGGAAGGCCGCTCGCAGCTCTTCCCGGCTGACGGGGTGCGGGCCGGCATCGGTGCCCTGGTCGCTGAAACACAGCAGGTAGAGCGTTCCGCCGTGCTCGGTGACTGCGGCGAGGCTCGCCACGTATTGGACTCGTTCGTCACCCTGGAAGGTGTGGAACAGCCCGCAGTCCAGCACGGTTCGAAAGGTGCGCCCGAGGCGTTCCAGGTGGAGCGCGTCCGCCAGGGCGAATTCAACCTCAGCGCCTCGGCGGGCGGCCTTGTCCCGGGCCATCGCGAGGGCCGTTTCGGCCACGTCGACACCCAGCACCGAGAGTCCCAGCGAGGCCAGGTGCAGGGCATTCTCGCCGGTTCCGGAGCCCGGATCGAGGACCGGTCCTGCGAATACTCCTTTTGCTGCCAGGCGAACGAGGGCCGGTTGGGGACCGCCGATATCCCAGGGGGCGGGGCCGTCCCGGTACGACGCATCCCAGGGTCTCCCGGTCATCCTCTCGTGACTGGTGGGGGGGCGACCACCGAACGGGTCATCGGTGTGCATGAGCCTGTCCTTTCCGCTGCCGACGAAGGCTCGGCGCTTCTCCCAAGATACCGAATGGCGCTTTGTTCTCGCGGGCTCTATCGTAAGTCGGGCGCGATCATGAGCGACGACCATCCTGTTTCCTTCAACCTGCTCTGTTCCGCCTGCCACACGCCGTGCGCAGGGACCGATGCGCACGTCATTCCTTCCTGGAATTCTGCGCTCGGCAAGGTGGTGACTTCCTATCGGTGCGAGAACTGCTGGCTCTCTTCCCTCGAGGAGTTCCGGCTCCGGGCTTCCCCGGAGGATGTCCAGCGGACGACCTTTGCGCTCCTGCTGGATGCGTTGATCGGCGGACGGACAGGCGGCCTCCTGCTCCTGCTTTGGGGCCTGGTCCCGCTCTGCTGCTCGAGTCCCGCGGCACCCGATCCCTGTCCTCAGGGCGGGGCGAGTTCGCCCGCCGAGTCCGCGAGCTGCCCGGCCCCAGCGATGGCCGTTGGGTGCCAGACGACCGTCGTCGTGCGGGTTAGCGCGGGGAACCTTCCGCGCATCGACTGGAGCCCGGGGTGTGGAATGAATCACGTGGTGGTGCGGACCCACCGGGGCCTCTCTCTCGCCGGTCAGGTGTTCTGGTCGCTTTCCGCAGGGGACAGTCTTCTCGGCCCTGGGGTGCTCTACGGCGACCTGCCGCCTGGGATGATGCTCGAGGGACCCACCCGGGCTCTTCAGGCCGGCACCGAATACCAGGTAACCCTGGAAATGATCTTCGACGGCAACATTACCGGCCGAGGAGTCACGACCTTCACTCCATAGGTCGACCTGATGGCATAGCGACGATGTTCACCCTTCCCGACGACGTTCCCGAGCGTGGCGAGCTGCGCGGCGACATCTGCATCATCGGCGCAGGGGCTGCGGGGATCTCGATTGCACTGCAGCTTGCCGGCAGCGGGGCCCGGATCGTCCTTCTGGAAGGCGGAGGCCTTGCCGACGACGCCAGGAACCGCGGCATATATAAGGTGGCCTATCCTTCGACACCGGCCCTGACGATCCACCCGCCTCTGCGCTGGCGCTTTGGCGGCAACACGAACAACTGGGTCGGGAACTGCCGTCCCCTCGATGAAAACGACTTCCTGCCGCGTTCGTGGATTCCATACAGCGGCTGGCCATTCCCGCGCAGTCACCTGGTGCCGTTCTATGAACGTGCCCTGGCGCTGTGCGGTCTTGGCGATCTCTCCGGCTTCGACCCCGACGCCTGGCAAGCTGTTCGGCAACCGCCGCTCAGGGTCGCTCCCGAAACCGTCTGTCCGAAGGTGGTGCAGACCTGCCCCATCCTGAGTTTCGACGATCTCTATCGGAAATCCCTCGAACACGCCGACGGTGTCCAGGTGTGTCTCCATTCCCAGGTGCTTCGGCTGCGAACCACGGGCCAGGGGGATCGGGTCACCGCGGTGGAAGCAGCATCGGTGGACGGACGCAGATTCCAGGTGGTGGCACGGATGTTCGTGCTCGCTGCCGGCGGCGTCGAGAATCCCCGCCTGCTGCTGGCTTCCGACGAGGTCAACCCCAACGGCCTGGCCAATGACCATGACCTGGTGGGGCGCTTCTTCATGGAGCATCCCTACGTTGACGTCCCGCTGGGCCGGACCCGGGCTTCCGGACAATTGCTCCCCAGACAGCGCGCTCCATCAGGCGGGCGGGTTTGGGAACAGATGGCGCTCTCCCCCGAGTTGATGCAGCATCGGCAGGTCGCCGGAATGAACCTGTGGTCGTGCAACCCGATTCCACTGCGGGACTTCGCCAGGGCCCGTGCCGAGGCTCTGTTGAGGAAACCGATCCCTGAGCTCATGGATCTTGGCAGGGACGCCGGTGCCATCATTCGCGACGCCTGGGGGAGACTGGCAACGACGGCACGCTACCAGGCGGAGCGTGAGCGATCCGGTCTCCGGATCAGCCTGGAGCAGATCCCTGATCCGGAGAATCGGGTGCGGTTGTCGCCGCAGCGCGACGCACTCGGCCGGCGATGGGCGCACCTGGATTTCCGGCTGACCGATCAGGGCCGCCGACGCGACGACGCGCTGCGGATGGCGGCCGACGCACTTGGGCTGGACGGACCCAGCGTGGCCCGTGCGGCGCGGCTCATGCTGCGGGTCGGTCGGGTCGGCTTCTTCTGGCATCACATGGGGACGACCCGAATGGATCCTGATCCGCAGCGTGGAGTGGTCGACGCCGACTGTCGCGTGCATGGGGTGGAGAATCTGTTTATCGCCGGCAGCTCGGTCTTCCCGACCGGGGGGACAGCGCCGCCCACCTTGACCATCGTGGCGCTGGCCCTTCGCCTGGCGGATCACCTTGCGGGGGAGCTGGGTTAGTGTGCGCGATAGGCGTCGATCATCTGTGGGATGCGTTCCCCCGCATGGAGTCGCGCATACCAGCGCGCGGTCCAGAGCCAGTCGTTGAGGATGCCCTCGCTCGCGGTCCCCTGTGCGCGGAAGGCGTCCGCCATCTCCTTCGTCGAGCCCCCGTGCGCCTGGTGCGCCTGGAAGAAATCTCGATAGGCCCGGTCGAACGGCCCGGCGCCCTGCACCTGGTAGAGCGTGTAGAACATGAGCATTCCTGTCGTGTACGACTGGTCGGTCATCCCCGCGGCACCATAGCCTGCCATTGGAACTGAGTCGCAGCGCGCCGGGGCCGCGCAGGATTGCTCCGCGTACCGGGTCCAGCGGTCGATGATTCCGGTCCAGTCGTTCCAGCCGTCCAGCTCGGCGGCCATCCGGTATTCGAGGAACGAGGCGAGTCCCTCGTTCCAGCGCGGCGAGGGATGGTCGGTGTCGTCCACATTCCAGAGATGCGAAAGCTCGTGGTAGAGCTGCCGGAGCTGAGTCTTCTCGTGGAACGCGGCGGCGGTCTGCATGATGCCCGCCGTCAGGCTGGCCTGCGAGCCGAAGCCATCGGGAATCTCCATGACGGTGAGCCTCGCGTCGTGCATCAGCGAACCGAACCACTCGGCGTACTTCGCCATTGCGCCGGAAATCGCGCGCTCGACCATTCGCGCCCCGTCGGAGTCGGCCGGGAAGTAGAAGATCCGAGCCTCCGCTGTTTCCAGGATCTGGTATGGGGCGATGGTGATGTTGAGGAACGGCACCGGCCCGTCGCTCTGCGCGCTCCACGTGACGAGCGAATCCCGGCGCGACGGTGTCCCCGCCACACCTCCCATCGCGACCACCTGTCCGGACGGCACGGTTACGTGCGCCACGAATGCGAACGGCGCGCGCGGGGCGTCGTGGTTGGCCCTCGAGTCGAGCACGCCCGGGGTCGGGAAGGCGTAGGCATCCTCGCGAATGATCGTGAACGCGGAGTCCACCTGGTCCCGGATGTAGAGAGAACCGGTTTCCGTGTATCCGACCAGGGTACCGCCGTAGTCGAGAACCAGCGTGATCGAATCACCGGGCGCTACCGATCGCACCGGTCGCACTGTGATCGCGTTCACCTGACGCGCCGAGTCGTCGATGAAGAGTGCAAAGCGCTGGCTCATGGGAACGGTGGCGCCGGCCCGGGTTCGCACCCGCTGCACAGTCAGGAGCCGGCCGAGGAGGAGCGATACGCTGCCGATCGGCTGCTTCGATGTGTTTCGCAAGGTGAGTGATGCCGTGCCGCCGATGGTGCGCGTGGCGTAATGCACACCGAGGTCGAGCTCGAGGCGGGTGAGGAGGAAAGGGACCGCCGAGGCCGACCCGCTCGCCTGCGGGAGAGCGGGAGAAGCCGCCCCGGTTCCAAGGACGCCGCTGAGCAGAAGGCAGTGGACTGATGCGCGGTGAAGTTTTCTCGTCATTTCCCCTCCTCGGACGCGAGATGGCGTTGCTCGCCGACGGCGTAGGCTTCCTTGAGCCACCCGTGGAACTCGCGGTCGACGTCGCGAGCACCGAACAGACGGAAATGGTGCACGTGGTTTCGCGCCGAGATCGTCTCGATTTTCCGAAACCGCGGGGCCTCGAGGCGACGAGCCAGCACGACATGCCCATCGAGCCAGCCCCGTTTGGGGGTCACTTGCGCGAAGGACATCCGGACCTGAAAGGCGATCCGGGTTTTTTCCGGAAGGATCACGACCGGGCCGCATTGCTCCACCGCTCCCACCACGAGATCATACAGTGCCCGAATAGCCGGGGGCTTGCCGGCGAAGTGAGCCTTCAAGGTGAACCGGCCACAGGCATGGGACTGGTTGCGGTTGGCGAACCGCCGGCCGCACTTCCGGCATTTCCAGAGAGGCCGTTCGCGGCGACCGGGCACGGCCTTCATTCGGTGAGCTCGCGGTCGAACACCCACGTGGAGATCCTCAACCTGCCATCGGGAGTCTTCATTCGGTCCGTGAAGGCTAGCACGTCCTCGAACTCGGAGCGGCCATTCGTCGAGGTCTTCCGACCCGGAATAAGCTACCGCCCCGCGCGCAGCTCGGCGCGCAGCTCGGTCAACAGCTCGTAGTAGTGCCACTCCGGCGGCGCGTCGGGCTCCTCGACGTGATCCGGACGCAGCACCAGGTCGCCGGTGGAAAGCAGCAGCGTTCGAACGTTTTCGTTCTGCCGGACCTTCTCTCGGGTGGCTTCGACGATCAGCGCGTAATGCTTGCCCGGCACTGGACTCCGGTAGGAGAAGCGCTCGCCTTCGAAGCTGACCCAGTCGATTCCCATCCGCCGCATGTTGTTCTCGGCCAGGGTCCCGGCCTCCTTGGCATCGAACCCCGTCATCTGAGCGACCTCGGCTCGGGTATGAGGCCAGATGATGCCCGGATACCGAGCGCGGGGATCCTTCTCATCCTCCGGATAGAGCATCATCTGCCAGAACCCTTCCAGGCTGGCGTAACGAGTGCCGCGAAGGACGAAGGGAGTCGCCGCAAAGTTGGAGAGGAGACCCAGCTCGTTGCGTTTGGAGAGAATGACCTCGCCCGGGCGGGCCGCCTGCGGCAGGATCTCCCAGTCGGGCTTCCCCGCCTCGGGAATCGGGGTCCACCAATGCGCCGGAAAGCGCGCCGGAGTACAGGCGCAAATCGATATCGCAAGCGCAACCGGCACCGCTCTTTGTCTCAATGGGACCTCGTGGTGCTACCTGTCACACGAGACCTAGGACGCTCGAACCGCGAACCCTGGGATCGGCTATTCCACCCGGAGGGCCTGATTGGGATCGGCCCGGACCGCCCGGAGCGAGGGCACCGCGCCGGCCACCAGTCCTACCGCGACCATGATCCCGCCCACCACGGCATAGGTGACCGGGTCCCTGGGCGACTCCTTATATAGGAGGGGCTCGAGCCAGTGGGAAGTTATCGCCGCGAGGAGAAGCCCGACCCCGGCGCCGGCGGCCGCATAGCTCACCCCCTGTAAAACGATCATCCGGACGATGTGGCCACCCCGGGCGCCCAGCGCGATTCGCACGCCGAGCTCATGCATCCGTCGCGCCACGGTGTACGCGATCACCCCGTAGAGTCCGACCGCGGCGACAAGCAATGCGAGCCCGCCGAACGCCGAGAACAGCGTCGCGCCCAGGATCCAGCTCCGCCGCTGATCGTCTACCACTTCCTGGAGCGGGCGGACCACCACGAATCCGTCTCCCGGCATCGCGGCCTGCATGGCGCGCCGGACCCGCTCGAGATCGCGATCGATCTCACCATCCGCCATCCGGACCAGGATGGTGGAGACCCAGCCCGGAGCCACCTGGTCCACGCTCAAGTAGTACATGAACCGCTCGGCATCGAGCAGGCCCTGCTGCGCGGCGTCTTCGGCAATACCGACCACGGTGGTGCAGGGTTGCTCGGCGATCCGGGTCTCCGGGCGCCACGAGATCTGCATGCACTTTCCCAGCGGGTCCTCTCCGGGCCAGAGCGCGCGGCCCATGGCCGCGCTCACCACGGTCACCGGCGGCGATCCCTCACCATCGCTGGCATTGAAGCCCCGGCCCCGGATGATCCGGGTGCCCATCACGCTGAAATACCCCGGGGTGGAGAGCTGAACGTTGAATCGCCCGAGGCGCGCCACCGAATCGATTCCCGGCACCTTGAGCGTGGTGGTGTTGGTGCCGAAGAGCCGGCTGTTGACCCGCGCCGCTGCCTCCACGCCGGGAATCCGTTCCGCTTCCTCGAGGAGCCGCCGTCGCACCGCCACCTGCTGGGAGCTGTCCATGGTCTGGCCCCGGAAGTCCGGGATGATCTCGATCACCGTGCTCGCATCGTAGCCCAGCGGAATCGCCAGAACGTTCCGGAGGCTCCGGACGAAGAGTCCCGCGCCCACCAGCAAGGCTACCGAGAGGGCGCCTTGCGTCACCAGCAGCGCGGCGCGGAGCCGGGAGCGGCGATGGGTGCCCTCCCGCGCTCCGGCCTTGAGCGAGCCGCCGACGTCGGAACGGATCGCCAGCACGGCGGGACCGATCGAAGTGACCACGGCGGCCAGTAACCCGCAGCCGGCCGCGACCCCGATGGTGCGCCAGTCCCGGTTCAGGTTGAAGGGAGACCCTTCGGGGAGGAGGAGCCCGCGGATCGCGACCCCGGCCCACTGCGCCATGAGAAGCCCCGCCACCATTCCTAACCCGGCGAGCAGCAGCCCCTCGGTGAGGAACTGGCCCGCCAGCCGGAGTCGACTCACGCCGAGGGCCAGCCGGACCGCGATCTCACGCCGCCGCCGGAGCGAACGGGCCACCATCAGGTTGGCCACGTTGGCGCAGGCGATGAGCAGCACGATCCCGGCGACACCGGTCACCCAGAGTAGCACCCGCGACTCCAGTCCTGCGTCCGGCCCGGCCGCGCTCCGCACCGCGCCGGCGATGGCGTTCGGATGGGCCACCGAGTCGGGCAGGAGCACCGGGTTGATGGCGCGCTGAAGCTGTCGGCTCCGGGTCCACCCCCGGGTCAGGTCGGCGCTGGCTTCCGCCACCGACACGCCGGGCCTCCGCCGCACCAGGATCTCGACCCAGTCCCACTGGTACCGAGTGAAGTAGGTGTCCGCGTTGGACCGGTCGAGGTTGGCGGCCACCGTGGTGATGGGGATGAAGAAGTCGGGCGGGCTCCCCTGGACGGTGCCGACGAATCCCTTCGGCGCGACGCCGATCACGGTGTACTTCAGGGATCCGATCTGGAGGGAGAGGCCCACCGGATCCCGGCCGCCCAGGACGTTGCTCCAGTAGCTGTGACTTACCACCGCGACCATCGCGCCGAGGGGCGGGGTGTCTTCGGCCGGGCCGAAGAACCGGCCCACCTCGGGCTGGGCGTCGAAGAAGGAGAAGAACGAGGCGCTCACCCCGGCGACCTTGTGGACCCGGGTGTCGGCGCCGGTGCCGATCGCGAGGCGCCATTCGGAGACCGCGGCCATGTCGTCGAACGTGACCGGCCCTCGCGGGTCAGGTCCAGATACCGGGTGTACGGCATCGTGGCGTAGGTCCGGACCTGGCCGCGGAAGATGCTCTGGAGGTAGACGGTGTGGACCCGGCCGGGATCATGGAGATACGGAAACGGGCGGAACATCAGCCGGTCGATCACCGCGAACATCGCGGCGTTGGCGCCGATCCCTAACCCGAGCGTGATCACCACCGTGGCGGTGTAGCCGGGGGAGCGCCGGAGCCCACGGAGCGCGTAACGCAGATCCTGAAGCACGGAATCCAGCGCGGGGAATCCCCACGCGGTCCGGCTCTGCTCCCGGAGCGCGGTCACGTTGCCGAGCTTCCGGCGCGCGGCGGCGAGCGCTTCGGCGGGCGGCATGCCCTGGGCTTCGAGGTCCCGCGCCAGGAATTCGAGGTGTTTCTGGAGCTCGTCGGCGAGCTGCCGATCGAGCTGGCGCCGCCGGGTCCAGGCGGTGAGCCGGCCCCAGATCTCGCGCGGGGTCATGACTCGGCCCTCCGCAACACCCTGATGGTTGCCGCAACCGAGCGCTGAAAGGTGGCTTCTTCCTGGCCAAGCTGGCGGCGGCCGGCCGCGGTGAGCCGGTAATAGCGGGCTTCCCGTCCGGTGGGGGACTTGCCGGAGGACGAGGTGATCCAGCCCTTCACCGACATCCGTTGCAGGGCGGGGTAGAGCGAGCCTTCCTCGACCCGGAGCGCGTCATTGGAGAGACGCTGGATGTGCTGGGCGATCCCGTAGCCGTGGAACGACCCGGCGGCCAGGGTCTTCAGGATCAGAAGGTCGAGCGTCCCGGCGAGGATCGGCGTGTCGGAGCCCATGGGCTACCCCTTTCACGTCTATGCATAGTGAGACGCCGGAAGGGGCGCAAGGGGGGCTGCGGGGCCGGCGCGATCATCTCCCCGGGCGCTCGAACGGAACGATGTGCTCCCATTCGCTGGCGTCGGACCGCGCCACGACCGCGACGACCGGCTCGGTATCGCTCAGATTGAACACCTCGTGCGGGATCCCGGGCGCGATGAAGATGAAATCGCCCGCTTCATTCTCCAGCTGCTGCTCCAGCCGGGCTCCATACTCGTGGCGCACCCGGCCGGCCAGAATGTACAGCATGACTTCGAAGTCGACATGGATGTGGGCATAGGCCACGCCACCCGGCGGGATGGTCGCGATGTTCAGGGACAGCTGCTTGGCGCCCACGTTCTTGCCCGACAGCCCGGCACGATACCGGATCCCGTTCCAGCCCCGCTCGGCGCCACCGCCGCGGATCGTGAGAATGCCGTCCCCGCCCTCAACGGTTCCTTCCGGGCCGGGTTTGTCGAACTGCGCCATGGGGGCCTCCAGAGGTCCGGGAATCCGGAAAATACTCGCCGATTTATCGCGGAATGACCGGCAGCGTGACGACTCACTCGCTTCGAAGCGCCCTCGCCGGACTGGTGCGCGCGGCGCGCACCGCGGGGATGAGGGCTCCAGCTCCGCCGGCGAGCAGCAGCGCGCCGGCCGCCGCCAGATAGCTCCCCGGATCCAGAGGGCTCACGCCGAACAGGAAGCGATCGAGCGCGCGACCGGTAACGAGTGCCGCCGCGACGCCGAGCACCACGCCCAGGGCTACCGGCGCGAGGCCATCGCGCAGCACACCCCAGCGCACCCGCGACGGCGATGCGCCGAGGGCGAGACGCACGCCGTACTCCGAGCGCCGGCGCGTCACCGCGAACGATACCACGCCGTACACCCCCACCGTCCCGAGCGTGAGCGCGAGCGCGGCGAACAGCCCCATGAAGAACCGCAGCCGCAACGGCTCGGCGAGCGCAACGTCGGTGACCTGCTGCAACGTGGACACCCGGGCCACCGCCACCTGCGGGTCGAGCGTCCCCGCGATGGCGCGGACCTGGGGAATGAGCATGGTGGGGTCGCCGCTGGCCCGGACGACCAGGACGCCGCCGGGATTCGCGGTGGTGTGTTGATCCTGCGGGACGAACATGGCGAACGGCGGATCGCTCGTTACGCCGATGAGTCGCGCCTCGCGAATGACGCCGACGACCGTCCGAAAGACGAGCGTGCCGCTCCACCCGGTGCCGATGCGCCGGCCGATCGCGCTCCGGCCGGCCCACATCTTCTTCGCGAACGATTCGTTGATGACCGTCACTGGCAGGCTGTTGGCGACGTCGGTCGAGTCGATGCCGCGCCCTTCGAGCATCCGGAATCCCATCGCGCGGAAGTAGCCCGGTGTGGCGGTGCGGTAGAGCGAGTTCGGCCGTTCCTTGCCCGCCAGGTCGGGCCGGTCCTCCACCGTCACCGGGCCCTGGTAGCCGCCGTCGCGCAGCGGGAGGCGATTGGTGAGCCCGGCGGCCTGCACCCCGGGCAACGCCGAGACCCGTGTCACCACCTCGTGGAGGAACTGGCGCTGTGTCTCCAGGGACGTATTGTCGCTCGCGACCAGCGTGAAGGTCACGGTGTGTTGAGGATCGAAGCCCAGGTCGATCTCGCGCAACCGGCTCACCGAACGGATCAGCAGCGTCGCGCCCACGACGAGCGAGACGGCCAGCGTCACTTGCGCGACGATGATGGCATGGTGCGCGCGCTTCGTGCCCCGGCCCAGGGCGCGGTCCCCGCGCTCCCGCCCGAACGCCTCGTCGAAGCGGCCGCGCAGGAGGTTCCGCACCGGCACCGCCGATACCGCCATGCTGATGGCGAGCGCCAGGGCGAACGCAGCCCCCAGCGTGACCCAGCCCGGGCTCACGGTCTTTCCAAACCCGTCGTGGAGCGGGAGACTCGCCACGAGGACGCGGAACCCGCCGGCCGCGAAGGCGGAACCGGCGGCCGCCGCGCACAGGGCCACGAGCAGCGACTCGGCGGCGATCTGCCGGGCGAGCCGCCAGTGGCTCGCCCCGAGCGCGGTCCGGACCGAGAGCTCGATGGTCCGGTCCGTCATGCGGGCGAGCACCAGCGCCGCGCCGTTCACGCAGGCGATGAGCAGGAGCGCCGCGACCGCCGCGAGGAGGAGCAGGAGCGGAGCGCGCACGTCGCCCAGCAGGTACTGATGGACCGGTATCGTCGACGGGAGCTTCGTCTTGTCCCATGCCGCCGGATAGGTGAACCGGGCGCCGAGGTCGCCCGCCATGCGCCGAATGTCCGCGGCGATGACCGGGTCCGGCACCCCGGCACGGGCGCGCCCGAGCACCGTCAGGTATCCGACGTCATTGTAGAAGGGCGTCGATGGATCGAACTGGATCGGGCGCCACACCCGGAGGTCGGGCGTCGGGAAGAAGAATCCTTTCGGCATCACGCCGATCACCGTCACGGCCGCGCCGTCGATCAGGATCCGGTGGCCGATGACGGTGGGATCGCGACCGAGGTCGTCGTTCCAGAGGCCATAGCTGATCACCGCTACGGGTGCGGCGCCCGGCCGGTCGTCTTCGGCGCTGAAGGCCTGGCCCATGAACGGCCGCACCCCGAGGACGTCGAAAAGGGTGTGGGTGGCGACGACGTAGTGCAGGTCGGTCGCCGGGCCTTCGGCGCGCGTGGTGGGATGATAGGGCCCGTCATTGGTCGAGAACGCCGCCAGGGCGTCGAATACGCCGCGTCGTTGATTGAGCAGGTCGTACTCAGCGCCTCTCCAATCGCCGTCGCTCCAGAAGATGTGCACTCGGCTTTCGGCGGGGTACGGAAGCGGGCGGACGATCAGGTCGTTCACCACGCTGGTCAGCGACACCGTGGCGCCGATGCCGAGTCCGAGGGTCAGGACGAGGAGGGCCGCGTAGCCGGGCCGGCGGCGCATTTGACGGGCGGCAATCGCGAGGTCGCGGGCGGCCTCGGAGGCGGCGCGAAGGGCGGTGGGGAAGCTCATATATCTGGTCACCTTCTCTCTTCCGGTTGGACGCCGTCGACCGGCGTTCTGTTCAACGGAATTGTGACGGTCGCAATGGTTGCTTCGTCCCTCCGCTCCAGGGTCACCTGACCGGCGGCCCCGTACCATTCATGGAGGCGAGCCTGGACATTGGTGATCCCGACCCGGGCGCCGTCCTGGTTCCCGTTCCAGAGTCCCGGTCCGTTGTCCGCGACCGTGAGACGCAGCCGGTCGGCTTCCCGACGCGCCGATACCCGGATCCAGCCCGGAGCGGCTCGCCGGGCAATGCCATGCCGGATGGCGTTCTCGACCAGCGGCTGGAGGATCAGGAATGGCACCTGGACCCGATCAACCGCAGGTTCCAGCTCCAGCTCGACCGTGAGCCTCTCCTGGAATCGCGCCTGTTCGAGCGCGAGGTAGCGCTCGAGAAATCGCCACTCTTCCGCAAGGGAGACTTCCCGTCCGGGTTCGTCGTGGACCACGGCACGGAGCAGCTCGCTCAGCTCCACCAGGACCTCCACGGCTTCCTCCCGGCGCTGGTCCCGGATCAGCATCACCGCGGTATTGAGCGTGTTGAACAGGAAGTGCGGTTCGAGCCTGGCCTGAAGCGCGGCGAGCCTTGCGGTCGCGAGGTCCGCCTCCAGGCGGGTCTCCTGCAACTGCCGCTCCCTCAGGGCGCGCCGGTCCCGAATGGTCAGGAGCGTTCCCACCAGGGTCCCGTAGATGAACAAGTCGCGGAGCAGGTACACCGAAAGCAGGGAGAGGGTTCCGCCGATGACGGGCAGCGGGCCATGCCACCACAGTCTGGCCACCAGCACGTCGAGGAAAAGGTGCACCGTTCCGAACACCGTGCCCCCGAGGGCGTGAACCGCGACGGTGCGAAGGCGCCGGCCCCTGGTGAATGGGAACCGCCGCGCCAGTACGATCGGAATCGGGAGGCATACCGCCAGTAGAGTCCAGGGTATCAGAAAGCGCTGGAACATCCACCAGAACGTGTTCGGCGACTCGCCCTGGAGCGTGCGGATGTATTCGAGCGCCGTCTCCGCCAGGGTGAGCGCGGGGATGGCGAGCACCACCAGCAGGACGAGCAGCAGGCGGCGGGTCCCCGGCCGCAGACCTTCCTGTCCCATCGCACCATCATAGCCCCCGCCGGGTTCCCCGGCGAGCGGGGCGGAAGTTCGCCCCGGTGACTGCGTGCAACCGCCGGTTCGCTGCATGATCGCGGCGGCCGGCAGCGAGCCGGTTGTGGACGCTTCGGCCCCAGACGATCCTGCCCTCGAGGCTCTTACCAGGGAGTTTGGGATGTCGCCCGAGAGGATCTCGACCTACGCCGCGATCGCAAGCGGCTTTCTCATGCTCCCTTCCTGCGGCGGGAGCACCGGCCCGAGTCCACAGATGACCCTGCTCCCTCGCCATGGGCACGCGATGGTGTACGACGAAGCCCGTCATCAGCTGCTCTTGATCGGCGGGACGGGGGCGGAGGGCGACGATCCTGCCGCCGACCGAAGCTCCACCTGGGCGTGGGATGGGACGGCATGGACCCGGATCGCGGTCACCGGGCCGAGCCCGCGGTATCTCGCTTCGGTGGCCTACGACGCGGCGCGTCAGCGGGTCGTCCTCTATGGCGGGGAGCACGGGGCCTTTCCCGACGTCACCGTGATGAGCGACACCTGGGAATGGGATGGGACCACCTGGACCCAGCGGGCCACCACGGGACCGAGCGCGCGGGTCCACAAGTCGATGGCCTACGACCGGACCCGCCAGCGGGTTGTCCTCTATGGTGGATTCAACGAGCAGGAGGGAGAGATCCGCGACGTCTGGGAGTGGGACGGAGCGAGCTGGAGCCGGAAAGCGAGTAACGACGAGGTGGTGGCCGTGGCAGCGGGTTATGATGAGAAAGCCGCGACCATATATCTCTATTCGGTGGCGCCGAGCACCCAGACCGTGCTCACCGACACCTGGAACGGGACCAGCCTGACCCGCCTCGACTTCACCGGGCCCGGTTGCGTGCCTCCCCACCCGCAGCTCGTCGGGCTGGGCCCGACCCGGGGAGGGCTGCTGTTCTACGCGGGAGCCTGCGGTTCAGCGCCGACTTCCCCGGAAACCTGGCGCTGGGATGGCAACGCCTGGACCAGAGTGTCCGGAACCCAGCCTCCATTCCGGATCAACGCGGCGATGGCCTATGACCGCGACCGGGACCGGGTCGTCCTCTTCGGCGGCGAGACTACCCAGGGCGCGCCCGACCTTGGTGATACCTGGGAATTCGATGGAACGACATGGACCCGGCGCTGACCGCGCCGGCACGACGTGTTCAACGTGTCAGCGAGTCTGCCCTTGCCACTTCCGGAGCACGGCATTCACCGCTGCCCACCGGTCTCGGCTCACCTTCTGGCGATAGCCATCCCGGAGCAGGACCTCGTGCTCCCCGCTCGATAGCACCCGAACCTCGCGGATCTGCTCGACGTTCACGATAGAGGAGCGGTGAATCCGCACGAACCGGGACTTGGGGAGACGCGCCTCCAGGGAACGCAGGGCCTCGCGATGGACCAGGGATCGGGTACGGGTATGGAGCCGGACGCAGTAGCCGCTCGCCTCGATCCGCACCAGCTCCGCCACCCGCACGATTTCCGTCTTGCCGACGCTCCGTACCACGATCCTGTCGTCAGGAACTCTGGCCCCGGGGTCCTCCGAACCGCTCCGCGCTTCGAGGACGCCGAGCAGCCGGCGCGCCAGGTCGCCCAGGCGGCGGGACTCGAGGAGGGCCTGGGCCCGGCCGATCGCTTCCCGGAGCCGGCGCTCGCTGTACGGCTTGAGGAGATAGTCGACCGCGTGGGCATCGAACGCCGGCACCGCGAAGCGATCGTGCGCGGTGACAAAGATGACCGCCGGCATCTGCGCCGCGCCGATGGCGCGCACCACGCCGAGCCCATCGGGGGGTGGCATCTGGACATCGAGGAGAACGAGGTCGGGGGCGAGGTCGCGGATCGCCTTGATGGCGGAGAGGCCGTCGCCGCATTCGCCCACCACCGCCAGGTCGGGGCGGCCCGCGAGCAGCCGCACCAGCCCGGTGCGGGCGTGCGGCTCGTCGTCCACGACCAGAACCGTGATCGGACGTGGTGGCGCCGGCATCGAGGAAGTCTAGCGGGCCGGGTGGGCGCGGATGTACTCCAGGACGGCGCTGAGGACGGGATCCCGGTTCGCGAAATAGTCGGCCGAGGAAAGGGCGACCGGAATGTCCATCGGGATCCAGACCCGATCGTCCAGGGGATCCGAGTCCTGGAAGTATCGCGACGCCATGCTTCCGGTGAATCCGCTCCAGGGCAATCGGAGCTCGGTGTCCTCTCCCACGGAATTCGGACGCGAGCTCGACGGCTCACCCACAAAGAGCGCGCTGGTCATGCGCTCGACCGCGTTGATGAAATTGCCCGCCGCGGAAAAGGTGTTCCGGCCCACGACCAGGAATATCTGGTGTCCCGGTCCCAGGGCCTCGAACCTCACCAGCGCCCGGACCATCGGTGGATTGAGATAGCCATGCCCTCCGTTGTTGCGGCGCACATCGACGATGAGGTTCCGAGCTCCCGTCCTTCGGGCCGAGGCCAGGATGCTGTCGGCGAAGGCCGCGATCGACACCCGCTCACCGTCGACGACCTGATTGTACTGAACGTAGAGCGCGGCGGCGTCCGGTAGCGGCTGGAGCCACTGCGGTCGGTCGGGGTGCCGAAGGTAGAGTGGCGGCTGGCCGCTCGTTCCCGGTGGCGGCATGAGCTTGGGGGGCTCCCGAATGTCTCCCCCGCTGAGCGTCACGACCCCGGTCCTGCCGCCCGGGCTCTGTACGGTGAGCTGAACCGTGTTGCTGTCTGCCCCGTGGTCGATCCCCAGCGAGTGCACCAGAAAGGGATAGGTGAGAACGTAGGGACCATTCCAGCGGAGTCCCATCGGATTGTCCCGGGTCATCAGCGGTGCGATTCGCTCCAGCGCCTCCTCCGCGGAGAGATCACCAATTCGCTCCACCTTCGCTCCAATGCCCGGTGTTCCCACGGTATCCTGCCGGCCCACCACGAAGACCCCATCGCTGAAGCGATAGAGATCGATCGGCAGCATCGTCAGCGTCACCAGTCTGGTCGGGAATGGGAACAGGATGCTGTGGCCGTTGCCCAGCATGGTCATGAGCCGCTGCAGCTCGACGTACATCTGCGCGTCACTGACCTGGTTCACCCGAGCGGTCACGGCGGCGACGGCGGAATCGAACTGCGTGGTCCGAGCCACCGGGTGCGGCCCGGTCGCCATCCGCCTGGCTTCGTCCGCCAGGAATGCGATGTCGAAACGCCACCCCTCATCGCGGGTTAGGGCAGCCTCCGGCAGCAGGCCGGCCAGCCGGCGAAACTCGGGGTCGTGCTGGTACGCGGCAAAGACCGAATCGCCGCCGATCGAAGGTCGATGCTCGTAACGGGCGTCGAGCGCGCGAGCCAGCCACGCCATGGTCGAATCGCGGAAGCCGAGCCTGGTGTAGAGCCGGGCGATGGTATAGCAGCGCTCAGCCCGCGAGCCGAATCCGAGCTCCAGCGCCGCGCGGTACGCCGCGATGGCTTCGGCGGGATGATCGAGCCCGGCCTCGGCGTCTCCCAGGTGGAGCCAGTGTCTGCCGTCGTCCGGTTGGAGCAGCACCAGCCGGGCCAGCGTGATCCTGGCCGCGTCGAAGCGGCCGTGCTCGAGCAGCGAGTCGGCGCGGTGGCGGAGTGCGGGGATGTCGGCCTGAGCCGCAAGATGGCTAACGAGGCCGAGGGCGAGCAGGATCTGCAGTACCGATCGGTTACGCACTACGCAGGACCTCGGACACGGTTGATCGTATTGTAGCGGGACATTGGGGCGCTCCGGAAGTTGTTTCCGTTTGCTGCACCGATCCGGCGTTTCACTGCGGCAAGCGGGGCGTCGACCCGGGAGAAGTTGACCGGGGTGCGTCTGACTGCGAAGAACTGGCGTTCGGCGTCCAATCGTTCATACCCTCCCAAGAGGTCACCATGAGCCAGCGACCTATCCGCCCCGTCGCTATCCTGGCGTTGTTCGTGACGGCCGCATCCCAGGGCCTGGCGCAATCTGCTGTCTATACCACGCGCGACCTGCGCTTTCGGTCCGGCGCGCTGGAGCTGTCCGGCCGGCTGTACGCGCCGGTGGGCGTCGAGCGGTATCCCGTTCTCGTCGCGGTCACCGGTTCGGGCGATGTATCGGTGATCGGCGATGACGACACCAAGGCCCTCGCGATGGCGTTCACGGCCGCGGGAATCGGCGTCCTCGCTTACGACAAGCGCGGTACCGGAGCCTCGACGGGCGTTGCTACTGGCACCGACTTCCGCGCCCTGGGAGCTGACGCCGCGGCGGCGATCCGCTTTGCCCGCGGCCTCCCCGGCGTCGAGCGCGTCGGCGTGTGGGGCATCAGCCAGGCCGGCTGGGTGATTCCCTATGCGCTCCGCGAGAAGCCCGGCGCCGCGTTCGCCATCCTGGTCAGTCCCGCCGGCGTCAATCCCCATGAGCAGGTCACCTACTTTCTGCACCGCCAGATGCGCGCCCTCGGGCTGTCCGAGGCCGAGGCCAGCGCGGCCGACACCATCCACATCGTGACGGCGCTTTACTACGCCTCAGGGCGAGGGTATCGGGCGGCGCAGGCCACCGTCGACCGTTACCGCGGCATGTCGTGGTTCCATCGTGTCGTGACCAATCGGTTCTGGGACGACATGACCGGCGAAGGCCGGCTCTTCACACCGGCCGAGCTCGCCGCGGCGGTCGCCAAAAACCCCGGCGGCTTCGACCTGTACCGGTCGAAGTCGTCGTTCGTCGATTACAGCACCTTGTACGAGTCGCTCACCCTTCCCACCCTGGTGATTTACGGCGCGCAGGACGAGCTGGTGCCGATCGACCACTCGCGCGCCGTCATCGAACCGGCGTTGCGACGACGGGGCTCGATGCCTTACCAATTTCGCGTCTTCGAAGGCGTCGGACATGACATCCAGACGCCCGATCACCGACTCCTCCCCGACTATCTGGATTTCATCGTGGGTTGGGCGAGGGCCCACTGAAATCCGTGAGTCCCGGGTGCTGACCAACCGCGACTCTACCCGCGTGCAGCCAGGACCCCGCGGATCCAGCTCAAGGCCTCCGACACCCGCGTGAAGTGGTCCACCGCACCGTAGGTGCCCGGTCCATTGGTGCCATCGAACCCCGCCGAGCTCACCCCCGCGACCTGCGGCTTTCCCCCCACCACGAGCAGCGCCGGCCCGCCGCTGTCTCCCCGGCCCGGCGTCCCCTCGAGGTCCGTGCCTCGCGGCGGCGCGTCAAAGCGGAAGACCAGCCGTCCGTTGTCGATTCCCACGACGACGTTGGTGGCCGCCCGGGCAAGCCCATCGCGGATCCACTCCCCACCCTGGCCACCCATCGGGCGCACGTCGCCGTGACCGACGAGCACCATCGTCTTCCCGGCTTCGTCCTTCCCCGCATACAGTTCCAGCGGCTCGATCCCCTCCACCGGCTCGGTCAGCTCCAGCAATCCCACGTCATGCGGTCCAAGCTCTCGCCAATCCGGATGGGTGACCGCTCGGCGGATGTGGTACTCCCGACTTCCGAAACGCATTCGGACCCGGCTGGTATCGAGGTCGAATGCTACGTGCGCCGCGGTGAGCACCCAGGTGGGGGCGATGAGCGTCCCATCGCCGCGCCGGCCCACAATCCCCACGGCGGGATACTTCGCACCGAGGGCGAGGTAGAGGCTGTCGGGCCGGTCGTGGCGGCGGACGATGTGGGTTGCGGCGGCGCGGACGAGGGCGTCTCTTCCGGGAGTGAGTCCGAAGGCGAGCGCGGCGAGAACGAATCCCAATCGAAAGGGCGGTTGCACGCTGAATCTCCGATGCATGGGTCGAGCCCAGTGTAGCGGACCTCGGTGTGTCCCGAAAGCCGTTTCCCGGTCGCTGCATCGATTCGGCGTTTCACTGCGCTGACCATTCGTCAGGGCGAGGTCCACTCAGGGCCTGACCTGGTACGGGTTAGGCACTTTGAGCTGAATGGTGCCCGTCTGGGTCCGTGCGGCGTCGAGGACCGATGCCACGAGATCGGCGTAGCGCCGGATGGCGACCGGCTCCCAGTCGGGTGCCACCTCATCCGACGGGGAATGGTACCGTTGACGCAACGGGGGCATTCCGGCCGCCGGCGGGGGTCCTGGCCCGGATGGCGGCCGGGTCCCCGCTCCGATGGTCACCGCTGGAACTCCGACCGCCCCCAGCTCGGCCGAATCGAAGGCCCAGTACATCCTGGACTCGAAGGAGACGGTCGTAAGCTGGAATCCGGCGCGAGCCCCGGCAGCGCTCAGCATCGAGTCCGCACCCGTCAGCAGGCCGTTTCCATACGCGATGAAATCCTCGGTGGGCCCGGTCACCCCGATCGCATCGAGGTTGACCGCAAACTTCACTTTCGACAGGTTGACGGTCGGATGCTCCGCCCAATAGCGCCCACCCAGGTGCCCGCGCTCCTCGGCGCCGGTGAGGACCACGATCACCCCGCGGCGCCGGGAAGGCGATTGAAACTCGCCCACAACGCAGATCGCGATCGCCGCGCCGACCGCGTTGTCGTTGGCGCCGTTGTAGATGCTGTCGCCCTGGGCGTTGGGCTTCCCGATGCCCAGCCCATCGTGGTGGGCCGTCACCACGACCCACTCATCCACCGTTCCCGGGATACTGGCGATGATGTTGCGGGTTCCGGGCTCACCGCCCGGTTCGAGGGGGACGTCCTGGAAAGTCACCACCCCCGCCGCGCCGACCGCCGCCCCTTCATGCTGTCCGCCGAAATGATGGTGATGTGCCGCATCAGATCCTGGGGAGTGCAGCGCCCTGGCCGCGACAACCCGAGGTTTGCTTTGGTTGCCTCGTCCAACTCCCCTCCTCCCTAACCGCCACGACCGACATGATAGGCGGTGACAAACAACGAGTTCGCAAGCAGATCGGTGCCCTGAAACCCGCTGCCGAAGGAAAAGCTCCACTGAAAGTTCGGCGCGGCGCCATCGGGGTCGCAGGTGCTCTGAATCGTGGGCGCGGCACAACTCCAGTAGAGATACGGCTGGATGTTGTGGAACGGGCCAACCGTTTCGTGGGGCGAGGCCACCGTGCCTCCCCGGAGGAGGCCCAGCTGGGTGTAGAACAGGTTCCCCATTGGGTTCTGCACCCCGGAGCAGTTGTAACCGGGACAGGCCGCGTCAATGGCCGGCAGTTGCCAGTTGGTCTGGCCGAGGTATGCCGCGGCATTCATGTTTGCCAGGAACTGGGCGGTGGACGCGAGGGTCATCGCCCCGTCCGCCGCGACGCACAGCGCCGGAGTGAGCGGATCGGTACATACCGGCAGACCGAACCGGTTGCTCGCGGCCAGGTTCGCGTTGGCCAGCCACGTGACATCCGTCATTGGATCGTAGATGGTCTGGCCGCCGGGGTTGATCTGCAGACCGGAGCCGCTGGCAGCGGGAGTGCCGGCGAGCTTGCCGGGGGTCATGGGCCACGCGTACAGGAAATTCGGCAGCGTGTTCGCGCCCTGCCAGCCGGTCGCGAACGAGAAGGTGGCATTGCCACTGGTCGCCGAAGCGGTCGTCTGCGACCAGTAGAGGTACGGCTGAAGGTTGCTGAACGGGCCGATGGTGCTGGTGGTGATGGGAACCGCGCTATTCGGCGGGCTGAGGCCGAGGCCATCGTACATGGTTGCCAGCGCGCTCCGGGTGCAGCCGAACCCGAACGAGTTGCCATTCGGTCCGACTCGGCCACAGTTGTTGTCGGTGACCGGCGACGTGGGGAGCAGCCAGTCAGCGTGCCCCAGGTAGTTGGCGGCGTTCATGCCGGCGACCCATGCCACCGCGGCATCGTAGCGCATCGAGCCGCTCGGGTTGACGCAGGTCTGGTTGCCGGTGCCGGTGCAGAGCGGAACACCAAAGCGGTTGCTGGCCGGCAGGTCGGCATCGGTCAGCCAGCTGATGTCGTTGGCGGCATCGTACACCGTCCCCGCCTCGATCGTGACGGCAGCAGTGCCGGTGATGCCTTCGCTGTTCGCCGTGACGGTGACCGGTCCGCCGGCGGTCAGGCCCGTGACCTGGCCGGTGGCGGAGACGGTGGCAAGCGCGTTGTTGCTCGAGGTCCAGGTGACGGGGCGACCGCTCAGGACCGTCCCACCAGCGTCCTTCGTGGCCGCGACGAGCTGGGTCGCCGCGCCCGCGATGATCGATACGCTCGCCGGGGTGACCGTCACCTGGGCCACCGGCACGGGGGTGACGGTGATGCTCGCGGAGCCGGTCACTCCCTGGGCGGTTGCGCTGATCGTGACCGGACCGCCCGCCGCAATGCCGCTCACCAGGCCGCTGGCCGAGACGGTGGCGATCGCCAGACTCCCCGAGCTCCAGGAGACCGATTGACCGGTGACCGCCGCGCCGTTCCCGTCCTCGGGAGATGCGGTGAGCTGCACCGAGTGTCCGACCTGGATCGACTGGGAAGCAGGGTTCACCCGGACCGATGCCACGGTGCGAGTCTCGGTGGTTCCCCCCGAGCACGCCGCGTAGAGCGCGGTCATGGCAATCGCGAGCAGCCGTCGCAGGCCCGAACGGGAACGCGCAGTGGACCACCGGGGGTGCGATCGGCTCATGGCGACAGTCCTCCCCGGGCAAGTCTAACACCCACGACGCACGGCGTCCTGCGGGAGGGGGGGCCCTATGGGAAGAGCGTGTCAGGATTGGACGAGCATGCCGTTGGTTGTTTATCGGCTTCGGATCGGACTCCTGGGTTGCCACCCGAGACAGTCCACGACCGCCGCGGCCAGGTTCGACGCCCGTGGTTCGCCAATCCGGAAGGACCACAGATTCGTGACGTAGCCGAAGCCGACCCCGGCATCGGAGTCGCCGAAGGCGACCGATCCGCCCGAGCCGGGATGACCGAACGACCCGGGCCCGACCCAGGGCATCGGCGGGCAGGCCCGCCAGAACCCGAGCGACATGTAGAAGGAGCGGTCGGGCGGAATATCCAGTCCCGGCGGAAGCCCGTTCATCCGCGTCCTGTCGGTCTGGACGACGGTCATCCTCTCGACCGTCGCCGGATCGAGCAGCCGGACGCCGTCGACCTTGCTCACCGTGGCCGCATACATCCGCGCCAGCGATCGAGCGTCGGCGAACATGTTGCAGCAGGGAAACTCGGCAGCACGCCAGGCGCGCGTGTTCATGTAGCCGCTGGCGGGATCCAGGGCCCCGCCGAGCGCGCCGGCACGGGCTTGCACGGAGTCCGGGCCCCAGACAGCGTTCATCCAGGCGATGACCGTGTCTCTGTCGAGGCCGCTGCTCTCGATCATCCCGGCGGTCATCTCCTCCATCGTTAACGGAGCGGCATACTCGATCGGTGCCACTCGTCCTTCCTGCTGCCTGGGGCAGCCCGATCCAGGCGCTCAAGCCGAGCGGGGCGGCGACCTCGTCGGCGAAGAAGCGACCGAGCGACTTGCCGGTGATCCGGCGCACGAGCTCCCCGACCAGGAACCCGAAGGTCACGCTGTGGTAGACGTGCTCGGTGCCCGGCTCCCACTCCGGCTTCTGCGCCTCCAGTGCCCGGATGACCGGATGCCAGGCGCAGGCCTCCTCGAAGGTCAGCGGTCCGTCGACGATCGGCAGCCCGGCCTGGTGTGAAAGCAGCCAGCGCACCGGGATCCGCTCCTTGCCGGCAGAGCCGAACTCCGGCCAGTACCTGACCACCGGAGCGTCCAGATCGAGCTCGCCGCGCTGCACCAACAGGTGGGCGCAGATCGCGGTCGCGCCTTTGGTCGTGGATGCGACGGCGACGATGGTGTCCCTCTCCCACGGACGGTTCGCCTCGCGATCGGCGAGGCCGCCCCACAGATCGACGACAGGGCGACCACCCGCGTAGACGCAGCACGCCGCGCCGACCTCGCCGGGGTTGCCTTCGAAGTTGGCACGGAAGATATCGGCGACTTTCCCCCAGCCTTCCGCGACGTGTCCCTGCACGAGTGTTCCGCTTGTCGTGTCCAGCATGCTGTTCCGGACCTGATGAGGTTGCCGTGCTCCGCTCCGAATGGTGACGCCTGGATTCCCTGTCTCGTGACAACAGTGGGGATCGTCCTGTGTCCGCCCGGCTAGGGGATGATGACCATTCTCCGGCCACCTGCATCGTCTTGTTGCCAGGCGCGTTCTACGTCGGCGAGCGGTACCGGCTCGGTATCGATACGGAGAGCGCCATCGCCAGCGAGCGCCCAGATCTGGGGGAAGGCCTCGAAGATGGTCGGGCCCGCTATTTCACCGATCTCGACCAGACGGCTTCCGGTGGACTCCGCCTTGAGGTCGTGTCCGGTGAGCGAGTGCAGTACCGCGGCCTTCATGACGTGCCCTTTCCTGTGGTGTTGTTGCTCCCGGCGGTTTCCGGGCGGACGCATTGTCCGGTGCGCGCCGCAATATTATCACTCAGGATATGACCACGACGGCCATTCGCTTCGACGCCACACTGGGCACCACGAAGGGGCGGACCATCCTGCAGCTGCCCGCGGCGGCGAGCAGGAAGCTCCCATCCCGGGGTCAGGTGGCGGTGCACGGAATGATCAACCGACACCCATTCGAGACGGTCCTGGAGCCCGACGGCGATTTCGGCCACTGGATGAGCGTGAATCCCAGGGTGCAACGGGCCGCTGGGATCAAGGCTGGCGACACCGTCACCGTCGCGATTGAGCCAACCGACAAGTGGCCGGAACCGCGCCTGCCGCCGGACCTGAAAGCAGCGCTCGCCGATGCGCCACAGAAGATCAAAGACCTCTGGGTTGCGATTACCCCGATGGCGCGATGGGAATGGGTGCGGTGGGTCTCCGCGACCAGGAATCCCGACACTCGCAAGCGGCGGGTTGAGGTGAGCATCTCCAAGATGAGCAGCGGAAAGCGGCGTCCCTGCTGTTTCAACCTTGCGGCCTGTACCGATCCGGATCTTTCCACGAACGGCAAGCTCGTCAGCGGCCCCTAGACCCCTTGCGAACGCTCGCTTCGCCGGTTCATCCCACCAGAATGAGCAGGACCGCGACGTACGTCGGATTGCGGCTGACGCGATATGCGCCGGTGGTCACCAGGTGCTGGGGCGGTGCGCTTCTGCCTGCGCCGGCTCTTTCGTCCCGAGGTAGAGATGGATACTGCCCCAGCCGCCTATCTCACGTTCTTCGTGTCTCAGGCCGGCTCCCGTCAGCAGCCTGTCCACGTCGCGAATCACGTCTCCCGCCCGCGCCCACAGGCGGACACATCGGGTGCCTGGCCAGTTGCCATCGCGAGGAAAATTGACGTCGAGCAGGATCAGACGCCCTCCGGGTCGCAGGACGCGCGTCATCTCGCGGAGCGCCGCTGTCCCGTCGGGATATCCTGAATAGGCCATCGTGTTGACCACGGTGTCGACACTGGCGGTCGCATATGGGAGGGCGGCCACGTCCGCCTGCTGCAGGTGAGCCGGGAGTCCTCGTTGCCGCAGGTTCTGACACGCGGTCTGCACCATGCGGAGGTTGTAGTCGATCCCATAGACGGTGAACCGCCCGGCGTACTGGGTCATCAGATATCCGGTGCCGAACGAGACTTCCAGCACCCGCGGGCCCCGCAGATACGGGAGGACCGCCTTCAGCCAGGTCTTCCAGACGGGGACCGTCTTGACGAGGAAGTCGTACCCGCGAGCGAAACGGGTGTAGAAGGTGTCGAAGCGGCGGGTGAAGCGCCTCGGATCGCTCGGCTCTTCTGAGAAGACGCGGCCATTCACTTGGGCGTCGGAGCGGGCGGGTCGGTGTTCCACATGTTCGCCTTGATCTTCCAGCTTCCATTGACGTACGTCCATACGTTCAGGTACTTGCCGCGCTCGGTCACGTGAGCCGGGCCGTAGGTCACCTCGTAGGTGCCTGCATCAACCACATACTCCGCGTTCCCGTAGAAATCGGTGGTCTCCTCGCGAAACTCCGAGATGCCGGCCTTGAGGTACTCCATGGTGAAGGCGTGCATCGCCGGGAGGCCGGTCACCGTGGCGGCTCCGGGAGGAAAGGACTTGGCGTCCGGGGCAAACATCGAATCGATCGTGGCGATGTCGCCCGTGACGTGCGCCCTGGTGAAGCGCTCGTTCTGCTGCGCGATGAGGCGACGCGTTGCGTCCAGATCGAAGGGCAACCCCTCGACGCGTGTGGTCGCGGGCGTTGGACCACCGCACCCGCCCGCGAGGAGGGCTGCCAGCACGGACCAACGAAGGAGAGTGAATCGAATCATCAGGACCTTCCAAGTGTCATGAAGAGGGCAGGTTCAAAGATACCGGGCGACTGCTGCGGCGCGACCCAGGACGCCAACGGTCGCCGTTCCGCTCAGCGTGCCTTGGCGCTCTGGCGGTGATCGACGAAAGGCCGCACCGTCACCGCGGTCTTGTGTGCGTACGGCGTCGGACTGCCATCCGGCTCCTGGCCTTTGTGATAGCGCCTCTGCCACTTGGCGTCCCGCGCCTCGCTGCCCTGGACCCGGAGGTCGCTATTGAAGCTGTTGCGTGACTGCGACCACTCCTCGAACTTCGCCTTGGTGCGTGGATCGGCTCCCAGGTTCAGGATTTCCGGACGGGTATTCTCCAGCAACCCCAGGGATACCGGCATGATGCAACAGATCGGCTCGCCCTCCTCGAAGCGAACGGGGTGGTTCGTCCTGGTGAACCGCCAGTTCATGGTAAACGGATAGGGCGCCCACGCGGTCTCGATGACGCCGGTCAGCGCGGCAATGCCATCTTTCGGTGCGTTCGCCGGTCCCATCGCCATGAGGGAGATCCCGCTCTCGGTGCGGAAGAGGTATCCGACATGGAAGGTGAGGACGCCGACTCCAAAGTGGCTGGTCACGGCGTTCTCCGCCCCGGAGAGCATGGTGATCTCGAGGTCCCGCGCCCGGGTGCCACCGTTCCAGGTCGCCTCGAACGCGACCGGGGAGAGGATCTCCCACCCGAAGCTGTTGGCGATCGTCAGAGGAAGACAGCGATAGGCGAACCGTTCCGGGGTTTCATCCATCCAGGCCCGCCGCACGCTGGCGGGACGAATGACGCGGAGCGGGTCGGTGAGGGCAAAGGCCTTCAGGCGTTTGGTGTGCAGGGTCTTATCCATTGGAACATTTCCTCAATCTGTGATGGAATTGAAACTCGGCCGATCGAGCACGTGGCGCACGGGCGCTCAGCCGGCGGCTCAGGGACTGATCTGGAATCGGTATTGCCCCCGAACCGCGTGGCCATCCTCACTCGCGGTACGCCAGACCAGGTCGTAGGACCCCAGCGGCAGGGTTCCATCCACCGAGAACCGGAGCGCCAGGGTGTCCGAGCTCGCCACCCCTTTGCCGGTTGGAAAACGTTTCCCCGTGGTGTCGGTCAGCGTGATGCTGGTGAAGGCGATTTCGGGGCGCTCGGCAAACCAGAGCTCCACCTCCTTCGGCGAGGCTGTGAGAACTTCCCCGGCACCCGGCCGGCTCCTGACCAGATGATTGTGCAGCAGCGAGGCGGGAACCGCTCCGGCGAGCACCATGACTGCCATCGCCGTCGCGGCGCCGATGGGCAGGGCTTTCGATGATTTCATGCGACCTCCTTCAACGGATGAGTGGGCTGGTCCAGGGATTCGCGTGGCACCGTCTCCGGGAATTGCCTGCGGGTCCTGGGCCGCCGACACTCCTTGGGTGTGACCGTGCGCCCGCCCGAGGCGGGTCGCACCGGTGGTGTCAGGCGAAGTTCAGATCAGGAGAGCGGTGGTGCGTTCGCGAACGGGCGGAGGTGCGGGGTTGGGCTCCGTGGGGCCCACGAGCGGGCAGAATCTGCCGGCAGGGTGCTCGACGGAGCCCCGGAGTCGTGGACTGGCAAGACGGCCGGTGTCCACGCCGCGACGCCGTGGCATGGACCGATGCAATGACAATCGTGAGAGCTGGGGACCGGGCGGGAATCCGCGGGGTGATGGGTGTGCCCGGCATGAGCCGTGGTACTCGTTCCGTTATGCGGACATGAGGGATCCATGGCCCCAAGGCCGGGGGTCCCGAGCGACAGCAGCAACGCCAACCCCAGCCCGATGGCCCGGACCACTGGACTCTGTCTCGCCGAGGGGAACAGGCGCATGGAATAAGCATAGCTTCGATGCTCGATCCGAACAAATGAAAACTGGCGGCGGTGGCCCACCGTAGGGGGGCGGCCTCTAAGAACGCGGCTTCAAGAGACGACCGCCCGTCGCGTAGACCAGCAGATGATAGAAGACGGACAACCCGGCTAGGGCCCATCCCAGGGAGTGTTGGCCGGCGACGTAAAGCCCCACGGCCGCCAGGCCCGATAAAGCCAGCTCTTCGAATAGCCGGAGCCATTCTGCGGCGCGCCCAAACCGGTGGAAGTCGACAGGAGGCGAAGCCAACGACTACCCCAAGCTCCATGATAGCGCGGAGCGTCAGTCTGATGCCTTCAGTTCTCGTCACACCACGCCCTCCTCAGTCGACGTCACGCGCCCCGCGAAAACCCTCGGCTACACGTGCGGGTTAGGCGGAAGCGGCGCGGCCGGCGCCAGGAACGACCGGCACCTTGCGAGGCGTCAGGGACAGCGCCAGGCCCAGGACGGTGAGGACGAAGAGGGCGAAGTTGACGATCGCGCCCGGCGGGGTGCCCACGCGGGTAATCGGAGTAATCCGCAGCAGGAGTTGGACGGCGAGATAGCTCAGCAGGAGCACGACAAACATGAGGGGGATGGCGCGGCGATACCGTACGAGGACCAGGATGCAGAGCAACCCAATGAACAGCCGGTAGAGCCCCGAGAGCCCGAAAAGGGCCACTACGGTCTGGGCGGTGGCGGGCGGATAGGTCTCGAGGGGGATGCCGTCGGCGGAGCGGGCCGTCATGTAGCCATTGAAAATGACGGCCAGGCTTTGGGCGACCTTCAGGAGCACGACCGCCCCGAAGACCCAGAGACCGAGCTTCCGGCCGGCGTAGACATTGTCGATCTGGCGAGGCAGGATCCGACCGAACATGGAGATACCCGCGTGACGAGGAGGTCCAGGGTCCACGAGGTGTACGAGGGGACGAGGGTGGAGGTTTCGCGGGGGTAGTTGTTGGCTCGATGGCTCCTGAAGGGCATCATCACGGGTTTGGTCTGACGTTCACAACCTCAGCAGGAGGAGGGGATGTGAGCTATGCACCCTGCTGGTGCGCCTCCGTGAACCAGAGCCACTTGTCCACGCCGCGGGAGATCTCGGTGAGGATGTCGGCGCTGCCGGCGTCTTCCAGATCGTTCATTTCCTCGATGCCGATCCGGACGCTCCGGCCGAAGGAGGCGAGGGCATCGGAAAGCGCCGCAATATGCTCGGCGCCGGTGACGATCCCGATCGGATAGTCTGCCAGAGACGACCGCTCGGCGACCACCGCGATCGTGCCTTCGGCGATTCCCCCAAGCTGCACGACCCGCTCGGCGATCAGGTCCACGTACCCCCCAACGTCTGCGTAGATCTCATCGAAGAGCTTGTGGAGGGCGATGAACGTCGGGCCCTTGACGTTCCAGTGGGCCTGCTTGCATTGGGTCTCAAGATCAATGCTGTCGGCGAGCCGCTGATTCAGCAGGCGAATGACTTCCAGACGGGACGCCTCGGGCAGGTCGTTCTTGGTGGCATAAAGCCGGGCGTTGACGGTGTCGACCATGGGCCTTTATCGCTCCTTCCCTGCCTCTTCGGCGACCAGACTGAGCGCTTCGACGAGCGTCTCCTCATCACGCGGCCCGTCATAGCGGATCCCATCGATAAACAGCGTCGGCGTCCCGTTGACCCCGGCGCGGGCGCCCTGCAGCAGCGACTCGCGCACCACGTTCCGGAACCGCCCCGTTTCGAGGTCCGCCAGCGTGTCGGCCGCGTCCACGCCCGCCTGCTCGGCGTAGCGGGTCAGGTGCGCGTCATCGAGCCGGCGCTGGTGCTCGTACAGGAGATCGTGCATCGCCCAGAATGGCTCGTTCCCCGCCCGAGCGGCCACCGATTCCGACGCCTCGGCCGCGTGCTCGGCGTGGGGGTGGGACTCGCTGATCGGGAAGTGCCGGAAGACGAAACGGAGCCGGTCCGCCATTCGTTCCTGTACCCGCTTGAGAATCGGATACGCGGCCCCGCAGTAGGGGCACTCGAAATCGCCATACTCGATCAGGGTCACCGCCGCGTCCGCGGGGCCGGCGACGTGGTCGGCATTCGAGACCGCGGGTGCGAGCCGCTGGGATGACATGCCCTCACCTCGCTCTGGGAGCGCCGAGGTTCTCGAGGGCTTCGAGAATGCCGTCGGCGCCGGGGTTGATGTCGTCGGGGGAGCGATAGCTCCATCGGATGATCCCGTCCGGGTCGATCACGAAGAGCGAACGGGTGCTGGTTCCGTCTGGCTCGTTGTAGGCTCCGTAGGCTCGCGAGACCGCGCCCTTCGGCTCGAAGTCAGAAAGAAGTCCCACCCGGAGTCCTCGGGTGTCCATGAAGGCCGCGTGACACCACGGCCCGTCCACCGAAATGCCATAGAGGACGGCCCCCAGTCGATCAAATTCTTCCTTGAGGGTGCTGTAGAGCGTCATCTGGTCGCCGCAGACTGGGCTCCAGTCGGCGGGGTAGAACGCGAGGACCACCGGTTTTCCACCCAGCTCGCCCAGGGAGACCTGCTTGTCCGGCCCAGCCCGGAGTGTGAACGGCGGAGCCGTTGTACCCGGGGAGAGTTCTGTGCTCTTCATGCCTCCACCTGGGTCCGAAATGAGGAATGGGCCTGGGTAATGGTGCAAATGCCCAGGCCGCCACCAACCCGCTTGTTCATATGTCCGGGAGGAAGTCCCCATCGGTTTATCCTCGCCTCA
This sequence comes from uncultured Gemmatimonadales bacterium, assembly GCA_963728915.1. GTDB lineage: Bacteria > Gemmatimonadota > Gemmatimonadetes > Gemmatimonadales > GWC2-71-9 > JABFSM01. Next base: position 176,035 of record CAVSLV010000002.1, on the reverse strand, counting down.
TGGTGACGTAGGCCTCGACCTCAGGCCCACATCCCATGCCAGGCTTGTTCCCGAAACCGATGCGCTCGAGCCGCGGTCGAACGCCTCCCTTGCATGCCGCCGATCCGCGTATTATACTGAACCACATGGTTCAGTATGCTCGCGCCCGCCTCGATGCCTCGTTCGCCGCGCTCTCGGATGCCACCCGACGCGGGGTTCTGGAGCAGCTCGGACGTTCCGACGCTTCGATCACGGACCTCGCCGGGAAGTTCCGCATGACCCTCACGGGCATGAGGAAGCATGTCGGCGTCCTGGAACAGGCGGGGCTGGTCACCACGGAGAAGGTCGGGCGGGTGCGGACCTGCAGGCACGGCCCGCGCCGACTGGAGGAGGAAGCTGCATGGATCGAGCGATACCGCCAGCTCTGGGAGGCACGCTTCGACGAGCTGGACAACGTTGTCGCGGAATTGAAACGGAAGGAGAAGGTCGATGGACGCAAGAAGAGAGCGTGAGGTTGCCCCCATGAAGAACCGTACGACGGTGGAGCGGAAGTCCGAGCGTGAGCTGGTCGTCACGCGAACGTTCAACGGCCCGGCGCGCCTCGTGTTCGAGGCGTGGACCAGGCCCGAGCTGTTCAGGCAATGGTGGGTGCCGAAGTCGATGGGAATGTCCCTGCTCTCCTGCGAAATGGATGTTCGTGTCGGGGGCAGCTATCGTTTGGAGTTCGCACACGGGGACTCACAGGCGGCGTTCTTCGGCACGTACAGGGAGGTAACACCGCACTCGCGCCTCGTCTGGACCAATGAGGAAAGTGACGAGGGTCCCGTCACGACGGTGACCTTCGCGGAACGAGGCGGCAAGACGTTGCTGGTCATGCACGAGCTGTATCCCTCGAAGGAAGCTCTCGACGCCGCCGGCACCGGGGCGGCGGATGCGATGGGAGAGACGTTCGAGCAACTGGACGAGCTGCTCGTCACCCTGGGCGCGAGTTCGGGACAGGGATGAAGTCGTCGATCTGGCGGTCGGCCGCCTGGGTCATTCGTTCCGACCTCGATCCCTCGTGGCAAACCACCAGCGAGTGGGCGATCGCTCCTCACGGCTGAAAGTCGATGGTGCTTCGGTCCGCCCAGAGCAGTCCATCAGTACCGCCCTGCCGGGGGGCCGGGGACGGTCGCCTTGACAGGATCAGGACGCCACCCGATACTACGTGCCACGTAATATGGCCGATCCTACCCTGCTCATCCTCTCTTCTCTCGCCGACGGCGCGAAGCATGGCTACGCGATGATGACCGACATCGCGGAATTCGCCGAGGTCTCGCTCGGCCCGGGAACCCTGTATGGCGCGATCAGCCGGCTCGAGAAGGACGGTCTGATCGAGCCAACCAGCCCGACCGCGCGGCGCCAGCCGTACCGCATCACCGCCCGTGGGCGGAAGCACCTCGCGGTGCAGATCGCCGCCCTTGCGCCAATCATTCGCGTGGGCGCGCGGCGATTGCGGAACGCATGAAGAGCATGAACCGGATTCTGCGCGCGGTATACCGGCTCTACCCGCGCTGGTGGTGGCGCCGGTACGGCAACGAACTGGAGGCGCTGGTCGAGGACTCCGGCGCGACCTGGCCCGTGGCCGCAAACCTTGCCCGTGGCGCGCTGGCCGTTCGGGTGCGGCAGCGCGCGCCGGCAGAGCCGCCTGCGGACGCAGCACGCAGCTTGCTCTGGAACCCGAGCGGATTCGCCCCGGTTCTCATGTCACTCGGCGCGCTCACGGCGATCGGGGTGCACATCCTCAGATCGGGCGTCGCGCCGCAGGCCGACGAGGGCACTGCCGCGCACCTCTGGCAACTCCTCATGGCGGGGCAGCTCCCCTTCGTGGCCTGGTTCATGGTGCGCTGGGTTCCCGAGAGAGGTCGCCGAGCGCTGGCCGTATCGGCGATTCATGTGGGGGCGATAGGAGCGGCGGTATTTCCCGTCTGGTGGCTCCACTGGTGACGTCACCGGGTGGGGCGGGATTGCGCTGGCTCAAGCGGATCGTGGTTGGCGGTATCGCACTCGCGGTGCTGACGGTCGCCGGCATCTGGGTGGAGCACTCGATCCCCATCGAGCTCCCGCGCCCCACCGGCCCGTCGCCTGTCGGCCGGACCTCCCGCGCGCTCGGCGCCGGTCTGATGGCGTGGATCTGGTATCCCGCGCGGCACCACGAACGCATCGCGCCCTATCTGCCGGACAGCATTGCCGCGCGCTGGACGCATGACCGTCCCGCGGTCATCAACCTGCTCACCCGCAAGCTCGCCTCGGTGCGGGCGCATGGCGTGTTCGACGCGCCCTTCGCCGCCGACTCGGTGCCGCACCCGGTGCTTCTGTTTCGCGGCGGCGGCGGCGGGGGTGCGCTCGGCTTCACCGCGCATTTCGAAGAGCTGGCCAGCCGGGGCTACGTCGTGGTCGCCGTCGAAGGTGGTAACGGCGGGAATCCAGAGTCTTGCGTGGGGCGCGCCGACGAGGACGGTTGCGCCGCGGAGCTGATCGGGAGCGCCATCACGGCCATGGGATCCGCCCTCGACCGTCTATCGGACCTCGCAACGACCGATCCAATCCTCGCGGGGCACCTCGACCTGAAGACCCTCGGCGTGTTCGGGCACTCCTTTGGCGGAGCCCAGGCGTTTTCCTTCTGTGGCGCCGACCCGCGGTGCAAGGCCGGCGTGAACATGGACGGCCGGCTCTTCGGGAGCCTCGACCAGACCACGGTGACGGTGCCCTTTCTCTGGCTGCTGTCGGATCATGGCGCGGCGCAGGATTCGGTGAGCCGGCAGATCATGGGACAAATCCAGCGGGCCTACGAGCGGCAACCCGCCGAGAGCCGGATGAAGGTGATGATCAAGGGGGCGAACCATTTCACGTTCAGTGAGGATGGGGCGCTGCTGAAGAGCGGTGTACTGCGGGGCATCATGCGCGTCATGGGCATCCTCGGCATGCGCGGCCGCCGGCAGGTCGAGGTGTCGGCGTACGCGGTGGGGAGTTTCTTCGACGCGTGGCTGCGGAACCCAGTGAGCGCCCAGGGCGCGCTCACATCGCCGTCCTATCCGGAGCTGGTGAGGCAACCGTGACTCCGAGGGCGCGCGGACACTAGGTGCCGGCCAAATGCGAGCATGGATCATTAGATCCTCCATGGGCACCGACGAGTGTGAATCGGCACGTGTAGGCGCAGTGATAGTAGCACGACTGAATGACTCGCCGGTGAGGCGCGGATTAAGCCTCGATTAAGCGTGATGCTCGTGTCCATCTAACGCCCTGCGCTTGAGTTGCCGGGGCGTGCGGCGCTGCGACACGCTTCTGCCCCGGGCTGCTCCAAGCGCGGGTTATGCGGCTCTTGAGTCTGGTTCTGTTAGGACAGGCGATCTGGGCTGTACACCCGTCTGACCTGTAACCTCCGACACTCGGCAATGTGGCCCCCCCAACACAGTTACTGCACTGTGAATTTGAAGTCTACTATGGCCCCGGCCTGGAGGGTCAAGGTCATGTAGGGCCATTGGTAAGTCCATATGTCAAGTCCGGAGGCACCTCTATGCATGGTAATGCTTCCTGTAACCTTATAGGTGACAGTGTCTCGGTTCTGACTAACCAACTTGAGCTGCATCTTGTGCGGCCCAACGGTCAAGGCTTGAAGCCGGAATGAACCTAAAAGGTTGGTCGTTGGAGGCCCGCTAGTAGAATCGACGACCTTGCCATCGAGTAAGACCTGAATGCTTGTTACCGCCCTTGATAAGTCCCTGGTCGCGACGGAAGCTCCTCCCGAGACCTTCACGGAGTCGGGTCCGGTAGGCGGAACAGTACACCCGGCCAACAAAGCCCCGACAACCGCGGTCATAAGTAAGGTTGACGGAGCCAGATACGAACTGCGTTGAAATCGTTCTGACATGCTCGAGGATGGGGGGGAGGAATGCCTCTAGTTGCCAGGTTATGCGTCGAATCTCTTCAAGGTCCTAATTTGTCCGGGTACTAACTTGAGACCATACCTCACCGCGACGCACGCGGCGAAAAGCTAGCTTGGCCTCTAGAGGTCTGCAAGAATAGGCGGTGTCCGGGGGAGAGCGCGGCGCTATAAGATGTCATAATCAGATGTGCTCTCCGCGCGCGCGTTATGAATCGTTACCACAGAGGCTTGTCTGCACCGCCACAATCCGCATGCAGGCCACATAACGCCCCGCATGAGTTGCAGGGCCGCGGCGCGCTTCACAGCAGTATGGGGGACGCCGATTGGTGATGCCACCCCTTTCACAACCGATAACCACGCCCGGCCAACTTCATGCGGTTGTTAGGCGTCAGTAGCGACACGAGCACACGCATCACGGCAAGCGCTGGTTAGGCGCCATCACGTGAACTCTCCTGCCAAAGCAGGCCACCTAGAACCAAGAGAACTGTTGCCATGGCAAGACCGAGTGTGCCCGCAAACACGCCGACGAATCGAAGGAGCAGGGCGGCGTCAACTGCGGGGATGAGCGCGCATGCCAGAACAATCCGTTTGCCTCCGGGCACACTGCGGGCCAAGATGACCACGATTGCAAGCACGACGAGCTGAGCCGAGAACATGAGCCAAAGCGCTCTCAGCGCTGCAACCAGGTCAGCATTCAGACCACTCGCCAGCATGGTGCTCGAGACCGAGGGGTAGCCAGCAGTGTGCAAGGCCGCCGTGGCGACGAGGACGATGCCCGCTCCGATGATCAGCCAGCGACTCACTTGCGTAGACTCAGCCACGGCGCTCCTTCATCTGGCCTCCATGCTTGTTCTCTGCGCGCCTAACGCATGTTGAGAGCACGCCCCTTGGGGCTACCATGGAATCTCCCCAGACCCATGGACCCCAGCCCCAAGGAGCGGCTCTCATGACACGCGCTACCAAGTATGCGGCCCTCGATGTCCATCAGGCAACTACCCTGGCCTCCGTCCGCACCGAGACCGGCCAGGTGATCGCGCGGACGATCCTGCCCACGGAAGCCCGGGCGGTGACGGAGTTCTTCCGCGGCATGCGCGGCGCGATTCACGTGGCATTCGAAGAAGGCACCCAGGCCCAGTGGCTTCACGATCTGCTGGTGCCCCTCGTCCAGCGGGTGGTGGTCTGCGACCGCCACGGGGAAAAACGCCGGGGGAACAAGGGCGATCGGGTCGATGCCGATCAGCTCTCGGCCCGGCTGTGGCGGGGCGACCTGCGCGCCGTCTATCACGGGAGCGCGCACCGCGCCACCCTCCAGGAGCTGACCCGAGCCTATCGCAACCTGGTCGAAGACACGACCCGGGTGATGCTCCGGCTCAAGGCGCTCTTTCGCGCCCGGGCGATCCCGACCCCCGGCACCAAGGTTTACCAGGCGGCCCACCGCGCGGGCTGGTTGGCGCAGCTGGCGGATCGGGGCGTCCGCTTCCGGGCCGAGACCTTATATAGCGAGCTCGATCTCCTGCTGGCGCTGCGGCCGAAGGCCAAGGCGGCGATGCTCGCGGAAGCCCGGCGCGATCCGGCGTGGGCGGTGCTGCGGACGATTCCCTTCCTGGGGCCGGTCCGGGTGGCGCTGCTGCTGGCCACGCTGCAGACGCCGTGGCGGTTTCGGACCAAGCGGCACCTCTGGGCGTATGCCGGGTTAGCGGTGGTGACCCACTCGAGCGCCGAGCACGAGCTGCGGCACGGGCGGCCGGTGCGGCGCCGGCGGGCGCCGCTGACCCGCGGGCTCAATCCCAATCACAATCGCGTGGTGAAGGACGTGTTCAAGGGGGCGGCGACCGCGGCGACGGCGCGGCCGGGCCCGCTCCAGGAGTTCTACCGGGCGATGGTCGCTCGGGGGATGCGGGAGGAACTGGCGCGGGTCACTCGGGGGGCGCGGGGGCGGATCCCCTCGCCGGCGCCTCCCGATCGCGGGCACGGTTGCGGGGGACAGTCTCAAGCAGGTCGTCGGCCCGGCTTCAGTCGCCGAGGCACTCGCCTAACTGTAGGCCCCCTCGCAAGACCCGAAGAAGCCGCAGGCCGGCCCCAGGCCGAGTCTCTGATAGAACCATGGTCTGCTGTCCCGGGATCCCAACGCTTGAGATGTCTGGTGTGGATCGGGAGGAAAAGCGAGGTGATGCATGCCGAACCGGACTGACCGGCAGGCCCGCAAGCGCCCATCCGCTGCGACCGGCAAACGATCGGGGCTGATTGCCAGGAAGAAAACCTCCTCGCCATCAGCGAGGAACGAGTGTGTCCTTGACAATCGCTCTCATAGAACGCCCTGCGCTTGAGCCGCGAAGGCGCGGCGTCATTTGGTCGTGGCCTTTCGAGACCGCCCGCGCCGAGCCTTCGGCGGCTGCAAACGCTTGTTAGGCCGCGACATTGCCTGTTGTTCGCGCTCTGCAGCAATCCGCTCAGCCAGGTACACCTTGAGCAGGCTTTGGTACGGAACATCGCGCTGGTTGGCGAGAATCCGGAGTTCGTCCAATAGCATTTGGGGCAATCGCAACGAGATCGTCGCCGTAGACGGCCGGAGGTTCACAAACCGGACGCGCTGCGCCGTGGACCAATCGAGATACTCGGTTGTGTCGTGGGTCATCCAGAACTCGCCGGCTTCCTCGTGCGAGCGGAACTTGGGAATCGGCTTGAGTGGCTTAGTCGGCTTGGGCATAACGACGGCGCTCCTGACGGCTCATGTCTCGACAAGAAATGACGCGGATGCGCTGGTCCCGAAGCGTAAATGCGGCAGCAAGCAGGCGTCCCGCACTCGTCGGGCCAAAGATGAGATATCGGCGCTCGGCCAACGAATGCTTGGCGTCCTCAAGGAGCACAATCGGAGCAACAAAGAACATTTCCTCCGCCTCCGCCTGGCTCGTTCCGTGGCCGAGCACGTTCTTCGCGGTGTTGCCCTCGTCCCACTCGAACCCTTCGACGTCAGCGAGGAGTGCCGCGAGGTCGAGCATGGTTCAAGTATATGTTGATCACATACAATTGGCAAGATGGAAGTACGCGGATTCATAAACTAAGTGCAACACCTGGAGCTCCAGAACGAACGGTGACCTGCCGAGCCGGTAGACTTCGGTTCTCCTCCAAGAGAACGAGGCCTCCCATGTATCGACAGATCACCGCCGACGAAAGATATACTCTCGCCTGTCTGCCCTGGCTCGGCCGCTCGGATGGGACGATCGGTCGGGTCCTGGGTCGGCACCGGAGCACCATTTGGCGGGAGCGACGCCGCAACGCCACGCGACACGATGGGAACTACCGTGCCCAGCTGGCCCACTGGTATGCGATGAGCCGCCGGTCGCACTCTCGACGCAACTGCCGCTTTACCGCCGCCGCCTGGCATCTCGTGCGCCAGTGCCTCGAGCGGCAGTGGAGTCCGGAGCAGATCGCCGGACGGCTCCGCCGCGAGGGCCGGCTTCGGATCAGCCATGAGACGATCTATCGGTATCTCTGGGCCGACAAGCGAGCGGGCGGCACCTTGCATACCCAACTCCGGCAAGTCACCAAGCGCTTCCGGAAGCGGTATGGCTACTACGATCGGCGCGGCCGCCTGGGAGGGAAGCGTCCGATTACCAGCCGGCCAGCCATCGTGACGTCTCGCGGTCGCATCGGGGATTGGGAGATCGACACCCTGCTCGGCGCGGGCCAGGCGGGCGCCTGTGTGCTGAGTCTGGTGGAACGGAAGACGGGTTATGTCGTGGTAGGCCACCTCCGGCAGCGGACCACGGCGGCGCTGAATGCCCGAGCGATTGAGCTGATTCGGGCGCAACGCCACCCGGTGCATACCATCACCGCGGACAACGGGACCGAGTTCCACAGCTACCCGGCGATCGAGCGAGCGACCACCGCCCGCTTCTACTTTGCGACGCCACACCATGCATGGGAACGGGGCACCAACGAGAACACCAACGGCTTGCTCCGGCAATACCTGCCCAAAGCCCACAGCATGGCCCACCTCAGCCAGTCGGACTGCGCCGTCATCGCTCGGAAGCTCAACCAGCGCCCGCGCAAGCGGCTCGGCTACCGCACTCCGGAGGAATGCTATGAACGTTGAACCACGACGAAAGACCCGCTACCGCGGCGAACATTGCAGTTCAAAGTTGACTCTAAACCGCCGAATCTCAGTGTGCTGGCGATGAATCGCGCGACGTCAGCGCGATGCGTGTCGCATGAATCGTCAACACTCGCTTCAATGTGCCACCCGCTTCGCCCACGTCCCCCGTTTCCGTGTAGGAGGTTGCAGCGATGTCGGACCAGACTCCGTGCCACCGCATCTTTCTGCTGCCTTCAGTGAACGGAAAGTCGAGCATGAACGTCTTGCCATCCCATGACAAGGCCGAATTGGCGTACGAGGTCACATCACATGCCTCGACACCCGAGTTGCTGCACAGCATACCCCGGAAAATGTGCGTGCTATCGTTCCACCACACGATAAGGAGTAGGAACTGTTCGCCGAATACCCTCGACACGTGCTCTTTCTCGAGGAGCGTGAACCCACCTGGCCCAGACTCCCAGGTCACTTCCCCGCGCGCGGTGCTGTCGGTGGCGGGTGACTCAGGAATGAAGGTGTACGTCGCCGACCATGTTCCCGCGAGCGCCTTGGTGAGGCTCACCATTTCGGACGCGGGTGGGGGCGACTGTCCCAGACAAATGGTCGTCGCAACGCACAGCGTCGCGGTCAAAGTGCCGATGGCTCGAATCATGGTCGCGGCCTCCAGGGCGTCTGTCTAGTTCGCAAAACTGCGAGGCGATGTCGAAACCGCCACGATACGCGTTCGATGTCCGTGGATGTGGCCTTGCCACGGAGATGACCTTCACGCGGCCGCCTAACGCATGTTGAGAGCACGCCCCTTGGGGCTACCATGCAGTCACCCCTGACTCATGGACCTCAGTCCCCAGGAGCGGCTCTCATGACCTACGCTACGAAGTATGCGGCGCTCGATGTGCATCAGGCAACTACCCAGGCCTCGGTTCGCACCGAGACTGGCCAGGTGATCGCCCGGACGGTCCTTCCAACCGAGGGCCGGGTGCTCACCGAGTTCTTCCGCAGCATGCGGGGCACGGTCCATGTGGCCTTCGAAGAAGGGACCCAGGCCCCGTGGCTCCACGATCTGCTGGTGCCCCTCGTGCAGCGGGTCGTGGTCTGCGACCGCCATGGGGAGAAACGCCGGGGGAACAAAGGCGATCGGGTCGATGCCGATCAGTTGTCGGCCCAGCTGTGGCGGGGCGAGCTCCGCGCCGTCTATCACGGGAGTCCGCACCGGGTCACCCTCCAGGAGCTCAGCCGCACCTACCGCAACCTGGTCGAGGACACCACCCGGGTCATGCTCCGGCTCAAGGCGCTCTTTCGGGCCCGGGCCATCCCGACTCCCGGGACACGGGTCTACCAGCCGGTCTACCGCTCGGGCTGGCTCGCGCAGCTGCCCGATCCGGGCGTGCGCTTCCGGGCCGAGACCTTATATACCGAACTCGATGTCCTCCTGGCCCTGCGCCCCCGGGCCAAAGCGGCCCTGCTCGCCGAGGCACGGCGGGATTCGGCGTGGTCGATGCTCCGCACCATTCCCTATTTGGGACCGGTCCGGGTGGCGCTGCTGCTCGCCACGCTGCAGACGCCGTGGCGGTTTCGGACCAAGCGCCACCTCTGGGCGTATGCCGGGGTAGCGGTGGTTACCCGCTCGAGCGCCGAGCACGAGCTGCGGCACGGCCAAGTGGTCCGGCGCCGGCGGGCGGCGTTGACCCGCGGGCTCAATCGGAATCACAATCGCGTGGTGAAAGACGTGTTCAAGGGAGCGGCAACCGCCGCGACGGCGCGTCCCGGCCCGCTGCAGGACTTCTATCAGGGGATGGTCAAGCGCGGCATGCGCGACGAGTTGGCCCGGGTCACCCTGACCCGCAAGCTCGCCGCCCTCACGCTGCGGCTGTGGAAGAAAGGGGAGCGCTACGATCCAGCTCAACTGACGCGCCAAGCGCACTAGTCCGGGAGTCGGTGGCGTAGGCCGGGACCTTCGCCCGTGACTCCCGATGCCCGGACCGGGGTGCGGGGGGCAGTCTCAAGCAGAGCGTCGGCCCGGTCGCAGTCAGCCGAGGCACTCGCCTAACTGTAGGCCCCCTCGCAAGACCCGAAGAAGCGTCAGGCCGGCCGGTGGGCCGAGTCTCCGCTAGAACCATGGTCTGCGGTCCTGGGATCCCCGCGCTGAGAGCGTTCCATCAGGGATTGGGAGAAGCTCGGAGGAGGAACCGATGCGGAAGCGGACTGCCCCGCGGGGCCAGGCACGCCAGCGCTCGAGACCGAAGCAACGAGCGGGGCGGATTGCCACGGAAAAAGCGCCGTCGCGATCAGGAGCGAGAGCGTGTGTCCTTGACAATCGCTCTCATAGAACGCTCTGCGCTTGAGCTGCGAGGGCGTGCGGCAGCCGCGCGATCCAGGCAGCAAACAAGACTCCGCGCGGCTGCGACGCGCTGACGCCCCGGTCTGCTCCAAGCGCGGGTTAGGCGCCCCCACTGTACATTGGGGTCCGGTCGAGTGCGTTGAGTTCAGGACACCCGAATCTGTGTCGACCGATGGACAACGTCGAGCCCTGAGCAATGCTGAGGCTAGCAGAGCGGTGGAAACGGACGGCGCGGTTGCTCACGGGTGTCGAGTCAAGGGGGACTTGTCACCAACCAGCCACTTGTGGCCGAAGGGGTCGACGAAGCTCCCTTGCCGGTGCAGTCCCCAAGGCATCTCGTGATTGCGAATGTGATCGTCCTTCCCGTCTGCACCGGCCGCCAGAGCGCGAGCGATGAAGGTGTCGGGATCGTCGCAGAACACCTCAATCCTCACCGATGGAGCGCCGAGCTTCGTTGGTAACTCCCAGCCATTGTTCGCCGGCTCGCCGAGGAAGACGGGCGCCCCATTGATTTCCATGCCGATGACGGAACCGAGGTTCCATAATTCCTTGGCGCCCAAGGCCTGCTTGTACCATGTAAGGGCGGCAGGGGCGTCATCGACTGCGAGCATGACGGAGATCTGCAGCGTGGAATCCGAGTTCATTGTCCCTCACCATCAAGCCGGTCTTAGTGGCTAAGACCCAGGACCAAGTGCGCATAACGACCTGCGCTTCTGCTGCGGGGCGTGCGGCGGCAGCCGCGCGTCCCACAGGAGAATCTATTCGCGCGGCTGCCGCCGCGCTCACGCCCCGCCAGCAGCAAGCGCGGGTTAGATAGCCGTCACTCGGAGCCCATCTTGTAGAGCTCAGGGCCAGTACACTCAGAGGACAATCTCGACGTCGATCAGTAGTGCGGAAGCCATGTTCGGGTCAACGCCGCCTGCACGAGCGTTCCGGCATAGGCATTCGCGACAGTTGCTGGCGTCGTGAAGGTCAGTCCGCGCCGCCACGTCTCGGGGGCCTCAGGATGAACGCCAGCCAGGATCACCCATCCTTGGCCCGAGGTCCCTTCGACCACGGCGGGCGTCCCATCGGGATACTTCCCGACCACCGTGCCCCAGCCCGTGAGCTCGGGACCATCCTCCCAGTAATGCTCCATCGGAGGGGCGTTCACGCCGGTAATCTCGACGGCGGCCTTCCGGATCCCTCGGCCTTCGGCCCCGTAGAAGCCGAATCGCACGCCCGAGGTAAGATCAAAACTGTTGTAATAGCCACGCCCATCGCCGGCGAGGAACGCTCCGGCGCAGATGCCGAGATAGTTTACGCCACCCTGCACCGCGGCGTGAATACCCGCTGTCGTGCGAGGCGTGAGACTAGCGCTCATGTCGATGAAGTCTCCGCCGGGAACGATTACCAGGCGGTAGGCCATGAGCTGGGACGCGCGCATGCGGTTCAGCTGCCGGGACGTCGCGGTGGCGTATTCAAGATGGTTGTGGTCGAGGATGCGCTCGACTGCCGCCACGTCCCCGGGCGACGTTCCGTTGCCAATGAACAGAAGAATCGGGACCCCATCCCTCGGCACCGGTGGATCGCAGGCGGTCAGGGCGAGAAACAAGAGCACGACCCGCGCCGCGTGCGTGATAGGAAAGCCGCGCCTCATGAGCTCTAAGTGCCCCAATGTGTGTGGCTATCTAACGCTCTGCGCTTGAGCAGCCGGGGCGGGCGGCGCAGCCGCGCGATCCGGGTCTGAAGATATCCCGCGCGGCTGCGTCGCGCTTCCGCCCCGGTCTGCTGCAAGCGCGGGTTATGCCGCGCTTTGTCCTGGACTCCGGTGGAGGGCAGCCGCGACCGCCTTGGGGTTCTTTGCGGTCACTCGAAGCAGAGCCAGCGCGGGTCCTTCCGGATGCCGTCGACCCTGCTCCCAATTCCTGAGGGTTGCAACGCTGACCCCGATCATGAGAGCAAATTCCTCCTGAGTCTGACCGAGCCCGGTGCGCACAGCCTTCACGTCCTGAGGCTTGAACGTCGTGACCCGAGTCGGCTTCAACTCACCCCGGCGGATCTGACCGGCCTGTTTGACACTCTTGAGCAGCTCTCGGAATGCGGCGGCCTTCATTTGAACTCCCTTCGAATAAGGCTGGCGAGTTGGCGAATCTGATTCTGGGTAAGGTCGCCTTGCTCGTTCTTGGCGTAGAGATAGAGCATGTAGAAAAGCTCTTCCTCAGCGGCCCAGTAATAGATGACTCGAAGCCCACCACGCTTCCCGCGACCCGTTGCCTGCCACCGCAGTTTGCGGCTGCCGGCTCCTCGTTTGATCAGCGGACCTTGTTCCGGTCGCAGGACGAGGGAGACCTGTAAGGCCCGGTACTGCTCGTCCTCGAGATGTCGGCGTAAGACCGCGGTGAATACCGGTGTCTCGACGAAGCGCATTGTCTAAACTAAGCCATTGGCGTAGTAGTCGCAAGACTGGAACTCGGAGGGATCCCGGCGGCATAACGCTCTGCGCTTGAGCTGCGAGGGCGTACGGCAGCAGCCGCACTGCCTCGCAGATTCAAAATACCGTGCGGCTGCTGCCGCGCCGACGCCCTCGGCGGCTCCAAGCGCGGGTTATGCCGCGCGTAAGAGTGTCATGGATTGTCGTCGAACCCTTCGGTGCTGTGGTCAAGGCGTTGTCGATCGTGACCGCCTTGGACGGATACTGACGATCCTCATGTTGCCTGTATCCTGGGTATGATCCTTGTAGCGGTCCCGGATTCGGCCCACAAGTCCGTCGTCCTGGGCCGCAGCAAGCGCTGGTTAGGCAGCTACTTGCGCATATGTCAGATATGACATATCTTGCTTGATGGCTCTAGGCGACAAGCCGCTCGTGTGGTTGCATGGTGAGATCAAAACCCCACCATTCTCGGCGGAGGCCCGGATCGAAGCCGGGGTCCTGCTGCGACGCTTGCAAACCGGGGAGAGGCTCGCCATGCCGCATTCCCGGCCGATGCCTTCAATCGGGCCGCGGTGCCATGAGCTTCGAATCCCGGACGCAAGAGCGACGTGGCGCCTTGTGTATCGGCTCGACTCGGACGCCGTCGTGATCCTGGAAGTCTTTAGTAAGAAGACCGCGGCAATGCCTCAGGCGGTGATCGAGACGTGCCAACGACGACTGAGGGCCTACGATCGAGCCAGGAAGGAGGACTGACGCATGGAGAAGCATAGACAAAGCAAACTGGAGGCCCATGGCTGGCGTGTTGGATCCGCGGCAGACTTTCTCGGGCTTTCATCTGAAGAGGCGGCCCTGGTGGAGATGAAACTGCGGTTGAGCCAAGCCCTGCGAGCGCGCCGGCAGGCCCTTCACCTGTCTCAGGTGACGGTGGCCAAGCGGCTGGGGTCCAGCCAGTCACGGGTCGCGAAGATGGAAGCGGGAGATCGCTCGGTGTCGATCGACCTACTCATGAAGGCCCTGGTCACCCTTGGAGCAACCCCAGCCGATGTGGGTAAAGCCCTTCAACATCGTTCAACTCGCGTAGCTGCCTAACGCCCTGCGCTTGAGCTGCGAGGGCGTGCGGCAGCAGCCGCACAGCCTCGCGGGTCCAATATACTGTGCGGCTGCTGTCGCGCCCACGCCCTCGGCGGCTCCAAGCGCGTGATGTTTCCAAGCGGATCGGGTTAGGATCATCGATCATCGCCTGGAGCCTTCCGTGTTCTACACCGGCATCGATCAACATCGCGCGAGCTCCGTCCTCACCACGCTGACCACCGACGGCGAACGGCTCCGACAGGTCACTCTGCCCAATGACCGCGGCACCATTGCCGCCTACTTCGCTCAGTTTCCTGGCCCGCATCGGGCCGTCGTGGAAGCGACGGGACGCTGGTACTGGCTCCGAGACCTCTTGGCGCCCCAGGGCATTGACCTGCATTTAGCGCATGCGAAGTTCTTGAAAGCCATCGCCTACGCCAAAGTGAAGACCGATGCGGTCGATTCCACCACCCTGGCCCAGTTGCTCCGGACCGGCCTCATCCCCGAGGCCCACATGATCGCCGAGTCCCAACGGGGCCCCCGCGACGTGTTACGCGCCCGACTTCGTCTGGTCGAACGTCGGAGTCGCGCCAAGAATAGTCTGGACCGACTGCTCGAGAAGTTCAACGTCCAGGGCCCCGGCGAGCTGCCGCCCCTCTATCTCTTGCAGGCCGAGCTCCAACTCGGCCAGATCGCGCTCCTCACCGAACAGATCCGCACGTTGGAGCGCGCCATTCAGGGAGACCTGCTCGAAACGCCGGCGATCCAACGCCTCCTCTGGATTCCGGGCATCGGCCGGATCGTCGCCTTCACGGTCGCGCTCGAGATCGACGACATCCAACGGTTTCCCACCGTGCGGCACTTCTGGTCCTATTGTCGGCTGGTCCCGGGCGCGGCCGACTCCGGGGGCCACCAACGCCACCGCGCGAGCAAGGACGGCAATCGGTATCTCAAGCTGGTCTTCAGCCACGCCGCGGTCCGCGCGATTCAGTATTTCCCCGAAGTCCGCCAGTGGTATCAGCGCTGGAAGCGGAAGAAGCCGATTCGGATCGCTCGAGCCTTGGTCGCTAAGGAGCTCGCGAAAAGTGTTTATGTCGTGCTGCACGACCAAGTGGACTTCAACCAGCAGTTCAAAGGCACGCCGCTCACGCGGCAGAAACAAGCGCGGTGGCCCCGGCGGGCAAGCCCCTCTGCCTAACTGGACTCGAGGCGGAGTCCCGGCGCGTGATTGGGAAGCCCGACGGTCATGCCGAGGTCAAGATCTGGGACGCGATCGGTTGATCGCGCTCCGCTCCCCTCATCGCGAGCGGAGTAGAGCCCCGAAGGGTGTTTGACCGTCACCCGGTGACGGTCGTCGACGATCGATACCGAACGGCGCCACGCCCGCACTCATCTCTCAGCAAACCCCGCGGCTTATACCGCGCGATCTTCGTACGCCTACTTGACAAGATCCTGCTTAAGGGGGTTAGGCCGCAGCTCTCTAGATCAAGCGGGCTTCGACCGCTGAAGCATCAGAAACAGTTGCACTGCGCACCACGACATCATAAGAAGGAGTAACCAGCCGTACCATGCTCCGTCCGTGAACGCCACGGCGCCGCCGAGTGCGGCCATGGCCACGCCGAGAGAGAACAAGATCCACATCGCCGGCCGGCCCTTGGCTTGCACCAACCCACGCGCCACGGCTTGTCGATCGACCGGCTCCAGTTCGGACTTGGGTACGACGACGCTCGGCAAGCCAGTCGCAATCCAATGTCGCGCAAGCAACCCCGCCGGCATGACAAGCATTATTGCCAGCCAGCCCCAAAGCTCGCCCCATACCTTGCGCGCAATGGTACTGGCGACGATCACGGCTAGGACCGTGAACGGCGCATTGCCGACAGCACTCTCTTTGGTTCGGCGGCGACCATCGACACCTTGTCGGGTTGCGGATGTGGCAGATCACGGCGGTGGGCGCGCCGGTGGAAACGCTTCCGTCGGGAGGCTTCCTCACGCTCGGCGACACCTCCACTCACAACGCCGCGACGAACGCCTTCGCGAAGCTCGTGCAGACTCCCTCCGCCAATCTCATCGTCGTCTCCGACTCCGCGAATTGCGGCGGTGCCGATTTCGAGCAGTTCTCGTCGGCTATCGCGGTCGACATATCCGTCCGCAACTCGCAGCAGGCGTTCGTGCGGGGGTACCTCGCCCGGAACTGCGGGCTGGGCGCGTTCTCCGACACGGGGACTTTTTCCATCGGGCCGATGGGTGCCGGCACGCTCATCGGCACCGTGGTGGAATTGCCGTCGTCGACAACCGGATCACTCGCCGGCGGTGCGATCTTCGCGACGATGTCAGCGAACCAGTTGCAGGGCAGCTTTACGATCAACGCCGACTATTCGACCGGGGTCGGCAAGACGACCGTGACGTTCACCGCCCTGCAGGTGCGACCGTAGCTGTCCGGTTGGAGCGCATGAGGAGCGGGCCCCGGCCGCCCCTTCCCGATTGACCGGCTACGCACGGGCGGTATCTTCCTCGCATATCTATCAGCGGACCTCGGCACATGGCCAGGCTCACCCGACGCGAATTTGTAGACCTCTCGCTCCAGATCTCCCTCGGCACCGGCGTCCTCACATTGGCTGGCTGCGGCGGCAGCGGTTCGGGCACGCCGACCTCCACACCCCCGCCGCCACCCCCGCCGCCACCTCCGCCGCCGCCGAACGGGACACTGATTACCCCCGCCGCGCGCGCCACCGCCGTGGCGTCCGTGTCGAGCCAGTTCACCGGCTTCCCCCACACCAGCGTCACGGATGACAACCAGCGCCTGCTTGCCTTCCTGAATGGCAGCTCGGCCTTCTCGGCGTCAGGATTGCAGCCCGGCGGCAGCGTCTGGGCACGCTTCACGGACGGGACGCCGCTGGTCGTGGTCAACGACGGCAGCGTCACGGCCCTCAGCGGCTCACTCCGCGAAAGTGATCGCACCGCCCTGGTCTCGTTGCCCACCGAGCTGCCCACGGGAAAGAAGGCGATCCTCTCCAACAACATTTCGCTCAGCGCCACGGTGGACGGCGCATCCAACGCCTTGCTCGGCAACTTGGTCGGGATCTCCTTCACCACGCTCGGCGCCGAGCTCGGCACGACGGGCTATGCGGTGTCGAAGCTGCCGGGATCGGTGGCCTCGCTCAAGACCATCACCAACACCGATCTGCTCTACCTCTACGCACACATGGGGATCTACGTTACCGCGGCCGGTGCGCTGCAGTTCGGACTCAGCACAACGACGCCCCTGCTGGACACGACCGGTGCCGCGATCGATCTCACGGCGTACAACGCGCTGGTGGACGATATCACGAACAACAGAGTCGGCTTCATGCTGTACGCCGATTATCCGAGCGGCAGCTCGACGCCGGTGCTCAAGCCGTACTACATGATCCTGCCGACGTTCATTTCGACGTACATGTCGTTCTCGAATGAGAGCTTCGTGCTGGTCAACGGCTGCAACGCATACTCGACGCTGTTCGGGCCGACCTCCGCGGTGTTTGCTGCATTCCTCGGCGCCAACGCCGGCGTGTTCGCCTCGTGGAACGAACAGGTGAACGGCACGGAGGCGCTGCTCTCCGGGCAAATGCTTTTCGAGGGAATGTCGGGCCACCTCACGCCAACCAGCGGTCCGACCGTGCGGCCGTTCGGCTATCCCGACCTGCTCCCGTACATGCACGCGCGCCCGCGCTCCGGCCAGGGGTACGGCTACGACCAGTCGAGCGGCGTGTCCGGTCTGTCGACGCTGCAGGTGACGCCCACGAAAAGCGGCGCGGTCGTCGGACTGCTGGCGCCGAGCATCTCGGTGGTCGAGCCCACGGAGGGTACGCTCTCGATCTATGGCAGCTTTGGCAGCGGGGTCACGGGGAGTGTGACCGTCGGCGGTACATCGCTCGCGGTGCAGGACTGGACTGCCACCCGGATCATCTGCACCCTTCCCAGCGCGGATCAGCCTGGCGGTGCGGGCCCGGTGGTCGTGACGGTCAACGGGCTCCAGAGCAATCCCGTGGCACTCACGGCGTGGCAGCTGACGATTCACTATTCGGTGACGTACGACTCGAGCACCGCGTCGACGGCGTTCGATACGCTCACCGGGAGCTACACCCTGACGGCAACGCTGCAGGTCTGGTTGCGCGCCGACATTCACAAGGGGCGTGCGCTCCCGGGGGACACGCCGCCGGCCGCGGCACTCGTGACCGTCATCAACGGCCTCTCATTGCCTACGAAGATGGCGAAGCTCACGGCATACGACATCAGCGGCACCATTACCCACACGGTGCACACCGGCGACAGTCAGCATCCGGTGGACAAGACGGTGACGGAGATCTCGCACCCGGACAGCAGCGCGCCATATCCCTATGATGGGACCAGCAGCGTGCTGCCGACGCAGCAGAGCGCGTTCTCGCTCATCAGCCGCGCCGTCAACGTGTCCGCGGGAACGCTCAAGTTCTTCCTGCGCGCCGTCCTGCCGACGTACACCACGATGCTGTCGGACACGTCGATCCTTGGCGTGGCGTCGTTTGGAGGAATCCTCAGCTCGCAGGGACTCGGGCCGGGCGGTGACGGCACCATCACGGTTTCCTTCGACGCCAACGGCAACATCGCCGGCGGCTCGGCGCCGCCGAACGGGACGGCGATGCTGTCGTGGGACGCCGCGTCGCCCGCGGGAGGAAGCGCGCCGGATCCGAACGCGGCGTGCTGAGGGCCGAGGGGGGCGAAATCGAGCTGGCCCCGGCGTGTGACAGTCCCTGGTCCAGCGGGTCGTACCTCGCAATCCCTGATGACGCTGACATTTCCAGGAACGCCGCGTTATGGATTTCTGCGGCGCTGATGTTGGCCGGGGCGCGTTGGGCCAAGCGCGCTGCCGCCGAGGTGGAGGCCAACGAGTCGGCGCTCCGAAGCTTACCGTGCCGAATGCGCTCTAATTGAACGCCGCCACGATGGCGCGTATCGCAACCGGGTGCGTCACCATGTCCGAGTGACCCATACCGGGAATCGAGCACGATCACCGAGTGGGATACATTCTTGCGCCGGCAAGGACAGATCATACCGGCAGCGCCTCCCCTACGTATCAAGATCCGCGACCCCAAGGATCAGCCCATTATGGATGAAGCGGTGGCCGGACGAGCCGACGTCTTGGTGACCGGCGATCACGATTTGCTTGTCCTCGGCTCCGGCGCTCCCGTCGTAATCCAATCACCGCGCACCCTCTGGGACGCGCTCCGCGCGGAGCACAAGGGTCCGTAGCGGCGCCGCCTAACGCATGTTGAGAGCACGCCCCTTGGGGCTACCATGGAATCTCCCCAGACCCATGGACCCCAGCCCCAAGGAGCGGCTCTCATGACACGCGCTACCAAGTATGCGGCCCTCGATGTCCATCAGGCAACTACCCTGGCCTCCGTCCGCACCGAGACCGGCCAGGTGATCGCGCGGACCATCCTGCCCACGGAAGCCCGGGCGGTGACGGAGTTCTTCCGCGGCATGCGCGGCGCGATTCACGTGGCATTCGAAGAAGGCACCCAGGCCCAGTGGCTCCACGATCTGCTGGTGCCCCTCGTGCAGCGGGTGGTGGTCTGCGATCGCCACGGGGAAAAACGCCGGGGGAACAAGGGCGATCGGGTCGATGCCGATCCGCTCTCGGCCCGGCTGTGGCGCGGGGACCTGCGCGGCGGCTATCACGGGAGCGCGCACCGCGCCACCCTTCAGGAGCTGACCCGAGCCTATCGCAACCTGGTCGAAGACACGACCCGGGTGATGCTCCGGCTCAAGGCGCTCTTTCGCGCCCGGGCGATCCCGACCCGCGGCACCAAGGTTTACCAGGCGGTCCACCGCGCCGGCTGGTTGGCTCAGCTGGCGGAGCGGGGCGTCCGCTTCCGGGCCGAGACCTTATATAGCGAGCTCGATCTCCTGCTCGTGCTGCGGCCGAAGGCCAAGGCGGCGATGCTGGCGGAGGCGCGCCGCGATCCCGCCTGGGCGGTGCTCCGGACCATTCCCTTCCTGGGGCCGGTGCGGGTGGCGCTGTTGCTGGCCACGCTGCAGACGCCGTGGCGGTTTCGGACCAAGCGGCACCTGTGGGCCTATGCCGGGTTAGCGGTGGTGACCCACTCGAGCGCCGAGCACGAGCTGCGGCAGGGGCGGCCGGTGCGCCGGCGACGGGCGCCGCTGACCCGTGGGCTCAACCCCAATCACAATCGGGTGGTGAAGGACGTGTTCAAGGGAGCGGCCACGGCGGCAACCGCGCGACCGGGCCCGCTCCAGGAGTTCTACCGGGCGATGGTCGCTCGGGGGATGCGGGAGGAACTGGCGCGGGTCACTCGGCGCGGGGGCCCATCCCCTCGTCGGCACCTCCCGATCGCGGGCACGGTTGCGGGGGACAGTCTCAAGCAGGTCGTCGGCCCGGCTTCAGTCGCCGAGGCACTCGCCTAACTGTAGGCCCCCTCGCAAGACCCGAAGAAGCCGCAGGCCGGCCCCAGGCCGAGTCTCGGATAGAACCATGGTCTGCTGTCCCGGGATCCCAACGCGTGAGATGTCTGGTGTGGATCGGGAGGAAAAGCGAGGTGATGCATGCCGAACCGGACTGACCGGCAGGCCCACAAGCGCCCATCCGCTGCGACCGGCAAACGATCGGGGCTGATTGCCAGGAAGAAAACCTCCTCGCCATCAGCGAGGAACGAGTGTGTCCTTGACAATCGCTCTCATAGAACGCCCTGCGCTTGAGCTGCGAGGGCTGCCGCGCCCACGCCCTCGTCCCCTCCACGCGCGGGTTAGGCAGCACCCACTCGTGCGCCACATTCCGTTAGGGTGAGAGCGACTTACGAGCGGCCTCTACCGCGCGGCCAGTGTGAAGCAGTCTCTGTCCCGTCGCATTGGTATCTGCCGACTGCTCAAGGAGCGCGCGAAGCTCGGCGCCCGTCAAGCGTGGGTTGACCGCAAGCATCTTCGCCGCAGCATTGCTCACCAGGGGCGCGGCCATTGATGTGCCCGATGGATACGACTGTGCCCCGCCCGGCAGCCGAGCCGGAATGCGATCACCATTGGCATAGAGCGTGACTTCCGGACCGATGTTGGTGAACTGGGCGATCGCTCCGGCCCGATTGACGGCCCCGACCAGGATGAAGTTCGGCAGGGAAAACCGCGTCGCGGGATTGCTCTGGTCCATCGTCGTGGCTTCGTTCCCGGCGGCCCCCACGAACAACACCTTGGGCGCCGCGGCCATTCCGCTCCGTAATACCGCACGAATCGTGTCCACCGTGTAGCGCGCCAGCGCGCGACGCTCGTCCTCGGGAAGATGGCTGGCACACTGGGACAAGTTGCTTCGGTAGCTGGATTCGTGACGGCCCCAGGACAGGTTCACCACGCGCGCGCCGCTCTCGACGAGCCAGGCGAGGAGGTCACCGATGGACTCGGCTTCCCGATGGGCCAGCTCTCGCGTCCAGCACGGTACCGGCGGTCGGCCATGCCACCACTCCATGCGAGCGATCACCAGCGACGCCCGGCCGTGTCCGGTGAGCGCGATATCCGCGACAGCGGTGCCGTGGCCATAGCCACTCCATCTCGTGGCATCCTCTTCCAGGACCGTGCGCTGACTGTCGGGAAGCGTCTCGAGACGATGCGTAAGGCTCTTGGCGGCCGGACTCTCCTCGCCGCTATCCAGGTCATCGAAGGCTTGCAGTAGGGCGTTCAGCTCGTCGCGACGCGCGAGCAGGGAGGCAGGCAGGAGGGCCATCGGGGTGTCCTGGCGACGCTTGAACGAGTCGTATCCCCGGAGCAGTAGGCGATTCGACGCGTCGCGAGCGAGCTGTCCAGCGAACAAGGTGGTATCAACCCCGCTATCCCAGATTCCGATGCGGACCGTCGGGAGCTGCGGATTCGGCGGAATGCTCACGTCGCGGCCAGTCCAAATAGGGCTCGCGCCACCGGTTGCCTGCGCATCGATTCGGGCCACATACACAAGCAGGGCGAAGACGGCAAGCCGGACGCTCGCCAGGAGACTCCGGGGCGCATTTCTCAGGCGAGTATCCTCCTGTGGTCACAAGAGTGTGCACGCAATTTAATGGCGCTGCGTTGTGCTGCCTAACGAGCTGCGTTTCAGCTGCGGGCCCCTGCGGAGGCCGCGCGATCCTGTCAGATATGTATCCCGCGCCGGCCGAAGCGTCAGGGGCCGGGGATCTTCCCTCGATTTTGTTGACACGCTCTATGCTGCACGATGTTCAAACTCCACCGGCGAACGGTAGCGCAAGGCGGAGTGCATTCGCCGATGATTGTAGTAGTGAATATACCGCACCACTAACTGGCGAAGCGCGGCCTCAGTCGCGCTCGTGGTGCCGTGCACGACCTCCGCCTTCAGCGAGTGAAAGAACGACTCCATGTGCGCGTTGTCCTCGGGGCCGCGTTGGGCTGAGCTCTGGTGGATGCCCAGCGCCCTCAGGCGGTCACGGAAGGCCGACGCCGCATACTCACTGCCCCGATCACTGTGAAAGATGAGCCCGCGTCGGGGCTGCCGTCGTCGGGCAGCGGCATTGAGCACCGCGCGGGTCAGGGTGGCGTCGCGTCGCGGGCTCAACCGCCACGCCAGCACGCGGCGGGAGTATTGATCGAGCACCACGGCCAGGAATCGCCAGCCGCGCCCGAGAGGGAGATACGTGATATCGCCGAGCCAGACCTGGTTGCGTCGCCGGGCGCCGCCCGCCGGCAGGCGATTCGGATGCTGCTCGTAGAATCGGTGCAGGCCCGGATTCGCCCGATAGATCTGCACCACCCGCGCCCGTAAGCCAGCCTGGCGCATGAGGCGCTCCACTCGCCGTCGGCTGATGCGCCAGCCCTGTCGGCGGAGCTCCCGATGCAACCGCGGACTCCCGTACCGCTCCCCATGGGCAGCAAACAGCTTCCGAAGCCGCTGGGTCAGATGACGGTCCTGCACCGTACGCGCGCTGGCCGGACGCCGCCGCCAGGCGTAGTAGCCAGCCCGAGTGACCCCATAAAGCGCGCAGAGACGGGTCATCGCGACCGTCCCGCGCTGGGTCTCGATGAACGCGAAGCGCTCGGCCTTCGTACGGAACAGAACCGAATGGCTTTTTTTAGGAGCTCATGCTCCTCCCGCAACAGCGCATGCGCCTGCTCCAGCTGCTGCAGTTTCCGGATCTCCCGCACGGGCGAGGTCGCGATCGTCCGAGCCCGCCCGCGGATCCGGCCGAGCCGCACCTCTTTGCGCCACTTCGAGAGCATGAACGGATGGATGTCGAGCGCCGCGGCGACCATCCGCACTTGAATCCCCGGCTGCTGACTTAAGCGCACGGCCGTCAGCTTGAACTCCGGACTGTAACGCTGGACCTTCCGCGGACCGGATCGGGCCATCGACACCTCCTCCCAGTTAGGTGAAAGTGTCTACAAAAGTGAGGGAGGATCCCCCGGCTGCTGCAAACGGGGGTTAGGCGGCTTGCGCTGGTATACAAGTAGTGGCATATTCCGATATGCTGAAGCCCGTGCGGTGGCTGGGCTCAAGTCGATCGGCCATGCGCAAGGCGCCCGAAGAGGCGAGGATTGACGGCGGCTACGAGCTCTATCGGCTGCAGCTGGGGCAGGAGCCGACAGACTGGAAACCGATGGCGTCGGTCGGTCCTGGTACCGCCGAGCTTCGGGTTCACGGGCCAGCGCCGTACCGCGTGCTCTATGTGGCACGGTTTGAGGAAGCTGTATACGTCTTGCATGTCTTCGAGAAGAAGCGGGGTAAAACCAGCGCACTGGACCTTGAGACCGGCCGGGCGAGGTACCGGGAATTGACGCGATTGCGAGCTCGAGAAAGGCGGGAACAACGATGAAGGTCACTCGGGGAAGCGGGAACGTGTTCCGGGACGTTGGATTCACCCCGGAAGAAGCTGAGAACCTCCAGCTCCGGGCCGATTTGATGATTGCTCTAACGGACTTGATCAAGAAACGGCGTTGGACTCAGGCCGTGGCCGCCAAGGTGATGGGAGTGACTCAGCCGCGCATCAGTGATCTGAAGCGGGGGAAGTTGACCCGATTCAGCTTGGACATGCTGGTCCAAATGCTCAACCGGGCCGGAGCCCACGTGACCATCAGTGTAGACACCCGCCGCGCGCATCGTTCGAGGTTTCGGGCCGCCTAACGCTCTGCGCTTGAGCTGCGAGGGCGTGCGGCAGCCGCCGCACCGCCTCGCGGATTCAATATATCGTGCGGCTGCTGACGCACCCACGCCCTCGCCTGCTCCAAGCGCGGGTTAGACGCCGACGTAATATGCGTTTGTCCAGTCATTACCATCAGCTCGCCACCCGCGGTGCTTCCAGTCAGACCGCAAGTGTCCATCGAGCGGGACGTTTACGGACTCGACACGCGTCGGAAACGAGTGACCACAATGCCCGTATCGGCGAACGAGCGGGGTCGCTCCAAGGATTGCCGTACCGGATCCCTGAGTGCTGCCCAGCGAAATCCGTCGCTGCTGGTCTCGTAGATCCCCAGAATGTGCATCCCCAGCATGTCGTAGGTGTCGAAGTCGCCCGCCTTGGGAAAATCAACCGTGTAGCCATAGCGTTCGTATGGGCGGCCGTTGAGTGTCAAGAGCCATCGTCCCTCCTTGAGCGATTCGACGTATCGATCCTGGTCTGCTCCGCTGCTGCTCCGCGCGTTCTGGAAGACCCCGTCAATGGCGCTGGGAGGGTGTTGCGGGAACACGCGCTGCGCAGTGGACGCCGCGCTTGCCAGAAGAGCGGTGTCCGGAGGCGGCGCGGCCAAGTCCAGAAATCGTTGCAGCGCTTCTTCAACTTGTACCTCCTCCAGGGATGCGCCGTGGCCCATCCCTGGAACCATCACCGCCAGCCACCGTGGCGACGTCAGGAGGCGACGACACACGTCTTCGACGGACTCGGCCCCGGCGACCCGGATTGCTTCGCTGGCATACGAGTCGCGATCGCCCACGATCACCAGGAGCGGGGTCTGGGGAGACAAGAACATTCTCGCGGAACTGCGGTACCCGCACTGATACCCAGTGGTGACGATACCATCGACCCGAGCCTCAATCCGATTGGCGACGCCGGCGCCCTCTGAGTGTCCCCAGACCAGCAACTTTACGGTCGGGTACGCCCGCCGCAGGCGTGCGATGGCGTCGGCGGTCTGCTGCAACCGCACGGCATAAATCTGTTCCTTGTCCGGAAACGGCGCGGCGCAGGAACGTTGAGGGCGGGGATCGGCAAAGCTGTTCGGAACGACCACCAGGAAGCCCCGATCGATCAGGTACCGGACCCAGGCAGCTTGCCAGCCTGGCAGGGTGCCCCCGAGTCCCTCACATCCGTGCAACAGGAGAACGATCCCGCGATGGGGTTCACCGCCAAAGCGGAGGGCTTTGTCGTATGCAAGGTGGGAAGTCGGTTGCTGGGCAATCCCCTTCCCAGTAGCAGTGGTTGCACCGAGCAGAACGATCCAGCCAACTCGGACTAGGAACGCTGGGTGCATGGTTCGTCCTTTAGCAGTGCGTCTAACGCCCTGCGCTTGAGCTGCGAGGGCGTGCGGCAGCAGCCGCACTGCCCGCAGGTTCAATATACAGTGCGGCTGCTGCCGCGCCACGCCCTCGGCGGCTCCAAGCGCGGGTTATGTCGCTGATTCACAATCTCGAAATAAGGGGCACGCCAAATCCGTCCCGAGGACAGCCCTGCGGCTGCATAGGGCGAGCAAAGGAATGACCCGAGCAGTCGAAAAGAGCCGTTCGTGCGGTATCCCGGCGGACGGTGGGATTTGCGTTTGTCTGGCAGGGGATGCTACGTGCGACTTGGGGATCCGACCTCTCGGACGGGCTCCCGATTTCCATCCCTCATGACGCGCTTACCCTCGCAGCAAGTAGTTCGGATAGGGCCCCACGCATGAGCATTTATCTGATCGTCCACAATGCTGCTTGTCCGGTGGTCGAGCTAAAGCCCGCAACCGCTCCAAGAGGCGAGATTGCGTTTCCTTGGCCGAAACCAAAATCAGCTACCGCACCATTGCGCCAAACCACCGCATGCACGCCGTCGCCCGCCAGGCTCTCGCCGACGATCTGACCGACCGCATTGATTCCGTGAGCATAGCTGAAGCTTCCTCCAAGGGTACCGAGATCATACATGCGGCCATGCCACCACGAAAAGCCGTGAATGTCACCAGAGTTTGTCGTGCTGTAGCCAACGACGAGGCCGAGATCGCTAATTCCAGTAGCTACACTTTCATTCCCCCCAAGAGTTCCCAGGTCGATCATGGTGCCCCTTCGCCACAGAAAAGCATGAGTCTCGGCTCCGGTTGTTTCGCTACTTCCCACGATCTGTCCAAGGAGATCCAAGGCAAAGGCTTCGCTCCGGGTACCGCCCAGGGTTCCAAGGTCGATCAGGCTTCCGCGATTCCAAAGGACAGCGTGCGACTGGAACCCCGTCACTTGGTTTTGGGCCAGCCCAACGATCTGCCCAAGTGAGTTGATGGCGTGGGCGTCGCTGAACGCACCTGTGGGGTCGAGATCGACCATTGCTCCACGCTGCCACATGAAAGCGTGATTCGTCCCGCTCAATGTAGTGCTAATCCCGACGACTCGGTCCAGCAAATCAATTCCCTCGGCATAGCTAAAAGAGCCACCGAGGGTGCCCAAGTCGATCATTGGGGTTTTGCGCCACAAGAACCCGTGAAAATCCCCACCATTCGTAATGCTCGCGCCAACTACGTGTCCGAGCGCGTTGACGCCGAAGGCATTGCTGTAAGTGCCGGCACCAAGTGAACCTAGGTCCGTTCGTCGGACCGAGGGCCCCGAAAGAGAAGCCACGGCGCCTGACGCGGCTGAATCGCCGCTGGGAGAAATGGCGTCACCAACTCTGCAAGCGGTGAGCATCGAGCTTGCCATAAGCACCAGCGCGACAGATCGTTCCGACCAGAGCATGGGCCTCATGAGGATCCTCCTATCTCGAAGGTGCAACCCCGCCGTAACCAGGATAGCAATGGGCACGCAACGCCTCGACTCCGAGCATCAGTTACCGAGTGATCGATACCAGCATACTGTGTCGTTAACGCGCACACGGCTTTCAGCGCGAACTATGACTCGTCGGATTCATCGACGCCGAGAAGCTACCCTGGAGCTTGAAGGCTCGCAAGAATTGGTGGTGTTCGGAGAAACCGGCTGGACTATAAGATCTTATAGTCTGAGGTGCTTTCAGCGCGCCATTTGACTCATGACCCGCAAGAGTCACCTAGGTGTCCGGAAGAGCTGCCCCTTCAGTGCTTTGCAAGGACTTGATCTATGCCGTGGCCGCAGGCGACATAACGAGCTGCATTTTAGCTGCGGGGGCGTGCGGCGCAGCCGCGCCATCCAGCAGCTGAGACAAAACGGCGCGGCTGCGGCGCGCTCACGCCCCCGGCAGCTACAAATGCGTGTTATGGGGCAGCCGGGAACCCAGCGGCCCAGAGCAGGATACCTCTCGAGGCCCGTTCCAACGGGAAACCATACTGCGGGAACGATCGGGGCGCCAGCCGCGGGGCGCAGCCATCTGAGCCATCGATTCGGCTGCGGCCCCGCGGCCCGGACTATAAGAAGTTCTAGGATTTCATGGGGGACGGATGAGCTGGAAACCTGAGGGGCCGCTCCTACCGGGTGAACGGAGGGCGCGCTCGGGGACCGGGCGGACCGCCGTCTTCGTGGCCGGAACCAGCGCAGATGACCGATGGGGACAGGGTCCGGCACCGCACCGGGCAGGGGCACGGCGCCACGGCCTCCTGGAGGGCCGGATCCTGGGAAACCACGAAAACGGGAATTCGCTGTTACCAAGAACCGGGTTCTCGGCTGGGGACACCCGCGGAACTCTGGCCGTGGCGCCCTGGACCGTACAGGAGGCTATGTGGCTTTGACCTCGTGGAGACGATCTTGGCGGCGGGACGCCGGCGATCAAGCCTCAGGTGGAATTGCAGTTGAGGGGAAGGGGAACTGGTAGGGCAAACCCCATCTTTTCATTTCTTGGCGTGGCCACATAACGATCTGCACTTTAGCTGCCGGGGCGTGCGGCGCAGCCGCGCGATCCGAGCAGCGAACAAGACCCCGCGCGGCTGCGACGCGCTGACGCCCCGGGCTGCTACAAGTGCGTGTTATGGGGCAGCCGGGAGCACCAGCGGCCCAGGGCACGATGCCGAGCCCAAGCCCGCTGGCCCTGGGGAACTTGCCTCGAAAACGTTCCGGACGCCAGCCGCGGGGCGCCGTCATATAGGCCATCGTTCCGGCGGCGTCCCGCGGGTCCGCCTATAAGAAGTCCTAGTTTTCCATAGAGGACGGACCAGCTGGAACCTCGAGGGGCCGCGCCCACCTGTTCACGGAGGACGCGCTCGTGACTGAGGGCGGTCCCGCCGTCTTCGGGGCCAGTTGTGGCGACGGACCTTGCGGAACCTGGAAAAGCCGGCCCGAGGTCGATCCGGGCTACCGCGCCACGGCCTGACGGAAAGCCGGATCCTGGGAAACCCTTTCTGGGGTGGCCGCTGCTCGAGGATGACCGCCCTTTGTTCAGCACACCCACGGAGCCCGAGCCGTGGCGCCTTAGTGGGAAGCCGAGCTCAATGGCTTTGACTCCGTGGCGACCAGCTCCGCGGCGGGCCGCCGGCGAACCGAGCTGTGTGGGAATTGCTTTTGGAGGGAAGGGGATCTGGTGGGGCAACCACCATCTTGTCACTTCTTGGCGTGGCCACATAACGTCCTGGCCTTCAGCAGCGAGGCCCTGCTGAGGCCGGCGCGAACTCAGTGTGTAGAACATACCTCGCGCCGGCCGAAGCGTTCAGGGCCTCGGCTGCTGCAAGGCCGGGTTAGGTCTCATGGTGCAACCAGCGCAGCCCACTCAGCCGGCGGCCGCCCGATCACTCGGGGCGGATGCAGAGGATTGAAGCCGGTCGCACGCAGTACATCGGCGCCTTGCGAGCTCAGAAGCAAGGCCAGGAAGGCGCGGGCCGCTTCCGGATGGGGAGCAGCGCGCGGGACGGTGACCGCAAACGCGATTGGCGCTCCCCGTAGCATAAGGGTGTCCCCTGGGGTCTGACCTGGAACCCGCGCCGACGCCTGGGCATACCACTCTGCGCGGCGGGGGTCGGAGAGGTTAACCTCCGCAGGGAGCTCGAGGTATTGCAGGCCATGCGCCCGTGCCAGGTTGCGGTATGTCCAGATGTAGTCCAATTCACCCGCTTGGACCAACGCACTCAGGTCCGCCTCGGCGTGACGGACGTACTGTTGCGGCATCGCCCCGAGCAAACGCGCGGCTAGCCCGGCTTCGCCATAGTACCGTTCCGCGAGCTGGAGCGCCATGAGGGTGCGATAGCCACTTGGATCAACAACGGGGTCCGCGCGGCCAGTGCGAACGCCTTGGCGGAGGAGCACCCGGTACCAGGAATCGCTCGAGAGATCCGCGCGACCGAGCGAGTGCGGCCCGTAGGCGAGGACGAGGGCATTGGTTCCGAAGACGACATACCAGGAGCTGTGCGTCGGGAGGATCAGCGCATCGAAGAGGGCGATATCGGCCGTGGCGAGGATGTCCGGAATGCGGCCGAGATCCGTCAGCTTTCGGATCACTTCGAGCGAAGGGGCATTTTCCTGCTGTAGCTCGAGAGTCGTCGGGGGCAAACGAAGCGAATCACCCAGCGCCCGGAAGGGTGGGCCCAGGGCCGCCGCATTGAACACAATCAGAGGGTGGGTCTCAGTGGTGCTGGGACAGCCAACCAAGGCACCAGCCCCCAAAGCTGCTCCCGTGACTAAACAGACAACCGGCCGCACAATTCGGACCTCCGGATGAGACCTAACCATTAATTAACCTGCACCCCAATGCTACCGTACCTTCGTCGTCGCGGCAAAACCCCGCCACCTATCCCAACATCGCCCTGCAGAACCCCGCTCTCTAAGCCGGCATCGCACCGCCAATCCAAGCCTCCCCTCGCGATCATATCACCCACCTCCCCCCTGCAGACCCTGAAATAGGCTGCGAGCGGGCTCGGCAGCAGATCCGGGATATGATGGCTCGCCTTTCCCGATATGAGAGTTCTCCATATCCCGGGTCGAGGCTGCGAACCACACCCCCTCGCCGGCCTTTGCCATCCTGGCACCGCCCACCTCCAACTCGACTTGACCCGTTTGCCAATTTGACCGAAAACCCCGCCCGGAAGCTGGCATCCAGGCTGCACATCGCTTCCCCCCGTTCGGAGCGAGCACTCTACCGCCGCTCCGTGGACCTGAACCCTTTGGGAGGAAAACCCCATGTATCTCACCACCCTGCGCCGAGCCGCCGAGCCCAACCAGAACCTCTACACGGGCCTCACCCGGCTCACCAGCCTCATGGACGAGGCGTTCGGCTACCCTGCGACCCAGACCAACGGCGACACCGTCGGCTCCGCCTGGACCCCCAACGTCGACGTCCGGGAAGACAAGAACCACCTCACTATCACCATGGACGTTCCGGGCGTCCGCCCCGAGGACGTGAAGATCAGCCTCGAGAACCAGGTGCTCACGATCTCCGGAGAGAAGCAGACCGTCACCCAGGAGAAGGACGAGCGGTGGCACCGCTGGGAGCGGAGCTACGGCCGCTTCGAGCGGACCTTCACCCTCCCATCCACCGTGGATGCCGAGCGGATCGAGGCGACCACCGAAAACGGTGTCCTCACCATCCGGCTTCCCAAGGTCGAGAGGGCTCGGCCCAGAGAGATCCAGGTGAAGAGGGCCTAGATGGGTGACCAGAGACGGTCAGGCGTCTCTCATTGGCGCCTGGCCGTCTTGGCGTCTTCCCCGAAGCCCTCATCAGGCTCACGGGAGAGGCACGGCGTTGCGGAGATCGAACCCGCCGCCGGCGTCCTGGATTTCCGGCTTCGAAATGAGATTCACCGTGGTGGGGAATCCGAGCCGAGCGTCGAATACGACGTCGATGTCCCGGATCCAGTCGTCCGATGAGGTGGCCCGGATGAGCTGGAATATCTCCTCCACGGTCGGGAAGAGACCCCGTTCCGCCTCGGGAACTTCTTCGCCAGTGGCGAGCGTCACCACTCGGGCGACTCGATCATCCACGACCTCGACCCTCGACCACTGGGCCACGACCGGAGGACAGAAGCAGGCTCTCTGCATCTCGACGGCGTAGTTCCCGAAGCCGCGAGCCTCCCATCGGGCCTCGGCGAGCCGGAGCATGTGCGCCTCGTTCGGGGAGAGTGCCGACTCGCAGCCGGAGGCGGCTGCCAGCAGCAGGATGCATGCGGAAAGCCGGGATCGAATGGCTGCCATCGCGTCGAAATGTCGAATATTTGGATTGCTCGCCTGAGGTCAGCGCATCGCGGCCCGGAGACCCCGGATCACTGGTGCAAGTCGCTCAAGCCGACCGCAAGGGTTCACGCATTGTACATTCGTACCCAGGAAGAAAACCCCCGGTGAGGAATTTTCGATGAAGACCTTCGCGAGCGCCGCCCTGCTCTTCTTTGCCGTTTCGGCCACCGCGTCGGCGCAGGTCAACGCCGGCCGGCTCGAGCCCGAAGCCAGCCTGCCGTTCACGATGACCCAGGTGGCGGACTTCAATCTGCCCTGGCGCATCGCATTCCTGCCCGACGGGCGCATGCTCATCACCGAGAAGGTGGGCGCGCTCTGGCTGGTGACCCAGCAGGGCGGCGAAGACGCCGGTCGCGAACGTGCCCGCCGTCCTGCTACGCAGGGGCAGGGCGGCATGCTCGGCGTCTACCTGTCACCCAACTACGCCACCGACCACAGCGTCTACCTGACCTACTCCGAGCCGGGCGACAGCACAGACCGGGCTCGAGCCTCGCGCTGGCCCGCGCCCGGCTCGCGCTCGGCGACGGACACGGCGAGTCTCGAGGGCCTGCAGGTGATCTGGCGCGATGGCGCGCGGGGCCGCGGCGGACAGTTCGGCGCGGCGATCGCGTTCTCGCCCGACCGCCGATACCTGTTCCTCACCGTCGGCGAGCGGCAGCGCATGACGCCCGGCGCAGGATCCCAACTCAGCCGCTGGGCAAGATCCTGCGGCTGACGCTCGACGGCAAGCCGGCGCCGGGCAACCCCATGGCCGGCAAGACCGGCGCGCGCGACGTTCGACATCATCGATCCGCCCCGCAACACCGAGCAGGCCAAGACCGCGCCGGTCGTCTCGCACCTACACGTTCCCGGGGCCGAACCTCACGCCGTCGGAGACCTGGACCATGGGCCATCGGACGCCGTACGGCCTCGCGTTCGCGCCCGACGGCCGGCTGTGGGAGCTCGAGCACGGGCCGCGGGGCGGCGACGAGCTGAATCTGATCGAGCCCGGCAAGAACTACGGCTGGCCGCTCGTCTCGTACGCGACCAACTACGACGGCGTGCCGATCCCGAGTCCCGACACGCGGCCCGACCTGACCAAGCCGGTGATCTACTGGACGCCGGTCATCGCGCCGGGAAGCTCACGTTCTACAACGGGGCGATGTTCCCGCAGTGGAACGGCTCGGCGCTGATCGGCGGCATGCAGACCCAGACGCTGAACCGCATCACGTTCGACGGCAAGGGCGGGGCGACGCCGGCCGAACGCTGGAACGTCGGGCACCGGATTCGCGACGTGGCGGTCGCGCCCGGACGGCGCGGTGTGGATGATCGAGGACGCCAATCCCGGCGGGCTGTTCCGGGTGACGCCGAAGTAGAGGAGGCGGGTCGGTGCCATCTCAGCTCCCCGGGCGCTCGAACGGAACAATGTGCTCCCATTCGCTGGCGTCGGACCGCGCCACCACCGCGAGGACCGGCTCGGTATCGCTCAGGTTGAAGACCTCGTGCGGGATCCCGGGCGCGATGAAGATGAAATCGCCCGCTTCATTCTCCAGCTGCTGCTCCAGCCGCGCTCCATACTCGTGGCGCACCCGGCCCGCCAGAATGTACAGCATGACTTCGAAGTCGACATGGATGTGGGCATAGGCCACGCCACCCGGCGGGATGGTCGCGATGTTCATGGACAGCTGCTTCGCGCCCACGTTCTTGCCTGACAGCCCGGCGCGATACCGGATCCCGTTCCAGCCCCGCTCTTCGCCGCCCCCGCGGATCGTGAGAATGCCGTCCCCACCCTCGACGGTTCCTTCGGGGCCGGGCTTGTCGAACTGCGCCATGGGGGTCTCCAGAGGTCCGGGAATCCGAAAAGTACTCGCCGATTTATCGCGGAATGACCGGCAGCGTGACGACTCACTCGCTTCGGAGCGCCCTGGCTGGACTGGTGCGCGCCGCGCGCACCGCGGGGATGAGGGCCCCGGCCCCGCCGGCGAGCAGCAGTGCGCCCGCCGCCGCCAGATAACTCCCCGGATCGAGAGGGCTCACCCCGAACAGGAAGCGGTCGAGCGCGCGACCGGTCACCAGCGCCGCGCCGACGCCGAGCACCACGCCCAGGCTCACCGGCGCGAGGCCGTCGCGCAGCACGCCCCAGCGCACCCGCGAAGGCGACGCGCCGAGGGCGAGACGCACCCCGTATTCGGAGCGCCGGCGCATCACCGCGAACGATACGACGCCGTACACCCCCACCGCCCCGAGTGTGAGCGCGAGCGCGGCGAACAGCCCCATGAAGAACCGGAGCTGCAATGGTTCGGCGAGCGCGCCGTCCACCACTTGCTCCAGGGTGGACACCCGGGCCACCGCCACCTGGGGATCGAGCCCACCCGCGATGGCACGAACCTGGGGAATGAGCATCGTCGGGTCGCCCGTGGTCCGGACCACCAGGACGCCGCCGGGATTCGGGGTCGTGTGCTGTTCCTGCGGGACGAACATCGCAAACGGCGGATCGCCCGTCACACCGGTGAGCCTCGCCTCGCGAATGACGCCCACGACCGTCCGGAAGACGAGGGTGCCGCTCCACCCGGTGCCGATGCGCCGGCCGATCGCGCTCCGCCCCGGCCACATCTTCCTGGCGAACGATTCGTTGATGACCGTCACCGGCAGGCTGCTGGCGACGTCGGTCGAGTCGATGCCGCGCCCTTCGAGCATCCAGAATCCCATCGCGCGGAAGTAGCCCGGCGTGGCGGTGCGGTAGAGCGAGTTCGGACGTTGCTTGTCCGCCAGGTCGGGCCGGTCCTCCACGGTGACCGGGCCCTGATAGCCGCCGTCGCGCAGCGCCAGGCGATTGGTGAGCCCGGCGGCCTGCACGCCCGGCAAGGCCGAGACGCGGGTCACGACGTCGCGCAGGAACTGGCGCTGCGTCTCCAGCGACGTATTGTCGCTCGCGATCAACGTGAGGGTCGCGGTGTGTTGAGGATCGAAGCCGAGGTCGATCTCGCGCAACCGCCCCACCGACCGGATCAGCAGTGTCGCACCGACCACGAGCGAGACGGCCAGCGTCACCTGGGCGACGATGATGGCGTAGTGCGCGCGCCGGGTACCCCGACCCAGGGCGCGCTCCCCGCGCTCGCGGCCGAACGCCTCGTCGAACCGGCCCCGCAGGAGATTCCGCACCGGCACCGCCGACACCACGACGCTGATGACGAGCGCGAGGGCGAACGCAGCCGCCAGCGTGACCCAGCCCGGGCTCACGGTCTCCCCGAATCCGTCGTGGAGCGGCAAGCTCGACACGAGGACCCGGAACCCGCCGGCCGCGAAGGCGGTACCCGCGGCTGCCGCACCCAGTGCCACGAGCAGTGACTCCGCGCCGATCTGCCGGGCCAGCCGCCAGTGGTTGGCTCCCAGCGCGGTCCGGACCGAAAGCTCGACGGTCCGGTCCGTCATGCGGGCCAGGACCAGCGCCGCGCCGTTCACGCTGGCGATGAGCAGGAGCGCCGCGACCGCCGCGAGGAGGAGCAGAAGCGGAGCGCGGACGTCGCCCAGCAGGTACTGGTGAACCGGCATCTCCGACGGGTGTTTCGTCTTGTCCCATGCCGCCGGATAGGTGAACCGGGTGCCGAGGTCGCGCGCCATGCGCCGGATATCGCCGGCGATGATCTCGCCGGATGTCCCGGGCCGGGCCCGTCCCAGCAGCGTGAGGTATCCGACGTCGCTGTAATAAGGAGTGGATGGATCGAGCTGGATCGGGCGCCACACCCGGAAATCGGGGGTCGGGAAGAAGAATCCCTTCGGCATCACGCCGATCACGGTGACGGCGGCGCCGTTGATCATGATCCGGTGGCCGACGACGCTGGGGTCGCGGCCGAGGTCGTCGTTCCAGAGGCCGTAGCTGATCACCGCCACCGGCGCGGCGCCCGGCCGGTCGTCGTCGGCGCTGAAGGCGTGGCCCATGAAGGGCCGCACCCCGAGGACGTCGAAGAGGGTGTGGGTGGCGACCACGTAGGGCAGGGCGGTGGCCGGCCCTTCGGCGCGGGTGGTGGGATGATAGGGCCCCCCGTCGGTCGAGAACGCCGCCAGGGCATCGAAGACCCCCCGTCGCTCATTGAGAAAGTCGTACTCGGCGCCCCGCCAATCGTAGTCGCTCCAGAAGACCCGCACCCGGTCTTCGTCGGCGTAGGGGAGGGGTCGGACGATCAGGTCGTTCACCACGCTGGTCAGCGACACCGTGGCGCCGATGCCGAGTCCGAGGGTGAGGATGAGGATGGCGGCGTAGCCGGGCCGGCGGCGCATCTGTCGGGCGGCAATCGCGAGGTCGCGGGCCGCTTCGAAGACGGCGCGGCGGAAGGAGTGGGAGGCTCATAGGGGATTGGATGCCAAAGCACCCTGGTTCGTTGTTGGTCGGGGACGGGGGTCACCGATTGGCAGCGTCCACGGCCCTCTTCATCCGGTCCACCCAGTGCGGCACAACCCGAAGGTACGAGACCGGCCGGTCGGCTGCACCCCGCAGGTAGATGACGCCCCCACCCGGCGCCACCGCGAACGAGGGCCCGTTGGTGTCTCGAAACTCGGGCGCGTCGGCCCAGCGGCCCCGGTTCCGAACCGGCGGATTCGCCCCGGGATCGACGGTCACCCGCTCGATCCGGGTCCGGGCTCCGTCCGTGACCGGCACCCCCAGTTCGAACGCCGACAGCCACTGAATGTCTTCCAGATTGCCGGCGCCGCCTGGAACCGGCGGCCGTCGCGCGGGAGAGGCTCGATCCAGGCCTCGGTCCAGGCGTTGTTGGTGTACGCGATCCACCGCCCGTCGGCCGATGGCCAGGCGAACCCGTTGTCCGACAAGAGCGTGTCGATGGTGACGGGCCGCCGGTCCATTCGCAGGGCCATCGCGGCATTCGGACGCCCCCCGAGCCCGAAGACCCTGTCCGTCGGGCATCCACCGCGTGGGTTCGAAGCCTCCGGGAATCTGGAGCAGGAACTCCGGCGGCTCGGACCGATCCGGCGAGCCGAGAAAGAGCGAGTCGGTGTCGCCTGAACAGCAGCTGGTCGCCCGCGGGACTCCAGACCGGATGGCCGAGGATCGGCCGCCGGATCCAGGTCCGGTATCGACCCGACGAGAGGTCGTAGATCCTGAGCTCCATGCCTTCGAGTCCCCTGACCACGGCGGCGAGCCGATGCCCATCGGGGCTGTATTCAAAGGTGAGGAAGGCCTCCCTGCCGACTGGCAGCGTGTCGATTCCCGCATCGGTCAGGTGAACCAGGTGTCCGACCGACCGGTTGTCCCCCTGGGCGTACACCAGGGTACCCGACGCGGAGATGGCATAACTCGCCGTCCCGGTGAAATCGGCCAGGCCGAGGCCGCTCGCCATCCGCACCGCTCGGCCCACCCGGCCGGTCTCGAGGTCCACCGGCGCCGCGAGCAGGTCGCCGCCGACGGAGACGTAGGTCAGATAGCGCCCCTCGACCAGTCGGAACGATGAGCCGAATACCTGATTCCTGTCCTCCGCCCGCCAGAACCGCTGCTCGAACGCGGTGTCTCCGATCGCGACCCGGTAGCCCCATTTGGCCGCTCCCCCGCCACAGAGCAGGCCGTCCCCTCCCGGAATCAGCGACTGGCCCTCACAGTACCGGATCCCGACCGACGAGACCGGTCCCTGCTCCGGATCGAGCCAGCGGGCCAGACTGCCGTCGTCCTGGAGGACCAGGATCCGTCCCGCGGTTTGCCAGGCCAGCTTCCGGATGCCTCCGACGCCGCGGCCGATCGTGGTCGAGGTGCCGCCTTCGACCGGGAGCACCTCGACTGTCCACCCGGCGCCTTCGAGGCGGAAGAACGCGATGCGGGTTCCGTCGGGAGAGATCACCGGCTGGGATCCGCCGTCGGTGCCGGGGATCCGCTGGACCGTGGCGTCGAGCAGCGAGCGATACCAGAGCTCGCTCCGGCCCTGCCGCACCGTCTCGTAGACCACGAAGTTGCCGGCTGGGCGAGACGGCGAACCCGGCGTCCTGGGACGCCGTCAGCATGCCGGCCGTGTCGGGGAGGCCCACGTCGTACTCGATGAGACTGCTGCGCTGGCCGCTCCGGAGGGTCCACGCGATCGCGATCCCGATGACGCCCAGCGCGATCGTGGCGAGGGTGCGGGGATCCGTCACCCAGCGACGCGCGAGCCCGCGGGTCGCACCGGTCGCCGGAGCGCCCGGATTGGCAAACGCCGTATTGGCCAGCGCGTCCGAGAACGCCCGCGCGCTGTCGAACCGGTCGGCCGGCAGCTTCTCGAGCGCCTTCGCCAGCGCGGCGGCCACGTTGGGCGGGCACCGACTTGCGCAGCTCGGTGGCCGGCCGCGACCGGCTCGGCGATGATCTTCATGATGATCTGCTGCGCCGAGGTCCCCATGTGCGGCGGCTCCCCGGTGAGCATCTCGTACAGCACGCTCGCCAGGCTGTAGATGTCCGAGCGCCCGGTGATGGCCTTGTCGGCCGTCGCCTGTTCCGGCGACATGTAGTGCGGGGTGCCGAGGGACAGTCCCGTCTCGGTCATGCGCCCGCCGGCGGCGGCCGAGACGGCCAGCGCGATGCCGAAGTCCATCACCATCGCGCGCCCGTCGTGCAGCAGGATGTTCTCGGGCTTGATGTCCCGATGGATGACCCCGTGGCGGTGGGCGTAGTCCAGGGCGTCGGCCACTTCCCGGGCGATCCGCACCGCCTCGTCCACCCCGAACTGGGTCTCGCGGTTCAGCTTCTCCCGGATCGTCTCGCCCTCGATGTAGGGCATGACGTAGAACAGGAAGCCGTCCGCCTCGCCCGAGTCGAACAGCGGCAGGATGTGCGGATGGCTCATCGCCGCGGTCGTCTTGATCTCCACCACGAACCGCTCGGCGCCTAACACCGCCGCGAGGTCGGGCTTGAGGACCTTGATCGCGACCTTGCGGTCGTGCCTGAGGTCGGCGGCCAGGTAGACCGTCGCCATCCCGCCCGCGCCAAGCTCCCGCTCGATCCGGTACCGGCCCGAGAGGGCGGTGGCGAGCCTTGGAGCTGCTCCCTCCATCATGATTTACGCTGCTGTAAGGAAACTGCGCGACTCGCGGGTCATGAGGGTCCCCGGAAGGGCCAAAAAGGAAAGCTAACGCTTCTTGAAGATCCGGTGATTGCCGGCGTCGTCGATGTGCAGCCCGTCGACTGACCCGCTGGCGCCGCTGGTCCGGTGGAAGGTGAGGACAGTGTTGTCGCCGATGTAGAAGGTCAGGCCTCCGCCCCATGCAAGGGTCAACGGCCGCCCTCCGTTGGGAGAGACCGCGAGTCCGGCCTCGGTCATGGTGATCTCGAGCGTGGTGGGACCCTGGTTCCCTCCGGCCACCCACTGGTAGGCGCCCACCAGATTGGTCGCATCGCCGGTGTAATGCGTCACGCTGGGTCGGGGCGGTGGCAGGATCTCCTCGGCCAGCGAGAACCCCACCCCGGCCGGCACGAGATTGGCCGGCGAAGTGTTCACCAGCACTACGACCGCAAGCCGTCCATCGGGGTACCAGGTTGCGTCAGAACGGAAGCCGGGAGCGGTGCCACCGTGGCCGACATACCTGAGGCCTTTGTAGTTCTCGCCGATCTTGATCCCCATGCCGTACTGCAACCGGGTCCCATCCTCGAGCGCGGCCGGCGTGGTCATCTCGGTGTACGAACGGGCCGAGAGCACCTTGCCGCCATGAAGTGCCTGAAGCCAGGTGATAAGATCGCCCGCACTCGAACAGATGGCTCCGGGAGCAAAGACCCAGGCGTAGGACACCATCGGGGCGCGGAGGATCGTCCCGTTCGGCATCAGGTTGTAGCCGTGGGCCCGGTGGGGACGTTGGTCGAGCTGTTGCAATACATCGAGTGGGTCATGCCCAGCGGCTCGAAGATCCGTTGCTTCAGGTAGTCCTCGTATTTCATCCCGCTGGCCTTCTCCACCACGAGACCGAGCAGCCAGAAGCCGGAGTTGCTGTACGCCTCGGCGGTGCCGACCGGGAACTTGAACGGCTCGATCCTGATGAGGGAGGTCGCCGAGTCGCGGGGAAAGCGGGGCGCAAACCAGTTGAGCTCGAAGTCCGGCTCCCCGGAGAAGTCGAAGATGCCGGACGTGTGGCTCAACAGGCGGCGCAGAGTGATCTTCTCGCCGCTCGCCCCCAGGGCGGGAACCCACCTGGTGATGGGATCGTCGAGGCTGAGCTTGCCGGCGTCGCGGAGCTGGAGAATCGACGCGGCGGCGAACTGTTTCGAAACGGATCCGATCTCGAACATCGCGTCCGGCTGCATCGGGACGTCCCACTCGAGATCCGCCTTGCCGTAGGCTTTGAAGAGCAGGGTATCGTTGCCCCTCACCACCGCGGCCACCAGGCCGACGGCGCGATGGGTAGCTATGCCGGCCCCGGCGATCGAATCGAGTTTCTGCCGATCGACCTGCCCCGATTGCGCGTGCAGGGCGGTGGCGGCCAGAGTAATGACGGCGCCGGTCACCCAGCCCGGAAGCAGCACGGTCCCCCGCCTTCCTTTGTAGAAGTTCAGTACTTTGTGACACAAAGTAAGATCGGGTTCGGGTCCGGTCAAGGGCTGCGGCGCCTGGTTACCGCCCCGGTGAGATCGTAGCGCACGATCGGTCGCGGCCGGGCCCGTCGCGCCATCACCTTGAACCCGGCGCGGCGAAAGGTGCTCAGGTACCCGGTGCCCGTGGCGCTCGGCGACACCGTGCCGTCGAGCGGATACGCCTCGAGCGCCGGGGCCCGGGCACGCCGGGCCGCCTTGATTGCCGCGGCAATCAGCGCGCTGCTGATTCCCTTCCGGCGGTATCCGATTCGTATATAGAAGCAGGAAATCGCCCAGACTGGCTGGTCATCCACCCGCCGGAGCCTCCACAGCCGGTCCAGCACCGGCAGGTCATCCCTCGGCGTAAGCTGACACCAGCCTACCGCGAGATCTCCCAGATAGGCCAGGAGCCCAGGCGGCGGCCCCGTTCGGACGATCTTCCGGAAGGCCCGGCGGTTTCTCTCCCCGTGGCCCCGATACGCCGCGCCGATCCGCCAGTACATGCACCAGCACCCATAACACGCGCCCTTCTTCCCGAAGAGATCCTCCAGGTCGGGCCACCGGTCCGGCGTGAGCGGCCGGATGGTCAGCTTCGGCACGGGCCTTTTCGGGACTCGACCTGACCGTTTCATGGGAAGTCGCGTGACTCGACCATACGGTATTCTCTCTGGGGAGGAGGTGCCTCAAGATATCCAGCCGGCGAGCAGGACCGGCTCGGGCCGATTCCTGCAGGAGAATTCCGATCTACCAGCCAGTCTTGTCCCGGCGCGGGAGATCCCGGTAGAACGCCCGGAGCCGCTCCAGGTCCGCCGCCAGGTCGCCACTGGGCGTGAGCACCAGGCCGAACCCGACCCGCTTTCGCGCATTGTCGAAGTACCCCGTCACGATGGGAACTCCCGCGCCGAGCGCGATGCGATAGAAGCCGGTCTTCCAGCGCTCGACCGGCTGCCGGGTTCCCTCCGGCGCCATGGCCAGCACCAGCCGCTCCTGCCGGGCGAACATCGCGATGGCCTCCCCGACCACGCCATCGGGACGGTCCCGATCCACCGGAATCCCGCCCAGCCAGCGCATGAACGTTCCGAGCGGTCCGCGAAACAGCTCCTGCTTGCCGAGGAACCGGAGGTCCAGCCGGAGCGCAAAGACGATGGCGACTCCGATCACGAAATCCCAGTTGGACGAGTGCGGCGCGGCGAGGATGAGCATCTTCGGCGCATCGGGCAGCTCGCCCTCGGTGCGCCAGCCGAGGAGGCGGAGCACAGTGCGCCCGATCAGAGGGCGGACCGGCCCACCGCGACGGGGGACGCTGGGTCCGGGCTGGGGAACCACGATGAGCGAAGCGATCCCCAAAGGTAGCGCTCCAATCTTCGGGTTACTTTTGCGGCATGATCCTCGGCGTCATCGGCGGGTCCGGCGTCTACGAGATCGAGGGACTCGAGCAGGCTCACTGGCGACCGGTCGAGAGCGCGTTCGGCCTCCCTTCAGACGAGCTGCTCACCGGTCAGCTCGACGGCATCCCCCTGGTTTTCCTGCCACGCCATGGCCGGGGCCACCGGATCCTCCCCGGCGAAATCAACTTCCGCGCCAACATCGATGCCCTGAAACGGGCCGGGGTGACCGACCTGCTCTCTTTCTCCGCGGTCGGCTCCCTCAAGGAGAACATTCCGCCGGGGACCTTCGTCGTGGTGGATCAGTTCATCGACCGTACCATCAAGCGGGAGAACACCTTCTTCGGCGAGGGTGTGGTCGCCCACGTCTCGATGGGGAATCCGGTCTGCAGCCGCATGGGAGACGCCGCGGAAGCCGCAGCGCGTGAAGCCGGCATCCCGGTGCACCGGGGCGGCTCCTGCGTGGTGATCGAAGGACCCCAGTTCTCGACCCGGGCGGAGTCGGCGGTGTACCGCGGCTGGGGCGGCACCGTGATCGGGATGACCAACCTGCCGGAAGCGAAGCTCGCTCGCGAAGCCGAGCTCTGCTATTGCTCGGTGACCATGGTGACCGACTACGACGTCTGGCACCCGGAGCACGACGCGGTCACCGTGGACATGGTGATGGAAGTGATGCGAAGCAACGTCGGGAAAGCGCGCGAGCTGATCCGCCGCATCGCGCCGAGACTCCGGGAGCGGCCGGCCTTCTGCCAGCAGGGATGCGACCGCGCGCTGGAGCACGCGATCCTCACCCCGCGCGAAGCGATGAACCCGGCGACTGTTGCCAGGCTCTCCGCGGTCGCGGGCCGGGTGCTCGGCGCGTGATGGACTTGAAGGCGCTGATCCGGACCATTCCGGATTATCCCAAACCCGGCATCATGTTCCGGGACATCACCACGCTGCTGGGACACGCCGAGGGATTTCGGGAGACGATTCACCGGTTCACCGCGCGCTACAGCGGGAAGGGCATTCAGAAGGTGGCGGGCATCGAAGCGCGCGGATTCATCCTGGGCGGCGCGATCGCCCACCATCTGACCGCCGGGTTCGTTCCGATTCGCAAACGGGGCAAGCTTCCCTGGGAGACGGTGGGATACGACTACGAGCTGGAGTACGGGAGCGACCGGGTCGAGATGCACCGCGACGCGATCCAGCCGGGCGAGCGGATCCTCCTGGTGGACGACCTGATCGCGACCGGGGGAACCGCGGCCGCCTCGATCGAGCTGATCCACCAGGTGGGCGGTGAGCTGGTCGAGGCCTGCTTCGTGATCGACCTTCCCGAGCTGGGTGGACGGAAGCGCCTGGAACAGAACGGCCACGACGTCTTCACCCTGGTCGCCTTCGAGGGACACTGATGGCAAAGAAACTGGGACGCCGGGAAATGCTCGCCGGGTTAGGCGCCGCGGGTGCCGCCGCCCTGACC
Organism: uncultured Gemmatimonadales bacterium; assembly: GCA_963728915.1. GTDB lineage: Bacteria > Gemmatimonadota > Gemmatimonadetes > Gemmatimonadales > GWC2-71-9 > JABFSM01. The sequence continues at coordinate 133,552 of CAVSLV010000002.1, read as the reverse complement.
GGGATCACCGCCGCGCCGGCCCAGGCCCCCCAGGAGACCCCGGCGGTTCCCGCCGACCCGACCAAGGTGCCCGGCCGTCTGCCGAGTGAATTGGGGAGCCGGTCGCCGTTCGAGCAGCCCAGGCGCCACGTCGCCCGCGCCGCGCTTTCCGGCCAGAGCGAGACACCGCTCCAGGATCTCGACGGCATCATCACCCCGGCCGATCTCCATTACGAGCGTCATCACGGCGGCATCCCGGCGATCGACCCGGCCCACTACTCGCTCCTGATCCACGGCATGGTGGAGCGGGCGACGGTGTTCAGCCTCGCCGACCTGAAGCGGTTCCCGTCCCGGTCGGTGCTGCACTTCCTGGAATGCTCCGGCAACGGCAGCAGCGGATTTCTTCCCGAAGGGATCCGGCCCGATCTCACTCCGCAGCGGATCGATGGTCTGACCAGTACCAGCGAGTGGACCGGGGTTCCCCTCGCCACGCTGTTCCGCGAGGTGGGAGCGGACCCGAAGGCGACCTGGTTCCTCGCCGAGGGAGAAGACGCGGCGGTCATGACCCGGAGCATTCCCGATGGCCAAGGCGTGGGACGACGCGTTGATCGCCTACGGGCAGAATGGCGAGCCGCTCCGCCCCGAGCAGGGCTACCCGGCCCGGCTCTTTCTGCCCGGGTGGGAAGGCAACACGTCGGTCAAGTGGCTCCGGCGGATCGAATTGTCCGATCGGCCGTTCGAGACCCGGGAAGAAACCTCCAAGTACACCGACCTCATGCCGGACGGACGGATCCGGCAATTCAGCATGATCATGGACACCAAGTCCATCATCACCTTTCCGGCCTATCCCAACCGGATCACGCCGGGCCGCTGGGAGATTTCCGGGATCGGGTGGAGCGGGAGAGGCCGGGTTACGAAAGTGGACATCAGTACCGATGGCGGCTCGACCTGGGCGCCGGCGGAGCTGCAGGAGCCGGTGCTGCCCAAGTGCCATACCCGGTTCCGTCTGGGCTGGAAGTGGAACGGGAAGCCGGCATTGCTGATGAGCCGGGCGACCGATGAAACCGGAGAGGTGCAGCCGACCCTGGACCAGCTTCGCCGGGAGCGCGGGGTCGCGACCCAGTATCACAACAACAACATCAGGGCCTGGCGGGTTATGTCCGACGGGCGGGTCGAGTTCGGGCTCACGCCGTGAACCGGCGCATGATCCTTCCCATCGGCGCGCTCGCGCTCCTGGGCCTGGCGATGGCAGTCGGCACGATGCAGCGCGATAGCACCGATGCGGTAACCCGCGACTCGACCCGATTCGGCTACGGCCGGCCCGCCACCAGCTCAGAGATCGCGGGGCTCGACATCGACGTGCGGGCCGATGGAACCGGGCTACCGGCAGGAAGCGGCACCCCGAAGGCGGGCGCGGTGATCTATGCCGCGAAATGCTCGGCCTGCCACGGGCCCACCGGGGTCGAGGGCCCCTACGACAAACTGGTGACGCCTGATCCTGGAAAAGGAATCCCCGATCCGAAAGCACCTCGAACGGTCGGGAATTACTGGGGATACGCGACCACGCTCTACGATTTCATCCATCGCGCCATGCCCCAGACTCAACCGGGGTCGCTGACGCCCGACGAGGTGTACGCGGTGGTGGGGTGGATTCTCTGGCGGAATCAGCTCGTTCGCGGAGGATGCGGTGATGGACCGCGCCACGCTTCCCCGGGTGAACATGCCGGCCCGGTCCCTCTACTACAGCGACCCCCGTCCCGCCAACCTGATTCCGTAGGCCTGCTCGACGGATGGTTCGCTGGGCCCGGTCGGCCTAACGCGCGACGCGGACCGGTACCAGGCTGTTCACCGTCGTACCGTTTCCCAGCTGGCCGCTGAAATTGCCACCCCAACAGTAAATCGCACCGCTCGTTGCGACGGCACAGGCAGTTCCGGTTGGGTCCACGGCCACGGAGGCGAAGAGAATCCCGGTTGGCATCTGGATGGGTTGGGGGGTGAAGTGATCGATGCTGGTTCCGTCACCCAGAGTCCCTCCGGGGTTGCGGCCCCAGCAATACACCACTCCAGTGGTCGAAACAGCACAGTTGAAGGCTCCGGTGGCGAACTGAACAAAACCAACTCCGGCGGGCATCGTCACCAGCGCGGGAGTCGAATGGTTGGTGGTGGTGCCATCCCCCAGGGCGCCGTTGGCGTTGCTCCCCCAGCAGTACATGGCCCCGGCAGAAGTAAGGCCGCAGGCATACCCCGATGCGGTTTCCACCTGCACGAAGGAAACGCCCGTCGGCATGGTGACGGCCGTGGGTCCCAGCGGCTCAACCAGGGTTCCATCCCCGACCTGCCCCGCGCTGTTGCCGCCCCAGCAGTAGGCTGCGCCGGTTGAAGCAAGCGCGCAGGTGCTCAGACCGCCCGCGCTCACCGCGACGAAGAACACATTGGCGGGGGAGGGAATCAGCACCGGGGTCTGCCGGTTGGTCAACGTCCCGTCGCCAAGGGCATGGTTGGCATTGCCGCCCCAGCAATAGAGGGTCCCGGTCGGGGTCGTTCCACAGGTGTGGGAGGAATTGGTGGAGATCGACGTGAACGTGACCCCCGCAGGGACGGCACCAGCAATGGTATGGTGCTCTGCCCGATGAGCGGCTGGCCGATGAATCCGATGCCCCAGCAGTATGGCGCCCCCGACCCGGCGAGGGCACACGCAATCGACGGATTGCCACTCGTTATCCGCGTGAAGGGAACGCCGGGGGGCGTCACCGCCCGAGTCGGCACCAGCCGATCCGATGTTGTCCCGTCGCCCAGTTGGCTGTTCGCATTCGCGCCCCAGCAGTAGATCGCGCCCGAAGCCGTCGTTCCGCAATTGGCGGAATTCCCGACATCCACGGTGCGGAAATCCAGCATGACGTTAAAGGCGGAGCTGACCGCCGGGGTGAGGCCCGACGAGCTTGCCGAGAGCTTGTAGGCCTGCCCGGCGCGGTCGATGCTCAGCTGGGGGAAGCTGGCGATCCCGCCGACTGCATTGACGCTGACGGTGCCGTTCAGGGTGCCGGCCGCCGGGTTATCGGAGATCGCCAGGGTGACGATCGGGCGCGCCCCACTCACCAGGGCTCCGCCCGCGTCCCGGATCTCCACCTGGACCGCATTCCCCATCGAGCGTCCTTCCGTGAAGGTGCTCGGCTGTGCGGTGATCACCAGCTGGGTGGCAACCTGGGTGACGGTGAGCTGAGCGGAAGCCGGTACTCCGCGAGCGGCGGCGGTAATCGTGGCGGTGCCCGGCCCCACGGCGGTGGCTTTTCCGGAGGCATCCACCGTCGCGACCGCGTGATTGCTCGAGAGCCAGAGAAAGGTGAGGCCGGTTAACCCGGCACCCGAGCCATCCCGGGCCGTGGCGCTGAACTGCTGGGTGCCTCCGATCGTGGTGATCGGCGCGGGGGAGCCCGGAGTGATCTCCACGGTGGCGACCTGCTGATCGACCAGCACCACGGCCGCCCCCGACTTCCCGTCCACCGACGCGCTCACCGTCGCCTGACCGTTGGCGATCGCCGTGACCAATCCCGTGGCGTTGACCGTCGCCACCCCGCTTCCCGAGGAGCTCCAGGTAAAGGTCTTCCCCGTGATCACGGTTCCCGCGGCGTCCTTGGCCACGGCGCTCAGCTGCCGGGTTTGGCCCAGCGAGACCAGCGTGTCGCCGGCTGGCGTGACCGAGATGGAAGCGACCACTCCTCCGGTCGGGCCAGCCGGACTGCTACAGTTTGCCAGGAACAGGAGACCGAGAAGGAGACTGGCGGGAGCGCGTCTGGACGGGAGGGTCATGGACACTAGATCTCGCGTCGCTTGACCAGGTCAGTGATCCGATCGGCGGCCCGGAAGGCCAGCGCCTGGATGGTCATGGTGGGTTGCCCGCGACCCGAGGTCACGAAGCTGCTCCCGTCCACGATGAACAGGTTCTTCACGTCGTGGGTCCGGTGGTCGGCGTTCACCACCGAGGTTGCGGGATCGCTCCCCATTCGGCAGGTGCCCAGCAGGTGGGGGCCACCGCCGTCGGCGCCACCGCCGCTCTCGCTCAGCTGAATCGCTCCGGCGGCCTCCAGCGCCTCACGCCCTTTCTTCCCGAACCATTCCCCCAGCTTCTTGTCGTTGGGGTGCGGGGTGAACGTCAGGCGCGGAGCCGGCAACCCCCAGGCGTCCTTGAGCTCGGGGTCGAGATCGATGCGATTGGTCGAAACCGGAAGGCTCGAGGTGTGGCCGTACGAGTACACGTACCGGTTGAAGTAGTCACGCACCCGCTTCTTCCACTCCCGTCCCCAGCGGGGCTCTCCCTGCCAGCCCCGGAACCCCGCGCTCATGGGGCCGCCGTCGGCGCGGAAATCCATGCCGCCGCCGCCGTAGATCCCGAGCGATTCGTCGAGCTCGAACGCATCCCATGCGGTCCGCGACACCACGACGCCCTTCCACCCGTTCACGTCGTGCTCGAACATCCCGCTCGCGAAGCCCGCCGCCATTGAACATGATGTTGCGGCCAACCTGGCCGCTCGAGTTGGCCAGCCCGTCTGGAAAGAGCGACGTCGTCGAGATCAGGAGCAGCTTGGGCGTCTCGCACCCGTTGGCGGAAAGCACCACGGCCCTGGCCGGCTGGAAGACTTCCTTGCGGTCCTTGTCGAAGTAGGTGACCCCGGTCACCCGGCCGTCGTTCGAAGTCTCGATCCGGCGCACATAGCTCGAGGTCCGGACCTCGCACCGCTTGGTCGCGACCGCCTCGGGGATCATGGTGACCAGCGTGCTCGACTTGGCGCGCACCTCGCACGCCGAACCGATGCACATGCCGCAGGCGACGCAGGGCGAGCGGCCCCGGTAGGGCTGGGAGAGGATCGCCATCGGGGAAGGCCACGGATGCCATCCAATCGCCCTGGCCCCCTTCTCGAACAGGACGCCTTCCGACTTGATCGGCAGCGGCGGCAGCGGATACGGCTTGCTGCGGGGAGGCTCGAACGGATTGCCGGCGAGTCCCGAGACGCCGACGTCCCACTCGACCTTGGTGTAGTACGGCTCGAGATCGGCGTAGCTGATCGGCCAGTCGGCGATCGAGGACGCGTCGGGGATGCCATAGCGCGTGGCCTGGCGGAATTCGACTTCAGGGAATCGCCAGTAGTTCGCGGTGAAGTGGGCTGACCCTCCGCCCACCACGCGCCCGTACTGGGCCCACATCTCGGGCTTGGCGGTTTCGGTGTCCTTCTCGCGAACGGTCTGGGGCTGAATCGCCTCCCGGTTGGTCAGGCTCTTCTCCGGATTGATATCCTCGAAGAAGGGATCGTGGCTGAAGTCGCGCTCGGTGAGCCAGGGGCCCTGCTCCAGCACGACGACCGAGAATCCATTCCGGGAAAGCTCCCGGGCAATCACCCCTCCGGCCGCTCCCGAGCCGACCACCACAAAATCGACTTCGTCGCTCGACCGATAGGTCCGCATCGCCGGGATCAAGGGCCTGCTGGCGCCGGGCTCGTGGCCCGGGTGATCATGGCCGGTCATAGTACCCGAAGGGTGGCACCCAGGAGTATTGGTCGACGAATCCGATGAGCTGCCAGCCGACCTTCTGATAGTTGCCGCCATGTTGCGGATGACAGAACATCCCCATCATGGTGGAGGTACGCAGGAGATTGAATGGCTGCGGGTTCTTCTTCTCGTACTCGCCCATCACGGCGATCTGGTCTTCCTCGGGAAGCTCGGCGAACGGCTTGCCCCCGGGGCGGCTCTGCGAGACGAACTCGGTGAAATTCGCCAGCGCATCGGTGAACCGCTTCTGGCGCTCCTGCATGAACGTGGCCAGCGAGTGGTCGATGAATTGGACCACGTGGGCTTCGCGAGCCCCCGGCGTTTCCGTGGTTGGAACCAGCGTGGCCGAGATGGCGTCCATCAGGGTGGCCTGTTCCGGGGAGAAGAATTCCCAGGGCGCGTCGGGAGCCCTGGCCGCGGCCCAGGTCCCCGCGGCGAACAGGTCCCGGAGATTGACGCCGACCCACATCGCGGATGCGCCGCGGGAGAGCGTCTCCAGAAAGTCGCGCCGTTGCATCTGCGGTTACCTCCCGCCGCTGCTTACGGTGGTGGGGGGCGTCTGCTTCTCCCACACAAAGCGATGGAGGAAGTCTCCGCTCCGCGCGAAGATGTCGAGCCAGCGGGAGTGGAGCAGCGACTCGTGCACGTCGTCCGGGATGACCATCAGCTCGTAGTACACCCCTTTGGCCCGGAGCAGGCTCACCAGCCCGACGGTCTGGGAGAAATCCACGTTCCGGTCGTCATCGCCCTGCTCCAGGAACACCGGCGACTTCCACCCGTCGATCGCGCCCACCGCCGAGGAGCGGAAGGCCAGGCTCGTGGTGTCGCTGGCGCTTCCATATATATGGACACCGGCCAGGTCCACCCCGGCCACGAACACGTCGGAATTCCGGGCCAGTGCCTCGGCGGTGAGGAGCCCGCCGTAGGAAAGACCCCAGATCCCGACCCGGGCGGGATCCACGTCGGCGCGGGTCTGGAGGTACTTGGCCCCGGCGAGCACATCCTGGTACTCGGCGTTCCCCTGGGTTCGGGTCTTCTCGGCGCGCCGGAAGGAATTGCCGTAGCCGATCCCCAGCCGGTAGTTCACCGAGAGCACCACGTAGCCCTGGCTCTGGAGCCACTGGTTGTAGGCGTAGGCCCAGTGATAGAACTGCATGTAGTGATAGGCCGGCAGCATCTGGCGCTGGGGGCCGCCGTGCACGAACACGATCGCGGGTCGTCGCTCGCCCGGCTTCAGGTCCCTGGGCAGGAAGAGCTGGTTGTGGACCTCGACGCCGTCGGGCGCGTGGGTGATCACGATCTCCGGGGTGACGTGCGCGGCTTTCGGGAAATTCGGCCCTAACACGGGATAGATGATCTTCGGCGCTCCGCCCGCCGCCGGCACCAGGCCGATCGAGGCCGGCTGGGACGCGTCGAAGAACAGGACCGCGAGCGTCTTTCCCATCCCGACCGGGGTGGGAGACACCTCCACCCCGTAGCCGGTCGAGATCCGGACCGGCGTGCCACCGGCGACCGGCACCGCCCACACGTGCCGCTTCTCGATGTCGGTGGCGTTGGTCGCGTAGAACATCGTCTTGCCGTCCCGGGAAAGGGACGTCGTCGTGAAGGTGCGATCGGCCACCCCGTCGTTGATGAGCCCGTCGGTCGTGGTGAGGAGCACCGGCTCGGTCTCGGCGTGCTCGATGCTCACGCTGAAGTAGCGGTCCCACTCGTCCTTGGGAACCTGGGCGGTGAAGACCACCCGGTCGCCGGCCCAGGCTATCTGGTTGACGGTCGAGAAGGTCCGGTCGCCCGGCGTGTTATGCCAGAATTCCTTTGCGCCGTGGGTGGCGACATCGCCCACCCAGAATGACACGGTGTACCCGCCGGCGAAGGCGGCGCGGCAGAGACCGTCGGCCGGGGGCTGCGGCATGGTGTCGGGCTGGAAGAATCCGCCCCCGCCGAACCCGCCGCCCTGGGGCGGCCGGCAGCCGCTCGCCTGCTGCGCGCCACGACCCTGGGTGGGAGCGGTCTGGCCGAACGGGCTCGGCGTCGTCACCACCTGCTGGCCGAACGGCGTGCCCGGTTTCCGAACGAAGGCGATCCGCTTCCCATCGGCCGACCAGACCGGACTCGAATCGAAGTCGGTGCTCGGCGCGATGAAATCCACCGTCCGGGTCGCCATGTCGTACACGCCGATGAACGAGTGGTTCTCCCGGAGACTCACGAAGGCGAGCTTGGTCCCGTCCGGACTCCAGACCGGATTCACCTGGCGGCCCCACTCCTTGATGAAGGGAACCCCGGCGGTGTCCATCGCCGTCTTGGGACCGGCCATGGTGCTGGCGCGATAGATCTGCCCGTCCCGCACGAAGACGACATAGCGGCCGTTGGGCGAAAGCTCGGGCGACCCGCCGCCTCTGAAAAACTGGCCGCCGGTGGCGGGCTCGGTGTTGGCGAGCGAGGCGAGCCGCCAGGTCCCCATCCCATCGGTGCGCGCTGCCCAGACCGCGCGATCGGCGCCATCGGGATCGTGCGACGGATTCGCCACCCAGCCGGCCCGGTTCTGGCCGTGTCCCCGCACGAAAATCGCCATGCTGCCGTCGTCCGACAGCTCGACCGATCCCACGTCCACCCCGTCGTCCTTCAGGAACCGGGTGATTCGGAGCGGTTTCCACTCCGGCCCCCGCGCGACATAGACGTTCCGCATCCCCTTCTCGTAGGTGACCCAGGCCACCACGTCTGCCCTGGCCGCCGTGGCGAGCTCGAGCGGCGAGGCGGGAGAAAGGAACTGCTCGATTGTCGGTCGCGGGGTAGTCTGGGCGTGCAGGGCGGTAGCAGTGACGATGCTGGTCAGGGCAGCCAGGGGGCGGCGGCGCATAGGACGTCCTTGAAAACAGAGAGAGAGAGAGAAACTAGCCGAAAAACTATCTTCCCGCATGGCCCAGTCACTCCAGCCGATCCTGTCCCCCCGGTCCATCGCGGTGATCGGCGCTTCGCGTACCACCGGCACCATCGGCCACGAGATCGTTCGCAATCTGGTGCAGGGCGGCTTCACCGGTTCGGTGTATCCGGTCAATCCCTTCGCGGAATCGATCTATTCGATCCCCGCCTGGCCCGAGGTGGAGGCGATCCCGGGTCCGGTGGATCAGGCCATCGTCGTGGTTCCCAAGGAGCACGTCCCGCCGTTACGGAGGGGTGTATTCGGAAGGGCGTCGGCGGGCTGGTGGTGATCTCGGCGGGATTCCGGGAAGTCGGCGGGGAAGGGGTCGAGCGGGAGCGACTTCTTACCGAGCTGGTCCGCTCGAGCGGGATCCGGATGGTCGGCCCCAATTGCATGGGTGTCCTCAATTCGAATCCCGCCGTGGCCATGAACGGGACCTTCGCGCACTCGCTGCCGCCCTATGGGAAGACCGGGTTCGTGTCCCAGTCCGGCGCGCTGGGACTCTCGGTGCTGGACTACGCCAAGGAATACGGCATCGGGATTTCGCAATTCGTGTCGGTGGGAAACAAGCCCGACGTGAGCGGCAACGATCTCCTGCTCGAGTGGGAGAACGATCCGGACGTCCAGGTGGTGCTGATGTACGTCGAGAGCTTCGGCAATCCCGCCAGGTTTCTGGAGATCGCGAGCCGGATCACCCGGACCAAGCCGATCATCGTGGTGAAATCGGGCCGCTCCAAGGCGGGCGCCCGGGCGGCGCAATCCCACACCGGCGCGCTGGGCGCGAGCGATGCCGCGGTGGATGCGCTGCTGGCCCAGGCGGGCGTGCTGCGCGCCGCCAGTATCGAGGAGCTGTTCGACCTCGCCATCGCCTTTTCGGCCAAGCCCCCCCGCTCCCGCGCGACGGTGGTGCTGACCAACGCGGGCGGGCCGGGCATTCTGGCGGCCGATGCCTGTGAAGCGAGCGGCCTCACGCTGCCGGAGCTCGCCCCCGGGACGGTGCAGACGCTGCAGGCCCTGTTTCCCACCGAAGCGTCGATTCGTAACCCGCTGGACATGATCGCCTCGGCCAATCCGCAGGGCTATCGCGCCGCGCTGGATGGGCTCCTCTCGGATCCCGGGGTGGACGCGGCGCTCGCCATCTTCGTTCCGCCGCTGGGCGTTTCGCAGGAAGATGTGACCGTGGCGATCGCGTCGGTCGCGGCGCAGCACCCCGACAAGACGGTATTCGGGGTGCTGATGGGTCACGAAGGCCTGCCGCAGGGGCGGGCCCTGCTTCACGAGGCGGGGATTCCGGCCTACATCTTTCCCGAATCGGCGGCGCGGGGACTTGCCGCGCTCTCCCATTGGAGCGACCAGCGGGAGCGCCCGGAACCGGCCGTCGAGGCGCTCGAAGTGGACCGGGATCGCGCCGACCGGCTGCTCACCGCGGTGCGGGCGTCGGGGCGGCATCGGCTCGCGGAGGACGAAGCCCTGGCGCTTCTCGCGGCGTACGGCATCCGGGTGGCCCCCGGGATCGTGGCCGGGAGCCCGGATCAGGCTGCGGGTTATGCTGCGACCCTCGGATTTCCGGTGGCGCTCAAGGTCATGGCGCCGGAAATCCTTCACAAGAGCGACGTGGGCGGAGTGGCGCTGGGACTCCGGAATGCGGACGAGGTGCGGGCCGGTTTCGATCGCATCATGGCGACGGTCAAGAAGGCCCGGCCTGATGCGTCCATCAGCGGACTCCTGGTGCAACCCCAGGTCGGAAAGGGCCGGGAGCTCATCGTGGGGATGACCCGCGACCCTTTGTACGGGCCGCTCATCATGTTCGGACTAGGGGGAATCCTGGTCGAGGTGCTGGGGGACGTCGTGTTCCGGCTCGCTCCCATCATGCGTCACGACGCTGCCGCCATGCTGGCCGGGATCCGGGGCGCCCGGATCCTCGACGCGGTGCGAGGCCAGCCCCCGGTGGACCGGACCGCGCTGGAAGACGTTCTGCTTCGGGTTTCGCAGCTGGTGGTGGATTTCCCGGCGATCCGGGAGCTGGACATCAATCCGCTGATCGCGACCGCGGGCGGGGCCATCGCGGCGGATGCCCGGGTCCTCGTAACCGGACCCTCAGCCGCTCCGTAGTATCCTTCTCTGCGGTGTCTCGATTCTGGAGGTGGTTCATGAGGTTCTCGATGGGTGCACGATTCCTCGCCCTGGTTCTTCCCGGTGTTCTCCTCGTTCCAAAGGCAGAGGCCCAGAAGCTGACCGGGCCCAAGTCCACCGTCGCTGCCCCGGCGCCAGTGGCGCTCGACACCACCGGGCTTTTCCTGGCCAAGTTCGTTCAGGTGGGTGAGGACGTGTTCATCGGGGGACAGCCCACCGAGAAGGGACTCCGCGAAATGAAGGACCGCGGTGTCACCACGGTGGTCAATCTTCGCAGCCCGCCCGAGATGGAGCGGGTTCCGCTTCGACGAAGCAGCGCTGGCCAAGGAGCTCGGCATGAAGTACGTCTATCTCCCCATGCGGGGAACCGCGGAGCTGCCCTATTCTCCCCAGGCGGTGAAGGACTTTGCCGCGGCGATGCAGGCGGCGGACGGCAAGGTCCTGCTCCACTGCACCATCGCCTGGCGGGCCAGCCACCTCTGGGCCGCCTACCTGATCGATCAGCGGCACATGCCGGTGGATCAGGCGCTGACCCAGGCCCGCGCGATCAACCTCATGGACGATCACCGCATGGACGGGAACAAGCAGCCGCTGGAATTGTTCCTCGGGAGAGACGTGCCCGGCCTCGGTCATCCGACCCAGCCGTAGGCGGAAGGAGCCGGCCGTCCAGACCTACGACAATACCGCGATCCCGACGGCCCCGGGACCGACGTGGGCACCGATGGCGGGGCCACACTCGGCGATCATGATCTCCGCCTCGGGATATCCCTCGCGCAGACGGTCGGCCAACTCCTCGGCGATTGGCAGAGCGGCGCAGTGGGCCACGCCGAACTTCGGGGCGCCGCCGACCCGGATCGCGCCAATCTCGCAGTTTCACCAGCTTGATCATCTTCCGGCGCGCACTCTCGTAGCTGCAGGCCATGCCCGGCCCGCACTGCCCTTCCTCTCGCCGCTCAGCGTCAACAACGGTAAGCACGCGAAGCAGCCCGGCGATCCGGCCCGCATCGCGGACACCCGCCCTCCCCGAACCAGATGATCCAGGGTCGGCAGCGCGATGAACATCCTTACCCGGTCCACAGTTCCTGCGCCATCCGGACGACCGCCTCCATCGAGCGCCCCCGCTGCCGCCCGCGCCGCCGCCCGGACCACCAGCCCGAGCCCGACCGAGACGGTGCGGCTGTCCATGTGGACGAAGCGCGTATCGGGCACCGCCCTCGCGCCGACCAGGGACGCCTGGTAGATCCCCGAGAGCGCCGCCGAGAGATGAATCGAGACGATGGAGCCCGCGTGGACCCCGACGTTGGTGTAGACCTGGGTGAAATCCGCGGGTGGCGGCTGCGAGGTGGTCGGCACCACGTCGGTCCGCGCGAACCGCGCATAGAACTCGGCCGGGGTGATGGTCACCTTGTCGAGGTAATTCTCCGAGCCGAACATCACCCGGCCCGGCACGACGCCGATGCCCAGCTCCTCCAGGACCTCCGCCGGGAGATCGCAGGTCGAGTCGGTCACGATCCCGACTCGGCCGGCGCGGTCCGGGATCCAACCGGGTCCGGTGCTGCGCCTCCATGTCCTCGACCTTGGTCTGGATCACCTCGGCGTGCCGCCGCAGCGCCTCGAAGAGCCGCTCGGGCTCGTTGGTGTGGACGTGCACCCGGATCTTCTGAGGCGCCGCCCGCCACCACGATCGAATCGCCCAGCAGCGCCGCCTCTCGCCGCAACGCCACCGCGATCCATCGCTTTCGCCCTGGACCAGCGCCTCGGTGCAGAAGCGGAACAGGAACGGACTGTCCGAGTAGCGCGGATGGCCCGGGTCGTGCCGGCGGCGGGTTCCTCGAGGAGCCTTGGCCCGCCCTCCTCCCGGAGCTCGAGCACGATTCCCTCGATCAGATACACGAAGGCCTGGGCGCCGGCGTCCACCACGCCCGCGCTGGCGAGCGCCTTCAGCTGACGCGGGGTCTCGCTCCAGGGCCCGCTGGGCCAGGCCGAGCGACTCGGTCGATCAGAGGCGCAAAGTCCCCCAGGCTCTCGGCCCGCTCCGGCAATGTGACGAGCCCAGTCGCGGATCACCGAAAGGATGGTCCCTTCCACCGGCCGGGCGATCGCGCCCCAGGCCGATTCCGCGGCCCCATCACTCCTTTTCCGAACTCACGGGTGGTGATGCGCGGCGTGTCCGGGAAGGCCTCGAAAAACCCGATGAAGAATTGCGCCAGGATTGCGCCCGAGTTGCCCCGCGCTCCACTCAGCGCTTCGTCGGCGATCGTTCTGGCCGCCTCGCGCACGTGGGTCTGACGAAGCCGGGCCGATGCCTGCCGCAATCTGCTGGAGGGTAGAGGACACGTTGGTCCCGGTATCGCCGTCCGGCACCGGGAACACGTTGATCCGATTCAGCCGCTCGGAGCGGGCCTCCACGTATCGGGCCCCCGCGATGACGGCCAGCGCGAGCCGGCGCCCGTCGAGGTACCCGACCGCCGTCACGGACTCGGGGTCATGAGGAAGGTCCAGGTGCGGGTCACTTCAGCTCACCGTAAAGGCCACCGGCTTGTCGACCCGGCCGGGCTCCCGCAGCAGGAAGCGCACATCGGAACCGAGCTTCGCGGGAAAATCGAACGGGGTGCGGCCCAGCCGGCGATCGCCACAGTAGACGTCGGCGGCCCCTGCCATGATGTCGATCCGGATCGAGCGCGTCGAGGCCGCATTGGCCGGGCGCTACCCCACAGGCAAGACCGGGATCGCCGCTCGCGGAAGGAACCGGAGGGGCCGGGTCAGGGCGGAGCAGGGTGGCCACCCAGATCAGCAACCGCGAACCCGAGCTATGGCACCCATCGCCTGAACGGTCCGGTTTCGCCACCATTCGGGGCCGGGCACCGCGCCTTCGCCGCTTTCTCGACTCTGCGGAGAGCCCGGCGCCCGCTCGATTGCGTGCGGGGCCCGCGAGCTGGCTCCGCGCCTTGGCGATCTCGGTGAGCAGTGCCCCCGTCCCGGAGAAACGATCATCCGGATCGGCCTCGAGGCAGCGGGCGATGATCGCGTCCACCGCCGGAGGAACGGAGGGTTTCACCTTCGAGGCCGGCGGGTAACGCGCTGGCACCCCGCCCGCTCGCGCCGAGCGCTCCCTGCGGAAACGGCAGCGTACCGGTGAGTGATTCGTAGAGGACGACGCCGAGGGCCCAGATATCGGTGCGACGGTCGATCTTCCCGGCTTTGAGCTGCTCGGGCGCCATGTAACCGAGGGTGCCGATCGCCACGCCGGTCCGGGTGAGCTGCGGGGTGAGCCGATCCCGGGCCAGGCCGAAGTCGAGCAGCTTGGCGGCTCCACCGCTGGTGACCTTGATGTTGGAGGCCTTGAGATCCCGGTGGATGACGTCGTGATCGTGGAGGTAACCCACGGCTTCGGTCACCGTCGCCATGATGCGGAGCGCTTCGACTGCGGGAAGTCCGGAGCTTCGTCCGATCCGCTCCTCGAGCGTCTCCCCGTCCACGAATTCCATGACGATGCAGGGTTGCCCGGCGATTTCGGTGATCTCGAGCACGGTCGCGATGTTGGGATGGCGGAGGGACGCCTGGATCCGGGCTTCGTTGCGGAATCGCTGGAGCAACGCTGGCGTTGCGCGGGTTCCGGTGACCACCTTGACCGCCACGACCCGGTTGCTCGGATCCACCCCGCGATACACTTCACCCATGCCGCCCGCGCCGAGAAAGTCGACCAGGCGGTAGGGCCCGACCTGGCTGTCGATCAGGCTGCCTATCGGCACGGCAGGATCATGCCGGTGGCTGGCCCGCGATTCTCAGCGTGGGATTGCTCTTCCGCTCGGCCCCGATGGTGGTCATTGGCCCGTGTCCGCAGTACACCAGGGTTTCCTCCGGCAAAGAATACAACTCCTCGCGGACGCTCTGCTGGAGCCGGCTGTGGCTCCCTCCCGGCAGATCGGCGCGCCCGAGCGTTCCTTTGAGCAACACATCCCCCACCAGAACCAGACCAGGTCCCAGGAAACACACGCTGCCGAACGAGTGCCCCGGGGTGTGCAGCACCTTCATCCGGGCGGGACCCACCTCGAGCTGCTGATCGTGGGCCAGCTCGTGGGTCACCGCGGGAAGCGGTGCCGGGAGCTTCACTCCGAGGAACTCGGCCTGTTGTTCCAGCCGATCGTAGAAGGGCCGGTCCGCGGGATGCAGGTAGATCGGCGCGGAGGTCCTGGCGTGCACCGTCGGAATCCCCAGCAGATGATCGAGGTGGCCGTGGGTGAGCCAGATGGCGCTGGATCGTGAGGCCTTCTTCCTCGGCCCGTCGGAGGCAGAGCTCGGCGTCTTCGCCGGGATCCACGATGGCTGCCTCGGGCGACCCCAGCGCAGCCACCAGGTAGCAATTCTGATCGAACCGTCCACTGGGTATCGCCACCACTCGAAGTGGCGGTCCAGCGGTCATGCCAGGTTCCGCTCCCGGGTCAGCTCGAGCAGGAGCCGGGCACGGACGTCCGGATCGGTATAGAGCGCGCCATGGGCCTGCTTGACGGGATGGATCTCCGTGTTCGGCAGCACCGCGCTCAGCTTGGGAACCGAGCCGTCTCCCGCGAGGTCGGTCTGCCACTCCACGCTGGTCCATGCCCCGGCCCCGTCGTGCTGCACTGAGATCCCCGAGGTGGTTTTCATACCGTACCCGAAGATACAGACGGTCGGCACCGTGAAACGGGTCCCCAGCTCATTGCGGAAATTACGGGCTTCCCGAAGGTAGGCCCGGTTGGCCTCGGGAAGCCAGCCATCGTCATCCAGTGGGCAGCGCTTTTCCCCGCTCGTGGTGCGGACGCAGGGATAGGTCGGCAGGAACTGGAAGGTGGACGGGAACGTCAGGATGGCCTCGCGCACCTTGCGCGACAGTCCCCCGAACATGGGAATCTGGGGCCCCGCCGCGAGCGCTCCGGCAATGTGGGGCACCCCGAAGTGCGGCCCTCCGATGAGCACCAGCCGCTCGACCTTGGCCGAGCCGCCGAGCACCTCCACGAAGTAGCGCGAGACCAGAGTGCCGAGACTGTGGGCGATGATGGTCACGGGTCCTCTCGCAACATCGCTCCGGGCCTGCCACGCTTCGATTGCGGCACCGAGCTGGCGCGCCGAGATGCGCACGTCCTGGCGCCAATCGTAGGCGAACTCCATGAGGTCGCGCTCCCGCTGGTATCCGACTCCCTCTTCGAGGTAATTCCCCAGCCGGTTGTACTGGTCCAGCGTGAGGAACTTCGGTATCACCACCAGCTCTCCGAGCACCTTGCGGGGCTCGAGCGGGTGCTCAGGTCCGTAACGGAGCTTCTCCGGGATCGCGGAGCAAGGTGTGCATGCTGGGCCAGATGCGCTCGCTGCCGCGGTACAGCTCGGAGCCCATGAAGCCCGGCACGAACACCACCGGCCGCCGGTGGTCTCGTTCCCTGGCCCCCTCGGCGACGGTGAGCCGTTCGGGGGAGAATGCCGCCTTGAATACCATCACCGCGTCGCCCAATCTGATCACATCGCCGTCCTGGAGCACGTGCTGGTGATCCGTGCTGCGATTCACGACGGTCCCGTTGCTGCTTCCCGCGTCGCGCAGCAGAAAGGCCCGGCCCCTGCGTTCGACCTGGGCGTGCCTCCGGGAGACCATGTCGGTGTCGATGACGATGTCGCAGGCCGGGTCACGGCCGATGGTGATCCATTCGCCGAGGAGGGGATACTCGACGGTCTGGTCGCCGAAGCTCAGCACCAGGCACGGATGCTCGTTGTGATGGACCAGGCTCTCGAATCGTCCGCTCGTCCGCCTCGTCCTCGACCTCGGCGATTCTGGTGGCCTTGCCGATGCTGGTCGGAGCGATCTCCTCGAAGCGGAACTGGGTGCGCCCGATCCGGATCAGATCTCCGTGCATTCAACCAATCCTGGGTGACCACCCGCTCGTTGAGCTGGGTCCCGTTGGCGGAGCCGAGGTCGCGCACCGCGAAGCGGCCGCCGAAGAGGCCGATGGTGGCATGGGAACGGGAGGCCCGGTCGTCGTTGATCACGATGTCGCTCAGCTCCGAGCGTCCGATGGTGCAGCTACGTGCCGGCCAGCTCGAAGACGCGCTCCTGCTCGCCGTCGCCGAGTACCAGCCTGGCGCGGCGAGGGACCTGGTCGCTCATAGTGTGCTCGCTTTCTCGTAACCCCTGTTTCCACGCGTAATTCGACCCTCCCGGGGCTCACCGGAATGCGGGTGACCCATGCGACCGCCTTTTTGCGCGTGGTGGACAGGTCCCACGATGGGAAACAGGGAGGTGTCCATGAGGTACCTGCCCCTCGCCAGAGCGGCGGTGGCCTTCGGCGTCGCATGGATCCAGCTGTCCTGCGGAGGCGCGGGGAGTGCGGACCCGCCTGGCGAGACGGCGCCTGCGGTACGGGTCCGGGAAGTGACGTCGGTGCAGCGTCCCATGGTCACCACCGTGAGTGGCGCGGTCGAGGCGATCCGCTGGGCTGACCTGGGCTTCCAGGTCGGCGGGCGGGCGGCGGTGGTCGTGCCCCAGGAAGGCGATCCGATCGCGGCAGGCGGGGTCCTGGCCCGGCTCGATTCCACCGACTTCAAGCTGGGCCTCGATCTGGCCGACGCCACCGCCGCCCGCGCGTTCGATGACCTGACCCGGCTTCGGCAGCTCGCCGAGCGGGGAAGCGCCACCCCGGCCGATCTGGTGAGGATGGAATTCGCGTGGAAAGCGGCCGATGCGCAACGCAAGCTGGCCGCGAAGCGGCTCGCCGATGCCACGCTCACCACACCGATTGGAGGGATCGTCTCCCGCCGCGCGGTGAATCCGGGCGAGATGGTGGCTCCCGGCATCCCGCTCTTCTCGGTGGTGGATATCGGGACGGTGCAGGTTCGCGCCGGAGTTCCCGAGGCGGACATCGGCGCGATCCGGGTCGGGCAGCGGGCCACCGTCCTTGTCCCGGCGCTGGGCGAACGGGAATTCGCGGGCCGGGTGAGTCTGGTCGGCGTGGCGGCGGATCCGGTGTCGCGCAGCTACGTGGTGAAAGTGCGGATCGCCAACGGTGAGCAGTTGCTCCGGCCGGGGATGATCGCCGAAGTGCGGGTGATCGGCACCCAGAAGGTCCAGGCGCTCACCGTGCCGGGCGAAGCCCTGATTCATCGGGCCGACGGCACCACCCAGGTCTTCGTGATCGGTGAAGGCGATACCCGGGTTCGCGCTCGCACGGTGCAGATCGGCCGGATGCTCGACCGCGAGGTCGAGGTCGTCGAGGGGCTCAAGCCCGGCGAGGTCGTGGTGATCGCCGGCCAGCACCGGCTCGCCGACGGCGACCTGGTGCAGGTGCAGCACGACTCTGCCGGGAAGAGTCTCAAGTGAGCCTGATCCAGGGGGCGATCAGGCATCGCCAGGTCAGCTTCCTCATCATGGTGCTGGTGGTGGCCTTCGGGATCCAATCCCTCCTGCGCATGCCGCGGCGGGAAGACCCCAAGATCACGATCCGCATGGCGCTGGTGATCGCCGCCTATCCGGGTGCCACGCCCGAACAGGTGGAGGAACAGCTCACCCGCCGGCTGGAGGAGCGGCTCTTCCGTTTCGCCGAGGTCCGGAAGGAGAAGACCTACTCGACCACCCGGAACGGCCTGGTGATCATCAACGTCGCGATCGAGGACTGGGTCAAACAGCCGGAAGTGTTCTGGTCCACCCTTCGCCACGATCTCAATCTGCTTCGGGCCACCGCTCTTCCCGACGGGGTCCGGGGACCGATCGTGAACTCCGATTTCGGCGACACCGTCGCGATGCTGATCGCGGTCTTCGGGGGCGGGCTCGACAGTCGCCAGCTGAGCGACCAGGTGCGCGAGCTCGAAAAGAACCTCCGCACCATCCCGGCGGTGTCGAAGCTTCGCCGGCTGGGAGAGCAGGGCGAGCAGATCGCCGTCACCAGCACGCTGGAGCGGCTGTCCCAGTACGGCGTCGTGCCCGCGCGAATGGTCCAGGCGCTCCAGGCCAACAACGTGGTGGAAGAGGCCGGCGGGTTCGAGACCGATGCCAACAAGATCCCCATGCACGCCGAGGGCCTCTTCCTGAACGAGGAGGCGATCCGGAATCAGATCGTGGGAGTTTCACCCGCCGGTCAGGCTATCCGGATCGGCGACTTCGCCAGACGTGGAGCGGGGGGATCGGGATCCCAACTTCGCTGATCCGGGTGAATGGCCAGGAAGCCGTCCTCCTCGCGGTGGAAATGCAGGAAGGCAATAACGTGGTCGAGTTCGGCCACGAGGTGAACGAACGCCTTGCCATGGTGGCCGAGCGGTTCCCCCCGGGGGTGACCCAGGTGCTGATCGCCGATCAGCCGGCCGTGGTGGAAGAACGGATCGATCACTTCATGCGGGAATTCGTGATCGCGATCGTCGCGGTCATCCTGGTCACGATGCTGCTGCTCCCGCTGCCGGTGGCGACGATCGCCGCCGTCGCGATTCCGGTGACCGTGGCGGTGACCTTCGGCGCGATGCGGGCCCTGGGGATCGAGCTGCACCAGGTCTCGCTCGCGGGCCTGATCGTATCGCTCGGCATCGTGGTGGACGACGCGATCGTGGTGGCCGACAACTATGTGGAGCTGCTCGATCACGGGCTCTCCCCGGCGGAAGCCGCTCCGCGTTCGGCCTCCGATCTGGTGGTGCCGGTGCTCGCCGCGACCGCGACCATCATCGCATCGTTCTTCCCCCTCGTGTTCCTGAGCGGAACCACCGGCGAATTCATCGGCGCCCTGCCGATCACGGTGAGCGTGGCGCTGGCCTCGTCCTTCGCGGTCGCGATGCTGCTCACCCCGGCGCTCTGCCGCCTGTTCATCAAGAAGGGACTCAAGCCGCAAGGCGAAACCACGACCCCGAAGCGACGCCGGTTCGGGAGCCCGCTCGACCTGATCCAGAAGTGGTACGATCGATTCATCACCCGGGCCCTGTCCTATCGCAGCCAGACCCTGGTGGCTGGCGGGATCGCGGTCGTGGTGGGCGGGCTCCTCTACCTCGTGGTGAAACAACGTTTCTTTCCGCCGTCGGAGCGAGCCCAGTTCGTGGTTGACATCTGGCTCCCCGAAGGCGCCCGGCTCGGTGCGACCGACCAGGTGGTTCGACGGCTGGAAACCGCAGCGCGCGCAGATCCCGCGATCGTCAGCGTGGCTTCCTTCGTGGGGGTGGGAGCACCCCGCTTCTACTACAACTTCGAACCGGAATTCGACGCCACCAACTTTGCTCAGCTGTTGATCGCGACGACGAGTCCGGGAACCGCCCTCGATGGCGGCGGCCCGGCTGCGGGCCGGGCTGCCCGGACTCGCGCCGGAAGCCACCGTGCACGTGCGATTCCTCCAGCAGGGCCCCGCGATGAAGGCGCCGATCGAGGTGAGGGTGATCGGTCCGGACCTCGAGGTGCTCAAGTCGATCGGCGAGCGGCTCGCGGCGGTGTTCCGGGCCACCCCGGGAGCAACCCTGGTGCGCTCCGATTTCGGCGAAGACAGTTATCGGCTCACGGTGACCGTGAAGCCGCAGGTCGCCAACCAGCTCGGCATCAGCACCGCAAAAGTGGCGCATACCCTGGCGGCGAGCTTTCTCGGCGTTCCGGTTTCCACCTATTGGGAAGGCGATCGCTCGGTGCCGATCGTGCTCCGGCTCGACGAGTCCCGGCGCGAGAGCCTCGACCACGTGACCGGGGCCTACATCACTTCCGACGTGACCGGCGCGCGGATTCCGCTCCGGGAAGTGGCGTCGCTCGAACCGACCTGGCAGACCTCCCGCATCGTCCATCGCAACGGGACCCCGACCCTCACCGTGAGAAGCCAGGTCACGCCTGCGGTCCTCCCCGCCGATGTGCTGGCGCGCGCCGGCCCGGTCCTCGATACCCTCACCCTTCCGGCCGGGTACCGACTCGAGCTGGGTGGCGAGATCGAGAGCCGGACCGAAACGTTCCACGAGATGATGGTGGCGCTGGGGATAAGCCTCCTCGCCATTTTCCTGATTCTGCTGCTCCTGTTCAAGGTGCTGAGCGACACGCTGATGGTCATGTCCGCTATTCCGCTCTCCCTGTTCGGCGCATTGCTCGGATTGATCCTGACCGGCAACCCATTCGGATTCACCGCGTTCGTCGGGGTCATCGCCCTGAGCGGGATCGTGGTGCGCAACGCCATCATCCTGATCGATTTCTTCAATCACGAGCGGCGCGCCGGCATGGCGATCGAGCAGGCGGCGCTCGAAGCGGGCCGCCGGCGGCTCCGTCCGATCTTTCTCACCACCATGGCCGCCGCCGTGGGCGTGCTCCCCATGATTCTGTCCGGCTCGGGCATGTGGTCCCCGCTGGCGAGCGTGCTCGCCGTGGGCCTCATCTCCTCGATGGTGCTCACCCTGTTCGTGGTGCCGGTGCTCCTGGTCGTCGTGAATCGACGCAGAGAAGCGGGGCCGGCATGAGGGTGCTTCTCCTGCTCTTGCAGACCCAGAGTCCCGATGACGCTGACGCTCGATTCGGCCCGGGCGCTCGCGTATCAGGCCAATCCCGGACTCGGGATCGTGCGTCAACGGCTCATCGAAGCGCAGAGCCGCCGGCAGCAGCGATGGACCGCGTATTTCCCCCGGCTCGCGGTCGACGCGACCTTCTCCCAGGTCGGATCCCGGCAGACCCTGGCGATTCCTCCGGGGGCATTCGGAGTCATCAGCACCGGCGAGCTGATACCGGCGAAACCAGTGCTCCTGCCACAGGGTGGGAACAGCCTTTTCCTTCAGACCATTCGGGTTGAACAGCCGGTGACCCAGCTCTTCAAGGTGAGGGCCGGACACCTCGCGGCGGTGGCGGAAGAGCGGTCTGCCGAGGCCCAACTCCGGGGGGCGGAAGGAGACCTATCGCTCGGGGTGGAGCGGGGCTACTCTAATCTGCTCGTCGCCGAAGCCCAGCAACGGGCGGCGGCGGCGCAAGTCGCAGCGGATTCAGCGCTTGCGCGCGATGCCAGGGCAAGTACCGAAGTCGGGTTGGCCCTCGCGGTCGCCGCCGATCAGGCCGATAGCCCGGCTCCATGAATCACGGCGACGCTTGCGCGAGCTGGGGTATCGGATCGAAGACCTCAGTTTGGAGTTGGCGGATCTGCTGGGGATTCCGCCGCAAACGACGTTCGAGCTGGTCGAGCCGGCGGAGGATTCATCGTTCACCGGCCCGCCTGGAGGAGTATGTGACGGGCGCGCTCGCCTCGAATCCCGAGGTGGTCGCGGCAACCCAGCAGGTGATGCGTGCGAGTCAGGGAATTTCCGCAGCGCGGGCTGACTATCTGCCGCAGGTAGGAGTGTTTGCGCAGCATCTGTTACAGCACGCAGTACCGTTCCTTCCCGCCAGCCATTTCAGTGTAGGAGTCAAAGCCGAGTGGACGATCTGGGATTTCCGGCAGCGCGACTATGCGATGGCCGAACGGCGGGCTCAGCAGGAACAAGCGCGGCTGGACCTCGAACGAACCCGTCGTCGGATCGAGACCGAAACGACCAAGGCGTATCGAGCCTTGTTGAGGGCGAAGGAAGGGGCGAGCGTCGCGGCCGAAGCGCTGGTGGCGCGAACCGCGGCCGCGAAGATCGCCACCGACCAGGTGGCCACCGGGATGGCGCTCTCCGGCGTGGCGCTTCTGGCGGAAGCAGCCCGGCTCCAGGCCGAAGCGGATCTCCTCCAGGCGCGTTTCAATATCCGGCTGGCGCACGGCGCCCTCGACCGGGTGGCGGGTCATGATCCCAGGTGATCCGGGGACTCCTTCTGCACACCGGTTGGTGGCGATCATTGGAGCGGGCGGGGTGTTCCCCGGCGCGCCCAACCTCGATGTCTTCTGGCACAACATCCTCACCGGACACAACGCGATTCAGGAGCTGCCCGAGGCGTGGTTCGACTCGGCGGCCTTGTATGACCCCGATCCCGACGCGGTAGACGCCAGTTACGCCAGGGTGGGTGGGATCGTCGAGGACACCGGGTTCGACGCGAAAGCCTTCCGGATCCCGCCGCTGACGGCCCGCGCCATGGATCGGACCCACCAGATGGCGCTGGTCGCCTCGATCGAGGCCATGCGCGACGCGGGATACCTGGACCGGCCCTTCGACAAGGACCGCGCCGCGGTCATCATGGGTCACGCGGGAAATCACACCGAAAAATTCTTCGAGCTCGGCCGGCGGGTGCAGCAGCACCTGGTGGATGCGGAAGTGCGCAGCGTCCTGGCCGCGCGGGGAGTGGCGCCGGACCGCATCGAGGAGGCGGTCGAGCGGACTCGCACCTGGCTGCTGCGCCGGACCGATCCCGCGTCCGAGGACACCCTCACCGGATTGCTGGCCAATGTCGGCCCCGCCCGGGTCGCCGGGTATTTCGGGATGCGGGGGCCGTGTTATGTGGTGGACTCCGCCTGCGCGGCGTCCCTGGCCGCGATCGAGTCCGCGGTGGCGGGCCTCCTCGCCGGCGATTTCGATCTCGCGCTGACCGGTGCCTCCCAGATGGTTCCCTGGTCCCTGGCGATGGTGGGATTCAGCAAGTTCCGGGGGCTTTCGACCAGGGGGGTTCGCCCCTTCGATGCCGAGGCCGACGGCTTTGTGCCCGGCGAAGGCGCCGGCGTCCTGGTGCTCAAGCGGCTGGATCGGGCTCTTCGGGACGGCGATCGCATCCGCGCGGTCATTCGAGGAATCGGCGGCTCGAGCGACGGTCGCGAACAGGGAATCGGCGCCCCCAATCCCAAAGCGCAGACCCTGGCGATGCGGCGGGCGTTGACGATGGCAGGATACGCCCCCGACACGGTCCAGCTGATCGAGACGCATGGCGCGGGAACCCCGGTGGGCGATCCCGCCGAGCTGGAAGCGATGGCGCAGGCGTACGGGACCGCGCTTGGCAAGGGCCAGCGGATTTCCCTGAGCGCGGTGAAGTCCCAGATCGGCCATCTCTTCGGCGCCGCCGGTATCGCGGGAGTGATCAAGGTGGTCCTCGGGATGGAGCACAAAACCCTCCCCCCGACCATCAACCACACGGTGCGCACTCCCAGGGCCGACTGGTCCAGATTGCCGTTTGATGTGGTGACGGTACCGGCGCCCTGGCCCGAGAATCGAGACGAGTTGCCGCGCCGCGCCGCGGTATCGTCGTTCGGATTCGGGGGAGTCAATTTCCACCTCTGTCTCGAGGAATACCAGCCGGCCTATCACACCGTCGGCAGCCTCAGGGAAGAACCTGTCGCCGATCCCGCCGCGGCGGAACCGATCGCGGTGATCGGCCTGGCCGGGACGATCGCGCCGGGTGGCGACGCGGAGCAGTTCTGGAAAGCCACCCTGGAGAATCGCTCCGCGGTTCGGGCGGTCCCGACGACCCGTTTCAGCGGCAGGTCCGACCTGTTCGTGGATCCCGATCGCGCTGCGGTGGACAAGTCGTACGGCGGGTTAGGGGCTTTTCTCGAGGAAGACGGGTTCGACCCGCGGCCCTTCCGGCTCCCCCCGATCATGAGCGCCCGGCTCGATCCCCAACACCGCCTGACCCTGACCCTGGCTCGCCAGGCGATGATCGATGCGGGATGCGATGACCGGCCGTTCGATCGGCAGCGCACCGCGGTGGTGGTCGGAGACAGCGGCGGGTGTCAGCACACCCTGTGGAAGTCCGGGCTGCGGATGCTCTCCCGTCGTGCCGAAGCAGCCCTGACCAGCTCGGGAGCGCTCGAAGCGGCCGGGATTGATCCGGCGGATCGCGCCGCGGTGGCCCAGCAGATCCGCGATGGGGTCCGGGGGTCCAACCCGGAAATCAGCGAAGACTCCATCCTGGAAGGCACCCCGCAGATTGGAGCGGCGCGATTCGCCAAGGCCGCCGATCTCATGGGACCGCACATGGTGGTGGATGCCGCCTGCGCGTCGGTGCTGGTCGCGGTGGGGGTGGCGGTGGAGGGACTTCGGTCCCGGCGATACGATCTGGCGGTGTGCGGCGGCACCTCTTCCGAGGTGACGCCGATGAGCTGCGTCGCGTTCGCGAAGGCCTCCGCCCTCTCGGCGGTGGGAAGCAGGCCCTTGAGCGACCAGGCCGACGGCATCGTGCAGGGCGAAGGCGGGGCCATGTTCGTGCTCAAGCGGCTGGCCGATGCGCTCACCGACGGCGACAAGGTCCGCGCGGTGATTCGAGGGATCGGCATGTCGTGCGACGGCGGCACCCGGGCCATGGCCGCGCCGGATCCCTCGGGCCAGCGACTCGCGCTGGAGCGGAGTTATGCGTCCGCGGGTTATGGGCCCGAATCGGTGGACTTCGTGGAATGCCACGCTACCGGTACCACGGTCGGCGACGCGGCGGAGCTCACGGCCATTCGCGCGGTGTTCGGAACCCACCGGGATCGACCGCTTGCGATCAGCGCCGTGAAATCGCAGGTCGGACATCTGGGGGGCGGAGCCGGAGCCGCCGGGCTCCTCCGCGCCATCCTCGCCCTGGAGCACGGTGTCCTCCCCCCGACCGCCGGGGTGGGCACGCCGCACGCCTCGCTGGCCGGCTCCGACGATATCACCCTGATCTCCTCGGCGGCCGCGTGGCCGCCGGTCGGCACCGAGCGGCCGCGCCGGGCGGGAGTGAATGCATTCGGGTTCGGCGGAACCAACTGTCACGTCGCCCTCGAGGCCTTCGATCCGGTGTATCATCGCCGCCTCCTGGAGGGGGTCGAGCCCCAGTCCGAGATGCTGCTCGTCCTGGGCGGGGAAACCTTCGAGGAGGCGCTCTCCGCTGGTGACGAGCTCGCGACCGTCGCCGGTGGCTCGTTTCGCGCCGCGGTGCGGGAAGCCACGCGGACCGGAATCCAACGCCGCGCCCGGATGGTGTTCGGAGTAGCCTCTCGGGAGGAGCTCGGCTCGCGACTCGCGCTGGCTCGCAGCACGAAGGCCTCCGGCCGGCCGCTTGAATCGCTCGAGCCGCGGGGAATCTCGGTCGCCGAAAGCGGCCCGGCTCCCAGCGGAAAGGTCGCTGTTTCTCTTCCCGGGCCAGGGCTCCCAGTACGCCGATCTGTTGCGCGAGCTCTCCCGCGAGTTCCCCGCGGTGCAGAAGACCATCGACGAAGCGAACGCCACGTTGGCGCCCCTGGTCGGGCTCCGCTTCGAGCAGATCGCGTTCCGGAACGGGACCGAGGATGCCGCCGCGGTCGACGAGCGGCTCATGAAGAGCGACCTGGTGCAGCCGGTGCTCCTGGTCGCCAACGTGGCCATCGGCCGGTTGCTCCAGAGCCTGGGGCTCGAGCCCGATCTGGTGGCCGGGCACAGCCTCGGCGAGTACGCTGCGCTGGTTGCGGCCGGAACCATCAGTCTCGCGGAAGGCATCCGGCTGGTGCATGCGCGAGGGCAGGCCATGGACCGCTTGTCTCAATCGGGCGATCCCGGTGCCATGGCCATGCTCAGCACCGACGCACCGGCAGTCGAAGCAGTCCTGCCCGGGATCTTCGGTTATGTAGCGATCGCCAATCGGAACTGCGCGACCCAGACGATCATTGCGGGTGAGAGCGAGGCGGTGGCTCGGGCGGTCATGCTGTTTGCCCAGCGCGGGGTCGAGGGACGAATGCTCCCGATCGCGGGAGCATTCCATTCCCGACTGGCCGCCGCGCTCCGGCCCGACATGGAACGCGCGCTCCAGGATCTTTCGGTGGAGTCCGCCACGCTCCCGATTCTCTCCAGCGTCACCGGCGGCTACTACGAGCCCTCGGCCGGCGCGGCGGCGGTGCGCGAGGCGCTGCTGGATCAGCTCGATCATCAGGTGGACTTCGTGTCCATGGTCGAGCGACTCTACGCGGATGGGGTGCGGACCTTTGTGGAAGTCGGGCCCAAGCGGGCCCTCACCAGCTTCGTGAGCGACATTCTGGCCGACCGTCCGCACGCGGCGCTCCACAGTGTTCACCCCAAACCCGGCGAGCTGCAGCAATTCCATCGGCTGCTTGGCGGGCTCATGGCGCGCGGCTTCAGCGTGAGGTCGGAGTCGTCCGCAATGCCCTCACCGTCCTCGCGGCTCTCACCATCCTCTGCCTCCTCACCCTCCTCGAGGCCCTCGACTTCGCCGTCTTCAGCGTCCTCGCCCGTGGGTGACGACGCAATTGTGATCTCCGGGGTCAGCCTCGGACTTCCCGGGCGCAGGTATCCGGTATTCGACGACGAGCGGCATCGGCCGCATCTTCGCCGGTGAGACGCTCATCGACCTCTTGAGCGAGAGCGATCAGGACAAGATCGTCGCCCAGCGCGTCACCCGCCTGGTCAAGGATGGCGACGGCCCGCCCAGGTTCGAGCCGGTGGTGGACCGGAGCGGCAGCATCAAGCTGGCGGGACAGCGCGGCTCGTTCGACCTCGCCCGGGACTTCGGAGTCACCGACGAGGCGATCCTCCGCTCCGAGATCACCAATCAGCTGGCGATCGCCGCGGGACTCGAAGGATTGCGCGATGCCGGGATTCCCCTGGTCCGGCAGTACCGCGAGACCACCCGCCAGGGTCGCATCGCCGACGGTTGGTGCCTGCCCGAGCCGCTCCAGGATGAGACCGCGGTGATCTTCGCGTCGGCGTTCAGCGGCTACAACACCCTCGCCGGCGAGATGGAGCGCTTCGGGGCGCACAAGTACGGATTGCTTGCCGCGGATGGTCTCCGGTATCGCTACCAGGAGCGGCTCGCCGCCGCGCAGCTCGCCCGAAGAGCGGCTGGAGGCGGATCGCTGGTTCGCGGCCGAACAGCATCGCCTGTGGAACGGCGATCAACCTGCGGCACCATACGAATTCGACAGCCACTTCACCTCCCGGATCGTGTGCGGCGCGAATGCGCTGTTTGCCCGGCTGATCAGGGCCAAGGGCCCCAACTTCAAGATGGATGCGGCATGCAGCTCCACCACCGTGGCGCTGTCGCTGGCAGAGGATCTGCTCCGAAGCGGCAAGGCGGCACGGGTCGTCATTCTCGCCTCGGACGACGCGACCTCCGGCCCGATGATGGAATGGGTCGCCGCCGGATTCCTCGCCGCAGGTGCCTCGGCCACCGATGCGAGCGTTGTGGATGCCGCCATTCCGTTCGACCGCCGGCGCCACGGGATGCTGGTCGGCATGGGCGCGGTCTGCCTGGTCGTGGAGCGCGAGCAGACGGTGCGGGCTCGCGGCGTGGCGAGCATCGGGGAGCTTCTTGCGACTCGGGTCTCGAACAGCGCCGGGCACCTGACACGCCCCGACACCGCGTTCATTCAGAACGAGCTCGACGCGATGATGCGGCAGGCCGAGCACGAGCACGGACTCGACCGGCGCGCGATCGCCCCGAAGACGATCTACCTCTCCCACGAAACGTTCACCCCGGCGCGCGGTGGGATCGCCGAAACCGAAATGCAGGCCCTCCGCCACACCTTCGGTGATGCCTGGCGGGAGATCACGATTCTCAACACCAAGGCGATGACCGGCCACGCCCAGGGCGCCGGCATCGAAGATGTGGTAGCGCTGCTCTCGCTCCAGCATCGCAAGATCCCGCCGGTACTCAACTGCCGGGAGCCGGATCCGGCGCTCGAAGGAATGCGACTCAGCCCGGGCGGAAGCACCGACGCCGAATACGCCTTGCGCTTCAGCGCCGGTTTCGGCGGCCAGGTTGCGATCTCCCTCTCCCGGCGCGGGACCCGGACCAACGCAACGGTCGTGGACCAGGCTCGATATGCCGGCTGGGTCGCCAGCGTGTCGGGTCAGCAGAATGCCGAGGTCGAGGTCGATCACCGCACCCTCCGTGTCAAGGACATCGGAGTGCCCGGAGTCAGAGCTCCGGCACCGGCTCCCCCTGCTCCGGCACCGATCGTAAGCGCCCGCACCGCTGGCGCCTGCACCCGAACCGCCGGCGCCTCCCGCACCGCTTGTTCCGGCCGCCGAGATCGATCACCGACGCGGTGCTCGCGGTGGTGAGCGAGAAGACCGGCTATGAGCGTGAGCTGCTCGAGCTGGACCTCGATCTCGAAGCCGATCTCGGCATCGATACGATCAAGCAGGCCCAGATCATCGTCCGGCTCCGGGAGCAATTTGCCATCCCGCAACAGGAGGAGTTCCGGATCAAGGACTACCCGACCCTGCAGCACGTTATCGGGTTCATTACCCAGGCGACGGCAGGGAAGATCTCTGCGGAGCCGAAAGCTCCCACCTCAGAGGCCGCGACTGCGCCTGCGACTGCGACTGCTCCACCGCCCGCTCCGCAACCGCAGGCCCCTCCGTCCAGCGGCGATTTCGATCAGGTCAAGGAGATCGTCGTCGCGGTGGTCAGCGAGAAGACCGGATACGAGCCCGAGCTGCTGGAGCTCGATCTCAACCTCGAAGCTGATCTCGGCATCGACACCATCAAGCAGGCGCAGATCCTGGTGAGCCTGCGCGAACGGCTGAAGATGCCGGTCGATCCTGACCTGCGGATCCAGGAGCTCGCCACCCTTCGCAAGATCATCGAGTATGGAATGGCGCAGGTCGCCGGGGCCACCGGTTCCGAGACTGCGATCGCATCGGCACCGGCTCCTGCGCCGGCGGTCCCGCCAGAGCGGGCCCCCTATCGACGGCTCACCCCGATCGCCGCTCACGAAGAGCTGAACGGTCATCATGCTACGCCGCGGCTTCGCGCCGGCGCACGGGTGTTGATCACCGACGACGGCCTCGGCCTCGCTCCTGCGCTCGCTCACCTCCTGGCCGAGCGGGGAGCGCAGGTCGTCATCCTCGGCTCCAAGGGAGTGTCGAACAACGGTATTTCGGTTCGGCAGTGTCGTCTCGAAGATCCGAAAGAGGTGAACAGCGCCGTTCTCGCCGTCAGACAGGAGCTCGGTGGGATCGATGCCCTGATCCACCTGGCAGGGCTCCAGTGTGCCGGCGGTTCCCACATCCGGGAGCGGAAGAATACTCCGCCGCGCTCGCAAGCTCGGTGAAGAGCGCGTTTCACCTGGTCAAGGCATTGCATGGCGATCTGCAAGAACGGAGCGGCCATCGCGGTGACCGGACTCGGCGGTCAATTCGGATTCCAGCCGGCAGTTTCGGAGACCGATGCGGGGATCGTCGCAGCCGGAATCGCTGGAGGAGTGGCCGGCTTCTTCAAGACGGTAGCGCGTGAGATACCCGATGCGGCCGTCAAAGTGCTCGACCTGGCAGCCGGCCGAAGTAGCGGAACGTCCCGACGAAGCCGCTCAGAGGATCCTCGACGAAATGGACCGCGGTACCGAGGCCCTCGAGGTCGGCTATCGGCAGGGTCAGCGCTTCGTGGTGCGGCTGATCGAATCTCCGGTTGATCGATCCGGGTCGTCCGAGGCCGAGCTGGGTCCGGACAGTGTCGTGCTGGTGATCGGAGGCGGCCGAGGTGTGGGCGCTACCATCGCGAAAGAGCTTGCCGCGCGCTATCGCTCCATCATCCTTACGGTGGGTCGCTCGCCGCTCCCGAAGGACGCAGAAGCGATCGCCGGCCTGACCGCCGAGCAGCGTCAGCAGTGGCGCCGCGACTACCATCGCCGTCGTCGCGAGGAGCGTCCCGATCTCAAGCCGGCCGAGGTGGAACGGGAGATCGAGCGGCTCGAGGCCGGCGCCGAGACGTGGCAGACCCTGCATGCGATTGAGCAAGCCGGGGCGCAGAGCCGACTACCGGGCCTGCGAGGTCCGCAACGCATCAGAGGTGGAAGCGCTGGTCCGGGAGATCTACTCGAGATTCGATCGGCTCGATGTCGTGGTATTCGGCGCCGGCATCATCGAGGACAAGCCGATCGAGAGCAAACCCGCTGCTTCGTTCGACCGGGTATTCGACGTGAAGGGGCTGGGCTACTACCACCTGTGGCAGGCATTGCGCGAGCGTCCTCCGGCCCTTCTGGTCGCGTTTTCCTCGGTGGCCGGCCGCTTCGGCAATCGCGGCCAGGCCGACTATGCCGCCGCCAACGATCTGCTGAGTCGGATGACCGGAGCGATCCGCCGCACCACACCGGGACTCCGTGCGGTGGCGATCGATTGGACCGCGTGGTCGGACGTAGGTCTCGCCGCGCGCTCGGGCGCTACCGATTTCCTCGCCGAAGCAGGCCTCGAGCCGCTCTCGCCCAGTGATGGCGCGCGCGCCTTCATCGACGAGCTTCGGCACGGAACCGCTCCCGCCGTCTGCATCGTCCGGCGGCTGGGCGCCCTGGAACCCTCCAGTCCGGCCGCGCTCGACGCCAACGGCAACGGCCACGCCGAGAAGTCGGGGTACCTCGAGGTCGTGAGCCTCCGGCCCGGGATCGAGATCACCGCGAGCGCGCAGATCGATCCCGCGCGACATCCCTGGCTCAACGACCACGTCATCGACGGCAACGCACTCCTGCCCGGCGTCATGGGCATCGAGCTCATGGCGGAAGCCGCCGCCCGGCTCTTCCCCGGGTGGACCGTGACCGGACTCGAGGACCTCGAGATTTCGCTCGCGGTCAAGTTCTTCCCGGGTCATCCGGTGACCCTCAACGTGTCGGGGGAAGCGCTGCCGACGACCGATCCTGCCGAGCGGCGGGCGGTCATGCGAATCGGTTCGGATTTCACGAGCCCCAACGGGCGGATCCGTCTCCCCGATCGACAGCATTACTCCGCGATCGTGGTCCTGGGCCAGTCGCGTCCTCTCCCGCCTGTCGCTGCACTTCCACCGGCCGGCTGCGACGCGCTGGTGAGCCGCGATTCCCTCTATGGTCCGATCGGGGTCCTGTCACACGGACCGCTCTTCCGCGTCCTCCGAGAGCTCCGGATGGTGGAGTCCTCTGCCGTCGGCGCGCTCGCCCCGCTCCAACAGGACGCGCTGGCGGCGCCGTCGTCCGGCCGGCTTCAAACCGATCCGCTCCTTTGCGAAGCGGCTTTCCAGGTTGCCGGGTTGCTCGCCATGCTCCGGCTCAACTGGCCTGGTCTGCCGGCCGGCCTCAAACGGCTCACCTGGTACGCCCGATCACCCGGGGCCGCGTCTCTCGCCATCGCCCGCCTGGTGGATCAGGCCGGCGAGGTCCCTTGCTTCGACAGCGATGTGGTGGATGCCGATGGCCGGGTCCACCTCCGGCTCGAGGGGTTCCGGCTGCTCGGCATCGGGCACAAAGTCGACGGCGTCGAATGAGCTTCGGGCTGACCGGTCGCCGGATCGCCGTGCTCGGGGTGGCCGACGAAGCGAGCATAGCGTGGGCGATCGCGAAGGCCTTTCAGGCCCAGGGCGCCCGGGTATTCATCGGCTATCAGCAGCGATTCTTCAGCCGGGTCCGCCTGCTATTGCGGGACAACCCCGACATCACCGGCGACCGGTGCGATGTCTTGGTCGACGACGAGGTGCGCAACTTCTTCGCGCGCTTCGCCGGCGATCCCATCGATACCCTGGTGCACGCGGTGGCGTTCGGGCCCCCGGAGATCTTCTCCAATCCGGTGTCCGCTGTCTCTCGCGCCGCATTCGCGGAGACCCTGGCCGTGTCGAGCCACTCGCTCGGCTCGGTGGTGCACCAGGCCTCGGCGGTGCTTCGGGACGGTGGCAACGTGCAGACCCTCTCGTTCCAGGCGGCCGAGCGCGCGGTGCCGATGTACGGCATGATGGGGGTGGCCAAGGCCGCGCTCGAGGCGATGGTTCGCTATCTGGCGATCGAGCTGGGTCCCCGGCGGATCCGGGTGAACGCCATTTCGCCGGGGCCGATCGAGACCCTCGCGGCGATATCCATCATCCGGGCCGTGGCGGCCAGCGCGCGGACCGAAGGCTCGGCGCTGGCCGAGGCGCTGGACCAGGCGGCCCACGATCCTTCGGTGACTCCGGGCGATGAGGTCGCCTCGGCCTCGAATGCATGGAAGCGGTTCGAGCAGGCCACCACGCACCGGTGCGCCATCCCGGACACCATTACCCAGGAAGACGTGGCGGGATGCGCGCTCTTTCTCGCCAGCGATTACGCGCGGAAGATCACCGGGCAGGTCATCCGGGTCGACTGCGGTCTCTCCAGCTCGCTCTTTTTGTGAGCCCGCTCGAAGCCATACCCGCGCTGGCGCACGCCCTGAGCGCGGCGCTGCCCGATCCCACCGCGCGGGTCGCCGTGGTTCCGGTCCAGGCCGGGGAGGACGGGCTGCTTTCGATCGCCGAGCGCCAGCGCGCCGGCGGGTTCCGCTTCCCGAAACGCAAGGAAGAGTGGACCGCTGGCCGCGCGGCCGCGAAGCTCGCACTCCTCGACGCGCTCGCCGAACATCGGGGGCCGGAAGATTTCACGGTCACGACGGGGTCCTCCGGCGAGCCGGTGGTGAGCACGGCTTCCGGTTCTTCGGTCAGCTTCGGAGTGTCGATCACCCATGCCGGTGGCCTGGCCGCCGCAGTGGCCTTTCCCCTGGACCGGCCCTTGGGCCTCGATCTTGAGCCCATCGGGACGATCGATCCCGGCCTGGCCACCCTGGCGTGCACTCCGCGGGAGCAGTCCCTGCTCGAGCGATGGCCGGCAGGGGCCCGGCGCACCGAGGCCTTGCTGCGGATCTGGACGGTGAAGGAAGCCGCGGTCAAGCTGACCAGAACCGGATTGGGCGTCCCGCTTCACCAGGTGCAGGTCGAACCGTTGTCCTCCGGCTCGAGCGAGTTCGCGGTGCGGTTGCCCTCGGCGCCGGACGGGAAAGAGACCGGGTGCCGGGTCCGGGTGATCGTGGCGGGGGAGTGGATCGCGGCGCTGGCCTGGTTCCCGGGTTAATTGCCGGACAGCGTCGTCCAGTTTTCCAGGGTGCCCACCGTCCCGAAGGTCTCCCCGCTGCACTGGAGCGGGTCGCCTCGAACCAGTCTCACCAGCTTGGTACCCCGCGGGGTGTTCACCGCCATGGCGATATCCGACATGGTCTGATTGCCGATGTGCCGGCCCAGCGGCTGCCCCGCGGCGACGGCGGTTCCCCGTTCGCTCCTCGGCAGCCCAGCAGACAGAGCGCCACTAACACGCGAGCGGATCGCAGCATGGCGTCCACTCGATTCAATGTTCGTGCCGGACCGGGAAAGTCCTACTTGGTGTTGAGGAAGGTTCCTTCGCGCAACTCGCGGATGGCCTGGTCGAGCTGGTCCCGGGTGTTCATCACGATCGGGCCCCACCACGCCACCGGCTCCTTGAGCGGCTCACCGGAGACCAGCAGGAAGCGGATGCCTTCTTCGCCGGCCTGGACCACGATCTCATCCCCGCGATCGAACAGGATGAGCGACCGGTTCTGGGCGTCGGTGGGCTGCACCAGCCGGGCGATCTGGTCGGGACCTTCGGTCATCACCCCCCGCGGCTCCGAGGCATTCGCGAACTTGCCGCCGCCCTGAAAGACATAGGCGAATGCATTGCGGGTGGTCGCGACCGGTAACGTCTTTCGTTTGCCGGGTGGCACCCAGATGTCGGCATAGACCGGGTCGGCGGCGATTCCTTCCACCGGACCGCGCTTTCCCCAGAATTCACCCGAGACGACGCGAACTTCGGTGCCGTCGTCGTCCACCACGACGGGCACCTCGGGCGCCTTGATCTCCTGGTACCGAGGCTCCGTCATCTTGAGCGCGGATGGGAGATTGGCCCAGAGCTGGAAGCCATGCATCCGGCCCCCGTCGTCTCCTTCCGGCATTTCCTGGTGGATGATGCCGCGCCCCGCGGTCATCCACTGCACGTCTCCCGCCGCGATCACTCCGCTGTTGCCCAGACTGTCGGCGTGCTCCACCGTGCCGGCGAGCACGTAGGTGATCGTCTCGATGCCGCGATGGGGATGCCAGGGAAATCCGGCCTTGTAGTCCTCGGGGCGCTCGTTCCGAAAATCGTCCAGCAGGAGGAAGGGATCGAATTCGTTGCTCTTGCCGAATCCGAAGGCCCGGCGCAGATGAACTCCGGCTCCTTCGAGGGTTGGCTGCGATTCGATCACCTGGCGAACGGGCCGGATGGACATCTTCCCAAGATAAACCTTCGCGCAATTCAGCCCGCGGGTTTTCGCCGCAGACTGGTTCGCGCGAATGGCGACGCGTTGAAGCTCCCGGGTCGCGGGTCGCCGTTCAGGTAGTGTCCGAAGAAATCCAGGACGTAGCGGGTGGTCATCGCCTGAGTCTCCTCGGCGCTTTGGCGGAGACCGACCGCGGACTGCACCCGCGCTCCCACCCCCGGAGCAAGCGCCGCGTCGGTGAACGCCATGTGATCGAGTCCTTCGACCGTGAGCCAGTACATCGTGGGGCTGTGGGAGAAGACCGAATCCTCATGGAGGTTGGCCTGATCGCGGTTTTCGTAGAAGTGGGGCGGGTCATTGGGGCGGACGTCCACTCGCTGCCGGACCAGAAAGAACGGCTGGGTCATGCCGGTGTGAATCACCGGACCAAAGATGGTTCCGTCGAGATTCATGCCGGCGCGGAACCGGGTATCCCACGCGCAGACCTGTGCCGCCGCCCCGCCTCCAATGGAGTGCCCGATCACTCCCACCCGGGTGGGGTCGATCCGCGCGAATGGAGTCGATTGTCCGGTCTGCTCGTGCAGGACCTGTGTGAGCACCTTGCTCAGTTGCCGCGCGATGACGAGCTCCGCGTCGTACAGCTCGACGTTATCGGGATCGGGGAAGTCGGGGTGTTGAATCGCGATCACCAGAAAGCCGTGACGGGCCCAGTCCCGCAGCAGCGTCGAATAGGCAGCTGGCTTCTGGCCGTAGCCCGGAGAGAACAGGAGGGTGGGGAATGGTCCGGTGCCCGCCGGGGACCAGACGATCGCCCGGGTTGTCATGGAGTCGGTCCATTCCACCGAGTCTCGGCGCACCGTCGGAGCGTCCTGCGCGGCGGAAGCGGCCAGCGGAAGCCCCAGCCCGGCGGCTGCCCGCGGCGAGCCCGGCCCAGATGCCCCCTGATCTCAAATTCATGTCACAATCATATCCGGGCATCGCAACTGGGGCCCGGAATGGCTATTTTAAGGAGTGAATTCTCGATCAACATCCTGGAAGGACATTGTGGCCCGGTACCAGGTGCCGAGCGTGCGTCGCGCGGTCTGGCAGCTGGTGACCACCATTCTCCCGCTGATCGGCGTCTTCGCGCTGATGTACTGGAGCCTCCGCGTGAGCTACTGGCTCACGCTGGCGCTGGCCATCCCGGCCGCGGGGCTCGCGATTCGCACCTTCA
The DNA here is from genome assembly GCA_963728915.1 of uncultured Gemmatimonadales bacterium. Classification (GTDB taxonomy): domain Bacteria; phylum Gemmatimonadota; class Gemmatimonadetes; order Gemmatimonadales; family GWC2-71-9; genus JABFSM01. Next base: position 97,952 of record CAVSLV010000002.1, on the reverse strand, counting down.
TCATCATGCACGACTGCGGGCACGGCTCGTTCCTGCCTTCGCGCCACTGGAATGACATCGTGGGATGGGTGACCGGCGTTCTGACCGCGGTCCCCTATTCGCACTGGCGCCGGGAGCACGCCATCCATCACGCCACCTCGGGACACCTCGAGGAGCGGGGCACCGGAGACATCAGCACGCTCACGGTGAAGGAATATCTCGGGCTCAGCCGGTGGCGCCGGCTCCGCTACCGGCTGTACCGTAACCCGCTCACGCTGCTCGGCTTCGGCCCGGCCTATCTGTTCATCAAGCATCGCTGGCCCTCGCCCAGCTTCGCCGGGAAGCGCGAGATCATCAACGTCTTCAGCACCAACCTGGCGCTGGCGGCGCTGATCACCTCGCTGTCCCTGCTCATCGGTTTCCGGGAATTCATGATGATCTGGATTCCGATCCTGGTCATCTCCGGCACGACCGGCGTGTGGCTCTTCTATGTCCAGCACCAGTTCGAGGACACCTACTGGCGGGGTGGTGGCGACTGGGACTACGCCACGGCCGCCGTGAGGGGCAGCTCCTATTTCCGGCTCCCCCGGGTGTTCCAGTGGTTTACCGGCAATATCGGATTTCACCACGTGCATCATTTGAGTCCGCGCATCCCCAACTACAGCCTGGAGCGGTGCCACCGGGAAAACCCCGAGCTGCAGCGGGCAACGACCCTGACGGTGTGGGAGAGCATCAAGACCCTCCGGCTCAAGTTGTGGGACGAAGAAAGCGGTCGCATGGTGGGCTTCCGCCACCTTCGCACTCTCCGCCGGCCCTCGTAGCTCCTTCTTTCCAACCGATGGACATCACGATCGAGCGGGTCCGCAGCGACATTCTCGCCGCGGAGGAACGGATCCGTCCCTGGGTCCTCGAGACGCCGCTGATTCCCTCTCCGATCGGTCCGCTGCTCAAGCTCGAGAATCGTCAGCATACCGGTTCCTTCAAGGCCCGCGGCGCGCTCAGCAAGGTTCTTTCGCTCGACCCGGGCGCCCGCGCAGCGGGCGTGATCACCGCGTCCACCGGCAATCACGGAGCAGCGGTGGCTTATGCGGCACGTCACGTGGGCATCCCGGCGCGGATCGTGGTGTCGCGCGGAGCCAGCCCGGGGAAACTCGCGATCATCGCCTCGCTGGGTGGAACAATCGAGGAGCACGGCACCGACTCGGGTGGGGCCGAAGTGTTTGCCCGGCAGGAAGGAGAACGGCTGGGGATTCCCTACGTCTCTCCCTACAACGATCTCCTGGTCATCGGCGGGCAGGGAACCATCGGAGTCGAGCTGGCGCGGCAGACCGACCCCGTGGAAGAGGTGTACGTCGCCCTGGGCGGTGGGGGCCTGCTCGCCGGGATTGCGGCGCACCTCAAAGCGGTGTGGCCCGGCGTTCAGGTGATCGGGTGTTCCCCGGAAAACTCCGCGGTCATGATCGCTTCAGTCCGGGCCGGAGAGATTCTCGAAATGGAATCGGCGCCCACGCTTTCGGACGGCACCGCCGGCGGGATGGAGCCCGGTGCGATCACTTTTCCACTATGCAAAGCCCTCGCCGACGACTTCGTGACCGTCACCGAGGAGGAAATCCTCACGGCGATGCGACAGGTCCGGGATGCCCACGGTTTCCTGGTGGAAGGGGCCGCCGGAGTGGCGCTGGCGGGCTACCTGCGAGGCGGCGTTCCGCGCCGCAGGGCTCTCGTAATCCTCTGCGGCGGGAACGTCGATCCTCAGGTCTTCTAGATGGGCGGTATTCGCAGAATCAGCTCTTCGCCCGGGCTGATGGTGATCGTCCGGGAAAACCGGGCCTGACCACCGCTCAACGGGGTGATCTCGAAGGTGAGCTCGCTGACCCCATTCAGGAGACTGCGGGGAATCTGGAAATCGGTCGACGTCATGCCCGTCGCGGTTCCCAGCCGATACTCGGTTCCGCTCGGCGCCCGGACCACCGACACCCGCATGCTGGAGACGTTGTCGTTCTCCACCCGGACCGTCGCGGTTTCTTCCGCGAGCATTCCCTCCTCGACCCGGTTTTTGTAGCAGCCCGTTGCGGTGAACCCCGCGAGACCGGCCAGCAGAGCCAAAGACTTCAGTCGCATGGAACCCTCCTCCTGGTTAATCTCGTTCCTCATTGTCTGACGAGCGCGAAAGAGCCAGCGGACACATGACCCTTTCCATCGCCGAGATCGAGGCCACTGCGACCGATCTTGCGCCACACATCCGGGAAACCCCGGTCTGGTCCTTTCCGGACGAAATCATTGTCCGGCGCACCGGCGCCGAACCGGTCCTGAAGCTCGAGCTGTGGCAGCACGCCGGGAGCTTCAAGGCGCGGGGCGCGCTCTCGGTCATGCAGGGTCTCGACCGTGCCGCCCTGGACCGCGGGGTCACCGCGGTGAGTGCCGGCAACCACGCGATCGCGGTGTCGTGGGCGGCGCGGGTGCTGGGCGCGAGCGCCAAGGTGGTGATGCCGAAGAGCGCGGATCCCTTCCGGGTGGAGCGATGCCGCGGGTTAGGTGCCCTGCCGGTGCTGGTCGAGGATGTGCACCAGGCATTTGCCGAGGCCGAGCGGATCGAGCGGGAGGAGGGCCGGAGCTTCGTGCACCCCTTCGAAGGCCCCAGGACCGCGCTGGGCACTGCGACCCTGGGCCGCGAGCTGATCCGGCAGGTGCCCGACCTCGATGCCGTGATCGTGCCGGTGGGTGGTGGAGGTCTTGCCGCCGGCGTGGCGACCGCGATCCGGCTGCTCGCGCCCCGATGCGAAGTGTATGGAGTCGAACCGGAGGGGAACGACGTGATGTGGCGGAGCCTCCGCTCGGGGCAACCGGAGCGGGTACCGGAAGGCGGGGCTCGCACCATCGCCGACAGCCTGAGTCCGCCCTACACCCTGCCCTACAGTCTGGATCTCTGCCGGCGCGGCCTCACCGACCTGGTCCTGGTGAGCGACGACGCCATGCGGGAGGCGCTGGCCCTCCTCTTCCGGAGTGCCAAGCTCGCGGTCGAGCCGGCCGGTGCCGCCGCTACCGCCGGGTTGCTCGGACCACTCCGGGAGCGGCTGCGGGGCAGGAAAGTCGGTCTGATCGTCTGCGGGACCAACATCTCCCCCTCGCGCTTCGCCGAGCATCTGGCCCGGGGCAACGACCTCCTGTAGCTTCTGCGCACTCTTCTGGAGCCCGCACCCATGTGGCCGTTCCTCGCATTGTTCCTGCTCTTCCAGCAACCGGCGCCCCGCTACGATGTGGTCATTCTGGGCGGGATGATTCTCGATGGGACCGGCGCGCCGGCGTTTCGCGCCGACCTTGCCATCAAGGGCGATCGCATCGTCCTGGTGTCGCGGACGCCCTATTCCGCCGGGGAGCGCCGCGCGAGTCATTGACGCGCGGAACCGGGTGGTCTCGCCGGGGTTCATCGATCTCCATGCCCACAACGAAGCCATCCTCCAGATGCCGGACGCGGAGAGCCGGGTGCGCCAGGGCGTGACCACCGCGCTGGGCGGGCCGGACGGCGGCGGGCCGTATCCCTTCGGCGACTATCTCGCCAAAGTCGAAAAGCTTCCCCTCGGCATCAACGCGCCGTTTCTGGTCGGCTTCGGGACCATCCGGCAGGATGTGCTGGGCAGGAGCGATCGGGCGCCTAACGAAAAAGAACTGGCCCGGATGCAGCGCATGGTGGGCGAGGCGATGCACGAGGGAGCCTTCGGGATTTCCACCGGCCTTTTCTATGTCCCGCAGACCTACGCCACCACCGAGGAAGTGATCGCGGTGTCGCGGGTTGCGGCGGACTCCGGCGGGTTCTACACCTCCCACCTCCGCAAGGAGGGCATCGGGGTGCTCGATGGGGTGGGCGAGGCGATCCGCATTGCGCGGGAAGCGCACATTCCGGTCGTGTTGACCCACCACAAGGTGATCGGGAAGGCGATGTGGGGCGCCAGCGTCAAGACCCTCGCCATGGTGGATTCCGCCCGCGCCGCGGGTCTCGACGTCACCACCGATGAATATCCCTACGACGCCAGCTCCACCAGTTTCAACGTTCTGGTTCCCGCCTGGGCCATGGCCGACGGCGACAGCGCCTTCTCGCGGCGGCTCAAGGACCCGGTGCTCCGGGACAGCATCGAGAAGGGCATCGTGGACATACTCGAGAACGACCGGGGCGGTGGCGATCTCAAGCGGGTGCAGTTCGCCAGCGTGAGCTGGAAGCCCGACCTCAACGGGAAGACCCTCTACGACTGGGCGGTGGAGCGGGGGGTGCCGCCCACCACCCAGGGCGCGGTGCCGCTGGTGATTGAAGGAGTGCAGAAGGGCGGCGCCAGCATGGTGTACCACGTCATGGACGAGGGCGATGTCGAGCGGATCATGAAATACCGCTGGACCTCGATCGCTTCGGATGGCGCCCTGTCACGGCCCGGCAACACGGTGCCCCATCCCCGGAACTACGGCACCTTCCCGCGAGTGCTGGGCCGCTACGTTCGCGAACGCAAGGTGCTCACCCTGCCCGATGCGGTGCGCAAGATGACGTCGCTGCCCGCGGCCCGACTCGGGCTCGCGGACCGCGGGAAGATCGCGACGGGCCTCATGGCCGACCTCGTCGTCTTCGATCCCGCCACCGTCGCCGACAAGGCGACCTACCAGCAGCCGCACCAGTACCCGGTGGGGATCGACTACGTGCTGGTGAACGGACAGATCGAGGTGGACAGCGGGAAGTTCACCTCGGCGCGGGGCGGCCGGGTGATCCGCCACGTGGTGCAGCAGGCGCCAGTGGTGTTTCAGAACGTGAACGTGATCCCGATGGACCGGATGCGGGTGCTCCCCCGGCAGACGGTGGTGGTGCAGGGCGGCCGGATTGCCGCGATGGGCCCGGCGGGCTCGGTGAAGATCCCGGCCGGTGCCGTACCGGTGAACGGGGCGGGAAAGTATCTCATCCCCGGGTTAGGGGAGATGCACGCCCATATCCCGCCCGGCGCCGCGAGCGATTCGGAGATTGCCCGGACCCTGGAGCTCTGGGCCCTGAACGGCGTGACCACGGTGCGGGGAATGCTGGGCATCCCCAAACATCTCGAGTTCCGTGACCGGGCCAACCGGGGCGAGATCCTGAGCCCCCGGATCTGGACTTCGGGGCCGTCCTTCAGCAACAGCAGTGTGCCCAACGCCGATTCGGCAGCGCGGATGGTGATCGCCGAGCAGAAGCTGGGCTACGATTTCCTGAAGATCCATCCCGGAGTGCCGCGCGAAGCGTTCGACTCCATGGCGGCCAACGCCGACCGGCTCGGCATCCGGTTCGCGGGGCACGTGCCCCTCGATGTGGGACTGCACCGGGCGCTGGAAGCCCGCTACTGGAGCATCGACCATCTTGACGGGTATGTGGAAGCTCTCGCGCTCAACCCGCCCAAGACTCCGAAAGACGACGGGTTCTTCGGGCTGCCCCTGATCGACAGCCTGGATGAATCGCGGCTGCCGGCGCTCGTCGCGGAAACAAAGGCGGCGGGAACCTGGATGGTGCCGACCCAGGGGTTTTTCGAATCGGTGATGGGGAACGAGACCATCGAAGCGCTCTATGACCGGCCCGAGCTGCTGTATGTGCCCCGGTCAATGGCCAACGGGTGGGTGAGTCAGGCGCGGCAAATCCGGGGCGACACCACCCTCAGCATGGCGAGCCGGCAGCGGTTCCTGGTGCTCCGGCGCAAGATCATCAAGGCAATGCAGACCGCGGGGGTCCCGATCGTCCTGGGTTCCGATTCACCCCAGCTCTTCAACGCCCCGGGATTTTCGTTGTCGCGGGAGCTTGCCGCGTACGTGACCGCCGGTTTGACGCCCTACCAGGCCCTCGCGACCGGAACCATCAACGTGGCGCGATTCCTCGGCAACGAGGCCGAAGCGGGCACCATCGCGGTGGGCAAACGGGCCGACCTGGTGCTCCTGGCGGGGAACCCCCTCGCCGACATCCACAACGTCGGGAAGCGCGAAGGCGTAGTGATCGGTGGGCGCTGGCTGCCCAAAGACGAGATCGAGAAGCGCCTCGCGGCGCTCGTGGTCCGATGACAAGAAGCTATCCACAGATGACACGGATGAAGCAGATTAACCGACTTTTGTTGTCTTCTAATCCGTATCATCCGTGTCATCTGTGGATCGACACATACATCCTCCCCAAGGCTCGTGACATGAAACGCTCGCTGATCCTTACCGGCCTGTTCACTGCCATGCTCTCGAATGCGGTCTCCTCGCAGGTCCTCAACGAATCCGTGGACCTGGCCGCGATGCAGAAGATCCGCACCGAAGGATTGCAGCACTCGAAAATCGACGACCTGGCGAGCTATCTCACCGACGTGATCGGGGCCCGGCTCACCAACTCTCCCGCGAGCCGCCGGGCCAACGACTGGGCGGTCGAGACCCTCAAGGGCTTCGGCCTCTCCAACGTCAAGCTCGAGCCCTGGGATTCGGCGTTCGGTCGGGGCTGGGAGCTGCTCCGGTACAGCGGTGAGATTCTCGAGCCGTGGACCAAGCCGCTCGCGGCGTATCCGCAGGCCTGGAGCGGCAGCACGATGGCGAAGGGCAAGCCCGGTCCGGTCACCTGCAATACGGTCCTTCTCGACATCAAGGACTCCACCGACATTGCCAGGTACACCGGGAAGCTCAAGGGCGCCTGCGTGTTACGGGGTGCACCGCGCGAGGTCGGCCCCGAGTTCGAGCCGAGGGAAACCCGGCTCTCGCTCGATGAGCTGATCAACCCGCCGCCCCCGCGCGCTCCGGGTGCACCGGCCGGACCCGGGAACTTCCAGCAGTTCCAGCGACTCAACGCGCTGACCAGCCAGCTCCTGCACAGTGAACAGCCGGTCGCGGTGCTCCAGCCGTCCAACTGGACCTACGGACTGTTCCTGAATGGCGGGCACTTCGATGGGCGCGCCGCGCGGGACAGCGTGTACAACCCGATTCCCCACCTGATCGTCGCGCATGAGCAGTACGGCACGCTCTACCGGCTCGCCCAGCGCGGGATTCCGGTCAAGCTCGACGTGGACGTGCGGACCCGTTTCCTCGACGACAACCGGGTGCCCACCAACGTGACCGGAGAAATCCCCGGCACCGACAAAGCGGGTGAGGTGGTGATGATCGGGGCCCACTACGACAGCTGGCACTCGGGCACCGGCGCGACCGACAACGGCGCAGGCTCCGTGATCATGATGGAGGCGATGCGCATCCTCAAGGCGACCGGCCTCCCGATGCGCCGCACCGTGCGCATTGCGCTGTGGACCGGGGAAGAGCAGGGTCTGCTGGGCTCCCGCGCCTGGCTCCGCCAGCATACCGTCGAGCTGCCGAAGATCTCGGCGTACCTCAACGTGGATAACGGCACCGGCAAATTGCGAGGCATCTGGGACCAGTCGAACGCGCCCGCGATCCCGATCTTTCAGCAAATTCTCTCGCCGTTCCAGGATCTTGGCGTGGTAGTCGTGCGGCACGGCAACACCGGCGGCACCGACCACCTGAGCTTCGTGGCGGCCGGCGTGCCGGGCTTCAACTTCATTCAGGATCCGATCGAGTACGGAACCCGCACCCACCATTCCAACGTGGACACCTACGAGCGCCTGGTGATCGACGACCTGAAACAGGCCGCGACGGTCGTGGCCTGGACCGCGTACGAAATCGCCAACCGGGCGGAGCAGATGCCGAAGCCGGGGAGCGGAAGGATGGGGACGCCGTAGCCATCTTGCGGTTTGGCCCGCCGGCGTCCATACTACTCGCCGGCGGTTGATCCGCGCCTAACCTCTACGACTCCTCCCCAGCAGGGGTCCACGCGAGGCAAAGGGGGGCAGACTCCCGGATCGAAGTGACGGTCTTTGGCGACGCTGCGTGGCGCCGCCGCTGGGGGGCGTGCCCGCGGCTCGACCAAGGGACCAACCATGCCGACCGACAAGGATTTCAAGCGCCTGGTTCGCGGGCGCATGCAGAAGACGGGCGAATCGTACACTGCCGCCCGCGCCACCCTCCTCAACGACACCCATCCTCCCGCGACGCGACCCGTTGTCGCGCTGCCATACGCCCTTCGCCCAGAGACTATCCAAAGCTCGCGGGCATGAGCGATGCCGCCATCAAGGCCAAGACCGGCTGCACCTGGGAGAAGTGGGTCAAGTCGCTGGACCATCACAAAGCGTACGACTGGTCGCATCGCGAGATCGCCGACTTCGTTCGGAAGAGCTACAAGACCGGTGACTGGTGGACCCAGACCGTCACGGTGGGCTACGAGCGGATCAAAGGACTCAGGGTCCGGGGTCAGCAGCGAGGCGGATCGTTCCGGGTGAACAAGAGCAGGACCTTCCCGGTTTCGGTCACCCGGCTCTATCGGGCCTGGAAGGTGCCGGCAAGTCGCCGGGCGTGGCTGGGCGAATCCGGCACTGCACGGCGAGGCGGCCAGCCCAACAAGGTGCTGCGACTCGACTGGCCCGATGGAACGACGGTGGAAGCCCGGTTCACCGCGAAATCGGCGAAGAAAAGCCAGGTGGCGCTCGAACACGCCAAGCTGAACGATCAGGCTGCTGCGACTCGGATCAAGGCGTTCTGGAGCGACCGGCTCTCGGCGCTTGCCGAACGGCTGAAGGTGGTGTGAGCGGAAGGTGCTGGGTGCTGGGTTCCCGCACCCAGCGCCCAGCACCTTCTCTCACTTCCTCGGCAACGGCTGCGGCATGTCCGCGAGCACGTACGCCATGATCGCCATGGCCGCTACGTTCTCGGCGAGCTCCCGCGGATCGATCTTGTCCACGTTGTCGGCCGGAGTGTGATGGTACCAGAAGTAGCGGGTGCCATCCACGTTGTGCGACATCCCCGGAACCCCACCCTGCATGAGCGGCCCGATGTCGGCGCCGCCGCCGCCCTTGAAGATCGTGTCCGCGCCCAGGGGCGTGAGCAGCTTGCCGATCTGGCGAACAATCGCATAGGCCGAGTCGCTGCCGCTGAACCCGAAGCCGCGGAACTTGAAGGTGCCGCCGTCCGACTCGATCGCGGCGATGTGCTTGTCGATCTCGTTCTTGTGCGCATCGCGATAACCCTGCCCGCCCCGGCCACCGTTCTCCTCGTTGGTCCAGCCCACCGCGCGAATGGTGCGCCGAGGGGTGAGGCCGAGCTTGTGCAGCAGGCGCACCGCTTCCCATGCGGTCATCATGCCGCCGGCGTCATCCACCGCGCCGAAGCCGACATCCCACGAATCGATGTGTCCGCCGAACACCACGACCTCGTCGGGCTTTTCCCGTCCCACGATCTCCGCCATCACGTTGCGGGAAGGCGCATCGGGCATCATGTGGGCCGACATCTCGAGCCGCACCACGATCCGCTGTCCCCGGTCCTGCATCCGGTGCAGCATCGCGGCGTCTTCCATGGTGAGGGCCGCGGCAGGAATGGCCTTGACAGTCGTGTCGTAGGCTGACATCGCGCCGGTGTGGGGAGTGCGGAGGCTGAACGGTCCCACCGAGCGGATCAGGGAAGCCACCGCGCCGAGCCGGGAAGCTTCGTTGGCGCCATTGCCGCGATACTGCACCGTCTGCCCGTAGTTGGTGAAGGGAACATCGTACAACACGATCTTGTCTTTTACCGCAGCGCCCCGTCGCTTCAGGTCATCGAAGCTGGTCACCACGACCACCTCGGCCTCGATCCCGCCCGGAGGGGTACTGATACTCCCTCCCAGCCCGAGCATCGGGAGGTTCTGATAGCGAGGCAGTCTGAGCTCGGCGTGCTCCTCACCGCGGACCCAATGGGGGACCATGACCGGTTCGCCCCGGACGTTGTCGAGTCCCTCCTGCTTCATGCGGGCGAGAATCCAGTCGATCGCCCGCTCCAGCGCCTCGCTCCCGCTCAGCCGGTTGCCGAACGTATCGGTCAGCTCGGCAAGCTTGTTCCAGGCCGCGCTGTCGGCGGTGGCCGCGGCGATGATCTTGTCCGCGATGGCTTGATACTGGCGCTGGATGGGATTGGGAGTTTCCCGCCGTTGGGCGGTGGCCACTGACCCCATGGTGGCGAGCAGGGCGAGTGTGATGATGGGGATGCGACGGGACATGGGCGGTTTCCAGATCGTTGGAGGAATCCTCTCCAAAGATAAGGTGGCTCCCGATCTGGTTCCTGCTCCGATACTTTGCGAAGCTCATGGATCTGCGCACTGGCCTCAGCGTCCTGATCGCCGCCACCGCCGTCGTGGCCGCGCCGTGCTCGCTCGCCGCTCAGGGGGAGCCAGAGGCCATCCGGGTTTTCCTGGATTGCCAGACCCATTGCGATTTCGATTACCTCCGGCGGCAGATCACCTATGTGAGCTGGGTGCGCGACCGGCAGGACGCCGACCTCCACCTGCTGATCACCTCGCAGGGCACTGGCGGCGGGGGCCGGGAATACCAGCTCCAGTTCCTGGGACTCCGCCAGTTCCAGGACATGAATGACAACATCCGGTTCGCGACCGGCCAATCCGATACCGACGATGAAGTACGCCAGAGCCAGGCCGGCCGGATCGCGCTGGGCCTGGCGCGTTACGTGGCGAGGAGTGGAATTGCCGGACGGGTTCGGGTCACCTACGATGTGCCCACCGGCGCCGCGGCCGGGGCGCAACAGCAGGCGCACGATCCCTGGAACCTGTGGGTATTCCGGATCAGCGCGAACGGGTCACTTTCGGGAGAGACTCAGAGCAGCGAGAACTCGCTGTCCGGCTCGTTGCGCGCCTCCCGGGTCAGCGACACCTGGAAGCTCCGGATCAACGCCGGGGCGCGGGTCTCCCACAGCCGCTACGTCCTGACCGACAGCACCGAGTACAAATCCACCAACAGCCGGTACAACGGCTCCGCCCTCCTGGTCCGGAGCCTGGGCGGTCACTGGTCCTTCGGCATGGAGCAGAACGCGGTACGATCGACCTACGACAACTACGATTTCAGGCTCCAGGTTCTTCCCGGTATCGAATTCGACCTTTTTCCCTACAAGGAATCGTCACGGCGGCAACTCGTCTTCGTATATGCGGCGGGAATTTCCCATGCCAACTACACCGACACGACCGTGTACGACAAGCTGGTCGAGACCCGACCGTACCAGGAGTTCACCATTTCGGCCGAAGCGGTCCAACCCTGGGGAAGCCTGAACGGGCAGATCCAGCTGTCCAGCTATCTGGATGACCTGGCTAGGAATCGGGCCTCGATCTTCGGAGGCCTCGAAATCCGGCTGGTGCGGGGTCTCAACCTCAATGTCTTCGGGAGCTACTCCCGGGTCAGGGACCAGCTCTCCCTTCCCAAGAGCGAGGCGAGCGACGAGGAAATCCTGCTCCAGCTCAAGCAGCTCAGGACCTCCTACTTCTATCACGGCTCGATCGGGCTGAGCTACACCTTCGGGTCCACGTTCAACAACGTGGTCAACCCGCGGTTCTCCGGTTCCGGCGGCGGCAATTGCCAATGCATCGGCGGGAACTGCTTCTGTCAGTAACCAGTGGGGGGCGGTTGTACCTTTCACCCGTGCCCCCCGCAATCGAAACCCGCGCGCTTCGCAAGGTCTACCCTGCTCCGACTGCTCGAGCCTCGGACGATGGGCGGCGTTCCGCTGGGACCGCCCGGCGCGCCCACCGGTCAGAGTGGCAGCCGCGAAATCCTTGCCCTGGACGGTCTCGATCTCGAAGTCCGCTCCGGCGAGTTCTTCGGCCTCCTGGGACCCAACGGCGCCGGCAAGACCACCACGATCGGCATCCTGACCACCCGGGTCAAACCCAGCGGCGGAACCGCCGCGGTGGCCGGAGTGGACGTGGTGGCGAATCCGGTCGGGGTCAAGCAGCGGATCGGCGTGGTGCCGCAGCGGCCTAACCCGGACCGCCAGCTCACCGTCATTCAGAACCTGCTGTTTCACGCTGCCTACTTCGGCATCGCCCGGGCCGCGTCCCTGCCCCGGGCCGTCCAGCTCCTCGAGCAGATGGGCATCGGCGATCGCGCCGAGAGCAAGGTGGACCAGCTTTCCGGCGGCCAGCAACAGCGCCTCATGATCGCGCGGGCGCTGATTCATGAGCCGGAGATCCTGTTCCTCGATGAGCCGACCGTGGGGCTTGATCCCCAGGCACGGCTGAGCCTCTGGGAAGTTCTGCGCTCCCTCCACGGTCAGGGCCGCACCATCGTCATGACGACCCATTACATGGAGGAAGCCGACCGGCTCTGCGAGCGCCTCGCGATCGTGGACCGTGGGAAGCTGCTCGCCCTCGACACGCCGGCCGGGCTCCGCCGGCTGGCCCCGGGCGGCACCCTGATCGAAGTCACCTTCAACGGCCCCGCCGCTCCCCTCCTGGGGACCGTAACCAGCCTGCCCGGACTGTCCCACGTCACGGTGAGCGAGGCTACCCTGCACGGGCAGGCCGAGCGGGTGGCCGAGGCGATTCCGGCGCTGCTTCGCGCCGCCGAGATCGCCGGGCTGGTTCCGCTCGATATCCGGCTTAACCCGCCGAGCCTGGAAACCCTCTTCATCTCGCTCACCGGAAGGAAGCTCGAGTGAGTCCATCGCCCTGGAAAGTCTTCGGCGCGCTGGTCCGGCGGGATGCCCACGTCATCTCGCGGGAGCTGCCCTCGTTCCTGCTCCGGTCCACCCTGAACCCGATCATGTTCGTGATCGTGTTCGGGTACCTGCTGCCGCGGATGGGGTTCGTGCAGCGCGGTTACAGCGGCGCCCTGCTTCCCGGCATCCTCGGCATCAGCCTGGCTTTCGCGAGTGTGCAGGCGGTGGCGTTGCCGATGGTGGCGGACTTCGGCTGGACCCGCGAAATCGAAGATCGCCTGCTGGCCCCGGTGCCGATCTGGGTGGTGGCGCTGGAGAAGGTGACCGTCGGCACCGTGCAGGGCCTCATCGCCGCGCTGTTCGTGCTCCCGGTGGCGCGGCTGATCATGGGCCCGATCGAAGCGCTCAACGCGACCCACCTTGCGGTGGTCTTCGTGATGACGCTGCTCGGCGCCTTCGCGTTCTCCTCGTTCGGCCTGTTGCTCGGCTCGGGTATCAAGGGAGAGCAGATCGGATTGATGTTCGGATTGATCGTGGCACCCATGATTTTCTTCGGGTGCGCGTACTACCCGTGGCAGGCGCTCCGCGTGGCACGACCCCTGCAAATCGCGGTGCTGGTGAATCCGCTGGTGTACGTCTCCGAGGGCATGCGAGGGGTGTTGACGCCCGGCCTGCCGCATATGCCCCTGTGGATCGCGGCGATCGCGCTGGTCGCGATCAGCGGAATCTTTCTGATGCTGGGGTTGCGAACGTTCCAGAAGCGAGCGGTGTCCTGATGAAGATGACGTTACGGGTTGGTCTGCTGTATTTCTTTCTCGCCGCGGTGCACCCCGCAGTGCATCCGTTGGAGGCGCAACAGGCCGCTCCCACGGCGCCTCCCAGGCCGGCCGCGACCCAGGCGCCCGCGAATATCCGCTACGCGCTGACCTTCGATTCGTCCACCGCGATGACCCGCACCGTCAAGGTGGACATGCGATTCGATGTCGCCGGATCGGGCCCGCTTTCCCTGTCGCTCCCGGCGTGGACCCCGGGCTCCTACGAGATCAGCAATTTCGTCCGGCGGGTCGAGGACTTCTCCGTCACCATGGGGAGCCGCCCGATCGACTGGGAGAAGACCGACTTCGACACCTGGCGGGTCAGCCCCGGCGCCGCGGGCACCGTGCAGGTGTCCTTCACGGTCCTGGCCGACACGCTCGACAACGCGATGGACTGGTCCCGCCGGGATTTTGCGCTGGTCAACGGGACCAATGTGTTTCTCTATCCCGAGGGGAGCGACCTGAATTTCCGCTCCCAGGTGGAAGTGCGAACCCAGGCGGGGTGGCGGGTCGTGACCGGTCTCGAGCCGGACAGCGGCGCCGGCCGGGCCACCCGCTACCGTGCCGGGAACTACCACGACCTGGTGGACTCGCCCTTCTTCATCGGGAGATTTGACCTGGACAGCGCCCGGATCGACGGCGCGTGGCAGCGGCTCGCGAGCTACCCCGCCGGCCAGCTCGCCGGGGCAGGTCGCCAGATCCTGTGGACCCAGATGCGGGAATTCGTCCCCGAGATGTCCAAGGTCTTTGGTGAGGTGCCCTTCGCCAACTATTCCACCCTGATCATCTTCGATTCGGCGATGGGAGGCGGGTCGGCGCTGGAACACCGCAACTCCCACGTCGGGATCTACAATCCGAATTTCATCGGGACCCCCATCCTCGCGTCGATCACCGCGCACGAGATGATCCACGCCTGGAACGTGAAACGGCTCCGCCCGACCGACATGGTGCCCTATCGATACGACCAGCCCCAGCCCACCCCGCTCCTCTGGGTGAGTGAAGGGATCACCGACTATTACGCCGACCTGGTCCTGGTGCGCGGCGGGGTCATCGATTCGACGACCTTCCTCGCGGTGACCGAAGGCAAGATCCAGAACGTGGCGGACCGGCCCGCCATTTCGCTCAACGACGCGTCGGTGTCGACCTGGGTCCATCCACTCGACGGCACCGAATACATCTATTACGACAAGGGCTCTCTGGTCGGCCTCCTCCTCGACATGCAGATCCGGGATGCCAGCAACAACCGGCACGGGCTGGACGACGTAATGCGATCGCTCTACCAGACCACCTACAAGCGGGGGCGCGGGTTCACCCCCGCAGACTTCTGGGCCGCGGCAAGCCAGGCGGCCGGCGGCAAATCATTCGCCGAGTTCGCGGCGCGTTATGTGGACGGCCGGGCGCCGCTCCCATGGAAGAGCGACGCGCCGCTGGCCGGTCTCGAGTATCAGATCGACACCGTCATGGTCCCGCGACTGGGAGTCAGCACCCTGAGCGACAGCACCAGGGTCGTGGTGACGGAGATTACCCCGGGCTCTTCGGCCGCCGCGGCGGGCCTTGAAGCGGGAGATGTCCTGGTGCGGGTGGGAGACGTGGCAATTTCGGGCAATGACTGGGGCAACGAGTTCCGGATCCGCTACGGGAGCGCCGCGGGCGCGACGGTTCCGGTGGTGATCCTCCGGGACGGCCAACAGCGCACCCTCAGCGCGACCATCCAGCTCGAGCCGGTGATCAACAGCGCCCTGGACTTCGATCCCCGGGCCAGCCGCAAGGCTGTGCTGATCCGCAACGGGATCATGAAGGGAACCGTGGTGAGCTGAGCGCCCGCCCGGGCACTACTGCTGCTTCCGCTTGACCTCCGCCTCGACCATCGCGAGCAACTGACGCTGGGAGCTGGTCCGCTTGAGCAGGGCCAGCGCTTCGGTGAGCTGCTCGTCGGTCGGGACGCTTCGCCGCAGCTTGGCGGAATCTCCGAATGCCCATTTGGTGAACTCCAGCTCCAGCAGCCGGTCGATCGCGGTCTGGGCCGCATCGAACTGCGCCCGGGTCACGTTGACCTTGGCGGTGAGCAACCGGCTGAAGAACTCGTCGCGGATCGCGGGGGTCACCCGGAAGTCGGCCCGCAGGGTGGGCTTCATGTCCTGCGCATAACCCGCGATCGTGGCGAACCAGGCCGGCAGGGTAGGCGCCACCGCCTTGCCCAGCTCCCGCTCGGCAAGGCTGGTGGTATCCGGCTCCATCACCAGGTCCGGGGTGATGCCGCCGCCGCCCAGGATCACCCGGCCCGCGTCGGACTTGAACTGGGGCCGCACCCGGGCTTCGGCGCCCTTCCCGGAATCGGCGTATTCCACGAATCGCTCGTCCTCCAGCCGGTCGTGCTCGGCCTGGATCGACCGGCCGCTCGGCGTGTACCACTTGCCGGTGGTGAGCTTGATGGCCCAGCCCCCGTCGAGCTGAAAGAGGGTCTGGACCAGGCCCTTGCCGTACGAAGTGGTGCCGACCACCAGGGCGCGGTCGTGGTCCTGCAGCGAGCCCGCGACGATCTCGGAGGCCGAGGCGGTGGCCCCGTCCACCAGGACGATCACCGGCATCGAATCCACCAGCGGCGCGGGCCGGTTGGCGTTGTAGATCTCGGGCTGCCGGCCGCGGTGCCGCACGCTCGCGATCTCCTGGCCGGTCTTGAGGAAGAGGTTGCTGATGTCGAGCGCCTGATCCAGGGCTCCGCCCCCGTTGCCCCGCAGGTCGATGACGTAGGACCTGGCGCCCTTGCTGCGGAGGTCGGTCAGCGCCCGGGCCATGTCATCGGAGGCCGAGTTGTTGAAGGCCTGAAGCGGGATGTAGCCGACGTTGTTCTCGAGGACCAGGGTATAGGGGACCGCTGGCACCCGGATGTTGGCCCGCACGAATTTCCCGTGGATCGGCTGGGGCACTCCGGGCCGCCGCACGGTGAGCTCAACCGAGGTTCCCGATTTGCCGATCAGCCGCTCGGAGACCTGCTGGGTGCGCCAGCCGATGGTCGAGGTGCTGTCGATCAGGATGATGTGGTCGCCGGGGATCAGCCCGCCGGCCGCGGCCGGCGTGTTAGGGAACACCTGTTCGATGACGACCTGGTCGTCCTGCTGGCGGATCGACATGCCGAGGCCGGCGTAATCGTTCCGGAGGGTATTGCGCTGGAACGAGGCCAGCTCCTCGGGCGAATACAGGTCGGCGTAGGGATCCTGGAGGTTCTTCACCAGGCCCCGGGCCGCCTTCTCATAGATGGCGTTCCGGCTCAGCGAATCGACCGCATTCTCCTGGATCCGCTGGAGGACCTGGGTAAACAGCCGGGCGCCGTCGGCCCCCTGCTGACTTTCCAGAATGAAGGCTCCGCCGAGCAGCGGCAACGCGAGCAGGGCGGACCAGACCGCCACCTTCCTGATTTGCATGGAAGAACTCCCTGGACCTTGGACGAACGGCGCGACGACGCCGGGATGGCGCCGTCGCGCTCATTCTTAGGTTAACTATGGAGACGAATGACAGGAAGTGTCTTTGATACCGGCGACAATTACTTGGCCATCGCTTTACAAAATAACTGAACCATCTATTATTAATAATGCCCAGACGCAAGGCCCCAAGACGCCTCGACGACATCGCTGACGCCGCTACCGATGTCTTCATCCAGCAGGGCTTCACCAAGGCACGGGTCAGCACCATCGCCCACCTGGCCAGGGTCGGTCCCGGCACCATCTATCTCTACGCCGAAAGCAAGGAAGCTCTCTTCGATCTGGCCCTGCGGCGCTCGCTCGAGGATCCCACCATCTGGGATATCCCGCTACCGCACCCCAATCCGGCAAGAGGCGCAATCGCCGATCATGCGTGGAGCTCGATTCAGAACGCGGCTCACTTCCCCCTGCTCTGGGTCGCGATTGATTCCCCCGCTCCCGACTCGATCCACGAGGAAGTGAGCGGCATTTTCCAGGAGCTCGGCGGCTGGCTCAGCCGGTATCGGAAGGCGATCAAGCTGATCGAGCGCTCCGCGGCCGACTGGCCCGATCTCGGCCAGGTCTTCTACCGGCGGTTCTGGCGAGGCGGAGTCCGGCGGATCGCGGACTATCTTGGCCGGAGAATGCAGGACCAGGCGATTCCGCGACGGGCCGAGCCGCTGGTGGTCGCCCATTTCGTGGTGGAAACCCTCGGGTGGGCGATGGTGCACCGGCACTGGTCGGACGACGCGGCCGCGCTCGCCGACGACCGGGTTGACGCCACGGTCTATCCGCTGCTGCTCGACGCGGTCATAGGGAAGGAGTGACCAGGATGGAAACCGGAGCCGCGTTTCTCGCCCAATCGCGGGAGTACTTCACCGCCCATTATCTGCCCAAAGTCCGGGCCGCCCTCGACGGGCTCGCCGAGGAGGATCTCTGGTGGCGGCCTAACCCGGCGTCCAATGCGATCGGCAACCTGATCCTCCACCTGGCCGGCAACATCCGGCAGTGGATCGTGAGCGGCGTCGGGGGCGCTTCCGATCATCGGGACCGGCCCGCCGAGTTCGTGGCGCGCGAGGGACCGTCACGCGAGGAGCTGCTCGCGACCCTCACCAGCGCGGTGCAGGAGGTGGATCAGGTGCTGGCGGGCACCAGCCCGGCCGCGCTCCACGAAACCCGCCAGATCCAGGGCCGCGATGTCACGGTGATGGAAGCGATCTACCACGTGGTGGAACACTTCGCGATGCATACCGGCCAGATTCTCTACATCGCCAAGCTGCGTTCGGCCCGGGACCTCGGCTTCTACCGCATGGACGCAGGGACTCCCCGCGCCTCCTGGCCCGGCCATCCCTCGGGAGGCAGCGCCTAGGGCATCACCTTCCACTGGTTCCCGATCTTCGCAATCAACCCCGCGTAGAGCACGATCCCGTCCCACAGGTTCCTGATTCGCAGGTTCTCGTTCTCCGCATGCTGGTTGTTGTCGTGGTTGACCATCGGCGTCATGATGAGCGGGGCGCCGAGGACTTCCTCGAAGGAGGAGAGTGGCAGGCTCCCCCCGAGTGGCGGGACCACGATCACCGATTCGCCCAGCGCCTGCTCGGCGGCGTGAACCACGGCGCGTGATACCGGCAGGTCGAGCGCGGTGGCGGTAGCGGGATAACCGCCGTCGCCCGTCATTTTCACGATTCTGGCGTGAGCCCTTCGGGTGGCGCTGTCCGGGTCCTCGTGCACCACGTAATAGCCCAGCTTGTGGAAGTGCGCTTCCAGCATCGCGCGAATCCGTTCGGGCTTCTGATCCGGCACCAGCCGGAAGTCGAGATACGCGCTGGACTCGGGGACGATGACGTTGGCCGAGCGGGCGCCGGTTTGGCCGCCGGAGAGTCCGCTCACATTGAGCGCCGGGCGGGAGACCAGCTCGACCAGCGGCGCCCCATTCCCTTCGCTCCGGCCCAGCTCGAGCTCCGCCGCCAGCTGATCATCCATCCGGGGCATCGCCGCGAGCGCCCGCTTTTGCGCTTCGGAAAAGGGCCGCACGTCGTCATAGAAGTGGTCGATCAGGATCCGGCCCTCTTCGTCGCGGAGCGAAGCGAGCAGGTGCGCCATCATCACGTTGGGATTGGGCGCCCAGTTGCCGTAGTGGCCGCTGTGCAGGGGCCGGAGCGGCCCGTAGATGGTGAGATTCACGCCCATCACCCCCCGAACGCCAAACGCGATGACCGGTCTCCTGCTCTGGTGCACCGGACCATCGCAGAAGAGCCAGAGGTCCGCCTTGAGAAGATCGCGGTGCCGGCTCAGCATGTCGTGGATGTGCCCCGATCCCGCTTCTTCTTCTCCCTCGAAAAAGAACTTGAGGTTGACCGAACGCTGGATGCCGAGGTCCTTGAGCGCATCGAGACCGGTGAGCATGGCGATGATGGGCGATTTGTCGTCGCTCGCCGAGCGGGCAAAGAGTCTCCACTCAGGATCGAAATGCCCTCCCTCGGCGGGCAGGGAAAGCACCCTGGACTGTTGCCCGGCGCCAAGCGGCCCGTCCCGCAGGGTGACCTGCCACGGCGGAGAAACCCACCGTGCGGGGTCGACCGGCTGACCGTCGTAGTGGGCGTAGAAGACCACCGTGCGGGTGGCCCCGGGAACCAGCAGCTCGCCGTACACCGCCGGGGGTGATCCCGGCGCTTCGAGGAGCTGCGCTCTGGCGCCGCGTTTCTGAAGCAGCCGCATGATGAGCGCGGCGTTCCGGCGAATGTTCACCGAGTCGGACGCGAGGTTGGGCACCGAGAGCAGTTCGGTCAGCTCAGCGACGATCGCGGATTCCCGGGTGGCGCGCCATTGATCGATCCGGGCCCGGAACCCGGTATCCGGCGCCTGGGCGGCGAGCGCGAGCAACGCAATGTGGAGGATCATGGCAGGTATCTTCCTCGTCCCGCGCGGGGACCGCAAGAGGAGGGGACATGGCCCGACCCGAAGAGAACCTGGACCCGGCCTCCTGGGACGAACTCCGGGCCCACGGACACCAGGTGCTCGACGACCTGCTCGACTGGCTCAGCACACTGCGAGACCGGCCGGCCTGGCAGCCGCCTCCTCCCGAAGTGCGTGAAGCGCTTCGGGCCGATCTGCCCATCAGGGGCGAGGGGCTGGCCGCGGTATGGGACGACTTTCATCGGCTGGTGCTGCCCTATCCGTGGGGAAACGTGCATCCCCGGTTCTGGGGTTGGGTGAATGGCACCGGCTCGCCCAGCGGAGCGCTGGCCGAGCTCGCCACCGCGGTAATCAACACCAATGCCGGCGGCGGAAACCAGATCGCCCCATATGTCGAGGAGCAGGTGCTGTCCTGGTGCAAGGCCATGCTGGGGTTCCCGGCCGAGTCGAGCGGGGTGCTGGTGACCGGCGGGTCGGTGGCGAACCTGGTGGCGCTCGCCGCGGCGCGCGACGGGGCCGATCCCTCGATCACGGAGCGCGGGTTAGGAGGAGCGGCACAGGCCCCGGTCTTCTACGCCTCGACCGAGACCCACAACTCGGTGGACAAGGCCATCCGGCTCCTCGGCATGGGCCGGGACGGGTTGCGCCGGATCCCGGTCGCCCCGGACTTCCGGATCGACCTTGCCGCGCTCGAGGCGGCCATCGCGGCCGATCGCGCCGCGGGCCGGAAGCCGGCCTGCGTGGTGGGGAATGCCGGTACCGTGAACACCGGTGCCATCGATGATCTGTCCGCGCTGGCCGATCTCTGCCGGCGGGAGGGCTTGTGGCTCCATGTCGATGGCGCGTTCGGCGCGCTGGCCGCGCTTTCGGAGAAGCTCAAGCCGCTGGTCGCCGGCATGGAGCGCGCCGATTCGATCGCCTTCGATCTCCACAAGTGGCTCTCCATGCCCTACGATGTGGGCGCGGTGCTGGTCCGCGATCCGGAAGCCCATCGCCGTCCCTTCGCGGTCCAGGCGAGCTATCTGGCCCGGCTGCCGCGCGGCGCGGCCCCGATCGACCACGATCCCGGGTCGCTCAGCCCCGAGCTTTCCCGCGAATTCCGCGGGTTGAAGGTCTGGATGCTGCTCAAGGAACACGGCATCGCGAAGTTCGCCCGGCTGATCGAACAGAACGTGGCCCAGGCGAAACACCTGGCCGGGCTGGTCCATCGCCACGCCGAGGTCGAGCTGCTGGCCCCGGTTCCCCTCAACATCGTCTGCCTCCGGTATTGCCGGGGGCCTGGTGAATCGCTCGACTCGGTCAATGAGGAGATTCTGATGCGGATGCAGGAGCGCGGGATCGCGGTTCCCTCGGCGACGCGCCTCGACGGCAGGTTCGGAATCCGGGTCGCGATCACCAATCACCGCACCGTGACCACGGACCTCGACCTGTTCCTGGAACAGACCGTCGCGATCGGCCGGGAAGTGACGGGCGGCGGCTCCGGCGATACCTTCTGATCAATCATGAATCCCCCCTCGGATAAATCCCGCGGCGTCGCGCTCGCCCTCTGCATCCCCCTCGGGGTTTTCGGGGCGCACCGCTTCTACGCGGGAAAGATCGGAACCGGACTGCTCCAGCTCTGTACCCTTGGCGGACTGGGCCTCTGGTGGCTCTACGACCTGATCCTGATCGCGGCCGGTGAGTTCCGCGATGAGGAAGGCCGAAAGATCCGGCACTGGGACCCGGGAGATGCGGTGGCCCTGACCGGGGGAGTTCCCGGCGAGCTGCTGGAAGAAGTCGAGGCGTTGCGGCGCGAGGTGAGCGACCTCTCCGAGCGGGTGGACTTCACCGAGCGGCTCCTGTCCGATCCGGACCGGCGGACTCCCGCTTCCGGCGCCGGTCCCTGACTACAATTCGGCGTCCCGGAGTACCTGACGCGGGGCGGCCTGGGACGGCCGCCCTTTTTGCGAGGAGACAGGATGAGATACCAGTGGCTCACGATGAGCGCGGCGTTGCTCGCTGCGCCGGTCGGTCAGGCGTATTCCCAGCAGCGCCTCGCTCAGCCCGCGCAGGAGCGCCAAGTGGCGAGCCCGATGAGCGATGCCCAACAGCAAGTCTTCGCGGTGGTTCGACAGCTCTTCGACGGCATGCGCGAGAAGGACAGCACCAAGATGCGGGGGACCATGCACCCCGAGGCCCGGCTGGTCACGACCGGCATGCGGGACAGCGTGCCCACGGTGGGACTGGTCTCTCCCACCCAGTGGCTG
The DNA here is from genome assembly GCA_963728915.1 of uncultured Gemmatimonadales bacterium. GTDB lineage: Bacteria > Gemmatimonadota > Gemmatimonadetes > Gemmatimonadales > GWC2-71-9 > JABFSM01. The sequence continues at coordinate 76,043 of CAVSLV010000002.1, read as the reverse complement.
GCCGGCATTGCGAACGCCAAAGCCAACTTCCTCGACGAGCGGCTTCGTAACCCGGTGGTGCACGTGGATGCGGGGCTCGCTTCGGTCTGGGCCGAATACAGCTTCTACATCGACGACCGGCTGAGTCACTGCGGTGTGGACCTGTTCCACCTGGTGCGCACCGCGGAAGGATGGAAGATCATCGACCTCGCCGATACCCGTCACCGGGAAGGCTGTCCTCCCTGATGCCGGTCCTTCATGCCGAGGCGATTGCTGCCGCGCTCCGCGGGGCGTTTGCCCGGGGAGAGTCCCGGCAGGGGCTGCTGCAGCTTGCGGCGGACCGGATCCGCGCGGCGGGCGCCCCCTACACCTCGGTGTACCTCTACATGCTGCACGGTGAGATGCTGGAGCTCGAAGCCTGGAGCGGGAGGGACACCGAGCACACCCGGATTCCGGTCGGCACCGGGGTGTGCGGGCGGGCGGTGGCGACCGGCGAGGATCAGAACGTGGGCGACGTCCGGGCCGCGGCGCACTACCTCGCCTGCAACCGGTTCACCCGTTCCGAGCTGGTGGTTCTGATCCGCCTGGGCGAAACCATCCTGGGACAGATCGACGTGGACAGTGATGTGCCGGACCCGTTCACCAAGGAGGAGGAAGCCGAGGCTCGCAAGGTGGCGGACGCGCTCGCCGTACTGCTGTGACCGTTCGCGAGGTGCGCGGGGTACCCCTCTACGAGCGCCGGGTGGGAACCGGGCCGGAGGTGGTGGTGCTGCATGGCGGTCCCGGCGCCCATCACGACTATCTGCTACCGGGCTTCGACGCGCTCGCCACCGGGCGGACCCTCATCTACTACGATCAGCGGGGCGGGGGACACTCGCCGGTGGGCCGGGACGTCCCGGTCGGCTGGCGGGAGCAGGTGGCCGACCTGGAGGCGCTTCGCGGGTTATGGGGGCTCGAACGGCTGACCCTGGCGGGCTACTCCTGGGGCGGCCTCCTGACCCTGCTCTACGCGCTGGAGCACCCCGGCCGGGTCGAGCGGATGGCGCTGGTCTCCTGCGCGCCGGCGTGGCGGGGGGCCCGGGCCGAGTTCGAGCGGCGGCTGGCCGAGCGGAACGCGGCTCCGGAGGTCCAGGCCTTCCGGGAAGCGACCCAGCGGGAGGGGCGAGGCGGGTTAGGAGACGAGGCCTACCGGCGCCGGATGTTCGCGCTCTCGGTGGCGGGGTATTTCCACGACTGGCGGCAAGCCCTGGAGCTCACCCCGTTCCGGATCACCGGCCGGTCCTACGACGAGGTGTGGGAGAGCCTGGGTGCATTCGACCTCCGGCCCCGCCTCCCCGATCTGAACCTTCCCGCCCTGGTGGTCCATGGCGAGGACGACCCCATCCCGATCGCGACGGCCGAAGAGCTGGCCGGGCTGCTCCATGCCCCGCTGGTGCGGATTCCCGACTGCGGCCACGTTCCCTATCTCGAAGCGCCCGAGGCATTCACCCGCGCGCTCGACGCTTTTCTTCCCCGGGAGCCATGAGCCGGCCTAACCCATTCGAGCTGGTGTTTGCCGATCTGCGCGATCGATTCGAGCGGTTGCGGGACGATCTCGCCGCCGGGCGGAAGGACCCCGCTGTCCGCGACGCGCTGTTGCTCGAGCGCGAAGCCGCCGAGGTCCTCCATGCGCTCCGTCCCGAGGACGGGTTCGGCGAGGCGACGCTGACGGTCGCTGCCCTCTTTCATCACGCCTACCTGTTCTGGGCCAGCGGCGAATCGGTACGCTCCCTGACGATCGAGGAGCTTCGCCGGCTTTTGGCCCAGGCGCCGCCCCGGCCCGAGGCGAGCGATGAGGGAAACTCACGCTACCTCCAGCTTCCTCCCCTCGCGGTCTGGGCCGTACTCGAGGACGGCCCGCCCGAGCCGCTCGATGGCTGGTTCCGCAGGAAAACCGGTGACACGATCGACGCGCTCGCGATCCTCGGTCTTCGCCCCGGCCGCGAGGGATTCACCGCGCTGGAAGTCTCCGGACCCGAGCCGGCACTCCCGGCGCGGGATGCGACCACCCCTCTTTTCGCGCCGGTCGTATCCGAGGCCGGCGTAGCCGCTGGCGCCGGCGCGGTGACCAGCCCGGCCGAGCTGCTCGAATTGTGCTGGCGGGCGGAGGGCCTGGGATGAGCCTCGATCGCCTCGCCATCGTCAAGGCGCTCGACCAGATCGCCCAGCACCTTGAGTTCAAGGGCGAGAATCAGTTCCGGGTCCGCGCCTTCCGCAACGCCGGGCGGGCGGTGCTCCACCTTCCCGCCGACGTCGAGGAAGCCCTGGCCGACGGGTCCCTCGCCGCCACTCCCGGGATCGGGCCCGCCACCCTGGCGATCATCACCGAGATGCTGCAGACCGGAAACTCGCGCTACCTCCAGGAGCTGCGCCGGGAAGTCCCGCCAGGGCTGCTCGAGATGGCGGAGATTCCCGGGTTAGGCCTCAAGCGGATCCGGGTGCTCCGGGATCGGCTCGGGGTCGAGACCATCGAGCAGCTGGAGGATGCGGCCCGGGACGGCCGGCTGGCCAAGGTTCCCGGGCTCGGGGCCAAGAGCGCGGAGAAGATCCTCCGCGGCATCGCGTTCGTGCGGGGGTCGCGGACCTTCCAGCTCTGGCACGAGGCCGCGCGGGAAGCCGAAGTCCTGCGCCAGGCGCTGGCGGACCTCGAGGGGGTGGAGCAGGTCGTGATCGCGGGCGACGTGCGGCGGCGCTCGGAAATCTCCGGCGACCTGGTCCTGGTGGTCGACCTGGGAGACGATTCGCCGGAGGGTCTGGCCGGCGCGCTCCGCGAGCTCCGGGGCCTCGGCGTGACCGGCGTCAATCCGGGAGGGTCCGAAGTCGGCTTCCGGACCCCGAGCGGCACCGCGGGACGAGTGCTGATCGCGCGCTCGATGCACTTCGGCGCGGCGCTGGTCCGCGGCACCGGCAACCTTGCCCATCTCTCCCTGCTGGAAGCGCGGGCCCGGGAGCGCGGGCTGGCCTACGAGGGCGGGGTCCTCCGCCGCGCGAACACCGCGCTCCCCTGCGGCAGTGAGGCCGAGCTCTACGAAGCGCTCGGGCTCCCCGAAATTCCGCCCGAGCTCCGCGAAGGACTCGATGAAATCGAGCTGGCCGACCAGAACGCGCTGCCCCGTCTGGTCGAGCGCGCCGACCTCAAAGGCCTGCTGCACTGCCACTCGACCTGGTCGGACGGCAAGCAGGGGATCGCGGAGCTGGCCCCCGCGATGCGCGACGCGGGGTATGCCTGGTTCGGGCTCACCGATCACAGCCAGTCGGCGGCGTACGCTGGCGGGTTAGGGCCGGAAGAGGTCCGTCGGCAGTGGGACGAGATTGCCCACCTCGCCGGGGTCCCCGGCGCCCGGATCCTCAAGGGCATCGAGTCGGATATCCTGGGAGACGGCCGGCTCGACTATGACAGCGAGCTGCTCGCCGGGTTCGACTTCGTCATCGGATCGGTGCATTCCCGGATGGGGATGGAAGCCGGGGAGATGACCGACCGGCTGCTGGCGGCGCTGGAGCATCCCGCGCTCACCATCATGGGCCATCCCACCGGCCGGCTGCTGCTGGCCCGCGAGCCCTTCAAATTCGACGTGGACCGGGTCTTTGCCCGGGCCACCGAGCTGGGGGTGGCGTTCGAGATCAACGGCGATCCCCACCGGCTCGACCTCGACTGGCGGCTGGTCCGGCGGGCTCGGCAGCTCGGCGTGACGATTTCGATTGGCGCCGACGCGCACGGGGTCGATTCGATCGGGTATCAGGAGAATGCGCTCGCGATGGCGCGCAAGGCGGGCCTCACCCGCGAGGAAGTCCTGAACACCAGGCCGGCGGAAGAGTTTCTCGCCTTCGCGAGGGGGAGACGGACATGAAGCGAGCCTCGGGCAAGGAGAGCGCAGCGGCGCGAGCCAAACGGGCCCGCCGCATCTTCGCGTTGCTGCACCGGGAGTATCCCGACGCGCACTGCGAGCTGGATTTCCGGACTCCCTACGAGCTCCTGGTCGCGACGATCCTCTCGGCCCAGTGCACCGACGTGCGAGTCAACCTGGTCACGCCGGCCTTCTTCCACCGGTTCCCCACGCCGCAGAGCCTCGCCGCGGCCGACCCGGCGGAGGTGGAGGACCTGATTCGTTCGACCGGATTTTTCCGGAACAAGACCAAAAGCCTGATCGGGATGGCCCAGGGGCTCAGCGAACGACACCACGGGACGGTGCCCCGGGAGATGGAGGAGCTGCGGGAGCTCCCCGGGGTGGGAAGGAAGACCGCCAACGTGGTGCTGGGAAATGCCTACGGCATCAACGAGGGCGTCACGGTGGACACCCACGTCACCCGGGTGGGAGGGCGGCTCGGCCTAACCCGCAACACCGATCCGCTCCGGATCGAGACCGACCTGATGGGGCTGTTTCCCCGGAAGCAGTGGACCCTGCTGTCCCACCTGCTCATCTGGCACGGGCGGCGGGTCTGCATTGCCCGGCGGCCCCGCTGCGAGGGGTGCGTGGTGAACCGGCTCTGCCCCTCGGCGCTCGCGCCGCCGGTCAGCCGCCGAGCAGCTTCCGCCAGCCCCCCGGCTGGTCGCCGGCGCGGCGCTTCTCCTTGATCTCCACGCTGCTCCAGCGGACCCGGCCCCCGATCCGGACCAGCAGGCCGATTGGCTGGCTTCCCCGGGTAGAGCGGGTGGAATGGGTGGTGCTGCTCCAGCGCTCCTCGCATTCGTTCTCGACCTGAGTCCCCGCCGGAACGATCAGCACCAGATTGCCCAGCAGCACATCGAGCTCGATCTCCAGGGTATCGGCAAAGAAGACCGCGTCGCGCAGATCGATGGTGAGGTCGCCCAGCAGCACTTTCGCCTCGAGCCGGTACGGCACGGTCCAGGAGCCGGCCCGTTTCGAGGAGCTCAGGATGGCGGAAACCCGGAGGACCTCGGCCGGCGCAACCGGATCGGCCGGCGCGGGATAATCGGGATGGTGGCGGATCTGGACCGGGGGATCGTATTCGTCGGTCGGCGTCAGATCCGCGATGATGGCGTCCAGCGTGGCACGGTTCGGGGCCTGCCGCACCAGGGCCATGCGGGATTCGAATTGTTCGACCGGAAGACGCTCGGCGGTGACCGCCGCGGAGAGCGCTCGGATCGCCTGGTGCCGTTCCGCTTCCAGCTCATCCATGGGCGCGAAGATAACCCTGTCGTGGGGTCCGTCGGACCGGCTAACTTGTCCCCAGTCATCATGCCGAGGAGCCATGAAAACCGCGACCATTGAGACCAGCAAGGGCACCATCACGGCGGAGCTGTTCGACACCGAGGTTCCCGATACCGTGGCGAACTTCGAGAAGCTTGCCAACTCGCAATTCTACGACGGGACCCGATTCCACCGGGTCATCGCCGATTTCATGATCCAGGGCGGCGATCCCCTCTCCAAGGATCCCAAGAACCCGCGGGCCGGAACCGGCGGGCCGGGCTACACGATCAAGTGCGAGACCCACAAGAACACCCACCGGCATGAGGCGGGAACGCTCTCGATGGCGCATGCCGGCAAGGACACCGGTGGAAGCCAGTTCTTCATCTGTCACTCGCCCCAGCCCCATCTCGACAAGAAGCACACCGTGTTCGGCCAGGTCCGGAACGGGATGGATATCGTCGGGAAGATCCGTCAGGGAGACGAGATCACGTCGATCCGAGTGGATTGAGGTGCACGTCGACTTCGCGGTCCTCGCCGACTACGCCCTCATCGACCAGCACGGTAAGCTGTCCGTGCTGGGGATCTTTCAGCACGTCTGGGTAGCGGCGTTCCCCGCGATGCACCCCCGCACCCACCTGGTGCTCCGGGTGCGGGGCCGGCGCACCGAGATCGGCCAGCATCCGATCCGGATCCGTTTTGTGGATGAGGAGGATCAGGAGCTCCTCGGTGGAGAGGGGACCGTGCAGTTCGGCGAGCCGCCCGCCGGCGTCACCGAGATCGAAGCCGGCGCGGTGCTGGTGTTCGACGTGCCGCTGCCCCACGCCGGCACCTACTGGTTCGACATCACGATGGACGCCGGAGAGGCGGTCCGGGTGCCGCTCTCCGCCTCCCAGTTGCCCGGCGAGGGCCTGGTGCAGCACTAGGTATGGATCGCGCTGACGCGCTGGCCCTCATGCACGAGTACACCGCCTCGGAGCCGCTCCGGAGGCACATGTACGCCGTGGAGATCGCGATGCGCGCCATGGCGGACCGGCTGGGGGGCGATCCGGAGGCGTGGGGGGTGGTCGGGCTGGTCCATGATTTCGATTACGAAAGATTTCCTAACCCGGAGCACGCGCCCGACCGGGAGCACCCCGCCGAGGGCGTGCGGATCCTGGCGGCGCGGGGCCTCTCCGAAGATGCGTGTCAGGCCATCCTCGGCCACGCCGCGTACACCGGAGTGCCCCGAACCACCCCGTTGGCCCGGGCCCTGTTCGGGGTCGACGAGCTGTCCGGGTTCCTGGTGGCCTGCGCCCTGGTGCGACCCTCCCGAAGCCTCGCCGATCTCGAAGTCGCCAGTGTCAGGAAAAAGCTCAAGGACAAGGCATTCGCCCGGGGGGTGAGCCGGGAGGACGTGACCACCGGCGCCGCCGAGCTCGAGATCCCGCTCGACGAGCTGATCGGGTTCCTGCTCGGGGCGCTGCGACCCCACGAGCGTATCCTGGGGCTCGGCACGGGGTGAGCCCGCTCCCCGAAGCGGTGCGCCCGCCGCTTCCGGACGTGGTGGATCGAGCCCTGGACCGGGCCACCGGCGGCCGTGCCATTCCCGGGAACCAGGTCTCTCTGCTGTTCGACGGTCCCGAGATTTTCCCTGCGATGCTCGCCCGGATCGCGGCGGCGCGCCGATGGATCCATTTCGACAGCTACATCTTCCGGGGAGACGAAACCGGTCGGCGCTTCGCCGATGCCCTGATCGAGCGCGCCCGTGCCGGGGTGTCGATCCGGATCGTGACCGACTGGTTGGGCTCCTTTACCACCCGGCCGCGATTCTGGCGCCGGTTGCGCAAGGCGGGCGTGGAGATCCGGATCTTCAATCCGCCGAATCTCCTCCGGATCCGCCGCAACCTGATGCGGGATCATCGCAAGGTGCTGGTGGTGGACGGGATCACCACCGTCATTGGCGGCCACTGCATCGGCAACGAGTGGGCCGGCAATCCCGCCAAGAACCGGCAACCCTGGCGGGACACCGCCCTGGCCATCGACGGACCCGCCGCCCTCGCCGCCGATCAGGCCTTTGCCCACCTCTGGTCCACCATCGGCGAAGCACTGCCCTCGTCCGAGCTAGCCGCGGAAACCCCGGTCCAGGGCGACTCCGAGCTCCGGATCATGGCGGGCGAGCCGGGCAGTGTTCGCGCCTCGCGGGTCACCGCGCACCTGCTGGACGGCGCCGAACAGCGGATCTGGATCACCGACGCGTATCTGGTCGCGCCCCGGGAGATCTACCAGGGGTTGATGGACGCGGCGCGGGCCGGACTCGACGTGCGACTCCTGGTGCCCGGCACCAGCGACCTCACCCATCTTCAGAACCTGACCCGCATCGGGTACCGCGATCTGCTCCGTGCCGGGGTCCGAATCTTCGAATGGCGCGGTCCCATGCTCCACGCCAAGACGGTGGTGACCGATGGGCGGTGGGTCCGGATCGGGTCGACCAATCTCAATGTGTCGAGCCTGCTGGCGAACTACGAGCTCGATGTCGTGGCCGACGATGTCCGGCTCGGCCTCGCGATGGAAGCACGGTACCGCCGCGACATCGAGGAAAGCGTCGAGATCCTGTTGCGGCCACCCCGGGGGCGGCGGAGTCAGCGTCTGGCGGCGGTGCATCCCGAGGCGCTCGACAAGGGGCCGCACCGGCCCGGCTTCCGGGAACGCCGACGCCGGGCGGTGGTGGCGGTGTGGGCCGTGGTGGCCGGGGCCCGGCGGTCGATCCTGCTCCAGGCGAGCATCGCTCTCGCCGCTCTGGGCATCCTATTCCTGGTTGTACCCAAACCCATGGCGGTGGTTTTCGGAGGAATGGCACTTTGGCTCTCGTTATCGGCCTGGCTGGAGAGCTGGGGAACGGAACCCAACTGACTGCAACCGGACAGGTTACGGTTCCACAACGGTTTCAACGCTTGGAGACTGCCCTGCGTAACTCGGACGTGGAAGACGCCGAGCTCGCCCGGAAGGCTGCGCGAGGCGAATCGGACGCCTTTGGTGAGTTGGTTGAGCGGTACGGCTTGGCAGCGCGGCGGGCCGCGCGGGCGATCCTCCGCGATGACGACGATGCGGATGACGCGGTCCAGGAAGGCGTGCTTGCCGCGTGGCGAGCCATTGATCGCTATGACCCTGCCCGGCCGTTCCGCCCCTGGCTCATGCGAATCGTGGTGAATGCGGCGCTCGACTCGCGCCGCCGCAGCCGGGTACGACAGGCCGAGCCGATCGTGGACTCGCTGGAATCGGGCGGGTTGAGTCCCGATCGCCGGGCCGAAGCCGCCCTGCTCCGGGAAAAGCTGCAGGCCGGGCTGGCCACGTTGCCCGAGCGGCAGCGTATCGCGCTGGTGCTGTTCGATGCGGAAGGGTGGGGCCACGCCGAGATTGCCGAGTCGCTCGGCGTGCCCGAAGGAACGGTGCGATCCTATGTCTTTCACGCACGCCGCGCGATGCGTCGCGTGCTGGGGACTCTGGCGGAGGGAATGAAATGATGCAATCGGAATTCGACAATCAGCCGGACGAAGCGCTCGGCCGGGTTCTGCGGGCCGAGCTCACCGGGCCCGAGCCGGAGGCGTTTCTGCGCCGGCTCCGGGGCGCGCTCATCGGCGCCGCACCGGGGACCCAATGGGACGTGCTGGCCGGGTGGGCCCGTCCGCGGGTTATGGCGGCGGCGATCGCCGCCGCGCTGCTCCTCTGGTTCGGGGGCTGGCTCGCCTCGGGACCGGCGCCGGACAGCGGGGTGATGGTGGCCTCGCTCCCCGCCCACACCGTGCTGTCGCCCCAGCCGCCCAAGGTGGACGAGATCATGTCCGCCCTGATGGAGCGACGATGACCCGGTCGCGCATCGGCGCCGCCGCGATGCTGGTCGCCACCTTCGTGCTGGGCGGTCTCCTGGGCGGCTCCCTGACCAGCTTCGCCGAGCGGAAGGCCCATGAGAGCAGTCGCCGTCCCCGCCCGACCTATGTGGAGCGGCTGGCCCAGGATCTCGATCTGAACCAGGAACAGAAGGATCGGATCCAGGCGGTCCTGGACCGGCACCAGCCGACCATGGATTCGATCTGGACGGAGATTCGCTCGAAATTCCCTCAGATGGAATCGGAACGGGTGACCGTTCGCCAGGAAGTGTTCGCGATCCTGACGCCGGAGCAGCAGGCCAGGTACAACGCCATCATCCAGCGCCAGGACAGCCTTCGCAAGGCGAATGGACCGGAAAGGAATCGGAATGCCCCGCCGTCCCGGCCGTAACGCGGCCCTCCTGTTGTTCGCCCTCGGCCTGGTCGGAGTGACCGGATCGGCGGCCGCGCAAGTCGTGGACACGATGCGCAGGGCGCCCGGCCTGGATGTCCCCCGGATGACCCTCGCCGAAGCGATCGCGCGGGCCAACCAGGTGCAACCGAGTGTGGTCTCCGCGCTCGGCTCGGTGCGCAACGCCGCAGCTCGCAAACGGTCCTCGCTGGGCGCCTTTCTCCCGACCTTCAACCTGAACGGGTCGATTGGCGATTTCTATTCCGAAGGAGCCCGGGTCGATCCCAGCACCGGACAGATCGTCACCAGCGGCAGCACCAATCGAAGTGTCAACAGCAGCGTCAGCTCGAGCATCGATCTGTTCGCCGGATTCCGCCGCACCAGTGAGCGGAAGGCGGCGAATGCCAATGAGAACGCCGCCGAGGCCGGGCTGGTGAACGCGCAGTTCAACCAGCAGCTCACCACGACGAATACCTACTTCGACGTGCTGGCCGCGGAGCAGCTTCTCACGGTGCGCCAGGCCAGCGTGCGGCGCGCCGTGGAACAGCTCAACGTGTCGGTGTCGCTGCTCCATGCCGGCCGGGGCATTCGCTCCGATTCGCTTCGTTCGCTGGTGACCCTGGGGAACGCACGGCTGCAGCTGCTCCAGGCGCAGACCAGCCTCGAGGTGGCTCAGGCCAACCTGGGACGCCTGGTCGGCGCCGATGGTCCGGTCGGCGCGGTGGACGACACCGCGCTCTATCAGATCATGAGCACCGTCGACACCAACGCCATTCGGAGCGAAGCCCTCGCGAAAGCGCCGTCGGTGATTGCCGCGGAAGCCTCGGCGATGTCGTCCCGCGCTTCGGTCGGCGTCGCCAAGGCGGCGTACTTTCCGACCCTCAGCCTTTCGACCCAGATCTCCCTGAACGGAAGCCGGCAGAACGACTACAACTTCCTTCAGCAGCGCCAGTTCAATCTTCAGCTCAGCTGGCCGATCTTCAACCGGTTTCAGCGGGAGCAATCGATCGCGACCGCGGTGTCGAGTGCGGAGCTGGCCGACGCCAACGCCGCGGAAGCCCGCCGCCAGGTCCTCGCCAGTGTGACGTCGGCCCTGGCGTCGCTCGAGGCGGCCCGGCTCCGGCTCGGGATCACCCAGACCAGCGTGCAGGCCGCCGGTGAGGATCTCCGGGTCCAGCAGGAACGTTTCCGGCTCGGCGCCTCGACCATTGTTGATGTGCTGACCTCGCAGGAAGCGCTGAACCAGGCCGAAGTGGACGCGGTCACCGCCCGGTTCGACTATATCCGCGCCCGCGCCCAACTTTCCGCCCTCATCGGGAGGCCGCTATGACCGCGGTATCCAACACCGCTGAACGCATGGCCATGCTCCCCTCGGATGTGCCCCGCGATGCCGTGATCGTCGTGCGGAACATGAAACGGGAATACCAGATGGGCGCCGAAATCGTTCGGGCTCTGCGGGGGGTGGATCTCACCATCCGGCGGAACGAGTATATGGCGATCATGGGTCCCTCGGGGTCGGGCAAGTCCACCCTGATGAACCTGATCGGCTGCCTCGATTCGCCCACCGAAGGCGAATACTGGCTCAACGGGCACCGGGTCTCCGAGCTGGGCGACGACGAGCTGGCCCGGATCCGGAACAAGGAAATCGGGTTCGTCTTCCAGACCTTCAACCTGCTGCCCCGGGCCACCGCGCTCCAGAACGTGGAGCTGCCGATGATCTATGGAGGAGTCGGTTCCAAGGACCGGCGCAAAGCCGCCAGTGAGGCGCTGCAGCGGGTCGGCCTCGGCGACCGGATGACCCACCGGCCCAACGAGCTCTCCGGCGGGCAGCGGCAGCGCGTGGCGATCGCGCGGGCGCTGGTGAATCACCCCAGCATCATTCTGGCCGACGAGCCCACCGGCAATCTCGATTCGAAAACCAGCGAGGAGATCCTGGCCCTGTTCGACCAGCTGCACCAGGAAGGGCAGACCATCATCCTCGTCACTCACGAACACGACATCGCGGCGCACGCCCACCGTCAGGTCCACCTGCGGGACGGGATGGTCGAGCGCGACGTCACCACTCCACGAGGGTCCTGATGCGGAAGTCCAGATTGGTTCCTGTCCTGCTTGGCCTGGCGGCAATCGGCTGCAAGGAGAAACCCAAGCCGGTGCTCTACCAGGCGGTGCCGGTCGAGCGTCGCACCATCGTGGTGTCGGCCCGGGCCACCGGCGTGATCCAGCCCGACACGGTCGTGGAGGTGAAGTCCAAGGCCTCGGGCGAAATCCTCGACATGCGGGCCGAAACCGGGCAGAACGTCGAGCGGGGGACGCTGCTGGTTCGGGTGGATCAGCGCACGCCCCGCAACCGGCTCAACCAGACCCAGGCCGACCTCGATGTGGCCAAGGCCCGCCTGATCAACGCGGAAGCGCAGCGGGCCCGCGCCGACGAGCTCTTCAAGTCCCAGTCCATTTCGCAGGAAGAGCACGAGAATGCGGTGCTCGCGGTTGCCAACGCCAAGGCCGCGGTGGTGGCGGCGGACGTCGCGGTCGAGAATGCCAAGATCGCGATGGAAGACACCGAAGTGCGCGCCCCGATCAGCGGCACGGTCATTCTGAAGAGCGTCGAGCGCGGTCAGGTCATCTCTTCGCCGACCTCGGACGTCGGCGGCGGCACCGTGCTGCTCAAGATGGCCGACCTCAATCTGGTTCAGGTCCGGACCCTGGTGGACGAAACCGATATCGGGAAGATCAGCCCCGGGCTTCGCACCACCGTGACCGTCAACGCCTATCCCAACCAGCCGTTCCAGGGTGAGGTCCTCAAGGTCGAGCCGCAGGCGGAGACGTCGCAGAACGTCACCATGTTCCCGGTGCTGATCCGGATCCAGAACCAGAACGGACTGCTCAAGCCGGGGATGAACGCCGACGTGGAGATTCACATCGGGCGGCGGGAGAATGTGCTCGCAGTGCCGAACGCGGCGCTGCGGACCACCCGCGACGTGGCGAGCGCGGCGCAGGTGCTCGGGATTCCCGCCGACCGGCTTCAGACCCTCCTGGCCCAGGCCCAGCAGGTGCGGGATTCCGTGCGGAGCCGGGTGGCCGCCGCGACCGGAGACTCTGCGAAGAAGGATTCTGCGGCAGCGCCCGCGCCCAAGCCCGCGGGCAATGTCTACACCATGCCGAACGGGCGTGAGATCCAGCTCCCCGAGGGAGTGACTGCCAAACAGGTCGAAGCGGTGTTTGCGAAGTTCCGGAGCCAGGAACAGCTCACCTCTGCCGATCAGGAAGTGATGACCAAGCTCCGCGCGACCGGCGCCATGGGAGGCGGAAACGGCGGCGCCGGCGGAGGTCGAGGGTTCGGTGGGCAGAGTGGCGGATTCGGTGGCCGGCGCCAGGGCAACGAATTCCAGTTCGGCGGCGATTACATCGTGTTCCTGCCGGGGAAGGGAGGCGAGCCGACCCCGCGCTACGTCCGGAGCGGGCTCACCGATCTCGACTACAGCGAAATCGTGAGCGGACTCTCCGAGAGCGATTCCGTGCTGGTCCTCCCGAGTGCGAGCCTGGTGCAGTCGCAGCAGGACGCCAAGGAGCGGTTCCAGCGGATGACCGGGGGCGGCGCGGTGCCCGGCATGTCACAGGGCAGCGCCACCACCACGGGCACCGCGCGGCCCCCGACCAGCGGTACCGGCGGCGGAGCCGGGAGGCCGTGAGGAGGATCACGCCATGATGATCGGCGAAACGGTCCGGGTGGCGTTCTCCAGCATCCGGGAACACAAGCTCCGCGCGCTTCTCACCATGCTCGGCATCATCATCGGGGTGGGCGCGGTCATCGCGGTCGTCGCGCTCGGCACCGGCGCCCAGCGCGCGGTGGAGGAGCGGATCCAGGCGCTCGGTGCCCGGCTGCTCACCATCAACCCGGGTCAGTCGTTCTCGATGGGCCGGGCCAGTGACGTGCGGGTCAGCCTCACGGTCAAGGACGCCGAAGCGCTCACCAGCGACGCGACCATGCTGGCGGCGGTCGAGCCGGAGCTCCAGCGCTCGCTCCAGGTGAAGTACGGGAACCGGAACTTCAACATCAATATCATCGGCACCACGGCGAACTACACCGACGTGCGGAATTACACGGTGCCGTTCGGCCGGATGTTCACCGCGGGCGACGATGCCTCGCGGCAGCGCTATGCGGTGCTCGGCGCGGCGGTCCCCACCATGTTCAACGTGAATCCCGCGGCAATGATCCACCAGATGATCCAGGTCCGGGGGCAGCCGTTCGAGGTTATCGGAGTCCTGAGCGAGAAAGGCTCCCAGGGCTCGTTCATGAACCTCGACGAGCAGGTCCTGATCCCCCTCAAGACCGCGCAGTACCGGATGTTCGGCACCGACCGGCTGCGCTCGGTGGCCGTGGTGGTCAAGGACCAGTTCAGTCTCGAGCAGGGCATGGTGGACATCGAGCGGGTGCTGCGCCGGGAGCACAAGATCAGGCCCGGTGGCGACAACGACTTTCAAATCCGGAATCAACAGGACATTCTGGCGACCCAGCAGGAAACCACCCAGACCTTCAAGCTGCTTCTGGGCGGCATTGCCTTCGTCTCGCTGATCGTCGGCGGGATCGGGATCATGAATATCATGCTGGTCTCGGTCACCGAACGGACCCGGGAAATCGGGATCCGCAAGGCGCTGGGCGCCACGAAAACCAACGTGCTGCTCCAGTTCCTGATCGAAGCCCTGGTGCTGTGTCTGTTCGGCGGCATGCTGGGCGTCATGGCCGGCACCGGCGGGGCCATGCTGATGTCTCACTTTGCCAAGTGGAACACCTACATCGCGCCCGAATCGGTGGGGCTCGCCTTCGCGTTCAGCGCGCTGGTAGGTCTCTTCTTCGGGCTGTGGCCCGCCTGGCGGGCAGCGAACCTGAATACGATTGATGCGTTGAGGTATGAATAGGGAGTAGGTGCTGGGTACTAGGTATTAGGGGCTGGGGTTTGGGGTCAGGGAGCTGCCTATAGGCATGGATTCCCTGGCCCCTCATCTTTCCCCCTAGCCCCTAACCCCGAGCCCCCAGCACCTTCAAATGCGCTCCATCATCCTCGGGACCGGCAAGGCCCTCCCCGACCGGGTCGTCACCAATGACGAGCTGTCCCGGCTCATGGATACCTCCGACGAATGGATCCGGACCCGCACCGGGATCCAGGAGCGACACTGGATCACCCCGGGCGAAACCGGAGTCGGACTGGGCCGGGGCGCCGCGCTCGAAGCGCTGGCCGCCGCGGCTCTTGCCCCGGGGGATCTCGATGCCATCATCTACGCCACCAGCACGCCCGATCGATTCACCCCGGGCAACGGAGTGTACCTCCAGCGCGAGCTGGGGATCACCACCACCATCCCGGCCATCGATCTCCGGATGCAATGCGCCGGCTTCGTCTTCGCGCTGTCCCTGGGCGATGCCTACATCCGGACCGGGATGTTCCAGCGCGTCCTCGTGGTGGGCCAGGAAATCCAGTCCACCCGGATGGATCTCTCGACCGAGGGCCGCCATACCGCGGTGATCTTTGCCGACGGTGCGGGCGCGGTCGTGCTGGGCCCGACCGACGAGCCCGGACGGGGCATCCTGGGCTTCGATCTTCACACCGACGGACAGTACGCCGAGAAGCTCTGGGTCGAGGGACCGGGAGCGCTGGTCCCCCCCGACCAGTGGGCCAGGGAGGAGGCGGAAGGGAAGTACTGGCTCCGGATGGACGGTCGGGAGGTTTTCCGGCACGCGGTGGTGCGGATGCCGGAGTCGGTCCGCGCCGTCCTAACCCGCACCGGCCTGGCGCCCGCCGACCTGGCGCTGCTGATTCCCCACCAGGCCAACCTGCGGATTTCCGAGTCGGTGCAGAAGGAGCTGGGTCTGCGGGACGATCAGGTGTACAACAACATCCAGCGATATGGGAACACCACCGCCGCGACCATTCCGGTGGCGCTCGACGAGTGCGTCCGGGCCGGCCGCCTTCACCCCGGAGACCTGGTGGGGTTCACCGCCTTCGGCTCCGGGTTCGTCTGGGGGAGCTGCCTGCTCCGCTGGTAGCCTGAGGGCGTCTCGCTACCCGGGTGCTCCCGGACGGTAGGAGGGACCGGGCTCCCAGCAACAGGGTGGCCGTCCCCCCGTCTCAGCCACGCCGCGACCGCCAACCCCGCCAAGAGCGGAATCATCCAGATTACCCGCCCCTGATACCGGTCTTCGACGTTCGACAGAATGCCCGTCACCGCGGCGTTCGCCACGATCACAAAAGTGATCACTCCCAAAAGTCCCGCCAGTTCCCTGGTCCACATCCGGCGCCCCACGAGCAGCGTCATCGCCAACACCACCAGCGAGATGCCCACGGTCCATTTCTGCAGCCTGGTAAAGAATGCCACGTGGAGGGACTCCCTGACCTGGCGGCTCTTCAAATAGTTTGCCCGGGCACCGGGCATAATCGTGGCGAACATCTCCCGAATCCACGGATTGGGCGAATAATTGAAGAGGCCAAATGCATTGAGCTGTCGCCAGAAGTGGCCGGCCGAGATGCGCAATTCCTCCATCGGGTAGGTTCTGAGCGTTCCGAGCACCAGGGGCAGTTCTTCCTTTCGCAGTTCGTCTCGCTGCTCTGCGGTGGCGCTTGACCGGATCCCCTCGGGCGCCCAGAGGAAGTCGGCGGCATTGTCGGGCAGCTTGTCCACAAACCGGCACATATAGAGATCCGGCGCTGGATTCTTGCGGCAATACTGCTGGAGGTAGGTGCGGCCGGGGCCATCGGCGATCACGCGCGCCAGCAGAAATGGGGGTCGCTTGCCGTTGAGCGACGCCTGGCCGTACAAACGTGCGTGCATCCCCATTTGAGCCAGCGCCGCGAGCCCCGTGATAGTGCAGAGCAATGCCGCTGCGCCGAGTGAACGGCGCGCGCCCCGGTGCTGCAGTCCCAGAAGTACCGGGATCACCAGACACAATCCGCCCGCCAGGAGCAGGTGTGACGCGTGGGCTGTGATGGACCACCATGCGATCAGCACGATCGTCCAGCGCTCGATTCGCGACAGGGTCTGCGGCATGAACGACAACAGAAAAAAACAGATGTAAAGCACCGGGCCGAGAATGTCCGGCATCACAAAGCCGACGTACCAGCCCAGGCCCGTGAACAGACACAACCCGATACCCACGGCCAGATATGCCTCGGTACTTCGCCGCGGCACCAGGGCGCGCACCAGCAGCCACAGGACCAAGGCGGTCAGGCATGCGTTGGCGGCGACCACAGGCCAGGCTGTAATGTTCCAATGCAATGGCCAGATCGCCAGACAATAGAGAACCCCGCGGACGGAATACTGGAGTGGAAACACATGGTGGAACAATCCGCGAACCACCAGGGGACCCGCTTCCAGGTAGGACATGGAATCCGGATACAAGAGCGGAAATCCGTTGTATATCGCAGGCCAGGCCATCAGGACGGCCATGGCCGATACGGCCCAGATCGGTTTGACGCGCTTGAGGTTCATGGGGCGCAAAGGTATCTGTACCGGTGAATACGATCACGGTCAGCCGAACGTCGCGGCTGGCGGGTGATAGCCGGATCGGCTGGGAGGGGTCCGGGCAGCGGAGGCCCGAAACTTCTCCCGAGTCGTTTCGTATTGAAACTTATCATTCCAAGGAGTCGGCACCGTGTTCAGCACCCTGTGGAGCATCATCGCCATCGCGATCGCAGCGACTGGCGGCGTTCTCGCCTTCGGTTTTGCTCGTGGATTCATTCGGCGCAGGCTTCGGTTCGTGGATTCGGCTCGGTCGTCCCTGGTCCCCTGGATCGTGGGTGGCGCGGGACTCCTGGTCGCGGCTCCCTTCACCCTGCTTCCCCTGATCAGCGGGACCACGGTTGCGGTGATTGGACTGGGCGCCGGGCTCGGCGCGCGGAGTGGAGTCGCCGCGCTTCGCCGGGAGGCCTGAGCCTGGAGCATGGAGTTTTCTTCGCGGAGATGGTTTCCAGTTGCGGTGGTGCTTGGCGGGCTCAACCTGCTGGCCGCGGGCTACTATGCCAGGATGGGAGGCGGGCTCCATCCTATTGTCCACCTCCTCCTTGCGGTGGGATTCGGATTGTGGGCGGTGCGGATCCGGGAAAGACCGAGGTCCATCGCGGCGAATGACCTTCCGGCCCACCTCGACTCGGTCGAAGATCAATTGGCGGAGCTCCGCCACGAGATGATCGAGACCCAGGAGCGACTCGATTTTGCGGAACGGATGCTGGCGCAGCGCGCCGAAGCGCAACGGGAAACGGTGAATCGCGGAGAGAAGCCGGGACCCGAGTAGTTTTCAGCATGCCCGACATCACGTGTGTGCGCTGCGGTCAGACCCGCGATCAGCAGTCCTTCCCTCCCTTTCCGACCCCGATGGGCCAGCGACTCTTCCAGGAGATTTGCGCGGTGTGCTGGGCCGAGTGGCTCAAGTTTCAGCAACAGCTCATCAACCACTATGGATTGAACGTGCGGGAACCCGAGGCGCGGACCTTTCTGC
Organism: uncultured Gemmatimonadales bacterium; assembly: GCA_963728915.1. Classification (GTDB taxonomy): domain Bacteria; phylum Gemmatimonadota; class Gemmatimonadetes; order Gemmatimonadales; family GWC2-71-9; genus JABFSM01. The sequence goes on along the minus strand of CAVSLV010000002.1, from coordinate 58,136 downwards.
TTCAGCACATGGAGCAGTTTCTGGCTACCAGTACACCCCCAGCCTGAACGCCACGTCGATCGCCGGGCCGCTGGGCGAGAGATCCTGGGTCATGCTCAGGAGCCACGCTGGTCCGTGGCGGAACCGAAACAGCAGCCCTGCGTCGAGGGTGAGCTCCTTCCGGTCGAGCTCCGGGGTCATGGTGTTTCGATAGTAGGGTGAATCGTAGAACAGGTTGGCGTACACGTGGAACGGCCCCGCCACCCTGACCCGGGCCCCCTGCGTCACCATGAAGAAGACGGTGCGCTGCCATCGTTCGAGCTCGCCATGGCGTGGCGTCACCCCAACTCCGATGCTCCCTTCGTAGGTGAACCGTCCAGTCGGCCCAAAGTCCCGATGCAGCATCAGGTTGCCGTTCACGGATGCGGTCCCCATCCGGTACCCATTCGAGGCACCGCTGGTCGGCAAGGTCACCCATAACCCGGTCTGCCACCCCTTCCCGAACTGAAGCCCCCCACCAAGCCGGACGTCCCCGAGGTAGCTGGTGGGCTGGTATCGGAACTCGTCATCCTGGATGGTCAGCTCGTAATCGAATTCATTGCGGGGCCGAAGCGACCGCGCCGCGACGTGGAGTCCGGTCAGATTGTGATACCAGTCGAGGAACCCGTCGAGGAAGCCGTCGTAGGAGCCGTGCACGCTCCCCTCACCGAGCACGAAGCCACGGCGCCCGATGCTGCGGGACACCAGGAAGCGGGCATTGAGAAGCTCGGCATCGAGGATGTAGGTCAGGTCCTGTCCAGTGGAGTATTCGATCGCGTTGCCGTAGTCGAGCGTGGCGGAGGCATGCCAGGTCCGGCCATCCCCGAACCAGGGCAGGGTGGTCAGGCCCGATCGCATCTGGGCCATGGGATTGAGCGGGCTGTAGGTGGGAAGACTCTGGGCGCCGAGGGGCACCGCCGCGACGAGCATCAAGAGCGTCGCCATCCTGCGTGGTGGTGCGGTCATTGGGCCTCCCGGCGAAGCCAGTCGATGGTGTCTTGCAGGGTTTGTTCTCCCGGACGGGTCCGGTACCCGAGGTCCGCTTCGGCGTATTTCGAGTGAATCCCCCAGTAGTGCGCCGCCATCTCCACCAGGGCCGGCTCGGGAAGGACCGAGAGTCCCAGGATCCTGAACAGCTTCGAGGCGGTCCACGCGAGGCGGTACGGCACAACGCCTCGCGGCGGACGCGCGCCCGAACGCCGGGCAATGTCGTCGTAGAAGGCCTGGATCGAGCACTGAATCCCGGGAAGATGATACACCGGCCGCGTGGTTGGCCGGGACATGATCCGGGTCAGGGCGCTCGCAACGTCGCGCACGTCGGCGAAGTGCATCCCGCCGCGGACCACCACCGGCACCTTGCCCTCGAGGAGCCGCCGCACGTGGTTGGTGGATCGATGCCGGTGATCGTCCGGGCCAAGCAGGATCGGCGGACGCGCGATGACCAGATCGACACCGAGCTCGGCCGCGAGCGCGCGGGCCCGCTCCTCGGCGAGAATTTTTGAGCGGTAGTAGGGCCAGCCGCGTACTTCCGCGTAACAATACGGCGAGTCCTCATCGGCCGAACGGTTCGGTTCGCGGAAACAACCCACGGTGCCGGAGGTCGAGACAAACACCATGCGACAGCGATGCGCGGCGGCGAGGCGGACCAGGTTGGCAGTACCGTCCACGTTGACACGCAGGACCCGGTCCGCCTCGCTCGGGCGGTGACATACCAGGGCAGCGAGGTGAAGGATGCCGGCAAGCGGCGTCACATCCGGCCCGATCCGATCGATCAGCGCCGGATCGGTGATGTCGCCCTCGAGCGGAGTCACAAAGGCGAGATCGCGGGCCCAGGCGAGCCTGCTCCACTCGCTGCGATCCCGGATCAGGGCGAGCACCCGAGGTGGGTCGGACTCTCCCGCGAGGTGCGTCAGGACATGGCGGCCGAGAAAGCCGGTGGCCCCGGTCACCAGCCAGGCTGGCCCGGTGCTCACCCGACCGGCTCGCGCTCTCGAATGTCGGAAAGAATCCGGTCGAAGGGAACTTCGTCGTTTCCAGTGCGGAAATAGTGCTGGAACTGGTAGCGGAAGCTGTGCGCGATCCTGGCATCGAGGCCGGTCTCGGGGCGAAGCGGACTCTCCAGCACCCGACCACCCCGCAGCTCGATCTCCCGCTTGAGGGCATGGGAGTCGAGACCGTCGAGGGCATACCGGGCCAGAAACGCTTCCAGGTGATAGGTGGTCGCGACGGTCGCCTCCTCGAGTCGTTGAATGACTTCGTCGGCGACCATCTGGACGTCGCTGCTCTGTTGGAGTCGGACCGGCGTGCCACACGCGATGTGGATCCGGCCCAGGTGCACCTTGCCGCGCCAGGCCCGCCATGTCCAGCGAAGCAGTCCACCGAGCCGCATCTTCGGCTTGGGCGCTCCAGCCAGCTCCTTCGCGAAGCTTTGCTCTTCGGGAACCCGGTCGTAGGTGAACGCCACCGGCAGCAGAGTGAACGGCTGTCCCGTGGCCTGAAGCACACGGAGGAGGCCCCGCTTGGGCGGGAGGAACTCGCGGGAACGACTCCGCTGTCCCTCCACGAAGAACTCGAGGGTCTTGCCCTGGCTCACCAGGTCATGGACCCGGCGGGTCAGGTCAGGATCAGGACCGGTTCCCCGGCGGACATAGAACGCATGGAGCCAGGTCAGGATCCTGCCGAGGAACGGAATCCGGCCGAACTCGATCGCCGCCGCGATGTAGGGAATCCCGATCCCGAGATCGGGGCGGGCGAAACACAGATAGGAGCAGAGGACGAAATCCAGATAGCTCCGGTGGTTGGGCACCAGGGCGATGGGCTCCCCGGCAGCCGCGGCGCGGCGGGCCGCCTGGAAGGACGGGATGTCCACGGTGATCCGCTCGGCCGCGCGGCGGAGCATCTTGGTGGTGATCCAGGCGGCGGTCCGGATCCAGAGGTTCCCGGCCGGCTGGGTAAAGGCCCAGTGGAAGTCGCTCTCGCCTAACCCGCGCTGCTTGCGTCCGGCCAGGGTCCACTCGGTCTCGTCCCGGTCGAGCATGTGGCGGTAGATGCCGCGGCACACGGTGGTGACGTATTCGCCCGGCTCGAACCCCGGCTCCGGGGCGTGGCTGCTCCGGAAGTCGAACGAATTCGAGGTGAAGTAGGGGAACGCCCGGTTCAGATAGATGAGCCGGGAGAGCAACTGGGCCCCGGAGCGACGCAGAGCGGCCGAGCGGATCCCGGCGAGCCGGACCGCCAAACGATGGTGCAGGCTCTCGGCGATGGCGAACCGGACTCCCCGAGGCCCGACGTACCGGATCACCGGCCGCCGGTCCACCCGATGGACCAGGAAAAACTCCTGGATTCGGTCCCAGCAGTCGAGCACCCGCGGGGTGCTGGCCAGCCCGGACACCGCGTGACGAATGACCGGCGCGGGTTCGGTCGAGGGATGCTCACATTCGTCGAGCATCCGGTTGGCCACCATATCCACGGGGACCACGTCAATCCGGGCCGACGGGTTCGCGGCCACGACCCGCAGGTGGCCTAACCCGATCAACACGACGAAGCCGCCGAACCCCGCCATGCTGTCGATCCACCCCGGAAAGGGATGTTTCCAGCTCGCCGAGATGATGCTGGGACGCACGATGGAGAGAGGGACCTCCCCACGGCGGGCCACCAGCAGATGCTCGGCGAGGCACTTGGTGAGAGTGTAGGTATTGGGGTGCCGCGATTCCTTGAGCAACGCCTTCTCGTCCGCGTCGCCCTGCTGGATCATGCGATACAGCTCTTCGGGCGCCCAGGGGAGCGGGGCGAGTGCCTCGGGGATGGGTGTTCCGTTGCCGGGATGCGGGGTGACGTACGCGGTTGAGACGTACACCAGACGTTGCAGCCGGCGACAGGCGCGGGCCAGCTCCAGCAGGTGCACGGTGGTATCCACGTTGGACCGGGCGGCTTCATTGAGGGGAAGGTCGAAGCTCACCGAGGCGGCAGCGTGCAGGATGTGGGTTACCCGGGTGCCCAGTCTCTCCCGCGCTTCCGGGGAGATGCCGAGACAGGGTTTCTCGAGGGTACCCTCGACGATCGAGATGGCATCGGCCCAGCCGGGTGGGAGCCCGGCAAAACACCCGGAAGCGGCGACTTCCTGCGTGAACCGCTCTTCCGGCGTCAGGCCCTTGCGAGGGCGGATGATGACGTGGACTCGCTCGACGCCCAGCTCTTCGCGCCGGCGCACCAGCTCTTCCAGGACGACCTTGCCCAGGAATCCGGTGACCCCGGTGAGTAAAAACTCGCGCGGGGCGCTCATGCCTTCACCTGGAGCGGGGTCAGGCCGGGGTCTGACCCTGCTCTGACCCCGGCCTGACCCCCGGTGAGGTTGCCGATTCCGAACACATTGTTGGGATCGACGGCCCGCTTGATCTCGCCGCTCCATTCGAGCACCGCCGGCGAGAATATCCTGGTCAGAAATCCCCGTCGGATCTTGCCAACGCCGTGATGATGGGAGATCGAGCCTCCCGAAGAGAGAATTTCTTCGCGCCCGGCCCGTTCGAGATCCAGGTAGGTGGCCAGCGGATCGGCCAGGCCTTTGTGGTAGAACCCGAAATAGAAATACACACAGACCCCGGTCTGGTAGAGCTGAGTCACCCGCGCGGTGACGAATGGCCGTCCAGGAACTCCACGCGCGGCGCACTCGGCATGGAGTCGCTGCTTCACGTTGTCGCAGAGTGAGAGTACCCGGCTCCACGGGACCGCCGTCTCGAACGACTCGCCCAGGACCCAGTGCCGCATCACGAAGTCGCGGAGATAGGCGATGCCGAAGGTGAGCTGATAGCCCCGGCGCCCGTTCTCGGCGCCGGCCCGCATGCCCCGGTGACGCCGCATCAGACTCGCGACCGACCCTTCCTGCGAAGCGACCTCGCGACTGGTTCCCTCGTACACCAGGGTGCACGCGACCATGCTCTCCGGCTCGAATCCCTTGAGGCGGGTCACCAGGAATTTCTCGATCTTGCGTTTCAGGGCCCCGGCACCTTCCGCTCTGGGCTTGAGCGTCTGACTCAGCTGGAACTGCAGGTTGTCGACCAGCCGAACGCTCGCGGGGGGGACGGCTTCGCGGGTCAGGTCATAGAGAAAACGCACCCCGGTTTCGAAGTCGGGAAAGAGCAGCGCGTCGTAGCGCTGCACCTCGGGCAGGGGAAAGATCTTGACCACCGCGCTGGTGACGATCCCGAGCGAGCCCTCCGAGCCGAAGATCCAGCGCCGCGGGTCGAGCCCGGCCGACTCCCGGGGAAACGGCGCGTGGCGGAGCTCGCCAAGCGGGGTGACCACCTCCACGTCGAGCACCAGGTCCTCGATGTTGCCGTAGCGATTCTTCTTCATCCCGCTGGCGTAGGTGGCGATCCAGCCGCCCAGAGTCGAGAACTCGACGCTGTCGGGCTCGTGCCCGAGGGTGAATCCCATCGCGGCCAAACCGGTCTGGATATGGCGGCCCACCGCGCCGGCCTCGATGCACGCCATGCGGTTGACCGGATCGATCCAGCGAATCCGGTTCATCCGCGCCAGGTCCACCGCGAGGATGGTGCGATCTTCGTCCGGGGGGCAGCGCAAGGCATCGGTCACGTTGGTGCCGCCGCCGTAGGGAACCAGGCACGCGTCATGACGCAGCGCCGCCTGCACCAGCGCGCTCACCTGCTGGTCGGTTTCGGGGAACACCACCACGTCGGGCACCCGCTCGATTCTCCCGTACTTGATCGCCCACATCTCTTCCAGGGTATGCCCGTGACCCCGGCGGAGCCTTTGCTCGGGATCGGTCGAGATGGCGGATTCGGGAAGAATCTCACCGATCTCCCGGAGCAGAACGGGAGGGAGGCGCGGCTCGGGAATCTCGGGAGGGTATTGCGATCGATGAATGTCGCCGGGCTGGATGTCGCACCCGAGGATCCTCTTGACCCACGGCAGCAGGTCGGGCAGCTCGACACCGCTTCCGGCGTATCGGTCGCCCCGGAGGATCACGCTGCCGTTCTGGAGCAGCTCGAAGCCGGCGCCGCGAAAACCCCAGACATCGAGGCTCTCCGACTCCTCGGGGGGCAGGGGGGGAGAATCGGGGACCACGCGGGCGGAGCCATCTGCCTGGCCTCGGAACAATTCCGCCCCGTCGGTCGGTGTCATGGCAACACTACTATAACCCCCGCCGCCGGTCCGCGCGATGTGGTTCAGGACGCGACGCGGCCGGCTGCCGCGGCGGCGGAACGTATTGCCAGTCGGGGATCTCCCATGTGTTCGGCGAGGGCGGGGAACGACGGTGCAGGACCGCCCCAGGCGAGCTGATCGACGTCGGCAAAGAGGGCGGCATCGGTGCGCAAGGTGGCGAGCCGTTTGAAGAGGAGGGCGGACTCGAGCCTTTCTCCTAACACGTCGGACGGGAACTGCTCGATCGGCCCGTGGCGGTTGAGAAGCCGCGCCGCGGTCGCGGGGCCGATCCCGGGGATGCCGGGGTATCCATCCTGGGCGTCACCGACCAGGGCCAGGTAATCGGGGATCAACGGGGGTCCGACGCCGAATTTCTTCTCCACCCCGCTTTCATCCCTGATTTCGTTGTTGCGCCGGATCATCTGGACCACCCGGGTGCCCCGGACGCACTGGCCCAGGTCCTTGTCGTTGGCCCAGATGCATACCTGGTCGACCCGTGGGTCCACCTGGGCGAGCCGCGCCGCGGAGGCGAGGGCGTCATCGGCTTCGAGCTCGATCATGGGCCAGACCACGATTCCCATCCCGGCGAGCGCGGTTTCCAGCTCGGGGAACTGGCGCCAGAGGGCGGGCTCGATGCCTTCCCCGGTCTTGTATCCCGGCCAGAGGTCGTTGCGGAAGGATTCGATGACGTGGTCGGTGGCGACGCCAAGATGGGTCGCACCCTGCTCGATCTGGTGCAGGATCGAGTGGAGCACGCCCTGGACGGCGCCAAAGGGCTGGTCCCGGCCCTCGTTGCCGCGACGCCGGCCGTAGAACTGGCGGAACAGCTCGTAGGTCCCGTCGATGAGATGGACGATCACGGATACAAAAAAAGCGAGGGTGGCCGTTCTGGCCCACCCTCGCCTTGGTTGCGATGTGCCGGGTTATCGATCGCGGTCCCGGTCGCGGGGGTTGTCCAGCTTCCCGTTCACCGTCATGCGGCTCTTGTTGCGCATGATGTCGAGCTTGAAGCTGTCGCCGGGATCGTAGCTCCGGAGGATCCGGAAGAAGCTGGAGACCGCGCTCACTTTCCGGCCATCGATGGCCTGGACCACGTCTCCCGGTTTGAGCCCCAGGGTGGACTCGCGGGGCACATCGATCACCAGCACGCCGTCACTGGTGCCAAAGTAGGATCCCAGCTCGGGGTTCAGGGGAGCCAGCTGCAGATCCATCAGGCCGTGACCCATCTCGAACATGAAGTTGCCGGGGCCGGTCCCGAAGGCGAACCCGCCGGGAAACCGCTGCATTTCCACGTCGGGGGCCTGGAACCGCATCTGTCCGGAGGGACCCTCGAACACCATGATCGGCTCGTCGCCGGTGGTGAGCGAAGCGGTCCGGCGGGCCTTGTCGCGGAGATACTCCAGACTGACCGTCTGGTCCGGCTTGAGCTGGGAGGAAATCTCGACCAGCCGCCCGCCGGCATCGGCGCCGGCCAGCGATTTCCCGTCGATGCGGGTTATGATGTCGCCGCTCTTGATCCCGGCTTTGGCCGCGGGGCCGCCCGGGGTCACCGCTTCGATCAGGGCCCCGGTCGAATCGGACGACTGGAGGTCCACGGTGACGCCGAGCCGGGCCCGGCGTTCGGTGAACAGGGACTTCCAGGGGAGGGAATCGCCCCGGAACACGGTCACCCGGCGGCGGACACTGTCCGCGCCGCGCTGGGCGTGCCCGACGATGGGCGTCGTGGCCGCTACCGCGACCAGGGCGAAAAGGGTATGACGGGTTGCAATCATGAGACTCGACTCCTTTGCAGTCAGTACTGCACGTAACGGGCGCCGGTGGTATGCACGTCGACCAGCGCATCCAGCAAGCCCAGGCGTTCGCGCCAGAGCGGAAGAGCCCGCACCGCGCTGGACTGATCGTTCATGAGGTTGATCGCCTGGAGCTGCCGGTCGATGGTGGCGACGCGGTCTTCCAGGCCGGCGGCGACCATCGCGGTGCGGCCGTTGGTGACCCGGTTGTCGAGATCCAGGGTCTGGATGAAGCTCTCGAGCCGCTGGGAACGGGCGATGATCGAGTCCAGCTCCCGCTGCTGGGCGAGCGATCCCGCAGCGGTACCCGGTCCGGCGGGAACCAGTACGACCGCGATCGCCACCGTCGCCGCGAGAGCGAGCGAGCTCCCTCCGATCAGCTTGAGTCGGCGGCGGAACCGCCAGCGTCCGGTCTGGGCCTGGACTTCCGAGAAACGGTTCCGGGCCGGCCGGAGCACCGGCAAGGCGCGCAACCGGGCGATCCGCTGGTCCAGCCGGTCCAGCTCGCCCCGGCAGGCCTCGCAGCCTTCCGCGTGATCCCGCCATGCCTGCACCCCGGGCTCGAGCCCGGGCTCGCGCAGTGAGAGCAGCTGTTCCATCGTCAGGTGATTCATGCCAATACCTCCTCTCCCAGCCATCGGCGCAGCCGCGCGTGCGCCCGGGCCAGCTGGGACTTCGAAAAACTCGCGGTCTTGTCCATCAGTCGGGCGATCTCTTCGTGGGTGTAGCCTTCCACGTCGTGGAGCCAGACCACCGCGCGGGAGACCGGATGGAGCCGCTCCAGCGCGGCTTCGAGATCCATCCGGAGCGCGGTGTCTTCCCGACGGATGGGCACCACATCATCCTGGAGCTCATCGGTCTCGCGGTACTTGTTCCGGCGTAGCCGCATCAGCGCCTTGCTGGCCGCGATGGTGCGGACCCAGCCCCAGAGACTGCCCTCCCCTCGAAAATTCCCGATGCTCCGGAACACTTCCAGGAAGGTCTCCTGAAGCACGTCTTCGGCATCCTCCGCGGTGCGGCAGATCCGACGGGCGAGGTTGTAGACCGGCGCCTCAAACGCCCGGTAGACGGCTTCCTGGGCCGCCGGGTCTCCCGCCTTGACTCGGGGGAGTACTCGGTCGGCGTCGGCAAGCCGGAAAGCGTCCATGAGGAGAGTCCTGGTCGACACGTGATGAAAGATGCCTCGCGGCCGGAAAAAGTCGCATTCTTGGGGCCGAGGCGGGAAATGGGGTCAGACTCCATTTCGCTGGAAGATCGAGCCACCACTCTGAGATTCCCAAGGTGAAATGGAGTCTGACCCCATTTCCCTGGGAGCAGGTCCCGACGGTGTAGTATTATGGGACTGCGAGACTTAGGAGATTCATGGCGGATTCCCTCCACATCTGGCTCCACCACCTGGCGGACGAGTCCGATGCCGCGTTCCTGTACCGGGAGCTGGCCCGGGCGGAGCCGGATCAGGCCCGGGCGGTGATCTATCAGCAGCTCGCCGGAGTGGAAGACCGCCATGTGGCGGAGTGGCAGCGCCTGCTCGCAGAGCAGGGACACCCGACCCCGGCGCCGATTCCATCGAGGCGGGCGCGGGTTATGGCCTGGCTGGGCCGGCGCCTGGGTCCCCGGTTCCTGTTGCCGTTCCTGCTCCAGGAAGAAGGCCGGGAGGTCAAAGGGTATCTCCAGATGTACCGGGAAGCTCCGGAGGGAGCCGCCGCGCCCACCGCGCTCACCCTGGCGCGGGAATCGAAGGAGCACGCCGAGCGGCTGGCCGGGCTGGTCTCGGGCGGGAAGCCACACGGGGAGCCGTGGCACAAGACCGGAGCGGGCGGGTTTCTCCGGAACGTGGTCTATGGGTTCAACGACGGGCTGACCGCCAACTTCGGCCTGGTGGCCGGCATGGTGGGAGCCCAGGCCGGGTTAGGCGGATCGGCCACCCATGCCGTGGTGGTCGCAGGACTCGCGGGGATGGTGGCCGATGCGCTCTCGATGGGCTCCTCGGGATACCTGGCGGCCAAGAGCGAGCGGGAAGTCTTCGAGCATGAAATCGCGATGGAGCGGGAGGAGATCCGCCTCATGCCCGAGCTGGAGCGGGAGGAGCTCTCCCTGATTTACCAGGCCAAGGGGATTCCGCTGGCCCAGGCGAGCGAGCTCGCCACCGCGGTGATGGCCGATCCGGAGAAGGCTCTGGAAGAGCAGGTCCGCGAGGAGCTCAAGATCGGCGAGGCGACCAGTACCCCGCTCCGGGAAGGCTGGGTCACCGGAGTCGCCACCGCCTTCGGTGCCTTGATCCCGGTGGCCCCGCTGCTGGTGAGCCAGTCTCCCGCGGCGATCTGGATTTCTTTCGGCGTCGCGATGTTCTCCCACTTCGGGGTCGGAGCGGCGCGGAGCTTCTTCACCGGCCGGGGAGTCATTCGAAGCGGCTTCGACATGTTCGTGGTGGGACTCGGCGTGGCGGTAGTCGGCTACCTGGTGGGGGAGTGGATCGTGCGGGTCCTCTAGGCGGTCACCTTGTAGATTCCCCAAAACCGCCGTTTTTCTGACGTCGTACTCGATGAGGCAGCCGATGTTGCGTCCCCTGGTTCTGCTGGTTCAATCGCTGGTCCTGTTCACCGCACCGCTCCCGCCAACGGCCACCCGGCTTGCGGGCACCCAGGCGACCGCGTTCTCCCGCCTGGTGGAGCGGCTCTCCGAGCCGGGCGGCTATTTCGACAGTGACAACCTGGTGTCCAATGAAACCTCCTACCTCCACGTCGTGCCCGCGCTGGCCAGCCTCGGGGTCCATGGCGGCGCCTACCTCGGCGTCGGCCCGGAACAGAGCTTTTCCTATATCGCCGAGATCAAGCCGGAAGTTGCGGTCCTGGTGGATATCCGGCGCGACAACATGCTGCTCCATCTCCTGCTCAAGGCGATGTTCGAGGTGTCGCGGAACCGGATGGAGTTCCTCTGCCTGCTGTACGGGCGGCCCGCCCCCGAGGTCCTGAGCCGGTGGAATGACGCGGGGCTGGAGGACATTCTCACCTATCTGGACATCACCCCGCGCGACACCGCGGGTTATGCGCGCAGCCACACCGACCTGATGGACCGGGTCACCCGGATGGGGGTGGCCCTGGCCGATTCCGACCGGTCCACTCTGCGGCGCTTCCACGACGAGTTCTACGACCGGGGACTCGACATCACCTTCACCAGCCGGGGCCGGCCCTCCCGTCCCGGCTATCCCAGTGAACGGGAGCTCTATCTGGCCACCGACCAGGACGGGCACAAGGCGAGCTATCTGACCAGCGAGGAACGCTTCCGCACGGTTCGGGACCTGGAACGGCGGGACCGGATCATTCCCGCGGTGGGCGACATCTCCGGGCCGATCGCAATGAAGGCGATTGCCGGGTACTTCCGGGAGATGAACCTGTCGGTGTCGGCGTTCTATGTCAGCAATGTCGAGATGTACCTCTTCCGGGGCGGGACGTTTCCGCAGTTCGCCGAGAACGTGAAGCGGCTGCCCTCGACCACGTCGAGCGTCCTGATCCGGAGCTATTTCGGCCGGGGCATGTGGTCGCCCCGGGGCGTCCCCGGGGCCTTGCCGCAGGTGGGCGCGGGCCAGCTCAGCGCGCAGCAGCTTCAGCCGTTTACCGCGTTCCTCCAGGTCACCGCGAATCCTGACGCGACCTACTGGGATGTCCTGACGACGGGAACGGTCGAGCTGCAGAGCGGGAAGCCATAGTGCGGCTCTGGGGCTGGTCGATCCGGCTGATTCTCGCCAACGTCATCATCTTTCTGTTGATGCCGGTGTTGCCGGCATCCCTGGTCAACCAGCTGGTGCTGGTGCCGTCGGAGGTGTTGCGGGCCCCGTGGACCCTGGTGACCTACCTGTTCCTGCACGGGAGCCTGGGTCACGTCTTCTTCAACATGCTCTCGCTCTATTTCTTCGGTCCCCGGCTCGAGTCGCGGCTGGGGGGCGGCGGATTTCTCGGTCTGTACTTCTCCAGCGGGATCATGGGCGCGCTGCTCTCACTGGTGCTCGCGCCCAACGCGGCGGTCATCGGGGCCTCGGGAGCGGTCTTCGGCGTGATGCTAGGGTACGCCTGGTTCTGGCCCAGGGATCGGATCCTCATCTGGGGCATCATCCCGATCGAGGCGCGCTTTCTGGTGTTGCTGATGACCGGAATTTCCCTGTTCAGCGGATTTACCCCGGGCGCGGGCGGCAACATCGCGCACTTCGCCCACCTTGGCGGATTCCTGGGGGGCTTTCTCTTTCTCAAGGTGATGGAGCGGCGGTCACCCTCGGCGCGGTTCCGGAAGAAGGCCAAGGGGACTGGCCCGCGGCTCGAGCCGCTCAGCACCGCGATGGAACGGTGGAAGACGATCCGGCGCGATCATCTGCACGAGGTCAACCGGGAAGAGCTGGACCGGGTTCTCGACAAGATCAGCTCGTCGGGAATTGCCAGTCTGACTCCTGGCGAGCGGGATTTTCTGGATCGCTTCTCTACCAAACACTGAGGCCGATCAGGGAGCCAGCGCACCGCCCGTCGTCAGCTTGACGAGGAAACCGTCCGATTCGCCCAGGCTGGTGAGGCGAAACGCAGCCGAGCCGGGATCGAAATCCGTGCTGCCGGTGAAGTAACCCGCGATGAGGGGATTGCCTCCGGCCGTGAAGCTCAGGCCGGTGCCGCTCGACCCGTGGCCCGCTATCGAGGTCACCTCACCGAAGCGACTCACCCAGCTCAAGGCACCCGTCCCGCTGTATCGCGCCACGAACGCGTCGGTCACTCCCTGAAGCCCGAGACTCGCCAGGGCGGTGACCCCGGTGCCGGGGTCGAAGTCCACCGTTCCCGAAAACGAGCCGGTCACCACCAGCCCGCCGCCGGGAGCGGGTAGGGCCCGCGCGGCGTTGACCGTCGCGTTGATGCCGCCGACCGTGACGACCCCGAGGAAGCTCCCCGTCAGATCGAAGCGGCTCGCAAAGAGATCCACCGTGCCGAGGCTGGCATGCGCGGCCACGCCGGCACCGGGATCGAAATCCACCGAGCCGCCGAATCCTCCCACCAGCACGGCGGTATTGGTGCCGTCCAGGGCCAGCCCACCGGGCGGAATGCTCTCGTCCACGGTCCCGCCGAATTCCCGGGCCACGAGCAACGCCCCGGTTGAGGAATAGACCGCGAAGAACACGTCCGCGGCGCCCAGCGAGCTCACCACGGTCGGGGTGCCGCCGCCCCGCGCCAGGTCCGCGGTTGAATGGAATGTCCCCGCGACCGCGATTTCTCCGGTCGTAGCCGCGGCGATGCCCAGGGCGGCGTCATCCTGAGGACCACCGAGTGGGATGGCCCAGCGCACCGTTCCAGAGGTGGTGAGAGAGAGGACGAAGCCATCGCGCCCGCCATTGCTCTGGAGGATCGGTCCACCATCGGGAGCGGCGCTGGCCTGCCCGGTGAAGGCCCCGGCCGCATAGACGTTACCCGCTGCGTCGGTGGTGAGGGCGCTCACCTCGTCGAGGTCGAATCCGCCGAAACGCCGGACCCACGAGAGGGTGCCATCGGATCCGAACCGGGCAACGAAACCGTCTTCACCTCCCAGGGCGTTCACGACGTTTCCCGATCCCGCGAGGTCGAAGGTGGCGGCGCCTTCGAAGCCGCCCCCGACGTAAACGTTTCCCGAGCCATCAACCGCGAGATCGGTCACCCGTTCATCGAGGGTGCCGCCGAAGCGGCGGGCCCAGAGGAGCGCCCCGGCGGGATCGAACTTGGCTACGAATCCGTCGGTGCCGCCCAGGCTGGTCAGGGGAGACGCGCCTGCGGCGCCCAGGGTGGTTACCCCGGTGAAGGTTCCGGCGACCACGATGTTTCCTGCGATGTCGGTTCGCATCGCGCCCACGACGTCATTGCCGGTACCGCCGAATCGGATGGCCAGCCCGGGGGTGAAGGAAGTGGGAGGCTCGTTCCCGGGGGGAAGATTGTCGATCAGCTCTCCACTACATCCGAGCGCAAAAAGCAGCACCACAAGCCATCGAGTCCGCATGACTAACTCTAGTGAAGAATGCCCCGGCGGGCCAGAATCCTTCGCACCTCATCGAGCGGAAGGGCTTCCACCCTGGTTCCCCGGCTGGTGACGGTGGTCGCCATGAAGAGCGCGTTGTAGATCGCTTCTTCGGTGGCTTCGACGGTCGCCTGGAACAGGGGATTCATCTCTTCATTGCCCAGCTCGGTGGTGGAGAGTCGCTGGACGGTGCGGGCGCGGCGAACCTCCGGGCTGGTGGAAAAGGCAATGACGTAGTCGCCCGAGCCATTCTGGGCGGGCGAGCCGGTGCGGCCCAGTCCCATCATGGCGCGGGCGGCGAGGCGGCGGAGGTTCCGGTCGGAGAGCGGAGCGTCGGTCGCGATGACCATGATGATGGAGCCGTCGCCGGAACGGGAGACCCCGCGGGTTATGCCGTTCCGGCCCAGCTCCCGGCCCACCGGCACGCCAAGGATGGTGAGGTCGCCTCCGTGATTGGCCTGGACCAGCACCCCGACGGTGAACCCGCTGGTCCCGGCCTGGCGGGACGAGGTCCCGATGCCGCCTTTCCACCCGTACGCGATGGTTCCGGCGCCGGCGCCCACCGCGCCCTCGGCCACGTCTCCCGAGTCGGCGGCGGCGAGCGCGGCGCGGACCTGCTCCGGCCCGATGGGCCGGGAGCGGATCGTGTTCAGGGTTCCGTCGTTGGTCTCCCCGACCAGCGGGTTAATGGACCGTACCTCCTCCATGCCGGGCTGCTCCAGCATCCAGCCGACCAGCGCATCGGCGGCGCGCCACACGCAGAGGGTGCAGGTGAGCAGGATGGGCGACTCGAGCTCCCCCAGCTCGTTCACCTGGGTCGAGCCGAGCAGCTTGCCGAAGCCGTTGCCGACGTGCACCGCGGCGGGGACCCGGTCGAGGAAGAGATTGCCGCCGTGGGGCAGGATCGCGGTCACCCCGGTCCGGATTGAGTCGCCCCGGATCAGGGTGGAGTGCCCGACCCGAACCCCGGGGACATCGGTGATCGCGTTGTGGGGGCCGGGCTGGTACATCCCCGGCGCAACTCCCATGGCACGGGCTCGGACCCGCTCCTGAGCCTGAAGCGCCAGGGGGAAGAGGAACAGAATCAGGAATCGAAACATCGAATTCGCCCTATCGATCGGGTCGATGAAGGATACATTAGCTCTATCCCTCCAGATGGAGCCCAGCCATGCGACGCGGAATCCTGTTGCTCATTGTGACTGCAGCCTCGGGCTGCGGTGCGGCTGGCGGCAGCGGTGGCATCACCCGGACCTCCTACGTCGCAGCGGACGAGGTGCTCTGGGACTATGCCCCCAGCGACTCCAACCGGATCACCGGCCACGGGTGGGAAGGGTTCGACCGCGAGGTCATGATTCCGGCAGCGGACCGGATCGGGCATCGGTACCAGAAGGCGATCTACCGGGAATACACCGACAGCACTTTCACCTCCCTCAAGCCGAGACCGCCGGAGTGGGAACACCTCGGCATTCTGGGACCGTTGCTCCGCGCCGTCGTGGGTGACACGATCCGGGTGGTGTTCCGCAACAACGGGACCCATCCCTACAGCATGCATCCCCACGGGGTCTTCTACACCAAGGACTCGGAGGGCGCGCCGTACGCCGACGGGACCAGTGGAGCGGACCAGGCCGACGACGGGGTGCCGCCGGGAGGGACCCATGTCTACGTGTGGCCGGTGCCGGAGCGGGCCGGTCCAGCCCACGGAGAGGTGAGCTCGGTGCAGTGGATGTATCACTCCCACCATGACGAGAACTCCGATCTCAATACCGGATTGGTCGGCCCGATCCTGGTGACGGCCCGGGGGATGGCCAAGCCCGACGGCTCACCGTCGGATGTCGATCGGGAATTTGTGGTCGCGTTCGCGGAGTTCGACGAAAACCTGAGCTGGTACTTCGAGGACAACGTCAACGCGTATGCGCTGGACAAGCAGAAGCGCCCGCGATTGGGCGACTTCGGTGACCTCTACTACGTGGCCAATCTCCGGGAGACGATGAACGGTCTCTCCTTCGGCAACCTGCCGGGCCTGACCATGAAACAGGGGGAGCGGGTCCGCTGGTACCTGTTCGGGACCACCGGGTTCGAGGTGCACGCCCCGCACTGGCACGGCAACACGGTGGTCGCCAACCACATGCGGACCGACGTGACGAACATCAACACCATGCAGATGGTGACCGCCGACATGGTGCCCGATAACCCGGGGACCTGGCTGTTTCATTGCCACGTCCAGGGACATCTGATCGCGGGCATGCAGGCGCTGTATCGAGTGGAGTAGGGGCTAGCTCTTCGTCCCTACCAGATTCAGCAGCCGGTCCTTGACGTAGACCACCCGGGCCGGCGTTCCGCCGTCGAAGAACTTCCGGACCTGGGGATCGTCCAGGGCGACTTTGACGACCGCGGGCTCTTCGGCTCCGCGCGGCACCCGGATTTTTGCGCGGGTCTTCCCGTTCACCTGGACCGGGATCTCGACCTCCTGATCGACGGTGAGCGACTCCTCCCAGACCGGCCAGGATGCCTCGAACACCGAGGTCGTGGCGCCCAGTCGCTCCCAGCATTCCTCGGCGAAGTGGGGTGCGAAGGGGGCGAGCATGATCACCATCTCCTTCACCATGCGACGCTCGCTGCAGTTCACCGCCCGCATCGCGTTGAGCATCTCCATGAGCGCGGCGATCGCGGTGTTGAACGACAGCGATTCGAGCCCCTGGGTCACCCGCTTGATGGTCTGATGCCACTTGATGACGATGCTGCTGGTGACCTCGACCCCGACCAGGGTCCGGCGCTGGGTCTGGTCCACCAGCTCCCACACCTTGTCGAGGAACCGGCGCGGTCCCGCGAGGCCTTCGTCGCGGAAGTCGCCCCCTTCCTGGTAGGGGCCCAGGAACATGAGATAGGTGCGGAAGGTGTCGGCGCCCCACTTGGCGATGTACTGGTCGGGAATCACCACGTTCCCGCGGGACTTCGACATCTTCGACCCGTCCTTCACGATGGTGCCGTGGGCCCGGAACCGGCGGAACGGTTCGTCGAAATGCAGCAGGCCGCGGTCGTGGAGCACCATCGCGATGAACCGGCTGTACAACAGGTGAAGCACCGCGTGCTCGTTCCCGCCGATGTACATCGACACCGGAAGCCACTTCCTGGTGCGGGCGGGATGGAATGGCTGATCCTCGACGTCGGTGGCGAGGTAGCGGAGGAAGTACCAGGCGGAATCGAGGAACGTGTCGGAGACGTCGGTCTCGCGATGGGCCTTCCCGCCGCAGGTGGGACAGGGAACCTCGTACCACTCCTTGTGGCGGGCGAGCGGCGAAATCCCGGTGTCGTCGGGCTGGAAATCGGGAATCTCAGGCAGGAGCACCGGCAGGTCTTTCTCGGGGACCGGCACCGCGCCACAGCTGTGACAGTTGATGATGGGGATCGGAGGGCCCCAGTAGCGCTGCCGGGAGATGCACCAGTCGTAGAGCCGGTATTGCACCGTCCCGCGCCCCTTGTTCTCGGCGGCGAGCCACTCGACGATCCGGCGAAAGCCCTCGGGCGCCGGCAGCTCCGAGAACGTCCCGGAATTCACCAGGCGGAATTCTTCGGTCTCCGTGACCGCCTCATGAACCGGAGTGGTGCCGTCCTCTCCCGGGCCAGCCAGCACCCGGGTAATCGGAAGCTGGTGCATGACCGCGAAGGCGAAGTCGCGCTCGTCGTGCGCCGGGACCGCCATGATGGCGCCGGTGCCGTACTCCATGAGCACGTAGTCCGCAATCCAGATCGGGATGGTCTCGCCGGTGGCCGGGTTCACCGCGGTCGCCCCGGTGAACACGCCGGACTTGTCCTTGTCGCCCACCTTGCGGGAGACGATGTCTTTCCCGGCGGCCTCCCGGCGATAGGCGTCGACCCGGGCCTTCGCGTCTCCGGCGGTGAGCCGCTCCACCAGGGGGTGCTCCGGAGCGAGCACCAGGAAGGTGGCGCCGAACAGCGTGTCAGGCCGGGTGGTGTACACCGTGATCGGGCCGCCCTCGCTGGCGAATTCGATCTCCGCGCCTTCGCTCCGGCCGATCCAGTTGCGCTGCATGGTGACGGTGCTGTCGGACCAGTCCATCTTGCTCTTGTCGTCCAGATCGTTCAGCAACCGCTCGGTGTACTCGGTGATCCGGAAGAACCACTGTTCCAGGAACCGTTGCTCGACCCGGGCCCCGCAGCGCTCGCAGGCGCCGTTGATCACCTGCTCATTGGCGAGCACGGTTTTGTCGTTGGGACACCAGTTGACCGCAGCCTTCTTCCGGTAGGCCTTCCCCGCATGGTAGAGCTGGAGGAAGAGCCACTGGGTCCACTTGTAGTACTCGGGGTCGGTGGTGGAGAGCGCATGGCGCCAGTCGAACATGCCGCCGAGCTGGGTCAGCTGCCGGCGGAAATTCGCGATGTTTCGGGGGATCAGCTTGGCAGGATGGGTCCCGGTCTTGATGGCGAAGTTCTCACTGTGGATCCCGAACGCGTCGAAGCCGATCGGCTCGAACACGTCGTGCCCCCGGAGCCGCTGATAGCGTCCGTAGACATCCGCCCCGGTGAACGCGAAGAAGTTCCCCACGTGCAGCCCCTCGGCGGAGGGGTACGGGAACATCATCAGGTTATAGAACGGCCGTTCCGCCCCATCCAGGTCTGGCTCGTTGGTGTGCCGCTCGACCCACCGGGCCTGCCATTTTGCCTCGATGAGGTCCGGGCGATATCCAGCTTCGGGATGGTGTTCATTCATCGGGGTAACTTAATATCCAGACTACCATGACCGAGACGGGGAAACACCTCCGCCGGACGATGCAGGTTGGCGGTGCAGTCATCACCATCGGCCTGACGGCCGTCGTGTGGGTCTTTCTCTCCGGCGACCTCCCCTGGTCCACCCTGGCGATGCTGGGTGTTTTTGCCCTTCTCTGCCTGCTCAGTCTCTGGGTCTGCCTCTCCTGGCTCAACCGGCGCATCATCGAGCCCCTCCGGGCGGTGGGAATCATTACGCTCAGGATCGCGGACTTCGATCTGACCATCGAGCCGGGTCAGCTCGAGCGGGTCGGCGGGGGCCCGGTCACCCAGGGGATGGACCGGATGGTGCGGGAGCTGAACGGGTTGGTGAGCGCCATCCGTCAATCCGCCACCGATTCCGCCGCGCTCGCCGAGGAAATCTCAGCGGCGACCGAACAGATGGTTTCCTCGACCCAGGATGTCGCGAGCACGACCTCGGCGCTCACCGAGAAGGCGCTGGGACAGGCCTCCGTGGTGCGCGCGGTCGCGGATGACGCCAGCCAGATCCTGGCCATCGCCGAATCGGTGGCGGAAGGCGCCCTGCGGGCGGTGGACCGGAACGCGGCGCTGTTGCAGCTCGCTCGCGGCCACGGGGAGCGACTCAACGCCAGCGTGAAGGCGCTCGATCAACTCGCCGAGGAGGTGCGACTCGGCACCACCGAAGCGGAGGCGCTGGCCGAGGCCTCCGATGCGCTGGAGCGATTCGTCGATCAGGGCAGGACCGTGGCTCGGCAGACCCGGATCCTCGCCCTCAATGCTTCGATCGAAGCCGCGCGAGGTGGTCACGAAGGGAACGGGTTTGGCACCGTGGCCGACGAGGTCCGGAAGCTCTCGGGCCAGGCGGCGCTTGCGGCCACCTCGACATCCGAAACGGTCCAGAACATCTCTGCCAGGGTACAGCTGGCACGGGAGCGGCTGCTCCGGCTCGGCGAGGGCGGACTCATGGCCCGGGATGCGGCCCGCTCGGCGATCGATGGACTTCAGGCGGTGGCCTCAGAGGCCGAGGCGGCCGATCAATGGAGCCGGCGGATCTCGCAGGCGGCAGAGGAAGTCCGGCGGCTGGTCGATGGAATCGCGGGCCGGACCCGCACGCTCGCCACCGTCACGGAGGAGTTTACCAGGGCGGCCAGAGAAATCGCGGCAGGCACCGAAGCGGTCAACGCGTCCACCGAAGAAGTGACCGCCTCGGCACAGCACCTTGCCGGATCGGCGCTCCGGCTCACCGAATCGGTCGGAAGATTCCGAACCAAATCCTGATCTAGGCCAGCTCCGACAGCATACGCTCGAGCTCGGCCGCGCCTCCGGGCCGCTCTTCTACCCCTTTCGCCAGTAAGCGAAGCACCAGGGCAGAGAGCGGGGTTGGGATCTCCGGATTCAATCCGGCTGGATCGGGTGGAGGCTCGCGAAGCGATTTCGCGATCAGCGCCATTGCCGAAGAGGCGACGAACGGCAATCGGCCGGTCAGGCATTCGAACAGTACGACTCCCACCGAATACAGATCGCTGCGGTCGGTCACGGTCTCGCCCAGCATCTGTTCCGGCGACATGTAATCCGGGGTTCCGATCGTCATGCCGACTTCGGTGAGTCCGTTCGATCCGCCGGACAGCCGGGCGATGCCGAAGTCCATCACCTTGAGCCCGCCCTCCTTGTCGAGCAGGAGATTCTGGGGCTTGATGTCGCGATGGATGACGCCCTGCTGGTGGGCGGCGACCAGCGACTGCGCCAGCTGGGTCGCAATCGCTAGGGTGGGGGCGATGCCGAGCTTGCCGCGGGTATCGAGCAGCTCGCGGACGGTAATCCCCTCGACGTATTCCATGGTCAGATAACAGAGCCCGTCGCGCTCCCCGAAATCGTGGGTGCGAACCACGTGTTTGTCGGTAATGTGACGGGTCAGGCGAATCTCTCCCTTGAAACGCTCGATCTGGGCCGGATCCTGGACCAGCTCGGGCCGCAGGGTCTTGATGGCCACCTGTTCCCCGAGATCGCGATCGAGCGCCCGATAGACCACGCCCATGCCACCACGGCCAACCTCTTCCAGGATTTCGTAGCGCCCGGCGAACAGCTCGCCCGAGGGGAGGTTCGCCATTTCGCGCGGAGTGGTCGCGCGGGTCTTGTGTTTGGCCTCTTCGATCTCCAGCCGGAGTGCCTCGACCTGGTCGCGCAGCCGGTTTTCCCGGGCCCGCACCTGTGCCGCCATCCCATCGAACACCCGCGCCAGGCGCCCGAGCTCATCCCCGCGCTGGGCGATTTCCCCGAGACTTCCCGATTCGTAGCTGCCGGTTTCAACCGCAGTGGCGGCCTGGATGACCCGGCCGACCTGTTCCAGGTACTCGAGCTCGGCGTCCCGGAGCTGTTTCTTCTCGAGGCAGGCGTTGATCCGAGCCCGGAGCAGCACCGGATCGAACGGCTTGGCGAGGTGATCTTCCGCGCCCCGCTCGATACACCGGACCACGCTGGCGACATCGTCGAGCGCCGAGATCATGATCACCGGAATGTCGCGGAGGGCCGGATCGGCCTTCATGCGCTCGAGCACCGCGAGGCCATCGAGGTCGGGCATCAGGACGTCGAGCAGCACCAAGTCGAACTTTTCCTTTCCCAGCCGCTCGAGCGCTGCATGGCCGCCGCTCACCGCCTCCACGGTGTGGCCCTGGCGCCGGAGCCTGCGCTCGAGGACCGCGCGATTGTCCTCGACGTCATCGACCACGAGAAGGTGGGCGGTGATGACCGGCACCCCCTGGGCAGTCATCTCGCGGGTCGGGTGTTCCGCGGTCAGCACCGCTTTGGCGGCGCCGGCGAGCTGGGAAACCTCGATGGTGAGGAGGCGTTCGGCGGAGCTCCGGATCCGCCGCACGTCCCGCTCGAACTGCTGGTCGAGCGGGCCGTCGGCCGGGGCAAGCAACGCCGACGTGGCGGTAAGGATCCGTCCCTGGGGTTCGCGCAGGGAGTCGTAGAGTGCCGCGATCTCGGTGCTGTTGATTTCGGAGCGGGACGGAGGCACCGCGGCGTTGATGCATTCCAGCAGGTCGCGGCCCGCCGTCAGCACCTGTTCGAGCCCCCGCTGGACGCCGGAATCGGTGGCGTCCTCGAGGAGCATCTCGCAGTAGCCGATGATCAGGTTGAGAGGAGTGCGAAGCTCGTGGCGGAGCTCCGCGACCGCTTCGGCGGTGTCCAGCCCGTTCATGCGGGAAGCAACGCGGCGATCTTGCCGAGGAGTCGCTCGAGCTCCACCGGCTTGGTGTCGTAGTCGTTGCAGCCCGCCGCCATCGCTTTTTCGCGGTCGCCGGACATCGCGTGCGCGGTGAGCGCAATGATCGGGATGGTTCGGGTCTGCGGCGCCTCCCGGACCCGGCGGGTCGCCTCCCAGCCGTCGATCTCGGGCAGGCTCATGTCCATCAGGATCAAGTCGTAGGATCCGTTGAGCGCCATGTCCACGCCCTGTTTGCCGTCAACCGCCATCTCCACTTCGAACCCTTTCCGCTGGAGCCGGCGGGAGAGCATATCGCGGTTCATTTCATTGTCCTCGACCAGCAGGATCTTCGGCATGGTTACTCCCCGGCAGGCGCGGCCCGGCTGGGCCGCATGAGGTCATGAATCTCGCGGAGCAGCTCGTCGCGGCTCAACGCCCCCTTCTGGAGGAAGCTCTGGACGTCTCCATTCAGCATCCGGCGATCGTCGGCGGTCAGGTCTTTCGAGGTCAGCACGATCACGGGGATGCCGCGCCACTCCTCGTGTTTTCGCAGCTCGGCCGCGAACTGGCAGCCGTCCATCACCGGCATCATGAGATCCAGCAGGATGATGGATGGCGCCTGGCGGCGAACCATCTCGAGGGCGACCTGTCCATTCTCCGCGGTCGCGGCGGTCCATCCTTCCGCCTCGACGATCCGGCGCAGCAGGTCACGGGTGGGCGGATCGTCCTCCACCACCAGGACGTCGCGACGGCCGTCGGTTCGATACCGCTCGAGCACCTGGCGTAGCCGGCCGCGGTCGAGGGGCTTGGTCAGGTATTCCGATGCTCCCAGCGAAAACCCCAGGCTCCGGTTCTCATGCACGGTGAGCATGATGACCGGGATGCCGGCAAGGTCGGGGTCGGCCTTGAGCGCGGTGAGGACGGCCCAGCCATCCATGCCGGGCATCATGACATCGAGGGTGATGGCATCGGGCCGGCGGCTCCGCGCCAGTTCGAGGCCCTTCTCGCCGCTTGCGGCCTCGAGGATCGCGAAGCCTTCCTCGCGGAGGAACCGGCCGACCAGGTCGCGCGCCTCGGCGTTGTCATCGATCACCAGGACCACGCCCGCCGTCGTCCCGACGGGTCCCGGCTCCTCCGGCTCCGGGACCCGCTCGACCGGGATCGTGATGGTGAACACCGAGCCCTTGCCCGGCTCGCTCTCGACCGTCACGTCGCCGCCCATGAGCTCCGCGAAGCGCTTGGTGATGGCGAGGCCGAGTCCGGTGCCGCCATAGCGGCGGCTGGTGGAAGCGTCCGCCTGGGCGAAGGCCTCGAAGATGCGGGTTAGCTGCGCCGGGGTCATCCCGATGCCCGAATCGCGCACCCGGAACCGCAGCCGGTCGGGGTGACCGGTGGTGGAGAGTCGCTCCACCTGGAGGCCGACCTTGCCCTGATCGGTGAACTTGCAGGCGTTGGAAAGCAGGTTGAGGAGCATCTGCCGGATCTTGGTCTGGTCGCCGCGCATGGTACCGAGCCCGTCGGCCTCCAGCACCAATTCGTTGGCGTTCTTTGCCAGCAGGGGCTGGATCGTGGTCGCCACGTCCCGGACCATTACCGCGACGTCGAAATCCTCGAGATAGAGCTCGATCTTGCCGGCTTCGATCTTCGACAGATCGAGGATGTCGTTGATCAGGGCAAGCAGATGCTTGCCGGCGCTCCGGATCTTCTGGAGGTCGGGAGCCAGCTCGGGGTGCTCGAGCTCGACGACTTCTTCCTCCAGCATCTCGCTGTACCCGATGATGGCGTTGAGCGGGGTGCGGAGCTCGTGGCTCATGCTGGCGAGGAACTGACTCTTGGCGTTGCTGGCTTCTTCCGCGGTACGCCGCGCCTGGGTGAGCTCGGAGATGTCGTGATAGAGACCCATGAGGCCGACCAGCCGGCCCTCGAGCCGGACCGGTACTCCAAGGACTTCGACGTCGACCAGGGTTCCGTCCCGCCGCCGGCGCCGCCCGATGCTTCGCACCGCACCTTCCTTGAGCACGTGCTGGGTGATTGCCACCGCCTCGGATCGGCTGGTATCGGTGGAGATCAGGTCGTCCAGGTTCCGCCCGATGACTTCGGCCTGGCCATAGCCATAGAGGGTTTCGAAGGCCGGGTTGCAGGAGACGATGTTGTGCTGGGTGTCGAGCGTGACCACCGCGACCGGACTGTTCCGCACCAGCTCTTCGAAATACAGCCTCTCGCGCTGCGCCGCGGTGTAGAGACCGGCGTTCTCGATCGCGACGGCCGCCTGGGGCGCGAAAAGATTGAGCAGCCGGATGTCGTCCGGTCCGAATCGGCGGGCCGGATCGTGGTGGGTGCAGGCGAAGACGCCGACCAGGCGATGGCCGATGAGCAACGGGGCCGCCATGACCGAATGCACCTCGACCGAGGCGTACTTGTTCGACTGCCCGATCCATTCGTGGTACTCGTCGATGCAGATGGGCTCCTTGGTCAGCGCGACGTGTCCCATGGCCCCTTCGCCCAGCTTGAGACGGGTGCCGGTCGAATCGACCCCGATCTGCTGGCTCGCCACGACCTCGAGCTCCTGCCCCGCTTCGTCGAAAATCGCGAGCTCGCCTCCGCTCACTCCCAGGAGCGTGGTGGCGCGGCGCAGCACCGCCTGGAGCAGTTTGCCCAGCTCCAGCTCTCCCGAGAGGTCCGCGAGCGTCTCCAGCACGGCTTGCTGCTCGTCGGCGCGCTGTTGCTGGGCGGCCAGCAGGCGGGCCCGGCCGATCGCGATGCTGGCCTGGGTGGCCGCGGCGGTCAGGATGTCGAAGTCGTCCTGGTGGAAGGCGTTCTTCCTGGTGCTCTCGACCACCAGCACCCCGAAGATGCGGGTACCCATCTGGAGGGGAACGTCCACCTCGGATCCGCTGTTCAGGCTGGGCAGGTAGCCGGCCTCGCGGGTTACGTCGGGTGTGTAATGCAGCTTGCCATCCTGGAGCGGCCGCTCGCTCAGGCCCTGGCCGGGATGGACCCGCCAGTCGGGCGGCACGTCGGGCCAGCCCACACTGGCCCGAAGCACCCGATCTCCGCTCGTGTCGTCCACGATGAAGAGACCGAGGAAGACGTAGCCGATAGCGGGGTCCCGAAGCCCGTTCACCACGGCGCGGCACACTTCGGACTCGGTGGGCGCCGCGGCAATCTCGGCGGAGAGACGGAGCAGGGCCGACTCACGCCGCTTGGCGTGGGTCATCCTTCCGCGCGCCGGCACCGACTTCGGCGTCATCGAGGCACCAGGCGCTGGACTTCGGCCAGCAATCCATCGTGGGTCGCGGGGTCGTCTTCGAAGACGCCGGACGGTGGCTCGGCGTCGCCGGAGACATACCGGCGCGCCAGCGTGGTGAGCTGCTGCCGGTCCACCGGCTTGGTGAGGTACTCCGCCGCGCCCAGCGAAAATCCCAGGTTCCGGTTCTCCAGGACGGTCTGAAGAATCACCGGCGTGCTGGCAAGCTCGGGGTCCTCCTTGAGCACTTCGAGAACTTCCCAGCCGTCCATCCCCGGCATCAGAACATCCAGGGTAATGAGGCGGGGCCGGAGCTCGCGGGCCACCCGGAGGCCGCTCTCGCCATCGCTGGCTTCGGCCACCCGGTAACCTGCCCGCGCCAGAATTCGGCGGGTGATATCCCTCGCCACCGGATCGTCGTCGATCACCAGCACCAGCGCCGAGCCGTCGCCGCTGACCAGGGGTGGGGTCGCCGCCGCCTGGTGGGGATCGGGCACCTCCCGGGGCAGCCGGACCGTGAAGGTGGTCCCCACGCCCGGGGTGCTGGTGACGGTGATCTCCCCGGCCATCATCTCGCAGAACATCTTGCTGATGGCGAGCCCTAACCCGGTCCCGCCGTACTTGCTCGTGGTCGCCGCCTCCGCCTGCGCAAACGCCTGAAACAGTTTGGCCAGCTGGGCTGCGGTCATCCCGATCCCGGTATCGATCACCTCGAACCGGAGCGCGGCCCGGTCGGCGGTGGCCCGGAGGGTGATGGTGCCCCGGTCGGTGAACTTGCTGGCGTTGGAGAGCAGGTTGAACAGAATCTGCCGCACCCGGGTCAGGTCGCCCCGCATGGCGCCCAGCCCGGGCGCGAGCTCGAGCTTCAGGGTATTGCCGTTCTTCTCGATCAGCGGGGCCACGGTGGAGGCCACCGCCTCGATGGCCGGGATCAGCTCGAAGGTTTCGAGGTGGAGCTCCATCTTGCCGGCTTCGATCTTGGAGAGATCGAGGACGTCGTTGATGAGGGCGAGCAGGTGCCGGCCCGCGGCCCGGATCTTCTGGAGGTCGGGGGTGTACTCGTCGTGGCCCCGATCGGCGGCTTCCTCCTCCAGCATCTCGCTGTAGCCGATGATCGCGTTGAGCGGGGTGCGCAGCTCGTGGCTCATGCTGGCCAGGAACTGGCTCTTGGCCGAATTGGCCCGTTCCGCCTCGCGGCGGGCCCGGAGCAACTCGGTGATGTCGTGGTAGAGGCCCATCATGCCGACCAGGTCCCCGTTCACCACCACCGGGACGCCGAGCACCTCGACATCCACCAGCGAGCCGTCCTTGCGCCGGCGCTGGGCGATGGCGCGGACCGGGCGCTGTCCCAGCGCTTGCTCGGTGAATTTCACCGCCTCTTTGCGCGATTCGGGTGTGGTAATGAGATCGTCGAGATGTTGTCCAATGACCTCCGGCTCGGCGTAGCCATACAGCTCGAGGAACGCGGGATTGCAGGCCACCACGTCGTGCCGGGTGTCCAGGGTGACAATGGCGACCGGACTGTTGGCCACCAGCTCACCGAAATACTGGGTCTGGTGCTGGGCCTGGGTGAACAGCCGTGCATTTTCGATCGCAATAGCGGCTTCCGACGCGAACAGCTCGAGCAACCGCACGTCCTCGGGGCCGGGTTCATGATGAGGATCGGAGTGCACCGTCGCGATGGTGCCGACCAGGCGATCTCCGATGCGCAGGGGTGCCGCCATGACCGACTGCACCGTGCTCTGGGTGTACTGCGCGGAGCGGCCTTCCCACTCCTGATAGCGCGGGATCACCAGCGGCTCCAGCGTCTCGGCCACCCGGCCCATGGCCCCCTCGCCCAGCGCGACTCGGGCACCCACTGCGTCGGTTCCCATGTTGTGGGTGGCGACGATCTGGAGATCGCCCGCTGCCGGGTCGAACGTCGCGAGCTCCCCGCCGGTCACATTGAGCAAGGTGACCGCTCGCTCGAGGACCCGCTGCAACAGGCTGCCAAGCTCGAGCTGCCCGACCAGGTCCTTGAGGGTATCGAGCAGGGCCTGCTGTTCCTCGGCGCGGCGGCGCTCCAGTCCGAACAGCCGAGCGTTCTCGATCGCCACCGCGGCCTGGGGAGCAAACAGATCCAGGAGGCGGAGGTCGTCGTTCCCGAACTGGCGGCTGGGGTCCTTGTCCATGAACGCGATCGCGCCGACCAGTTGCCGCCCCATGAGGAGGGGCGCCACCATGACCGCATGGAACTCCACTTGGGCGTACTGCTCCGAGCGTGCGTTCCAGGTCTGGTAATCAGCAATCAGCAACGGCTCACGGGTCAGGGCCGCGTGTCCCATAGCCCCTTCGCCCATGCGAAGCCGGGTTCCCGTGGTGTCCTTCTTTCCGACATTGTAACTGGCCACGATCTCCAGCTCTTCCCGCTCGTGATCGAAGATCGCCAGCTCGCCATGACTGATCTGAAGCAGTTGCACCGCGCGCTCCAGCACCGCCTGGAGCAGGTCCGAGAGTTCCAGCCGGGCGGACAAATCCGTGATGGTTGCCCGGAGCGCTTCCTGCTCGTTGGCCCGCTGCCGTTCGGCGGCGATCAGCCGGGCTCGCCCGATCGCAATGCCGGCCTGATTCGCCACCGCACGGAGGACCTCGAAATCATCCGCGCTGAAGGCGTGATGCCGGTTGCTTTCAACCACCAGCACCCCGACCAGGTCCCGGTTGACCAGCAACGGGATATCGACTTCGGAGCCTTCGTTGCGGGTGGGAAGGTATCGGGTGTCCTGGGTGACCTGCGGGGTGTAATGCAACCGTCCGTCGAGCAAGGGAAGCTCGCTCAAGCCCTGACCCCTGGGAACCCGAAGCCCGGAGGGCGCTCCCTCCCACCCGCGACTCGCGACGACCACCCGATCGCCGGTTTTCTGGTCGACCAGCAGCACCGCGACGAAGTCGAATCCGAGCGCGTCGTCCTGAAGCCCATCGGCCACCGCCTTGCAGATCTCCGACTCGGAGTCCGCGGTGGCGATCGCGGTACTCATTCGCAGCAGGGCAGCTTCGCGAAGCCGGTGCAGGGAGGATTCAGTGGGCATGCTGGGCCATGCGGGAGCGCACTTCCGCCATCAGTCCCTCGAAATCCTGGGGGCGCTTCTGCACCACCCCCCGGACCCCGCCATTCAGCCGTTGGCGATCCTGGTCGGTCAAATCCTTCGCGGTGATGACCACGACCGGAGGCGCGGGAGCCGGCCGGGCTCGCAGTCCGTCAAGAAATCCGAACCCGTCCATTTCCGGCATCATCAGGTCGAGCAGGATAAGGGCAGGGGCCTGGGCACTGACCTGTTCCAGTCCTTCCCGGCCATTGGTCGCCTCCCGGACGCTCCAACCTTCTTTTTCCAGGGCTCGACGAAGCATGGTGCGGGTATCCCCGTCGTCTTCGACCACCAGGACCTCCGGGGCGTTCCCCGCCGTGGGAACGTGCTTGTAGCGCGATACGATTGCGCCAAGCTGAGCCCGGTCGATCGGTTTGCCGAGATAATCCACCGCGCCGAGGGAGAAGCCGAGTTGTCGATCGTCGGTGATGGTGACCATCACGACGGGAATCGTTGCCAGGATGGGATCGCTCTTGAGCGCCGCCAGGACACCCCATCCATCCAGGCCCGGCATCAGAACGTCCAGGGTGATGACATCGGGATGCTCCGCCCGAGCCAGACCGATGCCCTGTTCCCCGCCCTCGGCGGTCAGCACCTGAAAGCCCTCTTTCCGGAGCATCCGGGCGAGGAGCTGGCGCGCATCAGGGTCGTCGTCGATCACCAGTACGGTGCCGGTGGTCTCGCCCGGTTGAAGCACCGGCCCCGGCCCGACCGCCGGCTCGACCTGATCCCGCACCTCCCGGGGCAGCCGGACCGTGAAGGTAGTCCCCACGCCCGGGGTGCTGGTGACGGTGATCTCCCCGGCCATCATCTCGCAGAACATCTTGCTGATGGCGAGCCCTAACCCGGTCCCGCCGTACTTGCTCGTGGTCGCCGCCTCCGCCTGCGCAAACGCCTGAAACAGTTTGGCCAGCTGGGCTGCGGTCATCCCGATCCCGGTATCGATCACCTCGAACCGGAGCGCGGCCCGGTCGGCGGTGGCCCGGAGGGTGATGGTGCCCCGGTCGGTGAACTTGCTGGCGTTGGAGAGCAGGTTGAACAGAATCTGCCGCACCCGGGTCAGGTCGCCCCGCATGGCGCCCAGCCCGGGCGCGAGCTCGAGCTTCAGGGTATTGCCGTTCTTCTCGATCAGCGGGGCCACGGTGGAGGCCACCGCCTCGATGGCCGGGATCAGCTCGAAGGTTTCGAGGTGGAGCTCCATCTTGCCGGCTTCGATCTTGGAGAGATCGAGGACGTCGTTGATGAGGGCGAGCAGGTGCCGGCCCGCGGCCCGGATCTTCTGAAGGTCGGGGGTGTACTCGTCGTGACCCCGATCGGCGGCTTCCTCCTCCAGCATCTCGCTGTAGCCGATGATCGCGTTGAGCGGGGTGCGCAGCTCGTGGCTCATGTTGGCGAGGAACCGGCTCTTTGCGGTATTCGCTTCCTCCGAGGCTTTCCGCGCGGCGAGCAGCTCGGTCACGTCGTGGTAGAGACCCATCATCCCCACCCGTTCGCCGTCCACGACCACCGGAACGGCGAGCACCTCGACATCCACCAGCGAGCCGTCCTTGCGCCGGCGCTGTCCGAATCCCTGGACCCGCTGATCGATCGACGCTTGCTGGGTGTAAGACACCGCCTGGGCCCGAGACTCCTCGGTGGTGATGAGATCGTCGAGATTCTTTCCCGCCACGTCTGCCTGGGTGTACCCATAGAGGGTCTCAAAGGCGGGATTGCACGAAACCACCCGGTGCTCCAGGTCGAGCACCACGATCGCGACCGGGCTGTTGCCGACCAGCACTTCGAAGAACTGACGCTGCCGCTGGGCCGCGGCGAACAGATGGGCGTTCTCGAGCGCAATGGCGGCCTGTTGCCCGAACAGGTTGAGCAGCCGTTGATCCGAAGGGGTGAATGACTGATTTCCCTCTTCGTGCCAGACGTTGATCGCTCCCACCGGCCGCCCACCGATGAGGAGCGGCGCCACCACGGCGGCCCGCGCGTCGATCTTGGCGTACTGGTTGGAGCGCCCCGACCAGGTCTGGTAATCGGGGATGAGGAGCTGCTCGCCGGTACGGACCACCAGGCCCATGGCGCCTTCGCCCACCTTGAGGCGGGTTCCCCGGGAATCCGACTTCATGCCGTGATTGGCCGCGATCACCAGCTCGCCACGACCCTCGTCATAGGTCGCCAGCTCTCCCCCGACTGCTCCCAGAAGAGTGACCGCGCGGCGCAGCACCGCTTCGAGCAGGCGGGACAACTCGAGCTCGGCGGAGAGATCTCCGATGGTGGCGAGGAGCGCCTCCCGCTCGTCGGCGCGCCGCCGCTCGGCGGCGAGGGTCTGCTGCCGTGCCAGCGCGAGTCCGGCGAGCTGCGCCGCAGCGGTGAGGATCTCGAAATCGGCGGCACCGAAGGCCTGCGGCTCCCGGCTTTCCACGACCAGGACTCCGAGCACCTCATCGCCGGCGAGGATGGGAACATCGACTTCGGATCCGCTGGAGAGCCCGGGCACATACTCGGGCTCGTCGGCGACGTCCGGGGTGTATCGGAGCTTCCGGTCTCGAATCGGCCGGGCGCTCAGGCCCTGTCCCGCCGGCACCCGCATGTCGGGCGGCACATCGTCCCAGCCGGTGGCGGCGGCCAGGATCCGGTCCCCGGTGTCGCGGTCGAGCAGGAAAACGCCCAGGAAGTTGTAGCCCAGGGCGTCCTCCCGGAGGCCGTCCACCACGGCCCGGCACACTTCTCCTTCATTGTGGGCCGAAGCGATTGCCGCGCTCAAACCGAGCAGGGCGGACTGCCGTCTCCGGGCAGGCGAATCCTGCCCCCGGGACGGCTTCCGGCTGGACCGGGGCGTAGGCGACGTGGCACTGCCTCCACAATCAGGGGCCCGGATGAAAGACCGGTCCGGTTGCGGGATGGATCGACGGACCGGGAAGGAGGAACGTACGACCGGAGCGAGGTCTGTCAAGCAAACTGGCGTTCTCGTAGATTCCGTTGGCCCAAGCAGATAGGCGCGTTCGTTCGTGTCGATCGATCTCCAGTCCGAACTCCAGGCCGCCATAGGCCCCGGCTTCCGCGTAACCCGCGAGCTGCCGGGGGGCGGCATGTCGCGGGTCTTCGTCGCCCTGGAGGCGGCGCTGGAGCGGGAAATCGTCATCAAGGTGCTTCCCCCCGACCTCATGGCCGGGCTCAACGTCGAGCGCTTCCGGATCGAGATCCAGCATGCGGTCAAGCTCCAGCATCCCCACATCGTGCCGGTCCTGTCGGCGGGGTTCATCGAATACCGGAGCGGACTCCGCGGCCCGTACTACACCATGCCGTTCATCCGGGGCGAAACTCTGCGAACCCGGCTGGAGCGCGAGAAGCGCCTCGGTCCCGATGAGGTTCGGCGGATCCTGATCGACGTGGTGGATGCGCTGGTTCATGCCCACGAGGCGGGCATCGTGCACCGGGACATCAAACCCGACAATGTCTTTCTGGTGGGGAAGAGCGCGCTGGTGACGGATTTCGGTGTCTCCAAGGCCCTCGCTCCCGCCGACCCCAGGACCCCGGTCACCGGGGTCGGCATCACGCTGGGCACCCCGGGGTACATGTCCCCGGAGCAGGCCAGCGGCGATCCTGCGCTCGATCACCGCGCCGATCTGTATGCAGTGGGCGTGCTCGGGTATGAACTCCTTTCCGGAAGGCGGCCCTTTGACGGGACGTCGTTCCAGCAGCTTCTGGTGGCCCAGGCGGTCCAGACCCCCATTCCGCTCGGGGAAGCTTGTCCCGATCTGCCGCCGCCGTTCTCGGCGATCATCATGCGGTGTCTGGAGAAGAGTCCGAATGACCGGTTCCAGACTGCGGCCGAGCTGCTCGCCATGCTGGAGGCTCTGGCGAGCGGCAGCCATTCGTTCGCGACCCTCCCCGCGGCCCGGCCTCATCGGCCGGCGTTTCGCTGGGTGGTGGCGGGCGCGCTCGGCCTCGGCGTGGTCGCGCTGGCCGGGTTAGGATTGCGGCGGCGCGCTCCCCCCGAGTTGGGAACCGGGCACGCCGCCACCGTGGCGCTCCTGCCTCCCGACTACTACCAGCACGATTCCACCGGGAGCGCGCTGCTCGCCGATCTGGTGGACCGGATCAGCAACAATCTGGGCCAGGTCCCCGGACTGACCGTGGTGAACTACATGTCGGCCGGGGCGCTGTTCCGGCGGGGCGCCGCACCGACCCTGCGACAGGTCGGCGAACAGCTCGGGGTCGAACACCTGGTCGTCTTCCAGCCGCGCCAGGTGAACCGCGGGTTACGGGTGTCGGTCCAATTCATCGAGGCCTCCAGCATGGCCCAGCTCTGGGCCGCGCCCTACACCCCGGACTCGGCCAGCTTCGATCGGGTGGTGAGCGACGTCGTGGCACGGGTCACCCACTCGCTGCTCGGTCCCGGCGCCAATGTCCCCAACACCTCCACCTCGGCCCGGGCCCGGCGGGAAGGAGCCCATTCGGCATTTCTGGCCGGGAAGCAGGCCCTGCGTCGAAGAACGCCGGAGGGAATCGCCGAAGCGATCCGGTTCTTCGAGCTCGCGGTGCGCAACGACTCCACCCATGCCGAGGCCCTGGGGCGTCTGGCCACGGCGCTCGGACTCCAGCTTGCCTACGGTTATCAGACCACGATTCCCGCCTATGCCACCGCGGCGCGCGCGCTGAGCCTTGCCGAGCGCGCTGTGCGGCTGGCGCCCGATCAGGGCGAGCCGATCGGATTCCTCGCGTACATCGAGTACCTCACCTTTGCCCCGATCGACCGAGTGCGGGCGGATTTCGAACGCGCCATCCGGATGCGTGCGGCCGAAGCCGACGTCGCCGGCTGGCACGCGCTGATGCTGCTCAGGGAAGGGAAGACCGACCAGTCGCTGACCCTGGCCCAGCGGGCGCTCGACCTCGATCCGATGTCGTCGCCCCGTCATCTCAACCTGGCGCTTCCCGCGCTTGCCGTGGGGAAGCTTGCGCTGGCCGGGGTCGAAGCCCATCGCGCCGGAGAGCTGGAGCCCGAGCTGCGGCGTCCCCGCCAGGTCGAGGGCCTGGCGCTGCTGCTCCAGAATCGCGCGGCCGAATGTGTCACCATGGATTTGTATCCGTATCTGGGAGTGAAGGCCGCCTGTCTGGCGGCCACGGGGCGGGTGCGGGAGGCCCGGGTCCTGGTGGATTCGCTGCATCGCGTCGTCGAGAGTGAAACCGGAGACGCGGTGTATGGCGACGTGATCGCGGCGCAAGAGCTGGCGACCTGGTATGCCTGGAACGGCCAAGTCGAACCGGCGCTCGAGTACGTGCGGCTCGCCTTCTCGGTCTCGCCGGCCGGAATCGACCCCCGGGTACTGCGCTCCGCCGTCTTCGCGAAGGTGGAGCGCGATCCGAAATTTCAGGCGGAGATCCGCCGGCTCCAGGACGCGATCTGGCCCCGGGTCCAGGAACAGCGGGAGCGGATCGAGACCTCGGAAGGGAGCACCCCGCTGGCCTTGACCGGGAGAACTCCCGACCCGGATTGATGGTCGGGGAGGCGAACCTCAGGACGAGCAGCTCACCACGATCTCTCTGGCCTCGCCGGCGGGTGGCTCGGCGAACCGTTCCATTCCCGCATGCTCGGCACCGGGGTCGCGGAGCAGGCGCCGCAGGTCCTCGATCAGACCGAACTCCCGCTGCTGGGCCCGCTGGATCGCTTCCTGGGCGATCCAGTTGCGCAGCACGTACTTCGGATTGACCCGCCTCATTCGCTCCGAGCGATCGCCATCCAGACTGTTCTCCGTTGCGAGGCGCGCGTGGTAGCGAGCCCGCCAGGCGCGGTGCCGCTCACTCGGCAGGCCATCGAGCGGGCCCTGAGTGCCTAACCCGCTCAATCGGCGGAAGAACGTGGTGTAATCGAGCCGGTCCTCCTGGAGGACGCTCAACATGTCCTTGAGAAGATCGGCATCTCCCTCCTGTTCGGTGGCGAGCCCCAGCCTGGCTCGCATTCGCACGGCGTATTCGAGGTTGAACGCGGGCCAGTAGGAATCCAGGGCAGCCTGCCAGGGTGCCAACGCGTCGCGGTCTGCCGGATTCGCCGCAACGACCGGATCCAGCAGCGTCAGGGCTTCTCCCAGCCGGGCGCAGTTCCAGAGCCCCACGCCCGGTTGCCGCCCGAAGGCGTAGCGGCCCTCGACGTCGGTGTGGTTGCAGATGAACCCCGCATCGTACTCGTCGAGGAACCCGTAGGGTCCGTAGTCGAGGGTGATGCCCAGGATGGACATGTTGTCGGTGTTCATCACCCCATGGGCGAATCCCGCCGCGACCCACTGGGCCATGAGCCGGGCGGTCCGCTGGCAGACTTCCTTGAACAACCCGACCGCTCGGCTGGGGAGGGGATCGGCAGCGACCGCGTGTTCCGGAAAGTGGTGCCCGACCACGTGCTCGAACAGCTCGCGGAGCCGCTGGTCTTCTCCTCGCGAGGCAAACAACTCGAAGGTCCCGAAGCGCACGTGGGTCGGCGCGAGGCGAAGCAGGGTCGCGGCGGTCTCGACCTCCTCGCGCTGGACCGGCAGGTCGCTTCCCGCGATCCCCAGCGCCCGGGTGGTCGGAATCCCGAGCCCGGCGAGCGCCTCCGACGCGAGATATTCACGGATTGCCGAGCGTAACACCGAGCGACCATCGCCAAATCGGGAGAACCGGGTCTGCCCGGCCCCCTTGAGATGGAGGTCCCATCGGTCTCCCTTGGAATTGACCACCTCGCCGAGCAGGAATGCGCGACCGTCGCCCAGCTGGGGAACCCAGACCCCGAATTGGTGGCCGGCGTACGCCTGGGCGATGGGTTCGGAACCCGGCAGCCTGCGATTTCCCGAGAGAACCTCGGTGAGCTCCCCCCGATCCACCCGGGCGGGATCCAGATCGAGCAGGTTCGCGGCGTCGGGGTTGAATGCGACCAGGTACGGTTCCGGGAGCGCGGTGGGATCGACGACTTCATGGAACGCGGGGTGCAGCCGCGCGTAGCTGTTGTCGAAGGCCAGCGTGTCGAGATCCCGCATCTGAAGGCGAAGATAGGCCGATCGGGGCGGGTTCGCCCAAGGCGTGGGCTATATTTCACCCCTTCTATGGCGTCTCTCGCCCGGAAAACGCTCCTCCGCCTCTCGAAGAGCCGATGGCTCGCCGAGCACGTCATGCGACGCCGCTTCGTGCTTCGCGCCGTCAGGAAGTTCATGCCCGGAGAGGAAGTGGACGATGCCCTCGCCGCCGCCGCCCGGCTTGCGCCAGCGGGCCTCGGCACCCTGCTGACCAAGCTGGGAGAGAATCTCACCGCCGAGTCGGAGGCGGCCGAGGTGCGCGACCACTATCTCGGCGTGCTGGACCAGATCGTGAGCCGGAAGCTCAACGCGCACGTCTCGGTGAAGCCCACCCAGCTCGGACTCGATTTCTCCCCGCGCCACTGCGCCGAGCACCTGGAGGTACTGGCCCGCAAGGCCCAGGAGAGCGGTACCGTCCTCTGGATCGACATGGAGGATTCCAGCTACGTCGATCGAACCCTGGACCTGTATCGCGGGTTACGAAGCCGGTTCCCCGGCGTGGGCCTGGCAATGCAGGCGTATCTGCGGCGTACCCCAGCCGATCTTGCGTCGTTGCTTCCTCTCAAGCCCATCGTCCGGCTGGTGAAGGGAGCCTACGCCGAGCCGCCGGCGCTGGCCTATCCCGACAAGGCCGACGTGGATCGCGCCTACTATGACCTGGCCGTGGGAATGCTGGAGGCTGCGCGGAACGGAAATGCGCTTCCGGTCTTCGGGACCCACGACATGCAGCTGGTGGGCCGGATCGTCACCCGAGCCGGCGAGCTCGGGGTGAGCAACGGGCGCTACGAGATCCACATGCTGTACGGAATCCGGATGACCGAACAGAAGCAGCTCGCGGCCGAGGGCCGCGTGGTGAAAACCCTGATCAGCTACGGCAAGTCCTGGTTCCCCTGGTACATGCGGCGGCTCGCCGAGCGGCCCGCGAACGTGTGGTTCGTCGCCAAGAGCATGTTCGTTAGATAGATTTGACGGGTTCCTCCCTCGGAGCCCCCATGAACGACGCTGTTTCCCGCCGAGCCTTCCTCGCCGCGACCGGCGCGGCTGGCGCCGCCTGGTTTCTCGCCGATCCGGACAAGCTCCACGCCGCACTGGCGCACGCGCGCGCGGCGGTGGCCTCGCCGCCGCCACATCAGTTTGTCTCGCTGACCGCGGCGCAGGCGGCCGATATCGAAGCCATCACCATACGGATTTTCCCCACCGACGATACCCCCGGGGCCAAAGAGGCCGGGGCGGTGCATTTCATCGACAAGTCGCTGGAAACGTTCGCTGCCCCGCAGAAGCCGCTCCTGCTCATGGGACTGGCCGACCTGAACCAGAAAGCGGCCGCGAAATGGGCCGGGACCACGTCATTCGCTTCGCTCACCCCCGAACGTCAGGATGAGTTGCTCAAGTCCATCGAACAGGGCCCCTTCTTCGGCGCCATCCGCTCGGCGACCATCGTCGGAATGTTCGGCAATCCATCCTACGGTGGGAATCTGAATCAGACCGGCTGGAAGCTCCTCGGCTTCGAGGCCCATGGCATCTATCAGCCGCCCTTCGGGTACTACGACGCCGAAGCGATGAAAGGGCAATGATGAAATACCCACTCA
This sequence comes from uncultured Gemmatimonadales bacterium, assembly GCA_963728915.1. GTDB lineage: Bacteria > Gemmatimonadota > Gemmatimonadetes > Gemmatimonadales > GWC2-71-9 > JABFSM01. The sequence goes on along the minus strand of CAVSLV010000002.1, from coordinate 21,208 downwards.
ACGAGACCGTCGACTTCATCATCGTCGGGTCAGGTGCTGCCGGCGGCGTTGTCGCGAAGCAGCTTTCCACCCGGGGGTACTCGGTGGTCCTGATGGAGATGGGACCCCGGATGACGCCCTCGGAGTTCAAGCACGACGAATTTGCCTACTGGCTGAACAGCGAGCTTGCCCCCAAAACCCCGGTCACCTGGCGCAAGACGCCCAAGGAAGAAGCCCGGGTCGGGGCCGGCGGGATCTTCCGGGCGAGCATCGTAGGCGGGAGCAGCGTCCACTTCACCGCGAACTATTGGCGGCTCCACGAAATCGATTTCATCGAACGGAGCACGCTGGGTGCGGTGCCGGGAGCCAACCTCGCCGACTGGCCGATCAGCTACGCCGATCTCGAGCCTTACTACACCATGGTGGACTGGGAGGTCGGCGTGTCCGGCGTGCCCGGACCGTTCGATCCGCCCCGCTCGAAGCCCTATCCACTCCCGCCGCTCCCGGTGAAATCCTCCGGGGTCCTCTTCGAGAAGGGCTGCAAGAAGCTGGGCTATCATGCCCAGCCGGCCCCGATGGCGATCATCTCCCAGCCCCACAATGGCCGCACCCCGTGCCAGCATTGCGGGTACTGCATCGGGTTCGGATGCGAGTTCGGCGCCAAGAGCTCGAGCCTCGCGTCGGTGATTCCAGTGGCCGAAGCGACCGGCAAGTGCGAAGTGCGTCCGAACAGCTATGTCCGACGGGTCGAAATGGACCCGAAGGGCCGGACCACCGGGGTGACCTACTTCGACGCCGACAAGAAGGAGCAGTTCCAGCCCGCCCGCGCGGTGATTCTCTCCTGCAACGGCGCCGAAACCCCCCGGCTTCTGCTGATGTCCTCCTCCAGCCGGTTTCCCGACGGGCTGGCCAACTCGAGCGGGTATGTCGGGAAGCATCTGATGTTCAACGGCAACACCGGCACGCTGGGCTTGTTCGAGCATCCGCTCAATGAGTTCAAGAGCGTGCAGGTCACCCGGAACATGCATGATTTCTACGACAGCGATCCCAAGCGGGGCTTCTACGGCGGCGGCGGCATCGACGCCCGGTTCCAGCAGTACCCGATCGTCTGGGGCCTGGGCGGGTTGCCCCAGGATGCACCCCAGTGGGGCAGCGGCTACAAGCACATGCTGGCCGATTACTTCAACCGCACCATGATGTCGGCCGGGCATACCACGTCGCTCCCGGTGGAGAGCAACCGGGTCACGCTCGATCCCACCGTTAAGGACGACTGGGGGCTTCCCGCGCTCCGGATCACCTACACCGATCACCCCGACGACATCAAGATCATGCAGTTCATGATCGAGCGGTCCCGGGAGATTCTCGACGCGGCGGGCGCCCAGAAAGTCTGGGGCCCGGACGCCGGGGTATCAGGCGGGACCGCGCACCTGCTCGGCACCTGCCGCATGGGCAAGGACCCGAAGGCCTCGGTGATCAACCCCGACCACCGCACCCACGACGTCCCCAATCTGTTCCTGTGCGACGGAAGCAGCATGGTGACGTCGGGGCGCGGCCAGCCGACCATGACGATCATGGCCCTGGCCTTCCGCGCCGGTGAGCGAATCGCGGATCTCGCCAAGCGCGGAGAGATCTGATAGAAATGGGGTCAGACTCCAATTAGCCGAGGGTTAATTGGAGTCTGACCCCATTTTGTCCGCCGGTTAGATCCTGGTGACCGCTCCGGTCGCCAGGTTGAGGTCCCATTCGGTGGAGCCGATGGTGAGCCGGGCCGTCTGGGTGCCGTTGAAGGTCGCGGTCACCGTTCGGGTCGTGGTCTGTCCGTCGAACTTCCCTCCGATGTAGGTCACCGAGACGTTCTTGGTGATCGACCCCGAAGTCGGGTATTGCCCGGCGCTCAGCGGATAGGGAACCACCAGATCGTTCACCTGGGTGGTGAGATCCAGGTTATAGGTCCGGGTGTCTCCCCCCACCGTGGTCCGGCTCGAGGTGATGGTCGCGGTGCCGGTCCCGTTCCAGGTCCAGCTGGTCGCCGTGGGCGAGAGTCCGGTCACGCTGAAATCCCGCTGCCAGTCGATCGTCCCGCTCCAGTTTCCCAGGCTCGCATTGCCGGTAAGCCCGGCGCGGACGTTGAACGACGCGATCTGGTTCGGATCGAAGGTGGTGAGCGGCGTGCCGGACCCGTCGCTGAAGGTGTAGCTCCGGGTCAGCGTGAAGCCGAGCCAGGTTTCCGATGGACATTCGAAGCGACCGGACGACGCCGTGAAGGTGCACGCGGTCACCCGGAATTCGTTGCCCGCCCCGATGGATCCGTCGATGAATCCGGGATTGGTGACCAGCTTTGCGTCCTGGGCGGTGTTGAATCCGACGCTGGTGGCAAGATCTTCGTTCAGGTTCGGATCGTTGGACGGGCCGGTTTCATCCTTGCTGCATCCCGCGATACCGAGGCCGATCGCGAGAAGGGACAATCGGAGAGCACGATCGAACTGCATGGACAAACTCCTGTGAGAAGTATCGGAAGGACGTGCCTTCGCGATGCCAATGCACAGGGGCGCGGCGTGATCAGCGCCGGTTTTCAGACAACGAACCCATCTCCTGGAGAATTGTTTCGATTTCCGACAACAGCCGCTCGAGATGGACCGGTTCAAGATCACCCATGTGACCGATTCGTACGATTTCCCCGTAGCGCGGATCCAGCGCACCGCCGACCAGATAACCCCGCCGCTCCAGCTCCTCGACGACCCGCCCGCCGCGAAAACGCTCGGGGAGCACGACCGATGAGATGGCCGGAGAACGGGCCACGCCTTCCGGGGTCATCAACCGAAGCTCCCCGCGCGACGCGATCCACTGGTCCACCATCTGTCGCATGCGGGCGTGGCGTGCCCATCGAGCCGCCCACCCGCCATTCTGCTGAATCCGCCGCATCTGGCACTCGAGCGAGAGCAGCAGCGACACCGCCGGGGTCCACCATGGCATATGGTCCCGCGCGATGGAGATGAGCCGGCGGGCCGAGAAGTAATATCCCGCATCGTCCTGGCGTTCCGCGCGGGCCGCGGAACGCTTCGCTCGCGACGCCGAAGGCAAGACCGGGGGGCAGCGCCAGCGCCTTTTGCGAGCCGGTGCAGTAGTAGTCGGCGCCCGAGCGGTCCATCCCGATCGGCATTGCGCCCACCGAGGTGACGCCATCCACCAGCAGGAGCACGTCCTCCCGCCGATGTACGACCTCCGCGAGCGCGGGGATGTCGGCGAGCGCGCCGGTGGAGGACTCCGAGTGTACCACCAGGACCGCGTCCACCGGCGGACCGTCGAGGAATTCGTCGAGCTGTTCGGGTGTGATCGCCGAGCCGGGATGGACATGGAGACGCACCACTTCCTTGCCGCATCCTTCCGCGATCCGGGCCGAGTATTCCCCGAAGTAGCCGCCCACCACGACCAGCACCCGCCGCCGTACCCCGTTCCGCATCGCCACTTCGAGGAGTCCCGTGCCCGAGCAGGTCTGAAAGAAAACCGGCTGCTGGGTCCCGAAACATTCCTGAAGACCGGGCTCCACGTCTTCGAGAAGCTGGCGCATCCGCGGGCTCCGATGCGAGAACATCGGCTGCGCCTGCGCGGCCAGAACATCGGGGTGAATGTCGGTGGGGCCGGGGAGAAAATTGGTGCCAAAGCTCATGTCATCACCTCGGCGCCGGAGGCGAGGGTCACTCCCCGCCGTTGCCATGCGTCCAGAAGGCGCTCACCCTGGGCGGGGTCGATCGCCCGTTGAGCATCGGTCACCACCGTGAGCGGGATGCCGGGACGGTGCCGGAGCAGTCCCTCGATCGCGTAGCGATCGCACACATCGGTCGCCACGCCGTAGAGCACGATCCGGTCCGGGGCGAGCGCGTCCACCACCGGCAGCACATTGGGATTGGTAAAGACGTCGAACCAGTGCTTGTGGAACAGGAAATCGCCGTCATGCCGGGTTGCCCGCTCGGCCAGCCGGGTCGGGTTCTCCGGGTCGGGCTCGATCACCAGCGGGTTACGCAGCGCCGTCTCGGGAATCTTGCGTTGCCCCGGAGTGCCTCGCAGGCAATGATCCGGGAACGTTTCCTTCCAATCCGGCTGGGACGAGAGTTCCCGGTGGCCGGGCACGTGATCGTCCGCGCTCGCGACGATCCGGATCCCGTGGTCGTGGGCAAACCGGGTGAGCCGGGCCAGCATCGGAATGATCTCCTCGCTGCCCGGGACGTACAGCCGGCCGTCGCTTCGCATGAAATCGAATTGGGTATCGACGTCCCAGAAGACCGTCGCCATGTTATTGCACCGGCTCGAGCCGGGGACTCGGCCGGTATTCCCGGCCCACCTTGGCGCAGGGCTTCCCCTCGAGCCGCACCACGTCCGCGGTAAAATCGAATCGGCCCTGAAAGAGCGAGCTCCCCACCCCATAGGCATCCACCGGCACGCCGAGCCGGGTGAACTCCTGGATCTTCTCCACGGTGAAGCCTCCCGACACAATGATCTTCACCTGGGAGAATCCCTCGGCGTCGAGCGCTTCCCGGACGTTCCGCACCAGCTGGGGACATACCCCGGTGGGGCGGAAGGTTCCCATCTGGGAGACCACTGAGCGATCCACCAGCATCTCGCTGGTGTCGAGCCGCACCCCGTAGAGCCGGTCGCCCAGCGCGCGGGCCACCTGGAGCGAGGTGCCGACGCAATCGTTGTCGAAGTCGACCAGCGTCACCAGCCGGACTGACGGATCGATGTGCTCGGAGAACTTGAGGGTCGCCCGCACGGTGTCGCCGCCGTAGGCGGCGATCAGCGCGTGGGGCACCGTGCCGACGCCCTCGCTGCCCCACCAGGACGCCTGGGCGTCGGTGGATACCCCGATCGCACCGGCGATGTGGGCCGCGTAGCCATCCCCGGTCTGCACAATCCAGTGATCGTGGCGGGCGGGAAAGAACATGACTTCCTTGGGCCGCGCGGCTTCCACCACCCGCCGCGTGTTGGTGCCCACCCGGGTCCGCCGCGCCAGGACGCCGAGGTAGAGCGTTTCCAGGTGGGCGAAGGCGTGATAGGGCCCCTCGATCATCAGGACGGTTTCCCACGGGGCCACCGGGTCGCCATCGTGCAGGGCCCAGACTTGGAGATCGTCCCATTCAATGGCGCAGAGCTTCAGGATCGCGATGGCCTCATCGATCCCGCCGAGATACGCAGGGGCCTTGCCGAACACCTGCATGGTAACCCGCGAGCGCATGCCATCCGCGAGCAGGATTTCCCGGGCCCGGGTGAAGTACTTATCGGAGTAGTACCCCGCGCGCATCTTGTCGACCGGCAGGTTGAAGATCGCCGGGTCGAGCCGGGGGCGGGGCGAGGTCGCAGTCACCGGAGCAGGGTCAGAGGAGGAGGGGAGATGATTCGGGCGGCACCAGCACGGATCGAAGGTAGAGTCCCGCACCCGGTGCGGCAAGTTGACAGAACCCGCACCCGGGCGCTGATTCCAGCCTCCCGAATCCGCCGAGGATCTCCATGTCCGTCACCCGCCGTGATTTTCTGGGAACCGCCGCCGCGGCGGTGGCCGGGCCGGCCGCTGCGCCGTGGATCCGCCGTGTCCCGCTGGCGCGGTTTGCCACGGTGGCATCCGCCAACGGGATCCGGGGCGTCGAGCGGGCGATGCAGCTGATGACCCAGGGCACCGACACGCTCGATGCCGCGGTCGAGGGGGTGAAGATCCAGGAGCTGGATCCGACCGACGAGTCGGTCGGCTACGGCGGTCTTCCCAACGAAAACGGCGTGGTGCAGCTCGATGCGAGCTGCGTCCACGGTCCGACCCGGCGCGCCGGGGCGGTGGCCGCGCTCGAGGGCATCAAGACCGCCAGCGAAGTCGCCCGACTGGTGCTCAAGTACACCGATCATATCCTGCTGGTGGGTGAGGGCGCCAAACAGTTCGCGCTTTCCTACGGCTTCAAGGAAGAGGACCTGCTGACTCCCTCCTCCCGCGAGAAGTGGCTGCGCTGGCGCGCCAACCGTGGCAAGAGCGACAGCTGGATGGACGTTCCCGAGGGCGCGCCGGTCGGCATCCGTCCGACCGGCACCATCAACCTCAACGCGATCAACGACAAAGCCGACATCTCGTCGGTCACCACCACCGCCGGGCTCGCCTGGAAAATCCCGGGCCGGGCCGGCGACTCCCCGATCGTGGGAGCCGGGCAGTACACCGACAACGAGATCGGCGCCGCCGGGTCCACCGGGCTGGGCGAGCTCAACATCATGGTGTGCGGCGGGTTTCTGACGGTCGAGTTCATGCGCCAGGGCAAGAGTCCCACTGATGCGTGTATGGCCACCCTGCGCCGGGTGGTTACCATTTGTCCCGACAACAAGCGCGACGCACAGGGACGGCCGCCCCAACTCACCTTCTATGCCTTGAACAAGCGGGGCGAGTTCGGTGCCGCCTCCATGTTCCCGGCGAAATACGCCGTCTGCGACGAGAAGGGCCCCCGATTACTCGATGCCGCCACGCTCTATCCCGGGCCATAGCATGCGACGCTGCCTGCCGATCCTCCTGCTCGTCTGTGGTGCCGGCTCGCTGGCCGCGCAGGACGAGACCATCCCGCCTCGCATGGACTGGTTTCCCTATCTGCTCGGCGATCCCAACAACGGTCTTCTGGTGCTCGGGCATTGGCAATTCGCTCGACAGGCGGAGTACAACTCGCGCTATGCCCAGGACTGGTACGTGGGCGCGGAAGGCGCCTGGGGCACCCGCGGCTCGCGATGGTTGACGCTCAAGGCGCGGGCGCCCGGACTCAATCCGAACTGGCGGCTTGCCGCCGATGCAGGCGCGGTGCGGGAAGGACGGTTCGGGTATTACGGGGTGGGACCCGGCGGAGATGCCGGTCTCGATCCCGATGCCTTTCCCAGCGAGTACTTCCGGGTCAAACGGACCCAGTATTACGGCCGCGCCGAGATCACCCGCCTGATCAAAGGGCCGGTGCACGCTTCCCTGGCCGCGGGAGTCACCCACTTCCGTTTCACGGGACTCGATGGGGACAACCTGTTCGCCCTTGATCATCCGGCCAATCTGGGTGGCACCGACGCCACCGCCCGACTCACCCTCATACTCGACACCCGCGATCGCGAGCTGTTCCCGGCAAAGGGCCTCCTGGTCGAAGCCGGAGTTCTCGGTGGCAGCGGACGCTATTGCGACGCGCCATGCGGATCCGGCTACGCCGGCGTCTATGGACACGCCCGCGGGTATGTCTCGGTGCGGCGTGGCTTCGTCCTCGCGGCACGAGCCGGGTTCAGCAGCCTCGGCCAGAACGCACCGCTCGATGCCCGGTACGAATTTCCCGAATGGGAGCGCGGGGTGTCGGTGTATGGAGGCTTCGACAGCAACCGGGGCTACGTGCGCGGGCGTCTGGTTGGCCGGCGGGTCGTCCTCACCAGCGCCGAAGCGCGTTATGACCTGGTGGATGGCGGCGATTACGGTGCGCTCACCCTGCTCGCCTTCGTCGATGGCGGCGGGGTCTATGATGGGCCCATGGGAGGGCCTCTCACCTTCTCGGGGTGGAAGACCGGACTCGGCGGAGGTATTGCACTCCGGGTGCTCCGGCAGGCGCTGGTGTCGTTCTACTTCGCCAAGGGTCCCAACGGATTCAACTTTACCTCGGGCGTCGGCTGGGCGTTCTAGCAGACCCTCTAGGCTTCGTGTACGCCGATCCGTACTCCGAGCTTCGCCAGACCATCCACATACGGCTGGAACGGAACCACCTCATCGGGGGTGCGCACTCCCCGGGTGGGAATGGTTCCATTCACCTGCATCAGCGCCGTCAGTGCGAGTGAAAATCCCGTCGTCCGCATCATGGCGGTGATTCCGCGCGCTTCGTCGGAATAGTCGATCAGATCGAAGCGGACTGTCACTGGTTTTTCCTTCCGGTCTCCCTCGACGACCACCCGGAGCACCACGACATCGGGAGACCCTGGCCTAAGCAACTTGGGTTCGACCACCGCGATGAAAAGGTCCCGTGGGACCACCTGCTTGCCATGGAGCCTGACCGGAAGGTTCGAGATCAGCCCGAGGTCCCGGATCGGGCGCATGATGGCGGCATGACCGGGGTAGCGGAGGGTTTTGTACTCCATCGTGTCGATCCGGCCTTCGAATCCGAACGGCATGGTGCTGATGCCGCCGCCGGTATGAAACGCCTCCAGCGCCCCGATGGGGTCGGGAAATTCCAGCGACTCCACTTCCGAGAGGGCTTCCACCCGGACCGCTTTGCCCTCGCGGAGCACCCACGACGGGGTGCTGTAGTAATCGAGGGCGCCCTCCAGAGAGTACACGATCTGGTAGTTGAGCGGCGGCTCCGGGTGCTGGGGCAGGCCCCCGACGTAGATCCTTACCGTGCGCGCGCGATCCAGCCTCCGGATGCCCTCCGCGGCCAGGATGTTCACCATGCCGGGCGCGAGCCCGCAATCGGGAATGATGGACACGTTCCGGCGGACGGCCTCGGCATCCCGCTCCTTCTGCGCGAACACGATTTCGGTGTTGCCGCCCAGGTCGCAGGCATGGCGGCCCGCCGCGATGGCCGCATCGGTGACCGGCTCGTTGAAATAGTAGGGCAGGGCGCAGAGCACCGCATCGTGTTCCGTCATGAGGGCCTGAAGCACTCCCTCTTCGCGGGCATCCAGGGTGAATTCACGGAGCCGCGCATCGGGATGAGTCCGCAGAAACGGAGGAAGGGTTCCGGTGTCCCGATCGGCCAGGGTGACCCGTTCCACTTCTTTGTGCTGCAGAAGGCTCCACGCCGCCGCTCCGCCCTGCAAGCCCGCGCCGAGCACCAGGAATCTCATGCTTTCTCCCCGCGATACATTGTCAAGAGGCGCCAAACTAGCCGGGCCGATCATCTGCTTCAATAGCGCAGTATATTCTCCGACCCACCATGACTTCCCACGTCCCCGCGCCGCCTCCTCCGCCATCGATTCCCGCATCGGATCCGCGCCGCGTCGCTCCACGACGCTCTCGTGATGCGCGGGCCACCAGGGCCCGGCTCATTCGTTCGGCGCTGGAACTGTTCACGGCGCAGGGTTTCCGCGGCACCACGACCCCGGACATTGCCCAGCGTGCCGGCGTGGCCGAAGCGACGATTTACCGTCACTTCCAGGGGAAGGACGCGCTGCTCACCGCGGCGTGCGTCGAGGCCCAGCAGCACGGGCGAGCGCTCGTCGCCGACGAGGAAAACCGGACCGGCCAGGACCTTCGTGAGGGCCTCGCCAGGATCGGGCGGCAGCTGGTCGAGCTGGCCGAGCGGGACCCCGCCATGCTCCGGATGCTGCTTCGTCCCCCTGAGGAAGCCCTGGCGCAGGAGCCCGCCAAGCGGGGCATTCGCGAGTTCCGGGAAGCCCTCCAGCAGATGGTCGCCGCCGGGAAGCAGAGAGGCCAGATCCGTCCCGGATCGGCCGAGCTCTGGGCGGCGGTGTGGCTCGCGCTCGCGGGATTCGTGGGAGAACAAGTGGCCTCGCGTGCCTGGACTCCGGACCACCCCAACGTCGAGCAGGCCCTCGCCGCTGCCTGGGAGGCGATCGCTCATCGGCGGGCCGAAGTGCCGGTTCGCGTGGTCAGCTAGAAGGCATTCCCCCCTGGTAGGTCAATTCACGTAATCCGGCAGGAACATCGGTCCAGACCGGCCGCCTGGTGTGGCCCCCGCTGAGCGGGCGAATCTCCCACATCTTTTCCGACCCGGTGAAATATCCCAGCGAATCTCCTCCCCAGGGGATCGGATTGGTAATGCCCTCGAGCCGGGTCGTGTCGGTTCCGCTCACGATGCAGGACACACCGGCCCCGCACGAGGCGAGGTGTGCCCGGGGCGGGTTGCCCAGCATTCCGCTGGTGATCGAGTCGGCCCACCCCACCGAGTCGAGCGCGACCGACCGAAGCCACACCGCGCCGGGGGGGAGGTTCGTCTCGAGGAACGCCTGCGCCTGCACCACGACCCGGGTTCCTTCGACGTTCCATCCGATCGCGACCGGATCACCGGCGGCACTTGGCATCGGGGCGACCGATTCGTGGTTGTTGAGGAGATCGAGGATCACCAGCGACCAGTTGGCTTCGGAGGAGCCGGCTCGCCGCAGGAAGGCCACCCGGGTGCCCGATGGACTGAGACTCGGCGCGCGTTCTTCCGCGCGGGTGAAGGTCAGCCGGGTGAAGCTGCCTCCTCCCGCCGGCGCCGCGAACAGATCGGTCTGGCCGTCGCTGGCTTCTCCCACGCCGATGACGAACGACTCTTCGCCCGGACGGATCTTGTTGGTGAGCGGAGTCACGCTGCACCCGGTCAGGGCGGCAAGCAGCGCGACGGTCCACCGGACCGGCCTCACCGCGCCAGCTCCGCCAGGGCTTCTTCGAAATCGGCCATCGACTGGAACCGGTGCTCCGGCTTGTGGGCGATTCCCTGAGCCAGCACCCGTTCGAGGCCGGCGGTGACTTTCGGATTGATCTGGCGGAGCCGGAGCGGCTGTCCGGTCAGATGGGCCAGCATGGTCTCCTGGGCGCTGGTTCCCTCGAAGGGAAGCCGTCCGGTCACCAGCTCGAACCCTAACACGGCCAGCCCGAAGACGTCGCTCCGCTGGTCGAGCGGCTTGCCCCGGATCTGTTCCGGGCTCATGAACTCCGGGGTCCCCAGCACGATGCCGGTCGCGGTGAGCTTCATCACCTCGGGGGCGACCACAGTTTCCTTGGCCAGTCCGAAGTCCATCACCACCGCCTGCTCCATGCCGGGATGCGCGCCGGGGACCAGCATCACGTTCTCCGGCTTGAGGTCGCGGTGCAGGATCCCCGCGTCGTGGGCGTGCTGGAGGCCCAAGCAGAGCTGGCGCAGAATCCGGATCGCGAGCGGCTCCGGCATGGGACCGTGACGGGTTTCCCGGCGGGACAGGGTTTCTCCCTCGAGAAAGGGCATCACCAGGTAGGGCAGGCCGCCGGCTTCGCCGAAGCCAAGAATGCCGCAGACATTTGGGTGATCCAGTCGCATGGCGACCTTCGCTTCGCGGTGCAGCCGCCCCACCGCCTCGCGATCGCCCACCAGTCGAGCCATCAGCACCTTCACCGCGACCATCCGGCCGGTGTCGCGGTCCTTGGCCCGGTACACGTACGCCATCCCGCCCTCGCCGACCCGCATCTCGATCTGGTACCGGCCGTCGAGGACCCGACCCGACATCCCGGACGCGGGGTCGCCCCGCAGCTCGACCGGGACCCGGTGCTCTCCAGTGCGGTGGAGGCCGAACGACCGAGGCGTAGTGGGAGGAGGCGCGGAGCCGGGGGCCAGCGGGAACCCGTCTCGCTGACAGAAGCGGGCGGGCGGATCGTAGGTCGCGCCGCAGCGCGGACAGCGAAGCGCGCTCAATCTCGATAGCGGTTCCGGCCGTCGGACTTGGCCCGGAGCAGGTTGCGGTCGGCCAGCCGGAGCAAACCTTCGGCGTCGAGGGCCCGCTCATCGGGAAAGGTCGCGAGGCCGATGCTCACGGTCACCCTGATCGTCGCGTCGGGACCGCCGAACGGCTTGGCCTGCACCCGGCGGAGCACCCGCTCGGCGAACAGCCGGGCCCCGGCGCTCCCGGTCTCCGGGAGAATGACCACGAATTCCTCGCCCCCGTACCGCGCCACGATATCCATCGAACGCTGTTCCCGGCGCAGCAGCTCGGCAAACTGGGTCAGGACCCGGTCGCCGGCGTGATGACCGTGGGTGTCGTTGGTGACCTTGAAGTTGTCGATGTCGATCATCAGACAGGACAGCGCGGTGCTGTAGCGGGAGGCCCGATCGACCTCCTCCGCCAGTTTCACGTCGAAGGTGCGGCGATTGAGGAGTCCGGTCAGCGGATCGGTCTCGGCGAGCTGCCGCATGGTCTGTTCCCGCTGGCTCGCTTCGTCGTTGGCGAGCGCCCGCTCGATCGCTGAGGCCGCTGATTCGACGACCCGCCCGGCAAAGCGGAGGTCCATTTCGTCGAGGGGTGGATCACCCGGGCCGGTCCGAAGGAAAAACACCCCGGCCCGCTCGCTCCGGAGGGAAAACGGAATCACCAGGACCGAGGTGGTGCTGATATCCGACATGCCCTGATAGACCGGATCCGCGGCGACGTCGCGCACCATCACCACTTCGCCGCTGTCGAGCGAGCGCTTGATCTCGGGATAGCGGTTGAGATCGACCGGCAATTCGCTCAACACCGGATTCTCCGAGGCGGCGACCACGGTGCCGCGATCGGCGCCGGGCTTGGCCAGAAGAATCGAGCAGCGGGGGATCCGGAGACCGGTGGCCACCTGGCGCACCAGGACCTGGAACAGCTCGCGGGGCGGCAGGTTCGACGTGATGTCCCTGAGCAGCTCGACCAGCGCCGACTGGGCCCGCGCTTCACCCCGCGCCTGGTTGAGCATGCGGCTGGCCCGGAGACGGGTGCGGATCCGGGCCAGCAGCTCGCGCACCCGGATCGGCTTGCCGACCACGTCGGACGCGCCCGCCGAGAGGGCCCGCACCGAGATTTCCTCGGGAGCCTCCGAGGTCATCGCGATGATCGGGAGATCGTGGAACATCGGATCGCGACGGATCATTTCGATGAGCGAGAGCCCGTCGTTGCCGGGCAAGGAGAGGTCGAGCAGCAGCAGATCGACCTGTCGGGTGGCCAGATACTCGGGAAGACCGCTTCCGCCGGAAAGCGTTGCCGGGTCGTACCCGTTGTCCACCAGCATGCGGGACATGGTGCGCGCCAGCGTGTAGTCATCATCCACGATCAGCACGTGCGGAGTGTAGGCGGGCATCAGGACCCGGCGACCGTCGCGCCAATCGAGGCGGCCCCGATGAGCTGGCTGAACAGCTCGGGGTCCACGTTGCCGCCGCTCAGAATCACCGCCACCGGGCCATTGGGCGAGAGCTGTCCCTCGAGCAGCGCCGCCACCCCGACCGCGCCCGACGGTTCGACCTTGAGGCCCATGTCCCGGAACAGCATCGCGACGGCCTCGCCGATCGAGTCTTCTCGCACCCGGAACGCGCGGCGGACCCGCTGCTGGATCGGCTCCCAGGGAAGCGCCCCCACCGCGACCGGCAGCAGACCATCCGCCATACTCGCCGTGCTTTCCAGAGGCGCGGGACCACCCTCCGCGAGCGCTCTGGACAGCTTGGCGGCGCCGGCCGGCTCGCAGCCGATGATCTCGACGGGATGACGCAGCGCCATGGCAGCGGTGGAGCACCCCGCGAGGAGGCCACCGCCTCCAATGGGAGAGAGCAGGTGCTCGGCATCGGGGAATTCATCCAGGATCTCGAGGCCGCAGGTGGATTGACCGAGAATAACGTCGGGGTGGTTGAAGGGGGGGATCATGGTGAGGCCATCGCGCTGGGCCCGCTCTTCGGCGACCCGGACCCGGACATACCGATCCACCAGCACGACCTCGGCTCCCTCGCGTCGGACCGCCTCGACCTTGATGGGCGGAGCGTTGTCATTCATCACGATCACCGCGGGGAGCTCGAGCCGGCGCGCGACCCAGGCCACCGCACGTCCGTGATTGCCGGACGAATGGGCAATCAGGCCGCGGGGGCGGCCCTCCCGCTCGATCAGCCGGGTGACCGCGGTCCAGGCCCCCCGCACCTTGAACGAACCGACCGGCTGCCATTGCTCGCATTTGACCCGGACCGGCACGCCGAGCTTGCGGGTCAGGACAGCCGATTCGACCAGAGGGGTGCGCACCGCCACCGCCTCGAGGGCCGCCGCGGCCGCCCGCAGCTCGGAGAGGCTCACGCGGTTTCGCCCGGCGCGGGAGCCTCCTCGCCGGTCGCCTCCTCGGTCCCGCCCTCTTCTTCTTTCACGACCCGGGCCACGTCCACCACGAAATCCCCTTCGTCGAGGTTCATGACGTGGACGCCTTGCGTGTTACGGCCGATCACCCGGATCCCGTCCACCGGGACCCGGATGATGATGCCGCCCTTGGTGATCATCATGAGCTCGTCTTCCGGCTGCACTTCCTTGAGCGCGATGCAGGCGCCGGTCTTGTCGGTGTTCCGGAAGGTGATGATGCCCTTGCCGCCCCGCCGCTGAATCCGGTAGTCGGCCAGCTCGGAGCGCTTGCCGAAGCCCCGCTCCGAGACGACCAGGAGGGTGGCATCACGGCGGATCACCACCATGCCGATCACCGCGTCGCCCTTGTCGAGCTCGATGCCCTTCACCCCGGTGGTGGCCCGGCCCATCTCCCGGACGTCGCTCTCCTGGAACCGGATCGACATGCCGCCGGTGGTGGCCAGCACGATGTCGTTGTTGCCGTCGGTGGGCTGGACGTCGATCAGCTCGTCGCCGTCCTCGATGTTGATCGCGTTGATCCCGTTGCTCCGCGGGTTGCCGTAGGCGGAGAGGACCGTCTTCTTCACGGTGCCGTTCCGGGTCGCGAACATGAGCCAGCGACTCTCGCTGAATTCGCGCACCGGCACCAGCGCCGCGATCCGCTCGTCGGGCCGGATCGCGATGCACTGGATCACCGGCTTGCCCCGGGCGGCCCGGCCGCCCTGGGGAATCTCGTGCACCTTGAGCCAGTAGACCTGGCCCTTGTCGCTGAAGAACATCACGTAGTCGTGGGTCGAGGCGATGAACAGATGCTCGATCCAGTCGTCCTCTTTCGCGGTTGCGCCGGTGAGCCCCCGGCCGCCCCGCCGCTGCTTGCGATAGGTGGAGGTGGCGATCCGCTTGATGTACCCGGAGTGGGAGATCGTGATCACCATGTCCTCTTCGGCGATCAGGTCCTCCACCGAGAACTCGTCCTGGTCGGGGATGATCTCGGTGCGCCGGTCGTCCCCGTAGGACTTGGCGACCTCGGCCATCTCCTCCTTGAGGATCTTCATCCGCCGCTCGCGGCTCTTGAGAATGCTCTTCAGCTCGGCGATGGCGATCTGCACTTCCTTGAGCTCGGCCTCCAGCTTGTCCCGCTCCAGCCCGGTGAGCCGGGCCAGTCGCATGTCGAGGATCGCCTTGCTCTGCTTCTCGGAGAGCTTGAACCGCCGCTGCAGCGCCTGGTCGGCGGTCTCGGTGTCGGGCGAGCTCCGGATCACCTTGATCACTTCGTCGATGTTATCGACCGCGATCTTGAGCCCCTCGAGGATGTGTTCCCGCGCTTCGGCGGCCTTGAGGTCGAACTGGGTGCGCCGGACGATGATGTCGTGCCGGTGGGCAATGAAGTGTTCGAGCAGCTCCTTGAGCGGCATGATCTTCGGCTGGCCGTTCACCAGCGCGAGGTTGATCACCCCGAAGGTGGACTGCATCGAAGTGTGCTTGTAGAGCTGGTTCAGCACCACGTGCGGGATGGCGTCGCGCTTGAGCTCGATCACCAGCCGCATGCCGTCCCGGTCCGATTCGTCCCGGGCGTCCGAAATGCCTTCCAGCTTCTTGTCGTTCACCAGGTGGGCGATGTCCTTGTGCAGGGTCGCCTTGTTCACCTGGTAGGGCAGCTCGGTCACCACGATGGCACTCCGTCCGGTGGAGGGTTTCTCCTCCACGACGGCGCGGGCCCGCATCACCACCTTGCCACGGCCGGTCTGGTAGGCTTCCCGGAGCCCCTGGATCCCATAGATGTAGCCCCCGGTCGGGAAATCGGGACCCTTGATGTGGGTGAGCAGCTCCTCCAGCGGAGCCTCGGGATGGTCCACCAGGTGCTCCACCGCCATCGCCACCTCGCGAAGGTTGTGGGGCGGGATGTTGGTCGCCATGCCGACCGCGATGCCGCTCGATCCGTTGACCAGGAGATTGGGGATCTTGGACGGGACGACCGTCGGCTCCTGCCGCTGGTCATCGAAGCTCGGCGCGTAGGCGACGGTTTCCTTGTCGATGTCCTCCAGCATCGCGACGGCGACCCGGGTGAGCCGGGCTTCGGTATAGCGGTAGGCCGCGGCGGGGTCGCCGTCCACCGAGCCGAAATTGCCCTGGCCGTCCACCAGCGGATAGCGAAGCGAGAAATCCTGGACCATGCGGACCAGCGCGTCGTACACCGACGTGTCGCCGTGGGGATGGTACTTGCCTAACACGTCGCCCACGACCGTCGCCGACTTCTTGAAGGGCCGGCCCGGCACCAGGCCCAGCTCGTTCATGGCGTAGAGAATCCGGCGGTGCACCGGCTTGAGCCCGTCGCGCACGTCGGGCAGGGCCCGCGCCACGATCACCGACATCGAATAATTGATGAAGCTCTGCTTCATCTCCTCTTCGATGGGGCGCGGCAGAATCCGTTCGCGTGCGTTTGGAGCAGTCATGTGCGGGCGGGGCGGAAGGTCGGTCCGGGACCCGGGCGGCCCGAACAGTCAAATATAGGGTGAGAGGAGCCTCATTTGCAAGTCGTCAAGCTGGCCTAAGCCATTGACATTTAGTGACTTGGGCGTGTGATCGGAGGTCACGCATCCAGGCAATTTGGTACTCTGGCTCGGAAGCATGGCGCCGTCCAGTGCTTCGCAGTATACTTCCGAGTTTATGGATCTCGTCGCCCTGCTCAAGCGGCCGGAGGGCAAGACGCTGGAGTTCAAGCGCGATCTGTCCTCCCCCGAAGGCGCCTTGAAGACCCTGGTCGCCTTCGCGAACTCGGCCGGTGGCACCTTGCTTCTGGGCGTAGAAGACCGCACCGCGCGGGTGCGCGGGGTGCCACAGGCCCTGGAGCTGGAAGAGCGGATCGCAAGTCTCATTTCCGATTCCATCGCACCTCGGCTTGCTCCCGATATCGAGATATTCCCATGGCGCCGCACCCAGCTCATCGCGGTGCAGGTCTACCCCAGCCCGACCCGCCCGCACTACCTCAAACGAGAGGGGAGCGAGTCAGGGACGTATGTTCGGGTGGGCTCTACCAATCGCCGCGCCGATGCGGACATGATCCTGGAGCTCCGGCGAGTGGTGCGCGGCGAGAGCTTTGACGAACAGCCGATGCCCGATCTCGACTCGGAAGCTCTTGACTTCCGAGCGGCTTCCGAGTCGTTCGCATCGGTTCGCCGGCTCGCCAGACATGACCTCGTCACGCTGCACCTGGTGACAAACCATCAGGGACGGCGAGTGCCAACCGTTGGAGGAATGATCCTCTTTGGCTTGGAGCGAGCGGTTCACTTTCCAGATGCGTGGATCCAGGCGGGCCGCTTCGCCGGTGTCGACAAGACCCATATCGCCGACCACGCCGAACTCCGCGAGCCGCCGGGGCGCGCGATTGAGCAGGCGATCGAGTTCATCGAGAAGCACTCCATCCATGGGGCGACGATCGGCCGGGTCCGCCGCAAGGAGCGCTGGAACCTCCCCCCGGTGGCCGTGCGGGAAGCGCTTATCAACGCGGTCGCCCACACCGACTACTCCCAGCGGGGCGCGCCGATCCGAGTCTCCATGTTCGATGACCGACTCGAGATCGAGAACCCCGGGCTGCTCCCGTCCGGCCTTACGGTCGAAGACCTCGAGCACGGCGTGTCCAAGCTGCGCAATCGTGTCATCGGCCGCGTTTTCCACGCGCTCGGTCTGATCGAGCAGTGGGGGAGCGGGATTCAGCGGATAATCGCCGCGTGCCGCGAGGCGGGGTTGGCGCCGCCCCGCTTCGAAGAAATTGCCATGCGTTTCCGGGTAACGATCTACACCGAACCCGTGGCCGCCCCATTGGTCGAGACGACGGACCAGACCATCCTGGACGCGCTCTCGGACGGCGAGGGCCGACCGACGAGCGAGATCGCTGCGGTCATTGGCCTCACGTCGCGCGCGACGCGCACGCGGCTCGCCCGGCTGGTCGAGAATGGCCTCCTGCGCGAGGTTGGCACCGGGCCGCAGGATCCAAAACGACGCTACTTCCGCGTGCAATGAGGGAGGACGCGCAATTCTACTCCTCGCTCTGGCAGTCCTGCGACGCACTGTCATCGCGCTAGGCGGCGGACTCACGCTCCTACCTCCGTAGGGATTCTTCAAAGTTCACTCGGGATTCCCAGCTCCGCGTCTACCGGTACTACCCGGCAACCGGATACTTGCCAGGACGAACGCCGGCGAGCTTAGCCTGGGGGGATGCCGAGTTGCCTCCTCTCATGCCGAGTTCCTAGCTTATGGTCATGGCCGTCACAGTTCCCCGCTATACGGTGCAGGATCTCGAATCGTTCCCCGTCGACGGCAACCGCTACGAGTTGCTCGACGGGGTCCTGCTGGTGACGCCGCAGGCTGGAATGCCCCACCAGTTCGTGCTGGCCAGGCTGGTGAGCGCGATCAACTCGTATCTTGGCTTGAAGGACGATGCAGTCGCCTTCTCCCCGGGTGTCCTGGAGATCGCGCCCCGGCACCACCTCGAGCCCGACCTGCTGATCGTTCCCAGGGGTGTACTACCGGCCGAGTTCCGGCTCGACGCCCATTGGAGGAGCATTCGGGAATGGTGGCTCGCGGTGGAAGTGTCGGGCAAGGATTCCGAGGTGTACGATCGCGATCACAAAGGACCGGCCTACCTCGCCCTCGGCGTGCGGGAGTTCTGGCGGGTGGATTTCCAGGATCAGTGCCTGTACACCCTGCGGGATCGTGGTGGCGCCGAGGAACTGCATCGGGACTGGGTCGAGTGGCGCCCGCCCGGCCGGTCGGCGTCACTGGTGATTACGGTTCCGGAGCTGTTCCGATAGTGCTCTACCGCTTCTCCCAGATGATCACGTAGCTGCCCGCCTGCCGGCTGGGCCCGGATTCGTCCGGTGGATCCCGCCTCGCGGTGCGAGTCACGCTGCGGGTGCGACCCGAGCACCAGACCGGCACCGGCAACGATTGCCCCACCGTCTGGGTCACGTCGGCGCAGATATCCTTTCCGAACTCGATCAGACTCACGTCATCGGCCCGCCAGGCGCAGAGCGAGGCCACCGGGAATTCCAGAAAGGCCGTCACCCCATTGAGGATCACGGTGGTGGTCGATCCGCTCCGGCCCACCTCGGCGGCCACCCGCGGGACATCACAGAGGCCCTGGGTTCCATACCGCTCCAGCTCGCTCTCGGGCATGCGGTCCCGATGGAGCCCGAAGGCCAGGCGACTGTGCAGTGCCTCGAAGGCCTGATCGTCGGCCCGGGAGGCAACCTGCCGGGAAGGAGCCAGCACCACGATCACCTGGCGCCCTTCCCCGGGTTTGAGCTCCACCGACAGGCGGCGTTCTCCATAACCCGCGTGCGTGATCCGGATCAGATATGGCCCCCGGTCCGCCGCCGGGAAGGCGAACCCGCCAAGGCTGTCGGTGTAGCTGACCCCGCCGTTCACACCCGCCACCTCCACCCGGACGCCCCGCATCGGATGTTGCGCGGTATCCCCGACCGCTCCGTAAATCCCGCTCCGGTTGAGCGTGGTGACCACCGGCGGGAGCTGGAACGGGGCAGGCGACATGGTCAGCGCAACGTTGCTCGGCCGTTTCTCGTCGACGTCCACCTGGGTTCGAATCGGGACATAACCCGGGAGCCTGACCGTCAGGAGATGGGACCCCGGTGCCACGCTGTCGATCCGGAACGCCCCGTCGCGGTTGGTGCTGGTGCGCCGGGAATCGAGCGTGATGTCCGCGCCGGCCAGTGGCGCCCCCCCGGCAGCCTCCCGGACGGTGCCCCGAACGACCTGCAGCTGCTGAGCCGAAAGGAAGGTGGGGAAGAGAACCAGTAGTGCGAGAAGAACGCGCATGACCCCTCCCGAGTGTGTCTTTTCAAACGCCCAGCCGACTACCAGGAGCGGAGATGTCCTCGCTGGGAGACAGAAACCCGGGCAACTGAACGCCAGTCAAGGCCAGAGCATGCCGGATGCCAGAGGGGATCCTGCCTTGTGCCACAGAGGGCGACGGCCTAGCGTGAAGCGATGCCGGACCTCCAGGAACGAGTCCAAAGTACGCTGGGGTCGGGCTATGCCGTCGAGGGCGAGCTCGGCGGAGGGGGAATGGCACGGGTCTTCCTGGCCACCGAGTCCCGCCTCAATCGCCGGGTGGTGGTCAAAGTGCTCCGCCCGGAAATCGCCGCGAGCACCAGCACCGATCGTTTCGAGCGGGAGATGTCCCTCTGCGCTCGCTGCCAGCACCCTCATATTGTCCCGCTCCTCACCGCCGGTCACGTGGGAGAGCTTCCCTACTTCACCATGCCGTTCGTCGAGGGCGAATCACTCCGGGCCCGGCTGGCCCGCGAGGGTCCGCTGCCGGTCGCCGAGACCATCCGGCTTCTGACCGAAATCGCCGACGCGCTGGCCTATGCCCATCGCCAGGGGGTGATCCACCGCGACATCAAGCCGGAGAACATTCTGATTCAGGACGGCCATGCCGTGGTGGCGGACTTCGGGGTCGCCAAGGCGCTCGATCTCGCGACCGGCGCCGGTATTCCCGGGGCCGCCTCCCAGGTGACTGGCGTCGGCATGGTGATCGGCACTCCCGCCTACATGGCGCCGGAACAGGCGGTGGGCGATCCAGGCGTCAATCACAGTGTCGATCTCTACGCCCTCGGCGTGTTAGGTTACGAATTGCTCACCGGACAGCCGCCCTTCGGGGCGCTGACCCCTCCGGCGCTGGTGGCCGCGCAGCTTTCCCGAACCCCGCCCCCGGCAACTCGATCCCGGCCCGACTGTCCCCCGGCGCTCGCCACCCTGATCGCCCGGCTCCTTGCCGTCGATCCCGGGGCGCGCCCCGCCTCGGGCGAGGAAGTGCGTATCGCGCTCCAGGCCATAGGGGAGAGCCTGCGAGGGGGCCGGGGCCGGCAAGCGCGGGTTATGGGGTTCCTGCTCGGTGCCGCCGTGATCCTCAGTGTGGCGCTTTTCCTCCTGTTCCGCGGCGGGACGCGGTCAGCCCCACTCGCACCAACGCCGGCTGGCCCGGCGGTGATCCGTTCTCTCGCGGTCATGCCGTTCCAGAACATCGGGGGGGATTCCACCAGCGACTATTTCAGTCAGGGCCTGGCGGAGGAGCTGATCAACGCCCTGGGACGGCTGAGCGGCCTCCGGGTCTCATCAAGGACCTCGTCCTTTGCGGCCCGGGCGGCGACCACCGATCTCCGGGAAATCGGCCGGCACCTCGACGTGGGGGCGATCCTGGAGGCCACGGTCCAGCACCTGGGCCAGCGGGTCAGGGTCACCGCCCGCCTGGTGGACGTGGCGCGGGACGCCCAGCTCTGGAGCGGCGACTATCAGAGCGAGCTGCGGGATGTCTTCGCGGTGCAGGATACCATCGCGCGGGCCATTGCCGAGGCGCTCAAGGTGACCCTGGCCGGGGCCCGGGCCGGTGCCTCCCTGGTGGAGCGAGGGACCCGGGACCAGGAGGCCC
>CAVSLV010000001.1:0-1723479 GCA_963728915.1 uncultured Gemmatimonadales bacterium | reverse complement strand
GACCAGCTCGACACCATCCACCCGCCCCGCGCCGTAGGCGAGAGCCGCGTACCTCCTGCCCCCCTGCGCTCCCGATGACCAGCACACGCTGATGTCGGTCCCGAAGAAGGTAGTGCGCCGCGAGCACGCCCCGGCTCCAGAAGTTGTTCTGAATGACGCCGACCGTGCCCGAATCGAGCTCGGCACGCAACCTCGCGAAGTTGCCGTCGAATGGATAGAAGTGGCTGCTCTGTGACCCCCCGTCGTAGGCGATGTGTTTGCGGCGGATGATTGCAATGCCGGTATCGAGCTTGATCGGCTCCGCCAGATCAACAACCTCGATCTCGGAGATGGGATCCCATCGGGCAAATTCAACCGCACCTTCTTGATGCGCCTTCAACACCCCGCGCTTGTCCGAGTGCGCCTTGAGATCCAGAAGATGGCGAGGATATGCCCAGGCGGCGGTTCCGAGGCCGGCCACCAACACCGACAGCGAGATCACCGCCGCTCGTCCCTGGGCAAGACTTGCTGCAGCGACCAGCATCAGGGCGGCAGCCAGGAACGTAATTCCGCCTGGTCCCACCTGGGGCAGAAGCGGGACCAGCACGACTGCCCCTATCCCAGCCCCCAGGAGATCAGCGAAATACAGCCAGTGAATACGGTTGGGAGTTGCCGCGAAAACCCGAACCAGGATGAGTCCGGCGAGGAAAAAAGGCGCCGTGATGAGGAGCCATAACCCGGAGAACGCCAGCAATTGCGAGAAGGGGTGCTGGAATACCTCTTCGTATCGGAAGGGAAGGAGATTGAGGCCGGGGACGAGGACGACGACGGCCATTCCTAATCCACAGGCATACCGGATCAGGCTGAGCCGTAAGTGGTGGCTCGCCCGGAGCGGGCGGAGCACCGAGAAAATCCCGGCCATCCCGAGGCCAAACAAAGCCACCGAGATCACCATGTAGCCCAGATTGGGATTCAGAATGACATCAAACACGCGAATGAGAGTGACCTCGACCATCAAGACCGCCAACGCCGTAAGGAAAACGCAGCAGGACGCTCGGCCAATTGTCAGGACCGCGTGACTAGACCCTCTCATGAAACTCTCCATTTTCCTGCTGGAACGATTGAGGCGCCGGCCAGGCCACTACCGCACCCGATTCGAGGCAAAGAGTACATCAAGAGCAAGAGTTATGCCCAGTAGTTCCTCGGCGGTGACGACCGTGTCAGTGATCCGCTCGAGGAGGCCGGCCACGGATGAACTGGGCCCGCCGCATGACCGCGTTTCGAACCGAGATCCCTAGCCGGAAAACCATGTAGAGAAACGGCATCGGGTCACGCCACGCTGCGAGCGCAGCCCCCCGAATACCGAAGAGCGAGGCGATCCAGCCCCTGATTGTCAGTTCGCCGGCGCGGCGGTACTCCATGGCGGCGACAAGATCCCGGTATTCGTCAACCCATCGGACACCGTACCGAACCTCCGAGCGAGGAAATGGCCCTGGCACGCTCGGCGCTGGCTGGGCAGGCCGGGCAATATCGAGGAGATCATGATACCAGAGTTCGGGAATGTTCACCCCTGCGACGACGCCGAGGTAATGCGGATACCAGGTTCGTCCGACCGTTGCCTCCAGCACGCGGAACGCCCCATCGCGTGGGTCACGTTTGAACTCCACACTGACGTATCCTCGATGCCCGAGCGGCTGCATCAGCCGCAGCGTATGGTCGACAATCGCGGCGATCGGTACAGTTTCCGCCAGCGTGGTGGTACCGTAATGGATTGGTAGCTGACGGATCTTCCGGCCGGTCCACATCGCAACCGGATTCCCGTCACGATCAAAGTACCCGTGTGTGAAGTGCAGCTCCGAATCGGCGCCAGGGATGGATTCTTGCAGCATCAGGGAGGTACCGGAGCGGGTCGCTTCAGTGAAGGCGTCGCGCAGCGCCGCCGCGCTCTCGACACCCAGACCCTTGCGAGGCGCGAAGAGGTCATCCCACTGATGGTCTCGAAACTCCGGCTTCAGGACACAGGGAAACCGCATCGTACGGGCAGCCTCGTCGATCCGATCGTTTGTCAGCGGAGCGATCGTCGCGGGAATCGGAACCCCCGCATTCCGTGCGAATTCGTGGAAGCCGCGCTTCTCAACAAAGAGACGAAGATGCTCTGGTGGCGGTACATGAAACCGGTACCACCGTTTCAGCAAGGCCTCGTGGCGCGCGAGCAACAGGAGCTCGGCATCGCCGCTCGGAAGAACCGGCGCGGGACCGGGTAGCGTTGGTCCAAGTTCGACGAGCAGATCGAGCAGGGCGTCGCCGGTCGCCGAGGCAGAGTAGAAGAGCTTCTGGCACAAGCGGGTCCGGCTGCTCATCCACCGATGAGTGTCGGCCCAGCCGGCGGGCCGTTGATCCGCCGCGATGACTGGTATCCGCCGTGCCGCGAGCGCCCGGATCGTTCCGAGCGCGTTCGGATTCAACCCTAGAACGACAGCGGGAATGCGCGCCATCGTTTCCCTGGTCAATCCTTTTCTCGCCAGCTCGCCACGCGGTAGTGCTTGAACCGGCCCGCTTGGAAGTGAACGATGATCTCTCCGACCAGCCCGAGGGCCACCGCCTGGACCCCCAGCACAATGAGGAGCACGCCGAACAGCAGCAGTGGCCGGTCGGCGAGCCCCTGTCCTCCGGCCCGTTGAAGGGCAACGATGCCCGTCACCAGGGCCCCGAGGAAGAAGAGGGCACTGCCAATCAGGCCGAAGAACCGCAGGGGTCGCTGAGTGAACTTGACCAGGAAATACAGACCCAGGATGTCGACCAACCGCCTCAGATAGATGCCGGGCTGGTAGATCCGCGCACCGGCGTCACCCGGATGCTGGGGGCAGTCTCGCTCGACTACCCGAAAACCGTCCCTCACGGCAAGGACCGGAAGGAATCGGTAGTAATCCCCGTACAGGGGCATCTCCTGGAGGACCTCCCGTCGAGCCGATCGTACTCCCGATCCGATGTCGTGGAACTGGCTTCCGGTAAGGAACCGGACAGCGCGATGGAACAGGCGCCCCTGGAGATGACTCGCCCAGGAATCCTTCCGGGGCCATCGTCTCGCCACGACCAAGTCGGCGTCATCGAGCGCCTGAACCAGGTCCGGAAGGGAGTCGGGGACGACGCGATGGTACGCTGACATGAGCAGGATTCGCGGGGCTTGGCAGTACGGTAGAGCCATCCGGACCAAGCCGGTCTCCCCGATCGAATAGGCCGACACGAGAACGCTCACCGGAATGTCGCCCAGCCCGGTTTGCCGGACTTCTTCCGTTAGATATTTGAGCCCGGGCTCCACCGCGACGATGCACTCGACCAATCCGCAGCGAGCCGTAAGCGGCCTCACCCACTCACCAAGCAGCTCGGTCAGCGGCCCGGGTCGTTCGCTGACGAGAACGAGAAGGGTGAGGTCTGGAGAGGACCCAGCCGGGTCAGTCGTGGTGGGCAATCGGTCCGAGCTCCGGCGATTCCATGCGGGCGGTCCGAAGGGCTTCTTCGGCGATCAAGCCCAGCATGATCAGATAGCAGCTCAGCGCCAGCCATAGCCCCGCGGCGCCCGGGAGGATCAGCGCTGCGGCCTTGGAAGCGCGGAACGCCAGCAGGGAGTAGACCGCGGCGGCCGCGAAGGCCGCACTCACCACGGCGGAAATCGCCGCACCGGTTCCGAACAGGCGAAGCGGCCGCTCCCGGAACGAGCGAATCATCTTGATGGTGAGCAGGTCTCCGAGGACCTTGAGCACCCGGGAGATACCGTATTTGCTCCGGCCCTGTTGCCTGGCGTGATGCCGTACCCCGACCTCCGCGATGCGAGCGCCCGCGGTGGCCGCCGCGACGGCAGGAATGAACCGGTGCAGGTCCGAGTACAATGACATGCGCTCGATGAGCTCGCGCCGGTAGGCCTTGAGCGAGCACCCGTTGTCCCGGATGCTGACACCGGTCACCCATCGAATCATTCGATTGGCCGCCCAGGAAGGGACCTTCCTGCTCAGCAAGGCATCCTGACGCTTCAGGCGATAGCCGGCCACGAGATCGAAGCCCTCGTCGATTTTGGCGAGAAGGGCGGGGATATCGGCCGGGTCATTCTGTAGGTCTCCGTCCATGCTCACGACGACCTGCCCGGCCGCGTGGTCGAAGCCTGCCTGCATCGCGGAGGTTTGACCGTAGTTTCTCGCCAGCCGGACCAGACGAATTCTGGGATCCTCCCGAGCGCAACTTCGGACCTCGGTTGAGGTCCCATCGCTGCTCCCGTCGTCCACCAGGATGAGTTCCCAGCCCCGGCTGCGCTCGCTCCGGTCCAGGGCTGAGCGTACCGCGTCGACCAGGGGCCGAATATTCGGCTCCTCGTTCATCACCGGCACGACGACGGAAATGGTGGGGGGTGGTGTCATGCCAGCAGCGTCCGGTACTGATCCATGGAATTCTCGGCGGCAAAGCGCTCGGCCACCAGGCGCCGGCCTTCCCTCCCCATGAGCCGCCGTTCCTCCTCGTGCTGGAGCAGATGCTCGACGGCGCGAGTGAGCGCATGGCGATCGCCGGGACTTATCAAGAGGCCGGTCTTCCCGTCCAGCACGAACTCCCGGGCGCCTCCCAGATCCGTCGAGACACAGGCCACGCCCATCGCCATCGCCTCAACGATGGAGAGAGGCAACCCATCCTTGTCGGAGGACAATACGAGGAGAGTCGCCACCTGAAGGTACGGGCGCACGTCGCCGAAGTCGCCATACGGCATCGGTCTGGGGTCAGGTCTGGGGCTCCATATTCGGCGACAATCCAGCTGTCTGGGTGGTTTGTGGACGCCTCCACGATAGCAAGCAATATGCTCGTGGGAGCACGGCCCCTCTGTTGTGTTGTTGCAACATAGGAATCTAAAACCGGCCTGAGGTCAGGGGAAACCTTGAGACCGAAGATCTCGACCGCGAATGCGGCATTGACGCCGTGAGTAGGAATGATCGGACCAAGCGCGAAATTTGCGATCGGTTCACACTTGGGCGCGGCTCTGGGTACAGAAGCCTTAGACCGACGAGGCTTGGCCTAGAAACGCGTCTTCCTGCTGCAAGGATGCAACATTGATGGCTGAATATGCCGTGCTTAGCCCAGGCCTGAGTGACTCCCCGGCTTGAGCGGACACCATGAGGTATCCAAGAGACTAGTTTCTGCCCGGAATCTTGAAAACCTCGGCTATTTGGACTCAGCCCGCTTCGAGAACTTGCGAGCCCGGAAGGACCGAAGCGAGAGAGGAGGGAGGTGCGGAGTTGAAAGGGATCATTCTCGCTGGCGGCGCGGGGACCCGACTGTACCCGGTCACCCAGGTCATCAGCAAACAGCTGCTGCCCCTCTACGACAAGCCGATGATCTACTATCCGCTGAGCACACTCATGCTGGCGGGCTTGAGGGACTTTCTCCTGATCTCCACCCCCTCTGATCTGCCTCGGTTCGAAGAACTGCTGGGAAACGGAGCGCGCTGGGGGGTGAATCTCCAGTATGCTGTGCAAGCCAGGCCGGAGGGACTGGCCCAGGCGTTCGTGATTGGGCGTTCATTCATCGGGAATAATTGCTCCGCCTTGGTGCTGGGGGACAACGTGTTCTTCGGGCAAGGACTCGGTACCAATCTGCAGGAGGTCGCCGCACGAAATCGAGGAGCCACAGTTTTTGGATACCGAGTGCACGACCCAGAACGCTACGGGGTTGCCGAGGTCGACGCCACCGGAAGGGTGCTGAGCCTGGAGGAAAAGCCCGCCGCTCCAAGATCCAATTATGCCGTTACCGGCTTGTATTTTTACGACTCGGATGTGGTGGAGATCGCGTCGACCCTGCCCCGGTCGGCCCGCGGGGAATACGAAATCACGGATGTGAACCGCGAATACCTTCGCCGTGGAGAACTGCGTCTTGAGCTCTTGGGGCGGGGGACCGCGTGGCTTGATACGGGCACTCATGATTCCCTCCAGGATGCGTCCACTTTCATTCAGACTTTGGAGAAGCGCACCGGAGTCAAGATTGGGTGCCCCGAGGAGATCGCCTGGCGGATGGGGTTCATTGACGACGGACAGCTGGAGCAACTTGCCGACCAAGCGCCGGGCAGTGGCTACGGGGAATATCTGAGAACCCTGCTAGCGGAGTCCTCCAGAGGATTTCCTCTGCTTTGACTTGATCGAATCCGGACATCGGGGTGAGATTCGCCGAACTTCCGGTGGTCCTCTTATTCCCGCGACCCCCGACGAATGGGTACCCGTTTTGGTCAGGATGATCAAGATGCGCCGTGATGTCGGTTTGTTGCTCCTCGCCAATCAAGTGGGGCCGAATGGGAGGACTTAGGAAATGTGAGCCCGGGCAAAAGAGCTTCCGCGCGGGTTTCTACCATTCGGGGAAGTCAAAGACATTTTCCAAACGAGAGGCAATCGTTCAGGGGATAGGAGCCGTTCATGAGTCGCAGGAACGTTTTTCCGGTCGTATTCGGGACCCTCTCCGTTCTGGCCATATTCTGCGAAGGGATACTTGATACGCCCTGGCTTGCCTGGTTCCAGGCGGACGACTCGGTGATCCTTGCAAGACCGAAACTGGTGCTGCTTTTCGTCATTCCCATTGTGGCGTGCTTGGTACTCCCCAAGCTCCGGTGGATTCGGGTGCTGCTGACCATGCTCGGGATGGGTCTACTCACGCTGGTTGGGTTCGACCTCGGCCTTCGGTTCCTCTATCCTTACCCAGCTGCGCTCCCGCAGGTTGTGCTACCTCGCCTTCCCAATCTTCCCCGTTGGCCGGCCAACGTGCGTGTCCACGGCAATTCATTCGGAGATCTGGCAGGGATGGCCGGCGATCGAGCCGTTCGAGAGAATCGCTTTGTCAGGTTCGAGACCGATCGGCTTGGGTTCCGTAATGCGTCATCGTCCAAACCCATCGACGTAGTGGTCCTCGGGGACTCCTTCGGCGCCGGTCTCGGAACAACCCAGGACAGCATATTCCCGGTGCGTCTGGCGCGAATGACCGGCAAGCGAGTTTACAGCCTTTCATTCCCCGCTAATCCGTATAGTGAATATCTGAATCTCCTGGCCGAGCGCACCAGCCTTCAATTACAAGAGAACGCCCACGTCGTCTGGGTGCTCTTCACCGGCAACGACTTGTTTGATGTCCATCCCAACCTGGGTTGGGACCCGAGCACTCTTCCTTGGCGCACCGGCGTTCGCGCCTGGACGGTGAAGTACCGTAATTTCCGCAACCTCTCCCCCATCCGAGCCTTGCTGCTCGCCGCGCACGGTGCGCTCTTCGGTCCGTCCTCACCTGAGATGCCGATCCGTCGCGCGCTTCCGAATGGATTGCCGATTCTCTTCCGTGACTGGTACAGACGGGAGGTGAATCTGGATCAGGACCAAGCGGAGGCGCATCCCCACTTCCCAATAATCGAACGAACGATTCGTGAGATGGCAGCACGGGTTCAGGACTGGGGGCTTTCCTTGACGATCGTGGTTATTCCTGCCAAGGAAGAGGTATACCGCTGGATTCTCGAGGAACGAAGTCGCCGGGGGAGTGATCGTCTGGATTCCGGCTTTGCCCAGGCGCTGTTCGCTGCCTGTGGCCGAGCGCACGTTCGCTGCCTAAACACCAAGCCCGCCATACTGGATGAGGCATATCGGCTTTACGATGCCGCGAGCGAGCTATTGTACTGGCGTGACGACACCCATCTCAACAATCACGGTCATGCAGTCGTCGCAAGCTTCATCGCTGATTCCGTATTCTTGGACACCACGCCGAGCAACGACGACTCACCTCCGCCTTGATGGCGTGGCCGGAAGGTTACCGGTGCTTGATCAGCAAACAGGCGCTACTTCGGAGTTGATGCCCATGCCCGTGGGACGGCCTTGCCTCTCATAGAGGACTCCATGCGTCGCTCGCTCGCACAGCCTAGAGCAACCGAGAGCATTCCTGTGGCTTGGTGGTGCGCCTTGCTGTTCATCGCTTTCGCCCTGCGGATAGCAACCATAGCCTGGGGCACGCCTCTACTGCCTTTTACTCATTCGTTTCATCCCGATGAGGCAAAGGCATATATGATGACCGCACAGTTTCCGGGTGTGTACTTCAACGATCAGCGCTACCTCCAGTATGGAACGGCGTATAACTACACCTAGTGTGACGTCCCGTTAATGGCTTGTGCAATACGGGCGATCTTGCTGAGGATCGATTCTGCCGTTGCCGTCCACGCGAAAGGGGCCGCCGTCCGGTTGTAGCGGGCGACAAAGGTATCGATGCGATGCACGAGCTCGCGGACGGTGCGGAAGGAGCCCCGGCGAATGGCTCGCTGGGTGATCAAGCCGAACCAGCGCTCGACTTGATTGAGCCAGGAGGCGTAGGTCGGTGTGAAGTGCACGTGGTATCGGGGTCGGCGCGCGAGCCAGGCTTTCACGGCGGGGTGTTTGTGCGTGCCGTAATTGTCGAGGACCAGATGCACGTCCAGAGCAGCGGGGACGCTGGTGTCCAAATGGCGCAGGAACGCGAGGAACTCTTGATGCCGATGGCGCCGCTTGCACTGGGTGAGGATCTCGCCGCTCTGAATGTCCAGCGCCGCGAAGAGGGTCGTCGTCCCATGCCGGGTGTAGTCGTGGGTAAAACCTTCCACGTATCCCAGCCCCATCGGCAAGTTGGGCTGGGTGCGCTCCAACGCTTGGATCTGACTCTTCTCGTCGACGCACAACACCAGCGCGTGATCGGGCGGATTCAGATAAAGACCGACGATATCCCGCACCTTCTCCACGAAAAACGGATCCGTCGACAGCTTGAAGCTGCGGGTCCGATGCGGCTGGACCCCGAAGAGGGCGAAATAGCGCTGCACGGTGCTCTTGCTGATGCCCGTCTTCTCGGCGACGCCACGCACGCTCCAGTGGGTCGCCTCCTTCGGCCGGGTGCGCAGCACGGTCCGCAGCAGCCGCGCGACTTCTTCCTCATCATGGGTGCGGGGCCGGCCCGGCCGCGGCGCGTCATACAAGCCCGCGAGGCGGTGATCGCGAAACCGGGAGCGCCAGTGGGCCACCAAGGGCAAGCTCACCCCCACCGCGGCAGCGATCGCACGGTGCGTTTCGCCTTCGGCAGAGCGGAGCACGATCTCCGCCCGACGGGTGAGCCCTGCAGGCATCGAAGGGGATCGCAGGATCCGCTCGAGCTCGGCCTGTTCCGCGTCCGACAACACCAGGGTAAAGCCCGCAACTCGACCTCGCGGCATGGCAGCGCTCTCGAAAGGGACGCTGCTAAATATGTATCACTCATTAATGGGACACAACACTAGGGATTCTTGTTGTTCCCGCTCAAAGCGTTACTCGTCTATGTGCGAGGCTGGTCCGACAACTATCGTATCCTGGTATGGCTGATTTGTCGTCTAGCCTCGGTGCTGCTCGGCACCGCGACCGTGTACCTTCAATTTCGGTTTGCCCGGTCCTACCTCTCTCCGAGAGCAGCCTTTCTGAGTGCGGTCCTTCTTGCAACGGCTTTCTACCCCGTTCTCAATAGTGCGGTAGCGACTCTGGATGTCCCCCTGAGTTTTCTCCTCCTCGCGAATCTTCTGTTCCTCAAGCGGCTCCAGTTGCAGTCGAACTCCTGGAACGCCATCCTCCTTGGTGTCGCAACCGCCTATCTCATTGGCACCAAGTTATCCGGTATCCCGTTTCTGGTGGTTCCGCTCGGACTCGTCATGTTCAGGAGAATCTCTCTCAGAGCACTATTGCTCTACGGTGTGGTCGCCTTGGGCGTTTTTCTCGCGTTTCATCCCCACATGCTGCTGAATCCCGCCAAATATGTACGTACCTTTCGGGCCGAGCAATTCAATTGGAACGAGCGCACCGCGGGTTCACTAGGGGAAACCGTCGCGACCTGGGCTGATGCGACCGGAGTGGCGCTCGGCATTCCCTTGGCGGTGATGGCTGCGGCAGGAATCCTCGTTTGGAGACCACACAGCTATCGCCTGGAAATCACCTTGTTGGCGGGTGCCACGCTAGCGTCGTACCTGCTGTGGCCGGGGTTTTTCCCTCCGCGGTTCGTCATCGCCTTTGCACCATGTTTTTGCCTGTTTGCTGCCGGATTCTACCAGCGACTAGCGGATGTCGGACGGCCGCTTGTTCATGGAGTTGGGATCGTGGCTGCCATACTTACCGTGACTGTTTCGATGTATGAATGCGTCACCGGCATTTGGATTCGCTGGAAAGATCCGCGACCAGTTGCCTCCAAGTTTCTGCTGGACTCTGTACCAGAAGGGGCTAGTCTTGGAGTGTCGGTGATTTCCGAGAAGTTTCCTTGGCGTTATCATTCCTGGATCTACCCTGCTTTGGATTCGGCGCGGTATGCCGAAAGAGCTCTGTGGGAGTATCCAGAGTATGTCATTACGTCTGCAACGGATCTCGATCAGATCAACCTGGCACTGAAATCCAGGGCGCTCCGAGCCGATGACAGCTGGGATCCGGATAGAAATCGAGACTGGTACATGTACTCTCCTCCTTCTCCAAGGCTGTTTGCATTCTATCGGAGGCTGTTGAGCGTAACAGCGTCCCCTTACGAAGTGATTCGCTCTTTCCGCATTCCTGTTCGCGTTCCGCTTGAGTTTGCCCCCGCTGAGGTGCGGGTGTATCGTCTTCACCGCCACTCGACAGGGCGGGACCCCGGGCACGGGTGAGGAGCCTCCGCATGCGGGTGAGGGTGGCTCCCTCTTCGGCCCGGTCTTTGGCTCAGAAGCGGGTTTGTCATGCTCCGCTAACAGGCGTTCTCGACGGATTTCCGGCCGAGGAGGGGCGCGCCTGGCGCATGGGCTTTATCGATGACCAGCAGGTGGAACGGCTGGCAGCCGAGGCGCCGGGGAGTGGGTACGGCGACTACCTGACCGGCCTTCTGGCAGAAGCAGCACGAGGTCTTCCTCGATACTGAGTCCACCTGAGCCGGAGTTCGCGGCGAAATCTCCGGAGTGGCCGTGGCCCTTTTCCGCCCTGGGGAGCCACCTGAGCTTCCTTGATCTCGAGGCAGATAGGTCTAGAGTTCATGCCCCAGCCACCACAACAAGGTCACTCGTTCCGGCAAGGAGCAGACTTCGACGATGAGGGATTGTGGTTACGCAAAACTGTTCGCCGCGCTCACAATGTGCGACACCTCTTCCTCCGTAAGGTACGGCGCCAGTGGCAGGCTCACGATGGTCCGATGGATCTCCTCCGAAATAGGATAGGACTTGTCTTTCCACTCTGTGTATGCAGGTTGTTTGTGCGGAGGGATAGGGTAGTGAATGAGCGTGCCGACACCTCGATCCTTCATGTGCCCTTCGAATCGATCGCGATGCTCGGTCCGCACGGTGAACAGATGCCAGACATGGCTTTCATCTAACACTGGCTCCGGCAGGGTGAGGCGCGGGTTCGTTATCTGCTCAAGGTAGCGTTTTGCGATAACTCTTCTTCGGGCATTGTCCTTGTCGAGATGCCCGAGCTTCACGGAAAGAATTGCCGCCTGCATCTCGTCGAGGCGACTGTTTACTCCCTTGTACAGGTTGTGGTACTTCTTTTCGCTCCCATAGTTGCGGAGTGCTCGCATGATGTCGGCGAGGCCTTTGTCGTTCGTCGTCACCGCGCCCGCATCACCGATTGCGCCAAGATTCTTCGACGGGTAGAAGCTGAACCCTGCGGCATCGCCGAGATTGCCCGCCTTTCTTCCCCGGTAGGCGGCGCCGTGCGCCTGCGCGGCATCCTCGATAACCTTGAGTCCGTAGGTGCCCGCGATCCGCTGTATCTCGTCAGAATACGCTACGCGGCCGTAGAGGTGGACGATCAGTATGCCCTTGGTCCTGGGCGTTATGTGCGCTTCGATCAGTTGCGGGTCGATGTTGTAGGTCAGTAAGTCGGGCTCGACGAGGACAGGCTGGAGGCGGTTTTCAGAAACGGCGAGAATGCTTGCGATGTAGGTGTTCGAGGGCAGAATGATCTCATCCCCCTCCTTCATCACGCCGAGCTCCTTGTACCCGCGAATGATGAGCGTAAGGGCATCGAGGCAATTGTCGGTCCCGATCGCCTCTTTCACTCCGCAATATGCGGCGAACCGTTCCTGGAACGCGAGGGTCCGGGGGCCGATAATGTACTGACCCTCGTCGATGACCTTCGAGAGAGCTTCTATCAACTCCCTCTTGTAGGGGAGGTTGAGTTTGGAGAATTCAAGGAACGGGAGCACGAACTAGTCTTCCACGACGCGGAACTCGGGAAGTGGCACAACAAACTTTGATCTGAGGCCGCGTTTCCGGAGATCCCCGATCATGTAGTCGCTGTAATGCCACGCCAGGAGCACGACATACTCCGGCTGCTCCGTGAAAAGAATGTCATTGCTGATAACAGGGGTATGGGTACCCGGAAGGTATCTTCCCACCTTGAGGCCGTTCGGTAGCTCGGCGACATACGGGATCAGCGACGTATTTGCGCCGTAATAGTTGAGAAGAACCGCACCGCGACCGGGGCAGGAATTTGCTACGAAACGCTTCGTCGCTCGTGCGGAGCTGTACGCGAGTTCCATGAACGCGAGTCGGTTTTTCTCGGTTCGTTCGCGGAACCTCGCCCAGGTCTCCGGTCTGAAGAGCCCCTTCTCTTCTTCTTCATTGAGGAGGTCGGTGACATGCTTGTCGATCGGATGGACCCCCTTGCGCGCAACGTAGGCACGGATGTTCCCACCGTAGCGGGAAGCACGCTGTACGTCGAAGACTTCGAGGTCGTAGTACGGCATCAGGGTCGCGAGCGCCTTCAGACTGTAGGTCCGAATGTGCTCATGATAGATTCCATCGAACTGGTTTTTCTCGAGCACGTCCAGGAGATACTGGTTCTCAAGGACAAAAACCCCACTCTTGTCCAGCAGCAGCGCCAGCCCACGCATGACCTCCCCGAGTGTCGTCATATGCGCGAACACGTTGGTCATCGTGACGATCTTCGCGGGGCCGAACTCTCGCACGATCTCGTTCGCGACCGCCTCGTTGAAGAAGGCCTGGATCGTTTCGATCCCGTTCTCCTCGCGCGCGATCTGCGCCACGTTCGTCGGCTCGACGCCGAGGGCGCGCATCTGATGACGCTTAAAGCCGGTGAGGAGGGTTCCGTCATTGGATCCGATATCGATGCAGAGGGAGCCCGGGGTGAGGTGGAAACGCTTGACGATATCGTCGGCGAATGTGCGCTGGTACTCCTCGAGCGGTTTTGAGATTCCGCTGCGATAGGGATATTCGGGATAATAGATCTCGGAGCCGTCCACGAAATAGTCGAGTTGCGCCGACCCCGAGTCGGGACAGATCATGAGACGCAAGGGATAGTACGTTTCCGGCTGGTCGAGTTGCGCTGTCGTAAGGAGCGCGTCGCAGGGAGGCTGGTGGCCGAGGTCGATAGCCTCAAAGAGGTTCGTCGAGCCGGTGATCTGACAGCGATCGACTTTACCTGGTGGAATATCGTGTTCTGGAAGAGACATATTAGGTGGTATCGCGTTCCCGAAAGGGTGAGGGCTCACGTCGGCATCCGAGCGTCAACCACGTCAACGTCGGGCGACGAAGACATCGGTCCTCCTGAAGCATTGCGCGACTTCTTCCTTGCCGCCACCAAACGTCATGTTGGCTCGGGCACGCGACGGACGTCCTTACGCCTGTGCCCCAGTTAACCCGAGACGATCCCCGTCATAGGTTTCAGCGCGAATGCGCCGCCACCAGTCCTGATTCGCGAGATACCAACGCACGGTTTGCTCGAGGGCCAGCTCAAAAGCATGCCTGGGATGCCAGCCCAGCTCACGAGTGATCCGGGCGCAGTCGAGTGCATATCGGAAATCGTGACCTGGCCGATCGGCGACGAACCGTATCAGTTTTTCGCGCGGGGCTGGCCCCGGAACGAGTTGGTCGAGGAGACGGCAGACTTGCCGGACGATGTCCAGGTTGGTCCGTTCCGCGTGTCCGCCAATGTTGTAATTCGCTCCGGGTTCCCCATGCTCGAGCACGGTGAGCAGGCCGTCCACGTGGTCCTCCACGTATAGCCAGTCGCGGACGTTATCGCCTTGGCCGTAGATCGGGAGGGATTTTTCCTCGAGCGCACGGGTTATGGTCAAGGGGATAAGTTTTTCGGGGAATTGGAAGGGGCCGAAGTTGTTCGAAGAGTTCGTGACGATAGTCGGCAGCCCGTAGGTCCGGTGCCACGCTCTCACCAGGTGGTCCGCCGCGGCCTTGCTCGCCGCATACGGCGAGTTCGGGCGATATGGGCTGTCGTCTTGGAAGTGGCCATCGGGCCCGAGCGAGCCGAACACCTCGTCTGTCGACACATGCAAGAACCGGAACCGATCTTTCCCCGCCCCAGGCAAGGTGTTCCAATAGGTGGTTGCCGCTTCGAGGAGAGTGAACGTTCCGACGATGTTGGTGTGGATGAAGGGAGCTGGCCCGTCGATGGAGCGATCTACGTGACTTTCGGCGGCCAGTGCAATGACGGCATCGGGTCGGTGCCTCGCGAACGCCGACTGCATGGCCACCGAGTCGGCGATATCGGCGTGTTCGAATTGGTAGGTCGCTTCCTCCGACACTGAGGCCAATGCCGCCGGACTGGCGGCATAGGTAAGCTTGTCGACATTGACCACCGCATGTCGTCGATCCCCAATGATGCGACGAACCAGCGCTGAGCCAATGAAACCGGACCCACCGGTTACGAGAACTCTCATGCGATGAACGCTCCGAACACTCCCAGTGGGGATAAAGTCAAAGCCTGCAGGACTACCGGCGCTCGCCTTCGAGCAATTAGTAGGCCGCTGGGCTCGTCCAGAATGGACCGACCTAAGGAGGCTTTGTGCGTGGCCGCCCAAGTTGTTCGTCCTTGGACCAATCTAAACTTGGCGTGTTGCGCTTGCGCAACGGCCATTCGGTCTGCGGGCTGGGGCGGCAGCGCGGCCCAGGTTGGAATCGGGGTGAGGGCCAAAGAACTGGGTTGCGCCAACGGGGAGGGTCAGCAGGACACTGCCCTTGCTCAAGTCGGATCGCGAGTGGGGAGAAGTACGGCATGCGAGATCCGTACTACGGAGTCATGCGGTTTGAGAGATTCTTCGGTGCGGGATTGAACGATTGGCACCGAACGGCGTTGGGGTCGTCGACTTCCTGATTCATAGGCAGCAAGGGGGCTGGATGGCCGGTGTAGTCGGCCACCTTCGAAGGAACGTGCCATTGGCGAACGGTATGATGAACCTGGTGTACCGCAAGCCTGTTCCCGAGCCGTTAATGGAAAAAATCGTCTTCGACCTCAATTCAACATTTGCGATGCTGCACCAACTCGGTTGTGGCCGCTTCCATGTTCATTTCTTCGAGAATCGTGGCGATCTGGATGCCTTGACCTTCTTCGCGAAGAAGCGGGATCGCGCCAGTTTTCAAGACGACCTGCTGATTCGAGGAATCTAGGAGCGCTGTATGCCTCCGGCCATGCCATGCGATCTCCAGCGACGGCATTCCTTGAGTCTCGGATTCCGCCATCCGCCGCTAACGTCCTGCCTTGGGATCCCCGGCTCGTGAAGCCTTCCTCCGCGAACGGCGTTTTGTCATAGCCGCCTTTTCGAACGCCCGCAGGGTTTCTTTCGCCGCATTCTTCCAGGTGTAGTGTGAAACTATCTCCAGCGCTCTGGTTCGCAGTGTCTTCCTGAGTCCCTCATCGGCAATCATCAATCGGATCTTGTCGGCGAGATCTTGCGGAGAATCCGGGTCAGCATAAAGGGCGCCATCCTTCGCGACTTCCTGCATCCCACAGCTCGTGGAGGCAATCGCGGGACAACCACAGGCCATGGCCCCCACCATCGTGAGGCTGAAGCTCTCATAGTACGAAGGCACCAGAATCAGATCTGCAAGGGTGTAGATCTTCTGGATCTCCTCAAAGGGGATAAAGTCGACAAAATGGACGCGGTTGAGATCAGCCTCCTCAAAGCCGTTGGCGAGGAAATAGTTCCGAACGTTTCTCCCGGCGACTACCAGATCATGTGGGATGCGATCTCGACAAAGAAGGAACGCGCTTAACGAGGTATGGGGGTTCTTGCCGGGGTTCCATTTGCGAGACTTGTCCTGTCCCGGGTAGTCGACTTTCGTCATGGACAGAATGAATTTGTCAGGCAAGCGATGCCGGACGCGGAATTCGTTGAGGGCGCCCTCGTCGGTTACTCTTCGAAGGTGCCGGTGCACTCCCGCGTAGGTCACGGTGAACTTGTCGGGTGAGACGCCAACGTATTTTCGTGTTTCTTCCAAATCCCAGTGCGTCATGGAGGTAAGATGGGAAGCTCGACGCAGGTATACCGGGAGCATGACTTTCTGATACCACACATCAAGCTGCTCATGATCCGCCGGCCGGGCCCACCAGCTCGGTTCCTGGATGCACATGACCGTTGCACATCGGCTACTGAGAGGAACCGTGAATTTCGGGTTATAGATGACGTCGGCCTGGTACTTCCATGCGGCGTGCGGGACGACAACCTGGTCCCAGATCATCTTGCGACGACTGGGGAGGAGCAGCTCCGTCGCATTACCGTAGGACGAGAACCTCCCGTAGTATTTCGGTGTACGATAGATGAGAAGGTAGGTGTGAGGTCCTCCAAGGTTCAGCAAAGCATCTACCAATCCATCGGTGAGTCCATGAAACCCGCTGTCTTGGTCCATGGCTCGCATCATGATCGCTATCTTCATTGTCGAGTTCTCGCAATAGTTTCCGGGGGCCCTGGCCCCACCTCCGGGCCATGTTCGAGCGCCTCCACCGTTCCCCCGGTGCGATCCTGGAGTCTGATGAGCCAGTAGGCAATCACTGCCCGACCAACCCACCCAGCCCCAGTGGCTGCAACAATGCCCGAAAGACCAAAGGGCGCCATTCCGACCGCCAGTGCGGCGGCGGCTCCCGTCACGACCCACCCGCCCCAGTTGTAACGGGAGAGGGTTTGCGCATTGCCGCAGCCTTCTATGACCCCCTCCGCGATGCCGTAGCCAGCCTTGGCGATGCCGGCGAGGATCACGATGACGATCAGGGCAAAGTCCGCAACGTACTTCCCGTGGTACAGGTAGCGGATCAGGGGACCAACCCCGGCCAGAAGTATCACTCCTCCGGCAAGCGAGAGGATTCCGACCAACCAAAGCTCATGCTTGAGGATCTGAGCTCGTTTCGCTGGATCGGGCGCCGAGCGGAGACGAGGCAGGAGCGCATAGCTGGTGCCGGCCTGGAGAAGGCGATATGGTGAGCCAACGGTTATTGCCAGAAGACTG
Source organism: uncultured Gemmatimonadales bacterium (assembly GCA_963728915.1). GTDB lineage: Bacteria > Gemmatimonadota > Gemmatimonadetes > Gemmatimonadales > GWC2-71-9 > JABFSM01. The sequence continues at coordinate 1,706,252 of CAVSLV010000001.1, read as the reverse complement.
AACGTGGCAAGGTCCGCCAGACCAAGCAGGTGGGGAATGAGCAGGCGCTCCAGATAGAGCAGCAGGAGCACCGACCCGTTGATCCCGAGAAAAGACATAGCCCGGGACCACACGACGCTGTTCGTGGAGGAGCTCACCGGATCCGCCTGAACGGATGCCCGCTTCAGCAGAATCACACCCAGCATCGCTGCGACTCCGCATCCCACTACCTGGACCTTGCCAGCGGTCTGCCATTCGGTTCCGTGCAGACGCACGATGAAGAGGGTGCCGATCAGGAGAATCAGAAACGGCAGCTGCACGATCAACTGGGCGGTGTTGAGTCGCAATGCTCCTCGTTCCCTGGCGGCGCTGAGGACACCTACGGCTCCCAGCGATGTTCCGGCCACCAGGTAGATCGCCATCGTCCAGGACATCGCGTAGAACACCACGCTGATTGCCGCAACGATGCTCCCCGCCAGGAGAAGGGCTGGTATCACCCGGACGAGGGTCCGAGGGAGCAGTTGCATCTCGTGGCGCGCGATAAGGCTGTCGATGCCCAGGGGAACGAGCCCCACGCCCAGCGCGAGGAACGACTGGAACAGAGAAAACCACCCGAACTGGATCGGATCCAGGAGCCCGGCGAGCAACAGGTTTGACCCCGTGAGGAGAACTCCGCCTCCGGCGAGCCAAAGGGCCACCTGAATGGACTTCCAGGCGGGACCATTCAAGTCGAGGGGGATTCGCCTGGCAGTTCGGACCACCTCGTTGCGGCCGCTCACGGCGAGACCATCAAATGGGTGACAGGAGGCTTGGGAATTCTGCGAAGCCAAACGTCACGGCTTCCCGGGCCGGCGCTGCCACTCCGGGGGCAGGTCAGGGACCAATGGGATCGGGTCAGGAACCATCTGACCCCCCAGCCGTTCCCGGACCCGCCGGAGCAGAGTCCGGAGGCGGGTTCCCTCGGGCGATCTGAATGAAGTTGGCGTTTCCAATTCCATCGCCGCGCGCTCCAGCCTCATGAACTGAACCATACGACGTTGTAGAAGGTCGGGGCGCTGGGCGAGAGAGTCTTTCTGTAGCTGTTCACCAAAGGCATCGAGTTGAAGGGCGGCATTCTGCCGATCTCCCAGGACGACATCGAACGCTCCAGTGGCACTTCGATAGGGTTCTTCCTCGAACTGCGAAGTCCACGAGTAGGTCCACCGCCCCAGTTCGTCGGGGATCAAGTGGACCTCCCATCGATAGTTCCCTTGGTAGTCGGCGGTCACCTCGTGACGTTGCCCGCTGGGCGAAACGAAAACCCACGGAACCCGTTGACGCTCAGGCGCATCGGTGCGAATCCAGGTATTCGAGAAGCTGGCTTTGAATGCCTGGCCGAGAACGACGGGATCGACCACCGCCTGGATCCGGGCCTCGACCCAACTCCAGTGTTCGTGCCGGGGGAGGATGGCGGAACGCCAAGGTGATGTCGAGTCCCCGATACCTCCGCGCATCTCCACCGTCGCCGCTGGAGAGCTGGAATCCCCGATGAAACTGGCGGCCACCCAGTTGCCTTTCGCGGAGAGTCGAGGAAGGACGTAGGTGCGTCCGTACTCCAGCTCCACGGGCTTGCTCACACTCGCGACCTCGCCGGGGTTCTCCCAAGTGAGCGTCAGGTGCGGACGGCGGGATACTGCGCGATCGTCGCCCTGCGTGCCCGAATAAACGGTCATCACTGAACCGGGAAGGTCTTCCTCCGGGTCCGAGAGCTTGAGAAGAAGGAGGAGAGGCATAGCTCCTCGCGACTGCGCGTCGACGTATTCCGCGAGCTTCCTGGAGGCAAATTGGAGCACCGTGTCTCCCGGGCTGAACGCGGTTTGAGCGAGGGGCAAGGGGTCGGTATCCGCAACCGTGCTGTCGTTGGATGCAAACGATGCCCCGGGCAATCCCCATGGCTGCTGCCCGTACGCAGCGTCATCCCACCAGACTTCTCCCGGCTTGGGGGGACTCACGTTGTTCTCCAGCGTACCTCCCGAGCCGGGGTTCCATGGCCGGCGGACCCGGTAGAGGAAGACATGAACCGGAAAGCGAGGTCCATCCTCGATACCGAGTCTCAGCCTAGCCTCTACAACCCGTGAACCAGGAGGCAAGGAGATACTGTCCCAGCGGAAGGCGTCGCGAAAGAGCTCGTACTCGCCATAGCGCGGCGCTTCACCCCGGCGTCCGACTCGAACGTGCACCTGTCCTGCCTGGTTCCACGCGTATTTGAATGTTCCATCGAGGAATCCGCGGAGGTCGTTACTGTGCTGGCCGAGATAGGAGGTTCCATCGACGAACGCGGTGACATGCCGCTGTGGGGTGGCCGCCCCTCGGGCATCGCCAAAAACTGATAGCCGCACGACACCGCTTACTCCAGGTTCAGGCGCATACGCTGAATCGGGCATGGCGGGCCCCACATCCACCTCACTGGCTTTCCGCCGGGAGACGACAAACACGGTTACCGCGAGGCCGGCAAGGAGGAGGAGAAGAAACAGCTTCACGAACGTAGGGGTTCGCATGAGGTCAGCCGGAGAGAGCCATTCTGACTGCGGACGCCGGCTCGAGGGCGTGGGTCACGCCCTTGGGGTGCCTCACGAGATGCTCCCCGATTGCGAGGTAGTCGATATTGCCATCCAGAAAGGCGCGCACGCAGTCGTCCGCCGAGCACACAATCGGTTCCTCATGCATGTTGAAGCTGGTGTTGATGACTGCGGGGAGGCCGGTTCGCTGCTGGAAGGACTTGATGATTCGGTAGAAGCCAGGGTTCCGATCCTTTCGGACCACTTGCGGTCGGGCCGTCTGGTCCAGGTGCACCACGCCTTCCAGGTGCGCGATGGTCCACGGGGTTGCCTGAAACGTGATGGTCATGAATTCCGCCGCGTGTTCCGCGCCGTTGACATCGTCGAACGCCTGTCCATACTTCTCGGACAAGATAGCAGGGGCGAACGGCATGAACTCGGTTCGCCGCAGGTTCTTGTTGAGCCAGTCATTGACCTTCCGATCAGTGGGCTGATACAGAATCGAGCGATTTCCCAGGGCGCGGGGACCGTATTCCATGCGGCCATCCGCTCTCGCCACGACGTAACCCGCCTGTAGCAGGTCGGCAACCTGTTCCTCGATGGGCCCCGACAACGGCTCACCCCGCAAGCCGTGCGCCTCGAGCGCGGCCCTGACTGCCTGGGGGGACAGATCCGGGCCGAGGTAGACGTCGGTCAGCGGCTCCGGATCGGCGGGCATGGTCCGGTCGAGGGTGCCGGGCACACATGCCGCGAGCGCCGCGCCCACCGAAAGCCCCCCGTCGCCCATGTGGGGATGAATAAAGATCCGCCGAACCTCGGGGATCCGGTGCAATTCCTGGTTAACCCGCACGTTGGCGACTACTCCGCCGGCCAGCGCCAGGTCGTTGAGACCGGCGACCCGGACCCAATGCCGGATGTAGCGTCCTGCCACATCTTCAAAGTGTCGTTGAATGCTGGCGGCCAGATCCTCCCGGGTCCATCCTGATGGGAGCCGGCGGTCGAGCGCGTGAATCGCCTCGAGGTTTGCCACCCGGCCCCGGTTGAGAATACGGCCGTTGTCCTCGTCGATGAACTGGCGGAGAAGCGGAACAAAACGTGGCTCCCCGTGGGCGGCCAGGCCGGTAATCTTCCCCTCGTGCTTCATGGCCTTGAACCCACACAGGTGGGTGACGTAGGCGTAGTAGTTCCCCAGGGAGTTGAAAGCCGATGTTTCGTGCAGGTATTGAAAACTGCCGTTTCGTACCGCGTAGATGAGGGAACTTCGAGCGTCTCCTCCCCCGTCCAGCGAAATCACCAGAGCGTCTCGGAATCCGCTGGTGAAGTAGGCGGAGGCCAGGTGAGCGAAGTGATGGTCCACAAACTTGATCGGGCACGCGACTTCAAATTCTTCATGGAGAATCCGGGTGAGCGCATGACGCCGGTGCCAGAAGCTCGGGCCGAGGGCCGCGTAGTACGCCTTCTCGATCCCCGGGATCACCCCGCGAAGGCGAGCAAAGCGCCCAGCCATCCGCTTCAGCGCCCCCCCTGGACCGGAAGAATGGTGCTGAAACCATCCCTCGAAGGGCTCCAGGTCTCCGGCGAAGAGATCGCTGGTGCCACCGATCAGCACGGCATCGAGGTCCTTGATGCTCTTGTTGGATAGTCGAAGAACTTCCCGGATGGAGGCTCTTGGAAAGCCAATCGCCATTTTCAAGCGAGAGAGGCGCTCCTCGTTGACCGCTGCGAGAATGCGCCCATTCTCGATGATCGCGGCCCCGCTGTCTCCTTCGGTTCCCAGTCCGAGCACCAACATTCGATTCCCTTTCGACCGCCGGGTTGGCCCGTCGCTATTATTCAGCCTAATCCCAAACCGTGCGTTTCGAGCGCAGTAACCATGCCATCGCCGATATGGCCTCCGATTGATTAACCTCATGTCCTGCAACAAGATCCGAACAATGTGGCCAGGAACCGTTTGGTGCTTCTCCCACAGGCGCGGCACCCACGAGGGGGCTTGGCAACACTCGGGGGACCAGGGTTTGCTGCCTGAAGGCCAAGATATCGACCCCTTGATGGCGCCCATAGATCAACTGGTTCAGGATGCGTGAAACCCCCGACCTCGTTTCGTCCGCAGAAAGTTATGCCAACCGGTTTGCCGGCCCAGTCGGCGAGTACCTGCTCTCGGTTCAGAACGACGCCATTGTTGAATTGGCCCGACCCTGGGCTCCGGGAACGGTCCTTGATGTTGGCGGGGGGCATGCCCAGCTCTGCGCGCCCTTGCTCGAGTCCGGATTCAGGGTGACGATCCTGGGCTCCCGAACCGAAAGCCTTGCTCGAGCGCGACGACTGTTTGGCTCACGGATCAGCTACGTGACGGGAGAGCTCACCGATCCACCTTGTGCCGATGGAAGCTTTGATATCGTGATTGCGATCCGGATGCTGGCCCACATTCGGGACGTTCCTGCACTGATCTCCGGACTCTGCCGGGTCGCGCGGCATGCCGTGATTCTCGACTATCCCGCAGCGTGGAGCATGAATCTGGCGGAACCCTTGCTCTACAGTCTCAAGCGAAGGCTCGAGGGAGATACCCGCCGCTACCGACTCTTCCGAAAGCGCGAAATCGTCGACCTGCTCGGTGAACACGGGTTCGCCCGGACAGACGCGATCCCACAATTCTTCTGGCCGATGGTATTACACCGCAGTCTCAGACGACCCGCCATCTCCCGCCTGCTGGAATCTCTGCCAAGGTCGGTTCGGCTCACCCGGCTGCTGGGGTCTCCAGTCTGCCTCAGAGCGGTCCGCGGGTGAGAATCCTCGTCCTGGCGCCTCATCCTTTTTTCTCACAGCGTGGCACTCCAATTGCGGTCCGGTTCGTCTGTGAAGACCTCGCCCGAATGGGGCACCAGGTCGATGTATTGACCTACCATCTTGGTGAGCCGGTGAACCTCCCGGGGGTAACGATCCATCGGACGGCTCGATTGCCCTTTGTCCGGAACGTTCCCATTGGACCTTCATTTCGAAAGCTGTTTTGTGACGTGATGATGTGGTGGAAGTTTCGCCGGATGATTCGCCAGTCGTCCTACGATGTGATCCATGCGGTGGAGGAGTCGGTGTTTCTTGCGGCCCGGTCGCCGGTCCCGTTCGTCTACGATATGGATTCGTGCCTGAGCTGTCAGCTGCGCGAACGATCTCTATTCTACTGGCCGGCGGTGAAAGTATTCGATTGGCTGGAGACTCACGCCTTGCGGCGAAGCCTCGGAGTCCTTGCGGTCTGTCCGGCACTGGCCGAGGAGGCCCGGAAGAAGAACGCGAACGTGCATACCTTCCCGGATGTCGCCCTGGCGGGTGAGCAGGACGGTCCGCTGCCGGAGGCCATCATTCGGGGGGCCGGGGTGCGGTTGATGTACGTCGGTAATCTCGAGCGGTACCAGGGGGTCGACTTGATGCTGGAGGCGTTTGCGCGGGTCGCACCGGATCGGCGGGATGCAGCTCTGATCGTGGTCGGCGGTGAGCCGGCCCGGATCAGCGCCTATCAACAGAAGGCCGAACGGCTCGGCGTCGGCGCGCAGGTACGATTCGCAGGTTCGGTCCCGATCGATCGGATCAGCCGGGTCCTGCGACACGCCGACATCCTGGTGTCCCCCCGGATCAAGGGGACCAACACGCCGATGAAGCTGTACAGCTACCTGCTCTCGTCAAAGCCGATTCTCGCTACCCGCCTGATGACCCACACCCAGGTTCTCTCCGATGAGTGTGCCTGTCTCGTCGAGCCGACCCCGGAAGACATGGCGCTGGGCATGCGACGCCTGATGGATTCCCCCGACCTTCGTGAGCGGCTGGGTACGGCGGGCCGCCGGCTTGCCGAGACCAGCTATGACCGTTCCGCCTTTCAGCGGCGCCTTGAACGCTTTTACGAGCAAATCCTACGATGAGAATTCTCATAACCGGGGCCACCGGCTTCACAGGGTCCGCGTTGACCGAGGAATTGCTGGAGGCCGGGCATCAGGTGGTCGGACTGGATAACCAGCCCGGGATGCGTTTCGAGGAGCTGAAGGGGAGGGGCGCAGAGCTCCACCTCGGTTCGGTGACCGATGGTCCACTGCTGGATCGATTGGCCTCGGGTTGTGATCGAATCTATCATCTCGCGGCGGCGTTCAGGAGAATCAATCTCCCCAGGCGGGTGTACTGGGACGTCAACGTCGAAGGCACCCGCCGGGTTCTCGAGGCGGCCGAGAAGGCCCGGGTGCCGCGGGTGCTCTACTGCTCCACCTGCGGCGTGCACGGCAATGTCGAACATCCTCCGGCCGACGAAAGCGCCCCTATCGCCCCCGCGGACTGGTACCAGGAGACCAAGTGGGAAGGGGAGAAGGTTTGTCAGGAATACCTCGAGAAGGGGATGTGGATTACCATCGTCCGGCCGGCGGCCATCTTCGGGCCCGGCGATCCCGAGCGATTCGTCATGCTGTACCGGCGCGCCGCCAAAGGTCGTTTCATCATGGTAGGCGACGGGCGCACCCACTACCATCCGTGCTACATCCGCCATCTCACCCGGGCGATGCTCCAGGCCATGGAATCGGATGCCACACGCGGCCGGGCCTATCTGATCGCCGACAAAGCGAGCCTCCCCATCGAGGAGCTGGTTCGCCGGATCGGCCTGGTGCTTGGGAAACAGGTGAGGTTCATTCGGGTTCCCTATCGGCCGATGTTCCTGGTTGCCTGGCTGTGTGAGCTGCTGTGGAAGCCCCTCAAAAGCGATCCGCCGCTCTTTCGGCGGAGGCTCGATTGGTTCATTCAGAACCGGTCCTTCAAGATCGACGCGGCGAGAAAGGACTTCGGCTACGATCCGGATATTCCGCTCGATGATTGCCTTCGGGAGACCGGACGCTGGTACCTGGCGCAAGGCCTCATCAGCGGCAGGGTGGCCTGATGTGCGGAATTGCGGGGTTCACCTGGGCCGACCCGGGGCTCGCCTGCCGGATGATGCGAAGCCTGGTGCATCGAGGCCCGGATTCCCAGGGGAGCTATGCCGACGAGCAGGTGACGCTGGTGCACCGGCGGCTCAGCATTCTCGATCTCTCCGAGAGCGGACATCAGCCGATGTCGACGAGCGACGGCTCCGTCGTCCTGGTGTACAACGGAGAGATCTACAACTATCCCGAGTTGCGGGCACTCCTGGAGCAGAAAGGCTACAAGTTCCAGGGGCATTGCGATACCGAAGTGCTCCTGTATGCCTACCAGGAATGGGGCCTGGAGTCGGTCCACCGGCTCGACGGAATGTTTGCGTTCGCCATCTGGGACCGTCCCCGCAGGCGTCTGTGGCTGGTCCGGGACCGCATCGGCATCAAACCACTGTACTACTCAGTGCGCAACAACCGGCTGCTCTTCGGTTCTGAAATCAAGGCGATCCTCGCCGACCCCGAGGTTCCCCGGGAAATCAATCGCCAGGGCCTGTACGACTATCTCGGATTCGAGTTTGTCCCTGCTCCGGCAACCATGTTCATGGGCATTAACAAGTTGCCGGCCGGGCACCAGCTCATCTGGGAGAACGAGGCGGCACGGGTCAGTCCTTATTGGGACTTGTCATTTGAGCCCCGGGATGTGAGCCGTGTCACCGTGGATGATGTGGTGGAAGAGGTCAGGGAGAAGTTGTCATCCTGCGTCAAGAGCCACCTCCTGAGCGACGTACCTCTCGGAGTGTTTCTCTCTGGAGGTCTTGATTCAAGCGCTCTGGTGGCCTTCATGCGCCAGCACATCTCGGGCCCTCTTCGGACCTTCTCGATTGGATATCCGGACCGGAGCTTCAGCGAGTTGAATTATGCCGAAGTGGTGTCGAAGCACTTCGGTACCGAGCACCACGTGTTGATGATCGAGGGGGTGACGGAAGCCGCCATTGAGCGATCGGTGTATCACCTGGATGAGCCGATGACGGACCTCTCGGCGATCCCGTTGATGCTGGCCTGCGAGCAGGCGCGCGCCCAGGTGACGGTGAGCCTGAGCGGAGAGGGAGGGGACGAGGTGTTCGCCGGCTATGATCGGTTCAAAGCGAGCCGCATCAACCGATACTACTCGATAATTCCCAGCGCGGTACGACGGCACGTCATCGGCAACATGGTTCGGGCCCTTCCCGATCAGGCTCAGAAGAAGGGGCCAATCAATCTTCTCAAGCGGTTCGTCGAAGGCTCGGAGCTGGATGCCGAAGGCATGCACCTTCGTTGGCAGTACTTTCTGAGCCGCAATCTGGCCGCGCGCCTGTTCACGCCTGCGTTCAGCGAAAGTCTCGACCTGGATCCGTTCCGCCAGGTGCGAGCCTGCGCCGCACGTTGTCCGACAGCAGATCCCGTCAATCGTGAACTCTATCTCGACACGCGCTTCATGATGCCGGATAGCGTTCTGATGAAGGTGGACAAGATGAGCATGGCGCATTCTCTCGAGGTCCGAGTCCCCCTGCTTGACCATCATTTTGTGGAATTGAACGCGAGCTTTCCCGGCAGTTGGAAACTGAAGGGACTCGAGACCAAGCACTTGTTTCGCAAAGTCTTGACCGGCATCCTCCCCGACGAGATCGTGTTCCGGGGGAAGCAAGGGTACAGTCTGCCGGTCAAGAATCTTCTCCGGGGCCAATTGCGGGGCTACATGACCCGGGTGCTGAATGAATCCCCGGTAATCCGGGATCTCATGAACGTGGACTATGTCAATCAACTCATCCAGGAACACCTGGACCAGCGCCACAACCACAACCACGTTCTCTGGGGGTTGATGACGACGAGTTTGTGGTACGATCGATTCTTCACCCATGCGGGCTCCTGATGCCCCTTCGGAGAGCCAGCTCGCCTCCGAGAGTCGAAGAAGACAACGACAGCGTCCTTCCGGCGCCAGTGCTGGTTGATGGACATGTGCATTACTACGAATGCTTCGGGGAGGAGCAGTTTCTCAACGCTGCTTCCACCAACTTCGCGGCGGCGGCGGCGGCGCTGGGCGCACCACGATGGACCGGTTGCCTGTTTCTTACCGAGCGGTCGGGGGATCATTGGTTTGATCGCTGGAGGAACGTAGCGGCCCGTGGCCAGAGGGGCTTGGGGAAGTGGATCCTGCGCGAAGGCCAGGATGGCATCGCCCTGATTGCTGAGGGAGGGACCTGCCAACTGGTTCTCGTGGCGGGCCGCCAGATGGTCAGCCGCGAGGGGCTGGAAGTCCTTGCGCTTGGATGTGCCGCCGAATTGCCGGACGGGCTCGACCTTCAGGTCACACTGCGGAGCGCCGCCAAGGCGGGTGCCATCGTGGTGCTTCCGTGGGGAGTCGGGAAGTGGCGAGGTCAGCGTGGACGGCTGGTTCGGCAACTCATCGGCTCAGCCGATCCTCAAGGTCTCTTTCTCGGAGACAATGCCGGGCGACTCGGGATCGCAGGCTTTCCGAAGCTGCTTGCCTCCGGCGCGAGTCCAGCGGACTCTTCGTGCTGCCAGGAACCGATCCTCTGCCGCTCGTCGTCCGAGGGAGCGGCGGGTTGGCTCGTTTGGTTTCGTCCTGGCGGACCCCTGCGAACGTCCCGGGCCGGAGCGGAACTGGTGCGATTGCTTCGGGCATTGACCGCGCAACCACCGACCTTCGGGCATCCTGCGGACCTCTCCCGTTTCCTCCTGACCCAAGTTCGGATCCAGTGGCGGAAACGGCTCGGGCAGCCACCATGGCCGATTCCATCTCGGGGCCACCAACCATGACCACACGCACGACGACCGGCAGCCGATGGGGATTGGTGCTCCTCGGCGTCGTCGCAGTCACGACCCTATTCGCAGTAGGTCTGCTGGATAACCCCTGGATCGCCTGGTTTCTTCCGTTTGACAATACCGTTCTCGCCCGGCCAAAGCTCGTCCTGCTCCTGGTGGTTCCGGTGGTCGTCTTCGTGCTCTTGCCACGAATCCTCTGGATCCGGGGTCTGCTGGTGTTCACCACGATCTTCTGTCTGACGCTGGCCACGCTGGATCTCGCGTTTCGGCTGGTCGGGCTCCGGGTCCAGTCCGAAATCCAGAGTGTGTCGCTGCCCGAGATCCCGTGGTTGTTGCGATTCGCTCCCTCCTCGGAGTTCCAGGGAAACTCCTATGGAGATCTGGCCGGGATGTCGAGAGATCCTGAGGTGCGGCAGATGCGGTTTATCCGTTTTCAAACCGACCGGCGCGGGTTTCGGAATACCCATCCCGGACGGGACATCGATGTGCTGATCCTCGGAGACTCGTTTGGGGCCGGCTTGGGAACCACCCAAGACAGCATTTTCGCGACCCTGCTGGAACAGAGGTATGGTGCCGGCGTCTACAACCTGTCGTATCCATCCGGACCGCAATACCAGTTCGTCAATCTACAGGTCGAATTCCCGGAGCTCGCCTTTCGTCCTCACGCCCATGTCGTCTGGGTGTTGTTCACCGGCAATGACCTCACCGACGCCGCCAACGACTATGTGGATCTGGCCACGTTGCCCAGGCGGACTGGGCTCAAGGCCTTGAGAATCCGGTATCAGGCATATCGGGAGCGATCCCCGATCCGCCAGTTGTTGCTAATGGTTCTCGGCCCTCTTCTGGATGATGACCAATCAGGTGCGGTGATCCGGCGGGAGCTCCCGAATGGGGAACCTATCCTGTTCAAGGCGCTGTATCGCAATAACGTCGATCTGAGCCAGGCTCAGGCGGAGGGGCATCCGAATTTTCCGAGGATCGAGAGAGCTATGGCGGGGGTGCGACAGTTCACCCTGGAGCACGACCTCGATCTCACCGTGGTGATCCTTCCAGCCAAAGCGGAGGTCTATCGCTGGATTCTGGAAGGACGGGCCCGCAAGCCGACCGACCTCGAGGATTCCGGTTTCGGGCGGGCGCTCCTTGACGCGTGTCGACGAGTGGACATCCGGTGTTTGGATGCCAAGCCGGTGTTGACCCGGGAAGCGTATCGGATCTTCGATGCCTCCGGGGAGCTCGTATTCTGGAGAGACGATACCCATATCAACGATCGAGGCCACGCGATCATCACGGACTTCATCGCCCGGAATGTCCTGCTCAGGGGCGATTCCACCATTTCCGATGCGGGAATTCAGCGATGATCCGGCGTGCGCCCAACGAAGCCGCGTCGATGTCCTACGATCTGATAATCGTGGGTGCCGGCATCTATGGGGTCTCGCTCGCACTCATGGCCGCGGGTCAGGGTCTTCGGCCTCTCCTGCTGGACCGCGCCGATTTTGGAGCAGCAACGAGCTGGAACAGCCTTCGGATCGTGCATGGCGGCTTTCGATATCTCCAAACCGGGGATTTGTACCGGTTTGCCGAGTCGGTCGCTGAGCGGAGGTGGTTCCTCAACCATTTCCCCGAACTGGTGAGTCCGCTTCCCTGCCTGCTCCCGCTCTACGGCAACGGGCTCAAGCGGCCGACGATTCTTCGCGCCGCCCTGGCTCTCAATGACCTCCTCTCAAGAAACAGAAACAAGGGAAGCGATCAGGGGCACCTTCTTCCAAATGGTCGAATCCTCGACTCTGACGAAACCAAGACGATCTTCCCTCATGTCAACCCTCGGGGGTTGCAGGCAGGGGCGGTATGGTACGATGCAATCATGTCCAGCGCGAGCCGGGTCTTGATTGAAATGATCAAGTGGGCCTGCTCGCTCGGGGCAAAGGCTCTGAATTACGCGGAGGTCATCGGTCGTAAGGCAACAGGGGATATTGTGGTGAGGGAAAGGATCTCTGGGGACGTGTTGACCTTTCGTGCTCCGATTGTGGTGAACTGCGCCGGGCCTTGGTGCCGTGAGCTGGCTGCGAACTGGGACCGCGACCGGCCGGAGCTCTTCCGCCCCTGCCTCGGGTTCAACCTCGTGCTGAAAAAGCCATTGCTCTCCTCGATGGCATTGGCGGTATCTCCACCGCGACAAGGCTCCCGCATCTATTTTCTTCACAGCTCCGATGAACTGCTGTTTGCGGGGACGTACTACACCGCCTGGCAAGGACCAATTGACGCTCCCGCGGTTCCGCCAGCAGCGGTTTCGGATCTCCTGGGGGACCTTAACGAGGCAATCCCCAGCATTGGATTTCGAATTGACGAAGTAGCACAGATCCTCCCAGGCTTTCTTCCCGTGAAGCGGGACAAGTCCCTTTTGTTCTCTGACCGGGAAGTCATTCTGGACCACGGTTCCCAGGGGGGGCCGGAGGGCCTGATCAGCATCTCCGGGGTGAAGTTCACCACTGCCCGCAAGGTGGCGGAAAAGACCATCCGGATGGTCATCGCCAAGTTGCGCCGACCCTGGAGAGAGAGATTCCCTGACCGAGTACCGTCACCATCACCGCCCGATGCCGATCAGATCAGTCGCCTGATGGCCACCGATCTCGACAAGGCCCGCAAACTCATTTCCGAGATCGCAAACCAGGAAGCGGTGATTTACCCGGAGGATCTGATGCTTCGTCGGACGGAATGGGGCATTCGGCCCGCTCAGAGCACCGCCATCAGGGACCTCGTTACCCATGAGCTCGGCCATGTCGACGGACCGGCGTAACCCGGTCGGCGTCAGCACCTGATCAGTGGGTGCCCCCCTCCACATCCTTCATCTCGCGGCACCGGCACCGTTTGGTGGGCTGGAAGGCGTCGTACGCGGTCTCGCTGGCGGGATGGCGCGGAGGGGGCATCAGGTGCGGGTGGCCGTTCTGCTCCCTCCGGACGCCGCCGGACATGGATTGGAGGGCGTTGAGCGGGAGGAGGTCAAGCTTGTCGAGGTCCGGGCTCCCCGACGCGGGTACCTGAGACAAATCGAAATGGTGAGCAGGGAGCTGAGCCGCGAGCCCGGAACAGTGCTCCACTGCCATGGCTACCATGCTGACATCGTGGGGCTTCGTGCTGCTCGACCCGGAGGAATTCCCGTCATTTCGACCGTGCATGGGTATGTCGGCGGATCGCTTCCGCAACCGGTGCTACGAATGGCTCGATCGTCGCTTTCTTCGAGGGTTCGATCGGGTCGTTGCCGTTTCCCGACCCCTTGGCGAACAGCTTACGGCCGCGGACTCCCCACCCGCAGGCTTCTGGTCATTCCCAATGCGTTTGCCCCGGCGGGAAACCCGCTGTCCAGGGAGGAGGCGCGACGCGCGCTTGGTCTTACCGACGAAAGGCCGCTCGCCGGCTGGGTTGGGCGCGTCTCGCGCGAGAAAGGGCCCGATCTCTTCCTCGAGGCCCTCGCGGCGGCCCCAGCCTGGCGGGCCAGCTTCATCGGCACAGGGCCCGAGCTTCCTGGCCTGGAGGCACGGACCAGGCATCTCGGTCTGGAAACCCGGGTCCGATGGCACGGCGCCATCCCCAATGCCGGACTGGTGCTCAAGGCTTTCGATGTGCTGGTCATCAGCTCGCGAACCGAGGGTACTCCGCTGATTCTGTTCGAGGCGATGGCCGCCGACGTTCCGGTCATTACAAGCAGGGTGGGCGGCATCCCTGATGTCGTCGGACCGGACCAGGCCCTGCTCCTCGACCCGGAGGCTCCCCGGGAGCTGGCCGGAGCTTTGCGAGAGGTTGAAAAGCACCCGCAAGCTGCTCTCGAACGTGCCGTCAATGCCAGACGGGTGTTGGAGACCCGCTTCACCTCCGGTCCCTGGCTCGATCGTTACGAATCGGTGTACACCGAACTGGTCAATCAATCATGATCGTGCTGGGGGCAGGGCTGGCACTTCTTCCGGTGTTGCTGTTCCTGTACGCGTATGTGGGCTATCCCGTCTGCATCGGGGTGGTAGCGTGGATCAGGGATCGCAAGGCGGCGCGGGAGGATCTCTCCCCGTGGCCATCGATCAGTGTGCTCCTTTCCGTCTATAACGAGGAGGCGGTCATAGCCCGGACCCTGGAAAGCCTGCTGGCGCTCGACTATCCCGCGGAGCTGCTGCGGGTGATCGTTGTCTCGGACGGCTCTACCGATCGGACCGATCAGGTGGTCAGCGCCTTTCCGCCCGAGCGGGTTACCCTCCTTCGGCTTCCCGAGCGGGTGGGCAAGACCAGCGCGGAAAGCAAGGCCGTCTCCCTGCTCCAGGGCACCATCGTGGTCAACACCGATGCAACGACCCGGATTCCGGCCGGCTCGCTCAAACCCCTGATTCGCGCTTTCGGCGATCCTTCGGTTGGGCTTGCCTCCGGGAGGGACGTGAGTGTGGATGCGGCCGATCTGGTTGCACCGGGGGCCAGGTTGTCCGAGTCGACCAGGGGGGAGTCGGGATACGTGGGCTACGAAATGTGGCTGCGATCGCTCGAGACCCGGGCCCAGTCGATCGTGGGGGCGAGCGGTTGTTTCTACGCCCTGCGGAGAGAATTGTTCGACGTGACTCTGCCCGGCTCCCTGAGCCGGGATTTTGCCAGCGCGCTGGTCACGGCCGAACGAGGATACCGTGCCGTTTCGGTTCCCGAAGCCGTCGCCCTGGTGCCACGAGCCCGCGATCTGCGCGTAGAGTATCGACGGAAAGTGCGCACCATGGTCCGCGGGCTCCAAACCCTGTGGTTCAAGCGTCGCTTACTGAATCCCTGGCGAGATCCCCTTTTCAGCTTTTCCCTGGTCAGCCACAAACTGCTCCGCTGGATGTGTTTTCTTGTGGCGCCGCTTCTGCCCGCGGGTTTGGCCATTCTCGGGTTCAAAGTGTGGTGGGCTGCGTGGCTATTCGCGGCGGGTGCTGGAATCGCGCTGATCGGGGCCTGGGCGTTCTACCGGCAGGGAAAGGGTGCCTTGCCACGACTGTTCGGCGTTCTCGCGTTCCTCACCAGCTCAGTGTTTGCGGGTTTGGTTGCCTGGACCAAGGCGTTGAGCGGGGAACGGCATGCTACCTGGAATCCGACTCGCCGGAGCTAGGTCTCCAGCCGAGTCTACCACCCTCCTTTGCGCAGCAGCACGACCGGAATGGTCGCCAGCATGATCCGGAGGTCTTTCCAGAAGCTCTGCCCTTCGAGGTACTCGAGATCGCATTCGACCTTCCGCTGGACGTCTTCCAGCTTCGAGTCATAGTTCAGCCGGACCTGGGCGAGCCCGGTAATCCCCGGACGGGCCTTCTGGCGCAGCTGATAGTTGGGAATGCTCTGCCTGAGCTCCGAGAAGATGGTAGGGCGTTCGGGACGCGGGCCAACCACGTTCATGTCGCCCTTGAGCACATTGATCAGCTGGGGCATTTCGTCGAAGCGGAACTTCCTGAGGAACCGCCCCACCGCCGTGACTCGGGGATCGTTCCGTTGCGCCCAGATTGCTCCGGTCTGACGCTCGGCGTCCTGGTGCATCGTCCGGAACTTGTAGATCCGGAAGGGACGACCCCCGATATCCTCTCTCCGGCGCGGGTCATGACGTCGCGGACGGGTGCGACGAGTGCAAACCCCGACGCGGGTCTGGACGTGGAACACCGGTCCTCGAGAGGTGAGTTTGATCAGGACCGCGATCACCACCCACAGCGGGAAACTGATCACGATCCCGATCAGTGCCACCGCGACGTTGAGGGCGCGCCGTGCCAGGGCATGCTCACCCGACTCGATCGGCACCTCCTCGGCAGGACCGATAACCTGGAGATGAGGCGCTTGCCCCAGCCGCTTGCGGGCGGTTCCCTCCTGCGGTTGGACCACCCGGTCAATCCATGCCGAAGGGCCCGGCAGCGGAGTAGAGGAGGGGTAGGCCATCAGAAGATCTGGGTGAGCAGGAAGGTCAGCGTCGAGAGCCCGCCCAGAATCGGTACGGCGGCGCCGAGGACATTCCGGCTGGCCCCCGTTCGAGCCCCACCAACCACGATCTCATCTCCGGCGCGGAAGTTCATCTGGTCCAGAGTTTTTCCACGGTCAAGGGCCTCGGAGAACGCCTCCCGGTCAAGAATCACCACTCCTCCGCGGTCCGCATAGGTCTTCGCGGGGTCGATTCCGCCTGCCGGTCCGCCCGCGAGCATGATCGCATCGCCGATCATCCGCTCGGAATTGACCTGATAGTATCCTGGCTTCCCGACCGAACCGAGAATGCTGAGGCGAACTGTGGTCTGGACGTGGACTACGGGATTGCGAAGATATTTCCGCAACTCCCGAGTGAGATATTCCTCCACTTCGGAGCGTAGCACGCCTCTCATGGAGATATCCGCGATGCCTGGCAGGGTAATCGATCGGGCTGCGGAAACCTTGAAGCTGTCGGTCAGCTGTTGCTCCCCTTCGACGGCCAGAATGATCGCATCGCCTGCCTGGAGATCGCCATCTTCCAGGCGCTGGCGCAGCATGGCGACTTCCTGCCGTTTGATCCGTTTCATCCGCGCCGAATAACCGTTCGAGCTGAGGATTTTCTCGGCTTCGGAAATCCGACTCTCTATCTGCGCCCTCGAGCTGATCAGGGACGGATTTGAGGACTGCTGGGCTCGCGCCGAACCGGCGCTGAGAACACCGCAGACGAAACAGCTCAGGAGCGCGCGCATGCCAACGGACAACGTTTCCTCCAACGGAGAGAGACCGAACGTCGCTGGTTGTTCAGCAGGGAACGTGCTTGGATTATTGGTTCGTCACAGATTTGCGAATTCATTGTCCTGAAACATCTTAGGAGCCGTTGTAAGGGTATCTTACGGTGTAAAATGATGGGTTTTAGCGGCGAAAAAACTACAAGTGTTGCTGCGGTGCAACGCCCAAGGCGCACCAGCCGTCGGCTGCGACGCAAGTCCAAACGAGATCACAAGAAACGCCAGCTTAGGCCGGACATTTGCGGCAAATTGTGAAGGACTATTTCTCGGGATCTTGATCGACTGGGCTCGTCTGGAATGCTGGCAGCGCCGTAAGTATTGATACAGCAGCGTATTACGCCACTTTGTCCAAGAGTGCGGTTCGGGATTTCGCGACGTTGCGATCTGGGAAACTGTTTGACTTTCGCCACAGAGTGGCGTTAAGGAGTCTTGTTTGACCGCGCCTTCCAGTTCCACCGGGGATTCGCAAGAGGGAGTTGCCCCGGCTGCGATGGTCCTTATCGCCAACGATCAGGAATGGTCCGCCCGATCCCTTGAGAGCCTGCTCTCGGCTGAAGGCTATGGGATCGCTCGGGCTTTCACCGCCGCTCAAGCGATCAAGCAAGCCGAGACCGTCTTCCCCGATGTGATCATCCTGGACCGGCAAATGCCCGACCTGGATGGTTCCGAGGTGTGTCGTCGCCTGAGAAAGAATCCCCGGATCGGGGCCATCACCCCGATCATCATTACCACCGCCGGTCAGGCGGGGCGGACTCAGCGGGCGGAAGCGTTCGAGGCCGGTGCGTGGGATTTCTTTGGCCAGCCGATCGACCCCGAGATTCTGCTCTTCAAGATTCGCACGTTCCTGGCGGCGCGCAAAGCACTCGAGGTGGGGGGAGCCGAGCCCTTGCTCGATCCGCTCACCGGGCTGTACACCCGCAAGGGGCTCGACCGCCGGGCCCGGGAAATCATCGCGGAAGCGCGCCGCCACAATCAGCCGGTGGCCTGCGTGGTGTTCTCCACCGGAGATCCCGGTCTCGACGCGGCGCTGGAAAGAGTCGACGACCTGGCGCGACGAGTCGCCGAGTTCTTCCGGCAATCGGGACGCGCCGCCGACGCGGTGGGCCGGCTCTCGTCGCTTGAATTCGGCATCATTGCTCCGGATACCTCTGCGGAGGGCGCCGCCCGGATGATCGAACGACTGGAGCAGGCGGTGTCCGACGGCAAGGGGGAAGCCCAGGTCCGGGCCAGCTATTACGTGCCTGATTCTCTCGAGGAACTGCAGAACGAGCCGGAAGAGCTCATTGCCCGGGCCGGCGCCGCTCTCAAGGTCTCATCCTGATCGAACGAAGGTTGTCGTCGGGCCTGGTCCGGTTGCGGTTCCGCCAGCGTCGAGAGGGCTCGTCCCAGCACGGCGGAAGCCAGTAGACTGTTCGCACGGGCATTCGGATGGGCGTCCAGGGGCGCCACTCGCAGGCTCTCGAAGGACATTCCTGAGAACACCGAATCGGCGCGCCAGACCGGCAGTCCTGCGCGTCGAGCCGCCGCGACAAACAGACCGTACCGTTCCCGATCGGGTTCGGAGACGGTCAGAAGTATGCTGAACGGGACGATCCCGATCCGCGCCCCCGCATTCCTGGCGGTCTGGACGAATCGGCCCACATCGGCGAGGTGACGCGACAGCAGGGACGAATCACGGTAGGCGTTTACCTCCCGCGGCAACCCCTCGCGGGCGTAGGCCAGGGGCCGGGCCCGGACGTACAGTTCCTCAAACGCGAACGAGTTCAAGAACAACACCCGGATGGGTTGTAAACGCTCCAACGGAGTATCCGAGTGGGACGCCAGTGAGGCGCTCCGCTGCGGGATCAGGTAGTTGATGTCATTGAAGACATACAGGAGGATGACCAACTCGGGATCGAAGCGGAGGCATTCCTTGAGGAACTGGAGATGCTGGAGCGTATTGGTATCCGGCTTTGCGCAATGAATGACCTCCCAGGCTGAGCCGGTCTCCCGGGAGAGCAGGTCGCCCAGGCGGTTGCCGAAGCGGTCATCGGGATTGTCCATGCCATAACCCGCTCCGAACGAGTCGCCCACGATCAGAAGACGATGCACTCGCGAGGCCGCGACCCGGGCGTGGTCCCGGTCCCGGAAGCCGGCCGCGTTCAGGTGGAAAAACCGACGAACCCACAGCCTGGCACGATAGGTGGGAAAGCCTTGCACCTGAGGATTGAAAAGCGCGACGCCCCTGGCCACTCCCTCGAGGGCCAGGACCGCGACCAGAACGGACGTGATCAGCAGGGCGGGATTGCGCCAGGTAGCCGGGAGGCGCGGTAGCAGAGTCAGGGCGGCGACGAGGAGGAAGCCGGCGGCGAGCCAGCCGAAGAGGATCTCCACGGGCACGCGGGAGCCTGTGATGTTCAGGTCGAGGAGATGGCCCGCGTCGCCGGGATCGGCGATTGCCCCTGCCAGATAGCCCGCTCCATAGGTCACCGCCGCGAGTTCGAGCCACACTCGGGGTCGGGCCCAATGCCATGTCCCATGGCGGCCATCCCCGCCTCTCCGGAAGGTGCGAATCCCAAGCCACAGGGTGACGACTGCGAACCCGGCCAGAATCGCGGTGACGAATGGAGACCAGCGGCCGAGAACGACCCCCGATTCGGAGCGATGAAACGCCAGGCTGGTCGTGAGCGAGGCCGCCCCGAGTAGCGGACCTATGCCGGTCCTCATATCTCGATTTCTTCGCGGGCCCCCTGATCCGCTCCAGTCTCCGGAGTGTCGGCTCCGGAACCCCATTTGAGAAGCTCGACCCGCTCGGCAATCGCCGCCACGGTAGTTGCCTCGAACAGCGCGCGGAGCGGTAGGGTCACCCCGAAGGTTTCGCGCAAGCGGGACAGGAGCTGGGTGGCGAGCAGGGAGTGACCTCCCAACTCGAAGAAGTCGTCATGCAGGCCGACCTGATCGATGCCAAGCAGTTGCTCCCACAGTCGAGCGATGGTTCGTTCGGTTTCTCCCGTAGGTAGCACGAATGCCGTCACGACTTCCGGCCGCTGATGGGTTGGGCTCGAGTTGGCTGCCGGCAGGGCCGGCGGCTCCTGAGGTCGCCGATCGGTTGAGGCGTACCTGGCCTGCACCAGTGCGGCAAAGGGCATCAGGCGAGTCGAAACGACAATTTCGGGAACCTCCGCCGCCAGAATGCGATCAAAGGCTTCCGCGCCTTCCACCGGGGCGATCCCGTTGGCGACGAATTCGAGCCGGCCTGCCAGCTGATCTCGCGCGATCGGTGTGTCTACCGACATGCCGACGTCGCGCCAGGCATCCCATCCGATGGACACGACCCTGGTCGCTCGACCGGTCTGGGATTCTCTGCGGGCGACCGCGTCAAGACATGCATTCCCGGCAGTGTAGTCGCACTGGCCAATCCCCCCGAGATGGCCAGTTACCGAGGCGCAGAAGACAAGAAAATCCAGGGGGCCATCAGGCAATGCCGCGAGCAGGGCGGCCGTGCCGGCGACTTTGGACCGGAGAACCTGTTCGGCGACCTCAGGCCGGCGCAGCTGGATCATGGTGCCGCCGGGCAGTCCGGCGGCATGGATCACCCCGTGCAGCGCACCGAATCGGGCCACCGCTGTTTCGACGCACCGTCGCATATCGGCAGGACTCCCGGCATCCGCGGCGAGGACCAGGACCTCGGCACCATCCGCCTCCAGGGCTTTCACGGCCCGGATCCGCTGAGCGCTCGGACCATCGTCCTCCTGAAGAACGTTCTCCCACTCGGAGCGGGGCGGAAGCCCGGTTCGGCTGGTAAGCACCAGGCGGGCAGATGCCGACTTGGCCAGATGGGCCGCCAAGGTCAGGCCAATACCGCCCAGTCCTCCGGTAACCAGAACGACCGCCCGGTCTCGCAGGGCGGCGGGTGGAGAGGAAACCGGTTCGATAGGGTAGGGGACAAAGGTCTTGACCCACCGATCGCGGCCTCGATGGGCGACGAACACCTCCTCGCGCGGAGCCTGAAACTCTTCCAGGATGGTCTGGATCAGGACGGTTTCTTCGGGCGAATCCGGTGATGGAGGAATCACATCCACCGACCGGCACCTGATTCCGGCGAACTCCTGCGGGATCACGATGATGGGCCCGTTGACCGTGGCGCGCTCCGGCGCGATCACCGGTTCTCCGTCAACCTGCTGCAACCGATCGGTCAGCACCAGGATCTCGATCGAGGAGGAGATCAGGGTATCCCCAATCGCCTGCGCAAGCGCCGCAAGGTTGTCGAGACCGCGTCGACCCCGGACCTCCTCGCTGAATCCCGCCGTTTCATCCAGGAGGTTCCAGCAATCGACGATCCGATTGGGGACCGCTCCCGCGGTGTCCAGGTGACGGATCAGGGCGAGGAAGGCTTCGGGGTTACCGGGTTCGACCGCAAACCGGCCCGGGCCCAGCTCCGCGTACCGTTCTCCCGGCACCACGGTGACCACATGGGGATTCCGCTCGCGCAACCGGGCGGCAAGGCGATCTCCCAGGCCGTCGGCACCCGCCAGAACCAGCCACTTCCCTTCGGGCACGCGATCGCGAATCGGACGCCGTGGCGTCCGGATCCACGCCGGCACCGAAAACCACTCGGTCAGATTCGGGTGCTTCATGACGGAAAGCCGGGCTTCTGCGATACTGGTCCTAACCGGCGGCGGGTCCGAACAATGCCGCTGCCGTTCGAACGGGTAGGTCGGCAGGGGAACCCGATACCGCGAGGAGGAGCTGTCCACACCGTTCCAATCGATGGCCACGCCCGCGATCCACAGTCTGCCGAGGGCGGTGAGGATCGTATCGCGATCCGGGGTGGATTCCCTGGGGTGCCGCAACGAAGGAACGACGAGGCGATCGCGTCCGGTGTGCTGGCGCGCGATCGACGTGAGAGAATGGCCCGGTCCCACTTCGAGGAACACCCGCTCCTCGTCCTCAAGGAGGTGATGGAGTCCAGCGGAAAACTGCACCGTCGAACGAAGATGCCGGACCCAGTAGGCCGGGTCGGTCGCGTCCTGGGCGGTGATCCAGGTGCCGGTGACGTTGGAGAGAAAAGGCACGCGGGGCGGAGCGAGACGAATCCTGGATACGACCGCCGCGAATGCCTCCACGGCGGGCTCCATCATCCGGGAATGAAATGCATGGTCAGTATGCAACCGTTGTCCCGGGGTTCCGCGGGCCTCCAGGATCACTTCGAATGCGCCGATCTCGTCGTCGGGTCCGGAGACGACGCAGAGATTCGGAGCGTTGACCGCGGCGAGGTCCAATGCGGCCGGGAGAATCCCGCGAACCGCCTCGGCGCTCTGGGGAACCGACAGCATCGCCCCGCCGGGGATGTCCATCACGCGCCCTCGTTCGACCACGAGCCGCAGCGCATCGGACAGGTCGAACACCCCGGCGAGACAGGCAGCGACGTATTCCCCGATGCTGTGGCCGAGCATGGCCTCGGCCTGGATCCCGGCTCGCACCCACAACCGCGCCAGCGCCCATTCGACCGCGAAGAGGACCGGCTGGGCGATGCGGGTTTGGCGGAGGAGACCGGTTACCGCTTCCATCCGGTCGGGAGCCGTCACCAGGAAGTCCACCAGGCTGGCCCCGAGGGCGCCCGCCATTTCCTGGTCGCAGCGATCGATGTCCTGGCGAAATCCGGCGTCGCTTCGATAGAGCTCTCCCGCCATCCCGGCGTATTGGGATCCTTGACCCGGGAACAGGAACGCAACGGGACGCTCGCTCACCGGACCGGACGGCCCGAGCAGCGGTTGCGGAATCGTTCCCCGGAGGCCGGCGATGGCCTGGGAGGCATCGCGCGCGAGCACGGCACAGCGATGGGGGAACGCCTTACGCCCCTGCTGCAGCGTAAAGGCGACGTCAGCGAGTCGTTGCTCGGGGTGCGCCTCCAGATGGACAGCCAGGTTGGCCCGGCTCTGCTCGAGTGCCGCGGGTGTTCTGGCCGAGACAAGGAGGAGCTCGGTCCGGCCTGGTTCCGTTCCAGCGGGTCCTGCTGGAGCTTCCTCGAGGATCACATGCGCGTTGGTTCCACCGATACCGAATGAGCTGACCCCGGCACGCCGGGGGTGACCGCTTCTGGGCCACGGCCGGGTCGCCGCATTCACGTAGAAGGGGCTCGAAGCGAAGTCGATCTGCGGGTTGGGTTTCTCGAAGTGGAGCGAGGGCGGAATCGTTGTGTTCTCGAGGGACAGGACCGCCTTGATGAGTCCCGCCACGCCGGCCGCCGCGTCGAGGTGCCCGATGTTGGACTTGACCGCGCTGATGGCGCAGAACTGCCTGGCCGGGAGATCGGCACCGAAGGCCTTGGTGAGGGCGGCGATCTCGATGGGATCGCCGAGCTCGGTCCCGGTGCCGTGGGCCTCGACGTACTGGATGGTTTCGGGATCCACCCCGGCGAGCCGGTGGGCCTGGGCGATGACTTCCGCCTGTCCGTCGACGCTGGGGGCGGTATATCCCACCTTCAGGGCCCCGTCGTTGTTGATCGCGGCGCCCTTGATGACGGCCCGGATATGGTCCTGGTCGGCGAGGGCGTCCTCCAGTCGCTTGAGGACGACGACCCCGACCCCCTCCCCCGCGACGGTCCCATGGGCGTCGGCGTCGAAGGGACGACACTGCCCGTTGGGCGAGAGGATCATCCCGGGTTGGTAGACATAACCCGCGGTCCTCGGGAACATCACCGAAACGCCCCCCGCCAACGCGACCTCGCACTGGCGGTCCTGCAGGGACTGACAGGCAAACTGGACCGCGACCAGGGAGGTCGAACAGGCCGTCTGGATGAGGACGCTGGGGCCCCGGAGGTTGAGCTTGTAGGACACCCGGGTCGGCAGGTAGTCCTTGTCGTTCCCGATCATGGTCTGATATCCGCCGACCGTCCGGAGCAACTCGGGATTGGGCAGCAGATTCATCAGCAGGTAAGTGCTCGCGCTGGTACCGGCGAAGACCCCGGTCCTGCGGCGAAGCCGGTCGACGTCGTAGCCGGCGTTCTCCAGGGCTTCCCAGGCGACCTCCAGGAACAGACGATGTTGCGGGTCGGTGACCTCCGCCTCGCGCGGGTTCATGGCGAAGAACCCGGCATCGAACATTTCGGCCTCCGCCAGCTGGCCCCGGGCGGGCACGAAATTGGGATCGTTGAGCAACGCAGGGTCGGTGCCCGCCGCGCGAAGTTCCTCAGGGGAGAACCAGGCGATACACTCGACACCGTCGCGCAGATTTCGCCAGTATTCCTCCAGGTTCCTCGCCTTGGGGAACCGGCCCGCCATGCCGACGATCGCGATGGGCTCCATCCGGTTCATGTCGCGGCCGCCTCCAGGTTGGCCGTCCGGGCGATCCGCCTGGCCAGCAAACGCACCGTGGGATACTGGAACATCTCGACGATCGAGAGATCGTGACCGATGGTGCTGCGCAGCTCGCTGTGGACCTTGACGATCATGAGCGAGTGGCCGCCCAGATCGAAGAAGTTGTCGGTGGCGCTCACCGAGGTCACGCCGAGGGCCTTCTGCCATACGCTCGCGACGGTTCGCTCGATCTCGTTGCGCGGGGGGACGAAGGGAACCTCCCGCTGGTCCTGGCTTGCCTCGGGAGCGGGCAACCGGCGACGGTCCACCTTCCCGTTCGGGGTCAGCGGCAGCGCGGTCAGGGCCGTGAAGGTCGAGGGAATCATGTACTCGGGGAGCAGCCGACCCAGATACTCCCGGAGCTCGGCGGATCCTGGGGAGGCGGTCCCCCGGGGAACCAGGTATGCCGCCAGCCGGCTTACTCCCGCGGCATCCAGATTCGGCTGGACCACAGCCTGGGCAATCCCCGGATGACGCGACAGCGCCGTTTCGATCTCACCGAGCTCGACCCGGAAGCCCCGGATTTTGACCTGGAAATCGAGGCGGCCGAGGTATTCGAGCGTCCCGTTTGAGCGCCAGCGGGCCCGGTCGCCGGTGCGATACATCCGGGCCGCCGGCTCGGAGGCGAAGGGGTCGGGGAGAAATCGTTCCGCGGTCAGCTCGGGGCGATTCAGATATCCCAGCGCGACTCCCGTCCCCCCGATGTGAAGCTCGCCCGGGACCCCCACCGGCGTGGGGGCGCCGTTCCGATCGAGCACATAGACCTTCGTGTTGGCGATAGGCCGGCCGATCGAGATGGGGGATTCGGCCGTCCGGACCCGGTGCACCGTCGACCAGATGGTGGTCTCGGTCGGCCCATATACGTTCCACAGCTCGGCTCCCCCCTCGAGCAGTCGCTCGGCGAGCGCTGGCGGCAGCGCCTCGCCCCCGCAGAGGATCCGGAATCCCGGATGGCTTCGCCAGCCGGCGTCAGTCAGCATCCGCCAGGTGGCGGGGGTCGCCTGCATGACGCTGATCTGGTGGTGTTCGATCAGGTGGGCCAGCCGGGCAGGATCGAGGGCTTCCTCTCTCGCGGCGATCACCACCCGGCCCCCGACCAGCAAAGGGAGAAACAGCTCGAGCCCGGCAATGTCGAACGAGAGCGTGGTGACCGCCAGCAGGGTATCCTCCGAGCCTAACCCGGGCTCCCGCGCCATGGAGGCCAGGACGTTGAGCAGGGCGCGGTGCGGGATCTGGACGCCCTTGGGCCTGCCGGTGGAGCCGGAGGTAAAGATCACGTAGGCCGGATCGCCGGGCCCGGGGCGGGGGCCGCGATCGGTGGCGGCGGTCCCGTTCCAGTCAACCTGGTCCAGGAGGACCACCTTGGCCTTGTGCTGGGGAAGTCCGGCCTGGAGGGTCGATTGGGTCAGCAGCACGGGACACCCGGCGTCTTCGAGCATGAATCCCAGGCGATCCTTCGGATAGGCCGGATCGAGCGGGACGTACGCGCCCCCGGCCTCCAGGATTCCCAGCAACGCGACCAGCATGTCGAGCGACCGCTCGACCGCGACGCCGACGAGCGCCCCGGGGCGGACCCCGAGCTGCCGGAGCTGGCCCGCGAGCAGCATCACCCTGGCACGGAGCGCCTCGTAGGTCAGCGATTCCTCCCCACTGATAGCGGCGGTGGCGTTGGGTCGTTGTTCCGCCTGGCGGAGGACCAGCTCGTGTATGCCTTCACCGGGGGGAGGTCGGTCGCCGTGGCATTCCACTCAACCAGCAGGCGTTGGCGCTCCTCCGGCGCGAGCAGGGGGATAGCGTCGACAGGCTGGGAAGGGTCGCGGCAGACTTCCCGGAGCAGAGCGGTGAAATGAGCGACCATGACCCTGAATCGTCACCTCGATCGAACAGGTCGGTGTTGTACTCCAGGGACATGCCGTGGCCCTTGAGGTCCCGCCCGACATACATCGCGATATCCGCCTGGGTTGTGACGGTCTGCAGGATGACTGGTTCGAGCCGAAGACCGGGGAGCTCGATCACTTCCGCCGGGAGGTTCTGGAATGCGAACAACACCTGGAACAAGGGAGAGCGGGACAGGTCCCGGACCGGCTTCAGGACTTCGACCAGTTTCTCGAACGGGACGTCCTGATGGGCATAGGCGCCCAGCGCGACTTCCCTGACCCGCCTGAGCAGATCCCGGAAGGTCGGGTTCCCGGACAGATCGGTGCGGAAGACCAGGGTATTCGCGAAGAAGCCGATCAGCTGTTCGCTCTCGACGCTGGTCCGGTTCGCGATCGGGGTCCCCACCGCGATGTCGTCCTGGCCCGAGTACCGCATGAGCAGTGTGGCGAGCGCGGCCAGCAGGCACATGAACGGGGTGACCCCTTCCCGGCGGCTCAGGTCTTCGATGTTCTCCATCAAGCCGGGACGGAAGCGGACGATTTCTCGGGCGCCGTTGGCCGTCTGGACCGGGGGTCGCGGTCGATCGGTCGGGAGCTCCAGTGCATCGGTGAGCCCTTCGAGCTTCCTGGTCCAGTAGGCCAGCTCGGTCCGAAAGCTGTCACTTTCCAGCCATTGGCGTTGTCGCCGGGCGAATTCGACGTACTGGACCGGCAGTGGTGGCAGCGGCGATGGTTTGCCTTCGAGGTACGCCGGGTACAGCAGGCCGATCTCCCTGACGAATACCCCCGAGGACCACCCATCCCCGATGGTGTGATGCATCACACACATGAGGACGTGTTCCTTCTCTCCGACCCGGTAGAGCCTGGCCCGGAAGAGCGGCCCCCGAGCGAGGTCGAACGGTTCGGCGGCGTCGCGCTGGAGCAGCTCGATGAGCTTCTCCTCGCGGTCCGCTTCCGCGATGCTGCGCAGGTCTTGCTGGGGAAGATGAAACTCACCCGGCGGTCCAACCACCTGAACCGGGGCGCCATCCACGACGGGGAAGTGGGTCCGGATCGCTTCATGGCGTTCGATGACGGTCGCGATTGCGTCTTGGAGAGCCTTGATGTTCAACGAGCCCTTGAAGCGGGTCGCGCCGGGCATGTTGTACTCGGACGACCCGGGTCGAAGCTGGTCCAGAAACCAGAGCCGCTGCTGCGAGAAAGACAGCGGTGCTCCGGTCCCGTCGACCCCGCCCTGCGGCGCGGCGGGTGGTGCGGCAAGGAGCGCGATCAGCTCGGCCTTGCGCGCAGACAGTTCGCTCTTGAGGGCGTCGGTCAGCACAGCTCTTCGGCGCGTTGAGACGCAGGCGGCTCCCCTCGACCCAGACCTGGACGTCGAGATCGCGAAGGCGCTGCAGCAGGGTCAGAGCGGAGGAGGGCTCGTCACAGGCTGATCTCCTCCCGCTCGCGACTGGCATTCTGCCTCCGGCTGTTGTCTCCGCCACTCGCGCCAGCGCTTCGACGGAGGGCGCTTCGAACAGGGCCCGTACCGGAAGGGTTACCCCGAGTTGCTTGTGAAGCCTGGCCATAACCCGCGCTGCCAGGAGCGAATGGCCCCCGAGCTCAAAGAAATTGTCGGTGATCCCGATCTGCTCGAGCCCGAGGAGCTCGGCGCCAGATCCTGGTGATGGTGGCTTCCGTTGCTGTTCGTGGTCCGATGGTCGATGAGGAAGTCCGTGCCGGGGCTGGCAATGCTTTGCGGTCCAGCTTGCCATTGACTGTCACCGGAAGCGCCTCGAGCAGAATCACCTGGTCGGGGACCATGTAGGCGGGCAACCGTTCCGCGAGAAAGCCACGGATCCGGGCATCGGACGGAGAATGGTTCGAGGATGGGACGACATACGCGATCAGGCGCTCACGACCCGGTTCGCCCCGGATCGCAACGGCGGCCTCCCGGACTCCGGGATCT
This sequence comes from uncultured Gemmatimonadales bacterium, assembly GCA_963728915.1. Lineage (GTDB taxonomy): Bacteria > Gemmatimonadota > Gemmatimonadetes > Gemmatimonadales > GWC2-71-9 > JABFSM01. Next base: position 1,678,149 of record CAVSLV010000001.1, on the reverse strand, counting down.
TCAACCAGGAGCGACTCGATCTCTTCGGGTTCAATGCGAAATCCCCGCAGCTTGGCTTGGTTGTCGAGCCGGCCCAGGAATTCGAGTGTTCCGTCCGGCAGCCACCTCGCCAGGTCGCCGGTGCGATACATCATTCCGGTCCCCGCGAATCGGTTGGGAACAAAACGCTCGGCGGTCAGCTCCGGCCGGTTGTGGTATCCTCGACCGACGTTTTCCCCACCGATGACCAACTCGCCAGGGGATCCGATTGGGGTGACGTTCGCCCCCGCATCGAGGACATAGAGTGCCGTGTTGGCGATCGGACGGCCGATTGGCACCAGTTCAGGGTCCGGAATGCAGGGCCACCACGTCACATCCACGGCGGCTTCGGTGGGTCCGTAGAGGTTGTGAAGCTCGCCGGTCAGCCGCTCGTAGAAACGCTTGACCAGGTGGGGAGCGAGCGCTTCGCCAGACGCCATCACTCTCCTGATCGAGGGCACCGATCCACTCCCGGATGGACGAGGAATACCGCCAGCATCGAAGGCACGAAGTGGAGCGTCGTGATTCCCTCGGCCCTTATGGTTCGGAGGAGATACTCCGGGTCCTTGTGCCCCTCGGGTCGAGCCATGACGAGCCGTGCTCCGGCGAGGAGGGGCCAGAAGATCTCCCACACTGACACGTCGAAACTGAAGGGCGTCTTCTGCAGGACTCGGTCGGTCGGATCGAGACCGAACGTCTCTTGCATCCAGAGCAGCCGATTGACGATTCCCCGGTGGGTATTCAAGGCGCCTTTGGGCTGTCCGGTGGAGCCCGAGGTATAGATCATGTAGGCAAGCTGGCCAGATTTGACGGTATTGGGCAACCGCTCCGACTGCTGGCTTGCGACCTGGGGTCTCTCCCGGTCAACTACGATCACCCTGCATGCGGTTTTCGGGAGTCGGTCCAGCAGGTGCTCCTGAATGAGCAACACGGGAACTTTGGCATCGCGGATCATGAAGCCCAGTCGGGCAGCCGGGTATGTGGGATCCATCGGAACGTAGGCGCCGCCGGCCTTCAGGGTGGCCAGCAGTGCCACCACCATCTCGAGGGAGCGCTCCAGGCAGACCCCAACCAGGGTGTCGGGACCGACACCGCTTTCCTGGAGAATCCTGGCGAGCTGATTGGCTCGTGCATCCAGCTCGGCGTAGGTGAGTTGCCCTTCCTCGTAGCGAACCGCGATGGCGTTGGGTGATCGATCCACCTGCTCCTCCACCAGGGAATGGAGACTCCTCTCGAGTGGGTAGGGTCGGGTGGTGGCGTTCCAGTGGGCGAGTTGTCGGAGATCCTCCTGGGAGAGTACCTGGCCCTCCGACCAAGAGGCCGCGGCGACTGGTTGGTCGAGGTCAGGTAAGGTCGCTAGAAGCTGTACGTACTGCTGGAGCATATCCTCGATGCGGCCTCGAGAAAACAACGCGGCGTTGTACACGGTCGCAAGCTGAAGCCCCGCCTCGTGCTCCCAGACGTAGAGAGTCCAGATCGAACTTCGATCGCGATTCGGCTTCGAGAAAGCTCCGGGCCGGTTCGATTTCGAGGATCCGGCAACTCCAGGGTACTCGGCGCGCCCGAAGCTGGTCATGTTGAACAGGATCTGGAACACCGGCGTCCGACTCAGGTCCCGAACCGGATGGAGTTCCTCGACCAGCCGGTCAAAAGGAAGCTCCTGGTGCGCATAGGCGTCGATCGCGTTCTGGCGAACCTGTCGAAGCGCCTCACGGAAGGTCGTCGTGGATTCGATGCGGCTTCGAAGCACGACCGTGTTCAGGAAGAGGCCGATCAGGTTCTCCGTTTCGATTCGGTTGCGGCCTGCGACCGGGATCCTACACACAGGTCATTCTGGCCGCTCAGCCGGCTGAGGAGGACCTGGAATCCCGCGAGCAACGTCATGAACAGGGTGGCATCCTCGGCTCGAGATACCTCGTGAAGCCGCTGCAGCAGACCAGCGCCAAGCACGCTGCTGTGGATCGCCCCTTCGAAGGTCTGCTGGGCTGGTCTGGGCTCGATCGAGGGCGAGATCCAGCGCGGGGGGGGCGCCATCGAGCTGCCGCTTCCAGTATTCCAGATCTTGCCGTAACCGGTCGGCGGAAAGGAGCTGCCGCTGAGCATTGGCGAAATCGTGATACTGGATCGGGAGCGACGGAAGGGTCGCCGCCCCGTGCTGGACGCCCGCCCCGGTAGAGTTCCGCGAATTCGTTCAACAGGATCTGGATAGACCACCCGTCGCCGACGATGTGATGAAGCGTGAGAACGAAGTAATGCGCCTCCTTCGCCGAGTTGGATCAGCAGGGCCCTGACCAGGGGCCCGGTCTGGAGGTCGAAGGGACGAAGCGTCTCCGAGTGGGCAAGCTTGAGACCCTCGGTTTCGCGGAGCTCCGGTGCGATACCGTCGAGGCCGCAGGTCTGGACCGTCCATGGCTGTGGCGGACCGATGACGAGGACCGGCTTTCCGTCGTCGGACGAGAAGGTGCTTCGAAGCACTTCATGACGCGCCAGAATGGTGGAAAGGCTGCGTTCGAGGGCCCCCGTGTCCAGTCGCCCGCGAAACCGGAGGATCATCGGGATGTTGTACGCCGAACTCCCGGGCTCGAGCTGCTCGAAGAACCAGAGCCGCTCCTGCGCAAACGAGAGGACCGGGGGGCCACCCTCGAGCATCATCGCAGGGTCGAGCGCAACCTCCGGTCCCCCGGAATCGAAGCTCTTCGCCAGCTCCGCCACCGTCTGGAGTTCGAACAGGCGTCGTACCGGCACCTCGCGGCGGAAGGCCTCGCGCAACCGGGCGGTCACCCGCGCCGCGAGCAGGGAGTGCCCGCCGAGCTCGAAAAAATTGTCGTTCACCCCGATCCGTTCGAGGCCGAGCACCTCGCACCAGATTCTCGCAACGATTTGTTCGTTCTCGGTCGTGGGCGTCGCGCTTGACCCGGGAGAGGCCGTCTGGGTTGGCGGCTCGGGAAGCGCGTTGCGATCGATCTTCCCGTTGGCGGTGAGGGGGAGCGCGGCGAGGGCGATCACGGAGTCCGGCAGCATGTACTCCGGGAGGGTCCGCCGCAACGCTCCACGGATGAGCTCGGACGTCGGCGTCGCGGATGGATCAGCCGGAACGACGTAGGCGACCAGCCGGTCGGCGACGCCATTGGCAGGTTGCGGCCGCACCACTGCCGCGCGAATCCCCGGAACCTGAAGCAGGGTCGCCTCGATCTCGCCCAACTCGATCCGATGACCGCGGATCTTCACCTGGCGGTCCCGTCGCCCGAGATACTCGAGCTCGCCGTCGGGTCTCCGGCGCGCCAGGTCGCCGGATCGGTACATCCGTTCTCCGGCGCGGAACGGATCGGGAACGAACCGCTCTTCGGTGAGCTCGGGTCGATTGAGATAGCCGCGGGCCAGGCCGGGCCCGGCCACGTGGATTTCGCCGGGCAGACCGAACGGCACCAGCCGGTCGCGCTGATCGAGCAGGTACACCCTCAGATCCGGAATCGGCATCCCGATGGGACTGGCTTGATTCCGTCGGATGTCATCGCGGGTTATGCGCCGGTAGGTCACATGAACGCAGGTCTCGGTGATCCCGTACATGTTGATGAGGCGGGGAGCGGCGTCGCCATGGCGGTCGACCCAGGGACGAAGCGGCGCCAGGTCGAGCGCCTCGCCTCCGAAGATGACGAATCGGAGACCCAGATCACTCGTGGCTTCCGCTTCGTCGGCCTGGATCAGCTGTCCAAAGGCCGAGGGCGTCTGATTGAGCACGGTAACCCGCTCGCGCGCCAGGAGGCGCCGGAACGCCACCGGATCCCGGGTGGTGTCCCGCGGCACGATCACCAGTCTGCCCCCGTAGGCAAGGGCCCCCCAGATCTCCCACACGGAAAAATCGAAGCCGAAGGAATGGAACAGGGTCCACACATCCGATGAATCGAAATGGAACCAGTCCCGGGTCGCGGCCAGCAGGCGGACCACGTTGGCGTGGGTGATGAGGACACCCTTTGGCCGGCCGGTCGATCCGGAGGTGTAGATCACATAGGCGAGGTTGGACGGGCCGGCTCGGGAGAATGGGCCGCCTGGTGACTCCGGCCCGGACGCTGCGGCCTCGTCGAGCAGGACAATCCTCGCGCTGGAGGCTGGAAGGAGCGGGGCGATGGTGCGCTGGGTCAGAATGACCGAGAGCGCGGCGTCCTGGATCATGAACCCCAGCCGATCGGCGGGATAGGCCGGATCGAGCGGCAGGTAAGCGCCCCCCGCCTTGAGAATCCCGAGGATGCCGATCACCAGGTCGAGGGATCGTTCGGCACAAAGCCCGACCAGGTGGTCGGGACCGACTCCGAGGTCGCGCAGGGAACCAGCGACTCGATTCGCCCTGGCATTGAGCTCGCCGTAACTCAGGGTGATGTCTTCGAAGGTGAGCGCGGTCGCATCGGGATCGCGAGCGACCTGAGCTTCGAACAGGGCATGAAGCGTGGTCTCGGCGGCAACGGGCCGCGCCCCTTCGCCTCCGGCTCGCAGAAGGGTCGCCTCCTCGGAAGGAGAGACCATGCGGAGCCGGGAAATGCAGAGCTCCGGATGCGCGGCCGCGTCGGCCATCAGCGTGAGGAGGTGCCCGGCCATGCGCTCGATCGTGTCGGTGTCGAACAACTCGGTCGGATAACCGAAGCACAGCTGGAGCCGGTCGTCGGCTTCGGAGGCGAAAAGGGTGAGACCGTCCGCGACCGCATGGACCTCGAGCGCCGAAAGCGACCGGATGGTCAGGCCCGGGAGCACGATGTCATCCCACATGCGGACATTCAACATGTTCAGGAAGACCTGGAGCACCGGGTTTCGATTCAGGTCGCGATGGGGCTGGAGCTGTTTGATCAGCTCCTCGTAGGGATAGTCGGCGTGAGCATGGGCACTCAGGATCACGTCCCTGGTGCGCCGCAGGGCCTCCCGGAACGTCGGATCGCCGGAAAGGTCGGTCCGCAGCGCGATGGTATTCACGAAACAGCCGATCGCCTGCTCGATCTCGGGCCGAACCCGGCCGGCCACGAGGGTGCCGATGAGAACGTCCTCCTGGCCGGTGTAACGGTTGAGCAGGATGTTGAACAGGGTGAGGACGGTGGTGTAGAGCGTCATCCCTTCTCGCCGGCTCAACTCCCGGATGGCCGTGAGGAGATCGCCTTCCACATTCACATCCAGGGGCCGGGCCTCGAAGCTTCGGCTCGGCATCCGGGGACGATCCAGCGGGAGGTCGAGCGTGGGCAGGTTGCCGCCGAGCCGTTGCCCCCAGAATTGCCGCTGTGCCTCAAGCGTCTTTCCCGAGAGCCAGCGTCGTTGCCAATCCGCGAAGTCCACGTACTGCAGCGGCAAGGCAGGTAGTTCCGGGGTCTTGCCACCGGCCAACGCCGGATAGGCGGTGGTCAGCTCCTGCAGGAACAGACCGAGGGACCAGCCATCCCAGGCGATGTGGTGCACCGTGAAGACGAGCAGGTGCTCGTCGTCCTGGAGCCGAAGCAACCGGGCCCGGAGCAGAGGTCCGGTCGCCAGATCGAAAAGCGTCTTGGCTTCCCGGGCGGCGATCTCGTGCCACTGACGGCTCCGCTCCTCCGGGGACAAGGCCCGCAGATCGGTGACCGGAAGAGGCACGCGGTATGGGGGACCGACGCGCTGCACCGGCAAGCCATCAACTTCAGGGAAGGTGGACCGGAGGACTTCGTGCCGGGCGACAACGAGGTCCAGGCATCGGTTGAGCGTCTCGACGTTCAACCGGCCGGAGAACGAGATCAGGTCGAGGTGATTGTAGAAAGCGCTCTCCGGCTGGAGCTTGTCCAGAAACCAGACCCGCTCCTGCCCGAACGAAAGAGGGAGATCCTGATCCCTGGGCAACGATCGGAGCTCCGGCTGAGCCGCCGGGGCGTCCTGGTTCGTCGCGGCCCTCTCCTTCAGGAGCTTGGCCAGGAGCGCTCGCTTTGCCTCGGTCTGGGACCCGCTCATGATTCGCTTTCCCCGAGCTGGGCCAGGAGGGCGTCCATTTCCTCGTCCGACATCTGGGGAAGCTGCGCCAGCAGAGCCTCTGGGTCGAGGCCGTCGGACGGACTCTCCCAGCGGCCGATCTTGTTCACGACCTCGGTGAGCTGGTCGATTCCCGATCCGTCGAGGTAGTGGACCAGGGGAACTGAAAGAGCAAGCTCCCGATCGATACGGTTCTTGAGCTCCACGGCCATCAGGGAATCAAGTCCGAACGACGCGAGAGGCAGGCGATCGTCCAGTTTGGCTGGATCCATTCGAAGGACGCCGGCGGCGTGCTGGCGGATCCGGTTGCGAATTGCGGCCGAGCGGGCCTCCGGCGAGAGGAGGACGAACTCCTCGCGCGAGAAGGTGCTTTCCGGCGGCTCCTCGGGGGCGGCTCCTGCGCGCTCGAACAGCTCCGCAAGGTATGGGGCCGATACGAACATCGGATACCGTTCGCGCCATGCCTCCCAATCAACCGGAATGACGGCGATCTCGGGCTCCCGTGATCGCATGATCACCCCGAGAGCCTCGAGGGCCTGGTCGGATGAAAGCACTCCCATCCCCCTGGACACCGCGCTCCCCAGGTCTTCGGCATCGACCTTGTCGGCCATCCCGGCCCCCGCCCAGAGGCCCCACTGGATGCTCTGGGCAGGAAGGCCGAGCGATCTGCGGAGTTGCGCCAGGCCATCCAGAAACGCGTTTGACCCGGCGTATCCCCCGATCAGCGCGGAGTTGAGCAACGCGGAGGCCGATGAGAAGAGGACGAAGAAATCGAGTTGATCGCCGAACCTCTGGTGCAGATGCCAGGCGCCAAGCGCCTTTGGGCGCCACAACGCTTCCCATGCCTGGGCAGTCATCTCCGACAAGGGGGCTCGATGCATCGTGCCGGCCGCGTGAATCACCCCCCGAATCGGGGGCCAGCCTTCGCGCTGGAACCGATCGAGAAACGCGTCCAGCTGGGCTCGATCCGCGACATCTCCGCACTCGAGATGCACCGCCGCTCCCATCGACTCGAGCTGCCGGACCGCCGCAATCCGCCGTCCCGCCATGGTTTCCGGATCGACCTGGGCCCAATCGGTTCGGGGGGGGAGTGGAGTGCGGCCCAGGAGGACCAGTCGCCGGGCTCCCTGGCGGACCATCCACTGGGCGACCTGAAGGCCGAGACCGCCGAGGCCCCCGGTGATCAAGTACGATGCGTCGGTGCGCCAGGTGAGGGAGGCTTCGTCAGCCGGCGCCGGCGCGTGCGCGAGTCTCGCGACCAGCCGGACGCCGTTCCGGATCGCGACCAGGTCTTCCCGGTCCCCGGCGGTAATGGCGGCGGCCAGAGTTGCGGGATCGGCGGCGCCTGAAGGATCCAGATCCATCAAGCCTCCCCAGTGCTGGGGAGCCTCCACCGAGAGGGAACGGCCGACTCCCCAGATCGCGCTGCCGATCGGGTCGGTGACGGGGCTTCCGGCCGGTTGGGATCCCCGGGTCAGGAACCAGATGGGAAGAGAAGTCTGAGCCGGCCTCTGGCTCGCGGCCGCGAGCAGGGAGAATACACTCCGGAGCGAGATGGGCTCGGCCTCAACCGGGTCAACCTCCCCCGTGGCGAGTGTCCGGTTCAGGCTCCAGGCATGAATGATCCCGGTCCAGGGGTCACCGCCGGATTCACCCAACACACGCAGGTAGTCTTCAGGAGAATCGGGACGGACTGCGTAGCGATGGGGCTCCTTCTTCTCGAACCGGGCCCCTGGCTCGACGGTGACGACGGGGCCGGTGCCAGCAATCCGCTCTGCGGTCCGGGCCGCCAGTCCCTCCCGGTCCGCGAACACCAGCCATCGTCCCGATTTTGGCTTGATCTCGACGGTTTCGCTGGGACGCCAGGCTACCTGGTAGAAGCGGTCGGCGAGGGACGGTTCCCCAGGGGCCGAACGCCCTTCCTCCAGGTACCACAAGCGGGTGCCACGGGTCTCCGCCACCACCCGTCCGGTTTCGTCGAGGACCCGGATGTCGCCGCTCAGCGTGTTAGGAGAGCCCGCCTCGTGGCGTCGGATCACGTGGGCCCAGATCCGGCCGCGAGGCGGGGCTCGAAATACGAAGCTGTCGAGAGCCCCACCGACGAACGCGCCGCCCAGCCGACCGGGGGAAGCCTCCAGCGGAATGGTGGCGGCCAGGGCATGGCCCGCGGTGTCCGAGAGCGCCGGGTGATAGCGATACCGCGCCAGGTCGTTCAGGATTTCCGTGGGGGCCTGTACCTCGGCCAGCGCCTCATCGGCTCGGCGCCAAACCCGGGTAATACCCTGGAACGACGGACCCCATTGGTTTCCCCGGATTGCAAGCAACCGGTAGAACTCGTGGCCGGAGACGGTTTCGGTACAGCGAACTTGTATTTCAGCGATGTCCACCGGATCTGCATCAGGAGCGCCCAGCTCGAGCCGACCGGAGGCATGGAGCGTCCAATCGCCGGCCTCCCTGGAATCGAGGCAGCTCGAAACGGTGAAGACGAACCCGCCGGCCGGATCGCCCTTGAGGACGGTCCGGGTTCTGGCGCGCTGATCGGGATTCAGGGCCAGTGGAGCGTGGACCTTGAGGCCGCTCATGGTGAGGGGACTGGTCCCAAGGGCCTCTGCGCTCGCGGCCAGAACCATTTCGAGATACGCGGTGCCGGGAACGATCACCCGCCCCTGGATTCGATGATCATCCAGGTAGGGAAGCGCTTCCAGGCTGACCTCACCCTCCCAACTCCAGACTCGGGCCTCCTCCGCGCGGAGGACCGGGCTTCCCAACAGAGGATGCCCGCTCGCCACAGCGGGGAGACGGACCTGATGCCGCTTCTTCTCTTCCAGCCAGTGTCGTTCCCGCTGGAACGGATAGGTTGGGAGAGGGACCCGTCGTCCGTTCCGGTCGCGTCGAAACCGGTCCCAATCAACGGGAACGCCCGATACCCAGAGGGAGCCCAGGGCGTCGATCGCCGAGGCTTCCTCGTCAGTCTCGCGCCGCAATGTTGGGATCGCCACTCCGCATTGGTCGCCCAGAGTCCGCTTCGCCAGTCCCAGGAGCGCGGCGCCCGGTCCCACCTCGAGGAGTACGTTCACGCCACGCTCGGCAAGGCAGGCAATACTCTCGGCAAACCGGACCGGGCGCCGCACATGGTCCACCCAGTATTCCCGCGAGACCACTTCGGACTCCGCGAGGTGCCCGGAGACGTTGGAAATCAGCGGGATCGTGCCGGACCGGAAGGAGACCTGCGCCAGCTCGCGGCGGAACCCAGCAAGCATGGGGTCCATCAGCGGCGAGTGGAAGGCACGGGAAACCGAAAGTCGTCTGGTACCGATTCCCTCGCGTGCCAGCGTTTCCAGGGCCTCATCGAGGGCGCTGGGATCGCCGGAGATCACGACACTGTCGGGAGCATTGATCGCCGCAATCGCGACCCGGTCTTTACGGCCCGCGATCGCCCGGGCGGCGGTTTCTTCACTGGCAAACACCGCCGCCATGGCTCCAGGGGGGGTGAGGTCTTCCATGAGACGACCTCGGGCCGCGATCAATCGCAGCGCGACTGGCAGCTCCATGATGCCCGCGACACATGCCGCCACGTACTCACCGACGCTGTGGCCGAGCACCGCTGCCGGTTGGATTCCCCAGGATCGCCAGAGCTCGGCCAGGGCCCATTCCACCGCGAACAGCAGTGGTTGGGTGTAACGGGTTTCCGACAGCAGATCCTCCCGCTCGAGCAGCTCGAACAGCGACCGTCCCAGCTCGGGTCGCAGGATCGCGTCGCAGGCTTCCAGGCTCTGCCGCACTACCTGCTCCGTCCGAGCGAGCGAGAGCCCCATGCCCTTCCACTGGGATCCCTGACCGGGAAACAGAAAGGCGACTTTGGGAACCCCGGGGAGTGCGGCGCCCATCGAGACGCCGGCCACGGGCAGGCCCCCGGCCACCGCGGTGAGCCGCTCCGCGGTATGGGCCGGGTCATCGATTCTCACCGCGGCTCGACGGGAGAAGGTGGCCCGGCCTGTCTGAGTGGTCGCGGCGAGATCGGCCAGTGGCACGCCCGCCGCCAGAGCTCGCCGCTGCCGCTCAGCCAGCTCGCGCAGGGCTTCGTCGGACCTGGCGGAAAGCACCGCCAGATCGGGTCGATCAGGCGGCCCCGGGGCAGGTGAGGCAGTGGGCTCTGGGGCCGGCGGCTCCTCGAGCACCACGTGGGCATTGGTTCCGCTGAATCCGAACGAGCTCACTCCCGCCCGCCGGACCCGGTCGCCACGGGGCCACGGCGTGAGCCGGGTCGGAACCTGGATCGGCAACTCGCTCCAGGGGATCCCCGGGTTAGGCGTGGCGAAGTGCAGGTGCGCTGGAATCGCGTCGTGCTGGAGCGCCACCACGACCTTGAGGAGGCCCGCCAGGCCGGACGACGCCTCGGCGTGACCGATATTGGTCTTGATGGACCCGATCAGCAGCGGGCGCGCGGGCGTGCGCCCTTCCCGCATTACGTTCCCCAGGGCTTCGACCTCGATCGGATCTCCGAGAGAGGTTCCGGTCCCGTGCGCCTCGACATAATCGATCTCGGCGGGTTGCAGACCGGCATTGGCGAGGGCGGCGCGGAGGACCGCCTGCTGCGCCAGGCCATTCGGTACTGTGAGCCCGCTGCTCTTGCCATCCGAGTTCACCGCCGACCCCCGGATGATGGCGAGAATCGGATCGCCGTCTCGTCGAGCATCCCCCAGGCGCTTGAGAGCGATGGTCGCGCATCCTTCACTGCGAACGAATCCGTCCGCGGCCGCATCAAACGTCTTGCATCGACCGTCCGGTGCGACCATTCCCCATCGGGTAAAGAGCGCCATCAAATCGGGGAGCAGGACAAGATTGACGCCCGCCGCGAGGGCCAGGCCGCATTCTCCGGCCCGCAGGCTCTGACACCCGAGGTGCACCGCCACCAGGGAAGAGGAGCAGGCGGTATCGAGCGCGACGCAGGGGCCCTGAAGGCCCAGGGTGTAGGCGATCCTTCCGGCCGCCGCATTGAGCGCACCGCCGGTCGCCGAGTAGACGTCGGTCTGCCCGCTGTTTCGAACCAGCTCGCCGTAGTCTCCGGTCGTGATCCCGACGAACACCCCGGTGCGGGTTCCGATGAGCTGCGTCGGCCGGAATCCCGGCGCTTTCCAGCGCCTCCCAGGAGGTCTCCAGGAGCAGGCGTTGCTGAGGATCCAGCGTCTCCGCCTCTCTCGGGGAGATGCCGAAGAACTGGGGATCGAACTGATCCACCTGCCGGAGAAACCCTCCCTGCGGCGGCGCCTGGCCCGCCGGCGTGGCGGACAGCAGGGTGTTCCGGTCGGCCGGCGCGGCGCCGATGGCGTCGACTCCATCACGCAGCAGCCGCCAGAGATCCTCCAGGCTCTCAACCCCACCGGGAAACCGGCAGCCCGCTCCGACGATCGCGATCGGCTCGCGGCTGGAACCTTCGGCCTGAGCCAAACGTTCCTGGAGCCGTTCGATCGCGAGGAGCGATTCGCGCAGGACATCCCGGCGCTCGCTCATCGAAGCTCCGTAAGCTTTGCCCGCAACGCTTGCTCCAGCTCGGATTCGGTCATCTCAGGCAGACGGTTCGGCGTTTCCTTGACTGAGACGGGCCCGTTCCCGAGGTCCGGGCGTTCCAGCTCGATCTGCAGGAAGTCAGCCAGGGCATTCACCGTGGGGTAATTGAACGTGAGTGTCGATGGCAGGGAGCGCCCAATCCGGGTTTCCAGTCGTTTCCGCAGCTCCACCGACATCAATGAATCCATGCCCATGGCAAACAACCCGACCTCGGGGGCAACGGTGTCTCCGCCCTGGCCAAGCACCTTCCCGACCTCTTCAGCCACGATGCACTGCAAAACACTTCGGCGACCCGTGGCATCGAGCTGACCCAGCGACTCGAGGAGTTCGCGGGAAACCTGGGCCCTCTGCTGCACTGGCGAGGACTCGCCTATCCGGATTTCGCTGAGCAGCGGTCTGGGCCGTCGGGCCTCATGAAGGGACTTGAGGGCCCTCCAGTCGATCTCGGCAATCATGAGGTTGGTCTGGTCGCTTCCAGCGACGCGAGATAATCCGTCCAATGCTGTGGCGGCCGGCATCGGCAGAAGCCCCGCCTCCCGGTATTCCCGGCGGCGGACCGAACCAACTCCGCGCATGCGTTCCCAGGTACCCCAGTTGATCGAGGCGACAGGAAAGGAAGCCGGCCGCACCGCGGCCAGGGCGTCGAGGAAGGCATTTGCGGCGGCGTAATGAGCAAAACCGGAAGCACCGAGGACCGCGGTACTGGAGGAAAAGAACACCAGGAAATCGAGACCCTCCGCCCGGCCAAGCTCGAAGAGGAGCGCGCTACCGGACAGCTTCGCCGAGAACATGCGGTCGATTGCTTCGCGGTCCAGCTCCATGAATGGAACCAGCGAAAGATCTGCTGCGGCGTGGAGGATGCCGCGGAGCGGCGGCGCTTTGCGCCGTAGTTCTGCCAGCGCCGAGTCCAGGCTCGCCCGATCCCCCACGTCCGCCGCCAGGGGAATGAGCTGCACACCCGCCTCGGCGAGATCGCTCAGCTCGGGACCCGTGCCGGGATGACGTCCCAGGAGTCCGATGTGGCGAGCTCCCTGTTCCGACAGCCAGCGCACCACGAGCGGGCCAAGCCCTCCGAATGCACCAGTGACGAGATAGGTGGCGTCGGCGTGGATCGAAGCGGTGGTCCCGGGCGGCTCCGCCGGACGGAGTCTGAGCGCAAGCCGCTGCCCGGCCTCCCAGGATGTCTGGTCTTCCCCGTCCTCGCAGAGAAGAGATTGCGCCAGAAGACCGGCTGCAGTCTCGATCGATGCGTCCGGAGCCAGGTCGACCAGGCCCCCCCAATGATCGGGGTGCTCCAGCGCGAACACCCGGCCGAGGCCCCAGAGGGGAGCCTGCCAGGTTGCCCGCCGGGCCTGGATGCCGCGGGTTATGAGCCATGCGCGACCTTTCCCGGTTCGGGCAACCGATTGGAGTAAGGCGACCGGAGACCATCCGGCCTTCTCCAGCGCGTCCGGATAGGCCGGTTCGGTCGCAGAGGCGGGGAGGTCCAGTCCCTGGAGGTAGACCAGATGGGAGTTGTCCGGCAGGGGATGCGCCGCGTCGATGCGGAGCTCCACCTGGTGCCCCTCCGCGGCCAGCTTCTGCGAAAGACACCCCGCAATCCCCGCCGCATCCGGGACCAGGACCCACCGTTTCGGCTCCGGCCGCGGCGCCCGGGCCACGATCATGGAATGCTGCTGCGCCACTCGGCTGGAGAGGTCTTCGGGCGCGAACAGGATGTCTTCCAGGCCGCATTCGCCGAGCAATCCCTGCCAGGCCTGCCGAGACAAGAGCGGATGGGAGGTGCGCAGCTCCGGGTCGGCGAACCGCCACCACCCGTCGGTCAATCCGAAGGTCAGGTCAACCCATCGTTCCGGCGCCACTCCTTCGACCAGAATGAGCAAACCCCGAGGAGCCAGAAGCGAACGCACATGCCGAATGGTGGTTCGAAGGTCCGCGGTGGCGTGCAGCACATTCGCGGCGATGATGATGTCGAAGCCAGCGGCAGGGAACGACTGGGCGACCGGATCCTTCTCGATGTCCAGCAGGGCGGTCCGCAGGAACGGGAAGGGCGCGAAGTCTTCCTTGGCGCGCTCCAGAAAGAAAGGAGAAACATCGGTGAAGGTGTATTCGCTCCGGTCGGCCGGCAGCTCCGGCACGACCGACGCGGTGGTCCCGCCGGTGCCGGCGCCGATCTCGAGAACCCGGAGCCGGTGACTCGGCGGCATGGAGGCGACGGTGGTTCGGATGACCTCAGCCACAAGCGAGTTGAAGACCCGGGCTCCAGGAGATTCGACGTAGAGCGGCCGTGTCAGGTCGATAGATCCCCCTGGAAAGAGCAGCTCGAGGGGATCTTCATCGCCGTGGAGGGTTGCGGACAGTCGCGGACCGGTCCGAGAAAGCAGGGCAAGCTCGGCGCTCTCATCGCTTCCGATCTCCGGAGAACGCGGATCGGAAACGGCACTCCAGGGTCGGCAGACCTTCCATTGGAGGCCGTCCAGCTCCAGGTGTCCTTCTTCCGCCAGAATGGACAGCATCCGATGGAACAGGCGTCCGTACTTCGGAAGGATGCCGAGCCGTTGAATTTCGTCCTTCTCTGTAAACCTGCGGTGGCGGGTGGCTTGAAAGCCGAGGTCCAGGAGGGCTTTTCGTATATATATGGCGCTCAGGCGGTCGAGCCCGCCCAGAATGCGGTCGTGGCCGTCGAGCATATCGGAGCCGGCTTGGAACCGCTTCCTGAGAGGTTCCTCGAACGTCGCCGAATCGGGCAGGCTGAGTGATGCCGGCAAGGGCGCCGGTCTCCAGTGCAAACGGTAGTACGGACCGACACCAGGCGGTTCGTCGGCGACGAGCTCCCGGGGAAGGGAAGCGAGTCGGATTCCCTCGATTACACCGACCGGTCGACCATGGCTGTCCCGGATCGTCAAGTCAGTGAAGGAGCTTCCTCCCTGAGCGGTACGCAGCCTGGCATCCACCACGACGCTTTCGGGAAGGGATTCTGGAAGAGCAATCCGGGCGACCCCCACCAGGAGCTGGGGAGGATCGTCGGGACGGGGTTCCGGGAAAACCAGGCCGGTCGCCTGCAGGATTGCCTCAACCATCGCGGGGTCAGCCCAGCCGAACCGGGTTTTTCTCCCGGCACCCGGGAGCTCGACTCTGGCCCAGGCTCGTCCGCCGCCCCGCCGGATTTCGCGAAGCCCCCGAAGAGCGGGGCCGAAGAAGACACCTGCCCGTTCGAGCTGGTCATAGTACCGATCGGCCGATTCAACTTCCTGGCCGGAGGGCGGACTATCCGGAGACCCCCTCTGCGCGCTGATCGGTTGCTTGGCGGTCCCGGTGGTATGCAGGGTCCAGGAGTCGGCATGCTCCGATTCGCTGTACACGCTGAAGCGGATCTCGTGGTTCGAGGCTTCGGGGCTCTCGAGGGTGATCTGCAGCCGGGTTCCCTGGTCCCGCAGAAACAGGGGCGCCAGGAACGCGAGGTCCAGGAGCTCCCGGGGTTGCTTTCCAAAGCAGTCCTGAATCGCCTGCATCGCGAGCTCGAGCACGAGTGGCCCTGGGGCGAGCGACCTTCCGTGAACCCGGAGTGCGCTCAGCCAGGGATGGGCGCTGGGAGAGAGGGTGGTCTCGTAGATCGGTGTTGCGGTCGATAACCGCCTCACCGACTGGTCAACTGGGGTCGGTGACGGTGAGCGAAGCGGGACTTTTCCTTCCGGTTCAACCCAGTGTCTCGAACGCTCGAACGGATAGGTCGGCAGGGTGACCAGGCGCCGGCTGTAGGGACGATCAAAGGCTGCCCAGTCGATTTCGGCGCCCTCTTCGTACAGGGCGGCCAGACTTCCCACCATCTCGCCCCATTCCTCCTTGCCCCGCCGCAGCGAAGCGAGATAGCGAACACCCGGCGTGGTTTCATTTCGCTCGGCCAGAGCGAGCAAGGTGGGATGGGGCCCCGCCTCGAGGAAGATCCGGAATCCCTCGTTGAACAGTCCTCGCATTCCTTCGTCAAAGCGGACCGGCTGTCGCGCGTGCTGCGCCCAGTATCCGGGGTCCGGCGGACTCCCGTTGACGAGCTCGCCGGGCAGGTTCCAGCCTACCGGTATCCGAGGGGCTGACATGGCAATGCTCCCCGCAAATTGCTCGAGGGCGGGGAGAACCGGGTCCATGAGCGGGGAGTGCCCAGCGACGGAGACGAAGAGCCGGTGGGCCTCGATGTGCCGCTCGGCGAGATCCGCGAGGATCTCCTCGACCGTGTCACGCGCTCCCGAGATGACGATGTTGTCGGGAGCGTTGATCGCGGCGATCGCCGCCTTGGCGGCCCATCGGGACACCAGCGGCGCGACGGTTTCCAAAGAAGCATAGACCGCGGCCATCAGGGCCGGTGCTTGGACGCTCGCCATGAGGCGGGCGCGCTCTGCGACCAGTCGCAGGCCATCCTCCAGGGAGAACACGCCGGCCACACATGCGGCGGTATACTCGCCCAGCGAATGCCCGATCACCGCCGCGGGAACAATCCCCCACGAGCGCCAGAGCTCGGTGAGCGCATACTCGATCGCGAACAGCGCCGGCTGGGTCCATGCCGTCTCGTGAATCGGAGGGGCGTCGCCTGCCTTCACCAGGACGTCGCGCAGGGTTCGGCCCTGCCGGTCACTGCCGAGCAACGCGTCGCATCGATCGATGACGTCCCGGAACACCGGCGCGGATTGGTAGAGGGCATGCCCCATCCCAGGGTATTGCGCGCCCTGGCCGGTATACATGAACACCACTTCGGGGGGGGAAGAACGGTCCCGCCGATCGGTGGGCTCCCGCGCATGCTCGCCGCGCTGCACTCGCTCGAGGCCTCGCATCGCGTCGTTGCGGTCGTGAATGACGATGGCGGCCCGGTGCGCGAAATGCGCCCGCCCGGTCGCAGCGGTGTGCGCGACATCGGGGATGGCGTGCTCGCCATCGCGGAAGGCATCGAGGTACCGTTGCGCGACGGCGCGGAGCGCCGCCGGGGTCTTGGCCGAAAGCGGCAGACAGTGGAGCGGGCGCTCCCCGCTCACCGGAGGAGGGGCGAGAAGCGGGGCTTCCTCGAGGATGAGGTGGGCATTGGTGCCGCTGAACCCGAACGAGCTCACTCCCGCCCGGCGGGGCCTTGACGTTCGGGGCCACCGAACCGGCTCGGCGGCAACTCTCACCGGCATGCTCTCCCAGTCGATGTTCCGGCTGGGCTCGTCGAAGTGGAGGTGCCGGGGAATGGTTTCATGACGGAGGGCGAGCATGACCTTCATGAGGCCGGCAATTCCCGCCGTCGCCTCCAGGTGTCCAAAGTTGGTCTTCACCGAGCCCACCAGGAGGGGCGACTCACGGCCGGCCCCAAGGGCACGGGCGAGGGCCCGGATTTCCATGGGGTCGCCCAGCTGGGTGCCGGTTCCATGGGCCTCGACGTAATCGATGTCCGCCGGTGCGAGCCGGGCCTTCCGGAGTGCTGCGCGGATCACCTCTTCCTGGGCCGGCCCATTCGGCGCTGTAAGCCCGCTGCTGGTGCCGTCCTGGTTCACCGCGCTTCCAGTGATCACCGCCAGCACTCGATCACCATCAGCGACCGCGTCGTCGAGGCGCTTGAGCACCACGACCCCGCATCCTTCGCCTCGCACGAACCCGTCAGCCGCGTCCGCAAACGTCTTGCACCTGCCGTCGGCCGCCATCATGTGGGCCGCGGAGAGTGAGAGCGTGATGGCCGGCACCAGGATCACGTTCACGCCCCCGGCGAGAGCCAGCCGGCATTCCCCCGATTGCAGCGATTGGCAGGCGAGGTGGACCGCGACGAGCGAGGACGAGCAGGCGGTATCAACGGCGAGCGCCGGTCCCCGCAGTCCCAGGATATACGAGATGCGTCCCGCGGCCACCGCGTGGGATTGACCGGTCGAGAAGTAGAGATTGTCGAGCCCCGCACGGTCCCGGATCAGTTGGAGGTAATCCATTCCGCTGATACCGACGAAGACCCCGGTCGGCGTCCCACCAAGCCGGTCCGGCGCCTGGCCCGCATGCTCCAATGCCTCCCAGCTGACCTCGAGCAGCAACCGCTGTTGCGGATCCATGGTCCTTGCTTCGCGCGGGGCAATCCCGAAGAACTGGGGATCGAACTTGTCGATGTCGTCGAGGAAACCGCCCCACCGCGAATTCATGCGCCCCGGAACGTCCGGATCAGGGTCATACCAGGCGTCCGCATTCCAGCGGTCAGAGGGTACCTCTCGGATCGCATCCCGTCCTTCCTCCAGCAGACGCCAGAACGCAGCCGGACCGTCGGCTCCCGGGAGCCGGCAGCCTGCGCCGATGATCGCGATGGGTTCGGCGGTCCGCTGTTCCGCGGCCTGAAGCCTGGCTTGCAGCTCCTGAGCGAGCAGCGCCAGTTTCTGGGGGGACAACCGGGACAGGCGATCCGCGAAATCGCTCATTCGCGAGACCCTCCCGTGAGCATCCGATCCACTTCATCATCCGACATCCGCTCAATCGCTCCAAGCAGATCGTCCGTCGGCTCAGGCTCCCCGGCCGGTTCCGCGGGCGCGCCTTCGAGCCCAAGCACCGCGGTCGCAAGATGAGCCGAGAGCGCCTCGATGGTTGGGTAGTCGAACAGCAAGCTGGCCGGGAGCGAGGCTCCGGTCTCCTTGCTCAGGGTGTTGCGCAGCTCCACCGCCAAAAGCGAATCGAGCCCCATCTCGCCGAGCGGGCCTCCCTCGTCCACCGGCCGCGATTCGGGCAGGCCCAGAACTCGCCGGACCGTCTGCCGAAGGAAGGTTCGGAGCACCGCCTGCTTCCGTCCCGCTGGCGCCCCGGCGAGCTGGTCGCGAAGCGAGCGGGAGGAAGCCGGCAATGCCGTCGCGACCGGGAGGGCACCGGCTCGGGGCTGCTCGATTCCGGCGAGGAACTCGCGCAGTCCGGGATTGCCGCGTTGCTGGATCCATCGGTTCCAGTCCACCGACATGGCCCCGATCTGGGGAGATCCGTCCTCCATCATGGCTCGGAGGTGAGCGAATCCTCCCTCCGGAGTGACGGCGCGAAGGCCCAGGACTTCCAACCGGGCCTGCAGGGACGCCGCGGCCGCGGCGCCGACGCTGGACCAGGGGCCCCAGTTGATTGCCGAGCCGGCCGGCCGACTCTTTGCCGTTCATGCGCCAGCACGTCGAGCACCGCGTTCGCCGCAGCGTGATTCGCCTGGCCCGCCGAGCCGAGGAGCGATGCCGCCGAGGAGAAGATGAGAAACCAGTCCAGGGGGTCGGAGGCGGTAAGACGGTCCAGCGCGCGGGCTCCGGCGACCTTGGGACCCAGCACTCGGGCGAATCGAGCCCAGTCCTGAGAGAGAATCGCGCCGTCGTCCAGAATGCCGGCGGCGTGCAGTATCCCCCGAAGCGGGGGCGCCTGACCTCGGAGCCGCTCCAGCAATTCGGCGAGTCCTTGCTCATCACCGATGTCGAGAGCGGCAGGATGCACGGTCACGCCGGCTTGCCGCAATCCGGCCAGGATTGATCCAGCCTCCGCCGTCATGCCACGCCGGCCGACCAGCGCCAGGTGGCGAGCTCCCTGATCCGCCAGCCAGCGCGCCGCGAGCAGGCCGAGGCCCGAGAAACCGCCCACGATGAGATAGGTCGCATCAGGCCGGATCCGTGACATCGGCCGGTTGTGTTCGTGGTCCACTACAATCTTGCCAATTTGACGGGCCTGCATCATGTGCCGGAACGCATCGGCGACCCGGCTCATCGGAAAAACGGTGACCGGGAGGGTGGGCAGGGCGCTCGTCTCGATTTCCCTGAGGAGCTCCCGCACCATGCCACTGAGCTCCGCCGGCTGATTCGTGAGAAGGTCCCCGATATCCAGGATCGAGAACTCGATCCCCGGAGCGGTTCTGGACATTTCCTCGGCGCTCCAGATTCCTCGCTTGCCGATCTCGACGAAGCGCCCACGCGGAGCCAGAGCCCGCACGCTGGCCGCAATGGCATTGCCGGAGAGGGAGTTCAGAACAACGTTGACCCCCTTGCCACCGGTCAGTCGGAGGATCTCATCCGCAAAGCCGGTGGAGCGGGAGTCCAGCACATGCTCAATTCCGATTTCCCGAAGGAAGGCTCGTTTGGCGGGACTGCCTGCGGTTGCGAAGATCTTCGCCCCCGTGCGCTGGGCCAACCGCACGGCGGCCAGGCCCACCCCGCCTGCCGCCGCATGAATCAGGATGGTCTCTCCCTCCTCGAGGCGAGCCAGCTTCCGGAGGGCATAGGCCGCGGTGAGGTAGGCAAAGGGAAGCGCCGCCGCTTCGGCCATCGCAAGCTTTGGAGGAATCGGGAATACCAGGGAAGCCCGGTTGACCACGAATCGCGAGAAGGCGCCGGGGACCGTAGTCACCACCCGGTCGCCGGGAGTGAGACCGGTGACGCCCGGACCAAGCCGGGTTACCCGGCCGCCGCATTCACCTCCCAGCGGACCGGGGTCCCCAGGGTAAAGGCCCAGCAAATTCAGGACATCCCGGAAGTTGAGGCTGGTCGTTTCGACCTCCACCTCGACTTCCCCCGGCCCAGGCGCGGGCCGGTCGCAAGCGACCAACTTCAAGTTCTCGAGGAGCCCGGGTGCGCTCGCCACGAGGGTGGTATTGCTTTCGGTGCGCGGCTCGGCGGAGCTGATGGGAGCGACATGGCGCGAGAGTCGCGCAACCCGGCGTTCCCCATCTCGAAATGCCACCTGCGCGCCTGGAGCCTCCGAACGAAGCTCCCCCACGAGGCGGGCGATTTCGTCCGGATCAGACCCCGGATCCAGGTCGACGAGGATCGGACGGAGCTCCGGATGCTCGAGAATCATCGTCCGGCCCATCCCCCATGCGGCCGCCTGGAAGGGAGAGAGGGGAGTCACTCCGTCGGCGGCCTGGGCGCCTCTGGTGATCGTGAGCAGTCGCGGTGGCGCGTCCGGACACTCGTGCAGGATGGCATGGACCAGCGCCAGGGTATCGGTCACCCTGGGCTGAAGCACGTCGAGGGTGTCGATGGTTGCTCCCCATTCGGAAGTATCGAGCCACCTCAAGTCCACCACCTCGAAGCGACCGAGGAGGTGTTTCGCTTCACGGAGCAATCGGGAATGCGCTTCGCTCGCGCCAAGGCCGTCCTCGCCCTGCGGACCGGCCACCGCGCACCGATCGCCCTGGCCTCTGAGCGCACCCGCCAGCTGAGCGCCGATCCCGCCCCGATCTTCCAGAATCAGCCAGGCGCGATCGGGTTTCTGTTCGACGGTCCGGTCGGCCGCTTTCCCGATGAAGAGCTGCTGGCGTTGCATCGACCAGGTCGCCGTCTCCTCAGGGATGGCGGTTGCGACCTCGAGACCGCATTCCCCGAGGAGCTGATTCCATTGCTCCGCATTCAGAGTGGTGTACCGGGTTCGGAGGTCGGGGTCGGCAAACTTCCACCAGCCCTCGGTCAGGCCCACCGTCAAATCGAACCAGCGCTGGGGTGCGGTAATCTCCAGTAACAGAAGGATGCCACCGTCGGCGAGCAGGCTTCGGACGTGCTCCACCGTGCGGCGCATGTCGGCGGTCGCGTGGAGCACGTTGGCCGCAATGATCACGTCGAACCGGGACTCGCCGAGCCCCTGTTCGGCCGGAGATCTCTCAATGTCGAGAGTCCGGTATTGAAGGCCGGGGAATTCAGCGAACTTCCGCCGCGCCCGCATCACGAATGAGTCGCCAAGGTCGGTGAAGGTGAAGCTCACCGGCCGGGCGCCGATTCGCGGGAGGAGGTGGGAAGTGGTCCCACCGGTTCCACCGCCGATCTCCAGCACTCGGAGTGGGCGATCGGCGGGCGCGGCCTGGAGAATCGCCTCGAACGCATCGGCCGCCAGGGAGTTATAGAGCCTGGCCATCGGTGAATCGGTGTACAGTCGTTCCGCGGTTTCGGTCGAACCGTTCGGGAAAAGCAGTTGCAGGGGATCGCATTGTCCGCGGAGAGCCGCGGGGAAACCCGGGACGGTTCCTTTGAGAAGGGCCAGCTCAGCCGAGTCGGGGTTTTCCTGGGTCAGGGATTCCAGCACTCGGGTGGCTTCCCGGTGGCGGGGCTTCCGGTGAGCGGTTACCCGTCCGTCCGTGACGGATGCACCGCCATCCTCGGCGTAGATCTCGAGGAGACGGCTGAAGAGTCGTGCATGCCTGGGAACGATCCCCAGCTGCGAGGCAATCGCGCTCACCGCCTCCGTTTGCCCCGGAACGGGGTTCCATCCCACTTCGGCCAGAATCCACTCGGTCCACTCTCCCGAGAGTCTCTCCAGGCGAGTCAGGAGAGCGTCCGCTTGCTCCACCCGGTGTTCGACCGAGAGCGACCCGAGACGGGCCGTGGCGCGCCGTGCCAGCTCGGCGGCGGCCGGTGGGCCGGTACTGGCGGCGGGCACCGCTTCCCAGCGGATTTCGTATTCCTCGTTGATCAGGTGACGAGTACTGATCCGGGAGAGGGCAGTCGCACTGACACGCTGAAACGCCAATCCCTCGATTTCCGCCGCCACCTCACCGTCGGCATCGAAGATCCGGAGGTCGACTTCGTGGACCGAGTCTCCTCGGCCCGGGCGCAGATTCACCTGGCTGGTGCATCGAATCCCAGGCGGCCGCCACAGCGCGAACCGTCTAACTGAAATCGGGAGGTAGAGGTTGGCCAGGCTGGTGCTCGGAAGGGTGGCGCCGGCGACCTGAAAACACGCGTCCATCAGCGCCGGGTGGACGACATAGCGAGCCGCTTCTTCCTGATCCTGGGGAAGCTCGACCTTCCCTACCGCCTGACCACCGACTGCGGTTATCGATTGAACCCCACGAAAGCACGGTCCGAACTCGTATCCCCGGTTCCGCTGGGTCTGGTAGAACTCCTCGGGCTGGATCACCCTCGCGGAGGCCGGGGTGCTCGCCACTGGCGTTGGACTCGTGAGCTCGGCCTCGGGTTCGAGTGCGATCTGGCCTTCTGCATGCAGGGTCCACTGGGCTCCATCGCTCCGAAGGCTCTGCACCCGGAACGATGCCAGGCCGTCCGCGCTCGGCTCAACGATGGTCTGCACGGTTCGCGTCTCGGACTCGCCGAACGTCATCGCCTCTCGAAACACCACGTTGACGACCCGGTTGGCGCGAGAACCGAACAGGGTTTTCGCGGCGACCAGTCCCATTTCCAGGTATGCGGTTCCGGGGAGGAGAATGACTCCGCCGACATCGTGGTCCCGGATGAAGCCGGGACTGTCGGCGGAAAGCCGAGACTCGAATTGGGCCTGAGGCAGCGGCGAGGGAAGTCGGCGGCCCAGCAGGGGGTGGGCGCTTTCGTCCCGCCGTACGGTGGCGAAGTCCGGCCTGGCCCGGAACCAGATCCTGGTCCTCTGGAATGGGTAGGTCGGCAGGTCGCGCTTGTGCCGATGATAGTCCTGATCGAACCGCTCCCAATCGATCGGCACACCGCGCAGATACACCGACTGCAGCGCGTCCAGGATCTGCTCCCAGTCGGGGCGGCCGGACCGGAGCGACGCGCACCAGGTCGCGGCCTCTCCGCCCAGGCATTGCTGCCCCAGTGACGACAGCACCGGAGCGGGACCCAGCTCCAGCAGGAGGTCGCAACGCTGGGCCGCCAGGGTTTCCATTCCTCTGGCGAACAGGACCGGCCGGCGGATTCTGGTCCCGCCAGTAACCCGCGCTGCTCATCCGCCGTCGACCAGGTCGCCCGTGAGATTCGAGACGACCCGGATGGTGGGAAGACCGAACGGCATGCCGGCGAGATCGCTCTCGAATCCCGCCTGGGCTGGCTCCATCAGCGCCGAATGGAATGCGTGTGAGACCGCGAGGGGTTTGTTCCGGACCCCCGCCTTCTGCAGCTCCTCGCCCAGCTTCTCGAGAGCCCGAAGCGGTCCCGCCACCACGACGTGCTCGGGGGCGTTGATCGCCGCGACCTCCAGCCCTGGCCCGGCCTGGCGAAGGAAGGGCTCGATGGTCGGCAGGGGAGCGAAGACCGCGCGCATCCCGCCCCCGGCCGGCAAGGCCTGCATCCGTCGCCCTCGCGCGGCCACCAGTCGGGCAGCATCGCTGAGACTCAGGACGCCCCCGATGCATGCGGCGGTCACCTCGCCGATACTGTGCCCCAGCACGGCCACCGGGGTGACTCCCCAGCTTTTCCAGAGCTCGGCCAGAGCGTATTCAAGCGAGAAAAGCGCCGGTTGGGCGAAGCCGGTCTGATGAATCGGGGAGGCCTCGCTGGGTCCGAAGATGACGTCCCGCAGGGGCTCTGGGAGCTCCGGATCGAACAGATCGGCGCATTGGTCGAAGGCCCGGCGGAAGACGGTGGACGACTCGTAGAGATCGCGTCCCATCCCGGGGTACTGGGAGCCCTGGCCGGTGAACAGGAACCCGACGCGTGGCCGTGCGCCGCTTGGAACCCGCCGGGTCGTGACCGCCTGGTCTTCGCTGCCGCGCCCCAGTGCCGCCAGCCGTTCGCGGACCTCACCCAGGGAGCCGGCCCGGATCACCGCGCGCTCCGGAAGGGTGGCTCGCCCGGTATTCAGGGTGTAGGCGACATCGCCAAGGTCCCCGTCGGTGGCCTGGGCCAGTGCTGCCGCGGTCCGGCTCGCCATCTGGCGGAGCGCCGGTTCGCTTCGGGCGGACAAGGTCAGGATCTGGATGGGACGATCCCGCGCCGGCATCGGAGCGGCCGGCGCGGGCGCGCCTTCCACCACGACATGCGCGTTGGTCCCGCTGAAGCCGAACGAGCTGATACCGGCGAGCCCTGGTCCGGTCCGCGCCGGCCAGGGAGTGATCCCGGTCGGGACCCGGATGGGCAGCTCGTCCCAGGGGATGTGCGGGTTAGGGGACCGGAAGTGCAGGTGCGGGGGGACCTCCCGGTGCGCCAGGGAGAGAACCACCTTGATGAGCCCGACGATGCCGGCCGCGGCTTCCAGGTGGCCGAAGTTGGTCTTGGCCGACCCCACCAGCAGCGGTTCGCCGGCTCGGCGGCCGAATACCTTCCCGATCGCTCCGATTTCCAGGGGATCGCCGAGCGGGGTGCCGGTTCCGTGGGCTTCGAGGTAGTCGATCTGATCGGGGGTCGCGCCCGCGAAATCAGCGCCTCCCGGATGACCGCTTCCTGGGATGGTCCGTTGGGCGCGGTCAGGCTGCTGCTCGGACCATCCTGGTTCACGGCCGACCCTCGGATGACGGCGAGGACGCGGTCCCCCCGGGCGAGGGCCTCCGAGAGACGGCGCAGCACGATGATCCCGCAGCCCTCACCCCGAACGATCCCATTGGCGTCGGCATCGAACGCCTTGCACCGGCCATCCGGCGAGAGCATCCGGGATCGGGAGTACGCCGCCGCGATGTCGGGGGAAAGCATGAGGTTCACCCCGCCGGCGAGGGCGGAGTCGCACTCCCCCGCCCGGAGCGCCTGGCAGGCCAGATGGACCGCCACCAGCGAGGAAGAGCAGGCCGTATCGATCGAAAGCTCGGGCCTTGCAACCCGAGGAGATACGACAGCCGTCCCGAGGCGATCGAATGCCCGATTCCCGACATGAAGTGCGGACCGAGGAGATCGGGATCACCGGCTCGCAGCAACAGATGCAGGTAGTCGCTGCTCGCGATCCCGATGTACACCCCGGTGCGCGAACCCTGCAACCGGTCGGGGGCTACGGCCGCGTTCTCGAGCGCTTCCCAGCCCACTTCGAGGAGGAGCCGCTGCTGCGGATCCATGCCCTCGACTTCGCGCGGCGCAATTCCGAAGAGATCGGTGTCGAACCCCGCAACGTCCTCGAGGAATCCGCCATCGCGGGTGACGCTCTTGCCCGGCGCATCGGGATCGGGCGAAAAGGCGCGATCGGCATCCCATCGGTCCGGCGGAATGGGCCCAACCGCGTCCCGTCCTTCCCGAAGAATCTGCCAGAGCGACTCGGAATCGACCCCTCCACCCGGTGTTCGACACCCCAGCCCGATGATCGCGATGGGCTCTCGCCGGGCGTGCTCCAGGGCGTCCAGCCTGGCCCGGGTCTGCTCCAGAGCGAGAAAGGTGCGGTGCAGTGGGGTGAGGGCTTCGTTGCTCACGGCTTGCTCCGGGAGCCGAGCCGCTCCTCTACCAGACGTTCGATGTCGGCTTCCGACAACGCCGCCACCGCCGCGGCGTCGAGCGTCGGGGGAACCGTGGCGGATTGGGGGGCCGCACGGGTCTCGCGCTCCCCCGGAAGCACCACGTCCAGGAGGTGCCCCGCCATGGTGTCCGCGGTTGGATAGTCGAAGAGCAGCGTGGCAGGCAGCGGCCTGGGCAGCTCCAGGGCGCGGCTGATCCGGTTCCTGAGTTGCACCGCCATCAGCGAGTCGAAGCCGAGGTCCATCAGCCGATGGCCGGGGCTCGGGGGGTCGGCGGGATCCAGCTTGAGCACGCTGCCGACCTGATTCAGGACAAAGGCCAGCATGAGCTCCTTCCGCTCCCCGGGTAACGCCGCGTGAAGCTGCTCCCGGATCGTGGGGCCCTCGGCGGTGGGCTCGGAGGCTTGTTCGGGCTCGGTCTCGGTCGTACGGCGAGGCCTTGGCCCCTCGGCCCGGGCCTGCTTGTCCCCGACGTCGATCCAGTACCGTTTCTCCTGGAAGGGATAGGTCGGAAGCCTCACCCTGCGGCGCGAATACTCGGCGTCGAATCCCTGCCAATTCACTTCGGCGCCGTCCCGGTAGAGTTGACCGAGCGAAGCCAGCATTTCGCTCCAGTCATCACCTTCCCGACGCAGGGAAGGAAGCCACTCGATGGTGGAACCGGGAAGGCACTCACCAGCCATCCCCAGGAGAACCGGGTGCGGACCCAGCTCAAGGCAATGGGTGATTCCTTCCTGCACCAGCACCTCAACCGACTCGGAGAATCGAACCGGCCGGCGCATGTGCTCGAGCCAGTACGCCGGACTGCTCAGGTCGAGCGGAGCGGCTACCGACGCGCTGACGTTCGAGATGAGCGGATAGCGCGCCGGCGAGAATCGGATGCTCTCGAGGACCCCGCCAAAGGCGTCCAGCACCGGCTCGATCAGGCGGGAATGGGCCCCGTGCGGAATCCGGAGCCGCTTGACCTGTTCCGGATCAAACTCCGCGAGCACCGCATCGACCTCAGCGACCGTCCCGCTGATCACCACGTGCTCAGGCCCGTTGTACGCTGCGATCGCGACGGACGGTCCTGCCTGGGTAAGGGCTGCCTCGACGCGCTCGCTGGGAACGAAAATCGCGGCCATGGCTCCGGCACCGGCCAGCCCCTGGGTCAGTCGCCCCCGCTCCGCAACGATCCGCAGTCCGTCTTCGAGGGAAAACACTCCCGCCACACAAGCGGCGGCATACTCGCCGAGACTGTGTCCCATGACCATGCTCGGCACAATGCCCCACGATTTCCACAGATGGGCCAGGGCGAACTCCAGGGCGAAATTGGCCGGTTGGGCCCAGGTCGTTTCGTGCAGCGGCGTCTCGACCCCGGCAGCGGGCCAGAGGACATCGAGCAGGGACTCCTGGCGGAGCTCCCGCAGCAGGTCCGCGCATCGATCGAGGGCACGCCGGAACACGGGAGCCGTGTCGTAGAGCCGGCGTCCCATGCCGGGCGACTGAGCTCCCTGGCCGGTGAACAGGAATGCAATGCGAGGAGGTGTGTCGGATTCGGTCGGCCGGACTCGCTTGAGCGCTTTTCGCAGCTCCGTCGGACTCGCTCCGACTGCGGCAACTCGGCACCGGAAATGTGCCCGTCCAACCCCTGCCGTGAAACAGAGGTTGGCGACGTCGTCGGATCCGGATCCGAGCTGGTCGTCGTACTGCTGAATCAATATCTCCAGTGCTCTCGGGTCCCGCGCCGAGATCGCCAGGAGATGAATGGGCCGGCCCGAGGCGGTGGGCCCGGGCTTACTCGAGGGAGCCTCACTCAGAACCACATGGCCATTGGTCCCACTGAAGCCGAAGGAGCTCACCCCGACCACCCGCCCAGATCCAGTCTGTGGGAGCGGGATCACCGAGGTGGGAACGGCGAGACCCAGATGTTCCCAGTCGATGTGGGGGCTCGGAGTATGAAAGTGCAGGTTCGGGGGGATCTCTCCGCGCTGCAGGATCAGCACGGCCTTGATGACTCCAGCGATCCCCGCGACCGCCTCGGTGTGTCCCAGGTTGGTCTTGACTGCCCCGATCCAGAGCGGGTGCGGCGCTGTGCAGTGGACGCGAATACCGCACCCAGCGCGCCCGCCTCGATAGGGTCGCCGAGCTCGGTGCCGGTTCCGTGGGTCTCCACGTATCCCACCTCAGACGGGGCGACGCGGGCGGCCGCGAGAGCCGCCCGGATCACCGCTTCCTGTGCGGGTCCGTTCGGTGCGGTGAGGCCCCCGCTCCGGCCATCCTGGTTCAAGGCAGCTGCCGCGAATCACGGCCAGGATCCGATCCCCGTCCGCCAGCGCGTCGGACAGTCGTCGCAGCACGACCACTGCGCAGCCCTCGCCGCGCACGTAGCCGTTGGCGCCGGCATCGAAGGTCTTGCAGTGCCCGTCCGGCGCCATCATCCGGGCCTTGGAGAAATTGACGTTGATTTCGGAGTCAGGATCAGGTTGACGCCGCCCGTGAGGGCCAGATCGCACTCGCCCAGTCGAAGGCCCTGGCAGGCGAGATGGAGCGCAGACAGGGACGCCGAGCAGGCGGTGTCGATCGCAACGCTGGGACCGTGGAACCCGAGGAGATAGGAAACCCGGCCGGCAGCCACGCTGAACGCATTCCCCGTGCTGAAATACGGGTCGATCAGGTCCAGGTGGGAAAACAGGGATCGCCCGTAGTCGCTAGTTGGCAATGCCCAGGTATACGCCGGTCTGCGTGCCGGCAAGCGCTCTGGGAGAATGACCTGCATCCTCCAGGGCCTCCCATCCCACCTCCAGCAGCAAGCGCTGCTGTGGATCCATGGATTCCGCTTCCCGCGGGGAAATCCCGAAGAACTCGGCATCGAACCGATCGACGTCCTCGAGGAAAGCCCCATGCCGGGTGATCATCTTCCCGGGGGCATCGGGGTCGTCCGAGTAGTAGGTGTCGAGCGGCCAGCGGTTCTCAGGGACCTCGGTCACCGTATCGACGCCGCCCCAGAGCAACCGTTCGAAGTCCTTCGCGTTCCGCACCCCGCCGGGAAAGCGCATGCCCATGCCGACGATCGCGATCGGCTGATGGAGCCGGCCCTCGAGCTCGGCCACGCGATCCTTGAGCTCCCGGATCTCGAGGAGAGCCCGCTTGACCGGGCTGAGCCGCTCGTGCTCGGGCGCCGTCATGGCTTCGATCTCGAGGCTGGGTGATTCAGCTCGGCGAGCAGCAACAGCTCGGCCTCCTCGTCGGAAAGTCGCGCGAAACCGGAATCCGTCGGGTCGGGCGGTCCGTTGGTCCGGTCACCGACTCCTTCGTTGCTGTCGAGACCGAGTCGCCTGGCCAGGTGATTCGCGAGGGCATCGAGACTCGGGTAGTCGAACAGGAGCGTCGCGGGGAGCTGCTGACCGAGCGACCGGGAGAGCATGTTCCGGAGCTCAACCGCCATGAGAGAATCGAGCCCGGCTTCCCGGAGGGGACTCGAAGGATCAAGCGGCTTCGTCTCGCCGAGGGCTGCGTGAGCACTTTTCAGAAGATGCTGGAGGAGGGTGGGGCGGCGCTCGCTCGCAGTGAGGCCACGAAGCTGCTGCAGAAAGCTCGCTGAATCTGCTCCTGGCCTGCCCGGCTTCGATGGTGCGGAGGTGACCGCCGCGAAGAACTTCTGATCGAGGCCGGCCGGCAATCGGGACAGAAAGCGGGACCAGTCGACTGCCATCACCGCACCATGGACCGTCTCGTCTTTCAGTAGCCGTTCGAGGGCAGGGAAGGCAATTCCCGGCCCAATCGGCTCGAGGCCACGTGCCGCCCAGGGATCGTTGCCGCGGCTGGCGAGCTCCGCGGTCATCCCCCCGTCGCCCCACGCGCCCCACGCCACGCTGGTGGCGGGGAGGCCGCTTCGCCGGCGCGCCTGGGCGAGGGCATCCAGCATCGCGTTCGCCGCGGGATAGAGTCCCTGTCCCGGGGCCCCAGCAGTGTCCCCGCCGCCGAATAGAAGATCAGAAAATCGAGAGGGAGATCACGGGTGAGGTGGTGCAGCCACCAGGCCCCGTGCGCTTTCCCGTGCAGGACGTCGCGGTTCTTCTCCCATGACTGATTCGGCAGAATCGCGTCTGCCAGCGATCCGGCCGCATGGACGATCCCGCGAAGCGGTGGAAGGGTCTGGCCGATCCGGTCGAGAAGCGCCCGGACCGTGGCTGGGTCGCCGACGTCACCAGGCAGGACCTGCACGTCGATGCCCGCGCCGGCCAGATCGCGGATTGCCGTGGCCGCCGACTGGTTCGGGGGGTGCCGTCCGGTGAGAACGAGGGTTCCTGCCCCGCAGCTCGCCAGCCATCGGGCGGTGGCGAGCCCGAGGGCCCCCAGACCGCCGGTGATCCAGTAGGTCGCGTCGGGGGAAATCGCGACCCCGCTGGTTCGAGTCGGCACCAGCACCAGCTTGCCGATATGCCTTGCCTGGGCCATGAACCGGAACGCATCGGCGGCGCGTTCCAGGGCGAAGCCCCGGACCGGCAGCAGGGGAAGCGACCCATCCTCCCAGGCTCGTATCAGCTCGCGCAGCATGGGACGGAGCAGCGTTTCGTCGGCCTGGGCCAGGGCGCCAAGGTCGTAGCGGTAGTATTTCACATCGGGTCGGCTCGCGGCCACCCGTTCGGCCGACATTCCGTCCCGTTTCCCGAGCTCGAGGAACCGCCCCCCGCTCCCTAACACGGAGAGGCTGGCGGCGACGAACTCGCCCGCCAGGGAGTTCAGCACCACCTGGACTCCCCCTCCGCCGGTGAGCGCCAGGATCTGATCCGCGAAGGCCAGGGAACGGGAATCCAGCACGTGCGGGACGCCGAGCTCGCGGAGGAAGGCCCGCTTCTCGGGAGACCCCGCGGTGGCGAAGATCTCCGCGCCGGTGCGACGGGCCAGATGCACCGCCGCGAGTCCAACCCCGCCCGCCGCCGCGTGGATGAGCACGCGCTCTCCGGCCTTGAGGCCGGCCAAGCCGGTCGAGCCCGTACCAGGCGGTGAGATAGGCGATCGGGAGTCCCGCCGCGGTGGTGTCGTCGAAGCGGTCGGGCACCCGCTCGAGGTAATGCGCCGGCACCACGACTTCGGTCGCAAGGCTCCCGGGGGCGAAGCCGAAGACTCGATCGCCGACCGCAAACTCCGAGACCGCGCTGCCCACCTCCACCACCCGGCCCGCGCATTCCACTCCAATCTCCACGGGGTCGCCGGGATACATGCCAAGCGCAACCAGGACATCACGGAAGTTGAGCCCCGCGGCGAGCACCGTGAGACGAACCTCCCGCGGGCCGACCGGGACAGGTTCGAATCGCCGCAGGGAAAGGCTGTCCAGGGTGCCGGTTTGCCCGGCGAGCAGGCGGCGTGGCACATCGGCTCCGCCGGGCCCTCTGCGGTGGCGGACCAAACGGCGGGCCCACCGGGCCTCATTCCGGAGGGCGACGCCCACCGTGTCTCCGCCTGTGATCATCTCGTTGAGCAGCGCGTCCGCCTGGTGGGGTGCTCCCTCGGGATCGAGATCGATCCGCCGCACCCTGACGCCAGGGTTTTCGACCGCGATGACGTCGGCCAGGCCCCAGGCTCCCGCGGCACGCGGCTGGAGCGTATCAGCCCCTTCGGCTCCAGTCACCACATGCGCCCCGCGGGTTATGACGAAGAGGTCCGGGGCGCTTTGAACCGGAGGCGGCAACACCCTGACCGACGGCGAGCAGGGAACCGAGCCCCAGCGCGTCGTCCTCGCTCACCCCATGCGGTCCACTGCTCCGGGAGAGCCTCCGCCACCCAAAGGCGGAAGATCGAGATTCGCGAGGTGGACCACCCACGCCAGGACCGCTCGCCGATGAGCCGCTGAATCACCTCGGCCGACTTGCCGGCCGACACGATGTCGCGGGTGTCCTCCGGCGGCCTGGATCCCCGAAGCCAGGTCCTCCCCCATACCGCCCAGGTCGCTCACAATGAGCCAGTCGCCCGAAACCTCCCGGGCCGGCGAACCCGGCAGGTCCCTCTCGGTGATCCACTCGACATCGTAGAGGATGTCGTCGATCGGCGTCCGGGCGTCACGCGCCGGAGCGGCTGCCGGCGCGAACCGCATTCCCTCGATGAGCCCGACCAGCTCTCCCCCGAGGTCTCGATCGTCAGGTTGGCGGTCAGCGACCCGGTGTCACCGGGAATGATGTGCACCTGTACCCGCAGCGGCGACGCATGGGACCCCTTGAGCCAGATCCGGTCGGCCCCCAGTGGCAGGAAGAGCTGCTGAGGAGCAGCCTCACCACTCAGGGGTCCCGCGACCATGCAGGACTGAAGAGCGCCGTCGAGCAGAACGGGGTGCAGGATGTGCCGCCCGGCCCCGGCCTCGAGATGCTCCGGTAAGGTGACCTCGGTCCGGGCGACCTCGCTCCCTCGCCGGATATCCGTCAACGTCCTGAACGATGGTCCGAAAGAGACGCCGACTCTTTCATAGAGCTCGTAGATCTCACCTGGGGCCGAGCTCACTTCGAGGGAGTTCGTCAACGGCCGGCTCGAGGGAGGAGCGGTGGCTTCCGCGGTCGCGCTCGCCACCCTGGTCCAGGAAGCCGCCGTGCTCCGGGTGGCCGGCGTCGCCTGGTAGCAGGCCAGCTCGATTCGGCCCGGCGAGCCTGGTGTCGCTACCACCTGCCATCGCGCCAGCTCCCTCCTCTGGCAACACCATCGGGCGATGGATGATGAATCCCGACAGCACCGGAGACTCCGGCCCGAGCGCAGCGCGCGCCGCAGCGACGAATCCTTCCATGATCGCAGCAGCGGGCATCAGGACCCGGCCCTGAATCCGGTGGTCCGCGAGCCAGGCCAGGTCAGGACTCCATTCTCCCTCGAAAACCAGAGCGGCAGACTCGGCGCCGTGAACCCGCCGGCCCAGGAAGGGATGCTCCACTCCCGATCCAGGCCGGCCCTGGTGACCCAACGGCAGCCAGTGACGTTTCCGCTGCCACGGATAAGAGGGCAGCGAGACCACCTGGCCGGGAGTGCCTCGGATCGCGCTCCAGTTCAGGTCGAGACCCGCGCAATACAGCCCCGCGGAGGCCTGCAGCATGGTCTCTCGTTCGGGACGTTGGCGACGAAGGGAAGTCAGGACCGTGACCTCCCGAGAGCGATGCGAAGCGCACTCGGCGATCGAGCTGCCCAGGACAGGATGCGGGGCGATTTCCAGGAAGACCTGGAACCCGTCCTCCAGCATGTTGCTCACCGCGCTCCAGAGCTGGACCGTCTGCCGGAGATTGCGTCCGAAATACTCGGCGTCGAAGCGGACCCCCGCGGCGGACCCCCCGGTGACCGTCGAATAGGCCGGGATCGCGGCGCGACCGCGATCGAACCGTACCGAGGGCGGACACCATCCGTTGCCGGAAGGGATCCATCTGGGCGCTGTGAAAGGCGTAGTTCACCGGGAGCACCCGATGGGTCATTCCCCGGGATGCGATCGAGGCCAGGGCGCTCTCCAGGGCACGGCTCTCGCCCGACAACACCACGCTTCTCGGGGCGTTGATCGCCGCGATGCTGATTCCCGGGGAGGAGGCCACAATCTGTTCCGCCACCTCGGGCGTGCAGCCCACCGACGCCATGCGGCCCAGTCCGGTGGCCTCCTGCATGATCCTGCCCTCGGTGCCACACGATCCGGAGTGCCTCCTCGAGGTCGAGCACCCCGGCCACGTGCAGCGCGGCAATTTCCCCGACGCTGTGGCCCACCACTCCATCGGCGGAGACTCCCCAGGAATTCCACAGCGCAGCCAGGGCGACCTGTAGCGCGAAGATCGCGGGTTGGGCGATCTCGGTTTCCTGGAGTCGGGATTCCCCCTCCGATGCAGCGAGCGCGCCGAGCAGGGACCAGCCGGCCAGCGCGCGAAACGCGATGTCGCATTCTTCCAGCTTGCTCCGAAAGACCGGCTCCTCCCGAAGCAGCTCGCAGGCCCATCGCGAACCACTGGGGACCCTGTCCGCTGAACACGAAGCCGACCCGGGGACGCGAGGCGGCGTGCCCCGTCGCGATTCCAACCGGCTGGTCGCGGAGGACCCCTTCAAGGCCGCTTCGCCATTCCGCGATCGAGCGTCCCGGCACTCCCAGGCGATGTTCGTAGTGGCTCCGCCGCTCCGCGGCGGTGAAATTGAGATCGTTGACCGACGGGGCGTCCTCCGTGAGAAAGTCCACCCATCGCTCCGCCAGAGCGCGAAGCGCGTCGGGACTGCGAGCGGACAACGGCAGCAGCAGTCCCCGGGTTGGTTGACTCCCGGAAACCGGAAGCTGAGGCGCCTCTTCCAGGATCACGTGGGCATTGGTCCCCCCGACGCCGAACGAGCTGGTGGAGGCGAGGCGGGGATGGCGGCCGCGCGGCCAGGGGATGAGCTGGGTCGGAATCGCGAGTCGGGTTCCCTCCAGCGCGATGTGAGGATTGAGGCGGGTGAAATTCGGCTGCGGCGGGATCGCCTCGTGCTGGAGCGCCAGGACCGCCTTGATCAGGCCGGTCACACCCGCGGCGGCTTCGAGGTGGCCGAGATTGGCTTTGGCCGCGCCGACATAACACGGGTCGGCGCCCGGCACTGTCCGTCCCACGGTGGCGGCGAGGGCCTCGACTTCAATGGGATCCCCGAGCGCCGTGCCGGTGCCATGCGCCTCGACGAAGCCGATCCGGGAGGGATCGACCTGCGCTCTGGCCAGGGCGATCTCGATCATCTCCTTCTGGGCGATTCCATTCGGCGCGGCGAGCAGAGTCGAATGCCCGTCCTGGTTCACCGCCGAACCCCGCATGACCGCGAGAACCCGGTCCCGGTCGGCGACGGCATCGGCGAGCCGCTTCAGCACCACCACGCCGCAGCCCTCTCCCAGGCCGAACCCGTTCGGCTTCCGCATCGAACGACTTGGATCGACCGTCGGGCGCCATGAAACCGACTTTCGATTCGGCCACCAGGAGCTCCGGGCCGACCAGCAGGGAAACCCCGCCCGCCAGTGCGAGCGTGCTCTCGCCGGTCCGCAGGCTCTGGCAGGCCAGGTGCACCGCGACGAGGGAGGACGAGCACGCCGTGTCGATGGAGATGCTCGGGCCCCGGAGATCGAGCAGGTACGACAGTCGATTGGCCACGATGCTGTGCAGGGTGCCCGTCAGGGTTCGGGCATCGATCGATTCGGGATCCTGATACTGGAGCCGGGCGTAGTCGCTGTGATAGCTCGCGATGAACACGCCGGCTTTCTGCCCCGCCAGGCTCGACCGGGAAAATCCACCGTCATCCAGGGCCTCGATCGCGACTTCGAGCAGCAATCGTTGCTGGGGATCCATCCGTTGCGCCTCACGGCTCAGGATTCCGAAGTACTCCGCATCGAAGAGATCGATTCGGTCGAGGAACCCAGCCCGCATGGCGAGGGCCTTGCCGGGAGCCGAGGGATCCGGGTCATACCAGGCATCCGCGGGCCAGCGGTCCGGAGGCACGTCGCGAATGGCGGTCCGCCCCGCGTGCAACAACTCCCAGAACTCTCCGGCCGACGACGCCCCGGGGAGTCGGCACGCCAGTCCCACCACGGCGATCGGATCGGCGTCCAGCAACCGCTGGAACTGAGCTCTCGCGCCGTCGGCCAGGAGGGCCAATTGAAGCGACGAGACTCCCGTCAGAGGGATCGGTGGCTGACTCATCAGGGGGACTTGGGGCGCCCAGCCCGCAGCGCGATAATGGCTTCCTCGTCGGACAAACCCGCGACGTCGGCGATGCCCCAGGCAACCGATGCCGCTGGAGCGCCCTGGACCGGCTTGGAGGTCCGGGTCGCATTGGAGTCGCCGGCAAGGAACCCGGTCAGCGCGACGATGGTGGGGTAGTTCCAGGCGATCGTGGCTGAAAGGGGCCGTTCCAGCACAGTCTCGAGACGGTTCCTGAGCTCCATGGCCAGGAGGGAGTTGAGTCCGTAGCTGCCCAGCGCGCGTTGGGTATCCAGCCGGTCGACCGGGAGTTTCAGGACCGCCGATACCGTTTCAACGACCAGCTTCTCGATCGATCGATAGTGCATCTCGGGCGGGCGCGAGGACGGCTCCCGCTCCGATGGCGAGGGAGGGCCGGCTTCGGCCAGGAGGTCCCGAAGGAGCGGCCACGGCCGTCCCCCCGGTTGGTCCGGAACGCCATCCAGTCGAATTTGGCCGCCACCGCCAGGGATCTATCCGCCGCGATCAGCCAGGAGAGCATTCCGAGGGCGGACTCGGGACTCAGGTCTCGGATGCCTTGGCGTTCCATCTCTGCGACAGCGTTGGTGACGCGCTCCTTCCGAAGGAGTCCGACGCCTTTCCACGGGCCCCAGGCGATCGCCACCGCCTCGAGTCCCCGCGCGCGACGGTTCGCAGCGATGACTTCGAGACCCGCATTCGCTGCCGCGTAGTTGGCTTGGCCCGCTTGCGGCAAGTAGGCCATGATCGAGGAAAATGCGATGAAGCGCTCGACCTCCGGAAAGACCCGGTCGAGGAACCGGGCGGCGGTGAGCTTCGAATCGACGACCTGCTCGAAGACCTGGCGCGTCATCCTCTCCGCCAGCGAGTTCTCAAAATGGGTCGCGAGGTGAAATACCCCCCGGATCGGAGGCCATGCCTCACGCTGATAACGCTCCGCGAACGCGACCAGCTGGGCTTCATCCGCCACATCCAGGCTCTCGATCTGGATCGCGACCCCTCGCGCTTCCAGGGAACGAATGGCGGCAATGCGTGACGCCGTCAGTTTGTCGTGGTCCGGCGAGAGCCACTGCTCCCGGGGTGGCAGCGGACTCCGCCCCGCGAGAATCAGCCGGCGAACTCCCCGGTCTGCCAACCACGACGCGAGCTTGAGTCCGATTCCCCCGAGACCTCCGGTGATGAGGTAGGCCCCGTCGGATCTCCAGCCGTGGTGTCCGGGATCCGGCGGATCGAGGCGGGCGAGGCGCAGGGCGAACCGCTCCTCCCCCCGGAAGGCAACCTGATCCTCACCATCGCCGGCCAACAGGTGTCGCACCAGGACCCTGGCCTGTCCATCAATGGGAGAGGCCGGCTCCAGGTCGATCAGCCCGCCCCAGAGCTCCGGATGTTCTTCGGCCACCACCCGAGCCGCGCCCCAGAGCGCCGCCTGATCGGCCGAGAGGAGCGATGACCCAACTGAGCGAACTGCCTGACTCCCCGTGGTCACGAACCAGGTTCGGGCCGAAGCCCGGCTTCGCAGGACCCCTTGCAGGACCTGCACTGGAAGCAAGGGAGCAGCGCTTGATTCGGGGGCGATCACCACGATCTGGAGATTCGGATCGGTGATGCCCCCAAGCGCTGGCTCGAGCGCCGAGAGCGTCGTGATCTCGGCCGCCTGACCCGCATCGCGGAGGGTCCGGGTGATCTCGAGGGCGAGGGGTTGGTCCCCTACCACCAGCCAGGACGCCGGCCGAACTGGGTGTCCCGCCTCGATCGGGTGGGACCGCCACTCGAGCTTGTACAGCCACTCACGAGCGGAGGGGTCGGGTTCAGGCGCTGGGTCTGATTCTCTGGCCGAATCTCGGAGCGCAGCCTCTTTGGCCCAATAGTGTTGTCGCTGCCAGGGGTAGAGCGGAAGTGCCACCCGCGTGTGTTCTCCGGGATAGAGCCGGGAGAAATCGACCGGGTATCCGGCGGAAAAGAGAGCGCCGACGGTGGCCAGCAAGGACCGCCATTCCGGATCCTCGCGCCGCAACGAGGCGAAGGTCTGGACCCTGCTGCCGCTCTCGCGGGCCAGCTCCTCCATGGCGGGAAGCAGGATGGGATGCGGGCTCACTTCGAGAAATGCGTCGATTCCGTCGGAGACCATCGCCGCGATCGCCTGCCGAAACCGGACCGGCTCCCGGAGGTTCCGGCCCCAATGGGAGGCGTCCATGGCGGCGCCCGCGAGACGAGTCCCCGTCACGGTCGAGTAGAGCGGAACCGCTCCGTTCCGGGGAGTGACGTCCCGAGTCCGGTCCACCAGCTCGGGCACCAGAGGATCCATCTGGGGACCATGGGAAGCGACGTTGACCTTGATCCGGCGAGCGAAGATCGCCTCGCTTTCGAGGGACGCGAGCAGACGATCGAGGGCCTGAGGGCTTCCGCTGACGACGGTCGAGCGCGGCGCATTCTCCGCGGCAATGGTGAGCGTTTTCCGGTGAGGGGCGATCCTCTCGGCGGCCCCTTCCGCCGAGAGCTCCACCACCGCCATTCCGCCCGCACCGCGAAGCCGATTCATGAGGGCGCTCCTCGCGCAGACGATCGTCATGGCATCGTCCAGCGAGAGCATTCCGCCAGCCTGAGCCGCCGCGATCTCGCCCATGCTGTGACCGACCAGGGCCTCCGCCGTGATACCGAGGGAATCCCACACCGCCGCAAGGGAAATCTCGACCGCGACAAGGACCGGCTGAACGATCGCGATGTCCTCGAGCCAGTCCGCGTTGTGCGGATTGCCGAGGAGATCGAGAAGCGACCAGGCAACCTTCGACCCGAGGCTCCGCTCGCAGGCCTCCATGGAGCTCCGGAAGACCGCTGAGCTGGCCAGAAGCTCCCGCGCCATGCCCAGCCATTGCGATCCCTGCCCGGGAAAGACGAAACCGATTCGTCTGATCCGCGCCTCATCCGTCACCACGCCTCCGGCATCCGCGGCCGCCCCCTCTCCGCGGGCAAACCGCTCCAAACGATCTTGCAACTCGGAAACCGATTCGGCCACAAAGGCCGCTCGATGGAGAGGGCGGCGCGCCCCAGAGCTGCGGAGGCGCAGAAATCCCGAAGGCCGGGTGGACTGGTTGGGAGAGCCTGGGCGTATCTCCCGGCGAGCTCGCGGAGCGCGGGTTCACTCCGTGCGCTGAGGACTAGAAGGACGGGGCCGTCTTTCGAAGGGTTCGGCGTGGAGGTCAGAGCTGGTGCTTCCTCCAGAATGGCATGCGCGTTGGAGCCCGCGATGCCGAAGGAGTTGACCGCCGCCAGTCGAGGGGCATGCCCACGCGGCCAGGGAACCGCGCTTCGGGGAATCCGGAGGGGAATCTCCTGCCAGGGAATCAGCGGACTGGGATGATCGAAATGAAGGCTCGGAGGAATCGTTTCGCGATAGAGCGCGAGGGCAGCCTTGATGAGCCCCGCCACGCCCGCAGCCGCTTCCGTATGACCGAAGTTCGTCTTGATCGAGCCGACCCATGCGGGTTGGGCAGGGGATCGGTCGCTCCCGAGAACGCTCGCGAGCGCGGCAACTTCCACCGGGTCTCCAGCCCGGGTCCCGGTGCCATGGGCTTCGACATACCCGATGCTGGCGGGGGGCACCCCGGCGGCGGCATAGGCCGAGCGGAGCATCTCCTCGTGGCCCACCTGGCTTGGCCTTCCCATCACGCCGCTGCTGCGGCCGTCGTTGTTGATCGCCGAACCGCGGATCACCGCGTAGATCCGGTCCCCATCGAGGACCGCCCGGGAAAGTGGCTTGAGCAGCACCAGCCCCGCGCCCTCGCTCCGAACGTATCCATCCCCGTCGGCGTCCCCGAAACGGCAGCGTCCCCGGGAGGCCATCATCCGGACTTGGGAGTAGGCCACCGTGATCTCGGGCTGCAGGATGAGGTTCACCCCGCCCGCCAGGGCGGCCTCGCAGTCCCCGGAGCGAATCGCCTGACACGCGAGGTGCACCGCGGCCAGAGACGAGGAGCAGGCGGTATCGATCGTGAGACTGGGGCCTCGCAGCCCGAGGACGTAGGAGAGCCGTCCCGACGTCGCGTATCGGCCAGTCCCCTGCGTTGCCAGGAAGTCCACCTGGGACGATTCGGCGAAAAGCCGGCTCTCGAAGTCGCCGGTCCACTGACCGATGTAGACCCCGACCCGCCGTCCCTCGAGTTGGTCTGGATCGATCCCGGCATCCTCCACGGTTTCCCAGGCGAGCTCGCAGAGAATGCGCTGCTGGGGATCCATCCGTTCCGCTTCCCGGGGGGAAATCCCGAAAAACTCGGCGTCGAATTCGTCGATCCGGTCAAGGAACCCGCCCCAGCGCGTGATCATCTTCCCTGGAGTCGACGGATTGGGGTCGTACAGCGAGTCCACCCTCATGCGATCGGCGGGGATCTCCCCGATCGCGTCAACTCCGAGGAGGACGGTCTTCCAGAAACTCTCGACGTTCGTGATCCCCCCGGCAAACCGGCAGGCAATCCCGACGATCGCGATGGGGCCGGAGCTCACGCGGCGTCCAGTCCCATGACGCTCCGCATCTCGGTCAGAATCGAGGCCGCCTCCTCGGAGCAGAAGAGATGGCCGCCCGGATAGAAGCGGAGTCGGAACCGGCCGGTGGTCTGCCCTTCCCACGCGGCGACCTCGGCCCGGGTCACCATGTGGTCCTGTTCTCCCCCGAAGGCCACGATGGGAAAATCGAAGGGTGATTGATCCTGATACTGGTAGGTTTCCACCATCGTCAAATCGGCGCGCAACGTGGGCAGCAGGACCTCGCGGAGGTCGCGATCCTCCATCATTACGGCAGGAATCGAACCGTATCGGCGCTGGACTTCCCCGAGGAGAGGAATGTCCTCCAGATGCCGAATAGTAGGGTGCGGCCAGGGAAGTTGAGGCGCGCGCGCCGCCGCGACACCCAGCGCGAGGGGCATGGGGGCCCCGGCTTGCCTGAGAGCCCGGGCGGTCTCGAAAGCGAGCGTCGCTCCCAGGCTTTGCCCGAAGAACGCGAAGGTCCTGGAC
Source organism: uncultured Gemmatimonadales bacterium (assembly GCA_963728915.1). Classification (GTDB taxonomy): domain Bacteria; phylum Gemmatimonadota; class Gemmatimonadetes; order Gemmatimonadales; family GWC2-71-9; genus JABFSM01. The sequence continues at coordinate 1,637,859 of CAVSLV010000001.1, read as the reverse complement.
AACCGAGGAGCGAGCGCTTCCACGAGGGCCGCGACCAGAGGCGGGATGGAATCAAACAGGGGTTCGCGAATGCGGTTCTCCCGGCCCGGAAGCTGGATTCGGGTGATAGAGAGGTTCTTCCCTGCGGCTGCCTGCCAGGTTCGATAGGATGTGGCGCCGACACCCGCATGCGAAAAGCAGAAGAGCTGCGGCCAGGCAGGCTGACCGGGCTGGCCCTCAAGGATCCACGGTGTTGATGGCGTCGCCATCGATGTCGACAACGGATTCTCCCCCTCGACCAAGGCCCTGGACCTCCCCGATAGAACCCGTGACGATGTGAACCCGCGTGGCAAGGGAACCGCGAGCCGACGGCCTCAAATCGAATTAAGGGCGGCCCGGTCCATGCACCAGAGAGGGCCTAATTGAACATTATATATTGGTGATCATCGCAAGAAGCATGTCAGCTGAGCCATTGATGGTTGTGCGAGGAATGTCACTGGTGTTGCGACATTGCTACGCAACTGATGGATTATCGCTACACTATGACAACCCCTTCCATTCCAGCGGGTTGGTCGATCTCGAACTGCACGGCTAGAAGTGCTTCGGAGGTGACCGTGGACTCGGAGTTCTTCTGTTGACAGCGACATCCGGGTTGGAACGAAAGACTGTGTCCTTCCTGCGGGAGCTCGCCGGCAAAGGGATCCGAATCTCCTTGAACGGAGATGCGCTGGCGTGTTCGGCCCCGGAAGGAGTCCTCAGTGAGGAGATTCGGGCCGAAATCGCGCGACGAAAACCGGAGATCGTCTCCTTCCTCCGCCTCGGCCAGTCACCGGTTGAGCTCCATCTCCGACGAGTTCCCCCCCATGCGCCGCGTCCTCTTTCCTTCGCTCAGCAACGGCTGTGGTTCCTCCATCAACTGAACCCGGATGATCCCGCCTACAACCTCGGGCTTCACCTTCCTCTCCCGGTAGCTCCCGATCCGGCCGTCCTGGAGCGGGCCCTCGGGCTGCTCGCCCGGCGTCACGACATCCTGCGGACCGCCTTTCCCAATCTGGATGGGGTGCCGGTCCAGGAAGTCACCAAGATCCTTCCAACCGTCCGGGTCGAAATTGTTCCTGATGGGGACGAGGCGGCCATGGCCGCCGCCGCAGCCCAGATCGAGCGGGAGGAAGTGCAGCGGCCTTTCCGGCTGGAGGCCGCGCCACCGGTTCGCGCCCTTCTGATCCGGACCGGAACCTCGGCCCGATTCCTCATGGTCCTCCATCACATCATCGCCGATGGGTGGTCGCTCGGCATCGTGGTCCGGGAGCTTCGTGCGCTGTATGTGGCCGAGCACTTCGGGAGGGAGGTGCCCCTGGCGCCGCTGGAGTGGCAGTACGCCGACTACGCGTACGCGGTTCGTCGCCAGTTCGAGGAAAGCGATCAGAGTCACCACGAGAGCTATTGGCGCACCAAGCTGGCGCCGCCGCTCGCGCCCCTGGATCTCCCCACCGACTTTACCCGCCCACCCGAGCTCGGATCGCGAGGGGCGGTGCACGTCTTCCCGGTCCCTGCGACCGTGGCCCAGGGGCTTCGCGCCCTGGGGCGGAGCAACAACGCGACGCTCTCGAGCGCCCTGCTCGCCGGTTTCAATATCCTGCTCCACCGATACTCCGGACAGGGGGCGATTGTCATCGGTACGCCGGTCGCCAATCGCACTCGAGTGGAGCTCGAGTCCATGATCGGCATGTTCGTGAGCACCATGATGCTCCGGGTGAACCTGGCCGACGACCCCGGCGTGCGCACCGTCATCCGGCGGGTCCATGCCGACATGCTGGAAACCCAGGAGCACGCCGAGTACCCCTTCGAGAAGATCGTCGAGCAGGTCCGAACCGACCGCGACCTGGCGCGCTCACCGCTGTTCCAGGCTTCGTTCGTCTTTCATAACACGCCTGGAAGCGGAGGCTACGACATTATCAGCGCGGGGGCGATCTTCGAGCTGAGCCTCATCGTGACCGACGGCGAAGGCGACTTGTCCGCCTGTTTCGAGTACAACCGGGATCTCTTCGAGCCGGCGACTCTCCAGCGGATGGCCGCGCACTTTCTCCGGATTGTCACGGCGATGGTGGAAGGGCCGGAGCGGCGGGTCTCGGAACTGCCCCTGCTCACCGAATCGGAACGGCACCGGGTCCTCCATGAGTGGAACCACACGACCTTCGATGACCCCATGCTCGATCAGTCGGTGCACCAGGTGGTGGAGGCCCAGGCCGCTCACACTCCGGACGCTCCCGCGCTCCAGATGGGCGACACCGCGCTCACCTATCGGGAGCTGAACGCGGCCGCCAACCGGTTTGCCCATCATCTGATTGCGCTGGGTGCGGGTCCGGAAACCCGGGTCGGCCTCTGCCTCGATCGCTCCACCGAGCTGGTGGTCGCCCTGCTGGGTATCCTGAAGGCCGGGGCCGCCTTTGTCTCCCTGGACCCGGACAATCCGGTCGCAAGACTCAGGTTCATGATCGAGGACGCGGGTCTCGGCGTGCTCGTCCTCCCGGGGCTTGAAGCCGGGGAGTTTGCCGATCTGGGGTGCCGCGTGGTGACCCTGGAGGGCGACCGGGAGCTGATCGCCGCCCAGCCCGACACCAGTCCCATGGTCTCCTCCAACCGGTCTCACGCGGCCTACATGCTGTACACCTCGGGATCGACCGGAAAGCCCAAGGGGGTCGTGGTCGAGCACTACGGTCTCACGAATTTCATCGCCTGGATGCGGTCGAGTTTTCCCCTGAAGCCCGAAGACCGGATCCTGCATACCACCAGCTTCTCCTTCGATGTCTCGATTCGCTCTCTCTTCTGGCCCCTGGTTTCGGGGGCGACGGTGGTCATCGCGCCATCGGAGGACCTCCGGGATCCGGCCGCGCTCGCCGCCCTGGTTCTTCGCAACAAGATCACCCAGACCCGCTTCGTCCCCTCCATGCTCGGGTTCTTCATCGACGCTCCGGCCTTCGGATCCTGCACCACGCTCCGTCGGGTATTCTGCGGTGGTGGAGCACTGCCCAGCGCCCTGGAAACCCGGTTCTTCGCCCGCTGCCGTGAATTCGAGCTGGGAACCGCCCTGGTCAACACCTACGGCCCCACCGAAACCACCATCAACGTCACAACCTGGACCTGTGATAATCGCGACCGCGGCGCGATCGTCCCGATTGGCCGTCCCATCGGCAACACCCGGGTGTACGTTCTCGATGAGCGGTTGCAACCGGTCCCCATTGGGGTCGCCGGAGAGCTGTACGTCGGCGGTGTTCCGGTTTCCCGGGGATATCACGGCGCCCCTGAGCTCACCAGCCAGCGATTCATTCAGGACCCCTTCGCCCCCTCGGGGGGCGGACGGCTCTACCGGACTGGAGATCGGGTTCGCTGGCGCTCGGAAGGGATTCTCGAATTTCTGGGCCGGCTCGATGATCAGCTCAAGATCCGGGGCTTCCGCATCGAACCCGGGGAAGTCGAGGCCACTCTCTTGGCGAATCCCGATGTGGGCGCCGCGGCGGTCGTCGCCCGGGAGGATCAACCCGGCAACCGTCGTCTGGTGGCCTATGTGGTCCCCGCCAACGAGCGCTCCGTGTCTGCCCACGGCCTGCGCGACATGATGCGGCAGCGGCTGCCCGAGCACATGATTCCTACATCGATTGTCTGGCTCGATTCGATCCCCCTGACCGCGAACGGGAAGGTGGATCGTACCGCCTTGCCCGCGCCCGATGGATTGTCGGCCGGCACAGGTCTGTTTGTGCCGCCCGCGGAAGGCCTCGAGAGCACGGTGGCAACGATCTGGAGTGAGTTGCTGGGCGTGAAACGAGTGAGCGCGGAAGACAACTTCTTCGATCTGGGTGGCCACTCGCTGCTGCTGCTGCAGCTGCAACGCAGGCTGGCAACCGCCACCGGCGCTACGGTATCGGTGGTGGATCTCTTTCGCCATCAGACCGTGCGGGGGATCGCCGAGCATTTGGCAGAGGTGCAGGCGGGCTCCTCGGCGGAGAGTCCGGTAGTCCGGTCTTCGCGAGCCCCGGCGCGGGTGGCCGCGATCCAGCCGCATGGGCTGAGGCCGCCGTTGTTCGTGATTCCTGGGCTGAGCGGAGAAATCCTCAGCTACGGCCCGCTGGCCCGGGCGCTTGGGTCGAACCAGCCGTTGTACGGCCTCCGCTCGGTGGGGCTGGATGCCGAGGCCGAACCCCTCGACCGGATTGAAGAGATCGCCGCCAATTTTGCCAGAGAAATACGCCGGGTCCAGCCCCGAGGCCCGTACTTCCTCGCGGGGGTCTGTATCGGTGGGGTGGTGGCCTACGAGCTTGCCCAGCAGCTGCTCCAGAGTTCCGAAACGACCTCTCTGCTGGTGATGATCGAGACTTGGCCACCGACGACCCGCCTGCGAAACCGCTACCGGTCGACCTTTGTGCAGCGGGTTCAGTTTCTGCGCGATGGCATTGGCCGGTACTACCGGGAAATCCGGAGTCGGCCCTTCCGCGAGAGCCTTGGATATCTTCGGAAAAAGGCCGGGGTCCTCACCGAAATCATCGGAACCGGTGACGTCTATCGTGGTGACAAGGACGCCCTGTATCGGGATCTCGTCATCCTCCGTAACCGGTTCGCGGCCGCCCACTATGTCCCCAGGCCTTACCCCGGTTCGCTCCGTCTGGTTTTGAATCGTCCTCTGATCGATGGCGAAAGAGATCCTCGATTGACCTGGCGTGCCCTGGCGGCAGGCCCCTCTGAAGTGGTTCGCATTCCAGCCAAGGACTCGGGACAGGTCCATCAGGTCCCCCATGTCTACCGGCTCGCGGAAGTCCTGCGAGGATGGATCGAGGAAGCCCTGCCGGAAAGTCCGTGACCCTCCTTCGGTTCCTCCTCCGAACGGCGTGGCGAAGCGTTCTGATGGTCACGCTTGTCGGGGTCCTGAGCGGACTGGCCAGCACCGCGATCATCGCTCTGCTCAATACGGCGATTCATGCTCCCCAGCGGGCCCGCCTGGTCCCGTTGTTTCTGTTCATTCTGGTCGTCCGCATCGCCAGCAACCTGCTGGCCCAGCTCCTGGTCGTGCGGTTCGCCCAGCGCTCGGTGCTCCAGCTCACCGAAGACATTGCCATGGAGGTTCTCGAAACTCCATTCCGCACTCTCGAGCGACTCGGACCCGCCCGGATTCTGACCACGCTGACCGACGACGTCGTGATCATGGCGAGCGCGCTGCAGGCCATCCCCTCGGTCATCACTAGCGGCGCCATTCTGGTGGGCTGCCTGGTCTACCTCGCCACCCTCTCCTGGCGCGCCTCGGTGCTGCTCGGTCTGTTCGGCCTGATCGGAGGGTTGAGTTACCGGGTTCTCATGCGTCGGGCCTTCAAGGCCGTGGTGGCGGCCCGGGCCGAACGGGACACCCTGTTTCGACACTTCCGGGTGCTCACCGACGGCATCAAGGAGCTCAAGATGAGCCGCGTCCGGCGGCGCGAGGTACTGGAGCAGGACGTGATGGCGAGCGCGACCCGGCTCCGGCGGCTCAACCTCGTCGCGACGTATCAATATCTCGTGGGAGACGGATGGGCCCAGGTCGTGTTCTTCGGGATCGTCGGGGGCATGCTTTTCGTGCTTCCCGCCATCCAGAATGTGCCAATCGAGTCCCTGACCGGCTACCTCTTCGTCGCGCTCTTCGCGATGACTCCGATCTGGGGCCTGCTGGGCGCGCTGCCGGTTTTTCAGCGAGGCCAGGCCGCGTTCGATCGGATCCACTCCCTCGGGCTGTCTCTCGCGACGGCGTCCGAGGCTGTGGTGCCCCAGGCGCAGATAGCGTCGGACGGCGCGCGGATCGAATTCCGGGGAGTACGCTTCGTCTATGACGCCCCGGAAGGGGGCGAGGCGGGATTCGTCCTCGGTCCGCTGGATCTGAGCGTCGAGCCCAATGAACTGGTTTTTCTGATCGGCGGAAACGGCAGCGGCAAATCGACCTTCGTCAAGCTGCTCACCGGTCTCTACCCACCCGATGCCGGGACGATTCTCCTCGACGGAGCCGTGGTGGATCAGAGCACCCTGGACAGTTACCGCGAGAAGTTTTCCGTGGTCTTTTCCGACTTCTACCTGTTCGACAAAGTGGCCGGCGGTCACGAGGAGCTCGATCGACGAGCCCGCGATTACCTCCACCTTCTCGAACTGGATCGCAAGGTGACGATCGAGCGGGGGGTGCTCTCCACGACGGCGCTCTCCCAGGGGCAACGCCGCCGCCTGGCGCTGTTGACCGCCTACCTCGAGGATCGCCCCTTCTACGTCTTCGATGAGTGGGCCGCCGATCAGGATCCCGCTTACCGGGAGGTTTTTTACGCCCGGCTGCTTCCCGACCTCAAGGCGCGAGGCAAGACCATCATCGTGATCACCCACGACGATCGCTATTTCCACCTGGGCGATCGGGTCGTCAAACTGGATTACGGCCGGATTGTGCAAACCTGGCGTCCCACCGACTTGCCGGCCGATTCCGGGGTGGACGTTCGACCGGCAGCGGTGTGAGTCCTTCGTCGATCGCGGCGATCCCCAAGCCGCGCGGCCACCAGGTCCACGTCTGGCGACTCGCCATCCCCACTGGGCCGGTGGAGGAATTACTGCCGTTGCTCTCCGGCGCCGAGCAATCCCGGGCCGCTCGGTATACCGCCCCCCTTGCCCGGCAGGAGTTCATCGCGGCGCGCGGCGGATTGCGAATCCTTCTGGGCCGCTATCTCGGGGAGAGACCGGAGACCCTTCGATTCCGGGAGGGCGGCAAGGGCAAACCGGCCCTCGATCGATCCGACCCGCTGCAATTCAACGTCGCCCATTCCCACGGCCTGGCTCTTCTGGCGATCGCCAGCTCACTCGAGGTCGGCGTCGACGTCGAAAGCGCAGAGCGCGAAGTTTCCATTCCGGAGCTGCTGGAGACCGTATGCTCGGCGTCCGAGCGCGCGGAATTCGCGGTGGCACCTCTCCAGGATCACCCGGACATGTTCTTCCGGCTCTGGACGGCGAAAGAGGCGTACGTCAAGGCGGTGGGTGGGGGGTTGTCAATTCCGCTCAAGGACGTCACGGTCGGGCTTGCGCCTGACGACTCGTTTCAGCCGGTCGACATCACCGGCACCCATCCACCAGCCCTGGTGGCGTCGGTGCCGGTGCCCCGGGGATATGTGGGAGCCCTGGCCGTCACCAATCCGGAGCCTGGAAAGGCCCTCGACTTGTCGGTGAGAGATTTTCCCGCCGAGTGGCTGCGAGACTGGCGCTAGGCGCTGGTGGGCGAGGTCGGCAGCGGCAAGGCCTCCACTGTTCGCTCCTCGCCGATCTCCTCTTCCGCGGCGTAGCCGTAGCTGTAGGTGTAGTACTTGTACGGGCCGGTCCCGGCGTGGATATGGTTGAGGACAGCGCCGAGAATCCGGATCGGCAGCCGTTCCAGGACCCGCAGCTTCACTTCGGCCATTTCCCGGTCGGTCTCGCCGCTCCGCAGCACCAGCATGACGTTTCCGGTATGGGTGCCCAGCACGAAGGGGTCGATGCCGGCCCCGAGCGGCGGACTGTCCATCACGATCACTTCAAAATCCCTGCGCAGGATCTCCACCAGCTCCGCCATCCGAGCCGACCCGAGGAGCTCGGGGCCGTGTTGCAAGCGGGTGCCGCACGGCATCAGGGTGAGCCGCGGATGCGAGGTCGGGCGGAAGGTTCGTTCGAGTGGGAGCCGACTCGAACCCAGATAGTCGAGCAGTCCGGGCCGGCGATCGCCGCTGAAGGTGCGATGGAGATCGCCCCGGCGGATGTCTCCATCCACCAGGATGGTGCGATAACCCGCTTCCGCGAAGGAAAGGGCGAGATTGGCGGAGACCAGCGACTTGCCGTCCCCCGGGCTCGGGCTGGAGATGGTGAGACAGATCGGCTGATCCGGATCGAATGAGTGCGCCAGGTTGAGCCGCACCGATCGGAAGGACTCGATGACCTGATGCATCTCGTCCTGCGAAACCTTCTTCCCGTTCCGGGGACGGGGAATCGCGGGAATCGCGCCGAGGATGGTGAGGCCGAGCTCGCTGGAGGCCTGTTCCGGATAGCGGAACCGCTTGTCGAGCCGGTCGAGCAGAATGGCCAGACCAAGTCCCGTCCCCAGGCTCAGGGCGACACCGATCAGGATGATCTGCGGGGCGCGGTTCTTCGTAGGACGGCTCGGCGGCATCGCGGCATCGAGAACCCGGACGTCCGGAATGGCGCTCATTTCCGCGAGCTTGTTTTCCTCGTATCGATTCTGGAGATTGGTCGCGAGGTAGCGGTCGCTTTCGACCTCGCGCTGGAGCCGCGCTTCGGTAATCGCCCGAACCGGGATGGAACGGAGCTCCTGACCGGCCGCCGCGATGCGATTCTCGAGATCGTTCTCTTCGATTTTGAGTTGATCCACCAGTGCCTGAGCATAGTGCGGAATCGTGGTGGAGCGGATCGTCGTGATGCGGTCCTGGATCGTTTTCACTCCCGGATACTCATCGGTGTACTTGACCTGGAGCGCGCGGAGGTCTGCTTCCGCGGTGGAAAGCTCGTTCAGGGCACGAACGAGGTCCGGGGAATTGCGCACCGCGGGAATGGTGTGGAAGGCGTCGACCACCGTTTGCCCCTCGTGGAGGCGAGCCAGGACGTCCTCGATGTCCCGCCGATCGTGGCGGATGGTCTCGGCGCTCACCCGCTGGTCGAAGTACCGGCCGTACGCGGTGTTCTGGGTCATCTGCAGCCCGGCCGCAATGGCGACTTCCTCCCGAGGCTGAGTGATGGTGGCCACCTTGAAGGTTTCGAGCGCGCCTTCCGCCGCCCGCAGCTTGGCCTCCTGCTGCTGGACTTGCTCCTGAAGGACCTTCGAGAGCTCCTGGAGTCTCGCCTTTTTAAGCTCGGTCGCGACGTCCACGAAGCGGCGCATCACCGCGTTCATCGTTTCGGCGATCAGCTCCGGATCGGTACCCATCAGCCCGACGACGAGGAAGCTGCCTCGTTCACTGCTCAGTCGGACGTTCAGATTGTCTCGGAGGGCGACGTCGGCGTCCCGGGGACTCACGATCGTGAAGTTGGCCTTCAAGCCAGCAGGCAGCTTTTGGGGGCCCGGCTGCCACAGGAATCCAGCCGCTCGACCCACCGAGTCCGTAACCGGACCGGTCGCCAGCTCCGAAGGACCACCCTTCAGGCCAAGGGAGTACTTCTGCCCGGTCGGATCCACCGTAAGCTGGTAGGTCCCCGGGGTGAACCGGGGAGCGAGCTCAAAACCGTCGAACAGCTCGCGAGTGGCTCCCTTGCCGAGCGAGAGGTACAACCTGAGCTGCCGCACGACCGGGTCGAGGACCGCGAACGTCCGGTTGAGCTCGACCCAGTTGTATTCGCTCAGGATTTGAGGAGCCTGAATCGGACCGTCGCCAGTCTGATTGGCGTTCTGCAGATAGAGAGTCGAAGTCACCTCGTACATCGGATGCAGCAGACGAGTGGCCGCGAGACTTGCCGCCGACCCAACCACGGTCACCAACGCGATGAGCCAGGCAAACCGTCGAAGGGCGGCGAAAATTCGGGTCAGTTGCGTCGATCCAGGCTCCGGTCCCGCCCCGGAGAGCGCCCCAGCATCCAAGACCCCCTGAATGGCGGAAGCATTCACCGGCGCCGGCGGACCGCCGGAATGGTTCGACACGATAGGGCTTGTCATGCTGTCGCACCCGTGCAATTGCGATACCGCAACCTAGCTATTCGTCGCCCCTTGCGCACTATGATCCCCGCTCCGAGCCTCCGTGGCGTTACGCCCAGGTGTTGCCCACCAATGACACCCATGTTGCGACAACGCATCGCCATGTCTAGCATTGTGTTGCATCGCTCGGTGACCCTGTGTTACGCCTGCGGCACAGTTTTCGCCCTTTCATGAGGCGAGCGCGATTTCGACGCGCACCAACCTGATCGAACTGGCTGGAGGGTATGGGAAGTCCGCTAACTGCAGGGTCGGACCGGGAGAATCGGCCGCGCGATGCCAAGGCACCTCGCGATCCCCTTTCTATTGCCCCGGAGATCAAGGCCGGGATCCGGATCCTGCTCGTCGACGATGAACGCACCCTTCGGGAGAGTTGCGCCAGTGTGCTCCAGATGGACGGCTTCTCGGTAACCCTGGCTGGCCGGGGCGAGGAGGCCCTGGAGCTCGTCAAGCAGCGGCGTTTCGACATCATGCTGGTCGATCTGTACATGTCCCAGGTATCCGGACTCGACCTTCTGCGAACCGCGCTCGACTCCAATCGCGACATGATCGTGGTCGTGATGACCGGGAACCCGAGCGTCAGCTCGAGCATCGAAGCCCTGCGGGCCGGCGCCTGGGATTATCTGCCCAAGCCGTTTTCGGCGACCCACCTCCAGGTTCTGGTCGGCCGGGCGTCCCATGCGGTCATGGTGAACCGGGAAGCCAGCGAGCTGCGGCAGCAGGTGCTCGAACAGCACACCGCCGGCGGCTCGCTGACGCTGATCGGGATTTCCCCCCTGTTCCGCAAGGCGGTGGAGCTGGCTCGGAAAGTGGCTCCCACCGACGCGAGCGTCTTCATCAGCGGCGAGAGTGGAACCGGGAAGGAAGTGTTCGCCCAGTTCATTCACGAGCACAGCCGGCGGAACAAGAAGGTGATCGTGCCGATCAATTGCGCTGCGCTTCCCGAACCGCTGCTGGAGTCGGAGATGTTCGGCCACCGGAAGGGCGCCTTTACCGGCGCCGACCGCGACAAGCCCGGTCTGCTGGAAACCGCGAATGGCGGCACCCTCTTTCTGGATGAGCTTACCGAGATGCCCCTGGCCCTCCAGGCCAAACTGCTCCGGGTCATCCAGGACGGGGTGGTCCGTCGGGTGGGGTCGGAATCGACCGATGCCCAGGTCGACGTGCGGTTCATCTCCGCCACGAACCGGGATCCCCAGGAGGCGGTCGATAGCGGGATCCTGCGAGGAGATCTCTTCTACCGCCTGCGAGTCGTTCCGATCACCCTGCCGCCGCTGCGGAAACGCCAGGAAGACATTCCTCTGCTGGCCAATCATTTCCTCACTTATTACTGGCACCGGCACCGCCAGATGCCGGGGCGGTGTCCCCGGCTGAGCGATGAGAGCATCGCTTTTCTCCGTTCCCGCCCCTGGAGAGGGAATGTCCGCGAGCTTCAGAACGTCATCGAACACGCCGCGGTGCTGCTGGAGCCCGATCAGGTAGTACAGCCCGGCGATATCCCGCTCTATGACGAGGAGGGCGGAGCTTCCAGCAGCGCTGACCGTCCCGGCCCGGGCCTCGCGGTCGGACCGGTGCATTCGAGCGAGCCCTATCACGTTGCCAAGGACCGGGTCGTGGCGCAGTTCGAGAAGGAATACCTCGTCTCCCTGGTCGCCCGCGCCAACAACAACATGTCCAAGGCCGCTCGGCTCGCTGGAGTCGACCGGACCACTCTCTACCGATTGATGGAAAAGCACCAGCTGGTCCGCGCCTCGTCCGAGGACGCAGCCGGGTGACCTCCGGGAAGGCGCCCACGTTCATGGACGCCCTCCAGCGGGCCGGGGAGATCGTCGCCGCCGAGTCGGTGGGACTGCTCGGCGTCGATGCCGCGTCCACGGATGAGGTGGCCAACCACGTCGGCGTCCTGCTCGCCGCCTTGCAGTGCGAGCTGGATGGCAAAGGCCTCCCCGGGCTTCCCAAGAACCACCTGACCCGTCGAGTTCTCCAATCCCTGAGGACGTCGTTTCTTGCCCAGGCCGAGTCCTTGCCGAAGCTTCCCGATGGTCGCTCCCTGCTTCGAGTATTGCAGGCGTTCGAGAAAGTCGGACAGGAGCTGGAGGGCGACTGGAAGCACCGTTTTACCGACCGGCTCTCGGGGCCTGACGGGCTCGAGCTGGTCGTAGAGGTCGCTCACGACCTGCGGTCCCCCCTGACCTCCATTCTGTTCCTGGCGGAAACCCTCCGACGAGGTCGGAGCGGGCCGCTCACTCCGCTGCAGGAGCGGCAGATCGGCCTGGTCTACGCGGCGGCGTTCGGGCTCACCTCGGTGGCCAGCGATGTCATCGAGCTTGCCCGGGGAGGCGAGCGCCAGCTTGAAACCGATCCCCTGCCGTTTTCAGTGAGTGACATTCTCGAATCGGTCCGGGACATCGTGCAGCCGATCGCCGAAGAGAAGGGCCTCGAAGTGAAGCTCGATGGTCCCGCCGACGGTCTCCGGACCGGCTATCCGGTCGCCATTTCGAGGGTGCTGCTCAACCTGACGACCAATGCGCTCAAATTCACCGATGAAGGGAGTGTGCAGGTCATCGCGCGCGAACAAGGGCCTTCGACCATCGAATTCTCGGTGCGGGACACCGGACGCGGGATTCCCCCGCAGGCGATGGCGATGCTGTTTGAACCGTTCCGTCGTCGCCAGAAGCAGAGGGAATACGCATTCTCCGGCTCGGGATTGGGCCTGTCGATCTGCCGGAAGCTGGTGGAGGCGATGAAAGGCGATCTTCAGGTGGAGACGTCCCAGGGTGTGGGCACCCGCTTCTTCTTCACGCTCGACCTGCCTCGGGCCGGCATGGAGGAGGGGCTCTAACCCGGTGACACCAGCGGCGTCAGGACCCCTTCCAGAGTTCGGGCGCTGTGTTCCCACGAGTACCTGGTGAGCACCGCCTCCTGACCCCGTTTTCCCATCGCTTCGGCTCGGGCTGGCTCCCTGATCAGACCGATGACCCGTTCGGCGAACTCGGCCGGATCATCGGCAATGAGAAGATGGGTCCGGTCCTGGAGGTCGAGGCCCTCGATACTCAGACTGCTGGCGACCACCGGTTTCCCCATGGCGAGCGCCGCAAGCACCTTGTTCTTGACCCCCGCCCCCCAGCGCAAAGGACACACGAATATCCCGGCTTCCTCGAGGTAGGGCCGGACGTCCGGCACCTCGCCCGGAACCTCCACGCCGGGACGGCTGGCGAGCTCACGGATCTGTGGTCCCGGCGATCGTCCCACCACTTGGAAGCGGACCTCGGGGATCGCGGCCTGAACCGCGGGCAGGATCGACTCGAGGAAATACAGCGCCGCATCTTCGTTGGGGCCGTAACTCATCACGCCGGTGAAGAGGAGGATCCGGGAATCTCCCCGGACCTTGCCGGGTCGAAAGAACCCTCCGTCTACGCCGTTCTCGATGGTCAGGACCTTCGCCGTGGGGTTCAAGCGGCGGATGAACGCCTCGTCCACGGGTGAATTGGTGATGACGGCCGAGAAGTCCCGGCCGAGCGATCGTTCCCAGCGCGCCAGGCTTCTGGTTTCGGCCCGCAACGCCTGGCGGCGAATCCAGCTCCGCTCCAGGGGAACCTTGCGGGAATAGAGGAGGCTCAGCGAATCATGAAGGTCCACCACCGCCGGACAGGCGATGCCGGCATCCGTGACGTACTGCGTGCTGCGCAGCCCGTCCACGTGCACCACCTCGATGTTCCATCTCCGCACCAGGTCGGCGATGGACTGCGAGATCATGCCATGGTACTCCGGGTGGCGTTGCCTGGTACTGAGATGTGGCTCTCGGTGCAGTCGATGCGCCTGGGTTCCCCACCAGGTATGCGGCGGCGCCGCGGGGAGAACCGTGATGTCCCGGAACACTCCCGCCGTGCCCGGATCGGCTCGGAACGCATCCAAACGGGTCGAGTCTTCGGTGAACGTCGCGAGGAACAGCTGGTGTCGAGCGGCCAGGACCTGACAGAGGCTGAATAGTCGAGGTGAACCGGGCATGTTGGCAGTGGCGGGAACCTCGCCCGCGACGACCAGCAGCCTCATTACCAGGAAAAGCCTTCGTACCGCGCCGGCGTCCCGGTTGGACTGGCCCCCCGGGCCAGATCGATCACGATCTGGTCGGGACGGAGGCCGGCCAGAAGCTGCTCGAACTCCGGGTTGGCATGCCCCACGACGACAAGATCGGATCCTTCCAGCATGGTCTTCGCATCATCCACCAGGAGCGCCGAAAGATGGGGGATGTGCTCCTCGATGAATCGCTTGTTCGCGCCGATCAGGCGACTGGTCGACACGCCACGATCATAGATCTGGACCTGGTAGCCCTTTCCCAGAAGAGTTTCAATCACCTCCACCAGGGGACTTTCCCGCAGGTCGTCGGTTTCGGGTTTGAAGGCCATTCCCAGAAAGCCAATCCGCTTTTTCCCGAATCGGAGAATGGTCTGCACGCCCCGCTCGGTTTGCCGGCGATTGCTTTCGAGAATGGCGTTCAGGATTGGACTGGCGAGATCGAACCGCTTGGCCTGATAGGTCAAGGCCCGCAGATCCTTGGGCAGACACGATCCACCGAAAGAGAAGCCCGGCTTCAGGTAGGCGCGGGAGAGATTGAGCTTGGTGTCCTGGCAAAAAATCTCCATCAGCTCGTGGCTGTCGATCCCCACCTGTTTGCAGATGTTTCCGACTTCGTTGGCGAAACCGATCTTCAGGGCATGGAAGGCGTTATCGCAATACTTCACCATTTCGGCGATCGGGATGGAGGTTCGCACCACGGGCGCCTCGATACCTTCATAGAGGGCGAGAACCTGATCGCCGGCGCCGGCAAAGCTTTCACCCGACCACGATCTTGGGAGGATGGTAAAAATCCTCGAGGGAGGATCCTTCCCGGAGGAACTCCGGGTTGTAGCACACCACCAGGTCCTTCCCGACTCGTCGCCCGGAGGCCTTTTCCAGGATGGGCACCAGCCGTTTCTCGGTGGAGCCCGGAAGCATCGTGCTGCGAAACACCACTCACGTGTGGCTCCGGTTTGCTCCGAATGGCTTCTCCGATCTCGGTGCAGACCCGCTCGGTATATCCGAGATCGAGATCCCCGTTGGGCTGGCTGGGGGTGCCGACGCAAATCAGGGAAATGCTGGTCGACCCTACCGCCTCGACCGCGGAGGCAGTTGCCCGCAGGCTGCCGGCAGCGTGCACCCGCTGGAAGAGCTCGGTCAATCCCGGTTCCACGATCGGGGGGACCCCGGAATTCACCTCCTTGACCTTCATCGGATTGACGTCGACGCCGATCACCCGATGGCCCTCCGAGGCCAGCGTACCGGCGCAAACCGTCCCGACGTATCCTAGGCCGAAGATGCTGATGTCCATCCACGCTCATCCGGTGAAAGTTGGTTCTACTCGGCGAACTTCGGCTCCGGAAAGGGCAAATTCGAAGCCGTAGGTGCGGCATCCGAAACTAGTTGGGGCGATCTGCCTGGCCCAGATCGCTGACTTGTTGCGTTGACGCAGCAGTCCCAAAGTCCAGGGAAACTTGCTTCAGGCAAAGGAGTTACCTAGCTTTTCCAGATTGGGAAGGAAAGAGCCAATGGGGCTTTGTTCGAGTTCCCATGAAAGGCGATCCCCCGCCGCGTTCGCTCCCCGCCCGAATTCCTTGACCGACTGGTCCGGGAAGCGGAAGGGAGGACAGCCGCGGAGGTCGCGGAGACGAAACCATATCGTGAATCCCCCAGCCCATCGGGCCGGGCGCCAGTCTGTTCAGACTCCCGCCCCGCCCACCCCGGCCCACCTGCCGGTCCATCACGCCCCCCATGCCGCCCTGCTGATCGACTTCGACAACGTCACGCTCGGAATTCGCAGCGACCTCACCAAGGAGCTGCGCACCCTGCTGAACAGTCACATCATCAAGGGCAAAGTGGCGGTCCAGCGGGCCTATGCCGACTGGCGCCGCTATCCGCAATACATCGTTCCCCTGTCGGAATCGTCGATCGACCTGATCTTCGCCCCCGCCTTCGGAACCAACAAGAAGAACGCCACCGATATCCGCCTCGCGGTCGATGCCATCGAGCTGGTCTTCACCCGGCAGGAGATCGGGACCTTCATCCTTCTCTCGGGTGACAGCGACTTCTCCTCCCTGGTCATCAAGCTCAAGGAGTATGGGAAGTATGTGGTTGGCGTCGGTATCCGGGAGTCGGCCAGCGATCTGCTGATCCAGAACTGTGACGAGTACTACTCCTACAGCGATCTGGCCGGACTGACCCGGGAGGAGGAACCCTCCTCCGCGCAGCGGGATCCCTGGGAGCTGGTGGGAGAAGCCGTGGCCCAGATGACCCGGAACCGGGACGTCATGCGGTCGGACCGGCTCAAGCAGGTGATGCAGCAGATCGATCCCAATTTCGACGAACGGAACGCGGGGTTCAACCGATTCAGCAAGTTCGTCACCGAGGCCGGGTCCCGGGGCCTCATCAAGGTCAGCAAGCTCGAGAACGGCCAGTTCGAAATTGGACCGGCCGATGGGCGGACGGGCGAACCGGCGGGCCGGCGGACGGGTGGACAGAGGGCCCCCGCACACCGGACAGCCGAGCCCCAGGCCGCTGTGGCGCCGGAGAACGGTCGCCGAGGTCGGGGGCGCCGGACAACCCAGCCGTCCGCCGGCCCGCCGGTCCGCCCGTCCGCCCGGACCGCCCGGACCGCCCGCCCGTCCTCCCGTCCGCCCGTCCGCCAGTCCGCCGAGACCGATGGCAACCTCACGCTCGCCGCTTCGTTCCAGCTCCTCTCGCGAGCGTTGTCGGAGCTCCCCTCGCCGGTGGGATCGGACCTGGTCCGGGCCCGGATGGCCGCCCTTCATGGCAAGGAAGATCCTCTCCTCGAGGCGGAGCGTTTCCCCCGATTCCTTCGCCAGGCCCACGACGCGGAAATTGCCGACGTTCGGAAGGTCACCGAACACGAGTATGAGATCACCCGACGTGTCGGGCCGGTGCTTGGTGAGTTCGTTCCGGCCGCTCCACCCGCCCGGGTCGAGCCGCAGGAGAACGGAGAAGCCGGGGCGCCTGCCGCTGCCGGCGCCCCTCGCAATGCTGCCCTCCGGTTCCGGAGAGGTTCGAGGGCGCTCAGCCGACCGCCGGAAATACCGATGGTCGGTATGGTGCAGTTCGGCTCCCCCGAGCCGCCGCCGCCCGAACCGGCCCCGGAGAAGCCGAAGCGTCGCACCGGTTCGCCAAGAAGGAAGAGCACGCCCCGTCCCAAGAAAGGGGCGTGACCGCCCTCCCAACCCGGTTCTTCACCAGGAGTGCCGAGCAGGTCGCGCGAGACCTGCTCGGCATGCGGATCCGCTCCAGGATCGGAGGACGGCTGGTCGACGGGATGATCGTCGAAACCGAGGCATATCTCGGCTACGAGGACCCCGCCTCTCACGGATATCTCGGAAGACTCCACACCGGCAATCAGAATCTCTACGGACCACCGGGAACCTGGTATGTCTACCGGTCTTATGGTATTCACTGGTGCGCCAACCTGGTGTGCCGGGGCCCCGAAGCGGGCTCGGCGGTGTTACTCCGCGCGATTGCCCCGCTGCGGGGAATCGATGTCATGCGGAAGCGACGGGGGCGAGTCGGCGATCCCCTCCTGGCCAACGGGCCGGGGAAGCTGACTCAGGCGCTGGGGATCACCCGAGAGCTGGATGGCGTCCTGATGGTTCGATCGACGGTGCGGGTCTACGCCCCCAAAAACAAGATCCCGATTCCTGTGGAAGTCACGCCAAGAATCGGGATCACGAAAGCAGTGGATTGGCCCCTGCGCTTCAGTATCCGCCCCCCTTGATGTCCTCACGGGCGGAGCCGAGGGAAATCCTGAGCCCACCCATGATCGACTGACCGGTTCCTCGAAGCAGGTCGCCCTGGCGGGGCGCGGTGTTCACCTGGTACTGGGCGAACGCGGCGACGCCGGAAATCCGGAACTGAAAGCCGGCGAGGAACGATAGAAAACCGGAAGCGGACAGGTCTTTCGCGGTGGCCTGGGAAAGGCCGGCCTGATCGTTCGAGGTGAAAACGGTGTTGGGATCGAAGCGGGGGTCGATCACCTGGAGCATTCCGAAGCCGACGCCGAAATAGGGCTCGACCATCCCGCGCACCGGATACCCGGTCAAGGTCACCCCGTATCGGCGGATCCGGTCGAACTGCATTTCCCGGGTCACGTTGCCGCTGTTGGGATCGACAAATGCGGTCGGCTCGTCGCTCCCGAAGGCTTCGTCCACCCCGAGCTGAACGCCGCCACGCCGGGACACAACGGAGAAATGAGCGCCCGCCGCGGGAATGCCGCTCATCGTCTGGCGCTGGGTACTGAAGAAGAGCACCCCACCTTCCGCGCCGACCGCCCACTTGAACCGGTCGTCACGAACCTTGGGTGCTTCGCTGTTGTCGAGCCGCGCCGATTGAGCGGACAGGGAACCGGCGCCGAGCACGACCAGAAGCCCGGGAAGGAACCGGGGGATGAATCTCATGAGCCAGCCTCCGAACCGTGAGTCAGAGAAGCACGAGACGGCAAAGCCCGTGCTTGCACGTCAGGGGGCCAGAGTGGCCGGATGGCCAGAGTGGCCAGATTGTGCAAGTATACATACGGCAACAGCTTATCAAGCTGTCAGCCGGTTGGTGGCCACCCTGCAAAGTTTGTCGGTCCTGGGCGGGGAGGCAGGCTGAACCCGCCACAGGTCGCTCATTACGCTAGATCAGCTTGAGCTGCTTGCCGACCTTCTCGAAGGCCCGTAGCGCCTGGTCCAGGTCTTCACGGGTGTGCCCCGCGGAGATTTGACAGCGGACCCGGGCAGTTCCCTGTGGGACCACCGGATAACCGAAGCCGGTGACGAAGACGCCTTCCCCCAGCAGCAGCTGGCTCATCCGGATCGCATTGGCCGTCTCGCCGATGATGACCGGGACGATCGGGGTTTCTCCCGGGATCGGTTTAAATCCCAGCTCATTCAGCTGACCCCGGAAATAGGCTGTGTTCTCCCGAAGCCGCTCCACCCGTTCGGGATGGGCTTCCAGGTAGCGCACCGCGGCGAGGGCGCTCCCCGCCACGGTGCAGGGCAGCGCGTTGCTGAAGAGCTGCGGACGGGAGCGTTGGGTGAGATAGTCGCATATCGCCTCCGATCCCGCCACGAATCCACCGGCGGCGCCCCCCAGCGCCTTCCCCAGCGTACTGGTAATGACGTCGATCTGCCCGAGCACCCCGTGATGTTCCGCGGTCCCCCGGCCGGTCTTGCCGAGCACGCCGGTGGCGTGACTGTCATCCACCACCAGCACCGCCCCGTGCTTGCGACACACCTCGAGCAGACCCGGCAGGTCCGCGATGGCGCCCTCCATGGAGAACACCCCATCGGTGATCACCATCTTCGCTTCGCGGTCTTTCGCGGCCTTGAGCTTGGCATCCAGATCCGCAAGGTTCTTGTGCTCATACACGCCGGTGGCGCATTTGGTGATGTTCTTGGCGAGGCGGATGGCGTCGATGATCGAGGCATGGTTGAGCTGGTCGCTCAGGACGATATCGCGCTCGGTGAGTACCGTCGCGGGCAGGGCTTCATTGGCATTCCAGCAGCTCACGAAGGAAAGGGACGCGGCGGTTCCCACCAGCCCAGCGAGGGCCTGCTCCAGCTCGCGATGAATGGTGAAGGTCCCGCAGATGAAGCGAACCGATGCCGTTCCGGCGCCGAAGCGATCGAGTGCCTCGTGTCCCGCCTGGATGACGCTGGGCTCCGTGCTCAGACCGAGGTAGTTGTTGGAGGAGAGGATGATGACCTCGCCCCTTCCTTCCATCTGGACCCTGGGAGCCTGAGGACTGTCGAGGTAATTGAGGGTCTTATAGACCTGGTCCCGGCGGAACTGATCGAGTCCGGTTTGGACTCTGGTCTCGAGGGAAGACGTCACGACGCGATCTCCAGAATGACCTTGCCGGCTTTGCCGTCCTTGATGACGGCAATGGCCTCGCCGATCTGTTCGAGCGGAAACCGGTGGGTAATGACGGGGCGCGGATCGAGCTGGCCGTTCCGGATCAGGCGGACCATCTGGTGCCAGGTCGAGTACATCTTGCGGCCGGTGACGCCGTAGAGGGTCAATCCCTTGAAGATCACGTCCCTGGCGAAGTTCACCTCGGTCGGTTTGCTGGGCGTGCCGAGCAGGTTGACCCGTCCGCCGGATCGTGCCGCGGCGAAGGCCTGGGCATGTCCTGCCGGATGACCGCTCATTTCACAGACCAGATCCACGCCTTCTCCACCGGTCAGCTCGCCGATCCGGGCGAGCACGTCGTCTCGGCTGGGATTGAGAGTGACGTTCGCCCCCATGCGCCTGGCCAGGTCGAGCCGCATGTCGTTGAAGTCGCTGGCGATGACCAGGGAGGCCCCCGCGGCCCGGGCGACGCCGCAGGCAAAACAGCCGATCGGTCCGCACCCCAGGACGAACACCGTGGCGCCGGTGATGTCGGTTCCCTCCAGCACCGTGTGCACCGCATTCCCGACCGGATCCATGATGGCGCCGATCTCCGTGGCGATCCCGTCGAGCTTGATGACGTTCGACGCGGGCATCGCGATGAAATCGGCGAAGGCGCCGTCCCGATCGACCCCGATGATCCGGGTCCGGGTGCAGAGGTGAGACAGTCCGGTGCGGCACTGGAGGCAATGCCCGCACACGATGTGGCCTTCGGCGGTGACCGGGTCTCCGGTGGCCAGCAGCCCCTCGGCCGCCGCCTCGACGCCGAGCGCCACGATCTCACCGGCAAATTCATGACCGATCACCAGGGGCGGCCGAAGCCGGCCGGCGGCCCAGGCATCCCATTCCCAGATGTGGAGGTCGGTGCCGCAGACCCCGGCGGCATGGACCCGGATGAGCACGTCGGTTGGGCCGCAGGACGGCTTGGGAACCTCGCGAAGCTCCATCCCGGGGCCGGCCCCGGTCTTGACCAGTGCGCGCAGAATGCCTCGCTGGGGACTGGGTGTTGGTCAGCCGGAAACTAACGAAGCGTCGTGCACTTCGATCCGCACCGCGCTCACTTTGAACTCCGCGATCTTGGCATAGGGATCGAGGGCAGGATTGGTCAGCAGATTGGCCGCGGCTTCCCGGAAGTGCATGGGGATGAACACCTGACCCGGCGCCTGTCGATCGGAAATCCGCACGCCGATGAGTACGCTGCCCCGGCGGGACGTCACGCGAACGGTGTCGCCTTCGCCTACGCCGAGGGCCAGGGCGTCGGACGGGGCGATCTCCACCACCGGCACCGGCTCTCGGGAATCGAGTCCCTCGGCGCGGCGGGTCATGGTGCCGGTATGCCAGTGGTACATCTGCCGTCCGGTGTTGAGAAAGAAGGGGAACTCCTCGCTGGGAAGCTCCGCCGGAGGCAGGTACTCGACGGGCACCAGGGTGCCCCGGCCGTCGGGGGTGGGGAACCGGTCCGCGAAAAGGAACGGCGTGCCCTTGGAGTCTTCGGTCAGAACCGGGTACTGCAGCGCGCCGTCGCGACGCAGCTTCTGATAGGAGACCGCCCGCCAGGTTGGGGTGACCCGGGCGATCTCTTCCATGACATCGGACGGCCCCTGGTAGGGCGCCTCGAGCCCCAGGCGCCTGGAGAGGTCGATCAGGATCTCGAGATCGAGGCGGGCATCTCCGGGCAGCGGGACCGCGGGATCGGCGAGCTGGATGTGCCGATCGGTGTTCGCGAAGGTTCCCTGCTTTTCGGCGAACGAGGAGCCCGGGAGTACCACATCGGCCCAGCGTGCGGTCTCGGTGAGGAAGAGATCGTGGACCGCGAGGAACTCGAGCTTTCGAACCCACTCTTCCGCTTTGGCCACGTTGGGGTCGGAAAGGACCGGATTTTCCCCCATGATATACATGCCCCGGACCGGACTGCCTTCCTTCACGATCTCGGTGACCATGAGTCCGTTCTCGAGCGAGAGCGACTCCTCGGGCACTCGCCAGGCTTTCGCATACTCGGCCCGGTTGGCCGGATCGGTCACGGTGCGGTAGTCGGTGTACGCAAAGGGAATCGCGCCGACGTCGCTGGCACCCTGGACGTTGTTCTGGCCCCGGATCGGGATCATCGCTGCGCCCCATCGCCCGATCATGCCGCAGGCGAGCAGGAGGTTCAGGAGGCTCGCGACGATGTCGGTGCCGGTCGAGTGCTGGGTGAGTCCCATCGCCCATAACGTGGAGGTGTTGGGCCCGCGCGCATAGGTCTCGGCGGCGCGGCGGATCAGGTCGGTGGGGATCCCGGTGATCTTGCTCGCCACCTCGAGGGTGTAGGGCAGGACCGCGCAGGCAACTTCCTTGAACCCACTGGTCCGCTCGGCGATGAACGGCTGGTTGGCCAGGCCCGACTCGATGAGGTGCGCCAGCATCCCGCTGTAGAGCGCGACGTCGGTTCCCGGCAGCATCTGGAGGTGGATGTCGGCGAGCGCCGCCAGCTCGGTGCGGCGGACGTCCGCGACGATCAGCTTGGCGCCCTTGGCATGGGCCCGTTTGATGAGGGCCCCGAACACCGGGTGACTCTCGGTGGTGTTGGCCCCCGCGATGAAGATGACATCGCAGGCTTCCTCGATTTCCCGCATCGAACCGGACGCCGCCGCGGTGGCGAGGGCGCGGTTCATCGCGGCCACCGAGGTCGAATGACAGAGCCTGGTGCAGTGGTCGACGTTGTTGGTGCGGAACCCGGCCCGCACCATCCGCATCAGCAGGTAATTCTCCTCATTGCTGCACTTGGCCGACGAGAACGCGGCGAGCGCCTGCGGGCCCTCGCCGTCGCGGATCCGGAGCAGCTCCTGGGCGGTCAGGCTCATCGCCTCCTCCCAGGTGGCTTCCCGGAACTGGTCGTACCAGTCCGCCGGCGTGGCGACCCGATCCCGGACATCGCCGTCGTCGGAGGGGGCGAGACCGGTAAGGGGTGGCTTGCCGACCTGGCGTACCGGTGGCCTCGGCTTTCGGCGCTTGCCTTCTTCCGCGACGGTGTGCCAGGGCCCTTCCCGGTAGCGGGGTGTCTCGCCGGTCCAGACCCAGCGGTCGCCCTGTCGCTCCCACCCCTTTCTGATGAGCGGGCGGGTCAGGCGATCGCGATGCTGGGGGAAATCGTACCCGAACCGTCCCTTGACGCAGGTGGAACCCTGGTTCGGGGTGCGCTCCTCGATCCAGGGCGACGTGACCCGCAGGATCTGATTGTCCCGGACCTGCAGGTCGATCTGGCAACCGACGCCGCAGTAAGGACAGACCGAACGGACCGTCTTGTCCGGGGCGCGGATCTCCTCGGGGGCGAACCGCTTGCGGGGCATCACTTCAAAAATGGCCCCGGTGGGGCAGACCCGGACGCACTCACCGCACCAGGTGCAGCCGGCGTGGTCGGGGTCGCCATCCCCGCCCACGATGATCTCGGTGTGGGAGCCCCGTTCCGCGACGTCCAGCACCCCGACTTCCTGGATGCTCTCGCAGGCCCGGACGCATCGCGTACATAACACGCAAAGCGACATGTCGTGGCTGATCATCACGTCGCCGGGGCGGGTGTCGCCGCCCCGGAGCGGGAGGGTCGAACGGTGCTCGGCCGGCACATCGTACTGGGCGACATACCGCTCGAACTCGTTCCGGGGCGAAGCCCGGCCGCCGTTGTTCAGGTGCTCGCCGGGATACCGCTCGAGGAGAAACCGCAGCACGCTTCGCCGGTTTTCCACCCCGGCCGGGGACTCGGTGGTGACCACCATCCCCTCGTTCGCCGGGGTATTGCAGGCCGGCATGAGTTTCGGTTGACCTTCGACCGACACCAGGCAGATGCGGCAATTGGCGACGTTGGGGAGCTTGGGGTACCAGCAGAGTGTCGGGATATCGACCCCAGCGGCACGAGCGGCGTCGAGAATGGTCGCTCCCGGCTCGAAGGAGACCAGGGTGCCGTTCAAGGTGAAGGATGACATGACCTTCCGAGTCTACGACCGGGGGGAGGAAGCGCGCAAGCTCAGGCGGTCGAGGCCTGCTCGGGAGCGGTGGTGGGGAGTGGACGCGCGAGGAGAATCCCCGGTGAAGCGGCCCGCTTCGCGTTACGTCCGCGGGTTTCCTTCTGGGGGAGCCGTTCCCAATCGGGATAGAGGGAAAGCCACGTTTCCGGGGCCACCGATCCGGGCCGACCCACCACGGCATGCAGCCCGCCCGGCATGGTCCAGTCCTGGAGGCGGGCCATGAGGGTGAGGCGCCTCGGGGCCGGAAGGTCCGCAAGGGTCCCGGCGTCGATGACCACCAGGTGCGCCGGCAGGGCGATGGTGGGAAACCACACCCCGAGCTGGACCACGAAGGCCTCGAAGTCTCCGGTCAGCGATTCGGCGGCCATCCGGTTCTCGATCCGGGTGCAGGTGGAATTGTCCTCGAACAGGCAGGTGAGTCGGGCATCATGCGCGGCGAGAAGAAAGACGGCCGCCTCCGCCCCCCCGCCGATCACCACCGCGTGATCGCCGGCCTCGAGGCGCTCGAGCACGACGCCCAGCACGGTTTTGCGCTCGAGTCCCCAGTGGGTGGGCTCCCGCTGGGCCTGACGGAGCGTGGCAAACTTCTGCCGCCATCGTCCGAAGGTCGGCAGACCGAGGCGCTTCTGGATCATCTTGTCGACGGTGTCCTGCATGAGGACTTCGGTCAGGAAGTACTGCCCTTCGGGATCGTTCTGAAGGTCCGATATCGCCTCGTTGCCGAGGCCCAGAAGCTGCTCACGGGAGAGCGAGTTCTTGTAGTCCTCGATGCGTTGGGAGAGGTACTGCTGGTATCGTTGGCGAATCGAGGGCAGCGGGCGGGCCTTCCGGGCCCGTTTGGACCCGGTCCGATGCTCCAGGTCGGCCTGGGTGAGCATGATCTTGCAAGGTAAGGAAGACGGAAGGAAACTCAAATAGCTGTGAGGTGTGAGGTGTGAGGCCTTACCCGTCGCACCTCAGACCTCACACCTCAGACCTCAGAGCTACGCCTTTCAGATAGCTGGTCTCCGGGATCGTGATGATTTCGGGATGATCGGGCCCGGCCCCCAGGTGTTCCACGAGGGTCAGAGTGCGGCCGCTGTCGCGTGCGGCGGCGGCGACGACCTCGAGGAATTCCGAGCGACCGAGGTGAAAGGAACAGGATGCCGTCACCAGGATGCCACCCGGGTTGAGGAGGCGCATGGCCCGGAGGTTGATCTCCTTGTAGCCGCGGAGGGCACCCGGGATCGCGCTTCGGGTCTTGGCGAAGGCCGGAGGATCCAGCACGATCGTGTCGAAGCGGAGGCGCTCGCGCTCCATCGCGCGCAAAACCTCGAAGGCATCTCCCTCGTCCCATTCGATGTTGCCGAAGCCGTTCAGGGCGGCGTTCCGGGCTCCGCGCTGGAGCGCCTCGACGCTGGTGTCGAGGGCCAGAACCCGGCGGCTCCGGCGGGCGAGATGCAGCGCGAAGGATCCGTGATAGGCAAAGCAGTCCAGGGCCTGGCCGCCGGGCACGGCGAGCTCGCCGGCCTTGCGCCGGTTGACTCGCTGGTCGAGGAACGCGCCGGTTTTCTGCCCGGTCCAGGGTGCGGCGAACGATCGAATGCCGTGCTCCTCGATTTCGATATCCTGGGGAACGTTTCCGTCGACCAGCTCCACATTCAGCGGCAGGCCTTCGTGGCGGCGCACCGCCACATCGTGACGGAAGAGAATCCCCCGGGGCGCAAGGACCCGGCGGATGGCATCGAGGACCTGGTTCCGCACGGTCTCGAGACCTGCGGACAGGAGCTGGGCGACCACCCAGCGATCGTATCGGTCGATGATGAGGGAGGGGAGTCCATCCCCTTCTCCGTGGACCACCCGATAGGCGCTCGCCTCGATTCCTTCCCGTCGGGCGAGCGATTCCCGCAATCGGGCTTCCCACCAGTCGGCGTCGACCGGGTCTTCGCGCCGCTCGAGCAGCCGGAGACGGATCTCCGACCGGGGTGACCAGAGGGCCTGACCGAGGAATTTTCCGCGATGATCACGCACCGGGATCACCCCGGGCGCATCGGGTCCCGCGGCCACGTCGCTCGCAAAGATCCAGGGATGCCCGTGCTGCCAGCGTTCGGCCCCTCGCCGGCTCACGACGGCGCCGGAAGGCGTCTTGAGACTACGAGTCACCGGTCACGGATCACTGGTTACTGTTCTCCCGTGCCGAATCTAGCCGAGATGCTCCGCCTCATGCTGGTGACCGATGACGCGCTGGTCGCCGATCGCGACGTGGTGGAGCTGGCAACGGCAGCGGTCCGCGGAGGAGTGAGCTCGGTGCAGCTCCGCCTCAAGCAGGCCACGCCGCGGGCGCTCGCCCAATTGGCTCGGCGACTGATCGCCGCGGTTCCGGTACCCGTGTTGGTCAACGATCGCCTCGATGTCGCCCTCGCGGTGGGTGCCGCGGGGGTGCATCTGGGCCCGGAGGACCTGACGGTCCAGTCGGCTCGGCGCCTGGCTCCGCCTGGATTCGTCATCGGAGCCTCGGTGGGATCTCGCGCCGAGGCGGAGGCCGGCGCGGACTACTGGGGCGTCGGGCCGTGGCGGGTTACCCGGACCAAGCCCGATGCCGGGAGCGCGATCGGCGCTAGCGGGTTACGCGAGGTGGTGGCGCTCGCGAACGGGATTCCCTGCGTGGCGATCGGCGGGATCCTGCCTCGGGACCTGCCGGCGATTCGTGCCGAGGGAGCGATCGGGGTCGCGGTGGTGTCGGGCATCCTGGGGGAGAGCGACCTGGAGCGGGCGGCCCGGGCGTTCAGCGGTTCCGGCGGAGGTCCACGATAAGGGGCCGGTGGTCCGATCCAAGATCGGGCCCCACCAAGGCCTTGACCGGCCGCCACCCTCCGCAGTCGAGGACATGGTCGATGCGGATCGAGAAGCCCTTGAGGATCCTGGTGTATCCGAAGCCGTGCCCGACGGCGGAGAAGGCGTTGGGGCAATCGCTCCAGTAGCGCTGGTAGATCACGCTTTCCACCGGCATGTTGAAGTCCCCCGCCACGATCGCCGCCTGACTCTGACGAGCCACCCAGCGGCGGATCCGCCGCGATCCGACGTCGCGAACGAACGTGCTCGGCCCCATGCGCGAGGCATTGCCGCCGTATTCGAGCGCCTGAAGGCCCTTTCGCGGCGTCTCCAGGTGCACACTGACCAGGTCGACCGGTCCACCCGGCGCATCGAGTCGATAGAGCCGGGCGGTTCCGGTACCGCCCAGGTCTCCGGTGTGCACCTCCTCTTCCTGGGTGGACCCGAGGAGGGGATAGCGGCTTCCCAGACAGAGTCCGGCGTCGAACCGAATGGTCCACCCCTCGGGCCAGTACTGGGGATCGGCCAGATGCTCATCGCATTCCTGGAACACCATCACGTCGGGCGCGAACCGCTCCAGATCCTGGGGGATCGCAAAGGCGCGGAAGTTCTCCCCTGCGTCGATATTGAAGGTGATCACGCGAAGGTCGCGATGATCCGACTCGACCCAGTCGCGCCAGCCGGTCCGGAAGCCCATCCCCGGGCCGATCGCGATACCGAGGCTGACCGTGAGCGGCAGCAGGGTGGCGGGCCGGACCAGGAGCGCGCCGGCCGCCACGAACGGGGCGGGCACCAGGATCAACCAGCGGGGGCCGAACAGGAGGGCGGTCACCGGCCACCAGCGGTCGCCCAGGAGCCAGAGGCCCGCCGTGAACGCCACCACGAGGGCGAGATATCCCCAGGCCAGGGACCGGGCCCAGCGGCTGACTCGCGGGGCAACGCGGGTTAGGATCCCCCGTCCGAGCCAGAACCGGCGGGCCCGGTCACCCAGCCGGGCGATTTTGCTCTGGGCCGGGCGCCGCGGGTTGCGCCGACTCCGGCCCTCGGCGCGGGGCGGGGCGGGCGCCTGGACCGCGAGCATCCGGCCGCAGCGGCACCGGATCGACTTGCCGACGTGCCCGGGATCGGCGTGATAGGTCTGACCGCAGGCACAACGAACGTCGATCGACGCCGGGGTCACCAGAGCAGGGTGGCGTCGGTGCCCGTCGTGACGGCCTCACGGGTCGATCCCGGCAGGATCTCCACCACCTTGAGGCCGCCCGGGGTGACGTCGAGCACGCAGCGCTCCGTGATGATCCGGTGCACGCAGCGCTCCCCGGTGAGCGGCAGGGTGCACGCTCGGAGGATCTTGGGTGAACCGTCCCGGGCGGTGTGTTCCATGATCACGATGACTCGCCGTGCGCCCGCGACGAGGTCCATGGCCCCACCCATCCCCTTCACCATCTTGCCGGGGATCATCCAGTTGGCGAGATCTCCCCGCTCGGAGACCTGCATGGCGCCCAGGAAGCTCAGGGCGACGTGTCCCCCGCGGATCATCGCGAACGAGGTGGCGCTGTCGAAGTAGCTGGTGCCGGGAAGCTCGGTGACGGTTTCCTTGCCGGCGTTGATCAGATCGGGGTCCTCCTCGCCTTCGATCGGATAGGGACCCACTCCGAGCATGCCGTTTTCCGAATGGAGCACGAAGGGAATATCGGGCGGGGCGCAATCCGCGATCATGGTCGGCAGCCCGATCCCCAGATTGACGTAGTAGCCGGTTGCCTCGGTCAGGGTGCGAAGCTCCAGCGCGGCGCGGCGCACGATGATCTGGCGGATGTCGGGTCCGCTCACGGTCGTTTCCGGACGGTGTGGCGCTCGATCTTCTTCTCGAGCGAGCGGACCGGAAAGACCCGCTGCACGAAGATCGCGGGCGTATGGACCTGGTCGGGATCGATCTCACCCGGTTCGACCAGGTGCTCCACCTCGGCGACCGTCACCCGTCCCGCCATGGCCATCATCGGATTGAAGTTCCGGGCCGTCTTCCGGTAGACCAGGTTGCCCAGCCGGTCGCCCTTCCACGCGTGGATCAGGGCGAAGTCACCGGTGAGCCCGCGTTCGAGGAGATAGCGTCGAGTCCCGAACTCCCGCACTTCCTTGCCCTCGGCGACCCGGGTGCCGACGCCGGTCGGGGTGTAGAAAGCCGGGATGCCGGCGCCACCGGCGCGAATCCGCTCCGACAAGGTGCCCTGGGGCGTGAGCTCCACCTCGAGCTCGCCGGAGAGCATGAGCTTCTCGAACACCTCATTCTCGCCCACGTAGCTCGAGATCATCTTGCGCACCTGTTTGTTCTTGAGCAGGTGCACCAGCCCGTGTTCGGTGGTGCCGGCGTTATTGGAAACGATGGTCAGGTGCCGGGGGCCGAGATCGCGCAGCGCATAGATGCACTCCTCGGGTACCCCGGCCAGTCCGAACCCCCCGACGAAGAGGGTGGCCCCGTCGAAGACATCGGCACACGCGGCGCGCGCGTCAGCAAAGACCTTATTCATGGAGCAGGAATGAATATAGAAGCGAGGCTCGGCTCTCGGTCATGGCCTGGCCTGCCGCACCCGGCGAATCGCCCGGAGATGCTCCGCATAGGTTCGCGAGAACAGGTGAGCCCCGTTGCCCTTCGCCACGTAGTAGAGGTAGGGAACCGCGGCCGGCGCGAGCACCGCTTCGATGCTCCGGGTTCCCGGCGCCCCCACCGGTCCCGGTGGCAGTCCCGGATGCAGGTAGGTGTTGTACGGGGAAGGGAAGTCGTAGTCCTTCTCGTAGAGGCGGGTCTTGCGGGAGCCGGTCGTGATCCGCATCGCATACTGGACGGTCGCGTCGGCCTGGAGCGGCATGCCCAGCCGGAGCCGATTCCGGTAGACCGCGGCGATCAGCGGTCGGTCGCTGTCGACCTTCGCTTCGGTCTCCACGATGCTCGCCAGAGTCACCACTCCATGGCGGTCGAGGCCCTGGGCCCGGGCGGCCGCGTCCCACTCGGGTTTCCAATCCACCACGAACCGGTTCGCCAGCACCCGGACCACTTTCCGCGCGTCGAGGCCGGGCGCCATGAGATAGGTCTCGGGCCGGAGATATCCCTCGAGCGAGGGACCGGGAATGCCATACTCCCGAAGCAGGGCGGTGTCGCGCGCCGCCTCCAGAAACTGGGCGGCCGGAACCGCGAGGGTGCTGTCGACCAGCTTCGCGATATCCAGGAGGGTCAGGCCTTCGGGGATGGTGACGTGCTGGAGGATCGACTTGCCGGCGATGAGTGCGTCCAGGGCCTCCCCCGATCCGGCATCGCGCGCGAACAGGTAGGCGCCTCGCTGCAGCTGCCGTTCCTTGCCGCGGAGCCTGGTCAGCGCTCGGAACCAGAACCGCGAGCGGATGATGCCGTGGGCGGCGAGGCTGTCGGCCACCCCGCGGACCGTGGTGCCGGCGGGGATCACCACCACCTCCTGGCTCCCCGGGTTAGGCGGAGAGCCGCAGGACAGGAGACCCACGGCCGCCAACGAGAGCAGCCCGCCGGCCCGCCGCTCCGCCCGTCCGCCGTTACCCATTCCTCCGCCGCTCCAGAAACCCCTGCAACAGCACCGCCGCCGCCAGGGCGTCCACTTCCTCCCTCCGGCCCCGGACCGATCCCCCCTGTTCCCGGATCGCCGCGTGGGCCCTCGCCGTGGTCATCCGCTCGTCCACCATCTCGAAGGGAAGACCGGTCCGTCTGGCCACCAGGTCGGCGAGGGCACGGGCGGCGAGGGCAGACTCCGCTTCGCCGCCGTCCGGGGTGAGAGGAAGCCCGACGATGATGCCGACGGGATGCTGCTCGGCGACCAGGTCGAGAAAGGCCGGCATGGGAAACCGTTTGCCGGCCCGCCGGGTAAGGGTCGTGAGGGGGGTGGCGATGATCTGGGACTCGTCCGAAACCGCGATCCCGAAACGACGCTCCCCCCAATCCACGGCGAGGAGGCGACCGGATCCGGGAAGATCCATGGCGACTACTGGTTCATCGTGGAGAAGAATTCCTTGTTGGTCTTGGTGCGTTTGAGCCGCTCCAGCAGGAACTCCATCGCCTCGACCGGAGGCATGTCCGCGAGGAAATTGCGCAGCAAGTAGACTCGGCTGAGCTCGTCCTTGTCCATGAGGAGCTCCTCCTTCCGGGTACTCGACTTCTGGACGTCGATCGCGGGCCAGATCCGCCGATCCGCGAGCCGGCGGTCCAGCACCAGCTCCATGTTGCCGGTCCCCTTGAACTCCTCGAAGATGACTTCGTCCATCCGGCTCCCGGTATCGATCAGCGCGGTGCCGATGATGGTGAGCGAGCCGCCGCCCTCAATGTTCCGGGCCGCGCCGAAGAATCGTTTGGGCTTCTGGAGCGCGTTGGCGTCCACCCCGCCGGAGAGAATCTTGCCGGAGTGGGGGACCACGACGTTGTGGGCCCGGGCGAGCCGGGTGATCGAATCGAGCAGGATCACCACGTCGCGCCCATGCTCCACCAGCCGCTTGGCCTTCTCGATGACCATGTCGGCGACCTGGACGTGCCGGTCCGCCGGCTCGTCGAAGGTGGAGGCGATCACTTCGGCCTGGACGTTCTCCTGCATGTCGGTGACTTCTTCGGGGCGCTCATCGATCAGCAGGACGATGAGGATGATCTCGGGTTGGTTCTCGGTGATCGCGTTGGCGACCTTCTGGAGCAGGATGGTCTTGCCCGCCTTGGGCGGTGACACGATGAGGCCGCGCTGCCCCTTGCCGATCGGGGCGAGCAGATCCACCACCCGCATGGAGAGATCGCCTTTGGCGCCCTCGAGCCGGATCTTCTGGTCGGGATAGCGGGGACGGAGGTTGTCGAAGGCGATCCGGTGTTTGGTTTTCTCGGGCTCCTCGAAGTTGACGTTCTCGACCTTGAGCAGGGCGAGATACCGCTCCCCCTCCTTGGGCGGACGGACCTGGCCGAAGACCGTGTCGCCGGTGCGGAGGTCGAATCGCTTGATCTGGCTCGGGCTGACGTAGATGTCGTCGGGCCCGTAGAGATAGTTCCAGTCCTGGCTGCGCAGGAAGCCGTAGCCCTCGGGCAGAATCTCGAGGACGCCTTCGCCCCGGATGACCGTGTCCGTTTCCAGCAGGGACTGCTCGATCCGGAAGATCAGGTCCTGTTTGCGGAGCCCGGAGTAATTGGAGATGTTGAGCTGCTGGGCCAGCGCGTGCAGCTCGGCGACGGATTTCTGCTTGAGTTCGGAAATGTCCACTGAGGGAGCCTCGTACGGGTCCTGGGCTGTTGCCCGCGACCGGGTTAGGCGAGAGGAAAAAGGGTCAGGGTCGGGAGTCTTCTATGGAAGTGCCGGCACGCCCAAGGGGACGCGCCGGAGGTTTTCGAAGTGCACAGGAATAGCTGCAAACCGAGGGCGTATCTTATCATTCCACAACGTTTTCGTCAAGAGGCTCCTCTGGATCGCTTGCTCGGCTTCTTCTCATCCTGGCGGGTCATGCACCTCGGGAATCGTGAGGTGGTGGACGCGCTGGTGGACCCTGCGTTCCGCGATTCGGACCGGTTGCGTCAGGCCCTCGATCAATGGCCGGGTGCCTGGTACTGGGCCGACCGGGCGCGAACCCGGCTGGTGCTGCTTGGCGCTCCGGCCAACCTGAGACGCCCGCGATGGCTGGTGCATGCGGTGCTGCTCGGACTCGCCGTGGTGTGCACCCTGGGGGCCGGGGCCGCGCTCGCCGGCGTGTGGGTGCCGTGGGTCGGGGAAGGGCTTCCGGGCGTGTTCGCCGGCATGGCCCGCTTCGTTCGCGGACTGGCGGGCGGAGACTGGCCCCTCTTCCTGCAGGGCTGGTCCTTCGGGATTCCGCTGCTCGCCATTCTGCTGGTGCACGAATCGGGGCACTACTTCACCGCCCGCCGCTACGGACTGGACGTGTCGCCACCTTTCTTTCTCCCCATCCCGCCGACCTTATCGCCTATCGGCACCCTCGGGGCGTTCATTCGGATGCGAAGCCCGGTCCTCGACCGCCGACAGCTCCTCGACGTCGGGGCGGCGGGGCCCCTGGCGGGATTCGTGGTGACGGTGCTGGTGCTGGTCTGGGGCTACGCGGTCTCGGTGGCCGCGCCGCTCCCTGCCGGAATGGAGCACGGAGCGATGGGCTCCTGGGTGAGCTTCGCCGGTGAGCCGATCGGGCTGGGCGATTCGCTCCTAACCCGCATGCTCCGGCACGCGTTCTTTCCCGGCGCCCCGGCGGTCCACCTCAGCCTCCCCGCCTTCGCCGGCTGGGTCGGCGCCTTCATTACCGGGCTCAACCTGCTGCCCCTGAGCCAGCTCGACGGCGGGCACGTGCTCTACGGAATCCTGGGACGCCATCAGCGGGTGGTGGCCGGGGCGGCGGTCATCGGACTGCTGATTCTGGCCCAGCAGTCTCCCCACTGGTATGTCTGGGTGGTGCTCACCTTCCTGATCGGGGGCGGACGGTGGACCCATCCCGCCGTGGTGATGCCGGATCGTCCGGTCCCCCCCAGCCGGCGCTGGATCGGCTTCGCGTCCGTGGCGGTGTTCGCCTTGACCTTTCTGCCGGTGCCGTTCGCGTTCTGACCGGCGCAATTAACCCGGAGGTGTGGTGCCCAGTCCCGATCGTCCCGTCTCCCCGATGCCCATGGAACCCCGGATCCTGATCGTCTCGAACCGGCTCCCCGTCACGGTCGCGCGGGACTTCGCCGGTTTCGACCTCACCCCCAGTGCGGGCGGGCTCGCCACCGGTCTCCGACGGCACCACGAGCAGTCGAACGGGTGGTGGATCGGCTGGCCCGGATTGAGCGAGGAGCTCTCCCCCGCCGACCGGGAACAGCTCACCGCCCTGCTGGCGGAAAAACGGCTGGCTCCGGTGTTTCTCAGTCAGGAGGAGTTGACCCGCTACTACTACGGCTTCTCCAACGAATTCATCTGGCCGGTATTCCACTACCTCACCGGGCAGGTTCCCTACCGGACCCGGGACTGGCCTGTCTACGAGGACGTGAACCGCTGTTTCGCGGATGCGGTCGTGGCCCAGTATCGGGAAGGCGATCGGATCTGGGTGCACGACTATCAGCTCATGCTGGTTCCCGCCATGCTGCGGGAACGTCTGCCCCACGCCCGGATCGGGTTCTTTCTCCATATCCCGTTTCCCGCCGAGGAGGTCTTTCGGACCCTTCCCCATCGGGAAGATCTCCTCCGGGGGCTTCTCGGGGCCGACCTCATCGGGTTCCACACCACGGCCTACCTCAGGCACTTCGCGTCCGCCCTTCTCCTCCTGCTGGGGCTTCCCACCCAGGTGGATCTCGTGTCGGTCCAGGATCGCAGCGTCCGGCTCGGCGTATTCCCCATGGGAGTGGACGCCCAGCACGTCGCCGAGATCGCCGATGATCCGTCGCTTCGCGAGGAGGTCGACCGGATCCGCGCCGGCTCGGAGTTCACCCTGGTGGCGATCGATCGGCTCGACTACACCAAGGGGGTCCCCCATCGTCTGCTCGCGTACGAGGCCCTCCTGCATCGCCACCCTGAGCTCCACGGCAAGGTCAAACTGGTCAACCAGGCGGTGCCGTCGCGAAGCGAAGTGCGGGCCTATCGGGATTTCCGCCGCGAGGTGAACGCGATCGTGGGCCGTATCAACGGCGTGTTCTCCACTCCCTCGTGGGTCCCCTTGCACTACATGTTCCGCTCCCTCCCCGAGCGGGATGTGGTGGCCCTGTACCGCGCCGCCGATGTGATGCTGGTGACGCCGGTGCGGGATGGCATGAACCTGGTGGCCAAGGAATACGTCGCGGCCCGCACCGATGAACGGGGCGTGCTGGTGCTCAGCGAATACGCGGGGGCCTCTGCCGAGCTGGTCGAAGCGGTGAGCACCAATCCCTACGATATCGACAGCGCCGCCGAGGCGTATTACGCGGCACTGACCATGCCACCCGCGGAGCAGCGCCGGCGGATGCAGGCCCTCCGGGTGCGGGTGATGAAGAACGACGTGTACCGCTGGGGCGAGAGTTTCCTGCGGGGACTGGATGAAGCGGCGCTGGGCGTCGCCCGGCTTCGTCTGGAGAATCCCCGCCCCGATCCCGAGCTGCCCGCCATCCAGAATGCGCGTCGGCTCGTGCTCCTGCTGGATTACGACGGCACCCTGGTTCCCACCGCGCTCTCTCCCGAGCTTGCCCTCCCCGATGAGGCGCTCCTCGAGCTGCTCCATCGCCTCTCCACCCGGCGGCGAACCGAGCTTCATCTGTTAAGCGGACGCAGCGCGGGGTTCCTCGAGCGCTGGTTCGGCGCGCTCCCCATCTATCTCCACGCCGAGCATGGGAGTTTCTCCCGCTCGCCCGGCAAAACCCAGTGGCGCCGGCGGGATCATCCCGATCCCGGATGGCAGGAATCGGTCCGGCCCATCCTCGCGGATTTTGCCCGCCGGACCCCGGGGGCGCTGGTCGAGGTGAAAGAGGCGGGACTCGCCTGGCACTGGCGTGCGGCGGATCCCGAGGTCGGCGACCGCCAGGCCAACGAGCTGGGGATCTACCTGGGCCAGCTGATGAGCAATCAGCCGTTCGAGCTGCTGTGGGGCGATCACGTCCTGGAGATACGCCCCCATGGGGTGCACAAGGGGACGGTCGCGGGAGAGCTGGCCTCCGATCACCTGCCGGAAGGAGTGATCGTGGCGGCGGGGAATGACCGAACCGACGAGGACCTCTTTGCCGCCCTGCCGGAGTCGGCGGTCACGATCGCGGTGGGGAACCGGCCCAGCCGGGCCCGCTATCGGTTCCGCGACGTCTGGGAGCTGCGCAAGTTCCTGACCCGGATCAACGGCGGTTGATCTCCCGGGGGCGCTCTCCCACTACCAGCTCCGGCAGTCCGCCCGGCGGCTCCGGGGTGGCCCGGCGCCGGTGCTCGCGGGTCAGGAATGACAACCAGGGCGGTGCGATGAAGGTGGTGACGATCACCATCAGGAGAACCGCGCTGAAGAGTCCCGCGTCGAGCACTCCACTGCTTTTTCCGAGCTGAGCAAAGATGAGCCCGACTTCGCCCCGGGGAATCATGGCCACCCCGATGAGGGTGTGATCGGCTTTGAGCCGGAACGGGACGAAGCCGGCGACGAACTTGCCGAAGACCCCGACCACGATCAGCGCGGCTCCCACCAGCAGCCCGCGACCCTGCACCAGGCTGGGCACGTCCACCGCGGCGCCGACCACCGCGAAGAAAATGGGGACGAAGAAGTGTCCCAGGGTCGAGGTCGCCTCCTCGATCTCCTTCCGTTGCGGGGTTCCATGCAGCACCAGTCCCGCCGCGAATGCCCCGATGATCGTGGCGGAGCCGGCCCAGCCCGCGATTCCCGCCATGACCAGGGCCAGCGCGAGCGCCATCGCGCCGAGGGCCCACACCAGGCGGAGACGGGCCACCAGCCGGATGAAGGGGGGCACCACCACTCCGCCGACCAGGATCGCTGCGACGATGAAGCCGACCGCGACGGCGGTCGTCTTGGCGATGCCGGCCAGAGAGAGCGCCGCCCCGCCCACCATCCCCGAAATGATCGAGAGCACGATGAGACCGATCACGTCATCGAGCACCGCGGCGCCCAGCACCACATTGCCCTCGGTGGTGCGGAGCTTTCCCACATCGGCGAGCACCCGGGCACTGATCCCGATCGAGGTCGCGGTCAGCGCCGCCGCACACACCAACGGAACCAGGCCGGTGAATCCGAGGAGACGGGTCACCAGCAGGCCCAGGCCAAACGGGACGACGACGCCGGCGAGTCCGACCCCCGTGGCGGCGGGGCCGACTCGAAGAATCGATTTGAGGTCGGTGTGCAACCCGATCTGGAGCAGCAGCACCAGCACGCCGAGCTCCCCCAGAGCGGCGAGCACGGGATCGGCGGGATCCAGGATCCGGAAGAGGGACGGCCCCAGCAGCACGCCCGCGAGGAGCTCTCCCAGAACGGCGGGCTGCCCGATTCGCTGTGCCAGCTCACCCAGGAGCTTGGTGGCGATGAGAATCGCCGCCAGGGCGAGCAAGAGGGAGGTGTCGTGTTCTGGCATGGGGGAAAGTAGGCGGACTGTCCGCCAGTCCGCCTTCCATGGGCCCGGCGCGATTCGAACGCGCGACCTCTTGCTCCGGAGGCAAGCGCTCTATCCAGCTGAGCTACGGGCCCGTCATGTTTTCCATCGGGGCGCCGGGATTTGAACCCGGGACCTCCTGCTCCCGAAGCAGGCGCGCTACCAGGCTGCGCTACGCCCCGTCTCGGACGGTCGGCTGGTCGGTGAGGTCGGACGGTCGGAGCTTCCGATCACCACCGACCTCACTGACCCCACCGTCCTCACAGACCCACCGTCATGCGCGCCCTGAGGGATTCGAACCCCCAGCCTTCTGATCCGTAGTCAGATGCTCTATCCAGTTGAGCTAAGGGCGCCGGGCTGGGATGGGCGGTACAAGATTCGAACTTGTGACCTCTACGATGTCAACGTAGCGCTCTAACCAGCTGAGCTAACCGCCCGATCCAAGACGGTCAGACGGACAGCGGGTCAGTGGGGGCAGTGGAGGACCGGGTGCGATCGTCTCCTCTTGGCCCTCTGTCCCTCTGCCCGTCTGTCCGTCTGTCCGTCTTCAGTAGCGGGGGTGGGATTTGAACCCACGACCTCCGGGTTATGAGCCCGGCGAGCTACCAGACTGCTCCACCCCGCGCCGTTGTGAACTGTCCGCCTGTCCGCCCGTCCGCCTGCTCAGAGCGGGAAACGGGACTCGAACCCGCGACCCCAACCTTGGCAAGGTTGTGCTCTACCAACTGAGCTATTCCCGCAAACTACCGCGAGTGGGGGATAGCGAATAGGGGGTAGTCGCACCTTCTACTCGCTACTCGCCACTCGTCATCACCCGGCGTTCCCCACTCGACCGTCCGCCTGTCCGCCGTTCCGCCTGTCCGTCCGAGTGGAGGCGAGGGGGATCGAACCCCTGACCTCGTGAATGCCATTCACGCGCTCTCCCAACTGAGCTACGCCCCCTTTATATTTTCGAACGCTTGCCGGGAGGGCGATCGAACGCGGCAAGGTAGTGGCTAAGTCCAATCCTGTCAAGCAAATTGCTCACCTCTGAGCCCTCGTCCGTCGAGGTTTATTTGCACACCATTCTCGACCTCTATCTGCAGGATGTGAGCCGAGTCCAACTGCTCACTCCGGCCGAAGAAACCGCCCTCGCCCGGCGGAGCTTTCGGGGCGACGAGGCCGCCATCAACGAGCTGGTGAGCCGGAACCTTCGATTCGTGATCTCGATCGCCAAGCGATATCAGAATCGCGGCCTTGGCCTCATGGACCTCATCGGCGAAGGGAACCTTGGCCTGCTCATCGCGGCCCGCAAGTTCGATCCCGATCGCGGCGTGAAGTTCATCAGCTATGCCGTCTGGTGGGTCCGGCAGGCGATCCTGGCGGCCCTCGCTCGTCATGGCCGCCAGGTGCGAGTTCCTCTCAACCGCACCGCCGACCTGGCCCGGATCGGACGAACCGCCGAGGTGCTTCGCCAGGAGTTGGCTCGGGAGCCGACGGTGGAAGAGCTGAGTGAGGCGGTCGGTCTCCCGGTCGATCTGGTGCAGTCCCTGATCAGCCTCACCATCGCTGAATTCCGCCTCGATGCCCCTTCCCTGCGGGAAACCGGTGGCGATGACGCGACGATCGAGCGATTCGCCGGGTCGGACCAGGACGATCCCGACGCCAGCATTGTCGAGCAGTTCCTCATCGCGGAGGTTGACTCCGCCCTGGGAACCTTGCCGCCCCGTGAAGCGCGCGTGCTTCGGCTCTATTTCGGTATCGGCGGGGCAGGGGAGCACACCCTCGACGAAATCGGGGGCCTGTTCGGTGTCACCCGGGAGCGGATCCGTCAACTCCGCGACCGGGCTCTCCGCCGGTTGCGAGAAGGCCCCCGCGCCGCCGCGCTCGCCAGTTTCGCCGCATGACCGACGCCGCGGCCTCGCGGCCGGCGGACCGCCTCCATCGCTTCTTCACCCTGGCCGGACGCTGGGTCCTGGAAGCACGCCGTGCCCTGCGCGACACCCGCACCTGGCGACCTCAGCTGCTTCCCCAGATGCGGAAACTGGGGGTCGATTCCGTGCCCGTCGCGTTGTTTATCGCGGTGTTTACCGGGATGGTCCTGGCCCTCCTCTCATCCTACATGTTTACCCGGGCCATCCCCCTGTACTTCGTTGGCACCCTGGTGACCAAGGCCGTGATGCTGGAGCTGGGTCCCGTCCTCACCGGCATGGCGCTGGCCGGCCGGGTCGGCGCCAATGTCGCGGCCGAGCTCGGCACCATGCGCGTGACCGAGCAGGTGGATGCCCTCGAGGTCCTGACCATCAGTCCCCACGCGTATCTCGTGACCCCCAGGGTGCTCGCCGCCACGCTCATGTTCCCGATGGTGACCGCACTCGCCATGGCGACCGGCGTGCTCGCGGGCTGGTTCACCGCCATCAACCTGCTCGACCTGTCCTCCCAGCAGTTCTTTCGGGGGGCCCAGCAGTTCTATCAGTCCAAAGACATCTGGTTCGGCCTGGTCAAGAGCGCGAGTTTCGGATTCGTGGTCGCCACGGTGGGTTGTTTTCAGGGCCTGCATGCCACTCGTGGCGCGGAAGGCGTTGGGCGCGCCGCGACCCGAGCGGTGGTCCGGGGCTGCCAGGCCATTCTGGTCCTCGACGCCTTCTGGGCCCTGGTCCTGTTGTGATCCGTTTCGTGCACCTCGCCAAGCGATTCGGCGACAAGCCGGTCCTCGAAGACGTGACCTTCGACATCCAGGAAGGCGAGACCACTGTGTTGCTGGGACACTCGGGGTCCGGGAAGAGCGTGGTGCTCAAGCACATCGTCGGACTACTCGAGCCGGACAGCGGCCACGTCGAAGTGGATGGCGCCGTGGTGGACCAGCTCGACCGGGAGGAACTCGACGAGCTCCGCACCCAGATCGGTTACGTCTTTCAGTCCGCCGCACTGTTCGACTCGCTCACCGTCGATGAGAACATTGCCCTGGGCCTGCGGGCCCGTGGACTGCCGGCGGCGGAGATCGCATCACGGGTCGCCGAAAGCCTTCGCCTGGTGGAGCTGCCCGGGGCGGCGGCCCGGTTGCCGGCGGAGCTCTCCGGCGGCATGCGCAAACGGGTCGGCGTGGCCCGCGCCATCGCGCTGCGCCCGCGCTACATTCTCTATGACGAGCCGACCACCGGCCTCGATCCGGTGACCACCAACGCCATGGATGAGCTGATGATCAAGGCCCGCGAAGAATCCGGCGCCACCAGCGTGGTCGTCACCCATGACCTGCCGAGCGCCTTCGCCATCGCCGACCGCTTTGCGTTTCTCCACCAGGG
Source organism: uncultured Gemmatimonadales bacterium (assembly GCA_963728915.1). Classification (GTDB taxonomy): domain Bacteria; phylum Gemmatimonadota; class Gemmatimonadetes; order Gemmatimonadales; family GWC2-71-9; genus JABFSM01. The sequence goes on along the minus strand of CAVSLV010000001.1, from coordinate 1,598,049 downwards.
CCGGATCCGCCAGGTCGGGACCCCGGGAGACCTCCGGCACAGCGACGACCCGGTGATCCGGGAGTTTCTCGGAGTACGGAGTTCATGAAGCGATCCAACGAGTTCCTGGTCGGCGCGATCACCATCGTGGCGGTGGCGCTGGTGATCGTCGGGGCCATTGCCCTGGGCCAGATTCCGCTGCGTGGGCCGGATGAAGTCCAGGTCGCCAGATTCCGTTCGGTGGGCGGGCTGGGGCCCGGCGCCAACGTGTACCTCCGCGGGGTCAAGGTGGGACGGGTGGCCTCGATTCGGGTCGCGGAGGACGACTGGGTGGAGGCCGAGCTCCGGATCAAACGCGATCAGAAGCTGCCGGCGCATCCGGCGGCGATTGCCGCGCCCGCGACGCTGTTCGGAGAATGGCGGGTCAACATCCTCGATATCGAGGAGGCTCCGTCCGACCTGGTGCAGCGGCAGCTCACCGAAGCGGCAGCGGTCGGAGGCGAGGTCTGGCCGGGAACCACCCTGCCGGATATCGGCGAGATCACCCTCCAGGCCAGCCGGATCGCGGGCGACATCGGAACCATCACCAATCGGATCGGCGGGGCGCTGGATTCCGCCGCGGTGGCGGACGTCCGGGCGAGCCTCAAGGATCTTCGGACGACGGTGCAGCGGCTGACCGACATGGCCAACCAGCAGAGCGAGAACTTCTCGCGCATGTCGGGCAACCTGACCCGCGCCTCTGGAGAAGTCGACGTCGGATCGCGCCGCTTCAATACCGTCATGGGGCGGGTGGACTCGGCGACCGCGAACGGCCAGCTCCAGGAGTTGATGAGCCAGACCCGGGAAGCCGGCACCGCGCTCCGCGAACTCACCGCCGACATGCAGAGCATCGTGAGCGACGTCAAGGAGCATCGGCAGAGTCTGATTCGGGTGCTCGAGACGAGCGACTCGCTCCTCACCCGGGTTCAGGAGGGGAGGGGCACCCTCTCGCTCCTGGCGCGGGATTCGACGCTCTACCATGAAGCGACCGGAGCGGTGCGTCAGCTCCGGACCCTGTTGGCTGACATTCAGGCCAATCCACGGCGGTATTTCCGGTTTTCGGTCTTCTGATGAGACATGAGGTGCGGGGTGTGAGGTGTGAGGAGGTGGGAGGCGACGGCGAGAGTCGGAGGGCCGGCGGCCCCTCCTCACCCCTCATTCCTCACCACTCACCCCTCGCGCGATGAAACGCCGTCCTGAGCGCGAGGTCTCCGCCGGCGGGATCGTGTTTCGCCGGACGCCGGACCATCCCAGGGAAATCCGGTTTCTCCTGATCCGGGATTCCTACGAGAATTGGGGCTTTCCCAAGGGACATCTCGAAGAGAATGAGGCCCCTGCCGCCGCCGCCCTCCGGGAAACCGAGGAAGAAACCGGCCTCCGGGACCTGATCCCGCACGGGCCAATCCGGATCATCGACTGGTATTTCCGGTTCCGGGGAAAATTCATCCACAAGTTCTGCCATTTTTTTCTGTTCGAGTCCCCCGCGGGAGAAACCATCCCCCAGCGCGACGAGGGAATCACCGCCTGCCAGTGGCTGCCCCTCGAGAAGGCCCTCGAGGAGCTGAGCTACGACAACGCGCGCAGTGTCCTGCGGCGAGGAGCGGACATGGCCCGGACCCTGGTTCCCGCCGGAAAAGGTCGCGCCACCAGCGCCGGCAAGACCGAAACCGAGCCGGACCGAGTTCCCTGATCGTTGGCGATGGCAGGGATCGCCGCGGTGCTCGAAGGCCGCAACGCTCGCAACGCACTCCGGCGATCCCTCCCGCGAGGCTCCCGCCTGGTGTCCTGTCGCACCATCCCCCGCCTCGAGCACCAGCTCCAGCACCGGCTGATCGATACGATCGTGATGAGCACCCAGCTCGCCCGGCGGGTCGATCTTGCGCCGCTTCGAGGCCGCTACCCGACGATCCCGATCATTCTCATGGGGCCGGTGCGAGCCGAGGATGCCGAGCTGGTGATGCGATGGGATGCGGTGGGCGTGACCCAGCTCGTGGTCGAGGGGATCGACGAGACCATCGCGGGTTCGATCGCGGCACGGGAGGGTGCTTCCCGCCGCCGCTTGCCAAATCGGGCGGAGCTTCCCCGGATCCTGGGTCTCAGTGAGCCACTGCAGCGGGGCGCCTGGGAGCTGCTATCCGCCGCTCCGGGACGGCCTCCTGGTCCGGTCCAGCTGGCCCGCTCACTGGGTGTTTCGCGCGAACACCTCTCGAGACAGTTCGGGGCGGGGGGAGCTCCGAACCTCAAGCGCCTGAGCGATTTCCTCACCGTTACGGTAGCGCTTGAGCTGTTCGGCAACCCCGGTTACGACCGGAACGCGGTGGCGCGACTCCTCGGGTTCTCCAGTCCGACCCACCTGCGGACCACGGTGCGCCGGGTGCTCGGCACCGGGCTCGCCGAAGCGCGGAGGCTCGGCTGGCGCGACCTGGTTCGGCGCTTCATCCGGCGAAGCGGCCGAGCTCCCCTGGTCTTGCGCGAGACTGCTCGCTTGTGATATTTTTCACAAACACCAAATCGATACCTTTTCTCGTCCCCACGACCCGGACCCATGGCGACTGAATCCATTCTCCGTCCCGGCGAGCTGAAGGAGATCCTGCTTCGAGAGATCGAGGCAGCCAGCCTCGCCCAGGCCGATACCGCCGAAGTCGGTACCACCCTCGAAGTGCGTGACGGCGTGGCCCGGATCTATGGGCTCAAGCGGGCCCTCGCCGGCGAAATGCTGGAATTCACCTCCTCGGAAACCGGCGAGGTCATCTCCGGCCTGGTGCTCAATCTCGAGCAGGACAATGTGGGCGCCGCGATCATGGGCGACTACCTCAAGCTCAAGGAAGGGGATGAGGTACGCTGTACTGGGCATCTGCTCGAAGTCCCGGTGGGCTCCGCGATGCTGGGGCGGGTGGTCGGTGCCCTCGGCAATCCGGTGGACGGCCGAGGGCCCATCAAGGCGGAGGGGCACCGACCGGTCGAGATGATCGCGCCGGGCATCATCGTGCGGCAGCCGGTCAAGGAGCCGTTGCAGACCGGGATCAAGGCGATCGACTCCATGATCCCGATCGGCCGGGGCCAGCGGGAGCTGATCATCGGCGACCGAGGCACCGGAAAGACCGCGATCGCGATCGACACCATCATCAATCAGAAGGGCACCGGCGTGGTCTGTGTGTACGTCGCGATCGGGCAGAAGCGCTCGACCGTGGCCACCGTGGTGGAGCGCCTCAAGGAAACCGGGGCGATGGACTACACCATCGTGGTGGTGGCTTCCGCGTCGGAGCCCGCGCCGCTTCAGTTCATCGCGCCCTACGCGGGCTGTGCCATCGCCGAGCATTTCATGTACGCCGAAGGCAAGGCGACGCTGTGCGTGTACGACGATCTGTCGAAGCAGGCGGCGGCGTACCGGCAGATGTCGCTGATTCTTCGTCGCCCGCCCGGGCGCGAGGCCTATCCCGGCGACGTCTTCTATCTCCACAGCCGGCTGCTGGAGCGGGCCGCGAAGATCGCCGAGGATCCCGGGGTCATCAAGCTGGATCCCCGCATCAAGAGGCCCGGGGGGTCGCTCACCGCGCTGCCGATCATCGAGACCCAGGCGGGCGACGTCTCCGCCTACATCCCGACCAACGTGATTTCGATCACCGACGGGCAGATCTTCCTGACCACCGATCTCTTCTACGCCAACGTGCGCCCCGCGGTGGATCCCGGCATCAGCGTGAGCCGGGTCGGCGGGAATGCCCAGATCAAGGCGATGAAACAGGTGGCGGGACCGCTGCGGCTCTCGCTGGCGCAGTTCCGTGAGCTCGAGGCCTTCGCCCAGTTCGGCTCCGATCTCGATGCCGCCACTCAGCGGCAGCTCGCGCGGGGTTCCCGGCTGGTGGAGATCCTCAAGCAGCCTCAGTACGCCCCGGTCCCGGTCGAGCGCCAGGTCGCCATCATCTTCGCGGCCACCAACGGGTTCCTGGATGACGTGGATGTGAAGCAGATCCGGAAGTGGGAGCGGGACTTCCTCGAGTACCTGGAGAGCGCGCCCGGCGAGCCGCTCGAGACCATTCGCACCAGGAAGGCGCTGGACGACGCCACCACCGCCAACCTGAAAGCGGCCATCGAAGCGTTCAAGCCGCTCTTCCGTTCCGAGTAATGGCCGGCAAAGGGCGTCAGCTCCGGGGGCGGATCCGCTCGGTCCAGAACACCCGGAAGATCACCCGGACCATGGAGCTGGTCGCGACCAGCAAGCTGAAGCGCGCCCAGGACCGGGTGGTGGCGGCCCGTCCCTATGCGGAAGCGCTCCGCCAGGTGCTGGGCGACCTGGTCACTCGCGAGCTGGCGGAGCAGTTCCCCATGCTCAGGGCCCCGGCGCCGGTCGCGAAAGGCGGGCCGCGCCGGGCCGCGGTGATCCTGGCGACGTCGAACCGGGGCCTGGCCGGGGCCTTCAACAGCAACCTGATCAAGGAAGCCCGGCGGACCCTCGAGCAGCTCGAAGCCGCGGGTTATGACGTCGATCTGTACGCGGTGGGCAAGAAGGGGGCGGGGTACTTCAAGTACATCGGGCGGCCCCTCGCTGCCGATCGGCAGGACATCGGGGACCGCCCCACGGTGGACCAGGCGGTGGGCCTGGTGGAGCCGATGATCGCCGCGTTCGAGCGGGGCGAGCTCGCCAGCGTCGATCTGGTGCACGCGAAATTCGTGAGCCCGCTCACCACGCCGCCGACCACCACCCGGATCCTGCCGGTCGCCCCGCCCGAGGGCCGGTCCCGGGCGCCCAACTACATCTTCCGTCCGGAGCCCGCCGCGATCCTGGAGCAGCTTCTGCCGCTCTACGTCCATAACATGGTCTACCGCGGGCTGGTGGAGACCGCCGCGGGCGAACAGGGCGCCCGGCGGACCGCGATGAAGAACGCCACGGACAACGCCGGTGAGCTGATCCGGTATCTCACCCGGACCTACAATCGGCAGCGACAGGCGGCGATCACCCAGGAGATCGCGGAGATCGTGGGTGGAGCGGCGGCGCTGGAAGGATGACGCTGAGGTCGGTGGGGTCGGTGGGTCCGACCTCGCTGACCGACAGAACTCAAACGAGGTAAAGGAACCACGCATGACGACAGTCGCAACCGGCAAGCCAGTCGTGACCGAGCAGAACGTCGGCACCATCGTCCAGATCATCGGCCCGGTGCTCGACGTCGAGTTTCTCCCCGATCACCTCCCCGAGATCTATTCGGCGCTCGAGGTGAAGGACAGCTCGGGCCCCATTCCGGTTCATCTCGTCGCCGAGGTGCAGCAGCACATCGGGCAGAACCAGGTGCGGGCCGTGGCGATGAGCTCGACCGACGGCGCGGTCCGCGGGATGAAGGCGCTCGACACCGGCGGCCCGATCATGGTGCCGGTCGGGGATGCCCCGCTGGGCCGGATCCTCAATGTGCTCGGCGAGCCGGTCGACGGGGGACCGCCGATTCCCGCGAGCACCGAGCGGTGGCCCATCCACCGGGAGACCCCCAAGTTCGTCGACCTCGAGCCCAAGACCGAGATCTTCGAGACCGGCATCAAGGTCATCGATCTCATCGCCCCCTTCGTCAAGGGCGGCAAGATCGGTCTCTTCGGCGGCGCCGGGGTCGGCAAGACCGTGGTGATCATGGAGCTGATCAACAACGTGCAGAAGGGGCACGGCGGGAAGTCGGTCTTCTGCGGGGTGGGGGAGCGGACCCGCGAGGGGAACGACCTCTACCTCGAGATGAAAGAGGGCGGCGTGTTGCCCTCCTGCGCCCTGATCTACGGCCAGATGAACGAGCCGCCGGGAGCCCGGCTGCGGGTCGGCCTCTCCGGGCTGACGGTGGCGGAGTACTTCCGGGATGTCGAGGGCCAGGACGTGCTCCTCTTCATCGACAACATTTTCCGGTTCACCCAGGCGGGCTCGGAGGTGTCGGCGCTTCTGGGGCGGATGCCCAGCGCGGTCGGGTACCAGCCGACCCTGGGGACCGAGATGGGTGACCTCCAGGAGCGGATCACGTCGACCAAGAAAGGCTCGATTACCTCGGTGCAGGCCATCTACGTGCCGGCGGACGACCTCACCGATCCCGCCCCGGCGACCGCGTTCGCCCATCTCGACGCCACGGTGGTGCTCTCCCGATCGATCGCCGAGCTCGGGATCTACCCGGCGGTGGACCCGCTGGACAGCTCGAGCCGGATTCTGGATCCGCAGTACGTGGGCGAGCGCCATTACAACGCCACGGTGGCGGTCCAGCGGACCCTCCAGCGCTACAAGGCACTGCAGGACATCATCGCGATTCTGGGCATGGACGAGCTGTCCGAGGAAGACAAGCTGATCGTGGGGCGGGCCCGCCGGCTGCAGCGGTTTCTCTCGCAGCCGTTCCATGTGGCCGAGCAATTCACCGGCTTCAAGGGCAAGTACGTCAAGCTGGAGGACACCATCGCGAGCTTCGAACGGGTGCTCTCCGGGGAATTCGATCATCTCCCCGAGCAGGCGTTCTACATGCAGGGCGGCATCGACGACGTCATCGCGCGGGCGCAGGAGCTGGCCGCCTGATGCAGGTGCTGGTGATCAGTCCCGAGCGGACCGTCTTCGAGGGCGAGGCCGAGAGCCTGGTCGCGCCGGCGTTCGACGGCGAAGTCGGCATTCTCCCGAAGCACGCCCCGTTCATGACCCTGCTGGGACGCGGCACGCTCTCGATTCGCGCAGGGGGCGCGCTGCGCAGCTTCCGTGTGCAGGGCGGTTTTCTGCAGGTCGTCTCCAACACCGTTCGCATCGTCGCGGAACAAATTCAGGGAGAGAACGATGCTGGATAAAGCGATCCCGGGCCTGCTCCTCCTGGCTCTGGGCGGCCCGCTCGCGGCGCAATCGACCGGCACTCCGGTCTTCCACGCGCCCTATCGGAACTTCGAACGCTACGAGCTGGGCGGGAATGTCTCCGATCAGGGTAACATCACCGTCGAGGGTTTCTATGGCATGAGCCAGGCCGGTGGCCGCTGGGACCTTTCGTTGCGAGGTGGGGTGATCGATGGTGGCGCGGGAGGTCGCACCGGTCTGCTCGCCGGAGTGGATGGCCGGGTGCGGGTCTTTGACCAGACCCAGGACTTCCCCCTTGACGGCGCGGTGATCGTCGGGGTGGGCAGCCGGCTCGTCAAGGACGCTTCCCGTCTTTTCCTCCCGGTTGGTCTCTCGATCGGCAGACGGATTACCTTCGAGAATTCCAGCATAAGCCTGGTGCCCTACGCCGAGCCGGTGCTGGTGCCGACCTTCGGCAAGGGCGGCAGCGATCTGCTGATCGCGCTCGGGCTGGGGGGAGATCTCCGGCTCAGCCGGCGGTTCGAGATCCGGGCGGCGGTGGGCATCGGCGACATCGAGAATTTCTCCATCGGCGCGGCCTTCGCCCGCTGATTTCTCCAAGGGGCGCAACGCCCGGGAGCTCCAGTTCATGCGGTTTCGATTGAGTCTCCTCGCGGTGCTGGGAGGCGCCGTGGTCCTGCCCGCCGGTCTCCGGGGGCAGGTCACCGGGCTTCCGGTCCGCAACGCCGGGATCGGGACCGGGATCGGGATCGCGGCGGATCTGGGGTTTCCCAATGCGGACCTGGGGAAGGGCACCGCGATCGGCGCCACCGGTTTCGTGGGGCTCGGGCCCCTCGGCGTCACCGCGAGCGTCGATCGCTGGAGCCCCAAGGATGCCGACGCGGTGACCTCGGTGGGCGGGACGGTGAACCTCAAGGTGTTCGGCGGGCCCCTGATTCCCCTCGCCATCACCATGCAGGGCGGCGCGGCCCGGACCCGAACCAGCTCGGTCGAGGGGGACGACATCACCACCTGGCACTTTCCCGCCGGGCTGGGTCTCGGGGTGACGATTCCTAACCCGGCGTTCAGCATCAAGCCCTGGATCGCTCCCCGGGTCGACGTGCTGCACCAATCGGGGGCCGGCATCGTGGACGGCACCCGGGCCAAATTCGGCATCAGCGGTGGGGTCGACGTGGGCTTCCTGAGTGGATTGTCCCTGCGGGCCATGTACGACCGGGTCAGCGCGGGGAGCGGGGCCCATCCCTCGGTGCTGAGCATCGGGGTGGGCTTCAAGGTCGGGACGTGAGGCGCGCCGCCCTCCTCGTGGTTCTGCTCGGGACCGCGGGCTGCGTGCAGACCTTCGATGCGACCAGCCTCGGGGTCCCGGTCACCATGGCCTCCGCGGCGGGGGCTCCTCCCCAGGGGTCGGCGTTCCAGACCAGCGGCCACAGTGTGCACGGTCTCTTCGGCCTGATCACGCTCTCCTCTCCCAACCTGCAGAAGGCGCTGAACCGTCAGCTCGTCGGCGGCGCCTCGGTCGCGGATCTGCGTATCAAGGTGCGGAGCTCGTGGAGCGATGTGCTGTTCACGATCCTCACTGGCGGTCTCATCGTTCCACGGACCGTGACCTACCAGGGCGTGGTCGTCGAGCCCTAACCCTCCATTAACTGCTCCACCAGCACGGCACTTCGAGCGGCGGCGCCAAGTCCGGCCTCGACGAAAGCGCGGGCGCGCGCCCCGGCGGCACGAGCCTGTTCGAGGTCGTGCAGCAGGGCGAGCCAGAGGACGACCAGCTCGTCGTCGCGGCGTTCGGGACTGGCATCGGGGCGGATCCATCGAGGGAAGGGACGAGCCAGTGCCGCCGCCCCCTCGGCGGCGAGCAACGCCCCGGCGTCGGGGCTGCCTCGCCATTCCGGTCCGAACAGGGTCGGGACGCCGGCCGCGGCGGGTTCCAGCACCGAGTGGAGTCCGCGCCGGCCGAACCCGCCGCCCACGTACGCGATCGCGGCGTCGGCGTAGAACAGCGGCAGGGGACCGATCCGATCCACCACCAGCAGAGGCGTCGTTTCCGGGTCGGGCCGGTTGCTGAGCCGGAGCGGGTTAGGAAGATCCGCCTCCCGGCAACGCCGGTCCACCCCGGCCAGATGGGCCGGGGTGGGCTCGTGGGGAACCAGGATCAGGCGCGCTTCGGCAAAGGAGGCCCGCACCGTTCGGTAGGCGGCGAGCAGCCTGACCTCGTCCTCCGGCCAGGTGGACCCCGCCACCAGGGTGGGACCGGCCGCCGCATAGCGGCGGAGCGGATCGTTCTGCCCTACCGCCAGTGCCCGGGCCAGCGCGCTGTCGAACCGGGGGTCCCCGGTGATCGTCATCCGCTCCGTCGGGATGCCCAGCCGAACGAGTCGCCCGGCGTCATCGGCGCTGATCGCTCCGGCCCGGCGGACCACCCGGTATCCGGGGGCGATCAGAGGACGAGCCGGCCACCGGAGCCGGCGCGAGTGGGGGCTGACGGTCCCGCCGATCAGGCCGACGGCCGCGCCACGAGCGGCGGCCCGGCAGGCCAGCTCGGGCCAGAGGTCGAGCTTGGCGAACACCAGGGCGTTGGGGCGAAGCGCGTCGAGCGCGGTCTCGACGTCGGGGGGCCGATCCCAGGGCAGGCAGGCGGCAAAATCGGCCCGGGGGTCCCCTCCTAACCCGCTCGCGGAAGGGCTGAACCAGGTCCAGGCGATCTGCCAGCCGGGATGGCCCCGGCGGAGCTCTTCCAGGACCGCCTCGGCCTGGCGGGCCTCTCCGAGGGAGGCGGCGTGGATCCAGAGGAGAGGCCGGGATCGATCGCGATCCGCCGCACCGAATGCACGATAGCGCGCGAGCAGCCCCCGGCGCTCCGCCAGCCCGGCCCGGATCTTCGCATTGCGCCGGCCCGCAAGCGGCGCCAGGCCGATGCCCAGGCGAAGGAGCGCGCGGTAGGCGAAGCTGGGCAACGCCCTCTATTTGCCGGTTTTGGCCTTGTAGACCGAATCGAGGATCGGGCGCCAGATTGCGGGAGGCAGCGCCCCCACCAGCATTCCGCCCTCGATGTAGAAGGACGGGGTGCTGACCGCGCCGGAGCGCAGCGCGCCGTCCGCGTCGTCCTTGATCTCGCTCCGGGTGGCCCCGCTCTCCAGGCAGGCGCGCATCTTGTCGCGCGGGAGCTTGAGCGAATCGGTCAGCCCCAGGAAATAGGTCCCCGGGTTAGGAAGCTCGGCCCAGTCGTTCTGATGGCGGTAGAGCAGGTCGTGGGCGGGCCAGAACTTCCCATCCCGCGCGGCGCACATCGCGAACTCGGCGGCGGGGGGAGCATTCCGGTGGATGTTGAGCGGGAAGTTGATGAAGATCCAGCGGACCTTTCCCGTGGCGATGTACTCCTTCTCCAGGGCGGGGAAAGTCTGGTCCACGTGACGCTTGCAGAAGGGACACTGGAAATCGGACATCTCGTACACCGTCACCGGCGCGTGGGGCGAGCCCTTGGTGCGAGCGGCCAGCGGGTCGGTCTGGGCCGGCAGCCGGCCGGCCAGCAGGGCGACGGTGGAGGCGAGCAGGAAGGGGCGAACGGACATTCAGTACCTCGGGAGATGACGCGCGTTGGCCGGGGTGAGTCGCAGGGTATCGCCGGTGACCGGCACATTCCAGGACCACTGCGCGTTGGGGTCTTCCAGGTCGGGCGAGCGGGTCAACACCCGCCAGCCGGCGGACGGAAGCACCAGACGGACCCAGCCGCGCGCATCGGTGGTATCGGTGAACCGTTCGTCGAACCGCGACCGGGTTGCCACCCGGACCGCCGAATCGTAACCGGCATGGGCGGCCTTTTCCCAGCGGTCGACGTCGCCGCGGAGTCGCTCGATCCGGGGCCACAAGGTATCGCGGGCCCGGCCGAGGCTCTGGCGCAGACGGGCAACCTGGGGCTCCAGGCTCCGGAGCGAGTCCTCCACGGCGGAGAGTCGGGGCCCGAGCTCACCGCGAGCCGCCTCGCTCCGGGCCCCTTGCCGTTCGGTGACGAGGGAGTCACGCTTCCGGCGCAGCTGATCCAGCTGCCAGGTGGCCCGTGCGAAGGCAAGGAAGGGAGTACGAAACGCCTGAAACAGGCTGTCGAGCGCCTGCGTATGTGGTCGCGGTTCAGGCGCCCGTTCCTCGAGGATCGCCAGGATGCTGTCGCGATCGTAGGGGGAAGCCGTCACCACGACGCCGGCCAGCGGGGTTTCCCGACCGGCCAGATCCGGCACCAGCACCTGGACCACGACGGTTTGGGTACCGCTGCAGGAGGCGGTCAGGAGGAGGAGAAGGAGTGCCGCGAGCCACATTGAGAAAAGCTATCCTGCTCGGAAGCCTGCTCCAACTTGCGGCGCTCCCGCGAGTGGCCCTGGCGCAGCAAGTCGATCCGCAGCTCGCCAAACTCTTTCCTTCCTCGCCAACCGGGTATGTGACCGACCTGGTTGGCGCAGTCGATGCCGGCACCAAGGCGCGGATCGAGATCCTGGCCCAGCGGCTCCGGGATTCCACCGGGGCGGAGATCGCGATCGCGGTCCTTCCCACGATCGGCGACCGCGCCGCGGTGGACGTCGCCGTGGCGATCGGACGGGTCTGGGGGGTCGGCGCCCGCGCCGCGATCGGCGATCCCCGGCGCAACACCGGGGTCGTGATCCTGCTGGTGCCCAGGAACGAGGTCGATCCCAATTCGGGGCAGATCTTCATCGCCACCGGCCAGGGGGTCGAAGGCTACGTCACCGACCTCCAGGCTGGGCGGGTTAGGGATCTGATGACCCCCTACTTCCGGGAACGGCAGTATGGCGCCGGCCTGGAAGCGGGTGTGCAGCAGCTCTCGGCCCTGATTGCCCGCGGGATGGGCCTGACCGACAGCACCCTCACGGGCGGAAGGGCCGCCAGGGAGTCATCCCCGGGCAAAGGGATGGTGCTGTTCTTCGTGGCGATCATCGCGGCCGTCATCATCATCGCGATCGCCGGATCGCGCTCCGGCCCCGGGCCTGGGGGGCGGGGGGGACGACGCCGCAGTAGTATTCCCCCGATTTTCTGGGGGGGCTTCGGGGGAGGAGGGCGCGGCGGGTTTGGCGGATTCGGCGGCGGGAGCGGGGGAGGCGGGTTCGGCGGGTTCGGCGGCGGCGGCGGCTTCAGCGGGGGTGGGGCAGGAGGGAGGTTCTGATGCAGGATACAACCCGAACACTTCTTGGTCCGGTGCTGGCGAGCCTCGATCAGGCCTTCGGTGATTCCTACTCGCTGGTGGCGTACGGATCCGCCGCGCGGGACGAGTTCCGTGAGGGAAGCTCGGATCTCAACCTGCTTCTGGTCACCGACCGGCTCGACCCGGCGCGTCTCCGGAGCGCCGGGGCGTCGCTCTCCCAGCTGGGAAAGCTCGGCCACCCTCCACCGCTGCTGCTCGAGCGGGGGGAGTGGCAGCGTGCCAGCGATGTATTCCCGATCGAAATCGTGGACATGCAGGCCGCCCACGAGGTCCTGCGAGGCGCCGACCCGCTCGCCGGACTCCAGGTCGAGCCGGACGACCTCCGACGCGCGCTGGAACAGGAGTTTCGGGGCAAGCTGCTCAGGCTGCGTCAGGCGTATGCCCTGCACGCCGCCGACGCCGGGGCGCTGGGAACAGTCGTGGCGATGAGCGTGAGCTCGATCGCCGCCCTGCTCCGGGTTGTCGGGCTGCTGGCGGGCATCCCGGCGCCCCGGGAAACCCCGGCCATGCTCCGGGCGGTTGGTCCCGTCATCGGCGCCGACCTCACCGTGGTCACGGCGTTCTGGGAAGCACGGCGCCGAGGAACGTCGGACTGTCCCGCCGATCGGTTTGAGCACTACCTCGCGGCGATGGCCGCCGCGATTCGATTCGTCGATCAATTCACCGGAGGAACACGCTGATGGCTTCGCAATGGCGATCGGTGCTGGCGGTGGCTCTGTTGCTGGGGGCCGGCTGCGGCTACAACACCATCCAGACCAAGGATGAAGCGGTGAATGCCGCGGAGTCCCAGATCAAGACCCAGCTCCAGCGGCGGTCTGATCTGATTCCCAACCTGGTCGAGACCGTCAAGGGATTCGCCCGCCAGGAGACCACCGTCTTCATCCGGGTCGCGGAGGCGCGTGGCCAGCTCGCCGGCGCGGTTCAGTCGGGAGACCTCCAGCAGATGGCCACGGCGAACCAGGCGCTGAACCAGCCGCTCGGCCGCCTGCTGGCGCTGGTGGAGAACTACCCGGAGCTCAAGTCGAATCAGAATTTTCTCCAGCTGCAGGACCAGCTGGAAGGCACCGAGAACCGGATCTCGGTGGCGCGGCAGGATTACAATCGCGCGGTGGAGGACTTCAACGCCTACATCCGGCGCTTCCCCTACAATCTGACCGCGAAAGTGGTCGGGCGGGGGAAACCGAGGGAGTACTTCGAATTGACGGGGCCCGAAGCGGCGGAAGCTCCGAAAGTGAAATTCTAGGTCAGTCGGTGATCACTTCCGGCAGGATGTAGCGACGGGGGTCCACCGCCTTGCCATTGACGTGCACTTCGTAATGGAGATGCGGCCCGGTGGAGAGGCCGGTATTGCCCACCAATGCGATGCGGTCCCCCCGGGTCACCTTCTGACCCTTCTGGACCAGGATCCTCGAGCAGTGGGCGAATTTGGTGACGATGCCGAATCCGTGATCGATGACCACGGTATTCCCGTACCCCGCTTCCCAGCCGGTCTGCACCACGGTCCCGTTGGCCGGCGCCTCGATCGGGGCCCCCATCGGGGCGCTGACGTCGATCCCTTCGTGCGCGCGGGCGTAGTGGAGAATGGGGTGCGAGCGCATCCGGGAGAAGGCGCTGCTGAGCCATCCCGCGGTCGGCATGATCGACGGGGTCGCGGCAAGGCGATCCGCGTGCAGCGCCATGCTGTCGGCGGCTTCCCGGAACGAGCTGGCCAGCAGGTTGGCCCGCCGGATCAACGCATCGAGGTCGACCCGGACTTCTCCGGCCCGCTCGACTAACCCGCTTTCACTCTCTTCCAGGCTGCCCCTCGGCATGGGACCGCCGATGCCCACCGCGCGCACCTCCGGGGGAATCGGGTCGAGATTCGCCAGCAGGCGGATTTGCGCGTCTCTCCGCTCGAGGAAGCGGACGGTATCGGAGAGGACGGTCGCCCGGCCGCGGAGATGATCCAGGTCGCCCGCCAGGGTGGTGTTTTCCGTCTCGAGGCGATCGGCGCGCGCGATGTCCACCGAGCGCCGGAACAGCCCGAACCCGAGCAGCAGCATCCCCGCGACGAGGGTCACGCCGAGGGTGGCGGCCAGCTTCAGAGCGGTCTGGGAGAGCTCAATGATCTTGGTAGCGCTCGAACCCTGCGGTACGACGACGATGGTCCAGCGTCGTTTGGACATCTCCGCACCCGCGAGGCTCGAGTCAACAAGTAGTGCCGGTGACGGGAAGAGCCTCCGGCGGCGGTCCGGCTCTGCGTGTCAGGTCACAGAGCCAGCCAATAATGCTCCAGGGCGGCCTCGCTGTCAAGACAAGGAATTGCGCGCCTAACTTTGTGTCATGTCGCAGGTTAGGACAGTTCAGACCGCAGGTTCCGGCTTCGGGAACAGCACCGGGGGCCGGGTGACCAGGTTCCCTTCCTGCTCGGGCTCGAGGAGGGTCGACCACCCGATGGTGCGGAGCGGCTCGCTTCGCCCCAGCGCGGTCCACAGCACCTCGGCTTTCTCGGGCATGAAGGGGGCGAGGAGGACCGCGAGCCGGAAGAGGCAGCGGGCCAGCGATCCTAACACGCGGTCGAGCTCGGCGTCGCGCCGTTCCCTGGCGAGGGCCCACGGGGTGGTCTGGACGATATACTGGTTGGCCTGCGTCACCAGCATGGAGATCGTCTCCGCCCCGCTGCGAAGGTCATAGCGATCCATCGCCGCCGCGAACCGGGCCGCCGTTTCGAGCCCGGCCTGGTCCAGCGGAGTCGGTCCACCCTCGCCGGCCGGCACCCGGCCGCCGCGATACTTCTCGAGCATGGCGAGGGACCGGGAGGCCAGATTGCCGAGCCCGTCGGCCAGGTCGGCATGGTAACGCTCGTCGAACCGCTCCCAGCTGAAGTTCCCATCCCCGATGAACCCGACTTCCCGAAGCAGGAACCAGCGAAGCGGATCGGGACCGTGGCGTTCCGTGGCCGACTCCACGCTCACCGCGACCCCGCTGGACTTGGAAACCTTGGCGCCTTCCCACTGCACGTAGCCGTGGGCCCAGACCAGCCGGGGGAGCGGCAACTCGGCGGCGAGCAGCATGGCCGGCCAGAGACAGCAGTGCAGCCGGGTGATCCCCTTCCCGACGATGTGCAGGTCGGCGGGCCAGAGCCGGTCCCACCCCGGCCCGGGAAAACCGGCGGCCGTGATGTAGTTGATCAGCGCGTCGAACCAGACGTAGACGGTGTGCTCGGGATCGCCGGGGAAGGGGATCCCCCAGGGGAAGCGGGACCGTGAGATCGAGACATCTTCGAGGCCGCTCTCCAGCACGCTGACCACTTCATTCCGCCGGATCGCGGGCTCGACCTGGAAGGTACCGCGCTGGATCAGCTCGAGGATCCGCGGCCCGTAGTGGGAGAGCCGGAAGAAGTGGTTCCGCTCCTTCATCCGGATCGGAATCAGATCAGGATGCTCGATGCAGCGGCCGTCCTGGAGCTGGGCTTCCTGCTTGAACTCTTCGCAGCCCACACAGTAGAGCCCTTCGTACTCGCCCAGGAACAGATCGTCGGGGTGATGCTCCTGAATCCGGCGCAGGAACTCGGTGACCGCGGCGTGATGGCGCGGCTCGGTAGTCCGAATCCAGTCGTCATGGGAGCAATGGAGCCGGCGCCAGGTGGACTCGAATCGCTGGCTGATCCGGTCGACCCATTCCTGCGGCGAAGCCCCCGCGCGCTCGGCGGCCATCGCGACCTTCTGGCCGTGCTCATCCATGCCCATGACGAAATGGACCTGCTCGCCCTTGAGCCGGTGGTAGCGCGCCACGCAATCGGCTCCGACCTTCTCGAGGGTATGCCCGAGATGGGGATCGCCGTTGGCGTAGTCGATCGCGGTGGTGAGGTAGAACTTCGCCACTAGGAGGCCGGCGGGGAGTCCGGGTTAGGCGCCCCCGTCGGGCCCCCGCCATTGCCGCGGCCTCGGCGGCGGCGGCGGCGTCGCCGCCGGCGGGCGGAAGTGGGGGACTCCCCGGGGTCCCCGGATTCGGCCGAAGCCTCCGGCGGCAGCGCTTGAGCCGGCGGCTCCGCTGCGGGGGAGGGGGGGGCGGTTCTGGGTTTGGGTTCCCGTCGTTCGGTCGTCCGGGGCTCCCGGATCGGCTCCGGCTCGGTAATCAGCTCCTGCTGCAGCTCCACCAGGGTCAGGAATCTCGCCCCCTGCTCCTCGCTCCGCAGGAAGACCCGCTCCCGGAAGATGTCCAGGGCCACCACCTTTTCGGGGCCCCGCGAGGTCTGGATGGTGCGCCCTTCCTTGGGAAACCGCTTTCGCGCGGCGACGTAGAACTCGTGCTCGTACTTGAGGCAACAGAGCAGGCGCCCGCATCCGCCGGAGATCTGCGACGGATTGAGCGACAGGTGCTGATCCTTGGCAAGCGCCAGACTCACCGGTCCCAGCGTCGTGAGCCAGCTCGAGCAGCAATACTCCTTGCCGCATCGTCCGACCCCGCCCAGGCGGGCCGATTCATCGCGGGCGCCGATCTGGCGAAGCTCGATCCGGGTATGCAGGGACGACGCCAGATCGCGCACCAGATCGCGGAAGTCGACCCGCTGCTCGGCGGTGAAATACACCGTGAGCTTCTTCCGGTCCCATTGCCATTCGGTGTCGCTGATCTTCATGTCGAGGCCCCGCGACCGCGCCCGCTCCATGACGGTGCGGCGGGTTTCTTCCTCGCTCTTCCGAAGCTCATTGGCGATCCGGATGTCATCGGGGCTCGCCCGTCGGAGCACCGCGCGCTCGGGCGTCTTGACTTCGCCCACCGCGCAGCCGCTGCAGCTGCTGCATTTCTTTTCGGCGGCTTCCCCGGTCGAGGACACCTTGGCGAAATCCAGTCCGCGCTCTACCGGGACGATGACGGCGTCCCAGAGGCGAAGGGGCTCCACCTCATTCGGCCAGGTGTAGAACTCCTTGCGATTGCCCTTGAAGCGGACTTCGACGGTGGCGGGCATCAGGCCTCGGTGAAGACGCCCATCCCGGCGTACTTCTCTTCCCGCCGCCGCACCAGCTTGTCGGGGCGGGTCTTGCGCAGCTCGCCCAGGTGGCGGATCAGGGCCTCCCGGAGCGCCTCGCCTGCCTCATCGGGATTCTGGTGGGCGCCGCCCAGCGGCTCGGGGATGATCTCATCGATCACCTTGAAATGGAGCAGGTCGGACGAGGTGAGCTTGAGGGCTTCCGCGGCCCGCTCCCGCTGGGTCGCGTCCTTCCAGAGGATCGCGGCGCATCCTTCCGGCGAGATCACCGAGTACACCGAGTGTTCGAACATGAGCACCCGGTCGGCGACCCCGAGCGCCAGGGCCCCCCCTGAGCCGCCTTCGCCGATGACCACGGCGATGATCGACGTCGGCAGCATGGCCATCTCGAGGATGTTGGTCGCCAGGGCCTCGGACTGGCCCCGCTCTTCGGCGCCTAACCCGGGATAGGCGCCCGGTGTATCGATCAGGGTGATGACCGGGGCCTTGAAGCGGGCGGCCAGCTTCATCAGCCGGAGTGCCTTGCGGTACCCTTCGGGGTGGGGCATCCCGAAATTGCGCCGGATGTTCTCCCGGGTATCGCGGCCCTTCTGATGTCCGATCACCATGACCGGCACGCCGCCCAGCCGGGCCCACCCGCCCACGATCGCGAGGTCGTCGCGGAAGAGCCGGTCGCCGTGCAGCTCGACGAAGTCGGTGAAGATGGTGCTGAGATAGTCGAGCGTGTACGGACGCCGGGGGTGCCGCGCGACCGAGACCCGCTGCATGGGAGTGAGATGCCGATAGATCTCCTCGCGGAGCGTGTCCAGCTTGGTCGTGAGCAGCATGAGCTCGGCGGCGACATCGATCGAGCGCTCCTCGCCCACCCGTTTGAGCTCCTCGATCTGGCGCTCCAGCTCGAGCAGGGGCTTCTCGAATTCGAGGGTATAGGTATTGGGCATCGCTAGCCCGCCTTGACGTAGTGGACCGCGTCGGCGCCGAGCAGGGCCTTCAGGGCGTGCACCACCTCGTCGCGTGGCTCGATGCGGAGACGTTTCGCGCGAAGCCGGACCGCCTCGCCGTTGCCGTCCGACCACTCAATATAGACCGGGGCGGGACCCGGATGGCTGGCGCAAAGCGCCGCCGCCCGGCGCAGCACCTCGGGTTCGGGTGGCGCCGGCGCCCGCCAGCGGAAGGCCAACCCGATCGCGCCCGCATCGCGGAGCTCGACCAGAGCCCGGGCCGATTCGACCACCAGGGTCGCGCGCTCCTCGTCCCGATCCCGGGTGCTGTAGCCGCCGGTGATGAGGACCGCCGCATCCTCCCGCAGGACCTGGTTGAGCCGAGCCCACGCGTCCGGAAAGACCAGCATTTCCGAACTGCCGTGAAAGTCCTCGAGGACGATCCGCGCGTACTCCTTGCCGCTTTTCTTGGCGAGCTGCCGGCGCACCGCGGTGATCACCCCCGCGACCCGCACGACTTGCTCGGACCACTCCCCCAGGGTGGCGGTGGTGCGGCTGCCGAAGAGCTCCACTTCGGGCCGGAACGGCTCCAGGGGGTGACCCGAAATGAAGAACCCGAGCACCTCCTTTTCCCGGGCCAGCCGCTCCGCTTCCGGCCAGGGTGGGAGCTCCGGCAGCACCGGGGGCCGGACCCGCGCTTCGGGAGGCTCGCCGAACAGGGATTCCTGTCCTGCGTCGCGCTCCTGTTGCCGGAGCTGGGCGTCCCCGAGCACCGGCTCGACCACCGCGAGGAGCTGGTTGCGGTGCCCCCCCAGCGTATCGCAGGCCCCGGCCGCGATGAGCGATTCGAGTACGCGCTTGTTGCAAAGACGGAGATCGACCCGGGCGGCGAGGTCGCCCAGATGTTCGAATCGTTGTTCCTGTCGCGCGGCGATAATCGAATCGATTGCGCCCTTCCCGACATTGCGAACCGCCCCGAGCCCGAACCGAATCCGGTTCCCTTCCAGGACGGTGAACTTGAATCCGGATTCGTTCACGTCGGGTGGAAGCACCTGGAGCCCCAGCTCGCGCGCCTCGTTGATGTAGTAGACCACCTTGTCGGTGTTGCCGATTTCGGAGGAAAGCAGCGCCGCCATGAATTCGGCGGGGTAATGGACCTTGAGCCACGCGGTCTGGTACCCGAGGATGGAATAGGCGACCGAGTGGGACTTGTTGAACCCGTACCGTCCGAAGGTCTCGATCTGGGCCGCCAGCTCGCCGGCCAGTTTGCGCGGATGTCCCTGGGCCACCGCGCGCTCGATGAACTTGCCGAGCTCCTTCCGGATCAGCTCATCGTCCTTCTTGCCCATCGCCTTCCGGAGCACGTCGGCCTCCGCCAGCGTGAATCCCGCGAAGACGTTCGCGATTCGCATCACCTGCTCCTGATAGGTGATCACCCCGAAGGTCGGCTCCAGAATTTCCCGGAGCAGCGGATGGGGATAGCTCACCTCTTCCTGTCCCAGCCGCCGCCGGATGAACACCGTATGCATGCCGGCGTCGAGCGGACCGGGGCGGAGCAGGGCATTGGAAGCGACCAGATCGTCGAACCGGTCGCACTTCATCGCCCGGAGCGTGTCGGTGGCCAGGGCCGACTCGAACTGGAAAACGCCGGCGGTGTGTCCTTCCCGGATCAACCGGTACACCTCGGGATCGTCGAAGGGAATCGCGGCAAGCTCGAGCCGAGGACCCCCGCGGGCCACAATCATCTCCACCGCGTCGTGGAGCACCGTGAGGGTCTTGAGGCCGAGCAGGTCCATCTTCAGCATGCCGACCGATTCCAGCGCGCCCATTTCGTACTGGGTGATGATCGGGTTCTCGCCGTCGGCCGATTGCCCGGCGCCCTTGGTCGGCGCGGTGCAGACCGGGACGTACTCGTCCAGTGGCCCCGGCGCGATCACCACCCCGGCCGCGTGCACCGAGGCGTGCCGGGAAATGCCCTCAATCCGGGAGCTCAGGTTGACCATCCGGCCGTAGAGGGCGGAACCCGCCACCAGCTCCCTGAGCTCATCCACTTTCTTGACCGCTTCCGGAATGGTGAGACTGAAGGCCGGACCGGACGGGATCAGCTTGGTGATCCGGTCGGCTTCTCCCGGGGTGATCTTGAGTACCCGTGCCACGTCCTTCACGGCGGCCCGGGCTTTCATGGTGCCGAAGGTGATGATCTGGCCGACGCTGCTCCGGCCATAGCGCTCCCGGACATACTCGATCACTTCGCCCCGGCGCTCGAAGCAGAAGTCCACATCGATGTCCGGCATCGACACCCGTTCGGGGTTGAGGAAACGCTCGAACAGGAGACCGAACTTGAGGGGGTCCACGTCGGTGATCCGGAGCGCGAAGGCGACCAGCGACCCCGCCACCGAACCACGGCCCGGTCCGACCGGAATCCCGCGGTCCCTGGCCGCCCGGATGAAGTCCTCGACGATCAGGAAGTACCCTGCATAACCCGCTCCCGTGATCACCGACAGCTCGTACTCGAGCCGGGCCCCCGCCTCGGGGGGCAGGGGATCGCCGTAGCGTGCCCGCGCCCCGCGTTCGGCCAGATCGCGAAGCAGCACGTTCTCGTCGTCGTACCCGGCCGGCTTGGGGAAGCTGGGCACGTGGTATCGCTTCTCGAAATCGAATTCGCAGAGGGCCGCAACCTGGGCGGTGTTGTCGATCGCTTCCGGGTGATCGGGGAAGAGCGCCCGCATCTCCTTCTCGCTCTTCACATAGGATTCCTGCCCGGTGAAGCGGAACCGCTTCGGATCGTCCAGGTCCGATCCGGTTCCGATGGCCAGCAGCACGTCGTGGGCCTCGGCGTCCTCCCGGCGCAGGTAGTGGGCATCGTTGGTGGCGACGACGGGGAGCCCGAGCTCCTGACCCAGCCGAAGCATGCCTTCGGTGACCTGCCGCTCATCGGCGATTCCGTGTTCCTGGATCTCCAGCCAGAAACCATCCGGCCCGAACCGGGTGGCGAACCACTGTGCCGAAGCACGGGCATCCTCGTACCGTCCCATCCGGAGCCACTGGGCCACCTCCCCGGAGAGGCATGCCGCCAGACAGACGATTCCCCCGGAGTATTTCGCCAGGACTTCCTTGTCGATCCGGGGACGGCGGTAGAATCCTTCGACATATCCGATGGAGGAGAGTCGGATCAGATTGCGGTAGCCCTCCCGATTGCGGGCCAGCAGCACCAGATGGCTGTACTCCTTCGGGGCATCGGGAGGTTTCTGGGGAGAGTGTCGATCTCCATAGGCGAGATACGCCTCGAATCCGAGAATCGGTCGTAGCCCGGCAGCCTTCGACGCGGCGTAGAATGACCAGGCGGCGTGGAGGTTCCCATGATCGGTTACGGCCAGGCTGTCCATCCCAAGGCGTTGCACGTGCGTCACCAGATCGTCGATCCGGATGGCGCCATCCAGGAGGGAGTATTCGCTGTGAGTATGGAGATGAACGAACGGCATGGCGGGAGGCAAGCTATCGGTGCCGGCAGAGATTGTCAAAACTCGTTGCTATATCTTAACTTACACCCGATGCCACGGTCTCCGGTGAAGGGTGTTTTTGGGCTGGTTTCAGGGCTCCTTCTGAGCGGCGTGCTCGCGGGGTGCGGAAGCACCGGGCCCAATGCCGAGCTGGGAACCCCTTCGGAATCCTGCGCCAACCAGGCTGTGACCACGCTGTCGGTTGGCGAGCACGTGGTCATCAACCCGGCAACGACGTCCGGCTGTCTCCGGTTGCCCGCGGCGGGCACGACTGCCGAGCAGTACCTCATGGTCCTGGCCTCGACCAATGGCAGTCGCAGCAGCAACGGGAATCTCGGCCCATTCGTCTTCCAGGCGGGAAGACCGACCGTCGCGAACCCCTCGGTCGAGCCGGTCCTGGCGCCGTCCATTCAGCGCGCTCCCAGCGCGGGGGAATCCCTCGGGCTCTTGCCCTGGAGACGGAGCCCGGCCGCGATCGAGTTCGATGCGACCTTGCGGTACCGGGAAGGCGAGCTCCTCAACGACCCGCGCTATCAGCGCCCGGTGCTTCGTGCTCCGTCGCTCGCTCCCGGGCTGGCGCCGCCGCTCGGGGACGTCCGCACCTTCAAGGCCTGCGCCAGTCTCCAGTGCACCTCGTTTACCTCGGTCACCGCGACGGCGCGATACCTCGGCACCAATGTGGCAATCTACCTGGACAACAACGCGCCGACCGCGGATCCCCTGACCGATGCCGACCTCGCTGAGCTCGGTTCGGCCTTCGATCGATTTCACTATCCGATCGACACGACGAGCTTCGGGCGCGAATCGGACATCGACGGAAACGGTGTGGTCCTGATTCTGATGACCAAGGCGGTGAACGATCTCACCCCCGACTGCAAGGACGGCCGGGTGGTCGGGTTCTTTTACGGCGGCGACCTTCTCACCGGTGCCAACTCGAACCGGGCCGAAATCTTCTACACCCTGGTGCCGTCTCCCGCGACCGGCTCCTGTACCGCGGTGAGCCGCCGGTCGGCGCTCAACAACCTGAAGCCGACCCTGATCCACGAATTCCAGCACATGATCAGCTTCAACCAGCACTCGCTGGTTCGCACCGGATTGACCGAGGACGTGTGGCTGAACGAATCGCTCTCCCACTTCGCGGAAGAGCTGGGCGGTCGCCTGGTGCCCAACGTGGAGTGCGTCGCCGCGGGGTTTCCGTCCTGCCGCTCCCAATACGCCAGCGGCGACCTCCTCAACGGCTACGACTTCCTGAAGGACCCCGGCGCGCACTACATGGTCTTTCCGAACAACACCCCGGGGACCCTGGAGGAGCGTGGGGCGGCCTGGATGTTCCTTCGCTGGCTACTCGACCAGTTCGCCGCCGATACCATCGTGGGAATCGACCTGACCCGCGCGCTGGATAACACGTCCAACACCGGCTTCGCGAATGTCCAGTCGGCATCGGGCGGGATTTTCGCGACCATGGTTCCCGAGTGGCTGATGGCGATCTACCTCGATGATGGTCCCGACCTCCCGGAGGAGTCCACCGGGCGGCTGCGCTACAAGAGCTGGGGATTCCGGGATGTCTGGACCAATCCGGCCAATGCGCAGATCTTCCCCGCCGGCTTTCCCCTGGCGCCGATCCCGATCAGCGCGGTCACCGGCGTCACGACCAAGAGCGACACCCTGCGCGCCGGCTCGGGGTACTACTTCCTCCTCTCCCAGCCGGCCAACGCCAGCGGCCTCGACATCCGGGTCGTCGCAAACACCGGGGGAGCTGCGCTGGATCCCCAGCTGCAGGCGCGTTTCGGCCTGGTGCGAATTCGGTGAGGTCGGGGGGGACGGTGAGGTCAGTGAGGTCAGTGAGTCCACTCCTCACTGTCCTCGCCGCCCTGCCCGCGCGAGCGCAGGAGAAGCCGGTGCCGGTCATCCTGGGCTTTCCCTCCAGCGTTCAGGCGGCGGGACTGGCCGGCGCCGGCGTCGGGTTGCCGGGTTATGCGGGCGCGGTGTTCGTGAATCCCGCCGGGATCGCTCCGATCCGGGTGCTCAGCCTCGAGGCGGGGTTCTCCCGGCGGCCCGATCATTCCACCTACGCGATGGCCGCCGCGGCGACCCGGGTCGGCACCTTGAGCCTGGGCGGCGGCTATCGCTACCTGAGGTTTTCCGCCGACTCGGCCACGTTCGACAACCTCTCCGCGGTGGCCGGCGCGGTGATCCGGCGGGGCGGCATCGCCTTCGGCATGACCGGCAAGTATGTCTCGGTGGAGCAGCGCGACGGCCCGATCGCCCGTTCCCTGACCACCGACCTCGCGCTCCAGGTCGCCTTCTTCGACATCGCCGCCATCGCGGCCAGTCTCCAGAATGTCGGCCAGGTCTCGATCTCGGGTGACGGGCTCGAGCTCCCGGCCTCCTTTCATCTCGGCGCGAGTCTCAACCTCCTCGACACCTATTCCAATGGGCGTCTGCTCGCGACGGTGGAGACCGCCTGGTCCTCGGGGGAGCACGGCCGCACCATGGTCGGGCTCGAGGCGGGCGGCGTGATCTCCGGTATCGGCATCGTGGCTCGCGCGGGGACCGGGCCGCAGCCCGGCCTGGCGGGCGGTCTCCTCTCCCGAACCACCTTCGGTGGGAGTCTGGTGCTGGGCCGGGCCCGGGCAGACTACGCGTTCCAGCACCACAGCGCCCTGGGTCAGAACGTCCACCTCTTCGGCGTCCGCTGGACGCCGTGACGCGGCGAAGGTTTTTCATGGGGTTTTTGATCGCGGTGGGTGCGCTGATCCTGGGGTACGGAGCGGCCTACCTCGGGAGCGCCGACGTCCGGTACCTGAGCCGCGCCGGGTTCGAGGAGATCGGCATTCTCGAGCACGCCCGCCCGATCGAGCGCATCATCGCCGACCCGAAGACCGACGCCGACACCCGGGACCTCCTGCGCCTGGTGCTGGACGTCCGGCAGCACGCCGAGGACCTGGGTCTCGAGGCGGGCAGGACCTACACCCGCTACACCGACGTGGGCCGGGACACGCTGCTGCTGGTGCTCTCGGGATCCCGCAAGGACTGTATCTGTCCGGTCACCTGGAAGTACCCCATCGTGGGTCGGGTGCCGTACAAGGGATTCTTCGACGTCGGTATGGCGGAGCGGGCGGCCAAGCAGCTGGCGGATCGGGGGAACGACATCTATCTGCGCCCGGCGGCCGCGTTCTCCACTCTGGGGTGGTTCGAGGATCCGCTCCTCTCCACCGCGCTGGCGCACGACTCGGTGGAGCTCGCCGGGACGGTCTTCCACGAGATCGCCCATAACACGCTGTACCTCAAGAGTGCCACCGCCTTCAACGAGAGCTTCGCCCAGCTGGTGGGGTATCGGTCGGCCGAGGAATTCTTCCGGGAGCGTGGGGATACCCTCCTCGCCAACCGCGCCAGGGACCGCTGGTACGACGAGATCGTGCTGGCGGAGTACTACCGGGACCTGGTCGGGAAGCTCGAGGCCTTTTATGCGGGCAAGCCGTCCGGCGATTCACTCGAGGCGGGCCGGCGCGTCATCGCGCAATGGGCGAGAGAACAGCTCGAAGGGCCGTTCGGCGCCCGGTTCCGGACCTTCCGGATTACCCGGCTTGCCGAGCGGCCGATCAACAACGCCGCGCTGGTGGGGGTCCGGATCTATCGGACCCATCTCGATTGGTTCGATCGGTGGTACCAGATGCATGGCCGGAGCGTGAAGGCGAGCGTTGCCGCGATGCGCGAGCTCATGGAGGGCGCGAGCGGAGACTCGGCCTTCGCCCGGCTGGAGCAGGTCGTGGCCGGCAGATAGGGCTATATTCGCTACTCCCTATTCCCCTCTTCCCACTCGTTGCTGCCATGGATCAAGACTCCCTGATCGAAGAGCTGTCGGACTTCCTCCGCATCCCCAGCATCAGCACCCTGCCCGATCACGCGGAAGATTGCCGTCGGGCGGCGAACTGGCTGGTCGATCGCTTCAAGGCGCTGGGCTGTCCGGTGGTCCAGCTGCTGGAAGGCAAGGGGCATCCTGTGGTGTGGGCGGAGAGTCCCCGGGTCGAGGGCAAGCCCACCGTGCTGTGTTACGGCCACTACGATGTGCAGCCGGTGGATCCGGTCGATGAGTGGGTGTCCCCGCCGTTCGAGCCCACGGTGCGGGATGGCAAGCTGTATGCTCGCGGCGCGGTGGATGACAAGGGGCAGGTGTTTACCCTGCTCAAGGCGTATGCGTCGGTGCTCGACGCCTCCGGGAAGCCTCCGCTCAACGTGCATTTCATCATCGAGGGCGAAGAGGAATGCGGAGGTCAGGTGATCTTCGACCTCCTCAAGGACGAGCCCGACCGGACCGCGGTCGACGCGGTCGTCGTGGCGGACATGGGGTACTACGCCCCGGGCATGCCGGCGGTCTACACCGGGCTCCGGGGCATCTGTTATGCCGAGATTCACCTCCGCACCCTGGAGCGGGACCTCCATTCCGGCACCTATGGGGGCGTCGCGCCGAACGCGATGGAAACCATGGTCCGGCTGCTGTGTGACCTCAAGACCCGCGCCGGCCGGATCAACATCCCCCGACTCTACAAGGCGGTGATTCCGCCCACCAAGACGGAGCGGAAGGCGTGGAAGCGGCTGCCGTTCAAGAAGCAGCGTTTCATGCGCGAGGAGGTGACGGCCAAGGCGCTGACCGGTCTCAAGGGATTCTCGGTGCTGGAGCGGACCTGGGCCCTTCCCACCTTCGAGATCCACGGCATTCGGGGAGGATTCACCGGGGAAGGGGCCAAGACCGTCATCCCCGCCCAGGCGGTCGCCAAGGTCAGTCTCAGGCTGGTGCCGGGACAACCCTACGAACGGGTGGGCAAGTGGCTCACCCGGGCGGTCAAGAAGCTGGCCCCGGGTTATGCAACGGTCGAGGTCAAGCTGCTCCACGGGGGGGATCCGGTGCTCTGCAACGTGAGCGACCCCGCCTTCAAGCTCCTCGATGAAGCGTTCGAATCGGTCGTGGGGCGGGGCACCGTTCCGGTCCGGGCCGGTGGTTCGATCCCGGTGGTGCCGGCGCTTCAGCGGGGCGGAGCGCCCGTGCTGCTCACCGGGATCGGGCTCCCCGATGACGGGCTGCACTCCCCCAACGAGAAGGTGAATGTGCAGCAGGTGATCGACGGGATCCAGGTGTTCGGAACCTTTTTCCGGAAACTCGCCGAGCGACGCTGAGGGAAGTCACTCCTCGGGTTGCTTGTGACCCCCGGAGTATCGCGCTTCGGTACGGGCATGGAGCTCGTCGATTCCGATGACCGCCCGCACCGAAGCGACGATCCCCGCGACCACATCATCCCCCCAGTAGGGATCCGGTCGCTGGTCCGCCGGAAGCGCTCGACTCTTCCCTTCCAGGAAAGTGATCGCGGTGGCGATCCATTCGCTCTGGGCGCTCGCCGAGGTCGCCCAGGACCCGGTCGAGCGGAGCTCCTGGTCGCTCAACTCCGCCAGGAGCGGGGCGATGCCCTGGCTCACCGACGGACTGCGGAGCCGTTCCGCCACCAGATTGAGCACCTGGGTGCGCTCGGATTCCTGGGGCTCCGGCAGGGGGGCGAGGTAGTGCCGCTGGTCGGCGATCATCTCGGCGAGCCGTAGGCTGACGGCGCGGATCGCCGGCGTGAGCGCCGGAGGGACATCCCGGGCCCAGCTCGCAGCGGCGCGCAGAATGTCGGCCACCAGGGCATCCGCGAGCGCGCTGACCTTTTCCTCGTCCAGCTCCGACATAACAACGCATAATAAGGGGAAACGGGGCCGGCGGGAGAGATCAGGATCCGACCATCTCGCGCTGAAAGACTTCGCCGAACGCCGCCAGCACCGCTCCCCGGGTAACCCTCCACGGATCGGCCAGCCCGGGCTGTTCTTCCGCCACGCTGGTCATCGTCACGTCGGGGAGGCCGCACGGGACGATCAGGTCGAACCAGGAGAGATCGGTCGTCACGTTGAGGGCGAACCCGTGCATGGTGACCCACTGCTTCACGTGGATCCCGATGCTCGCGATCTTCCGTCCCGACGTCCAGACGCCGGTCTTCCCCGGATTTCGCTCGGCGGGGATCCCGAGCGAATCGAGTCCCCGGATCAGCACCTCCTCCAGTTGGCGCAGGTACCAATGGAGGTCGTGCCGCCAGCCCGAGAGATCGAGAATCGGGTACCCCACCATCTGGCCCGGCGCGTGGAGGGTCACATCACCGCCGCGTTCCACCGCGAAGAGCTCGAGGCCTCGCGCTTCCAGCAGCTCGGGTGGAACCGGCATGCTGGTCGGTCGGGTACTGCGTCCCAGCGTGACGACCGGTTCGTGCTCGACCAGGAGGAGCTGGTCGCTCGCCGATTCGCCCGCCGCGCGGCGCCGGCACAGCGACCGCTGGAGCTCGAGGACCTCGCCGTAGGGGCGGCGGCCCAGGTCGGTGACCAGGATCGGAGTCATGGCCGCCGGGCCGAAATCCGGCGCCGCCCGATCAGCACCGCGAGGCCCACCGCCCCGAGCGCGAGCCCGAGCAGGCCGGGCCGCCCGAACCGGCGATCCACGGGAATGGTGAGGAGGGAAACCACGAAGGAGCCTAACCCGGCAATCATCGCCAGCATCGCCTGGCGCCACGGGTTCCGGATCGGGGAGACCCAGGTCCAGGTGGCGATTCCCGCGGCGAGGATGCCGGCCAGGGTTCCCAGCAGCAGGACCAGCGCGGGAGCGGAGGAGAGACTGGGCGGCTGGGTCGAGGCGGCCGTCCCGGCCTGGAGACCGCGGACGATCCAGGTTACCAGCGCCTGGAGCGCGACACCGAGAAGGACTCCGAAGCCGAGCCCGCCGAGAACCAGCCCGACCAGGCCGGGCGGACCCTCCTCATGGTCCACGAGACTAGATGTTGAGGGCCCGCCCCATGGAATCGAGGCAGGCTTCCGCGATCGCCTCGGACAGCGTCGGGTGAGCGTGAATGGCGAGGTCGACCTCTTCCACGGTGTACTCGTTCTCCCGGGCCACCACCAGCTCGTGGATCATCTCCGAGGCATGGCTGGCGACGATGTGGGCACCGAGGATCTCGCCGTACTTCTTCTCCCGAAGGATCTTGACGAACCCGTCGGTCTCCAGGGAGGCCCTGGCCCGGCCATTGGCGCTGAGCGGGAACCGCCCGACCTGAAACTCGAGCTTCTTCTCCTTGGCCTGCTCTTCGGTGAGCCCGATGCTTGCGACTTCGGGGTGGCAGTAGGTGACGCTGGGCACGTTGTCGTACCGGATGGGATGGGGCTTGTGTCCGGCGACCAGCTCGGCGACGACCACCCCCTCCCGGCTGCCCTTGTGGGCCAGCATCGGCGGCCCCGCCACGTCGCCGATACAGTACACCCCCGTCGCGGTGGTCTCGAGGGTGGACAGGTTCACCTGCACGAAACCGCGATCGGTGAGCTTGACCCCGCTCTCCTCAAAGCCCATGCCTTCGGTATTCACCGCCCGTCCCGCCGCCATCAGCACCTTGTCGACGGTGATCGCCTCGGTCTTCCCATCCGCCTCGACCTCGAGCACGACCTGCTGATCGGTGACGGACGCCTGCTTGACCTTGGCGCCGGCCAGGACCGTGATCCCCCGCTTCTTGAACGTCTTGGTGATGGTGTCCGAGGATTCGGCGTCCTCGAGCGGAAGGATCCGGGGCAGCGCCTCGATCAGGGTCACCTTGGTGCCGAACGCCGAAAAGATGTCCGCGAACTCGCTGCCCACCGCGCCCGCGCCCACGATGGCGAGCGAGCCCGGGACCTTCTCCAGGAAGAGCGCTTCGTCCGAGCTGATGACACTGGTCTTGTTGATCTCGAGCCCGATCGCGGGGATGCCCTTGACCCGCGAGCCGGTGGCGAGGACCACGGCCTTCTTCGCCTCGTGCACCTCGGTTCCGACCTTCACCTTCTTCCCGGGCAGGAGCACGCCGGTCCCCTTGAGCACCGTGATCTTGTGCTTCTTCATCAGGAACTCGACCCCGCGTGAGTTCTGGTCGGACACCTGGCGGGACCGCTTCATCGCGACGCCGTAGTCCGCCTTGACCTGGCCGACCTCGATCCCCAGGGCCTTGGCGTCGTGCTGGATCAGGTGCAGCGCGTAGGCGCTATGGAGCAGCGCCTTGGTGGGGATGCACCCGATGTTGACGCAGACCCCTCCGAGCTTCTCCTTCTCGACCACCGCGGTCGCGAGGCCGAGCTGGGCGGCGCGGATCGCGCACACATAGCCCGCGGGACCGCCTCCGATCACGATGATATCGAATTGAGCCACGACTGCCTCTGCGGGTTAAAGGTCTCCAATCCTCCCATCCTACCACACCAGCGCCAGGGGATTCTCCAGCATCAGCTTGAGACTCTGCAGGAACCGGGCGCCGGTCGCGCCGTCGATCACCCGATGATCGCACGACAGGGTCATCCGCATCCGGCGCCGCACCGTCACCTCCCCGTCGACCACCGCGGGAACCGGCGCGATGCTGCCCACCGCGAGGATCCCCGCCTCCGGGGGATTGATCACCGCGGTGAAATGCTCGATGTCGAACATGCCGAGATTGGAGACCGAAAAGGTACTGCCGGTGTACTCCTCCGGGGTGAGCTTCCGCTCCCGGGCCCGGCTGGCCAGGTCGCGAGTCTCCGCCGCGATCTCGCGGAGTGAGCGGCGCTCGGCGTTCCGGATCACCGGGGTGATGAGGCCGTCGGGCACGGCGACGGCCATGCCGAGATGGACCTCGTGCCAGATCCGGATATGATCGTCCTGCCACCACGCATTGCAGGCCGGGTGCTGACGCAGGGCGGTCGCGACCGCCTTGAGCACGATGTCGTTGAAGGAGATTTTCCCCTGATCCCCGGCCGTCGCGTTGAGCGCCTCGCGCGCCTCGGTGGCCCGCTCCATGTCCACTTCCGAAGTGAGATAGAACGTCGGGATCGGGCCGATCGATTGACTCAGTCGCTTTGCGATCGTCTTCCGGATCTGCGTCAGCGGCACATCCTCGAACCCACCGGCCTGGCTGGCGGGCGCCGCCTCCGGAGTACGCCGCTCCGCCCCGGCGCGGAGATCTCGCTTGATGATCCTGCCTTCTGGACCGGATCCGCTCACCGTGGAGAGGTCGACACCCTGCTCTGCGGCCATGCGGCGCGCCAGAGGCGAGGCCTTGACGCGGCCGGTCGGTGAGGTCGGAGGGGTCAGTGAGGTCAGTGAGGTCGGAGGGGTCGGAGGGGTCGGAGGGGCCAGTGAGGTCGGTCCGCCCGTCCGCCTGTCCGCCTGTCCCCCCTCAACCGACTCCCCCGGCGACCCGATCCAACCCACCGGCTGAGAGACCGGTACCGTCGCTCCAGCCGGCACCAGCTGCTTGAGCAACGTGCCCGCAGCCCGCGCCACCAGCTCCATCACCGCCTTGTCGGTTTCGACTTCCGCGAGGACGTCGCCGAGGTCCACCTTTTCGCCTTCCTGCTTCTTCCACTCGACCAGACGTCCTTCCTCCATGGTGGGGGAGAGCGCCTCCATCACGATGCGGGTGGCCATTACTGGTACAGGACCTTTCGGGCGGCGTCGACCACCTTGGCCGCGTCGGGCTTGGCGGCCCGCTCGAGCGCACGGTTGTACGGCATCGGGACATCCGCGTTGGTGACCCTGAGAATCGGCGCATCGAGGGTATCGAAGGCTTCGCGCTGAATCGTATCGACCACCTGGGCGCCGACCCCGGCGAAGGGCCATCCCTCTTCGACCACCACGCAGCGGTTGGTCTTGGCGACCGAGCCGAGCACCGCCTCCACGTCCATCGGTCGGATAGTCCGGAGGTCCACCACTTCGGCGTTGACCTGCTCGTTGGCGAGCTCCTCGGCGGCCTTGAGCGCCACCGAGACCATCTTGCCGTGACAGATCAGGGTGACGTCGGAGCCTTCCCGCTTCACCTCCGCCTTCCCGATCGGGATCAGATATTCCTGGTCAGGGACCTCGCCCTTGGTGTTGTACAACATTTCGCCTTCCATGAAGACGATGGGGTCGTCGTCTCGAATGGCGCTCTTGAGCAATCCCTTGGCGTCGGCCGGGGTGCCGGGACAGATCACCTTCAGTCCGGGAACATGGGCGTACCAGCTTTCGAACGCCTGGGAATGCTGAGCCGCGAGCTGAAGCGCCGCGCCGCTGGGGCCGCGGAAAACCACCGGGCAGCCGAGCTGCCCGCCCGACATGTAGCGGAGTTTGGCGGCGCCGTTCACGATCTCATCGATGGCGAGCAGCGCGAAGTTCCAGGTCATCATCTCGATCACCGGCCTGAGCCCGACCAGCGAAGCACCCACCCCGATACCGGTAAAGCCCAGCTCCGCGATCGGGGTATCCACCACCCGTTTGGGGCCGAACTCCTTGAGCAACCCCCGGCTCACCTTGTAGGCGCCATCGTACTCCGCGACCTCTTCTCCCATGAGGAAGACCCGGTCGTCCCGCTGCATTTCCTCGCGAAGCGCGTGATTCAGGGCGTCGCGGTAGGTGATGACCGTCATCGGTTCGTCACTCGCGACGGGTCGCCGGGTGCGTAGACGTCCTTGTAGAGATCCTCCGGATCCGGGTCCGGCGACTCCTCGGCGAAGCGGAAGGCGTCTTCCACCTCCGCCTTGACCTCGGCATCGAGGCTTTCCCATCCGGCGTCGTCGAGGTGGCCGTCCGTTCGCATTCGATCCCCGAGCACCTGAATCGGATCGCGGCGGCGGAACTCCTCGACCTCGTCCTTGGTCCGGTAGGTCCCGTGGGCCGCGTCGGACATCGAGTGGCCGACATAGCGGTAGGTCCGGATCTCGAACAGGGTCGGCTGGGATTGCGTGCGGGCCCGCTCCACCGCCCGGTCCATCGCCTCGCGGACCGCCAGCACGTCCTGGCCGTCGACCACTTCCGCGGGCATGTCGTACGCGTTGCCGCGGACCGCCAGATCGCGCACCGCACTGGCCCGGGCGATGGCGGTGCCCATGCCGTACCCGTTGTTCTCGCAGATGAAGATGACCGGGAGCTTCCAGAGCGACGCCATGTTGAGGGTCTCGTGGAAGGCCCCGATGTTCGCCGCGGCTTCGCCGAAAAAGCAGGTGCTGACCTGATCGCCGCCCTTGTATTTGATGGCGAACCCGACTCCCGCCGCGACCGGGATGTGGCTTCCCACGATGCCGTGCCCGCCGAGAAATCCTAACCCGGCATCGAAGAGGTGCATCGAGCCGCCCTTGCCGCCCGAGCAGCCGGTCTTTTTCCCGAAGAGCTCCGCCATGACCGCCCGCGGAGTGATGCCCCGAGCCAGGGCCTGGCCGTGCTCCCGATAGGCGGTGGTGACGTAATCATCCTCCCGAAGCGCCGAGATCGCGCCCACCGCGACGGCCTCCTGGCCGATGTAGAGATGGCAGAACCCGCCGATCTTCCCGAGGCTGTAGGCTTCGCCCGCTTTTTCCTCGAAACGCCGGATCAGCAGCATCTGGCGCAGGTAGCGATGGTGCAGGGCGGCGGTGTCGGCGTCGTTGCCCCGAGACGCCTCGCCCGCGGCGGGCCGGATGCGGGTCGCCATCAGCCGGCCATCGCCGCGCGAGCCTGATCCCAGGCGTGATAGGACGAGCGGGTGAGCGGGCTCGACTGCACATGCTCGAACCCCATGGCCATGCCAAGGGCGCCCAGCTCCGCGAATTCCTCCGGGGTGTAGAACCGCGACACCGGCAGGTGTCCGGCCGAGGGCCGGAGATACTGGCCCAGGGTGAGGATCCGGACTCCGTGAGACCGGAGATCGCGCATGGCCACCAGGAGCTCGTCCCACTCCTCACCCATCCCGAGAATGATGCCCGATTTGGTGAATCCATCCGGCGCCATCGCCCGGGCGCGGCCCAGGAGCTCGAGGGCCCGGGCATAGCGGCCGCCGGGACGAACCAGGGGGTAGAGCCGTTCGACCGTCTCGAGATTGTGATTCAGAATGGCCGGCCGGGTCTCAACTACGATGCGAAGGGCCCGCTCGGAGCCTTTGAAATCGGGAATCAGGACCTCGACCGAGGTGTCCGGCAGGCGCTGGCGGATCTCGGTGACACAGCCGGCAAAGGCTTCGGCCCCGCCGTTGGGAAGATCATCCCGATCCACCGAGGTAATCACCACGTGCTGCAAGCCCATCGCCTCGACCGCTTCGGCGAGCCGCGCCGGCTCCAGTGGGTCGAACGCGGTGGGGGTGCCGTGGGCGACCGCGCAGTAGGCGCAGTTCCTGGTGCAGACATCTCCCAGGATCATGAAGGTGGCTGCCTGATGCTCCCAGCATTCACCGATGTTCGGACAGCGGGCTTCCTCACAGACCGTGTGCAGGTCCAGCTTCCGCATCAGGTGCTTGAGACGGACGTAGTTCTGTCCTCCGGGCGCCTTGACCTTGAGCCAGGCCGGCTTTCTCGGTGCAACCAGTGCTACCGGAGGAAGCGGGGCCCGGGACGGGGTTGGAGTGATCTGAACCAGCGGAAGCGCCAAGGGAAATCCTCGTGGTGAAGCCCCCAAGAATAATCCCCTGGCGCAACGCGGCAAAGCATTGTGTCCGGCGACGTTAGGCCGCCGCGGGAAGGGCCTGGCGCACCAGCTCGGCCTCGATCGAAATCCTGACTTCGTCTCCTACCGCGACCCCGCCAGCCTCGATGACCTGATTCCAGGTGATTCCGAACTCACTTCGACGAAGCTTGCCGCTCGCGGTGAAGCCCGCCCGATAGCCGCCCCACGGGTCCTGGATTTCTCCCTCACGATGGACCAGAAGCTCGACCGGCCGGGTCACGTCCCTGATGGTCAGGTCGCCAACCACTCGGAACTGATCCTTGGCCAGCTGGTCCACCCGGGTGCTGCGAAACCGCAGAGTGGGAAACCGCCCGACATCGAGGAAGTCTGCCGAACGAAGGTGTTGATCACGCTGCTCGATGCCGGTAGTGATGCTCTCCGCCTCGATGGTGACCTCAACGCTTCCCTCGGCGGGATCCTCCGGGGGCAGCGTAAGGGTGCCCTGCAGGGAGGTGAACTTGCCCTTCACGGTGGCGATCATGAGATGGCGGACCGCAAACTCGAGATGGGTATGGGCTGGGTCGATGGTCCATTGGGTAGCTGCGCTCATTGGGGACACCCTTTCCAATAATCATGTCATCTAGTTACTGAATACTAGTAACTATACAACAGTAAGTAACTATTGTCAAGTAGGTAACGTTCTGGTATCTTCAGGCATGTCGTTGCGCGCCCATCGTCCGGTCACTTTCTGCTCCCGCTTCCATCGCGCCATCGAGCTCATCGGGGGACGATGGTCGGGAACGATCCTTCGGGAGCTGCTCAACGGTCCTTCCCGGTTTGCCGTGTTGCGGGATGCGATCCCGGATATCAACGACCGGATGTTGTCGGAAAGACTCAAGGAGCTTGAGCAGGAGGGCGTCGTGGTGAGGAGAGTGCTCCCCGAATCACCGGTGCGCGTCGAGTACGAGCTGACCGAGAAGGGCAGGGCTCTGGAACGGACGCTGCGCTCGGTCGCCGCCTGGGCGGAGGAGTGGCTCCCGGTCGAAGCGCCGGCGCGGGTGAGGAAGGTGAAGAAGAAGGGCTAGGCGCGGACTACCAGCTCCAGAACCGCTCCGGCCGGAGCAGGATAGCCTCCTCGACGGTCGGCTCCCCGGTGAGGAGATCGCAAACGATCCTTCCGGTTACCCCAGCCAGGAGCACTCCCTTTCGACCATGTCCGGTGGCGTACCAGAGTCCCTCGAGCTCGGGTTCCCGGCCTACGATCGGCAAGCCATCCGGGGTGCCGGGGCGTAGCCCGGCCCAGGCCCGGGTCTCTCGAACGGCATGAAAAGCGGGGACCAGCGCCTCGGCTCGTTTGCGAACCGTGGCAATCCCGGATTCGGTGACCTCGCTGGAGAAGCCGGCATGCTCGATGGTCGATCCCGCAATCCCCTCCCCATCGCGGTGCAGGACGTACCCCCCGAACCCGAACACGATGCCGGGCCTGGCTCCGATGGGCCAGGGAAACGCAACCAGCTGGCCCCGGACCGGCTCCACCGAAATGGGGCGGGGCAGGTTGCCGATCCGGCCGGTCCAGGCCCCGGCGGCGAGGATGACGTGGTCCGCAGGATGCCATTCCCGGCCCTGCACGCCGGTGACTTTGCCATTGGATCGGGTAAGAGAAACGGCCGTGTCGTTGACGATCTTCGCTCCCGCCTGGATCGCGTCACGGCGCAGGGCTTCCACCAGCAGTACGGGATTGACCGAGCCGTCGTGCGGGGCCAGGTGCCCACCCAGCGTCTTGCCGATCCAGGGCCACTCCCGGCTGATCTCCTCGGGATCGAGCCATTCTGCCTGATGGCCGTGCTGACGCTGCCAGGCGACTCGTCCCTTGAGCTCCTCGACCTCGGACTCCGTCGCGGCGACTTCGATGATCCCGCTTTCGGAGAAACCGATGTCGATGCCGGTGCGTTCCCGGAGCCCGGCGGCGTTTCCGCGGTAGAATTCGCGCCCCGCGATTCCCAGATCGAACAGGAGATCGTCGGCGGGGACTTCCACCTGAGGTGTCAGCATGCCGGCCGAAGCTCGCCACGCTTCGCCACCCCGCTCGCCCCGCTCGATCACCCGGACGTCTCGGCCTGCCCGCGCCAGGTGCCAGGCACAGGCGGCTCCCACCACACCCCCTCCCACCACCACCACGTCGGGAGATCCCGTCACGCAATCCTCATGGAAACCTGGCGGAGCGACCCTGCGTAGGATGAATTAGTGTTTGCGGTACCCGGGACGATGAACTCTTACAGGAAGGATAGTATGGTTCGCACCCTTGCAGGCTTCGCCGGCTTCGCGCTGGTGGCGGTGCTCGCGCTCAAGCTGCTCGGCTGGATTTTCGGTGTGGCGATCAGCCTCTTCTTCATGCTCCTCTGGCTCGCCTTCTGGGGTTTCGTGATCTACCTGGTGCTTCGGATCCTTGCCCCGGGGCTGGCCAGCAAGGTCAAGGAGACCATCCGCGGCTCTTAGCGGTCGGCTCCGGACCGAACCGAGCTGCTGTGGGCGTGGACGATCCGCCAGCGGTCGTCCCCGCCCGATGTCAGAACCACCGTTGCCCTCGCCTCTCTGATCGTCCCCGCCTGCATCTCCGACCAGCGGTACTCGAGGTAGACCCAGGCAACGCCCTGCCGCAGGTCGAGCCGGCTCTCGGTGATCGCGATGGCCCCGCCGGTGCCGACCCCCGCGAATCGAGGCGGCTCATCGCGGAGCTCGCCGTCGGCGATGATCGTGGCATCGGAAGTCCAGAGCGAATCGGCCCGTTCGCCCCGCGCATCGGCGTCGAGCGCCGCCTGCATCAGGGCGGTGACCGGTTCTTCGATCTGGGAGGGGGTCGCCGCGGGGGCGCGGGGCCCCGAACGCGCGGCACAATCCGACAGGGAAACCACCAGACCGAGCCCGACCACGGCCAGGGGGGTTCGCAAAAGGGCGTCTACTCCGACAGCACCATTCGCTGCAGCCGCATGGTGACGGTACCCCAGGGTTGGGTAGACCGGATCTGCACCGGGATCCGCCGCGCATCGACCGTCAACCACAGTCGGGCGTCCGAGCGTTCAGCGAAGAGCCCCCGCTCGCCCACCACCGGGTTGAGCACGAAGCAATCGACCTTGGTGCCGTCCGGAAGCTCCATCTTCTCGGTCTTCAGGACCTTCACCACAATTGGATTTCGCTCGGCCCGAAAATACCGGTCGAACTTGTAGGTCCTGCCCACGTCGAGCCGGACCGTCCGAAGAAAGAACAACACCGAGGCATCGTCGAGCGGTTCTTCCACACCCGGTTGCGGCTGGAGCGGATCCGGCTCGACCTGGCGGTAGAAGGACGAATCCGGAAAGATGTCGAAGACCCGGGTGAACTGTTTGCTGTTCTCCTTGTTGTCCTGACGAAACCGGAGGGAATGGAGACCGTCGGTGGTGGTCCAGGACTCCAGCATGCTGTTGATTCGGTACAGTCCGGCGGCGTTCGCTTCCATGGCGTACTGGAGGTGATAGACCGGCTCGCCCCGCAGCGTGTCGATCCCGGCGACCGAGATGCTCGCCGTGCCCACGCTGAACATTCCCCACTTGGCTCCATATTCGAAACGTTCGCCGACGCCGAACGGGACCGCGGTGGGTGCATTGGAAAGGACGGCCTGGATCGTGGCGAAGAGCAGGGTGAGCATGTTCATGATACGGCGCGCACCGTCGCTTTGATTCGTCCCCCCGCCTGCCAGGCTTCCCGCAGGGCGGGCCAGGGTCTGACCCGGGTGGCCCGGGAGCGGAGGTCATAGCGTTCCTCGATCGGGAGTGCCTCGATCCGCCGCGCATAACCCGCGGCGCGCGCCACCAGCTCCGCATTGGCGGCCCATCCCTCGGTTCCCAGCGGGCGTGCCCCTGCGCCCTTCAGCACGTGACGCAGCACAATGAGGCGAATCGCGACGAAGCCGCTGACCAGGTCGACCACTCCAGGGACCTTGACCCCCCGGCGGAGCAACCGGGAGGCCCAGCGCCGGGCAAGCCGCCGGGCGGTGCTGGGCGCCCCGGTCAGGGTGGCAGCCTCACCCACCACCAGGTCGGCTCCGCTCTCCAGACGCTTGACGAACTCCGGGAGGGCCTGCGGCCCGTGGCTGAAGTCCGCCTGCATCAGGATGGCACTGTCGCGCTTGGGCCGATCGGACAGCTCGAGGGCACGGCCCAGCAGCGACTCGATCGAACGGGCGTAGCCCCGCCGCGTATCGGAGCGAATCACCGTCAGGGGAAGCACCCGGGTGTAAGGCTCGAGCAGGTCCGGGGTGCGATCGCTCGACCCGTCGTCGGCCACGAGGATGTGGTACTCCCGGGGAAACTCTTCGAAGACCTTCCTGATCTTCCAGAGCACGAGGCCGATCGTGTCGGCTTCGTTGAAGCTCGGAATGCACACGTAAATCATTGACCACGCAATGCTTAGCGGTTAACGGCGAATAATAGGGAGGTTCATGACCCGGTGCCAGTGACGAGTTCGAATCACTATTGTCCCGGCGTCAGCGAATCGGGGAAAATCGGGCAGGCGTCATTCTGGAAGCGCTGCAAGTCGAGTTGAATGCCAATCAGAGGAACGTTCCGATCGCCCAGGTTGACAAGGCCGAGGTTGGGTGCGCCCTGGACCGGGGCTCCCTCGAAGAGGATCACTCCTCTCGGATGTGCCTCCGGATCGAGCACCAGCACACCGAACCCGATCTGGTGGCTTGGCGGGATCGCGCCTTCCACCCCGATCACCACCCCCGAGTCCCCCCGGCCGGCCACTGACCGCAGCGCCGGGCCCAGGGCAACTCGCACTGGAAGGGATTCGGGCAGGTGTTCTGGCGCGGCGCCCAGGGTGGATCCCGGCCGATTGAACTGCTCCAGCACAAGGCTCAACCCCGCCATCGCCGCGACACCGCACCCGTAATTGCTGCTTTTGCCCGAGCAACTGGCCAGGAGCATCACGGTGCCCAGGCCCATCAGCATGAGGCGTCGCTGGTTCATTCCCAAAAATACCCCGGCACGGTAACATTGGCCGATGGTTCTCGATGAGCTCCGCGCGCGGCTCGAGCGCCTGCTGTCCCTTCAGGGACAGCACTCCAAAGCGGGGCTCCACGAAGCCCTCGTCGAGCTCAAGGTCGCGGGTGCGCAGAGCCGCGATGCCCTGGCCGCCGCGGAACGGGAGCTGGCCGCGCAGCGGCAGCAGCTCGCCGACGCCGAAAGGCGAGGGAAGCTCGCTGCGGAGATCGGCGATCAGGAGACTGCCAGGATCGCAGAAGAATTCGCCGCCAAGCACCGAGAACGGGTCGCACTGCTTACCCGGAAGATCGACGTCATCCGGGACGAACTGGCCTTCATCGAGCGCGAATACCAGAGTGTGGCTTCCGCGTATCGGTCGCCCGGCGGGCCGCCCCGTCCCGTGCCCACCCCTGAACCGGATCTGGACGAGCAGGAACTTCGCAACCTGGAAACCCGGTCGGACCGGCAGGCGATCGAGCAGGCGGTCAAGGCGCAGCTGGAGATGCTGAAACGCAAGATGGGGAAACAGAAGTGAGGCCAGGGGCCCCAACCCCAACCCCCTTTACCGCGAGGACCATCGCGTGAGCCGCAATCCAGATACCGCCTTCTTCGGGCACCCTTCCGGTCTCTCGACCCTGTTTTTCACGGAGATGTGGGAGCGGTTCAGCTATTACGGAAGCCGGGCCATCCTGATCCTTTTCATGACCGCGCCCGCCGCGATCGGAGGATTGGGCTGGGGCGTGGAGCGCGCCGGACCGATCTACGGGACCTACACCGCTGCCGTGTATCTCATGACCCTGCCCGGAGGCTGGATCGCGGACCGCGTGATGGGTCTTCGCACCTCGGTCTTCTGGGGCGGCATCCTCATCATGCTGGGCCAGGCCAGTCTCGCGGTTCCCCACACCACCGCCTTCTTCTTCCCGGGATTGGTTCTCATCGCGTTCGGCACCGGACTGCTCAAGCCGAACATTTCCGCCCTGGTCGGGCACCTCTATGGCGAGGGTGATGTTCGCCGGGATGCCGGCTTTTCGATCTATTACATGGGGATCAATCTCGGCGCTTTCCTGGCCCCGCTGATCGTCGGGTGGCTGGCCCAGGGCGAGGGATTTCAGAACATCCTCCGGAACGCCGGACTCGATCCCAGCCAGAGCTGGCACTACGGCTTCGCCTTCGGCGCTCTTGGCATGGCGTTCGGAGTGGTTCAGTACGTCCTGACCGGGCGACGGCTCGGCGACGCGGGCAAGACGGTGCTCGGCTCCACCTCGCCGGCCGCGCTGGCCGAGGCGAAACGCAAACTCTGGATCGGGACCTTCGCGATCGTCGCGGTGATTGGGCTGCTCGTCATCCTGGCCAGGGCGGGCGTCTACACCTTCACTGCCGATGGATTCAGCCGGGCGCTCGACTACGTGCTGGTCGGCGTCACGGTGGCATTCTTCATCTGGCTCTTCGCCGCGGGCCACTGGACCCCGGATGAGCGACGGCGCCTGGTGGTCATCGTGGTGCTGTTCCTCGGGGCTTCGGTGTTCTGGTCGGCGTTCGAGCAGGCCGGCTCGTCGCTCAACCTCTTTGCCCAGCGGCAGACCAACAACTCTTTTCTCGGGTTCTCCTATCCGGCGAGCTGGTTCCAGTCGGTGAACGCGGTCTTCATCGTTCTGCTGGCGCCGGTCGCCGCGTGGGTCTGGGTCAAGGCCGGGAAACGCGATCCATCAAGTCCCGCGAAATTCTCTCTCGGTCTCTTCTTCGTCGCCGCGGGGTTTGCGGTGATGGTGATCGCTTCCATGAAGGCCCAGTCCGGGGTGCTGGTGAGTCCGGGCTGGCTCCTGCTGACTTATCTGCTGCACACCATCGGTGAGCTGTGCTTGAGCCCGGTGGGCCTGTCGGCGATGACCAAGCTCGCCCCTGCCCGGGTGGGCGGCCTCATGATGGGGGTGTGGTTCCTGGCCGCTTCGGTGGGGAACAAGATGGCCGGCACGGTGGCAGGCTTCTACGAAAAGCTGAGCCTCCCGACGATTTTCGGGACGGTGACGCTGGTGGCGCTCTTCTTCTGCCTGGTCTTTGCGCTCCTGATCCGGCCGATCAAGAGAATGCTGGCTCGTAGTGGGTAGGTGTGAGGTGTGAGGAGGGGCGAGGGAATCCCTCACCCCTCAGAGCTACGGCTCCACTACCGCACAGGCGATCCGGGCTCCCGAGTTGCCCGAGGGATCCGTCATCTCATCGTCTTCATTCGCGTGGATGACCAGGGCCCGTCCCTCTCCCAGGACGGCCATCAGTCCCTTGCGGGTCTCCGAGTCACTGATGGTTACGGTGCGGGTTCCTCGTCCATTCGACTCGACCTTGATATTGCCGAGGTCACCGAGGTGCGGTCCATTGGGGTTCTTCCGCCCGTGCTGGCGGTTGTGCGGGTTATAGTGGCCCCCGGCGGACTGAAAAGCGGGAGGCTCGCACTTGGCCGTCTGATGGAGATGCATGCCGTGCATGCCGGCGGGGAGCCCCTCGACGTGAACCTCGACCAGCACCGTGCCGTTGTGCTCGGTCATCTGGACCCGGCCGACCTCCTTGCCCGAGCTATCGTGCAGGACCCCTTGCCGCATCATGCGTTGCGCCGAGGCGCTGGTTGCGACTCCCAGCGTCAAGGCCAGAATCCACCCGATTCGTCCCATGTCCCCCGTGCCTTTCTGATCAACCGCCGCGGTATTGCCGATTCTTGGTCCAGATCACGATCGCCCCGCACATCCCGTTGGTCAGGAACTCGGCGGGGAGCTCACTGGGCCCCCGGTAGACTTCCATCCCGTAGACGTCGCCGACTGCGGTGTTCGCACCGTAGAAATCGCTGGGTCGGCCGTCCACCCAGACCGCGGGCGGGCAACCGTTCGAGCGGTTCATCATGATCAGGCACTCGTTGGGGCGGCAGGTGACCTGGACCCCGCGCACGCCGCGCAGGACGTCGCCGACCCGGCTGTAGCCTTTGTCGTGAATTTCTTTCCAGGTGATGTAGAAGCCGGCGCCGGTCTTCTGGCGGCGGTGGAAATCGGAATACCGGGGATAGAGCTTCTCCTGACGGGCCTGGACGACGAGATCGGGGAGCTTGTCGCCGGTGAAGCTCAAACCGACCGTGTGCTGGTCTTCGGCACCGCTCTGGACGAACAGGGGCTCCCGGCGGAGCTCGTAGCCGATGGCCCCGACGTCCGCCATGGTGCGACCCAGGGGAAGGGAATCGAGAGTCAACCTCCCCGATTGGTCGGTGGTCCGGTCGGGGTGACCCTTGATCCGGATGAAGGCCCCGACGATGGGGTCGCCGGTCTCGTCATCGACCACGAGCAGCCGGAGGCTGTTGTTGGGAGCTTCCTTCTTCTGGGCCCGCGCGGGAACTGCGAAGACGGCGCCGAGCATCAAGATGGCCGAAATCGCTGAAATGGAACGAAAGCTGTGGATCATCTGACCTGCCTCGGTGGGGCTTGCAAAGGGACAATATCAAAGTTCGGGCCGGGAAGGAAGGCTGGGGCGGCCTGAGGGAAATCTTGCGCAATCTTGAGTATGCTGCATATTCGCACAGGCTAAAACACGTCTCGGGCGATGTCCCGGCATGATTTAGCGCTGTGTCCATGCGACGCGATCCGGATGGAGAGGCGTGTCGATTCGACCCGCCGACCCGTGACGGAATTGTCGCTAAGCCGTTGCAATCGATATACATACGACGGAACTGTTTCCGCGGCAAACGATATGCTCCATTGAGTGTCTTCAACCCACACGGGGGCCAGAAGATGAGACAGCGGCGCCACGGTTCTTCGATCAGAGCGTTCGTCCTGGCCAGTGCCACGCTCGGCTTTTTCGCGACGATGGCATATGGGCAGGGCGAGGCGGTGATCACCGGGAAAATCACCAGCGAATTGGGCGATCCGATCCCGGGAGCCCGGATTTCCATCACCAACACGAATTTCAACACTGCCTCGAATGCCGCCGGCGTTTACACGCTGACGATCAGCGCCTCCGCCGCCACGGGTCGGGACGCGGAGCTGATGGCCCGGGCCCTTGGCTTTCGGCTCAAGACCGTCCCGGTCAAGCTCACTCCAGGCAGCCAGACGATGGATCTGGTCCTCGCCAGCGATCCGCTCCACCTCGAGGAGATCGTCACGACCGGTACGGCCGCCGCGACGCAGACCAACAAGCTCACCTTCACGGTGGGGCGGGTGACCGAGGATCAGCTTCAGGTCGCCCCGTCGACCTCCGCGCTCGGCGCGTTGCAGGGAAAGATCGCCGGGGTCGAAGTGATATCGAACAACGGTGCGCCGGGCACTGCCCCGTCAATCAAGCTGCGGGGCGCCACCAGCATTACCGGGAGCTCGGACCCGCTCATCGTGATCGACGGCACCATCAGCACCCTGAACTCGATGGCCGACATCTCCTCGGAAGACATCGAGCGGGTGGAAGTGGTGAAGGGCGCCGCGGCCTCCTCGTTGTATGGCTCGAACGGCGCCAACGGCGTCATCCAGATCTTCACCCGACGGGGAGCCCGGCTTCCCGAGGGCAAGATTCAAGTGACCACCCGGGCCGAAGTCGGCCAGTCGAAGATCAGCAAGTTCCCGTCGGTCACGATGCATCATCCTTACCTGCTCAACGATGACGGCAGCTTCTATCGCCGGTTCGAGCGGGGGGCGGGGTACGAGGGCGACAGCGTCCGGGTGCTCGCCTCCAACTGTGACGACAACCTCGATGCTCCGCATCTTCCTGGGGCAACCTGCCCCGCGAAGATCGACGTGCAGGACAAGCCGTATCCCTCGTTCGCCGATGCCTACAACAAGGTGTATCAGCCGTCGCTCTTCTCGACCCAGTACGTCTCGGTCGGGCAGAATCGCGGGCGGACCAATTTCAACGTGTCGTTCGAGAACACCCAGAATCCCGGCGCGGTCGCCGGTCTCCAGGGTCAGCGGCGGCAGAATTACCGCATGAATCTGGATCAGGTGCTGAACGACAAGCTCGACATGTCCTTCAACGCGTTCTACGGCCGGAACACCACGAACGAGCCGAGCCAGGTGGATGGTGGCGGCGGCGGCGGCGGGCCATTCTTCGGATTGGCGTTCCTCGAGCCGCACGTCGATCCAACCTCCACCTGCGGTGAGGCTGGCAGCGCTCATCAGTGCGGGTCCGCTGACAATGGGAAGTTCGACTGTCTCACCAACTGCAATCCCGACAACACTCCGTTCCGGGCCTTCATTCAGGACAAGCGGTCCAACGCGACCAATCCGCTGTACGATCTCTTCAGCACGGATCGAAACCGGGAGCGAAACCGGTTTACCGGTGGGGTGCGGGGCCGGTATCGCCCGTTCACCTGGTTGTCGGCGGAGGGGAACTTCAACTACGACCAGATTTCCGAAACGTTCGAGCAGGTCGAGCCGGTGACGGTCTGGACCGCTTCCTCGAAGCTGGGCGGCGGCCCCGGTAGCTACTCGCGCTCGGCCACCAATGACCGGAATTTCAATACCGGGTTGAGCCTGACCGGGAACTGGACCTATCGGGGCTCCGGAGCGCTGTTCGAGAACACCGGCATCACGCTTCGAGCCGCGGGGAACTACGAGGATGTCAGTGAGGGCATACTCTCCGCCACGTCTTCGCAATACATCGTGAAGCTGGTGCCCGAGTTCCCCGGCACCAAGCCGGAAGGCCAGCGGGCCTTCTCGCAGGACACCCAGGAGCGCACCCGCGAGGTGTTCGGGGTAGGAACCCTGGACCTCTCCGGAAAGATTGTGCTGGACGGGCTGCTCCGGCGGGATGAATCCTCTCTCTTCGGCCCCGATGCCCGGACCCGGTGGTATTACCGGGCTTCCGGCGCCATCCGGGTGCCTCAGTTGCTCGACTGGACCAGCGGGCCGTCGGAGTTCCGCCTCCGGGCCTCCTACGGGACCGCCGGCCTTCGGCCGCCCTTCTTCGCGCAGTACGAGGTCCTGGCCGCGTCCGGTGGCACGTTCATCAAGCAGCAGCTGGGCAACCGGAATCTGAAACCGGCGCACTCCGGCGAATTCGAAGCCGGCTTCAACGCCGAGTTCTGGAATGGCCGGCTCAACATCGAGTACAACTACTCGGACAAG
Source organism: uncultured Gemmatimonadales bacterium (assembly GCA_963728915.1). Lineage (GTDB taxonomy): Bacteria > Gemmatimonadota > Gemmatimonadetes > Gemmatimonadales > GWC2-71-9 > JABFSM01. The sequence goes on along the minus strand of CAVSLV010000001.1, from coordinate 1,553,076 downwards.
AAGACCCACGACGAGATCATTCAGGCGCCACTCCTGGCCACGACTGGTTTCGAATCGCAGTGGCAGAACATCGGGAGCCTCCGGGGCAAGACGCATGAGGTGGCTCTCGGGGCGCAGCTGATCAACAGCCGCGACACCTACCTCCAGCTCAACATCACGGGGAGCCGGGTCCGGGAGACCATTACCGACTGGCCGCTCCCCGAACAGGTCTTTGGCACCACCGACACCTGGGCGGGCTTCGTGTACGCCCCGGGGGTACGCCTGGGCACGATGGTCGGGGCACGCTGGGTTCATAGCATTGACCAGCTGCTGCTCGATCCGGCCAAGGCGAGCGTCAATCCGGACGATTACGTGATCAACTCCGACGGGTATCTGGTGACGAAGGCGACCAAGGGCACCAGTAACGAACGCCCCATCCAGATGGTGGCTTGCGTGGATGCCGACCGGAATCCGATCGCGTGCAGCGGGGACGCCAAGCCGGTGAATCAATTCCTGCTGGGCGTTTCCGAGCCGGATTTCCGGATGGGCTTCAACACGATCTTCAGCTACAAGCGTTTCTCGATCGCCGGCCTGCTCGACTGGAGCAAGGGCGGCCAAATCGCGAACGTGACGGCCCACTGGGCGACCCAGGACTGCGCCGACGTCCGGTGCGATCAGGCGGCCAAGGCGCCGGAAGACCGGATCGCGGAAGGGTTCTATGCCACCGGTGAATACTTCGGCGCCGCGGCCAGTGATGCGTTCGTCGAAAGCGCCACGTTCCTCAAGCTTCGTGAGCTGTCGGTGAACTACACCTTCAACCACAACCAGCTCCAGGGCATCGGGCTGGGCCGGCTGCTGAACGAGGTGCGGGTCGGGGTCATTGGCCGGAACCTGTTCACCGTTACGAATTACAGCGGGGTCGATCCGGAAGTGGCGCCGGCGGGCGACGATGCCTTCAAGGGTCGGGCCTCCTGGTTCCAGTATCCGCCGTTCCGGACGATCACCGGCTTCATCGAAATCGCTTTCTAACCGGCACTGACCGCCTTCACGAGGTGACCTACATGGTGACAGCAAACCGATGGTGGCGCCCGATCGCGGCAGCAGCCCTGCTCGTTGGGGTGGCCGGGTGCGCGAGTCTCGACATTGTGAACAAGAACGCACCGGAGCGGGAGCGGGCGTTTTCCGATCCCGCCACGGTGAAAGCGGCAGCCGCGGGGGCCATCAAGTCGTTCATCAATTTGCGGACGGACTACGAGCCGTCCCTGGCCCCGTTCTCCACGATGTCGGATGAGCACACGTTCTCCTGGAATAACTTCCAGTCCCGCTATTACTCGTCGTACGGGGTGGAATGTCCACAGCGATGCGGCTGGAACAACAACACCACCGCGTCGACCTATGAGCCGCTGCCGATCTGGTGGTACGGCCTGTACTCCGTGATTTCTTCGGCGAACGACGTGCTCTTCGCGATCCGGCAATCGGCCTCCCCGCCGGAACTGGGCGCGGATGCCGGCTGGGTCGAGGCCGTCGCCCAGCTCGCCCAGGGCCTGGCCCACGGGCTGATCTCGCTGACCTATGACCAGGGCTTTGTGGTGACGGAGGAATCCGATCCCACTGCTCTCGAGCTGGTCGGCCGGGCCGATCTTCGGGACGCCGCCATTGCCCAGCTCGATCAGGCGGCTACCCTGGCGGCCGCAGCGGACTTCTCGGGGGCGCCGAATACCCTGTTCGGTTTGCCGAGTGGGCCCACCTACACGGGGGCCCAGATTGCCCAGATCGCCCGGAGCTTCCAGGCCGAGCTGCTGGCCGAGTTCGCCCGGACCGCTGACGAAAACGCCCAGACCAACTGGGGTCAGGTCGCGACCTACGCCTCACAGGGCATCAGTTCAGGAACCGCTTTCAACCTCGAAGCGTACATGTCGGATCAGCTGGGGGGAGGCGGAGAATTCTTTACCGGGATCGAACAGTGGGGGAATGACTACGGCACCACCCGAATCGACACCCGCGTCGCCAGGTTGCTCGCCAACAACCAGCACGATCCTTGGCCGGGTGGGGCCGGGAATCCCCGTCCGGAAATCACCGGGCCCAACGCCGGTGGCGTGTACGGGGTGGACAAGCGGATGGGCGATGGCGGCTTCCTCGCCGGGAATACCATTGGCGATGGCGAGCCCGCTGCGACGCCCAACTCCGGAACCGACTTCTTGTGGGATCCGTCGACCTACTTCAACGCAACCCGCGGACAGTGGCACCAAAGCAATATCGGCTACATCCGGTATCACTGCTCGGTGGGATTCGGAGAGTTCCCCGATTGCCCCACCGGAGCCGCGAACTTCGTGGTCTTCAGCCAGCACATGAACAACCTGCTGTGGGCTGAAGGCCTGATTCGGACCAACCAGAACCTCGGACTCGCGGCGGATCTCATCAACCGTTCACGGGTCGGCCGGGGCGGGTTACCCGCGGTCACCGCCGCCGATGGGGCCACGAACCTGCTCAAGGCCCTGTTCTACGAGTGGCACGTGGAGCTGGTCAGTATGTCTCCGGACCACTGGTTCAACGCTCGCCGTCTGACCAAGACCAGCACGGTGCCGTTCGACGCCAGCCCCTGGGCCACCGGTCAGGCGACCTACGAGCCGGAAGGTTCATACGTGTGGATTCCGCTCTGGGCCGGTTCGCCGAGATCGATGCCGATTCCGGCCAAGGACCTTTCACTCCTCGGACAGGAGATCTACACCTTCGGCGGGCCGAACGATCCGACCGGGTGCGGCGGGGTCGGAGGGGGTCCTGCCTGCGTCATGTCGGGAAATAACGCGCACGTGAAGAGCGTGCTCGAGATCTACAAGGAGATCCGGTCGCGGATTCCGCCGCCGGGAACCAGGCTCAGACAGTAGGCCTGGTTGATCGAATCAAGAAGACGGCCGGATCGAAAGATCCGGCCGTCTTTTTTCTCGTGGCCGGCGTACGGAGGGCAGGTCGCCGACGGTGCTCCGCGGTTCGCTTGGCGAGCTTCTCCCTCCTGCTACGGATGGACGACTCGGACCTCCCTCTGCCCCTGCGGGATCGCCACCGTTTGGCGGGTCCCATCGGGCCACCGCACCTCGAGCGCGGTCGGTCCCCGGCCGCCGAGAACCTGGGTGGCGCTGCTCACTGACCAGTATCCAGCCCCGGCCTGGATTTCCCGGACCGGTCCCTGCCTGCCTCCGAAGGTGAGCCGGAGGGCCGCCCCAATTCCTCTGGGATTCTCCGGCGGGCCGGCCAGGACCACCCGGAGCCCTTGTTCGGCGCCCTGATTCCGGTAGAGGCGAGTGGCATTGCCGTTCTGAGTGATCACGAGGTCGGCGCGGCCGTCGGCGTCGAAATCCCCTGCGGCAGCGCCCCGTTGATCACCGTACACCAGGAGTCCCGAGCGCTCGCCCGGGACCGGGGTGAACCCACCCTTCCCATCCCCAAGGAGGAGGAGAGCGCGGCCGGCATCGTAGCGCGGAGTGCCGACCTCGGTAGGAAAGAAGTTCTGGCTCAACGCCAGGTCTTCATGGCCGTCCCCGTCGAAATCGGCGATGACCGGCGCGAACGCCGGAGCGAGCTGCGCCTCCAGGGGAAGCGGGTGCGGCTCGAAGTGGTCGCCCCGGTTGAGCCAGACCGTGTGATCGAAGGTGGTGGCCCCGAATCGGAGTGCACTCCGGGCCGCGGGCCCGAGCACCTGATCCACCGACGCGTCGGCATAGGCATTGAAGGATCGGAGCCGCTCTCCGATGGCGGGGACTACTCGACGGAGCCGGGCAAATCCCGCGAGCGGCGCGGGGGCCTTGAATCGTCCGTCGTGACGGGCCAGGAGCAGGTCGAGCGAGGTGCCGGATCCGAAATTCCCGAAATAGAGGAGCAAGGGATTTGTGCTGTCCGCCTGGAGTCGGATGTTGCGGCCCCAGCTGGTTGCCACCAGATCGGGGCGGCCATCCCCGTCGAAATCTCCGCTGGCAACACCGAGCCAGCGGCTGTACTCGCGATCGAACCCAAGCCCATCCCAGGGCATCAGGTGGCCGCGATCGTTCCGGAACACCTTGAGGGGACCCCACTCCAGCGCGAGGACCAGATCGGGCCAGCCATCCTGATCGAGGTCGGTCCAGAGCGCCGCACTCACCATTCCCACGTGCTCCAGCCGGACGCTGTTGGCCGAATCGAGTACGAACCGCCCGCCCCCGGCGTTCCGGTAGAGCCGGCTCGAGGGAGAGAGCGGGTAGGCCCCGGGATAGATCCGCGCTCCCACGAAGAGGCCCAGTCTCCCGTCGTGGGCGTAGTCCGCGAGCGCGAGCGGACCGATGCTCGCCGTGTCACCGGGAATCGCGGTGCGAACCGGCCCGCTTTTGCGGCCGCGACGATCGAGCGGCACCGCCAGCACCGAGGGCATCGCGACCGCGTCGGCCACCGAGCGCTGTTCATAATTGGATTGACCGATCAGGAGCAGCGATCCGCCGGTCCCATCGGGGACCTGGAGGATCGTGGTCTGATCGCCTTCGGCAGCCGGAAGGCCGAGTTCTTCGGCGTGAGGGCGATCGTTGGTGAACTGAAAGGCAGCCAGCCGGCCCGTCTTTCCGGCGCCGATGACCAGCGCGTCATGCCCGGTGCCATCGAGATCGAGCCAGCTCACCCCGGGCCCGAGCTGGGCGAAGGAATTGGGCAGGAGCGGCTGGCGACCGAAGTCGTCGTAAAACGGCTCGGTGTGGGTGTGAGCGAGGGGGACTTCATCGAAGGCGGTCAGGCGGTCGGGCGGTCGGGCGGTCGGCGCATCCGCCGGTCCGCCTTCCCGAACCTCGTACTCCCGGTTCGGCCGCGCGTTCGGAATGGTGGTGCGCTCTCCATTCCGCCAGGTGACTTCGATGGCGAGGGAGTCCGACCGCCCCGCGGCGAAGGTGAGCTCGGTGGTGGATCCGGAGAGATACAGGCCACCGGCGGTGACCTCCCGGTCCTGAAAGGGCACCGCCCCGTTCCGCACCACGACCTTGGCTCCGATGCCTTCCGTGTTAGGTGAGGCGCCCCGAAGCCGCACCGCGACCCGGGGCGCCGCCGCGTCGTTCCGGAGCACCAGGGCCGGCGATCCCAGGCGGTTCACTACCACATCCTGGTCGCCGTCCCCGTCCAGGTCGCCCGCCGCCATGCCGTGCGACAGGTCCGGCCCGGCGCTCCAGTGCCAGGCTGCGCTCACGTCCTCGAAGGTGAGATCGCCCCGGTTTCGGAACGCATAGTTCGTCTCGGCGAGCCTGGGATAGCTCATCCGCTGCCGGCGCCAGTCGAGCCCCGAGAGGCTCAACTGGAGCTTGTCCTGGGTGTCCGCGTCCATCAGGTCCCAGACATGGCCGTTCCCGACCAGGAGGTCTTCGTAGCCGTCCAGGTCCACGTCGAGAAACATGGTGGACCAGCTCCAGCCGGAGGCATCGACCCCGGCCAGCTCGGCGATCTGGGCAAAGGTCCCGTCCCCCCGGTTCAGGAACAGGGTGTTGCGCTGGAGCTGGGGGCGGTCCTCGATGACCCCGGGCGGTTTGAGCAGGGCGGTGTGGGTCGGGATCTGGCTCAGGCGCCTGTGGGGGTCCTTGCTCAGCATATCCACCTCGAACAGGTCGGGCCTGCCGTCCCGGTCGATGTCGCCCATGTCCACCGCCATGGCCGAGCTGCTGGAGGTCCGCTGGGCCAGGCGGGGCGCCAGCCGGAAATTTCCATGGCCGTCGTTGATCCAGAACCGGTCGGGGTCCTCGAAGTCGTTGGCGATGTAGAGATCCGGGCTGCCGTCCCCGTTCAGGTCATAGAATCGCGCTGCGAGGCCGAAGCTCTCCGGCTCTTCCTCCAGGAGCCGGCCGTCCTCGTCACGGAACCGCGGGTTATGGGCGATGGATTCCGCGGTAAAGTGTCCGGCCCCGTCATTCCGGTAGAACCAGTCGGGGTCGGCCCGCTGGACCAGGACCACCGACTGGAGATCCTCCCGCATGGTCACCCGGTAGTCCCGGCGGTAGGCCGGGTTCACCTCGAATCGATCGGGGCCGAGCCGGCGCACCACCCGGTCGAAGGCCCGCTCCTCCGGGCTCCACCGGTCCTTGGCGGTGTAGGCCTTGTAGTTCGCGATGTAGAGGTCGAGGTCGCCGTCACCGTCGATGTCGGCCAGGGTGGCGGTGGTGCTGCCCCGCGGGTCGCCGGCGAGGCCGGCCTGGGCGGTGGCATCGGTGAATCCGCCCCGGCCATCGCCCAGGAAAAGGGTGTTCGGATTCCCCAGGGCGGTGACCAGGAGATCGAGGTGTCCGTCGCCGTTCACGTCGGCCAGGACCGCTCCGGTCGAATGCCGGTCCGGAAGCGCCACGCCGGCCTGGGCCGCGACGTCCCGGAACCTCCAGTCGCCCTGGTTGAGATACAGCGCGTTGGCGCCCTCGGTGCGGCAGAGGTAGAGGTCGGGGAGCCCATCCTCGTTCACGTCCCCGATCGCCACGCCTGCACCGTCGGCGAGGAGCTGATTCCGGAGCAGCGCGGTATCGCTCACCGCATTGGTGAAGCTGATCCCGGTGCGGGACGCGGGGAGCGGAGTGAAGCCTGCCGGCTCGCGATGGGCCGAGGCGAGCTCCCGCCACCGGTATCCGGCTTCCTGGTGCCATTGGCGCACCGGCACCGGGCGCCCGCAGGCGACCAACAGCGCCAGCCCGACGATGGAAACGATTCGATGCATCGGTTCCTGCAATCTATCGATGGCGGGCGCCGGACCGCTCGCCGCTACCTTTCCTCCGGCATGAAACGGTTCCTCTGGTGTCTGGCCTTCGCCGTGACGGCCTGCCGGGCGACTCCTCCCTCCATGGAATGGCACCGCGAGGAAGGCTACCGCTGGCGGGAGCTCGCCCGCGCGGGAAGCGGCTCGCCGGGCTTCACCCGGCTGGATTCCTCCGCCACCGGGGTCCGGTTCGCCAACCAGGTTTCCGATTCCGCCGCGCTCCGCAATCGCCACCTGATGCAGGGATCGGGCGTGGCGCTGGGAGACGTGAACGGCGACGGGTTGCCCGACCTCTACCTGTGCCGGATCGAGGGGCCCAACGCGCTCTACCTCAACCAGGGGCACTGGCGGTTCCGGGAAGCGGCGGCGGAGGCCGGGGTGGCGCTCCCCGATCGGGCCTCGACCGGGGCGGTGTTCGCCGACGTGAACGGTGACGGCGCGCTCGATCTCCTGGTGCTCGCGCTGGGCGCGCCTAACACGCTGTTCCTGAACGACGGGACCGGCCATTTTCACGACGCCACCGCCCCGGCGGGACTGCTGGAGGAACCCCGGGGCAGCACCACCGCGACCCTGGCCGACATCGACGGCGACGGCGCGCTCGACCTCTACATCGCGAACTACAAGATCCGCACCATGCTCGACTCGCTGCCGCCCGAGCTGCGATCCTTCGACCGGCTCGCCCGCCGGGTCGGCGACCACTACGAGGTGCGGCCCGAGTTCCGGGGCAACTATGTGCTGGTGGACCGCCCCGAGCTGGGGCGGGTGAGCCTGAGGCAACGCGCCGATCCCGACTGGTTCTACCGGGGCGATGGGCGGGGCCACTTCGTCCGGGAACGGCTCGCCCATAACCCGCGATTCCTCGATGCCGCCGGCCGTCCCCTGGTCACCGAACCGGAGGACTTCGGGCTCGCGGCCCGCTTCTATGACGTGAACGGGGACGGCGCCCCCGACCTCTACGTGGCCAACGATTTCGAAGACCCCGACCAGTTCTGGATCAACGACGGCCAGGGGCATTTCCGGCTCATCGCGCCGACCGCGGTCCGGCGGATCGCCAATTCCGACATGGCGGTGGACATGGCCGACATCGACCGGGACGGCACCGTGGACCTCTTCCAAGCGGATATGCTGGCCAGCGATGCCCGCCGCAAGACCGAGCTCCCGACCCACACGATGTACCAGAAAGTCGTGGGGGACTACGCCCACACCGCCCAGTGGCAGCGCAATGCCCTGCTGCTCAACCGGGGCGACGGCACCTTCGCCGAAATCGCCGACTTTGCCGGGGTCGCGGCGTCGGGGTGGTCGTGGTCGGCCCTGTTTCTCGACGTGGACCTCGACGGATACGAAGACCTGCTCATCGGCAACGGTCATACCTGGGACCTGATGGACGCCGACACGCAGGAGCGGGATCGAAGCGGGGTGAGTGGGCCCGGGTGGCGCCAGCTCCGCCGGAGCTATCCATCGCTGGCCCAGAAGAACGTGGCGTTCCGGAACCGGGGCGACCGCACCTTCGAGGACGTCAGCGCCCGCTGGCGTTTCGGCCTGGAGGAGGACGTGTCCCACGGGATGGCGGCGGCCGACCTGGACGGGGACGGCGATCTGGACGTGGTGGTGAACCGGCTCGACGCCCCGGCGCTGCTGCTTCGGAACGATGCTCCCGCGCCCCGGATCGCGGTCCGCCTGGCCGGCGCGCCTCCTAACACGCGGGCCGTGGGCGCCCGGATCCGGATCCTTGGAGGGGCGGTGCCCGACCAGGCCCGCGAGGTCACCGCGGGTGGCCTCTACCTCTCCGGGTCGGATCAGGAGATCGGCTTCGCCACCGGGACCGCCCGGCGGGTCACTATCGAAGTGCGCTGGCGCAGTGGTGCGGTGACCCGGGTGCGGGACGCGGCGCCGGGGCGGTTGTACGAGCTGCAGGAAGCAGGGAAGCCAGGAGGCCAGGAAGCGGCGAGCTCCCGCTCCTCCATGCCTCCCAGCCTCCCGACGCTTTTCGAGGACGTCTCCGACCGGCTCCGGCTCCGCCACGCCGAGCTCCCATTCGACGACTACGCTCGGCAACCGCTCCTCCCCAGGGCCCTGAGTCAGCTTGGGCCCGGGGTGAGCTGGATCGACGTAGACGGAGACGGCCGCGAGGACCTGGTCATCCCGGACGGCGCGGGGGGAGAGCTGGCCTGGTACCGCAATGGCGATCGTGGATTCGAGCGAGTCCCCCTGGGGTTTCCGGCCGGACCACTCGATTTCACCATGGCCCTCGGCGTGCCCCCGCCCGGCGGAACCGGACGGAGTCTCATGGTGGGGCGATCCTCCTATCGCGCGTCCTCGCTCGAGGAGGCGGTTCGGATGACCGCGGTCGCCCGGCTCGATCTCTCCGCCCGTGGCATTCCCCCCGTGCACGGGGAAGGAGTCACAATCCCCGACAGCGCGAGCGTTGGAGCCATGGCCCTCGCCGACGTGAGCGGAACTGGCAGGCTGGATCTTTTCGTGGCGGGCCGGGTCATCCCGGGACAATGGCCGCTCCCGGCCAGCTCCCACCTCTATCGCAACGCCGGAGGCGGCCGCTGGCAGGAAGATCCCCAGGATGCCAGCCTCTTCCGTGCCGTCGGCCCCGTCTCGGCGGCACTGTTCACCGATCTGACCGGGGACGGATGGCCCGAGCTGGTGCTCGCGATCGATGGTGGACCGATCCGGGTGTACCGAAACGAGCGGGGCCGGCTCAGGGAAGTGACCCAGGAGCTCGGGCTCAACCATCTGCTGGGGAGCTGGAACGGCGTCGCCTCCGGAGATTTCGACGGTGACGGGCGGCTCGACCTCGTCGCCACCAACTGGGGCCGCAATCTCACGTATGCGGCCTCATCGGCGTCCCCTCTTTTCCTATATATGGGGCCACTGGGCGGAGGATCGGGGGTGTCGGTCATCGAGGCGGCGCGGGACTCGGAGCTCGGCGCGATGGCGCCGGTCACCTCTTTTGCCCGGATCGCCAGGGCGATTCCCGAAGTGCGCCGCCGGGTTCCGACCTTCCACGCCTTCGCGACCGCGACGCTGGAGCAGCTGCTTGGACCCGGTGCGACCGGGGCCCGGCGGGTGGAGATCAACACGACGAATCATCTGCTTCTCCTCAACCGGGGAGACCGGTTCGAGCCCCATGCATTGCCGGATGAAGCTCAATTCGCCCCGGCGTTCGGGGCGGTGGTCGCGGATTTCGACGGCGACGGCAGGGAAGACGTCTTTCTGGCGCAGAATTTCTCGCAAACCGAGCTGGCGACGCCGCGATACGATGCCGGACGCGGGCTGCTGCTGCTCGGAGATGGGAAGGGTGGTTTTGCTCCGATGCCAGGCCAGTACTCGGGAATCGAGATCGCTGGAGATCAGCGGGGGGCTGCCGCCGCGGACTTCGATCAGGATGGACGAGTCGACCTGGCGGTTTCCCAGAATGCCGGAGAGACGCGTCTGTATCGGAATCGTGGCGGGGAGCCGGGGATTCGGGTGGTTCTGAGCGGCGGCCTGGGTAATCCCGACGGAATTGGTGCAACGGTTCGGGTTCGTTATGCCGATGGCGAGGGCCCGGTTCGCGAGATCCAGGCCGGTTCGGGGTACTGGTCCAGCAATGGGATTCCAGTGCTCGGGCTTCGGGCGACTCCCCAATCGATCGTGGTGCGGTGGAGGCGGGGAACGACCAGCGAGGTGCGGGTAGTTGGGCCTGGAACGGTGCGGGTGCGAGAAGGGGGTTAGGCTGGGTTTCCTTGTGTCCAACCGACACGACCTCATAATGCCGTTCGTGTCGGAATGTTCCTTCAAAGTTTCGCAACCTTCGTTAACTCTTTACACCACAATGGTTTGTTGGAAGGTATCCGGGGCACGTTTCGTGACATGGGCGTTACCAGGCTTATCGCGCCCGGACGAGCGGGCGACCAGTAAGTGCTTGCGCACTCAACGATTTGGAGATACTGTTGCCAGCTGTAGGAATCATCAGGTCATTCCGGGTCTTCCGGCCCATTAGCGTAGGGCGGCACCCTCGTTCGGGTGCCGGTCTGTCCGTTTCCAGAAAATGCAGTCAGGTATGAACCCCTCAGCGAGGATGCCGAGCATGATGGGCTTCACCTTCCGTCGCATGGCCAACTCGGGCATTCGCGCGCTCGCCCTGAGCGCGCTTTTTGTTGCCCCAGCCTTGGCGCAGAACGCGGTGGTTCGCGGCACCGTGACATCGGTCGATCGGAAAGAGCCGATCGCCGGGGTCAACGTTCTGATTCCCGAACTCAATCTTTCGGTGCTCACGTCGGACCGCGGGGTGTACTCCCTGACGGTTCCCGCCGCGCGAATCACGAGCACGCCGGTGACGGTCACCGCGCGGGGCATCGGCTTCAAGTCGATGAGCCGCCAGGTGACGCTGTCCGCTGGCGAGGTCACGATCGACTTCGCGCTGGCGACCGACATCAACCGGCTCGAGGAAGTCATCGTGACGGGGACGCTCGAAGGGGTCGAGCGCGCCAAGGTCCCCTTCTCGGTCGGCCGTCTGACGGCGGAAGACCTCCCGGTCCCGCAGCTCGACCCGGTGCGGGCGCTTCAGGGGAAGGTGGCGGGTCTCCGTATCGCCCAGACGACCGGGCGCCCGGGTACCGCGCCGGAGATCATGATGCGTGGCCCCACGTCGATCAACGCGAGCGGCCGGAGTCAGGAGCCGCTGATCATCGTTGACGGCGTGATCATGCACGTCGGCAGCATCCAGGAGCTCGGCGGGCTCGACATCGAATCGGTCGAGGTCGTGAAGGGTGCGGCGGGCGCCTCGCTCTACGGCACCCAGGCCGCCAACGGCGTCATCACCATCACCACCAAGCGGGGCGGCACTACCGACGGCGTCAAGTTCAACGCCCGGACCGAAATCGGCGCCCAGGCGTTCGCGTCGTACTGGAAGGCTCCGATCAACACGCCGAACCAGCTCGACGAGACCGGCAAGCGCTTTTGCGTGATCGTCGCCTCGGGCAACCAGTCCTGCGCCCGCTCGGTCGACCTCATGACCGAGATGTACCGGATCAACAACGTGAACTCGGACACGACCCGGGTCGCGCAGCCGATCTGGTACAACACCTTCGCGACCGGCGACCCGGCCCTCTACAATGTGTTCCAGGCCAACGAGTACCCCAACCAGTACTACAACCACATGTCGCAGATCTCGGACTACAGGCCGACGGTTCTGAGCTCGGTGGATGCGACCGGGAAGGTGGGGTCGGTCGGGTTCTACGTCAGTGGCGAATACACCACCGATCCCGGCGTCGTCAAGGGCCTGGATGGCTCGAACCAGCGGCGTGCCCGGCTCAACCTCGACTGGAACGCGCGCTCGGATCTCCGGATTTCGGCCAGCACCATGTTCGACAACTTCTATCGCGACAACCGGACGGCGGGCATCTTTGGCACGCTGGAGCGGGGCGCCATGCCGGGCTTCGACATGCTGGCGCGCGATACCCTGGGCCGGCTCATGGTGGGACGGGGCTCGAGCGGCTGGCGGCCGACCGGTAACGGGGCAGCGGCGGTGCTCTACAATACCGAGAACACGATCGACAACCGGACCGCAAACCGGTTCCTGGGCAGTCTCTCGGCCAAGTACTTCCCGGCCAGCTGGGTGACCTTCGAAGGCGTCTTCGGATACGACAACCGGTCCCGGGAGGATTTCTCCGCGACCGCGAAGGGATTTCGAACCTTCACGATCTCGACGGCGAACAACAACGGCAACCTGTCGATCAACGACAATCTCGATGAAGCGCTGAACGGCGGGCTGTCCGCCACGTTCCGCAAGAAGCTGGGCTCGGACCTCAACGCCAAGATGCGGGTGGCGGGGAGCTATGACCAGGAAATCGCCAAGAACGTCGGCGGGAGCGGCCAGGTCTTCCTGGTGAAGGACATCTTCCGGCTCAACAACACTTCGACCAACTTCTCCAACAGCTCCGACCTCACGACGATCAAGAATGCCAGCGTGTCGGCTGCGGTGAACCTGGACTACAAGGATCGCTACGTGCTCGATGCCTCAATCCGGTACGACGGCAGCTCGCTGTTCGGGCCCGGGCACCGGTGGGCGGACTTCAACCGGATCGCGGGCGTCTGGATCGTGTCGAACGAGTCGTTCTGGAAGGTGCCGTTCATGGATGAGTTCCGACTCCGGGCCTCGCGGGGAACCGCCGGCTCGACGCCGAGATTCGATGCGCAGTACGAAGTGTACAACGTCGGCGTCACCGGGATTTCGACCGGCCAGGCAGGCAACGCGGCGCTCCGGCCCGAAACCACGACCGAATACGAGTTCGGCAGCGACTTCACCCTGTTCAGGAAGCTGGGGATGGAAGTCACCTACGCGCAGGGGCGCACCAAGGACCAGATCCTTCCGGTGAACGTTCCGGCGTCGGTCGGCTACAGCCAGCAGTGGCAGAACGCCGGTACCATGCTCAACAAGACCTGGGAGCTGGCCGCGACGCTCCCGCTGATCAACAACAAGAACTTCTACTGGCAGGCCCGGGGCACCTTCGACCGGACCCGGACGTACATCGACGAGCTGTTCGTGCCTGACTTCCTGTATGCCGGCGGCGCCGCCCAGGGCACCGGCAGCTTCTTCTACATGACCGCCGACAAGCGGAATTCCTGCCTCCCCGGTGAGGAGGGGCACTATCCGGGCGAGCCGGGGTATGGCGCGGGTGAAGCCCGGCCCAACTGCACCGGCCGGCCGCTCAACCAGTTCGGCAACATCTACGGCCGCTACTTCTACAAGAGCTGCAACGATCTCAACGTGTCGATCCGGGATCGCTGCGGCGAGGGCAAGGACTTCCAGGTCAACGATCAGGGGTACGTGGTGTGGGTCGGCGCGGGCAATTCCTGGCGCGACGGCATCACCAAGAACCTCTGGACCACCCGGCTCCGCGCCCAGGATTCGCCGTGGAACTACACGCTGTGGTGGGGGATGCCGATCGTCGATCGGCCCCTGGCCGGCATGTCGGGTGAGGGCATCGGGATTAACCAGATCATCGGGAACACCCTGCCTGACTTCCGCTTCACCATCAGCAACGACTTCTCGTTCCGGCGCTTCACCGTGTACGGATTGGTGGAAGCCACGATGGGGCACTACCTGAACAACCAGTCCAAGGCCTGGGGCCTCCTGGATCTGAGCTATGAAGGCTTCGATCAGGCGGATGCCACGGTCGAAACCGCCAAGCCGATCGGCTACACCTGGCGGGCAGGCGGCTCGGAAGGCGCCGGGGTGGGCGGGTTCTACGACCAGCTCGGTCCCAACAACTTCAACGTCGAAAAGGCTTCCTTCGCCAAGCTGCGCGAGCTGAGCGTGACCTACCGGGTCGGCCAGATCGGTGGCGTGGGTGACTGGACCTTCGGCCTGGTCGGACGAAACCTGCTCACCATCACTGGCTACACCGGGATTGATCCGGAAGCCGGCTGCGGCGGCCTCGATGGCGGGGGCTGCGGCGGGGCAACTGGTCCGGTCAACTCCGGGATCGTCAACCAGACCGACGCGTTCAGCTTCCCGACGCTGCGCACCCTCACCTTCACCGTTTCCACGCGCTTCTAGGAGCCGTCGACGATGATGAGAACTCTGATCCGCTGCGGCGCGCTCTTCACGGCTATCGGCCTGGGAGCGTGCCAGCTTGAGGTCACGAACCCGAACAATCCGTCCCAGGTCCAGGTGAAGAACACGCCTGCCGACCTGGACAACTTCCTCGGTACGCTGTACCGCCGCTGGCACGGGGCGTTGTACGGGAGGATTGCGAACGTTTGGGGGATGGCCAACATCATTTCCTTCGAGAACTACTCTACCCTGGCGAACGAGTGCCAGAATCAGCGCTATCCCATCGGCTCGGGCGGCGCATCCGACGCGGCGCCGAACAACAATGCGGTCGGCAATAGCTGCGCAGGCGACCAGAACGCGGTGTACTTCATCATGTCGGAGACTGCGCGCGGGGCCTCCGACGTGCTGCACCGGATGAACGAGGGCCTGAGTTTCGGGTCGCCGGCACAGGATGCCAGGAACCGGGCCTTCGCCGAATTCATCCGGGGCGTCTCGCTCGGATATATCGCCATGATCTACGATTCCGCCTCGGTGATTACGCCGGACGATCCGATCTCTCCGCAAGGAACCGCGGAGCCGGGCGACCTGGCCAAATACACCGCGGTGGGCGCCGAAGCCCTTGCAGCGCTCGACAACGCGGTGACCGCCGCGACGGCCGCGCAGACCGCGACCGGCGGCGCGAACTTCCCGCTGCCCAGCAACTGGATGTTCACGTCGCAGCCTTCGAGCGTGTCGGCGACCGAGTTCATCAAGATCGTCCGGAGCTACCGAGCCCGGGTCCGCGCCAGCATGCCGCGGTATCCTGATGCGGCGGCCTGCGCCCAGGGTGGCTCGCAGAACCTGTGTGCCGAAGAGATGATGGCGGGCGACGTCGACTGGACCAAGGTTCGGGACGACGCCGCGAACGGCATCACCAGCGATCTCCGGATCACGACCAGCACCGTCACGGGGCCGGGAGACAGCTGGGTCAACCAGTGGTACGCGTACACGACCTGGCACCAGATGACTCCGTTCATCGTGGGCATGGGCGACGTGACGGGGGCTTATGCCAGCTGGGTAGCGACCCCGATCGGGACCCGTGGCGCCGGTGTCTTCTTCATGCAGACCCCCGACCAGCGCTGGCCTCAGGGAGCTGACCGGACCGCGCAGCGGGCGGACTTCCAGCTCGCCGGGAACGCCAACGATCCGGGTTGCAGCGGCGCGAGCCAGGTCTGCCGCCGGTTCTTCCGGAACCGGGACGTGGCCGACCAGGTGAGCGGCAACTGGGGCGCTTCGCAGTACGACCACGTGCGGTATTACTCGTGGAAGACCTCAGGAAGCGGGACCGGTCAGAACGGACCGTTCCCCTTCTTCCTCAAGGCGGAGAACGATCTGCTCCAGGCCGAGGCGGAATTCCGGCTGGGGAACTATGCGGCGGTGCTGCCGCTGGTGAACCGGACCCGGACCGCCTGCGGACCGGGCAGCACCCCGTCGGGCTGCACGCCTCGTCCGACCGGTAACGGACTTACCGGCGAGCCGGGCGGTGGTCTGCCCGCGCTGACCGCGGCGGACAACACCACGGCGATACCGGGTGGGGACACCAACTGCGTGCCGAAGCGGGCGGTGAACGCGCTCGATACAGGTGGCGGGACGATCACCTGCGGCACCCTCTGGGATGCGCTCAAGTGGGAGAAGTGGATGGAGACGGCCTACGGACATTTTGCGGCCTGGTTCTTCGATAATCGCCGCTGGGGTGTCCTGGCGGAAAGGGCACCGGTTGACTGGGCTCCTCCGTACGAGGATCTCCAGACCCGGTTCCGCGTCGGGCTCCAGATCTACAGCACCGGCGGTCCGGTTCCTTATCACCGCGCGGCTCAGAGTATCTACGGCTGGTGATCGATCGGTGCGACGAGTTGTACGGGCACAGGCTGCGCTCCTGCAGCTGCTCCTGACGGGCTGCTACACCCTGCAGCCCCTCAGGGGCCCGGAGCCGGCGCCAGGAACAGTGCTCGGATTCGATATCAACGACGAGGGAAGGTCTAGTCTCAGCGGGACCATGGGCCCGGACCTTTCCCAGGTCGAAGGGAAGCTGATCGAGAAGGACAGCACGGGTTTTCTCGTTGCCGTCCGCAGTGTGAAGCTTCGGACGGGTGGCGAGCAGGTCTGGTCGGGAGAACAGGTTCGGATCCGGCCGGACTATTTCTACAGCATGAACGAGCGCAGGTTTTCGGCGGGCAGGACCATCGCCATGAGTGCTCTTGCAGCGGGCGGGCTGGGGGCCATCATCTTCACCACCAGCCTGCTGGTCCAGGGAAGCGGCACCACCGACGGGGGCGACTGCCCCCCGAATTGTGGCACGGACACGCGAATCGGTCGGCCCTAGCCGACCCGGCACCTCAACCTCCATGGAGTCCGTAATGCGACGCCTTCACCAAATGTCCCTGTTCTGCCTCGCGGCAGCCGCCGGGTTCGCCTGCAAGCCGGCGGAAGTCGTCCAGACCGAAGACATCCCGACGGCCGGCGTCCGGTTCCTCAACATGGTTCCCGACACGAGTGGATTCGATTTTCGCCCGGTTGACATCGTGGAGAACAGCACGTTCTACAACGTGACGTTCCGGAGCACAACCTTGTTCCTCTACAAGGCGGCTCGGGCCGATCGTCCCCGGCACTTCACGATCTTCAAGTCGCCGGTCACCACGGATCCGCCCGCGGTGCAGCAGGCCACGGCGTCGACGGTGATTGCGGACCTCGACAACGTCACGCTCGAGGCGGGGAAGAAGTACACCTTCCTGATCTGGGGGAATTCCCGGGCTTCTTCGGGGGCGCCCACGATGCGGGTGGACATGCTGACCGACGATCCGGCCGATCCGGGCACCCAGGTCGCGCTCCGGATCATCAACGCGAGCGGCGCAGCCATTGACGGGCGGGCGTATGTGACCTCGGCGGGCGCCCCGGCGAGCCCGACCTGGGCCAACGTCCCGGCGCTTTCGTCGTCCTCGTACGTGAACATCAGTCCGAGCGCCACGATCACCTTCAACGCCACCAACGTGGGCGTGACGGCCGCGCTGGCGACGGGCGCGGCCCCCGCGGGGACCGCTCAGGACGTGGACCACGAGGCGATTCCGGGAGTCAACATCGCCGGTTCAGCGATGGTCGGCATTTTCGCGCCGCGGTCGGTGTCCGGCAGCACGGCAAGCAACTTCACCACCCCGGGCTTCATCTTCGGGTTCGACCGGCGTCCGCCGCGAACCTGCGCCCTGTGCGCCCCGGCCCAGTAATCGCTCGCTGAGTCCAGATCAACGGGCCGTCGAGGAAAGCCTCGACGGCCCGTTGCTTTCTGGGTAGTTTGGGTCGATCCGAAGGAGGGCTCGATGAAGAACCTGCGCGTCGCTTTTGTGCTGACCGCTCTCGCCATTCCGGTGGGTCTGCACGCCCAGAAGGCTCCCAAGAAGGAGCGCAACCGCATCAGCCGAGAGGAGCTGGTCGAGGCTGGCGACCGCTACTCGGTCCTCTATGACGCGATCCGGAGCCTGCGGCCGCAATTCCTCCAGGTGAACAGTCGGGGAATCCGGACCACCGGTATCGGACAGGGATCCTCAAGTCCCGGATCCATGCCGGCGGCCGGGTCCGGCGGTTCGTCGGCGCTCAACGCCCAACCCACCGTCTACGTCGATGGGACCCGATCGGGAGATCTGGAATTCCTCAAAGGCATCAATACCAACGCGGTTCAGGAAGTCCGTTACCTCACGGCGACCGAAGCCGAAAACGAGCTGGGGCCCCGGAATGAGGGAGGCGCGATTCTGGTGGTGATGTACAAGGGGAAACCCTGACCGGCTGGTCTACCTCCCGGGTCTCCGGGATCCAGCGGCCCTTCCGGTGGCGACGGAGCGCGGCCCTTCTGCCGGAGCCAGATGCGCGAAGAGGTCTTTTCGGACCGCGGGGTTGCTGAGTTTCCAGGCGACCCCGTCGGTGAAGTAGTGGTGGATGTTGATGAAGGTCAGGAGGAGCAGGGGAGCCGCTTTCTGGGGCTCCAGTCCGAGGAACCCCGCCACCACGCTCATGGCCGGGCCGGGTACCAGCAGAATCACCACGAAGGACACCAGCATCAGCACCCCGAGATAGAGCGCCATGTGCGCGGCGACCCGGCCGGCCCCCTTCCGGGCGGCCCGGTTCATCTCCACCCGGATAGGGAACTCGATGTACTGAAGTGCGTGGGCGGGCTGCACCAGCAGGAGCAGGGCCGGGAGTCCCCAGCGGGCAATGGCCGCGTACCAGACGAAGATCGCGAACCAGGCCGCCAGAGCCCGGGCGGGGGGAAACCGGCCGGTACGGAGCCAGACCTTTCCTAACCCGCCCGCCCCCAGCAGCAAGGCCAGGATCGACGCCGCGCTGATCGCCTGGTACAGGGGCAGCAGCCAGAACGGCTCGGCGAGCCGGGTCTGACTGAACCAGGTCCGGGCAAACCACACCACGTGCCAGGCCAGCAGGATGCGGAGACCCCCCCGAACCAGCACCCGCTCGACCTTCTCGAAGCGGATCCCGGCCACGTAACTGTAGGATGCCATCATTCCCCAGGCCTGGCCGGTGTAGTGCCAGGCGAGGTAGGCGCTGGCCACCGCGACCAGGATTCCCATGAGCTGGGGACTGCCCGCTTGCGCCCGGGAAAACGCGACCGTCGCGTATCCGAAGAGCAGAAGGGGAATGCCGAAGGCAGCCCACTTGTGGGCCAGCATGGTCTCCCGGTTCCGGTAGATGAGCCGGTAGGAGGCCATGAAATGGGAATAGTTGAGGAGGTACTGGGCCCAGACCAGGGCGCCGATCGCGAGAAAACTGATGTCTTCCCGGCCCGAGAGAAGGAGCGGGACGATCACCAGGATGGAGAGCCCGCCGGCGCAGAGGAAGTCCACCACCGGATGGAGAATGGAGCCGGGCCGTTCGTGGGCCGCCTCTCCGACCCGGGAGGCCGTCTTGACTGCCTGGACCTGAGGGGAGGCCATGAACAGAAAATAAGACGGACGGGCGGACGGGCGGACAGGCGGACAGGCGGACGGGTGGACGAGGGGACAGGGGGACAGGGGGACAGGGGGACAGATTGAACGGGGACCCTGCCTGACTTTGCAATACAAAGTACTTGACGACCGGCCATCAAACGCTATCTTTGAGTTCCTATGGGATTGCGACGGGCGCAGCCGGCAAGGGAGCCGATCCGGCTCGAGGATCGGGCGATCGCGGATCTGTCCTTCATCCGCGATACCATGGCCCGGGCCGGGACGGTCACCTCGGTTCCTGGCTGGGGTGGAATCGGCATGGGGGCGACCGCCCTGATTGCCGCCTGGATCGCGTCTCGGCAGGGCTCCTACGCAGAATGGCTGGCGGTCTGGCTCGGGGAGGCCGTGGTGGCCCTGGGCCTGGGTGGGATCACCATGGTCCGGAAAGCCGAGCTGAGCCGGACCCCGCTGCTGACGGGGTCGGGTCGGCTGTTTATCCGGGCCTTCGTCCCAGCGCTCCTTGCCGGGGCCCTGCTGACCGCTTTCTTCTATCGCGCCGGGATGGTTCCCCGGCTTCCCGGCGTCTGGTTGCTGCTGTACGGTACCGCGGTGACCACGGCGGGTTCCCATTCGATCCGGGTGGTTCCGCTGCTCGGGATGAGCTTCATGGTGCTGGGCGCCGCGGCGCTGTTCTCACCCGGCCCGTGGGGGAACCTCTGGATGGCGCTCGGCTTCGGTGGTCTTCACCTGGGATTCGGGTTTCTGATTGCGAGGAAATACGGTGGCTAAGGCGGGGCGGTCGGAGAGGTCGGAGAGGTCGGAGAGGTCGGAGAGGTCGGAGAGGTCGGAGAGGTCGGAGCGGTCGGAGCGGTCGGGACCCGACTCCCGATCGGAGGGCCCTTCTCGTCGTCGGTCATCTCTGACCTCCCCGACCTCGCTGTCCTCACCGTCCGCCCTCGACCGGGTCATCCACGAGCGGGTCCGGCTGGGCATCGTCAGCGCGCTGGCGGTCAATCGCGCCCTGTCTTTCAACGAGCTCAAGGCGCTGCTCAAGGTCACCGACGGGAACCTGAGCGTGCATGCCCGCCGGCTCGAAGAGGCGGGTTATGTGGAGTGCCTCAAGTCGTTCGCGGGGCGGACCCCTCGCACCGAATACCGGCTGACCGCGACGGGTCGGGAGACCCTGGAGCGCTACCTCTCTCACATGGAAGCCCTGATCCGGACCACCCGGGGCGGGGCCTGATTTTTTTTTGCAAGGAGACTTTGTGAAACAAAGCGGGCGGCTTCACGCGGCGATCATCATGGACGGGAATGGCCGGTGGGCGGAGCGGCGGGGCTGGAGCCGGGTGCGCGGCCACGAGGCCGGAGGCCGGGCCGCCGAGCGCATCATCGAGGCGGCCTCCGGGTTAGGAATCGGTGTGCTGACGCTGTACGCCTTCTCCAGCGACAACTGGAGCCGCCCGATGCCGGAAGTGACGGCCCTGATGCGGCTGCTCCGGGTCCATCTCCGGCGGGAGCGGGGCCGGGCCCTGGCCAACGGCGTCGCGGTGGAAGTCGTCGGGCGCCGGGACCGGCTTCCGGCCGTCCTGGTTCGGGAGATCGAGCGGACCGAGGAGGCGACCCGGGGAGGGGCGACGTTGCGGCTCCGCCTGGCGGTGGACTACTCGGCACGGAACGCCATCCTGGAGGCCGCTCTTCGGCTCGCCAGGGAGCCCGAACCGCCGGACCGGTCCAGGTTCGAAGCGCTTCTCGAGCCACGAGGGCGGCCGGTCCCGCCGGTGGACCTGCTGATCCGGACCGGGGGCGAATGCCGGCTGTCGGATTTTCTGCTCTGGGAGTGCGCCTATGCCGAACTGTTCTTCCGGGCGACCATGTGGCCCGAGTTCGGCGTGGCGGAGCTGGGAGAGATCATCGGTGAATTCGAGCGGCGCCAGCGGAGGTTTGGCGGCGTCGCCGACATCTCAACCGGTGAAATGTCCGCGAGGAGGATTGGATAGATGCTGCCACCGTTTCTGGGTGAACTGCTGACCGTGGCGACCGGAGGGACTGTCGCGGCGGCGCTGGTGCTCGCGATTCTGGCGGGAATCCGGGGAAGCTGGTTCTTCGTTCGCGTCGCTATGGTTACGGCAGGCGGGGCGTTGGCGGTGTACGGATTTTTCTTCGGGGTCGGCCTGCTGCTCGCGCGGGATCGGGTCCTCCCTCCCGGCCAGGCGGTGCGATTCTGCGGGCTCGACTGCCACCTTCACGTCCAGGTGAGCGATGCCCATGCCGGCGAGGTCGTGGTTCGGTTCAGTAGCAATGCGGTGGAGGCGCCGGAGTGGCCCGAGCTCCTGGCCTTCACTCTGGTGGATGCCCAGGGACGACACTACCCGGTGATGAACGAGGTGCCCCACCGGCCGCTCGGTCCGGGTGAGAGCTGGGAGCAGGCGCTCCGGTTTCCCCAGGAAGTGAATCCGGCGGGTGCGAGCCTCATGGTGACATGGAAATCCGGACTCGACTATCTGGTTCCCGGGGCGGGCAACCCGCTGGTACAGCGTCACACCCGGCTGGCCCTTCCTGCCGGGTGAGCGAGCCCGACATGATCGTCCCGCCCAACCGGCGCTCCATGCTGGGATCGCCGCTGACGCTGGCGCCGATTCTGCTGCCGCTCTTTTGTATCGGCATGGTGCTCGTCCACCTCGCGCGATTCGGAACCCGCGTGGAGGCCGACGAAGGCACCGAAGCCCATCTGTTTCAGTTGTTCATGGTGCTCCAGGTGCCCCTCATGGTACTCTTCGCGGCCAAGTGGTGGCCGGTTCGCCGGCAGGCGACCCTGGTTGTCCTGGCGTTGCAGGGGCTCGCCGCCGCCGCCGCGCTGGCGCTGGTTTTCTTCCTGAAGTTGTAGCTAGACCGCGAGGGAGGCCCGCAGCACCGTCACCGCCGTGCCGCTCAGCAGGACCCGGTCACCCGCCACTTCGACCCCTATGACACCTCCCCGCGGCGACGCCTGGAAGCCGGTCAGGCGGTTCCGTCCGAGGCGGCCCGCCCAGTACGGGGCGAGGGCGCAGTGGGCTGAACCGGTGACCGGATCCTCGTCGACGCCGATCTGAGGCCCGAAGAACCGGGAGAGGAAATCGAATTCCTTGCGATCCGATGGGCAGGTGACGATGACGCCGCGGGTCTTGATCTTCCGGAGCCCGTCGAGGGTCGGGGTCAGCTTGCGGAGAGCGGCCGGATCGTCCATGACGACCAGGTAGTCGAACCGGCTGCGGAGCACGTCCCCGCGGGTTAGGCCGAGCGCGTCGAGCAGGCCGGGAGGCGTCTCGGCGGGCTCGGGCGGGGTTGCGGGAAAGTCCATCGTGATTCCCTGCTCGGTCCGGGCCACGGCGAGGATGCCGCTCCGGGTGTGAAAGCGCACCGGATCGGCCTGGGCGAGCTGGTTCTCCTCCCACAGCACATGGGCCGTTGCCAGGGTCGCGTGCCCGCAGAGGTCCACCTCGACGGCCGGGGTGAACCATCGCAGATCGTATCCCTGCTCCCGGGGAAGGGCGAACGCGGTCTCGGCCTGGTTCATCTCCCGCGCCACCGCCTGCATCCACTTCTCGGCCCTGGGGGCATCGAGCAGCACGACCCCGGCGGGGTTTCCGGCGAAGGCTTCGCTCGTGAAAGCATCGACCAGGTAGGCAGGCAGGCCCATGGCGGAGAAAGCTACCTTTCCTCATGCTCGATAGGCCAGCAGGGAGGCTGAACCGATGGGGGGCACCCTTCGGGGTGGCCCTGGTGGCGCTGCTGGCCTCGGTGATGGGCCTCGCCAATGGCTTCGTGCAGGACGACGCCGTCCTGCTTGGGGAGTCGGACCGGCTTCACGGGCTGTCCCACTGGCGCGATCTCCTGACCGGACCTTACTGGCCCCCGCCCCACGCTCGGGATCTGTGGCGCCCTCTGACTTCGCTGCTGCTGGCGACGGAGCATGGGTTCGGGGGAGGCGCACCATGGCTGTTCCGGCTGGTGAGCCTCGCTCTTTTTGTCGCGGTCGCGGTCCTGGTCTGGCGACTCGCTACTCGGCTGCTCCCCTGGAACGCGGCACTCCTCGCGGGATTGCTCTTCGCCGCCCATCCGGTTCACGTCGAGGCCATCGCGCTGGCGGTGGGCCAGGCGGAATTGCTGGTCGCACTGTTCGGAATGCTCATGCTCCTCCGATACCTCGACCGGCGCCGGGCGGGAGTCGACCTCTCCGCGCGGGATTGGGTCTGGATGGGCCTGCTCTACCTTGCCGCCTGCCTTTCCAAGGAGCATGGAGTCGTTCTGCCTGCTCTGGTCCTCGTGGCCGAGCTGCTGATTGTGAAGACCCCGCCTCGATCCCCGCGAAAGCTCGCCGCAGGATTCGGTTGGCTGGCCGCGCTCGGGTTGGGATTCATCGCGGTTCGGGGCATGGTGCTGGGTGATTGGACCGGAACCTTCGCGGCCACGCCGCTCGAAGGTGTCGGGATCGGGGGCCGCGCCCTGCTGATGCTCCAGGTCGTGCCAAGGTGGATGCGCCTGCTGACCTGGCCATTCCATTTGCAGGCGGATTATTCCCCTGCCGAGATCGATCCTGGACATGAGCCCGGGCTCGTGATCGCGGGCCTGTTGCTGGTGGCCATCGGGGTGGTCGCGGCCTGGGTGGCCCGCAAGCGTGCGCCGGTAGTGACGTTCGGTCTTGGCTGGATCGCCATCGCCCTGATTCCGGTGAGCAATCTCCTCGCCCCGACCGGAATTCTGCTGGCGGAACGGACGCTCTTCCTTCCCAGCGTCGGGCTGGTGATCCTCGTCGGGGCCGCGGTAGCGTGGATGGCGGGGAAGACCGGGAGTCTCCCGGTCCGGAATCCGGGGCGCATCGTCGCGCCTCTGGTCGGGGCCGTCGTGCTGCTGGGTTGGACCATTCGCAGCGCGGCGCGCCAGCGGGCCTGGCACGACGACGCCACCTTTCGCCGGGAGAGCGCCCGGGATGCGCCGCGAAGCTGGCGGACCCAGTTGGGGTATGGCTCCCTGCTGCTGCAATCCAGCCGGGTCGATTCCGCCGAGGTCTATTACCAGCGGGCCCTGGACTTCGCCCCCGATCCGGAACGCTGGAAGGTGCGGAACGATCTCGCGGTCGAGCTGTTCGCGCGGGAGGAAACCGGAGAGGCGGTGCATCAGCTCCGGTTGAGCCTCTCCGAGGCGCCGGAGGAGTCCGTGACCAGCCACTATCTGGTGCTGGGGCTCCTGATGCTCGGGAACTATTCCGAGGCGGCGGCCGCGGCGGATACGGCGATGATGCGCGGAGGATCAACCTCCACCTTCCAGGAGCTTCGCCTCCTGGCCGACAGCGCGGCCAGGCTTGGACTTCCTCCCGGCGCGATCAGGATCCGGGTGCGGAACCCGGGGAGGTAGCGGGAACCTCGGCGTAGTGGCAGGCCGCGACGGTCTCGCCGACCGGGCGCAGGACCGGCCGCTCCTCGACGCAGCGGGCATCCTTGCGGGGATGAAAACACCGGGAATAGAAGGGGCAGCCTCGGGGCAGCGTGGTCGGTTTGGGGGGATCGCCCCGGAGCACGATTCGTCCGGTGCGGCGAACCGGGTCGGGGGCCGGCACCGCGGAGAGCAGGGCCTGGGTATAAGGATGGCGCGGGTTATGAATGACCGCGTCGGTTGGGCCCTGCTCCACCACCCGCCCGAAATACATCACGGCGATCCGGTGGGCCAGCTGGCGCACCACGGCCAGGTCGTGCGCGATGAAGAGGTAGCCCAGCCCGCGGGTCTCCTGGAGCCGCTTGAGCAGGTTCAGCACCTGGGCCTGGACCGACACGTCGAGCGCGGAGACCGGCTCGTCGCAAACCACGAAGACCGGATCCACCGCGAGCGCCCGGGCGATACCCACCCGCTGCCGCTGGCCTCCGCTCAGCTGATGGGGATAGCGCGCGGCCAGCGCCGCCTCGAGCCCCACTTCCTGGAGCAGGGAAACCACCCGTTCCCGCCGCGCCGGTCCCCGAGCCAGGCGGTGAATCTCCAGCCCTTCGGCCACGGCCTCGCCAACCGTCATGCGGGGATCGAGCGAACCGTAGGGGTCCTGGAAGACCATCTGCATGCGGCGCCGCAGTGGCCGGAGCACGCGGGGGGGGAGCGTCAGCAGGTTGACGCCTTCGAACCGCACCTGACCCGCATCCGCGTCGATCAGTCGAAGCACGACCCGCGCGAGGGTCGACTTCCCCGATCCCGACTCGCCCACCACGCCCAGGGTCTCGCCGGGCGCGACGGCGAGGTCCACTCCATTCAGAGCGTACACGGGCCGGCGACGGATCCCGAATCCCCGGCGTTCGAACCGCTTTTCCAGCCCGTGGGCTTCGATCAGCGGCGCGGTCATCGGGGTTTTTCCTCCGGGAGCCAGCAGCGGCTCCACTCCCCGGTGCCGAGGGGAATGACTGGAGGATTCTCGAAGGCGCAGCGGCTCAGGGCTTCGCCGCACCGGGGATGGAACCGGCACCCGGTCCGCCATTCCGCCGGGGAGGGGACCGCTCCTGGAATGGTGAGCAGCTCACCGGCGGCCCGGTCCAGTCGGGGAATCGCCTTGAGGAGTGCCCGGGTGTAGGGATGGGCGGGAGACCGGAACAGCTCCGCCGTGGCGCGTTGCTCGACGATCTGACCGGCGTACATCACCGCCACCCGATCGGCCCGCCCCGCCACGATCCCGAGGTCGTGGGTGATGAGCAGCACCGCCATGCCGCGCTCGGCCCGAAGCCGGTCGATGGTCTCGAGAATCTGGGCCTGCACGGTCACGTCGAGCGCGCTGGTGGGCTCGTCGGCGATCAGGAGGTCCGGCTCTCCCGCGAGCGCGATGGCGATCATGGCGCGCTGACGGAGCCCGCCGGAGAGCTCGTGGGGATACGCCCCATAACCCGCTTCCGGGTCCGGCATCCCGGCTTCGAGGAGCAGCGCTTCGGCCCGGCGGCGCGCCTCGGCCGCATCCAGCTGGCGATGGGCGGTCAGGGCTTCGCGAAGCTGGGTCCCGATGGTGAGGACCGGAGTCAGGCTGGTGGATGGATCCTGGAACACCATGCCGATCCGCCGGCCCCGGACCGCACGAAGGTCGCGGGGACTCAGGCGGTTGATATCCTGGTCGCCGAGGAGGAGTCGGGAGTCGGGATCCACCCGCCCGGGGTGAGGGACCAGGCCGAGCAGGGAAAGCCCGGTCAGGCTCTTGCCGCTGCCGGATTCCCCGACCAGAGCGAGGATCTCTCCTCGATACAGGTCGAAATCCACCCCGCGGACCGGAATCGCCTCCGCTGCGCTCCGGGTGGCAGGGAACCGGATGGTAAGGCCGCGGACCTGGAGCAGCGGCTCGCCGCTCATCGGCCCCTCGGATCGAGCGCGGTCTGCAACGCATCGCCCATCAGGTTGACGGCGAGGACCGTCACCACGATGGCCGCGCCGGGAAAGATCGCGGTCCACGGGGCGGTGACCATTACCGGGCGCGCGTCGAGCACCATTCCGCCCCAGGATGGCGTGGGCGGCTGGATGCCGAGGCCGAGAAAGGAGAGGCCGGCTTCGAGCAGGATCACCTCACCGACGCCAAGGGTAGCGGCGACCAGGAGGGGCCCGGCCGCGTTGGGGAGCAGATGCCGGGCGATGACCCGGAGCGGCCGCGCCCCCAGCGCCTGGGCGGCGGAGATGAACGGCTCGCTCCGGAGCCGCAGCACTTCGCCCCGAACCAGTCGACTGGTGGCGAACCAGCCGGTGGTCCCCAGGACCCAGATCAGCGCAGCGAGGGGAACCCGCTCCCACACCACGAGGAGGAGCAGGATCACGAAGAGCCTCGGGATGGCCAGCGCCGCGTCCACGATCCGCATGAGCACGGTGTCGAGCCACCCGCCCGCATAACCCGCGACCAGGCCTACCGCGCTGCCCAGGGTGACGGAGACCAGCATGGCGAGCAGCGCGACGCTGAGCGAGATCCGCCCCCCGGTGACCACCCGGGAAAGGATGTCGCGATTCAGGTGATCGGTCCCGAAGGGATGGGACCTCGACGGTGGCGTCGCGCCGGCGACCACGTCCGGCATCTCGGAGGGGGGAGGCAACACCAGGGGGCCGGCCAGCGCACTCACCCCGAGGAGACCGAGGATCACCAGGCCGGCCCGACCCGAGGGCACCCGGATCGCCCGGCGCGGCAGATCGAGGAGGGGGCCGATCATGCCGGAGCGCGCTCGCCCACGCGGATCCGGGGGTCGGCGAGCAGGTACCCGAGGTCGGCGAGGAGCCCCGCGAGCACCACCGTGCCGGACACCAGCATGGCGGTCCCCAGCAGCACCGGGTAGTCGCGGCTGGCGATGGCCTGATAGGCAAGGGAGCCTAACCCGGGCCAGTTGAACACCGCCTCGACGAACACCGAGCCTGAGACCAGGATCGGGAGCCAGAGTCCCAGCAGGGTCAGGATCGGCACCAGGGTGGTGCGCCAGGCGTGGCGCCAGAGCACGGTCCGCTCGGGGAGGCCCCGGGCTCGCGCCGCGGTGACAAACTCCAGCCGGAAGACCGCGAGCAGGGCATTCCGCTGATGACGCATGGGCAGGGCGATGCTGGTGACCGACAGGGTGAGCGCTGGGAGAATCAGGTGGCGGAGCAGGTCGACCAGCCGGGTCAGGCCACCGGCATCTTCGGGGAGCAGCGGGTCGGTCATCTGGGCCGCGGGCAGGAGGTGCCACCGAATGCTCACGAAGGTGACCAGGATGAGCCCGAGCCAGAAGCTCGGCATCGCGTAGGCCGCGAGCGCGCCCCGGGTGAGCCAGCGGTCCAGGGCGGACCCTCGACGCACCGCCTGGCGCACTCCGAGCCAGATCCCGACCGTGAAGTTGAGCAGCAGCACGGTCCCGCCGAGGAGAAGCGTGGCGGGCAGCCGCGAAGCGAGGAGGCTGGTGACCCGTTCGGGATAGTGCTCGATCGACACACCGAGGTCGCCCTTGACGACTCCCGTGAGAAACGCCTTGAGCTGGGTGGCGATCGGCTGATCGAGGCCGTAGCGGGCCCGGAGCTGGGCGATTTCCTGGGCGGACGCGTCGCGATCTTCGCTCAACCGGGAGAGCGGATCTCCCGGGGTGACCCGCAGCAGGATGAAGAGGAGGAGGACGGCGACCGCGAACGTCGCGGCGGCTTGCAGCAGGCGTCGGAACAGCCAGCCGGTCACCGGTCCCGGGCGAGCCGCTTGGCGGGATCCACCGACCAGCGCCAGAGATCGCCATAGGGAGACGAGGGCCGGAAGGTCGCGTTGCGATAGCGGCGGTGGACCGCGAAAAGAACCGGCGGCGAGACCAGGAACGCGGCGGGGGCATCCTCCTGGAGCCTCTGGTAGGCGCGCCGCCACGCCGACTCCCCGGTCCTGGTTGCGTGGAGCGCCTGGTCGAGCAGGCGATCGAACTCGGCGTCGCAGAAGCCCGCGACATTGGAACCGCCCCTTCCGGCGCAGGTCCAGCTCTGCACGATTCCCCGGGGGCTCGGATCGAGCACCGCGGCGGAGAAATCGATGTCGAACTCGCCCCGCCCGCGGCGCTGGGCCCAGACCGGACCATCGACGGCGACGATCTCGATCCGGACACCGAGCTTCCGGAGCTGTTCCTGGATCTGGGTGGCCATCTTCATGCGGGGTGCGCTGGTCGAGGGAACATTGAGACGGAGGGTGAGCGCCACCCCGTTTTTCTCGAGCATGCCGTCGCGATCGCGGGTCAGGTATCCCCGGGAACGAAGCAGCGATGCCGCGGCGTTCGGGTCGTAACGCGGCTCGGGAACCAGCCGGTAGGTCCACTGCCCCCGCGAAACCGGCGCGCCGGCGAGCGCTCCGAAACCGCCGTAGGTGCTCTGCAGGAGCGTCGGGCGATCGATCGCCATGGCCAGGGCACGGCGAATCACCGAATCCGAGAGAATGGGATGGGGCGAGGCGCGATCCCCGTAGGCGTGCTGATTGAAGAGCAGGTAGAGCAGGCCGTAGGAGGAAGCCCCGATGAGCTGGATGTTCCGATCGCCGGCGAGACGGGCGGGCCCGGTCACGGGAGGAACGGCTTCATAGACGTCGGCACTGCCGTCGAGCAGCAGATTCAGCGCGGCCTCGACATCCCGGACCAGCAGGAAGACGACCCGGTCCACTTTCGGCGCGCCGAGGAAGAAGCCGGGATCACCGGCAAGCTCGAGGCGCTGGCCCGGGGTTCGGCGCACCCAGCGATAGGGTCCATCCCCGACCGGCGCTCGCGCAAACGCGGACTCGGCCAGGCGCTGGGGAGGAATGGAGTCGAGCAGGTGGGCGGGCAGGAGCTGGACGTGGAAGGTCGCGTCGTAGAGCTGCTCGGGATACTTCTCCCGGAAGCGGATCACGACCCGGTGATCGCCCTCGGCGCTCACCGAGACAATCGGACGGAGCAGCAGGGCTCGCTGCGGATCGACCGTCGAGTCCCGCATCCGGGCAAAGCTGAACACCGCATCCCGGCTGGTGACCGGCACCCCATCCTGCCATTTCGCTCTGGGATCGAGCTCGAAGACGAGAGTCAGCGAATCGCGCCGAGACCAGCTCCGGGCAAGCTCGGGCTCGAAGGTACGCTCGTCGCTGGTGGTCAGGGCCGGGCCCGGACGCATCAGACGAAGAAACAGGAGGTCGGCGACGCTGGCGTTGGCGCTGGAGCCGCCGTAGAGCGTGGGGATGGGAGTGACCGGCTCCTGTCCCAGCAGGATCACGGCGGCGCCGTGATCCGAGGGTCGCTGGGCCGCGGCGGGCGCCGCGACGAGCAGCGTGGCCAGGATGACGCGATTGATCCGGGGCACTTCCCGGAAGATAACGCCCCGGAGACCTATCGCTCCCAGGTCCAGACCGGAGAACGGAATCGCTCTCCGTGCCGCATCGCGGCCTCGGCCGCGAGTTTTTCAAGATCATCGGCGGGCCGTATTTCGCCGAGCTGGGACGCCGCCGAACCCACGGCGGCAGCGGCCGCGTCATAGGTGACTGGACTCCCAAGAGGCAGCGGCAAGGCCTCGCGGCTCGGCATCGGTCCATGCAGGCTCAGCGACTCGAGCAGCGGTTGATCGTCTTCGAGAAGCAGGGAGCCATGCTGGAGAAATGCCTCGCCCTGACGGAGCTGAGCGCTGCCGATCACCTTGCGTCCCCCCACCAGCACTTCCCCTCCCACGGGAGCGGCGAAACATGGGCCGGCGCCCGGGGCCGGAGCGCGTCCGGTCGCGGCGAGCTCCGCCGGCACGCCGAGGAGGCGAAGAGCCTCGGCAAGCATCTGGTGAATGGCCTGGTAGGCCTGCCGGAGTCCGCCGAAATCGGCGAGCGGCGCCGCCACCGCGTAGGTCAGCTCACGGGCGTGCCAGACCGCGCGGCCCCCGGTGGGACGACGGACCAGGTCGAGCCTCTGGGCCTCGATGCGAGCGCGGTCGTAGCGTCGGGTGGCGGGCTCGTGCCGTCCGAAGGAAAGGCACCAGGGATTCCACCGGTAGAGCCGGAGAAACCTGGCGCCGTGTTGCTGCGCGGAGTCGAGCAGCATCGAGTCGATCGACATGTTGAGCCAGCCCGGGCGTGGCTCATCGAGCAGGATGGTCCATTCCCGGGTCAGGCGTATTCCTCGATGGGCGGACACACGCACACCAGGTTCCGGTCGCCAAAGGCCTGGTCGATCCGGCCCACCGTCGGCCAGACCTTGTGGGCCCGCGTCGCCAGGGAGGGGAAGCCGGCCCGCTCGCGGGAGTAGGGACGATTCCACTCGTCGGACGCCACCTGCTCCAGGGTGTGCGGTGCATGATGGAGCAGGTTGTCCTCGCGCGAAGCGACCCCGGCTTCGATCTCGCCGATTTCCTCCCGGATCGCGACCATGGCATCACAGAACCGATCGAGCTCCTCCTTCGACTCGCTCTCGGTCGGCTCGACCATCAGGGTGCCCGCCACCGGGAAAGAGACAGTGGGCGGATGAAAGCCGTAATCGATCAGCCGCTTGGCGACGTCCTCGACCTCGACCCCGGCGGAGTTCTTGAACGGGCGACAATCCAGGATGCATTCGTGCGCGATCAATCCGGCGTGCCCCGAGTAGAGGGTGCGGAACTGGCCTTCGAGCCGCCTGGCGACGTAGTTGGCGTTGAGGATCGCGTAGCGGGTGGCTTCGGTGAGCCCATCGGGGCCCATCATCGCGATGTAGGCCCAGGAAATCGGGAGAATCGAAGGACTGCCGAAAGGCGCGGCCGAGACGGCGCCGCTTGCGGTCTTCGGCGTCGTGGCGAATGGATGGCCGGGAAGATGGGGGGCGAGATGGGCCGCTACGCCGATGGGCCCCATGCCGGGACCGCCGCCGCCATGGGGAATGCAGAAGGTCTTGTGCAGATTGAGATGGCAAACGTCGGCCCCGATGTCTCCTGGACGGGTGAGACCGACCTGCGCGTTCATGTTCGCCCCGTCCATATATACCTGGCCACCATGCTGGTGAACCACGGAGCAGATTTCCTTGATCCCGTCCTCGAACACGCCATGCGTCGACGGATAGGTCACCATCAGCGCCGCGAGGTTCTTGCTGTTCGCCCCGGCCTGGGCCTTGAGGTCGGTGAGGTCGATGTTGCCGCTGGGATCAGTCTTCACGACCACGACCTTCATGCCGGCCATCACCGCGCTGGCGGGATTGGTGCCGTGCGCCGATTGAGGAATGAGACAGACGTTCCGGTGGTGGTCACCCCGGGCGTGGTGGAATGAACGGATCACCAGGAGGCCGGCATACTCGCCCTGGGAACCGGCATTCGGCTGGAGCGAAACCCGCGCGAAGCCGGTGATCTCGGCGAGCCACCGCTCCAGGTCATCGAAGAGGCGGCGGTAGCCCTTCGTCTGATCCGCCGGAGCGAAGGGATGAATGGCGCCGAATCCGGGCCAGGTAACCGGGACCATCTCGGTCGTGGCATTGAGCTTCATGGTGCAGGAACCCAACGGGATCATCGCGCTGTCGAGCGCCAGGTCGCGACCCTGGAGCCGGCGGAGATACCGGAGCATCTCGGTTTCGGAGCGGTACTTGTGGAAGACCGGATGGGCCAGATACCCGCTCTTCCGCCGGAAAGCGGCGGGAACCCCGAGCTCGGCCTTCGATCCGGTCGCCGCCTTGGAGCTTTTGCCAAAGACCTGAATCACGTCTTCGACGTCGGCATCGGTGACGGTTTCGTCGAGCGCAACGCCGACCCGGTTCGGGGAAACCTCCCGGAGGTTGATTCGCCTGGCCCGCGCGGCACTGTGGATGCGGGTTACGTCGGCGGCCTCCGTTTCGATGGCAATGGTATCGAAAAAACGATCGCTGACCAGGGAGAACCCGGCCTTCCGGAGCGCCTCGGCCAGACGCCGGGTGTGGCCGTGCACTCGCTCGGCGATCGCCCGAATGCCTTCCGGGCCGTGATAGACCGCGTACATCCCGGCCATGACGGCGAGTAGCACCTGCGCGGTGCAAACGTTGCTGGTCGCCTTTTCGCGACGGATGTGCTGCTCCCGGGTCTGGAGCGCCATCCGGAGCGCCGGCTTTCCCTGCCGGTCCTTGGAAACGCCGATGATCCTGCCCGGCATGAGCCGCTTGTAGTCCTCTTTGGCCGACAGAAACGCCGCGTGGGGTCCACCGAAGCCGAGCGGAACCCCGAACCGCTGGGAATTGCCGACGGCGATATCGGCGCCCCATTCGCCGGGAGGGGTCAGCAGCACGAGGGCAAGCAGGTCGGTGGCCACGGTGACCAGGGCCTTGGCCTGATGAGCTTTCTCCACCAGGGCGCGGTAATCCTCGATGGCGCCCAGGGTGTCGGGGTACTGCACCAGGCACCCGACCGTGCCGGGACCGAATTCGAAGTCCTTCGCCGGACCCACCTTGACCCGCACGCCGCGGGCCTCCGCGCGGGTCTCTACGACGGCGATGGTCTGGGGGTGGCAATGTTCGTCCACCAGGTAGAGCGGGTCGTCGTGGTGGGGGGCAGCACCGAGTGAAAGGGCCATCGCCTCCCCCGCGGCGGTGGCTTCGTCGAGCAGCGATGCATTGGAGACCGGCAGTCCGGTCAGGTCCGAAATCACGGTCTGGTAGTTGAGCAGGGCCTCGAGCCGGCCCTGGGCAATCTCGGGCTGGTAGGGCGTATACGCGGTGTACCAGCCGGGATTCTCCAGCACGTTTCGCTGGATCACGCCGGGCACGAAACAATTGTGGTATCCGAGCCCGATGTACGATCGAAAGACCTGGTTGTCCTCGGCCATGGCGCGGAGGTCGGTCAGGGCCTCCTGCTCGGTGCGGGCGGCGGGCAGATCGAGGGGTTTCCGGCGCCGGATATTCGCGGGCACGATGGCATCGATCAGGGCATCGAGGCTGGGATACCCCAGTACCCCCAGCATTTCGGCGGTGTCCTGCTCGCGGGGACCAAGGTGACGTGCAACGAACGGCCCGAAGCGGCCGGTGTTGGATGAGGTGCTCATGTCGTGCCGGGGGTCAGGAGCCGATATGGGCTCGGTAGGCGGCGGCGGTGAGCAGGCGGTCCAGATCCGCGGGATTGGCGGCCTTGAGCCGGATCATCCAGCCGTCTTCGTAGGGGGCGCGATTGACCGCGGCGGGGTCGCTGTCGAGACCGGCGTTCACCGCGACGACTTCGCCCGCGACGGGGCAATAGAGGTCGGAAACCGCCTTGACCGCCTCGATCGTCCCGAACACCTCATGTTCATCGAAGCGCTGGCCGACTTTCGGCATGTTGACGAAGACGACATCGCCGAGCTCGCCCTGGGCATAATCGGTGATGCCGACCGTCAAAACGCCGGGTTCACCGCTCTCCTTCACGTACTCGTGGTCCGCCGTGTAGCGGAGGTCGTCCGGTACGTTCGCCACGATTGTCCTCAGGACAAAATTGGGGTCAGACTCCAATGAACCGGGGGATGGATCGGGGAGGAGGATATCCCGACGTCAGGTCGAAATCAAGCGCTTCCGGGCTTCGGAGACGAGCTTCCGCCAGACCACCCAGGTCCGGTCACGGAGCGCCTCTCGCGACGCGTCGTTCTCGATGACGTAGTCGGATTCGGGGCGTTTGGCGTCCGCCGGGATCTGGAGGGCCAGCAGGGCGCGCGCTTCACCCTCCTCGATTCCGCGCTCCCGCATCAGGCGGTGGAGACGGACCTCCAGGGGGGCGTCGACCAGGACCACGGCGTCGAAGCCGGCGGGATCCATGACCTCGAAGAGCAAGGGAATGTCGCTGATGATGACGCCGGACGATCCGTTCCGGCAGGAGGTAAGCAGCCGTTCCCGCTCCCCGAGCACGGCGGGGTGGACGATGGATTCCAACGCGCTCCGGTCCTCCGGGCTCGCCAGGATCCGGGTTCGCAACGCCGGGCGCCGGAGGGTTCCTTCCGGGGCGACCACCGACGGGCCGAAACGCTCCACGATGGCGTTGAACACCTGAGTGCCGGGCTGCTGGAGCTGACGCACGATCTCGTCGGCGTCGATAATGGTGGCGCCCCACTCGCGCAGCAGCTGGGTGACCGAGGATTTTCCGGCGGCAATGTTGCCGGTGAGAGCGGCGTGGAACACGGCGGCGGAGTGGCGGACCGGCGGACCGGCGGAATGACGGGAAGGGCTAATGGTTCTCTCTGACGTTGACATCCTGGTCATCGCACCTCTGTCCGCCTGTCCGCCTGTCCGCCTGTCCGCCTGTCCGCCTACAGTAATGCCGTCTGGTCCTCGCTCTCCCGCGGGACCCGATGACAACGGCGACATCGGGCCTCGTAGGCCTCACCGCCACCTACCTGGATGGTGGGGGAGTCGTAGCGGGCGGGTTTCCCATCGACCAGGCGCTGGTTCCGGCAGGCGAGGTCGCCACAGACGACGCAGATCGCCGCCAGCTTCTCGACCTCCTCGGCGATCGCCATGAGATGCCCCATCATGCCGAAGGGTTCACCACGGAAATCGGTGTCGGTCCCCGCGACAATCACCCGGATTCCGCGCCCCGCGAGGGCGGTGACCACGGGGACGATGTCCTGGTCGAGGAACTGGGCCTCGTCGATCGCGACCAGCTCGGTGTCGGGCCGGACCTGGCGCATGATCTCGGCGGCGCTATCCACCGGGGTGGCCTCAAACTCGATGCCGCTGTGGCTCGAGACCCGGTAGATCCCCCCGTAGCGCTCGTCCAGATGGGACTTGAACACCTGGACCTTGCGTCGAGCAATCAGGGCGCGACGAACCCGGCGGAGGAGCTCTTCGCTCTTGCCGCTGAACATCACGCCCGCGATGACTTCGATGGTGCCAGGACGCGCCAGATTGTACATCAGGAGGACCTCATCGAACCCCGACGATAGCGGTCCGCTGCGGTTCGGTCAAGCGCAATCCTTGCGCTCTTGCAAATCGGAATGAGGCTCCCATATTCCGCGCCTTCCCGCGTGTTCCGCGGGCGACCGGAGGACACGATGACCAAGCAGGAACTGGTGACTGAAGTGGCCCGGCTGGTCGAGCTACCCCGAAACAAAGCGCTGGCGGTCATCGACGCGCTCTTCGCTCCGCAGGGTATCATTTCCACCGAGCTCAAAAAGGGCCGCCGAGTCCTGATCACCGGGTTCGGCCATTTCGAAACGCGAACCCGGGCGGCGCGGAATGGCCGGGACCCGCGCAACGGTCACAGCATCGCCATCAATTCAAGCACGGCCCCGGTCTTTCGGCCGGGGAAGCCGCTTCGCGACTCGCTCAACAAGCGGCGGTGAGGAGCGATCGAGGCGCGCCACCAGGCGTCGCTTCCTGATCGACTTTCCGGTCACCCGCTCCGCCACCTGATCGGGCCCCGCCGAGGGGGAAATCTCAACAAGCGAAAAGGACTCCCGGATTTCGATCCGGCCGATCGCCTCCCGGGGGACTGCGCAGTCCCCCGCGAGCACCGCCATCAGGTCCCTGGACGTCACGCCGTCGCGCCGGCCGGCTGACACCCAGAGCCGGGCCGGGCCCTCGGCGCCTCCCCGCACGGCTCCCGATTCTCCAGGCTTGATCGCCTCCTGCCAGAGCCGGAACAGCGCCGCGGAGATGGCAGTCGCTTCGTGGTGTTCGAAGAGGGGCGCCAGAATGGCCAGAGCGGCCAGCTGGCTCGGGCCCAGCTCCTTTTCGAGGGCGCGGAGGATCTCGGCACGCAGGCGGCCCGATTCGTCGCGGGCGCGATCGAGGGCGCCGTGAAGATGCAGCGGCTTCCGAACCGGTGCGAGCCAGGCCGTGTATCGCTCGGCGCCGGGCGGCACCAGGAGCAGTACTGGGCCGGCGCTGGCGAGGTCTTTCAGCATGGCTGGGCCGGGCAGGTCATAGGCAATGATCAATGGTGCAGACCCGGGAGTTTCTCGCGTCACGCGGCCTGGAATACCGGTGTGCCGCAGCGCCTTCTCGATGGACGGAACATCCGGAGCACCCGCGACCCACACCGTGACAGACTCGGGGTCGAGTTGCTCGATCACCTCCCCGATCGCCTCGATCCGGCTCGACCAGGAGACGGGAGCGCTGCGCACCTGCGGGATGGCCGCCTCACGTTGGCCAAGGAGATCGGTCACGGTGGCGCGCCAGGCATAGCGTTCCACGAGCGGGCCCACGGTGATGGGCTCGCTGCTCACGACGATTCGCTGAGTATCTTTTGGAACGTCCTGGAACAGCTCGGTGAGCAGGGCCTCACCCGATTTGCCCCATGCCTCGGGCCAGAGCAGGAGGAATCCGGACTGATCGACCGGTTTGAGCGCGGCGCGGTGGACCAGGTCGAGGGCGATTTCGGGAGCGGTGACCAGGAGGATGGGAGGATGGGACGATAGGAGGCGCAGGAGCCTCTCTGGAGTGCCTGCGCCCCCGACCGTGACCGGCAGATCGTCCCGGAGCGACTCGGCAATCCGGACCCATTCGCCCACGGCCTCCAGGGGAGCGAGCGCGAGCATGGATGGGCGGGCCGCCTCCGTGGGCAGAACGAGGCGCTCCAGCACGCCCCGGAGCACCTCCGCCGCCGCAATGGGGGAGGGAGGCGCATAGAGAACGAGATGATTTCCTCGGGCCACGACGTGGCGAGTGGTCGGGTCAGTCACGGGCTCCTCGATTGTCAAACAGCGTGGATCGTCGGCCCGGAAACCTAGCCGCGTAGTTATTTTCTGGATATGACGCGTGTCATCCGGCTGCCGGATCCGCTCTCTGCCAACGTCTCACACCTCCGTGCCTCAGAAACGATGGCCACCAGCGCCGAAGCCAAGCGCCGGAAGGCGGCGGGAGAGGACGTACTCGATCTGGCAGTCGGGGAGCCCGACTTCGACACGCCAGGGCCGGCGGCGCAGGCGGGGGTCCTCGCGATTCAGCGCGGCTACACCCGCTATCCGCCGAACGCCGGGCTGAGCGAGCTGCGCTACGCGATCGCCAACAATCTCTCGCGCCTCTCGAACGGCCGGCCGGTCGCGGCCGACAACATCGTCGTGAGCTCGGGCTCGAAGCAGGCCCTTTTCAACGCGTGTTTCACCCTGTTCGGGCCGCACGACAAGGTCCTGATCCCTTCCCCGTGCTGGGTGTCCTACCCGCAGATCGTCCACCTCGCCCGCGCCGAGCCGGTGATGATCCCGGGTGCGCCGGACTGGGGACTCAAGGTCAGCGCCGACGATCTGGAGAAGAAGACCGACAAGCTGGTGCGGGGGCTCATCCTGTGTTCCCCCTGCAACCCTACCGGCGCGGTCTACACCTTGAGCGAGCTCAAGTCGATCGCGGCCTGGGCCCGCAGGCACAACATCTGGATCATTGCCGACGAGATCTACCGCCGGATTTTTTTCGGCGCCGGCAGCGCGCCCTCGTTTCTGGATCTGCCCGACGACGACCTGGAGCGGGTGGTGGTCATCACGGGGGCGAGCAAGGCCTATGCGATGACCGGATGGCGGGTCGGCGCGGCGCTGGTCCCGAGCCATCTGGCCAAGGCCATGGCGAACCTCCAATCGCACGTCACCAGCGGCGCGAGCCAGCCGGCCCAGTGGGCGGCGGTCACTGCCTTCAACGATCCCGAGGTGGAAGCTCAGGTGCAACGCATGGCGGAGGCCTTCGGGCACCGCCGGGACCTGGTGGTGAACCGCTTCCGGGAGGAGGCCCCCGGCATTGAATTCGTGGAGCCACACGGGGCGTTCTACTTCTTCTTCCGGGTCGACGGGATCGGACCGAGTCCCGGATTCACCGGGACCACGTTCTGCGACGAGCTGATGAAGCAGGAGGCGGTGGCGCTGGTGCCGGGAGCGGCCTTCGGCGATGACCGGTGGGTTCGCCTGAGCTATTCCCTCTCGGAGCGCGAGCTCGATACCGCGCTCGACCGGATCCTCGGCTTTGTCCAGCGCCACGGCGGCTGAGCCCCGAAACCACACCTCTCTCAACGAGCTGCGGCGGCGGCTCCGGGCAGTGCCCGGGGTGGTTACCGCGTCGGTCGAACCGCCGGCAAGCCACGGCAGGACCGAAGAGGCCCGAATCGTTCCCGGGAAGCTGGTTGAATCGCCTATGATGACCAGGCCGGTCGGGGGTCCCGCACATTGGGACGGGGCAGTGACGTTCCTCGATGGGGTGCAGCGGCTCGAGGTGGTTGGATACGTCGACACCATGCCGCTGGTGTGCGCGGATGTCGCCGCGGCCGCGCGCGAACGGGTTGGGCGTGAGGCGCACTGCGTAGCGGCGGAACGCCGTCGTATCGTGATCGGGCGGCCTGAGGCGCTGGACCGCACCGGTGAGGCGCTTCGGGATATGGTGACCGTGGCTCTTCAGGGCGATGAGCCCACCCACCCCCTCCGCGACCTCGAGCTGGCCCGCGCCGCGGTGGACCGGGCCCGCGGGGAAGTCGAGCGAATCGTCGGCGACCGCTACCGCGAACGATCTGCCGGCTGGCTGGTGGTGGACGGCTCGCTGGCCGAAGTCCCGGGTTGGGCCAGCGATGCCCGCATGATCGGGGTCTCGAAGAGTCATGCGACCCTGCCGTTCGACGGTCCTGACCTGGTGACCTATCTGCATCTTGCCCAGGCTCATCGATCGAGCGTGTTTCAGCCGGCCTCCCGCCAGTGGGCGCCGGTATATGCCTGGGGCCTTCGCCTCTGGGACTGGGCCGGCAAGGATCTGTTCTACGGATTGGTCCGGGTGGAGGCCGCGCCGACTGCGGACACACTGCGAATGGCCGATCTGATCTCGCGCTGGATTCTGGCGGAGCGGGCCCCGATCAGTGCCGACCCGCGCTGGGATCGACTGCTCTATGGCGTGCACGGCGTCGAGCAGTTCCTGCGGGCTCGGTTTGCGTGAATACGACGAGGAGCACAAGACTTGGATCATGAACAAGTGAACGCTGCGGTAGTGGGCCGTGTCGTCGCGACCGAGCAGAAGCCCAGTACACCACACCAGTTCTACTTCTGGACTGCGAGGGAATCCGCGGTCGGGATCGGCGCGATCGTGCGGGTCGAGTCTCCCGAGCGCAAGGTGTACGGGGTGGTGACCGATGCCTTCGCGTATTCGGATCTCCTCACCCCGATCCACGCGGTCATCGGCGCCGAAGGCGACCCTTCTGGTCTCGAAGAGCCGACCCGCCGCACCGAGATCCGCCTCTTCGCCGCGGCGGTGCTCCGGAGTGTCCCTGAAGAACCGGTGCAGCCGGTCCCGCTCGAGGCGGTACATCTTGCGTCGGACGAGGACGTGGTGACCGCGCTCCGGATGGATGGCTACGTCTTCGGAGAGAAACCGACCGGGATACCGGTCGGGGTGTACGCGGCCGGTGGCCTCGAGGCCCCGGTCTATCTCGATGCCGATTTCCTGCTCGGTCCCGAAGCGGCCCACCTCAACATCACCGGCGTGTCAGGTCTCGCGACCAAGACCAGCGCGGTCGAGTTCCTCCTCACCAGCCTGTTCCAGACGTTCCCCGCCCACAAAGGCCGGGTTGCGGCGCTCTGCTTCAACGTCAAGGGGCCGGACCTCTGTTTTCTCGATCAGCCCGCCGAGCTTTCCGAGGAGGACCGCCGGCTCTATGCGCGCCTGGATCTCACGCCGGAGCCGTTCCGGAACGTTCGCTATTTCGCGCCGTACAAGGGCGATGGGGTAAACCTCAACACGCTTCGCACCAACGAGGAGCTGTCCGATAACACCGAGCCGCTGCTCTGGGGGCTTCGCGAGGTGCTCGACTACGCCGAGGTGCTGCTCAACCGGGATGATATCGATGCCAAGGCAGATGCCTTTATCGATTTCCTGAGCGAGCGGGTGGTCGGCAAGGAATTCGAGGACGCGACGCTGCCCCGGACCTTCAAGGTGCGGAGCTTCGCCGAGCTGGATGAGTTCTTCCGGGCCATCTTCAATTTCCTGGAGGAAACCGGCCGGGGCGGCGAGATCTGGAAAACCCACCACATCGCCACGATCCGGAAGATCCGGAATCGGCTCGGCAACATCAGCACCCGGGCCAAGGGTCTGGTCACCGACGACGGTGAGGTCAACGATCTTCCCTGGGGGAAGTTCGAAGACCGGGGGATGTACGTGGTGGACGTAGCGGGGATGGATCCGCTGGCCCAGGACCTGGTGTTCGCCCGGATCGTCTCCCGGCTCCGCGAGCACCTGGAACGACGCGACCTCGGCGTGGATCACGTGGCCGTGTTCGTGGACGAGCTCAACAAGTACGCCCCGGCCGAAGGGCCCGACACCTATGTGCGGAAGATGCTGCTCGACATCTCCGAGCGGGGACGGTATCTGGGCCTGGTGCTCTTCTCGGCGCAGCAGTTCCGGTCCCAGGTCCAGCGCCGGGTAGTGGGGAATTCAGGTACCATGATTCTCGGGCGAATGGACTCGGACGAGCTCGCGCTCCCGGGTTATGCCACGCTCTCCCTCGCCACCAAGGCCCGGCTGGCCTCGCTCCCCAAGGGTGAGCTGCTGGTTCGCCATCCTCATTTCACCCACCCGATTTTCATCCGGTTCCCCCGGCCGGCGGTGCTCTCGGGGCGGGATGGGGTCGAGCGGTTTCCTCCCCGGCCCGAGCTGCCCTTTGCCGAGGCGGTGGCCCGCCGGCTCAAGGCTCTGGACCGCACCATCAATCGGGACAAGGTGGCCGAGCTGATTGTGGGGCGCCGGGAGGACGACGTGCGCAAGGCGCTCAACGCGACGGTCCGGGCTCGGCCCGAGCAGCCGCTCGCGTTCTTCATCCGGTGTCTGGGCCGGGAGGTTCCCACCGAGACAGTGCGGGTGCGGGACGTGGTGCGTCCGGTGAAGACGAGCGGAGATCTGTACTAGGGGTTCGTTGGTCGCGCACGGGGACGGGGTCCCCTTCGGGCGCTTAAGTTCGCTTGGCCGGTTCCATCGAACCGCCACAATCCTGCAACGCGAACTGGAGCGCCCTTCAGGTGACCCCGCTCCCTCGCGCTCCCACGGCTCCTCACTTCCGACCCCGCCCGTTTCACGTCACCCCGTCCCCTCTAGGCCTGCTGGGCGAGCCACCGCAAACATCGCGGCGCTCGGTGGCGGAGTGGAGGGCCGGGTCACCGACCGGCGGACCGGGTTCGCGTTAGGTGGGATCGGCAATGCGATGGATCGCGCCAAGCGAACCCCGGAGCAAGGGAGGTGACCCGGCCCTCCACGACGCCAGACCCGACAACCCTAGTATCTTTCGGCGTGTGAAGCTCGCCCACCTGGCCGATCTGCATCTCGGATTCCGGCAGTACTACCGGCAGACTCCCGACGGTATCAACCAGCGCGAAGCCGACATCGCCTACGCCTTCCGGGCCGCGGTGGACGGCGTGCTGGAGGCGCGGCCCGACGCGGTCATCATCGCCGGCGATCTCTTCCACGCGGTGCGGCCGTCCAATCGCTCGATCGTGTGGGCCTATCGCGAGCTCCAGCGGCTCCGGGTCGGGCTGCCTGAGGCTCCCGTCATCGTCATCGCCGGGAATCACGATACCCCGCGAAGCAGCGACATCGGCTCGATCCTCCGGCTCTATGAGGAGCTGGGCGTCCATGTCACCACCGATGATTCCCGGCGGTTCGCGTTCCCGGAGCTCGGCCTCTCAATCACCGCGGTTCCCCACGCCGCGCTCCAGGCTTCCGACGTCAAGATGCATCCGGAGGGCGACGAGCCGTTCCAGGTGCTCACGGTGCACGGCGAGGTGGAAGGTCTCCTCCCCGGCGACCGCGCCCTCATGGAATACGGTGGCCTTCCGATCTCGATCGAGGAGCTGCGTCGGGAGAAGTGGTCCTACTGCGCCCTGGGCCACTACCACGTGCAGCACGAGGTCTTCCCCCGCTGCTGGTACTCGGGAGCGCTGGAGTACACCAGCACCAACATCTGGGGGGAGCTGGTCGAGGAGGCTCTGAAAGGCCTGCCCGGCAAGGGATGGCTGCTCGTCGATCTCGAGACCGGAAAGGTCGAGTCCCGGCCGGTTCCCAGCGCGCGCCGGATCTGGGATGCCCCGATGATCGATGCCGACGGTCGCTCGCCCGCGGAGATCGATCGGGCCATCGGCGAACGGATCAATCTTGTCCCCGGCGGAATCCACGATGCAATCGTGCGGCTCGTGGTGGAGAACATCCCCCGCGAAGTGATGCGTGAGCTGGATCACGCCGCCATCCGGATGGCGCGCGCCGATGCCCTCCACTTCCATCTCGACTGCCGGCGACCGATGACCTCGCGCACCGTGGGAATGGGAGCGCCGGGCCAGCGCCAGACCCTGCCCGAGCTGGTCGGCGAGTTCCTGAGCCGGCGGCCACTCCCCGAGCGGATCTCCCGGGAGCGGTTCGTCTCCCTGGGTTTGGAGCTCATGGCCGAAGTCGAGCGCGACGGCGTGGAGGCCGGCTGATGCAGATCAACCGGCTCCGGCTCCTCAATTTCCGGCAGCACGCCGAAACGGTGGTGGAGTTCGAGCGTGGGCTAACCGGGATCATCGGCCCGAACGGGGCGGGGAAGACCACGCTGCTCGAGGCGATCGCCTGGGCCATCTATGGAACCGACGCCGCGCGGGGCACCAAGGAGACCATCAAGCGTCGGGGCGCGCCGCCCCGCTCGCGCGTCGAAGTCGAGCTCGACTTCGAGCTCGGCCCCCACCGCTACCGGGTGGTCCGCACGCTCCAGCAGGCTCAGCTCTATCTCGACAGCGAGCCTGCCCCGATCGCCAACAGCGTCATCGCCGTCACCGACAAGCTCACCCGACTCCTCGGCATGACCCGGCAGGAGTTCTTCAACACCTACTTCACCGGGCAGAAGGAGCTCGCCATCATGGCGCAGATGACCGCGCCGGAGCGAGCCCAGTTCCTGAGCCGGGTGTTGGGCTACGAGAAGTTGCGGGACGCGCAGCAGCGCCTCAAGGAACGCCACCGCTCGACCCAGGCCGCGCTCGACGCGCGGAGAAGTGAGCTGGTCGATCCGGCCCAGCTTGCCGCCGACGCGGAGCTCGCCGATACCAGGGTCAAGCTCGCCGAGGAAGCGGTCGCGCGGGCCGCCGCCGCCCTCAAGACCGCTCGCGCAACTCTGGTGAAGCTGGCGCCCGAAGGCGCGCGCTGGGAAGGCCTGCAGCGCCAGGTGGCATCCCTGGAAAGCGACCTCAAGCTCGCCCAGCACCGCGCCACCGACGCAAAGCAGCAGTGCGGGCAGCTCGACAAGGAGCTGGCCGAGGCGCTGGGCGCCAAGACGAAGCTCGATGAGCTGTTGCCCAGCGTGGCGCCGCTTCCCGTCCTGCGTGAGGAACGGACCCGTCTCGAGGCTGAGCTGGAGCAGGTCTCCGCCAGGCGGAGCCTGGAGGGCAGAGTCGCCGAGCTCGACCGGCAGCTCCAGCGCGTCACGAAACGGCTCCGCGAGCTGCCCGAGCCCGCGGCCTTCGAGACGGCCAAGGCGTCACGGGTGGGCGCCCAGGACGAGCTCGATCGGGTGAGCCACGATATCGAAACCGCGCAGGCAGCCTGGGTCCGCGAAAAGCAGGACGCGG
Source organism: uncultured Gemmatimonadales bacterium (assembly GCA_963728915.1). GTDB lineage: Bacteria > Gemmatimonadota > Gemmatimonadetes > Gemmatimonadales > GWC2-71-9 > JABFSM01. The sequence goes on along the minus strand of CAVSLV010000001.1, from coordinate 1,508,938 downwards.
AGACGACCCGGAAGAATCTGCTCGAACAGCATGCCGACTTCGAGAAGCAGCGCAAACACCTCGAGCATGCGGGCCCTCTGGGCGATTGCCCGATCTGCTCCCAGCCGCTCGGCGGGACCTATGAGTCAGTGGTAGAAAAGCTCGGCCGCCAGCTCGATGAGGTGCTCGATCAAGGGACCTACTACCGTCAGAAGCTCGACCAGCTCAAAGCCGAGCCGGCCCAGCTCGCCGAGCTGCGGAAACGGCAAACGGTCCTTCAGCGGGATGTTCGCAAGTTCACCGAGCAGACCGCGCGGCTGGATCAGCAGCTCAAGGAGCGGGTCCGGGTGACGTCGGAGCAGGATGGTCTGGCGAAGCAGCGCGCCGAACTGGCCGCCCAGCTTGGCTCGGGGCCGGCCCAGGCCGACGAGGCGCGCCTCGGCGATGTCCGCCGCCACATCGCCGCGCTCGAGCCGCTCGAAACCCAGGCGCTCCGGCTCCAGTTCGCCGCGGAGCGCGCCGGAGAGCTGGCGCCCCGATTCGCGCTCGCGGAGCAGGAGCTGTCGGTGCTGGAGGCCCGGGTCAAGGATCTCCGGCTTCAGCTCGACGGTCTGGGCTGGTCTCCCGAAGCATTCGAAGCGGTGCGCACCCGGATCCGGGAAACCGAGCGCCAGGCCCAGCAGGCCGAGCTGGGCCAGGAGCGGGCGGCGGGTGAGTTGACGAATGCTCTGTCGCAGCGCGCGGAGATCGAGCGGCGGCGGTCGGAGCGGGAGCGCCGGCTCGCCGAAGTGCAGCGGCTCGCCGACGAGTCACTGCTGTCGCACGAGCTGGATCGCGCGTTAGGGGACCTGCGCCACGAGCTCAACGAGGCGTTGCGCCCCGACCTCTCCGACCTCGCGTCGGGTTTCCTCCGCGACCTCACGGCGGGGCGATACACCGACCTCGAGCTGGACGAGGATTACCTCGCCACCATCGTCGAAGACGGAGAGCCCAAGAAAGTCATCTCGGGGGGCGAGGAAGACGTCGCCAACCTCGCCCTCCGTCTCGCGATCAGCCAGATGATCGCGGAGCGCGCCGGGCAGCCGCTCTCGCTGCTGGTGCTCGACGAGATCTTCGGCTCGCTCGACGAGGACCGCCGCACCGCGGTCATGGATCTGCTCCGCAACCTGGCCGATCGGTTCCCCCAGGTCATTCTCATCACCCACATCGAATCGGTCCGGGACGGCTTCGACCGGGTCATCCGGATGAGCTACGACGTCGAGCGCGGGGTGGCTCGTGCGGTCGCCGAGTCGCGCGATGCCGCGGCCTGAGCGGGTCGTCGGTCCCGAGCCGCTCCGCCCGGACACCATTGCGCAGGTGAATCAGGTCTTCACCGAGGCGTTCACCGACCGGTACCAGCGGGATGGCCTGAGCGGGGTGCGGGTGCCGCCGCTCAATCCCGCCATCTGGAAGTTCGCGATTCAGGCGGCTGGTGCGGGCGCGATGCAGTGGCGCGACGGGTCGGGCCAGGTCATCGCCTTCAACCTGGCTCACCATTGCGGCTCGGAAGGGTGGATGGGTCCGCTCGCGGTGCGGCCGGGCAGGCAGGGCGAGGGGATCGGCGGCCTGATCGTAGAGACCGGGATCCGCTGGCTCCGGGAGTCCGGGGCGCAGGTGATCGGGCTCGAGACCATGCCGCGCACCGTGGAGAACATCGGGTTCTATTCCCGGCTGGGGTTCCGGCCCGGGTATCTCACGGTGAGCCTGACCCGCGACCTCCAGCACGCGCCCCAGGGCGCCGAAGGCGCGGGACTCCTTTCGGTGGGAGAGGCGGCCGCTTCGGTCGCCGCGTGCCGGGCCCTGACCGAGCGGGTGATGCCGGGCCTTGATTTCTCCAGGGAGATCGGCCTGACCCGCGAGCTTGGCCTGGGCGATACCACGCTTCTCCATCGCAAGGATGGGCTCGCCGGGTTTGCGCTCTGGCATTCGGCCTCGCTCGCCGAGGGAAAGGCCGAAGACGAAGTGCGGGTGCTCAAGCTGGTGGCGCGGGAAGGAGCGGCGTTCCGCGAGCTGATCCGGGCCGTGGAAGCTGCCGGGTGGGCCCGCGGGGCGCGTCGGGTCGCGATCCGTTGCCAGACCGCGTATCGGGAAGCCTATGGTGCGTTGCTCGAGCTGGGCTACCGGGTTCACTGGACCGATCTGCGGATGACGCTCGACGGAGCGGAGCAGGAAACCGGGAACGGAGCGGTGGTCTTTTCCAACTGGGAGATTTGAGCCGATCGACTAAGGGCGTTCCTTCCGATGGGTGGTTCGCAGGCCACTCAAGAGCGCAGGCAGCCCCTCCCGTCCTGGGACGAGGGCAAATTCACCGGCCCATCGTTCCAGGTAGTCCCAGTCCAGCTCCGTCCCCTTACGCCGGATCACCCCGGCATCCTCGAGGTCCCGGGCACGTGCTGCGAACAGTGGATGACCAGGCCCTCGGCAGTCGCGAATGGCACAGCTACACCCGCGAGGAGCACCGGGATTGTCCGGACAATGGCCTGGCGTTCGTAGGCGGTGGTGGAAAAGATGAAGTCGACCCGGTGGCCGAGTCGCGCACTGGAAGCGCAAACGTCTCCGCCACGAACTCGGCAGGGTGTTCCGGCAGGAGATCGAGGCCGAGCTCGCGGCAGTGGTCCAGCAGGAGGGGTAGACTGGAAGGGTCCGCACCCAGGGTCACATCGACGTCTTCGGTGAGTCTGGTCTGTCCATGGAGCAATACAGGCCTGGCCGCCAATGAGCATGAAGCCGATCCGCCGAGCTGCGAGGGCCCGGCTGAGATCGGCCAGAAGGCGGGAGGAATCAGGGAGCGGGGGGGAGGCCATTCACCGCCCGCGCGATCGCGCGATCAGCCGCAAGATCCTCGACCCAGTCGGCCCCGATGGCCGGGTTGAGCCGCCGGGCATACCCCCCCAATGCGGCGAAGCGTTGGAGTGCCTCAGGGAATGGGATTCCGTCGGTGTTCCGCGCGTACTCGGCCTCCAGGCGCCGCAGCGCAGGGGTGGGGTTGATCATTCGGGAAATCTAGACCGGGCGATTCCTTCCAACCGCAGACCCGTCATCGATTGGAGACCGGCTATCGGGGTATACTTGGAGGCAATGGCAAATCGATCCCGGGACTGGCTGGCGCAGGCCAATCGAGACCTGGAACAGGCGGAGGCGTCCCGGAGTGAAGGACGCCATGAATGGGCCTGTTTCGCGGCTCACCAGGCCGCCGAAAAGGCGGTCAAGGCGCTGCACTTGCAGCTGGGTCAGGAAGCCTGGGGCCATGTGGTGGCGAAGCTGCTCCGGGAGCTTCCCGCCACCTTCCCGCCAGACCTGATCGAGAAGGCGAACGACCTGGATGCGGGTTACGTTTCGACTCGTTATCCGAATGGTTTTCCCGAAGGAGCCCCTTTTGAGCACTATGGCGAGTTGCAGAGCCGGAATGCGATAGCTCATGCCCGTGAAATCCTCGAGTTCATCGATACTCAAATGGCCTGAGGCCGGGCTGGTTCGAGCGGCTGCCGCGGAGTGGGCGGCGCGGCAGGCCAGTCGGCCGGAGGTCCTGCGGATCGGGATCTTCGGATCGTATGCCCGGGGGGATGCGGGGGTAGGGAGCGATCTCGATCTCGTCGTCGTGGTGAGAGAATCCAGCCTGCCGTTTTTCCAGCGCGCCATCGGTTGGGAAGTGGAGGATCTGCCGGTTCCGGCCGAGGTGCTGGTCTACACCGAGGCGGAATGGAACCGGCTCCCAGCGGAAGGCGGGCGCTTCGCGATGATGCTGCATGACCAGACGGTTTGGCTCTTTCCCGGTTGAGCCGATCGTCACGGACCGTTCTTTTTCGGCTGTCTTTGGAATCGAAGGTCCGATTCGGTGCTTGTCTACGGCGGGGGCAGACCATAGGATGTAATGATGTGCCGGAACCCCCTGCCCATGGTCCTGGTCCTGGCCGCCGGTTGCGGCGGCGGGGTGACCCTGATCGACCCGCCACCTCCCCCACCCGCCGGCCCGACTTCGCTGCGTTTGCTCCCAGAGACAGAAGACGTTACCGCGGCTCAGGCCCTTGGGTGGGAGACCGGGATTCCCGATGCCGAGGTGACCGTGACCCCGGTTGATTCGAGCGCCCCGCCGGAGGTGGTGCAGGGGAATGGGAATGGGATAGTGGATCTTTCGGGGTTGGCGGGCGGAGTGCTCTATTGGGTGGAGGTACGTCGCTGGCTGACCCCGGAGGAGCAAGGCCGGCTTCCGGCGACGGAGGACGTGCTGGGGTGGGTAACCAGGACGAGTGTGGCGGCCGGCTCGGGGGAGAGCACGGTGCAGGTGCCGGCAAGCCGAAGGCACGGGTTGGTCATCAGCGAATGGTCTTTCAATATTGCCGCACCACCGCCCCTGCATGAGACGTATGATGTTGGGGGTTTTGTCGAGCTGTATAACAACTCGGATACCACGGTATTCCTCGATGGCCTGACCATCGTAGAGGGTCTCGTGGTCAACTACGATAATTCATCGGACGGGTGCGCGTTTCTCTCCCCGTATGCCAAGGATTCCAGGGGGATCTGGACCCGGAACATCGAGCAGTTCCCCGGTCGGGGGCGTGACTACCCGGTTGCGCCGGGTACCCCCGTCGTTATCGCGGTGGATGCGATTGATCATTCGGTGATCGTGGAGGGTGGTCTCAATTTGAACAATGTCGATTTCGAATTTCCCGGAGGACCGGACAATCCTGACGTACCGAACATGGTCGACACGCTTTCCCTGGGAGGCAGTCTGACGGGCCACGGTCCGTTCTTCGAGTATCTCGGATCGGTACTGGTGCTCGCGCGTCCCTATGTCAAGGCCACCGCTCCCCGCGTGATCCTCGGGGGCGAGAAAGAATGGGCCATGGTGAGTGGAGACCTGTTTCTCGATGTGTTCTCCACGTGGTCCGGCTACATGGGCGGGGTGCGATGTCCGCAGATGATCAACCCCCTGTTCGACAGCTCACCATTCGATCGGCGGATGGAGGGGTACGATGAGAATGTCGAATTCCTGCACTCTATCTCCCGACTGCCGGTTCCCGCTGGTGTCCTCGGACCAACGATCCTGCAGTGGACCAAAAACAGCGCGGTGGATTTTCACCGTACCCTTCGTACGCCCGGTTTAGTCCCTTGAACGGCTCGCAACCGGCCTCCCTGCCGCCCCTCTCAAATCGAGACAGGCGGCAGGTGGCGTCGGCCAGCGGCTAATAGAGGCAGGCGCAGCACCCATTTGGGTACAAGTGCCCGACCACCTCGGGATCGTTCCCGTGAGCCGTTTGACAGACGTTGGTGCAGGTTTCAGGATCTGGCTGCTCGCCCACCCAGTTCCACCCATCATCGGGGCAGGTCAATGCCGACGCTGGCTTGGCAGTCGCGACGCTGAGCCCGAACGCCAACGCCGCCGTGACCGCGGTTCCAACGATCCATCCCGAGATTCTGCTCCCTCTCTTTGACATGGTTTCCTCCTCTACTTGGGGATTGAATCCAGACTCCGCTGCGCGGAGCTGGCAGAAGGGCCCTCGTGGACAATCGGCTTGAGGGCCAAGTACACCGAATCGAGCTTCGGTCCCGTCTTGAGCATCCCGACATGGGCATACCGGACCGTCCCCGCTCCATCGAGCACCACCGTTTGGGGCACCGAACCGGCGCGATAGAGCCGCCGCAGCTTTTCGGATGGGAAGGTTGCAATTCGAAAGAGCAGGTGATGAGCTGCGGCGTATCGGCGCACCGCCTCGACCGAATCGAGTGCCAGCGCAACGACCCGCACGACGCCACTCCGCTCCACCGAGTCGACCAGCGAAGTCCACACCGGCAGAGTGGCCAGGCAGTACGGGCAGGTCGTCGTGAGGACAAACAGAATCGTACGGTCCTCCAGGGAACCGCCTTCGCCGATCGTGAGCGTGTCCCCCGTGATGGTCTGCGCCACAAAGCCGGGAACCGCATAGCCTTCATGTGGTTGAGTTGCGAGCCGCCGGAGCTCGGCGTAGGCCTTGTTCACCTCGACCTGTCGCAGGGAAAGCCACACCACGAGTCCCACCGCCACGAGGAGCGCAAAGACCAGCACGAACGAGTACGGCCGACGCGGGGAATCCATTGAACCATTCGCTTCACAATCGAAATCCCAAACTACGCCCACTCGTGAACCGCGAAAGCTCCGAATCGGAAGTGATCCGCTGAATCCCTGCTCGACTGAACGAGCTCAGGTAAGTCGCTAATGTCTTGTCCGGGAATTGCTGCGATTTGCCGGGGCGCGAGCATTTGCCTGGCAGGGATTCGATGGGTGACCACCTTCCGGAGTTTGCATTTCTTTTCAAACCGACCCCATTGCTGGCCGGCGTCGTCGAATACGGCCTGAACCCGGAGGTAGCGCCTCCGCGGGTGGCGGAGCTCGCCGCGCGATTGCAGGTCACTCCGCGGGCGTTGGCGGACCGGCTGAAGCACGAGCACCTCCCCCGGGCTCACGAGCTCCTGGCGTGGTGTCTGGTCTATCGGGGCGTGCAAGCCTTGCGCGATCGGCGAGCCAGCCTCACTGTTATCGCGTGGGAGCTTGGATTGTCGAACAGCTATGCACTCCGGCGAATGATTCGCCGGGTGCTCTCCACGAAACCCACAATGATTCGTCGCTGGAGCGCCGAACAGGCTGATCACGCCCTGGCGGAGGCCTTCAAACGCCTGATTTCGGGAAGAGCCAATCCGTGAAGGGCGGACCTGCGAATCGACCCGAGACAGTGAAGCGGAATTCGCCCGAACCGACTGTTTCCCGGGAACGCTTCCGGTTCCCAACCCGTAGCGATCGCACGGTCTGCGCTACCTAACCATGTCGATCTGGCACCGGATAACACCTGATGGAGCAAGTCAGGAGGCCATTCCGATTCGGTGCTTGTCCGCGGCAGGGGCAAGTCGTAGGATGCAATGATGTGCCGGAACCCCCTGCCCATGATCCTGGTGCTGGCCGCCGGTTGCGGAGGTGGGGTCACCCTGATTGACCCGCCACCTCCCCCACCCGCCGGCCCGACCTCACTGCGGTTCCTTCCGGAAACAGAAGATCTGGCGGCGGCCCAAGCCCTTGGGTGGGAAGCAGGGATTCCCGATGCCGAGGTGACGGTGACACCGGTCGATTCGAGTGCGCCGCCACGCGTGGTGATGGGGAACGAGACTGGGGTGGTGAATTTGTCAGACTTGGTGGCCGGGGTGACCTACTGGGTGGACGTACGAAGGTGGCTCACCCCGGAGGAGCGGAGCCGGCTTCCTGCCTTGGAAGACGTTCTGGGGTGGGTAACGAGGACGAGTGTCGCGGCTGGTTCTGGCGAGATTGCGGTGCGGGTACTGGCTAGTCGCAAGCACGGGTTTGTAATCAGCGAGTGGTACTTCAATTATGCGGCAATCCCACCGGTGACCCAGACCTACTACTACGGTGGCTTTGTCGAGCTGCTCAATAACGCTGACACGACCCTCTATCTCGATGGTCTCACGATCGTGGATGGACTGGCCTGGGCCTATGACTCTCAGGGCGACAACTGCGCGTTTTTTGCACCGTATTCGAACGATGCCGACGGGATCTGGACGCGGCAAGTACAGCAATTCCCCGGCCGAGGTCGTGACCATCCGGTTCCCCCGGGCGGCACTGTCGTGGTGGCCCAGGACGCCATCGATCATACCGCGATCATCCAGGGAGGACTCGACCTGAGAAGCGCCGATTTCGAGTTCTATGGTGGCTCGGGAGACGTCGACAATCCCGCAGTCCCGAACATGATTGATACCTTGTCTCTGGCGTCCCCCCTGACCGGTCATGCACCGACGTATGAGTCGATCCTCGCCTTGGCGCGCCCCTACAACCGTTCCACTGCACCACGAGCCGTCGTTTCCGCCGGGAAGGAATGGATTCGGGTGGACCGGTCGCTGCTAGTTGACGTCGTTTCGGTGTGGTCTGGATGGGTCCCCTTGTGGCCCCGGTGTCCGCGCCTCATTAATGCCGGTCTGGATCGCGCTTCCTTTGACCAGGCGATGAACGGGTGGAACGAGAACGTCGAATTTCTACACTCAGCGTCCCGAGTCGAGGCTCAGGCTCTCGGGTTTGGCAGGCCGATTCTACAGTGGACTCGGAGCAGTGCTGCTGACTTCGTGCGGACCTCCCGCACTCCTGGCCTCGTGCGGTGATACTGGCCAACGGGGCGCCTCTCCCCCCGATAATCTTCAGGGGAGAGGCGGCATTCGCTGGAAGTCAGTACAGACAGACGCAGCATCCCGTGGCTGGATACCAGTGGCCCACCGCCTCCGGATCTCCGTGGATTGCCTTACAAAGATTGTCGCAGGTCTCCGCGTCCGGCTGCTGACCCAGCCAAGTCCACCCGTCATCGGGACAAGTCAATGCCGATGCCGGTTTGGCAGTCGCGACGCTCAGCCCAAACGCCAATGCCGCCGTGACCGCTGTTCCAACGATCCATCCCGAGATCCTGCTCGCTTTTCTTTGACATGGTTTCCTCCTCTACTTGGGGATTGAATCCAGACTCCGCTTCGCAGAGCTGGCAGAAAGGCCCTCATGGCCAATCGGCTTGAGGGCCAAGTACACCGAATCGAGCTTCGGTCCCGGCTTGAGCATCCCGATATGGGCATACCGGACCGTCCCCGCTCCATCGAGCACCACCGTTTGGGGCACCGAACCGGCGCGATAGAGCCGCCGCAGCTTTTCGGATGGGAATGTTGCCATTCGAAAGAGCAGGTGATGAGCTGCGGCGTATCGGCGCACCGCCTCGACCGAATCGAGGGCCAGCGCAACGACCCGCACGACGCCACTCCGTTCCACCGAGTCGGCCAGCGAAGTCCACACCGGCAGAGTGGCCAGGCAGTACGGGCAGGTCGTCGTGAGGACAAACAGAATCGTACGGTCCTCCAGGGAACCGCCTTCGCCGATCGTGAGCGTGTCCCCCGTGATGGTCTGCGCCACAAAGCCGGGAACCGCATAGCCTTCATGTGGTTGAGTTGCGAGCCGCCGGAGCTCGGCGTAGGCCTTGTTCACCTCGACCTGTCGCAGGGAAAGCCACACCACGAGTCCCACCGCCACGAGGAGCGCAAAGACCAGCACGAACGAGTACGGCCGACGCGGGGAATCCATTGAACCATTCGCTTCACAATCGAAATCCCAAACTACGACGTCTCATGAACTGCGAAAGCTCCGAATCGGAAGTGATCGCTGAACCCTGCTGGAATGAACGGACTTTCCATTTCCCTCCAACCCGGCCCCGCCAATAGGAGGGGTGCAAACCTTGCGCGATCGGGGAAGCAGCCTCACTGTTATCGCGTGGGAGCTTGGATTGCCGAACAGCTAGCTGATCCCGTGCTGGCGGAGGCCTTCAAACGCCTGATAACCGAAAGAGCCAATCGGTGAAGCGGGCACTCGCGCTGCTGTGGTTGGGCGCGGGTGCCGGTTCTCTCCTGGCCCAGGGCCCAGCCGTCAGCGGGCGGGTGCTGGACCTCGATTCCCGAGCCCCCCTGGGGCAGGCGACCGTCTCGATCGAGGGCTTCACGCTCTCCACCAATTCTGACAACGAAGGTCGCTACCAACTCCAGAACGTGCCTCCCGGTCCGCAGGTCCTCCGGGTGATCCGGATCGGCTACGCCCCCTCTCGACAGTCCGTCGTCATACCGCCTTCCGGGACGCTGGTGGTCGATCTCCTGATGACCCGGAGCGCGCTCAACCTTCCGGGGGTCACGGTCACCGCGGACCCGATCAGCCGTGCCACCGGAGAACTCGGGACCGCATCGGTGATCGACCGGGAAGCCATTCGCAATCAGGCCGCCACCTCGCTTCAGGGTATCCTCGAGCTGCTCCCTGGTGTCGTGCTTCAGCCGCCCGGGCTCGAGTCGGTCCAGCAATTCGGCCTTCGGGGAATTCCCGTCTCGCCGGGGAACGCCACCAGCGTCGGGGCCAGCCAGCCGAATGCCGGCGAGCTGGCCTCTTTCGGTACCCAGATCGTGCTCGACGGCGTTCCCGCCTCGAACAACGCAAACCTGCAAACCCTCGGCCCCCGCGGAGAGCTTGCCTTCGCGACCTCCGCGGGCGGTGGCATCGACCTCCGCCGGATCCCCGCCTCTACCATCGAGCGGGTCGAGGTGATCCGCGGGGTCCCCTCGGCGCGCTTCGGCGACCTGTCCCAGGGGGCCATCCTCGTCGAAACCCGAGCTGGCCGCATCAATCCCGAAGTGCAGGCGCTCGCCGATCCCCGGAGCATCCAAGCGAGCCTGGTCGGCGGCTCCGGATTTTCGGCGAAGCAGACCGGGAGCGGCAGCTTCGACGTCACCCGGACCAGGGTCGCGCCCGGCCGCACCGATGACGCGAGCTACCGGTTCGCCGCCCAGCTTGCCCATCGTTACGAACGGGGACGGGTCACACTCGATACCCGGCTCGATGGCTATCAGCTCGTCCAGGATATACCCGAAGTGGACCAGTTCCCCGGGATCGAATCCCACAGCCGGGACCGCGCCATCCGGGTGTCGGAGCGGGCCCGCTTCGGCCTGGGGAGCTCCAGCCGGGTGGAATGGACCGGCGCTTTCGAGTTAACCCGCCAGCGTTCGATGAGCCGCAACAACCTCCTCCGCGCGGCGGAGCCGTTCACCAATCGCCTCACCGAAGGCACCCAGGTCGGCAAGTTCATCGGGGGGGTGTACAACGCGCAGGTGGACGTCGAAGGCGATCCTCGATTCCTCTATCACCGGGTCGAGCTGATCGCCCAGCCCCACCGGCTTTCCCGCAACGAAATCTTCCGTGCCGGCGTCGAGCTGCGCCGGGAATGGAACGCCGGACCGGGGCTCCTGTTCGACGTCGAGTTTCCGCCCCAGTCCACCTTCAATGGCGTGAATGGCTATGACAGGCCCCGCCGGTTCGATTCGCTGCCGCCGCTGGTCACGACGGGACTCTACCTCGACGACCGAGAGACCTGGAGCCTCGGCTCCGAGGGGACCATCTCGATCCAGGGCGGGGTCCGGATGGATCTGCTGCACGAGGGAAGCACCTGGCTCTCGGGAGTGCGGAGCAGCGCGCTCCAGCCGCGCCTCAATATCGAGATCGCTCCGAGGCGCTGGCTGCGTCTCCGCGCCGGCGCAGGCCGCCTCGCCAAGCTGCCGTCGCTGACCCAGCTCTATCCGGAAGCGCAGTACTACGATCTCGTCAACGTCAACTACTACGCCAACGATCCCGCCGAGCGGCTGGCCGTGCTCACCACCCGGATCCTCGATCCCACCAACCCCGGGCTGGGCTTCTCCCGCACCACGAAGCTGGAGGCCGGCTTCGAAGCGTCACTCGGGCGTGCCGAGATGGCATTTACCGCGTTTCGCGACCGGACCAGCGACGCGGTCGGCACCATCTCGACACCCAGCGCGCTGTATCGAGACCTGTTCCAGATCGTGGACTCGACCCGGGCAACCGGGCGGCCCCCGTCCTATGAACCGGTCCCCTATGCGACCGACACGGTGCCGGCGCTGATCGACCGCCCCTCGAACAATCTCACCATGCAGGTCACCGGCGCCGAGCTGACCGCGATCCTTCCTGAGCTTCGGGGGACCGGGACGCGGCTGGCTGTTTCGGGGTCGTACCTCAAGACCAGGGTGGAGAATACCGGGGTCGAGTTCGGGAGCGCCCTCACGTTCAGCGAGTTTCAGCTCACCGGTTTCATCCGGCGGACCCCCTACTGGGAGGGAACCATCCGAACCGGGGACCGGCTGCTCCTCACCACCCGGCTGATACACCAGCAGGCGCCGGCCGGTCTGATCATCACCGGGACCATTCAGCTCACCCTCCGGGAAACCCGGCAGGACCTGGGCAGCACCGATTCCCTGAGCTTTGCGGGATACCTGACCCGCTCGGGCGAGCTGGTCCCGGTTCCTGCCGAGCAACGGAGCGCGCCGGAGTACCAGGATCTGCGCATCCCGCGCGGCGGTCTCCTGGTGGACCCGCAGCGGGGCCCGGTCGACTGGCTCTTCTCCCTCCAGGTGGCAAAGACCCTGCCGGCAGGCGGCCGGCTCTCGTTCTATGCGTTCAACGCGTTCGATCGGAGGGGCAATTACGGCGGCGCCCAGACCACGCCGCGGTTGTATCCCGCCGCGCGGTTTGGTCTCGAGGTGACTATGCCGATTGCGGGATCCCGATGAGGGCTCTGGTTCTCTGCGGGTTGGTGGCCGCACCGGCCCTGCTTGCCGCCCAAGCCCCCGATCCAGGCGGTGCGCTTCCCGAGTGGGCGGTTCGGTGGAGTCCGCTCCGCAGCGCGGATCTTTCCCGGAGGCTTCCCGGAGCGAGCGCCGCAGTCCCTCTGCTTTACGGCACGCCTCGCATCGGGACCTTCTGGACCGGCGGTAATCCCGGCGCGCTGGCGCGGGACGTTCGCGACGGGCGGGCCGATTACTACGCGACTGTGTCCCGGCAGTCGGGGACCTACCGGCGTCCGCTGGATCCCGAGTCGGCCCATCAGGCTCAAGGGCGGGTCCAGGCTTGGCGGGCGGTTTCGCCGCGGTTCTCGCTGATCGGCGCAGTCAAACTCGAGCAGAACGGGACCGACTCGGCCCGCGCCGATTTTGCCGATCCCTACGGCTCGAGTCCCTTCACCCTCTCCGACACGCTGGCCTCTCCGATGCGCAGGATTCGCGCGGTGCTGGAGGGAGGCGCCGGGTGGCAGCTCGGCGGGTGGGGCGCGGGGCTCACCGCGGGTTATGCGACCGATGAGTACCAGTCCACCGTGTCACCGGTGGTGCGGCGGACCCGCCTGGTGCAGCCGGCCGCAACCGCCGGCCTGACCCGGCGGACCGGTTCCCTGCTGCTCGGGCTTTTCGGCACTGGACGGCACACCGTGGAATCGGCGTTGCTCCTGGGACGGACCGGGACCACGCTGGCCCAGGACCTCGCCGGATATCGGAAGGTGTCCGGGATTCCGGTGAATCCGACCGGGACCGACGCGCGACGGCGGGAGCAGCGGGTGCTCGGCGCCGGAGGGTCGATCGAGGGACGATTGGGATCGGGCCGCTGGGTGATCGCCGGGATCCGGTCCACCACCCGGGAGCGGCTCACCCGGCAGCAGCGCAACGATCCGGACTGGGATCGCTGGGATCAGCGCGCCTGGGACCTCCGGGCCGCCTGGCAGACACCGCTGGGAGCGCGCCGGCTCCTCACGGTCCGGGCGGGTTATGTGGCCATGGGGGGCGAAGGCGCCCTCGCGACCGACACGACCGGGTTCGTCTTCACCGCGCGGGAGTCCGGGTTCTTCTCCTCGGCGGAGCTCCGGCTGGTGCCGACTCCCGGGTCATGGGAAGGAAGTGTCGCGCTGGGGCTCAGCCGGGAATCCCGAACCCGGAGCGATTCGATCACCCGGATCGGGACCATCGTCACCAGCTTCACTCCCTCCCTCGCCGTGGAACTGGGGAGACCGCTGGGAGAGCGGTGGGCGTTCGCGCTGGGCGGCACTGTCGCCCATTACGGACCGACCAGCACCCTCCCGACACCGGGCTCCCTCAACACGACGTATCGTGGGTATGTCGTCCCGGAATATGCGGTGTACGCCACTCGCGCCAGGGTCTTCGCCCTTTCTGCCCTGGTCCGCTATCGGGTTTCGGGGCGCAGCGAGCTCTGGATATCGGGGCGAGTCGAGGGACTGAGCCCGACCGACCCTGCCGTCGCTCCCTATACCCGGCCGGTCGGCTCGCGATCGGGGCTGGGCCTGGTCGCCGGGGTGACGGTGGGCCGATGATCACCCTTTGTAGAAACGGATCCCCGACATCGGATAGTGTTTCCGATTGAGGGTCCAGAGCCGGAGACCGAAGGTCATGGCCGCCGCGGCGATCAGCGCATCGCCCAGCTCGACTCCGTGCGAGCGGGCGTAGCGTGCCAGATAGGTCCCGGCTTGCCGGCCCACCCGCGCATCCAGCCCGGTATCGGTCCGAGACTCGAAGAAGGCCTCCGCATAGGGTTCCTCTCCCGATCGAATGCCTGCGAAGATCTCCGCATACGACACGGGGGTGCAGTAGGTCGAAACCCCGCTCGTCTCGAGCTTCCGGGCGCCCGCGACGACACCAGTCCGGCCCCGCAGAATCTCGATGATCACATCGGAGTCGTAGAGCACACCGGTCAGGTCGAGGGCAGGTTTTTTCTCCGGGTACCCTTGCGGAGCTTTCTCACGTATGCGGGAGTGGGTCCGAGATCGGTGCGCTTTCGCCATAAGCCGGCAATTCCTCCCAAGCTCGCGATCCGGCGTTCGATGTCAGCCGATCCGTACACCTGGCTGAGGGCCTCACGGACGAGCTCGGATACCGTGCGGCCCTGCCGGCGTGCCAGCTCACCGAGCTGACGATGCAGCTCGTCATCCAGATAGAGTTGGGTTCGTACCATGCGATGTATATACATCGCTGAAACGGGAGAGTCAAACTCTCGGCGGGCTGAGCAACTGCTGCAATCCCCGGTTTCTTACTCGCTCTTCGCCGGTTCGCGAAGGGCCCACCACCGGATGATCAGCACTGCGGTAAGACCCCACAGGATGTGGACGATGCCAAGCCCGATAGGACGAACGAACACCAGAACGACCCACAGCAGAAAACTCGCGATTGCAATGAGCAGCGAAACCATCGTGACGCGTCTCCGGCTGTTGACGGAAGTTGCGGTGCGTCCTAACTTAGCCAAGTCGGGTGACGGTCGGGAGACACGTTACTGACCCAACAGTCCGGAGCAGGGCCCGCATACTACGGCCGATGCCATGCCCCTCGGGGGAAGGCAGACGCCACGGTGAGGGCGCCACACATTTCCTCTTCGGGCTTAGTAAACATCCCGGCCGCCACTCGACACTAGCGCCGCTCCGGTCCGGAACGGCGTTTCGTTCTTGGAGGCCAGGGGCAAGGGGCCAGGGGTTGGGGAACAGGGTATTCTTCTGAATGTCTCGTTGCATTGTTGCCCGCCGCATCCATTTCAACGCTGCTCATCGGCTCCATAACCCGAATCGCTCGGAGGACTGGAACCGCACCACCTTCGGCCCCTGTAACAACCCCAACTACCACGGCCACAACTACGAGCTGGATATCCAGGTCGAGGGCGAGATCGACCCCGACACCGGCTACGTCGTGGACGTCGCCGTGCTCAAGCAGCTCGCCGACGAGCTGATCATCGCGAATCTCGACCACAAGAACCTGAACCTCGACGTCCCCTGGTTCCGGGAACGGCTCCCCTCCGCCGAAAACATCGCCCGCTACTGCTGGGAACAGCTGGCTCCCCGGATTCCCGCGGGGAAGCTCCGCCGGCTCCGCCTCTGGGAAACCCCGCGCAACTATGTCGAATACGAAGGAACCTGACCTCGAGCCCCTGATCCGCGAGTTCCTCGTCGGCCTGGGCGAAGATCCCGACCGGCAGGGACTCCAGCGTACCCCGGCCCGAGTGGTGGACGCATTCCGGTTTTTCACCAAGGGCTACACCCAGTCCCTGGAGCAGGTGGTGGGGCAGGGGGTGTTCGAAGAGCACCACGAGGAGATGATCCTGGTGCGCGATATCGAGCTCTATTCCCTTTGCGAGCACCATCTGCTCCCCTTCTACGGCCGGGCCCACGTCGCCTACATCCCCGACGGGCGGCTCCTCGGCCTGTCCAAGATGCCGAGATTGGTGGAGGTGTTCGCCCGCCGGCTCCAGATCCAGGAGCGGCTCACCGATCAGATCGCCGACGCGGTGATGGAAGTGCTCAAACCCCAGGGGGTCGGGGTGGTGGTCGACGCGGCCCACCTCTGCATGATGATGCGGGGAGTGGAGAAACAGAACTCCCGCACGGTGACCAGCGCGGTCCGCGGCCTCTTCCGCACCGACGCGAGGACCCGGGCCGAGTTCCTCCAGCTGGTGCACGGCAACCGCTCGATCGAATGATCCAGCTCGATGGGAAGATCGTGCTCGTTGCGGGAGCCTCCCGTGGCATCGGTCTTCTGATTGCCGACCTCTGCGAGCTGGCCGGGGCCCGGGTGGCGCGGGCCAGCCGGAATCTTGCGCCCGCGGAGAGCGAGCAGCGGCTCGATGTGAAGTGCGACCTGACCCGGCCCGAGGAGGTTGCTGGCCTGCGCCGAACCATGGAATCCGCGTTCGGACCGGCCGATGTTGTGGTTCATAACACGGGGTCCTTCCTGCTCAAGTCTCTGGAGAACACCACTCCCGACGAATTTGCCGGGCAGCTCACCACCAACCTCGCGTCCGCGTTCCTCCTGGCCCATGAGTTTCTTCCGGCGATGCGCGCCGGACGCGGCGGCCGGTTCATCGCCGTGGGAAGCATCGCGGACCACCGGGCGTTTCCCGACAACGCGGCCTACAGCGCCGCCAAGTTCGGCCTCCGCGGGTTACACGAGGTCCTGCGGGAGGAGTATCGAGGAACCGGCGTGCTCTGCTCGCTGCTGAGCCCCGGCCCCACCGACACCGCGGTCTGGGACCCCTACGATCCCGACCACCGTCCCGATCTCCCCAACCGCTCGGTGATGCTCCGGCCGGAAGACGTCGCCGATGCGGTGCTCTGGATCGCGACTCGGCCTCCCCACGTCGACATCGACTGGCTCCGGCTCGAGCCCGCAGGGGCAGCGAAGCCCCACGTAATCCCTAACCCCTAACCCCAAACCCCTCGCCCCCAGCAATTTGTTCATCGAGCTCACCGATCATCTGATCTGTCCCGCCGGCCACGAGGAGCAGTACCTGGTATTGCTCCCCGGCGAGATGGACGGGCGCCGGGTCGTCACCGGGGACCTCGGCTGCCCGGTGTGCGACCGGGTCGTGCGGGTTAGGGACGGAATCGCGGCATTCGATGGAGCGCCTGGACCCGCCGACACGCCGACCGCTTTGACCGGTGATGCCGTGACCGCCGAGGCCGCCGCGGCGTTTCTCGGCCTCCACGGCCCGGGCGGGTTTGTCGCGCTGGCCGGATCGGTCGGAGGCCTCGCCCCCGAGCTGCACGCCCTGTTGCCGGGAATCGCCCTGGCCCTGGTCAATCCGCCAGCCGGAACCACTGACACCCTCGAAGCCAGTGTCCTCCGGGCCGCCCGGCTCGTACTCAAACGGTCCAGCATGCGGGGCGTCGTGGTTGGACCGGAATTTGCCCCGCAACCCGACTGGATCGCGGATGCAATTCGGGCGACCCTCCCGGGGCTCCGCATCGTCGCCCTGGGCGGCGAGCCCCCCGAGACGGTGCAGGTTCTGGGTCGCACGGCGGGATGCTGGGTAGGTCAGAAGCCCACCACACGTCCGACCGGCTGAACGAATTCCGCCACAGGATTACCGCCCCGGCATTCGCCGGGTATCTTGGGTGGCGAAGCCCCCCGCTCATCACGCTCGAGAGGAAGATCAGGCCATGGCAATCTGGAAGGAACAAACCGCCCCCAGGAAGGACGCGCCTGCAATGCCCGAAGCCGCCCCCAGGATGCCCGAATACCGCCCGGAGCCGGTCGCGACCAATGATCAGCCCGCGCGAGTTCCCATGCAGGAGCCCAAGGAATCCGTCGTCGCCGCCGGCCTCGCGATCGAAGGAAAGATCGAAGGCGCCGGACACGTCCGCATCGCCGGGCGGTTCAAGGGCGATGTCCACGTCCAGGGAAATCTCACCATTGAAGCCGGGGCCAAGCTGACGGGGGGTGTACGGGCCGGGACCGTGACCATCGGTGGCGAGCTCGAGGGCAACATCGACAGCGCGACCCGGGTCGAGCTGCTCGCGTCCGGCGTCCTGAACGGTGATCTCAAGGCGGGGTCCCTTACGGTGGCCGCGGGCTCGAAGATGCGAGGCCAGGCGGAGTTCGGCTGGGACGAGAAAGCGGCCGCTGGCAAGGGCGGGCTCACCGTGGAGCGCAGCGCCGCCTCATGAGTACGACCCGGCAGGCGACCGCGGGCGCCTCCCGCATCTGCCCGCACTGCCGAGCGGTGGTGCTGGAGACCGCGGTCATCTGCCCGGCCTGCCAGCACCACCTGCGGTTCAACCCCGGCGTCGCGGTCCGCCCACTGCCGAGTTTTTCACCCCTCCGGGTGGAGGGCACCATCCGGCACCCGGCCGGGAGTGAGCCGTGGGAATACTCGGTGCTTCTTTCGATTCGCAACGACCGCGGGGAGGAGATTTCCCGTCAGGTGGTGGGGGTCGGGGCTCTGCAATCCGGCGAGGAACGGGCCTTTTCGCTCGCGGTCGAGGTCTTTACCCGGACACCTGGTAGGCAGCTTCAATGAGATCCGCGTAGTTCTTCTCCACCACCTTCCGTTTGACCGAGAGCTTCGGCGTCAGCTCTCCACTTTCGATCGAAAAATCCCTGGGCAGGATCACGAACTTCTTGGGGACCTCGAAGCGGGCCAGGTCCCGGAGGCTCTTCCGCGCTTCGCTGGCGAGATGCTCCTCCACCGCCGGCAGTTTCACGAGATCCTCCCGCTCCTTCCAGGTCAGTCCCGCCCCGCGAGCCCACGGCTCGAGCCGCTCGAAATTGGGGACCAGGAGCGCAATCGGGAATTTCCGCCGGTCGCCCAGCATCACCGCGTTGGAAATGAAATGGTTGAGCTTGAGCATCCCTTCGATCGGCTGGGGAGCGATCTTCTTCCCGCCCGCGGTGACGATCAAGTCCTTCTTGCGGTCGGTGATCCGGAGAAACCCTTCGAGGTCGAGCTCACCGATGTCGCCGGTGTGGAACCAGCCCTCCGGCTCGAGGACTTCCCGGGTGGCTTCCGGCTTGTTGTAATACCCCTCCATCACGTTGGGGCCCCGGACCAGGATCTCTCCGTCTTCCGCGATCCGGACCGCGACGTCACGAATCGGCTGCCCCACCGTGCCGATCTTGTAGTGCTCCGGCGTGTTGACCGAAACGACCGGTGAGGTCTCGGTGAGGCCGTAGCCCTCGAGGATCTGGAGTCCCGCCGCATAGAAGAACCTGGCGATTTCGGGTGAGAGCGGCGCCCCGCCCGAGATGAAGTAGCGGAGCCTGCCGCCCACCCGCTCGCGCAGCTTGGCGAACACCAGCCGATCGGCGATTGCGCGGGCAAACTTGAGATCGAGCGGAATGGCCCGGCCTCCCAGCGTGCGCTCGGTCCACTCGGCGCCGACCCGGCGGGCCCAGAAGAACAGCTTCTTCTTGAAGCCGGGTCCGCTGCTCGCGGCCTCCAGAATGCGAGCGTAGATCTTTTCATAGAGCCGGGGCACCGCGCACGCGATGGTGGGCCGCACCTCGATCAGATTCTGAGGGACCCGGTCCATGCTCTCGGCGTAGTTGATCACCACGCCCGCGGCGAGCATGAGATAGTGGCCCGCCATCCGCTCGAAAATGTGCGACAGGGGCAGGAGCGAGAGGCATTCGTCGCGATCGGAGATCGGGAGAATGTCCATCGAGGTGACCACGTTGGAGGCGATGTTGCCGTGGGTCAGCATGACTCCCTTGGGCTCGCCGGTAGTGCCCGAGGTGTAGATCAGGGTGGCGAGCTCGTCCGGCGTGGTCCGCAAGGCCTCGTCCCGCCAGGCGGGGTAGCGATCCATCGCCGCCCGGCCCTGGGCAAGCAGCTCTTCGAATCCGAGTACCCCGGTCCCGGTGAGGCCCTTGTCGAACGTGACCACGTGTTTGAGGCCGGGCAGCTCCCCCCGAATCTCCTGCACTTTCGCGAGCTGGGCCGCGGTGGAGAGACAGATCGCGCTGGCGCCGGAGTCCTGGAGGATGTAGGCGATCTGTTTCGGCGGCAGGGTGGGGTAGACCGCCACGCCGGCGCACCGCGTGGTGAGGCAGGCATAGTCGGTAATCGCCCACTCCGGACGGTTCTCCGAAAGAAGCGCGATCCGGTCGCCCGGCCGGATGCCCAGCTCCCGGAATCCCGCGCTCGCCGCGCGCACCTGGTCGTGCAGCTCCGCGATGCTGATCGGTCTCCAGTGACCGTCCACCTTGCGCCGCAGTGCGACCGGACGCTGGCGAAAGCGGTCCATCGCCCCGAAGAACAGCGCGTTGAGGGTTTTGGGACCGGTCACGGAGTGCGGATCGGAGAAGCTCCGGTGGGCGCGGCCTGGATCGTCAGGACCACGAAATTGGAAACCAGCTCCTCGTCGCCCACCACCGCCTGAACCCGGCTGCTCCCGGTGAACCGGCCGATCACTCTTCCGGTGGCCGGCTCGACCGTGATGGTGGTGTCGGGGGTGCGCCAGGTGACCGCGACATCGACTGGACTGCCGGAGGCGTCGAGCGTCCGAGCCGCGAACTGAACCGTGTCACCGACGTGGAGGGTGGTGCTTGTTGGAGGCTGGATCTCGAGGAACGCGACGCCTTCGCTGGTCGTGGGGAGACTGCCGCAGGCTGCCGCCCCGGCCGCGAAACAGAGCAGGACCGCGAAGCGGGTCACATCGAGCCCGCGGGTTCCGTCCCGTAGCCCTCGTCGATCTCCCGCAGGGTGGCTTCGGCGTGCCGGATCCAGCGATCGGCATCCGCCCCTCGGGGAGGACGGCCAAGGAAGGCCCGCAGGTGCCGGGCTGCGGCATCGTCCTCGCCGCGCTTGAGGAGCAGGAACGCGAGACCGTAGTGGGCGCCGGTCAGGGTCGGATCCAGCTCGAGGGCACGCCGATAATGCCGGATGGCCTCATCGGGCTGGCCGGTCTTGGTGAAGGCGATCGCCATGTTCTGGAGGATTCGCGGATCGCGCGGGTTATCGCGAAGGCCGAGCCGGTAGGACGTGATCGCGGAGTTGTAATCCCCCTGCCGCTCGAGGGCGAGCGCCTCGTTGAGGTAGTCGAGACGCTTCGGAGCGGTGGATGGTGTGGAAAACAGTGCGCCCCGGAGTCGTTGCCAGAAGGTCATCGAGACGGGCGCGTTAACGTGGGGAATCCTCCCAGCCGCAGGACGTGTTGTCGTAAATTAAGCCGCCCCACTGGGTGAGGCAACGCATTTGCTCCCACCGGCTTCCGGTGTTTACCTTGGGCCAGAGTCCCATTCCCCGGCATGACGGAGCGCTCGATGCGCCGCAAGATTCCTCCCGCAACTCGTGGGGTGCTGGAGATCGACTGGCCCCTCTTCGGCGAATTGTGCCGGGCGCTCGCGCTCAAGGTTGCCCGGGAGTATGACCCCGAAATCGTGCTGGGCATCGCCAAGGCCGGGGTCGTTCCCGGAGTCGTGATCGCTGCAATTCTTGAGCGAGACTTTGCCTCGATGGTGGTTACCCGCACCGCTGGCGATGCCCTTCCGGTCCTGGTGACCGGCCCGCCCCCTACGGTTCGGGGGCGGCGAGTGCTTCTGGTCGACGAGACCTGCGATTCGGGTCACACCATGCGTCTTGCCCTGAACGAGACCAAAGCGGCGGGGCCCGCCGAGGTGCGCACGGCGGTGTCGTTCAAGACCGGAAGCTGGTCGCCCGATTTCCACTCCTTCGAAACCGACAAGTTCATCATTCTCCCCTGGGATCGGGATGTGGTGCAGGACGGCCAGCTGGTCACCCGGCCCGATTACGTGGAGTACCTCAAGAGCACCCGGTGAAGGAGCCGATCCTCGACGCGCTGACTCGCTCGCGCGCCGGGTATAGCGAGCTCCGGCTCCGGCGAATCTGGACCTCCTCGGTCCTGCTGCGCGATCGCACGGTCGACGGGGCCCAGGAATCGATGGAGCTGGGCGGAATCGCGCGCTGCTGCTCCTCGGAAACCGGCTGGGGGGCGGTCGGATTCGACGGGTCCGACCATCTCGACACCCACCTCCTCCGCGCCCACGAGCTGTCGCTCGGATGCGGGTCACGTTCCACCATCCGGCTCGCCCCGATTCCGATCCGCCAGCACGAGGCCGGCGACACGCTGGCGGACGATCCCCGCACCGTCCCGCTCCTCGCCAAGCGCGACCGAGTCGAGCAGATGGCGGCACGGCTCATGGACCAGGACCGGCGGATCCAGGCCGCCCGCATCCTGGCACGGGACGAGGTGGTGGAAACCTGGCTGGGTACCTCGGAAGGCGCCTGGATCCAGGACCTCCGGTCGCGGGTGACGGTGATGATTCTCGCGGTCGCGCGGCAGGATGGCGCGGTCGAGCGGGGCCTGGGGTCGTTCACCTGTCCCGGGTGGAATGCGCTCGACCCGATCGAGGAGGTCCTGGCGGAGACCGGGCAGCGCGCGGTGAACCGGCTCGAGGCCATCCCGGTTCGCTCCGGTGCCTACCCGGTGATCCTCGATCCCGCCGCGGCCGGAGTCCTGCTGCACCGGGCCATCGTCCACGCCGGCCGGCCTGCGCTCCCCGGCGCCGACGCCGATGTGCTTCCGCTGGGCGCGCGGATCGGGCCCGAGCTTCTCACGGTCGGCGACGATCCCACCGTCCCCGGTCTCGTCGGATCGGGCCCCTACGATGACGAAGGGACCGAGGCTCGGCGCACCATGGTGGTGCAGAACGGCATCGTGCTCGGTCACCTGCATTGCCGCGAGACCGCGGGTTCCACCGGCGCCCCTCCAACCGGTCATGCCCGGGCCGCCACCGTGACCGGGACGCCCTATCCCCGCGCGACCAACTCGTTTCTCGCCCCGGGGTCGGGCGCCCTGGAAGACCTGCTCGAGGGGATCCCAACCGGCCTCTACCTGAGCGATGCGCTGGGGTGCGAGTCTTCCGAAGCCGGGCTCCTGCTTCGCCCCGGCTCGGCGCGGATGATCCGGGATGGCCGTCTCGCGGAGCCCGTGAAAGGCGTCCGGCTGAGCGGAGAGCTGCTGGAGCTCCTGGGGAAGATCGACGCGGTGGCGGGGGATTTCCGCTGGGAGACTGGAGCATCCCACTGCCGGGACGGAGCGGCAGGCCTGGTGCCGATGACCACGGGGGCGCCCCATCTTCGGATCGCCCGGGCGGTGGTCGGGTGTGAGCTGACGTGATCGGGGTTCTGCTCGATGCGGTGGCGCCCCATACCCAGCGGGCCGACGCGGTCATCAAGGAGGACGACACCCTCACCCTGTCGCTCGCTCCCGATGGCCACAGCCGGATCTGGGCCGCCACGTCCGCCTGCTCGCATTTGCGGGTTATGCACGAAGGACGGATCGGCTACGGGTCCGGCGCCGCCCTGGATGCCGCCGCGCTCCGCGACCGCGCCCTCGCCGCCGCGGCCGCCGGTCCCACGCTCGAGCTCCAGGTCCCGGTGCCGGCCCCGCTTCCCCAGGTCGCGACCCGATCGGCCCAGGCGGTGTCGGCCGGGGCGCCCGCGCTCGAGGGAATCGCCCGGAACCTGTTCGAGCGCCTGCGGCGGAGCCATCGCCGGGTGGAAGTGTGGGCCGAGCGGTCGGCCGGATCGGTGCGGGTGGGGAATACCCGCGGGGTGCTGACCGGCTACGACGTGACGCTGGCCGGGGCCGGGGCGGTGGTCGAGAGCATCGGTGCGGGTTATGCACCCCCTTGCCGGGTCCACTGGTCCGGCGCCGCGCTGCCCGAGCTGAGCGATCTGGAGGGTCTGGTCTCCGAGGTGGAAGCCCGGCTCGAGCCGCGGCTCCTGTCCCGGAGCAGGCTCGATCCGGTCATGCCGGTCGTCCTGTCCCCCCGGGCCCTCGCCACGTTCCTGCTCCCGCTCCGCGCCGCGCTGACCGGCCGCCAGGCCCTCGCCGGCGAGTCCCCCCTGCGCCACCAGGTCGGCGAGCGGGTCTTCGATCCCCGGCTCACCGTGATCGACGACCCGCTCGCGCCGGGACGGCCGGGCTCCCGCCCGGTGGACGATGACGGCGTGGTGACCCGGAGTATCGTGCTGATCGAACGCGGAAGGGTGAACGGGTTCCTCGCCGATCTCGAGACCGGCGCCCGGTCCGGGGTGCCATCGACCGGGCACGGATGGCGGCGGCAGGGGGGCTCCCGGGTCGGGTTCTCCAATGTGCGAGTGACTCCGGGGGTGGAGACCCGGGCGACCCTTCTCACCATGATGGGGCGGGGACTCCTGGTGGACGAGCTGGAGTGGCGCTCCGGGCCCAATCCCCTCCGAGGAACCTTCCGTCTGCCGGCTCCGTGGACCTACCTGGTGGAGAACGGCCGGGTCACCGGCCGGCTGGAGGGCCTTCAGCTGGTGGGGAACACCTTCGCGGCGCTCAATCGGATCGGGGCCATCGCCAGCGACCCGACCTGGGTGGGATCGGCCTGCGTGCCCTCCCTCCTGCTGGAAGGCCTGGGCGTGCTACCGGGTTAGGTCAGCGCCTCCCGGTATCCCATCCCCGCCGTCATCCGCTCATAGGCATAGGTCAGCAGGTCGGGCGAACCGACCAGGAACCGGCAGCGTTCCTCGCCCCGGCTCAGGCACTCGACTTCCATCACCGCCGCCCGGGTTCCCCCCAGCCGGGTGAAGAAATCGGCCAGGGCGCCCGACGAGAAGTGGCAGCAGGGGTACTGCGCTCCTCCCGGAACGGCTTCACCCCAGGCCGAGGCATCGAACGCGACCACCTGCGGGATCAGCTCGCCGAGCTGGACGCTTCCCCAGCCGATGCTCTCGAAAAAGCCGTGCAGGGCCTCGCCGAGAAACGCGTTGTCGAGCTCGGGCACCGATTCAACCTGGTAGTGCTCCCGTGCCCACTGCTCGAACCCCTGGTGGAGCGCTTCGCCGGCTGCGAACCCGATCTCCCGAAGGAGCAGGGGAGCCTTCGAGCCGCACTCCCGCTCCAGCACCGCGCGCATCTGGTGGAGGGCCCGCTTCCCGATCAGGAGGTCCAGGTCGTTCTCGGTGGCGATGGTCATGAGTCGCTCTCGGTTGCGCCGGCCCGTTTCACGAGCTCGGCTTCGTCGATGATTTCTATCCCTAAGGTTCTGGCCTTCTCGAGTTTGGTGCCCGCGGATTCCCCCGCGACCACCGCACTGGTCTGCTTGCTCACGCTTCCCCCGACCCGGCCACCGGCCGATTCGATCAGGGCCGTGGCCTCGCTTCGGGAAAGGGTCGGCAGCGTCCCGGTCAGCACATAGGTCTGGCCGGCCAGAGGACCGCCACTCCGGATCGCGCGGGGCTCGCTCAGCGTCAGGCCCGATTCAGCCAGCCGTTCGAGCAGCTTCCGGTTGGATGGGTCATGGAAAAAGCTTGCCACCGCCTCCGCGATGGTGGAGCCCACCCCGGGGATTCCCGCGATGTCCTCCGCGGTGGCCGCTTTGAGCGCGTCCAGTGTCCCGTAATGCCGGGCGAGGAGCTCCGCCACGGTGGCCCCTACATGGCGAATCCCGATGCCAAAGAGCAGGGCACTGAGTGGCTTCGAGCGGGAGGCTGCAATGCCCTGCACCAGCTGCTCGGCCGATTGAGCGGCGAATCGCGGGAGCCCCACGAGGTCCGTCGCGCGGAGGTGGTAGAGGTCGCTCACGTCGCGGATCAGCGCCGCATCGAGAAGCTGGCGGACTCGCTCGGGCCCCAGCCCGCGAATATCCATCGCGCCGCGCGAGGCGAAGTGCACGATCCCCTCGAACACCCGGCCAGGGCAGGCGGCGTTCGGACAGTACGACATGACCTCATCCGCCGGGCGCTCAGCGGGCGTGCCGCAGGCAGGACACGCCCCCGGCATCACGAACACCCGTTCGCTGCCGTCCCGCTTCTCCCGGAGCGGTCCGATCAGCTGGGGAATCACCTCTCCGGCGCGGACGACTTCGACCCAGTCGCCGATCCGGATGTCTTTCTGCTCGATCAGGTCGGCGTTGTGCAGCGTCGCCTTGGAGACCGTGACCCCGCTCACTTCGACCGGCTCGAGCTCGGCCCAGGGATTGAGGGCGCCGGTTCGTCCCACGTTGATCTTGATATCGAGCAGCCGGGTGACGGCGACTTCCGGGGCGAACTTCCGGGCGATCGCCCAGCGCGGTTCGCGACCACCCACCACGCCGAGCTCATCCTGGAGGTCGCGGCGATTGACCTTCACCACGACGCCGTCCGCCTGGAACGGGAGGGTGTCGAGCAGGGATTCCAGCTCGGGGATCCGGGCCTGGACCTGGGCGAGGTCGTCGAAGAGCTGGTGATGCGGCTCGACCGGGAATCCCCATCGAGCCAGCTGCTCCAGCACGTCGTGCTGGGTGGACAGGGAAAGCCTGCCCTCGATCGGTTCGATCGCGAAGGCGAACAGGCGAAGCCGCCGCCGGCGGGTCTCCGCCGGGTCGAGCTGGCGGAGCCCGCCGGCGGCGGCGTTTCGCGGGTTAGCGAAGGGCGGGTCGCCCGAGGCCGCCCGCTCCCGGTTCAGGGCCTCGAAGGAACGGTAGGGAAGGTAGACCTCCCCCCGGACTTCCATGAGGTGGGGCAGGGCCTCTCCCTTCAGCTGGAGCGGAACGTCGGGGATGGTCCTCAGGTTCGCGGTGATGTCCTCCCCGACCTGGCCGTTGCCTCTGGTCGTCCCGACCGTGAGGCGCCCGTCCTCGTAGGTCAGACTGACCGCGGCGCCGTCGATCTTGATCTCCGTGGTATAACCCGCGCCGCGCACCTCCTCCACCATCCTCGCGTTCCGTTCCTCCCACTCGGTCAGCTCCTCGGGGGTGAAGGCGTTGGCGAGGGAAAGCATCGGCCGGCGGTGGGGATGCTTGGCCAGCGCCGTAGCTGGTCCCGCGCCGACCCGGAGGGTGGGGCTGTCCAGGGTCTGGAGCGCGGGATATTTCGCCTCGAGATCCTGAAGCTCCCGGAACAGGCGGTCGTACTCCTGGTCGGAGATCTCCGGCTCGTCGGCGACGTAGTAGAGATGATTGGCGCGCTCGATGCCCTGGCGGAGCCGGGCGGCGCGCTCGGTGAGATCGGCAGGAAGAGACTCGGTCACCTGGCGGTGAAAATAGCCAATCCCTACCGGCCATGATACGTTTGGGACGGGAGGACCAGCCCATGCGCGATGGCGATGACGCTCGGGACACGAGCGACGAGCTCGAGGACGGGCCGGAAGACGAAGATGCGGACGAAGAGGACGAGGAAGACGAGGACGAGATGGACAATCGGGATGAGGACGTTGGCCGCTCCGGTGCGGCCGGCTTCGCGGTAGGGATCGCGATCGGCGCGCTGGTGGGAGCCGCGGCCGCCCTGCTCTTGGCGCCCGCTTCCGGTCGGACCACCCGGCGACGGCTCCGCACCGGCATGGAGGAAGTCAAGGACCGCGCCCAGGACGAATGGGACCACCTGAGCCGGAAGGCTCGTCGCGAGCTCAAGCGCCGGCTGTCTACCGAGTCCTGATTCTCTGATTCACGTCCCGCGACTCATCGAAGCCAAGCGAGACGGCCGGGCCTTGCGCCCGGACGACTGGCGTGCGCTCATCGCCGCGTACGCGCGCGACGAGCTGCCCGACTACCAGATGAGCGCGCTGGCCATGGCGGTGGTCTGGCGCGGGCTCGAGCCCGACGAGCTCGCGGCGCTGACCG
Organism: uncultured Gemmatimonadales bacterium; assembly: GCA_963728915.1. Taxonomy (GTDB): domain Bacteria; phylum Gemmatimonadota; class Gemmatimonadetes; order Gemmatimonadales; family GWC2-71-9; genus JABFSM01. The sequence goes on along the minus strand of CAVSLV010000001.1, from coordinate 1,481,671 downwards.
ACGCCATGCTCCACTCCGGGTCGACCCTGGAATTCGGTGACTTGGCGATTCCCCGGGTCGACAAGCACTCGATTGGCGGGGTGGGCGACAAGACCTCCCTGCTGCTGGCGCCGATGGTCGCGTGCTGCGGCGTCGCGGTTCCGATGATCTCGGGACGCGGCTTGGGGCACACCGGCGGCACCCTCGACAAGCTCGAGGCCATCCCCGGCTTCACCGTGCGGCTCTCGCTCGACCAGGCCATCGCGCAGGTCAAGCGCCTCGGCGTGGTCATGCTGGGGCAGACCCCCGAGATCTGCCCCGCGGACCGGAAGCTCTACGCCCTCCGCGACGTGACCGGCACGGTCGAGTCGATCCCGCTCATCTCGGCGAGCATCATGTCGAAGAAGCTCGCCGAGGGCTTGCAGGGCCTGGTGCTCGACATCAAGACCGGGAGTGGGGCGTTCATTACCGATCCGGCCCAGTCGCTGGTGCTCGCGAAGACCATGATCGGGATCGGTGCTTCGCACGGCTGCCGAACGGTGGCCCTGCTCACCGCCATGGATCGCCCGCTCGGGTTTGCCTGTGGCAATGCGCTCGAGGTGATCGAATCGCTGGAGGGCCTCAAGGGCCAAGGACCCCCGGATCTCATGGAAGTCACCATGGCGCTCGCGGTGGAGATGCTGCTGGTGGCTGGAGTCGAGAAGGATGCGGATGTCGCGAAAGCCCGACTCGAGGAGACGATCCGTTCGGGACGCGCCATCGAGATGTTCGCGAAGCTGGTGCAGGCGCAGGGGGGAGAGCCCCGGGTCGTCGACTCCTACGACCTCCTGCCCCGGGCTCCGGTCATCCGCGACGTCAAGGCGACCAGGACCGGCGTGGTCGCGGAGATTCCACCCCGCCCGATCGGCCACGCGATCATCGCGCTGGGTGGCGGGAGGTCCCGCACCGACGACGTGATCGATCCGTCGGTCGGGATCGTGATCCCGGTCAAGCCGGGCGACCGGGTGGCCAGGGGCGAGGTCCTCGCCGTAGTGCACGCGCGGACCGAATCGGACGCCGAGCAGGCGAAGAAAGCGATCGAGGCGGTGCTCCGGATCGGAGACACCGCCTCGCCACTACCCCTGATTCAGGAACGGGTGACGGCCAGCACCTAGCACCTAGACATCCAGATTGCTCACGTACCTCGCGTTCTGCTCGATGAACACCCGGCGCGGCTCGACCTCGTCTCCCATCAGCTCCTCGAACAGCTTCGACGCGATCTGGGCATCGTCCAGGGTCACCCGCAGCATGGTCCGGGTTTCCGGATCCATGGTGGTTTTCCAGAGCTGATCCGGGTTCATCTCGCCCAGACCCTTGTAGCGCTGGATGTTGACGCCCGACTTGCCGTCGCCGCCGAGCCGCTTGGCGGCGTCGTCCCGTTCGGTCTCGGTGTAGGCGTAGTACTCCTCCTTGCCGCGGGCCACCCGGTAGAGCGGGGGCTGGGCGATGAAGACGTAGCCCGCTTCGATCAATTCCTTCATCTGCCGGAAGAAGAACGTCAGCAGCAGGGTCCGGATGTGGGCGCCGTCCACGTCGGCGTCGGTCATCAGGATGATTTTCTGGTACCGGGCGTCGTCCAGCTTGAAATCCTCACGCACCCCGGTGCCGATCGCGGTGATCATCGCGCGAATCTCTTCATTCGACAGGATCTTGTCGATCCGCGCCTTCTCGACGTTGAGAATCTTGCCGCGGAGGGGGAGGATCGCCTGGAACGACCGGTTCCGCCCCATCTTCGCGCTGCCCCCCGCCGAATCCCCTTCGACCAGGTAGATCTCACACATCGCGGGATCCTCGAGCGAGCAGTCGGCGAGCTTCCCGGGAAGCACTCCGTTTTCGAGTCCCGACTTCTTGCGGACCAGGTCGCGCGCCTTGCGGGCTGCCTCGCGGGCCCGCGCCGCGCTCACCGCCTTCTCGATGATTGCCCGGGCGACGCTCGGATGCTCCTCCAGATAGCTGCCCAGGTGCTCGTTCACCACCTGCTTGACGATGCCCTCGACCTCGGAGTTCCCCAGCTTGGTCTTGGTCTGGCCCTCGAACTGGGGTTCCCGGACCTTGACATGGAGGACGCAGGTGAGCCCTTCCCGGATGTCCTCGCCGGTGAGGGAGAAATCCTCCTTCTTGAGGTAGTTCCCCTTCTTGGCGATGTCATTGATGGTCCGGGTGAGCGCGGCCTTGAACCCGGTGAGGTGGGTCCCGCCTTCGTGGGTGTTGATGTTGTTCACGAAGGTGAAGGTGTTCTCGTTGTACCCGTCTTCGTACTGGAGCGCGAGGTCCACCTCGACCTCGTCCTTGGTCGTGGTCACGCCCACCGGCTTCGGATGCAGCGGCTTCTTGTTCCGGTTGAGCCACTGCACGAATTCCATCAGGCCGCCCTTGGCGTAGAACTTCTCTTCCTGCGCGGGGTCCTTTCGCTCGTCACGCAACGTGATGGTGACGCCGCGATTCAGGAAGGCGAGCTGGCGGAGCCGGTCGGCGAGGGTCTGGTAGTGAAACTCCAGCGTGGTGAAAATCTCGGGATCGGGCTTGAAGGTGATGGTGGTGCCGGTCGCCTTCGCCTTCCCGGTCACGCTCAGCTTCTTGACCGTTTGGCCGCGCACGAACGCCATGTGGTGACGCTTCCCGTCCATGTCCACGTAGGCGTCGAGCCGCTCCGACAGCGCGTTCACCACCGAGACCCCGACCCCGTGCAACCCTCCCGAGACCTTGTAGGTTCGCTTGTCGAATTTGCCGCCCGCGTGCAGCACGGTGAGCGCCAGCTCGAGGCCGGGAATTTTTTCGGTGGAGTGGATCCCGACCGGAATGCCCCGGCCGTTATCGACTACGGTGATGCTGTTGTCGGCATGGATGGTGACGCCGATGGTATCGCAGAACCCGGCCAGCGCTTCGTCGATCGAGTTGTCCACCACCTCGTAGACCAGGTGGTGCAACCCGTTCTCGGAAATCGAGCCGATGTACATCGCCGGGCGGCGGCGCACGGCCTCCAGCCCCTTGAGGACCTGGATGGAGTCGGCGCTGTAATCGGTCTCCTGCTCTCTCGGTGCCGGCATAGCGGCCATGGTCTGCTCCTGGTTGCTATTCGCTGCTTGTCGTTCGCGGCCCGATCAGCCAGCGGATTTCACGGATTCGCCCCTCGCGGGTGGCTTCGCGGTTGAGCTGGGCGAGAATCCGGGGGCTCATGAGACTCAGCTCGTTGGCCCACGCGCTGGTGGTGACCCGGACCCAGAGAATCCCCTGCGCGTTGACCGATTCCGCCCGGGTCACCGCGGCGATCTGGGGGCCCACCGCTCCGGCCCAGCGTTCCACCGCCTGGGTTAGCTCGAGCCGCGACGATAACCCGGCGTCCTCGAGCCAGTCCCGGAGGGCGCTGCCCAGCTGGACCGGACGGCCCCCTCGCCCATCGTTCCGGAAGCTCACGCGACCAGTTCCCGCGCCCGGGAGGCCTCTCGGATCGCACCGCCTTCGACCGCAAACCGCTCGAGCGGGAACACCTCGGGCAGCTCATCGCCCCGGGGCGAAGTCAGGAACGTCTGCGGTGGCGCGCCGGTCATTCCGGGTCTCGGGGCGGCCAGTCGGTCCGCGAGCTTCGTCTGGCGCCCGGAATCCAGCTCGGCGAACACGTCATCGAGCAGGAGCGCCGGCGCCGACCCGGAGGCCGAAGCGAGAGTCGCCAGCTCACAGAGCTTGAGGGCGATCGCCGCGGTCCGCTGCTGGCCGGTGGAGCCCGCTTCGCGGAAGCGCCGTTTCCCCAGGCGGAGCTCGAGATCGTGACGATGGGGTCCCACCGTCGTCATGCCGAGGGCCTGATCGCGTGACGCCGCCCGGCGAAGGGCTCCGCCCCAGGCATCGGCCTCGGCAAGATCCTCGTCGCCCCGGTACCGCACGGTCGTCGCCGTCGTCTCCCCCAGGCCGTCGCATTCCGCGGTGAAGAGCTCGGCGGACTCCCTCACCCACTCCATTCGGCGGCGCACCAGGAGGGCGCCGGCTTCGGCGAGGATTCCGTCGAACGCGGCCGCCAGAGCGGATTGCTGCTGACGGAGCGCCGCATTTCGCTGCGCGAGCGCCCGGCGGTATCTGGTAAGCGCCGTGAGATATCCCCGATCGGCAAGTGCCAGCACGCGGTCGAGATACTGGCGCCGCTCCGCGCTCGATCCATGGACCAGCCTGAGGTCGGCAGGCAGGAACGCCACCGCCAGCCAGCGGCCGATCGCGTCGCCCAACCGCTCGGACCGGACTCCGTCCACCGTCGCCGATTTCTCTTTTTCGGCCGACCGGAATTCGCTCGCGATGCTGACGGCTCCCGGGCGGCTCGGTCCGGAGGTCCGGACCTGCATGGTCAAGCCGAACCCGGCCTCGCCGTGGCGAGCGATTTCGCCGTCTCTTGAGCCTCGCAGCGAACGGAACAGAACGGGGTAGTACAGCAACTCGAGAAGGTTGGTTTTTCCTTGCCCATTCCGGCCCAGAAATGCGGCGCCGGCCGGGGGCAGAACAAGGTCCAGATCGACCAGATTCCGGAACCCTCGCGCGACGATTCGTTCGGCCCGCATCACCCCGAAATTTAAGGGGTTAGGGCTCCGGATTGCACTACTGAAAGGTGGGTTTTCGCTTCTCCAGAAAGGCGCTGGTCCCCTCCCGAAAATCCGGGGTTCCGGCCAGGTCTCCGAACCGCTGGCTTTCCAGGTTCAGGGCTTCCTCCAGAGGCCGGCTTTCCTGCTGATCGAGGGCCTCCAGGCACCCGCGCAACGCGAGCGGTCCATTCTCGAGCATGGCCCGAATCAGGGTTTCTGCTTCGGCCAGAAGCTGGCTCAGTGGGACGACGCGGTTCGCCAGCCCGATGCGGTGAGCCTCCCGGGCATCGATCGGTGCGCCCGAGAGCAGGAGCTCGAGCGCACGCCCTCGGCCCACCAGCCGGGGGAGACGCACCGTGCCTCCGTATCCGGGGATGATCCCCAGCTTGACTTCAGGCTGGCCGAACCTGGCGTTCTCACTCGCGATGCGGATGTGGCACGCCATCGCAAGCTCGCAGCCGCCGCCCAGGGCGAAGCCATTCACCGCGGCGACGACCGGTTTGGGACAGAGCTCGAGCTGCCGGAATACCCGGCTTCCCTTCTGAGAGAGGGTGCGCGCCTCGAGCGGGTTGCAGCGGGCCAGCTCGCCGATGTCCGCCCCGGCCACGAAGGCCTTCTCCCCGGCGCCCGTGATGATCGCCGCCCGGATTCCCGATTCCGTGGTGAGCCTGGCGGCCGCGTCACCAAGCTCGGTGATCACGGCGTCGTTCAGCGCATTGAGCTTCTCAGGGCGATTGATCGTGATCCGGGCGATCCCGTCGCGGGTCTCAAGGAGGAGGGTGGAATACGCCATGACCAGGCTCGGGTAGAAGGTGCCAGAAGATACCGGGGGGAGGTCGATGAAGATCCCTTACTCAAACGTTAAAGATGTCTTTATGGACAGACAAGCATCCTGTTCACACCTACATGACGCACAGGAGCAACCGTGGGAAAGACAGTTCGTTGGCCAATGACCATTCTGACTACACTGGGAATCGCGGGCGCCGCGGTGCTTGCCGGCGCTCTTGGGAAAGAGAAAGCGGTGCAGGTCGTGGACTTCGGGGTGACCCGGACTTCCACTGCGCCGGCGTTTGATGCGCGGCTCGCTCCGGTTGGAACCGCTCCGATCAAGGAATTCCGGATTCCCATGACCAATGACACCATCGAGATCGCCGATGGTGTGAAGTACGTCGCATGGACGTTCGGGGGAACCGTGCCGGGCCCGGTGATTCGGGTCCGTCAGGGCGACCTGGTGCGGATCAAGATCGTGAACCAGGCGAAGGACATGCCGCACTCGATCGATCTCCATGCGGCTCGGCTTCCCATGGATCAGGCGATGAAGTCGATCGCCCCGGGGGACTCGTTGGCGTTCGAGTTCACCGCGACCACGCCGGGGGCCTTCATGGTTCACTGCGGGACTCCGCCGGTGCTGATGCATATCGCCCAGGGCATGTACTTGCCGATCATCGTGGATCCCGCCGGCGGCTGGCCGAACCGGGTCGACAAGGAGTTCGTGGTGGTTCAGAGCGAGTTCTATCCCAAGCCCGCCGCCGACAGTGCGATCCGGGAAGGGGACTGGACCGCGATGCTGGAGAACCACGCGGGTTATGTCGTGTTCAACGGCCGGGCCGGCCAGTATCAGGCGGCGCCGCTCCAGGTCGACCGGGGCGACCGGGTCCGCTTCTTCGTCGTGAATGCCGGGCCCAACCGGTTCAGCGCGTTTCACATCGTGGGGACGATCTTTGATGCGGTGTTTCCCGACGGGGATCCCCATACCGTGCTCCACGGACTGCAGACCCAGCAGATCCCGCCGGGCAGCGGTGCGGTGCTCGAGACCCGGTTCAACGAGGAAGGCCGCTATGCGTTCGTCACCCACGCCTTCGCGGATGCGAGCCTCGGCGCGGTGGGGCTGATCACGGTGGGGAGCCCCAGGGCCGTGGCCATGGGCCACTAGGCCCCGGTGGGCCGGTCATGGTCAGCGTACTTGAAACGTGAGAGTGGCCCACCGTGACCGGTGGGTGAGATTGCCCTCGGCGGATCGCCGCATGCTGATGAACTTTACGTACCATCGGCCGGCGGAAGGCAGGGAAATCGCCGCGATCCCGGCCGCATCGGTCACCGCGGAACTTTCCCGGATGGGACCCCCCTGCGCGCTGGTGCCGCCGGCGAGTACCGTGAGCCCCGCGGTGGCAATCCCGTCCACCAGGCAACGGACCCGGATGGTCTCTCCCACTTTGCGTTGGTAGGGATTCTCGAGCGGCACGATCTCGGCCGGATATCCCAGGACCGTCGCATAGGCCTCGTTGCGCTCGTCGCCGACCTGAAGGATCGCCTTCACGTGCTTGGAATATTGCTCTCGCGCCGGCTGATCCAGAGTCCCACTCCGGGTCCGCTCGGCGAGGGTTTCGGTGATACCCTCTTCCTTGAGGTAGGCGTTGAAGTCCTTGGCCGCGAGCGAGATTTCGCTGGCCCGGATCGAAATGCCGAGGACATAGGTGCCCGGTGCGCCGGTGCGGAAGCGAACCAGGGTCGTGTCTCCGCGGGGAAGAACGGCGATGGTGTCGAGCCGGGCGCGTCCGGTCGGGCCCACCAGGGAGAAGTCGGCGATCCGATTCCGAGCGATCGCGTTCTCGCTTCGGGTCCAGGTTCCGTTGAGCAACCGGGCCTCCACCGCGGTCTCCGCGGGGAGGAAGTAGCTGCGCAACTTGATGAAGAGGTCGTGCGCGGAGAGCACTCCTGCTGAACCGCAGACGAGCGCGGCCGGCAGGAGCACTCGGAGAATCCGGAATCGGCGCTGCGTCATCGAGACCCACCCCCGTTTCCCGCAAAATAGCCCCGAAGAACCTCCCCCGATTCAGGGAATCCCCTCACTCCAGAACCACTGGGCTTTTCCGTCCGGAAGGAATCCCGTGGTGGGCCCGGTGAGCCGCTAACTTCCCCTCCGTCATGACCTCGATGCTCGCGCTGGACCAGGGAACGACCAGTTCCCGGGCCTTGGTCGTCCATCAGGACGGGACCATTCTCGGTGCAGGCCGCCGCGAGTTCGCCCAGCATTTCCCCGAGCCGGGCTGGGTCGAGCACGACCCGGAAGAGCTCTTCCAGTCCACCGTAATCGCCGCGCGTGAGGCGCTCTCGGCCGCGGGCGAGCGACCCGGTGGGCATCGGGATTACCAACCAGCGCGAAACCGTGGTGCTCTGGGATCGCGCAACCCTCAAACCGGTCGCCCCCGCGATCGTCTGGCAGGACCGGCGCACCGCCGGGCGCTGCCGTGAGCTTCGGTCCGCCGGTCTCGAGGCGGACATCCGGGCCCGGACCGGGTTAGTGGCCGATCCATACTTTTCGGCCACCAAGCTCGAGTGGTTGCTCCGTGATTCCGAGCTCCGCTGGCGCGCCGAGCGGGGCGAGCTGCTCGCCGGTACGGTGGATACCTGGCTCATTGCCCGGCTCACTGGTGGCCGGGTCCATGCGACCGACCGCACCAACGCCTCACGCACCATGCTGTATCGCCTCGCCTCGGGCGATTGGGACCGCGACCTGACCGCGCTGTTCCGGATCCCCGACCGGATGTTGCCCGCGATCGTTGATTCCTCCGGCGTCTGCGGCGAGACCGATCCGGAGTTGTTCGGCTTTCCCACTGCCCATCGCGGGTATTGCGGGAGATCAGCAGGCGGCCTTGTTCGGGCAGGGATGTGTGCGGCAGGGCATGGCGAAGAACACCTATGGGACCGGAGCGTTCCTGCTCCTCTACACCGGCGAAACTCCCCCCGCTCCACCCGAGGGCTTGCTGGCGACGGCGGCGTGCGACCCCAGGGGTCGCGGCGGGTTTGCCCTGGAAGGCAGCGTGTTCATCGCGGGCGCGGTGATCCAGTGGCTCCGGGACGGCCTCGGCCTGCTGGAAAGCTCGGCCGAATCGGCCATGCTGGCGGCTTCGGTGCCGGATACCGGAGGGGTGCACCTGGTCCCGGCGTTCGTCGGGCTGGGCAGCCCGCACTGGGAAGCCGAAGCGCGGGGGACCATCACCGGTCTAACCCGCGGTACCACCCGGGCCCACCTGGTCCGGGCCGGCCTCGAGGCCATCGCGTTCAGCTCCCAGGAGCTGCTCGAGGCCATGGTGGCGGCGACCGATGTCACGCCATCGGAGCTCCGGGTTGATGGCGGCGCCACCGCCAATGACTGGCTGATGCAATTTCAGGCCGATGTACTGGGGATCCCGGTCGAGCGGCCCGCGAACGTGGAAACAACGCGCTCTGGGTGCTGCCGCGCTCGCCGGTCTCGCGCTGGGCGTCTGGCGCAGCATCGAGGAATTTCCGGGCATCGGCGCGTTCACCCGGTTCGATGCCGGGCACCAGTGAAGCAGAGGCGGCGTCTCGAGGATGGCATCGTGCGGTGGGCGCCGCCCTCCACTGGGCGAAATGGGGGTCAGACTCCATTAACCGGTAGCTGCCTGTCCGCCTGTCCGCCTGTCCGCCTCTCTTGTCCGCCTTTTCACCCCCTCTTAACCAAATCTTCACAGCTCTTTCCGTACCCTCCTGAGCAAGGTCGGATCCGGCCATTCGCAGGAGGCACTTCCATGGCATTTCCCGAGCTGATCTCGGCAGGAAGGCGAGACACTCCGAGACAGGTTGGAGGCGCGGGGGTTTCCCGGCGCGAATTCCTCGAATTCTGTGGCCGGCTCGCCATCGTGCTTGGTCTTGACGGAGGCAGCCGGGGCGCGGCTGGCCCACGCTCTCGAAGCGGTCAAACGCCCGAGCGTCATCTGGATTCAGCTCCAGGAATGCACCGGATGCGTGGAGAGCGTGCTCCGCACGGTCGAGCCCACCATCGGGAACCTGGTGCTCGACGTCGTCTCCCTCGATTACTCCCACACCCTCATGGCTGCGGCAGGACATCAGGCCGAAGCGGCGCTCCAGCAGGCCATGAAGCAGAACGCGGGGAAATACCTCCTCGTCGTCACCGGGTCGGTGCCGCTCGCGGAGGATGGGATCTACACCACGATCGGCGGCCGCACCGCAAAGGCGGTCCTCGAGGAGGCAGCCCAGGGAGCTGCGGCGATCGTGGCGGTTGGGGCGTGCGCCCACTGGGGGAGTGTTCAGGCTGCCCGCCCCAACCCCACCGGGGCCGTGGGGGTCGCCGAAGTGATCAAGGACAAGCCGATGATCAACGTGGCCGGCTGCCCGCCCATCGGTGATGTCGTCACGGCCACGGTGGCGCACTTCCTCACCTTCAACCGGCTTCCGGCGACGGATGCCGATGGGAGGCCGCTGTTCGCCTACGGCAAGCGGATCCACGATCAGTGTCCCCGCCGGGCCCACTTCGACGCGGGACAGTATGTCGAGGTGTTCGACGACGAGAACGCCCGCAAGGGCTGGTGTCTTTACCATGTCGGCTGCAAGGGCCCGGCGACGTTCTCGCCCTGTCCGATCTTCCAGTGGAACGGTGGGACCAGCTGGCCGATCGGGGCGGGGCATCCCTGCATCGGCTGCACCGAGCGGAATTTCTGGGACACCATGACTCCGTTCTACGACCGGTTGCCTGATGTGGGCGGGTTCGGGGTCGAGCGCACCGTGGACATCATGGGCGCGGCGCTCGCGATCGGGGCGACCGCCGGAGTGGCGGCCCACGCGATCGCCACCGGAGTTCACCAGGTACGAGAGCGGCGCAAGGGCGAGCTGCCGGTGCTTCCCCCCGACGCGGGAAAGGAGTGAGCCATGGCCGTGACCAAGGTCGTCGTTGATCCCATCACCCGTATCGAGGGGCACCTCCGGATCGAGGCGCAGGCGGATGCCGGGCGGATCACCAATGCGTGGGCCCATTCGACCCAGTTCCGGGGAATCGAGATCATTCTCCAGGGCCGCGATCCCCGGGACGCCTGGGCCTTCACCCAGCGCATCTGCGGCGTGTGTACCGTGGTTCATGCGGTGGCATCCTGCCGCGCCGTGGAAGACGCGCTCGACATCACCATTCCGCCCAATGCGAACATCATCCGGAATCTGATCCACGGGATGCAGTTCATCCAGGATCACGTGATCCACTTCTACCATCTCCACGCGCTCGATTGGGTGGACGTGATCAGCGCCTTGAGCGCCGACCCGGCGGGCACCGCGCGCATCGCGAAGAGCATCTCCCCCTGGCCCAACAACTCCGAGACCTACTATCGGTCGGTCCAGGACCGCCTCAAGAAATTCGCCGGCGGTGGTCAGCTCGGCATTTTCCAGAACGGCTACTGGGGCCATCCCGCCTACAAGCTTCCGCCCGAAGTGAACCTCCTCGCGGTGGCCCATTACCTCGAGGCGCTCGACTGGCAGCGAGACGTCATCCGGGTGCATACCATCTTCGGCGGAAAGAATCCCCACCCCAATTTTCTGGTGGGCGGGATGGCGAGCGCCATCAATATCGAGGGCACCGCGACGATCAACGCGGAGAAGCTGGTCGACATCCAGGGCATGATCCGGCGGGCCCGCGAGTTCGTGGAGCAGGTGTACTGGCCCGATCTGGTGGCGATCGCCGGGTTCTACAAGGACTGGGCCGCCATCGGGGGCGGGGTGCCCAACTTCCTCGCCTGCGGCGAGTTCCCCGAGGCCGATGTCCGGGATCTCGACAAGCTGTATCTCCCTCGCGGCATCATCCTGGACAAGGACCTGAGCACGGTCCACCCCTACGATCATCGCCAGGTCGAGGAATACATCACCAGCTCCTGGTACCAGTACACCGACGGCGATGGGGTCGGGCTGCACCCCTGGTCCGGCGAAACCAAGCCGGTCTATACCGGACCGAAGCCGCCCTACGAGTATCTCCAGGACCATCAGAAGTACACCTGGATGAAGGCCCCCCGGTACGAAGGCAAGCCGATGCAGGTGGGCCCACTCGCCCGAATGCTGGTCGCCTATGCCTCCGGACACGAAGGGGCGAAGGAGCTGGTCGGCCAGACCCTGAGAAGCTGAATGTCGGGCCGGCCGCGCTCTTCTCCACCCTGGGCCGCACTGCGGCGCGGGGCATCGAGACCGTCCTGCTTGCCCGACGCATGGAAGTCTGGTTCGGGCAGCTGATCGAGCGGATCAAGAGCGGGGATACCCGGACCTTCGAGAAGAGCAAATGGGATCCCTCCAGCTGGCCCAAGACCGCCCAGGGCTATGGCTATCTCGATGCTCCCCGAGGCGCGCTGGGCCACTGGGTCCAGATCATGGACGGGAAGATCGCGCGGTACCAGTGCGTGGTGCCCAGTACCTGGAATTGCTCGCCCAGGGACGACAAGGGACAGATGGGGCCCTACGAGGCCTCGCTGGTCGACAACCATCCCCTGGTACGTCCCAATGAGCCGCTCGAGATCCTGCGCACTATCCACTCGTTCGATCCCTGCATGGCGTGCGGAGTGCACGTGCTCGATGCGACCGGGGCGCCGGTGGTTTCGGTGAAGGTGCAATGAGCGAGACCCGCGTCCGGCGTCGCCCCGGGATCACCATGGCCCACAAGGTCCCGCCTCCGACCGGCGACTATCGCTGGGTGTACCTGTGGGAGTGGCCGCTCCGCGCCATGCACTGGACCGCGGCGGCCTGCGTGGTCCTGCTGGTGGTGACCGGTCTGTATATCGGCAAGCCCTATTTCATGACCGGCGGCGAGGCCAGCGCCCACTTCCTGATGGGCTGGGTGCGGTTCCTGCACTTTGCCTCGGCCGCGGTGCTGGTGATGACCGGGATCGTGCGGGTCTACTGGCTGTTCATGGGGAATCGCTACGAGCGGATTGGGCGCCCTCTTCCCGATCCGTCCCCGCGACTGGGTCAACCTGTTCCGCATGATCAAGTTCTACCTGATGATCCGGCCGGAGAAGGCGCCCCGCTACCTCGGCCATAACCCGCTCCAGCAGCTCAGCTACACCGCGATCTACGCCCTCACCTTCTTCATGGTGCTGTCGGGGTTCGCGCTCTACGGGCAATCCAATCCGGGCGGGATGATCTATTCCCTGACCAACTGGATCGGGCCGGTGTTCGGCGGGATGCCGGTGGTCCGGTTGCTCCACCATGCCGGCACCTGGCTGTTCCTCACCTTCATTCCGATCCACATCTATCTCGCGATCCGGGCCGATCAGCTGGAACGTACCGGGGTGATTTCGTCGATCGTGAGCGGGGGCCGGTTCGTGCCGGCCCACGAAGCCTTCGAAGACGAGGAGTCCCGATGACGACGACGCTGGTGCTGGGCCTCGGGCAACTCGCTGATGGGAGATGACGGAGCGGGGATCGCCGCGCTGAACCTGCTGCGCGAGGAGTGGATCGTCCCCGAGGACGTCGAGCTGGTGGACGGCGGAACCTGGGGCATGAACCTGCTGCACCTGTTCGAGTCTCACGAGCGGGTCATTCTCCTCGATGCGATCAACACCGGAGCCAGGCCGGGAAGCCTCGCGCTGCTTCGGCGGGAGGACCTCCCCCGCTACTTCGCCCACAAGCTCTCCCCCCACCAGCTCGATCTGAGGGAAGTCCTCGCGCTGGCCGAGCTCCGGGACGCGCTTCCCGAAACCCTGATGGCGATCGGGGTGCAGCCCGAACAGATCGAGCTCACCGGCACCCTGAGCGCGCGGGTGGATTCCGCCATCGGCAAGATGGTGGCCCTCACCATCGACCAGCTGGAATGGCTGGGCCATCGCTGCACCCGGCGGGAACTGGCCTATGCATGAGCTGGGACTGGCTCTGGAGGTTTGCCGGCTGGCCGAAGAAGTGGTCGACCGCGAACCTCCGGGCCGGGTGACCGGCGTTGGCGTCGAGGTCGGCCCCGACGCCGGGATCGAAATCGAAAACTTCCGGTTCTGCCTCGAGACGCTGTTGCGGGAGCCGCCGTTCCTGGGCGCCCGCGCCGACCTGGTGCCGGCGGCCGGAGAAGTCCTCAGGCTGGCCTACGTGGAGATCGATGATGGCCGTCCGAACGATTGAAGTGCGCGAACGGGTCATGGCCCGGAACGACGAGCTGGCGGACGCCGTCCGGCGCCGGCTTCGGGAGGCGGGCGTGCCGGCCTTCAACCTGGTGTCGTCCCCCGGCTCCGGGAAGACCTCGCTGCTCGAGCGCACCCTCGCGCAACTCGGCCCCGAGATCGAGATGGCGGTCATCACCGGCGACGTGCAGACCCAGAACGACGCCGATCGTCTGGCGAGCCACACCGACCGGCTGGTCCAGGCGGTGGTGACCGGAGGCGCCTGCCACCTCGATGCCAGCCAGGTCACCCGGGCGCTCGAGGCCATCGACCTGGCCACGACCCAGCTGCTCTTCATCGAGAACGTCGGCAACCTGGTCTGTCCCGCGAGCTGGGACCTCGGCGAGACGGCCAAGATCGTGGTGTTTTCGGTGACCGAAGGAGAAGACAAGCCGCTCAAGTATCCGGGGATGTTCCGCAAGGCGAGTTTCGCGGTCCTCAACAAGATCGACCTGCTGCCCCACCTGTCCTTCGACGTGGACCTCGCGATTGCCAACGCGCGGTCCGTGAACCCGGACCTTCGTTTCTTCCGGACCTCCGCCCGCACCGGCGAAGGCCTCGACGAGTGGCTGGAGTTCCTGCGCGTCGAGGCGCGCCCCGCGTTCCCCGCCTCCGCCTCCGTCTGTCCGCGTCGCCCATGGTGACTCTGAGCACCGGCGCCGGGCGCGCCGCGGTTCGTCTCCGGGTCACCGGCCTGGTGCAGGGGGTGGGGTTCCGTCCCTTCGTGTACCGGCTGGCGGTTCGTCATGGGCTCGACGGGTGGGTGAGAAATACCACCGGAGAGGTGCAGATCGCGCTGGAGGGCGCCGGACTCGAGCTCGATGCCTTTCTCCAGGAGCTCCGGATTGAGGCCCCTCCGCTCGCCCGGATCGAGGCGATCGATCTTCTGCCGGAACCCCCGTCGGGGTTCGGGGGCTTCGCCATCCTTCCCAGCGAGGCGTCACCGCTCACCGGACTGGTCTCTCCTGACGTCGGCATCTGCGAGGCGTGTCTCGAGGAGCTGTTCGATCCGTCGGATCGCCGCTATCGCTACCCGTTCATCACCTGTACCGAATGCGGTCCGCGCTACACGATCATCGAGGCCCTGCCCTACGATCGGGAGCGCACCAGTATGGCCGCTTTCCCGCCATGTCCCGCCTGCCTCGCCGAGTACCAGGATCCGGCCAGCCGGCGCTACCGCTCGGAGAGCAACAGCTGCCCCGAGTGCGGCCCGCGGATCTGGTATCAGGCGGATGGGCGGACCGGCGGACCGGCGGACAAGTCAGGCGGACCGGCGGACGGACGGAACGGCGGAATGGAAGAGGCGCTGACCGAGGCGGTGGGGCTCCTGGACCGGGGCGGCGATCCTCGCGGTGCGCGGGTTAGGCGGGTTCCACCTCGCCATTGACCCCGCCAATCCGGCCGCGGTCGAGCGGCTGCGCGCCCGGAAGCACCGGGACGCCAAGCCGTTCGCGGTCATGGTACGGACCGTGGACGAGGCCGACCGTCCTGGCCCAGTTGACCGACGCCGAGCGGCGGTTGCTCGCCTCGGCCGAGCGCCCCATCGTGCTCGGCTTGCGGCAGGAAGACGCCCCGGTCGCGCCCTCGGTCGCGCCCGGCCTGACCCGGATCGGTGTCCTGCTGGCCTATACCCCGCTGCATCACCTGCTGCTCGAGGCGGTGGGTGGGCCGCTGGTCATGACCAGCGGGAATCAGAGCGACGAGCCGATCGCGACCGGCAACGCGGAGGCTCTGGCGCGGCTCGCCGGAATCGCCGACGGGTTCCTGCTGCACGATCGCGAGATCGTGACCCGCTACGACGATTCGGTGGTCCGCGTGGTCGAGGAGCGGCCGGTCCTGATCCGGCGGGCCCGCGGCTTTGCCCCGATGCCGCTGCGCCTGCCGGTGTCCGCTCCGGTGCCGCTCCTCGCGGTCGGGCCACTGCTCAAGAACACCTTCACCCTCGCCGAAGGCGCCGCCGCCTGGGTCAGCCAGCACCTGGGCGACCTGGAGAACCTGGAGACCCTCGAGCACTTCGATCGAAGTCTGGCCCGCTTCCGGCGGCTCTTCGCGATCGCGCCCGAGGTGGTGGTGCGCGACGCCCACCCCGAGTACCTCTCCAGCCGGCTCGCCGAGGAGATGGGGCTGCCCCGCGTCCTGGTGGTGCAGCACCACCATGCCCACATCGCGGCGGTCATGGCCGAACACGGCGTCACCGAGCCGGTCATCGGGCTCGCCCTGGATGGCGCGGGTTATGGAGACGACGGGACGACCTGGGGTGGCGAGGTGCTGGTGGGGGATCTGACCGGGTACCGTCGCGCCGCCCATCTTCTCCCCGCTCCGCTGCCCGGAGGCGATCGCGCGGCGCGGTCTCCCTGGCGGGCCGCGGCCGGCTACCTCTCGATCGAGCCGGGCTTCGCGGGGGCGTTCGCCCTGGCCTTCCAGGGCGTTTCCCCGGTGGAGCGCGACCTGGTCGAGCGACAGATCGCCCGGGGACTGAATGCGCCGCTGGCGTCATCCATGGGCCGCCTGTTCGATGCGGCCGCGGCAATCCTCGGGGTCCGGCACGAGGCCGCCTATGAGGGACAGGCGGCCATGGAGCTGGAGGCCCTGGCCGGCCGGCGTCCCGCGACGGAATACCCGTCCGGCTTTCTCGAACAGGATGGGCGCCTGGTGCTGGATCCGTTGCCGCTGCTCGCCGTGTTAGGCACCCGCCGCCGCCGCGGCGAGCCGGTCGCCGATCTCGCCGCCGACTTCCACGCCAGCGTGGCCTGGGCGCTGGCCGCCCTGGTGCGGCGGGTCGCGGAGGAAAGCGGGATCCGGACCATCGCCCTGGGCGGCGGGGTATTCCAGAACGGAAGGTTGCTCGAGTCCCTGAGCCGGCGCTTCGCGCAGTCCGGCTTTCGCGTGCTGGCGCCCCGGCGGCTACCGCCCAATGACGGCGCGATCAGCTACGGTCAGGCCGCGGTGGCCGCGGCGATTCTCGCGCGGGAGGTGAACCCATGTGCCTAGGCGTGCCCGGTAAGGTCATCGAAGTTCGCGGGCAGACCGCGCTGGTGGATTTCTGGGGAGTGCGCCGGGAAACCCGCCTCGACGTGGTGGACCAGGCGGTTGCGCCCGGCGACTACATCCTGAATCACGTGGGCTTTGCCATCCGGAAGATTCCCGAGGGCGAGATCCAGGAGACCCTTGCGCTCTACGAGCTGCTGCTCAAGGAAGCCGAGAGCGATATGATGGCCGCCGACGTGCGGGGCGAGATCGCCGCCGTCCGCCCCGGAGCCGCCGATGTCTGACGCCGTTCTGGACCGGGGCATTGCCCAGCTGCGATTCCGCGATCCCGCCAGGGCCCGCGCCCTGACCGGGGCGCTGAGCCATCTGTGCGACCAGATCGGCCGGGCCCCGGTGTCGGTCATGCACGTGTGCGGGAGCCATGAGCAGTCCATCGCCAAGTTCGGACTGCGGAGCGTGCTGCCTCGCGCCCTGAACGTGATCATGGGGCCGGGCTGTCCGGTGTGTGTGACCGATGTTCCCGAAGTCGACGAAGCGGTCGCGCTCGCGCAGGACGGCAAGATCATCGCGACCTACGGCGACATGGTCCGGGTGCCCGGCAGCGTCAAGTCGCTCGGCGATGCCCAGGCCGAAGGGGGCCGGATCGAGGTCATCTACAGCGCGGCGGAAGCGGTCGAGCTGGCGCGCGACACCAGCGAGGAAGTGGTCTTCTTTGCCAGCGGATTCGAAACCACGGCGGTGGCGACCGCGGCGGTCGTGCTGGGCGACCCGCCCCCCAATTTCTCGGTGCTCTCCGCCCACAAGTACATCCCTCCGGTCATGGAAATCGTGGCCGAAATGCCCGGCACCAAAGTGGAAGGATTCCTCGCCGCCGGGCACGCCGCCGCGATCACCGGCTCGGCCATCTTCGAGCGGTTCGTCGAGCACCACCGGATCCCGGTCGTGGTCGCGGGGTTCGAGCCGCTCGATATCCTGGCGGGTCTGGTCAAGCTGGTCGAGCTGGTGCGGGACGGGACGCCCAGGGTGGTCAACATGTTTCCCCGCTGCGTGACCCCGGAGGGAAACCGGAATGCCCAGGCCCAGCTCTGGAAGGTGTTCCGGCCGACTGGCGGCAACTGGCGCGGGATCGCCCACGTGCCCAACGGCAACCTCCGGCTCCGCGATGAATTTGCGGGGCTCGATGCCCGCCGGCGATTCGCGATCGATCTGCGGCGCCTGTGGACCTACGCCCCGTCCACCCTCACCCAGAGCTGCCTCTGCGGCGACATCATGGCGGGGCTGAGCGCGCCGGTGAAATGCCCGCTCTTCGGGAAGGAATGCACCCCCGACACCCCGGTCGGCGCCTGCATGGTTTCGAGCGAAGGCACCTGCAAGATCTGGTATCAGTACGGAGGGCACCCCGTGTTATGACGTGCACCATCCAGACCCGTGACGAGATGATCACGCTCCGGCACGGCGCCGGCGGCCGCGCGATGCGCCGGCTCATCGAGGAAACCCTGACGGTCGGATTCCCCGAGTCCCGCGCCGAAGGCATCGGGCTCGCCGCCATGGACGACGGAGCCACCTTCCGCATCGGCGACCAGTGGCTCGTTCTCACCACCGATTCTCACGTGGTGCATCCGGTCTTCTTTCCGGGGGGAGATATCGGCCGCCTCGCGATCGCCGGGACGGTGAACGACCTCGCCATGATGGGCGCCACCGAGCCCCTGGGGCTCACCAGCGCCATCATTCTCGAGGAGGGCTTCCGCCGGAGCGACCTGCTCCGGATCCAGCAGTCGATGCGGGAGACCAGCATCGAGGCCGGCGCGCCGGTCGTGACCGGGGACACCAAGGTGATGGGCCGCGGGGAGCTCGACGGAATCGTGATCAATACCACCGGCGTCGCGATCACCGATCGGGTCGTGTCCGACGCCGGGCTCAGGGTGGGCGATCGCATTCTCTTCACCGGGACGATCGGCGATCACGGGATTGCCCTGATGGCCCGGCGTCACGAGCTGAACCTGGAAGGGGCCCTCCGCTCGGACGTGGCGCCGATCAATGGATTGATCCGCTCCATGCTCGCGGCGGCGCCGGAAGGCATCACGGCCATGAAGGACCCCACCCGCGGCGGCGCGGCAAGCGCCCTCCACGAGATGGCGGAGAAGAGCCGGGTCGGCATCGTCATCCATGAGCCCCAGGTTCCGGTGTCCCCGGTCGTTCGTTCGGCGGCCGAGATGCTCGGCCTCGATCCCTTCCACATCGCCAACGAAGGGAAAGCGGTGATCGGGGTTCGCCCCGGCGATGCGGAGCGGGTACTCGAGGTCCTTCGGGCCCACCCGCTCGGCGCCGAGGCGGCCATCGTAGGGGAATGCATCGCGGAACGGCCGGGTCAGGTCATTCTCGATACCGGTCTGGGCCGCCGGCTGATGGCGGAGCCCGATGGTGAACCGCTGCCCCGGATCTGCTGATGCCACAATTCCTGGTGAACCCGCCTCTTCGCGTGGCCCTGCTGACCACCAATCGGGCCCCGGGGATTGAGTTCCTTCTCGATGATCCCGCCCGGGGAACGTCGTACGAGCTGGTCGTCGGCATCGCCACCGAACCCCTGGCGGAAACCGCCGGGCTCCTTGCGGCCGCCGACATTCCCTGCGCCATTCACGACCTTCGCCAATTCTGTCGCGAGCAGGAGTCCAGGGTCTCCGATCTGAACTGCCGCCAGCGATTCGATGCGCGTACGGTCCGGTTTCTCGAGGCGTACCGGCCGGACCTGGTCCTGCTCGATGCCTATCTCCATATCCTGACCGCGCCCGTGCTGGACGCCTATCCGGGCCGGATCCTGAACATTCACGATGCCGATCTCACGATCCTCGGAGCGGATGGGCTGCCGAAGTACCGCGGTCTCCACGCCACCTACGACGCGCTCGCGGCTGGAGAGGCGGCGACCCGGACTTGTGTGCACCTGGTCACTCCGGAGCTCGATGCCGGGCGGGTCCTGCTGCGATCCCGCTCGTTCCCCGCCAGCCCCATGGTTGCGGAGGCGAGGCGGCTGGGAGCGAAGAAGATGCTCAAAGCCTACGCCTTCGCGCACCGGGAATGGATGATGCGCTCGGCGTGGGGCGGCCTCCTCAAGAGAGCGATTGCCCTCGCCGTCGAAGGGCGGAATCGGAGGCCCGAACCGGCGATCCCCGTGGCGGTCTATGCCTGATATCCTCACCACCCGCGAAAACGGTGTTGGCGTCATCACCATCGCCCGCCGGCAGCGCTTCAACGCCATGGATGTGACGACGGCAAGGGAGTTCCGGGCCGCCGGCCTTCGCATGGCGCGCGACGAAGCCGTCCGATGCGTCATCGTGACCGGCGAGGGCGGCGTGTTCTGCAGCGGGGCCGATCTCAAATATGTGCGGGAGCGCGGAGAGGGCTCCGACTTTGGCTATCTCCAGCCCGAGGGGGAGGAGCCGGGACAGTCCTACGGGGAGAGTTTCAAGCAGATCCTCGAGTACCTCCACAGCGCGATCTCCGAAATCCGCCGGGCCCCCAAGCCGTTCATCGCGGCGGTGGATGGGATGGCCGCGGCGGGCGGGTTAGGGCTCGCCATGGCGTGCGACCTGGTGGTGGCCTCGGACCGGGCTCTGTTCGAATGGGCCTATCACAAGACCGGACTCTCCGGCGCGGAATCCTCCACCTTCTTTGTGCCGCAGCTCCTGGGAATGCGGAAAGCCATGGAGCTGATGCTCCTCAATCCCCGGCTCTCCGCGGTCGAGGCCGAGCAGCTGGGCCTGGTCAACAGGGTTTTCCCGGTCGAGTCGTTCCAGGCCGAGGTCATGACCCTGGCTCGGCGGCTGGCCGACGGACCGACCCGCGCGTTCGGGGTGACCAAGGCCCTGTTCAATCAGGCGCTCGGCGTGGACCGGCTCGACTTCCACCTGGATCAGGAGCTTCAGCATCTCGCCCGGATCGCCGAAGGACGGGAATTTGCCGAGGGCCTCGCCGCGTTCTTCGAGCGTCGCGTGCCGGTCTTCTCGGGCACCACCGCGGAGCGATGAACCGATGAGCGGACTGCTGGCGATTCTGGGGCTGGGTTTTTTCCTGGGGATGCGTCACGCCACCGATCCCGACCATGTCGTTGCGATCACCACCCTGGTGAGCCGCCACCGGAGCACCCGAAGCGCCGCGCTCATCGGCGGCATCTGGGGAGTGGGCCACACCCTCACCATTCTCGCGGTCGGCAGCGGCATCCTGCTGCTCGGCTGGGTCATCCCGGCCCGGGTGGGGCTTTCCCTCGAGCTGTCGGTGGGGGTGATGCTGGTCCTGCTCGGAATCATGAGCGTCCGAGCGGCTATCCGGCCGGTCCGCGAAGCGATGGTGCCCCAGGACCCCGGCCTCCATCGCCATGCGCACCGGGGCGCCCACGAAGAGGGTTCCCTCGGCTGGCTCGACCGGCAGCTCGGGCGGTTCGGCGCCTATCAACTGGCTCGCCCCCTGATCGTGGGGATCGTGCACGGGCTCGCGGGATCCGCCGCGGTGGCGCTGCTGGTGCTCACCACCATTCGGGATCCGGCCTGGTCGGTGTTCTACCTGGTGGTCTTCGGGTTAGGCACCATCGTGGGGATGATGCTGATCACGCTCGTGGTGGCCGCGCCCTTCGCGTACGCCGAGCGGCGCTTCACCTGGCTCGGTCACGGGCTGCGGCTGGCGTCGGGCGTGATCAGCGTCGGGTTCGGCCTGTTCCTGGCCTGGCGCATCGGCGTGGTGCAGGGGCTGTTCTCCGGATCTCCCCATTGGACTCCACGGTAAGCTCCCCCGGTTCCTCTAGGGCCGCCGCGGGATCGCCGTCCCGTGGCAGGCGATACAGAGCTGCGGATTCTTTCGCAGCATGAGCTCCGGATCGAACCCGGGGCCGTGGGGGCTGAACCCCCGGCCCCGGACCGCGGAGTGACAGGTCAGGCAATCCCGCTCCACATGACAGGACACGCAGCTCTCGAGGCCCTGCCGGGCGGCTTGGCCGTGTCCGAACACGAACTGGCGATTCCCGTCGTGGTACCCCCCGGCGCCCAGCAGGGTGCGGCGCGCCGAGAGCCCGGCTTGGGCGTGGCAGGTCTGGCAGAACTCTCCCGTGTTATGGCAGTCCGCGCAGGAGCTTGATCGCGCGTAGGCATCCGCCGGATGGCGGGTGAGGTACCCCGCCGGGTGATAGTTATTCCGGGTGGTGCTATTCGGGATGTGGCAGGTGAGGCACTCGCTTCGGACATGGCAGGTGGTGCAGCTCCGCATCGCCGCGGAGGCGAACGGGCCGTGTCCATTGCGCCATCCCGGGCCGTGGCTTGCCGGTGCTCGGCGAACCGTTGGCGCGCCTTCCCCGCGTCCCGGCCCGGCGTGATACAGCGCGAGAACGGTCCCGGGTGGCGACCCCTGATGGCATGCCGTGCAGCTCTCCTGGGTATGACAGGTCCGGCAGCTCGCGTCCTTTCGGGCGGCGAGCTTTCCGTGCGCGGTCTCGAAGTCCGGCGACGCGTGCGAAGCCGGTGCCGCGAGTGAATGGGGGATCGCGAGCGACCGCGCATCGGGGGCCAGCGCCTGAATCGGGGCGGTTTCCGGCGCATCCACGTGACACGATGCGCAGAAGTCTCTCGCATGGCACACCGCGCAGCTCGCCGCGACCGTGCCGGGTCCTCGCTTCGCAAGGGATCCATGTCCCCCCGGCTCCATGAACCCACCGGCGTTGTGGCTGGGGGGGGCAGGGAATCTGGCGATGCGGTCCGGGGGAAGCGTGGTTGCCTGCGGCAGCGTCAGGTGGCAGGTGGTGCAGGCCGAATCGGGAGCTGCCAGGTGAGGCGGGCCGCCGGGAACGTGGCAGCCGAGGCACTGGGGCGCGCTCGGACCTCGCACCCGCATCCACTGACCTCCCTGGTCGGTGTGACAGTCGGCGCAGGAGGTCGAGGTATCACCCCGCTGCCCCCGGAAGGCGGTGTGGCGCTGATGGTCGAACCGAAGATTGGAGATCCGCGGTCCGGCGCGGGGCGACCAGCTCACCCGGCGCTCGGTCGTCCCGTCGTGACATGCCGCACAGCTCTGAGGCGTGGGCATGACCGACCCGGGCCCGCCCCCGATGCCGGCGTGACACGTGGAACACGCGACGAAGACTCGCGCGTGTTTGGCGTGATCGAATGCGGGCGGCGAGCCCTGGTGAAGCCGGGCGCCGAGCACCATGAGCACACTCGCTCCGCTCGCGAGCAACGCCGGCCGGAGCGCGATCATGGAGCAGTCCCCTCGCGGCGGGCCGGTGGCAGCACCCACCGGTCGGCATCGGATCGAAGCACCAGGGCGATGCGGGCGCTGAGTCGCCACTGGTTCCAGTCGAACCCGGCGGGGTCGGGGCGGTTACGCGCGTCCCAGTAACGGTCGACGTTCAACCCCAGTCGCCAGCGGTCCCCCGAGCGCCACTCCGCGGCGGCGCCGATCCAGTCGAGCGCGGCATCCTGGAAGCGCAGCTCGAGGGGACGCACCAGGCGCCCGCCCGCGAGCGAGAGGTCGAGATTGGATCTCGGTTTCCATCGTATCGTCCCGTCGATTCCCTGGGAAGAAGCCCCGTATTCCCGCTCGTCATGGAAGGTGCTCTCGAACGTCCAGCGAGGGTTCGCCTCGAAGGTTCCCTCCAGTCCCCAGCGCCATCCCTCGTCGCGAACCGTCACGGTCGGAGTGCTGGTTTCCGTGTCCTGGTAGCCGAACCATTCCAGCCTCCCCCGAAGTTGAAGCCGGGAGATGGGCCGGCCCGCGAGGGAGCCGCTCACCGAACGGTAGGGAACCGGGCTGAACACCCCCCACACGGTCCAGAGATCGAAGAAAGGCCGGTACTGTCTGGCCGACGCGGTGGCCCAGAGGTTCCGGCCGGTGTAGGAGACTGTAAGGTCCGCGTTGCCCCAGACCCCCTGGGCAAGATCGCGGTCTGCGCCCGCGGCGATTCGAACCCCTCGTCCTGGAGCAACCGCGACGCTCAGCGCCGCCCGCTCGGAAACGAAGTAGTCGGTTTCCGGGTCGACTTCCCGGCGGTACTCGATCTGGGCATCGACCGGGGAATACCTCCAGCTCGCGAAGGCTCCCGCGACAATCTGTCGATTGTCGGGGCGATACTCCGCCAGGGGGTTCACCGCGGGGCTCGTGATCGAGAGAACGGTGCCTCGGGCGAAGCCCCAACCAAGGTATCCACCGGTCTCGAGCCCCAGCCGTCCAAACCGCCAGCTCGCCCTTCCGCCATCCAGGCCTCCCCCGGAGCTGCCCAGCCGGCTCACATCGATGAACCGGCCCGCCCGTGCCGTGAGTCCTCCCCGGACGTATTCCGCGTAGCCCTCGATCAGGCGGAAGGTCGGCGAGGTGCCCGGCCAGACCCGGTCACCGGTCAGATCCCCCAGCACTCTCGCGCTCACCCGGAGACTCAGGCCCGGCACCCCGAGTCCCCACATCGTGAGATCGGTACTGGCGGATGCGGGCAGCCCCTGTTCCACCGGACCGGGGCGATAGAAGCGGCAGTAGGTGTCGAATCCGCAGCTCACCGCGAAGCCATCGGGCGAAACCGGGCCCCCATCGGGCCCGGTGGTGACCTGACTCTGTGGAACGCTGTCGGCTGTCAATCCGCGAAACGCGACCCGCTGGGCCGAGCTCTCGAAGCGGAGCCGCCAGGACTGGGCCGCCAGCGGGGGAGCCAGCGTCCCCCCCCGAGGGTCAGCATCGTCAGGGCAAGTGCCCTAACCCGCGTTCCCCGCCGTCGTTCCGACCTCATCGGCCGGGCCCCCCGACCAGATGCCGGCGGAACTGGGCCGGAGTCTCGAGAAAATGGCAGGTGGTGCACTCGTCGCCTGGCTGATGATCCCGCTCTTTCGCATGGCAGGTGAGGCAGAACGTCCGGGTCGGGACCAGCTCGGCGATGGTCGCCGCCTGGTGGCACGCCGCGCAATTCAGGTGATCGCTGCGCCGATGGGCCGGCGCAGTTTCTTCCCGGTTGTGGCAGGTGCCACAGTCCCTTCCCTCGGCGTGGTGCTGGTCGTGACACGCGGTACAGGTGCGCACGCTGTCCGGAGGGGCCGCGCTGGGCGGACGGTGACAGTCGGCGCAGGCGAGGCGCTCGTGCCGATCATGCCGGAACGGCACCAGGCGGGCGGTGGCGGGGCGGCTGCCGGCGGCAACCCGCACCTCCTCTTCCTTGGCGGCGTTGATCGTCTCGGGCTGATGGCACCTGGTGCAGTCCTGGGGTTCGACCTTTCCCGCCACGATCCGCTGATGGTGGCACAAGTCGCACCCGCGCGGAACCTGGAAGACCAGTCCGGCTCCGGGACGATTGACGACATGACAGGTGAGACAGGGCAGGGATTTGTGACGGGCATGCGAAAACGAATCGGCGGGGACCGCGGTGACGGGCGCCGGCGACGCACGAACCGGCGGGAGGTCGGTCGAGATCTCCTCCTCGTCGGCACTCGGCCCCCGAGCCTGGTGGCGATACGACCAGGAAGCGTCCTGGGTCGCGGCGCCGACGGCCGGGGGGCGGTGCCGGAGCACCGCTCCGGTATCGAACGGCACCGGGGGATGGAACAGGCCCCGGCGACGCACGTCCTGATGGCAGCCCACGCAGTCCGACGGGTCTACCGAGGCGGCGTGCGGCTGGTGACAGGTGAGGCACTGGTCCTGGATCCGCCGGTGGTTGGCGCCGCTGTGAAAGGCGTTCTGCGCCACATTGGTGTGACACTTCTGGCAGGAGCCTCGGGCGTCCGCGGGCACCACGTCGGTGTGCACGTCGTGGCAGGATCCGCAGGAACCGTGATGGGGGTCCCTGGCGGCGACATAACCCGGAGGCTTGGCCAGCATGGCGTGACAGCTCTGGCATTGTTCCCGGGACGGCACCAGGGCCCGGACCGCCGAATCCCGGGTGGCGAGGCCCGGAATGTCGGCGGTGAAGTTGTGGCAGGTGACGCAGCTGATTTCC
Organism: uncultured Gemmatimonadales bacterium; assembly: GCA_963728915.1. GTDB lineage: Bacteria > Gemmatimonadota > Gemmatimonadetes > Gemmatimonadales > GWC2-71-9 > JABFSM01. The sequence continues at coordinate 1,456,214 of CAVSLV010000001.1, read as the reverse complement.
GGCAGCTTGGCCATGTGGGAGAGCCGGACCGGCTGCTGCTCATGACACCCACTCTGTTGGCAGGTCCTTGTCGAGGGGATGAACCTGTGGACCTCGGCGCCGTGGCACTTGACACAGGCCAGGCCTGCCAGGGCCGAGGAATCGGATTCGAAGTGGACTCGATGTCCCGCCAGACGCAGGACGTGCTCCCAGCGCTCCCGGCCGCCGACCATCCCAATCCCTTTCTGGTGGCAGCTCTCGCACCGGGCATTCGGCACCGGGGCATGCATGCCGATCTTCTCGGGGCGTTCGGCCACCCAGAGCACCAGCTGCCGCATGCTCGCGAAGAGGGATTGCTGATGGCAGTCATGGCACTTGAGATTCTGGTGCTTGCCCGCTCCGGTCGCGAAGCGCTGGAACGGAGTCTCCATGATGTGACAGCCCGTACAGAACCCGTTGTCGTGCTGCATGTAGTCCCAGCTCTTCATTCCGGCCAGCGCGGCGACCGCGATGACCAGCAGCAGCCCGAGAGCCAAGGTGGTCTGGACCTGACGGGTTCGGGTACGGAGCCAGGTGAGGATCCCGAGTCGCCGCCGCCAGATCAGCACCAGCACGAAGGCGACGACCGCGAGGCCGACCGCGGCCCCCGCGATCTGGATCCACTGGGGAACCTGGAAGAGAAATCGGAAGAGCGTCGCGACTCCGCCCGGAAGCGGGGGCGGAGTCAGCGTGTCATGGATGGCGCCGGCGGCGGCGCCGAGCGTGTCCGCGGCCTGAAGCTGCACGCGGAGAATCTACTTCAGGACCCCTGGAGCCCGATAGAAGTTAGGCTGTCTTCGCACCGCATCCTCGATCGCTCTGGTGACCAGCGCCTGGACCGAAGCCGGCGGAGCCGGCAGGCCGTAGGCGGTCCGGAGCTCGTTGATGTCCGCGGCCAGCAGCGCCCGGGCGAGGAAGGGGTTGTGCACCCCGAGGGACTTGTCTCCGTTCGAGTAGCGTTCCGCGAAGGTGTTCACGTTGAACTGCGCGCCCAGCGCCGGTGTAATGGTGGTTCCGGACAGCTCGGCAGGCCGGTCGCGCTTGATGATGGCGAGGTACCCCCCATCGGTCGGCGGGGGATCGATGCTCTCGTTGTGGTTTCCGTCAATCCAGATCTGCGCCGCCAGGTTCTCGATATCGGAACGGGCTCCGGCGAGCCGACCCGCCGCGATCGCTTCGGTGTTGTGACATCCGGAGGCCACGCAGGCCTTGAAGCTCCGGGCCGGCGGGCTGTAGGCGCAGCTGTTGTCGGCGATCGGCCTGCCCTGGGCATCCAGGCACGGGATCGGCCGGAACAGGTGGCCGGTCGAGTGAAAGACGAAACTCCCCGTGTTCGGATCGGTGACGTCGGTGGCGTTGACGTGGCATCCGGCGCAGAGCCGGGGATTGGCCAGGCTGGCATGAGTGGTCAGCCCGATCAGGGTGTCGATGGCGACTCCGGTCGGCCGGTACCCACCGATCCCCAGCACCACGAAGCCCTGGGGAGCGTGCGGGGTGCCGCCCCGGGATCCGGTCGAGGGCTCGCCCTTCCGAAGGTGGCACTTCATGCAGAGGTTCCGGTCGGGATCCGGCGTGTTGATCGGGAACCGGAGCATGTGATCGTTCTCCGATCCGTGCGGGTTATGGCAGACCGCACAGGTCGTCGCCGCGAAGATCGTCGAGTCTTTCTCCACGTAGTTCGTGGTCACGCCCCACGCCTGGAGGACGGTCTTGCCATCGTGGCAATTCTTACACTCGGCGCTGGCGTTGTTGACCGCCGCCGTCACGATCTGGGCATGTCCGCTCTGGGACCACTCTTCGGTGAACGGCTCGTGCACTCCGGTGTGGCAGGCCGCGCAGCTGGCGCCGCTGTCGGTCAGGGTGAGCCGGGCCAGGGGCCACTTGGTCCGGTCTTCGGGAGCCATCACGTGCGCGGTACCCGGGCCGTGGCAGCTCTCGCACTGGACGTCCTTGTAGGCGCTGTCCGGCTTGACATTCCATCCGGCGGCGGCGGTCAGCCGATTCCCCCGCTCATTGACGGTGTGACAACCCTCGCAGCTCGGTGCAGCGTGGCCGCTTGCCAGCAGGGTCGCGTAGGCATCGGCGTGATGGGTCTGGGCCCAATCGGCCTGGTGCCCGACGTGGCAGTTGCCGCAGGTGGTTTGCTTGCTGGCAAAGGTGTAGTAGCCGAGCAGCCCGCTGGCCGCATCGGGAGCGGGATTGAAGGGCTCCCGGTCCCGGTACACGATTTCTGTCTTGGTGCAGGAGGCCAGCAATCCGGTGGCAAAGACCACCAGCGCCATCATTGGAGCCCGATGACGCCAAACGTTCGATCCGGCCATCGCCATTCCTCCTGAACGCAAGTGTCAGGTTCGCGATCCGTCTACTGCCGAAAGAAACTGCCCTCCGCAAGTTTATCAAAGTGGAAGGCAAGCGGAAATCCCTTTCATATGGACTTAACGAAATCTTTATGGACCATCCCCTTTGCCCGCACTATCTTGAAGGCTTGGAGGAACTGAGATGAAGGCCGGCACCAAGTTCATTCTGGGCGCCTCGGTGATCATCCTCGGCGTCGGAGGGTTGATTGCTTCCGGGGTCAAGGAAACCGGGGTGTACTTCCTGAGCCCCACCGAGCTGCTGGATCGGACCCAGAAAGACCCGAGCTTCCACGACGTTGGCCTCAAGGTGGGGGCCAAGGTGGTGCCCGGGTCGGTGCGGCGGGACCCCAACTCCCGTACCATCGATTTCCGGGTCAGCGACGGGGCCCACGAATTTCCGGTGACCTATAGTGGATTGATTCCGGACACCTTCACTGACGCCAGCAATATCGAAGTGATCGTCGAGGGCAAGTACGGTCGCGATGGGGTCTTCCATGCGACCGAGGTGCTCGCCAAGTGCGGTTCGCGCTATGAAGCGGAGCTCAAGAACAGCAAACGGTCGTGACACTCCTCGGACAATTCAGTCTCTGGCTTGCCGCGCTGACCGCCGGGTGGGGCGCTGGTCTCGCGTTTCTGTCCAACTGGCGAGATCGCCCCGACCTGGCCCGTTCCATTACCCGCTCGACCTACGCGGTGTTGGCCGCCCTCGCGGTCGCCGCGCTCTGCCTCTGGAAGGGCCTCCTGAGCCACGACTTCAACATCGAGTACGTGGCGCAGTACACCTCCCGCAACCTCCCCCTGTCCTACGTATTCGCCGCCTTCTGGGCGGGCCAGAAGGGGAGTCTGCTGTTCTGGGCGACCATTCTCTCGATCTTCGGCGCCCTGGCCCAGAGCGCGACCAGTCGCCGGCACGAGGGCTTGCTCCCCTACGTCGCGGGAATCACCAATCTGGTCGTGCTGTTCTTCGTGATCACCATGCTGTTCTCGGCGAATCCGTTCGCGCGATTGCCCTTTACGCCCGAGGACGGTCGTGGCCTCAATCCCCAGCTTCAGAACCCGGGGATGACCATCCATCCTCCGATGCTCTACCTGGGGTACATCAGCATCACCATCCCGTTCGCCTTCGCGATCGCGGCCCTGCTCTCCAAACGGCTCGATACCGGGTGGATCCACGCGATGCGGAAGTGGACGATCCTCTCCTGGCTCTTCCTGTCCGCCGGCATCACCCTGGGGATGTGGTGGGCCTACGTCGAGCTGGGCTGGGGTGGATACTGGGCTTGGGATCCGGTGGAGAACGCGAGCCTCTTGCCCTGGCTCACCATGACCGCGTTCCTGCATTCGGTGATGATCCAGGAGAAGCGGGGCATGCTGAAGCGCTGGAACGTGGGGCTCATCGTCGCCTCCTTTCTCCTCAGCATCTTCGGCACCTTCATCACCCGGAGCGGGGTGATCGCGAGCGTCCACAGCTTCACCCAGTCGAGCGTCGGGCTATTTCTTCGTGGCGTTCCTGCTGGTGGCCGGGATCCTGTCTTTCACGCTGCTCTACGCACGCTGGCCCTTCCTCGAACCCGAGGCCCAGCTCGAATCGCTGGCGAGTCGGGAAGCCGCCTTCCTCTTCAACAATCTTGCGCTGGTCGGGATCGCGTTTTCGGTCCTCTGGGGGACGCTGTTCCCGATCATCTCCGAGGCGGTGCGGGGAACCAAGATCACGGTTGGGCCACCCGTTCTTCAACCGGGTGAACATTCCCCTCGGCCTCTTCCTGGTGCTGCTCACCGGGATCGGCCCCCTGATCGCCTGGCGGAAGGCGAGCCCCGAGAATCTCCGGCGCCAGTTCGTCGCCCCGGTGACCACCGGCGCTCACGGTGGCTCTGGTGCTCTTCGCGCTGGGGATCCGGCGCCTCTATCCCCTGATGGCGTGGGGCCTGGCCGGCTTCGTGGCCGGGACCGTGGTCCAGGAGTTCTGGCGCGGGGTCCGGGCTCGGCGCCGCATCCACGGCGAATCCGTGCTGGAGGGCCTGGCCCACCTGATCGGGCGGAATCGCCGGCGATACGGCGGGTACATCGTCCACGTCGGATTTCTCGTCTACATCTCCGCGTTTGCCGGGATGGCCTTCCGGGTCACCCGGGAGGTCACCCTGGTGCCCGGGTGAGAGCACCGAGATCCGGAGTCCCTACGGACACACCTACACGCTCACCCACCTGGGCGTATCCCAGTATCCCGCAGCTCAACCGGTTCGTGTCGGCGGCTTCGCTCGAAGTGAAGAAAGACGGCAAACCGGCGGGGCGGATCACCTCGGAGAAGCGCCAGCACCTGGACAGCTTCGGCCGTCCGACCTTCGAGCCGTCCACCGAGGTGGCGATCCGGAGCAACGCCGAGGAGGATCTCTACGTCGTGTACGCCGGGACGGTGGGCGGGACCGACCAGGCGACCTACGCCATCACCATTAATCCCGCTGGTGATGTGGGTCTGGACGGGCGGGGGAATCCTGATCCTCGGCGGGATCATCACGATGTGGCCCGGCGGGCCCCAGGTCGGCGCCACGCCGGCGGAGCGAGGCGCAAGCGGGTTATGAAGCGGCCCTGGTCGGGAGCGGAGCGGAATGAACCGCCGCAGCTTCCTCCGCCTGGGCTCCGGCCCCTCTGGCCCGGCCGGCCAGTCGGGCCAACCCGGCCCTTCTGGCCCCGCACAGCAGGCCGACCCCCTCTACGATCCTTCGGTCGTGCAGGAACACGCCCCGGTCACTGCGCTGGACAACGACGCCGGGATCAAGGCGCTGGAGCACCGGCTCAAGTGCACGTGCGGCTGCAATCTCGATATCTATACCTGCCGGACCACCGATTTCACCTGCACCTATTCGCCCGCGCTGCACCAGGAGGTGCTGGCCCTCCGAAGGGCGGGTCGCAACGACGAGCAGATCGTCGATGCCTTCGTCGCCAAATACGGCGAGAGCATCCTCATGGCCCCGAAGCCGGTCGGATTCAACCTGGCCGGATATCTGGTCCCCAGTATCGTGATTGCGTTGGTCGCCCTGGCCCTCGCCTGGGTGCTGGTGCGGCGAAGCCGGCGGATGGCGACCCCCGATGCTGCCTCGGCCGCGCGAAGCCCCGCGGCCGGCTCGGTCGACCACGATCGGCTCCGACGGGCGCTCGCCGACGTCGAAGATTGATGGTCCTGGAAGTTCTCGGCGCGATCGCTCTTGGGGTGCTGGTGTTGTGGCTCGTGTTCGAGCCCTCCCGGAGATCCGGCAGCCCTGGCGGAATTGCCCACCGGAGCCCGAGGCGCCCGAGGAAACCCGTCGCGGGGTCGCCCTCCTGGCGCTCAAGGAAATCGAGTTCGACCGCGCGACCGGCAAGCTCTCCGACCGCGACTACGACATGCTCAAGGAGCGCTACTCGGCGGAAGCGCTTGCCGCCCTGGATGCGGAAGAGCGTGCGGCGACTCAGCAGGTCCCTGCGGATCCCGAGCAGCTGGTGGCCGCCCGATTGCAGGTGCTCAGAGCGAGTCGCGAGGGCGGCAACGATGCGGCACTGCTCGCCTGCATCACGCTGCGGCCCCCGGCCCGAGCCGAAGCCGCCTCTGCTCCCGCTGCGGACGCTCCCTCGAGGCGGCCGGGTTCTGCGGCCAGTGCGGCGCCCCGCTCACCGCGGCAACCGGTTCTGCGCGGCCTGCGGTTCCCGGGTCGCCGCCTGAGTCGCGCAGCCTTACTCCGGCGCGCCGAATCCTGGTCGGGTCGATGGTGCCTGCCTGACCGCGCGGCCTGGTCGGCCAGCGCGCCCAGGCAGACCGTCCCCGCCCCGAGGACCAGCAGGTAGGCCCCCCTGCCCAGCAGCCCGCTGCCCCGCAGGGCCAGCGAGACGCCATATCCCGCCAGGAGCAGCGAACCGCGGAGGCCTAACCCGCTCGGCACAAGGCCTTTCGCGGCGAGCCAGGACCAGAGTGGCGCGACGACAGTCAGGTACGCCCCGGCGGCCAGGAGGGCCACCGGTCCGAAGCCGGCGTCGTGCTGGACGATCCGCGCGATGCTCACGACCGTGAGCACCAGGAGCGGGGCCAGGAGGCTCACCATCATCAAATGGCCTTGTCGCATGCCTCCATGGCTCCCACACACTCCGACCAGTCGATCAGGGCCGACACCAGCCCGAGGAGACAGATCGGTCCCGATGGGACGCAGGTGGAGAGCGCCGCGAGCACCCCGAGGGTCGCCCCGACGAAGCGAATGACGAGGTCGATCCCGCAATCCTGCTGCGCCTCCAGGCGCTGGGGGAGAAACGGGCTTCCCTGCACCAGCATGCGCAGGGTCCGGCCCGGCGCGAGCCGGATCTCTCCGGTTGCTGCCGCGGTGATATCCACCACGAGGCGACGATCCGCCAGGGCTTCGATCCTTCGTTGCTGGATCACCTTGAGCCCTCCTGAGCTGCCATAGTCGAACCGGTCGACCAGCTCGACCCCGCGGGACGGAATCCGAACGAACCGCCGACCAGGGACCCCCTTTCCCATTGTCTCGATCGTGGTCTCGATGATGGTGCCGTCCTCCGCTCGATCGGTGCGGTGGACCACGCTTGGCGTCAGCGCAGCGCCGGCGGCGAACGCCAGGACGCGGGGGGCCGGAAGGCGCAGGGTCCCCACCCCGTGGGAAACCCGGTCGGGTTCTACCAGCCCCCGGTTGGTGATCAACCCGGAGACCACCGCCGGGGCGAGGTCGTGCGTGCCGGCGACCTTCCCCGACGGATCGAAGTAGCGCGCCCTCCCCGACAGGGTGACCAGCAGCTCTTTTTCCGGATCGAGGATTCCCTCCGAACAACCCAGCATGGCGGCGCCTGCGCCGGCCGCTGCAATTCTGGCGAACTGTCGCCTGGTGAGAGGCCCTTCTGTGAACATGTATCCCTCCTTGTTGCGGACCGCTCCCCGGTCACCGTTGACCGGGGTGGCGATCCGCTCAAAGTGGGATCAGGACCCGGTCAATTGGGGACCGGGAAACCGCAATCCCGTCCCGAATGACGGGAGCCTCGAGGTCAGATGGCGCACGAGTAGGTGACCTGCACTGCCGCCCGGAGGAGAAGGTCGTTGTAGGCGTAGAGCAGGGGAACACAGGTGGCCAGCGGACAGTAGATCAGGGTGGCGGTGTACACCGTAGAGATGGCGGCGAATTCGACGAAGGCCTCGGTGCAGGGATCGAAAGTCCCGGCGTGTGCAGCCGGAGTGACCGCGGCCGGCGCGGGCGTGGAGGCGTGGACAACGGCCGGCCGGCTCCCGGACCGGCAGCGCGATGACCGCCGCGGCCATCAGACCTCGAATCAGGGATCGCATGGTTCTCTCCTTGGGCGTGTACCGTTCTCCGGCCACTGCGGCCGGAGCGGACGGCTCCCCCAAGGTGAGAATGCTGTCGGGGAGAATCAGGGCCTCGATCATTCCGGCCCTCGCCAAAAAAACCGGGTTACACCTCGAGGCGGGACAGGCGGCGCAGGGCGAGATGGAGAGGGATGACGGTCGCCGAGGCGCAGGCCACAACCACCAGCCCGAGCGCCACGATCAACGACCCGGGGAAATCGACACGGTCTCCCCCGCCTGCCAGGCCTGAAGCTGGTCGGCCACCGGGACGGCCTCGATCACGATGATCAGAATGAGGAGGCACACCGCCGCCAGCATGAAGGCAAGACCTCCGAAGCTGGTCGGGATCTGGGCGGCGTTCTCGGTTTCGAACTGCGGATAGAAGACGCCCATGGCGAGCGCCAGCGCGCCGACCGCCAGGGTGTAGCTGACCGTGGTCAGGGTCGACAGGACCAGCATGAAGGGCGGCGCCTGCAGCATCTGATTGGTGATCAGCCCGATCGCCAGGGCCAGGACCAGCAGGGGAACCGTGCCGACCCAGTACTTGCTCCAGAGCATGGCCTGGAGATCGAGCGGGCTCGAGCGCAGGAGCCAGAGCTGACGGCCTTCCAGAGACACCGCCGGGAAGATGAACCGCGCCGCGATCGCCGCGAGCACGAAGCCGGCCAGCCCCTGGTTCAGGAACACCACCAGGGTCACCACCACGTAGGGGACTTTTTCACCGGTATAGAGAGGGAGGGCCCTGATGTTATAGACATAGACGATCAGGAGCACCGCCAGAAGAATGAGCTGACTCCACTGGGTGGCATCGCGGAAGAAAAGGCGCACGTCCTTGAGGACGAATTCTCTCCGGGTGACCGGGAGCCAGCCCAGGAGAACGCCAAGGACCCGGGCTCCGACCGACCCGACCTTCCCGCGGGTCGCGCCTTCCTGCGACTTGGTGAACCCCGGTGCGTAGAGCCGCCGATGAAAGGACGCGCCGATCACCACGAACGCTGCGGCGGTGCTCCAGAGCAGAAACGGCGGCAAGGGGTCCCTGACCCGAAGCAGCCAGTTCATCAACGAGGCCGACGCCCACTCGCTCGGCAGGAGCGGATGGCTCGGCGCCCGGAGCGTGGCGATGAACTCGAGCAGGTTCCGGAAACCCTCGGGGCGGGCCAGCTGCTCCGGCTGGGCGAACCGGAGAAAAAGGACCAGTCCGCCCATGAGCAGGAGGGCCACCAGGCTGAGCAGGTCGCGGGCGCGTCGGGCCGGAAAGATGTTCACCAGCGTGAGGGTGATCACCGATCCCACCACGGTCGGGAGCACGAAATACGGGAGCAGGACCGCCGCGGCCACCAGCGGGAAGAACGGCCCTCCATGAAAGACGATCCCGTAAGCGGTGAGGATCGGGACGATCATCAGCACGACCATCCAGGAGGAGTGCGCCAGGGTTTCCGTGAGCTTGGACAGGTAGAACCAGATCCAGTCGACCGGCGCCGCCACCAGCATGTCGAGATCCTTGGCCAGGAAGAAGGTCGACAGGGTGGTGATCAGATTGGAGAGGAGCAGAATCGCCGCGAAGGAAAGCAGGCCGACGCCGAGGAGCTTGCCGGCGAGAAGCGGACCGATCTCTTCGACGCCCTTGAAATAACGGAGCACCCGATAGGAGACCGCGAACGCGCCGGCCCAGAAGCCGCCGCCCAGGAGGATCAGGAGAAGCAGTCGGGTGCCCGCGCCGCTCCGCTCCCGCCGCAGGCGATTGCGGAGGCTCAGCCATTTCGGGCCGAGGATCGACCGGAATCCCGCCGATCCATCGGCCGGCTCAGCGATCGAAAAGCTCACTCAGCTCGCGCTCCGACAGGCCGCCGGTCAGTTTGAGGAACAACTCCTCGAGGGAAGCGTCGCCCGAAGCCGTCTGGGTGCGGAGCTCCGCCATCGTACCCGCCGCCGCGATCTTGCCGCCGTGGACGATGGCGATCCGGTCGCACATCGCTTCGGCGATCTCCAGGGTGTGGGTGCTCATCAGGACGGTCCCTCCCCGGCTCACAAACTCCCGGAGCAGGTCCTTGAGCAGCCGCGCGCTTCGGGGGTCGAGACCGATCATCGGCTCGTCCACCACGATGACTTCCGGGCGGTGGAGCAGCGCGCTCGCGATGATGAGCTTCTGCCGCATCCCGTGACTGTACGATTCGGTGAGCTCGGCTCCCCACGGCGAGAGCTCGAAGAGCTCGAGCAGCTCGCCGATGCGGCGCTCGAGCTCCGGTCCCGACTGGCCGTAGAGTCCGGCCACGAACCGCATGAACTCGATGCCGGTCAGCTTGTCGTACACGAAGGGACGGTCGGGGATGAAGCCCAGCCGGCGCTTCGCGGCGATCGGGTCGGCGTTCACATCGATTCCTGCGATGAGGACCCGCCCGGCGGTGGGTTGCAGGATGCCCGCGATCATCCGCATGGTCGTGGTTTTTCCGGCGCCGTTCGGGCCCAGCAGGCCGTACAGCTCGCCTCGCGGGATGGTCAGGTTGATCCCGTCGACCGCGGTGAACTTGCCGTATCGCTTGGTGAGATGCTCGAGCGCGATCATCGAGAGAGCGCAATTGGCAAGAAGCGCGCCGAGGCCAGCAGGGGGACCAGGTCGGTGGGCAAGCTCCGTTCGCCCACGGCGATCGGGAGCAAGGCCTTCCCGGCCGGCACGTCGCCGGACACCGGATCTACCGCGATCCACCCGTCAGCCCAGAGCTCGGTCCACGACCGTCCTACGACTCCTGTACTGCGGACCTCCACGCCGCGGAGGACCCGGGCGGGGATGCCGACGGACCGCGCCAGGGTGACCAGGAGTCGGGCCTTGCCGTCCTGGCTTCCCCGTCGGGCCAGCAAGGTGTTCATCGCGGTTCCAAACGCGCGGGGGGACCCATCGGTGCCGATCCGCCGCGCCACCCACCCGGTGAGCTGTTTCACGCTGTCGATCCGGGTCGCCGCGCCGCGCAGCGCGGTGGCTGCCTCCTCGCGGACTTCGGAGGCCTGCAGCACCCCCAGATCCCAGAACGGCAATCGCCATCGCATCAGCGAATCCCCGGGCGGCTGGCTGGGGTCGGCGGGCGGGTTAGGGCTCCGGACCAGATCCGCCCCGGTCCAGTCGGTTATCCGGAATCCGCGTGCCGCCGGAGCGACGTGGCCGCCGAACTCGGTGAGACCGAGGCCGGGAACACCCCGGCGCCAGCCCGAGGACTCCGATCGCCGGAGCTGGCGATAGTTGGTACTCACGATTTCGAACGCGGACCGCACCAGGCGATATCCGCCCTGGATCTCCTCCGCGACGATGCTACCCTGCCGGTCCACCCAGGTCGAGGTGGAGACGCCTGGGGCGTCGTGCTCCAGCCGAAACACCGGGATGGTGTCGAACCCGGCGGGAACCCATTGGGAGTCCGGCGGGCTCCAGACGGCGGAATCCGGGACCACGATCACCGAATCCGCGACCACGCGCACCGCGACCGGACGCAGCAGACCGGTCCCGACATCGAACAGCGAATAGTCGAGCCGGTCGCCCACCTCGAGCGGTCGCTCGAACGCCGCCCGGAGCGGAATCATGGCCGGAAGGACCGGATCCGGCCCACTGTAAAGCGACACCGGTGAGCTGGCCGGGAGGTTGGCCTCGAAGTCCCGCAGGGTGAGGGTGGAATCGGTTCCAGTTCCGCCAGTCAGGCGCTCGGCCCGGCCCAGCCCGAACGTCGACCGGCTGAATTGTCGCAACCGGAGACCCCGGCTCAGGTTGGCCTCCAGCAGCTGGGCGAGCTGGCGGGTCGTGTCGCCATCGGGAAGGTCGAGCACCAGGAGCTCGGTCAGCCGAACCCCGTCCACCAGGGTATCCACGGTCCGGTTGAGCTGCCCGATCTGGCGATCCCCCGCCATGACCGCGAAGAACTGGGCGCTGGGCTCGAGGCGGCGTACCAGCTCGGCGGTGCTCGGCGTCCCGCCGGCCAGCTCCCGGCGCGCCAGCCACGCGAGGGCGACCGCCCAGGCCAGCAGCACCAGCCGGCCGATGTTTCTGCGGGTTAGGCCGAGTTGCATCAGGTGAGCGAGGCCTGTCGGGCCCGCCGATGCATCGCCATCGCTTCCTCGGTCCGGCCCAGCCGGTCGAGCAGGCGCCCCATCAACTTGAGGGGGCGGGGATCGCGGGGGGCCTGACCGGCCGCCCGCTGGAGAACCGCCAGCGCACCGTCCAGGTCGCCGGTGCTCTGCCGCGCCTCCCCAAGCTGATAGAGGAGCTCCGGGTCATTGGGCGCCGCTTGGAGCGCGGCCTCGAGCGAACGCGCGGCCTCGGCGCCCAGCCCCCGCCGGAGCAGCGTCATCCCGAGCTGGTGATGTCCCCGGGGGTCCTTCGGCCGCTGCCGAACCGCGGCGCGGAGATCCCGCTCCGCCTCGGGCAGCCTCCCCATCCTGGCCAGGAGGTTGCCCCGCTGGACCAGGGCTGAATAGGTCTCGGCGAGCTGCCCCAGGGCTTCACTCAGCTCGCCGATGGCCGCCTCCGGCTCGCCAACCTGATCCAGCAGCTCGGCCAAGAGCATCCGCGCCGAAGGGTCCGCGCCGCGAGGATCCTCTCCGATCGAGCGGCGCAGCAGGAGCATGGCATCGAGCCGGCGCCCGAGCTCCAGAAGGGCCCTGGCCTGGCGGAGGGTTTTCGTGCCCTCGGTTTCGGCGGGATCGGAAGGGGAATCGGCCAGCACCGGTCCTGGCAGGTCCGCGCCGAAGGGGCGGAGCCAGGGAATCTCCTCCGCGGCGGGTCCGATCGCGTCTCCCTCGAGATCGAGGCGATCGAAGCCTTCCAGCGTCAATTCATCGGAGTCAGGAGAACGGTTGTTGCGCAGGCGGCGCATTGGCTCAAAATAAGCGAAGCCGGCTCTCTTGAATCCAGCCGGGTCCCCCGCCAGCTTTCACTGCTTATGCCGGATGAAGTCCTGCGGATACGCGGTGCCCGCGAGCACAACCTCAAGAACATCAGCGTCGAAATTCCCCGGAATCGGCTGACCGTCATCACCGGTCTCTCCGGATCCGGGAAATCGTCGCTGGCGTTCGATACGATCTATGCCGAGGGGCAGCGTCGCTACGTGGAGTCCCTCTCGGCCTACGCCCGGCAGTTCCTCGGGCTCATGGAGAAGCCCGATGTCGATGGCATCGATGGGCTATCTCCCGCCATCTCGATCGAGCAGAAGTCCACCGGGCACAATCCCCGGTCCACGGTCGGTACGGTCACCGAGATCTACGACTACATGCGGCTCCTTTGGGCCCGCGCCGGCGTGCCCCACTGTCCCCGCGACGGGACCCCGGTTGCGAAGCAGAGCGCCGCACAGATCACCGACGCGGTCCTCGCCTGGCCGCAAGGAACCCGGATCGAGGTGCTGGGTCCGCTGGTCCGGGGTCGCAAGGGCGAGTTCAAGGAGCTCTTCGAGGATCTTGGGAAGCGCGGGTTCGTACGAGTGCGGGTCGACGGCGAGGTGTACGACCTCAATGCCGTGCCGGCCCTCAACCGGCGGCACAATCACGACGTGGCGGTGGTGGTGGACCGGCTCGTGGTGCGCGCCGCCGACCGAAGCCGCCTGCACGACTCCATTGAGACCGCCCTCAAGGTGGCCGACGGCGTGGTCGAAGTCGTGCGGGCCGACGGTCGGGAATCGTCCGCGTCCTCCCGTCTGTTCTCCGAGCGCTTCTCCTGCCCGGTTTGCGGGCTTTCCCTGCCGGAGCTCGAGCCCCGCCAATTCTCCTTCAATTCTCCCTTCGGGGTCTGCCCCGAGTGCCACGGCCTTGGCACCCGCAAGGAAGTCAACGCGGACCTGATTCTGGGAGATCCCAGCCTCTCGATTCTCGAAGGCGTGGTCCTTCCATGGGGTGAACCGTCAGGGTATCTCCGCAAGGTGGTCCTCCCGACACTCGCCAAGCTGTTCAAGTTCGATCTCGCCGCTCCCTGGGCCCAGCTCGGTCCGGAGGCCCGCGGGCTTCTCTTGGACGGCGCCCCGGGGCGAACGATCAAATTCTCCTCGGACGGAGGCCGCGGCAGGTCGGATTTCGAAACCGAGTGGGAAGGCATCCTCAAGAACGTCGAGCGGCGATACCGGGAATCGGCGAGCGATGCGGTGCGCCAGCAGCTCGAAGCCTATCTGGTCGAAATGCCTTGCCCGGTCTGCAAGGGGCGGCGGCTCAAACCGGAAAGCCTTTCGGTCCTCATCGCGGGGCGGAGCATTGGTGATGTCGTGGACATGCCAGTTACCGACGCCCTCATTTTCTTCGAATCGATCCCGGTTGGAAGAGGGATGGCAGGTGGTGTTGACCCCGAGGTCGGTGGGCCCATTCTCAAGGAGATTCGGGATCGTCTGAGCTTCCTTCGCAACGTCGGGCTGGAGTACCTCACGCTGGGACGAAGCGCGGGTTCGCTTTCTGGGGGCGAAGCCCAGCGGATCCGGCTGGCGACCCAGATCGGCTCTCGCCTGGTAGGGGTTCTCTACGTGCTGGATGAGCCGAGCATCGGGCTGCATCAGAGAGACAATGCGCGGCTCCTGTCCACCCTGCGGGAACTGCGCGATCTCGGGAACACGGTGATCGTGGTCGAGCACGACGAGGACACCATTCGCGCCGCCGATTATCTCATCGATCTCGGCCCCGGGGCCGGAAGCGCCGGGGGGGAGGTCGTCACTCAAGGCCAGGTGAGCGCCGTCCTCGACCATCCCGATTCGCTGACCGCCCGTTACCTCCGGGGGGAGCTTCGCATCCCGGTCCCGAAAGGGCGCCGGGCCCGGGATCCCAAACGCATTCTCCGGGTGGTGGGCGCCCGGGCCAACAATCTGCGGGATCTGACGGTCGAAGTCCCGCTCGGGCTGTTCGTGGCCGTGACCGGGGTCTCGGGTTCGGGCAAGTCCAGTCTGGTCACCGATCTTCTGTACGCGGCGCTGGCTCGGCACTTCTACAGGGCCAGGGTGGTTCCCGGGTCCCACGATCGGATCGAGGGGTTGCAACACCTCGACAAGGTCATCGACATCGACCAGAGTCCCATCGGCCGGACTCCCCGATCGAATCCGGCAACCTATACCGGGTTGTTCACCCCGATCCGGGAGCTCTTCGCCCAGCTTCCCGAGGCCAGGATGCGTGGCTACGGCCCGGGCCGGTTCTCCTTCAACGTCAAAGGGGGCCGTTGCGAGGCCTGTGAAGGCGATGGCCTCGTCAAGATCGAGATGCACTTCCTGCCCGACGTCTATGTCCCGTGCGAGGTTTGCAAGGGCCGGCGCTACAATCGGGAAACCCTCGAGGTGCGGTACAAGGGCCGGAGTATCGCGGACGTGCTCGAGCTGACCGTCTCCGATGCGCTCGATTTTTTTTTCTGCCCAGGGCAGAATCCGGGAGAAGCTCGACTTGCTGAACGACGTCGGCCTAGGCTATCTCCACCTCGGGCAATCGGCGACCACGCTTTCGGGAGGCGAAGCCCAGCGGGTCAAGCTCGCCACCGAGCTCGCCAAGCGCGATACCGGACGGACCTTCTATATCCTTGACGAGCCCACGACCGGGTTGCACTTCGAGGACGTGCGGATGCTGCTCAACGTGCTGCATCGGTTGGTGGACAAGGGAAACAGTGTCCTGGTCATCGAGCACAACCTCGATGTCATCAAGACCGCCGACTGGATCATCGATCTCGGTCCCGAGGGGGGCGCCAAGGGTGGCGCGATCGTGGCACAGGGAACACCCGAGCAGGTGGCCGGCGTGAAAGCCAGTCATACCGCGGCCGTCCTCGCCCCCCTCCTCAACGGGAGGATCTGACGTAGATTCGAGGTGTTACGTTGTGAAACACCCGGCCCTTTCCTGACGTAGGGGGCCGTTGTTCCCGTCGGAGTGAACTGCATGGGTCCAGGTACGGTCGGAGCATTCGGAGTGTTCATCCCGATCATCGGCATGCTGATCGGGGGCTTCGTTGTGTTCTCGAAAAGCGAAATCGGGCGGGCTTTTGCCAGCCGGTTGCGTGGCCAGGTCGAGCCCAATACCGAAACGCTCCTGGAGCTCGACGCCCTTCGGCGCGAGGTCGAAGGAGTACGGGGCGACCTGGTGGAAATGCAGGAACGACTGGATTTCACCGAACGACTGCTGGCCCGTCAATCCACCGAACGGACCGGGTCGTCCGTTCAGCCGAGTCATTGACCGATGGACATCGAAGGCGTGCTCGCCATCATTTTCATTTTCGGGGGAGGAACCCTCTTCCTGCTCGCGATCAGCCCGGTCGGGAAAGCCCTGGCGGAACGGATCCGGCATGGGCGGACTCCGGTCGGCGCCCCCGATCCCGAGGTCCTCAACGAGCTGGACCGGCTTCGAAGCGACGTGATGGAATTGCAGGAGCGGGTCGACTTCACGGAACGGCTCCTGGCCAACAAGCAGTCCAGCGAGCTGCCGCAGGGATCGGCCTGATGTCGTTCAAATCGGTGGTCGGGCTCGATGCGGTCGACACCGTCATCCACCTCGGCATTACCGCGGTGGTGCTGGGGGGATTCCTGTCGACCGCTCACAACGGTGAAGAGGCGGCGGCAATCGCGTCGATCATCATCACCGCCTCCCTGGTTCTGTTTGCCATCCGCCGGTACATCAGTCTCCGGAAGGTGCATCGATCCGGAGTGACTACCGGTGAGATGGCCGCGGAACGGATCGTGGAGCTGGAGCAGCGGGTGTCGGACCTGGAAGCCGGCCAGGCACGGGTAATGGAGCTCGAGGAACGATTGGATTTCACCGAGCGGTTGCTGGCTCGCGAAGTCGATCGGCCGAAGCTGGGTTCGGCGGATGTTCGCTCCGGATGACGGGCCCCGAGACCACCGGCCTGACGATCGTGATCGTCGCCTTCCTGGCGGGCCCGATTGGCCGTGCCATCGGCCGGCGCATCGCCGGGACCGTGACCGGGAGCGGGACGACTGACGAGGCCGGCACGGCTCGCCTTGCAGAGTTGGAGCACCGGCTCCTCGACCTCGAAACGGCGCAGGCCCGGATGACCGAGCTGGAGGAGCGACTTGATTTTGCCGAGCGGATGCTTGCCCGCCCGGAAGCCGATCCCGAGCGGGCGCTGCCGGTGAGGCCTGCCCATGGATGAGTCCAGACACGCAACCGCGATCACGATTTCGGCGGCCTGGATTGCCATGGTGGGGATTGCCGCCTACGCGGTGATGGCCATTCGCCTCGGCCCGGGGTTCGCCATCCCGGTCGGCATCATCGGCGCGCTCGCGAGTGCCGCCATCCTGGCTGGACCGATCGGGAAGGCGCTGGCCCAGCGGATGGGCCTGCGGAATCCTCCGGCTCCGAACGAGGTGCCCGACCAGGTGCTCGGCGAGCTGGACGAGCTCCGGATCCGGATGCAGGAGCTGGAAGAGCGGGTGGATTTCTCGGAACGGCTTCTGGCAGGATTGCCCCGCGATCCCAGCCGGGAGCAGGGTAAATTCTAGGCCGGACCCTAGCCGACAGGAGAACAGCGCCACGATGGTGACCAAAGAGGATATTCAGTCGTTCATCGAGAGGCTCGACGGCGGGTCGGCCGAGGTCACCGAGCTTTCCTCGGGGCTCTGGCGGGTCAAGACCCAGAACGGGGCGGAGGTGGTGGTGAACTACGCGCCCCCGGTGGTCCTCCTCCGAATGCGGGTTATGGAGCCCCCCGCAGAGGACGGCAAACGGTCCGGGCTCTTCCAGAAGCTGCTGGAGTTCAACGCGCGGGACCTCCTCCATGGCTCCTACGGCCTGGAAGGGGGGCACGTGGTCCTGACCGACGCGCTGGAGCTGGAGAACCTGGACTATACCGAATTCGAGGCGAGCTTCGACTCCATGACGCTCGCGCTGGCATCGCATCTGGGCGCCCTGGCGCCGTATCGGGAAAGGTAAGCGATGGGAATCTTCGAGCGGTTCTCGACTATGCTGCGGTCGAACATCAACGATCTCATCTCCCGGGCGGAAAATCCCGAGAAGATGCTGAATCAGCTCATCATCGACATGAAGTCGCAGCTCGCCAAGGCCAAACAAGAGGCCGCCGCGGCCATCGCCGATGAAAAGAAGCTCCAGGCCGACGCCGAAGGACTCAAGAAACAGGCGGAGGACTGGGAGCGCCGGGCCATGCTCGCGGTCCAGGAGGGACGCGACGACCTCGCGACCCAGGCCCTGGTGCGGTACAACGAGTCGCTTCAGGGAGCCCAGCAGCTCCACGAGACCTGGGTCAAGCACAAGGCCGACACGGACAACCTCAAGGTCCAGCTTCGCCAGCTGAACGACAAGATCGAGGAAGCCAAGCGGAAGAAGAACATTCTGGTCGCCCGGGCCAAGCGGGCCGAGGCCCAGCAGCGCATCCAGGCCACCATGGCCGGGATGAACGACAAGAGCGCCTTCGAGTCGTTCGAACGGATGTCGGAGAAGATCGAAGCGATCGAGCGGAAAGCGCTCGCCGCCGCGGAAATCCAGCAGGAGTTTCAGTCCGACGATCTGATCGAGCAATTCAAGAAGCTGGAATACAAAGGGCCGGTGGACCAGCAGCTCCTCGAGCTCAAGGCCAAGATGGGCGTGCTCGGCGCCGGACAGGAAACCAAGGCGCTCGGCAAGGGGGGCAAGCCGGACATTCACGACGCCGAGCTGCTGGAGAACGGAGAGCGATAGCGGGAAGGTCTGAAGGTCTGAAGGTCTGGAGGCCGGAGCTCTGGTTCCGCTACCAGACCTTCCGACTTTCCGACTTTCCGACCTCCCGACTTACTTTCCCGCATGCCTTCCCAGCCGAAATTCCTGATCCTCGCCGACAACGAGTTCTCCCCCGAAACGTCCAAGACCGCCAACTCCGTGATCCGCTACCTCCCCGATCAGGTGGTGGGGGTGGTGGACCGACAGCATGCGGGGCAGACGGTGCAGGATGTGCTCGGCTTCGGCGGAGGCATTCCGGTGTTGGGTTCGATGGATGAAGGCCTTCGCCGCAACCCGACCGCGGTGCTGATCGGCATCGCTCCCTCGGGAGGCCGCCTGCCCGATGAGTGGCAAGGCTGGCTGGCCGATGCTCTGGACGCGGGGTGCGATCTCTGGAGCGGGCTGCACACCTTCCTCGGGGACGATCCGGTCCTCGCCGAGCGGGCCAAAGCGAACGGCCGGCAGATCCGCGATGTCCGGCGTCCCCCCCGCGGCTTCCGGTCGCGGCGGGGATGGCCCGCACCGTCGCCCCGCTCGTGGTCCTGACCGTGGGCACCGACTGCAACGTGGGCAAGATGACCGCCCAGCTCCAGCTCGTTGCGGGACTCAAGGAGCGCGGGTTACGGGCCCGGTTCGTGGCCACCGGGCAGACCGGCATCTTCCTCGAAGGCTGGGGGACCGCGGTGGACGCGGTGGTGGCCGATTTCATCGCCGGGGCAGCCGAAGAATTGGTGCTGGAGGGAGCGAAGAACGCCGACGTGGTTCTGGTGGAAGGGCAGGGGAGCATCAACCACCCGGGCTATTCCGGGGTGACCGTGGGTCTTCTTCACGGGTCATGTCCCGACGCGCTGATTCTCTGTCATCAGCCGTCCCGGGAGTATGTCGGAGAATACCGGGGGAGTCCCTGGCTCCGGATTCCACCCCTTTCCGACTACGTGAAGATGTACGAGCTGATCGGAAGCGCGGTGCACCCGACGAAGGTGATCGGGATCTCGATGAACACCTACGATCTTTCCGATGAGATGGCGGAGGAAGTCTGTCGGAAGGCGGCGGCGGAAACCGGCTTGCCTTGTACCGATCCGGTGCGGTTCAGCGCCGAACCACTGCTCGACGCGGTGGTGGAGGCGTCGCGCAGGAAGTCCTAGCTGCTTCCCGCCCTACCGCATCCCCGCCCCTCCCTCGCCCGATCCCACTCCGGTCTGAAGCAGCCGCACCGCGGCCGCGAGCTGGGCGTCGGGGAGGACCGGACCTCCGTTCGGCGGGACGGCGATTCGCACCAGCCCCTGCGCGGCGAAGAGCACCGCATACTCCTGACGCAGCAGGGCCTCGCCCTTGGCGAGCTGATCACTCCTGATCGTGATGCCGCCCCGGTTCAATCGCTTTGCCAGTTTCTGAAACGGCCCCGGACGGGGAGGCAGGGTATCCTCGGCGGGCCGGGGGGCCCACTCCTTTCGGGCGACGGCGATCTCGAAGAGCTGGCGGAAGAGATCGGCCTGCGATCCGATCGACCGGGCCAGCATCAAGTCTCCGGGAGAGGGCTGCCAGGGCGGGACCACCAGGTTGGGTTCGATGCCGCCTTTCGCGCCCGGGCTGCTGTTGAGTGAGCTTCCCGAGGGAGTGAGCCAGCGGGCAGTGCTGATCTTGACCGCGGCCCCGGTGTCCAGTCGCACGGTGCTCTGCATCATTCCCTTGCCGTAGGTATGCTCGCCGACCACGGTGCCGCGACCGTTCTCCTTGAGTCCCGCCGCGATGATCTCCGCGGCCGATGCGGTCGCGGCATTGACCAGGACCACCACTCTCACCCCGGGCCAGCGCTGTCCGCCGGTCGCGACGATCCGCTGGCTCCTGGGGTTTCCCCGGCCTTCCACCGTGCCCATCGTGGCGCCGGCGTCGAGCAACCGATCCAGCAGGGCGGTGGCCTCGCTCAGCAGGCCGCCGGGATTGTTCCGCAGATCGAGCACCAGCGCTCGCGCTCCATCGCTCACCAGGGCATTCATCGCGGTGGAGACCGCGTCGGCGGTGCCGCGGGTTATGGAGCCGATCCGGAGATATCCGATCCCGGCACCGAGCAGCCGGCTCAGCGGATGGAGTCGCTGGGCGCGCTCCCGCCGGAGGGTTTCGATGACGACCTGGCTCTCGCCGGGGTGCCGGATCCGGACCCGCACCGTGGAGCCCGGCTCCCCGCGGAGGGCTTGCTCACCCCGGAGCGCCGACCAGCTCCGGGCCGGTGCGTCCTCAATCGCGAGCACCCGGTCTCCCGGCCGGAACCCGTGGTCCTCGGCCGGCGAGCCGGATCCCACTTCCTCCACGGTCAATCCGAGCGGCCCGTCGAGCAGCCGCAACCCGACGTCCCCGGCGCTTCCCTCGAGCAGGTCGGTGTAGCCCTTGAGCTCGCCTTCGGTCAGGAGGGAGGAGTATTTGTCCGGGAGACTCCGCAGGATGCCCTCGATCGCGCGGAGCCGCAAATCGCGCTCGCCGAGGGAATCCGCATAGTGCTGCCGGATGATGGCCAGCACCCGTTCGACCAGGGCATCATCCCCGGTGGGCCGGCCCCGCAGCGCGCGAACCAGGTCGGGCCGCAGAACCCAGCCGCTCGCGGCCACGACGAAAAGCAGACAGGCCAGGAGGGCCCGGACGGGTCGGGGAATGCGCAGATTCATCGGGATCCTGCCTAAAAATCAGCAAGAACTACACCGAGGCTTTCAACGCCTGAAGCTCGGCCACCTGAAGATCTGATTCCCCGAACGGGGATTGCGTTGCTAACCCGCTAGAACGGTTTGAATCCCGGACTCCCGAACCGGTGGAGGTGGAGGAGATCCCAGAGCGGCATCGCGTAGGCGATGGCGGCCAGCACGGCCGCGATGACGAACCAGAGCCCGAGCCGGTCCCAGATGGTCCGCTTGAAGCCGCCTTCGGGCGCCTCCAGCGGCTCGGCCCACTCGATCGGGACCGGCGTGCCCTTCGTTCCCGCCAGCAGGGTGCCCAGCATCGTCAGGACGAAGAACCCGGCGCTCGCGAACAGGACGATGCCGCCCACGGCAGAGATGGTGGTGAGCCCGTGCCAGGCCTGCGCCTGGGTTGCCCCGGAGTAGTCGGTGCTGAACACCCGCCGGGGGAGCCCGAGCAGCCCGGCGATGTGGCCGGTGAAGGAGAAGAGCACCATGCCGAGGAACCAGAGGTAGGGCTGCACTTTGGCGAGCAGCCCGAGCTCGAGGGAACGCCCGCTGATCCTGGGCACCAGGTAGTAGCACGCTCCCATGAAGGTGAGGGCCGCCGCGCTTCCCACCGTGAGGTGAAAGTGCGAGGTCACCCAGGCCGTGTTATGCACGACCGAATTGAGCTGGTACGCGCCGTTGATCGCTCCCCCGAAGCCGCCCACCATGAAGAGCAGTCCCGCCAGCAGGACCGACGAGACCACCGGATTTCCCCAGGGCAAGGTGCGGATCCACCCGAACAGTCCTTTCCCGCCGCGGAGTCGGCCGGCCACCTCGAGCGAGGCGACCACCGTGAAGGCGGTCATGAGGCTGGGAAACGAAATCGCCATGGTGTTGAAGGTATGGAACAGCTTCCACCCCGCCGAGATTCCGGGGTCCTGGTACTGGTGATGCAACCCCACCGGGGTCGAGAGAATCAGAAACAGCGCGAAGGTCATCCGGGCCAGGGGCTCGGAAAAGAGCTTGCCACCGGCCTCTCTCGGGGTGAGGGCGTACCAGATGACATAGGCCGGCAGGAGCCAGAAATACACCAGGGGATGACCGAAGAACCAGAAGAGCGTCCGGGCCAGGAGCGGATCCACGGTCTTGGTGAGGCCGAGCGACCATGGGATGAGCTGAAAGAGCATCTCCGTGGCGACCCCGATCGTGGCCAGCAGCCAGAGCAGGGCGTTCGCGACCGTGCCATGCATCGCCAGGCTGGTGGGCCGCTCGCCGTTCCGTTTCTGGGACTCCCGCCAGGAGGCGATCATGTTGAAGCACCAGCCCCACGACGCGACCACCACCAGGGTGAGCCCGATGTAGAACGCCGGGTGCGCCTGGAGGGGAGGGTAGAAGGTGTACAGCACGCTGGCCTTGAAGCTGAGAATCGCCCAGACCGCGGCGATCACCCCGACGACCGCGAGCCCCCACATCGCCCACGCCAGCCTGGGAAATCTGACGTCGCCGTTTTCCCGCTGGGCCACGGCATACCCCAGGGCCATGATGAAGAAGGTGGTGAAAACCAGCGCCATCAGAACGCCGTGCGCGGTCACCGACATGTAGTACATCCGGGCCGAGCGGTAGGGCACCTCCAGATTGGCGCGGGAGATCGCCTGCATCACCGCCATGCAAGCCGCGACCCCGAACGCGAGGATCGCGACCCAGAGATGGGCCAGGATCAGCCGGTTAGTGCGTGGCATGGTCGCCTCCTGTCGCCGGCGCGGCAACCTCGGGGGCTTTCCACTCGGCTCGGGGCACCACCCGGAGCTTGGCGGACATGGTATGGTGGCCCAGACCGCAGTACTCGTTGCAGGCGATGAGGTACTCGCCCGGCTTGAACGTGGTGGTGAACTGGCTCACATAACCCGGAATCACCATGGATTGTCCGTTGGTCCGGACGATTTCGAATCCATGGATCACGTCGACCGAGGTCAGGTGAAAGGTGACCGGCGTCCCGGCGGGAAGCACCATCTCCCCCGGCAACCAGGTGAACATCATCCCGATCATGGTCACGTGAACCGCCCCCGCGGCGTCCACGCTCACCCCCTGTTTCCGGAACTCCTCGCTTTGAAACACCTTCCGGGGGTCGATGGTCTCGACGTGCGAGGGGGGGTGAAAGCCGTGCCGGATCGACGCGTTGGCCAGGGAGCCGAAGAAGAAGAGCAGCATCACGCCGACCCCCCATCCCCAGATCCGCTCGTAGAGGTCGGTCTTCATTGGCTCACCCCGCCGCGGCTCAAATAGATGTAGGTGTAGATCGCCATCCAGCCCGCGACGAACAGAATCGCGTACACGAGCAGGAAGGCGAAGGTGCCCTTCGGGTGCCTGGGAAGCGGTTCAGTCATTGGTCTGTTGGGTGGAAGAAGCCGACAATTTCGGAGAATATACCTGAAGAATTTCTATGATTCCTCTGAAGCTCCGTTCATGGTCGTCCGGAGCGCATTGAGGATGACCGCGACATCCACGGCCTCCTGCGCGAGCGCCCCCGCGGCAGGAGGCAGATAGCCCAGCGCCGCCACCAGCATCGCCGCCCCGCTCAAGCCCAGCCCGGCGACAATGCTCTGTCGCGCGATTCGCATGGTCCGGCGACCGATGGTCAACGCCTCCGGAACCCGGTCGAGGCGGTCCACTAGCAGCACCACATCGGCGGCTTCCGCAATGACACCGCCTCCCGATTGCGAGGCGCCGTGGGCGGCCAGCGCCAGGCCCACCGTAGCGGTGGAGAGGGCGGGAGCGTCGTTGATGCCATCCCCGACCATCAGCACCCGTCTTCCCTCATCGAGAAGCCGTCGAGCGAAACGAACCTTGTCCTCCGGAAGGAGATCGGCATGGACATCCTCGATGCCGACCTGGTTCGCCACCTCGGCAACGTTCTCGGCATGATCCCCCGACAGGAGTGCGATCTTGGTGACCCCCAGCCGGCGAAGGCGCTCGATGGTCTGGGCAGCCATGGGGCGAAGCCGGTCTGCATAGGTGATACTGCCGCCGGCCTTCCCGTCCACTATGACGTAGGCCCGAAGCGCAGCGCGCCCGTCATGGAGACCGGCGAGGAGCGCCGCGGCCTCCGGCTCGCGTTCCCTGACGAGACTCAAGGCGCCGACCAGGACCCGTCGTCCATCCACCATTCCCTCCACTCCCCGGCCTGGGACCTCGCGAACCTCGAGGGCCTCGGGGATCGCGATCCCCCGGCGCGTCGCCTCATCCACCACCGCTCGTGCCAGCAGGTGTCCCGATCGCTGCTCGAGGCCGGCCGCGAGGATCAGCAGGGTGCGTTCCGTGAATGGAGGTGCGCCCAGCACTTCCGCCACCGTCGGCTGCCCGACGGTCAGGGTGCCGGTCTTGTCGAAGACGGCCGCATCGATCGAGGCGAGCGCCTCCAGGGCGCCCCCGTGCCGCATGATGATCTGGCGGCGCGCGGCGCGGTTGATTCCGCCGATGATGGCGACCGGGGTGGCGAGGATCAGCGGACAGGGGGTGGCGACCACCAGCACCGCGAGCAGACGGAGGGGATCCCCGGAGATGGCCCATGCCGCGAGCGCGATGGCGATGGTGAACGGGGTAAACCAGACGGCGTATCGATCCGCGACCCGCTGGAGCGGGGCCTTGCTGGCCTGCGCGTTGCGCACCAGCTCGACGATTCGAGCATAGAGGCTCGCTTCCGCCCGCGCCGAGACCCGGAGGTCGAGCGGGCTATCGAGCACCAGGGTTCCCGAGCGCACCGTCGCCCCGGCGCCTACCCGCACCGGCAGGGGCTCACCGGTGAGCCGGGCAACGTCGGTCTGGGCCGTGCCCGAGGCAACCGTTCCATCACAGGGCACCATCTCGCCCGGGCGCACCAGGAGCAGGTCTCCGACCGCAACCGAGGAAGTCTCCACATCGCGTATCCGATGGTCCGGCTCTTCAATGAGGTGCGCGTATCGGGGCGCTTCCGCCTCGAGCTGGCGGACCGCCTGGGTGGCCCGCCGCTCCGCGTAGTGCTCCAGCGCCTCGCCCCCGGTCTGCATCAGGACGATGACCAGACCGGCGAATGGCTGGTCGAGCGCCATGGCGCCGATGATGGCGAGGGCCGCGACCAGGTCGGCCGCGAACCGGCCCCGGAGCACTCCCAGGCCCGTCTGCACCAGAAGGGGCAGTCCGATCGCCCAGAGGCCGATGAGCCAGACGAGATGGGCGGCATCGGAACGGTGGAATCCGAGCCGGACGGTCGCTCCGGCGAGCAGGACCGCCAGAGCAAGGGCCGGCCGGAGGAGAATCCGGCCGGTGGGCTTCACACGGAGTTCGCCGAGGCGGTGTTCTTCGAGTCGGGCTTCCGGAGCGTGAACCCGACTCCCCGGACAGTTTCGATGTGGACCTGGTCGGTCAGTTTGGCGAGCTTGCGGCGAAGATTCCCGACGTGAACATCCACCACGTTGCTCTCGGGATCGAAATGCATGTCCCAGACCTTCTCGAGCAGCGTAGTGCGCCGGACGACCTCGTCGCAGTGGAGCAGAAAGAACTCGAGCAGCTGGAATTCCTTGGCGGTGAGGTCGAGCTTTTTCTCCCCGATCGTGACGGTATGGCGGAGCCGGTCCATCGCGATGTCGCCGAACCGGAGCACCTCCATGCGCTCCGCGCCACCCCGCCGCAGCAGAGCCCGGACCCGGGCGAGCAGCTCCTCGAAGCGGAACGGTTTCGCGAGGTAGTCGTCCGCTCCGGCATCGAGACCCCGTACCACGTCCTCGACCGCGTCGCGCGAGGTGAGCATGAGAATGGGGGTCTTCCGGCCTTCGCGCCGGAGCTCGGCGGCGACCTGGAACCCGTTCTTTTTGGGGAGGATGATGTCCAGAAGAATCACGTCGTACTGGTAGACGTGAGCAAGCATCGTCGCTTCATCGCCGTCCGGTGCGATGTCCACGACGTAGCCTTCCTCGGTCAGACCCTGCTCGATGAACCCGGCGACCTTCCGGTCGTCCTCCACCACCAGGACTTTCATGGCTGGAAAAGGTAAAGGTTGGCCTTGAATCCCGACTCAAGAAACTATGAAAGCCTCTTCATAGCTAGATGGTGCTGCCGGCAGCCGGAGCACGAATCGGCCCCCAGTCGAGGTCGGGACCGCCATCAGATCTCCTCCGAGCAATCTGGCCAGCCGCCGGGAGAGTGGGAGCCCCAGACCGTGCCCGGCCTGGTCCTCGCCGGCGCTCGTTACATAGATGTCGAAGATCTGTTCGGCGTCCTCCGGGTTGATGCCCTCACCCTGGTTGGAGACCTCAAAGGTGACCAGTTCATCCTGCGATGTGAGCCGGACTTCGACCGGTGCGGACTCGACGGAATGCCGCACTGCATTTCGAAGCAGGTTGATGAGGATTTGCTCGACCCGGTGCCCGTCGGTATTGCAGAGCAGGCCTTCCGAAGGGGTTTCGATTTCGAACCCGATCCCACGCTCCTGAGCCTGAGGAAGGACCCGCTGGACCGCCGACCGGAGGACCGCCCCGCATTCGGTCCTCCGGATCACCGGCTTCAGCCGGTCTTCGTCGAGCCGGCTCAGGTCGAGGAGATCGCTGATCAGTCCGACCGCCTGCTCGGCGGAATCCAGGATCTCGAACGCCGCTTTGGGAACCTCGTGGCGCTCCTTCCTGCGCACCATGATTTCGGCCCAACCATACACCGCCGCAAGGGAGTTCCTGAGCTCGTGGTTCACCATGGCGAAGAAGCGCTCCCGGGAGCGGTGCAGCAGCTGCACCTCTTCGAGCAGCCGGGTTCGCTCGGTGTGCAGGCGGGCGTTCTCGACCGCGGAACCGATCACCAGGGCCAGGAGGCTTGCGAGGTATTCATCCTCCGGAGTGAACTCATTGGCACCGATCTTTTCGGTGAGATAGAGCTCTCCGATGATCCCATGCGCACCCGGGATGGGGACGCCGAGAAAGGAGTGCATCGGGGGATGGTGCGCCGGGAATCCGGTCGAGGCGGGATGCTGCGAGAGGTCGGCGAGCCGGATGGGCCGGCCCTCCCGGATCAGCAAGCCAAGGATCCCACGGCCCAGCGGCAGGGAGCCTATCCCCTCGATCTGTTCTCGGGTTAACCCGGAAACCGTGAAGCTCTCCAGGGTCTGTCCGTCAGGGTTGAGCAGGCCGACCGCCGCGTAGCGGGCGCCGAGGACTTCAGCCGCCAGGACCGCCACCTGCTGGAGGACCTGCTCGTGGCGGATCTCCGCCACGAGCGCCGGAAACTCCCGCACCAGTCGTTCGAGTCGCGCTTGCACAAGGAAATTCTAACCTCCAAACCTCCCCTCACAGAACCTTCACCGGACTTTCACGCCAATCCCCTTAGCTCTTCCACATGCATGAGGAGCTGACGTGGCCGCCGATCATCTGACCCGGGTGCTCGCCGCCGCCAATGGGTCCGAGGTGGGGCAGCATGCGGTCCAATTCGCCGAGCGGCTGGCACACCGAGCCCAGGCGAGCTACCGGGTGTTGGGTGTGGCGACCAATGGAGTGCCGGGCTATCCGCTCGAAGCGGGTCCCGAGCCGATGCTTCTTTCTCGCGACCGGGTGTCCTCCCACGGAATTCCCGGTATCGAGATTGCCCGAGCCGCGAGCGATTGGGGAGCCGACCTGGTGGTGATCGGCCGGCGACCCCGTGTCGATCCGAGCGAAGCGCTGGGAAGCACGATTGAGGTGGTGCTTCGGCGACTCGAAAAACCGTGTTTGTTGATTCCCCCGGGGGTCGATGAAGTTCACCGCATGCTCCTCGCCCTTGACGGCACCCTGCGAGGGCTCGGCACGATCGCCTGGGCCGCTGCCTTTGCGGAGCTCTTCTCGCTGTCCCTCAGCGCGGTGCATGTGGCTCCCGATCCCTTCTCCACCGCTCCGGAGCAACGGCTGCGCCACGCCCTCGGTGGATTCCCTTCGCTCGGTACCTCCGCCCGCCTGGAGGTTCGCACCGGGTTGCCGGTCGAAAACATTCTTGCCGAAGCGGAGCGGGCCAGGGCGGACCTGCTGGTCGTCGGGGTTCGTCGCGGTGGCCCCCTGGGCGATGCGGGCTCGGGACATGTGGGCAGGGACTTGCTCCGGAGAGCCCCGATAGCGATTCTCACGGTCCCTATCTAGAGCGGGGACCGGGATGGGAGAGGGGGAGCTGGTCATCCGGCTTGGCATCGCTGCCCTGGCCGGAATGGCGGTTGGGGTCGAACGGGAGTGGTCAGGCCATGCGTCCGGTCCCGGTGCTCGATTCGCCGGGGTCCGGACTTTCTTTCTTCTCGGCGCCATTGCAGGAGTGGCCGGCTGGCTCGTGGATATTGGAGAGCCCATCGTCGCCACGGCATTGCTCCTCTCGACCGGCGGACTCATCATCGCCGCCTACGTTCTCGCCGCCCGCCGCAGTCCTGAATCCATAGACGGCACTACCGAGGCGGCGGCCCTGCTGGTGCTCGGCATTGGGCTTCTCGCCGGGGTCGGTCATCTCCGTCTCGCGAGCGGGGCGGCGGCCGTGGCGGTCCTCGCGCTGGGCGAAAAGGAGGTCATCCGGCAGTTCATTCACCGGATCGGCCAGCAGGAAATGCGGGCCGCGCTCCAGTTCGCGGTCCTGGCGTTGGTCATTCTTCCACTGCTGCCGGCGGGGCCCTATGGACCGTACGACAGCATCAGGCCTCGTGCCCTCTGGATTGTGGTGTTGCTCTTTTCAGGTCTCAACTTTCTGGGCTATCTGGCGCGCAAGTCTGCCGGGGCTCGGGGATACCCGTTGCTCGGCGCCTTGGGCGGGTTGGTCTCCTCCACGGCGGTGACCTTCAATTTCGCGCGGCAAAGCCGCCGGGATGCCGGGAATGCCATCCCGCTGGCGATCGGGACGGTGGCGGCTTCCACGGTCCTGGTGCCTCGGATTCTGGTCGTCACCCTGATTCTGAATGCGGCCCTCCTCCCCTCCGCGGCCCTGGGACTCGCCCCGATCTTTGCCGCCGGAGTGGTCCTCATTCTGCTGGCGTGGCGCTCCCTGCGGAGCACCGCGCCGAGCGAGTCGCCGCCAGGGCCCCAAAACCCGCTGCAGCTCAGATCTGCGATCCAGATGGCGGTGGCCTTCCAAGTGGTTCTGTTCCTCCTTGCGATCATGCGGCACCAGTTTGGCGAGTCTGGGGTGATGGCCTCGGCGGCCGTGCTGGGACTCACCGACATGGACGCACTGACCTTCGGCATGAACCGACTCGCCGAGTCTTCCGATCTGATCGGTCTCGCGGCCCGTGCGATCACCCTCGGGGTCATCGTGAACAGCCTCTTCAAGGGAGCGCTGGCGGTGATTCTCGGAGTCCGTCGATTCCGGTGGCTCGTGCTGGCTGGCCTCGCGGCGCAGGCGGTGGCCGGGGTCGCGGGGCTCTGGCTTCTCTCCCGGCTGCTTCCGGGGTGATGGTGTGACTGGCTTCTTCCTGACCCGTCCTCGAACAGGAGGAAGGACATGATACGCTCTGCGCTGGTTCCGCTGGATGGTTCGCGCGTGGCGGAGCGCGCGCTCCCCATCGCGAGTCGTATTGTGCGGGCCGCCGACGCGACGCTCCACCTGCTCATGGTGCAGGACCCCACCCAGGGGCTCGCGCCGTTCGCGGAGTTCGGACCCCCCAGCATTCTCCTGATGGAGGAGCTGGACCGGAGCCACAGCGCCTATCTCGAGCGTACCGCGGCTCGGCTCCGCAGGGCGGGCCGCATCCGGGTGAAGGTGATCTATGAGGACGGGGCGGCCGGGCGGGTAATCGTGCGGGAGGCGCAGAGGCTTCCCGGCGCGCTGATCGTGATGTCCACCCATGGCCGGGGGGCGCTCGGGCGGCTCGGCCTCGGCAGCGTGGCCGACTATGTGGTTCGCCACGCCGATGCCCCGGTCCTCCTTCTTCCCGGGGGGCCGCCCCCCCGCGGCATTCCGGGCCGACGGATCCTGGTGCCGCTCGACCTGTCTCCGGAGTCCGGCCGGGTCCTCGATCCGATCGCCGATCTCGCCGGGTTAGGGCTCCGACCGGCGATCACGGCCATGCACGTGGTCGAGCCGGTCCCGGCCCTTACCCTCCCCACCATGCCGTACCCGGTGGATGCCGACGGGGAGCTGGCGCGGCTGCACTGGGCCCAGGCGGAGCGGAAGCTCTCCGAGTTCGAGGCGCTGGCCCGGCGCCGGGGCCTCAATGCGTCGGGCCGCGTGGTGGCGGGGGCACGAGCGGGAGCGACGATCCTGGAGCAAATCAGCCAGGGATCGTTCGACCTGGTCGCCATGACGACGCACGGCTACAGTGGATTCAAACGCTTGCTGCTCGGGAGTGTGACCAACAAGGTGATCCGTCACTCCACCCAGCCCGTGCTGGTGGTCCGGCCTTCCGGAAAGGGCCGGCGCGGGAAACGCGGTGTCCGCTCCCGATCGGTTGCAGCAAAGTGATGGGACCCGCATAACAAGGATGGGGCTCTCGCCCGGGCTCGTGCCAGGATTGGCGCATGCCCCGCGGGTCTCCCGTCCTTCGCCTGTTCCTTCTCGATCCTGCCGCTCCCGGCCTGCCCGGGTTGCGGGCCGCTCTTCCGCCCCATCTCGCCACCCCGATCGGGCTCGAAATCCCACTCGCCGACCACGAGCCGGAAGAGATCCTCTCGCTCTGCCTCCGACACGGAGTGACCGCGCGGGCCACCCGGATCGTGGAACGGCCCTGACCTGCAGATCGGGACATCCTTTCCTCTTCTTCACGAGCGCTTCAGGTCGACTTCAAGGGGTCGGTGCGTAATTGCTTCCGGAACGACAGGAGGATGCAATGCGGCGCAATATCGGTTCGCTGGATCGGGTGATCCGGATCATTCTCGGGATTCTCATTCTCGGTCTCTACGGCGCCCTGGATGCACCTTGGCGCTACGTCACGTTGATCGGGCTGGTCCCCCTCGGGACCGGCCTCCTGGGCACTTGCCCCTTGTACTCCGTCCTCGGCATTTCGACCGTGAAGGGAGGCCCGTCATGAGCTACCGCAACATTCTGGTTCCATTGGACGGTTCGCACTTTGCCGAGGCTGCCATACCGTTTGCGACCCGGCTGGCCCGGAGCACCCAGGCCAGGATCCACCTGATCATGGTTCACGAACCGGTGCCTGCCCTGGTGGGAATGGGCGACACTCCGCCCATGATCGAAGTGGATGAGCAGACCCGGGACAAGGAACGCTCCTATCTGGCCGCGCTCTCCGGTGAGCTGCTGCATTCCGGATTTCCCATGGTGGAATTCCGGGATCTTGAGGGGGCTCCCGGCCCGGTCCTTTGTGAAGAGGCCACCGGGGTCGATGCGGATCTGGTCGTGATGGCCACCCATGGCCGGGGCGCGATGGGGCGGCTCTGGCTGGGAAGCGTGGCGGATTATCTGATTCGGCATCTTACGATTCCAGTCCTGCTGGTCCATCCGGACCGGACCGAGCCGACCGAGGAGCCCGCCCTGCACTCGATCCTGGTTTCGCTGGACCTCTCCCCCGAGTCCGAGGCGATCCTGGAGCCGGTGGTGAGGCTGGCACAGCTCACCGAGGGCCATGTGACCCTGGTGTACGTGGTCGAGCCGGTGCTCGGCCCGATCGCCATGGGTGGGCCCTATGTGCCGAGCATTCCTCCGCAGATCTTCGAGGAGCAGCGCCAGACCGCGCAGAAGAAGCTCGACCGGATCGCCGGGGACCTTCGCGATCGGGGCTTGAGCGTTTCTGCCCGGATTGTGGATGGGTCCAGCGCGGCGGGAGGATTGCTGGAGACCCTTGCGCAAGGCCGCTATGACCTGATCGCGATGGCGACGCATGGGCGCGGAGGAGTCCGCCGGCTGCTCCTGGGGAGCGTGGCGGACAAAGTGATCCGGGGCGCGAGCAAGCCGGTGCTCGCAGCGCGTCCCTCGCTGCCCCAGCCCTGGTGATGACGGTGCGGACGGCGCTGCTCTGGCCATGATCTTTTCCCTGCTCCGGGCGGATCGGGGTCTCCCGGAGCGGGTCGCCCGGACGGAGCGCTGGTAGCGTGAAGGCGGCGGGAAGCTTGCCGAGCGTGCCGGTTGACTATTTATATATAACTATATAGTTATTAAGTTATGAATGTCGCGTCGCGGCTGCTTCTCCTTGGTGCATTGGCCGCCCCTTCGGGCGTCCCCGCGCAGCAGGTCCTGACGTTCCGCGAGGCGCTGGCCCTCGCCGACCAGCACGCCTTTGCCAATCGAATGGCGCAGGCCGAGGTGATGGCGCGCGCCGCCGAACGCGACCGCACCCTGCGGGGCCTCCTTCCCACGGTTCGGGCCGAAGCCGGGTGGACCCGCACCACCGACCCGCTCGGCGCCTTCGGCGTCCGTCTGCGCCAGCGGGTCGTCACCCAGGCTTCCTTCGATCCTGATCACCTGAACGACCCTGGGCCGACCTCCAACGTGGGGGCCGGTCTGGTGGCGGAAGTGCCCCTGCTCAATCCAGAGGCCTGGCTCGGCCGAAGCGCCGCGGCGAGCGCCACTCGCGCCAGTGAGTCCATGGCGCACTGGAGCCGGGCCCAGGTCCAGCTGGAGGTCGTGCGGGACTATTTCGGCGGCATTCTCGCCCGGGAGCAGGTCGCTGCGCTCGAGGCCGGCCTGGCGGCGGCGCGGAGTCACGTGCGTCTCGCCCAGTCCCTGCTCGAACAAGGGATCGTGACCCGCTCCGATCTTCTGCTGGCGCAAGTCAAGGCTGGCGAGGTGGAAGCGCAGCTGCTGGCCGCCCGGGGGGCCCGAACGATCGCGGTCCGGCGGCTCGCCCTGACCCTCGGGCTCCCCGAGGATTCGTCATTCGCACTGCCCGATCGGCTTCCCGATTCGTCGCGGTTGATGGGGATCGACCCGACTCCTGTCCCGGTGGTCAGGGCGGATGTCGAGGCGGCGCGGCTTGGCGCCCTGGCGGCGCATCGGGACATAACCCGCGCCGGGTCGCTTCTCCTCCCAACGATCAACTCCTTCGGACGGCTGGACTGGAATGCCCCCGACCGTCCCTTCGGCGGCCATTCGGCCTGGACCGTGGGGGTGATCGCGCGATGGTCGCTGTTCAGCGGGGGCTCCGAGCTGGTGGAGCGGAGCCGGGCCCGGGCCGAAGCCGCGCGAGCCGACGCCCAGGCGGAAGCCGCGACGGCACAGGCCCGGCTGGAGCAGGAGGAGCGGCGTATTGACCTGGAGGTTGCCCGCGCCAGCCTTGGAATCGCCGAACGGGCGGTCGGACAGGCCGGCGAAGCTCACCGCATCGTAACCCGCAAGTACGAAGGGGGGCTTGCGACGGTCACCGAGCTTCTGGAGGCGGCGGCGCTCGAGGTGCAGGTCCGGGTCGAGCGCGCCGCCGCCGCCTACCGGCTCCTGGTCGCCGGGGGAGCGTGGGTCGTGGCCATGGGATACGACCTCAGCGATTTCACCATGCGGAATCAGGGCGGGGGAATGCCATGAAGATCGATTTTGGGCCGGGTCGAAGATTGGGGGCGGTCGTCGCGATCGCCGGGTTGGCGGCTTGCGGGAGCAAACGGACCGAATCGGCCGCACCGCCGTCCAGCGCCGAAGCGGTGGCCTGGGTGGCGCGAGAAACCACGATCACCGACCTCTTTAGTGCCAGCGGAGTCGCGGTGCCGGTGCAGCGAGCCCAACTGGCCTCCAAGCTGATGGCCCGAGTGACGGCGGTGACGGTGCGAGAGGGCGAGCGGGTTCTCGCCGGCCAGGTGCTGGTTCGGCTCGACGCCCGCGACCTGGACGCCCGCCGCGAGCAGACCCGGGCCGGTCGCGCCGCCGCCGAAGCGGCTTTTCACGAGGCGGAAACCCAGGCGCGAAGGATCCGGGCCCTCTACGGCGACAGTGCGGCCGCCCGGGCCCAGCTCGACCAGGCGGAAGCAACGCTGGCGCGGGCGGATGCGGCACTGCGTCAGGCCGGCGCCGCCGAGCAGGAGGTGGCCGCCACCGGCGACTATGCCGTGCTGCGCGCGCCGTTCGGGGGCGTCATAACCCGCCGGCTGGTCGATCCGGGAGCCTTCGCCGCGCCGGGGCAACCGCTGCTCGAGCTGGAGGATCCCTCGACCCTCCGGCTCTCGACCACCGCCCTCCCCGCCGTTGCCGGCCATCTCCGCCGGGGCGACCGGATCGGCGGAACCATCGAGGGCCGAGTGGTGGAGGCGGTGGTCGAAGGGGTGGTGCCCGCGCCCGGCGGCAATCTCGCGACGGTCAATGCGACGATCCCGAACCTCAAGGGAGAATGGTTTTCCGGGTCCGCGGTTACGCTCGCGATTCCGCTCGGCACTCGCCCCGCCGTGATGGTACCGGCGGGGCTCGTGGTCCGGGAAGGGGATCTCACCGGGCTACGGGTGCGCCGTGGCGCCGGAGCCGAGCTTCGCTGGGTCAGGCTGGGCGCACGGGCAGGCGACCAGGTCGAGGTGCTCACCGGGTTGGCACCGGGCGATAGCGTGCTCGCCGCGAACCGAGGTCCCTGAGATGGGCATCGCCGGTCGCATCGCCAGCGGGTTCCTCCGTTCCCGTCTGACGCCGCTGGTCACCCTCGCCGCCCTCATTGTCGGCGGGATCGCGCTGCTGGCTACCCCCCGCGAGGAGGAGCCGCAGATCTCGGTCCCCATGATCGATGTGCTGGCGGCGCTGCCCGGTGCGAGCCCGGCGGAGGTCGAGAATCTCCTCACCCGTCCGATCGAGCGGATGATGTGGGAGATCCCCGGAGTGGAATACGTGTACAGCATGGCGGGGGAGAGCACGACCCTGGTGACGGTGCGCTTCAAGGTGGGCGCCAACCAGGAGCAAAGCGTGGTGAAGGTCCACGCCAAGCTCATGGCCGCGATGGATCAGGCTCCGCCGGGCGCGTCGGCGCCCCTGGTCCGGCCCTACGCCATCGATGACGTACCGATTCTGACCTTCACTCTGCATGGTGGCGGCTACGGATCGAATATGCTGCGCGAGATGGCCATTCACCTGGAAGACGAGATCCGGACCATCCCCGATGTTTCGCGGACCTTCGTCGTGGGAGGTGCCCCGCGCCAGTTCGAGGTGCTCCTCGATCCCGCCCGCCTCGCCGCCAGCGGGGTGACTCCCGGCGAAGTCGTTGCGGCACTCCATGGCGCGAACCGTCGTTTGCCGGCCGGAGAGGTGCGCTCGGCCGACCAGGCGATCCGGGTCGAGGTAGGCGCTCCGCTCTCGAACCCCGCCGAGCTCTCGGGGGTGGTGGTAGCCAGTCGGGGCGGACGTCCTGTCTATCTCGGGAGCGTCGCCGAGGTTCGCGAGGGCTATGGGGAGCCGGTGTCCTATGTCACTCACCGGCAGGGAGAGGAAGCGCCGGAGCAGGCAGTGACGATCGCGGTGGCCAAACGGCGGGGCGCCAACGCGGCCACGGTCGCGCTCGCGGTGGAAGAACGGCTCGAGGCCGGGCGGCAGCGGTTGTTGCCGGCCTCGGTGGCCCTCGCGGTGACCCGGAATTACGGAGAGACCGCGACCGAGAAAGCCAACGAGCTGATCTTTCACCTGCTGCTCGCCACGCTCTCGGTGACCGCGCTGATCGGGATCGTTCTGGGCTGGCGGGAGGCGCTGGTCGTGCTGGTCGCGGTGCCGGTGACGCTCGCGCTCACGCTCTTCGTCTACTATGCGCTGGGCTACTCGCTCAACCGGATCACCCTCTTTGCGCTGATCTTCTCGATCGGCATTCTGGTGGACGACGCCATCGTCGTGGTCGAGAACATCTATCGTCACCTGAAGCTGGCGCGCCGTCCCCCCGAGGAAGCCGCCGTGGAAGGGGTCGACGAGGTGGGGAATCCCACCATTCTGGCGACCTTCACGGTGATCGCCGCGATTCTTCCGATGGCGTTCGTCTCCGGCCTGATGGGTCCCTACATGCGTCCCATCCCGATCGGCGCCTCCGCGGCGATGCTGGCCTCCCTCGGCGTCGCCTTCGTGATCACGCCCTGGCTGGCGCTCCGGCTGCTCCGGGGTCATGTGGGCAAGGGGTCAGCCCCCGGGGCTCCGGCCGGGCCGGAGGAGCGCACCGGATTCGGGCGGTGGTATGGGCGGGTCATGAGTCCGCTCCTCACCGGCGACGCGGAGGCGCTACCTGACCTACGGCGTTATCGGGATGCTGCTCCTTGCGTCGGTCGGACTCCTCGCGGTCCGCGCGGTGCAGGTCAAGATGCTGCCCTTCGACAACAAGAGCGAGTTTCAGGTGATTCTCGACCTGCCGGAAGGTGCGGCGCTGGAAACCGCCAATGCCGCCGCTTCCGATATCTGCGGCGTGGCTCCGCTCGGTGCCCGAAGTGCGGAGCGTCCAGGCCTACGCGGGGACCGCCGCGCCGTTCAACTTCAATGGGCTGGTGCGCCACTATTTCCTGCGGCAGGGCGGGAACGTCGCGGACCTTCAGGTCAACCTCCTGCCCAAGGGAGAGCGGAGGCGCCAGAGCCACGACATCGCGGTCGCGGCGCGGCCCGGCATCGACTCGATCGCGCGCCGCTACGGCGCCCGGGCCAAGGTCGCCGAGATTCCGCCCGGCCCACCGGTGCTTTCCACCCTGGTGGCCGAGGTCTATGGCGCGAATGACAGCATACGGATCGAGGCGGCGCGTCAGGGTCATGGCTGTCTTCGAGGCGACGCCCGGGGTGGTGGATGTGGACTGGACCATCGAGTCTCCCCAGGCCAAGTGGCGGCTTTCAGGTCGATCGGGTGCGGGCTGCGGAAGCCGGGGCAAGTGTGGAGCAGATCGCCCAGACCGTCGCTCTGGCGATGAGCGGCCAGAAGCCGGGCTTGCGACCTCTCCGACTGCGCGCGAACCGTCGCGATCATCGCCGCGGCTGCCGCCGGAGCGGCGCTCCTCGCTGGGGGCGGTCCTCGGCATCCCGGTCGCGACCGCGCTGGGGCCGGCGCCGCTGGCGCGCTTCGTGACGGTGGATTCCAGCCGTGCAGCCGGTCTCGCGGCTTCGGAAGAATCTGCGTCCGGTGATCTACGTGACCGGGGACGTCGCGGGGACCATCGAGTCTCCGGTCTATGCCATTCTGGCGATGAACCGCGCGCTCGATACCGTGCGGGTCGGTGGTGCCCCGATCGTGCGCTACAACGCGATCCAGCCGGCCCGGCTCGACGAAACCGCGCTCAAGTGGGACGGGGAGTGGCAGATCACCATCGAAGTGTTCCGCGACCTCGGTCTGGCATTCGCGCGTTGTGCTGCTCCTCATCTATGTCCTGGTGGTCGGATGGTTCCAGTCCTTCTCGACCCCGCTCGTGATCATGGCGCCGATTCCCCTGACCCTGATCGGGATCCTGCCGGGGCACGCCCTGAGCGGCGCCTTCTTCACCGCGACCAGCATGATCGGGATGATCGCGCTGGCGGGGATCATCGTGCGCAATTCCATTCTGCTGGTGGATTTCATCCAATTGGCCCGGGAGCGCGGACGGTCGCTGGCGGATGCGGTGATCGATGCCGGGGCGGTGCGTTTCCGCCCGATCGCGCTGACCGCGGCCGCGGTGGTGGCGGGCGGTGCGGTGATGGTGCTCGATCCGATCTTCCAGGGACTGGCAGTGGCGCTGATGAGCGGCGCGGTGGTGGCGACGGTCCTGACCATGGTGGTGGTTCCCCTGCTCTACTGGGAGCTGGCCAGCCGGAAGGAGGCGAAGTTGTGAAGATGCTGCTGGTGATCTATGCCGGGGCAAGCCCCGAACGGGTGAGCGCGCTGCTCGACCGGCATCGAGTCGAAGGTTACACCGAGCTTCCCGGAGCGCGGGGAGCCGGCCAGACCGGACGCCGGCTTGGTAACCCGAGCCTGGCCCGGGGGCAACACGGTGTTCTTCAGTCTGGTACCTTCGGAGGAGGAGCGAATCGTCGTGAATGCGGTGTTGGAGGAGTCCCGCCGGCTCCCCGAGGGCGAACGGCTGCATGTCGCCGTGCTTCCGGTCGAGTATGCGGCGTGAAGTGAACGACATCGAAAGGAGCGGGCCCCATGCGCTGTGAGATGATCATTCGGAGATTCGCCGGAACCTTTGTCCTGGTATCCCTCGCGCTCGGGTGGTGGGTTCATCCAGCCTGGTTCCTCTTCACCGCCTTCGTGGGCGTCAACCTGGTCCAGTCGAGCTTCACGTTGTTCTGCCCGCTGGAGCGCGTGTTACGGCGATTCCGGATTCTGGGTTGCGAGCCGTCCTCTCCATGAGCCCACGGCTCACGCCGGCGGCCATCGAGCAGGTGGCCGAACGGTTCCGGATCCTGGGCGAGACGACCCGGCTCCTGATCCTGAACGCTCTTCGGCGGGGGGAGCGCTCGGTAAGCGAGCTGCAGCAGGATCTCGGGATCGGCCAGGCCAATCTGTCGAAGCACTTGCAGGTGCTCTACGCCGGGGGCTACGTCGCTCGACACCGGGAGGGAACCTCGGTCTACTATCAGCTCGCCGATCCCACGGTGTTCAAGCTGTGCGACCTGGTGTGCGGCCGGCTGGGGCAGCAGCTGGAACGGAGGCGCCGAGCCCTCGGGTAGGGGAATCAGCCCTCACGCTTCTCCACCACCAGGGTGTAGTGCGAGGCCAGCGCAGCGATCGAGCCGAGCGCGACCCAAATCGGGAGCAGAACCGCGCCAACCACGCCAACCGTCAGGGGAATTTCGAGAATCGTGTGGCCGGCGTCGTTTTTCACGATGATCCGCCGGATGTTCCCCTGGTGGACCAGCTCCTTGACCCGGCCGACCAGGTTTTCCCCGGAAACGCGCTGTTCTTCAGATACCGGCTCGTTCATGCTTCCCTCCCTGTCCGACGGATTTTCCGCCACCGCAGCCTTCCCGTTCGTCGACAACGAGCGAGATTGTCTCGTGGGAGCGCTCCATATCGTCCCCGTGGGAAAGGAGATCCCATGGCTCTCGTCAAAGATATCATGAGCACCGAGCTGGTCGTGGTCAGCGCCGACCTCTCGCTCCGCGACTGTATCGAGCTGCTCGCCCACGAGCACTTGAGTGGCGCCCCCGTGGTGGCTGGGGGCAATGTCGCGGGAGTGATCACCCTGAGCGATATCGCGTCATTTCTCGCCTCGCTGGCGCCGGTCCCGCGGGACGAACAGGAGGAGGGGTGGGAAGAGGAGCCGCCGCCGGGTGAAGTGAAAGGCGAAGAGGTCGCCGTGGGGGCTTACTTCCAGCAGCTCTGGGCCGATGCCGGCGCGGACCTGGTCGAGCGGGCGCGTTCCCCGGACGGTCCGGAATGGGATGTCCTCGGCGAACACACCGTCGAGGAGGCGATGAGCCGGAGGCTCTGGACCATCGAGCCTGAAGGTTCAGTGCAAGAGGCGGCCCGGCGGATGCAGGAGAATGAGGTGCACCGGCTCCTGGTAACCCGAGGCAGCCGATTGTCCGGCCTCGTCACCACGGCCGACATCACCCGCGCGGTCGCGGAGGGTCGCGTCTGACCGGCAGGATCCTTCTTCAGGCCCGCCCGGTCGCCATCGCCCGGCTCACATCACTCCTCGACACGACACCCACGAGGTCTTCCTTCTCGACCACGAACAGCCGGTGCACGTCGCCGTACTCCATGGCGAGCGCGGCCTCCTTGAGATTGGCCTCCGGGCCAATCGTGAGCACCGGGCTTGCCATCACTTCACGGATGATGGTTGTGTCGAGGCGCCTGGCCCAGGCTTCCGAGTCCTCGGATTCCGCTTCGGCCTCGAGTATGTCGGATCGGCTGATCGCGCCAATCAGGCGCCCGTGCCCATCGATGACCGCGGCGCCAGTGATATGCTCGCTTGCGAGCGCGGTCAGGGCCTCACGAAAGGTCGCATCTGCGCGAATCGAAACCACCTTCCGGGTCATTACATCGACGACTCTGGTCATGGCGCACCCGCCGGCTTCAGGTGGAAACTTGGCCTTCTCCCGAGACCAAGATCGGTGCGACCGGATGAAGCGATCCTGAAGGAACCCCCAAACTCCCTTTACCCGCCGCTTCGCTGTTCGCGGCCTTCGTCAAACGCGGCTCCGCGCCGAGCCAGTAGAGGCCATTGGCCATGATGCAGTAGCCGGTCGCCGCAAACCAGACCATCGCGCCGCCCACGAACGCCGTGAAGCTCAGCCACCACGGGGTCCAGACCAGGGACAGGACCGATGCGATCGAGATGTTGATCCCTACCGCGAGGTAGATCCGCCGCTCCAGGTACCAGCGATCGGTCTGCATGAAGTAGAAGCCGCGCCGAGTCCGCGCCTGGTCGCCCAGCAGCGGGGTGAAACCGAACAGCCGCAGGGTATTCCCCACCACGCAGAACCCCGTGAGTGCCACCGTGATCGAGGCGATCCCCGTCGCGATCACCAGCAGCACCCACAGGGGATGCACCAGCAGCGCCAGCAGGGTGCCGGTGAGGAGAACAACTCCTGCGACCAGCCAGACGGTCCGCTCGATGTACCAGCGATGAGTGGGGACGATGTAGATGCCTTTGCGGAACGCCATGGGATCCTCGCTTATCGGGTATCGGGTTTGATCTCGGATCCGTCGGTGGATCAGCCGCACCTTGTCCTCTCGCTCGCGCTCATCCAGCTTCCGCCGGATCCCGGCGATCTCGCTCTCCAACCGGGGGGCCAGCTGCTGCTCTAGAGTATTCACCTGGCGGGACGTCTGCGCCAGCGCCTCGCCCAGCCTGCGGAGCAGCGCCTCCCGTCCGGCGGCCTCGAGCAGGGCGTCGGTGAGTGCTTCAAACGCTCCGGCGGCCTGGATGGCGCTCATCGAGCCGGACCCGGGTGGCGTGCCTCTGGCGGCGAGAGTACGAGGGATCGGGGTGCGCCGCAAGATTTCCGCGATCGGGATACCCCAGACCTGTCCCGATCGCATCTCCGCCTCCACCGTTCGGGGCGGCCAGCCCAGCGCCCGAAGTCCCGGCATAGCCCTCCGAAGCCAGCCCATCGAGGAGCAGGGGCCAGGCTGCTCGCGGCCCGCTCCGCGATGGTCCGGCGATGCAGCGCCGCCGGGCGAGCCAGCCTGAAGAGCTCCCGTACCAGCGCCTCTCGTTTTCGGCGCAACAAGTCCATGCCTCGGCCGATCTGCTCGAGCTGGCGCTCCGCGCCAGCAGGTTCTGTCGGGTGGCGGATCCCGCCGTGCCGGCCGTTCACCGGACCTGCTCCCGGGCGGCCAGAGCCGCGCGTCGTTCTCGCACCACCTGGTCCGGCAGTCTCACCAGGTCGCCCGGCGGCAGCTCGTCCAGCAGCAGCCACCCCGCTTCGAGCGTCTGTTCGAGGGAGCGACGCTCGCTCTGATGGAGAAACTCCTGCTCGAACCGCGCGGCAAAGTGAAGCGCCCGGCGGTCCGACTCACCCAGGCCGGCCTCCCCCACGATCGCCGCCATGAGGCGGGTCTCACGACCCCGGGCGTAGCTCGCATACAGCTGGTTGGCCCAGGCCCGGTGTTCCGGCACGGTCCGCTGGGGACCGATCCCGGCATTCATGAGACGGGAGAGCGAAGGCAGGACGTCGATCGGCGGGGTGATGCCCTGCCGGAAGAGGTCGCGATTCAGGACGATCTGTCCTTCGGTGATGTACCCGGTGAGGTCGGGAATCGGATGGGTGATGTCGTCATCCGGCATGGTGAGGATCGGCACCTGGGTCACCGAGCCCGGCTTTCCTTCCAGGACCCCGGCCCGCTCGAGCAGGGAGGCGAGGTCCGTATATAGGTAGCCGGGATACCCCCGCCGACCCGGGAATCTCCTGCCGGGCGGTCGCGAGCTCCCGAAGGGTCTCGCAGTAGTTGGTGAGGTCCGCCATCACCACGAGCACGTGGAACCCTGCCTCGAATGCCAGGAACTCCGCCTCGGCCAGCGCCATACGTGGGGCGAACAGCCGCTCGATGCCGGGATCCCGGGTTTCGTTGAGGTACAGCACGGTGCGGGGAAGGGCTCCCGCCTCGCGAATTCGCTCCACGAATTCCTGGCGTTCCCGCGCCGTGATGCCCATCCCGACGAAGATCACCGCGAACGGTTCTCCTCGGGGAGGGCGCGCTCCTGCGACGATTTGCGCCGCAAGCTCGAGCCCGGGAAGGCCCGGCCCGGAGAACACCGGCAGTTTCTGGCCTCGCACCAGGGTATTCAGCCCGTCAATCGCCGAAATGCCGGTTTCGATGAAGTCGCTCGGTTTGGCCCGGACGGCGGGATTCATCGGGGCACCGGCGATCGCCACCCGGTCCTCCCCGATCGGCTCGGGGAGGCCGTCGAGCGGCCGCCCCAGCCCGTCGCAGGTCCGGCCCAGCAGCTCGCGGCCGACCGTCGCCATCGCGATACTGCCGGTGAGTGTCACCCGGGTGGCCCCGCGGCGCGAGGCCCAGCGTTTCGTCGAGGACCTGGATGACAGTCAGGTCATCCCCGGCCTCGATGACCTGTCCCCGCCGGCTCGGGAGTCCGATGGTGTCCAGCGTCACCCATTCGCCCAGGGCCACCCGGTGGGCCCCCGTAAGGAAGACCAGCGGGCCGGCCGCTGCCTCGGCGGCTCGGTATTGCCGGGTGAGCGAAATCATGCCCCGGGCTCCGCGCCTGCCAGCCGTCCGATCTGTTTCTCGAGCCGTCCCGCCGAGGCATCGAACTCCTCCGGAGCGACGCGGAGGAGCTCCCCTAACCCGCGACGGACGCCGGCCAGGTCCACCTGATCGAACCGCGCACCCCGGCCCAGCGCGGCGCATCCCGCCCGGAAGGCCGCCAGGACCAGGCTGGCCACTCGATAGGTCTTGAGAAGCGGAGAGCGGGCGTCGTGGGGATCGAAGGCGCTCTGGCCGAGCAGAACCTCCTGCAGTGTCCGGGCGATCTCCAGCACCAGGCGATCCTGATCCTGTAGCGCCTCCGGTCCCACCAACCCGGCGATCTCCCGCAGATTGCGCCCCTGCTGCAGCAGGCTCATCGCCTCGCTGCGCAAAGAGCCCCAGTCCGGGCCGGTTGCTTCCGCGAGCCGGGGGATCAGATCGCCGGCATGCAGCGAGTAGCTGGTGCCCCAGTCCACCGCGGGGAACTGGCGCTGATGCGCCAGCGTGGCATCGAGCGCCCAGAGGGTCCCGGCCACCCGCAGGGTCGCCTGGGTGACCGGCTCGGAGAGATCGCCCCCGGGAGGAGATACCGCCGCAATGATGGTGACGGAGCCTTCCCGTTCGGTGTTCCCCAGTGCCCTGACCCGGCCCGCCCGCTCGTAGAACTGCCCCATCCGGCTCGCGAGGTAGGTGGGGTAGCCTTCCTCACCGGGCATTTCCGCGAGCCGGCCTCCCAGCTCGCGCAACGCCTCCGCCCAGCGGGACAGGCTGTCCACCAGCAGCGCCACATGATATCCCATGTCCCGGTAGTACTCGGCGATCGTGACTCCCAGGTACACCGAGGCTTCGCGAGCGGCCACCGGCATGTTGGAGGTATTCACCACCATGACGGTGCGATCCATGATGGAGCGGCCGGTCCTTCCGTCGATGAGCGCCGGGAAGTCGTGGAGCACCTCGGCCATCTCGTTTCCCCGCTCTCCGCAGCCGACGTACACGACGATGTCGGCTTCGGCATACTTGGCGAGAGAGTGCTCGATGATGGTCTTTCCGGTCCCGAACCCTCCGGGGATCGCCACGGTTGCTCCTTGGGCAGCCGGAAAGAGAAAGTCCAGCACTCGTTGTCCCGTCACAAAGGGCTGGCTATCCCGGAGCCTCTCCCCAATGGGTCTTGGCATCCGGACCGGCCATGCATGGGAAAGTCCGAGCGGCGTTCCGTCCTTGAGCCGGCCGACCGGATCGGCCACCGAGTAGTTGCCCGATT
This sequence comes from uncultured Gemmatimonadales bacterium, assembly GCA_963728915.1. GTDB lineage: Bacteria > Gemmatimonadota > Gemmatimonadetes > Gemmatimonadales > GWC2-71-9 > JABFSM01. Next base: position 1,412,481 of record CAVSLV010000001.1, on the reverse strand, counting down.
CGATCGTCTCGATGAGACCCGCAACACCGGGCGGTACCATGATCCGGTGCTCGGTGCGGCCGCGCTCGAGCACCGTCCCGAGGATGTCTCCCCCCTGAACCGCATCGCCCGGCTTCATGGAGGCGCGGAAATTCCAGGTGGCGGCCGGATCCAGTGTCGGTGCCTGAGTACCTGGACCGATGAATGGTCCATGCCGCTCGGCGATCCGGTTGAGCGGTCGCCCCAGGCCATCGAGAATGGATCCCAGCAGCCCGGGCCCCAGCGAAGCCGTCAGGGCGCTGCCGGTGGGGACCACCGCCTCGCCGGTCGCGAGGCCGATCGTGTCCTCATAGACCTGCAGGGTTGCCCGGTCTCCCTCGACCCGGACGATCTCGCCAAGCAGGTGCCGCTCTCCCACCGCCGCGAGCTGGTAGAGACCGGCGTCCTGCATGGGAGAAGCCTCGGCCAGGGCGCCGCTGATCCGGATGATGCGGGGAGTCGTCATGCCAGCCGCACTCGATACCCGATCGCCTGGCGCAGCAGATCGGCGATGAACTCTTCGGGTGGAACCGCCTCGGCCCAGCTCGGGCCGGGGAAGGGAACCACCATCGGGAGCGGATGCCGGCTGATCGCCCGGCGGTCGACCTCACCCAGCGCCTCATAGATCGGCGCTTCCACCAGCAGCACACCCAGGTCCGGACGGCGGAGCGCGGCTCGAACCTCCGGCATTCCGCCGGCCGGATCGGTGACCTCGATCGGCGTGAACCCGGCGAGACGGAACCCGGCCGCCACCGCGGGAGCGCAGAGGACCTGAACTCGCAAGCTCATCTCAGCGACTCGGCCCAACCGCGGCTCGCAGATCAAGTGGCACGCCCAGCTCGACTCCCCAGAGGACCTCCCGAATCGCCAGCACCTGAAGCCGAAGCCGGAGCAGGTATTCGATGACTCCGGCGCCGCTCTGAGGCGCGAGACGGCCCTTGCGGTGCCAAGCGCCGATCCGCAACCGGAGCAGGGCGCCTTCGAATCGCACGGGTGGTTCGGAGGCTCGGAACACCGCTCCCAGCGCCGTCGCCCGGAACAGCCCTCCCATAACCCGCCAGGCGACCCCGCGATCCGCGCTGCCGGCGGCGCGACCGAACGCCTCCCGGGTCAGGACCCGGCCTCCTCCCAGGAATCCATCGTCTATTGGGATCTCCTGGCCGCCTCCCGCCAGCAGCAAGCCGGCCTCGAGGTTGAGGAGATCGATGGTTTCCGCGACAAATTCCCGGAGCACCCGTCCGCCCCGGCGTGCCCCGGCTCGGGCCCGTTCCCCGAAGGCGTGGTACAGGGCCAGCTCCATCCGGGCCAGCTCCGGCGGTTCTCCGCCGCTGACCGGGAGCAGCGGGCCCCCGAAGGGATGGTCCCACACCAGGAGGTGCGCGGCGATTTCGGCCGGGGTCGCCTGGCCGGCCAGCTCCTCCAGGGCGCGCTCCGGCAATGTGGGAGTGGGGATTAACCCGCTCAACCTCGCCTCGCGGGGCGTTCCCGCCATGGCTCCCCGGATCAGGGCCCGGATGCTCCGGTGATCCTCATCGTCGAAGAAAACCGCGAGGGTGGCGGCCCGGTCCCCCAGCCATCGCCCCAGGATCCGGAGTCGCCGCGCCGCTTCCCGCCGGGCCGCCAACTCGAGCTCGCCTGCCGTGATATTCCCCTCGGGCGCGACCGGGAATCCAAGGTCTGCGAGACGCGCCGCCAGCGCCGCCAGGTCCGACGCCCTCGAGAGCTCTTCGAGGACCGGATCGGGCACCAGGTGGGTGCCGAGTCCTTTCGCCCGCGCGGAAAGGTCTTCCCAGCTCACGGGGAACCGGCACTTTCCAGAGCCCGGAGCGCCGCGATCCGGAGGACCGGGGTCGCCCGCTCGACTCGCTCCGACGCCGTCCCGATGATCTCCACCCGACCGTTCTCCCCGGCAAGACGAAAGCCCGATGCTCCGGGCTCGGAGCGGACCTCCACGCCGGGCGGGATCCGGTCTGCGAGATACTCATGAAAGGCCGGGGAAAGGCAGAGCTTCGTGCTGCGGCCATTCAGGATGGTGAACGCGTCGCGGAGCTCCGCTTCCATACGGCCCAGGAATGCCGGATCGCGTTCCAGCTCGGGCATGAGCTGCCGCACCCGATCCAGGACCCGTTCGACCGCACGCTGCCGGGCCGAGAGCAGGAGGTGGAACCCCTCCCGCTGCAACGCTTCGATCCTCGCGGCCAGCTCGATCCGGAGCCGCTCTTCCAGCTCAGCGGTCCGGCGAGAGCGCTCCCAGAGGCGCGCGGTTTCCCCGGCTTCCCGGGTGCGGTCGGCGTCGGCGTTCGCCTCGGCGAGAACGGCGGCAATCTGCTCGGCGTTCTCCTGTCGCATCCGGGTTAGGAGTTGATCGAGCGGCACGGAGAGGTCAGCCTCCCCGGAGCAGGATCGTGACCGCGATCACGAAACCGAGAATGACCACCGTTTCCGGGATGGCCATCAGAATGACCGCGGTCGTGGCGAGCTCCGGCTTCTCCGCGAGGCTCGCCGCGAGGGCGGGTCCCAGCTTGGACTGGGCCCAGGAAGTGGCCAGCGCGGCGAGCCCGATGGCCAGCGCGGCGCTGAGTGGAATCCAGAGGATGGTCATGCCGTGCTCCTAGAGGTCAGGCGGGCTTCCCCGCGGTCGGTGCCCAGCGGGCGAGCGGTTCATACCGCACCCCACCGGGGCTGTAGAAGGTTCCGAAGAACTCCACGTAGTGGAGGCGCAACGCGTGGATCGCGGGGCTGAACAGCCCCAGCGCGAAATTCACCAGATGGAAAAGCAATCCGAACAGCACACCGACCACCACTCCACCCATCGCGCCGGCGAGCTGGTTGGCCACCAGGGCGAGCATCACCGAGGCGGTGCCGAGGGCCATGATACGGGCGTAGGAGAGGATGTGGCCCAGATCGGACATGAGCTCGACCGGGGCCACGATCCCCTCCAGGAAGATCAGCAGGGGAAACGCGACGAGGATGGCGACCACGGCGGGGGTTACGAACCCGCGGGGCAGGATGCGCACTGCCCCGAGGAGCGCGACCACGATCAGCAAGATCATGATCGCCGAGAGCCCCTTGCCGGCGGCTTTGCGCGGCTCGGTGCGCCGCCGGCTGATCGCACCGGCAGCGAGACCGACGACGATGTGCACGATGCCGAGCGCGATCGCCAGACCCAGAAACGGCACCAGAGCGGCTTCGCGGTCGAAGAGCAGCGGCCCCAGGCCGAACCATCGCCGGCCCAGATCGCCGAAGATCTCCCCGAAGGCGAGGCCGAACAGGATCGCGAAGAGAGCGCAAGCGCCCAGCATCTCCGCAATGGAGCGCAGCACCGTGCCGGGGAGGGAGCGGCGATGGAGCACCAGGGCCAGCAGCGCGGCCGCGGCGCCGTAGCCGGCGTCTCCCAGCATGAGGCCGAAGAGCATCGGAAAGAACACCGCCACGAACGGGGTGGGATCGAGGCTCCCGTAGCGAGGAAGGGGCAGGGTGCGGGTGATCAGCTCGAACGGACGGAACAGCCGGGGATTCGCGAGCACCACGGGGGCGTCTTCTCCCCGCCATTCCTCCCGTTGCACCCGCTCGATGACCACCTGTCCCGCGAACCCGCCCTCGAGCGCCACGGCGAGCCTGGGCTCGGCCGCTTCCGGTGTCCAGCCTTCCAGCACGAACGCGTGGGTGGTCGTGCAGAGGAGCGGCAGCGCCGTAAGTCGGGCCAGCTCATCGTGGAAGACCGCGCTCCCGTGGAGCAGCAGGTCCCGGTACTCATTCCCGGTTTCCGCAAGTTTCTGAGCGATGCGATCCAGCTCTTCCGGAATCGCGTCGTTTCGAGCCCGGATCCGGGGCAGCGCCTCCTCCAGGGTGTCGCCGTATCCGTGGGGGACCGGGACTTCCTGAACCCGTGATTCCTTGAGGAGTCCCTCGACCTTCTCCGATCCCGCCTTGGGAATCAGGAGCAGGATCGCCGTCTCTCCAGAGGGGAGCGTCCGGGGATGCAGCTCGAAGCCTTCGCCCACCAATTCCCGGATCGCGCGCCGGAGGGCGGGGAGCGTGCCGGCCTGCTCCCGCCGTAGAACGATCTGGTAGGCGCTGGCCTCCGGCACCAGGGCCCGAGCCGGGAGCAGGCTTTCCAGCGCATCGAAGAGCTCTCGATAGCGCCGGAGCAGAGCCCGTTCCTCTTCCAGCGTATTGCGCTGCGCCACCAGGCGCTCGGCCGCGCGCCGGATCTCCCGAACTCTCCGAACCAGGAAGGGCAGCGAGTCGCCTCGTCCCACCGCGCGCGTCCCGCGCACGCCCAGGAACGCAATGGCTGCGTCGGCATCCGCCGCAGCCTGCTCGAGCTGGTGCTTGCGTCGGGCCAGCGCCGCGGGGCCGGGAGCGGCGGCCGGGGCACCTGCCGGGCCTTGAGGCGTGAGGTGCAGCACCCCGACATCCTGGATCACCCGGAGCACCTCGCCGAGGCGTTCACCGGGACCAAGAATCCGGACCTTGACCATGGGAACGATCACGGGCCCGCTCCAGAGGGTGCGGGGACCAGGAGGGGGAGGAGTCCGCGGGCGATCGCCTCGATGCGCTCGGGGGTGAGCCGCTCCAGCGCCTGAATCCGGCGCTCCAGGTCCGCGCGGACCCGGGCCTCCTCCCTGGCGCCCTGCTCGGCGCCGCGGGTTAGGACCTCCGCCGCCTCCGCACCGGACTTCTGCGCGGCTTCCCGGGTGGCCTCGGCCACGGCCTGCCTCGCGGCGTTCCGGATCGCCTCCGCTTCGGCCCGGGCCGCCTCAAGATCGGTGGCGAGTTTCGCCTCGAGATCCAGGACCTGTCGTAACCCGGTCTCAAGTGGCGGAACGGACGTTGGAGCTCGCATGGCTCAAACCTGAGGCCGTCGCGAAGAAAGGTCCGTGAAGCCCGCTTGAACGATTCTTCAGGGATTCTTGCGGGCTTCCCACGACCGCACCCTGCCAGATTTGTCCCGGATGCCCAAATCCCCGAGCGTTCCGCTCCCGTTCTGGAGCCGGGATGCCAACGACTTGCTGGCCAGTCTCGGCTCCTCGAGATCCGGGTTGAGCGAGACGGAGGCCGGGCTGCGCCTCGAGCGGGACGGACCCAACCTGTTGCGTCCTCCGAGAATCGAGGGCGCCTTCCGGCTGTTCCTGCGCCAATTCGGGAGCCCGATCGCGGTCCTGCTCTTCATCGCCGCGACCCTCTCGGGCTTGGTGGGAGAAGGGACCGACGCGGTCATCATCCTGGCGATCCTGCTGGGAAGCGGATGGCTCGGGTTCTGGCAGGAACGGACTGCCTCGCGCGCGGTGCGGGAGCTCCTGGCGCTCATCCGGGTGACCGCAACGGTTCGTCGCGACCAGGCCGAACGGGACATTCCCACGGCTTCCCTGGTGGCGGGGGACCTGATCGCCCTCAACGCCGGTGACCTGGTGCCTGCGGATTGCCGGCTTCTCGAAGCCAGGGACCTTGCCGTGGATGAATCCGCCCTCACCGGGGAGTCGTTCCCGGCTTCGAAAGGAGTGGAACCGGTTCCGGCCGATTCGCCGCTCGGTGCCCGGAGCAGTGCCCTGTTCCTCGGATCGCATGTCGTGGCGGGCACCGGGCTGGCGCTGGTCGTGGTCACCGGGCCCAGGACCCAATACGGGACCCTCGCGAGCGAGCTGGCCCGCCGACCCCCCGAATCCGAGTTCGAGCGGGGGGTGCGGCGGTTCGGCGTCTTCCTGCTCCAGGTCACCATCCTGCTCGTGCTGGTGATCTTCGCCTTGAACGTGGCCCTTCGACGCCCCTGGCTCGACACCTTCCTGTTCACGCTGGCGCTCGCGGTCGGGCTCACCCCCCAGCTCCTGCCCGCCATCGTTTCGGTGACACTCTCCTATGGTGCCCGGCGCATGGCGCGCCGGCAGGTAGTGGTACGACGGCTGGTCGCGATCCAGGACTTCGGGGGGATGTCCGTGTTATGCACCGACAAGACGGGAACGCTGACCCTCGGTGCGGTCCAGTTTCATGCGGCGTTTGATCCGGAAGGGAACCCCTCGGATCCGGTTCGCCGGCTGGGTTGTCTCAACGCTGCCCTTCAGGCCGGATATGAGAATCCTCTGGATCGGGCCCTGCGCGGCCAGCCGCTGGATCTGACCGGCATTCGCAAGCTGGACGAGATCCCCTACGATTTCGAGCGACGGCGGTTGAGCGTGCTGGTGGACGACCATGGCCAAACCGAGCTCATCACCAAGGGAGCGGTGGAGGAAGTGCTGGCGGTGAGCACCCTGGAGCCGGAGGCGCAGTCGGTGGTCCGGCACCGAGTCGCGGATCTGGGCGGACGGGGCCTTCGGTGCATGGCGGTGGCCCGCCGGGCGCTGCCGGGCGCCTCGGAAGCCAAACGGGACGACGAAGCCGGCCTGACCTTCCAGGGCATTCTGGTGTTCAGGGATCCGCCCAAGCCTGGAATCCGCGAAACGCTCGGCCGTCTCCGCGACCTCGGAATCGAGCTCAAGATGGTAACCGGGGATAACGTCGGCGTCGCCATGGCGGTGGCTCGGGAGTCGGGACTGAAGGCCGAGCAGGTGGTGACCGGGGGGGACCTTCGCGGGATGACGGAAGAGGCCCTTCGTCGCCGGGTCAAGGACACCGAGGTCTTTGCCGAGATCGATCCCAACCAGAAAGTCCGGATTGTGCGGGCGCTCAAGGCGGGCGGGATTTCGGTCGGTTTTCTGGGCGACGGGATCAACGATGCCGCGGCGCTCCACGCTGCGGACGTCGGCATCTCGGTGGACACCGCGGTGGATGTGACCAAGGAAGCCGCCTCCATCGTGCTGCTTCGCAAGGATCTCGAGGTGATCGCGGAGGGGGTGCGGGAAGGACGCCGGGCCTTCGCCAACACCCTCAAGTACATCTTCATCACCACCAGCGCGAGCTTCGGCAACATGTTCACCATGGCCGGGGCATCGCTCCTGGTCCCCTTTCTGCCGATGCTCCCCAAGCAGATTCTCCTGCTCAACCTGCTGAGTGATCTCCCCGCCATGGCCATCGCCACCGATCGGGTGGATCCGGAGCTGGTTGCCCGGCCGCGCCGCTGGGACCTGCGGGCGATCCGGAACTTCATGCTGGTCTTCGGGATCAGCAGCTCGCTCTTCGACTACCTGACGTTCGGCTTTCTCCTGCTGATGGCGGTTCCCCTGGCCCAGTTCCGCACCGGCTGGTTCGTGGAATCGTTGCTCACCGAGGTGCTGGTCCTGCTCGTCATAAGGACCCGGCGGCCCTTTTTCCGGAGCGGGCCCTCCGGTCCGCTCCTCGCGAGCAGTATCGCCATCGCCGGCATCGCCGTCGGGATGGCAGTGCTCCCGACCCCCGCCTTCTTCGGGTTCTCCACTCTCTCGCTCCCGGTGGTTGGCGGGCTGGTCGGGTTGGCCTTTCTCCTGGTCGTCGCCTCCGAGGCGGCCAAGCGCGTCCTTCCCGCAGTCTGGGCCGACTCCCGATAATCGTCTTTTCAGAGAGGTTTCATCCTGTCTTACCCCCCCATCGGCGAAATTCCCTGCGCTGAACCAGTAGAGGTTTGCACCGGCGCGCTGCGCCAAAGGAGGACACCATGAAAATCATGCGAGCCACACCCACCTTCGGGACCATGAGACAGGACTTGGACCGCGTTTTCGAGCGGTTCTTCGAACCGAACTTCTGGCCCGTCACGACTCCCAAGACGATGGAGACCATGTGGGAGCCGACGCTGGACTTCTCCGAGACGGAGAAGGAGTACGTCATCCGGCTCGAAGCCCCAGGGATGGCGCGGGATGACTTCGACGTGGATCTGGACCGCACCCTGCTCACCCTGTCCGGGAAGCGGGAGCTGCGCAAGGAAGAGAAGGGCGAGGATTACATCTGGCAGGAGCGCCAGGAGGGCCGGTTCCTCCGGACCATCCGTCTCCCCGCCGCGGTTCAGGAGGACAAGATCGAAGCCTCCTATGCCGACGGGATTCTCACCGTGAAGCTGCCCAAAGCCCAACCGGCGGCGAAGACGAAGGTGACGATCAAGTAAGGCGGACAGGCGGACAGGCGGAAAGGCGGACAGGAGAGTCCTGTCCGCCTGTTGCTATCCGCCAGTCCGCCCGTCCGCCCGTTTACGTTTCCCGCTCTATGGGCCTCCAACTCTACAACACCCTCACTCGCCGCATCGAGCCGTTCGCTCCGATCGCCTCTCCCCGGGTGACCCTGTACTCCTGCGGTCCCACCGTCTGGAATTACGCCCATATCGGCAACTTCCGGACGTTTCTGTTCGTCGACCTCCTGCGCCGGTGGCTTGAAGCAAGCGGCTACGACGTCTACCACATCATGAACCTGACCGACGTGGATGACCGCATCATCAAGGAGTCCGCCCGCCGGGGGATCACCGTCGAGGAGCTGGTCTCACCGTTCATCACCGCCTTCTTCGAGGATCGGGACTATCTCCGGCTCCGGCCGGCCCACGATTACCCCCGTGCCACCGAGTTCATCGCTCCGATGATCCGGCTGGTCGAGGGATTGCTGAAGAACGGCACCGCGTATCGGGGGGAAGACGGCTCGGTCTACTACTCGATCGCGAAGTTCCCCGCCTACGGGCGGCTGTCGCAGCTCGACCGGCGGGAGCTCAAGGCCGGCGCGGGAGGCCGGGTAACCAGCGACGAGTACACCAAGGAACACGCCCAGGACTTCGTTCTCTGGAAGGCGGCTCGTCCCGAGGATGAGGCGGCCCGCGCCGCGTGGGATGCTCCGTTCGGTCGAGGCCGCCCGGGCTGGCATCTCGAGTGTTCCGCCATGGCGCTCGACCTCATCCATCGGCGCTTCGGAATCCACGTGCTGGACATCCACACCGGTGGGGTGGACCTGATCTTTCCTCACCACGAGGACGAGATCGCCCAGTCCTGTGCGTTCACCGGGGAGCCGGAGTTCGCACGGTTCTGGCTGCACGGGGAGTTTTTGAGTGTGCGCGGGACCAAGATGTCGAAGCGGTTCGGCAACATCACCACCGCGCGCGATTTACGGGAGGATGGCGTCGACGCGGGCGCGATTCGCCTCCTGATCTCTCAGACCCACTACCGGCAGAAACTGGATCTTACCGACGAAGCGCTGGCCGCGGCCCGTGAAGGGGCCCGCCGGCTCGGCGCCTTTGCCCAGCGGCTGGAGCAGGCCGGCGGCCAGGCGTCGGCTGACTCAGGAGAATTCCAGCGCGCCGCGGCCCAGCTCGAGAATGACTTCACGACCGCGCTCAATGACGACCTGAACGGCCCGAGGGCGGTCGCGGCGGTGTTCGACTTCGTCTCCACGGGCAATCGGCTGCTCGACGAGGGCCATCTCCCGGGCCGGCGAGCCCTCGCCACGTGGAGACAAACCGATGCGGTGCTGGCCACGACGACCCGTACCCAGACCATCGAGCTTCGGAGTGAGGTCAAGCTCAGCGACACGATCACGTTTCAGATTCCCCCGCGAAACCTCCCCGAACTTCCGCCTTCCGAGTCCGCCGCACAGGAACGCTGGGCCGAAGACTGGGCTCGGCTCCGCCTCACCGCGAAGTCCCGCCGCGACTTTGCCGAAGCGGACCGGATCCGCGCGCTGCTCCAGTCGCACGGGTGGGAGGTCCGGGACCGGAAGGATGGCGCGGTCGAAGTCGTCAGAAAAAGTTGAATCGTGCCATTGAGGGAGCCCTGGCGCCGGCGCCTGCGGTTCGGGTTGAGGGTGCTGGGCGGACTGGTCGGCGTGGCGCTTCTGGTCGGCGCGTTCCTGGTGCTCCGGAAGGAGTTGGGGCACCACGCCTGGCGGGAGGTCGTCCATGAGCTGAGCCGGACTTCGCCGATCCGGATTGGTCTTGCCTTCCTTGCTGCCTCGATCAGCTATGCCAGTTTGATTGCCCATGACCTGATCGCAATTCGCGTCTTGAACATCCCGGTTCCCAAGCGCCGAGCCGTCTTCGCCGGGTTCGCCGCGTTCGCCTTCGCCAATTCGCTCCCCTTTGCCGTGGTCTCCGGCGCCGCGGTGCGATCCCGCTTCTATGCGAGCGACTCGGATGCAACCCGCCGGGTCCCCGAGCTGGTCGGATTCAACACGGTGACCTATGCCATCGGCCTTCTCACCGCGACCGGCTTGGCTTTTGTCCTGGTCCCAAGATCGCTTTCCGGGGTCCCGATTCCTCTTCCCCTCGATTCCACCGCGCTGCTCGGGGTTGCCTGCCTCTCGCTGGTGGCTGCGTTTCTGGTCTGGTCGGCCTACGGGAAACCGGTGATCCAGGTGGGGAAGCATCGGATTCAGCCCACCACCCTCAGGCAGGGGCTTCTTCGGATCGGGATTTCCATGGTGGATTGGTGCTTTTCGGGCCTCTGCCTCTTCGCGTTGCTTCCTGGCTCTATTCCCGCAGGGTTCCTTCGGTATATCGAGGCCTTTCTGCTGGGAGAGATCGCCGGTCTGGTTTCGCAGCTTCCCGGCGGAATCGGTGTTTTTGAGGCCGTGGTGGTCAGTCTGCGACAGGAATCCGGTCAGGTGACGGGTATCTTCGGGGCCCTGATTCTTTACCGGGCCATCTATTTCGCCCTCCCCCTCCTGCTTGCCGTCCCCCTCCTGCTGGTTCGAGAGGTCCGGTCCCTCCGGCGTCGGAAGCGCGAAAAGGGTGGGAACAAGGCAGGGTAATCCGGGCCCGATACCCCCGCGTTGACTCTATCCCACACGCAGGCTAAGTTGCGAGTCTGTCATAATCTGCGGACTTTTGGCTGACGTAGCTCAATTGGCTAGAGCAGCGGTTTTGTAAACCGCAGGTTGAGGGTTCGATTCCCTCCGTCAGCTCCAATGTCGCAGGAGGCGCAGAGTGCGTTCGGAACCCCGGCTTCCATGAGCGGGGTTCCGTGTCCCCGGCTGCGCGAGCAGATCGCGGTGGGGTGGCCGAGTGGCTAATGGCAGCAGACTGTAAATCTGCCGGGCTCTGCCCTACGTAGGTTCGAATCCTACCCCCACCATTGCAGGGGGACAGGCGGGCAGGCGGACCGGTGGACAGAACGAGGAGAGACGCGAGGCCGAGTGAACACTGTCCGCCAGTCCGCCCGTCCGTCTTTCCGTCTGATTGCGGGTGTAGCTCAGTTGGTAGAGCATCAGCCTTCCAAGCTGAGGGTCGCGGGTTCGAGTCCCGTCGCCCGCTTGAACGGAGGGTGGGACGGTCGACTGAGACCGCTCGCGTAGCTCAGTCGGTAGAGCGCATCCTTGGTAAGGATGAGGTCACCGGTTCAATCCCGGTCGCGAGCTTGACGAAAGACGGACGGTGAGGACAGTGAGGATAGTGAGGACGGTAGGAGGAGGGGCGGTCTGTCCGACCGTCCTCACTGTCCCCACCGTCCGACCGAACTAGGAGATCAAGGACATGGCCAAGGCGAAATTTGAGCGGACCAAGCCGCATGTGAACGTCGGGACGATCGGGCACGTGGACCACGGGAAGACGACGTTGACGGCGGCGCTGACCAAAGTGAGTGCCGACAAGGGGTGGGGGACCAAGTACATCTCCTACGACGAGGTGGCCAAGGCCAGCGCGGCGCAGGGGCGGCGGGACCCGACCAAGATCCTGACGATCGCGACGAGCCACGTGGAGTACGAGACGCCCAAGCGCCACTATGCCCACGTGGACTGCCCGGGGCACGCCGACTATGTGAAGAACATGATCACCGGGGCGGCCCAGATGGACGGGGCGATTCTGGTGGTGAGCGCGGTGGACGGGCCGATGCCGCAGACCCGGGAGCACATCCTGCTGGCGCGGCAGGTGAACGTGCCGAGCATTGTGGTGTTTTTGAACAAGTGCGACCTGGTGGAAGACGCCGAGCTCCTGGACCTGGTGGAGCTGGAGGTCCGGGAGCTGCTGAGTCAGTACAAGTTCCCCGGGGACGACGCCCCGGTGATCCGGGGGAGTGCGATCAAGGCGATCCAGGGGGACGCCGCGGCGGTCAAGCAGATCGAGGCGCTGTATGAGGCGCTGGACAGCTATATCCCCGAGCCCAAGCGGGACATCGACAAGCCGTTCCAGATGCCGGTGGAGGACGTGTTCAGCATCACGGGGCGGGGGACGGTGGCGACCGGACGGATCGACCGGGGGATCATCAAGACCGGGGAAGAGGTGCAGCTGGTGGGGTTTGGGGCGGACAAGAAGACGGTGGTGACGGGGGTGGAGATGTTCCGCAAGCTGCTGGACGAGGGGCGGGCGGGGGACAACGTGGGGCTCTTGCTCCGGGGGGTGGAGAAGAACGAGATCGAGCGGGGGATGGTGCTGGCCAAGCCGGGGAGCATTCCGCCCCATACCAAGTTCGAGGCGGAGGTGTACGTGTTGACCAAGGAGGAGGGGGGGCGGCATACCCCGTTCTTCAAGGGGTACCGGCCCCAGTTCTACTTCCGGACCACGGACGTGACGGGGAGCGTGGAGCTGCCCGGGGGGGTGGAGATGGTGATGCCGGGGGACAACATCCAGATGACGATCGAGCTGATCACGCCGATCGCGATGGACGAGGGGCTGCGGTTTGCGATCCGGGAAGGCGGCCGGACGGTCGGCGCGGGGGTGGTCACCAAGATTCTGAAGTAGGGGAACGAGATGCCGCGAGAAAAAATCATCATGGAGTGCACCGACTGTAAGAGTCGGAACTACTTCAGCGACAAGAATCGGCGGGTCCATCCGGAGCGGGTGGAATGGAAGAAATTCTGTCCCCGCTGCGGCAAGCACGTGCTGCACAAGGAGTCGAAGTGAGCGAGCAGGTCCAGGTCTCCGACCGGCGTGGAGGATTGGTCGGGGCGATCCGCCGGGGGCGCGATTTCCTGGTCTCGGTGCGCGCCGAGCTCGGGAAGGTATCCTGGCCCACCCAGCAGGAGCTGATCAAGGCGACCCGGATGGTCTGCATCCTGACGCTGGTCATCGGAATCGTGCTCGGGTTGGTCGACCTCCTGCTCACCAAGATCCTGATCGACGGCGTTGCCGCGCTCACCCGGTAGGACGGGGAGATCGACATGGAGTATCGCTGGTACGCCGTGCAGACGACCGCCGGGCATGAGAACAAGGTCCGCCTGCTCCTCCAGAAGCGGATCGAGGAGGATCCCCGGCCGGCCGAATCGAAGCTGGTAAGGCAGGCCCTGGTCCCGGTTCAGGAAGCGATCGAGATCAAGAACGGCAAGAAGGTGGTGGTCGAGCGGAAGCTCTATCCGGGCTACGTGCTGATCGAAACCACCATGAGCCAGGAAGCCCAGCACCTGGTGAACAGCATCCAGGGGGTCATCAAATTCGTGGGGCCCGGCAAGCTGCCCCAGCCGCTCCGGCAGGATGAGGTGAATCGTCTCCTCGGCATCGCCGAAGAGGTGAGCGACGCCGGCCCGAAGGAGGAGATCCCCTACCTGGTCGGCCAGGCGGTGGAGATTACTGAAGGGCCCTTCGCCGATTTCAGCGGCACGGTGGAAGAAGTGCTGAGTGAGAAGGGGAAGGTGAAAGTGTCGGTGTCGTTGTTCGGCAGGCCGACCACGGTGGAGCTGGATTATTTGCAGTTGAGAGGGCACTAGACGGGCGGTCAGTGAGGTCAGTGCGGTCGGAGGCAGCCGACCCTCCGACCCCTCCGGCCTCACCGACCGTCCTCCGCGACCGCACGGACATTTGCGGCAGAAGCGCCGGGCCGGATGCGCCGGCAATTCGTTAGAGAGGAAGAGGCATGGCGAAAAAGGTCGTTGCAGTCGTGAAGCTCCAGTGTCCCGCTGGCGCGGCCAACCCCGCTCCCCCCGTGGGGACGGCGCTCGGGCCCCAGGGCGTGAACATCATGGAGTTCTGCAAGCAGTTCAACGCGCGGACCCAGTCCCAGGCCGGGATGGTGATCCCGGTGGTGGTGACCATCTTCGCGGATCGCAGCTTCACCTTCATCACCAAGACGCCCCCGGCGGCGAACCTCCTGCTCAAAGAGGCCGGGATCGAGAAGGGAAGCGCCCAGCCCAACCGGACCAAGGTCGGCAAGGTGACCCGGGCCCAGCTCAAGAAGATCGCCGAGCTCAAGATGGCGGACCTGAACGCCTCCGACGTCGAATCCGCCATGCGCATGGTGGCGGGCACGGCGCGCTCCATGGGATTGGAGGTGGCGGACTGATGCCGGCGGTTGGCAAGAAGTTCAAGGCCGCAGCGACCCGGGTCGATCAAACCAGGGTGTATTCGCTCGCGGAAGCCGTCGCGCTCGTCAAGGGCGCGGCGTTCGCGAAATTCGATGAGACGGTGGACGTGGCGGTGCGGCTTGGCGTCGATCCTCGGCACGCCGACCAGGTGGTCCGGGGCACGGTGGTCCTGCCGCACGGCACCGGCAAGAAAGTGAAAGTCCTGGTGATCGCCCAGGGCGATCGGGTCAAGGATGCGGAGGCGGCGGGGGCCGACTACGCCGGTATCGAGTACGTCCAGAAGCTCAAGGACGGCTGGCTCGATGCCGATGTGATCGTGGCCACGCCCGATGTGATGGGCCAGCTCGGTCAGCTCGGCAAGATCCTCGGTCCCCGCGGACTCATGCCGAATCCCAAGGCCGGCACGGTGACGATGGATGTGGCCCGCGCGGTCCGGGAGATCAAGGCGGGCAAGATCGAATTCCGGGTCGACAAGACCGGGAACGTGCACGCCCCGATCGGCAAGGTCTCCTTCTCCGAGCAGCAGCTCGCCGAGAATCTCGGCGCGTTCATGGACACGATCGTCAAGGCCAAGCCGTCGGCGGCCAAGGGCGTCTATCTCAAATCCGCGACGGTCTCCAGTACGATGGGACCGGGGGTCAAGCTCGACATGGCAGGCTACCGATGAGCAAAACCGAGCGGCAGGCCACGGTCGATTTGCTGAGCGAACGGCTGGGCGGCTCGCCCAACATCTACGTGACCGATTTCACCGGGCTCGATGTGGGCAAGATCACCGAGCTGCGGCGCCGGCTCCGCGCCGCGGGCGCGCAGTACCTGGTGGTCAAGAACACCCTGGCCAGGCGCGCCCTGGCCGTGAAGAGCATCGACGCGCTTGACCCCCACCTCGCCGGACCGACCGGCCTCGTGCTGGCGGGGGGAGATCCTCTGGCCGCGGCCAAGGTGCTCGGCGATTTCGCCAAGGAACACCAGAAGCCGGTGGTGCGGATCGGGCTGGTGGACGGCAAGCCGGTCGATTCCGCCTACGTGAAGCGGCTGGGGGCGCTGCCGCCCCGGGCCGATCTCCTGGCGCAGTTCGCCGGAGCGATGAACGGCATCCTGTATCAAATGGTGGGCGCGCTCCAGGCGCTCCACGACAAGCGTCAGTCCGAAGCCTCTTAAAGGAGAGGAAAGAAGCACGATGGCAACCATGACGAACGACCAGATCATTGATGCGATCGGGGAGAAGACCGTGATCGAGCTCGCCGAGCTGATCGAGGCCTTCAAGACCAAGTTCAACGTCTCGGTCGTGGCGGCGGCCGCCCCGGCTGGGGGTGGGGCGGGTGGCGCTGCGGCGCCCGCCGTCGAGGAGCAGACCGAGTTTACGGTCATCCTCAAGGAAGCCGGCGCCAAGAAGATCCAGGTGATCAAAGTGGTCCGGGAGGTCACTTCCCTGGGCCTCAAGGAAGCCAAGGATCTGGTGGACGGCGCGCCCAAGTCCGTGAAGGAAGGCGCGTCCAAGGCCGAGGCCGAGGAAATCAAGCGGAAGCTGGAGGAACAAGGCGCGGTCGTCGAGCTGAAGTAGGGCCGGACAGACGGTCCGACGCTCCGTCGGCCCGACTGACGACTCCCTATTTCAGTGAGGCGGCATGATCAAGACGCCTGCAAAAAACCTGATGTCTGCCGAGCGCCCCGGGGCGCGTCGCGCTTTTGCGAGCCGACGCCGCCCCGGCGGCCTCCTTTTGCCTTTTGACGGGGTTCGCGATGCCTGAGACTAAGCCCTCAATTTCATTCTCCAAGCGGGTGAGCGGCATGCCGATGCCGCACCTGCTCGACATTCAGACCAACGCCTTCCAGTCACTCCTGGTCCCGGACGATGTGGCCGGCACCCGGCAGGACGTTTCGCTGGAACGGGTGTTCCGCGACCTCTTCCCGATCTCGGATGTGAACGGGAAGTACGAGCTCGATTTCAAGAGCTATTTGCTGGGCGACCCCAAATACTCGGTCGAGGAGTGCATCGAGCGCGACATGACCTATGCCACGCCGCTCAAGGCCACCTTGCTCCTCAATGTCTTCGAGGAGGTCGAGGGGCAGCGCCGGCTGAAGAACCAGATCGAGCGGGAGGTCTACCTGGGCGAGCTGCCCATCATGACCCCGCTGGGTACGTTCGTGATCAACGGCGCCGAACGGGTCGTGGTGAGTCAGCTCCACCGTTCGCCCGGCGTGGTGTTCGAGGACGAGATCCACCCCAACGGGCAGCTGCTCTTTTCGGCCCGGATCATCCCCTTCCGGGGATCCTGGGTGGAGTTCACCATCGACATCCACGATGTGATCTACGTGCACATCGACAAGAAGAAGAAGTTCCCGGCCACCGCCCTGCTGCGGGCGTTCGGCTATGGAACCAACCCCGACATTCTGCGGCTGTTCTTCGCGACGAAGGCGGTGAACATCACCGGGAAGCTGGAAGGCCGCCAGGAGCGCCGCGAGGTGATCGGCGCGCTGCTCGCCGCGGACGTGCCGAATCCGGAGGACCCGGGTGCGGCGCCGCTCGGCGTCGTGGGCGACGAGCTCACCGTGGAACGGGTCAACGCGATGCGCCACGTGGGGATCACCGCGGTGCAGTGCTTCGCCGGCTACACCACCCTCGATCTCCGGGAAGAGGAGCAGCCCACCACGACCCGGGAGCGGCACCCCTGGGTGCTGGCCTTCGCGGTGGCCGATCCGGCGACCGGCGAGGTGATCGCCGACGCGGGCAAGGAGCTCACCGATGCGCTCCGCCAGCGGCTGATCGGCATGGGCGTGACCAAGGCGGACGTGCTCTTGCCGCCGGGCCGGGCCGAGTCGCCCCTGATCAAGAACACCCTCGCCAAGGATCCGACCAAGAGCGAGGCCGACGCGCTGCACCAGATCTACGGGCTGCTCCGCCCCGGCGACGCGCCCAACCTGGAGACCGCGCGGCAGCAACTCCAGCGGCTCTTCTTCAACCCGAAGCGGTACGACCTCGGGCGGGTGGGGCGCTACAAGATCAACCAGCGGCTCGGCCTCCGGACCGATCCGAACCATACCGTGCTGACCGAGGAAGATTTCATCGCGATCATCCGCTACCTGATCGATCTCCACGACGGGCGCGGGCACACCGATGACATCGACCACCTCGGCAACCGGCGGATCCGCTCGGTGGGCGAGCTGATCGCGAACCAGTTCTCGGTGGGCCTCTCCCGGATGGCGCGGCTGGTGAAGGAGCGGATGAGCATCAACTCCGATCCGGAGAAGATCTCCCTCGACGACCTGGTCAATGCGCGGACCGTGTCCGCGGTGATCCAGGCCTTCTTCGGGTCGTCGCAGCTCTCCCAGTTCATGGATCAGACCAACCCGCTGGCCGAGCTGACCAACAAGCGGCGCTTGAGCGCGCTGGGTCCGGGCGGGCTGACCCGGGAGCGTGCCGGCTTCGAAGTTCGCGACGTGCATTACTCGCAGTACGGCCGGATGTGCCCGATCGAGACCCCGGAAGGTCCGAACATCGGACTCATTACCAGCCTCTCGACCTACGCCCGGATCAACGACCTGGGCTTCATCGAGACGCCGTATCGGGTGGTGAAAGACGGCAGGGTCGGCGACGACATCCGCTGGCTCTCGGCGAGCGAGGAGGAAGGCTTCACCGTCGCCCAGGCCAATGCCGAGGTCGATGCGGACGGCAAGTTCCTGGACCAGCTGGTGCTCTGCCGCAAAGGCGACGACTACCCGCTGCTCCCCTCGTCGCGCATCGACTTCATGGATGTGAGCCCGGACCAGCTGGTCTCCATCGCCGCGGCCCTGATCCCGTTCCTGGAGCACGACGACGCGAACCGCGCCCTCATGGGCAGCAACATGCAGCGGCAGTCGGTCCCGCTGCTCTTCCCTGAGGCGCCGGTGGTGGGTACCGGACTCGAGGAAAAGGTGGCGCGCGATTCCGGCGCGGTGATCGCCGCCCGCCGGGGCGGGCTGGTCACCCGGGTCACCGCCGACGAGCTGATCATCGACAGCGGCGACGGCACTTCCCCAGTGGGCGAGCAGCCCCTGGCGCGCTTGGCCCAGGTGGATCGCTATCGGATCAAGAAGTTCTGGC
This sequence comes from uncultured Gemmatimonadales bacterium, assembly GCA_963728915.1. GTDB lineage: Bacteria > Gemmatimonadota > Gemmatimonadetes > Gemmatimonadales > GWC2-71-9 > JABFSM01. Next base: position 1,394,273 of record CAVSLV010000001.1, on the reverse strand, counting down.
GGACCAACCAGGACACCGCGCTCAATCAGCGGCCCCTGGTGCAGGAGGGCGACCACGTCTCCCAGGGCGCGATCGTCGCCGACGGCTCCGCCACCGAGGCGGGCGAGCTCGCCCTCGGCAACAACGTCACCGTCGCGTTCATGCCCTGGTACGGCCACAACTTCGAGGACGCCATCGTGCTCTCGGAGCGGCTGGTCAAGGACGACGTGTACTCGTCCATCCACATCCAGGAGCTCGAGCTCCACGTCCGCGACACCAAGCGGGGCCAGGAAGAAATCACCCGGGAAATCCCCAACGTCTCCGACGAGGCCCTGGTGGATCTCGACGAGCGCGGCATCATCCGGATCGGCGCCCACGTCAAGCCGGGCGACATCCTGGTCGGGAAGATCACCCCGAAAGGAGAGACCGAGCTTTCCCCCGAGGAGAAGCTCCTCACCGCGATCTTCGGCGAGAAGGCCAAGGACGTGAAGGACAGCTCGCTCAAGGTGCCGCCCGGAATGAAGGGCACCGTGATCGACGTCAAGATCTTCAGCCGGGTGGAAGACCAGGTGGTCGAAAAGGACCGCGGCGAGCGGATCGGCGAGGTCCGCCGGATCGAACACGACGAGAAGAACCGGATCAACGAGGTCATGCTCAACGAGCTGCTCGCCCTGCTCGAAGGACAGACCGTGGCCCTGATGCTCAAGGCCGGCACCGTGGAGGAATTCCTCCCGGCCGGGACGACGCTGAGCGGCGAGCGGCTGCGCGAGGTCGATCTCACGGATGTGGATCTCAAGACCCTGCGGGTGCAGGATCGAAGCGCCAACGACCGGATCCGCGCCACCATCGACGCCGCCGCCCGCGAGCGGGCCCGGGTCGAGGAAAAGGCGGAGGACCAGATCGACAAGATCCTCCAGCCCGACGAGCTCCCGCCCGGCGTGATCCAGCTCGTCAAGGTGTACCTGGGCGAGAAGCGGAAGATCTCGGTCGGCGACAAGATGGCCGGCCGTCACGGCAACAAGGGGATCGTGGCGCGGATCGTCCCGGAAGAGGACATGCCGTTCCTCCCCGACGGGACCCCCGTCGACATCGTGCTGAATCCCCTGGGTGTGCCGAGCCGGATGAACGTGGGTCAGATCCTCGAGACCCACCTGGGCTGGTGCGCCCGGATGCTGGGCTTCAAGGCCAAGACCCCGGTGTTCCGCGGCGCCGATGAGGGCGAAATCGGCGTGCTGATGCGGATCGCCGGGCTCCGCTGGGCCGCGGACGCGCTCCAGCTCACGGCCAGTGCGCCGGTGCCCGATTCGAGCGTCATCGATACCCTCATCGCCGATGCGCACCGACTGGTGTCGGCGGGGACCACGCTGGAATCGGCCGGGCTGGCGATGCTGGCCAAGGGCAGCGCCTCGACCAAGAAGCTGCATCAGGACGTGAAGAGCTTTCTCCTCGAGGGAGCCCGGGAGCTTGCCGCGCGGCACAGCGGACAGCGGCAGCACGAGCTCAAGTTCCATCGCGACGTGACCAACGGGAACGGCAAGGCGTTCATCACCGAGCTGGAGCGCAGCGCCAGGCTGGAAGGCGCTGATGCCCTGGAGGATGCCGGCCGGCCCGCGCTCGCCGCCCTGCTTCGGGCCGGTGCGAGTCCCTCGGCCGAGGTGATCGGAGAGGCGGCCGACGAGCTGATTCGCGCCGCCGGTCTCACGCCGGCCGGAAAGGTCAAGCTTCGGGACGGCCGCTCGGGAACCGAGTTCGAGAGCGACGTGACGGTGGGAACCATCTACATGCTCAAGCTGTCCCACCTGGTGGACGACAAGATCCACGCCAGGTCCATCGGGCCGTACTCGCTGGTGACCCAGCAGCCCCTCGCGGGCAAGGCGCAGTTCGGCGGACAGCGGTTCGGTGAAATGGAAGTGTGGGCGCTGGAAGCCTACGGCGCCGCGCACCTCCTCCAGGAAATGCTCACGGTCAAATCGGACGACGTCAACGGCCGGAGCAAGGTGTACGAAGCCATTGTGAAGGGACAGAATCTCCCGGAGCCGGGAATTCCCGAGTCCTTCAACGTGTTGGTGAAGGAGCTCCAGGCGTTGGGGCTCAAGGTCACGCTCGGGACCACCGCCGAAGGCGAGGAGTAAGGCATACATGATCGATTTCCGCAGCGGGCGCGAGTCCCGCAATACGACGTTCGACTATATCGCCATCCGGCTGGCTGCCCCCGAAGAGATCCGGGGTCCCCGCGACCCGAAGGAACGGGAGCGGATGGAGCTGCAGGGCCTCCGCACCTGGTGGTCCTGGGGTGAGGTGACCAAGCCGGAGACGATCAACTACCGCTCCTTCAAGCCGGAGCGGGACGGACTCTTCTGCGAGCGCATCTTCGGGCCGGTCAAGGACTGGGAATGTCACTGCGGCAAGTACAAGCGGATCCGCTATCGCGGCGTGATCTGCGACCGCTGCGGCGTCGAAGTCACCCTGTCGAAGGTGCGGCGGGAGCGGATGGGGCACATCGAGCTCAGCGTGCCGGTGGCCCACATCTGGTTCTTCAAGACCCTGCCGAGCCCGATGGGGAACCTGATGGGCCTGACCCTCCGCGAGCTGGAGCGGGTGATCTACTACTCGAGCTACGTGGTGATCGACAAGGGCAAACAGGACGTCGACCAGAACGACCTGCTCGAGGAAGAGGAGTACCTCACCCTCCGGCAGAAGGCCCGGGAAGAGGGCGACACCGGCTTCCGCGCCGACATCGGGGCGCCGGCGGTGCGCGCGCTGCTCGAGCGGGTGGACGTCAAGAAGATGGCCGATGAGCTCCGCTCTTCGGTGGCGACCGAGACCAGCCAGCATCGCAAGAAGCAGATGCTCAAGCGGCTCAAGATCGTGGACGCGTTCCTCTACTCGGGCGAGTCGCAGGACCTGCCGAACAATCCGTCCTGGATGATCATGGACGTGATCCCGGTGCTGCCGCCCGATCTCCGCCCGCTGGTGCCGCTCGACGGCGGGCGGTTCGCGACCAGCGACCTCAATGACCTCTACCGCCGGGTGATCAACCGGAACAACCGGCTCCAGAAGCTGATCCAGCACCGCGCACCGGAGGTCATCCTCCGGAACGAGAAGCGGATGCTCCAGGAGGCGGTTGACGCGCTGTTCGACAACGGACGCCGCTCCAAGGCGATCCGCGGCCGCGGCAAGCGCCCGCTCAAGTCGCTCTCCGACATGCTGAAGGGCAAGCAGGGCCGGTTCCGTCAGAACCTGCTCGGCAAGCGGGTGGATTACTCCGGCCGGTCGGTGATCGTGGTGGGCCCGGAGCTCCGGCTCCACCAGTGCGGCCTGCCCAAGGCGATGGCGGTCGAATTGTTCAAGCCGTTCATCATCCACAAGCTGGTCGAGAACGGCATCGCGGAGACGGTCAAACGCGCCAAGAAGATCGTGGAGCGCGAGGGGTCGGAAGTGTTCGAGATTCTGGAGGAGATCATCCAGGATCATCCGGTGCTCCTGAACCGCGCCCCGACGCTCCACCGGCTCGGCATTCAGGCGTTCGAGCCCAAGCTGGTGGAAGGGAAGGCAATCCGGATTCACCCGCTGGTCTGCGCCGCCTTCAACGCGGACTTCGACGGTGACCAGATGGCGGTCCACGTGCCGCTCTCGTTCGAGGCGCAGCTCGAGGCCCGGGTCCTGATGGTGTCGTCCAACAACATCCTGAAGCCGTCCGACGGCCGCCCGGTGGCGGAGCCGTCCCAGGACATGGTGCTGGGGATCTACTGGCTCACCAAGCTGCCCCAGGGGATCGAAGAGACCCTCCGCAGCGCCGGCGCCAAGGCCGAAGAGGTCAAGGCCAAGCTCTGGAAGGATGCCCGGCACTACGGGAGCATCGCCGAGCTCGAGATGGCGCTCCAGATCGGCAAGGTGTCATACCATACCCCGATCCACTTCTGGTACGTCCCGCCGCCCGAGGCGCTCGACCGGGAAATGCGGTGGGTCAAGACCACGGTGGGCCGGGTGCTGTTCAACAACATTCTGCCGCGGAGACTCGTGGCGGAGCTCGGCTTCCGCGATGAGCTGATGAAGAAGCGGACCCTCTCCGAGCTGGTGCTCCAGAGCTACCGGCGGGCCGGACTGCGCGACACGGTCGGATTCCTCGACCGGCTCAAGGCGTTCGGGTTCGACTTCGCCACGCAGGGGGGCGTGTCCATCGGGGTCGAGGATCTCGAAATTCCGACCGAGAAGGTCCAGCTCCTCGACGAGGCACAGAAGCGGGTCGAGCGGTTCCAGCGCGCGTATAACACGGGCCAGATCACCTTCGGTGAGCGCTATAACAAGGTGATCGACGCCTGGACCCACGCGAACAATGACGTGGCCGAGGCGATGGTGAACTCGATGCGGCGGAGCCGGGGCGGGTTCAACCCGGTGTTCATGATGTTCGACTCCGGGTCGCGAGGCAGCCGGGATCAGATCCGGCAGCTCGCCGGGATGCGGGGCCTCATGGCCAAGCCGCAGAAGAAGCTGACCGGCGGCATCGGTGAGATCATCGAGAGCCCGATCAAGTCGAACTTCCGGGAAGGCCTCTCGGTGCTGGAGTACTTCATCTCCACCCACGGCGCCCGGAAGGGTCTCGCGGACACGGCGCTCAAGACCGCCGACGCGGGGTACCTGACCCGGCGGCTGGTGGACGTGGCGCAGGACGTCACGATCACCGAGGAAGATTGCGGCACCATCCTCGGTCTCGAGATGACCGCGCTCAAGGAGGGCGAGGACGTCATCGAGTCGCTCCGGGAACGGATCCTGGGCAACGTGGCGGCCGAAGACGTCTTCGATCCCCACGAGCTCGATGAGGACGGCGATCCGCGGTTGCTGGTGCAGGCGGGCCAGCTGATCGACGAGGAAACCTCCGACGCGATCGACGACGCCGGAATCGAGCGGGTCAAGATCCGCTCGGTCCTGACCTGCGAGGCGCGCCGGGGCATCTGCCGGATGTGCTACGGCCGGAACCTGGCCACCATGGACATGGTGGACATGGGAGAAGCCGTGGGCATTCTCGCCGCGCAGTCGATCGGCGAGCCGGGTACCCAGCTCACCCTGCGGACCTTCCATATCGGCGGGACCGCGTCGCGGATCGCCGAGGAAGCCGAGCGGCGGGCCCGGTCCGACGGTATCGTGAAGTACACCAAGGGCCTCGAGTACGCCGACCAGAACGTCGAGTACGAAGACGGGAGCAAGGGGCAGATCCGGGTCGCCCTGACCCGCGAGGACGAGTCGGCCACCGAGGAGACCCGCGAAGGCCTCTACATCGTGGATCCCAAGGATGCGAGCCACATCCTGAGCCGGTACCCGGTTCCGGAAGGCGCCATCCTGCACGTCAAGGAAGGCGAGACCGTCAGCAAGGGCGACGGGGAGCGCCGCGCCACGATCCTCTACACCTGGGACCCCTACAACGACCCCAGCATCATCAAGTCCGACGGCGAAATGCGCTGGAAGGACCTGGTGAAGGACGTGACGCTCCGCGAGGAGCTGGACGAAGGCACCGGCCTCCGGTCGCTGGTGGTGACTGCGGACCCCGATCGCGAGCTGCACCCCTCGGTGCTGGTCTATACGCCGAACCGGCGCGATCCGACCGAGTACAGCCTGGCCGAAGGAAGCCGGATCATCTTCGGCTCCCCGACCGACATGGTGAGCCGGGCGGCCGAGGTTCCCGACACGGCGAATCCCTGGTCGTCGAAGTATCAGACTGACGAGCGGCCGGTCCTGGAAGCGTGGCCCGGCAAGTCGAAGAAGGAGAGCAAGGACAAGACGGTCTATCTCTCGCCGCCGGTCAAGGTGACCAAGGGCGTCACGGTCACCAAGATCCCGCGGCAGGTGTACAAGACCCGCGACATTACCGGCGGTCTCCCCCGGGTACAGGAGCTGTTCGAGGCTCGGCGCCCCAAGGATCCGGCGACCATGTCGGAGATCGACGGCATCGTGAAGTTCGGTGAGATCAAGCGCGGCAAGCGGGAGATCTTCGTCCACCCGATGTCCCCGGAAGGCGTCATCGCCGACGGCGAGGCCCCGCAGACCTACGAAGTCCACGCCGGGAAGCACCTCCGCGTGCATGAAGGCGACCGGGTCCGCGCCGGCGACCGGCTCACCGAGGGTCCGGTGAACCCGCACGAGATCCTGCTCATCAAGGGGCCCCGGGCGGTGCAGGAGTACCTGCTCAACGAGGTGCAGGAGGTCTACCGGCTCCAGGGGGTGCGGATCGCCGACAAGCATATCGGCGTGATCGTGCGCCAGATGCTTCAGAAGGTGCGGGTCACCGATCCGGGCGACACCAGCTTCCTCGAAGCCGAGGCGGTAGACAAGCTGAGCTTCCGGGAGGAGAACGACCGGATGATCAAGCGGAAGAGCAAGCCCGCCACGGCCGAGCCGCTCCTCCTGGGTGTGACCAAGGCGAGTCTCACGACGCAGTCATTCATTTCGGCGGCGTCGTTCCAGGAGACCACCCGGGTGCTCACCGATGCGGCGATCCGCGGGGCCAAGGACGATTTGCGCGGCCTCAAGGAGAACATCATCATCGGGCATCTGATTCCGGCGGGTACCGGCCACTATCGGTACGTGGACCTGGAGATTCAGCCGCCGCCGGGCTTCGAGCCTCCGCCGCCTCCGAGTCCGGAGGAGCAGGCGGCCGCCGCTGCCGCGGCGGCGACCGCCGCGGTGATTCCGCTGGGGGAGGAAGTCGAAGCGCTCTAGGAGCTCAATTTGTCAAGCTGTGGGAACCGCCCGGGATCATCCCGGGCGGTTTTCGTTGTGTGAAATCAAGACGTCCTGGCTGCCAACTCCCACTCCGAGCGTACCCCGAGTTGATCGATCCACCCTTCCAGGTACAGCCGATCCAGCTCGTCTCCGGCCACCCGAATGAGCCCGCGGACGTCTTCGACCTGTCGTGCGGACCCGCCGAGGTGTGCCCACTCCAGTTTCGACAGAATGACATCCTCGAGTCTAGCCACTGCGACGGGAACGCCAAGGAAATCGGCCTCCTCCCGGCGCGAGAACTCGGTCTCGGAAAACGGGCGCCGCTTGCGAATGATCAGGTCGGCTTTCCAGCCCGTGTCGGGATCCACCACATTGAACATCCCGTGCCGCGCCAACGCTTCGCGCGCGGCATCAGCCGAGATGTAGAGCCCGAGTGCCTCGATCCGACGGATGAGTGCCTCGAGTGCGGGGCCGGTCGGATCGATGACCAGGTCGACATCCATTGTGGCCCGGCTCGCCCCGCGAAAGGCGGCCGCGACCGATCCGGTGAGCATGAACGGGATGCCGTTGGCGTTCATGGCCTCGGCCAGCGCCCGAACCAGCCGCTCCAGGCTCACCGGAGTGTTGTTGGGCCGGTGCGGACCGCGAGCCGCAGCGATTCGCCGGTCAGTCGCTCGACCAGGGCGATTGTCGAGTCTGCCGGATACGCCCGCCGCCAGCGCGCCAGGGCCAGCGTGCGCAGGGTCTCGCTCAGCTCGAGCGCCTCCTGCATCCGCTCGATGGGAGGACGGCGGCGGATTGCGGTCAACGAAATCTGCTGCGCATCGGAAGAGGTATCGCGCATCCGTGAAAAGTAGGGCCCCGGCCCGGATCTGACTATCTATCCAGGATGCCGCATGCAGGAGCAAGGACCGCCCGAGCGTACAAGGTCTGCTTGATCGCCTTGACGGCTCGTTCGCTTGGGGCACAAGCCGTCGGGTCCGTAACGGGAACTGTGCGGGATACCATCGGCGTCCCACTCACCGGAGCCCAGGTCACCGTAGAGAACAGGACTGTCACGACGACCTCGCAGGGAGGTTTTCGCTGGACAGCCTCCCGGTAGGGAATCAGTTGATCACGATCCGGCTGGTGGGGTATTCGCCGCTGCGCCAACCCGTAGTCGTGCGGACCGGCGTGTGGCACTACAACTACGTTCTGCATCCCGCCACCCAGCAGCTGCCCACGCTGTATACCGAGGTACGCCGGTCGGGGATCTACGGCACGGTGGGAGATACCAGTTACCAACCACTCGCGGGAGTCAGCGTCCAGGTCGCCGGAAGGGGTGGGGGAGAAGCAGTCACCGACTTCAGCGGTCACTTCGCGTTCTCGCATGCGGTCCGAGGCCAGTACGTGGTCCGTATCGTCCATCCGGGCTATTCCGATGAACGCCTTTTTGTCGAGGTCAACAAGGACGAGGGGGTGGAGGTCGCCGTCCGGCTTCGCCCATCTCGTGAGCTCCCGTCGCGTGCGGATGAGGTCGCGATTCACGATCTCGGCCGCCGTCTTGTCGCCAACCTGCCAGATGATCGGCTCAGCGCCGGCCAACTCAAGCGCTACGAGTCCCTGCCTCTTTGCGAGGTGAGCCAGGTCGCTGCCGCCGTGAAGCGGGGTCGAGAAGACAGTCTGACGATCATTCTGAACGGGACGTTCATTCTTGAGGGACGGTCGGTGAATGACCTGTGCTCGTGGCGGGCGTCCGAAGTCGAGCTGATCGAGTTCGGCGATGACATCTGCCGAGATGTGACTCGCACGCTTGTTGATCTGATGAGGGTGTGGTGCATTGGGTTCAAGAAGCCGCCGGAACACTTCAAGGGGCAGAGGTCCGTAACCCGTGATCCTTCGGCCGGGCTTGGGGCGGGTGGCGGCAGGATCAACGCTCAGCGCCAGCCGGGACCGTTCGTGGTGATCTGGGAAAGGCGATAATCCTTCCGGTCCCTCCGAACCGCGTTCTTTGGGTTATTAGCTCCAGTACGATAGGTTGTAAGTTGGCAGCGGATCTTCCGCGAGGGCTCCGCCATGCCAGTCACCGCCCGGCTGTCCCGGCTCGTCTATGAGCGCCTGGGCGATGAAATCGTCAATGAACTCGTGGACTGGCTGAATGCGGTGGACGCAACCTACCGGGCGGATCTGCGCGAGCTCAACGAGCTGAACTTCGCCCGGTTTGATGCGAAGCTCGAGCAACGGACAGCCGCCCTGGATGCAAAGATCGAACTGCGGACCGCCGAGTTGGCCTCGCGGTTCGAGGCGAAGCTCGAGCAACGGACAGCCGCCCTGGATGCAAAGATCGAACTGCGGACCGCCGAGTTGGCCTCACGAATCGATCAGCTCGAGTCGCGGCTCGAGGCGAAGCTCGAACGTCGGCTGGGCGAGCAAACCCGCTGGTTCATCGCCGCCTGGGCTGTGGTGCTCGGTGCTGTCATCGGGCTCTGGTTCCGGCAGTAGAAGCTCCTCGCCCCTCGCCCCTCGCCCCTCGCCGCTCAGCACCTCGAACCCCTCTCGGATCTACTGTCTCGGAATCCTGCCGACCTGTCTCCCCTGCCGGTTGATCACCACGATGTCGCCGGAGAGCACGCCCTCGCGCATCTCCAGGACTGGCTGTCCATAGGACTGGACGAAGGCCTGGAACGAGAACGCATCCGACAAGGTGTCGTTGACCCGGTAGCCCAGATCGCGTAACGATTCCACCGACACGGCGCTCAACGGCGTGACCGCTCCCGCCGTGAGGAACCCGGTCATCAGCTCGTTCCCGAACGTCGTCTTCCGCCAGTGCGAATAGGCCGTGCCGGCTCCGTACGGCAGTCCTTCGACCGGGATGGGAGTTCCGCTGAAGGTGCCTACCCCCATCGCACCGTAGAATGCGGCGCGCGCGGCGGGACCGCTGAACGTCGGGTCGGTACCGGGGCTTCCGTCGAGGAAATGATTCGACGGCTGGCCTGGCAGTCCGCTGTAATTCCACAGGGTGCCGAAGCCCAGCACGTGCATCATCTCATGCAGCACCACCGCCTGGAGCTGGCCGTTCTGCTCGAGCTGGGCAAGGAAATTCGTGTTGAGCTCCATGTAGCCCTGGACCGGGAGATAGCTCTGGTCCCGCACGATACAGGGCCCGGCGCTGCCCAGGATATTTCCCTGGAGTGGGCGAAGTGCGACCGTGATCACCACCCCGTCGATGGTCTCGCCCATCATGTTGCCGCAGCCCGCGCTCTCGTGGATCTGGTAAGGCGGCCCGCCAGCGACGACGATGCTGGTCCATCGTGCGATCGCCGCGTCGAACGCCGCGCGCTGGGCCTCGGTGGGGTTGGTCCCCGCCTCGTATCTCACCTCGATATGGAACGTGCTCGCCGGGGCAGCGGAGGCCTCCGCGGTGAACGAGATCGGCTGGAAACCGGTCGAGGTCGCCGTGATACTCTGGAGACCCGACGATCCAAGCCGCCAGCTGCTCGGATGGGCCCGACCCAGATAGTCGGTCTCGGTTGCGGCTCCAGTGAGCACGCCGCCGCCCGAAGTCACCTGAAAGGTGACCGGGACCAATGCGACGGGGTTGCCGTGCACGTCCGTCGCGATGACCTCGGGGACACCGGGCAGGAAGTTGTCGAAGTATCCCACCAGCGCGGATCCTCCGCTCAGCGCCATGGCCGTCGCCGCGCCGGGGACGCCGGTCGCATCGAACGTCACGGGAGTCCGTCCCAGCGTGGTTGCCTGGACCCGGTTGTTTCCCGCGACCGGTCCGATGATCCAGCGGGTCGGCCTCGCGATGCCGTCTCCTCCGGTCACCGCGGCGCCGCCATCGACCGAGCCCCCGCCGCCGATCACGCCGAAGTCGACCGGCACATTGGGGAGTGGGGAGCCGTCATCCCGCCCGGCGCGAACTGCGGGAGCAACAGGAAGCGCCGTGCCGACGTTTGCGGTTTGCCCCAGGCCCTCCACGGCCATCAAGGATGCCGGGATTCCGGTGGCGGCAAAGACCGCCGAGGTCCCGTTCAGGAGGTACGCCCGGATGGCATACGGTCCCGCGTCCAGCCCGATGGTCCAGGAGCCGAGGGTGGCTTCTCCATCGGGATCGGTGAGCTGGCTCGTGCCGCTGAGCGTCGAGGCTCCCTGATCGGCCTGGAAATTCACCGCGGCGTTCGGCACCGGATTGCCGTAACTATCGGTTACCCGGACGACGGGTCGAGTCACCGCCGCATGACCCACCACGATCGGCTGCGACGAGTCACTCACTTGCTTGATCGCGCTGGCAGGTCCTGCGGTGGCGGTCGCCGAGGTCGAAGCGGTGACCGGCCGCCTGGCCCCGGCGCTGGCGCTCAAGGTCTGAAGCCCGGCCTTCGTGCCCAGGGTCCAGATAAACTCCGCGGTTCCGTTGGACCCGGTCGTGACCGTTCCCGATGGCACCGTTCCACTCTCGCCGCCCGGCGTGATGGAAATCGTGACGTTCGCCATGCCACCCAGCGGGTTCGCCGCCCGCACCACGATCCTGACCGGCAAAGGTGCTCCCACCGGCCCCGACTGATTCGCACCGGCGGTGAATTCCAGGACGGTCGGTTCGGAAGGAGTCGTCACCGCCGGCTCACACCCGGCGACGAACGCGGCGAACAGACCGGAGAGCAACAGGCCTCCGGCGAAAGGAATGCGGACTCCGTGCATCAGATCACTACTTGAAGGGAATCCTGGCCACGGTGCGGCCAGTCCGATCGATTACCCGGGTCGTGCCCTGCCAGGGCAGCTCGATGAGCTGAAGCTGGGCTGCCGTGATTTCCTGCACGAAGGCCTGGAACGAATAGCTGTCCGCCATGGCATCGTTGACCACATAACCGAGATCAGCGATCGAGCGAATCGTGATGGCGGAGAGGGGAGCCACCACGCCGCTCGTCAGGTATCCGGTCAGAAGCTCGGGGCCGAAGGTGGTCTTCCGCCAGTGCGAATACGCGGTACCGCAACCGCCGCTGTTCTCGATCGGGACCGGTGTACCGGTGAACGCCGATCCAGGCGCGACGGACCCGTAGAAGGCGCTGATCGCCGAAGGCCCGCTGAAGGTGGGATTGGTGGCCGGAGAAGAGCAGTTCCCGCCGCCTTGAATGAGCTGGATCGAGCCCAGCCCCGGAACACTGACGCTCCACAGGGTTCCGTAGCCGAGCGCGTGTGCGATCTCGTGGAGAACGACCGGGGCCAGGAGGCCATTCGTCTCGAGGTTCGCGACCGCGGTGGAATTGAGATACATGATCGCCTGGACCGGCAGGAATCCCTGGTCGCGGATCACGCAGAGCCCGGTCGCTCCCAGGATATTCGCGTTGCCGAGGTTCTGGATCCGGACGTAGACCACGGTTCCATCGACCGTTTCGTTGAGCATCGAGGGACACTCCCCCGTGGGATCGAGGTCGTCGGGAACGACCTGATAGGGCGGCGCCCCGGACAGGACCAGGGTCTTCCACCGGGCCACCGCCGCATCGAACGCCGCTTGTTGCGCGGCATTCGGGGTGGTGCCCACCGCGTAGCGCACTTCGAGCTTGAAGGTGGAGGCCGGGGGAGTGCTCGCCTGCGCGGTGAAGGAGACCGGCGCCAGCGCGCCGATCGTAGCCGAGACCGTCTGGGCTCCCGCGGTTCCGAGCCGCCAGCTGCTGGTCCCGGCGCGTCCCAGGTAGTCGGTGGTTCCGGCGGGCTGGGTGACCCGGCCGCCGCCATCGGTGACCTGAAAAGTCACCGCGGTGCCCGCGACCGGATTGCCCTGCGCATCCAGCACCGTCACCTGGGGATTCGAGGCGAGATAATTCCCGAAGAACCCTGAAAGCGCGCCGCCCCCGGCGACAATCTGCGCCGGGGTCGCGAGAACACCGGTGGCATCGAACGCAACGGCGGGGCGGCCCTGGGCGATTGCCTGGAGCCGATTGGCTCCCGGGTTCGCGCCGAGCACCCACCGGGTGGGGCGGGCAATTCCGTCTGTGCCGGTTGAAGCCGCGCCTCCGCTCACCGAACCGCCGCCCGAAAGCACGATGAAATCCACCGGGACGTTCGCTAGCGGAGTTCCGTCATCCCGCGTGGCTTTGACCGACGGGAGGACCGGGACGGCGGTGCCGGCATTGGTGCTCTGGCCCCCGCCCTCGACAACCGAGAGCAATGCGGGGATGCCCCGCGCCTCGAATTGCGCCGAGGCGCTACCGGGAATCGAGGCCCGCACCGTGTAGCTCTGTGCCTCGTTTCCAATGGTCCATCCACCCAGGGTGGCCATGCCCTGGGCGTTGGAGGTTTGCGACGTCCCAGCCAGCGTGGACCCGGCCACCAGGGCTTCAAAGGTGACTGGAACGCCCGCGATCGGGTTTCCGAGCCCATCGGTGACCTGAACGGCCGGAAGGACGGTGACGGCATGGCCAACGACCACGAGCTGGAACTGATCGGTGGTACCGAGGACCGCGGCTGCGGCGCCGGCGGTGGCGACCGCGGTCAATGTCGAGATGACCGACGTGGTGCCGGTATAGCTGGCGGTGAGGATCTGGGTACCGACCTTGCTGCCCAGACTCCAGGTGAATTGCGCGGTGCCATCCTGGGCGGTCGTTCCGGAATGAGGCGAAACCGAGCCGCCTCCCGGGCTTTCGGTCGCCATGGTGATGGTCACTCCGGCGACGGGTCCTTTGGAATTGGTGGCTTTGACGATGATCTTGGTACCGAGGGCCGCGCCAACCTGGCCCTGCTGGTCTGAACCGCTGACGAATTCCAACGTGGTTGGCTCGCTTGGTCCGGTGGGTCCTCCTCCGCAGTGGGATGTTGCGGCAACCAGAGCGAGCAGGGCGGCAGCCCGAACAATGCGAAGACCCATGTGACTCCAACCCAATGAAACGCCAGGAAAAGTTAGATTAGCTCGTCTCATTCTCAAACCCCCGAGCCAGGAATGCTTTCCGACGCGCGAATCCGTCCGCTGGTGAGGCTGCTCTATGTGGCCGCAGTCGTGATCGTTTTCAACCAGGGATTCGAGTTGCTGGCCCGTATGGGTCAGGTTCCGATCCAGCCAAGGTCCGCCGCCTGGCGCTTCCGATTCTTGAATGTCCTCGCCAGCCGCGCCGGGTGGATGATTGTGATCGACGCCCTCTTGTTCTCTGCGGTCATCAGGCTCGAGGACCGGCGAGGGCTCCGCCTCATGGGATGGCTGAACCTGGTCCTGGCCGCCGGCGCGTTCCTCTGTCTGCCGGTGCTCGCCCGGGACGGGCTGACCCTCCGGAACACGGTGCCGGGTCACTCGATCGACCTCGGGGTGGTGCTCGCGGGCGTTCCCCTGGCTCTGTTCACCGTGATCGCCCTCCTGGCGGGTTGGACCTCGGTCCGGAGATCCCGAAGGCCGGATTGGAGTGGCCGGAAACGCCCAATGACGCCGCTATTTACCGACACGGCTCCTGGCATCTCCCCCCGGCGTGGGGAGGAGGAGTAGCCGTTGACCTGACGCGTAAGTGCCTCTATTTTAAGAGTCTGTGCCAAAAACGGGGCAATTGGCCCCACGGTTTAGGAAAGGTTCTGCCCGAGCCCCAATGCCCACGATCAACCAGTTGGTCCGCCGGGGCCGCAAGATCCCGGTCGGCAAAGACAAATCACCGGCCCTCAAGTCGAACCCGTTTCGGCGGGGGGTGTGCACCAGGGTGTATACCACGACGCCCAAGAAGCCCAATTCGGCGCTTCGGAAGGTGGCCAAGGTCCGACTCACCAATGGCTTCGAAGTCATTGCCTACATCCCGGGAGAAGGGCACAACCTCCAGGAGCACTCGATCGTGCTGATCCGGGGTGGGCGGGTCAAGGACCTCCCCGGCGTGCGCTATCACATCGTGCGCGGGACGCTCGATGCCGCCGGCGTGAATGGCCGCAAGCAGAGCCGCTCGAAGTACGGCGCCAAGGCCCCCAAGGAAGGCAAGGGTGAGAAGTGAGCCGGCGCACCAACACGGTGAAGCGGACGGTCCCGCCCGATCCGCGCTACGATAGCCAGACGGTCTCCAAGTTCGTCAATGACCTGATGTACGAGGGCAAGAAGTCGCTCTCCGAGGGGATCTTCTACAAGGCGATGGATCTGATCGAAGAGCGCACCGGTCAGCCGGGGGTGACGGTGTTCAAGCAGGCGGTGGCGAACGTGAAGCCGTCCCTCGAGGTGAAGAGCCGCCGCGTCGGTGGTGCCTCGCTCCAGGTCCCGGTCGAAGTGCGGCCGGAGCGGCGCACCGCGCTCGCCATGCGATGGATCATCACCTTCGCGCGCGGACGTACCGAGAAGACGATGGCGGAACGGTTGGCCGCGGAGCTGATTCTGGCCTCCCGGGGCGAGGGGAACTCGATCAAGAAGAAGGAAGACACGCACCGGATGGCGGAAGCGAATCGGGCTTTCGCGCATTATCGATGGTAGGGGCTGGGGGCTAGGGAGTAGGGAAAAACGGGCTGAGTGATGTGCGGTGCGCCGTGCACCACCTCCAGCCCTCCAAAGACAACGCGTGAGATCTTCCAGGAAGATCTCCATCCCTGGGCAAATCGCCCGGGATGTGCGCGGAGCGATACCACCGGATGATCCGGGTCGGTCGCCCCGCTTTTTCGTTGAACGTACCCATGCAGACTATGGCTCGCGAAACTCCGCTCGAACGCTATCGCAACATCGGCATCATGGCCCACATCGATGCCGGGAAGACGACTACGACCGAGCGTATCCTCTATTACACCGGCAAGACCTACAAGATCGGTGAGGTCCATGAGGGCGCCGCCACCATGGACTGGATGGAACAGGAACAGGAGCGGGGCATCACCATCACCTCCGCGGCGACCACCTGCTTCTGGACCCGGGATGGGGTGGAGCACCGGATCAACATCATCGATACCCCGGGCCACGTGGATTTCACCGTGGAGGTGGAGCGCTCCCTCCGCGTGCTGGACGGCGCGGTCACCCTGCTCGACTCGGTGGCTGGGGTCGAGCCCCAGACCGAGACGGTGTGGCGCCAGGCCGATCGATACGGGGTGCCCCGGATCATCTTCGCCAACAAGATGGACCGGGTCGGGGCCGACTTCGATCGCTGCATGACGATGATCCGGGAGCGGCTCACCCGGCGGGCCTACGCCATTCAGCTTCCGGTCGGATCGGGCGAGCTCTTCACCGGCCACATCGACGTGCTCCGTCGGGTCGAGCGCATCTTCGACGAGGTGAGCCTCGGCAAGACCTTCACCGAGATGCCGGTGCCCGACAAGTTCAAGGAGGCGGTCGAGAAGGCCCGCCACGAAGTGATCGAAGCCGCGGTCGAATTCGACGACAAGCTGATGGAGAAGTATCTGGGAGGCGCCGAGCTTTCCATCGAGGAAATCCAGACCGCCCTCCGGAAGGCGACCTGCGCCGGCGGGATCGTGCCGGTCCTTTGCGGCGCGTCCTTCAAGAACAAGGGCGTACAGGCCCTGATCGACGCGGTGGTCGACTATCTCCCCAGCCCCATCGACATCAAGCCGGTCCAGGGCCATCTCCCCACCCACGACGAGACCCACGTGCTCCGGCCGGCTTCGGACGAGGCTCCGTTCGCCGCGCTGGCCTTCAAGGTCGCGACCGATCCCTTCGTCGGCCGGCTGACCTATTTCCGGGTCTATTCCGGCTCGATCAAGTCGGGGAGCTACGTCTACAACAGCACCAAGGACAAGCGGGAGCGGATCGGTCGGTTGCTCCAGATGCACGCCAACAAGCGGGACGAGATCGAGGAAGTGCTCGCCGGAGACATTGCCGCCGCGATCGGGCTCAAGGAAACCCGGACCGGAGATACCCTCTCCGACGAGAACGACCCGGTCATCCTCGAGGCGATGAAATTCCCGAACCCGGTGATCGACGTCGCCATCGAGCCGAAGACCCGGGCCGATCAGGACAAGCTGGGCATCGCGCTCCAGAAGCTGGCCGAGGAGGATCCGACCTTCCGGGTCCGGAGCGACCAGGAGACCGGACAGACCATCATTGCCGGCATGGGCGAGCTCCACCTCGAGATCATCGTCGACCGCATGAAGCGCGAATTCAAGGTCGAAGCCAACGTCGGTCGGCCCCAGGTTGCCTACCGCGAAACCGTCCGGAAGAAAGTCACCCAGGTCGAAGGGAAGTTCATCCGCCAGTCGGGCGGCCGGGGCCAGTACGGGCACGTGGTCATCGACCTCGAGCCGGCCGAACAGGGCGCCGGGTTCCTGTTCGAAGACAACATTGTGGGCGGGGTGATTCCGCGCGAATATATCCGACCGGTGGAAGCCGGGATCAAGGAAGCGCTGGAGACCGGGGTGCTGGCGGGGTACCCGGTCGTGGACGTGAAGGTCTCCCTGGTGTTCGGCAGCTACCACGACGTGGACAGCTCCGAAATGGCCTTCAAGATCGCGGGGTCGATGGCGTTCAAGGAGGCGGCCCGGGCGGCCCACCCGGTGCTGCTCGAGCCGATCATGGAGGTGGAAGTGGTGACGCCGTCCGAATTCCTGGGAGACGTCATCGGCGACCTCACCAGCCGGCGGGGCAAGATCGGCGGCATGACCCAGCGGGGGGATGCCCAGGTCGTCGCCGGCGAAGTGCCGTTAGCGGAAATGTTCGGGTACTCGACCCAGCTCCGGAGCATGACCCAGGGGCGGGCGGTGTACTCGATGCAGTTCGATCACTATGCAGAAGTACCGAAATCAGTGTCGGAACAGATCATCGCGAAAGTAAAGGGATAACCGCCATGGCGAAGGCAAAGTTTGAGCGGACCAAGCCGCATGTGAACGTCGGGACGATCGGGCACGTGGACCACGGGAAGACGACGTTGACGGCGGCGCTGACCAAAGTGAGTGCCGACAAGGGGTGGGGGACCAAGTACATCTCCTACGACGAGGTGGCCAAGGCCAGCGCGGCGCAGGGGCGGCGGGACCCGACCAAGATCCTGACGATCGCGACGAGCCACGTGGAGTACGAGACGCCCAAGCGCCACTATGCCCACGTGGACTGCCCGGGGCACGCCGACTATGTGAAGAACATGATCACCGGGGCGGCCCAGATGGACGGGGCGATTCTGGTGGTGAGCGCGGTGGACGGGCCGATGCCGCAGACCCGGGAGCACATCCTGCTGGCGCGGCAGGTGAACGTGCCGAGCATTGTGGTGTTTTTGAACAAGTGCGACCTGGTGGAAGACGCCGAGCTCCTGGACCTGGTGGAGCTGGAGGTCCGGGAGCTGCTGAGTCAGTACAAGTTCCCCGGGGACGACGCCCCGGTGATCCGGGGGAGTGCGATCAAGGCGATCCAGGGGGACGCCGCGGCGGTCAAGCAGATCGAGGCGCTGTATGAGGCGCTGGACAGCTATATCCCCGAGCCCAAGCGGGACATCGACAAGCCGTTCCAGATGCCGGTGGAGGACGTGTTCAGCATCACGGGGCGGGGGACGGTGGCGACCGGACGGATCGACCGGGGGATCATCAAGACCGGGGAAGAGGTGCAGCTGGTGGGGTTTGGGGCGGACAAGAAGACGGTGGTGACGGGGGTGGAGATGTTCCGCAAGCTGCTGGACGAGGGGCGGGCGGGGGACAACGTGGGGCTCTTGCTCCGGGGGGTGGAGAAGAACGAGATCGAGCGGGGGATGGTGCTGGCGAAGCCGGGGAGCATTCCGCCCCATACCAAGTTCGAGGCGGAGGTGTACGTGTTGACCAAGGAGGAGGGGGGGCGGCATACCCCGTTCTTCAAGGGCTACCGGCCCCAGTTCTACTTCCGGACCACGGACGTGACGGGGAGCGTGGAGCTGCCCGGGGGGGTGGAGATGGTGATGCCGGGGGACAACATCCAGATGACGATCGAGCTGATCACGCCGATCGCGATGGACGAGGGGCTGCGGTTTGCGATCCGGGAAGGCGGCCGGACGGTCGGCGCGGGCGTGGTGACGAAGATTCTCAAGTGAGGTCAGGGAGGTCAGGGAGGTCAGTGAGGTCAGACCCGACCCCACCGACCCCACCGACCTCACTGTCCGACGGAGATTTGATATGGCAGGCAAAATCCGAATCCGCCTCAAGGCATTCGACCACGTCATTCTCGATCAGGCCGCGGCCGATATCGTGCGCACGGTCGAGAAGACCGGCGCGCAGGTGTCCGGTCCCATTCCGCTCCCGGTGAAGATGGAGCGGTGGACCGTGCTGCGAAGCCCGCACATCGACAAGAAGAGCCGGGAGCAGTTCGAGCTCCGGACTCATAAGCGGCTGCTCGACATCAACGATTCGCGCCCCCAGACCATGGATGCGCTGACCAAGCTCGATCTCCCGGCCGGCGTGGACGTCGAGATCAAGGTTGGGTGAGGGAGAGGCGATGACCAACGGACTCATCGGCCGCAAGCTCGGCATGACCCGCGTGTTCACCGAAGATGGCGCCGCCATCCCCGTGACCATCGTGCAGGCGGGGCCCTGTCAGGTGGTCCAGGTGCGGGACCAGGCGGTGCAGCTCGGATTCGGAACCCGCCGGAAGCAGCGGGCCACCCGGGCCGAGCTGGGCCATGCGAAGAAGGCCGGGCTCGAGGCCGCGCCCCACGTGGTGCGGAGCTTTGACCTGGTGGGAGATGCGCCGGCCCCCGGCGCGGAGGTGACGGTCGGAATCTTCGCTCCCGGTGAGCTGGTCAAGGTGACCGGTACCTCCAAGGGGCGCGGCTTCCAGGGCATGGTGCACCGGTATCACGCTGGCGGTGGGCCGGCGTCGCACGGGAACACCAGGCACCGGAAGCCGGGGTCGATCAGCCCGGGCACCGATCCTTCCCGAGTCATCAAGGGAAAGCGGCTGCCGGGGCACATGGGCGACCGCCGCCACACCGAGATGGGCCTTCGGGTGGTCCGGGTGGACGCGGAGCGCCATCTGCTCTTCATCCGCGGCGCGGTCCCCGGATCGAAGAACGGCATCGTCATGGTCGCGAAGCAGGGAGGGAGGAGCCGTCATGATTGAGGCACCGCACTACTCCGCGAACGGGAGCAAGCACAAGGGCGGGTTCGCCCTGCCTGCCGACCTCTTCGATGGCGCCGTCCATGAGAGCGCGCTGCACCAGGCGGTGAAGACCTTCCTGGGGAATCAGCGGCAGGGGACTGCGAAGACCAAGACCCGAAGCTTCATCTCGGGCGGGAACAAGAAGCCATGGCGCCAGAAGGGCACCGGGCGGGCCCGGCAGGGATCGATCCGCTCTCCGCTCTGGCGGGGAGGCGGGACCGTGTTCGGCCCGATCCCCCGGGACTATCGCGCCGGGCTTCCCCGGAAGATCCGGATGCTGGCGCGACGCTCGGCGCTGAATGCGCGGGCCCGAGAGGGCAATCTTCTGGTGGTCGACCCGGTCCAGCTCGCCGAGCCCAAGACCCGGGAACTCGCCGGGTTGCTCAACAAGATGGGGCTCGCCGACCAGAAGGTGCTGGTGCTGACCAACGGGATGAACCGGAACCTGTATCTGTCGGGACGGAATCTCCCGATGGCGCGGGTGATGACCTTCGGCGAGGCGAACGCCTACGATGTGATCTGGGCCGATGCGGTGGTGGTGGAGCAAGGGGCGTTCGGAGAGGTCGGACCGGCGGACGGGCGGACCGGCGGACAGGAAGACGGACCGGCGGAACGGGAGACTGGCGGACGGAAGAGCACGGGCGGGAAGAAGCCTGCTGCGAAGAGGCCGGTTGCGAAGAAGGCCGCGAAGAAGACGACCGCCAAGAAGAGCAGTCCGCCGGTCCGCCGTTCCGCCCGCCCGCCCAAGAAGTCCGCCCGTCCGCCGAAGAAGAAGGAGTAACCGATGGCGTTTCGCGATGTGGTCGTGCGCCCGCTGATCACCGAGAAGAGCTCGGCGGCGTATCAGAACCGGAAAGAGTATGCGTTCGAGGTCCATCCGGCTTCGAACAAGCACCAGATCTCCGACGCGCTGGAGCGGCAGTTCGGAGTGCACGTCACCGCGGTGCGCACGATGCAGATGCGGCGGCGCGAGGTGATCCGGGGCCGGGTTCGCGGGAAGACCGGCGCCTGGAAGAAGGCGATCGTGACTCTCAAGGAGGGCGAGTCCCTCCCGATCTTCGAGGGCTGAGATGAGTATCCGGCAATTCCGTCCCATGACCGCGGGCACCCGGTTTCGCTCGGTCTCCGGATTCGACGAGATCACCCGAGCCACGCCCGAGAAGTCCCTGCTCGAGCCGTTGCGCAAGTCGGGCGGCCGGAACAACCTCGGTCACGTGACCATGCGCGCGCTTGGGGGTGGCCATCGGCGCCACTACCGGAAGATCGACTTCAAGCGCAACAAATACGGGATACCCGCGCGGGTGGCCGAGATCGAATACGATCCGAACCGGAGTGCGCGGATTGCGCTGCTGGTGTACGCGGACGGGGAAAAGCGATACATCCTGCATCCGAATGGCCTCCGTCAGGGCGACTCGGTGATGTCGGGTCCCGGGAGCGACGCACGGGTCGGCAATGCGTTGCCGCTTGGTGAGATCCCCCTGGGCACCTCGGTGCACAACATCGAGCTCAAGCCCGGCAAAGGGGGGCAGATGGCCCGCAGCGCCGGGCAGCTGGCCCAGGTCGTCGCGCGGGAAGGGGACTACGTCACCCTCCGGCTCAAGTCAACCGAAATGCGGCTGGTGCACGCCCGCTGCCTCGCCACGATCGGCGAGGTCGGGAACGCCGAGCACGAGCTGCTCTCGGTCGGCAAGGCGGGCAAGACCCGCTGGCTGGGCCGGCGCCCCAAGGTGCGCGGGGTCGCCAAGAACCCGGTCGACCACCCCCTGGGCGGCGGCGAAGGGAAGAGCTCGGGCGGGCGTCCTCCGGTCTCGCCCTGGGGCAAGCCCGAGGGCGTGAAGACCCGGAAGCGGAAGAAGGCCTCCAACAAGCACATTGTTCGCGGGCGGCGGCGCGGCAAAGCAACCGGCGGAGCGTAACCGATGGCACGAAGCGTCAAGAAGGGACCGTTCGTTCAGGAGAGGCTGCTCACCAAGGTGCAGATCCTCAACTCGAAGAACGACAAGCGCGTGATCAAGACCTGGAGCCGGGCCAGCACGATCCTGCCCGAGTTCGTGGGCCACACCTTCGCGGTGCATAACGGGAACAAGTTCGTCCCGGTGTATGTCACCGAGAACATGGTGGGCCACAAGCTGGGCGAGTTCTCGCCGACCCGGACCTTCAAGGGCCACAGCGGCAAGCTGGTGGCCGACAAGAAAGCGAAGCCGGAGTAGCCCATGGCCGAAGGACACGCGATTCAGCGAGGGGTGCGCCAGTCGCCGCGGAAGATGCGGCTGGTGGCCGATCTCATTCGGGGTCAGGACGTGAACTCCGCGTACGCGATTCTGAAATTCAACAAGAAGTACGCCGCCAAGCAGATCGCGAAAACGCTCAAGAGCGCGGTGGCCAACGCGGAGCAGAAAGCGCTCGGCGCGAAGGAGGCCTTCGACCTGGACGAGCTCATGGTGAGCAAGGCGGTCGTGAACGGGGGCCAGCCGCTCAAGCGGATGCACGCGGCAGCCCAGGGCCGGGGGACCCCGATCATGAAGCGGACCAGCCACGTGGAGATCCACGTGAAGACGAAAGAGGAAGACTGATGGGCCAGAAGACCAATCCGATCGGGTTCCGCCTCGGCATCGTGAAGCCGTGGGTGTCCCGCTACTTCGCGTCCAAGGACCTGCCGGCCCTGCTCAAGGAAGACGAGCTGGTCCGGAAATACCTGCTGACCCGGTTGGGTCATGCGGCGATCGCCGAGATTCACATCGAGCGGCGGCCCCAGAAGGTCACGGTCACCATTCATACCGGGCGGCCCGGCGTGGTGATCGGGAAGAAGGGCGCCGAGGTCGACAAGCTGCGGGACGAGCTGGCCCAGCTCACCGGGAAGGAAGCCGCGATCAACGTCGAGGAGATCAAGCGCCCGGAAACCTCGGCCCAGCTGGTGGCCGACAACATTGCCCACCAGCTGGAACAGCGGATTTCGTTCCGCCGGGCCATGAAGCGGGCGATTCAGAGCTCGATGCGGATGGGCGCCCAGGGCATCAAGCTCAGGGCGTCGGGGCGCCTGGGCGGCGCGGAGATCGCACGGACCGAGGGGTATCACGAGGGGCGGGTCCCGCTCCACACCCTGCGAGCCGACATCGACTACGCCACCAGCACCGCCAAGACGACCTACGGGACCATCGGGATCAAGGTCTGGATCTTCAAGGGTGAGGTGGTGGAAGACCTGAGCGGCCGCACCTACAGCACGGGAAGCTGAGTCATGCTGGCGCCGAAGCGGATCAAGTTCCGGAAGACCTTCAAGGGGAAAACCCGGGGGATCGCCACGCGGGGGAATACGCTGGCGTTCGGTGAGTTCGGGCTCATGTCGCTCGAGCCGGGCTGGATCACCAACCGGCAGATCGAGGCCTCGCGGGTCGCGATGACCCGGGAAATGAAGCGAGGCGGGAAGGTGTGGATCCGGATCTTTCCGGACAAGCCGATCACCAAGAAGCCGGCGGAAACCCGGATGGGGAAGGGCAAGGGGAATCCGGAGGGCTGGGTGGCGGTGGTCAAACCGGCCCGGATTCTGTTCGAGGTGGACGGAGTGACGCCGGAGCTTGCCAAGAAGGCGTTCGACCTGGCCGCCGCGAAGCTGCCGGTCAAGACCAAGATCGTCCGGCGCTCGGAGGTGTGACGATGCCGATCACGAAGCCGCGGGAGCTCCGGGAGCTCTCGCTCGAACAGCTCGAGGGGAAGCTCACCGAGGCGCGGGAGGAAGAGTTCCGGCTGCGGTTCCGGTCGGCCACCGAGGCGATCGACAACCCGATGCGTTTCCGGATGCTGCGCCGGGAGATCGCCCGGCTGGAAACGGTGCTCCGCGAGAAGCGGAGTCCGCGGCAGGCCTAACGAGGAATGACTATGGCAACGACCGAGAAGCCCCGCCGTCAGCGCAAGAGCCGCACGGGCGTGGTGCACAGCGACAAGATGACCAAGACGGTGAGCGTGCTGCTCACCCGCCGGTTCGCGCACCCGGTGTACGGGAAGCAGATCACCCGGAGCAAGCTGGTCAAGGCGCGCAACGAGCTGGGCGCCCGGACCGGCGATACCGTCCGGATCATGGAGACCCGGCCGATCGCCAAGACGGTGCGCTGGCGGGTCGCCGAGATCCTCGAGCGGGCCAAGTAAGGGAGAGAGCCGCCATGGTGCAGCAGGAGACGATCCTCAGGATCGCGGACAATTCGGGGGCCCGGCGGGCGCTCGTGATCCGGGTGCTCGGCGGCTCGAAGCGCCGCTATGCCGGGTTAGGCGACGTGGTGGTGGTCGCGGTGAAGGACGCCATCCCCACGGGCCAGGTCAAGAAAGGTGACGTCGCGAAGGCGGTGATCGTCCGGACCGCGAAGGAGACCCGCCGCAAGGACGGGACCTACATCCGGTTCGACGAGAACGCCGCGGTGCTGATCAACGATGCCGGAGAGCCGCGGGCCACCCGGATCTTCGGCCCGGTCGCGCGCGAGCTGCGCGACAAGAAGTACATGAAGATCGTGTCGCTCGCGCCGGAGGTGATCTGACATGAAGCCGTTGGTCTTCAAGAAGCGGCAGCGGCTCCGCCACCAGCCCAAGCGCCGGTTCAAGCTCCACGTCACCAAGGGCGACATGGTCCAGGTGATCTCGGGTGACGACAAGGGCAAGCGGGCCCGGGTGCTCCGGGTCTATCCCAAGACCGGCCGGGTGACGATCGAAGGCGTGAACGTGGTGAAGCGCCACAAGAAAGCGACCCAGAACACCGAGGCCGGCATCGTGCAGTTCCCGGCCCCGATCCACCACTCGAAGGTGATGCTGCTCGATCCCAAGGGCGGCGAGCCGACCCGGGTGCGCCGGCGGATCGACAAGGACGGCACTATGGAGCGGATCGCGGCCAAGTCAGGCCAGGCGATTGCGAGGAATCGATAGATGAGCGAACCAACCAACGCCGCCGCGCCGGCGCCCGAGAAGGCCCCGGCCGCGAAGGCCGCGCCCAAAGGGGGCAAGGGCGGCGCCCCGGCCAAGGGCGGCAAGGGGAAGGACAAAGGCGCGGGCGGCGTCACCGACCCCACGCCGAAGGTGCGTGATGGCATGCCGCGGCTGCAGGCCTACTACACCAACACGGTGCGGGGCCGGCTCATGAAGCAGTTCGGTCTCCAGAATCCCCATCAGATTCCCCGGATCGAGAAGATCGTGCTCAACGTGGGCATGGGAGACGCCTCGAAGAACGCCAAGCAGCTCGAGGCGGCGCTGGCGGAGCTGACCGCGATCACCGGGCAGAAGCCGGTGGTGACCCGGTCCAAGAAGTCGATCGCGAACTTCGGCATCCGGGCCGGAGTGCCGGTCGGCGCCCGGGTCACGCTGCGAGGCCCCCGGATGTACGAGTTCCTGGACCGGTTCATCTCCCTGGCGGTGCCCCGGGTCCGCGACTTCCGCGGGCTCCCCAACAAGAGCTTCGATGGGCGGGGGAGCTACACCTTCGGGATCAAGGAGCAGCTGATCTTTCCCGAAGTGGATTACGACAAGGTCGAGAAGATCCACGGCATGGACATCACGATCGTGACCACCGCGCCGCGGGACGACCTGGCGATGGGACTGCTCAGAGAAATGGGATGGCCGTTTCGCGGGGAAACTCCCCAGCCGACCATAGCGGCAAATCAGGCATAGCGAATAAGGAGTAGTGGATGGCGAAGACAGCATGGATCGAACGCGCCAAGCGAACCCCGAAATTCTCGACCCGGAGAGTGCGCCGCTGCCAGCGGTGCGGCCGCCAGCGAGCGGTGCTCCGGAAGTTCGGCCTGTGCCGGATCTGTTTCCGCGAACTCGCACTCAAGGGGCACATCCCCGGCGTGCGCAAAGCCAGCTGGTGAGGAACGCATGAGCATGACAGACCCTGTAGCGGACATGCTGACCCGGATCCGGAATGCCTGTGCAGCCGGCCACCGGCGGGTCGACATTCCCCGATCCAAGCTCAAGGAACAGTTGGCGCGGATCCTGGCGGAGAACCACTTCGTCGCCGATTTCAAATCGCTCGATGACGGCGGCCGGGGCGTCCTCCGGCTGTACCTGCGCTACCACGAAGAACAGCCGGTGATCCGGGAGCTGCGCCGGGTTTCCTCGCCGGGACTCCGCCGCTACGTCAAGTCGCGGGAGATTCCCCGGGTTCGCAACGGGCTCGGCATCGCGATCGTGTCCACGCCCAAGGGTCTCATGTCGGACCGCCAGGCGCGAGCGGCGAATCTGGGGGGCGAGTTGCTGGCGGTGGTGTGGTAGCGGAAAGGACCGGAGGATAGGAGGACAGGAGGGCAGGCGGAGTTTCAGTCTCCCCGCTTCCAATCCTCCAAACCTCCCAACAGATATCAGGAAATAGACCATGTCACGAATCGGAAAAAAGCCTGTTGCTCTCCCCAGTGGCGTCAGCGCCGCGATCGATGGGAGTGTTCTGCGGATCAAGGGCCCCAAAGGGGAGCTCTTTCGGAACCTCCATCGCGAGCTGGGCGTGCGCATCGAAAACAACCAGGTCCAGGTGGACCGGCCCAGCGACGAGCCACGGCACAAGGCCCTGCATGGCCTGACCCGTACCCTGGTTGCCAACATGGTCGAGGGAGTGACCAACGGGTACCAGAAGACCCTGGAAATCCAGGGCGTCGGCTACAAGGCCGAAGCCAATAAGGACGGGATCACGGTCCACGTGGGCTTCTCCCATCCGGTGCAGTATCGGGCGCCCAAGGGAATCACCTTCGCCATCGAGGCGAACACGGTGATCAAGATCAGCGGAGCCGACAAGGAGCTGGTGGGCCAGGTCGCCTCGGAGCTCCGCCAGATCCGGCCGCCGGAGCCCTACAAGGGCAAGGGGATCCGCTACCAGGGTGAGCGGGTACGCCGCAAAGCCGGCAAGACAGGAGCGAAGTGATGCGTGCGATTCATTCGCCGAGAACCCGGGAAGAGCGGCGCTATCGCCGGCACCTTCGGGTCCGCAAGCGGGTGCAGGGCACCGGGGAGCGTCCCCGGTTGGTGGTCTTTCGCTCGCTCAAGCACATCTACGGCCGGCTGGTCGATGACGATCGCGGCACCACCCTGCTCGGCGTCAGCGATACCACCGAGGGTATCACGTCCGATGGGCAGGGCAAGGTGGCACGGGCGAAGGCGGTGGGGAAGCTGCTCGCGACCCGCGCCAAGGCGCAGGGCATCACCCGGGTGGTCTTCGACCGCGCCGGGTACAAGTATCACGGCCGGGTCCAGGCCGTCGCCGAAGGGGCCCGCGAGGGCGGATTGGAGCTGTAAGCATGGCTGAACAGGAACAGTCGACGGCCGAACCGGTCGGCGGAACCGAAGAACCCACCACCACGACTCAGGAGGCGCCCGCACGGCGCGGCCGGGGTCGAGGGGGCCGGGGCGGAGAGCGTTCCCGGGGTGACCGGGGACCGCGCCGGGACCGGGGCCGTGATGAGGCGGGAAGCGAATTCGTCGAGAAAGTGGTGGACATCAACCGGGTCGCCAAAGTGGTCAAGGGCGGCCGGCGGTTCTCGTTCAATGCGCTGGTCGCGGTAGGCGACGGCAAGGGCCGGGTCGGTCTCGCGACCGGGAAGGCGAATGAAGTCTCCGAGGCGGTTCGCAAGGCGGTGGACGCGGCCAAGCGTTCCATGGCGGAGGTGCCCCGGACCGGGACGACCATCCCCCACGAGGTGCTGGGTCGCCACGGTGCGGGGCGAGTGCTGCTCAAGCCGGCGGCGACCGGAACCGGCGTCATAGCGGGGGGCCCGGTCCGGGCGGTCCTGGAATGCGCCGGGATCACCGATATCCTGACCAAGAGCCTGGGCTCCACCAATCCACACAACATGGTGCGCGCCACGATGGACGGTTTGCGCTCGCTGGTGTCGGTCGCCCAGGTTGCGCGGGAGCGTCAGATCGAGGTGGATGGACTCCAGTACCGGGCCCGGCAGGAAATTTCTCCGGGAAGGAGGTCCTGAGATGGGGCGGAACCCGGTGGTTGGACGACAGGGTCCGGCCTATCATGCCGCGACCATCCCGTCCGAGCAGGAGGCGGCGCGAATCCGGGTCACCCAGATCCGGTCCGGCATTGGGCATGCCGAAACGATGCGGAGAACCCTCCACTCGCTCGGGCTGATGAAGCACCAGATGACGGTTGAGCTGCCGAACAACGGCTCAGTGCGGGGCATGCTGGTGAAGGTGCGGCACCTGGTGAAAGTGGAAGGCGTATGACTGAGAAGATCACTCTTTCGAATCTGCGCCCGGCCAAGGGCTCTCATCGTTCCCGGAAGCGACTGGGGCGAGGCGTTGGCTCGGGCCTGGGCAAGACCGCGGGCAAAGGCCACAAGGGCCACAAGGCGCGCACCGGCGGCGGGACCAATCCGGGCTTCGAAGGTGGGCAGATGCCGATGTATCGCCGGCTGCCCAAGCGCGGCTTCACCAATCCCTTCCAGGTGCGGTCGCAGACCGTGAACCTCCGGCAGCTCG
Source organism: uncultured Gemmatimonadales bacterium (assembly GCA_963728915.1). Lineage (GTDB taxonomy): Bacteria > Gemmatimonadota > Gemmatimonadetes > Gemmatimonadales > GWC2-71-9 > JABFSM01. Next base: position 1,366,144 of record CAVSLV010000001.1, on the reverse strand, counting down.
CCAAGGTCGGGGTCACCGAGCTCACTCCCGAGACCCTGTTCGCCGCGGGGCTGATCGGCCGGCCCCAGCAGCCGGTCAAGCTGCTCGCGACCGGGGAGGCCGAGCGGGCCTACACCGTCAAGGGGGTTCAGCTTTCGGCACAGGCCCGGGCCAAGATCGAGGCCGCGGGCGGGAGGATCGAGGAGGAGTGACCGCACCCAAGGTTCCATCGCTGGGGATCGACGAAGAGCTCAAGAACAAGCTGCTCTTCACCCTGCTCGCGATTCTGATCTACCGGATCGGCGCGCACATCACCGCCCCGGGGGTCAACCCGGCGGCGCTGGTTGCCTACATTCAGAACTCGGCGGCCCAGGGCTTTTTCAACCTGTACGACGCCCTGGGCGGCGGTCTCTACCGGGCGACCATCTTTGCGCTCGGCATCATGCCGTACATCTCGGCGTCGATCATCTTCCAGCTGGCGGGCGGGCTGGTGCCGACGGTCAGCAAGATGCAGAAGGAAGAGGAGGGCCGGAAACGGCTCACCCAGTGGACCCGCTACATGACGATCTTCATCGCCTTTTCCCAGGCGTACACCTTCACCCTCTTCACCGAGGGCATTCCCGGCGCGATGGTGAATCCGGGCTTCGCCTCCCGGCTCACCATGGTCTTCACCCTGACCGCGGGCGCGATCTTCGTGATGTGGCTCGGGGAGCAGATCACCGAACGCGGGATCGGCAACGGGATGAGCATGCTCATCGCCGTGTCGATCATGGAGCGCCTCTGGCCCGCCAGCTTCCAGCTGATCAATTCGATCAAGACCAACGTGGTCTCGATCAGCGGCGCGGTGTTCCTCATCCTGGTGGCGGTGGCGGCCATTGCCGCCGTCGTGGCGATGACCATCGCGGCCCGGCGGATTCCGATCCAGATTCCCCGCAAGGTGATGGGGCGGGGCCGGATCCGCGAAGGTCAGAAGACGTTCATCCCGATCCGGCTGATTACGGCCGGGGTGATGCCGATCGTATTCGCCCAGACCATCATCATCGTGCCGGGCACCATTGCCAATTTCACCAAGAGCCCCTTCCTGGCCGACCTGGCCGCGATCTTTCAGCCGGGGGGATGGGCCTACAACCTGACCTTCGCGGTGATGATCCTGCTGTTCAGCTACTTCTACACCTCGATCGTGTTCAACTCGGTGGATCTCGCCGAGAACCTCAAGAAGCAGGGCGGGTTCATTCCCGGCGTGAAGCCGGGCGCCGCGACCGCGGATTACATCGACGGGGTGCTGGCGCGGGTGACCCTGCCGGGCGCGATCTTTCTGGCGGTCATCGCCATTCTCCCCATCGTGATCGCAAAGCGGGTCGGCTTTCAGGCGGTGTTCGGGGGCACTTCCGTGCTGATCGTGGTGGGCGTGCTGCTCGATACCATTGCGCAGGTCGAGCAGCACCGCACGCTCCGGAAATACGACAGCTTCATGAAGTCGGGTCGGGTCAAGTTCCGGGGCAGGCAACAGAGGTACATATAGGTGCGAGGTGCGAGCCGTGAGGGGCGAGGAGACTGCCGGTAGATGGACATTCTCCTGCTGGGTCCCCCGGGCGCCGGGAAAGGCACCCAGGGAGCCATCCTCGCCGAGCGACTCGGGATTCCGAAATTTGCCACCGGCGATCTGATCCGCGACGCCATCGCTCGCCAGACCACCCTCGGAAAAGCCGCCAAGGCGGTTTACGATAGCGGGGCCCTCGTGGCCGACGACCTCATCATGGGGATCGTCCGGGAAGAGCTGGTGAAGCCGGAAGCCTCCCGGGGTGTCGTCTTCGACGGGGTGGTCCGGACCATTCCCCAGGCCGAAGGGGTCGCGGGATTGCTGTCCGCCCAGGGACGACGCATGGATCAGGTGCTGTTCTTCGATGTTCCCGACGCGGAGATCCTCGCCCGGATCGCCAAGCGGAGGACCGTCGAGGGACGGAGCGATGACGACCCCGTGGCGGTGGAGCGGCGGCTCAAGGCCTACCGGGAACAGACCGCCCCGGTGCTCGACTGGTATGAACAACAGGGCGGAGTGACCCGGATCCCGGCCATCGGGACCGTGGAGGAGATCGCGCGGCGGGTTCGCGACGCCATCGGCTCTTGAACCGCGGCAGGACATGGTGACGCTCAAGTCTCCCCGGGAAATCGACCTCATGGCCAGCGCAGGAGCCATCGTGGCCGGAACCCTGGCCCTGGTCGGCGGACTGGTCGAGCCGGGGATCTCCACTGAAGCGCTGGACGCCGCCGCCGAGAAGTTCATCCGGAGCCATCCCGGGGCGACGCCCTCCTTCAAAGGCCTCTACGGCTTCCCCAAGAGCCTCTGCATCTCGATCAATGATGAGATCGTGCACGGCATTCCCTCGCCCCGCCGGATCCTGCGCGAGGGAAACATCGTGAGCATCGACGTCGGGGTGTACCTCAACGGCTACCATGCCGATTCAGCGGCCACCTTCCCGGTGGGTGAGATCGCGCCTGAAGCCCGGCGGCTGCTCGACGTGACCCAGGAGGCACTGACGGCGGGCATCGCGGAGGCGAGGCTGGGCAACCATGTGGGCGATATCGGCCACGCGATCCAGCGAACCGCGGAAGCCGCGGGGTTCGGCGTGGTGCGGGAGCTGGTGGGGCACGGAGTGGGTCAGCGGATGCACGAGGATCCTCAGGTCCCCAACCACGGCCAGCCTCATCGCGGGCCCCGGCTCCAGCTGGGCATGACGCTGGCGCTCGAGCCGATGATCACCGCGGGGGACTACGCCACCCGGATGCTCGACGACAAATGGACCGTGGTGACGGCGGATGGCTCGCTGTCGGCCCACTTCGAGCACACCGTCGCTATTACCCGGGAAGGTCCCCGGATCCTGACGAAGGCTGCCTGAGCACCTTCAGCAGCCAGGCATGAATGGCCGGATTCCCCGCGACCACACCGGTGTGCTCCACGCCGATGGTCCTTCCCGAAAGATCGGTGGCCACGCCCCCGGCTTCCCGAATCAGCAGGAGTCCCGCGGCGATGTCCCAGGGCGCCAGCATGAGCTCCCAGAACCCGTCCAGCCGCCCCAGGGCGATGTCGGCGAGGTCCAGGGCGGCGGCCCCGGTGCGCCGGATCCCGCTTGCGGCGGGAAGGAGGGTGCGAAACTGATCCAGATACTCTTCGAGGCGGTCCAGGTGCTTGAAGGGGAAACCGGTGCCGAGGAGGGCACGGTCAGGCTCGCTGGTGGGGGAAACCCGGAGCCGGGCGCCGGCGCACCAGGCCCCCTGGCCGCGAACCGCGCCGTAGCAGGACTCCCGGGTTATGTCGACGATCACCGCCGCCTCCAGCACCCCGTCCCGGGCCGCCGCGATCGACACCGCGAACTGGGGGTAGCCGTGCAGGAAGTTGGTGGTGCCGTCGAGCGGGTCCACGATCCAGACCAGACCCTCGCGCCGGAGGCTCGGGCTTCCTTCTTCGCCCATGAGATGCGAGCGCGGGGTCTCGGCGCGGAGCACCTCGGCGATCAGCCGCTCCGATTCCCGGTCGACCTCGGTGACCCAGTCATGATGGCCCTTGTCGCGGACGGTCAGACGGTCAGATGGTCGGACGGTCGAAGTGCCCGCCGATCGGATGTACTCGGCTGCCTTCCACGCGGCTCGCTCCGCAATGGCAAGCAATGCCGTGCCGTTATTCATCTTGCCGCCGATTCTCGAGCGAGGTAGCTTGCCCCCAATGGACCGGATCTTCTCCGGCATTCAACCCACCGGCGAACTTCATATCGGCAACTGGCTCGGCGCGGTCCGCAACTGGGTCGCGCTGCAGGAGCGATTTGCCTGCGTGTACTGCATCGTGGATCTGCACGCGATCACGCTTCCCTACGACGTCCCGACGCTGGCGGCGCGCACCCGCGACATGGCGATCGGGTTGCTCGCGGCGGGCATCGACCCCGAGCGGGCGGTGGTGTTCGTCCAATCCGCGGTGCCCGAGCATTCCGAGCTCAACTGGTTGCTCACCTCGGTGGCGCCGCTCGGCGAGCTCGAGCGGATGACCCAGTTCAAAGATAAGACCGAGAAGCTGGAGAGTATTCCAGCCGGAATCCTCTGCTATCCTGTTCTCCAGACCGCCGACATCCTTCTGTACCGGGCCAACAAGGTCCCGGTGGGCGAAGACCAGGTCCAGCATCTCGAGCTGGCCCGCGAAATTGCCCGGCGCTGGAATGCCCTGTATGCGGCCAATGACCCGTTTCTTCCCGAGCCCGAGGCCCTGCTGACCACCGCCAAGCGCATCAAGGGTCTTGACGGGCAGACCAAGATGTCGAAGAGCCTGGGGAATACGGTCGGCCTGCTCGATCCCCCCGAGGAGATCTGGCAGAAGCTGCGTCCCGCGGCCACCGACCCCGCCCGGGTGACCCGCAAGGATCCGGGCACCCCCGAGCTCTGCAACCTCTACGCCCTGCACCAGCACTTTTCCTCACCCGAAACGGTGCTGCACGTGGCCCAGCAGTGCCGCACCGCGGGCTGGGGCTGTCTCGATTGCAAGCGGGTCCTGGCCGACAGCATGGTGGCGACGCTCGCACCGATCCAGGCCCGCGCCGCCGAGCTGAACGCGGATCGGGATCGGGTCGATGGGATCCTCAAGCTGGGCGCGGAGCGCGCCCGGGAGTTGGCGCGGGACACCCTGGATGGGGTGCAACGGCGTATGGGCTTCTACCGGGGGACGTAATGGCCCAGGTACCGCTGGAGCGGATCATCAAAGCCGCGGTCGAGCGCGGCGCATCCGACATTCATATCAAGGCCGGCGATCTCTTCCGGGCCCGGATCGACGGCAAGCTGGTCGCGCTGACCAAGCAGCGGCTTTCGCCCGAGCAGACCCGGGCCATCGCCATGCGCCTGATGACGACCGACGAGGACCGGGCCCGGCTCGACCTGATCAAGGACTACGACTGTTCCTGGGGCATGCCGGGCGTGGGCCGGTTCCGGGTCAATATCCTTCGTCAGCGATCCTCCTACATGATCGTGATGCGGGTGATTGCCTTCGCAGTTCCCAATCTCGAGCAACTCCATCTGCCGCCGGTCCTGGCCCGGCTGACCGAGCACACCTCCGGGCTGATCCTGGTCAGCGGGACCACCGGAAGCGGGAAGAGCTCGACCATCGCGGCGATGCTCCACCACATGAACCAGAGCCAGCATCGCCACGTGGTGACGATCGAGAATCCGATCGAGTTTCTGCATCGAGACCTGTCCTGTTCGATGACCCAGCGGGAAGTCGGGGTCGATACCGATTCGGTCGGGGTCGCACTTCGGGCGGCGCTGCGTCAGGACCCCGACGTCATCGTGCTGGGCGACCTTCGGGGCCACGAGACGATCGACTATGCGATCAAGGCCGCCGAGACCGGACGACTGGTTCTCACCGCGATCCCGGCGCCGGACGTGGCCAGCACCCTCCGGCTGATCTATTCGATGCTGGCGTCCGATGAGATTGCCCGCTTCCGCTTCACCGAGGCCCTCTGCGCGGTCATTGCCCAGCAGCTGGTTCCCGCCGCCGATGGAGGAAGGATCCCCGCGGTGGAGGTCCTGGTCGCCACCCCCGAGAATCGCGAAGTGCTGCGAGATCCCGGCCGGCTGGATGAGATCAAGGAGCTGATCGGGGACGAGCGGGGCAAGTCGGGAATGCAGACTTTCGAGCAGCACCTCGCCGAACTGGTCGAGAACGAGCTGATCACCAGCGAGACCGCGAAAGCCCTGGGCGCCCTGCCCGAGCGCAAGGGAAGAGGCCGGAAAGGGTCCGCCGACTAGTGTTCGGACCGGGACGGTCCTGTATCGTGGTCGTCGGGGCGCAATGGGGCGACGAGGGCAAAGGGAAAATCGTGGACGTCCTGGCGGAACAGGCCGACCTGGTGGTGCGCTATCAGGGCGGTGCCAACGCGGGACACACCGTGGTGGTCGGTCCATCCCAGTTCGTGCTGCGGCTCATTCCCTCCGGGATCCTCAATCCCCAGGCGGTCTGCGTGCTCGGCAATGGCGTGGTCGTCGATCCGATCGCCTTGTTCGAGGAGCTGGACGCCCTGAACGAGCGACGGGTCGAGGTGGCCGGGCGGCTGATCGTCTCGGACCGGGCGCACCTGGTGCTCCCCTACCACAAACTGCTCGACACCGCGGGGGAACGCCGCCAGCAGATCGGAACCACCGGCCGGGGAATCGGGCCCGCGTACGAAGACAAGGTCGGGCGGCGGGGGATCCGGGTTGGCGATCTTCGTAACCCGGAGGAGTCCCGGCGCCTGATTCGGGAAGGGGTGGACCGGGCCAACCGTCTGCTCCAGCTCGCGGGGATGAACGAGCAGGCTTCCTACGACGAGCACGTCGGGCTCCTGGAGGTGATCAGCTCCCGGTTGCTTCCGCTGGCGGCGGATACCGGGGCCCTGCTTTATCGCGGGCTCAAGGAAGGGAAGAAGGTCCTGCTGGAAGGCGCTCAGGGCGCCCTATTGGACATCGATCACGGAACCTATCCCTATGTGACCTCCTCGACGACCACCGCCGGTGGGGCCGCTCCAGGGGCCGGCCTCGGACCCACCGCGATCCACGCCGTGCTCGGCGTGGTGAAGGCATACACCACGCGGGTAGGAAACGGTCCCCTCCCAACTGCGGCGGAGCCGGAGATCGAGGAACGCCTGCGGCGGATCGGCGGGGAGTTCGGCGCGGTGACCGGGCGGCCCCGTCGCTGCGGCTGGTTCGATGCCGCCGTGGTCCGCTATGCGGCCCGGATCAACGGACTCACCGCCCTCGCGGTGACCAAGCTCGACGTGCTGGATGGGTTCGAGCGGATCCCGCTGGCCAGGGGGTATGAACTCGAGGGATCGACGCTGGACGAGCTTCCGTCGGAGGCCACCCGGCTGGAACGGGTCCGGCCGGTGTATGAGACCCTCCCGGGATGGCGGCAGCCGACCGACGGAGCCCGCGGGTTAGGCGACCTTCCCCGGGAGGCCCGGTCCTACCTCGATCGGCTCGAGGAGCTCTCCGGAGTGCCGATTCGATATGTCAGTGTGGGGACTCGAAGAGATCAGATCATTGAATGCTAGCGGCTAGAGGCTGGGGGTTAGGGGCTGGGTGCCCCGAGCCCCGAGCCCCGAGCCCCGAGCCCCGAGCCCCTAGCCCCTAGCCCCTAAGCCCTAGCTACTGCTGGTACGTCGCGTACCAGGTCGCCACGTTGAATCCGATCGGGTTGATCTCGTAGAACCGGTTTCGTGAGAAGTAACCGGTGGTCGGGAAGTAGGGCGGCGGATCGGTGAGCCCGCAGGTGTTGTAGGAGTACCGCTTCACGTAGCCGTGCCCGTCGGTCAAGCCCACCGCGCCACGGGTGCGCTGGATCAGCCCACCGGTCAGCCGGAGGCAGCCGCGGCCCGCGTCGTTTCCGTCGCAGGCTCCTTCCGAGATACTCGAAGGCCCCTGGTTGTAGTTGTCGGCGGTGAAGATGTCCAGCGCCAGGATGACGGCGTGGATGTATTCGTCCCCGTTCCCGTAGGCCTTCATGTTCTGCCAGTTCCCGTTGGGCAACTGGAGCGGCGTGAACAGCTCGTTGTCGGCCAGCACCACGTCGCCACCTGAAAACAGTCCCAGGATGTCATCGCAGACGCCGAGCGCGGGATCGATGCTCTGCTTGACGTCGTCGCCGATGATGATCTGGTTCGGGGACACCAGGGTCACCCGGCCCCGCACCGTCCCGCTGATCACCACCTTGCCGTCCACATAGACCACGCCCTTGAAGTTCGGATTCAGTGCGCGGGTGATCGGATGGTAGTACTGGGCTTCCGCGCCCTTGAGGGCGGTGAGCCGAGAATCCACTGCGCCGCCCCACGGCACCCAGGCTCCGTCTCCATTGGAGGCCACCCAGCCGTTGGTCAGGTGACTGTCCCCACCCAGGTAGCACCTCGCGTTCCCCATCTGGATCGAGAGGTTGGAGTTGGTCGTGGAGTTCGAGCTGTGGTTGTGTGGGGAAGCGGTCGTGCCGGTGTGGCTGCCCGCCGCCAGGAAGGGGGAGGTGCCCGCGGTCCCGTAGTCGCCACAGTTCCGAACGTTGTTCGCGTTGGGCTGATAGGCGCCGCCCGGCCGGATGGCGGTTACGAAGTCCTCATTCCCGTTCACGCCCTGGTAGACCTTGATGAAGCCTTCGTCGTCGTCCGTGGTGGTGCCGTTGCCGTTCAAGTCCACCGCGACGAACTCGACCCGGGTTCGTGCTTCCCCGTCCGCGCCGGTGTTGTAACCGGTGAAGTAGGTATTTCCGGCTTGCGCCTGCGCCTTCAATTTGGTGAGATCGGTCATGGTCGGCATCGCGATGGGGGGCACGTGGGTGGTGTACCCCTTGTCGAAGATGCCGTACCCGGCGCCGTTGACGATCCCGGCGGTGCTGACGTCGTCCCGGAATCGGGCCCCGGTGGAGTGGACCGTGATGTCGTCGTTGGAGTGGAGCGGCCCCATGATCTGGTCTCCGCCCCCGAATACGATCACTCCTTCGATGGTGGAGAAGTAGGCATATTTCGCAAAGCTGCTCTGGGTAATCTCCAGGCGGCGCACCACCTGCATATTGGTGTTGTCGGTCACCCGGCTGATGATGCTGCCGAAGATGCCGTATTGACCGGACGAAACCCCGCTAGGGCCCGCCCAGGTCCACCGGGTGAGGCCCGGGATCACGTTTCCACTGGCGTCCTTCACCGTGACGCCGTTCTCCAGCGTGACGTAGCCGCTATCCGGATAGAGGCCGGTGGTGCCGTTGAGACGGCTCCGCCCTTCCTCGAGTCCCGCCAGTGCCCCGTCGGTCACCAGGGCAAACCGTTCGTTGTAGCGCCGGATCAGGCCGGTGTTCATGGTCATCATGCCGGCCCCCAGGGCCAGCGCGCTGAGCGCGAACGCCAGCAGAAGGACCGTGATGAGCGCGATGCCGCGTTCGTCCCTGCGCATACCTTCCTCCATCGGAACCGTCATGGGACCGTCACCGAGTTCGAAGTGCTCTGGCTCGACAATGCCGGGGTGCAATCCTGCGCCGCCACCCGGTACTGGTAGGAGATGCCACTGGTTACCTGGGTGTCCTTGTCGCTGTAGGTCACCGTGTTCTGTGAGGCGGCCAACGATTTCAGGGGATCGCCCCAGACGCCGGCCACCCCGACCCGGCGCCAGATCACATATCGGATCACGTCGCCTTCACCACTGTCCTGGTCGACCGAGCGGTTCCAGGTCACCAAGATGCCCGCCGGCGAGGTCGCGTTCCACGCGGCCACCACGGCGTTCCCGAAAAGCGGTGTGTCGCCGCAGGTCGAGAGCTTCTTCACCCCCGCGTTCGGCATCACCATCATGGCATCGGTGTCCCGGATCCGCTCGTCCGACCCGGTTCTCCCGTTGGTCACCCGATAGCGCATCTCTACCGCCCGGACCAGGTCGATCCGCGCGAGCACCCCGGTGTCGGGCAGGCTGCCGTGGACCGCGGCGGTGTGGGCCAGCGGGTACCACGCGGTCGGGATCGAGTCGAGCGTGGCGTTCACTCCCGTCGGCGCATTCTCGTAGTAGTACCGGAAGAAGTTGCCCGTGGTCGGCGGTAGTACGCTCCGCATCAGGACCTCGCCGGGCCGGGCATTCACCCGGCGCATCAGCATGTAATCGTCGGTCCGGGTCGTGGCGGTATCCAGGGTGAACCAGAACATCACGGTCTCGGCCGCGCTGGTGGGATAATCCGCCTTGGGATAGGTGAACGACGGGCTCGAGCCGGGAATGGCCGTCGCCGTCGCCAGGCTCCACGCCTGGACCTCACCCGCCGGGGCGTTGGGATCGATGTACACCGCCGAGATGTCTCCCACGACGTTCGACACCAGGTCGGCGTTGAACGCAAAGGCGCTGGCGCCCGCGTAATCGACGGTAGGCTGCCGAGCGACGGTGTTCGCCCCCGCCAGCCGGAGATCCTGCTCGACCTGATCGACGCCGTAGCGGAGATTCTGGAGAATCCCCAGCTCGTCGCCGCCTTTTCGGAATCCCTGCGATTGACTCCCGATCGCCTTGACCACGCCTCCCAGGACGATCAGGAAGACGGTCATGGCGATCATGAGCTCGACCAGGGTCACGCCGCGTTCGTTGCGCATCGAATGGAGTCTCATGGCGGTGCGAGAGTGACGGTTCGGGTGACGTTCGAGGTGAGCTGCGTGCCGCTCACCGTGACGGTCACCTTCTTGTAGTCGTTGGGTTGGCCGATCCCGCCGGTCCGGACGATCGTGGTGACCCGGCTGAGCCCGCTGACCGGGGTGTTGCTCTCGGTGCCTGCGAAAGTCGCTTCAAGGGTCGAGTAGGTGGGCCAGGCGCGGATCCGGGCGATCCGCGCATCGGCGGAAGCGGACGCGAGGGTGCGGGTCCGATCGTCGGTCACGCTCCGGATCATCCGGGCGGTGACCCGCATGAGCGACAGCGCCGCGATGCCCAGGATGACGACCGCGATCAACACCTCGATGAGGGTGAAGCCGTTTCGTCGGGAATGGTCTCGCATCAGAAGTTCTTCATCCAGGTACTCCCGCTGCCCGAATATTTGAACCACTCGATCCGTCCAGTGGCGCGCACGATCTCGATCGCCCGGGTGTCGCGGTTGCGCTTGGTCAGCCCCGCCGCGGCCTTCGTCGAGGTCAGATAGAGTCCCCCCGAGGCGCTTGCCGCCCCGTTCCGGTGGAACGTCAGGGTCAGAGAACCATCCGAGAGCGTGACCGGGCCGGGGCCGAACCCGCGCGCCGGTGCCCCAGCCCGCCCGAACACGATTTGTGGCTCGAGCACCACTCCACGGGTGCGCTCGCCCCCGTCGGCGATGCCGTTGTTGTTCGCGTCAAAGACCAGCCGGAATCGGTTTCGGGGCACATCGAAGACGACCAGCACATCGTACTGGCGAGCGACCGCTTCCCGCTGGGCCGCCTGGAGTGCCGTGGCGACCTGGATCATTGCGGAGTCGGCGCTGTTACGGAGCGAGTCGATGGCCGGATAGGCGATCGCCGCCATGATCCCGATGATGGTCACGACCACCAGGAGCTCGATCAGGCTGAACCCGCGCCGCGCGCGGGGAAATCGTGTAGCCGCCATCGCGGTCCTTTGCAGGGAAAACCCATCTCCCGAAACGGTATCTAACACAGCAATCGCCGCGCCCGGGTCGGGGCCCTCCTAACCCTATGTCCCTGACCAATTGGTCCGTCGATGTTGCGCGGCCGCAACACGACCCCGGAGTTGTTGCCTTGCAGATCGCCCAACTCTGCACTTTGCTTGCAGTTCCCAGCTTGGGCGGCCTATCTTCCCGCCCCATGGCGCCGAACTCCATCATGGATAAACTGGTCTCCCTCTGCAAGCGGCGGGGGTTCGTTTTTCAGTCCTCCGAGATTTACGGAGGGTTGGGCTCGGTGTGGGACTATGGACCGCTCGGCGCCGAGCTGAAGAGGAACATCAAGGATCTGTGGTGGTACTCCATGGTCCGGTCCCGGGAAGACATCGAGGGCCTCGACGCCGCGATCCTGATGCATCCCCGGGTCTGGGAAGCGTCCGGGCACGTGGCCGGGTTCAGCGATCCGCTGGTCGACTGCAAGACCTGCAAGGCGCGGTTCCGGGCCGATCAGCTGGGACAGGCCGCCTGCCCCCAGAAGCCATCCAAGCATCCGGGAGAGCACACCACCTGCGCCCTCACCGAGCCCAGAATGTTCAACCTGATGTTCAAGACGTTCATGGGTCCGGTGGAAGAGCAGGCCGCGGTGGTATACCTGCGGCCGGAGACCGCCCAGGGCATCTATGTCAATTACCTGAACGTGCTCCAGAGTTCCCGGCAGAAGATTCCCTTCGGGATCGCCCAGATCGGGAAGGCGTTCCGGAACGAGATCACCCCCGGCAACTTCATCTTCCGGACCCGCGAATTCGAGCAGATGGAGATGCAGTTCTTCGTCAAACCGGTGGAGGCGGGCGAGTGGTTCGAACGGTGGCGCGGGTTACGCATGGCGTGGCACCAGGAGCTGGGGCTCACCCCGGACAAGCTCCGGTGGCACGAGCACACCGGCGCCGAGCTGGCGCACTATGCCCGCGCCGCCTATGACATCGAGTACCAGTTCCCCTTCGGATGGAACGAGATCGAGGGGATCCACAACCGCGGGGACTTCGACCTGAGCCGGCATCAGGAGCACTCCGGGAAGAAGCTGGAGTACTTCGATCAGGCCGCCAACGCGCGATACCTCCCCTACATCGTCGAAACGTCGGCCGGGGCCGACCGGGTGGCGCTGACCGTCCTGGTCGACGCCTTCCGCGAGGAGGAAGTCGAAGGGGAGACCCGCACCGTCCTGGGCCTTGCTCCCCGGGTCGCGCCGGTCAAGGTGGCGGTGCTTCCCCTGGTGAACAAGGATGGCATGCCGGAGATCGCCCTCGAGTTGTACAACGATCTGCGGAAGCGTTTCGCCGCCTTTCACGACGATGGTGGCGCCATTGGCCGCCGCTACCGCCGGATGGACGAGATCGGGACGCCGTTTTGCGTCACGGTCGACGGGCAGAGCGCCGCGGACCGGACGGTCACGGTCCGGGAGCGTGACAGCATGTCCCAGGAGCGGATCTCGTTCGATGCCGTCGCCGGCTATCTCTCGGAGCGCTTGTGAGCGGGCTACCGGCGCCGGTGCTGATGGGGGCGGTGGAAGCCGCGCCGGCGACGTCTTATCTTGCCTGTTCACCATTCCCATGATTCACGAGACAGCGACCTCCCTCGCCCCTGCTGAGGTGATCGCCCGCGCCAAGGCGTTCTTTGCCGAGCGGGTTCCCAATCAGGCGGCCTTTCCGGAAACGGAAGGCGCGGGCTTTCTCACCCTTCGGGGGCAGGGCGGTGAGGAAATCAGCCTCGCGATTTTCCCTGGTGAGCGGGAGAACCGGGTCCGCGCCTCGACGTTGTTCTTCGATCAATCGCTGGCCCGGTTCCTGGCGACCCTTCCCGGCGGACAGGAAGCCGCGTGACCATCCCGGAGGCAGCGCTTCGGGTCACCCTCCTCGACACCTGGGACGAATACCTGCTGAACCTTCCCGGCGACGCGTCGGTGGCGGACCTCAAGCGGGCGGTGCTCGACCGAGCCCGGGTCCGTCGCTCGCCCGATGAGTACGAGGTGAAATACAACGGGGCGCGGCTCGACGAGCGGGCCGGCTCGCTGGCCCAGCTCGGCCTTCCACCCAATGCGCCCGTCATTGTCCTCTCGCGCCGCCGCCGCCCGGCGCGATAGTCCGCCGTAGTGCCGCTCCCCGCGGTCTTCACTTCCAGCCGTTGCCTGGATCATCGTCCCGGACCCGCCCATCCGGAGGCGCCGGCCCGGCTTCGGATCGTGCAGGAGGCGATCCGCGCCCGGGATGCGAACGCGCTTCGCGAGGCCGATCCCGCCTCGCTGGAAGCTCTCGAGCGGGTTCACCCTCGCGAATACATCGACCGGCTGGAGCGGCTCGCCGCCTCCGGCGGGGCGATGCTCGACGCCGACACGTTCCTGAGCGGCGCCAGCTTCGACGCCGCGCGCGCCGGGGCGGGGGCCGCGCTGGCCGCGGTCCGGCACGCGCTCGATTCGGGAACCCATGCCTTCGCGGCGATCCGGCCTCCGGGGCATCACGCCCTGCGGGACACCGCGATGGGGTTCTGCTTCTTCGGCAATGCGGTGATCGCAGCGCGGGAGGCCCAGGCGCGGGGGCGCTCCCGGGTGGTGATCGTCGACTGGGACGTCCACCACGGGAACGGCACCCAGGCCCTGATCGAGCGGGATCCTTCGATCCGCTTCGTCTCCCTGCATCAGTGGCCTCACTACCCGGGTACCGGCGCCGCGGCCGAGCGGGGGGTCGGCAATGTGTTCAACCTCCCCCGCCCGCCCGGGCTTTCCCCCCGCGCGTATGTCGAGGACCTCCGCGGCGGGATCGAGCGCGCCCTGCTCGATTGGCGCCCCGGGGTGATCCTGATCTCGGCGGGTTATGACAGTCTCCGGGGCGATCCCCTGGGCGGATTCACCCTGGAGCCGGAACACTGCGCCGAGCTGGTCGGCTTCCTGCGGCGCGTGGCCCCCGAGGTGCCCATCATCGGACTCATGGAGGGTGGCTACCTCCCGGAACGCCTCGCCGCAGGCGTGCTGGCGACGCTCGAGGCGCTGGTTTGACGCCATCTCCCGACGAGCCTATACTCGCCGAGCCCCGACACCCGAGCGCATCTCCGTGTCCCTCCGACTCAATGCCGACATCCTGGAGCTCAAGACCCGCCACCCGTTCGTGATCGCGCGGGGCTCCCAGGACACCTATCGCACCGTGGCCATCCGGCTGGTCGATCGGGACGGGGTCGAAGGGTGGGGGGAGGCCGCGCCGCAGCGTTTCTATGGCGAGACCCCCGAAACGGTGCTCGCGGCGCTTGAAGCGTATGCCACGGTCCTGCCGACCGAGCCATTTCATCTCGAGGAGGCGGAAGCCCGCTTTGCGACGGCCCTGAGCGGCAACCACGCCGCCCGGGCGGCCCTGTCCGCTGCCCTCCATGACCTGGTCGGAAAACGGCTCGGGGCGCCGGTCCACCGGCTGTTCGGGCTCGATCCGGCCAGGTGTCCGATCTCCACCTTCACCATCGGGATCGACACCCCCGAGCGCATGCGGATGAAGGTCAAGGAGGCCGAACCGTATCCGGTGCTCAAGATCAAGCTGGGGACCGCCGACGATCTCGGGATTCTCCAGGCCATCCGGGAGGCGACCCGGAAAGAGATTCGGGTCGACGCCAACTGCGGGTGGACCCGCAAACAGGCGATCCGGATGCTGCCGGTCCTGGAGGAGTTCGGGGTCACCGTGCTGGAGCAGCCGCTCCATCCCGACGACATCGAGGGGCTGGGCACCATAACCCGCAAGAGCCGGATTCCGGTGATCGCCGACGAGAGCTGCCTCACCGCCGGCGACATTCCCCGCCTGGTGGGCAAGGTGGACGGCATCAACATCAAGCTGGCCAAGACCGGGAGCCTGCGCGAAGCCCTCCGCATGATCGCGATCGCCCGGGCCCACCACCTGATGGTGATGGTGGGGTGCATGATCGAAACGTCGGTGGGGATCACCGCGGCCGCCCAGGTCTGTCCCCTGGTCGACATCTGCGACCTCGACGGGGCCGCCCTCCTGGCGAGCGATCCCTACGCCGGCGCCACCATCGCGGGTGGCCGGCTGGTGCTTCCCGAGGGGCCGGGACTCGGCCTCTCGAGGCGATGACCGAGCGGTTCGCCAGGGTCGCTCTCCCGCTTCCGCTCTTCGAACCCTATCTCTACCGCATCCCGACGATCCTGGCGGACCGGGTAACGCCGGGCGCGAGGGTCGTGGTTCCGGTGCGCCGGCGCGAGCTGGTGGGCATCGTGCTGGAGATCACCGGCGAGGCGCCCCCGGTCGAGGCCCGTGACCTGCTGGCGGCGCCTGATCCGGAACCGGCGCTCTCCGCACCGCTTCTTCGCACTGCGGAATGGATGGCGGCCTACTATGGCGCTCCCATCGGGCTGGCCCTCAAGGCCATCCTGCCCGGCTCACTCTGGGGCAGCTCACGGGTTCACCTCCGAGTGCTGACATCAGGCGGTTCGCCCCTGGGTGGGTTGGCCGGCCAGGTCCTGGCATGGGTCGCGGACCGGGGTGGGGAGGCGCCTCTCGACACCGCGGCAAGGCACTTTCGGAAGCCGCTGTGGGATGTGGCGGATCGGCTCTACCGCGTGGGGGCGGCCGAGCTCATCGTCACCCCGGCCGAAACCGGCGGGGGAGTGAGCCTGGTGCGCTGGATCGAGCTTCCCGCCGAACGCCTGACCCTGGTCGAACGGATGGACCGATTGGCCCGGCGGGTTCGCCAGCGCGAGCTGTACGAGACCCTGGAGTCGCTGGGCGGATCCGCTGCGATCACCCATCTGCGAGAGGCTCTGGGCTTCTCCGATCAGGTGATTCGTGCTTTGGTCGCTTCCGGTCTCGCGACGGTTCGCGCGGTGGAGCGGATTCGCGATCCCTTCGAGGGCATCGCGGCGGCCCCGCCACCGGAAACCACGACGGAGGCCCAATCGGCCGTGCTGGACCGACTCACCGCGCTCGCTCCGGGCGCGGGAGCGGTTCTCTTCGGGGTGACCGGAAGCGGGAAAACCCTGATCTATCTTCGCGCGGCGGAGCGGGTGGTGGATGCCGGAGGCGGGGTGATCATCCTGGTGCCCGAAATCGGATTGACGCCCCAGATGGTGAGCCGGGTCCGGGGTCTGTTCGGCGATCGCGTGGCGGTCCTCCATAGCGGACTCTCCGAGGGGGAGCGTGCCGATGCCTGGCGACTGCTCCGCCGGGGGGAGCGCCGGGTGGTGGTGGGGGCCCGCTCCGCGCTGTTCGCTCCGGTGCTGGGCCTGGGGCTCATCGTGGTCGACGAAGAACACGAGGCGAGCTACAAGAATGGCGAGGCGCCCCGTTACCATGCCCGTGAGGTCGCCCGGGTCCGGGCCCACCTGGAAGGCGCCCGGCTCATCCTGGGGAGCGCGACGCCTTCGCTGGAAACGTTCTCACGGACCGAGCCCGATGCCCGGGAGCAGGAGCGCCTGACCCTGCTGCGCTTGCCTCGGCGGATCGGGGACCGTCCGCTCCCTCCGGTGGAGCTGCTCGATCTCTGTTCCGCTCCGGTGGTGAACACCGGCCATGCGGTTCCCTGGAGCGAGGCCCTCGATCGGGCGCTGGGCGAGGTGCTGGATCGCGAGGAACAGGCAATTCTGCTGCTCAATCGCCGGGGGTACGCCTCCTTTCTCCAGTGCCCGGCCTGCGGTCTGGTGCCGGAATGTCCGGAATGCTCCATTGCGCTCACCCTGCATCGGGTGCCCCCCGGGTTACGATGCCACTACTGCGCCCGCCGGTTTCCGATCCCATCGGCCTGTTCGGCCTGCGCGCATCCGGTGCAGCGCGCCCGTGGCGTCGGCACCCAGCAGCTGGAGAGTCTGGTGGCGAGCCGGTTCCCCACCGCCCGGATCGCCCGGATGGACCTCGATACGACTTCGGCGCGCTGGAGTCACCATCGGATCCTGGATCGGGTCGATCGCGGGGAAGCCAACGTGCTGGTCGGCACCCAGATGATCGCCAAGGGGATGGATTTTCCGAACGTCACGCTGGTTGGCGTGGTGGACGCCGATACCGCCCTTCATCTTCCCGATTTCCGGGCGGGCGAGCGCACCTTCCAGCTCCTCGCCCAGGTGGCGGGACGGGCAGGGCGGGGACCGAAGGGTGGCAGGGTGGTGGTGCAGACCAGGAGCCACGAACATCCGGCGCTTCGATTCGCCGCCGCCCACGATGCGGAAGGCTTCCTGGATCACGAGAAGCGGGTCCGCCAGGATCCGCCCTATCCGCCGGAAACCGGCCTGCTCAATGTGGTGATCTCGGGCCAGGACGAGCGGAGGACCGTCGATGAGGCCCAGCGGGTGGCCGGCTGGCTCGGCGAGCTGCTCACCACCCAGGCGGTTCCCCTCTCCCTGCTTGGTCCGGCGCCATGTCCCATAACCCGCATCAAGGGCCAGTGGCGCTGGCATCTGCTGGTCAAGGGAGCAGGCGATCAGATCGGGAGGCTGGTGCGCTATGCCGCGCCCCGGCTCGAGCCGCGCGGTGGGTGCCGGATCGTGCTGGACCGGGATCCGGTCGCGTTGCTCTAGCGCCCGGTTCGCTCGGAGAAGCGTGCCCCGGAGGCGAGCCCGAGCTCCAGCCCGAGGTACGCCGAGCGGCCCGGCGCCGGCTCGAGAATTCGCCCTCCGGCTCCATTCAGGTTGACCGACCCGACATACTTCCGATCGAAGAGGTTCTGGATCGCCGCGAACGGCCGCAGCGTATTGGAGCCCCAGAACCACTCCCCGCTCAGCCGGATCGTGGTCACCCCCGCACCCCATCCATCCACCCGGAGGGTGTTCTTGTCATCCCCATAGACCGAGCTCGCGGTGAGCTGCTCCAGCTCGGCGCGCAGGGGGCCGGGATGGATCGCCAGGCTGGCCCGGAAGAAATGCCGAGGCACGCCGGCCAGCCGGTTCCCATCGAGGGTGTCGGTGGTCGCGCCGCTCCGCACCAGGTACTCCGCAAAGGTGTAGCTCCCGTAGGTGTAGGCGGCCCGCAAGGTGACCCAGGACAGCGGATCGACCCCTAACCCGCCCTCGACCCCCCGGACCCGGACCCGGCCGGCATTCTCGAAGTACGCCCGTCCGTCCACTTCGCGGGCCTGGATGATGGCGTCGCGAGTCCGGCTGCCGTATGCCGCCACGCTGTAGTCCAGGACCCGCCCGACTCTGCCTCGCGCTCCGACTTCGGCGGAGATGGTGCGTTGCGGGCCAAGAGTCGTGTTGAAACCCAGGTCGCCGGTGGTATTCACGAGCTCGGTGGTCGTGGGAGACTCGAAACTGGTCGCTCCATTGAGATAGACGGTGAGGGCAGGACCGATGAGGTAGCTCGCCCCCATGCTGCCGCTGGGGCGACTCATGGTGCGCTCGCCACCCCGATCGATCCCGCCGGTCCGGAGCCCGTCCTCGACCCGGAACACCAGGTAGTCGTATCGGCCCGCGGCGAGCAGCAGCAGCCGGTCGCTGGGTGCCCAGTGGAGCTGAGCAAAGGGTCCGAGCTCGGTGACGGTCTCGACCTGATCGACGAAGGCCGAGCCGATGCGCCGCCCCTCGAGGCTTCGAAGGTTGCGACGATGGTCGCGCATTCCCTGAAGATCGATGCCGGCGGAAAGCCGGAGGGCCAGGCTCGCCGGGACGAGAGGTACGGATCCCGCCACCCGAACCCCGCCGACCCGGCGGTCGATCGTGCTGTAGGTCCCGTTCCGCGCGTTGATCGCCGGTGGAGTCGGTGGCGGCGTGGCGAGCGGATTCTCCAGATCGCGCAGCAGGCCGAAAGCGGTGACGTCGAGCGATGCGCCTCCGCTCCCGAACCACCGGTAGCGGACGGACGCCTGTTGCTGGGTGACGCTCTTGTCGGCGCCTCGCAGGATGTTGCTGGCGGCGGCGCTGTCGCGGGTCACCTCGTACTCCTCGAAGGTCAGGGCGCCGGGATGCTCCGCCTTGGGCGCGTCGGCCAGCGCGAGGCCAACCGCCAGGGTCGACCGGCCGCCGAGGTCATATTCGAGTTTGCCGTTGAACTGCCAGGCCGATGCCGCGCTGTGCTGCCGGAACCCGTCGGTCCCGAAGCGGGACAGGGAGCCGAGGGCACGAAACCTTCCCTGTTCGGTCCCCAGGACCGATTGTGCCTTCCAGGTGCCGAAGCTGCCTCCTTCGATCCTGAGCCTTGCGGACCATGGCAGGAGCGGGGTCTCGGTGGTGAAGGACAGCACCCCGCCGGAGGCGTTGCCGTAGAGCGCGCCCGCCGAGCCGGTGAGCACCTCCACCCGGTCGACCGTGCCGAGCTCGAGGTTGGTGAGCTGGCTCTGTCCGTCGGGGAGCGTCTGGGGCACGCCGTCGACCAGGACCTTCACGCCGCGAAGGCCGAAGTTCGCGCGGCTCCCCGCTCCCCGGAGCGAAATGCGCTGATCCAGAGAGTAGTTGTACCGGTTCAGCACCACGACTCCGGGCAGGCGGCTGAGCGATTCATCCAGGCCCAGCGTAGGTTGCCCCGTGCGCACCGCCTGCGCGCTGAGAACCCCGATCGCCATGGGCAGGCGGGATTCCGGCTCGGCCATCCTGGTGACGCTGACGGTGACCGGCGGAAGCCTAACCCGCTTGGCCGTGTCGGCCCGGGCGGTGTCGGGTCCTCCTGGAGGGCCCTGGAGGGCCAGGAGGCTCAGGATGGTCGGTATCATGAGCCCCAAACTTACTGCGACCGGCGTCCTACCATCCGGTCGTCCGGCCCTCTACCTTCCGCCATTCCATGACGAGCCCGCTGAACCCCCCGAGCGATCCCGGTCCCGGATGGGAACGACTGGCCCTCGCCCTCAGGGCAACAATCCCGGCCGACCAGGTGGACGCCATCTGGACCTTCCGTGTGGTGCGGCGGGAGGGCCGGGACTTCGGGACCGCGATTCTTTCCCGCCTCGAACAGGACCGCCGCCGCATCTATACCGCCCGGTTCATCCATACGGTCAAAGGTTCCAAGCGGGGGGCCTTCGACTGGGACCTCCAGGAGGTCGGGAGTGGTCCGCCCGAGGCCCTCGATGAGTTGCTGGCGCTGGTCCCTCGGCGTTCCGAGGAAGAGGAGCCGCCCGTGTCAGTCGATCCATCCTCCTGGTTTTCCGAGCCTTCGCCGACCCCGTCCCCGTGAGCGATACCCCGAGCCTCGGGGTCGCCATCGCGTTCGCCGGCGGTCTGCTGAGCTTTCTGTCGCCCTGCGTGTTGCCGCTGGTGCCCTCCTATCTCGGCTTTGTGACCGGCCTCACGTTCGACGAAATAGGAAATCGCCGCCGGATCGCCATGCTCCATGCGGCCCTCTTCGTGCTCGGCTTCTCCGTGGTCTTCATGGTGTTCGGCGCGAGTGCCACGGCCCTGGGTCGAGTGCTCAAGCACTACGAAATCTGGATCCAGCGGATCGGTGGCGCCCTGATCGTCGTGTTCGGGTTGTACTGTCTGGGAGTATTCCGGTCCCGCTGGATGGATCGGGATTCCCGAGTCCATCTCGACCGGAAGCCGATGGGGTACCTCGGTTCCGTGCTGGTCGGGATGGCCTTCGCGGCAGGCTGGACGCCGTGCATCGGTCCAATCCTCGGTGGAATCCTGGGACTCGCCGCCACGGAGGAGACCGTGAGCCGGGGAATCGTCCTGCTTGGGGCGTATTCCCTCGGACTCGCGGTGCCGTTTCTCGTTGCCGCCTTCGCGGTGGAGAGCTTTCTCGCCTGGTTTCAGCGATTTCGCCGGCATCTGCGATGGATCCAGCAACTGAGTGGGGTGCTCCTGCTGGTGGTCGGCGTTCTCTTGATGACCGGGCAGTTCACTCGTATTGCCGGCTGGTTGCAGAGCCTTACACCTTCGTTCCTCCGAACCCGGCTGTAACTGGTCCTTCGGCTCGGTCGTCTCCATTCTGAAGGCTCCCGCGACGAAATTCCAGACACTTTGGGGAGGGTTATGCGCCAGACCTCGATAGGTTCTTTGACCATTGCCGCGGCCGGTCTGATGTTGATTGCCTGCGGCCGGAAGGGCGAATCCGGCGCGGTGGCAGATACCGCCGCGCAGAATGTCCAATTGCCCAATACCGACACCAGTCTCGCATTCGGGGACCGGCCGGTGACTCCCGCCCCGACACCGGCCCCGACGCCCGCCCCGGCACCGCGTCCCGTGCCGCCCCCGCCGGCTCCACGGCCCACTCCGTCACCCGCTCCAACTCCGCCGCCGGCTCCTGTGCCTCAGCCGGCTCCGGCTCGGCCGGCGCCCCAGCTCGCGGCGGGCACTACCCTGGAGGCCACTGCGACCCGCGAAATCACCTCGAAAGTCAACAAAGCCGGTGAGCAATTCACCGCCCGCATCGCACAGGACATCAGCTCGGCCGATGGCAGAGTGGTGATCCCGGCCGGCTCCGAGATCGTCTTCACCATTTCGGAGATCAAGCCCGCTCCGAACAAAGGTGCGAAAGACGGTACCTTGGTGCTGGCGGCCACCAGCGTGAAGATCAACGGCGAGACCAAGCCGATCGATGCCGAGGTGACCTATGTGGAACACACCCTGAAGGGTCGGGGAATCGGCACCGGTGAGGCGGCCAAGGTCGGGGCCGGGGCCGCGGCGGGAGCGATCATTGGCAAAGTGATCGGTGGTGGCGCCGGTGCGGCTGCCGGCGCGGTCACCGGTGCTGCGGCCGGGGCGGCGGTGGCAGTCGAGACCGCCGACCGGGATGTGGTGATCCCGGAAGGAGGAAAGATCCGGATCGCCCTGAAGTCTCCGCTGATCGCGGACTAGTACCCTGCGCCGCCCCCGCCCCGGCGGGGATCGCTCACCCCCTGCCATCCCTGGGGAATGCGGACAATCGCTTCCACGTCTCCCCAGGGATTCAGCTCGCGCACGGCGTGCCCCATGGCGCGGAGCGAATCGAGAACGCCGCTGAGGAATCCACCTCGCTCGACCTGAATGGTATCGGGCAGGGCCTGATGGTGGATTCTTGGGGCCGTTACGGCCTCGGCGAGCCCCATATGGTGGTCGAGGACGTTCGAAATCACGTGGTACACCATGGTGATGATTTTGGGTCCGCCGGGCGTGCCCACCACCATGAAGAGCTGTCCTTCCGGATCGAGTACGATGCTCGGCGTCATCGCCGAGAGCATCCGCTTATCCGGTTGTACCGCGTTGGCCTCTCCCTGGACCAGGCCGTACATGTTCGGTTTGCCCGGCGCGGTGGCGAAATCGTCCATTTCGTCGTTCAGGAGGAACCCCGCGCCCGTCACGGTGACGGCGGAACCGTAGCTGTTGTTGAGGGTCGTGGTGCAGCTCACCGCGTTGCCGTCCGCGTCCACCACCGAGTAGTGGGTGGTCCAGGATCCGCCGGCGCTGGCCTGGAATTTCGGTGTGGGAGTGGCATGCTGAAGATCGATCTGCCGCCGCAGGCTCTCGGCGTGCTCCTTGGACATGAGCCTGGCGATGGGCGCCTGCACGAACGCAGGGTCGCCCAAATAGCTGTTGCGGTCCATGAACGCCCGCCGCATCGCCTCGGTTTCCCTGTGGAGCAGGGCGGTTGAGCCGAAGCCGGGCAGGGGGCCGAACCCTTCCATGATGTTCAGGATCGTTGCCATGGTGACGCCACCCGAGCTCGACGGGGGCATCGAATAGATGGTATGGCCGCGGTACACGGTGGCGACCGGCTCCCGCCAGATGGGGCGGTATCCGGCCAAGTCCTCGCGGGTTACGATCCCCCCACTCCGCTCCATCTCGGCGACGATCAGGCGCGCCACCTTGCCCCGGTAGAATCCGGCCGCGCCGTGGTCCCGGATGGCCTGGAGGGTCCGGGCCAGATCGGGCTGCTTGAGCCGGGTTCCCACCAGGGGGGCTTTGCCGCCGGGCAGGAACTGCTTGCGGGAGGCCGGAAAGAGATACAGCCGGTCGCGGTCGTCGTCGATCGAACGGCTCCGGTACGAGTCGATAAGGAAGCCATTGCTCGCGAGCGCGATGGCCGGCGCGATCACCGCCCGAAACGGAAGCCGCCCGTAGCGGCGATGCGCCTCCACTAACCCGGCCACGGACCCCGGCACTCCCGCCGAGAGCGCGCCGGTGACGCTGAGGCGCGTCGGATCGCCGCCAAGGTTGAGATACATGTCCCTGCCGGCGTCACCCGGCGCGGTTTCCCGATAATCGAGGGCCTGCACCTCTCCCTTGGCGGTCCGGATCACCATGAATCCACCGCCCCCGATGTTCCCGGCCTCGGGATGCACCACCGCGAGGGCGAATCCCACCGCCACGGCGGCGTCGACCGCGTTCCCTCCCTGCTGGAGAATGTCCCGACCGATTTGGCTGGCGATCGGGCTCCCCGAAACCACCATCGCGTGGGGGGCCTCCGCCACCCGCGCCTTGCCGGCGAGAGACCAGCCGGGATCGATCTGCGGGGATTGCTGGGAAGCGAGCGGGGGGACCGTGGCCAGGAAGGTCAGCAGCCCGAGGGCGAGATGGAGTCGACGAGAGTTCTTCATCGTCGTAATTTACCCGGAACCCATGGCCTCGCCCATTCGCGATTCATCCTCCCCGGCGATCCCCCTTACCGAACGTCGTAATCCCCGCACCGCCGATATTGATCGGGCCACCGCTCAGGAGCTGGTGGACCTGATCGCCGCCGAGGACGCCAGCGTCCCCGCCGCGGTGGCGAGGGCGCGAGTCGAGATTGCCGCGGCCCTGACATTCGTGGAGTCCTCGTTTCGAAGGGGCGGACGGCTGGTGTATGTCGGCGCGGGGACGAGCGGCCGGCTCGGCGTGCTCGATGCCTCCGAGTGCCCCCCCACCTTCGGCACCCCGCCTGACGTCGTGGTCGGCATCATTGCCGGCGGCCCCGAGGCACTGGTGCGCTCCATCGAGGGGGCCGAAGATGATCCGCAAGGAGGAGCGGCAGCCGTCGACCGAGCCGGAGTCGGAGCGACCGACACGGTGGTCGGCATTGCGAGCAGTGGAACCACTCCATTTGTGCGAGGCGCTCTGGTCCGCGCCAAGGAGCGGGGCGCCACCACGGTGTTTCTCACCTGCGTCGATCCCGGCCAGGACCCGGTCGATGGCTGCGATCTGACCATCGCGGTGCTCACCGGTCCTGAAGTCGTGACCGGAAGCACCCGGATGAAGGCGGGCACCGCCACCAAGCTCGTACTCAACACGCTCACTACCGGCGCCATGATCCGGCTGGGCAAGACCTACGGCAACCTGATGGTCGATCTCCAGGCCTGGAATCAGAAGCTGGTGGACCGCGGCGAGCGCATCGTCATGGCGGTGGCCGGAACCAGTCGTGAGGCGGCCCGCGCCGCGATCGAGGCCGCCGGAGGCAGCGTGCGGACCGCCATCGTCATGGTGCGCCGCGCTTGCAGCCGGATCGAAGCCGAGGCCCTGCTCGCGGCTCATGATCATCACCTTCGGCCCATTCTCGGAGATCCTCCGCCGGTCGGCCCGGAATGACCGAGCGCCCCGTGCTCGCCGTCGGCTTGATGTCGGGCACTTCGCTGGACGGAATGGATGCGGCCCTGGTGCGTTTCACCGGTCCGACCCATGCCGAGCTGGTTGGATTCGCCCATCGCCCCTCCCATCGCGAGGAACGGCTCGAGCTCGAGGAAGCGATCAGCCGACAGGAGGGTGGGGCGCGGAGGCTCGCCCATCTGCATCGGCGAATCGCCGAGTGGGCGGTCGAAGCGGTCGATCAGGTGCTCGAGCGGTCCGGCATCGTGGCGAGTGCTCTCGATTTCATTGCCCTCCACGGACAAACCATCTGGCACGAGCCGCCCATCGCGACGCTCCAGCTCGGTGAACCCGCCGTGCTGGCCGAGCGGTTCGGAGTGCGCGTGGTATCCGGGTTTCGCGGACGCGATCTGGCCGCGGGGGGAGAAGGCGCTCCGCTGGTCCCGATGGCGGATGTGCTGCTGTTCGGCGCCGAGGATCACGGCCGCATCCTGCTGAATCTGGGTGGCATGGCGAACCTCACCTACGTTCCCCGCCGGGCGGTGGAGCAGGGGGCGCTCGCGTTCGATACCGGGCCCGGCATGGCGGTCATCGACGCGGTGGCACGACGTATCGACCCTGATCTTCCTTACGATGTCGACGGGAAGCTGGCGCTGGGCGGGCAGGTCCTCGAGCCGATTCTTGCCGATTGTCTGCGAGACTCCTTTTTCCAGCAATCCCCTCCCAAGAGCACCGGCCGGGAACGGTTTGGTACCGGGTAC
The DNA here is from genome assembly GCA_963728915.1 of uncultured Gemmatimonadales bacterium. Taxonomy (GTDB): domain Bacteria; phylum Gemmatimonadota; class Gemmatimonadetes; order Gemmatimonadales; family GWC2-71-9; genus JABFSM01. Next base: position 1,340,868 of record CAVSLV010000001.1, on the reverse strand, counting down.
GCAGACCGTTTGTTGGTGCGAGCAGGCCGCGATGCCGTCGCGACCGCCGTGGAGCTGACCGCGCAAAGTGTTGCCGAGGCGCTCGCCCGATGGACGCCCTCAGGTTGCGAGGTGCTCGCCTCCGGTGGCGGCTGCGAACACCCCGTTCTGTGGGCCGCCCTGGGGAATCGGCTCGCCCGGGAGGGCAGACCGCTCCGCCGGTTCGACGAGGTCTTCTTCCCCGGAGCCGCCAAGGAAGCGGTGGCGTTCGCCCTGCTCGGATATCTGACGGTGCATGGCCAGCCGGGGAACCTTCCTGGCGCGACCGGAGCGAAAGGGTCCCGGGTGCTGGGCATGATCACGCCGGCATGAATCCGGGACGGTTGGTGATTCCAGCGCTCCGCTGGCGTCCGGAGACGGGATTCGCACACGAAGCGTCGACGATTGCCACCGCCCTGGAGTTCGGCGCCGGAGGATTCATTCTCTTCGGCGGCACCGCTGATGCGGTTTCCCAGCTGACCACCGACCTCACCCGCCAGGCTGGACGACCTCTCCTTTTCGCCGCCGACCTCGAACGGGGACCCGGGCAACAGTTCGAGGGACTGGACGAGCTGCCGCCCCCTCTCGCACTCGCTTCCCTCAACGATCCCGCGCTGCTGCGGGGCGCCGGCGTGCTGACCGCGGTCGAAGCCCGCTCGGTCGGGGTGAACTGGGTGCTCGCTCCGGTACTGGATCTCGATCTCGAGCCCGCAAACCCGATCGTCCAGACCCGCGCATTCGGCTCCGACCCGATCGCCGTCGGGGCGGCCGCATCGGCCTGGATCGTGGGTTGCGAGGCAGCGGGCGCGATGTCGTGCGCCAAACACTTTCCCGGCCACGGACGGACCCGATCGGATTCCCACGTCGAGCTTCCCGTCGTGAATGCGAGCGCTGCGGATCTCCGCGCCGACCTCGAGCCATACGCGGCCGCGGTCGCCGCGGGAGTAGGCTCGGTCATGACCGCTCATGTGGCGTATCCCGCGCTGGATCCCACCGGGACCCCCGCCACCTGTTCCGCCCCCATCCTGAGCGTGTTACGCAACCAGATCGGATTCAGCGGCCTGATCGTGTCCGACGCGCTCGTCATGGCCGGCGCCCGGCAGGATCGCTCCGAGGAAGCAGCAAGTCTTGCAGCGGTCGAGGCAGGGGTGGACCTGCTGCTCTATCCGGAAGCACCGGCCGAAGTATGTCGTGCGCTCGTTCATCGCACTGAGACGGACGCCCGAGTCGGCGGCCTGGTCGAAGCCGCCCTGGGCCGGTATGCATCCGCGGTCAGACAGGTCGGCGATGATGGACCGCTGGAGCGGATGCCGCCGGCGGGATCCGCTCGCGCCCTGGGGGACTGGCTGCTGAGTCAACCCCTGCTTCGGGGCAGTATCCCGCATCTGCATCAGCCCGTCGAGTTGGTCGTGATCGACGACGACGAAGGCCAGTCGCCTCCGCCATCCCCCGTAACCTGGGTTCGTGATGTCCTGCAGGCTCGTGGGGTCAGGATCGGGACCGGAGGGAGCCGCGTGGTCCTTGCGTTCTCGGAACCGCGAGCCTGGAAGGGATGGGCCGGGTTCGGGCCCGCGAGTCGCGACCGGCTGGCCAGGCTTTCCCCCGAGGCCGCCTTGACCGTGCTGTTCACCCACCCTCGGTTGCTCCAGGCGATTCCGGGCGATTCGCCGGTCCTGCTTGCCTGGCACCGGCAACGCCTGATGCAGGAAGCGGTCGCCCGCTGGCTCATGGATCGCCTCGGGTGAGAGCCCTCGACTGGATCGTCGTCGGACTCTACCTCGGGATCACGCTGGCGGTGGGCCTACTGCTCGCGAGGCGAGGGGCGAGCAACCTGGCCGAATTCTTCGTCGGGGGCCGCGCGATCCCCTGGTGGCTTGCGGCGGCCTCCATGGCCGCCACGACCTTCAATGTCGATACCCCGCTCTACGTCGCGGGTCGAGTAGCGGCGGCCGGCGTCGCCGGAAACTGGGAATGGTGGGGTTTCGCCTTCGCCCACCTGCTGCTCGCGGTGCTGCTCGCCAAGCTTTGGCGCCGAGCCGGGGTGATGACCGACCTCGAGCTGACCGAGCTCCGCTATGGCGGGAGGCCTGCCGCGCTGCTGCGCGGGGTGCGTGCCTTTCTGTTCGCGGTCCCGATCAATTGCATCGGCATCGGCTACGGCATGCTCGCGATGCGAAAGGTCGTGATCGGCCTCGGCGTCCTGGAAGCGCTGCCCTCCCTTCCCGGCGACCCCAGGCTGTGGGCCTTGATGCCCATCGTGCTGATCGTACTGGTCTACACGGCGGCCTCGGGCCTCTGGGGCGTCGTGGCCACCGATTTCCTCCAGTACGTCCTCGCAATCGGCGGGGCGTTGGTGGTCATGGGGTACGCGTTGCACGAGGTTGGCGGGCTCTCCTCGATGGTCGCCCAGCTCAAGGCCCAGGGGCAGGGCGCCCGGCTCCAGCTGATTCCACACGGTTCCGAGGCGCTGGTTCCCCTGTCGACTTTCCTGGGTTACATCGGGATTCAGTGGTGGGCGTTCCGGAACAGCGACGGTGGCGGGATGCTGGTGCAACGCCTCGCCGCCACCAAAGACGAGGCCGCCGCGCGCCGGGCCGCGTATGGATTCAACGTCCTGAATTACATGGTACGCACCTGGCCCTGGGTGCTGGTCGGCCTCGCTGCGCTCCTGGTCCTGCCCGGGCTCGCGGATCCCGAGCTGGCCTATCCCATCCTTATGGTGCGGTACCTTCCCACGGGACTTCTCGGCCTGGTCGCCGCCAGTCTTCTGGCCGCGTTCATGTCGACGGTCTCCACTCAGCTCAACTGGGGCGCGAGCTACCTGATCCACGATCTCTATGCCCGCTTCAGCGGCGAAACCGATACCCGCCGCCTGCTCCGGGCGGCGCGCTGGGCCACGGTCGGACTGACCCTGCTGGCCGCTATGGTTTCCTTCTTCATGCAGGATGTGGGCACCGTGTTCCGGTTCCTGATCCTGATTGGCAATGGTCCCGGGCTGGTGCTCTTACTCCGCTGGTTCTGGTGGCGGGTGAATGCCTGGGCGGAGATCGCGGCCATGAGCGGGGGACTTCTCCTCGCGCTCGCCACCTATCTCCCGGTGTTCGCCGGCATGAGCTTCGGGGACCGGCTGGCCTTCACGGCCCTGGGCGCGCTTGCGATCTGGCTCCCCGCGATGTGGCTCACCGGACCGGAGCGGCCTGAAGTGCTGGACCGCTTCTATCAGCGGGTTAGGCCGGGCGGCGCCTGGGGGCCGGTTCGGCGCCGGCTGGACCTCGCTCCGCTCGACAGCCTGGCCGGGGATGCCCGGCGCTGGCTCCTGGCGGTGGTCCTGGTGCTGGGGGGAATGCTGGGGATCGGCTGGGTTCTGCTCGCCGCCTGAGCCTAGCGGCGCAGCAGGAAATAGAGGACCACGAGGAGGAGCAGGGCCGTTCCGGTCACCACCGCGATGGTGCGGGGAGATCCGCTCCGCGTCGCGGGGACCGGTGCCGGCTCCGGGCCTGAAGCCCCGGTCGGGTCGGACTCCACTGGGGCGGATGGCGCCGGCATCGGCAACGGAGTCTCCCCCGAGTCCTCTTCCTCCGTCAGTGCGTGGTACCCTACGTCGCCGCTCGGTCGAGCCGGCGGAAGGCCTTCGCCATCGAACCGGACCGCGATCACCGTGATGTTGTCGGGCCCGCCCCGCGCGTTGGCAAGGGCGATCAAACGGTCGCACAGGGCATCGAGATCCTGGGCTGCCCGGGCGGCCTCACCGATCTCTTCGCGCTTGACCTGGCCGGACAGGCCATCGCTGCAGATCACCAGGATGTCGCCGCGCTGGAGCTCCTGCCAGCTCAGATCCACCCGGATTCGGGGATCCGGACCCAGGGCCTGGAGGATGATGTTTCTCCGCTCACTCTGAGCCGCTTCCTCCTCGGTGATCTCTCCCGCGTCCACCAGCCGCTGCATGAGCGACTGATCCTTGGTGAGCTGGGTCGCTGCCCCCCGGCGCACCAGGTAGCCCCGCGAGTCGCCCACCTGGGCCAGATACAGGGTTCCATCCAGCACCGCGGCGACGGTCGCGGTGGTGCCCATGCCTCGGACCTCGGGGTGCTCCTTCGCGTAGCCGTGAACCTCCATGTTGGCATGCTCGACCGATTGCTTGAGCAGGGCCACGAACCGGTCCGCATTGGGTGACGCCTCGCGGGACCATTGCTCCCTGAAATGCCCGACGATGGAACTCCCGGCCATGGAGCTGGCCAGCTCCCCGGCCGCCGCCCCCCCCATGCCGTCTGCTACCAGGAACAGGCTGCCCTGGGGATCGAGTCGGTGGGGACCCCCGACCGCCAGGTCCCGCTCCGGACCGAGGTCGGCCACCACGAAGAAATCCTCGTTGTGGTCGCGGGTTCGCCCAAGGTCGCTCTTGGCGCGAACTGTAAGGAGAACGGGGCGTCGATCGCTGGAGCCGCTCATGAGTGGTTGCTCAAAAAATAGACGGCGCGACCCAGTCCCGCACAATGGAGCCTGGCGACCCGGCTTGGTAGTTTGAGGCTATGGGCTCCCATCACGCCTTCTTCACCCTGCTTCTGGCGGGGTGCGCCGGCCGAACTCCATCGCCTCCGGATCAACAACCGCCGATCGCCCCCGTCAAGGACCGACCAGTGGTGGCGTTCCCCGGGGACACGGTTCTGAGAAACCGGCTTCCCCCGATCCCTGCGATCGGCGGACCACTCCGGATCCACGTGGTGTACCCCGACTCGACTGCCCAGGTGGACGTCCGCGACTCATCGTTCATTTTCGGTTCCCTGGGGGATGGCCGGGCCACCCTGCGCATCGATGGACAAGCGGTCCCGGTCGCGGCAAATGGAGCGTGGCTGGCATGGGTGCCCTTCCGGGGGGATTCGGTCGTCCGTCTCCGACTGGAGGCCCGCTCGGCGACCGACTCCGCGAGCCTGATCTACCAGGTTCGCCGGGTCATGAGGTTCGTCCCACCTTCGGGATCCCGACCCTGGATCGATACTACCAGCTTCGAGCCCACTGGCCGGGTCTGGTGGCCTGGAGACGAGTACCTGCCCCTCACCGTCAGGGCCAGCGAGGGATCCCGGCTCGAGCTCCACCTGTCCGGACGACGCACCATTCCCTTCGCGCTCGATTCCGGGGTCGACCTGGTCCCGGAGTCGATCCGTGCCTTTGATCGCGATTCGACCTCTCTGCGGCGTCCGCCGCCCAATGATCGGTATCGGGCCCTCCTTCGCGGAGTGACCATTCTGGCCCCGTCCGCGGCTGGGGCCCGGGGTGGGCGAACCGGCGTCCTCCCCGCGCCGGTCCTCCTGGCGATCAAGGGACGCGATACCGTCCGCTCGGTGTGGCCGCTCCAGCTCACTCCGCTGGACACCCTGCCGGTCGTGGTCGCGACCGACCCTGATTCCGGCCACACCGGCCAGACCGATGGGCTCACCAAGGGGCGCACCGTTCCGGGGGGCACCTACACGTGGTTCTTCCCGGCAGGAACCCGGGCCCGGGTTAGGGGCCGAATCAACGACGATCTCCGGATTGCGCTTTCCCGAACCAGCGAAGCCTGGATTCCGGCGGGCGAGGCCAAGCCGGCCGGTGGACCCTCCCAATCGGTCGTCGGATCGGTGACGCTCACGCCGCTTCCCGACCGGGTGCTCGCGCGCATCCCGGTCGGGGTGCGGCTCCCCGTTCAGGTCGTGGAGGATTCCCGGAGTCTGACCCTGGTGTTGTACGGGGCGCGCTCGGACCTGAACTGGCTGCGCTATGGGCGCGAAGACAGCCTCGTGAGCCTGGTCACCAGCCGGCAGGTATCGGCGGATGAGTTGGAGCTCCGATTCTCCCTCGCGCTTCCGGTGTTCGGATATCGCCTCTCCTGGAGGGGAACCGATCTCCTCTTCGAAATCCGGCGTCCACCGCTCGTGTCCGCGCGACGTCCCCTTGCCGGACTCCTGATCGTGCTCGACCCGGGCCATCCGCCCCTCGGCGCGACCGGGCCGACCGGGTTCGCCGAGGCCGAAGCCAATCTGCTCATCGCCCAGCAGCTCGCACCGATGCTGGAGCGCGAGGGCGCCCGGGTCCTGCTAACCCGCAACGATGCGCGGCCGATCAGCCTGGCGGCCCGGGTCCGGTTCGCCGACAGTGTCGACGCCGATCTCCTCATCTCGATCCACAACAACGCGCTTCCCGACGGGATCAATCCTTTTACTAATTACGGCACCAGCGTGTTCTACAATCACCCTCGGGCGCTCCCGCTCGCCCGCGCCATCCAGGCCAGGTTGGTCGAGCAGACCGGCCTGCGCGATCTCGGGGTGGGACGTGGGGACCTGGCCCTGACCCGCGCGACCTGGATGCCCGCCGTGCTGACCGAAGGCATGTTTCTGATGATTCCGGAACAAGAAGCGGCCCTGCGGAGCGCCGATGGCCGCCGCCTGTATGCCACGGCGGTGCTCGAAGGAATCAGGAAGTTCGTCAGCCAGTTCGCGCGATGAGGCTCGCCGTGTGGGTGGGGCTGGCGTTGGGGAGCCTTGCGGTCCGGACCGCGGCCCAGTCTCCCCAGGAGCGACGCCAGATCGATGCCCTCCGGGATACCCTCGGGCTGGTCACGGACACGATGGCCCTCCACGAGCGGGAGGCGCTCCTCCTCCGAGCCGCGTTGCGTTCCCGCGAGGAACCCTTCTATCACCTCTATCTCGGCACCCTCGCGCTGCGCCAGGGTGAGCTCGGCGGCGTCGCGCACTTCGACGAGTCGGCCGCCGAGTTTCGATGGGCCAGCCGGCTCGCCCCCGCGTGGACCTACGCCTGGTTCGGGGCGGGATCCGCCGAATTCGCCCTCGGAGATCGTTTGGCGGTTGGCGCGCCCCAGGATCTCAGGCGGCAGCAGCTGGCGCGGGAGGCGTACCGACGGGGAACCCTTTCGATCTCGCGGGCGGTCTCCCAGGAGCCTGGCCTCGCTCCCCGGCTCGTCCAGGTGGCGAGCCGCGCTCTTCGAGAAGGATTCCCCGGGCACGCCGATGCGGTGCGCGATGCGCTGCAACGCGCCACCACCGACCAGAACGGCCAGGTGCTCCTCGCTCTCGGACGAGTCCAACGGCAGCTCGGAGATACCGGGGCCCTCCGTTCGTTCACGAAATACCTCGCCTCCGGAGTGGATCATCCCCTCGGCCTGGTCGAGCTGGGTCGGACCCAGCTTCTTCTCGGGGATCTGAGCGGCGCGATGCGCTACCTCTCCGCGGCGGCCGAGCCCGACTCCCTCGCGGCGCTGGAGCTGCGTCGCGACCTGGAGCCCATCGCCACCGAGGCAGAGCTGCAGGAGTTCGATCGCCGGAGCGGGGTGCGGCGGCTCGAATTCCTGCGGCACTTCTGGACGGTCCGCGATCGGCTGGCTCTGCGCACCGATGGCGAACGACTCGCGGAACATCTGCGCCGGATCGCCGTGGCGTCCCGTGAATTCCTCGTCGTTGAGCCCGAGGGCTCCGGTCACCTCGATGATCGGGGCCGGATCTACGTGCGTCATGGTGAGCCCGACGAGCGGGTCCGCTATGCGGTCCCCGGCATCGAGCCCAATGAATCGTGGTGTTATCGAGGCTCCCTGGGCGACTCCGATCTGGTGCTCCATTTCGCGGCCCGGCCCTCCTTGCACGAGTTCAGGCTCATCGAAAGTCTCCAGGACGTGGTCGACGGGCGATACCCATCCTCGGCCGGCCATGCGGATCCGGCCCTGTTTCGTTCCCGGTCCTCGATCAATCCGTTGTATCGCGACGTCCCCGAAGGGAAGCGCGCCGTGGCCGCGTATCTCGCCCAGGAGCGCGGCCTCGGCCGGCGAGGCATGCAGGTCGCGATGGGATTCGACAGCTATCGCCTGGGGTTCGTCCCCGAGCCCGCGGCGTGGTCGAGTGTGCTCGCCTCGGGGAGCACCGCGGCGAGCGCGGTCGTGCAGGTCGGATTCTTTGTGCCGCCCGATTCGGTCAATTCAGTGGAATCTCGGGACGGCCGGTTCCGGTTCGTCGCGCTCGACAGCGTTGGCAACGTGCTGGCATCGATCGATACCATCGTGCGAAGCGGTCACGCCTCGCTGGCGGGGGCCCTGCCTCTTCGGGTCCGGGCCGGACGCCTGATCGTGCACGGGGCCATGCAAACCAATGGGAATCAGGGCATCGACACCGGCATCGACACAATCACGGTCCCTTCACCGGGGGACGGCGTGCTGGCGGTCGGCAGCCTGCTGGTGGGATCTGGCGAGCGTGGCATTCCGATCTCGCTCTCGGACGGGGCGGAGTTTCGCCTCAGCCCTGGTCTCGCCATTCCCCGGGATGGCGACGTCCGACTGGCGGCGGATGTGTTCGGACTGGCCGCCGATACGAAGGCGACCGTGCGAGTCCTTCTCGCTCCTTTGGAGCATCCCGAGGCCTGGCGGCGCTGGCCCGATCGTCTGTCCCAATCCCTGGTGGCCCGGAGGCCCGGTGCGGGACCGGTGGTCGCCTGGCGCGCTACGCTTTCGGCCCGATCGATCCATCCAGGCCGCTGGCGTGTGGCGGTGGAGGTCACGGACAACCGGCGGGTCGCCCGTCAGGAGGCGGCTCTCGAGGTTCGGTGACCGATGATCACATTTGTGATGTGCATAGCCGTTTTTCGCGCAGTTTCTTGAAATCCTCCCTGTATTGTCACGATCTGGTCACCGTCCTAATTTGAGCTTCCCCAACGGCTTTCGCGGAAGCGAGACCGCGCATGCCGTGGATGTATGAACCCCGCGGTTTGTTACCTTTCGGTCAGAAAAACGAAAAGGTCAGGAGCTTTCATGGGAACTGCTGCGCCTCGGGTTCCGCTCGAGTTGTCGTCGAATGCGATCACCGTCCTGGAAAAGCGCTATCTCGTCCGCGACGAGTCCGGCCGCCCGGTCGAATCGCCGGAGGAACTCTTCCTCCGGGTCGCCCGCACTATCGCGGAGCCGGACCGGCAGTACGGCGCCAGCCAGGGCGCAGTCGAGACCCTCACCGAGGCGTTCTATGAGTTGATGGCCAGGCGGCAGTTCATGCCCAATAGCCCAACCCTCATGAATGCCGGCCGTCCGCTCGGGCAGCTCTCCGCCTGTTTCGTCCTGCCTGTGGATGACGCCCTTTCCAACGGTCAAAGCGGCATCTACGACACCCTCACCGCGATGGCCCTGGTCCACCAGTCCGGTGGGGGCACCGGGTTCAGCTTTTCCAAGCTCCGCCCCCGGAACGACATCGTCCGTTCCACCATGGGAGTGGCGTCAGGACCGGTCTCGTTCATGTCGCTTTTCGATGCGTCCACCGACGTCGTGAAGCAGGGGGGGACCCGCCGGGGTGCCAACATGGGCATTCTCCGGGTCGATCATCCCGACATCCTCGATTTCATCTCCTGCAAGGACGACACGACCAAGATCACCAACTTCAACATCTCGGTCGCGGTCACCGATGCCTTCATGCAGGCGGTGGAGCAGGGCACCGAGTACGACCTCATTCATCCCAACACCAGGAAGGTGGTCGGCCGGCTGAACGCGAGGACGGTCTGGGAGAAGATCATCCACGGCGCCTGGAAGACCGGCGAGCCCGGGGTCTTCTTCATCGATCGCGCCAACGCCGCGAATCCGGTACCCCACCTGGGCGGCTACGAGGCGACCAATCCCTGTGGAGAGCAGCCCCTGCTCCCGTACGACGTCTGCAACCTCGGCTCGATCAACCTCGGCGCGTTCGTGAAAGAGGGTGATCTCGACTGGGCCTCGCTCCGCCGGGTGGTCCATCTCTGCACCCACTTCCTCGAGAACGTGATCGACGCCAACAACTATCCCCTTCCCGAGATTGCCAGCCTGGCCCAGCGGATTCGCCGGATCGGGCTCGGCGTTATGGGGCTCGCCGACGTGCTGGTGCGGCTCGGCATCCCCTACGATTCCGCCGAAGGGGTCGAGCTCGGCAAGAAGATCCAGCGTTTCGTCGATCACGAAGCCAAGATCGAATCCGAGCGGCTCGCCGGAATCCGGGGGCCGTTCCCCGAGTGGGAACGGAGCATCTGGGGCCCCGACGCGACCTGCGCCCGTGATCCGCAGGGCAACCGGATCCGTCCCATGCAGAAGCTCCGGAACTGCAACGTCACGACCGTGGCGCCGACCGGAACCATCTCGATCATCTCCGGGTGCAGCTCGGGCATCGAGCCGCTCTTTGCGGTCGCGTTCATGCGGAACCAGGCCGGGGTTCTGATGCCCGATGTCAACGAGGACTTCGTGCGCATCGCCAAGGCGGAAGGCTGGTACTCGGAGGCCCTGATGCAGAAGGTCGCCGAAGTCGGCCACACCCGGTTCGCCGAGGTGCCGGCACGGTGGCAAGAGGTGTTCGTGACCGCGAACGAGATCAGGCCGGAATGGCACGTCCGGATGCAGGCGGCCTTTCAGGATCACAACGATTCCGCCATTTCCAAGACGGTGAACTTCGCCCATTCCGCCACCGAGGCCGAAGTCGGCGAGATCTACCGGCTCGCCTACGCCCTGGACTGCAAGGGCGTCACCGTCTACCGCGATGGGAGTCGGGACATGCAGGTGCTCTCCACCGGCGCGACCGCCAAGAAGGTGCATGAGGCGGCGATCCAGAGCGGGCACGCCGAGGCTCGCGCCGATCTGGTCGATGTGCTGGCGAGCGGTACGACGAGCGAGCGTCGTGCCGCCGCCGCCGACCTGGCTGGGTCCATGGCGGAGGTGGTGAGCGAGAACGAGCGGCTTCGGAAGCTGGTCCACGAGCTCGAGTCGGAAACCCTCCAGCGTCGCCAGAAGCGGAGCCGGCCCGAGCTGCTCCGCGGCACCACCCGCCGGCTCGAAACCCCGCTCGGCACCCTGTACGTCACCATCACCGAGGACGACAAGAACCAGCCCTTCGAGGTCTTCATGTCGCTCGGCAAGGCCGGTGGCGCGATCATGGCCGATGTCGAGGCCATGGGGCGTCTCATTTCCCTTGCGCTCCGCTCCGGGATTCCCCTCCGGGAGATCCATCGCCAGCTTCGCGGGATCAGCTCCGACAAGGTGCTCGGCCTCGGACCCGCCAAGGTGATGTCGGTCCCCGATGCCGTGGGGATTTCCCTGGAGCGCTACATGGCTGAGCAGCAGGGGATTCAGGAGGAGTTGTTGCCTTCCCACGATCCCACCAGCTCGGAGCCGGTCGCGGTGACGCAAGCCGTGGTCCGAAGCAATGAGCAGATGATTCTGAGCGGAATGGCCGAAGCCCTGGTTGGGTCCTGCCCCGACTGCAGCTCTCAGCTCGAGTTTTTGGAAGGGTGTGTGAAGTGTCCGGTGTGCGGCTATTCGGAGTGCGGATGAAGGTCTGAAGGTCTGAAAGCCTGAAATTCCAGACCTCCAGACCTCCAGACCTCCAGACTTACTGGTCACCGCCCGCTCCCTGAGCTACCTTCCCGTTTCAACCAACCGCGGTCCACTCATGTCCGACCAGACGCTCAAACCCATCAAGCCGGAACGGGTCGTCACCGAGCTCCGCAACTTGTCGGAAGGCAGGAAGACCGGGCAGTACGATGCGGATGAGTATGAGTACCGCTTTGCCCGGATGATCGGTGAGCTGCGGGATCGCCGGATCGACGGCACCCGCGCGGAGATCATGGCGGCGCTGGAGCCGCTTCGCCGCGATGGAACGCTGGACCCAGTCGCATGGGAACGCCTGACCAAGTCCCTCGGCCTTGCACCAGGGAGTCTATAGCCGGGCTATTTCGGCTGAGTTGGCTTGGTTTCCTGTTTGGTCTCCTGGATGTTGTGCTCGCTGGCGACTTTCTCCCAGGCCTCCCGGCCCCACCCGGTGACTTTCCCGTCGATCAGGACGACCGGCGTGAGTTTGTCCTGGGGAGTCTTTCCTGAATCCGCCCCCGCCTTGCCATAGAACAGCCCCTCGATCACCTGTCCACCGGTCAGGTAGGCCTCGGCCCGATCGGGCCGGCCCCCCATGATCTGCATGGTGCTGTCCTTGGAAATCCCGACCGAAAGCTTCCGCAGCCGGGCGTCGCCGCACCCGACAAGGAAAAGGACGGTGGCCAGGACGACAAGTCGGGTGGATCGCACAGGGGCTCGCTGAGGTCTATGGAGCGGCCAATCTAGTCTGAACGTCTGGAAGTCGGGAGGTCTTCAGACTTCCAGACCTCCAGACCTTCAGACTTCTTTACATTTACGCCATGAGCCGCCGTCCGACTCCCACCGTCCTGATTGGCGGAATCCCGATCGGATCCCGGCATCCCGTCGTGATCCAGTCCATGACCAACACCGATACGGCGGACGTGCCCGGCACCGTGACCCAGGTGCAGGAGCTGGCCGCCGCCGGCAGTGAGCTGGTGCGTGTTACGGTCAATAACGAATCGGCCGCCCAGGCGGTGCCGGAGATCGTGGCCCGGCTGGAAGCGGCGGGTACTCCGATCCCCATTATCGGCGACTTCCACTACAATGGGCACCTCCTCCTCACCCGGTTTCCCGAGTGCGCCCGAGCGCTCGCCAAGTACCGGATCAATCCCGGAAACGTCGGAAGCAAGCGGCGGGATGAGCATTTCCGGGCCATCGTCGAGGTGGCTTTGCGGCACGAGAAGCCGGTGCGGATCGGGGTGAACTGGGGTTCGCTGGATCAGGATCTCCTCACCGAGCTGATGGACCGGAATGCCGCCCTTCCCGAGCCGGTTGACGCTCGCGAGGTGATGATCGAGGCGATGGTGGAGAGCGCGCTTCGTTCCGCGGCGTTGGCCGAGGCCACCGGCCTCGCTCACGATCGCATCGTCCTTTCCGCGAAAGTCTCGGGGGTGCCCGACCTGCTCGAGGTGTACCGCCGTCTCGCCGCCCGCTGCGATTATCCCCTTCACCTCGGACTCACCGAAGCCGGGATGGGGATCAAGGGAGCCGTCGCCAGCACCGCCGGCCTCGCGGTCCTCCTGCTGGAAGGGATCGGGGACACCATTCGAGTCTCCCTTACCCCGGCGCCGGGCGGCGATCGGGCCGACGAGGTGCGGGTCGCCCAGCACATCCTTCAAGCGCTCGGCATCCGGCACTTTGCCCCCCAGGTGACGAGCTGTCCGGGCTGCGGCCGGACCACCAGCACCTTCTTCCAGCAAATGGCCACGGATATCCAGACCTATCTCGATACCCGGATGCGGGAATGGCGGGCCTCCCGGCCGGGAGTCGAGAGCCTGCGGGTCGCGGTCATGGGCTGTGTCGTCAACGGGCCTGGCGAATCCAAGCACGCCGACATCGGCATCTCCCTTCCGGGCACCTCCGAAGAGCCCAAGGCCCCCGTGTACGTGGATGGCCGTCTTCACACGACCCTGAAGGGCGATGCCATCGTGACCCAGTTCCTCGCCATCCTGGACGACTACGTCGCTCGACGGTACCCCGCGTGATCCAGGCTGGAGGTGAGCTGCTCGGCTCACCGATTCGGGCCCTGCCGGTTCTTTTCCTGGCCGGCCTGGTCACCAGTGTTACCCCGTGCATCTACCCGATGATTCCGATCACCATCGGAATCCTCGGTGGCTCTGGGGCGGAAGCCCGGACGCGCCGGAGGACTCTGACCCTCACCTTGCTCTACGTCCTCGGTCTGGCGCTGGTCTATTCCAGCCTGGGACTGGTCGCAGGTCTCACGGGTTCCCTGTTCGGCACCATCAGCTCGAATCGCTGGGCCTACCTCGCCATGGCGAATCTGCTGCTCCTGTTCGGCCTCGCGATGCTCGACGTCTTTCCCGTGACGATGCCGGGACGGGTGATCGCCTGGGCCAGCCGGTTCGGGGGCGGCTCGGCGGGCTCGGTCTTTCTCATGGGAGCAACGTCTGGCCTGGTGGCTGCCCCCTGTGGCGCTCCCGCATTTGCGGCGGTCCTGACCTTTGTCGGGCAGACCCATAGCGCCGGCCTCGGGTTCCTGTATCTGTTCGTGTTTTCCCTGGGAATGACCACCCTGCTGGTCGCGGTGGGCCTGTCCGCGGCGACCCTGGCAAGTCTTCCTCGTCCGGGGAAATGGATGAGCTGGGTGAAGAAAGGCGCGGGCGTGGTTATTCTCGCCATGGCGGAGTACTACCTCATTCGCGCGGGGGAAGTCTGGTGACAGGCGGACCGGCGGGCAGGCGGACAGGCGGACAGAGGCAAAGGCGATCGGGCCTGCGCCGCTGGTTCCTTCTGGCGCTGTTCTTTCCGCCCGTCCGCCAGTCCGCCTGTCCGCCTCCTCTTCTCGCCCAGCTCGAGGCCGGGATCAGGATCGGTTCGGTCGCCCCGGCGGTCTCCATCGAGGACCTCGAAGGCCACCCGGTGGATCTCGCCAATCTGCTGGGACACAAGCCGGTCCTTCTGGAGTTCTGGGCGACCTGGTGTCCGCTCTGCAAAGGGCTCCTCCCGGAGCTCCAGAAGGTTCACCAGACCTTCGGGGACAAGGTGGCGCTATTCGGGGTCAACGTGACCGTCAACGATTCAAAGCCGAGGGTGACGCGGTACCTTGAGGAGCATGCGCCACCATTCCAGGTGCTGTGGGATGCCAAGGGCGTGGGAGCCAGGGCCTACGATGTTCCGGCCACGTCCTATGTAGTCCTGATCGATGGAGCCGGAAGGGTGGTATACACTGGGTCAGGGGAAAAGCAGGATCTGGTTGGGGAGGTTCGGAAGGCTGTTGGCCCGCCCTGATAGATCGTAAGTCGTAGTCATTTAGCGGCTTAGCATCTCTGGTGGGGTCGTGGGCACATTGATTGCCGAGTTCTCATGTGGCTGGGCGGCGGGGGCAGGAGTCTCTTGACCCTGTTTCCCCCGAGCATTATCTTGGCCGCGTTGTATTTCAACCCAGCCCCCCGAGTATTTGCGGGGGACAATTCAGGCAACATCGGGACGGCGGCCGAAAAATTTCCGCTTCTTCGATGGTCACCTGTGGTGTGCCCAACCGCTGGGTGCCGCAATTTCGTGCGTGGAGGAAGCAGAATTTGAGCAGTCGCTGGTTAAGCAAGATCACCTACCATTCCTGAGGGGGGAGTAATGCGCAAGTCCTTTGGTTCACTGCTGTTGGCCGGCTTGGTAGCGGTCGGCGTGGCGGCGTGCGGTGACGATGTCACTGTCACGCCTCCGGCGCCCCCGCCGCCTCCACCGGAGCCGACGGTCCACAGCATCGCGGTAGCGCCGAGCGGAGTCACGCTCTCGCACCCGACCACCCAGCAGATGACCGCTGCCGTGAATGCGGACGCGGGCGTCGCAACCACCGTGACCTGGTCCGCTGCTCCCGCCTCGGTGGCAACGATCAGCTCGAGCGGTTTGCTCACGACCGTGGGCGCCGGTAACGTCGCGGTGCAGGCCTGCTCGACCGTGGTGTCTGCGGTCTGCGGCGTGGCGACGATCACCGTGCTCACCAACGTATCCACCGTAACTGGAGTGACCGTGACTCCGCCGGCGGCGACCATCACCAAGCCGGCGACCGGGAGCACCACGCTCCAGCTCTCCGCGGCGGTGGCCGGCGCGAACGCCCCCTCCCAGACCGTTACCTGGTCGGTGGCGACTCCGGGCCTGGGCGCGACCGTGAGCGTCAGCACCACCGGTCTCGTGACGGTGACCTCGGCGGCGGCGGGCGGCACCGTGAACATCAGTGCTTGCTCCACCGTTGCCGGTTTCGAGACCGTGTGCGGCTTCTCCGCGCTCACGATCTCCATCCCGGTTCCGACCACCATCAGCATCCAGTCGATCACGACCGGCGCGACCTTCATTCCGGTCAACATCAACAACGTGGTCGGCCAGATCGAGTTCTCGCTCAACATGGATCCCGGCGCGAACACCGTGGCCGGCGTTGACGTGTTGATCGACGGCGTGGTGGCTGCCAGCCAGAACTTCTCGGCGCTGCAGTGGGAGACCGCGCGCGCCAAGGCTCTGGCCGATAAGGATGCGGGGAATGCCGAGGCCAAGGTGGTCATCATCCTCAGCGTCAACACCGCCGAGTACGATTGTATCAAGGTGGGGAGCACCGCGTGCACCGGCGCCACGACGTACAAGAATGGCGCCCGGCAGATCAGCGCGCAGGCCCGGATTCAGAACCTGACTCCGGTGGCGACCCCGACCCAGACCCTGATCTTCAACAACGCGAACGGCGTGCACGTCAAGACGTTCGCCACGAGCGGAACCACCGCCCACGCGAATAGCATCGCCGGTCTCCGGTATGACCGGGGCGGGCTGGATATCGCAGCAGTGCCGGTTGTCTTCAACGCCGGTCAGACCATGGTCGAAAATGCGGGGACCATGGTGATCTTCGGCAACGCCGGCTGCGATGCCTCAGGCGGCGGACCCCGCGCCCTGCCCCTCGCGGCTCCGACTGCGGGCAGCGACTGGACTGCGACCTTCTCGCAGGCCAACCCTCTGGGTGCACCCCCAGGTTTCCTGGGTACTGTGGCCCGTTACGAGTTCAATGGTTGCCCGGCGTTCAACGCCATCGGTGAATCGGTGTATTTCACCGCGGTGGACAACAATGGTGACCAGCTCTTCCTCCCCGGCTCGGCGCCGCTGAACGTGAATGCGCTGACCAGCCTGCGGCTGGACAACCGGGCGTCCGGTACCATGACGCCGACGTTCGTCGGGAATCCGAACATCAGGCAGAACGGCTGGATCAATCCTGGATCGGCGACCAATCCGCTCCAGCTCACCGGCCTCTACACCGGTGGGAATCCGAATGGCTGGTTGCTGAACGGTGCGGCCGATGCGGGTGTGGGTGTCGGTGCGGGGAATGCCGCTCCGTGGTATAACCGGATGTTGAGAGTTGGCGCTGGCCCGCTGGTCGACGCGGCTATTGCGACGGCTGGTTCGGGTGCGCCGACGGCACCGGCTCCGACCCTGGGGCCCCAGGATATGTGCGCGGTGGCCAGTGCGACCGACGCGCTCGGCAACGAGACGATTCTGCCCTTTGCCGGCACGGCGTGTAACGCGGCACCGTTAGCGGTTTCCGACGTCGTCGGCTTCGGCCTCTCCAACATTCTGTTCGCCGTCGATGTCGCGGCGCCGACCGAATCGTTCTCGGGCGGCCTGCCGTCGAATTCCCGCCGCAATGGTGGGACCGTTGGCCTCGAGTTCCAGGTGACCGTGGTGGATAACGGCACCGTCGGTAACTCGGGTATGCAGTCGGCCAACGCGGTGAATGGAACCGTGCAGATTCGGTCCCAGTCACTGGTGCCTCCGAGCGGCGCGAGCTGCTTCGTCGGCGCCTTTGCCGGTGGCGTCTGCAATCCGGTCTCCGTGAACGGGGCTCCGGTGTTCCCGCTGGTGCCGACCACTGTGGTGGCTGCTTCCACCACGGTCGGGTACTACTTCTATCGGTCGTATCCGCAGGATGCCGCGGGTAACCAGGGTGCCGAGGTGACTCGGGTGATTGCCTACGATCCGGCGGCCAATGTGCCGGGTCTGACCACGGCGATCTACAACATCCCGTTGACCGGCAACAGCGTCACCTTCAACGCGAACGCATCGGATAACTTCGACCTCTGGCGCGATCAGTACGCCCTCACGTATGCGGGCGGTTCTGGCCAACCCGGTCGTCTTCCCGGTGACGATCCTCAATACCTTCCCGGCATCGACGATCGCTCCTGGATCGTGGACGCTGGTCAACTCGAACGTGTCGGCTGGCTTCACCACCAGCAGCTTCCTGCGGCAGGTCGAAGACGTGACCAACGCCGTTGGCGGCCCGCTGGCGGTGAGCGGCGCGTACAAGCCGACCAACCTGGCGGGTATCGTCCAGGACCAGGCCACCAACCTCTCCGGGGTTGCCAACACCGCGATTACCGGTGCTCAGGTTACCACGGGGGTCTCGTACGTAGCCGTAGCAGACCCGGCTCAGCAGATCCGGGATTTCGTGATCAGCAACGGCGCAACGAGCGTGTCCAACAATGATCACTCGAACTGTTCGGCGGCTGCTTCACCGAACGCCACGACGGTCACGCTGAATGCCGACGTCAACGGTCCAACCGCGACGTTCGCACCGCCGTTCACCCGAGTGGATTTCTATGCGAACTACAACGGGTTCCTGCGGCTGATCGGCAGTCAGACCACGCCGGTCACCACCGACAACGGTGCAGCCTTTGGACGTCGGCATCGGTACTCGTTCACCTGGACGCCGAGCAGCACGCTGGGTGGCGTCCTGGGTCAGATCCTTACCGGCACGGATGCAGCTACCATCTGCGCTGGTGCGCAGGCGCTGTACGCCGTCGGCGTCAACACCTCTGGTGATGCACTGGTCACCCCGGTGAACGGCAACATCACGATCACCAACCCGTAAGCTCGGCAGTCGCGAGCCTACGGCCGCAACAAGCGAGGCGGGCCCGGTCGAAAGACCGGGCCCGTTTCGTTTTCCGTTGAGAGCCTGGGCGTACCAACGTCCGAGGTGCAGGGTGTCAACCTACAACGTGTACGAAGCAAAGACCCACTTGTCCGACCTGATCGAACGCGCCGCAGCGGGGGAGGAGATCATCATCGCCAAGGCCGGGAGAGCCAAGGTCAAGCTGGTTCCGGTAACGGTTAGGCGGGGGGCTCGGGAGCCTGGTGGCTCCGAGGGTAAGATCCATTACGGTCCCGACTGGGATGCGCCGATGATCGAGGAGGAACTGCGGGGGTGGTAGGAGTGAAGTTGAGACAACGCTTCGAGCCGATGTGCGCTGCGTTTTTCAGCCTTGGACCGCGGGATGTTGGTAGACGAGTGCGGCTCGTGATTCGCCATTCTCCTTCGAATGACCAATCATGCGCGATTGCTCCAGGAGATCCTCGCGGGGGGAGCCGATGCCAACGTCGATTTCGCCGAACTCTGCTCTCTGCTCCGGGCGCTTGGATTTGCCGAGCGACAGAGAGGCAGCCACCATATCTTTGCAAGGGCGGATGTCGTTGAGCTGATCAACCTCCAGCGGGCCGGAGCTTCAGCCAAAGTGTACCAGGTTCGTCAGGTCAGGAAATTGCTCCTCAAATACGGTATTCGAAAATCGGAGAAACCGAATGACCCATCGGTATGAGATGCTCGTGTCCTGGAGTCCCGAGGATGCCGTATACGTCGTGGAAGTTCCCGAACTTCCCGGTTGCCTCGCACATGGCAACACGCCAACTGAGGCAGTCGAAAGCGCCCAGGAAGCCATCACGCTTTGGATCGCCACGGCCCGTGAGCAGGGCCGCGTGGTTCCAGCGCCGAGAGGACGGATTCTCCCGGTTCGTTGATAACCGCCGCTACTCGGCGATATCGGGGGGACCCGCCGTCGGAGCGGGCTCCCGGGTATACCCCGGGCGCCCCATAGCGGCGAAGGTGATTCGTTTCCCGAGCTCCACCCCAGGCTGGTCGAACGGGTTGACCCCGTACCAGACCCCGGCGAACCCGGTGGCGATCTGGAAGAACATGAAGAGCTCCCCCATGGCCTCGGCGGACAGGGAGGGGAGCGACAGGGTGAGGTTCATCCGTCCCATGCGAGCCAGGGCCGCCGAGGTGGCTTCCTGCTCGGCCTGGAGCAGCTCTCCCATGGTGTGCCCCGGCAGGTAGGCCATCTCCTCCGGGAGCCCTTCCCGGCGGGGAATGGCGAGGTCCTCGCCGGGGTGTTCGATGCGCAGGAAGGTCACCACCTTGTCGTAGGGGCCTTCCATGTAGAGCTGCACCTGGCTGTGCTGATCGGTCGCCCCGACCGCCGCCACCGGGGTCGGTCCGGCATGGACTACCGCCCCGCGCCGGTCCACTCGTTTGCCCAGGCTTTCGGCCCAGAGCTGGCAGAACCACGCCGCGAACTCCCGGAGCCGGTCCGAGTAGGGCATGAGGACGTGGATCCGGCCACCAAGCCAGGTATCCGCTCCCCAGAGCAGGGCAGCGTAGAGGGCGGCTGGATTCTTGAGGAGGTCCTCCCGGCTCGCCTTTTCGACTTCACGCTTGGCGCCGGCCAGGAGACCCTCGATATCGATCCCGATGAGCGCGGCAGGAAGCAGACCCGACCGGCGTGAGCACGCTGAAGCGGCCCCCGATCTCCGGCGGCACTTCCAGCGCCGGAATTCCCTCGCGTCCGGCCATCTCGCGGAGGGGACCCTTTTCGGGGTCGGTGGTGATCACCAGGTGCCGGCTGGCGGCGTCGGGTCCCAGGGCCTGGTCCAGCCACTGGCGCACGATGAGAAGCTGAGCCAGGGTTTCCGCGGTCCCCCCGGACTTGCTGATGACGTTGACCAGAACCCGGCGTGGGTCGATCCGCCGGAGTGCCGCGCCGATCGAGACGGGATCGACATTCTCGAGCACGGTGATTCGCGGAAAGAATTCCCGGTCCTCATCGCTCAGCTCGTTCCAGGCGGCGGGCCGGAGGGCATTGACGAGGGCCTTGGTTCCCAACGCCGAACCGCCGATCCCCAGCACCAGAATGTGGTCGTAGGCCTGGCCCACGCCTTCGGCGAATCGCCGGATCCCCGCGACCGTGGCCTCCTGCCGCCCTAACCCGTAGAAGCCGTATTCTCCCTTCTGCCGGCGGGCCGCCACCTCGCCGCGAACCTCGGCGAATCGCCGGCGAAGCTCCTCGAGACGGGAGCGGGGGAGACCGTGTTCCCCATCCAGGTTTTCCGAAAGGCTTCGGGTGTAGTCAAGCCGCATGACCGGTCACCTCCACGATGAGCCCATCGTAACCCGGCTCGATGCCCGGCGGAAGCCGGGCGGCCAGCTCGGCATGCCCGGTCCGGTGGGACAGGTGGGTGAGAATAGTCCGACGAGCCCCGATGGCCTGGGCGGTTTCGATCGCCTCGGGGATACTGAGATGGGTCGGATGCGGATGCCACCAGAGGGCGTTCAGGACCAGGACTTCGACGCCCTGGAGCTGCTGTCGCTCCCGGGGACCGATCTCCTTGGCATCGGTGACGTACCCCACCGGGCCGAACCGGAATGCCAGCACCGTGCTGTGACCGTGAGGCACGGCCAGAGGAAGCACCGGAATCCCTCCGATGGCCGTGGCCCTCCCGGCCTCGATCTCGTGGAGTTCGAGATGGGGTTTCGACGTCCCCGCGTACTCCCCGACCTCGGGATCGAAGATGTAGCGATTGCTCTGACGGAGAAACCGGAGCGTCGCGGCGCTTCCGTAGAGCGGGAGAGGACCCTCCGACCCGGAAAAAGCGCGGAGGTCATCGATTCCGTGGACATGATCGGCGTGCTCGTGGGTATAGAGCACGGCATCGAGACGGCCCGCTCCCGCCGCGAGGAGCTGCAAGCGAAGCTCAGGCGGAGTGTCGATGAGGATGCTGACGGCCGGGTCCCCCGGTTTCTCGAGGAGGGCGGAGGTACGGGTGCGCCGGTCTCGTGGATCGGCCGAGCAACAAACCGCGCACCGGCAACCAAGCTGGGGAACTCCGAAGGAGGTCCCGGTTCCGAGCAGGGTGAGCCGCAGGGTCACACGGCTTCGATCTTGAGCAGGTTGGTCGTTCCGGCGACGTCGAAGGGGACGCCGGCTGTCACCACGACCCGGTCTCCCGTGGCGGCGAGCCCGAGCCGGAGGATGGTCTCCCGGGTGATCGGAAGCATCGCGTCATAGGTGGGGTAGTGATCGGTGAGCGTGGGAACCACTCCCCACACCAGGGCGAGCTGCCGGCAGGTCATCGGCTCTGGGGTCATCGCCAGGATAGGAACTTCCGGACGGTAGGAGGCAATGGTGCGGGCGGTGAACCCGCTCGAGGTCAGGCAGACAATCAGGGGAACTCGAAGCAGGTCCGCGGCGGCGCACACCGCCACCGCGATCGCGTCTTCGGTGCGCCGGGTCACGTGGGGCTTCCGCAGTCGAACCCCGGACCCTTCCCAGAAGGGGACCTGGTCCGACCAGTCTCCGCTCTGCTGGTGGCGCTCGACTTCCCGGGCAATCCGGTCCATCGCGCGCACCGCCTCCTCCGCGTAGCTCCCCACCGCGGTTTCCGCCGAGAGCATGACGGCATCGGTACCGTCGAGAATCGCGTTGGCCACGTCGGATGCCTCGGCCCGGGTGGGCCGGGGCTCCGAGATCATGCTCTGGAGCATCTGTGTGGCGGTGATGACGGGCTTCCCATGGCGCGAGGCGGTCCGGATGATCCGTTTTTGCTCCAGCGGCACCCGCTCGAAGGGGAGCTCGACCCCGAGGTCGCCCCGCGCGACCATGATGGCATCGGCCGCCTCGACGATGGCTTCGAGATAGCTCAGGGCGGTGTCCTTCTCGATCTTCGCGATCAGCTTCACATGGGCAGGGACGATCCGGCGCACCGCCTCGATGTCATCCGGGCGCCGGACGAAGCTCACTCCGATGTAGTCGACCCCGAGAGCCGCGGCGTGGAGGGCGTCCTCCCGGTCTTTTTCGGTGATGGCGGGAGCGCTCACTTCGATGCCGGGGAGGTTGATACCCTTATTGGTATTGAGAGTGCCCCCGTAGAGGACCTTTCCCATGACCCGATCGCCCTGAACCCGCGCCACTTCCACCGCGAGCAGCCCATCGTCCAGAAGAATGCGATTCCCAGGCTTGACGTCACCGGCGAGGCCATCGTACATGGTCGGGATTTCGCCTGGGGCGGCCATCCGTTCCGGTGCGAAGACGACCGATTGCCCCGCCGTGAGCATCATTGGTTGGTCGAGCTTTCCAACCCGGATTCGGGGACCCTGGAGGTCGCAGAGAATGGCGAAAGCAGTCTGGCGCTCGGACTGAATGGCCTGGAGCTGTCGGATCCAGCCGGCCCGAACTTCCTGGGTTCCATGACTGGAGTTGATCCGCACAACATTGACGCCGGCGTCGAGCAGGGTCCTCATGCGATCCTGGGAATCCCAGGCCGGGCCCAGAGTGGCGACGATTTTGGTTCGGCGCGTCAGGCTGGTTGTGGATAGCGGTTCGTGGGCCAATGATGATGGCTCGGTTGAAGATGCGACCAAAGTAAGCGGATTCTCTCCTAAAGTGCTGTTGAAAACGCTCCAGGCCACCTTCCCAGAAAGCCGTCCACAATCCTGTGAACTAGCCGACTTTTCCACACGTTGAAATGAGCAGAAGGCCCTTGACCGGATCGGAAGTACTTGCCGCACATGAACATTCTTCCTCCGTCCTCTATGAACAATTCTGCTCGACTATTCGGCATTGATCCACATGACTTACACATCACCAATGGATGTGGAAAACAGCTTACCGAACCGTGACAATGTTGGACGGTGGTTTGACCACCCCCAAGGAGCGGCCTAGATTGACCCTTCCCAGCGATATCGGGCGGGTCCTACCTCACATGGAATCCTGATGACCACTCACCTGAGGTCCTCGCCCGCCGCTCTTGACCAGTTGGCTCGTGATGCGGTCTTCGGCGATGGGGATAGTCGGGAGCTTGCCCGTCGGCGGATCTGGGAATTGGCGCTGGAAGCAGGCATTGGACCGGCCTCGATTCACGCGCTCTACCTCGCCCGGGGTCGGGGGGAATGCGGTGGCTTCACCGTGCCCGCCATCAACGTCCGGATGCTGGCCTACGATACCGCGCGAGCGGTTTTTCGGGCGGCCCGCGCCCGAAGCGCCGGCGCGATCATCCTCGAGATTGCCCGTTCGGAAATCGCCTACACCGACCAGCGACCCGCGGAGTATGTGGCCGTCGTCCTCGCGGCCGCCTTGCGGGAAGGGTATCCCCACCCCGTGTTCATTCAGGGCGACCACTGCCAGGTCAACGCGAAGAAATATGGGACCGATCCGGAAGGCGAAGTGGGTGAGGTCAAGAAGCTCATTGCCGAGGAAATCGGGGCCGGCTTCTTCAATATCGACGTGGACACTTCGACCCTGGTCGATCTCTCCCAGCCGAACCTGGATCTCCAGCAGCAAACCAACTACGAGCGGGCCGCCGAGATCACGGCATTCATCCGCTCGATCGAACCGGCGGGGATCACGGTCTCCGTGGGAGGCGAGATCGGCGAGGTCGGCTCCAAGAACAGCACGGTGGAAGAGCTCCACGCGTTCATGGACGGGTACAACCGTTCCCTCTCCCGCCTCGGCGACGCACTTCCCGGGCTGAGCAAGATCTCGGTGCAGACCGGGACCTCCCATGGCGGGGTCGTGCTTCCGGATGGATCCATCGCCGAGGTCAAGCTCGACCTGGTCGCGCTCGAGGCGCTATCCCTGGCGGCGCGCCGGTCCTACGGGTTAGGCGGGGCGGTGCAGCATGGCGCCAGCACCCTGCCCCCCGACGCGTTCGGCAATTTTCCCCGGGTCGAAACCGTCGAGATTCACCTCGCCACCAATTTCCAGAACATCATCTTCGACCACGCCAGCCTCCCGGCCGATCTTCGCGACGAGATGCTGCAATGGCTCGAAGCCAATGCGGCGGGGGAGCGAAAATCGGGAGACACGCCGGAACAGTTCTACTATCGCGCCCGGAAGAAGGCGATCGGCCCATTCAAGCGACGGTGCTGGGACCTTCCGGAAGCGACCCGTTCCGCCATCGCGGCGGATCTGGAGCGGACCTTCGGGTTTCTGTTCGATCAGCTCAAGGTGGCCGATACCGGCAAGCTGGTGGAGCGATATGTTCCAGCCAGCCGCCTGAGCTGGGATGCCCTCCACCGTCCTCAGGGGCGGGCGGTCGATGATGCCGAAGCGGGAGAGTAAACAAGGAGATGCACCCATGAAGCGAAACGAAGAACCGGTCGTCCTGGTCGAGCGGGAGGGAAGCGCATCGGTGATGTGGTTTCTGATCGGAGGGGCCGTCGGCGCGGGCCTGGCCCTGCTGTTTGCTCCCCACTCGGGCGACCACACCCGGCGGATGGTGGGCCGCCGCCTCAAGAAGCTCAGGGACGCCGCGGATCAGGCGATCAGCGACGTCAAGGACGCGATGTCCCGGGAGGAGAAGCTGCCTTCCGGAGGTCCAGGGGCGGACGAGGAAGAAGAAGAGCTGGAGGCTGAGAACGGTGCCCGTGAACCCGACCGCAAACGGAGCGTGTCCACGGCCAGGCAAGAACTCGAACAGCGTCTGGCCGAGGCACGCGCCCGCCGACGCCGCGCCTTGTCCGCCGAGGATGAGGAGCCGGTCGCCTGAGCCGGCGACCTCGCCGGGCCTGGTATCGCACGATCCGGGGATTTTTCTGGCGGGTCCTTCAGGCGGCTGACGAGAACAACATCCCCTTTCTGGCGAGCGCCCTCACGTTCGACGGGCTGCTCGCCGCCATTCCGCTCCTCCTGCTGCTGTTCGCCGGATTGGGCCTGATCCTTCAATGGCTGGAAGGCGGGGCCATCGATCCGGCGACGTTGTTCGAGCGGTTCCTTCCTCCTCACCCGATCGGCCTGCAGGACCCCTTCGGCACGGTGGAAGCCATCCTGGGGCGCCTCACCCAGGTTGGGCGCTCGCTCTCCCTGGTAGCGATTCCCGCGTTCCTCTGGTTCAGCACCCGCCTGTTCGGGGGCATTCGGTCCGCGCTGAACAGCATCTTCGATGTCGCCCTGCGGCCCCCCAAGGGCCACTTCCTGATCCGGTTTCTGCTCGCCAAGGCGCGCGACCTCTGGATGGTCCTGCTCACTCTCACCCTGTTTCTCGCCAATACCACGCTGACGTCCGGCTTCGCGTTTCTTCGCAATTACTTCGCCTCCAGCGGGCTGGGAAACAACTCGGTGATCCGAACCCTGGAGGGGTGGGCCGGCGAGGTTCTCGGCTTTGGATTCCTGATCGCGCTGTTCTACCTGCTCTACCGGCACGCGGCCCTCCGGCGGGTGACTCGGCCGGCTGCCCTCCTTGCGGCGTCGTTCATGGCGGTCGCCTTCGAGATCGCGAAGCGCCTCTATGCGATCTATCTCCGCAGCGCGACCGGATATGGCGCCGCGGCGGTGGATGCCTCGATCGGAGCCATCCTTCTTTTCGTGGTCTGGCTCTATTTCTCCGCCCTGGTGTTCCTGCTCGGCGGCGTGGTGGCGGAAACCTGGGAGCTGCGCGAGCTCCAGCGAGTGCAGCGGGGCGGGCTGGCCCGGAGCACCGCGACGGCGAACATTCCGCTCGAGCAGAGCGCGATGGAACGGCGAGCCACCGAGGAGCCCTGCCACGTGATCCTGGGGCCGGTTAGATTGGGACGCCCCAGGTCCGAAGGGTGTCGGCGCGCGAACCGCGTCAGGACCTTGCCGGTAGCAGCGCTAAGCGATGTCCGGTGCAGCTTCGGGTAGCCTGGGGCATTCTCGGTGAGGTCAGTGGGGTCGGTGAGGTCGGTGGGGTCGGCCGCCCCCGCTCGGTCTCCCAGCCCAACCTCACCGACCCCCTGACCTCACCGACCGCCTGACGTGATCGCGCTCGCCCGCAAATACCGGCCTCGCCGGTTCTCCGATCTTCTGGTGCAGGACCATGTCGCTGCCGCGCTGCGCGGAGCGGTGGCGCGCGGGCGGGTCGGCCATGGGTACCTGCTCACCGGTCCCCGGGGAACCGGCAAGACCACCGCGGCCCGGATTCTCGCCATGGCGCTGAATTGCGAGCGCCGGGACCAGGCTCCGAACCCGGCGAGCCCTGCGGAGTCTGTGCCGAGCTGCGAGCGAATCTGGAGCGGCGCCGCCACCCTGGACGTGGTGGAAATCGACGCGGCGAGCAATCGCGGGGTCGATGATGCCCGTGATCTCCGGGAGCGCGCCATGTATGCCGCGTCCCAGGAAGGGCGTCACAAGGTCTACATCATCGACGAAGCTCACATGCTCACCCGCGAAGCGTGGAACGCCCTGCTCAAGGTGCTCGAAGAGCCGCCTCCCGGGGTGGTGTTCGTGTTCGCAACGACCGAGCCGCAGAAGATCGCTTCGACCGCCGCGCCGGTTCTTTCCCGTCTCCAGCGATTCGATTTTCGGCGGATCGGTCCCGCCGCGATTCGCGAGCGCCTGAAACAGGTCCTTGCCCAGGAACGGCTGGAGGCCGATGAGGATGCGCTGGCCGTGATCGCCCGCTACGCCGATGGAGGCATGCGGGACGCCCTGTCGGTCCTCGATCAGGTGCTCTCCTTCGGGGAGGGACCGATCACCGCAGCCGGGGTCCGACAGGTGCTGGGGCTGATCGATGACGAGCAGTACGCAGAGGTGCTTCGGGCGATCGCCGAACGGGATACCGCGGCGGTGTTTCCCCTGGTCGAACGACTGGTTGGTGCCGGGGCCGATCTGGCTGAGTTCATGACCGGCACCGCCGATCTGCTCCGGGCCGTGCTGATGGTGGAAAGCGGAGCGGCGCCGGACGGGCTGACCGAGACCCAACGGCAGGCGGTCGAAAGCGCCCGAGGCAAGCTCGGGGCGGGAGACCTGGTACGGATGCTCGGGCTTCTGGCCGATGCCGAGGCGGGCATCCGCCGGTCGGCGAGCGCGCGGCTGATCGTCGAGACGCTGCTGCTGCGCTGGACCGTGATGGATCGCATTGTCGACCTCGAGCGGGTCCTGAGCGGACGAGAGCCGATCGAGACACCAGGCAAGCCGGCGAAACCCGCCGCACGCGCTTCAAGCCCCAACCCGTCCGGTGAGGCGCTTCTGACCCTCGAAACGGTGAGCACCGGATGGGCGGAGATCGTCGGGCTTGCCCGGGACCGGAGCCGGATGCTGGGTGAAGCCCTGGAGCTCGCGACGCCCCAATCAGTGAGCGGCGGGACGATCCTCATTCAGCCGACCCCCGGCCACGAGTTCCTGGTCGAGGGCGCCCTCGCGCGGCACGGCCCGCTGATGCAGGAGATTCTGGCTGGCAGGTTCGCCGGCAATCCCAGGATTCAGATCCAGGCGAGCCCGGCCGCCTCGGTGGTCGCTCCCCCCCGGGACCTGCGAGCCGCGGAGCTGGAGCGAATCCGCCGGCTCGACCCCGCGCTCGACGTCGCGGCCACCGAATTAGATTTGGAAATCGTCGACGACCGGCTGCCCCGCTCCCCCGGCCCTTCGTAGGGCGGGGCAGGGCGGCCGGAATCGAAGGAGCATCATGGCGGATTTTCAGCACCTGTTTCAGCTTGGCCAGCAGGTCCAGGGGCGATTGCAGCAGCTCCAGTCGGAGCTGGCCGATCGGATCATCGAGACCAGTGCGGGGGGCGGAATGGTGCGGGTTAGGGTGGATGGCCGCGGCCTGGTCCGGGGCCTCACCATCGACCCGGCGGCCTTCGAGGGCCGGGACGCCGAGCTGCTGGCCGATCTGGTGGTGGGAGCGATCGCCGAAGCACAGCGGCGCGCGGCCGATCTGGTGCAGGCAGAAATCCGGAAGCTCACGCCGGTCCCCAACCCGCTGTCCCCGTTCTGAACGCCGTGGGCGCGATCGACGAGCTCGTGAACGAGCTCGCCCGCCTGCCCGGGGTCGGTCCCAAGACGGCGCAGCGACTCACCTTTCATCTGTTGCAGCAGTCCCGGGATCAGGCCGAGCGCCTGGCCGCGGCGCTGCAACGAGTTGCGGCCCGGGTGCACGGCTGTCCCGAGTGCGGCAACTTTACCGAGGAGGACCGCTGCGCGATCTGTACCGATCCGCGGCGGGACCAGACCGTGCTGTGCGTGGTGGAGGAGGCCTCGACCGTGATGGCGCTGGAGCGGGCCACCGGGGGCGGTTTCCGGGGCCGCTACCTGGTGCTGGGAGGCCGGCTGTCCCCCCTCTCGGGAATCGGACCGGACCAGCTCAGGATGGGCCTCCTCCGGCAACGGGTTTCCGGGGGAGAGATCCGGGAGGTCATTCTGGCGACCAACCCCTCTCTGGAGGGCGAAGCAACGGCCACCTACATTCAGCATCTGCTGGAAGGGATGGGGGTTCGGGTCACTCGACTGGCCCGGGGCCTCCCGGTTGGAGGCGATCTCGACTATGTGGACGGCGTCACCCTGAGTCACGCGCTCGCGGCGCGGCAGGAGGTTTCCTGAAACCGCTTCGCTGGATGGTGTTCTCGGTCGCGACGGTCGCCGGGGTGCTGTGCGGCTGGGGGCTGAGCCAGCGCTACCTCGACCTGCACCGGGAAGCGCTCTTCAGCGCCCGGCCTCGCCGGCGTCACGCGGCCCTGGGCTATCTGGCGGGAAGGCCGGCCCCGGATACGGTACGCCTGCTCCGGGACTACATCTCCTGGGAACGGCACCCCAGACTCCGCCAGCGAGCCCGCCGGATCGTGCATCACCTGGAGCGAGGGCTCCGGTGAGCGGCGCGGCCAGCTGGTCATTCCGCGAGGAAGATGCGGTCCGCATCGGGGGCCTGCTCGACCGCCTGCTTTCGGAATCCTCGGCCCGTACCGCCCTCCTGGTCGACCGCACCGGGCAGATGCTGGCGACCGCGGGACAGCCGACCCGCTTCGATCCGGTCACCTTCGCCACGCTCACCGCGGCGGATTTCAGCGCGAACGACCAGCTCGCCCGGCTGCTGGGCGAAAACGAATTCGGGGCCCTGTTTCACCAGGGGGAAAAGGACTCGCTCTATCTCGCGGATATCGCGCGCCGGGTCATTCTGGTCGTGATCTTCGACCACGGCACCACCCTCGGGCTGGTGAAGCTGCGGGTCCGCACCGTGGTGCCGGAGCTGTCCCGGGTGTTCACCGACATGTTCACGCGGGAAGGCGCGGCCGGTCCGGGCATGCGGCCGAAGGGGGCCATCGAGCGTGGCTTCGTGGGCGAAGCCGAGGATGAAATCGACCGGCTGTTCGGGAGCGGCTGATGTCCCTCATCAACTACGCCTCCCGGGAAATCAACTGCAAGCTGGTCTACTACGGGCCTGGCCTCGGTGGGAAGACCACCAACCTCGAGTACATCTATGAGAAGGTCGCTCCGGGCAGCCGGGGCAAGATGATTTCCCTGGCGACCGAAACCGAGCGCACCCTCTTCTTCGATTTTCTTCCCGTCGACCTCGGCACGATCCGGGGCTTCAAGACCCGTTTCCACCTCTATACCGTGCCGGGCCAGGTCTACTACAACGCCTCCCGCCGGCTGATCCTCAAGGGAGTGGATGGGGTGGTGTTCGTGGCCGACAGCCAGCTGGACCGCATGGAGGCGAATCTCGAGTCCATGCAGAATCTCTACGACAACATGGCGCAGCACGGACTCGACCTGACCCGCCTCCCATTCGTGATCCAGTACAACAAGCGGGATCTTCCCAATGCGGCGGGACTCTCGCAACTTCAGGAGGCGCTGAACCCGGGGTGGCCGCTGGAGGACTCCGAGCGCCAGGTAGTGACCCCGGATCCGGCGCGGCCCGGGGAATATCTGGTCCAGCAGGTGGACGGGTCGTGGATCGAGCGGGTCCCCCATTTCGAAGCCTGCGCGGTGCGCGGCGACGGGGTCTTCGATACCCTGCGCGCGGTGAGCAAGCAGGTGCTCAAGACGCTGGGATGACCTGGACGATCCCCAACATCCTGACGATCGCCCGGATCGCGATCACCCCAGTCATCGCCGCGTTGCCGTTCATCGAAGGGTACTGGCCCAAGCTGGTCTGTTTCGGGATCTACGTGGCCGCCAGCATCACCGACGTCATCGACGGCCACCTGGCCCGGCGCAACAACCAGGTCACCGACTTCGGCAAGAAGCTCGATCCGATCGCCGACAAGCTGCTGCTGCTCGCCACCCTGGTGCCGATCTGGTGGATTTCCCAGCAGCGTCAGCATCTCTACGACATTCCGGTCTGGGGAAGCATCCCGCTCTGGGTCTGCCTGCTCCTGCTGGGACGGGAGTTCGCCATGACCGGGTTCCGGTGGTGGGCGGACCGCAAGGGGGTGGTCATTTCGGCGCAGGGCCCGGGCAAGCTCAAGACGGTGTTCCAGAACATCTTCATCGGCGGGACGATCGTGTGGTTCGCCTTTCGGGACGCGAGGGAGTCGCAGGGGTGGCAGGCGGATCGCGCCGCGCGCTGGTGGAACCAGTTTCATGGCGGGTTCGTCGCGGTGACGCTGGCGATCGCTCTGGTGCTCACGGTCTATTCGTTCCTGATCTACCTCTATCGGTACCGCCGGCTGTTTTCCCATGAGGAGCGCTGAGCCGGCGCCTCGTTTCCATGGATGCCGAACTGGTCACGATCGGGACCGAGCTGCTGCTCGGCTTCACCCTCGACACGAATTCGGCCTTTCTCGGGCAGGCCCTCGGCGCGATCGGCGTCCGGTTAACCCGCAGATCCACGGTGCCCGACGAGTCCGGGTCGATTCGTGCCGCGGTGGCCGAGGCCCTCGCCCGCACCGGCCTGGTCATCGTTTCCGGCGGGCTCGGCCCCACCCATGACGACGTGACCAAACACGCGGTTGCCGAGCTCTTTCAGGCTCCCCTTGAATTTGATCCGGCCATCTGGGATCACCTGGTGACCCGGTTCGCCCGGATGGGAAGAGTGCTGGCCGGGCGGAACCGTTGCCAGGCCGAGGTTCCCCGGGGCGCCAGGGTCCTGCCCAACCCGCGGGGGACCGCGCCCGGACTCTGGCTCAGCTCCGGACCGGGGGAGGTGATCCTCCTGCCGGGGGTGCCCCATGAATTCCGGGGCCTGGTCGAGGAGGAAGTCGTCCCGGGCCTCGCTGCGAGGGGGCAGGGAGACGTGGTGCGTTCCCTGGTGATCCGAACCACCGGGATTGCGGAGTCGGCCCTCGCGGATCGACTGGCGCCGATCACCTCGGATCTTGCTCCGCTCACCCTGGCTTCGCTCCCCGGGCTCGACGGAGTGGACCTCCGTCTCACCGCGTGGGACCTTCCGCCGGAGGAAGCCGATCGGCGGCTGGCGGGGACGGGGCAGCGAATTCGCGAGCTCGCCGGCGATCACGGGTACGGAACCGGCGAGGAGGATCTCGCAGCCCTTTTCCTGGACGAATGCCGGGGAGCCGGTCTGAGGGTGGGAGTCGCGGAGTCATGTACCGGGGGAATGCTGGGTGCCCGGATCACCGGGGTTCCGGGAGCCTCGGACGTATTCGCGGGAGGGGTGATCGCCTACGCCGATGCCATCAAGGAGGAGCTGGGCGTTCCCGGCCGAATCCTGGACCTGCACGGGGCCGTAGGCGAGGAGACCGCCGGCGAGATGGCCCGAGCGCTGCGGAAGCGGTTCCAGGTGGACCTGGCGATCGCGATCACCGGAATCGCCGGGCCGGGTGGGGGTTCCGAGGCCAAGCCGGTCGGCCTGGTCTGTTTCGGGATCGCCGATCCCGACGCCACGAGGACGCACAAGCTCATCTTTCCCGGATCGCGGCACAATGTCCGGGCCCGGGCGTGTCAATTCGCGCTCTGGAAAGCGTGGTTGCAGGTGAGGGCACGAAACCTGAAAGCCGAACATCCTTCCTGATAGATTTGAGCCATGAAGAAGCCGATGACAGACAAGGGATTCGAGGAAGACGCTCCGATCGAGGAGGCTCCGCCGATGGCCAATCCAGGTTTCGGGGGCACCGGGGTCCCGATGGAGCCGGCGGAAGGCGCGGTCGAGCGTCTCGAAGGCCAGCTCAGAGAGGCGACGGATCGTCACCTTCGACTGGCGGCGGAGTTCGACAATTACCGGAAGCGGGTGGCCCGGGAGCGGCTGGAGCTGATGGACCGGGCCCAGGCCGCCCTGGTGATCAAGTTGCTCGACGTGCTGGATGACATCGACCGGATCGTTGCGAGCGAGGGCACCACGCCGGCGCCCGCGTTGCTCGAAGCCACCGTCCTGGTGGACAAGAAGCTCCGGAAGGAGCTGGAGGCGGCCGGGCTGGAGCGGGTCGATCCGCTGGGCGCACCGTTCGATCCGGCGTGGCACGAGGCGGTTTCGGTGGTTCCCCCGGAACGGCCGGAGCAGGACCACACCGTCGCCCAGACCTTTCAGGTCGGGTACCGGTTCCGGGGCAATCTGGTGCGCCCCGCCCGGGTCCAGGTCTATTCCTCGGAAGGGCACGCGTAAGTGGCGTCCCGGGATTTCTACCAGGTTCTCGGGGTCGGCGAAAGCGCCACGGCGGAGGAGATCAAGAAAGCGTACCGGCGGCTGGCCAAGCAGTACCACCCCGACGCCAATCCGAATAACCCGCAGGCCTCCGAGATGTTCAAGCAGATCTCGGAAGCCCACGGGGTGCTCTCGGATCCCGAGAAACGCAAGAAGTACGATCAGATGCGCCGGTTGGGGGCGTTCGAGCCGGCCGGCGCCCGCGGGGGCGGCGGCCCCGGTGGCGGTCGAGGAGGATTCACCGAATCCTTCGATTTCGGGGACTTCGGGTCGATGGGTCTGGGGGACATCTTCTCCTCGATTTTCGGGCGCGGCCGCAAGGAAGAACCGCGGGGAGAGACGGTAGAGACCGAGCTCGAGATCCCCTTCCGGACCGCGGCGCTGGGCGGCAAGGTGCCGGTCACCCTCGCGGTCAACGAGACCTGTCCCACCTGCGGGGGAAGCGGCGGGGCGCCCGGGGCGTCGATGTCCCAGTGTCCCGAGTGCAAGGGTCGCGGCACGATCTCCTTCGGACAAGGTGGCTTCGCCGTGAACCGGCCCTGCCCGATGTGCCGGGGGCGAGGGAAGGTTCCCTCGGAGAAATGTCCCACCTGCGATGGGGTCGGGGAAACCCGGACTCAGCGGCGGGTTATGATCACGGTGCCTCCGGGGACCGAATCCGGGCTCCGGATCCGTCTCAAGGGCCAGGGCGCCGCGGGACGAGACGGGACTCCGCCGGGAGATCTGCTGGTCACCTTCCAGGTGCAACCCGACCGGTTCTTCCGCCGGGAGGGTCTCGACGTGGTATGCGACGTCACCATCAACATGGCCCAGGCGATCCTGGGAAGCCGGCTTCGGGTCCGGACCCTTGGAGACAAGAAAGTCGTCCTCAAGATTCCGGCCGGTACCCAGCCGGGCCGGAAATTCCGGATCCGGGGCGAAGGCATCGTCAAAGGGGAGCGCCGAGGGGACCTGCTGGTGAACGTGGAGGTGAAGCTGCCCGAGGACCTCTCACCCGAGCAGGTCGAGCTGTTCCGGAAGTTCACCGACTCGGCGGGGCTTGCGCACTAGCGGGGGGTCTGGAATACGGAGCCGGACAACGAGCGTGCTCCGTGGCGCTACGCGGGGCGGGCAAGCTCTCGATAGCGCTCCATCAACACCCGGTGTGAGGGCACTTCGGGCGCCTGTCCCTCGACGTGGCGCTGGCGCCAGGTCCCGTCGGCGGCAAGGTCCCACGCCTGGCGATTGTCTCCCCACATCGTTTCCAGAATCTCGCGGATGGTCTCCCGGTGCGTGGGGGAGTCGAGCGGAACGGCGGTCTCGATGCGCCGGTCCAGGTTCCGCTGCATCCAGTCCGCCGAGGTCAGATAGACTTCGTGTTGCCCGGCGTTTTCGAAGTACCAGGCCCGGGAGTGCTCCAGGAACCGGCCAATCACGCTGACGATGCGGATGCGCTCGCTCACGCCCGGCAGCCCCGGCCGGAGGCAGCTGATGCCACGGACCAGGAGGTCGACCGTGACGCCGGCGCCCGACGCTTCGTAGAGCAGGGCGATGATCTCGGGATCCACCAGCGCGTTCATCTTGGCGAAAATGCGGGCCGGCCGCCCGGCGCGGGCGTGGGCGATCTCCCGGCGGATCAGCTCCACCAGCCGATGCCGCATTCCGCCCGGCGCCACGATCAGCTTGCGGTATCCCATCGGGCTGGCAAACCCGGTGAGCACGTTGAACAGATCGGACAGGTCCGCGCCGAGGTCCGGATCGACGGAGAACAACCCGAAGTCGGTGTAGGTGCGCGCGGTGCGGGGAGCATAGTTTCCGGTCGCAATGTGCACGTACCGGCGGATCTGATCCCCTTCCCGACGAACCACCAGGATCACCTTGGCGTGGGTCTTGAGCCCGGCGACGCCGTAGCTCACGTGGACCCCGAGATCCTCGAACCGCTGGGCCCAGCGGATGTTGTTTTCTTCGTCGAAACGGGCCTGAAGCTCGATCAGCACCGCGACCTGTTTGCCCCGCTCGGCGGCGGTCGCGAGCAGCCGGGCGATGTGGGAGTCTCCACCCGTGCGGTAGAGCGTCATCTTGATCGCGAGCACGTCGGGATCCTCGGCCGCGGTCTGAATGAAGCGCTCGACGCTGGCGGCAAAACTCTCGTAGGGATGGTGTACCAGGACGTCGCCCTCGCGAACCACGTCGAAGATGTTCCGGTTCCCGGCCAATCGGGCGGGCACCACCGGAATGAACGTCGGATCGTGGAGATCGGCGATCTCGAGCCCGGCGATGGTCATCAGATCGGACGCGTCGAGCAGGCCGACGGTCTCGTAGATGTCCTCTCCGGTGAGCGGGAGGCCGTCGCTCTCCTGATCGGCATTCAGCTCGGCGAGCACCAGCTCCCGCAGGGATTCGGGCATGGCCGGGTCCACCTCGAGTCGGACCACCTCGGCGAACCGGCGATTGCGCACTTCTTCCTGAATGACCTCCAGCAGATCGTCGGCCTCGCCGGGATCGATTTCGAGGTCGGTGTTGCGGGTGATCCGGAAGGGAAACGCGCCCAGGATTTCGATGCCCGGGAAGAGCGCCTCCAGATTCGAAGCGATGACCAGCTCGAGGGGAGCGTAGCGATGGCTTCCGGGGAGCGGGATCCATCGAGGCAGAATCTTCGGCACCTTGACGCGGGCGAACCGTTCTTCGCCACTATCGCGTCGGAGCACGACGGCGAGCGACAGGGACAGATTGCTGATGTACGGAAAGGGATGGGCCCGGTCGACGGCAAGCGGGGTCAGAACCGGGAACACATTGGTGGTGAAATACTGGTCGAGATGTTTCCGGTCGTCCTCGGAGAGATCGTCCAGCCGGGTGATCAGCCGGACCCCGCGCTCGGCCAGGGCGGGGAGCACTTCCCGGGTGAGGCAATGGCCATGCTCCTGGACCAGCTCGCGCGCCTTGGCGGCGATGGTGCGGAGCTGTTCCTCGGGTGACATGCCATCCGGGCTCAGCTCGACCAAGTGGGCGGCAACCTGCTGCCGGAGCCCGGCGACGCGCACCTGAAAGAACTCATCCAGGTTGGTAGAGAAAATGGCGAGGAACTTGACCCGCTCCAGCAGCGGGGTTCGGTCATCCCGGGCTTCGTGCAGCACCCTCCGGTTGAACTCGAGCCAGGAAAGCTCCCGATTCAGATAGAGGGAGGGGTACCGGAAATCGGGGGTGGCCCCTGCGGGCGGACCCGTTTCGATGGCTGAGCCCGGAGGGGAGATCGTCGGTTCGAGGCTGGTAGGGGACTCGTCAGTCACCCGGAGAAAATACCACGCCGAGGGCCCAGCTCCGGGTCACGGGCGTGTAACGAGCCATCGGGGACCGATATACCCCTAGGGGGTACCCAAAGCTCGCGGTTTGAGGTATCCGTCCAACCAATCGAGCATGGTGTCCCACCAAAGGCGTCGGTTCCGGGCCTTGAGAACCCAATGCCCCTCATCGGGGAAGTAGAGGAACTTGGCCGGGACTCCACGCTGCTTGAGGGCGGTAAAGGCCTGTAGGCCCTCGGAGAGGTCCACTCGCATGTCCTGCTGGCTGTGGACGACCAGCATCGGGGTCTTCCACTGGTCGGTGAAGTTGGAGGGCGACCATTTCTCGAGGAGTTGCCGGGTTTCCGGATTGGTGACACCGCCCGGCCCGAATTCCCAATTGGGGAACCAGAGCTCTTCGGTGCTCCCCACCATGCTGGTGGCATTGAACACGCCGTCGTGGGCGATCAGGGTCTTGAATCGGCTGGTATGGCCCGCGAGCCAGTAGATCATGTATCCGCCGTAGGAGGCGCCCGCCGCCCCCATCCTGGTGGAATCCACGTAGGGCAGCTGCGCCACCTGGTCCAACCCCTTCATCAGGTCCTCGAGGGGAAGGTCGCCCCAGTGATGGGTGATGCTGTTGGTAAACGCCTGACCGTAGCCGGTTGATCCGTGGAAGTTCACCGCGGCCACGACATACCCTCTGGTCGCGAACATGTGGTAATTCCAGCGAGGGCTCCAGGAATCGAGCCATGCCCCCTGGGGACCCCCGTGAATCAGGT
This sequence comes from uncultured Gemmatimonadales bacterium, assembly GCA_963728915.1. Classification (GTDB taxonomy): domain Bacteria; phylum Gemmatimonadota; class Gemmatimonadetes; order Gemmatimonadales; family GWC2-71-9; genus JABFSM01. The sequence goes on along the minus strand of CAVSLV010000001.1, from coordinate 1,304,056 downwards.
AGACCAGGGGATACCGCTTGCCAGGCTGGAATCCAGGTGGCTTGAGCAACCAGCCGTGCACCGAATCCCCGGCTGCTCCCACAAATCCGAACGCCTCGAGCGGCGACAGATCGAGGCTCGCGAGAGCCTGGGCGTTCATGCGGGTGAGGGCGTGGGGGTTGCCTCCATCCAGGCCGGCGCTCCATACCTCATTGGGCTGGGTCGCAGTCTGATGCAGGTAGATGATGGCGTCCCCGTTCGGGGTAACCCGCGGAGCGCTGTTGAGCCCGCCGGCAACGATCCGGACCGGCTTCCCGCCACCCAGATCCAGGCGGTAGAGATTGTGCCCACCCCGCTCTTCGACCTCGACCACGATGGCGCGGGAGTCAGGGGTCCAGGCATAGCCTTGAACACTCACATCCCAGTCCTGGGTCAGGGAACGGCTCTGGCGGGTGGACCGGTCGTACAACAGGAGCTGGGTCCGGTCAGCTTCGAACCGGGGGGTTTCCATCGACAGGTAGGCTATCCACTTGCCGTCCGCCGAGAACGAGGGCGAGTGGTCGTCGCCCTTTCGGGTGGTGACCTGGGTCAGGCTGGTTCCGTCCGTCCCCATCAGCCACACGTCGTTGTTGGTTCCCTGGGCGGGCTGGTCATCGGGGTTGTAGACCAGCGCCACCAGATTTCCCGCCGGCGCGACCGCCAGATCCACCCCGCCCAGGTCGAGGGGCGGCGTGTCGTGTTCGAATGGGGTGAGGTCCTTCACGCTCCGATCGGCCAGCTCCACCCTGAGGAGATGGGAACGGGTGCCCACCCGCCAGTCATCCCAGGAGCGGTAGAACAAATCGGTCCAGATCTTGGCCTGAGTGGGAAAGCTCCCGTTGCGCTCGTCAATCTCCTGCCGGGGCGGCCATTTCACGTCGCTGGTCACCAGCACCGCCTTGCCGTCCGGGGTGAATCGGAAATCGTTGACCCCGGTTTCTACCGCGGTGAGCTGTACCGGCTCGCCATTGGCAAGGCCGGTGCGCCACACTTGCCCGCCGCCCTTGCGAGTCGAGATGAAGCCGAGACTCCCGTCCGCGGCCCAGCGCGGAGCGAAATCGCTCCCCGGACCGCTGGTCAGTGCCCTGGGAGTGCCTCCCCGGACCGGCACCACCCAGATCCGGGAGAGATTCCGGTTTTCCTGGAGCGACGGGACCGAGATGGCGAAGGCCACGGTCTTCCCATCGGGTGAAATCTGGGGATCGCTCACCATCTGCATGGCGAGGAACGTGTCGAAGGTGATCGGTTGCCTGGCTTGCGCCGGCAAGGGAGCGGGCGCGGCGAACAGGATCGCTCCTAACACGGCACCATGGAAGCGCTTCATACGATGACTCCTCCGCCGAGGACCTGGCCCCCGGATGAATACAGGACGCCGGATTGACCGGGCGTGACGGCGCGAACCGGCTGTGTTGTGGTCAGCGCGAGAGAGCCGTCGCCACCGAGCCGGGTGATGACCGCGGCGACCGGCCGGGCCCGGGAACGCACCTGCACCTCACACTCCGAGCCGATGGCGAGGGGATCGACCAGCCAGTTGAGCTCGGCCAGCTCCACGCTCCAGCGATTCAGCTCATCGGCTTCTCCGACCACCACCGCGCGATCTTCCGGGCGGATCGCCAGGACGTAGAGGGGACGGGACCGTCCTCCCGGCAGCCCACGGCGCTGGCCCACGGTATAGCGGGCGAAGCCCTCGTGCTCGCCGATGACCTCTCCCCCGCTGGTCACCAGCGGGCCGGGGACGAGTGCTGGTGCGTTTTCGGGGAGGTGCCGCTCCAGGACGCCGACGTAATTGTCATCCGGCACGAAGCAGATCTCCACTGACTCGGGCTTGTCGGCGGTCACCAGGTCGAGCCGTCTGGCGATGGCCCTGGTCTCGGCCTTGGTGAGGTCGCCGACCGGCGTCAGCATGCGGGACACGACCGCGCGATCGATTCCCCAGAGGAAATAGCTCTGATCCTTGGCGGCGTCCTGGCCGCGGTACAGGCCGCCGTGCCGGGCGATGGCGTAGTGCCCTGTGGCGATCGCCTCGCATCCGAGCGCCTCGGCGTGGGCCATCAGATCGCGGAACTTGGTGAACGAGTTGCACCGGACGCAGGGGATCGGGGTGCGGCCCCGGCTGTACTCCTCGACGAAATTCGCGATCACGTTCCTGGAAAAGCGGTCTTCCAGATTGAGGACGTAATGGGGGATGCCGAGCCGGGCGGCCACCTCCCTGGCATCGTTGATGGAGTCGAGGGAGCAACAGGGACGGTCCGGGACGGCGTCACCATAGCAGAACAGCTTCATCGTGGCGGCGACGACGTCATAGTCCTGGTCCACCAGTCGTGCCGCCGCGACCGAGCTGTCGACTCCACCGGACATCGCGACCAGCACCCGACTCCGGCGCCCGGTCACGCGCGTCCCAGCACCACGGAGAGCTTGCGAACCTTGTCCACTACCCCGGGGAGGACCTGGATCAGGCGCTCGATGTCGTTCTCTGAAGTGGTGTGGCCCAGGCTGATCCGGAACGACCCGAGAGCAAGCGTGCGGGGGATTCCCATGGCGGTGAGCACGTGCGAGGCCTCCATCGATCCGGTCGAGCAGGCCGATCCGGTGGAGACCGCGACCCCGGCAAGGTCGAGGTGCATGAGCAGGGCCTCGTTGTCGGCGCCGGGGACTCCGACATTGAGAATGTGGGGCGCCCGGGAGCCGGAATCTCCATGAATCACGATGTCGGGGATCGCTTCCTGGAGCCGGGCGATGAGCCGGGTCTGGATGGCCCGGAGTCGTGCGGACTCCGCGGGTTGCTCTTCCGCAGCGAGCCGGGCGGCCCGTCCCAGTCCTACCGCGCCAGCCACATTCTCGGTGCCGGGACGAAGTCCGAACTGCTGACCGCCGCCATGAATGATGGCATCGATCGCGGAACGCTCCCGGACGATCAGCGCGCCGATGCCCTTGGGGGCGCCGAGCTTGTGGCCCGAAATCGTGAGGAGCGTGCAGGGAAGGTCCCGGATCGCCACCGGCACCTTGCCGAAGGCCTGGACCGCGTCGCTGTGGAGCAGGACCCCCGCGGCGCGGCAACGGTCGGCGATGGCTTCGATCGGCTGGCAGGCGCCCATCTCATTGTTCACCCACATGACCGAGAGCACTGCCGGGCGCCTGCCGAGTTCGGCGTCGAGGGCGGCGAGATCGAGCTGCCCGGATTGCAGAACGGGCAGGCAGACCTCCTCGCCTCCGAGCCGGGCGACCTGATGCGCGGCAGCGAGGACCGCCTTGTGCTCGACCGCAGACACCGCCGCCCGCATCAGGTCGCCGCGATCCTTTGCGGCGAGCGCCGCTCCAATGACGGCGAGGTTGTCCGCCTCGGTGCCCCCGGAGGTGAACACGACCTGGCTGGGTTCGGCCCCCAGGGCAGTCGCGACGTCCCGGCGAGCCTGTTCCAGACCGGCGCGCGCGGCGCGACCGAACCGATGGGCACTGGACGGGTTCCCGAAGCTGCGCTCATCGAGGTACGGGAGCATCGCCTCGAGCACCTCGGGGCGGACCGGGGTCGTGGCGGCGTGGTCGAGATAGACCGGATCGGGTGGCATCACTGAAATCTATCCAGTGCGTTCGGCTTTCTCAGCGTGATGCCAGAATTGCCGTCAGGGAATCCGCCAGCCGGCGCACCCGGCCGGTGGGCGGGCTTCCCATCAGGGCGGCCTGCACCGCCTGCACCATGGAATCGGCGGCTTCCTTGTGACCCAGGGCGATTTCGGAGCGGGCCAGATTCAGTCGCACCATCGCGAGGCTGGTGTGCTCCGGACCCGGAGCCACCGCGAGGATCTGTTCGGCCAGGCTGCAGTGACGGAGCGTCTCGGAGGGCTCCTGGCTCGCGGCGAGGAGGACCTCGCAGAGCATGGCATGGGCTCGGCCGATCTGGGCCTGTGAGGGACCTGGCTTCGCCTCCAGGCGTTCCAGCACTCTGCGCTCGATGCGGATCGCCTCGGCGTGCTGATGCAGCCGGCTCCGGATCAGGCCGAGCCTTCCCAGGGCGTTCAGAGTCGCCGGATTCGACTCCCCATACGCCGCGGTGAGGATTCGCAGGGCCCGTTCCTGACCGGGGAGGGCCTCGTCAATCAGCCCTCGTTCCAGGAGGACTGCATCGAGGCGATCGAGAGTGATTCCGATCTGGGGGTGGGTCGGCTCGAGGCGAGTCCGGAAGGTCTCCAATGCGGCCCGGTAGAGACGCTCCGACTCCAATAATGCGGAATCGGACCCGGTGGAAAGCGCCTGCTCGAACAGCACCGAGGCAAGCGAGTTCCGAACCCGGGCGGTGACCGGGTGATCGGGGCCCTGAAGCCGGGTCTGGCGGTCCAGCAGCTCGCGATACTCCTTCTCCGCCGCCGCCCAGTCTCCGCGGGCCTGCTTGAATGCCGCGAGATTCCCGAGCGCCACGACGGTGCGCTGATGATCGGCGCCAACCGAAGCCTGGAGCGATTGGACCGCGAGGCGCTGAACCGCCACCGCCGAATCCAGGCTTCCTTCGAAATACAGGGCGGCAGCAAGATTGTTGGCGGTGGTGCCGACCGCATGATGGTCATCGCCGAATACCAGTCGCCGGATGGCGAGGGCTTCGGTCAGGACGGAATCGGCTTCCCGGTAGCGGCTCAGGGCGTTGTACACCACACCCAGGTCATTGAGCGAGTGGGAGAGCTCGGATCGGCCGCTCACGCCGGCGTTTCGCCGAAGCCGGGCGGCTTCCAGAAGCAACGGCTCGGCTTCGCGGCTCTGGCCCAGCTCGTGGCGGATCCACCCGTTCAGGTTGAGTGAGCCGGCGAGGTCAAGGGCTTCCGCTCCTCGGGTTCGCCGCAGCGCGAGCGCCTGGCGAGCCAGGGAATCGGCCGGAGCGAAAAGACCAAGGCGATCGTAGCCGTCGGCCAGCACCTCCAGCATCTGGGCGCGAAGATCCGGGCCCATCACCGAGTCGCGCGAGAGCTGGGTGCTCTGGAGCTCGAGGAGCCGGCGAACCGTGACGGTGTCGCCGACCGACCGGTCCGCCCCGCTTGCCCCGAACAGCTCCATCAGGAAGCCGCGGACCTCGAGCGCCTTGTCGCGCTCCCGTAACACGCGGGCGGACTCCTGCCGGATTCGCGCCGACTGCACCAGCGTGACCGCGGTGACCGCGGCGAGACCGAGGCCTCCCACCAGGGCGGCGGCGGCGGCGGCGGTATGGCGGCGCAGGAACTTACCGGCGCGATATCCGACGGTGTCCGGCCGCGCGCTGACGGGGAGTCCATCGAGGTGGCGCTGGATATCCGCTGCGAGGGCGGACACGGAGGGATAGCGGCGCTCCGGCTCCTTGCGGAGTGCCATCAGCACGATGGTATCCAGGTCCCCGGCGAGTCGCCGGCGGAGATCCCGGCGCTCAACCACCAGACTGGGCCGGGCGGGCCTGGATTCGAGAACAGCATGCTCGAGATCCCGGCGATCGGTGCTGGATCGATAGGGGTGCTGATCCGTCAGCAGCTCGTACAGGATCACCCCGAGGGCATACCCGTCGGTCGCTGTCGTCACCGGCGCCCCGGTGAGCTGTTCCGGGGCGGCGTAGTCCGGAGTGAGGAAGCGGAGATCGGTGCCGGTCTCGATCGCCTCACCGATCGCGTCGGTCCGGGCGAGCACCTTGCCGATTCCGAAATCCAGGAGCTTGGGAATGCCCTCCTCGGTGATCAGGATATTCCTGGGCTTGAGGTCGCGGTGGACGATCAGGTTCTGGTGGGCATGCTGGACGGCCCGACAGATGACCTGAAACAGCTCGAGCCGTTTGGTGATGGAAAGGCGCTGCCGGGTGCAGTACTCGTCGAGGGGGAACCCGTCGACATACTCCATCACGAAGTAGGGGCGGCCGTCTCCGGAGACCGCCGCGTCCAGCAGGGCGGCGATGTTGGGATGATGGAGCGAGGCAAGGATCCGGCGCTCCAGTCGGAACCGCCGCACCACTTCTTCGCTGTCCATCCCCCGGCGGATGACCTTTACCGCGACGGTCTGACGGACATCTTCGGCTTCTCGAACGGCGAGGTAGACCTCACCCATCCCACCCTTGCCGAGGCGTCGAATGAGGCGGTAGGGACCGAGACGGGCGAGGGCTGGTACGATGTCCGGCGTCCTCCCTGGCAAACTCGAGGATCGGACGTTCGAGATAGGCGGGATGCGCTTCGTGCTGTTGGAGGAGGGAATCCACCTCCCGTCGAAGCTCACCGTCTTCTCCGCAGGCCTGTTGGAGGAAGGCCGCCCGAAGGGCCGGCTCCCGTTCCATGGCGGCGAAGCAGATCGCCTCGATCCGCTCCCAGCGTTCAGGTTGCATGACTGTCGATCAGCAGCATGCCGGTCCCGCCCGTCGCGTGCGTCAGCTCCCGGCGGAGCCATGCTTTTGCCACGGTCCACGCGCGCCGCACCGTTCGGTCCGAGGTCCCCAGGACTTCCGCGACCTCTTCGTTGGAAAGTCCGCCGAAGAAGCGGTACTGGACGACCCGTGCGCCTTGCGGGTTGAACACGGCGAGACGAATCAGCGCCTCATCGAGTGCCACCAGCTCGGTTGCCTGGGCCTCGGTCAGCAAGGCCTCGCCGGCGGCAACTTCTTCGGCCTCATGCAACGCCACGTGAGCAACGTCGCCGCCGCGCTTCGAGGCGTTGCGGCGCTTGGCATAGTCGATCAGGATCCGGCGCATTGCTTCGGAAGCCACCGCGAAGAACTGGTGACGATTCCTCCACTGGGCCCGGGTCTGGTCCACCAGCTTGAGATACGCCTCGTGGACCAGCGCCGTGGTATTGAGGGTATGGCCTGGTCGCTCGAGGCGGAGCTTGGCGCTCGCGATCCGGCTCAGCTCCTCGTAGACCAGGGGGAGGAGCCGGTCGAACGCATTCGGATCGCCCTGGGCGGCCTGGTGCAACAGCCCGGTGATTTCGGGGGGGGGAAGGTTGTCCGACATATAGAGGAGGTGGCCTGCCAATAGAATACCCCTCAGCGTTTCCGGCTGCAACGCAGTGGCCGGATCTCCCGGGCTTTCTCGCGTTTCTGAAGGAGAGGTACTAATCCGGAGAGCCGCTATGTCGAAACCGGTGCGCCCCAGCGGATCGCGCTGCTGGCTGGCTTATGGTGTGGGACTCCTGCTGGGTTCGTGGATTCCATCCCAGGCACTCGCTCAGGAGCCGCTCACCGGAAGCGGTCTCGCGCTGGACCTGCTGGAGCGGCTCGCATACACCAAGGCTGGCGCTGACGAGATTGCTGCTTCGATGGATCTGGTGGTGTTCGAAGCGAAGTATTGCCTTCCACCCGACAGCCCCAACAAGGCCCAGGAGGAGCGGTTCCTTGCGGCGCGGTTGGCTTCGTTGAGGACGTACCAGGACCGCTACCGAGACTTGCGTAACCAGCTCCTCCAAGCCATCACCAATGATGGGAACGCTCGCCGGGCAGTCGAAGCGAAATTCCCGGGAGCCAATCCCGAGGAGGGTGCCTTCTGGCAGCCCTGGGTGACTGCGTTCAAGCGGGCGCAAGATGCACTCCAGACCAAACGCAACGAGTTGAAGCGGATCCCCGAGGTGCCCTGTCGCTCTGCTCGGGAACCACAACCGCCCCAGCCTCCGCCGCCCCCACCGCCGACCGGCCCGGGGGTGGAGCTTCCACCCGTCAGAGTTCGGCCGGTCGAGATCCCGCCGGTACCGGACCGCTTCTGCAGCGAGGCGGAGAAGCAGGCGGCGCTCAACCGGTTCTATTCGATCGAATTCGATTTCTATCTCAACTACCAGGATGCTCGTGAATATCTGGATGCCATCAGGGACGCCCTTTCCAGGAGGCTTGGCAATGCGAGCGTGTTGCAGGCCATGCTGCCGACTGCCCGACAGAATCTCGACCTCCAAACCAGGCGGCTCGATGATTTCCACCAGGCGCTGACCCGGGTCAGAGCCATGGCGGTCTCCGAATGCGGGGAGCACCCGCAGACGGCTCCGGAGCCGATTCCGCCGCTCCTCTTCGATCCCTTCGTGTTTCCGGCGGTGCCGGACCTGTTCTGCACCGAGGCAGCGAAAGAAGAGACCGTGCGGCAGCTCGAGGCGGCCCGCAATGCGGCGCGCCGGAACTACGACAAGGCGGCCGCCAGAATTATCGAGTTGGCCGATCGAATTGCCAAAGGCGACCATTCCACCGCCACCAGCTCGGCGTTCCGGGAGGCGAGCGATGCGGCACCCGGCTGGCAGAAACAGGCGCAGGAGCTCGACGACGCCATGGAGCGCGCGAAAAGGATGGAGGTCAGCGACTGTTCCCAGTCGGACCCGTTCCTCGGGTCCGTCATCCATCGGGTCCTCGGCGGGGACGGCCATGGAAGGACTCGGGATTCGCATCGGCGTGCTGGTGGCGATGAACCACTTTCCGAGCTTCGACCCGGTCCAGGCCGACCAGCCGGGCGTGACCGACCACTCGGCGGACAGCTCTCCCTTGCAGTTCGGTGCCTTCATCCAGAGTGTCATCCTCCGTCACATTTGCGGACGTTTGCAGGGCCGCTACGGCAGGCAATCCTTCCGCCAGGTGTATCAGAACGGTGAGGTCACCGGTACGGTGAAAGCCCTCTTCCTGGACGCGACGCTCCTGTATCGCCAACCGGTCGGAAAGATCGACCTCCTCGCCGGGGCCGGCGTCACCTGGGCCCATGATGAGATTGCGGACTGGTACGATGGCCGGTTCGAACAGGGCCTTCCTAACCGGTCCCAGAGCGGCTTCAAGACCAATTTCGCAGCGGCCGTGGAGTTTCCTCTGGCAGGTCGGGTCCGGGGAGGGGTCGGATCATATTTGGTTACTGGTTTCGCCAAGAACGACGCGGACAAGCACCTGGGGTTCTCGGCCCATTTAGGCTGGGGCTTCTAGCCGAGGAGAGCGACCATGACACGCAAGATCCTGGTGATCCTGGCCCTGCCCCTGGCGGGGTGCTGGCTCAAGGAGTCGGATTTCTTCTCGACCGGGAACGCATTGCTGGACGTGACGGCGCCGGAGATTCTTCTGCTTTCGCCGGTCAACACGCCGGGAGGAGTCTTCAACCTCGGGGGGGTCACCATTCAGGCGAGAGACCTGATCGGAGAAAACGGTGCGCCACCCACCGAGGTGGACTGGAGCACGTTCCGGGTGCTCCGGGGAGGCATGCCGTTGACCTACACCGTCGCCAATGATCAGGCGCTCGTCGACTTCGGAACCAGCGCCGACGGCGGTTTCAATCTCGATGTCAGCGTGAAAGACCACCAGGGGAATCTCGGGACCCAGCACATCAACAGCATGGACCTGGACCGCACCAGCCCGAATATCGTCATTACCTCCAGTCCCACCGTCACCCAGCTCACCGGTCTTTCCGCCACTCTCAACTACTCGTGGACGGTGGCCGACGCCCACCTCTTGAACGTCAATGCGGCACTGCAACACCCCGGCAACGATGGGAGCTGTGGGGGCGTTGGAGCCACCCCATTTTCAGTCGGATCGAGCACCGGGCAGGTCAGTCAGAGCTCCTGGTCCAATCTGTCCGCCTCGAACGGCAGCTACCAGATTCAATACTCGGAGAACACCCCCGCCGGGGCGAGCTCGGTCACGGAGAAGCACTGCCTTGTGATCACGGCCTCTGATGCCGCCAAGGGCGCTAACCTCCAGCCGAATCCCAACACGACCACCCTGCTATCGTCCACCACGCTGATGTGGATTCCGCCAGCTCCGGTGGACAACACGCCCGTTGAATTCATCAATGTCGCCCCTCTCAGCACGCTCTCCGGACCTTTCAATATTTCCAGTGCGGCGTTCGATGCAAACGACCCGCAGGGAAGCAACGCTGCGACGCCGACCGGGGTTGACCCGAGTTCGATCCAGGTTCTCCTGGGTCAGAATCCGCTTCCGTTCACCCGGAACGGGAACCGGTACACCGTGAGTCTCACCGGGATCGCGGATGGGCCGCTGGTACTGAACCTCAGCGGGAAGGACTTCGCCGGGAACACCGGGTCCGGCACCTTCGGATTCGATCTGGCTCGCACCCCGCCGAACATCACGCTACAATCGAGTGTTGCGGGGAACTGGAGCTCGCCGAATCCTTCTGAAGCGTTCAACTACTCCGGCACCGTAACGGATGAATTCCCGCTCACCGCCAACGGTGCCCTGTACCGGGGGAATCCGGACGGAACCTGCGTAGCCGATCAGGCCCACCGGTTCACCGTGGGCACCGGTCCTGGGAATGTCAGCCAGGACACCTGGAGCTCGTATTTGCTTGGACCCGGTGGGTCGTTCTCGACCGGCTTCACCGGCTACAGTCCCGCCCTGGCCGGAGGGAGCCCGGTCACAGAGCGCTACTGCTTCTTTGTCTATGCGGCGGACTATGCAACCGACGCTACCGGTGCCCCGAATCCCAACTCCACTTCCAAGCTTTTCCTCAGCACCGTCAACTGGCAGCCTTCCTCACCCGGAGACTTCACGTTCGCCCTGAATTCCACCGGATGGGCCCACATCGCCTTCGGTGGCGGGCTCTCCTTCGTCTGTACCTCGGGACACGCCACCTCGCAGGGAATCGTGGTTGCCGGCGCCCCGTACACGATCACCTGGACCACGTCCGGGGGCGCATTCGCGGGGACGACGACCCGGACGGGAAACCTGGATTCTCAGGGGAATTTCCTGGACCGTCAGGGAATCAACGCGTTTGGCACTTACAATGTGAGCGCCTCGGTTACCGCTGGTGGAGTGACGAAGACGGCGACGGGATCGGTCGTGGTGACCGGGGCAGCCGGGTCCTGTACGGCGCCATAAGAAACGCTCGGGAGAGGTGTGGGCCCGAAGGGCACGGGCTATCATTCACCAATGCCCGTCGACCTCCTCGCCCTCGCCGCTCACCGGGATGACGTCGAGCTCACCTGCGCCGGCCTGCTCCTCAAGGCGGTGGACCAGGGCTATCGGACCGGCATACTCGACCTGACCGCTGGGGAGACCGGAACCCTGGGGGATGCCGATCTGCGGGCCCGGGAGGCTGAGGCGGCGGTCAAGATCCTGGGCCTGACCGAACGACGGAACGCCGGGTTACCAGACGCGCACGTGGTCAACGACGACCGGAGCCGCCGGGTGGTGGTCGAGGCCATCCGCCACTTCGCGCCCCGCGTCGTCGTCCTCCCGTTTCCGGTCGGCCGGCATCCCGACCACCGCATCGCGTCCGAGCTGGGCCGGGATGCGTGTTACCTGGCCGGCCTCACCAAATACGACGCTGGCGGAACTCCCCACCGGCCCTTCAAGATCCTCTACGCGTTGTCCTATCGAGAGGATCCCATCAAGCCGAGCTTCCTCGTGGATATCAGCGCGCAATTCGACCGCAAGCTCGCGGCGATCAGGTGCTACGCGAGCCAGTTCGACGGGGCGCAAAGCGCGGGAGAAATCTTTCCCACCGGGCAGGACCTCTATAGCCGGATCGAAACCCAGAATGCATACTATGGGTCGCTGATCCGGACCCGGTACGCGGAGCCCTACTTCACCCATGAAACGGTGCTGGTGGAAGACGTGGTGAAGCTGGGCGTTCAGTCGATGTAGCCGCACCGGGATATCCGAATCGACCAGCAGACCAACGACAGGTACTATGGCCACTCGCGCAGACATGGATTTCGTCTACAGCACCATCGATCGTCTCTTCCGGGCCAGCCTGGGGGAGATGGCCGATTTCTCCGGGGCGAAGTATGACGGCGACTTCTCTCTCACGCTCGAACAGGCCCAGCGCCGCAAGCACGATTTCATCTTCGAAAGCCTGCAGCTCCGGCCCGGCCAGCGGGTCCTCGACATGGGATGCGGCTGGGGCCCGATGCTCAACTATTTCCGGAGCCGGAATGTCACCGGTCTCGGCGTGACTCTCTCCGAGGGCCAGATGAAGGCCGGGCGGAAGAACGGACTCGATGTCCATCTGATGGACTGTCGTACCGTCCGGCCCGACACGTTCGGCTCGTTCAATGGGGTGGTGAGTCTCGGCGCGTTCGAGCATTTCTGCACCCCGGAAGACTATCTCGCGGGCCGCCAGGAGGGGATCTATCGCGAGTTCTTCCGGACCGTCGCCGACCTTCTCCCGGCCGGCCGGCGGTTCTACCTCCAGACCATGGTGTTCGGGCCCCGGATGCTGCCGTACGAGCAGCTGGACATCAACGCCCCGCGCGACTCCGATGCGTTCATGCTGGCGCGGATGCAGAAGCAGTTTCCCGGCTCCTGGCTGCCCTATGGCATCGAGCAGCTGCTGGCAACGTCGGCTCCCCATTTCCGGGTGATCTCGCAGTCGAGTGGCAAGCGGGATTACATCGAAACCATCAGGCAGTGGACCGCGCGAATCCGCGAACGGACTCCCACCAAGACGCTGCTCCGGCTCAGCCTCGCGCCGAAATACCTGCTGGACCGGAACTTCCGCCACGCGGTGGGGCACAGCGGCAACGCGAACAGCGAGTGTTTCAAGCGCGATCTCATGGACCACTTCCGGCTGGTGCTGGAAAAGACGGACGGGCGGACAGGCAGCTAGAGCTCGGCGCCCAGTCCGCCGGTCCGCCGGTCCGCCTCTACTCATGTCTCAGCGCTTCCACGGGGTCCATTCGAGCCGCCCGATTCGCCGGCAGTAGCCCGAACGCGAGCCCAATCCCGATCGACACCAGGGTCGCAAGGACGGCGCTCCAGATCGGGACCCCCGAGACCATGTTCAGCAGCCGCTTGAGCAGCTGGCCCGAGCTGAGCCCGATCAGGATGCCGAGGAGCCCGCCGAGAAGAGTCAGGGAGGCCGCTTCCACCAGAAACTGCCAGAGGATCTCCCGCCGCCTTGCCCCGCAGGCCATCCGGAGCCCGATCTCGCGGGTGCGGTCGGTCACCGAGACCATCATGATCGCCATGACTCCGATCCCGCCCACCAGGAGGGCGACGCTCGACACCGCGGTCATCACCAGGAAGAACATCGAGGTGAGCGAGTTCATGGTGTCGAGGATCTGGTCCTGGGTGATGAAGTCGAAGGTGTTGGGCATTCCTGGGCGGAGCCCGCGTTCCCGGCGGAGCGCCACCGTGGCCTGATCCTCGGCTTCGGTCACCGGGATCCCGGAACGGCCCACCACGACGATGAACAGGTCGTTGGTGTCGCTGTACCGGAACGAGTGCTTGGCGACCTCATAGGGCACGATGGCGCCGATGGTGAACCCGGGCGGCTGGAATACGTTGTCGGGTTGCTGCCAGATCCCCACCACCCGGAAGGGGCGCCCCCCGATCTTCACGGTCTCCCCGATGGGATTGGTCTGCCCGAACAGCCGCCGGGCCATCTCCTGCTCGAGCACCGCGACCTCGGCCCCGTGGAGCTCCGCCTCGGTGAAGAAGCGGCCCTGCGCCACGGTGCCGCCCTTGATCTCCATGTAGGCGTCGTCGGCGCCCAGGACCCACACATTCTGGGAGCGCTGGTCCCGGTATTCGATCCGGACCATGGACTGGAGCCATAACCCGGCGTGCCGGATGTCGTCGGCCCGGCGAATCGCGGCGGCGTCCTCCTCGTCCACCACCGGGCGGATGCGCACCTCGTAGGGAAGATTCTGCGGGTTGAGCGGCGTCTGGGAGAAGAACCGCATCACGTAGAACGCGTTGGGGGTCGCGGCATTCAGGGCGTTGAAGACCTGAGTGCGGACCCCGTCGACCAGCGACGCCATGATCATCACGGTCGCGACCCCGATGACCACGCCGAGGATGGTCAGAAAGGAGCGGAGCTTGTTGGCGCGCAGGTTGGCCGCCGCCACCGCCAGTCCCTCGCCGATGGCGCTCACCGCTACTCCTGACGCAACGCGACGATCGGGTCGAGCCGGGCCGCGCGGGTGGCCGGGTACACTCCGAAAAGAATCCCGGTGCCGGCGCCCAGGACGAGAGCAACCCCCACCGACCAGGCCGTAACGCGCGCCGGAAGCGGACTGATGCTGCTGATCAGGAAGGCCAGCAGGCTTCCGCCCAGGATCCCCAGCAATCCGCCCAGCGAGGAGAGCATGATGGCTTCTACCAGGACCTGGCGGCGGATATCCCGATTCCTGGCGCCCAGGGATTTGCGGATCCCGATCTCCCGGGTTCGCTCGTTCACCGACATCAGCATGATGTTCATGATCACGATGCCACCGACCACGATTCCGATGCCGACCACGGCGGGAATCAGAGTGAAGAGGACCTGGGTGAGGCTGGTCCAGAAAGCCACCAGCGCGTCGGCCTTGTCCAGGGAAAAATCGTCGGGCTCGTCCGGATGGAGCTGGTGCGCCAGTCGCATCGCCTCCTCGGCCCTGCCCATCGCTTCGGGGAACGACTGACCCGGGCGGAGCTTGATGGAGATGGTGGTCGTGAGCCGGCGTCCGTAGAGGGATTCGAACGTGGTGATCGGCATCAGCACGAACCCATCGAACGATTGACCCAGCACCCGGCCCTTCGGCGCGATAACGCCCTTGATGGTCACCTCGCGGCCACCGATCCGAAGCGTCTTGTTCAGCGCGTACGCGGGGTAGTCGAACAGCTTCTCGGCCACTTCACTGCCCACCGCCGCGACCGCGCGGCGCTCGGCGACGTCGGCCCCGGTCAGGGCCTCGCCCTCGACGAAGCGGTAATCCTGAACTACCTGATACTCGGGCGTGACCCCGAACACGGTGACGCTCCCCAGGGTGCGGCCGTTGGCATTGATGTCCGCGATGGGAGCGGGCCATCCCGATTGCAGCGAGACCGCTTCGGCGTCGGGGAAGGCCGCGCGGACCCGCTCGGCGTCTTCCCGGGTGATCCGGGGGCGCTTGGCGATCTCCCGGACCATCGAATCATCGAGGAACCCGATCACCAGCGGAGTCCGGCGGACCTGGAAGGTATTCGTCCCGATCATGCTGCTGCGGAGATTGTCGCGGACGTAGGAGTTCATTCCCTGGATGATCGCGACCACCGCGACCAGGAACCCGACCGAAACGATGATGCCGAGCAGGGTGAAGAACGAGCGCAGCTTGCTGGTCCGGATGGTCTCCAGCGCGAGAAGGATTGCCTCTGTGAAGCGCATGCACGAAAGGTAAGAGGTGAGAGGGGGAACCCTGATCAGGGTTATTCTGGCCCGGCATTCAATATCTCGGGTACTGCTTCCTGCCTGCGGACGGGCAGTTTTCCCTCACATTCGCTTCGATCTCACTGGTGCCACATGCCTCCGCGGTATTCGAGCCGTGGCCTGCGAATCCACGGTTGAAACCGCTGACCTACTCGCGCTGGGGATTGAAGAGAACCTCCTACCGGCTGAGCTCGCCAATGAGGCGTCTCCACCTCTCACCTCTCACCTACTCGTACCTCAGCGCTTCGACCGGATCGAGCCGGCTGGCCTTGGTGGCGGGATACATCCCGAAGAACACTCCCGTGATCGCCGAAACGATCAGGGCGGCGGCGACCGACCAGAGCGGCACCGCCGCGGGAACCGGCGTGAAGCGGCCGACCAGGAACGCGATGAGCGCGCCGAAGGCCATGCCGATCGACCCGCCCAGCAGGGTGAGCGAGGCGGCCTCCACCAGGAACTGGAACAGGATCTCCCGACGGGTTGCTCCCAGGGCTTTGCGGACTCCGATCTCCCGGGTCCGCTCCGTCACCGAAATCATCATGATCGCGATGACGCCTACGCCCCCGACCATGAGTCCCACGCTGGACAGCGCGAGCATCACCAGGAAGAAGCCGCGGGTGATGCTGTTGAAGGTGTCGAGCAGCTTGTCCTGGGTGACCACCGCGAAGTTGTTCTCCTGGGCGGGGCGAAGCCCGCGCCGGGCCCGGAGCGCGGAGATCACCGCATCCTGCGCCTGCGCCACAGTCACCGTGTCGCTGGGGATTACCACAAAATTCATCCACCCTTTCTGGTAATCCGCCATCCGGGTGAAGGTGGTATGGGGCAATCGAATGCTCGGGCTCGCGCTGCCGCCGAACAGGCTCTGGGCGTCGGCATAGACGCCCACGACGTCGATCGGGTATCCGAAGATCTTGATCCGTTTCCCGATCGGGTCGATGCCGGGGAAAAACGTCTCGGCCAGCTTGTCGTTGATGACCGCGACGGGAGCGCCGGCGGCGAATTCGATTTCGTTCCAGTTCCGCCCCGAGGACAGGTCGCCCCCGGTGACCCGGAGCCAGTTGGTGGTGCCTCCGATCACCGACACGGAGGACAGCCGCTGATCGCCGTAGCTGACCGGGCCACTGGCATTCTCCCGGTACGCGACGTCCCGCACCGCCGGCAGGCTGCGCAGGTAGTCCGCCTCCTCGGTGGTGAGCCAGGGGTTCCGCCGCCACGGCGACATCTCGTCCGATCCATCGCTGATCACGATTCCGCCCTGGAAGAACCGGAAGACGAAAAAGGTCTTCGGGCCGAGGGTTTCCAGCTGCTTCTCGACCGAGCGATTGATTCCCGTGATCATCGAGGCCATCGCGATCACCACCATGACGCCGATGGCGACCCCGAGAATCGTCAGCGCCGCGCGGGTCTTGTTGGCGCGGACCGAATCGAGAGCCATTCCCATGCCTTCGAGGAGGCGGGCAGCCGAATTCATTCTTGCCTCAGGGCTTCAATGGGGTCCAGCCGCGCGGCCCGGCTGGCCGGATACACCCCGGCGGTCATCCCGACCACGATCCCGAGGAAGACGCCCAGGCCGACCGACCAGGGCGCGATGGCGGCGGGCAGCGGGGTGGTGGCGCGGACCAGGAACGCGAGCGCAATCCCGGTCCCGATGCCGAGGGCGGCGCCCAGGGTCGATAGGGTCGCCGATTCCACGATGAACTGGGCCAGGATCTCGCGTCGCTTGGCGCCAAGCGCCTTGCGAATGCCGATCTCACGAGTCCGCTCCGCGACGGCCATCAGCATGATGTTCATGATGACGATGCCGCCGACCACCAGCGAAATCGACACCAGGGCCGGCAGGGCGGTGAAGAGAACGGCGGAGATCTTGTTCCATCCTTCCAGCGCGCCTTCGGCCGTTTGCATCGCGAAGTTGTCTTCCTGATCGGGCCGGAGTCTGCGCTGGATTCGCATGGTTTCCCGGGTCTCTTCCAGCGCCACCTTCATCTCGGCGGCCGACCGGGCTTGCACGTGGAACTCATCCATGAAGCCGAGACCACAGGCATAGCGGTGCACCGGGGAATCGAACGGGACCAGCACGAACTTGTCGAGCGAGATGCCGAACAGGCTGCCCTGCTTCTGCACCGTGCCGATGATCCGGAAGGGCAGGCCTTCGATCGCGAGCTCTTTCCCGACCGGGTCCACGCCCTGGAACAGGCGGTCGGTGATATCCCAGCCGACCACCACGACCGGCAAACCCGCCCGGGCCTCCTGGGGGGTGAACATCCGTCCGCTCGCCAGGTCCAGGTTCTTGATGCGGAAGATGTCGGCGTCGGCGGTCCACACGTCCACCTGTTTCGCGGTCTTGCCGCTCCAGGTCACCGTGAGATTATCGCTGCACCAGCGGGAATAGAGGGCCGGGGTCTTCATCCGGTCCTCGACCGCCGCGGCTTCGCGGTAGTTGATCCGGGGACGGCGCAGCCATTCCCGCCACTGATCCTCGGTCACGTTGCCCGAATTGAAATTGGGCATCCGGCGCAACTGAAACGTATTGAGCCCGACCAGCTTGTTGGCGAACTGATCCTCCATGTACACGTTCATGCCCTGCACGATGGAGACGACCGCGATCAGGAAGGTGACGCCGATCAGCACCCCGAGCAGCGAGAAGAAACTCTTGAGTTTCTGGGTGCGGATCGTCTGCAGCGCTTCGCCAATTGCGTCCCGGATCAGCATCAGGCCGCCGCGCCCTGGCCGCTCAGTGTATCGCTGGCGACCCGGCCGTCCCGGAGGACGACGACCCGGGCCGCATGGGCCGCGATGTCCGCCTCGTGGGTGACCATGATGACGGTCTGGCCCTCGCCGTGAAGGGTCGAAAAGACCCGCATGATCTCCTCGCTGGTCGCACTGTCGAGATTGCCGGTGGGCTCGTCCGCGAGGAGGATCGCCGGGCGGTTGACCAGGGCACGGGCGATGGCCACCCGTTGCCGCTGGCCGCCGGAGAGCTCGTTGGGACGGTGGTCCATCCGGTCGGCCAGGCCGACCCGGGCCAGGGCCTCGGTTGCCCGTTGGCGTCGCTCCCGGCTGCTGACACCACCGTACACCAGGGGCAGCTCGACGTTCTGGAGCGCCGAAGCGCGCGGCAGCAGATTGAAGGTCTGGAAGACGAATCCGATTTCCCGGTTCCGCACCCGGGCCAGCGCGTCGTCGCCCATCCGGGAGACTTCCTGGCCGTTGAGCCAGTACTCGCCCCCGGTCGGGGTGTCGAGGCACCCGATCAGGTTCATCAGGGTCGATTTGCCCGAGCCCGAGGGCCCCATGATGGCGACGTATTCGTTCCGGCGAATGCCCAGCGTGACGCCCCGGAGCGCGTGCACCGTTTCAACCCCCATCGCGTAGACCCGGGTCAGATCCCGGATCTGAATGACCAGGTCGCTCATTGCGGTTTGCCCTGCGGCTTGATCTCCCGCTGCTGACGGACCTTGGTGCTGTCCTTCATGTCTCGCACCGCCTGATACGGTCCCGCGACCACGGTGTCGCCGGCGTGCAGGCCTTCGAGCACCTCGAAGTGCTCTTCGCCGGTGATCCCGATCCGCACCGGCTGAAACGTGGCGACGCCGTTCTTGACGAGGAACACGCCCTCCTTCTCGTTCTGCTTCCGCTGGGCCGCGGTCAGGGCGGTGGACGGCGCGCCGAGGGGAGTGCCGGTTCCCTTGGTCACCTCGTTGGGAACCGGTTCATGCTCCCGCACGGTGAGCGCGATGATCGGCACTGACAGGACCTGTTTCCTGGTGTCGGTGATGATCCGGGCCGTGGCCGAAAGATCGGGGCGGATGCCTTCGGGCGGACGGTCGAGCGTCACCTCAACGGTGAAGTCGACCGCGCGATCGGTGGTGCCTCCACTCGAGGTGCCGGCCTGGCCGAGTTGGGCGCTCTGGCTGACCTTGGTCACCCGGCCTACGAACGCAGTATCGGGAAACGCATCGATACTCACTGAGACCGAGTCGCCCAGATGGAGGCGCACCACGTCGGTCTCGTCGACCTGAACCTTGGCCAGGACCACGGAAAGATCGGCGATAGTCATGAGGAGACCGGTTTCGCGGGAGAACGTCCCCGGCACCGCCACTTCGCCCTCTTCGACCGCCAGCCGAACTACTCGTCCCGCAATCGGACTCTCCAGCTTCGTCTTGGCGAGATTGCTGCGGGCCTCGGCCAGCGAAGCGCGGGCCTGATCCACTCCCGCCTGGGCCGAGCGGAGGTTGGCCTCCGCAACGTCGTAGGCCTGGACGGCCTGTTCCACGGTTTCCCGCGCGATCAATTCCGGATTGGCCTTCTGGATCTCGACCGAGCGATCGCGACTCCGCTTGGTCTGGTCCCGATTGGTCTGCGCCTGGGCCAGCCCCGCCTCGGCCGAGGCGACCTGTCCTTCCAGCCGGCTCACGATCGAGAGATACTGGGCTGGGTCGATCTGAAGGAGGAACTGACCCTTCTCGACCAGATCGCCTTCCTTGACTCCGATTTTGGTGATCCGGCCGGTGATATCCGCGCTGATATCGACCTTGGTCTTGGCTTCGACCCGCCCGCTGGCCGTCACGGTCGAGACCAGATCGCGCGCCATCACCGGGTCGAGGCGCACTTCGGTGGCACGGCTGCCCTTCTTGGCCGCGCTCAGGGCGATAAACCCGCCGAATACGACGACGAGAATGGTGAGACCCAGCGTCCACTTGGCACGACGTGACATGAGCGATCCTCTCCCTTAGCGCAGGGGGCGGCCCACCGCCAGCTCGAGCAGCGCGATGGATTTGTGGTATTCGTACACGGCGTTCACGTAATCAGTTTCCGCACGGGCCACCGCCGCCTGGGCATCGGAGACCTCGAGCGAGGAGCCGGCGCCAAGGCGGTACCGGTCCTGGGCGAGCCGGAGCTGTTCACGGGCCGCGTTGCGGTTCTGTTCCTGGACCTGAATCGCGGCATAGTTGCTCTGCACGCCCAGGTACCGCGAAACCACCGTGGTCTCCACCAGAAGCTCCTGAGCCCGAACGCTCTCTTCCATGTCCTCCCGCGCCGCCTTGGCCTGAGAGACCTGGAGATTGCGGGAGAATCCGTCCAGGATCGGCAGCGAAACGCGGACCGAGGCCTGGAACGGCTGCCTGGTGAAGGCGAACGGGAAGACCCGGTTGTTGTCGATCAGCTGCTGGCGGAACGTCGGGTCAAGCCCCTGTCCGGTCGGATCGAGATTCGCGAAGGCATTGCAGTCGTCGATCAGACCGCCGTTATCGAATCCCGGGAGGCCGCCGCTCGGCAGATTGCTGATGATGGCATTCTGGAACCGGCAGTTGTCGGCGGTGGACTGCGCGCCCGAAAGCCGGCCTCCGAGAAAGAGCGTTTCGTTGGTGAACTGCTGAGTGTAACCCGAGATCGAGGCCGAGGCGCTCAAGGTCGGAAGGAACGTGGTCTTGGCAGAGCGAAGGCTCCACACCGAGGCGGTCTCCCGCGCCCGCAAGGCCTTGAGCGAAGGATTCTCGTCCTTGGCCATCTGCAGCAGCTGCTGCTGATCGAACTGCGGCGTGGTGACCGGGAAGGAATCGGTCAGGGCCACCGCTTCGGGTGGAGTGGGCAGGAATACCCCCATCCGGCGGAACAGCTCCAGCTTGGCCTCGTTCTCGGTCTGCTGGGCGCGCAGCAGGGCGACGTCCGATTGTCCCTTGGTGACTTCGGCCTGGCGGACGTCGAGCATGGTGGCCTGGCCCACCTGGTAGCGGGCTCGGGCGAGCGCGAGGAAATCGGCGTTCCGCTGCACCTGTTGTCGGGCCACTTCCGTCTGGGCAACTGACTGGAGCGCGGTGAGGTACTGCTGGGTGATGTCGCTGCGGAGCGCCTCCAGGGAGTTGGCGATATCGGCGTCCGTCGCGTTCCGGTTCGCCTTCTGCTGCCCGGTCGCGGTGAACCGAGCTCCCGACAGGGTCCAGTTGAACGAGAGGGAATAGCTCGAGTTGAGGGAAGGCGAATTCTGCTGGAACGTGGTGCCCCCGAACGTGCTCCGGCCCGACCCGACATAGGACATCGCGCTGCTCACGTCGAAGGTCGGAATCAACCCTCCGTAGGCGTTCCGTACGCTCCAGCTCGCCGGGCCGGCATCGTTCAGCACTTGACGGTAGGCCGGGCTGTGTCGGCGAGCCTGGTCGAATGCCTCACTCAGCGAGAGACTCACGGTCTGCTCGGCTCGCGCCGGGGCGGCTGGGGGCGCCGGCTGCTGGGCGTCGAGCGCCAGGGGAAAGGCGAGAGAACACAACGAGAGCATGGAGAGTCGGCGTACCATGTTAGGCATTCGGGAATACTCCAGATGATCCACAGTGGTAGAACGTAGCGGCAACCGCCTGAGTTTCAGCTTGTGACGAAGCAGGTGTAAGATAAAAGCGCGCTATGACTTAACCAACTCAGACAGAAGGTCGAGAAGGGTTCGTCTGATTGCTTCGTAGAATCTTGCTCCTTTCTCCGCGCTCATGGGAAGGAGCGGGGGGATCCGGGAGGCGTCGACCAGCTCGGGCGCCAGGTACAACATGAGGGAAGTGTCGATCTCGCCGCCGTGCCACGGCCCGGTCTGGATTTCCCGGATCGGGAGCAGGCTTTCGAGCGCGAGGATGTCGACCACCCTGACCCGCCCGATCGTTCTGATGGTGGAAAGCGCCTCCAGGTGGGGATCGGCCGCGTGCGCGGTGAGGATGAGCGTGTCCCGGACTCCTGCCACCTCTTCCCACACCGCGATAAGTTCGTTGACAGCCCGGTGGAGGGTCTTCCGGCTGAGCGCGGCAGTGCCAGGATGCGTCTCCTCCGCAGCGGTGTGGACCCCGAATTCCAGGGTTGGGGCCCGGGCGATTCCGGTCGCCGCCGACAGATCGTCTGCGAGTCGATCCAGGATGACGGAATCGCACCCGAGGGGAAGGTGGGGTCCCCGGCTTTCCAGGGTTCCCGCTGGGATCAACAAACGGGGGATCCGCATGAACACTTCGATCGCACGCGCCGGAATCATCTCTTTCAGTCGTAACGGTCGCGTCATCTGAAGCGTCCTTTTCCGCTCTGGGTCCTTTTCCTCGCCGGCGCCACGATTGGTCTCGGCGAGTGGCTGCGTTCGCCGTCCTGGCTCTGGGCGGGAATCGCCGGGCTGCTCCTGCTCCTGCTTGTGGTCGCCGGACTCCGGCGGCACAGCTGGTTCCTTGTGCTTCCCGCCGCGACTGCGATTCTGCTTGGCATCAGCCAGCGGACCCTGGACCGCCTGGAGCACCACTGGAGCGGTCCCCAGGGTGAGCGGGAGCGTCGGATCCAGCGGGCCTCGGCTCGCCTCAATGCCGATCTGACTACCGCGCGACTTCGGGCCGACTCCCTGGCGGCCAAAGCACTCTTCCTCGGCGCCATTCCCCGGGAGGAAGGGTTCGACGCGGCCGGGTTGCTCATTCGTGGAGGTGCGCTCGAATCGGGCGTCATGGTGTTCGAGCCCACCGGCACACCGCGAATCTGGGCCGGCCGGTTCCGGTTGCTCCCCGAGGCGGCGGGCGATTCGGTCGACGCTCGACTCACCCCATTCTACGCCGTCCTGGAGGTACGGCGCCATGACTCCCTCGGCCGGACCGCGATCGGGACGGTCCTGCTCGGGGCCGATCCGGTGGTTCCCGACGCGGATCGGAGCGTCTCGGCCCGATTCCGGGAACAAACCGAGGTCGGTCTGCGCATCCTGGCGCCCGAAGCGGCACCCGACATCTCGGACGTGTTCGATTACGAGATGCCCACCACGGCGGGCCCCCGGGTGCTCTTCAGCGTCCAGTTCGTGCCGCCGGAGCAGAGCGCGGCGATCGCCCGGGCGAGGGACCTCGCCTCGTTCCGGGTCGGGTGGCTCCTCCTGCTCACCATGGGAGGCGCCCTGGTCCTGGCGCCTGCCGGGTTAGGGCGCCTGCTGGTCCTCTTGCTTCCCCTGGCCCTGGTGGTCCGGTCTCCCCTGGGCGACAGCCTGGGGATTCCCGACTGGTTCGATCCCGCCGTATACCGAAGTCCGCTGCTCGGGCCGGTGTCGTCCTCGGCGGCGGCCCTGGCGCTGGCCGGCCTGGCCCTGCTCCTGCTGGCCCGCTTTCTCCGGCGCTGGCGGCTTCCCCCATGGATGGGCGCGCCGGCGGCGGCCCTCCTGCTGGCCATGCCGTTCCTCCTTGCCGGGTTAGGCGGAGGAATCCTGATTCCCCCCCGGGGCGTCTCGGTGCGGCTCTTCCTGATCTGGGACCTCACCCTGTTCCTGTTCGGGGCCGGGCTCCTTTCGCTCGCGCTCGCTCCGGTTCCGGAGCCGGAGCGGGCCCGGCTCCATCGCCTGCCGCTCCTCGCCACCGTGGTGCTGGCCATGGGAGCCGCCGGGGCGGGTTACTACCTGTGGCACCCCTTCACCTCGTGGCCTTCGTGGTACTTCGCCCTCTGGCTGCTGCCGATTCTTCCTCTCCTGCAGCCGCAGCCGCGCGGATCCCAGGTGGCCGGAATCGGTATCGCTGCCGGGAGCCTGGCCGCGGTGCTGGCGTGGGGAGCCGGGACTCAGGCGAAGGTGCACGCCGCCCAGGCCGATATTCTGGGGCTGACCCAACCGGAAAATCCGGCGATCCGGGCCCAACTCGAGGCGCTCGGGCGGATCCTGGTGCACCAGCCCCCCCCGGAGTCGGTGGCTTCCCTCTATTCGATCTGGAAACGATCGGACCTGGACTCTGCCGGCGTCCCGATCTCGCTCGGGGTCTGGTCACCGGAAGGAACCAGCACCCTGATGCTTCGGCTCGACGAAATGGACCTTCCCAGCGAGGCGATCGCTTCCGTGCTGCGATCGCTGGCGCCAGCCGACTCCATCAGGGTGACCGCCCTGGATCGGGAACCCGGCCGATACCAGCTCCTGGTGGTTCGGGAGGATTCATCGCATGTGCTCTCCGTGGCGGTCGGTCCCAAGAGCGGTCTGATCGCCCCGTCACGGGTGGGACGTCTGCTCGGGGTACGTAACACCGGTCGGCCGCTCTATCATCTCGCCCTTTCTCCAATGCCCACCAGGCTTGCCGGCGATGCGGAGGTTGACTGGCGCCGGGAGGGAAGCCAGGCGCTCGGTCAAACCACGGTTCCGGTGTCGGGAACCCTTCGAGACCTGTATGGCACCGTCGAGCTGGGTGAGGCTGAAGAGCTTTCGGTTCGGGGTGCCCTTCTCCTGGCCTTGAATGGCCTGGTTCTCGCCCTGCTGTGGACGCTCTCCGGGGTCGTGACCGGTGAACCCCTTCGTCGTCCATCCTGGCTGCCCCAGTTCCGCTCCTACGAAGCCCGCATCGGCGTTGCGCTCGCCATTTTTTTCCTGGCGCCCACGGTGGGTTTCGCCGCGTGGGGCATCGGGCGCCTTCGGGGGGAGGTCCGCGCCAGCCGGGATCGCGGCATCGAACAAACCCTGCGCGACGTCATGCCGCCCCGTGCCACGTTGGCCGCCGATTCCGCGGCCATGACCGACGAGCTCCTCGCCCTGAGTGACCAGAGCGATGCCGATTTCCTGGTCTACCGGGACGGAGAGCTGCAACTCGGCACCAGCGGTGGCCTGCTCCAGTCGCTCGGTCTGGTGTCGCCGGTCATGGATCCGGCCGCCTATCATCGGCTGGTGATCGACGGCGCGGAAGTGACGACCGGCCAGGGGGCCTCCGGTGCGGTCGACGTCCGGGTCGGATATCGCGCCATGCGGGTGGCGGATCGCGGAGCTGCCGTGCTGGCCATGCCGCAGACTGGACTCGATCCGGTGCTGGAGGAGCGGCAGCGGGCCCTTGCCATGCTCTTCGTCCTCCTCACCGTGCTGGGCATCGGGGCGTCGTTGCTGGCCGCGCATGTCGCCGCGCGCGCGCTTTCCCGTCCGGTCGCCGAGCTGCAGCGTGCCGCGCTGGCGTTCGGGAAAGGCAAGCCGGTGGCGCTTCCCAATCAACCGCCCGCGCCGGAGTTTGCGCCGGTCTACGGCGCCTTCCAGAAGATGACCGCGGACGTCAAGAAGACGCAGGAAGCCCAGGAGCGGGTTGCTCGCATCGTTGCCTGGGGCGAGATGGCGAGCCAGGTCGCTCACGAGATCAAGAACCCGCTGACTCCGATGCGGCTCGGGGTGCAGCACCTGCGCCGGGTCTATGAGGACGGACACACCGCGATCGGCCCGGTGCTCGAGGGCACCACGGCGAGGATTCTCGCAGAAATCGATCGGCTCGATCGTATCGCGCGCTCCTTCAGCCGATTCGGAATGCCGACCTCCGAGCGGGGGCCCCTCGAAACAGTCAAGCTGCCATCGGTCGTGAGGGACGTCGCGGATCTCTACCGATTGGGCCCCGAAGGCGCGGACCTGGTGGTCGAGACCGAGAACCCCGAGCCGGTCGCCGCGCGATCGGACGAGGTGAAGGAGGCGCTGGTCAACCTGCTGGAGAATTCCCGGAACGCGCGGGCCCGCATTATCCGCATTCGAATCCGGGGCGCCACCCTCGCGGTTCTGGACGATGGAAAAGGCATCCCCGCCGAGCTGCTGCCGAGGATTTTCGAACCTCGGTTCTCGACCTCGACCAGCGGCTCCGGCCTGGGGCTCGCAATCGTCAAGCGATTGGTCGAAAGCTGGGGCGGTGCGGTGAGTGTGGAGAGTGAAGAAGGGCGCGGAACGGTGGTCCGGCTTGCATTCCTCCCCGCCGGGTCGGTTGGCCCGGGACCTGCCGGTTCAGAATCTCGGGCACCAACGGAGCCAGTGCAATGAATGTCGATCCGACACCGGGCAACCTGACCCAAGTCCACGACCTGATCACGGAAGCCATTGCCGCCGTGGAGGATAGCGGAACATCCTGCGGCTATGGAGTAGCGATCTTTCCCCGCTCAGGCCGCTTTGAGGCACCGGTCTTTGGCGTTCTGACGCGTGGCGGTGAGTCCACAACGCTCACGTACCGGATGCTCAGGACCCTGATGGACCATCAGGTGCTCATTTCCGGCAGGGTCCTGGCGACGCTGCACGATGCGATGGCATTCTCTCCGTCGCGGGTGCCGCCGCCGGCCCTCCTGGACCAACCGGCCCTCCATATCGCCTTCAAGTGCTTCATTCCGGTGGGACAGGGAGAGACCGATCAGACGATGCCGCTCGAATCGACGGTTTTCGCCAGTGAGCTGCATGCCCCGATCGTGCTGGTCATGGAGGAGAAGCCGCAGGGCTGGCCGATCTAGCCAGGGCTCTTCGTCGCGTCCTTCATGGCGCGAACGAAGCCCGCGAGGTCGGACCCCCTTGTCAATCGTTCCACCACCGCCGATCCACTGATCGCTCCCGCCGCGCCCAGCTCCAGGGCGCGGCGGACTTGCTTGGGATGGGCAATCCCGAATCCAAGCAGCGCCGGCGGGGCGTTCATGGCCCGGAGTCGCGACAGAATCGAGGCGGAGGTCCTTCGCAGCTCGTCATCCGCCCCGGTGACGCCCTCCCGCGATGTGACGTAGGTGTAGCCCTGACTGAGACTGGCAATCCGCCGGAGCCGGACCTCATCGGCATTGGGCGGGGCGATGAAGACCGGGGCGATGCCAGCTTGTTTGGCGGCCTCGAGGATCGTCGCCGCCTCATCGGTCGGAAGATCGGCCACCAGCACCGAATCCACGCCTGCCCGAGAGGCGCGCCGATAGAAATCGGCTGGATCGCGATGGCAGACGAGATTCGCATAGACCAGCAGGCCAATCGGCAGCGCGGGATGCTCGGTGCGGAGGCGCGAGACGATCGCCCAACAATCGGATTGCCGGACTCCTGCCGCGAGTGCGCGCGAGGCCGCGGCCTGAATCACCGGGCCATCGGCCACAGGGTCGGAGAAGGGAAGCCCCAGCTCGAGCGCATCGGCGCCGGCTTCGACCAGGGTGCGTGCCGCAGCCAGGCTCGCTTCCGGGTTCGGGTCTCCCAGCATCAGGAACGGAACGAAGGCTCCCTCTCCCCGGGCCGACAGGCGGCGGAACATCTCGCTATAGCGGGCAGCGCCCGTCATGATCTAACCCACATGGCGCAGGACGGTCTCGAGGTCCTTGTCGCCACGGCCGGAGAGATTGACCAGGATGACCCCAGCCGAACCGCGCCGGGCCTCGCCGATCGCCGCCGCGATCGCGTGAGCCGATTCGAGGGCCGGGAGAATGCCTTCGGAGCGCGCCAGGGCCTGAAATGCATCCAGGGCTTCATGGTCGGTGCAGGTGGTGTATGACGCCCGGCCGGTTTCCTGGAGCCAGGCGTGCTCGGGACCGACGCCGGGATAGTCGAGGCCGGCAGAAATGGAGTGGCTCTCCCCGATCTGCCCTTCCTCATCCTGGAGCGTGTAGGAGAAGGCGCCATGCAATACTCCGGGGCGGCCCCGGGTCAGGGTGGCACAATGGCGTCCGCTCTCCAGCCCTTCGCCCGCGGCCTCGACCCCGAGCAGGCGCACCATGGGGTCGTCGAGGAAAGCGGTGAAGATTCCCATGGCGTTCGAGCCCCCACCGACCGAGGCGACCACCAGGTCGGGCAGGGCGCCCTCCAGCTCGAGGATCTGGCGTTTGGCTTCGTCGCCGATCACCCGCTGGAACTCCCGCACCATGGTCGGGAAGGGATGAGGGCCCGCCACGGTGCCGAGCAGATAGTGGGTGGTCTCGTAGCTCGCCGACCAGTCGCGGAGCGCCTCGTTGATGGCGTCCTTCAGGGTCTGACTGCCGGTGGTGACCGGGACGACTTCGGCGCCCATGAGCCGCATCCGGAACAGGTTGGGCTTCTGCCGCTCCATGTCGACCGCACCCATATAGATCCGGGTGGAGAGGCCTAACACGGCGCCGGTCAGCGCGGTGGCCACCCCGTGCTGTCCCGCGCCGGTTTCCGCGATCAGGCGGGTCTTCCCCATCCGGCGGGCGAGGAGCCCCTGGCCGAGCGCCTGGTTGGTCTTGTGGGCGCCGCCATGCAGGAGGTCTTCGCGCTTGAGGTAGAGCCGGGGCGCTCCGGCGGGAAGCAGGTTGCGGCAGCGGTAGAGCGGAGTGGGTCGCCCGGCATAGCTGGTGAGCAGCTCGTCCAGCTCCCGCGCGAAGGCAGGATCCTCCCGGGATTCGAGAAATGCGCTCTCGAGCTCCTCCAGCGCCGGCATGAGGATTTCGGGGACGAAACTGCCCCCGAAACGGCCGAACCGTCCGGGCAATCGCATCAGGGCATCCTTCCAGGCAGCCGGCGCCGCTCCGCGAAGAACGCGGCCATCCTGCCGGCGTCCTTTTCTCCGGGGATCGATTCCACCCCGGAGCTGACGTCGAGCGCGTAGGGCCGAAACGCGGCGGCAATCGCTGCATTTTCGTCGGAGATGCCCCCGGCGAGCACGACCTCGTCCCGCTCGGGATACTGGTCGAGCAGGTCCCAGTCGAAGGAGGTGCCCGAGCCCCCGCGTCCTCCATCGAGAAGCAGGCGATCCGCCCCGGTGCCGTCCCGGGCGGGGAGGTGGTCCATCACCCGGATCGCCTTCCAGACCTCGCACCCGGGGTCCACCAGAGACTTGACCTGCCGGACCGTTTCAAACGTCTCCGACCCATGGAGCTGCACCGCCGCGAGGTCCAGATGGTCGGCGAGGATGGCGATTTCTCCCGGCTCCTGGTCGGCGAAAACCCCGACCCAGTCGAGTGGCGCGGCCTCCCTGATGTGTTCCGCCTGATTGAGGGTGACCTTCCGGGGAGATCCCGCTGCGAAGACCAGGCCGCCGTGGGTCGCCCCGCTCTTCCAGGCCTGCTCGGCGTGTTCGGGCCGGGTGAGTCCGCAAATCTTGGTGCGGCCATAGACCAGGTCTCGCACCGCCGCATCCGGATCGACTGCCCGCATGATCGTGCTGCCGACCAGGAAGGCATCGGCATGCCGGCTGAGCTCCTCGACCTGCCGCCGATTCTCCACGCCCGATTCGGCCACGATGAGCCGGTCATCCGGAATCGACGGGGCGATCCGGGCCACCGTCATGGGATCGACCTCGAGAGTGCGGAGATCCCGATTGTTGACTCCGATGATTCCGGCATCGAGGGCAACCGCGCGGTCGGCTTCTTCCTGGCTATGGACCTCGGTGAGAACCGCCATGCCGAGTCGCCGGGCAAGCTCGGCGCAGGCATGCCAGACGGGATCCTCGACCGCGGCGAGAATCAGGAGGATCGCATCGGCGCCGTGCGCCCGCGCCTCCGCCACCTGGTAGGGCTCGAGGAAAAAATCCTTGCAGAGCAGCGGCTGATCGAGGCGGGCCCGGATCGCTGCGAGGCGATCGAGTGAGCCATGGAAGAAGGTCCGATCGGTGAGGACCGACACGGCGTCCGCATGGCGTGCATAACTGCCGAGCACCGGGTCGAGGTCATCGGGTGACCGAAGGATGCCGGCCGAGGGCGAGACGCATTTCACCTCGAGCAGGAACCCCGGCTGTCCGCGGCGGAGCGCGGCGGCAAGGCTCCGCTGACTGGGCAGGCAGCGGCCGAGGAGCGACTCCAGCGAGGTCGCCTGTTTTCGCGCTTCGACCTCGGCGCGCTTCGCGGCGAGGATCGCCTCAAGCATGCGACAGCTCCCGCAGCCGGTGAAGCCGACGGGCCGCTCCACCACCGGCCAGGACTTCGCGTGCCTCGGTCACCGCCTCCCGAAGGGTCGCCGCGCGGCCCAGGGTCCAGCCCAGCGTTCCGGCGTTGAGCGCCACCGCGTCCGCATGCGCGGGCTGGCCCCCGCCCTCGAGAATCCCGAGCAGCCACTCCGCGTTCTCCTCCGGACCGGCGCCGGCGAGACTTTCGACGGGCCGCTCGCGCAGTCCGGCCTGGCCCGGGGAAAGGGTCACCTCCTCGAGCCGCCCGTCGCGCGCCAGGACGCCGCGGGTTATGCCGTGGAGGGCGACTTCGTCCATCCCGGAGCCGTGAATCACCAGCGCGACCCGCCGGCCCAGGAGCTGAAGGGTCCGGGCGGCCGGCTCGCAGAGGGCGGGATCGTAGATCCCCATCATCTGCGAAGTCGGCCGGGCCGCATTGGCGATCGGCCCCACCAGGTTGAACACGGTTCGCACCCCAAGGGCCTTGCGGACCGGCGCGACGTGCCGCACCCCCGCGTGGTACTGGGGGGCGAACACGAAACAGATCCCGGCTTCATCGAGGCAGCGGCGCGCCACCGCGGGATCCGGGTCGAGGCGAACCCCGATCCGCTCCAGCACATCGGCGGACCCACAGCGGGACGAGACCGAGCGGTTCCCAGTCTTGGCGATGGGGATTCCCCATTCGGCCGCGACGAAGGCGGCGGCGGTGGAAATGTTGACCGTGCCGGTGCGATCGCCGCCGGTGCCACAACAATCGGCGTACTCGTACTCCGGCCGGGGAAACGGAACCGCCGCCTCGAGCAGGGCCTCCACCGCGCCCGCCATGAGCTCCGGTGTCTCCCCCCGGGTCTTGAGCCCGATGAGCAGGGCGGCCATCTCGAGCTCCGAATACTCACCCGCCAGGAGCCGCCGGAACACCACCGTGCTCTCCTCGCGGGAGAGCGCGCGCCGGGCCAGGAGATCGAGGGCTTCAGCGGCTTGCATCGGTCGCCCAGGCGAGCACGTTGTCGATGATGCGGCCCCCATCGGGCGTAAGGATCGATTCGGGATGAAACTGGACCCCGAACTGCGGGGCGTCGCAATGGGTGACCGCCATCACCACCTCAGGTCGGGATGCTCCTCCCGGGATCGGGTCAGCACCTGCGTGGTTCGGTCCGGTCGAGGCGATCGGCCGGAGGCACTCGGGAAGGCGCAGCGCGGCGAGCGAGTGATAGCGCCCTACCGGAAAGGGCGAGGGGACCCCGGCGAAAAAGGCGCCACCCTCGTGCCGGACCCGGGAGGTCTTGCCGTGCACCACTTCGCCGGCCGGGCCCACCGAACCGCCGAATGCCTCGACCATCGCCTGGTGGCCCAGACACACGCCGAACAGCGGAACCCGGTGGGTGGCCGCGAGGCGTACCAGCGGAACCGAGCACCCCGCCTCGGCCGGCGCCCCCGGGCCGGGGGAAAGCACGAGCAATGCGGCGCCTCCGTCGCGGGCCCGCTCCAGTACCAGCTCGGCGGGGGTCGTGTTGCGCCAGACCTCGACGGGAAATCCTCGCCGGGCGAACTCATCCACCAGGTTCCAGGTGAAGGAATCGAAATTGTCGACGAAAACCACCCGGAGTGCCTCAGCCACGTTTGGGCCCGCCGCCAATCGCGCGCAGCACGGCTTCGGCCTTGCGGCGGGTTTCCAGGGCTTCGGAGGCGGGATGCGAGTCGTAGACGATCCCCGCGCCGGCGCGGACCCGCGCCATCCCGTTTTGCACCACGGCGGCCCGGATCACGATGGCGGTGTCCATCGTGCCATCGTGCGCGAGGTATCCGATCGCGCCGCCATAGGGACCCCGCCGGCTTGGTTCGTACCCTCGGAGCAGCTCCGCCGCGCGGATCTTGGGCGCCCCGACCAGGGTGCCCATGTTCATCGCCGCCGCGTAGGCATGGAGGGCGTCATAACCCGCGGCGAGCTCGCCTTCGACCTCGGAGACCAGGTGCATCACGTGGGCATACCGGTCCACCGCGAGCAACCGGGTGACCTGCCGAGTGCCGGGTCGGCTCACCCGAGCCACGTCATTCCTGGCCAGATCCACCAGCATCATGTGTTCGGCGGTCTCCTTCTCGTCGAGCCGCAGCGCCGCTTCCCGCCGGGCATCGAGGTCCAGGTCGATGGCCCCGTCGGCGGACCGGCCCCGCGGCGCCGTCCCGGCGATGGGTCGGATGGTCACCCGCCTGGGGGCGCCGTGCACCTTGACCGCGGTTTCGGGAGACGCTCCGAAGATCGTGGCCGATTCGCCCCGGAAATAGAAGAGGTACGGACTGGGGTTCGCGGCCCGAAGACGGGCGTACGCCGCGAGGGGATCGTCGCACGGCGCCGAAAAGGTCCGGGAGGCCACGATCTGGAAGACATCGCCCGCGGTAATGTGCTGCTTCAGCCTGGTCACCAGCTCCATGTACGCGTCATCGTCCAGATCCACTGAGCCTTCCGGGCCTGCCAGCGGTGACTCGGCCGGCGCCGGGCTCCCGCGTCCCGGAGCGAGGGCGGCCTCGACCGCCTGCAACAGCATCCCGATCCCGGCGACCGCGTCGTGGTAATTGGCCTCTCCATCGAGTCCGCCGAACGCATTGGCCACGAGGAGGGTCCGGTTCCGAACATGGTCGATGACGATCAGCCGGTCCGGCACGAAGAACTCGTAGTGAGGGGTCGCCGAGTCCTCTGGCGCCCCTTCGGGCAGCGACTCGAACAGCTCGAGGAGATCGTAAGACAAGAGGCCGGTCGCGAAATAACACGCGTCGGTCGGATGGGCCATGACCTCCGGGCCGAACAGGACCGTCCGGAGCGCGTCCAATGGAGAGGGCAGCTGAACCCGCGCGGTCTCGTCGCGCGGGCCGGGAGGAGGATCCGGGAAGGTGACCCGGACCACGCCTCCGGCGATCGAGCCCTTCAGGCGGGTGGCGATCCAGGGCAGGAGCGACCGGCCGTTCGAGGAACACCCCGCGATTTCCACGGTGCGCCCCCGGCACACCATCCGGAGCGCGGGGCGGATTCCGATCAGGCTCCGCTCCCCGGATCCCGCGCCGGTCTCGGCCGACTCGAGCAGAAAGGTGCCCGGCCGTTTCCCGCCGTCCGACAGCGCCGCGTACAAGGCCAGCGGATCGGGACTCCCGATCACCTCCCGCACCAGGGGCAGCACCGCGCCTTCCCGCACTGCGGTACCGGCCATCACATCACCTTCCCGATCGCGGTCGCAATGGCGCGCAGCTCACGCATCATCGCGGCGAACTGCTCGGGGAACAGCGACTGGCGGCCGTCGGAGAGGGCCTGGGTGGGATCGCAGTGCACCTCGACCAGCAGACCATCCGCCCCGCAGGCCAGCGCCGCCTTGGCCATGGGCGGCACCAGCTCGCGGAGCCCGGTGCCGTGGGAGGGATCCACCAGGATGGGGAGATGGCTGCGCTGCTTGATGAGCGGAATGGCGTTCAGGTCGAGCGTGTTACGGGTGGAGGTTTCGAAGGTGGTGATGCCGCGCTCACAGAGGATGACGTCCGGGTTGCCTTCCGCCAGGATGTATTCGGCGGCGAGGAGCAGATCATCCACTCGCGCCGCGGGTCCCCGTTTCAGGATCACCGGCTTGCGGCTCCGTCCCAGGGCCTGCAGCAGTCGGAAATTCTGCATGTTGCGCGCCCCGGCCTGGAATCCGGCGGCGTAGTCGTGGACCAGGTCCACGTCGGAGGGGTCCATCACCTCGGTGACGACCGGCAGGCCGGTTTCTCTCGAGACGTCTCGAAGGATGGTGAGACCATCCTTGCCCAGGCCCTGGAACGAATACGGACTGGTGCGCGGCTTGTAGGCGCCGCCCCGGAGCGCGTGGGCGCCGCCGGCCTTGACCGCATGGGCGGTGCGGGCCATCTGATCGAGGCTTTCCACCGCACAGGGCCCCGCGATGACGGTGAAGCGTCCGCCGCCGATCCGGGCGGTGCCCAGCTCCACGATCGAGTCGTGCGGATGAATCTCCCGTCCCACCAGCTTGTAGGGAGCCAGAATCGGCTTGACACTCTCGACCAGGGGATCGCTGTCGAGGTGCAGGCTCTCGAGCGCGCGCTCGTCGCCCAGCGCGCCCAGCACCACCCGCTCCTGCCCGGGCATGTACAGCGGGCGGAGGCCGAGCGAGGCGATGCGCTGCATCAGCTCTTCGGCATGCGCTTTGGTGGCGTGCGGCTTGAGAACGATGATCATGTGCCTTCCGGGTGCAGGAACAAAAAAACCCACCGAGTTGCGGTGGGCTTCGGATATTGCGCGATGTCGCTTGCTACTGGACTACACGCACTCCGGCCCGCCGCGGAAACCGCGCCAGGACCACCAGCTCTGCCGCCAGGAGTGGGAATGCATGTGGGGAGAGAATCTCTCGAAGCGCCGGAATCCTGTCAAGTTTGCCAAGGATGGAGCGGACGGGGATCGAACCCGTGACCTCCTGGTTGCAAACCAGGCGCTCTCCCATCTGAGCTACCGCCCCGCGAGCGAAATATGCCACGGCACACCCGGGCGCGTCGACGGTGATCCGACCGGAGCCTCGCTTACTGGCGCGCGACCTTCCGGGCAATCTCGACGAACCGGACCCCCGCCGGGGGAAGCTGTCCTTCCCGCCAGCTCAGGTGGAGAGGCAGGGCCGGGGCCCGGCCCGAGAGCCGCCGGTAGGCGATTCCGGCCCGGGGGGCGAGCGCCATGGACCGGGGCAGGAGAGTGACCCCGGCTCCCGCTGCGACCAGACCGGCCAGGGCCTGCAGCTGACCGGCCTCCTGCACGACCCGGGGAACGAAGCCGGCTTGCGAGCAGCTCCCCAGCACCAACTCCAGGTAGACGGTTCGGAGGTCGACCGGGAACAGCACCCAATCCTCCTCCGCCAGGTCGGCGAGGCGAATGGTGCGGCCGGTGGCCCGGCGATGATCCGCCGGGAGCGCGACCACCAGGGGATCGAGACCGACTCGGATCCCTTCCAGGCCGTGGTCCCGCGCAGTGAGGGACAGGAATCCGAGGTCGAGATCTCCCCGAAGCAGCGCGTCGCGCTGGGGCTCGTGATGGAGCTCGACCAGGCTCACGTGCACTGCCGGCGAGCGCTGCCGGAACGTCCGCACGATGCTGGGGAAGGCGAGCCAGGTGGCCAGGTCGACATAGCCGACCCGCAACGTTCCCTCCTCTCCGGAGGCGGCGCGTCGGGCGGTCTCGATCGCGCGATCCGCCGCCTCGAGGATCCGATGGGCGTCCCCCAGAAAGGCGCGGCCCGGCTCGGTCAAGGAGACCTTCCGCTTGGTGCGGTTGAGCAGAAGCACGTTCAACTCTTTTTCAAGCTGCTTGACCTGCTGGCTCAGGGCGGGCTGGGCAAGGTGGAGCCGGGCCGCCGCCCGCCCGAAATGCAGCTCCTCGGCGACCGCGACGAAATAGCGGAGATGGCGCAGCTCCATGAGTCATAAGGCTAGCTTATTAGTTGATCAAAATAAAGTATTGGCAGATATTACAAGAAAACCCCTATCCTTCATCGGAGCCCCAACCCGGGAAGGCGCGGGCTGTCGAGCAGCACCCCAATCGGACTTCAGCTGGAGGCCAGCCTGATGGTCGCTCGAGAAGATGTCGGCAAACTGGTGTTGCGAATCGGTTTGGCCGTGATCCTTCTGTTTCACGGCGTATTCAAGCTGACCCACGGAGTCGAGTGGATCAAAGGCCCGCTGTCCTCCCTGGGACTTCCAGGGTTGCTCGCCTATGGCGTCTATGTGGCGGAAGTCCTCGCCCCGGTGCTCCTGATCGTGGGGTGGAAAGCGCGTCTCGCCGCCCTGGTCGTCGTGTGCGACATGGTCATGGCGATGACGCTGGTGCTTCGACCCCGGCTCCTGACAGTCAACCAGGCCGGGGGAGGGTGGGGAGTCGAGCTCGAAGCGCTGCTCCTCCTTACTGCCCTCTCGGTCGCCCTGTTGGGGTCGGGGCGGTATCGAGTCGGTCGCGGCGTGTGGGACTAGCCGCGCCGAGTGTCGGCCGGCTAGAGCCGCCGCACCAGGGCGAGAAGAAGTGACAGCACGATCGAAATGAGCACCATGGAAACCAGCGGGACGTAGAGTCGAAACCCGGGCCGGTCGATTCGGATATCGCCGGGCAGTTTGCCGAACCAGCTGAAGAGACCGGCCCAGACCAGGACGCCTACCACCACCAGGATCACGCCCAGGCCGACGATCAGGAGGCCGGCAGGAATGCGTGCGGGCATGGGGTAAATTAGGGCCGCCATGGCAATCCGCATCCTGAATCAGCGCGAAGTCACCCGACTCCTTCCGATGCCGGCCTGCATTGACGTGATGGCGGCGACCCTCTCCGCCTTGAGCGAAGGCAAGGCCCAGCTCCCGCTGAGGACCGTCCTCAGGCTCCGCGAGGGCAAGGGCTTCTTCGGCACTATGCCCGCCGAGCTGGAAACGCCGGATACGCTCGGCGCCAAGATCATTTCGGTGTTTCCCGGCAACGAGGGCTCCGGTCTCGACTCGCATCAAGGTATGGTGCTGCTGTTCGACACCCGGACCGGTGCTCCGTCGGCGGTACTCGACGCGGCCAGCATTACGGCGATCCGCACCGCGGCGGTCTCCGGCGTAGCGACCCGGGTGCTGGCCCGGGACGACGCGGGTGACCTGGCGATCCTGGGAAGCGGGGTGCAGGCGCGCACCCATCTGGAGGCGATCGGACTGGTCCGCACGCTGCGTCGGGTGCGGGTCTGGAGCCGGCATCCGGAAAACGCGCGTGGCTTCTCCGAGTGGGCCCGGGCCCACCACGCCTGCGCGGTGGAGATTGCCTCATCCGCGGAAGGGGCTGTCCGGGGGGCCGACCTGGTCTGCACCGTCACGGGTTCGTCGATCCCGGTGCTTCAGGGCGACTGGATCGGCGAAGGGACTCACGTGAACGCTATCGGGTCGAGCTCCCCCCGGGCCCGGGAGCTCGACGCCGAAGCGGTGAGGCGTAGCCGTCTGTTCGTCGACCGGAAGGAATCCGCGCTCAACGAAGCCGGTGATTTCCTCCTTGCCCGGGGCGAAGGCGACGATCACCGATTCCCACATTCTGGGAGAGCTGGGGGATGTCCTGCTCGGCCGGATTCCGGGCCGGACCGGGCGGGCCGATATCACCCTGTTCAAATCCCTGGGGCTCGCGATCGAGGATCTGGCTGCCGCCGACCTGGTGCTCCGCAAGGCGCAAGAGGAAAACGTCGGCATGGTGATCGAGCTGGGTGGCCGCAGGGACCTCGGGTGAATCGGGCCCGGGTCAATCCGTTCTTCGAGCCGTCGGCCGCGCCGCCCCTGGACCGGAGCGCGGTGCGGCGATTTCACCGGTCGCTCCCGGGTTATGAGCCGACTCCCCTTCGCACCCTGCCAGGCCTGGCTCTTGCCCTCGGGCTCGGCGGGGTCCAGGTCAAGGACGAATCGGGTCGATTCGGCTTGAAGGCCTTCAAGGGCCTCGGGGCTTCCTGGGCGTTGCACCGGCTGCTCGAGGGCCGGACCGCTCCGGTCACGGTCGCGACCGCCACCGATGGCAACCACGGCCGGGCCCTGGCGTGGGCGGCCGCGCGAGCGGGTTGTCGAGCGGTAGTCTTCATTCCCGCGCACTCCGCCCCTGCTCGCATCGAGAGTATTCGCCGGGAAGGCGCCCGGGTCGAGCTTGTGGAGGGGAGCTACGACGACACGGTTCGTCAATGCGCCGCGGAAAGCGCCGCGCACGGCTGGGAGATCGTGGCCGACACCGGGTATGAGGGATACCTGGAGGTCCCCCACTGGATTGCCGAAGGGTACGCCACCCTGTTCGCGGAAGTCGAAGAGCAGCGAGCCGGGAATCAGTGGCCCCATCCACAGGTGGTCTTCATTCAGGCGGGGGTGGGAGGTCTCCTGCATGCGGCCATCGACCACTACCGCACTCGGGAACCCCAGCCGGTCCTGGTCTCGGTCGAGCCGGTCGAGGCCGATGCCCTGTTCGCGTCGATCGACTCGCCCGATGGCCAGCCGGTCATGTCGGCGGGGCGCCAGGACTCCATCATGGCAGGCCTCAATTGCGGGGAGGTTTCGCTCGCCGCCTGGCCGGCGATCCGGGGCGGGGTCGAGCTCTTTCTCGCCATCGAGGACCGATTCGCGGAGGCGGCCATGCGACGGCTGGCCCGCCCGGAACCTGGTGATCTCTCGATCGAGGCCGGGGAATCCGGGGCGGCGGGCCTCGCGGGATTGCTCGCGGTGATCGAAGCGCCCGAGCTTCTCGGAGCCCGGCGGTTTCTGGAGCTCGGCCCCGGCACCCAGGTGCTCGTCCTCAACACCGAGGGCGCTACCGACCCGGTGGGATACCGCCGGGTGCTAGCTTCCTGACGTCTCTCACCGGAGGAGCCCGTGCCCATGATGCCCCCCATCAACCTCAAGGCCTGGATCGACGAGCACCGGGCACTCCTCAAGCCGCCGGTCGGCAACAAGATGATCTGGCAGAATTCCGAATTCATGGTGATGGCGGTGGGCGGTCCGAATCAGCGGAAGGACTTCCACGTGGAGGAGGGCGAGGAATTCTTCTTCCAGGTGGAAGGCGACATCACCCTGCGGATCATCGAGGACGGGAAGGTGCGGGATATCCCGATTCGAGAAGGGGAGATGTTCCTGCTCCCGCCGCGGATTCCCCATTCGCCCCAGCGGCCCGCCAACACGATCGGCCTGGTGATCGAACGGCGCCGCGAGGAGTCGGAGGAGGACCACCTGCGCTGGTTCTGCGAGCAATGCGGCGAGATCCTGTATGACGCGAATTTCCAGCTGGTGGACCTGGGCAAGCAGCTCAAGCCCATCATCGAGCAGTTCTATGGCGACGAGAAGCTCCGCACCTGCCGGAAGTGCGGCCACGTCATGCCCGCCCCGTCCCCGGCGGCTCCCGTGAAGTAGTGCTGGTCATCGATCTTCACACCCACATTCTGCCGGACACCTGGCCCGACCTCGCGGCGAAGTTCGGGCCCGGCCCGTGGGTGCGCCTCGAGCACCACGCGCCCTGCCGGGCCCGGATGATGATCGGCGACGACACCTTCCGCGAAATCGATGCGAACTGCTGGGCCCCCGAGGTTCGGCTCGCCGAGTGCGACCGCGACGGCGTCACCGTGCAGGTCCTCTCGACCGTGCCGGTGATGTTCTCCTACTGGGCCCAGCCGGCGCACGCCCTCGAGCTGGCCCGCTTGCTCAACGATCACCTGGCGTCCGTCGTGGCGGCGCATCCCCGGCGGTTCATCGGACTCGGGACCCTTCCGCTCCAGGATCCCGAGCTGGCCTGCCGGGAGCTGGAGCGGTGCATGGGCGGGTTAGGGCTCGCCGGGGTCCAGATCGGGACCCATGTGGGCGGCAGGAACCTCGACGATCCCGGCCTCTTTCCCGTGTTTCAGACCGCCGAGCGGCTCGGCGCCGCGGTCTTCGTGCACCCCTGGGACATGCTGGCGCCCGAGCGAATGCCCCGCTACTGGATGCCCTGGCTGGTGGGGATGCCCACCGAGTCGGCGCTGGCGATCTGCTCGGTGATCTTCGGGGGCATTCTCGAGCGCCTCCCCCGTCTCAGAATCGGGTTCGCCCACGGCGGCGGCTCGTTCGCGGGAACCTTCGGCCGCATCGCGCGGGGCTTCGAAGCGCGGCCCGATCTCGTCGCCGTCGCGAATCCGAATCCACCGGGGGACTATCTCCGGCGGATCTACGTCGACTCCCTGACCCACGATCCGGACCTGCTTCGCATGTTGCTCCGGTTGCATGGACCGGACCGGGTGGCGCTGGGCTCGGACTACCCCTTTCCGCTGGGGGAAACCACCCCGGGTCGCCTCATTGGAGAATTGGCCGATCTCGATGCCAGGGTCCGGGCCCGCCTGCTTCATGGAACGGCGCTCGAGTTTCTGAATCGGGCCGCCGGGTCCTTCGAATGAGCGACTACTCGATCGCGGCAGACTGGGCGCTGGAACAGGATGCCCGCGATCCCCTGGCGTGGGCCCGGACCCGGTTCGCCCTTCCGGCGGACGAATCGGGAAGCACCCTGGGGTATTTCGCGGGGAATTCCCTCGGCCTGATGCCGCTCAGCGCGCCGGCCCGGGTGGAAGAGGTGCTGGAGGACTGGGGGAGGATGGGCGTGGCAGGCCATCTGGAGGGGCGAACCCCGTGGCTTTCCTACCACGAGACCGTGCGCGAGCCGCTGGCCCGGCTCGCCGGGGCGTTCCCCCACGAAGTGGTCGCGATGAATTCGCTGACGGTCAACCTGCATCTCCTCCTGGTGTCGCTCTTTCGCCCGGCGGGTCGGCGCACCCGGATCCTGCTCGAGGAGACGGCGTTTCCGTCGGACGGGTACGCGGTGCGTTCCCACCTTGCCGCGCGCGGGCTTCCGGAGGATGCGGTGATCGTGGCGGCTCCCGAGGAAATGGAAGCGATCCTGGCCCAGCAAGGCGACCAGATCGCGCTGGTCTGGGTGAGCGCGGTCCACTACTTCACCGGGATGGTGCCGGAGGTGCGAAGCCTGACCCGCGCGGCCCACGCCGCGGGAGCCCTCATCGGGCTCGACCTGGCCCACGCGATCGGCAATATCGAGCTCGAGCTTCACGACTGGGACGTGGACTGCGCGGTCTGGTGCTCCTACAAGTATCTGAACAGCGGGCCAGGTGCGGTCGGTGGTTGCTATCTGCACGAACGCCATGCGTCCGACCGGACCCTCCCGCGATTTGCCGGCTGGTGGGGGAACGATCCCGCCACCCGCTTCGAGATGCAGACGCATCCCGATTTCGTGGCGGTCGAAACCGCCGATGGTTGGCAGCTCAGCAATCCGCCGATTCTGTCGTTCGCGCCTCTCTGCGCCTCGCTCGACATCTTCGGGCGCGCCGGGATGCCCGAGTTGCGCCGCAAGTCGGTCCGGTTGACGGGCTATCTGGAGTTCCTGCTCGCTCAGCTCCCCGATGGACGCATCGAAATCGTCACGTCCTCCGATCCGGAGCGGCGAGGCTGCCAGTTATCGATTCGAGTGCTCGGTGGGCAGGGGCCCCGCCTGGTTGAACGGCTCGGCGCGCGGGGGCTCGTCACCGATTTCCGTGATCCAGATGTCGTCCGCATCGCACCGGTTCCTCTCTACAACACGTTCGGCGAGGTCCACCGCCTGGGCCAAGCCCTGCGGGAGTCGCTCTGACCGATGGGGCGACCGGATGCATCGTTCGTTGTGGTCGGGGCGGGGCTCGCGGGTGGACTCATGGCCACGCTCCTGGGTCAGGGAGGGCGACGAGTGATGGCCCTCGAACGCCGGCCCGACCCCAGGAGCACCGACCTCGCCGGTGGACGGTCGATCAACCTCGCCCTTTCCGAGCGCGGCCTGCACGCCCTCGACCAGGTGGGTCTCAAGGACACGATTCTCGGGCTCTCCGTGCCGCTCTATGGCCGGATGATTCACTCCATTGCCGGCCGGCTCGCGTTCCAGCCCTACGGCATCCGGGGGAGCGCGATCCACTCCCTTTCCCGCGCCGGGTTGAACGCGGCGCTGCTGAACGCCGCGGAACAGGCGGGCGCGACCGTTCGCTTCGACCGGCGATGCATCGGGTTGGATCCCGCTCGCAGCGAAGTGACTTGCCAGCGTTCGGACGGGAGCGAGGAGCGTGTCACCGGCGTTGTGATCGGGACCGATGGCGCGTATTCGGCGGTCCGGGGCGAGCTCCTGCGTCGCGAGCACCAGGATTTTTCCCAGAGCTACCTCTCCCATGGGTATCGGGAGCTGTACATCCCACCCGCCCCCGATGGAACCCCGCGCCTCGAGCCCGAGGCCCTGCACATCTGGCCGCGGGGCGGCTTCATGATGATGGCCATGGCCAACGTGGATGGCTCGTTCACGGTGACGCTGTATCTCCCGCTGGAAGGCCCGAACAGCTTCGCCATGCTCGAGGAGCCGGAAGCGGTTTCCCGATTCTTTGGCCGGCATTTTCCCGACGCGATGCCTCACCTGCCCGGCGTGGAAGAGGCCTGGTCCCGCCATCCGACTGGAACGCTCCTCACGGTCCGGACCCGGCCTTGGACGGTGGATGGCAAGGTGGTCCTGGCCGGCGACGCCTGTCACGCCATTGTCCCATTCTTCGGGCAAGGGGCCAACGCCGCCTTCGAAGACTGCGTGGCCCTGCGGAATGCACTGGATCGGTACGGAGACGATACCGCCCGCGCCTTCCCGGCCTACGAGACCGAACGGGCGCCCAATGCCGATGCCATCGCCGATCTGGCGATTGCCAATTTCCACGAGATGCGAGACCATGTCAGCTCCCCGCTGTTCCGCCTGGAAAAGCGGGGCGAAGTCCTGCTGCATCGGCTCCTGCCAGGGTGGTTCATTCCGTTGTATACCATGATCTCCTTCACCCGGATTCCCTATGCCGAGGCTCGGGCCCGGGCACGGCGGCAACGGGCCGTGTTACGCGTGATGCTGGGGGCGCTCCTGATCGGCGTGATCGCACTTGGATGCCTGCTGATCCGGCGCGGCAGCTAACTTCAGGCGTCCCCTCCTTCCGGTTGCCATGACGCTGACTTACTCCAGCTACCTCCATTTGCCTGAGCTGCTCGAGCTCCAGGAACCCCGCTCGAAGCCCGCCGAGCACGACGAAATGCTCTTCATCGTGATCCATCAGGTCTTCGAGCTCTGGTTCAAGCTGATGCTCTTCGAGACCGGGAAGGTCATGCGGGATTTCTCCGGCAACGACCTCTACGGTGCGATCGCCACCTGGAAACGGCTCCGCACCATTCTCAAGACCGTAGTCGGACAGCTCGACATTCTCGAAACCATGACTCCGCTCTCGTTCCAGTCGTTTCGCGACCGGCTGGACACCGCCTCCGGATTTCAATCGTTTCAATTCCGCGAGCTGGAGTTCGTCTTCGGCTACAAGCGACCCGGCGTAGCCGGAGCCATTCCGGAGACGGAGGGCAGGCGGGCTGTCGCCGAGGGGCGGCTGCATGAGCGGTCCGTAGTCGACCATTTCTACGATTTTCTGGGGCATCGGGGTCTGACGGTGCCCACCGAGCTTCGGACCAAGCCCATCGAGGAGCCGACCCGCCCGAGTGAGGCGCTGCAGGAAGAGCTGCTCCGGGTCTACCGCGAGCAACCCGACCTGGTCATCCTGTTCGAGCTGATGACCGATTTCGACGAAGGCTTTCAGGAATGGCGCTATCGCCACATCAAGCTGGTGGAGCGCACCATCGGGGCCAAGCGAGGCACCGGTGGGTCGGCGGGGGTCGAGTTCCTGAAGCAATCGCTCTGGAAGCCGCTCTTTCCCGACCTCTGGGCCATCCGCCACCGGATGTGAGGCGATGATCTACGACATTACGCCCGTCATCTCCGGATCCCTTGCCGTCTGGCCCGGAGACACTCCGCCGACCCGCGAAGTGCTCCAGGATCTGTCGCGGGGAGATTCAGTGACTCTCTCGACCCTGCGCGCGACCGTTCACCTGGGGGCCCACGCCGACGCCCCGAGTCACTACGGAGTCGGCGCTCCCGACATCGCGGAGCGATCGCTCGCCTTCTACCTGGGTCCCTGCGAGGTGATGCGGGTGACCAGGGCTCCCGACCGGGGCGGGGTAGTGGTTCCCGCGATGCTCCCCCGCCCCCCAAGCTGGCCCGTCTCCTGATCGCGACCGGAACCGCGCCGGACCCCAAGCGGTTCCACGAGCACTTCGCTGGGTTGAGTCCGGATCTGGTGGACTATCTCCACCAGCGGGGCGTCCGTCTGGTGGGCACCGACGCGCCGAGTGTGGATCCGTTCGCCTCGAAGGACCTCCCGGCTCATCACCGGTTTCTGGCGCACGACATGGCGATTCTCGAGGGGCTCGCGCTGAGTGGTGTTCCCGAAGGCGAGTATGAGCTGATCGCCCTGCCGCTCCGGCTGGCCGGTTTCGACGCAAGCCCGGTGCGTGCGGTGCTCAGATCGTCGCGATGACCTTGAGCTCGATCGCGATGGGGGTGGGCAGCCGGCTGACTTCCACGGTGGTTCGGGTCGGTCGGGTGCCGGGATCGGGAAACGCTTCGGCGTAGAGCCGGTTGAAGGTCCCGAAGTCCGCGCCGAGATCCGTGAGGTAGGCCGAGACGTCGACGATCTTCTCCCAGGCAGAGCCGGCGTCCTCGAGAATGGCTCGCACGTTCGCGAACACCTGGCGGCACTGCGATTCGAAGTCGTATCGCGCGACCCGTCCCTCGCCGCTGAGCGTCACCCCCGGGACATCGCTTCTGCCCGGGACTCTCGGTCCGATGCCGGAGAGGAACAGAAGCTGCCCCACCCGCCGGGCGTGGGGATACGGTCCCACCGGTTGGGGGGCTCGCGCACTGGTGACCGGCGGTTCCATCAGGTGATCTCCTCCCAGGGTCGTCCGGGGCCGCTCCACGCCACCCGGTCCGGGTGAAACAGGTGCGCGAGCAGCTCGATTCCCTCGGCCATCCGCGGGCCCGGGCGGGCAAAATAGGCATTCGCGTCCACCGCGAGGATCCGCCCCCCGGGGAACGGGAGCAGGGTGCGGGCCGTCGTGACGGCCTGGTCCAGCCGGTAGCCGCAGGGCGCCACCACCACCACTTCGGGGCCGGTGCGGAGGACCGCGTCGATCCTAACCCGCTCGGAATCCTGGCCGGGCCGCCCCAGCGGATCATGCCCTCCCGCCAGCCGGATCATCTCGGGAACCCAGTGGCCCGCCGCGTAGGGAGGATCCACCCACTCGAGAAAGGCGACCCGGCGAGGCGGTGCGTCCCGGACCCGTCCCTCCACCCGGGCGATCCGCTCCCGGTTGGCGGCGATCAGC
This sequence comes from uncultured Gemmatimonadales bacterium, assembly GCA_963728915.1. Lineage (GTDB taxonomy): Bacteria > Gemmatimonadota > Gemmatimonadetes > Gemmatimonadales > GWC2-71-9 > JABFSM01. The sequence continues at coordinate 1,259,643 of CAVSLV010000001.1, read as the reverse complement.
CGGCCTGCCGATTCGGAGCGGCCGACCGCGTCGCCCACCGCCAGGATGTTCTGTTCGATGTCCGCCAGCGACTGGGGCGACAACCACACGATCCGCGGGGCGCCGGGGAGATCGCGTACCGCGCGGCTCAGCTCATTGCCCGAAGGCGCGCACACCTGGCAGAGATCCTGGGTCAGAATGACGTCGGGCGCCAGTTCCCGCAGGAGCAGCTCATCCACCTGATAGAGACTCTCGCCACTGGCCAGCCGATCCGCCACGGCGCGATCCATTTCCCCTCCACTCAAACCTCCCAGGTCGAGGGCCGGGCGGCTGACCACCGGGAGCCGGGTCGCTTCCTCGGGGTAGTCGCATTCGTGCGACCGTCCCACCAGGTCCGATCCCGCCCCCAGCGCCCAGGCGATCTCGGTTCCCGCGGGAAGAAACGACACGATCCGGACCATGGCGGAATCTATCGGAACCGAAGGGCCCTGCGGAGGATCGCGATCAGATCGCGGCGATCCGCCCGCCATCCACGGGCAGACTGACGCCGGTGATGTATCCGGCCGCGGGAGAGGCGAGGAAGGCGATCACCGCCGCGGGTTCGGCCGGGTCCGCGAAGCGGCCGGCGGGAATGTCGGCCAGCATGGCGTGCTCGATCGACGCGGGGTCGGCGCTGGCGGCCTGGGCGCGGGCGGCGATGATCGATGCCAGACGATCGGTGCGGGTCGAGCCGGGCAGGATGTTGTTCACCGTGATCCCCATCGGGGCCACTTCGCGCGACAGGGTCTTGGCCCAGCCCGCCATCGCCGCGCGAATGGTATTGGAGACGCCCAGGTTTCGAATCGGTTCCCGCACCGACGTCGAAACGATGTTGAGGATTCTCCCGTAACCCGCTGCCTTCATGCCCGGCACCAGCGTCTGGACCAGCGCCTGGCTGCTCAGGACGTGCATGGCGAACGCCGCGCGGAGCTGGTCTTCGGTCGCCTCGAGAATGGGGCCTGGCGCGGGACCGCCCGCGTTGTTCACCAGCACATGCACCGGCGCGGCGCTCGCGAGCCATGCGGTGACCGAGCCGCGCACCTGAGCCGGGTCCGAGAGATCGGCGACCAGGATCTCGTGAGCCCTGGTATCTGCCGCGGGCAGGGAGCGGCGGGTTTCCTGGAGGCGCTCGCGGTCGCGCCCGAGCAGGACCACCTCCGCTCCTGCGCTCGCCAGGGCGATGGCCGAGGCCCGACCGATGCCCCTGGTGCTCCCGCACACGAGGGCTCGTCGTCCATCGAGTGACATGGTGGGGAGGGGCGGCATGGGGCGCAAAGCTACTCGCCCTGGCGGAGCCTCGGGAGGGGAATCAGGCGGCGCGGCGCAGGATCAGCTGATCGCTGACGCGGTTCAGGGCCACCCGGATCTCGTGGGCTCGCTCCGCGGCGACCCGCAGGATCTCTTCCAGCCCGATTCGTCCGGCCAGCTGATGCTCGGACGCCTCGGCGTAGCCGCGGCCGCCCAGCGTTTCGTAGTAGGCGACGTCGGGGCCGCCTCGGCGAAGCTGCCGCGCCGCGATCCGCTCGGGAAAAATGCCCGAGAGCCAGAGCGCATAATTGCCGAGATGAACCGAGACCTTGAACTGCCGGTCGCCGCTGGCGGCGGCGAGATCGGCGAGGATGTCGACCAGGTAGTGATGGTCGTGATCGTCGACGTCGTCGATCCGGGTGCTTCGTCCCCGGATCCCGAACTCCCGCACGACCGCGGCGAAGTAGTCGGCCATCATCGGGTTCTCGATCCCGGTATCGAGCAGGGCGTGTCGAACCAGCACATAGAAAAGGAGCGAGGGGGAGGGCCCCGGCATCCGGGCGCTCAGCAGGAAGGTACAGACCTCCCGGCGATCGAGAAGCGCGTCCATGCTCGCCGCACCGTTCGACAACCCGTAGGACGACTCCAGCAGCTCGACGTCCTGGGCGGTTATCCGGCTTCGGGCATCCGCACGAATCACGGGGACCTCCTTCGGGGCGGACCTGGTAGCATGCTGCTGCAATCCCCGTACCGGGGTTGATTTCCACCCTCCTCTTTCGGCGACGTATTCGTACCTTTCAGGCAGCACGAACCCTCGGGAGGTTTTCGTGAACATGTTTCGCCGAAGTTGCACAGCGTTGATCCGGATGGCGCCGGTGTGGTGCCTCGCCCTCGCTCCGGTGTCTCAAGGGCAGGACACCCCTGCCGCCATGGTGCGCCGGGTGCTCCGGTCCACCCCGCTCATCGACGGCCACAACGACCTGGCCTGGAGGATCCGGGAGGACTCCACCATGAGCCGGGACGTCGAGGCCTATGACCTTCGTCACCACACCCCCGGACACACCGATCTTGCGAGGCTGCGCGCCGGCATGGTGGGCGCCCAGTTCTGGTCGGTGTACATCCCTGGCGAGATCAAGGACTCCGGGTATGCCCGGGTGCAGCTCGAGGAAATCGACATCGCCCGACGCTTCATCGCGAAATACCCCGAGGCGCTGCGTTTCGTCACGACGGCGTCCGGAATCCGGAGCGCCTTCAGCGACGGCCGGATCGGATCGCTGCTCGGCATGGAAGGCGGACACGCGATCGAGAATTCGCTTGGAGCGCTTCGGGCCTACTACGATCTCGGGGTTCGCTACATGACCCTCACGCACAATGTGACGCTGGACTGGGCCGATGCCGCGCTCGACACCGCGAAGCACGGTGGCCTCACCAGATTCGGCGAGGAAGTGGTGCGGGAGATGAACCGGCTCGGCATGCTGGTGGATCTTGCCCATGTTTCCCCGGGCACCATGAGCGATGCGCTCACCGTGTCGGAAGCGCCGGTCATCTTCTCCCACTCCGGCGCCCGCGCGCTGGTCGATCACCCCCGCAACGTTCCCGATTCCATTCTCGTGCGGGTGGCTCGAAATGGTGGCGTGGTCATGGTTCCGTTCGTGCCCGGTTTCGTCTCCCCGGCGGTCAAGGCGTACTCCGATTCGAGTCCCGCCTGGCGTGCCGCGCACCCGGCGCCCCGGGCCACCATCGCCGATGTGGCCAATCACATCGATCACATTCGGCAGGTGGCCGGCGTGGATCACGTTGGGATCGGCAGCGACTTTGACGGGATCACCGAAACGGTTCAGGGCCTGGAGGATGTGTCCACCTTTCCGGCCCTGTTCCTCGAGCTGGCCAGACGGGGCTGGACCGAGGCGGATCTCCGGAAACTCGCCGGCGAGAACCTGCTCCGGGTCATGACGCAGGCCGAGCAGGTCGCCGCGCGGCTCTCCCGGGAACGGGCCCCCAGCACCAGGACCATCGCCGAGCTCGACGGCCCCCCGGCGCGTTAACCGATGTGCGACTTCGCCGGCGAGCGCCGTTTATATTGACGCGGTCAATCCACGGGGGGATTCCAATGGCCTACACGCTTCCGCCGCTTCCTTTCGAGTTCAACGCGCTGGAGCCGCATATCGATGAGACGACCATGCGGATCCATCACGGGAAGCACCATCAGGCGTACGTTACCAATCTCAACGCCGCGCTCGAGGGACAGGCGTCCCTGCAGAACCTTCCGATCGAGCAGCTGGTCCAGAGTCTCGACCAGGTCCCCGAGGGGATTCGCGGCAAGGTTCGGAACAACGGAGGCGGGCATCTCAACCATTCCCTGTTCTGGAGCTGGATGACGCCGGGAGGGGCCAAGGCCCCGGAGGGAGCTCTGCGGAAGGAGATCGACGGGGCCTTGGGCGGGCTCCACAAGTTCAAGGAACAATTTCAGAAGGCGGGACTCGACCGGTTCGGGAGCGGCTGGGCCTGGCTGGTGCGAGGGAAAGATGGGAAGCTCGCGATTGAGAGCACGCCCAATCAGGACAACCCGCTGATGGATGGCAAGCACGCGGTGCTCGGCTGCGATGTCTGGGAGCACGCCTACTATCTCAAGTATCAGAACCGGCGGGCCGACTACCTCACCGCGTGGTGGAATGTGGTGAACTGGACTGCCGTCGCGGCGAGCTTCCAGGGCTGAATCGCCCGCCGCTCGTCGATACACCTGCCCCGGCGCTCAACCAGGCATTTGCCTGGGCGGTCCGGCTCACCCCCGCCGCGGTGCGGGCCGAGCCGGGCCGGACTCAGCGCTGGGACGACGACGAGTTCGAAGACCTCCTCGAGGCCTCCGAATCCTTTCGCCGGGTCGGACCCGCGACCGGGCTCGACCCGTACCAATTCATTCATCGGGTGGTCGAGGGCCTCTTCGGCGTCCAGGCCGACGGCGCGGGCGGGCGCTTCGAAACCCGTCCGTGGGTGCCGGCCTCCTGGCGGTCCATGGCGCTGCGGCGCCTCCGTTGTCATCGCACCATCCTCGATCTCGAGGTTCGCTCCCGGGCTGAATGGGTGACGGTTCGATTCGACGTTTCGTTCGGCCCTCCGGTTCCGTTCTCGGTGCGGATCCGGAACCGGGGCCCGGTGGCCCAGGTGACGATCGACGAGACCCCGGTTGACTCCGACCTGGCGATCTTCACGGTGGGGGCGCAGCACGAGGTGACCTTCTTTCTGGGCCGGACGTCGGGGACGGAGATCGATCCAGGGTCGAATTAGAATTGGGAATCCGCGAGGCACTGCATGAGCGAAGTGGTGGGGGCCCGATCCGCGTTCGAAGTGGTCGGGCAGGTCGCCCGGGTGCTGAACAGCGGCCTGGCCGCCGACGAGGCGCTCCGCACCGTATCGGCCACGGTTCAGGCCGCGACGGGGGCCCGCCAGGTGGTGATCTGGCGGCGGCGCCATGGAGAGGCCGTCTACTTCGGGCTCACCGCTCCGACCGGTGAGTTCGAAGCGGAATCGCTCGACAGCCTGCCCCCACCGGCGCGGGGGACCCGCCGTCTTCCCCTGATTCACGGCGGGGTCCGGGTCGGCCTGCTGGAGCTGGCGTTCGACGGCGACTCGACGCCTTTCGAATCGCCGATCATTGCGATTGCTTGCGATTTGCTCGCTCCCTACCTCGATGCGCTCACCCGTTCCCAGGACCTGGCACTCGAGGTGGCGAGCGGGGCCCGGGAGATCGAAGGCCAGCGCCGCTTTACCAGCCTCATCATCGACAGCCTGCCGGTGGGACTCTACGTGATCGACCGGGAATACCGGATTCAGGTCTGGAACCGGAAACGGGAGCTGGGCACCCAGGGACTCCGGCGCACCGACGTCATGGGGCGACCGGTCTTCGAAGTGCTGACCCGGCAGCCGGCGGCGCAGCTCAAGGCGGAATTCGACCGGGTGTTTCGATCGGGCGAGCTCCAGCAAATGGAGATCGAGGTCCGGGGGGAACCTTCTCCGGACGTGCGGGTCTACCGGATCAGCCGGATTCCGATGCGCCTCGCCGGGGACGAGGTCTCCCACGTCATCACGATCGGCGAGGATGTCACCGAGGCGCGGCAGGTCCAGCAGAAGATCCTTCAGAGCGAGAAGCTCGCCGCGGTGGGCCAGCTCGCGGCGGGCGTGATGCACGAGATCAATAACCCGCTCGCCACCATCGGCGCCTGCGTGGCCGCCATCGAGGCGCGGCTGGGAGAGGCCGCCGATGGAACCGTCCGGGAATACCTCGAGATCATCGATAAGGAGGTCGACCGCTGCACCCGGATCGTGGACGGGCTGCTCGACTTCAGCCGGCCCAAGGAGGCCGCGCCCAAGCGGGCCACCGCGGTGAACGACCTGGTCGAACAGACCCTGTTCCTGCTCAAGCATCATCGCCGGTTCCGGCGCATCACGGTGGAACGGCAGCTCGCCCCGGAACTTCCGCCGGTGCTGGCCAACGACGAGCAGATGGTGCAGGTCCTCATGGCCCTGATGCTCAACGGGGTGGATTCGATGGAGGAGGGCGGGGTCCTGACCGTCGCGACCCGGGTGAATCCGGCCCGGTCCGACGAGGTCGCGATCGAGGTGCGCGACACCGGACATGGCATCCCGGCCGCGGTGCTCCCCAAGATCTTCGAACCCTTCTACACCACCAAGCCCCCGGGCCGGGGGACCGGGTTAGGGCTTTCGATCTGCTACGGGATCGTGGAGCAGCACCGCGGCCGGATCGAGGTCGACTCCGAGCCCGGGCTGGGGAGCAGCTTCCGGGTCTATCTCCCGGTCGCGATCGGGGTGCCGGCGTGAAGGTGCTGGTGGTCGAGGACGACCGGACCGTGGGACAGTATCTCCGGCGTGGTCTCGAGGAGGCCCAGTATCACGCCGACCTGGTGACCGATGGACTGGAGGCCCTGCGGCTCGCGTCGGGGGAGCTCTATGACGTCGTCGTGCTCGATCTCCGCCTCCCCGGGATGAGCGGGCTCGAAGTGCTGCGAACCCTCCGGGACCGCGGCAATCCAACCCCGATTCTGATCCTCACCGCCCAGGATGCCGTGGGCCAGAAGGTCGATGCCCTGCGTGCCGGCGCGGACGACTACGTCACCAAGCCGTTCTCCCTGGAGGAAGTGCTCGCCCGGGTCGAGGCCTTGTCGCGGCGGCCCAAGCAGCTGTCCTCGACCCGTCTGCAGGTGGGGGACCTGGAGCTCGACCGGAATACCCACGAGGTGCGCCGGGGCGGCAAGGAGGCCGAGCTCACCCCCAAGGAATACGCGGTGCTCGAGTACCTGATGCGGCACTCCCCCCGGGTCATGTCCCGGACCCTGATCACCGAGTACGCCTGGGACTACCACTTCGATCCCGGCACCAACATCGTCGACGTGGTGATCAACCGCCTGCGCAAGAAACTCGATTCCGGACAACAACGGAAACTGCTGCACACCGTCCGGGGCGTGGGCTACGTGATCCGGCCCTGACGTGCCTTCCATCCGCTGGCGGCTGACCCTGGGCTACGTGGTGGCCCTGGTGATCACCATGATCGTATTCGGGGCCCTCCTTTTCTTCGCCTGGCAGCGCAGCAACCAGCGGAGCCTCGACGCCCGCCTTCAGCAACGCCTCCTGCTCGAAGCCGATCTCTCCGCCAGGTATCTCGAGGAGTCCTACCGGGTGCTGGGCCGGATCGTGAGTCAGGAGCGTCACGATGCCCGGGCGGTTCTGGAGCCGTCGATCGCGTCCTATTTCGAGAGCATTCAGGACTATCTCGCGGTGGTCGACTCGAGCGGAGGGGTCCTGTTCGCTTCCGATTCCGCCGCCCAGCTCCGGGTCGACCAGTTCGAAAGCTTCCTGGCCCCGGCCCGTCCGCCGTTCGGCGGCTCCTCCTCGGGGGAGTATCGCTTCAGCGAACGGACCGGGGCCAGCCGGTTCCATCTCCGCATGATCCGGGGGGCCGGGCCCGGGATCGCCGCGGTCCTGGTGGCGGCGCCCAGCCCACCCAGCGGACTGGTCGCCCAGGACCTCCTGTCCGTGATGCTGGCGATCGCTCCGCTCATCCTGCTGGCGTCGGTGCTGCTGGGTGGCTGGATCGCGGGACGCAGCATGGCGCCCCTGGGAGAAATGGTGCGCGAGCTGGAAGCCATCACCGATGGACGGAGCCTCCATCGGCGGGTGGTGGTCGATCCCCGGGGCGACGAGGTGGCCCGCCTCGGCACCGCGGTGAACCGCATGTTCGAGCGGCTCGAACGCAGCTTCTCGGCGCTGCACCGATTCACCGCCGAGGCCAGTCACGAGCTGAAAACCCCGATCATGGTGCTCCGCGCCGGGGTCGAACGAGCGCTCCGTCACCCCGGCACTCCCGCCGAGAGCCTCCAGGCGCTCGACGAATCGCTCGACCAGATCAACCTGATGACCGAGCTGGTCGATAGCCTGCTCACGCTGGCGCGCGCCGACGAGGGCCGCTTGCCCCTCGCGCTCGAGGACTGCGACCTGCGGAGCCTCGTGGAGGAGGCGGGCGAGACCGCCAGCATTCTGGGAGAATCCGCCGGTCTCAGGGTCACCACGACGCTGGCTCCCGGGGCGGTGCCCTTCCGGGCCGACCGCAACCGCATCCGGCAGCTCCTGCTCAATCTGGTCACCAACGCAGTCAAGTACACCCCGGCCGGCGGGCAGGTCACGATTCAGCTCGAGGAGCAGGAGAGCGGTTTGGTCATCACGGTTTCGGATACCGGGATCGGCATTGCGGCGGGCGACCTGCCGCATATATTCGACCGCTTCTGGCGGGCAGACCCGGCCCGATCCCGGGAAGGGGAACGCCCGGGAACCGGCCTCGGACTGGCCATCACCAAATGGGTGGCTGAGGCCCATGGAGGCACCATAGCGGTGCAGAGCCGCCCCGGTCGGGGTACCCAGTTCCTCGTGACGCTGCCCCGGAATCCACCCGGTGTAAGCGTCTCCTAACCGTTTTGTCATCGAATTGTCATGCGGTGGTGACCTCAGTGCCACTTGCCGTACGTTATTGTCTGTAGGCAGCGACCCGCGGAGGCAACTGCATGTTCGAAAACCTGATCGAATCGAAACCCAGGAAGATCAGGACCAGGAGCCAGATTGTCATTTCGGCGATCCTCCACGTGGTGCTGGGGTTCGGCGCGATCGTCGCGACCAGGGGCGCGGCGGAGCAGATGAGCAAGATCCTGGCGGACACCAACATGGTCTTCCTCAAGCCGCCGGAGCCCCCTCCGCCGCCCCCGCCTGAACCGCCCCCTCCCGATGTCGTCGTCACCGCGAATCCACCGCCCCTCGGATTCCAGACGGTGATGCCGCCGAATGAAATCCCCAAGGAAATCCCGCCGGTGAATCTGAACGAGCGATTCAACGCCGCGGACTTCACTGGGAAGGGTGTGGAAGGGGGCGTGGCCACCGGCATCGCCGGCGGCACTGGTCCGGTGACCGGTGAGGCGTTCCTGGCCGAGCAGGTGGATGATCCGGTCGCGCCGATCAACCAGCCGCGGCCCCGCTACCCGCCAGTGCTCCAGCAGGCCGGAGTCCAGGGCTTCGTCGAAGCGCAGTTCGTGGTCGATACCACCGGGCACGCCGAGCCCGCGAGCTGGCATGTGATCCGGTCGAGCCACCCGCAATTCGAGGCCCCGGCCAAGGAAGCGGTCCTCAAGAGCGTGTTCAAACCGGCCCGTATCAAGGGCCGGGCGGTCCGGCAGCTGGTGCAGCAGCGATTCGGCTTCACGATTGGCCAGTAATCCTTTTTCCCGTCGAAGGAGTTCAACATGGGTGTAGATATTCTCGGTCTGTGGCACGATGCCGGTCCCTTCGCCAAGGGCATCGTGGTCGTGCTCCTCATCATGTCGTTCATCTCCCTGACCATGGCGCTGAACAAGATGTGGCAGGTGCGGAAGAGCACGGTGGCCACCCGCAAGTTCGCGCCCCAGTTCTCCCGCGCCATTCAGGAAGAGCAGCTCGATACCGCGATCACCCTCTCCGAGAAGAATCAGGGCAGCCACGTGTCCCGCGTGCTGGGCGGGGCGCTCCAGGAGGTCAAGCCGCTGCTGCGGGACCGGGCCACCATTACCGCGGCCGATATCAACTCCGCCGAACGCGCGGTGGAACGCCAGATGCTGATCGTGCTCTCCGAGTTCAAGCGGGGCCTCGGCATTCTGGCGACGGTGGGATCCACCGCGCCGTTCGTCGGACTGCTCGGCACCACGATGGGTATCGTCCAGTCGTTCGCCGCGATCAACGCGGGCGGCACCTCGGGCGGACTGGCCGGGATCTCGAAGGGTATTTCGGAAGCCCTGATCACCACCGCGCTGGGCCTGTTCGTCGCGATCCCGGCGGTGTGGTTCTACAACTACTTCACCACCAAGGTCGAGAACCTGACGGTCGAGATGACCTACACGTCGAAGGAGCTGATCGACTACCTCATCAAGAGCGTCGGCAGCGAGTTCGGCCGCTCGATCTTCACCAAGGAGTTTCAGGCCCAGAAGGCGGTGAGCGGCAGTGGGCACATCAGTTGAGCGGGCGGGCCAGACTGCGGTCAAGTCTGAGCCCAACGTCATCCCCATGATCGACATCATGCTGGTGCTGTTGATCATCTTCATGATCGTGACGCCGCTGCTGGCGGCCGGGTTCAAGGCCGTCATGCCGAGCGGGCAGAACCTCGCCAAGGACCCCGAGGGCGAGAATGAAGTCGTGCTGGGGATCGATGCGGCGGGCGGGTATTTCCTCAACAGTCAGCCGATCCCGGCCGACCTGCTGGAGGACCAGCTCCGGAGCATCTACGCCACGACCCATACGGAAGACAAGATCATGTACTTCCGGGCCGACAAGGACCTCGCGTTCGAAAAGATTCAGGATGCGGTGGAAATTGCGCGGCGGGCCGGCGTGCGAATGATGAAGGCGATCGTCGAATGCAAGGACCGGGGCAACTGCGGGGTTGCCCCGCCTCAGTAGAAAGGAACGCGAACCATGGCAATGTCAGCCGGGGGCGCACAAGGCGGCGTCAGCTCCGAGCCCAATGTGATCCCGATGATCGACATCCTGCTGGTGCTCCTGATCATCTTCATGATCTCGCTGCCTCTGTCACGGATGATCACCGCGGTGCAGGTACCCCCGCCGGTCCAGAGCACGAGCACCGCCCCGTCCACCCAGATCGTGCTGCAGATCGCCGAAGACGGGAGCTACGCGATCAATGGGCAGCCGGTGCCGGCGGATCAGCTTGCCACCCAGATCCACGCGATCTTCGATCCCCGGCCCGCCAAGCTGCTCTTCATCAAGGCGGCGGGGAACCGGAAGTACCAGGATGTCATCGACGCCATGGACATCGTGCGGGGGGCCGGCATCGAGGTCATCGGCTTCACGCCCAAGGCCTGAGCGGCGTATTTCGCACCACTGACAGGGGCCTTCGGGCCCCTGTTTTGTTCCCGGGGTCTGGTTAGACTGGAACGTGCCCGCACCGATCGTTCTTCCGCCGCTGCCGCCTCCGCGCCTCGCCATGCCGGAATCCTCACGGTTCCGGTGGGGCGTCTGGCTCTCCCTGATCTTGCATCTGATCCTGTTGCTCATCGTCGTGGAGGTCACCCGGGGCGACAGCCCCTGGCTCGATGTGACCAGGGAATCCACCGGCCGCCCCGGCGGTGGCGGCGGACGCCAGGTCGCCCTGGTGAGCTTGCCCGCCTACGTCCCGCCGTCGACACCCAGAGTGCGCCCGCCGGTGGCCGTGCCCCGGGTGATTCCGCGGGTCGTCATAACCCGGCAGATTCCCCTGGTGCCGGTTCCCCCGCCCGCGCCGGTCATCGACTCCACGCCCAAAGCCACGGATACCGGCGGAGAAGCCGGCACCGGTGGCGGCACCGGCGGGGGAGCGGGGACCGGCGCCGGTCCTGGTAGTGGGCCCGGCTCCGGAGCGGGCACCGGGGTGGTGGCGGCGAACGACTCGGCCCGGGGCCGGGCGCGTCCACCCGAATCGACCCGCCTGATCCTGCCGCCCTTCGACTATCCCGGCACCATGCGGGGTCAGACTATCGACGTTAACTTCTTCGTGCTCGCGGACGGGCGGGTCGAACGCGTGGTGTTCATCCCCGAAGTCGGCGATCGGGGCTACGCAAAGAAGCTCGAAGAAGCCATGCGCGCCTACCGCTTCCGGCCCGCCCGGAATGCCGCGGGTCAGGCGATTCCGGGGATCGCGATCGTCCGCCTCTCCTTCTAAGCCGGGAGCTCGCATGCAGCTGCTGCGCCGGAAATCCGTCGCGGAATTCGAGACCGACCTGAGCGAGCGAGGCGGTCTCAAGCGGACTCTCACCAAATGGCATCTCACCGCCCTCGGCATCGGCGCCACCATCGGGGCGGGGATTTTCGTCGCCACGGGCACCGCCATCGTGGGAGACCCGGCCCGGCCCGGCGCCGGACCCGCCATCGTGCTCTCGTTCCTGCTGACGGCGGTCGCCTGCGGGTTCGCCGCTCTCTGCTACGCCGAGTTCGCCGCGATGGTGCCGGTCTCCGGGTCGGCGTATACCTACGCCTATGCTTCCCTCGGCGAGCTGGTCGCGTGGATCATCGGCTGGGATCTCATCATCGAATACGCGGTCGGGAACATCGGCGTGGCGATCGGATGGTCGGGCTACTTCCGGGAGCTGATCAGCCATTTCGGACTCGATCTTCCCGCCTGGCTTGCCACCGATCCGCGTTCCGCGCACATGGCCGCGGCGGCGATTGCCGGCGGGGCCACCGATCCCAGCAGCCAGTATCTCGCCTCCGCCCTGACCACGGCGCCCACCGTGTTCGGGATTCCGATCATCGCGAACCTGCCGGCTTTCCTCTCGGTGGCGGTGATCACCGTGATCCTCGTCATCGGGGTTCGCGAGTCGGCAAACGCCAACAACGCCATGGTGTTGCTCAAGATCGGGATCCTGCTGTTCTTCGTCGGCGTGGGGGCCTTCTTCATTCGCCCCGGCAACTGGACCGATCCAGCCCAGGGAGGCTTTGCCCCGAACGGCTTCGCTGGCATCAGCGCGGGTGCCGCCATCATCTTCTTCAGCTATATCGGATTCGACGCGGTGAGCACCGCTTCCGAAGAAGCCCGGGATCCGAAGAAAGACATGCCGTTCGGGATCATCATGAGCCTGGTGATCACCACCGTTCTGTATATTGCGCTCGCGGTGGTGATGACCGGCATCGCCCCCTGGCGCACGCTCGGGACTCCGGAACCGATGATCACCGCGCTGGCCCAGGCCAATGGTCCCCCCATTCTCATCAATGCGTCCCGGTTCATCATCTCGCTCGGCGCCGTGGTGGCGATGGGAAGCGTGCTCCTGGTGTTCCAGCTCGGCCAGCCCCGGATTTTCTTCTCGATGTCGAGAGACGGGTTGCTCCCGCCGGTAATGGCCAAAGTGCATCCCAGGTTCCGGACTCCGTATGTCGGAACCATTCTCACCGGGGTCTTCGTGGCAGTGTTCGCCGCCTTCGCCAACATCGCGGAGGTGGTGGACCTCACCAACATCGGTACCCTGTTCGCGTTCGTTCTGGTTTCGATCGGCGTGATCGTGCTGCGGGTCAAGGATCCCGATCGGCCCAGGCCCTTCCGGGTGCCGGGCGCCCCGTGGACTCCGCTGATCTCGGTGGCGGCCTGCCTCTACCTGATGTACGAGCTGCCCGGTATTACCTGGAAGCGATTCGGCATCTGGCTGCTGGTCGGCCTGGTGATCTACTTCCTCTATGGGAGCCGGCACAGCAGGCTGGCGAAGAGCGGACCGGCGGACCGGCAGTAGTCCGACGGTTCTGCGCTAGCCTTTCCGCCCGTCCGCCGGTCCGCCGGTCCGCCTTGCGATCGCCAACGCCCCCTCCGCGGGCTCGATGGTCTCCTCGCGCACCTGAAGCCGCGCGGTTTTCTTGAGGAGATCAAGTAGCGGCTTTCGCAGTCCCCGATCCGGAAGCAGGTTCCCCCCCGCCAGCGCGAGCGACACCGCTTTTCGCGGCCCGAACCCGTGCAACAGGGAGCTCGCCAGCGTGGCCAGGTCCTCCGCGGCGGCATGCACGATGTCCCGGGCGACCCGGTCACCAGAGCCGGCGACCTGGAACACCACCGGAGCCAGCGCCGCGATTTCGGTGGGATCGGCGAGCAAGGTCCAGCGAACCAGCTCTTCAAACGTGGATGCCGGTGTGGCGGCGAGCAGCGCCCCCGTGAGCTCGGTTGCCTCGCCTCTGCCGTCCTGGGCTCGGCCAGCCGCGATGAGCCCCGACCGCCCGATCGCGAAGCCGCCCCCTTCATCGCCCATCTGCCACCCGTACCCGCCGGAGCGATGGACTTTACCATCGGAGGTTCGTCCGATCGCGACGCTTCCGGTCCCCGAAACGAGGACAATTCCGGGTCCCGCCCCGAACGCGGCTTCCAGCGCGATGTCGAGATCGCCCAGAACGGTGACCCGCTCGGCGAGCCGCTCGCCGCGAAGTCCGTCGCGGAGCTCGGCTCGTTCCGGGTCGCGTCCCGCGCCCGCAGCGCCGATCACCAGGACGTCCGCGTGGAGCAACCGCGCCGCGGTCAGGGCGCGCCGGGCCGTCTCCGCGATCCGGGCTGAGGCAGCCAGGGCCCGTCCCGGGCGCACGGCCCCGGGTCCCCCCACCGCCCGTGCGACGATCCGGTCGCCGTCGGCAAGGAGGACCGTGGTCCGGGTCCCTCCGGCATCGATGCCAAGCAGGATACTCATGTCCTAACCCGCGATCCTCCCACCAGACTCGATCCGATTCCCGTGATCACCGTGATCAGGGTTCCCAGTGGAACGTACCAGGGCCAGGCCAGATCGCCCACCGGCCGGAGCCAGCCAAGCCCTGGCGCCGAGCTGAGCGGTCGGGCGAAGACCACCGCCAGCATGCAGACGAGGGTCACCATGGTCGCGGTGACGGCATCCCGTCCCGAAGCGCGGGGCCATCGGCCGGCAAGGATATACGTACCGAGCAGGGCCCCATAGGTGACCGATGCAATCGAGAGCGCCAGGACGACCACCGGCGTATCGGTTCCGCTCGCGTAGCGATAGAAACCGAGCGCCGCAGCGACCAGCCCGACCCCCCACAACGCGGAAAATGCCCGCCCCACCGTCAGGAGATGGGCCGGCTCCCGCCGTCCGGTCAGCGAGGCGTAGAAGTCGTGGGTGACGGACGATGCCAGTGCGTTGATCGAGGAGCTGATGGTGCTCATCGCCGCGGCCAGGATCCCGGCGATCAAGAGCCCCGCCAGCCCCGCCGGGAGATAGGTGATGATGAAGCGAGGGAAGACCTGATCGCCGGGGATCCCCGCCGGGGCGAGGCCCGCCGACCAGATGACCACCCCGACCAGGAGGAAGAGCAGGAACTGCGCGATCACCACGATCCCGGAGCCGACCAGGGCCCGGCGGGCATCTTTGAGCGAGCGCGTGGCCAGGAGTCGCTGCACGATGAGGTGGTCGGTTCCATGGGACGCCGCCGAAAGCATGGCGCCGCCAACCAGCCCGCCGAGAATGGTGTAGGGAGCCGAGAGCGAGAGCGAAGGGTTGAAGACCCGGAGCTTCCCGGCCGCGCCCGCCAGATCGAGCGCGTGCGGGAATCCACCCGCGAGGCCCGCCGCGATGCCCAGGGCGACCACGCCCCCGGTGAGATAGACCCCGAGCTGGATCACATCGGCCCACACCACCGCCTTGAGTCCCCCGAGGTAGGTGTACACCAGCGTGACGACCCCCATTGCGAGAATCGCCGAGGGGATCTTCCATCCGGTGACCAGGGCCAGGGGGATTGCCCCGGCGAAGATGCGGACCCCGTCGCCGAGGAATCGGGTGACCAGGAAGCAGGCCGAAACGACCCGTCGGGTCCCCGGTCCGAATCGCGACTCGAGCCGGGTGTAGGCGGTCTCCTGGTGTCCCGTGAAGTAACCCGGGAGCAACCATCGCGCGACGAGGATGCGTCCTGCCAGGTATCCGAAGGCGAGCTGGAGAAAGGTCAGGTCGCCCCGGGCACCCACGCCGGGGATGGAGATGACCGTCAGGGCCGAGGTCTCGGTCGCAACGATCGACAGCAGGATGCTCCAGGCCGGCAGGTCCCGCGCCCCGAGGAAGTAGTCGCCGACGGTGCGCTGAGCGCGGGTGACCCAGAGGCCGATCCCCATGGTCGCCGCGAAATAGATCAGAATGACCGCGAGATCGATCCCGCGCACCGTGACCTGGTGAAGTGAGGATGAAGCGGGGAAGAATAGTCAAAAGCCCGCCGAGCGGACCCGGCGGGCTTTCGAGGACAAGCGGGGAATCAGCTAGGCGTTGAAGCTGCTTCCACAGCCGCAGCCGCCGGTGGCGTTCGGATTGGTGAAGGTGAACCCGGATCCCTGCATGGAGGAGGCGTAATCGATCGTGACGCCGTTCAGGTACTGGAGGCTGAACCCATCGACGAAGACCCGGACCCGGTCGACCGGGACCACGTAGTCGTCCTCGAGCGCCTGCTCTTCGATGTTGAGGCTGTACTTGAACCCTGAGCACCCGCCCGGGAGCACGCTCACCCGCAGCCCCGCCACATCGGGCTGAACCTTTTCGGCTTCCATGAATTTGAGGACTTCCTCGACCGCCCGCGGCGTAAGGTTCACCTGGATGCCGGCGGTCTGGGTTTCCTGGCCTGTGGTTGTCATGCTGAGGTTCCCCTGCAAAGAGAGTGCCCTCTAAACATAGGAACGACGGTCGGAAGGGTCAATCTACGCATAGAGGGAATATGGGGGCGCGGAATCACGGATCTTACGGTAGATTGGTCCGGATTCCTGGGCGGTCCCGAGTGCGCTTTCCTTCTCTTTGACGGAGGCATTACGTATGCGTAAGGTGGCCCTGTTGCTGATGGCGGTCGTTGCCGTTCCAGCGGCGGTTCAGGCCCAGGCCTGTATCGGCCAGGCGCCGTGGAGCTCCGGCAAAATGAAGGTGGGCGGTTCGCTCGAATTCGATGGCGGCACCACGATTCTCGGGGGTATCGGCACTGGCAAGGATGAGGGACTCTTCCTCGGGGCCGGAGCCGGGGTCATTTCCTACGGCGGGGGTGCCGGGTCCCAGGTGCTACTCACCGCTGGGGTGGGCAAGGAATTGAGCAACAAGCTGGCCGACAAGATCGCAATCTGCCCGGTGGTAAACGCAGAGTATGGTCTGAAGAAGAACGATTTCAGCTTCCTGGACGTCATGGGCGGGCTATACGGCGGGTACCCCTTGGCGACCAATGCCAAGAATATGAATATCATTCTGACCGGAGGCGGTCAGGTGGGCTTCAGCCATAGCTCGGTCACCGGGTTTGGCGGAACCACCGATTTCGTCGGCGTCCTCGACGCCGGGGCCGGGTTCATCTTCAGCAACCGGATTTCGCTGGTTCCCATGCTCCGCATCTATTTTGGCGGGGGTTCCACCGACGTCGCGTTCAATGCCCGGGTGAACGTGGCGGTCGGGAAGTAACACCGCTCGATAACAGCAGCTCGACGACACGATCTGCTACCGCGACCCGGAACGGCCCGGTCCTCGGGTTGTTCCGGGTCGGGTGCACTCGGTTGGTGAGCAGGACGATCACCAGCTCTCGCGTCGGATCGATCCAGATCGAAGTCCCGGTGAATCCAGTGTGACCGAAACTCTCGGGAGAGAGCCGGTGCCCGGCGCTGCTCCCTTGTGATGGGGTGTCCCAGCCGAGGGCCCGCGAGGAGCCGGGGACGAGGTCCTGCCTGCGGGTGAACTCATTCCAGACGAACTGGCGGACTGGCGGAAGGGCGGAAAGGATCGCTCGTTTCCACCCCGGTCCGTCGGTCCGCCCGCCCGCCGATCCGCTTGCAACCAACCATTCTCCGAACGACATCAGGTCCACCGCGCTCGCGAATAACCCCGCGTGACCCGCCACACCGCCCAGCCAGGCCGCCTTTTCATCATGCACCTCGCCGCGCACCATGCGCTTCCGCCAGGCCGAATCATATTCCGTCGCCGCAATGCGGGGGATGAGTCTTCGGTTGGGTCGAAACCCGGTGGAAACCATGCCCAGCGGCCGGAAGATTCTCCGGGCCGCCAGACGGTCCAATCGGCCGTGGTAGACCTTCTCAATGACCTCCCCCAGCACAATCGCGCCGAGATCCGAATACACCATGCGGGCTCCGGGAACCGTATCGAGCCGGGTGCCGTTGACCAAGCGAAGCGCCGAATCCGCGTCCGGACTCTGGCGCCAGATGGGGCGGTCGGCGGGCAGGCCGCTGGAATGGGTAAGGAGATGGCGAACCGTGACGCGATCCTTCCCGGCGCCCCGGAACTCTGGGAGATAGCGCTGAACCGGAGCATCGAGATCGAGCTTGCCTTCACTCACCGCGAACATCGCCAGCGTCGTCGTCGCGACGACCTTGGTGAGGGACGCCAGGTCGTAGATGCTGTGCCCGTCGGGACGACGTGGGTCATCCAGGGCGAGACGGCCGGCCCCGTAGAGATAGCGTTGTCCCCGGTACGACACCGCGAGCACGGCGCCGGGCGCGGCGCCCGCGGCGATCCCCGAATCGATCACCTGGGTGATGGAATCCAGCATGCATGGTGGCCCGGAACAGAGTTCTCGTGGCGAGGGCAGCTCCGGCGGAGCCAGCCTTCCGCACCCTCCGGCCAGAAGGGAAACGCTGGACCAGGCCAGGAAAGACCGGACGCTCAATGACTCTTTTGAATTCCCCAACCGGTCTTATAGCCAGGGGGGAGATCGATCGGGAGATGTCCGGTAATGGACGATCCTGTGAGGGCGCCGGTCACCGCGGTCTCGGTGAACGGGTTTGGGGTCCACGCCAGAAGGTACATGGCCACGTCGGGCACCTGGCTCAGCAGGTATGGCGTCCCGAAGGAGACCAGCCCGGTCGGGCGTTCGGCACTGGACCGCTCAATGAGTGCGGCAAGCGAATCCGGCAACGCAATGGCGCCTCGCCAGGCCGCGACCCGGACCGAGGTCGCAAACACGGCGGTGGGCGCCGATTGGAGCACCGCGGCGGCGGAATCGTAGCTGGCCGGACCGCTGGCAGCGGAGAGCCGGAAGGACCTGACCCGATAGCCTTTCCGTCCCAATTCCGCGAGAAGCGTCGCTCCCATCGGCTGAGAGTACGAATCGGAGTACAGCACCATCGCGATCGGCTGAGCAGCCCGGCGAAGCCTGTCGAGCATACCGAGGCTATCCCGGACCAGCACCAGGGAGCGCTGGGAAACGTCCTGGGCAATTTCCTGGTGGGCTCGATTCCCGACGACCATCCCAAGCCGATCGAGGTCCACGGTTCGATGCTGAAAGAGCCCGAGCTTGTGCTTGGCCTCCAGCACCCGGATCACCGAGGCGTCAAGTCGTTCGTCCGAGATCCTGCCCGACTGGACCGCCGCTTCGACGGCGTCGATCGCGGCGCGCGCGTCCGCCGGCATGAGCAGGATGTCGGTGCCGGCCAGAAGGGCGAGCACCGCGGCCTCACCCGGCCCGTACTTTCCGACCAGCGCCCCCATGTTCAATGCATCGGTCACCACCAGCCCGTTGAACCGGAGCGAGTCGCGAAGAATCCCGGTCAGGATTTCGGGGGCAAGCGTGGCGGGGCGGCTGGAGTCACCTTCGAGCCTTGGCAGCGCGATGTGGGCCGACATGACGACCGACACACCAGCCGCGATCGCGGCACGAAAAGGGACCAGCTCCAGGGAATTGAGCCGGTTCCAGTCCGCCCGGATCACCGGGAGCGAAATGTGCGAATCGGTGTCGGTGTCCCCATGTCCGGGGAAATGCTTGGCGGTCGCCAGCATTCCGCCATCCTCGGTTCCCTGGACCGCCGCGGCCACCAGCCGAGCGACTGCGATGGGATCGCCGCCGAACGCGCGGGTGTTGATGATCGGGTTGGCCGGATTGTTGTTGACGTCCGCCACCGGAGAAAAGGTCAGGTGAATGCCCGCGGCCCGTCCCTCCGCCGCCGTGATGCGCCCCATTTCATAGGCGTCGGATTCGCTCCGAGTCGCGCCCACGCCCATATTGGTCGGGAAGGGAATGCCTCCATTGAAGCGGACACTGGTTCCCCCTTCGAGATCCGACGCTACGAGGATGGGGAGTCGGGAACGCCGCTGCAGATAGTTCAGCTTGGCGGCAATGTCGAGGGGCGATCCGATCGAAACGACGATGCCCCCGACGTGCACGGAGTCCACCCATTCCAGGACCTGGGCGAACGTCGAATCGTCGAACGCCGTATAGGTTCCCGGAATCCAGGGCATGACCAGCTGGGCAATGCGATCCCGCAGCGGGAGGGTTCGGAGCAACCGGGCGACCACCGGAAAGGGTTTGGGAGATGGAGTCTGGGCGGCGGCGCCCACCGGGGCCACCAGCAGCCAACAGGCCAGAGTGCGAACACGAATCGGTGAGGTCACATGCGCTCGAGGATCATGATGTTGGTGCTCGTGGGATGCGTCGGGTCGGCCCCGAACCCCGCCCAACCGGTCCGGCCGGCCGTCCTTCCCGGGATTGACGTCCTGCTTCGAGACAGTCTCCACGTTGTTCGGGAGGCCGGCATCGGCCTGGTCACGAACCAGGGCGGCATCGATGCGGCCGGCCGGAGCGACGTGGAACGGTTGCGCGAAGCGGGACTCCACCTGGTGGCACTGTACAGTCCCGAACACGGGTTTCGTGGGACCGCCGAGCCCGGCGAAATCGTAGCCTCTTCGCGGGACAGCGCCACCGGTCTTCCAATCTACAGCCTCTATGGCGATCGACGGGCGCCCACCGACTCCATGCTTGCGGGAGTCCAACTCCTGCTCGTGGACCTGCCCGACGTGGGAGCCCGCTCCTATACCTATCTCAGCACCACCATTGAAGTCATGCGGGCGGCGGCACGGTTTGGCAAGCGGGTAGTGATTCTGGATCGTCCCAACCCCATCGGAGGAGCCGTCCAGGGGAACCTGCTCGATCCGTCCTATCGCTCCTTCGTCGGTGCCCTGGCCATGCCGATGCGTCATGGCCTGACGTTGGGAGAACTGGCTCGCCTGGCCAATCGGGAGCTGGGCCTGGGCACCGATCTGGGGGTCATTCCCGCCGCTGGATGGTCACGTGGGATGACCATCCTGGACACCGGGCTGCCATTCATCGCCCCCAGTCCGAACCTCAAGGATCCCGAGAGCCTCTTCCACTATCCGGGGCTGGTGCACTTCGAGGGCACCGCGCTTTCCGTGGGCCGAGGTACCGATGCGCCGTTCCGCCAGATCGGTGCTCCCTGGTTGGAGGCGGACAAGGTACTCCGGGAGCTCTCCGAGGCCCGCTTGCCTGGGGTCCGCTTCCAGAAGGTCGATTTCACGCCGCGCGACCCCTCGGACAGCAAGTACGGATCGATCCCGGTGCACGGGATCCGGTTGGTGCTCACGGACGCCGCCACCTATGATCCGCTGCTTACCGCGGTGGCGCTTCTCGCCATTCTCCACCGGATGTACCCTGACGAGATCGGCTTCCGGGCTGCGGGATTCGATCGTCTGGCTGGCGGGCCCACGCTTCGCGAGGCAATTCTAGCCGGCACGCCACCCCGGGGGATCGTTTCCGGTTGGCAGCCTGAGATCGCGCGGTGGGAGCAGTCCCGCCGAGGCCTGCTGCTCTACCGGTGAATACCTGGGGCAGGGAAGTTTGCCGGGGGCCGCATCCGGGACTATCTTCCGCCCCTCCTAACCCATTGTAATGCTTGATACTTCCTCTCTTCCGGGGCGCAGTCGGAGCCCGATGAAACTCGTCCCGAAATTCGTGGAGAGGGGGTTTCTGGGCGCCACATTCCCGCTCGCCGAGTGGCTGCGCCGGCGTCGGATTTCACCCAATACGATCACCACAGTCGGGGCACTCTTTGTCGTTGTCTCCGCGGTGGCCTACGGACTTGGCTGGATTCGGCTCGGGGGCATTCTGCTGCTTGGGAGTGGGGTGGTCGACACCCTGGACGGGCAGGTGGCGCGCCATGGGCATCAGGTTTCCAAATTCGGGGCGTTCTACGATTCGACCCTCGATCGGGTTGGCGACGGAGCGACCTTCATTGGGATCGCGGTATTCCTCCTGTGGACTCCCGCGGTCCCCTGGCGCATCGCAACCATCACGCTCTGCATGGTTGCGGTGTGGAGCAGCCTGCTGGTTTCCTACGCCCGGGCTCGCGCCGAGGGTCTCGGGTTGGAATGCAAGGTCGGCATCGTCCAGCGAGCCGAGCGGTTGATCGCGCTCGGGGCCGCCTCGATCCTCCTCGGCGATGGACCCTATGAGGTGCTGGCGCTCCAGATCGTGGTGGCGGCCCTGGCGTTCTTTTCCATCATCACGGTGATACAGCGGTTCGTGTACGTCCATCGGATAACCCGCGACGAAAGGACCTGAGCCGGATGCCTGAGTCGACTCCCCGTTCCATTGCGCCCGCGTCCGGCAAGCTCGGTGTGCTGTGCGTGGGGCTTGGTGCGGTTGCCTCGACCTTCATCGCCGGCGTGGAGCTGGCCCGGCGGCAGAAAGCCAAGCCGTTTGGCTCCCTCACCCAGCTCGCCACCATCCGGTTGGGCCGTCGGACCGAACAACGCGCCCCCTTGATCAAGGACTTCGTTCCGCTCGCCGGGCTCGACGACCTGGTGTTCGGCGCCTGGGACCCGATCCCCGACAACGCCTATCAGGCGGCGATCAAATGCGGGGTCCTGGACCGGCACGAACACGTCGAGGCCATCCGGGATTTCCTCGAGCCGCTGGTTCCGATGCCCGCCGTGTTCGATCAGCACTACGTGAAGCGACTGCAGGGCACCAACGTGAAGCCGGGCTCGTCCAAGCGCGAGCTGGCGGAAGCGTTGCGGAAGGATATCCGGGAGTTCAAGTCCCGCACCGGCGTTTCCCGAACGGTGGTGGTGTGGTGCGCCTCGACCGAGATCTTCATCGCCCCGGGTCCCGAACACGCCTCGCTCGCCGCCTTCGAAAAGGCGATGGATGCGAACAGCCCGGCCATTGCCCCGTCCATGCTGTATGCCTGGGCTGCTTTGATGGAGAATGTCCCGTTCGCCAATGGGGCGCCCAACCTGACCGTCGATGCGCCGGCGCTGGTGGAGCTCGCCGCGCAGCGTCGGATCGCGATCGGTGGCAAGGACTTCAAGACCGGGCAGACCATGGTGAAGACCGTGCTGTCCCCGATGTTCAAAGCGAGGATGCTCGGGGTATCGGGCTGGTACTCGACCAATATCCTGGGGAACCGGGACGGGGAAGTGCTCGACGACCCGGAGAGCTTCAAGACCAAGGAGGAATCCAAGCTCGGGGTCCTGGAATACATCCTCCAACCCAAGCTGTATCCCGAGCTGTATGGCCACCTGTATCACAAGGTTCGGATCAACTACTACCCGCCCCGGGGCGACAACAAGGAGGGCTGGGACAACATCGACATCTTCGGGTGGTGCGGCTATCCCATGCAGATCAAGGTCGATTTCCTGTGCCGGGACTCGATTCTCGCCGCCCCGCTGGTCCTCGACCTCGCCTTGTTCTTCGACCTGGCCCAGCGGGCCGGTTTCTTCGGGGTGCAGGAGTGGCTGTCCTTTTACTTCAAGAGTCCCCAGGTAGCTCCCGGCCTCTATCCCGAACATGATCTCTTCATCCAGCAGACCAAACTCAAGAATACGTTGCGCTACCTGATGGGCGAGGAACCGATCACCCACCTCGGCGTCGAGTACTACGAGTACGGCAAGGAATAGGGTCCCCGTGAAATACTTCCATCGGACCACCGTCTCGCCCGAAGCCGTCATCCAGCACGTGACGGAGTTCTTCGGGGCACACCTCTCGCCCCTTTCGGAAGGCGTTCGGGCACGGAAGTTCGGAGGCCCTATCGGCCAACTCGGCGTGTCCGTGCAGGCGGAAGGCGGCCACTACACGCTGGTGACGGTCGAAACCAATCAACCCGGCGAGAGCGAGATCGATAAACTGGCAAAGCGATTCCTCGCCACAGTACACCAAATGGCTGAGCCGGGCCATGTGGTCAGGGGTGCCTATTAGGCAGGCCCTCCCCCGGCGCGATTCGTGCGAACCATCGGTCAGTGTGCGTCTAACAGGTAGCGGCCGTACAGGACCGCTGGCGCAACTTCTTACACCTTGGAGGCCACTTTGGTCGGGACGAAATCCGCCGCCGCGATGCTTGCGGCCGGGATCTTGATCGCTGCAGCCCCCCCGGCGGCGAAATGGCGTGCGCTCCTCGAGCCGGTTGGCAGTGCGTCGGTGCGGGGTGGCGCCACGGCGGAAACCCAGGGAGATGGTACTCATTTCATCATTTCGATCCGAAATGGGCCACCGAACTCCACGCTGAATTGGCATATGCATACCGGCACGTGCGCGTCCCCCGGCGGGGTCGAGGGCTCAGGGTATCCGGTCCTTCAGGTTGGCGCCGGCGGCGTGGCCCAAGCCGCAGTGACCCTCGCAGTACCTGCGCCGGCGACCGGAAGTCACATCATTCAGGTGCACCAGGACGGGACGGTGGTCGCCTGCGGCGAGTTCCGAGCGGTAGAATAGGGGGACAGGCGGACAGGCGGACAGGCGGACAGGCGGACGACGCATCTGTCCGCCTTTTTGCTGTCCGCCCTTCCGCCTGTCCGCCAAGGGAATAGGCCCCGCCGCTCAGGGGCCGGGGAGGCCTTCTGAGCGACGGTTAGGTCGGACGTTCGTTTAGGTGGGATTCGAGCGTCCGGGCCTATTCTCTTTCTGCCATGGCCTGGGATGCTGCAGCACACGCCATCTCTTCCAGCTCTTCGGTGGTCGTCAGTCGGCGCAACCTCGCCTCCACTTCACCGCGCTCCATCAGGGTCAGATCCAGGAGGTCGGTGACCCTCTGTTGATCCAGGCGGAGCGCGCAGACTCGCGCCGCGCCAAGCCCGACCAGCTCATACACGACAACCCGTCGGAGTCCGGCCGCGAGCATCAGGTCCAGGACCTCACCGGACCGAGCCATTCGCGCGGCTTCCTCAGCTTCCTGGAGCAAGGCCGTCATGGCGAGGCAGCGGGGTCCCCGCGCGCTGGCCTGGAGGTGCTTCAGCATTTCCTGCAGCCGAAGAATGTTCCGGCCGGTATCATCGAAGTGCCGTTCGAAGACGTCCCGAAGTGCCCCCGATTGCACCCTGGCGATCAGGGTGGGGATGGCCGCCTCGATCTGGGTCTCCGCGCTGTAGAGATCGCGGAGCTGATCGACCAGCAGGTGGTCCATACTCGCCAGCACGGCCTGGCCTAACCCGCGCGTCCCCGCGCGGTGGCCAGGCCGGTGAGCAACAGGACCAGGAATCCGCTCAGGAAGAGGAAAAACAGGGTCTGCAGGACGCCGCTGGAATGGGCCAACCGCCCCCCGAAGCCCACCGCCCCCGTGGCGAGGGTCAACACCAGGAAGGCACCCGCTGTGCGAAGCAGCATTCAGTCCTCGCCTGTGGAAAAAAAGAAAGGCGCCATCCCGCCTTCGCGGTTTGGCGCCTTCGGCTGATGGAGCCACGCTCCATCCGACAAGGCCCGTCGGTCCGGAGACCGATCGGTGTGTTTCCTTTTCCTTTGGCCAAGCTATGATCGTCGAGATCGATCCGCAAGGCCCCGAATCCGTCCCCGAATCCTTGCGCCGCTCCCGGCACGACAGTAACATGACGACGCAGGTGCGATGAGGCGCACAGCGGCCCGGGAACCCGGGCTTCCTTGACGAGCGGGATGCAGGATTCCGTCCGTCGAAGGCACGAGAGGCCCGGGGCCGGCTCGTGCCTTTACTTTTTCCGGCCAGGCTGGCGCGACAGGGCTCGAACGGACCATGCGACTCTTTCCCACTGATCTCGCCTCACGGCTGCTGCGAGCCCGAAACGTGTGGGCCTACCCCGGATGGATCCTGGTCGGGATCGGCGCCAGCGGGGTCGTGGGCTGGATCACGGGCATCAGGGCATTGATCCAGCCGGTGACCAGCCGGCCTCCGTTCCGACCCGCCGGCGCGGTCAGCCTGCTGAGCCTCGGCATCGCTGCCCTCGCGCTGCTCTATCGGAGGCGGCGTCTGGCGTTTCTCGCCGCGCTCCCTGCAGTCGTTCTGGCCTATCTCTCGCTGCTGCAACTCGCCGGGATCGACCTCGGCTTTCTTCCCACCGGGTTTCTCCCCCGTGTGCTGGGCGCCAGCGGCCTCCTCTCTCAGGAGATCCTCCCCCTTGCCGGCGGGGTCGGGCTCCTGCTGGCCGGCACCGCCCTGATTCTCTGCATTACCCAGTTCCGCCCCGAGAAGTCCGGAGCTTTTGCCGTCGGACTGGCCGGCTCGATTCTGGTGGCGCTCAATCTCGCGGTGCTGCTGGGACAGGTCTTCGGGCTCTCGCCGGAGGTCCAGTTCGGTCGCCTTGCCGGGGCGTCTCCCCAAATGGCGATCGGCCTTCTGGTCATGGGCATCGCACTCACCTCGCTGGCCTGGAACCAGGTCTGGGTGCCCAGAATGTTCCCGGCCTGGGTGCCGCCGGCGGTAGGACTCGCGAGCCTCGTCGCGGTGCTCTTCGTCTGGCGCACCCTGGTGCAGACGCAGCGGGACGATTACGCCGCCCTGCTGCGAAGTGTCGCCAGGGCGGCCGGCGACCGGCTTCAGGAATCGATGGGCCGCATCAACCTGGCCCTCTGGAGAATCGCCGGGATGTCCCAGCCCGGCGTGGCCGGCACCCAGGAATGGGCCTGGTTCGCTCGCAACCTCACCCGGGACGAGGTCGGTCTCGCCGGGGTGGCCTGGGTTCCCCCTGCCGGGCGGATTACGCTGGTACCGGATGACACCCTCGAAGCCCCGGTGATTCGGGCTCAGCTCGCTCTCCAGCTGGGAATGCTGCAACGGTCGGGCACGACGGCCGCGGATTCGGTGTGGCATTTCGCGCTGGCCGACTCCTCTCGCGGAGTGGCCACGGCCATTCCCGCGTGTGATCTGATGCGATGTCACGGGACCGTGGTGGGCATGATTCGGGTGGATGAGATGCTGCACGAGCTGTTCGCGGACTCGCTCGACGGGTTTCACCGCGCGGTGATGTGGCGGGGCCGCTCGCTCAGTGGGGATCGGTCCCCGCTGCCCGATGAGACCAATCTGGTTGATCGTTCCCTGGTCGGTTTCGGCGATATGACCTGGGAGCTCCGGGTCTGGCCCGCGGCCGAGCTCCGGAAACGGTTGGAAAGCGGAGTGCCGAATCTTCTTCTCGCGTTCGGCTTGGTTCTGAGCGCCCTGCTCGCCCTCGCGCTCCAGCTCGGCAGGACCCTCCAGAGCAATGCAGCCACCGCCGAAGAGGCTCGCCTGCGCCTCGTCCTGGGCCGCTCCATGGACCGGGCCTGGGCCTGGGAGCTTGCCGTCAACGACCGTCCCCCCGCCATCCGGCACAGTGGGAACGGTCAGGAGATTCGGGAGGGCGACTGGACCGAGCTGATCCATCCCGACGATCGCCAGCGGGTCCTCGCCCTGCTCCGGGCCCACCTCCAGGGTCTGACCCCCGCTTTTGAGGCTCAGTACCGATTGCGAAAAGATTCGGGCGAGTGGGGGTGGCTGGTCGATCGGGGACACATCAATGAACGTACCGCCGATGGGGCACCGGTCCGGATGCTGGGGGTGAGCGGCGATGTCACCGAGCGCCAGCGCATTGATCAGGAGCGGGAGAGCAGTGAACGTCGCTTCCGCGCCATTTTCGACAGCGCGCACCACTTCCAGGTCCTGCTCGACCGCGAGGGCTGCGTGCTGGAGGCCAACGGGGCCGCGCTGGCGAGACGAGACCAGGGCGCCTCGCTCTTCACCATCGCGGGCAAGCCGTTCGCGGAAACCTGGTGGGCCGAGGAGGATCCGGCCCGGGAACGGGTCGCCAGGGCAGTGGAGCGCGCCGGCGCCGGACTACTGGTTACGTTCGAAGCCGAGGTGGAGGACGCCGGCTCCGATGGCCGGCTGGTCTACGACTTTTCCATCAAGCCGATCGTGGACCGATCCGGAACCGTCACCCAGCTTCTGGCGGAGGGTCGCGACATTACGGTGGCGCGCCGCGCCGAGGCACAGCTTCGCGAGGTGGAAACCCTGAGCACCATGGGGCGGCTGGCCGCACGGGTTGCCCACGAGATCAACAATCCCCTGGCCGGCATCCAGAATTCATTTCTGCTGCTGAGAGATGCGATCCCCCCGACCCATCCGCACGCGGGGTATGTGGGGGCCATGGAGCGGGAGATCGGGCGGATCGCGAGCGTCACCCGCCAGCTCTACGAGACCTACCGGCCCGAGGTCGAGGGAAGCGGGTCTGCCGGGGTCCGAACCCTGATCGGCGATGCGGTGGCTCTGCTCAGCCAGGTGAACCGTCCGGCCCGGGTCACCATCCGCTCCGAGCTCGATCGGGTGCCCGCCGAAGTGCCCATTCCCGAATCGGTCGTTCGCCAGTCGGTGTACAATCTGGTCCAGAACGCGGTCGAAGCATCCCCACCGGGAGGAACGGTGACCGTGACGGCGCAGTCGAGTAATGGCACATTCGAGCTCCGGGTGCGTGACCAGGGTCCCGGCATACCCCCCGAAGTCCGCCCGATGCTGTTTCGGCCTTTCGTCAGCACGAAAGGAAGAGACACCGGCATGAGTGGCATGGGAATCGGACTTTCCCTGGTCCATCGCTCGGTCACCGCGATCGGCGGCACCGTCGAGATCGTCGACCCCCCGGAGGGCGGGACCGAGTTTGTCGTTCGAATGCCTATTCGCGGATCGAGCAACCATGAATGAACCAACCAGCCGCGGCCGGATCCTGCTGGCCGACGACGAAGAAACGTTCCTTTCCTCCACCGCGGAACTGCTCCGCCGGGAGGGGTACGAATGCGAGACCGTCTCCGACGGTTTCCAGGCCGAAGAGCGGGCCTCGCAGGCGGAATTCGATCTCCTGATCACCGACCTGGAAATGCCCGGCAACTCCGACCTCCAGCTGGTGCGGCGGATTGCGGAGACCAGCGGCGGGCTGCCCATCATCATCATCACCGGATATCCCTCGACCCGCTCCGCCATCGCCTGCATCGAGCTTCCGGTGGCCTCCTACCTGGTCAAGCCGGTGCTCTTTCCCGAGCTGCTGAGCCGGGTGGACAGTGCGGTGAAACGGTTCCGGTCCTATCGCGCCATCGAGAGCGCGGAGCGCCGGCTGCGGGACTGGCGCCGGGAGTTTGAAAACCTCGCCCCGTTCAAGTCATCGGCCTCGGGGTCGGCCCCGGCGGTGGACGTGTTCCTGTCCCTGACGCTCCGGAATGTCATGGCCTCTCTCACCGACCTCGATCAATTGGGGCGGGCCCTGGCCGGTCAACCGGTCAACGGGCATCCCTGTCAGCTGATGAATTGTCCCCGGGGCGCCCAGCTCCATCAGGCGGTGCAGGAAACCATCGAGGTGCTGGAGCAGACCAAGACGGCTTTCAAGTCGAAGCAGCTAGGTGACTTGAGGAAGAAACTGGAGCTGCTGATGGAGCATGTCTAGGAGGATAGGAGGATAGGAGGATAGGAAGGGCCTCCCATCCTCCCATCCTCCCATCCTTCCGACTAGTTTTGGCCCGCATCCAATCCAACTCTCACACCTTCCGGAGCCCCTGGCCGATGACGCTCGTCACCTGCCGTCGTGTTCTTCGCCCGCTGCTCACCGCCGGCCTCCTGCTGGTCCCTTCGCTCGGGCTGGCCCAGGAACACGCCGGCGGTGAAGCCAACCTGGTCGTTCCCGACCTGGCCAGCCAGACCTTTCTGGGTCTCACCGGGAGGAGCCTCCTGCTGAGCGGCCTGGTGGTCTGCGGGTTGGGCCTCCTGTTCGGTCTCGTGATCTACGCCCAGCTCAAGAATCTGAAGGTCCACGAGGCCATGCTGGAGATGTCCGAGCTGATCTACGAGACCTGCAAGACCTACCTGACCCAACAGGGCAAATTCCTGGCCCTGCTGTGGCTCTTCATCGGGGCGGTCACCGCGCTGTATTTCGGGTCGCTGGCCTCGACCACGGACGCCGCCGGCAACCCGACCCACGGTTTCCCGCCCGCCAAGGTCGCCATCATCCTGTTCTTCAGTCTGGTGGGGATCGCCGGGAGCTACGGGGTGGCCTGGTTCGGGATCCGGATCAACACCTTCGCCAACTCCCGGACCGCCTACGCGAGTCTCCGGGGCAAGCCCTATCCGCTGCACCAGATTCCGCTCAAGGCGGGCATGAGCATCGGGATGGCCCTGATCAGCGTCGAGCTCCTGATCATGCTGTGCATCCTGCTCTTCATTCCGGGGGCCTACGCCGGACCCTGCTTCATCGGGTTCGCCATCGGTGAGTCGCTCGGCGCGTCGGCGCTCCGGATCGCGGGCGGCATCTTCACCAAGATCGCCGATATCGGGTCGGACCTGATGAAGATCGTCTTCAACATCAAGGAAGACGATGCCCGGAACCCCGGCGTCATTGCCGACTGCACCGGCGACAACGCGGGCGATTCGGTGGGCCCGAGCGCGGACGGCTTCGAGACCTACGGCGTGACCGGGGTCGCCCTCATCTCGTTCATCCTCCTCGCGGTGAATGCCGGTTCGGCCGGCCCCAACTACCAGAGCATCCAGGTCATGCTCCTGGTCTGGATCTTCATGATGCGGATCATCATGGTGATCGCGAGCGGGATCTCCTACCTGCTGAACGGGGCCATCGCGCGGGCCCGCTACGCCAACGCCGACAAGATGGACTTCGAGACGCCGCTCACCAGCCTGGTCTGGTTGACCTCATTCGTCTCAGTGGCGCTGACCTATCTCACGTCGTATCTGCTCATTCCGAACCTGGGTGACGGCAGCCTGTGGTGGAAGCTGTCCACCGTGATCACCTGCGGCACGCTGGCCGGCGCGATCATCCCGGAATTCGTCAAAGTCTTCACCTCGACGAGCTCCCGGCACGTCCGGGAGATCACCACTTCGTCCCGCGAAGGGGGGAGCTCGCTCAATATCCTTTCGGGGTTGGTCGCGGGGAATTTCAGCGCCTACTGGCTCGGCCTGACCATCGTGGTGCTCATGGGAATCGCCTACGGGGTGAGCGGGCTTGGTCTCGGGGTCCTGATGTCGGCCCCGGCCGTCTTCGCGTTCGGGCTGGTGGCCTTCGGATTCCTCGGCATGGGGCCGGTCACCATCGCGGTCGACTCCTACGGCCCGGTGACCGACAACGCCCAGTCGATCTACGAGCTGTCTCTGATCGAGACGGTGCCCGGGTTCGCCGCCAAGGTCAAGCAGGAAGACGGCTACGACGTGAACTTCGAAGCGGCCAAGCACATGCTCGAGGAAAATGACGGGGCAGGGAATACCTTCAAGGCCACTGCCAAGCCGGTACTGATCGGGACGGCCGTCGTGGGGGCGACGACGATGATTTTCGCGATCATCGTCGCCCTGACCTCGGGCCTGACGGAAAACGTGGACAAGCTCTCGCTGCTCCACCCGCCCTTCCTGCTGGGGCTCATCTCGGGCGGGGCCATGATCTACTGGTTTACCGGCGCATCGATCCAGGCCGTGACCACCGGCGCCTATCGGGCGGTGGAGTTCATCAAGGCCAACATCAAGCTCGAGGGCACCACCAAAGCCTCGGTCGCCGACAGCAAGAAAGTGGTCGAGATCTGCACCCAGTACGCCCAGAAGGGGATGTTCAACATCTTCCTCGCGGTGTTCTTCGGGACGCTGGGGTTCGCCTTCGTCGAACCGTTCTTCTTCGTCGGGTACCTGATCTCGATTGCGCTGTTCGGGCTCTACCAGGCCGTGTTCATGGCCAACGCTGGTGGGGCCTGGGACAACGCCAAGAAGATCGTGGAAGTCGAGCTCAAGCAGAAAGGCACCGCCCTCCATGCGGCAACCGTGGTGGGCGACACCGTGGGTGATCCCTTCAAGGACACCTCCTCCGTCGCGATGAATCCGATCATCAAGTTCACCACGCTCTTCGGCCTGCTTGCGGTCGAGCTGGCGGTGTCGTTGACCGCGCAGCGGGGCCCAGGTCTGAGTCACCTGCTCGCCGGGTTGTTCCTCCTCGTGTCCATCGTTTTCGTGTATCGATCGTTCTATCGAATGCGGATCGAAACAGGGGCGTAATGGGAGCGTTGCATGGCAAGGATTGACGTCGTCATGCCCCAGATGGGCGAATCCATCGCCGAGGGCACCTTGTCGAAATGGCTCAAGAGAGTCGGCGAGCCCGTCAAACGGGATGAACCGATGTTCGAGATCTCCACCGACAAAGTGGACGCGGAGATCCCGGCGCCCCAGGCTGGTGTCCTTGCCGAAATTCTGGTCCAGGAAGGACAGACCGTCGCGGTGCAAACCGTGGTGGCCCGGCTCGAAACCGACGGGGCTGGAGCTGCCTCGTCCGCGCCGGCCGCGGCACCGCCGAAGCCCGCGGGAGCACCCAAAGCGGAGGCAGTCAAGGCTGGTCCGCCGTCCGGACCAGCCGCCCCGAAGGCGACCCCCCCGATACCCGCTGCTCCCCCACCGGCGCCGACTCCTCTGGAGAAGCCCGCCGCAACGTCCCCCGCTCCGGCCGCCGAGCCCGACAGCATGGAGGACCGGCTCCGAACCCGATCCACTCCGCTGGTTCGGCGGATCGCCGCGGAGCACAACATCGACCTTGCCTCGGTCGAAGGCACCGGCCTGGCCGGGAGGGTCACCAAGTCGGATCTCCTCTCCCACCTCGAAGCCCCTCACCCCGGCGGCCAGGCCTCCGCTCCACCCCGGGGTTCGGCGTCCGATCTGAGCGTGGGAGCGGGGACGCGGGTCGTTCCGGGTCCCGTGGTCGAGCCCTGGGAAAACGATCAGGTCGAGCCCTGGTCTCGGATCCGCAAGCTGACCGCCGATCACATGATCATGTCGCGGCGGGTTTCGGCTCACGTGCAGAGCCTCATCGAGGTGGATTACACCCGGATCGCCGGGCTCAGGTCGCAATGGAAAGGCGAGTTTTCCGACCGGGGCGTGAATCTCACCTATCTCGCGTTCATTGCGGCGGCGACGGCGCGAACCCTCCGGCGTCACCGGGTCCTCAACGCCGCGGTGATGGGAGAGGCCACCGTGTATCGCGGCGAGATCAACCTCGGCATTGCCGTCGCGATGGAGTGGGGATTGATCGTTCCGGTCATCCGTCGGGCCGACGAGCTGAACCTGCTCGGCATTGCCCGCGCCATCAACGACCTGGCCGACCGGGCCCGCACCAAGAAGCTCTCACCCGACGAAGTGCAGAAGGGAACCTTCACCATCACCAACCCCGGCGTGTTCGGGACCTTCGTCGGTCTGCCGGTCATCAATCAGCCCCAGTCCGCGATTCTCGCGGTCGGAGCGATCGGGAAACAACCCGCCGTCGTCACCGGGTCCGATGGAAGCGACGCGATCGGGATCCGGACCATGGGGATGCTGGCGCTTTCCTTCGACCACCGCATCGTCGATGGGGCGGATGCCGATCGCTTCCTCGCCGATCTGAGGCAATCGCTCGAGCAACAACCGGAGGAGCTGGCCTGATGCCACATCGGGTTCTCGACATTGATGGAGAGCGCTGGTCGGTTTTTCCTTCCGGCCGGACCACGCAGTATGAAAAAGACGAGTTCTCGCTCCGCTTTTCCCGGCTGCCTTCGGGATCGGGGCCCGACCGGATCGTGCGCTATTCGCCGCTCGGCGCCAAGAGCCGGGAGCTTTCGCTCTCTCGAATGAGCGACGCCGACCTGATCGAGCTGTTCCGGGTCTCCCAACCGTCCTGGACGTCGGCCGAGCTGGGGTACCGGCGCTGATTCAGTCCGCCTTCATCGACCTTCATCTGCATTCCACCGCGTCCGACGGCATCCTGCCGCCGGGGGTGGTCGTGTCCAGGGCGGCGGGACTCGGCCTCCAGGCGATTGCGCTCACCGATCATGACACGGTGGCCGGCGTGCCTGAAGCCATGCAGGCAGGCGACCAACTCGGCGTCCGCATCGTCGTTGGATGCGAGTTCTCCACCGCGGCGCCCTGGGGTGAGATGCATGTCCTGGGGTATTTCCTGCCAGTCCACCAGGACGACCTCGAAACGTTTCTCCGGCGCTGCCGCGAGGACCGGGTTCGCCGGGGCCGGGCGATGGTCGAGGGATTGCAGGCCTGGGGCGTGGATGTTTCGTTCGAGGATCTGGCGCGCGAGACCGGCGACGCCGCCATGGGCCGCCCTCACCTGGCGAGAGCCCTGGTCCGGCTCGGCAAGGTGGCAACCGTTGATGACGCCTTTCATCAGTGGCTCGCCAAAGGCCGGCCGGCCTATGTGGAGAAACGGTTGCCCGCCTTCCACGAGGTGGCCGACCTCGCCCATCGGGTTGGCGGCATTGTTTCCGCGGCTCATCTCCGGGACCGCGCCAACCGGGCGACCCTGGCGGCCCTCAAGGAACAAGGACTCGACGCTGTCGAAGTCCGCCATCCGGCGCACTCGGAGGACATGCGGCGGCGAATCGGCCAGCTGGCCACCGAGTTAGGTCTGCGACGTACCGGCGGGAGCGACTGGCACGGCGATGACGATCCCGAATCGAGCCACGCCATGATCGGATCGCAGGAGGTCCCGGCCGAATGGCTCGAGGGATTGCGCTGACGAGCGACCCGGCGCGGTAACTACCCACCGTCTTCCGGCGACTTACATTTCTCCCCATGGCCACCGAACAATTCGAAGTCCTCATCGTGGGCGCCGGGCCCGCGGGCCTGTGTGCGGCAATGTACGCCGGGCGGGGTATGCTGAAGACGGTGGTGCTCGAACGTGGAGTCCCCGGCGGAGAGCTCCTCAACACCGAAAAGGTGGAGGACTATCCAGGCTTCCTGAGCATCCTGGGCCCGGACCTCGCGAGCAAGATGACCGAGCACGCCCAGGCTTTCGGCGCGGACATTCGGATGGAGAATGTGGAGGGCATCTTGCGGCAGGGTGACGGGACCTTCCTGGTCACCACGAGCTCGGGCACCGAGTATCGCGCCCCGACGGTGATCCTGACCGCGGGAGGCACGCCTACCAAGTTGGGCATTCCCGGCGAGCTCGAGTATGCCGGCAAGGGAGTTTCCTACTGCGCGGTGTGTGATGGCGCTTTCTTCCGGGGCGAGCGCGTCGCGGTGGTGGGGGGCGGCGACGCCGCGGTCGAGGAAGCCGACTACCTGACCCGCTATGCCTCCCGGGTCTTCCTGATTCATCGGCGCGATGAATTCCGCGCCTCGAAACTCCTCCAGGAGCGCGCTTTCCAGAATCCGAAGATCGAGGTCAGCTGGAACACCCGGGTGCTCGAGCTCGCGGGGAACGAATCCGGGCTTCGACACCTGGAGCTGGAGCACACCGTCACCGGGGCGCGGTCCCGGCTCGAGGCCTCCGGTTGCTTCGTCTTCATCGGGTTCAAGCCCAACAGCTGGCTGGTGCGCGACCACGTCGCCCACGATGCCGCCGGCTACCTCCAGACCGACGATCGGATGATGACCTCGATTCCGGGGCTTTTCGCCGCGGGCGATCTCCGGGTTCAGCTCACCCGCCAGGTCACCACCGCCGTCGGCGATGCCACCACCGCGGCCATCGCGGTCGAGAAGTACCTCGCCGAGCGTAAGAGCCACCTGATCGCCGGCGCGGCCTGACCGCTGGTGTCCACGCTCGAGATCATCGCGATTCCCAACGGCGGGTTCGCGGAGAACTGCTACCTGGCCTACGATCCCGGTCACCCCGACACCGTTCTGGTCGATCCGGGAGAGGAAGCCGATCGGTTTCTGGCCGAGGCGAAGCGGCGGAATCGCACCATCAGTGGCATCTGGCTGACCCACGCCCATCTCGACCACATCACAGGCGTTGCCGCGATTCACGCGGTGACCGGCGCGCCCATTCTGCTCCACCGGGAAGAGCTGCCGCTCTATCAGGGCCTCCCCGACCAGGGGATCCTGTTCGGGATGCGCTGCCCCCCTCCGCCTCCGCCCGACCGGCTGCTCGCCGACCGGGACGAGCTCTCGATCGGTTCCGTCCCGGTGGAAGTTCGCCACGCCCCGGGTCATACCCCGGGCCACGTGTGCTTCGTGGTACCGGGAGCGGTGCTCAGCGGGGATCTGCTGTTTCGGGGCTCGATCGGACGCAGCGACCTTCCCGGCGGGAATCACGCGACCCTGCTCGAGAGCATCCGGCGGGAGCTGCTTTCCTTGCCGGACGACGTGGTCGTGTATCCGGGCCACGGCCCCCCCACGACGATCGGCGAGGAACGTCGGACTAATCCGTTCCTCGTCGGGCTTTCCTGACCCGCGGGTTCGCTCGCCTTCGCGCGGAGGATGACGTAGAATTCCGCCGTCTGCCACCATGGTGAATCCTTCGACATGACGTATCGGACCGAAAAAGACCCGCTCGGCGAAAAGCAGGTGGCCGCCGAAGCCCTCTATGGGATTCAGACCCTGCGGGCGGTGGAGAATTTCCCGATTTCCGGGCTCCGCCCGCTTCCCGCCTTCGTGGACGCGGTCATCTGGATCAAGAAAGCCGCCGCGCTGACCCATCGCGACACGGGTCGACTCCCGGTGCACCTGGCCGACGCCATCGTCCGGGCCGCCGACGAGGTGCTGGGCGGGCAGCACCGCGACCAGTTCGTGGTCGACGTCTATCAGGCGGGCGCCGGCACCAGTCACAACATGAATTGCAACGAAGTCCTGGCCAATCGCGCCAACGAGCTCCTGGGAGGCAGCCGGGGCAGCTACACCCCGATCCATCCCAACGACCATGTGAACATGGCCCAGAGCACCAACGACGTGATCCCCACGGCGATGCGGCTGGCGACCCTGGCGACCCTCCCGGTTCTGCTGGATGCGCTGGATGGGATCGCGAAGTCCCTCGCCGCCAAGGGCCGTGAGTTTGATGCGATCATCAAGTCGGGCCGGACCCATCTCCAGGATGCCACCCCGATCCGGATGGGACAGGAATTCGCCGCCTGGGCCGGCACCCTAACCCGCCATCGCGCCAAGCTGGCCGAGGCCGCGGAGTGGCTCCGGGACATGAACATCGGGGGCACCGCGGTCGGGACCGGGCTCAACGCGGAGCCGGAGTATCCCCGCCGCATGGTGGACCACCTCCAGGCTATTTCCGGCCTGGTGCTCCGGGAAGGAAAGGACCTGGTCCAGCTGATGCAGTCGATGGGCGACATTGCGACCATGAGCGGAGCGGTCCGGAGCCTGACCCTCGACCTCAACAAGATCGCCAACGACATCCGCCTGCTCGCGTCGGGTCCCCGCACCGGGCTCGCCGAGCTGCTCCTCCCGGCGGTGCAGCCGGGATCGAGCATCATGCCCGGCAAGGTGAATCCCTCCATGGCGGAAATGGTCAATCAGGTCTGTTTCCAGGTGCTCGGGCTGGATCAGACGGTGGCGCTTGCCTCGGAAGCAGGACAGCTCGAGCTCAACGTGATGATGCCGGTCATCACCCACAACATGGTGTTCGGGTTGATGATCCTTGCGAACGCGATTCGCGCCTTCGATCAGCGTTGCGTCCGGGGGATCCAGGCCGATGCCGCGCAGTGCGGGTATTGGCTGGAGCGGAGCCCGGCCCTGGTCACCGCACTCGCCCCCAAGATCGGCTACGCCGAGGCCGCCAGCCTGGCCAAGGAAGCGATTGCAACCGGTCTCACGGTGAAGGAGCTGGTCACCCGGAAGCAGATTCTCCAGGGCAAGGAGCTCGACGAGGTTCTGGATCTTCGGGCGATGACCGAGCTGGGCATCCCGGGCGGGAAGGGACTCCCCGGCGGCGGGTGAGCCACCCTACCAGTCCGGTCTCCGGCCATCGAATGCCCGCCGCAACAGGATCCATAACGGGAACCTGGGCCCTCAGGCTGCCGCGCCAACCCGCCAGCAGGGCCGTCACGAAGCCGAGGTGCCCCAGCAGGCCGCGGGGGGTCGTCGGAGGGCGCGCTTGTCCCTCCTTGCCGGAACGTGGATATTTCGACCCATGCGGGTGACCACCTGGACCGAATACAGTCTCATCATCGCGCTGCACCTCGCTCGCCGAAAACCGACCGGCGAGCCCATCGCGGCCCGCGAGCTCTCGGAATCCGAGCGCCTGCCGGCCGACTACGTCGAACAGATCCTGCTGAGACTGAGACGTGCGGGACTGGTCGAAAGTGTACGGGGAGCCCGGGGCGGATACTTCCTGGCGCGGGAACCCGAGCGGATTACCGTGCGCGATGTGATGACGGCCTGCGAGCGTCAGACCTTCGAGCTCAACTGCACCAGTCATCCGGTCGACGCGGAGCGGTGCGATCCCGCCAGCAGCTGCTCCATCCGTCCGGTGTGGCACGCGCTCCAGCATCGGGTGGACGAGTTCCTCTCCGGTATCACCCTCGCCGACTTGCTCAAGGAGCACCGGGCCGAGCCTGGCCTGGTGACCCTGACGTCGTCGATCGGCTGACGGAGCCCCCCAGAGCCCCTCGGGTCATGCTGTCCCCCTCTGAGCTGGTTCGATACGCGCGACACCTGACCCTCCCCGAAGTCGGACCGGCGGGTCAGGAGCGCCTGAGATCGGCCCGGGTGCTGCTGGTCGGGGTCGGGGGCCTCGGTTCTCCGGCCGCGCTGTATCTCGCCGCCGCCGGCATCGGCACCCTGGGCATCATCGACGGTGACGCGGTGGAGCTCAGCAACCTCCAGCGCCAGGTGCTTCATGGCTCGGCGTTTCTCGGTCGTCCCAAAACCGAATCGGCGTCCACCCGGATCGCCGACCTGAATCCCGAGGTTCAGGTCATCGCCCACCGGGAACGGCTCAGCTCCGCCAACGCGCTCGACACGCTGGGCTCCTACGATCTTGCGATCGACGGAAGCGACAATTTCCCGACCCGCTATCTGGTTAACGATGCGTCCGTGCTGCTCGGTACGCCGTACGTCTATGGAAGCATCTTCCGATTCGATGGGCAGGTGTCGCTCTTCGCCGCGCCGGGCGGTCCCTGCTATCGCTGCCTCTTCGCGGAACCGCCGCCCCCCGACCTGGTGCCCAATTGTGCGGAGGCGGGGGTGCTGGGCGTGCTGCCGGGCATCGTGGGCAGCCTGCAGGCGCTCGAGGCGATCAAGTGGATCCTGGGAGTGGGCGACCCCCTGGTCGGTCGCCTTCTCCTGATCGACGCGTTGCGGGTGAGTTTCCGGGAGCTGGCCGTAACCCGCGACCCCGAATGTGCGGTCTGTGGGGAGCGTCCCACGGTTACCCGGCTCATGGACTATGAGGCCTACTGCGGGCTTGATACCCATCCTCCGGCGGGCGAGGAAGTGACCACGGGGGAGCTGGCCCAGGCGCTCCGAGGCAACGGAGCGCCGCTGGTGGTGGATGTCCGGGAGCCTTGGGAGTGGGAAATCGCCCGCATCGAAGGGAGTCGGCTGCTCCCCCTCCGGGAGCTTCCCGCCCGCCTCCGCGAGCTCGGCGGGGGCCGCGAAATCATTACGGTGTGCCACAAAGGCCAGCGATCACTCGCTGCCCAGCAGCTCCTCCAGGGCGCCGGGTTCCGGGCCCGCAGTCTTGCGGGTGGAATCGATGCCTGGGCTGCGGAGATCGAGCCCGGGATGGCTCGCTACTAACGTCCCCGACTAGTCCGGCGGCGCGCCATCCGGACGCCGCCCCACAAAACGCTGCGCGACCAGCGACCACTGCTGCACCCGTACCAGCGGGGGGTCGGTGTTCTGTTCGGTGCGACATCGCGCCTGGAACTCGTGCACCAGAGTCGGGACCAGCTGCATGTACATCACCAGACACCCCGCCCCGCGAAACCCGGTGCCCTTCGAAGGAAGGTTGACGAGGTGGGCCTCCGATCGGAGGAGATGTTCCGTCGCGGAGTCGACCACCAGAGAGCCAGCCCAGTCCACGCTCTTCACCCTGGTCAGGGGACGGAACCCGATTCGATACGCCGACACTCCATCCTGATCATCGGTGCCTTCGAACCAGAAACAGTGCGAGGTTCGGAACTCGGGGGTAGCGAGGTCAGCGGGTGAGAAGTAGGTCGCATACTCCTGCGCCGCGAGTCGGCCGGTGCGGACCAGGACCCGCCCGCGATGATAGGCCGACAAACGCCGGCTGTCGAAGCTGGTTGTGTCCACCTTCTGTTCCAGCAGACTCCCGCCCTCGCCATACACGCTGTTGATTTCCCGCATGCGGGTCTGGTAGGGGTAGTCCTTCTGGAGCACCAGGAGCCGCTCGGCGTTCTTGAAAACCTCTTCGAGCAGGGTCCCTTCACCCGCCAGTCCCGGGACCTGGCAATCCTGGGCCCGGACGCTGAGGGTCGGAAGCAACAGCGGCTGCCTGGTCAGCCGGATGAGGAACGGAGCGCCGCCGCCATCCCGCCTGACCGTGACCGCGATGACCACCGAGCGATAGCCGATCTGCTGGGCCCGGATGGCCAGTTTCCCCTCGGGGATTCCCGTGAAGGAAAAGCGTCCGCCCTCGGATGCGAAGACTCTCCGCCCGGGATCCTCGATGGTGAGCAACGCATAAGACACCGGGGTTCCGGTGATGCTGTCGAGCACGACTCCGGTCAGAAGACCTGCCGGGGCTTGCACGACGGTTTGACTGGACAGAGGACTGGAGATCGCGACCAGCAGAACTGCAAGGGCGGGCAGCTGCCGCATATAGCGAGACCTCTCGAGTGCCGAAGGGGGGACTCGAACCCCCACGGGCTTGCGCCCACTGCGCCCTGAACGCAGCGCGTCTACCAGTTCCACCACTTCGGCGAGCCGGAAAAGCTAAGGCGCAGCAACCATCGCGGGCAAGCGATGCGTTATCTTCCCATCCGGTCATCACTTATGAAAGAATCGCCGGGCGTCGAGAGCTCCAAGTCCCGGGTCACCGTGGCACGGAATCCGCGGGCCTCCCACGATTACCACATTTTGGAAACCTGGGAAACCGGCATCGTGCTCACCGGCACCGAAGTGAAGAGTCTGCGAAACGGGAAAGCATCGATCAAGGAAGCCTACGCCAACGTCCGCCAGGGCGAGGTGTGGCTGGAAGGCATGCACATCACTCCCTACGAACAAGGGAATCGCTGGAATCCCGAGCCGGTTCGAAGCCGGAAGCTCCTGCTGCATCGCCGGGAGATCGAACGGATGATCGGCGCGGTGGAGCGGAAAGGCCTGACCCTGGTTCCACTCGAGCTGTATTTCAAACGGGGTCGAGCCAAGCTCGCCCTGGCGCTGGGGAAGGGGAAGAAGACCCATGACCGTCGGCAGGATATCAAGCGCCGTCTCGCGGACCGCGAAATGGCCCGGGCGATGAAACCCACCTGATGCTGCTCGCCCTTCTCGCGCCCGCGTTCGTCGTGGTGCAGACCACCCAGGGTGAGTTCCGCGTTCCGGTGCGGGTTGACCCGGTGGGCGGTCCCGTCCTCGCCGCGGCCCCCCTCGCGCGGGCGTTGCACGGCAACATAACCCGCGGCGACGGGTGGGCCGAGCTGACCATCGACGGCACCGCCTTCCGGTTTTTTCCGGGTGCGTCACTGGTGGCGGTGGCGGGCGCCCTGGAGCCGATCGTCGGGAGCGCGACCCTGCGGCGTGACGTTCTCGAGCTTCCCTATCAGTTCGTCGCCGAAATCATTCCCCGGGTCCTCTCCGAACATTACCGCTTCGACCGCCGCCAGGGACGGCTGGTGGAGTCGGGCTCTCCGCCCAGGATCGTCGCGGTCAGTCCGGCCGGCGCGGCCGGCGATCCCGACCGGCTTCCCAACGGCCTCCGGAAAGGTCACGTCGTCACCCTGGATCCCGGGCACGGCGGAGTGGATCCCGGCAATCCGGGCTACCATTTCCCCGCCGGGGTCCGGGAGAAGGACGTCAACCTCCAGATTGGATTGCTCCTGCGGGACGAACTTCGCCGCCGGGGCATTCGCGTGGTGATGACCCGGCAGACCGACACGCTCATCAACCTGTATGACCGGGCCGGCTACTGCAATCGCGACTGCGACCTGTTCGTCAGCATTCACGTCAACTCCCTGGAGCCTCGTCCGGGGAACGCGGTGGTGCGCGGCTTCGAGACGTTCGTGCTGGCAGAAGCCCGCACCGAGGACGCTGCCCGGGTCGCCAGGATGGAGAACGAGGCGATCCGGTTCGAGGCACCCGAGGATCGCGACGGCCTCTCCGGTCTGGCGTTCATTCTCAAGGACCTTCAGACCAACGAGCACCTCAGAGAATCGGTTCGGGCCGGCGAGCTCATGCAGTCCTACCTGGAAGAGGCCCACACCGGTCCCAATCGAGGAGTGAAACAGGCCGGGCTTGCAGTGCTCAACACCGCGAAGCGTCCGGCTATCCTCGTCGAGACCGGGTTCAGCACCAATCCCCAGGACGGCAAGCTGCTTTCCTCCCGAACCTCCCAGCGGAACCTGGCCTCCTCCATGGCCGACGCCATCGTGGCGTACCTGCTGGAGTACGAGCGCAAGGTCGGCGATGCCGTCTCCAGCGGTCCGGCGGGCAAGAGCGGCAGCTGAGTGCGCTCGACATCACTCCCACGTTCGGTCTTCGGCCACACGTTCCAGAATCCGATTCTCCTCGCCTCCGGCACCGCGGGCTTCGGCCGGGAGCTCGATGGCGTCATGGACCTCGATCGCCTGGGGGGTGTGGTCACCAAGGCGGTGTCCCTGGAACCGCGGGAAGGCAACCCACCCCCTCGAGTTGCCGAGTTTCCCGGCGGGATGCTGAACTCGGTCGGGCTCGCCAACCCCGGGCTCAATCGGGTCAGGAGCGATCATCTGCCCTGGCTGGCGGGCCGGCTCAGGAGAGCCAGGATCCTGGTCAACGTGGTCGGGTTCGGGGTGGACGAGTACGCCGAGGTCATCAAGGGCCTCGAAGCATCTCCGGAGATTGCCGGCTACGAGCTCAATCTCTCCTGTCCGAATACCGCATCCGGCGGGGTGGAGTTCGGCGCGTCCCCTGAATCGACCGCGCGGGTGGTGGCTTCCTGTCGCACCGTGACACAGCGGGCGTTGATCGCCAAACTCTCTCCCGCGCTGCCCGACATCGCCTCGATCGCGGCGGCGGCGGTTCAAGCCGGGGCGGATGGAATCACCGCGATCAACACGATGCCCGGGTACTGGAGTGAGCAGGGATCACCCCGATTGGGAACGGGGAATGGCGGCGTAAGCGGGCCGGGACTGCTCCCGGTCGGGCTTCAGGCGGTGCGATCGATTCGAGCCCGGTTGCCCGGCACACCGGTCATCGGCGTGGGCGGGATTCGAACCGCGGAGGATGTGCGCCGGTACCTCGATGCCGGAGCGGTACTCGTCGCTATCGGCACCGCCCAGCTTGCTGATCCAAAGCTTCCCGAGCGGATCGTCTCGGAGCTCGAGCGCTCATGACCGAGTTGATCCTGGCGCTCGATCTGCCCGGCCGCGCCGAAGCTCTTCGGCTGCTCGACCGGCTGCCCGCCCTGCGCTGGGTCAAGGTTGGTTCGGTGCTCTTCACCGCGGAGGGCCCTGCGATCGTGCGTGAGATCCTTGGGCGTGGACTCCAGGTCTTTCTCGATCTCAAATGGCACGACATCCCCAATACCGTATCGGGGGCCGTCGCCGCGGCTCGCGCCCTGGGCGTGCGTATGGCGACGGTGCATGCCACCGGAGGGTTGGAGATGATGCGAGCAGCCGGGGCTGCCGCAGGCGATGGACTGTCCGTGGTCGGAGTGACCGTGCTGACGTCGAGTGGGACGGATCCGGTCTCGATTGCGAATGAGGCCGAAACCCTGGCACGAGAGGCCATCGCGGCCGGTCTCTCCGGGGTTGTCTGTAGCCCCCTCGAGGTGGCGAGGATTCGCGACCGGGTCGGCCCGGGTCCGCTCATCGTTGTTCCCGGTATCAGGCGTCCCGACGACCCCCGCGGTGACCAGGCGCGGGTAGCCGGCCCTCGGGAAGCTTCCCGCGCTGGCGCGACCCACCTGGTGGTAGGCCGTCCGATCCACGGGGCGAGTGACCCCGCCGCCGCGTTGGACGGGTTCCTGGCCCTTCTCTAAGTCGTTGCCGCATAGCCCCTTGCCCCCGGAAGGAGGAGAGGTTACATTGCCAAGCTGCCCGTCAACTTCGATTTCCGGGAGAGTCTGTGAAGGTCCGTTCGAGCGTCAAGCCAATTTGCGAGCACTGCAAGGTGATCAAACGCCAGGGGATCATCCGCGTCATCTGCAAGCGGAATCCTAAGCACAAGCAGCGGCAGGGTTGATCCATGGCCCGAATTGCCGGCGTGGATCTCCCGCGGGACAAGCGAATCGAAGTCGCCCTCACCTACATCTTCGGGATCGGCCGGCCGACCAGTAACCGGCTGCTCGCGGATTCCGGGGTCAGTCCCGACAGCCGGGTGCGCGACCTCTCCGATTCCGAGGTGGCGCGACTCCGGCAGCTCATCGAACGCAGCGTCAAGGTGGAAGGGGCGCTTCGCACCGAAGTCGCCATGAACATCAAGCGGTTGATGGACATCGGCACCTATCGCGGCTCGCGCCATCGGAAGGGTCTTCCGGTGCGGGGTCAGCGTACTCACACCAACGCCCGGACCAAGAAGGGGCCGCGCCGCGCGATCGCGGGCAAGAAGAAGGCAACGAAGAAGTAGACATGACCAATCCCGAACAGCCCAATACCCAACCCGCCGAACCCACCGGATCCGCGCCATCGGCCCCGGCCGGCTCGGCCCCGGCTCCCAAGACTCCGCGGCGCGGCCGCAAGGTGGTCGAGGCGGAAGGCATCGCCCACATCTCGGCGACCTTCAACAACGTCCTGGTCACCATCACCGACATGCGGGGCAACACCATCGCCTGGGGCACCGCCGGCAAGGCCGGGTTCAAGGGCTCCAAGAAGAGCACACCGTTCGCCGCCACCGTGGCCGCCGAGAACGTCGGCCGCGAGGCGATGAACCTGGGCGTCCGCAAGGTGCACGTGCTGGTGCAGGGTCCCGGCAGCGGCCGGGAATCCGCGATCCAGGCGCTCGCCTCGGTAGGGCTCAAGGTGGTCTCGATCAAGGACGTCACGCCGATTCCTCACAACGGCTGCCGTCCGCCCAAGAAGCGGCGGGTCTGACGCATGTCACGCTACTCCGGACCGGTCTGCCGGCTTTGCCGGCGTGAAGGCGTAAAGCTCTTCCTCAAGGGTTCCCGCTGCCTGACCGAGAAGTGCGCGGTCGATCGGCGGGGGTACGCGCCCGGCCAGCACGGGCAATCCAACAGCGGACGGGGCGGCCGCAAGATGTCGGAGTACGCCCGCCAGCTGCGGGAAAAACAGAAGGTGAAGCGGATCTACGGGCTGTCCGAGCAGCAGTTCCGCAACACCTTCGAGCGCGCGAGCAAGGAGCCGGGAGTGACCGGGACCAATCTGCTGGTCCACCTGGAAACCCGGCTCGACAACATCGTCTACCGGATGAATTTCTCGACGAGCCGCGCCGGGGCCCGGCAGCTGGTTCGGCATGGCCACGTCGA
This sequence comes from uncultured Gemmatimonadales bacterium, assembly GCA_963728915.1. Classification (GTDB taxonomy): domain Bacteria; phylum Gemmatimonadota; class Gemmatimonadetes; order Gemmatimonadales; family GWC2-71-9; genus JABFSM01. Next base: position 1,215,037 of record CAVSLV010000001.1, on the reverse strand, counting down.
GGTGAATGGCAGGCGGGTGGATATCCCCTCCTTCCGGGTTCGTCCGGGGCAGGAGGTGCGAGTGGCGCCGGCCAGCAGGGAAATGATCCCGGTCAAGCTCGCCCTGGAGAGCGCGGCCCGGGGTGCGCCGCTCACCTGGCTGTCGGTGGACAACACCCACGCCGCCGGGCGGGTGACAATGCTGCCGACCCGGGATGCCATACCGCTCAACGCGCAGGAACAACTCATCGTCGAGCTCTACTCGAAGTGATCGGAGCTGAAATCGCATGACGATCGATATGACCGGTCTGGTCCGTCCCTACATGGTTGAGATGACCAAGCGGGAGGACAATCCGAACATCGCCGAATTCCGGCTCCAGCCCCTGGAGCGGGGATTCGGGTACACGCTCGGGAATTCGCTGCGCCGGCTGCTGTTGTCCTCGCTCCGAGGCTCGGCGGTCTGGGCGTTCCGGATGGACGGGGTGGTGCATGAGCATCAGACCGTTCCCGGGATTCTCGAGGACGTTCACCAGATCATTCAACGGCTCAAGGCGCTGACCCTGGTGCTCGATGAAGACAAGGACGACGCCATCCTGCGAATCCGCCGGGAAGGCAAGGGGCCGGTGTTCGCGCGGGACATCCAGGCCAGCGCCGGAGTGAACGTCGTCAATCCCGATCAGCTGCTCTTCACGGTGCAGGACGCCAAGGACGTGAACTGCGACCTCTACGTCAATAAGGGGCGCGGGTACGTCGAGGCGGAGCTCCATCCCACCGATCGGTCTCTGCCGGTCGACGTGGTCCGCATCGACGCGATCTACAATCCGGTGCGACGGGCCAATTTCACCGTCAGCGAGACCCGGGTTGGGCAACGGACCGACTACGACCGGCTCGCGGTCGTGGTCGAAACCAACGGGACGATCAGCCCCGAGGATGCCATCGCGTATGCGGCGGCCCTCGCCACCGAGCACTTCCGGTTCTTCATCGACTTCGGCCGGGTGCCCCAGGCCCGGCCCGCCCCGGCTGAGGGCGTGAAGGTGACCAGCGGACTCAGGCTCAAGCTCGAGCGGCTGATCGACGACCTCGGCCTGTCGGTGCGGACCCTCAATTCCCTCAAGAACTCGAACATCCGGACCCTGCGCGACCTGGTCGAGCTCACCGAGAACGATCTGCTCGAGGTGAAGAACGTCGGCGAGAAGGCGCTGGGCGAGATCGCCGAGCTGCTGCAACGGGAAAGTCTGCGGTTCGGAATGGGCTTCGAGGAGGTGGACGGAGACCTGGTGGTGGCCCGGGCCGGCACCTCACCCGAGCCGCCTCCCATGACATCCGGGGACGGCGCGCCCGCGGAGGAGAACGGCTGATGCGGCATCGCGCCAAGGGTCGCCAGCTTTCCCGGACCTCGACGCACAAGAAGGCGATGCTGAGGAACATGGTGGCCAGCCTGTTCCGCCATGACCGCATCGTCACCACCGAGGCCAAGGCGAAGGAGCTCCGGCCCTACGCGGAGCGCCTGATCACCCTGGCGCGCCGGGGCGACCTGCATGCGCGGCGCCAGGTCGAGCGGCGGATCCAGGACCGCGAGGTGCTGGGCCGACTGTTCAAGGAGATCGGGCCGCGCTTCGCCGCCCGGCCTGGCGGCTATACCAGAATCCTCAAGCTGGGGCACCGCCCTGGAGACGGTGCGGACGTCGCACGGATCGAGCTGCTCTCGGAGTGATCAGGATCGATGAGCGACATCGAAAAGGGGACCGGTTGGTCCCCTTTTTCATAACCCGGACGGCCCCTGGGAGCTCAGGTCGCCGTGGCCCGCGCGGGGCCGGCTGCCTTCTTGACCCGGTTGCTGCGAATGCACTTGGCACAGACGCGAATTCTGCGGACCTCTCCATCCACGAGGGTGCGGACGGTCTGCAGGTTGGGATACCATCGCCGCTTGACCCGGTTGTTGGCGTGGCTGACGTGATTCCCCGTCGCGGGGCCTTTTCCGCAGACGGCGCAGGTGCGAGCCATGGTCACGATACTCCGTATGGTGGCTATCTTTATGAACCCACAAACCTAATCTAATGAACTGGTTAACTCAAATCTGCCGGGAGGTCGGGAAGGCGGAAGGTCGGGAAGACCGGAGCCTCCCAACCTCCCGACTTTCCGACCTCCAGACCTCCCTGCGATGCCCCGCGCATTGATCACCGGAGTTACCGGTCAGGACGGATCCTATCTCGCCGAGTTCCTCCTGGCCAAGGGGTATGAGGTCTTTGGCCTGGTCCGGCGCACCAGCCACCATTCCTTTGAGCGGATTGAGCACGTGCTCGATCGGATCCGGATCGTGACGGCCGACCTCCTGGATCAGCATTCCCTGACGGTGGTGGTCAAGGAGGTTCAGCCGGACGAGGTCTACAATCTGGCGGCGCAGTCCTACGTGCCGACGTCCTGGAGTCAGCCAGTGCTGACCGGAGAGTTCACTGCGCTCGGCGTGACCCGGATGCTCGAGGCCATCCGCCTCTCACACCCGGCGGCCCGGTTCTACCAGGCCAGCTCCTCCGAGATGTTCGGCAAGGTGCGGGAGACTCCCCAGAACGAGTCTACCTCGTTCTATCCCCGGTCTCCCTATGGCGTGGCGAAAGTGTACGGGCACTGGATCACCGTGAATTATCGCGAGTCCTACGGGATGTATGCGGTGAGCGGGATTCTGTTCAATCACGAATCGCCCCGGCGCGGCATGGAGTTCGTCACCCGCAAGGTCAGCGACGCGGTCGCCCGGATCAAGCTCGGGCGCTCCACCGAGCTTCGCCTCGGCAATCTCGACGCTCGCCGGGATTGGGGCTTCGCCGGGGACTACGTCGATGCGATGTGGCGGATGCTCCAGCGCCCTGACCCGGAGGACTACGTGATTGGTACCGGGGTGGCCCACAGCGTGCGCGAGCTGGTGGAAGCCGCGTTCGGCCACGCCGGGCTCGAATGGAGCAAGTACGTCCGGAGCGATCCCGCCTTCATGCGGCCGGCCGAGGTGGATGTGTTGCTGGCCGATCCGTCCAAAGCTCGACGCGAGCTCGGCTGGGGGCCCCAAATGGGGTTTCAGGATCTGGTCCGCATGATGGTGGACGCCGATCTGGCGCGCCATGAGGTGAGACCCAGGCAGTGAAAGCCCTCGTTACCGGCGCGGATGGATTCGTGGGTGGCTGGCTGGTCCGTCAACTGCTCGAGGATGGACATGAGGTCGTCGGGACTCGTCGCGTGGGTGGGAACGCGTCCGCTGTCCTGCGCGCCGATGAGGTCGCCCGGATTGAATGGCGCGAGCTGGACTTGTGCGCGGGTGCCTCGGTCTCGAACGCCCTGGCGGGGAGCTGGGAAGTCGTGTTTCACCTCGCCGCGCTCGCTTCCGGCAGCGAGGCGCGTTCCGATCCGGCATTTGCCTGGGAGGTGAACGCGGCAGGTACGGTGCGCCTGGCAGAGGGTCTCGGTGGGCAGCGGCTCGCTGGGGGAGATCCGCTCCTGCTCATGGTCTCGACCGGAGAGGTCTATGGGCTCGGGGAAGGGATTCCCCGTCGCGAGACCGACCCGGTGAAGCCCTGCTCGCCGTACGCGGCCAGCAAGCTGGGCGCCGAGATCGCCGCCTTTGATGTCGCATGCCGTACCGGGCTCCGGGTTATGGTGGCGCGCGCGTTCCCTCACACCGGGCCGGGGCAGGATCTTCGTTTTGTGGTCCCCGCACTGGCCGACCGTCTGGCCGCGGCCCGGCGTCTGGGCGCGCCGGCCATCAAGACGGGGAACGTCGACGTGGTGCGCGATTTCCTGGATGTCCGCGACACGGCGGCGGCCTATCGACTCCTCGCCCGGCGTGGCGTGGCCGGCGGGGTCTACAACGTTGCCTCGGGGACCGGGCTCACGATCGCGGAAGTGGCCCGGCGTCTCATGGTGCTGCTCGACTGGCCGGTGACGCTCGAGGCCGACGCCCGCCTGATGCGCCGGGGTGATATCCAGCACCTGGTGGGCGACGCGAGCCGACTCCGAGCCCTGGGATGGCAACCAGCCATCGGGCTGGATCAGACCCTCACGGACCTGGTGAATGCCCAAGCGCACTGACCTCTCCTCGATTCTCCTGATAGGGTCGGGCCCGATCATCATCGGCCAGGGCGCCGAGTTCGACTACTCGGGAACCCAGGCGGCGCGGGCCCTCCAGGAAGAGGGCTACCGGGTCATTCTGGTGAATTCGAACCCTGCCACGATCATGACCGACCCGGAGGTGGCCGACCGCACCTACATCGAGCCGATCACGCCGGAATGGGTCGAGCGCATCATCGCCCGGGAGCGTCCCGACGCGCTGCTTCCCACGATGGGCGGGCAGACCGCGCTGAACGTCGCGATGGCGCTGGCGCGGGAAGGGGTCCTGGAGAAGCACCACGTGGAGCTCATCGGCGCCAACGAGCGGGCCATCCGGATCGCGGAGGATCGCCAGGAATTCGCCCTGGCGATGCGGCGCATCGGGCTCGCCACCCCGCAGGGATTCACGGTGCGCTCGGTCGCCGAAGGCCTCGCCACGGTGGAGACGACCGGATACCCGGCGATTCTCCGCCCCTCCTATACGCTGGGCGGAACCGGGGGCGGCGTGGCCTACGACCGCAGCCAATTCGAGGAGAAGCTCCAGCGCGGCCTCGAGCTGTCCCCGGTCGGATCGGTGCTGGTGGAGCGCAGCATTCTGGGCTGGAAGGAATTCGAGCTCGAGGTGATGCGGGACGGCGCCGACAACGTGGTGATCGTCTGCTCGATCGAGAATCTCGACCCGATGGGGGTCCATACCGGGGACTCCATCACCGTCGCTCCCGCGATGACCCTGACCGATCGCGAATACCAGGTCATGCGCGATGCGGCCTGCCGAATCATTCGGGAAGTCGGAGTGGAGGCGGGGGGCTGCAACGTCCAGTTCGCGGTCAATCCGGTCGATGGGGAGCAGCTGGTCATCGAGATGAACCCACGGGTGTCTCGTTCCTCGGCGCTCGCCTCGAAAGCCACCGGGTTCCCGATCGCGCGGATCGGCGCGAAGCTCGCCGTGGGGTACCGGCTCGACGAGCTGCCGAACGACATCACCAAGACCACGCCCGCGTCGTTCGAGCCGGTGCTGGACTACGTGGTGGTCAAGATTCCCCGCTTTGCGTTCGAGAAATTCCCCGCCGCCGACTGCACGCTCACGACCCAGATGAAGTCGGTCGGCGAGGTGATGGCGATCGGGCGGACCTTCAAGGCCGCGCTTCAGAAGGGATTCCGCGGGCTGGAAACCGGACGGGCGGGATGGTGCATCGGGGAAACTCTGACCGACGACCGGCTGACCGACGAGACGCCGGAAGCGATCGTCCGGGCCTTGCGCACGCCAACCCCAGAGCGACTGTTCCAGATCAAGCGGGCGCTGCTCGCCGGCGTGAGCGTCGCGGCCATCGCGGACGCGAGCCGGATCGATCCCTGGTTCCTGTCGCAGCTCGAGGAGCTGGTGGAGGCGGAGGGGCGGTGGGTCGGGGAGGTCGGAGCGGTCGGGGAGGCCGGACGGTCTGACCCTCTGACCGCCCCGCCGCTGCTCGAGATGAAGCGGATGGGATTTTCGGATCGCCAGCTGGCTGATCTGGCCGGAAGAGGCGAGCAGGAGATCCGGGAGGAGCGGCAGGCGCTCGGCATTCGGCCCGCCTACAAGATGGTCGATACCTGCGCAGGGGAATTCCCCTCGAAGACGCCCTATCTCTACTCATCCTACGACGAGGAGAACGAGATCGGTCCTTCGGGGGTGCCGACCGTCGTCGTGTTGGGGAGTGGTCCCAACCGGATCGGGCAGGGCGTCGAATTCGACTACTGCTGTGTGCGCGCGGCGCTCGCCTTTCGCCAGATGGGCTATCGCACGGTGATGGTCAATTCGAACCCGGAGACCGTTTCCACCGACTTCGACATCAGCGACGCTCTCTATTTCGAGCCGCTCACGCTCGAAGATGTTCTCGAGATCGTGCAGCTGGAGCGCCCGCTCGGCGTGGTGGTCCAGCTGGGAGGCCAGACCCCGCTTCGGCTCGCCCGGGGGCTCGAGGCCGCCGGCGTGGCCATCCTGGGGACCTCTCCCGATGCGATCGACGCGGCGGAAGACCGGGGACGGTTCGAGGCGATCGCGCGCGAGCTGGGGATCGCCCAGCCTCCGAACGGCACCGCGCGATCGCTTCCGGAGGCGCTTCGCGAGGCGGAACGGGTCGGCTATCCCGTGCTGATCCGGCCTTCCTATGTGCTGGGTGGGCGCGCGATGCAGATCGTCTACGACGCGGAGTCGCTCTCCGGATTCTTCGCGGAAGCCGAGCGGGTGGCCCCGGGCCATCCGGTGCTGATCGACCGGTTTCTCGAGGATGCCTTCGAAGCGGATGTCGACGCGATCGCCGACGGCCACCGGTCGGTGATCGGCGGGGTCATGCAGCACATCGAAGACGCCGGGATTCACTCGGGCGATTCCGCCTGTGTGTTACCGCCGTTCCTGGTGACCGAGGCCCAGATCGATGAGATGCGCCGCTGCACCAAGGCCTTCGCCGACCGGCTCGGCGTGGTCGGCCTGATCAATGTGCAGTATGCCATCAAGGATGGCATGGTCTACGTGCTGGAGGTCAACCCACGGGCGTCCCGAACGGTCCCCTTCGTATCGAAGACCACCGGGGTTCCCCTGGCGACGATGGCGGCGGCGGTCATGGTGGGCAAGCGACTCGAGGATCTCGGACTGGTCGAGGAGCCGAGCCAGCCCTATTTCGCGGTGAAGGAGGCGGTGTTCCCCTTCACCAAGCTTCCCGGCGTCGACCTCATCCTCGGGCCCGAGATGCGGTCGACCGGGGAAGTGATGGGGATTGCGGATTCGTTCGCCATGGCCTTCGCCAAGGCCCAAGTCAGCGCCGAAGGTGTGCTGCCGCTCAAGGGAACCCTGTTCGTCTCGGTCAACGACCGGGACAAGCCGGCGGTGGCTCCCATCGCGCGGCGGTTCGGGCAGCTCGGGTTCCGGGTGCTCGCCACCGCGGGAACCGCCCGATTTCTGGAAGCGCAGGGCACGGCGGTGGAGGTGGTGCAGAAGGTTCACGAGGGCCATCCCAATGCCGTGGACCTCCTGGTTTCTGGAGAGGTCCAGCTGCTCATCAACACGCCGCTCGGGAAGCTGACCCAGCGGGACGACTACGTGCTCCGGCAATCCGCGCTGCTGCACCGGGTCCCCTATGTGACCACGATCGCGGCGGCGGCGGCGGCGTGTGAGGCGGTGGAAGCCCTCGCGCTGAGTCCCGGCGAGGTTCGCTCGTTGCAGGAATGGCACGTCCTAACCCGGGGGCTCATGTCCGAGCAGCGGGCGTGAGCGCCCGGGAGGGACGGTTCGCAGCGGCTCTCCGGCAAGCGGTGCGCGGCGAGGTCAAGGAGAATGCGTCGCTCGCCCGCTATTCCACCTACCGGATCGGCGGTCCCGCGACGGTCTTGCTGCCCGCCTCCCCCGAGGATGTCGCGGTCGGCTTGCGGGTCGCCGCCGCCGCGGGCGTTCCGGTGCTTCCCCTCGGCCTTGGCTCCAACGTGCTGCTTCCCGATGAAGGGGTGGACGACCTGGTCATCCGGCTGGGCAAGGGGATCGATGCGGTGCGCCAGGACGGGGAGCGCTGGTGGCTCGGGGCCGGTCTGCCCGCGCCGCTCGCCGCCCGGCGGACCGCCAAGGAGGGCTGGGCTGGGTTGCACCTGATGGTCGGGGTGCCGGGAACCGTGGGTGGCGGAGTGTTCATGAACGCGGGCTGTCACGGCGGACAGTGGGCCGACGTCACGGCGGCGGTGACGGTGGTGGATCGTCAGGGAGAGATCAGCGTGATCCCCGCCGCCGAGATCCCGTTCCGGTATCGACGGAGCGGGCTCGATGGTCTGATCGTCCTGGAAGTGGAGGTTCGGCTGGTGGCGGGGATACCGGAGGACCTTGACGCCGAGGTCGAGCGACTCTTCGCCTGGCGCCAGGCAGGCACTCCTTTCAACCAGGCCTGCTGCGGAAGCGTTTTCAAGAACCCTTCGGTTCCGGTGCCGGCCGCATGGAACCGTCCCTGGACCGCGGGGAGCGTGCTCGAGGCGGCCGGTCTCAAGGGAACCAGGATCGGGGGCGCGGAGATTTCCCGGATGCATGCGAACTATTTTGTGAATACCGGCGAGGCCACCGCCGCCGAGGTGCGGGCCCTGATCGATACGGCGCGCGAGGCGGTCCATCGCCGGTTCGGCGTTGCGCTGGAGACAGAAGTCAAGCTCGTGGGGACCAACGGCGCATGAGCAGCTATTTCGTGCACGAGTCGTCTTTCGTCGACCCCGGCGCGAGGATCGGCGCCGGAACCAAGATCTGGCATTTCTGTCACGTGATGCCCGGGGCGGTCATCGGGGAGCGCTGCACCCTCGGGCAGAATGTGGTGGTCATGTCCGGGGTGCGGATCGGGAATGAAGTGAAGATCCAGAACAACGTCTCGGTGTACGAGGGGGTGACCCTCGAAGACCAGGTATTCTGCGGGCCCAGCTGCGTGTTCACCAACGTGATCAATCCCCGCAGCGAGGTTTCCCGCCGCGATGCCTACCAGCCCACCCTGGTGCGCCGGGGCGCGACGATCGGCGCCAACGCGACGATCGTGTGTGGTTCCACGATCGGCGAATACGCCTTCATCGGGGCGGGCGCCGTGATCCGGGGAGAGGTGTCTCCCTACGCGCTGATGGTCGGCGTCCCGGCTCGCTGGATCGGATGGACCTGCCGCTGCGGGTGTCGCCTCGCAGTGCGGACCGGAGAAGCCACCTGCCGGGAGTGCGGGCGCGGCTACCGGGAAACGGGCGATCGGCTGGCTCCGATCGAGGCGGCATGAGCGAGCGGATCCCTCTGGTCGATCTCGCGGCGCAGCACGCCGCGGTCCGCGATGCGGTCATGCCGGCGGTGCAGGCCGTCATCCAGCGGCAGCAGTTCATCATGGGTCCCGAGGGCGAGGAGCTGGAGCGGGCGATCGGCGTGTTGTCGAAGGTGCGTCATGCGATCGGGGTCGCCAGCGGTACCGACGCGCTGCTGTTGCCCCTCAAGGCCCTGGGCCTCCGGCCGGACGACGAGGTGATCACCCCGGCCTTCACCTTCCCGGGAACCGCGCTGGCAGTGCATAACGCGGGGGGACGTCCGGTCTTCGTGGACATCGAGCGCACCACCATGAACCTGGATCCCGCCCAGCTCGAGGCCGCGATCGGTCCCCGGACCCGGGCCATCATTCCGGTGCACTTGTTCGGGCAAATGGCGGCCATGGAGGAAATCCTCGCGATCGCGGGCCGCCACGACCTTCCCGTCTTCGAGGACGCGGCGCAGGCGATCGGGGCGCGCCGGAAGATGGACGGGGCCTGGCGGATGGCAGGGGAGACCGGTTGGGCGGCGACGCTGTCCTTCTTCCCCACCAAGAACCTGGGCGCCTGGGGGGATGCCGGCATGATCCTCACCCAGGACGATGCGGTGGCCGAACGGGTGCGGCGGCTCCGGGTCCATGGCGGGCTGCGGAAGTACCACTACGAAGAGGTCGGCACCAACAGCCGGCTGGACACGCTGCAGGCGGCGGTCCTCCTCGCCAAGCTGCCGTTTCTCCCGGGCTGGAGCGCGACCCGCCGGGGGCACGCCAACTGGTACAACACCCGCTTCGCCGGGCACCCGGAAATCGTGCCCCCGGCGATGGATCCACGCAACGAACACATCTTCCACCAGTATTGCATCCGGGTGCCCCGCCGCGATGCCCTTATGGAGCACCTCGGGAGCCATGGCATCGGGTGTGCTGTGTACTACCCTCTTGCGCTGCACCTGCAGCCCTGCTTCCGGCACCTTGGATACCGGGAGGGGAGTTTTCCCGAGAGCGAAGCGGCGACCCGCGAGATCCTGGCGATCCCGGTTTACCCCGAGTTGACCGGGCTCCAGCAGGAGCGCATTGCCGAGTCCGTCCTGGAGTTCTTCGGGGGGAGGCCCGACTGATGGGTGGAGCCGAACGTCTGATCCAGAAGGCCGAATCGCGCGAAGCGCTGTTCGGGATCATCGGCCTCGGCTATGTCGGGCTGCCGCTTGCGGTGGAGCTGGCGCGGGCGGGATACCGGGTGCTCGGATTCGATGTGCTCGAGCGAGTGGTGACCGGGCTCAATGCGGGTCACTCGCACGTGAAGGACATCCCGGACCAGGCCCTCCAGGAGATCATCCAGGCCGGGCGGTTCGAGGCGACCTCCGATGGCAACCGGCTTCGCGAGGCGGACGCCATCTCGATCTGCGTGCCCACCCCGCTCTCCAAGTTCAAGGACCCCGACGTGAGCTACATCGTCGCGGCGACCGGGACGGTCAAGCAGGTGCTCCGGCCGGGGCAGGCGATCATTCTGGAGAGCACCACCTACCCGGGGACCACCCGGGAGATCATGCTGCCGGCCCTGGAATCCACCGGGCTCAAAGTCGGCGAGGACTTCTTCCTCGCCTTCAGCCCCGAGCGGGTGGATCCCGGCAATCCGGTCTGGCACACTCATAACACGCCGAAGGTCGTCGGCGGCATCACGCCCGATTGTCTCCGGGTGGTGTGCGCCCTGTACCAACCGGCGATCGAGACCCTGGTCCCGGTTTCCACGACCGAAGCCGCGGAGCTGGTCAAGCTGCTGGAGAACACCTTTCGGAGCGTGAACATCGGGCTGGCGAATGAAATGGCGATCGTCTGCGACAAGCTCGGCGTGGATGTCTGGGAGGTGATCGATGCCGCGGCGACCAAGCCCTTCGGGTTCATGAAGTTCACCCCGGGACCGGGACTGGGAGGGCACTGCATCCCGATCGACCCGCACTATCTCGCCTGGAAGATGCGGGGACTCAACTACAAGACCCGATTCATCGATCTGGCCGGGGAGGTCAACACCGAAATGCCGGCGTTCTGGGTGCGCCGGGTCGGGGAGGCCCTCAACAGCGTCGGCAAGGCGATCCGTGGCTCCAAAGTCCTGGTCCTCGGCGTCGCCTACAAGCGCGACATCGACGACCTCCGGGAGAGCCCCGCGCTCGACATCATCAAGCTGCTCGAGCAGCAGGGCGCCGCGGTCAGTTATCACGATCCCTACGTGCCACGGTTTGCGGAGGATGGCCACACCTACGAGTCCACTCCGTTGAAGGAGGCGACCCTGAGCGGGTCGGATTGCGTGATCATCGTCACCGACCACCACACCGTGGACTATGACCTGGTGCGACGCCAGGCCCGCCTCATCGTCGATACCCGGAATGCCCTCCGTGGTAAAGGGACTTCATGAGAGTGACCGTGATCGGAACCGGCTACGTGGGACTGGTGGCCGGGGCGTGCTTCGCGGAGACCGGGAACGAGGTGCTGTGCGCCGACGTGGACGCCGAGAAGGTGCGCCGGCTGACCGCCAATGACATTCCGATCTACGAGCCGGGGCTGGAGCCGCTGGTGCAGCGCAATCAGGCGGAGGGGCGCCTTCGCTTCACCACCGACATCCGCGGGGCGATCGAACATGGTCGGGTCATCTTCATCGCGGTGGGAACTCCTCCCGATGGCGACGGCAACGCCGACTTGCAGCATGTGCTCGGGGTGGCGCGCTCGATCGGGGAGTTCATCAATGAGCCCAAGGTCGTAGTGACCAAGTCGACCGTGCCGGTGGGGACGGCGGAAAAAGTCCGAACCGCCATCCGGGAGCGCACCGGGGAGCGCGTCCAGCTCTGTTCCAACCCCGAGTTCCTCAAGGAAGGCGCCGCGATCGACGATTTCATGAAGCCCGACCGGGTGGTGCTCGGCGTGGACAGCGAGGAAGCGCGCGAGCTGATGGAGTCCCTCTACGCGCCCTTCGTGCGCACCGGGAACCCGATTCTCTTCATGGACATCCCGTCGGCCGAAGTCACCAAGTACGCCGCCAACGCCATGCTGGCCACCCGGATCTCCTTCATGAACCAGATCGCCGATTTCTGCGAGCGGGTCGGAGCCGACGTCGGGCTGGTACGGCGCGGCATCGGCAGCGATCGGCGAATCGGATCGGCATTCCTGTTCCCCGGCCCCGGCTATGGCGGATCGTGCTTTCCCAAGGATGTGAAGGCCCTGGTGGGGACCGCGCGCCAGCTCGGGATGGAGCCCAGTCTCCTGGACGCCGTGGAAGCGGTCAACGAACGCCAAAAGCGCCTTCTCCTCGACCGGGTGCTCGGGCGCCTGGGGCCCTCGCTTGCGGGAAAACAGATCGCGGTGTGGGGCCTCGCGTTCAAGGCCGAGACCGACGACATGCGGGAAAGCCCGTCGATTCCCCTGGTGGAGGGAATCCTGAAGGCGGGAGGCAGAGTCGGCGCCCACGATCCCAAGGCGATGGCGGTCGCCCGCGGGCTCTTCGGCGACCGGATCCATTACGCCGCCGATCCCTACGATGCGCTCGCGGGCGCCGACGGCCTGGTGGTGGTGACCGAATGGCTGGTCTACCGCAATCCCGACTTCGAGCGCATGAAGGCCTTGCTGCGTAACCCGCTGGTGTTCGACGGACGAAATCTCTACGATCCCGGCCTGATGCAGCGACGGGGCTTCGAGTACTCCAGCATCGGGCGCGCGGCCACCGCGGCGAGCCCATGAAACTGCTGGTGACCGGTGCCGCCGGCTTTCTCGGCTCGCACCTGGTGGATCGCCTGCTGGCCGAGAATCACTCGGTGGTGGGGATGGACAACTTCCTCACCGGCTCACCCCGCAATATCGCCCATCTCGCGGACCTCCCCCGGTTCGAGTTCCGGCGCCACAATGTTTCGGAGTTCATCCCCTGGAGCGGTTCGCTCGACGGCATTCTTCATTTCGCCTCGCCCGCGAGTCCGGTCGACTATCTCCAGCTCCCGATTCAGACCCTCAAGGTGGGATCGCTGGGGACCCACAACTGCCTGGGCCTCGCCCGGGCCACCGGGGCGCGGTTCTTCCTGGCGTCGACCTCGGAGGTGTACGGTGATCCCCTGGTACATCCGCAGCCGGAGAGCTACTGGGGCAACGTGAACCCGGTCGGGATTCGCGGGGTGTACGACGAAGCGAAGCGGTTCGCCGAAGCTATCACCATGGCCTATCATCGCTACCACGGGCTCGCTACCCGCATTGTGCGGATCTTCAACACCTATGGGCCGCGGATGCGTCCGCGCGACGGGAGAGTGGTCTCCAATTTCATCGTGCAGGCGCTCCAGGGAGAACCGATCACTATCTACGGCGACGGGACGCAAACCCGGTCGTTCTGCTACGTCAGCGATCTCATCGATGGCATCTACCGGCTCTTCCAGAGCAATCGGAGCGATCCGGTCAATGTGGGAAATCCGGGCGAGTTCACCGTGCTCCAACTCGCTGAGCTGATCCGGGAGATGACCGGCTCCTCCTCACCCATCGAATTCCGCCCTCTGCCCCAGGATGATCCCCAGGTGCGGAAGCCCGACATCACCGTGGCAAGCTCTCTGCTGGGGTGGGCGCCCCTGGTTCCTTTGCGGGACGGCCTGGTCCAGACCATCGAGTATTTCCGGCAGGTCCTGCGCGGCTAAGAGCCTCGTTATCTTGTACTTATGCACGTCAGCCCAGACCACCTGCTGCTGCAGGCGCGGGAACGTTTTGCGGTCCAGGACTACTACGGCGCGGTCCACCTCCTGGAAGAGCTCTTGTCGCAGGGACGCCGGTTCGCCGACGTCCATCAGCTCCTGGGTCTGACCTTCGCTCTCCTCGGGCAGCGGGATCGCGCCCTCGACGAATTCGAGAAGGCGCTGGCCATCAACCCTCGCTATGTCGAGGCCCACCTGCATCGGGGAGTCGTGCTGAACGACATGGGCCGCCACGAGGACGCGGCCAAGGCGTTTCAAGCGGCGGGTGTCAGCGATGTCCGAAGTGAAGGCGGGTTCCCGCGGGGGGTCGCCGCCCGTCTGGCCAATCAGCACGCCGCCCTTGGCGAGGCGTACGCCGAAGCGGGAGCCTTGCACGAAGCGATCGAGCAGTTCCGCCGCGCCGTATTCCTCGGTCCCGCCTTCCACGATCTTCGATACCGGCTGGCCCGCCTGCTGCTCGAAGCCGGTCGAGCGCTGGAAGCGCGCGAAGAGCTCGAGGGTATCGTGGCCGACCACCCGGATTTTCCCGATGCGATCGCCTTGCTTGGTCTGGCCCACTATCTCGGTGGCGACGCCGCGGCCGCCCGCGAAGTCTGGACCACCTGCCGGTCGCGATGGCCCCGTGATCCACGGGTCGATGCCTATCTCGCGATGGCGGAGCGACTCACGGCGTGAAGCTTCGCATGGTCCTGCTGTCTTTCTGGCTTTCCGGTTGTGCGTCGGCGGCGGCCGATCACGAGCGCCTGGGCGACCACGCCTACCGCAACGCCGAGTTCCCCGTTGCCGTCGCCGAATACCGGGCGGCGTTGCGGAGCGGCGCCGGATCCCAGGTCTGGGCCAAGCTCGGCAACGCGGCGCTCAAGAGCGGACAGCTCGGCGTCGCGGTGGAAGCCTATACCACGCTTCGCGTGGACGATCCCTCCCGAGCGACCGAGGCTGCCATCGGGCTTGAACGCGTGGCGGAAGCCGCCGAGAAGGGCGGGGCAGCCGAAGCGATTCATCTGGCCGCCGCGGTTCGTGCGCTGCGGGCTTCGCCGGGACGGCCGCTGGGACGATGGGCTCTCACACCTCGAGCAGAACTGGGCCCCTCGGAGGCGGCCGGGGCACTCCCGGCGATGCTCGCCTCGGCGACCCATCGGAAGGTGGTGGATTCTCTGTTGCTCCTGTATGGTCAAGCCCAGCAGGCGACCACCGCGTGCGAGTCGGCGGTTCGAACCTACCAGACCGTACTCCGCCGGAGCACCGTAGCCCAGCAACGGGCGACAGCCGGAGCGGGCCTCGGGGCCTGCGGGCTTCGACTTGGCCTCGATGCACTCGGCACTCACCAGGGAGACCTGGCTGAGCAATGGTTCGAATCCGCCGCCGCCGCGGTGCCCGCGAGCCCAACCGGCTGGCGAGCGGAGATCGGCTTGGGAGATTCGCGTCTGCTCCAGGGCGATGTCCTGGGCGCGGCGCTCGCCTATCAGAGCGTGCTCTCGGTCCAGACCCTGCCCGATTCCCTGCGGACGCTCGCGAGGGCCAAACTCGATTCGCTGGGCTCCTCGGCCGGGCGACTGGAAGGAGAAGCACCCGGGAGATGAAGATCAGGCTCATGTTGCTGGGAGCGCTTGCGATCGGAGCGTGCGGCCGGAAACCGGTTGTCGCGACGCCGACCACGGCCCCGGCCGATGTGGTGAGAGATTCGCTCTGGCGGGAGCTCGAGACCTCGTTTCGTCACGGACGCTGGGACGAGACCCAGCACCGCATTGACGGGATGAACGCCATGCTGACGCCGGCGGATCCCCGCTATTTCCGGATGCACTTCATCCAGGGCGAGGTGCACCTCGCCAAACACGAAGCGCTTCAGGCGGTGCGGGAGTTCCGGCGCGTAGCGGACGAGCTCCCCGAAGGGCCGCTGGCTTCCGATGCGCTGGTCCGGGCCGGCGATGCCAACGCCGAGCTCTGGCGGAAAGCGGAGCTCGACCCGACCTATGGGGACGCGGCGAAGACCATCTACGAGGAGGTCCTCGCTCGCTATCCCGGAACGCCCGCCGCGCGGCGCGCCGGGCTTCGCCTGCGCGAGCTGAACGAAAAGTACGCGAAGAAGGACTATTTGAACGCGCTCTTCTACATGCGATTCAAGGCGTACGACTCGGCGATTCTGCTGCTGCGGTCGGTCATCGCGTCCTATCCGCAGACCGATGTGGTTCCCGATGCCCTCGAGCACCTGGTGCGCGCCTACCAGCGCATCAACTACCAGGAAGACGTCAAGGAAACCTGCCAGTACATCCGGCAGTACTTTCCGGATCCGGCAGGACCCATCCGGCTGTGCAAGGCGTAACATGCGGATCGGTGTGTTCGGCGGCTCGTTCGACCCGGTTCACCACGGGCACCTCATCGCCGCGAGCTGCCTGCGCGAGGCCCTCGCACTCGACCGGGTCCACCTGGTCGTGGCGCGGCAACAGCCGCTCAAGCAGGGGCGCCACCGGGCGGCGCCGGAGGATCGCGCCAGCATGGTCGAGCTGGCGGTCGAGGGCGCCCCAGAGATGATCGTGGATCGCCAGGAGCTGTGCCGGCCGGAGCCGTCCTACACCGTGGACACGCTGCGGACCCTGCGCCGAACCCATCCGGAGGCGGAGCTGGTACTCCTGCTCGGGGCCGACGCAGCGGGGGAGCTGGATCATTGGCACGAGCCCGGGGAGGTGCGGAGGCTGGCACGCCTCGCGGTGTTCCGGCGTGGAGATGAACGCGACAGCGATCCCTCCGCAGTGTCGGTGCCGCGCGTGGATATTTCATCGACCGAGATCCGCCTTCGCGTCGCGGCGGGTCGTTCGATTCGCTATTGGGTACCGGATGCGGTGGCGGACTACATCGCCCAGCACGGGTTGTATCGGGACGGACCATGATCATCAAGACCGTAGTGGAAAGCGTATTCGGGACTCGCCAGGCGCGCGAAGTCAAGCGCCTCATGCCAGTGGTGCGCCTGATCCACGAACAGGAAGAGCGGCTCAAGAACGTCAGCGAGGCGGAGCTTCAGGGTCAGACGGCGAAGTTTCGGGAACGGATCGCCCAGGAGACCGGCGCGCTCAAGACCGAGCTCGATTCGGTGCGGAAGGCGAAGCACGAATGCGCCGATCCCGCGGAGCGGAGCAGGCTGGAGCAGCGGGCGGTCGAGCTGGAGAAGGAATACAAGAAGGCGCTCTCGACCTCGCTGGATGGGCTGCTGCCCGAAGCATTCGCCACCGTTCGGGAGGCATGCCGGCGACTCGTGGGCACCAAGTTCCTGGTCACCGGTCACGAGCTGACCTGGGACATGGTGCCCTACGATGTCCAGCTCATTGGCGGAATCGTGCTGCACCGCGGACGGATCGCGGAAATGGCGACCGGCGAAGGCAAGACCCTCGTCGCCACGCTGCCGCTCTACCTGAATGGACTGGCCGGGCGGGGAGCGCACCTCATTACCGTCAACAACTACCTGGCCCGCCGCGACTCCCAGTGGATGGGCCACGTCTACCAGTACCTCGGCCTCACGGTCGGGTGCATCGACGATACCGAGCCCTCGACCGCCTCCCGGCGCGAGGCCTACCTTGCCGATATCACCTACGGCACCAATAACGAATTCGGGTTCGACTACCTCCGCGACAACATGGTGTTCGGGCTCGATCAGCGGGTCCAGCGGGAGCATGCCTACGCGATCGTGGACGAGGTCGACTCGATCCTGATCGACGAGGCCCGGACCCCGCTTATCATCAGCGGCCCGGTGGGGAACGAGGAAGATCCCCGCTATCAGCAGTTCAACCGGCAGGTCGGCGAGCTGGCCCGCAAGCAGACCGCCGTGGTGAACCAGCTGCTCGCCGAAGGCGAACCGCTTCTCCAGGACGAGAAGCGGAAGCAGGAAGGCGCGGTCAAGCTCTATCAGGCCCAGCTCGGCGCCCCCAAGAACAAGAAGCTGCTCAAGCTGCTCAACGAGACCGGGGTGAAGCAGCTGGTGCAGCGCGCCGAGCTGGACTACATCGCCGACCGGAAGCTCCCGGCCCGCCAGCAGAAGCTGCGCGACCTCGAGGAAGTGCTCTACTTCGTGCTCGACGAGAAGGGGCATTCGGTCCATCTCACCGACCAGGGCGCCGCGGCGCTCGCCCCGGATGACCCGACCCTGTTCCTGGTCCCGGACATCTCGGAAGCGGTGCACCGGATCGAGCGCGATCCCGAGCTGGATGCGACCGAGAAGCGGACCGCGCGCCAGGAAGTCGAAGCCGAATACGCCACCAAGAGCGAGAAGCTCCACATCATTCACAAGCTCCTTCAGGCCCATTCGCTCTACGAGAAGGACGTGGACTACCTGGTGCAGGACAATCAGGTCCTTATCGTGGACGAGTTCACCGGCCGGGTGCTGGCGGGCCGTCGCTGGGCCGACGGGCTGCACCAGGCGGTCGAAGCGAAGGAAGGAGTGCAGATCAAGGGCGAGACCCAGACCCTCGCCACGATCACGATCCAGAACTACTTCCGGATGTACGACAAGCTCGCCGGCATGACCGGAACCGCGGAGACCGAGGAATCGGAGTTCTACTCGATCTACGGCATCGACGTCGCGGTGATTCCCACCAACCGGCCGGTGATCCGCAACGACCAGCCCGACCGGATCTACAAGACCCGCCGCGAGAAATACAACGCGGTTGTTGAGGAGGCCAGCCGGCTTCACGAGCTTGGGCTGCCGATTCTGATCGGCACGACGTCCGTGGATGTGTCGGAGACCCTGTCCAAGATGCTCCGGCGCCAGGGACTCAAGCACGAGGTCCTGAACGCCAAGTACCACCAGCGGGAAGCGGAGATTGTGGCGGGCGCGGGGCAGGAGGGCGCGATCACGATCGCGACCAACATGGCGGGCCGGGGGACGGACATCAAGCTGGGCCCCGCTGTCACCCGCAGCCGGCCGTGGACTCGCACCGAGGACGGCAAGGAAGAATCGGGAGAGGAGTTCGGCGGGCTTCACATCATCGGCACCGAGCGGCATGAAAGCCGGCGCATCGATCGCCAGCTTCGGGGCCGCTCGGGGCGCCAGGGAGATCCGGGCTCGTCCCTGTTCTACCTCTCGCTCGAAGATGACCTGATGCGGCTGTTCGGCTCCGACCGGATTGCCCGCTACATGGACCGGACCGGCGCCGAAGAGGGTGAGGTGATCACCGGGGCGCTGGTGAGCCGGGCCATCGAATCCGCCCAGAAGCGGGTCGAGTTGCAGAACTTCCAGCAGCGGAAGCGGTTGCTCGAGTACGACGACGTGATGAATCAGCAGCGCGAAGTGGTCTACTCGCTCCGGCTCTTCGCGCTGGAGAAGGGCGAGGAGCTCAAGGCCGAAGCGCGCCTGATGATCGCGACCGCCCTGGAGCACGCGGTGCGGAAGTTTCTCGAGGGCGCCGAACGGCCGGAAGAGTACGACCGCACCGGGTTGCGGGACGCCCTGACCATGCAGTTCCTGGTGACCGCCGATGCGATCACCGATGCCGCGGCCACCCGGAGCGAGGACGACATCGTCAAGGCGGCGACCGCTGAGGGGGAAGCCGCTTTCCTGCGGAAGGTGGAATACCTCCAGGACTTCGGGCGCCGGATCGGAATCCCCGATGTGGACATGCAGGTGCTGTCGCAGGTGATGCTCTCGGTGATCGACGAGAAGTGGAAGGATCACCTGTACGACCTGGACCAGCTTCGGAACGCGATCCAGTACCGGGCCTACGGGCAGAAGGACCCGCTGGTCGAGTACAAGAAGGAAGCCTACGAGATGTTCGAGGACCTGATGCGGGACCTCCAGGCGACCTTCACCGAGCGGTACCTCAAGGTGCAGGTCAGCGCCGAGCCGCCGCGTCAGCCGCCGCCGCCGCCACCGATTCCGACGCCGCAACGCGGGGCGGACGAGCTGTTCGCGGGCGCGGCGCGGACCGCCACGGGCCCGATGGGCGGGCTACCACCGGGTGGCGATGGTGGCCGGACTGGACCGGCGCCCAAGGTCGAGACTTCGCTCGGGCGGCTGGGGCCCTCGGGCGGGGCGGTGCCGGAGGTAGGGCGGAACGATCCGTGCCCGTGCGGGTCGGGCAAGAAGTACAAGAAGTGCCACGGGGCGGGGTAGGGCGAAGGTCCCCCTCCGCAGGTTCGTCGAAGTATTGACCTCCCCCCCCTGATCCATAGCTTGGAGTTATCTCGGTTGGACGGTGGGTCAGAGTGATTTTGAGCGATTGGTATGGTCCAACCCTTCTTTCTCGCCCTCCTGAGCCTTCTTGTCAGCCCTCATGTCGCGCACGGCCAACAGGATACGATCCATACTATCCAAGGACGGGTAGTCTCGCGAAATGGGGATCCTGTTGCTGCGGCCGAGGCAACGATCATGGGCAGCGACGTCGTTGCTCACACGGATGGCCCGGGACGGATTGGCTTCAACCCGCAATATCTTCGTCTGAACCTCGGGCCTGGGGCGTCACAGAAGATCGAGATCATGCTCGACCCCGGGCCACAGATCCTGCCCGAGATCACCGTCACGGCAAAAGAGGCGAAGCCGGTCGAGTTCGCCTGGACCACGAAGTACGATGACTTCTTTCGCCGCAGAAACCTCGGGCAAGGAGGCACCGAGATCAGGTTCCCTCGCTGCAACGATGGATGTGTCGCGGTCTGGATCGACGGGTGAAAGATCAACTGGCAGCCGCGTTATCAGGAAGCGGTCTCGAGCTCTCTCCTACCCGCTGAACGGGCCAACGCCGCAGCAGTGGCGCGCCAGCGGGCCACCGAGCTCGCCGATGTGCTGGACGACATCAGCCCGACCCAGATCCAGTTCATGGAGGTCTATCGCGGCATCGGCAGCATCCCGGGCGAGTTCAGTGGGGGCTGCGGGGCAATAGCAATCTGGACCAAGTAGACGCCGGGAACACCAGGTTACCAGCCGAGCAGATCCCTCAAAGGAATCCGAACCTCGTGAGCCGACTCCCGAACCTTCCAGCCCAGGACGTCGATGACGATCTCGGGCCGTTCATCCTCGGGGCACCAGACCGGTAACCCCATTGACGGCCTTCGCCTCGAAAAAACGCGCGATGACCTGCGCCGTTTTGGACGGTCCGCCACCCTTTTCGACCTGAGCCACCAACCCGAACCGCCTATCGTATGAGATGGCCGCCCCAGCCACCATCTCGGCCCCCATCGTTCGTCCTCCGGACCTCCCCTCCCCCCCGGCTCCTGACCTCCCCCGGGAACGACTCTGGGCCCTGGGCCCCCAAGCATTGACCGTTTCTGAACTTCTGGCCATTCTCCTAGGTACGGGGGGAGGGGGTCGGAGCGCCCTGGAGCTGGCCACCAGCCTGCTCGAACCTGCCGAAGGCTCGATCCGCCGCCTGGCCGCGCGGCCGGCGGGGGAGTTGCTGCGGACGCATGGAGTCGGGCCGGCCAAGGGCGCCCGTCTCCTCGCGGCGCTGGAGCTCGCGGCCCGATTGAGCCGTGAGGCTCGGCCGGCCTCGCCCAGAATCCGCTGTCCCGAAGACGTCGTGCGGATCGCGGGGCCCAGGCTCCGCGACCTCGCGGTAGAGGAGTTTCACGTGCTGGCGCTCGATTCGCAAAGCCAGGTCACTCGCGACCTTCTGATCACCCGCGGACTGCTCAACAGCTCGCTGGTGCATCCGCGCGAGGTCTTCCGGGCCGCGATCGCCGAGGCGGCCGCCGGCATCATCCTGGTGCACAACCACCCAAGCGGTGACCCGACCCCGTCCGCCGACGATCAGGCCATCACCCGCCAGCTCGTCAGCGCAGGTGAGCTGCTCGATCTCCCGGTATACGACCACGTGATCGTCGGTGGCGACCGGTTCGTAAGCTTCGCGAGCCAGGGGCTTTTGTGAGCGAAGTCACCCTCGAGCTGGCGCCCGAATTCCGCGCCGCCCTCGAGAAGCACGCCGACCGGCTCGATCTCGACTTGATCGACCGGGCGCTCCGCTTCAGCGCTGGAGCCCACCGCGGGCAGAAGCGGATGAGTGGGGAGGAGTTCGTCTCCCACAGCATCGCGGTGGCCACGATTCTGATCGGCCAGTTCCTCGATACCACCTCGATCGCCGCTGCGCTGCTCCACGATGTCGTGGAGGATTCCGATGTACAGATCGAAGACCTCTCCCGCGAGTTCGGCCCCGAGGTGGCCGAGCTGGTGGAAGGTCTCACCAAGATCGCCCACCTGACCTTCCGCTCGACCGCCGAAGAGCAGGTCGAGAACTACCGCAAGCTGCTGCTTTCGATCGCGAAGGACGCCCGGGTCATCATCATCAAGCTGGCCGACCGGCTTCACAACATGCGGACCCTGGAGCATCTCCCCCCGGAGAAGCGCTCCCGCATCGCCACCGAGACCCGGGAGATCTATGCGCCCCTGGCCCACCGGTTCGGGATGGCGGGCGTCAAGGCGGAGCTGGAAGATCTCGCCTTCAAGTTCCTGGAACCGGAGGATTACGCCGCACTCGCCCGGCAGGTCGCCGCCAAGCGGGCCGAGCGCGAAGCAATGGTCAAATCCCTTCAGGAGCCGCTGGAGCAGGAGCTTCGGCGGGCCGGCATCGCTGAATTCGAGGTGAGCGGCCGGCCCAAACACCTCTGGTCCATCTTCCAGAAGATGCGTCGACGCAATACCGGGTTCGACGACATCTACGACATGATGGCGCTCCGGGTGACCGTCCGCACCGTCCCCGACTGCTACCACGCCCTCGGCGTCATCCACCACAAATGGCTGCCACTCCAGGAACGCTTCAAGGATTACATCGCGAGCCCCAAGTCGAACGGCTACCAGTCGCTTCACACCACGATCTTCGGCCCGAACGGCCAGCTCTACGAGATCCAGATCCGCACCCAGGAGATGCACCGGACCGCCGAGTACGGCATCGCGGCCCACTGGCTCTACAAGACGCCCAAGCAGCGTCCCGACGAGCTGGACCAGCATTTCGGCTGGTTCCGCCAGCTGCTCGAGCTCCAGCAGGAGACCCATAACCCGGAAGAGTTTCTCGAGTTCCTCAAGGTCGACCTCTACCAGGACGAGATCTTCATCTTCACCCCGCAGGGCGACGTGAAGCGGCTCCCCAAGGGAGCGACCGCGATCGACTTCGCCTTCCACGTCCACACCGAGGTGGGGCAGCACTGCCAGGGCGCCAAGGTCAACGGCCGCATCGCGCCGCTTCATCGCGAGCTCAAGAACGGCGACACGGTCGAGATCCTGACCTCGACCAACGCCAAGCCGAGCCGGGACTGGCTGGCCCACGTGCGGACCGGCCGGGCCCGCCAGAAGATCAAGCAGTGGATCCGTCATGAAGAAGAAACCGTCAGCGGCCAGCTGGGACGCGAGCTGATCCAGCGCGAGGTGAAACGACGCCGCCTGACCATGCCCGACGTCGAAGCGATGAATCGCGCGGCCACCACGCTGGGCATGCACGGCGGAGAGACGCTCGAAGCCGCAATAGGGCGGGGGGACGTCGCGATCGGGCAGCTCATGAAGGCGCTCTTCCCGGATCTGCCCGGCGACGCCCTCGCCGAGCCCAAGCCTACCGTGTTCGGCCGGATGATCGACCGGATCCGGCTGGGGCGGGGCATCAAGATCCAGGGAGTGGATGGGCTGTTGGTCCGCTACGCCCAGTGTTGCCAGCCAGTCCCCGGAGATACGGTGGTGGGTTACGTGACCCAGGGCAGGGGGATTTCCATCCATCGCGCCGACTGCCCCAATCTGCTCACCATGGCGTCAGGCGATCGCCGGGTGGAGATCGACTGGCAGGAGCAGGAGGGGGAGTCCTTCGCGGTGCGGCTGGTGCTCAACGCCGAGGACCGGCGGGGGCTCTATGCCGACATCATGCAGGCCATCAGCGCGACCGGAACCAACATTCGGGGCGCCGACCTCCAGACCAAGGACGGTTCCGCGTTCGGTACGGTGTACGTCGAGGTGGACAACCTGCCCCACCTGGGCAAGGTCCTCAAGGCGGTGCGCCGGGTCAAAGGGGTGACCAGCGTGGACCGGCGCGAGGTCGCCGCGACCTGAGAAAGGAATCGGCGATGCGGGTTATGCTCGGGGCCCTGTTGCTCGCCGGAGGGCCGGCGGTTGCCGCTGCCCAGGTCGTGACCGGCGTGGTGCGGGCCGATTCGACCGGCCGGCCACTGTCCGAAGTCGAGGTGACGGTGGAGGGCGGGAAGGATCACACCACCACCGACCCGGAAGGCAGATACAGCATCGTCTCGCCAACCGGAAAGCGGGTGATCGTCTTCCGGCGGGTCGGGTACCAGCAGGTTCGGATGGGCACGGTGGTCGCCAGGCGCGACACCGTACGCCTGGATGCCATCCTCGTCAGGATTTCGGCGCAGGAGCTTCCCGAGGTCGGCGTCACCGCGAAAGCCGCCCCCGTTCCCGGGAGTGTCATGGCGGCCTTCGAGGAGCGCCGGAAGCTCGGCATCGGCACCTTCATCGACTCGACCGAACTCCGCAGATACCAGGGACGGCGGCTCGCCGATGTGCTCCG
Organism: uncultured Gemmatimonadales bacterium; assembly: GCA_963728915.1. Taxonomy (GTDB): domain Bacteria; phylum Gemmatimonadota; class Gemmatimonadetes; order Gemmatimonadales; family GWC2-71-9; genus JABFSM01. The sequence goes on along the minus strand of CAVSLV010000001.1, from coordinate 1,191,004 downwards.
TGGCCGCACCAGCGTGAAGATCATTCCCTACCAGGAGAGTCCCACCTTCGTGGAGTACCGGGCCGCCTCGCCGACCGCGCTGACCGATGACGGGCTTCCCTGCTGGGTGTCGGTCTTTCTCGACGGCATCGCGATCTACAAGGCGCGGAACAATGCCATGCGGCCTCCCGACCTGAATCGGGAGTTCGATGTCAACAGCCTGATGGCCATCGAGTACTATCGCAGTCCGGCCCAGGTCCCTCCCGAGTACGGCACCGGTCGCGATTCCGACTGCGGCGCCCTGCTTCTCTGGACCCGGCGGGGGAGCTGACCTCATGGCCGGCTACTGGCTGCTCAAGACCGAGCCGTCGACCTACTCGTACGCCGACCTGGAACAGGAAGGTCGCACCACCTGGGACGGGGTGAGCAACCCGGTCGCGCTCAAGAACCTGCGCGCCATGCAGGCCGGCGATCATGCGTTCATCTATCACACCGGAAGTGAGAAGGCGATCGTCGGGATCGCCCGGGTGCGCAAGGCGGCCTATCCAGATCCCAAACAGAAGAACCCGAAGCTGGTGGTGGTGGACCTCGAGCCGGTGCGACCGGTTCCACAGCCGGTCAGCCTCGCCCAGGTCAAGGCCGACAAGCGGTTCGCGGACTTTGCCCTCGCCCGGCTGCCCCGGCTCTCCGTGATGCCGGTGACGCCCAATCAGTGGAAGGCGCTTCTCGGCTTGGCCGGAGAGTAGGAGCCTCCCCATTCGCTTCCTCTGCCTCGCGGCGGCGTGGTGCGCGGCTCTCCTTTCGTCCGCCTCGGCTCAAACGGTCGACTTGAGGCTGCGGGAGGATTCCTCGAAGGTTCCCGTCGTTGGCGCCATCGTCCGATTGATCCAGGACGATACGGTGGTCGCCCAGGTCCTGAGCGGGGAATCCGGCCAGGCCATTCTCCACGCTGGCGCTCCCGGAACGTTTCGGATCCGGGTCGATCGCATCGGCTATTCCGGATTCGTGACCGCACCCTTCGCGCTGACGGCTCAGTCGCTTCGTATGGAGCTCTCGCTCGTTTCTCGATCCATTGTCCTTCCCGAGATCGTGGTTCACACCAAATCGTCCTGCGATACCCGGGTCGGGGACGGAGCCATGGCCGCGGCCCTCTGGGAAGAGATCCGCAAGGCCCTGACAGCCAACGTGCTGACCCAACACGAGGGGGCGGTGCAGCTTCTGGCTCGCGAATTCGAGCGGGAAGTCAGCCTGACCGGACGGCCGGTGCGGGAATGGGTCTATCGCCTGACCAGCACCACCCGCCCACCCTTCGAATCTCTCCCCGCCGGCGAATTGCTCCGAAGGGGCTTTGTCTACGAGCAGGGCGATTCCGCGGTCTTCGCGGCTCCCGATGCGAGCCTGCTGCTCTCCGATGCGTTCGTCGGGAGTCATTGCTTTCGGGCGGTGGCGGGTCCGGCCAACCTGGTCGGGCTCGAGTTCGAGCCGCAGCGATCGAGGCAGGTTCCCGAGGTCGGGGGCACCCTGTGGGTGAATCGGCTGACCGGCGAGCTCCGATTCCTGGAGTTCGAGTATCGGAACCTCCCAACCGAGCTTGCGAAGTCCGACCTGGGCGGGCGGGTCGAATTTGAGCGACTCACCACAGGGAAATGGATCGTCTCGTACTGGTTCGTCCGGATGCCGGTCATCGGGTCTTTCGAACGCTACCGGGCTCGCCAGGCAACGATCGCGATCAATCACATCATCAGTTTCATCGAACGGGGCGGTCGAGCGGCGCTCTGGGTTCCCCCTGGGCCCGTTGATCGCGCCGTGCTCACCGGAAGGGTATTGGATCCGCAATCAGGCGAAGGCCTGCCGGGGGCGATGGTCAGCGTCGAAGGCGTTCCAATCCAGGCGCAGACCGATTCCACCGGGGGATTCGTGATGCTGGTTTCCGATGCTGGACCTCGGCTGGTGACGGTCTGGCATCCGCGGTTCTCCTCCCTGGAGAAGACCGACGTGGTGCTTTCCATCGGGGACACCACCAGGATCACGGTAAACCCGCCTCCCCTGGCGGGGGTCGCGCGCCAGATGTGCGGCAAGGGGGCGGCACGCCAGGGTGGAGTGCTCGGCTATCTCTGGAATCGGTCGAAGCGGTCCCTCACCGGGACCACGATCGAGGCGAGCTGGTTCACTCCGACCGGGCCAACCAGGCCGGTCGTTGCGGAGTCCGATCGAGAGGGGCGCTTTGCGCTCTGCGACCTTCCTTCCGATTTGCCGATTACGATCCGGCTGCTCCAGCAGGGGGAGGAACGAGCGACCCGGAAGGTTCGACTCGACTGGCACGAATTCCGATGGCTGGAGATGGTCCTGCCCGAAGTGGATGGAGCTCAACTCCCCTCACAGCCTTGGTGATGGGAAGATGCCGACGCGATACGCCGCCTTGTATCTCGCTCCGTTGCTGATGGCGGTGACGGTTCCCTCCGTGGAGGCCCAGGGGGTGATTGCCGGGATCGTTCGGGAGGACTCCAGCGGGACACCCCTTCCGGGCATCGAGGTGTTGCTCGAGGGGGCGAACCGCCGGGTCACGACCAACGAGGCTGGACGATACAGGCTCGAGAACGTCGCCGCGGGCGGGTCGACGCTCCTCTTCCGCGGAATCGGGTATCAGCCTGTCAGGATTCCTTTCCGCCGTTCCCAGGAAGACACGATCTGGGTGAATGCTCTCCTGAGCGCGTCGGCCCAGCAGCCTGCGCCGGTCGTCGTGCAGGAGAGTGTCAAAGGTCCGAGCGGAGCGGGCCTCGAGGGGTTCGAAGAGAGGCGCCGGATGGGATTCGGGACCTTCATCGACGGTCCAATCCTCAGGAAAGAGGAGAATCGGCGACTCTTCGAAGTCCTGCGCCGGCACAGCGCGATCTCCCTGGGAGGAACCGGAGTCAGCAAGGCCGACCCGGGCGGACCCGTCTACGCGGTGAGCACCCGGGTCCACAATCTCCTCGGCGAACCGTGTTTCATGCAGGTCATCGTGGATGGCGTTCCGATGGTCGGGTCCCCGGCGCCGGACCTGAAACGCGACTTCGAGGTTTCGGAGCTCGAAGCGGTGGAGATCTACAAGGGCGGAGCGGCGACCCCAATGGAGTTCGGCGGGACCCGGGCCCTGTGCGGGACCATCGTGCTCTGGACCCGGAGAGGCGTGTCCCCCTAGCAGGAAGGAGGGGCGTTTCCCCCCGGCAGGCATGCGTTGAGCCCCCCGCCCGGCGATATTTCAGGGATGCCGAAGTTCGAAGTCGTCGCTCCGTTCTCCCCGGCTGGAGACCAGCCCCGGGCGATTGAGGAGCTCTTCCATAGCCTCAAGGCCGGAAGGAAGTACCAGACCCTTCTGGGGGTGACCGGGTCAGGGAAGACCATGACTCTGGCTCACGTCATTGCCCGGTTCGAGCGCCCGACGCTGGTGCTTTCCCACAACAAGACGCTGGCCGCGCAGCTCTACGGGGAGCTCAAGCAGTTCCTGCCCCAGAACGCGGTCGAGTACTTCGTCTCATACTATGACTATTACCAGCCCGAGGCGTACGTGCCGTCGACCGACCTGTACATCGAGAAGGACGCGTCGATCAATGAGGACATCGAATCGCTCCGGCTTCGGGCGACCTCGAGTCTCATGGAGCGGAACGATGTCGTGATCGTCGCCACGGTGAGCGCCATCTATGGCCTGGGCGATCCGGTCGCGTACCGGAGCATGATGTTCTCGCTGACCACCGGCGATTCGCCGGGGCGGAACAAGGTGCTCGAGGATCTGGTCGCCATCCAGTACAACCGGAATGACACCTCGTTTGAGCCGGGGACGTTCCGGGTCCGGGGCGATACCCTGGAGATCTACCCTGCCTACGCCGACCAGGCGGTGCGGGTCGAGTTCTGGGGGGACCAGGTCGAACGGATTTCCAAGATTCATCCTCTGTCCGGAAAGACCATCGCCAAGCTCGACCAATGCGCCATCTATCCCGCCAAGCATTTTGTGACCGAGCGGCCCGCAATCGAGCGAGCCGTTACTCGCATCCGGGCGGAGCTGGCGGAACGGCTTGTGGAGCTAAAGACCGCAGGGAAACTGCTGGAGGCCCAGCGACTGGAATCACGCACGCAGTTCGACGTGGAAATGTTGCTGGAGATCGGGACATGCCCTGGGATCGAGAACTACTCCCGCCACCTGACCGGTCGCGGGGAGGGAGAGCGACCAGCTTGCCTCTTCGACTACTTCCCCGAGGACTTCCTGGTGGTGGTGGACGAGTCTCACGTCACCCTGCCCCAGATCGGTGGGATGTTCAACGGCGACCGCTCCCGCAAGCTCACCCTGGTGGAGTACGGGTTCCGGCTTCCCTCCGCGCTGGACAACCGGCCCCTCAATTTCGAGGAATTCATGGGCCTGGTGCCCCGAATGGTGGCGGTATCCGCCACGCCGGGAGAATTCGAGCTCGGTCTATCCCGGGGCGCGGTGGTGGAGCAGATCATCCGGCCCACGTTCCTGATCGATCCCGAGGTGCAGGTCCGGCCGGTCAAGGGACAGGTCGACGATCTGGTCAACGAGATCCGGCTCCGTGAGAAACGTCGGGAACGGGTGCTGGTTACCACCCTCACCAAGCGAATGTCGGAGGATCTGACCGACTATCTCCAGCAACATGGGGTCCGGGTCCGCTACCTCCATTCCGATATCGATGCGATCGAGCGGATGGAGATCCTCCGAGGGCTGCGTCTGGGCGAGTTCGATGTCCTGGTCGGGATCAACCTGCTCCGGGAGGGTCTCGATCTTCCCGAGGTTTCCCTGGTCGCCATCCTCGACGCCGATCAGGAAGGCTTCCTGCGCTCGGACCGGGCCCTGATTCAGACCGTGGGGCGCGCCGCCCGAAACAGCAACGGCCTCGGGATCCTGTACGCCGACACGATCACCGGCTCCATGAGGCGCGCGCTCGACGAGATGGACCGCCGACGGCGGCTCCAGGAGCAGTACAACCGTCAGCACGGGACCACCCCGGTTTCCATCGTGAAATCCACCGAGGAGGTGCGGCTCTCGACCTATGTCGCGGATGCCCGGACCGAACGGCCGGTCCCGGCCCGAAGGGGTGCGAAGCCGGTGGATCTGCATGATCCGGAGCAGCGCGCGGCGGCGATCACCGCGCTCGAGAAGCAGATGCGCCAGGCGGCGGCGAACCTCGAGTTCGAGCTGGCCGCCATGCTGCGGGATCAGCTCAACGAGCTTCGGGCCCTCGATGCGCCGAGCGTCCGCCGCGCGGGGCTGGCGGTATCGCGCCGGGGAGGCCCGTGACTGCGCTGCTGGATGAACCCGCGCTGATGGCCCTTGCCGAGACCATCGGGCGGGAGCTCGTTCCCGGGGAGGTGCTCTGGCTCTCCGGAGACCTGGGCGCCGGCAAGACCACCTTTGTGAAGGCGCTGGTCCGCGGCATGAACGCCGACACCCCGGCGACCAGCCCGACCTACGCGCTGGTCCACCACTACGACTCTCCCCGGGGAGCGGTGTACCACGTGGATTGTTATCGGCTCCGGAAGCCGGAAGAGGCCCACGATCTCGATTGGGAGCGACTCACCAGCGGTGCCGCGCTCCTGATCGAATGGCCTGAGCGGGCCGGGTCCTGGGCGCCCCGGCCGAGCCGCGAGATCCGGCTGGCCCATACGCCTAACCCGGAGGTCCGGCGGGTGGAGATCGGATGATCGCCCTCGCCCTGGAGACCACCACCGACCGGCTGTCGGTGGCGGCCCGATGGACCGATGCGAGCCGGCCTCCCCGCGAGGCCCTGCGTCAGTTCGATGGCGCCCGGATGCACGCCGCGAGATTGTTCCCGCTGGTCGAGGCGGTGCTCGCGGAGCTGGACATTCCCCTCCCGGCGGTGGACGCCCTCGCGCTTGCGGACGGACCGGGAAGCTTTACCGGACTCCGGGTCGGCGCCGCCGCGGCCAAGGCCCTGGTCCGCGCCTGTCCCCGGCTTTCGCTGTGGACCGCCTCCACCCTCCTGGTGCGAGCGGCCGGCGTCATGCCGCCCCGTGGCGCCCGGGTGCTGGTGGTGACCTCGGCGCTCCGCGGTGAGCTGTACGCCGCGACCTACCGGCTCGATCTTCCTAACACGGTGGACACCCTTCGGGCGCCGAGCCTCGCCTCGCCCGAGTCGTTGCAGCGGGAAGCGCCGGACCTGCTGGTGGCGGATGCACCCGACAAGCTGGTGGACCGCCTTGCCGATCAGCTCGCGGTCCCCCTGATCCGCGGCCTCCCCGCTCGACCGAGTGCCGCTGCGCTGGCCGGTCTGATCGGGGTGGTTGGGGGGACCCAGCCGCTGCACGATCCTGAGAATTGGGAGCCCTACTACGGCAGACCCGCGGAAGCCCAGGCCCGATGGGAGACGCTGCATGGACGTCCCTTACCGGATTCGATACCCCGAGCTCCGTGATGTGCCAGGCATCCTCGAGATAGAGCGCGCCTGCTTCAATGACCCATGGAGCGGACGGGCAATCCGGGAGGCGATGCAATCTGAAACCTCGTGCGCCTACCTGGCCGAAAATGCCTCGGGGATCGTGGGATTCGTGCTGGCGCGAACTACCGGGCCGGAGGCAGAAATACTGGATCTGGCCGTCGCCCCGCGGTCGCGCCGGCTGGGGATCGCGCGTGGATTGCTTCGGGCCGTTCGGGAGCGGGCCCGGGAGCTGGGGGTCGAGGAGATCTTCCTCGAGGTTCGGGAATCGAATCGCACCGCGATCTCCTTATATGAAGGAGAAGGCTATCGCGCGGCGGGCATGCGTCACCGCTATTATCGGAATCCCTCGGAGAACGCGCTGGTGCTGCGAGTTGCAGTTTAGTCCTGCGGGTTTAGGGTTCTCCGAGCGTATGTTTGGTTGAACGAAGCACTTAGAGCGGTGTTACGATGGCCGGGTCCGCGTTCGACCCTGGCATCTTTTTCCCCTGGAGGCAACCTCATGAGTCGGAGCCTGAATCGAGTGCAGTTGATCGGAAACCTTGGTGCCGATCCCGAAGTCCGCAGCGTCGCCAATGGCGGCCGGGTGGCCAACCTCTCCCTGGCGACCAGCCGTCGGTGGAAGGGAACCTCCGGGGAGCAGCAGGAGAAAACCGAGTGGCACCGCGTTGTACTTTGGAACAACCGGGGCTCGAATCTTGCTGACCTGGTCGAGCGCTACTGCAAGAAGGGCGACAAGATCTTCGTGGAGGGCAGCATCGAGTACCGGAGCTGGCAGGACAAGGAAGGCCAGACCCGTTACACCACGGAAGTCATCGCCCGCGAAGTGATTCTCTTGACAGGCCGGGGGGGAGCCGATGCCGAAGGGTTCGCTGCCGCGAAGAGCGCGGCGGGAGCCCCGGCCAAGGCCGCCGGCAAGGAGGAGTCGTTCGATGACTTTCCGGAAGCGCTCGACGCCGAGGATGACGATCTCCCGTTCTAGCTCCGCGGGGCCGCGGGTTATGAAGCGGACCCTGGCCTGGACCGGCCTGCTCACCACCGCGCTCTGGGCCGCCGCCTATGGGCAGGCGGGAACCCCGGAAGAGGGCGATCCCGCGACCGCCCTGTTCCGGCATCCCCGGGTGATGGCCTCGCAAAACGCGTTTCGCGAATACCAGGAAACCAAGCCGCTCGCAGTGTCCCGGGGCGAGTTCCTTTCCGCCGGCTACCTGACCGGCGACCGGGAGGATTCACTGGGAACCCTGCTCGGTCCGACCAGCCCGGAACAGAGCCTTTCGGCGGCGGGGCGCGTCACCCTGCAACGGTTCACCCCGATCGCCCTGGTTCCTCCCGCCGGCGTCACCTACGGGGTGGGAGACTCGGTTCTCATCGTGGAACAGCGAGAGGCGCCGATCGGATACGGCCATCTGATCGTGCCGACCGGAGTGGCCCGGGTGACCGGACAGGACGGCGCCATGGCCATGGCGCAGATCGTGGCCGTGTACGGGCCGATTCGCCGAGGGCAGTTCATCGCCCCGATGCCCCACTACGAAGATCCGGGCCGGGTCGAGACCCAGCCGGTCTCCGACGGGATCGAAGGGCGGATCGTCATGGCCCGGGAACCGCACGAACTGCGGACGCCCCAGCAGGTGCTCTACATCGACGTGGGCCGCGAGGCCGGGGTCCGGCTGGGAGACGTGTTCGAAGCGCGGGGCCACCCCGACCAACCGACCGAAAACGGCGTGGTGCCCGTGGACGCCCCGATGGCGACGCTCAAGGTCGTGCAGGTGAGCGATCGGACCGCCGCGGTCAAGGTCATGAGCATCGTCGCGCCCCATCTCAACCCGGGTGCCCGGGTGCACCAGGTGGCCAAACTCGCGAACTGAAGCGCACCGGCCGCGCGGTCACGGAGGGATCAGCATGACGGGATCGGGTCCGATCCCTTCTCGCTGATCCCTCCTCGCTTCTATCTTACCGCGATGCTCCTCCAGTCCAGCACGGCGGGATACACATCGTGGTTGCAGCTGGTGCTCGATTCGAGCACCGAGACCAAAGTCGTCCTCGGAATCACGCTGGCGTTTTCGCTGGCCTCCTGGTTCCTGATCTTCGTGAAGGGGATGCAGTTTCGCCGGCTCCGGGCCCAGGCCACTCGATTCAATCAGGAGCTCGAGCGGTCGACCCAGTTGCAGGAAGCCTATCGCGCGGTGGTGAAGCTCCCCTCCTCGCCGTTCAACCGGCTGTTCCGCGAGGGATTGAACTTCTACACCCAGCTCCAGCCCGGGGTGATCCAGGAGACCGGTCACACCCGGGGGGCCCTGGCGCCGACCCAGCTCGAAGCGCTGAAGATGGTGCTCGGGAAGGAAGTCGCCGCCGAGCGAGACAGCGCCGCCCGGTACGTCTCCTGGCTCGCCACCATCGGGGCGGTCAGTCCCCTGCTGGGCCTTCTCGGCACCGTGCTCGGTGTCATGCATGCCTTCATCGGCATCTCCAACAAGGGAAGCGGGAACCTGGCGGCGGTGGCTCCGGGCGTCGCGGAAGCCCTGGTGACCACCGTGGTGGGGCTTGGGGCCGCGATTCCCGCCCTGATGGCGTACAACTATTTCGCGGGGAAGGTGGGCGAATTCGAATCGGAGCTCGAAGGGTTCGGAAACTCCCTGATCGGGTGGATGGCTCGGGAGGGTCTGCTCTAGATGGCGGCGGGTCTGGCCGGCGGGTTCGGGAGACGGCGCCGGCTCGCTCCCTCGGCGGACATCAACGTGACTTCGCTGGTCGACATCGCCTTCGTGCTGCTCATCATTTTCATGATTACCGCGCCGCTCATGCAGGGCGGCATCGAGCTCGAGCTGCCCCGGGCCGCGGCCCAGCCGCTCACCCCCCGGGAGAGCATCATCGTGTCGGTGCGGCAGGATGGATCGATCTATATCGATCAGACCCGGGTGACCTATGACGAATTCCGGGCCAGCTTCCGCGCCATCATGGCCCGGCGCGGGACTCAGAACGTGATCTTCCGGGCCGATCGCCGCGCCCTCTATCAGAGCGCGATCCGGGTGTTCGCGGCGCTGCGCCAGGCCGGGGGAGACAACCTCAAGGTGAGCATCGTGACCGAGGAAGAGGAGCTGCCGCGGTGAGCGCCTATGCCGAGCGGCTTCCCCGGGGCACGGTCTGGGCTGGCGCGATCGGCACCGCGGCCATTCACGCCGGGGTGGGCACGCTGCTCCTCATCGGGGTCAGCGAGCAACGCCGGAACTTTCCCCCGACCTACGCGGTGCAGCTCATCGCGGCGCCGGCGGCCGCTGCGACCGCGCGGCCTGACGCCACGCCGCCCGCACCGCCCCCGCCGCCGGTGGTGAGCAAGCCGGCGCCGCGCCCGGTGCCCGCCAAGCCGACCAGCCGCTCCCAGGCACGGGCGCCGGCCAAGACCCCCGCCCCGGTGACGCCGCTTCCCCGGGAGACTCCCAGCACCGGGTCGGATATCGCCAACGTGAACACGATGGGGAAGGCGTTCCCGTTCCCCGAGTACCTGCGGAACCTGGTGAGCCAGATCTACCGGCGCTGGAACCGCCCCGCGGGAGAGTCTCCCCTCAAGGCGGAGGTGGGATTCGTCATCCTCCGCGACGGGACCGTCCGCGATATCAACCTTCTGACCAGCTCGCGGAGCTATTCGTTCGACCAGGAGGCTCTGGGCGCGGTCGAGGCGGCCGGGGTGGTGAAGGCGTTCGGGCCGCTCCCAGCGGGTTATGAGGCCGACTACCTCCAGGTCAGCTTCTCCTTCTCGCCTCGGCCATGACAACCGGACAGAGGGACAGCCGGACGGACGGACGGTGGTGGCGTCTGTTCCTGCTGGGCCTATGGCTCCCGGCCGGTTTGCTCCGCGCCCAGGATACCGTCCGGGTCGGGATCGCCTACCAGCCGGGCATCCGGCCCGGGATCGTGGTTCTCCCCGCTCCCGGGCTCGACTCGGTCAAGGCGATCGTCGAACGGGATCTGGACTACAGCGATCGCTTCGAGGTGATTCCGCTTTCCCAGGTCTCCGGCAGCGAAGCCCCCGCCGCGGGCCAGCCGATCAATTACGCGTTCTACCGGACCCTGGGAGGCGCCTTTGCGGTCGAGCTCTCGGTGGCGCCGGGGTCCGCGACCGTGCTCCGAATCCACGACCTCGCCGCCGAGCGGGTGCGCAACGAGTTGATCGTGACCCTGGATCCCAGCGGGACCGGGGCCGGCCGGTTGTCGATCCACAATCTCTCCGACGAGATCGTCCGACTGATCACCGGGCAGAACGGGATCGCGTCCACCCGGATGCTGTTCCTCAGCAATGACGACAAGCGGACCTGGCGGCTCGATAGCGATGGGGCCAACCTCGAGCCGGTCACGCCGGCGGGGGTGGAGGCCATGTCGCCCGCCTGGTCCACCGACGCGACTCGGATTGTTTACACCCAATTCAACCGGGATGGCACCAAACCAGTGGTGGTGCAGCAGCTGGCCACTGGGCAGCGGGCCACCGTCGCGGGCACCGCGGGGGGCCAGTTCATCACGCCGGTGTTTTCGCCCGATGGACGCACCCTGATGTTCGCCCGGATCGGCGAAGATGGCGCCACCTTGTATGCCGCTAACGCGCAGACACTGTGTTGTCTCGAACGATTGACCGGTGGAAGGTTTGCAGAAAACTTCTCGCCTGCCTATTCTCCTGACGGACGGCGGGTGGTGTTCGTTTCCACCCGTGCTGGCGGGCAGCAGATCTACTCGATGTCGTCGGATGGCGCCGACCAGAGTCTGCTGATCCCCTTCGACTATGGGAGCACGGGAAACTCGAACGCTCCCGAGTGGTCGCCCGATGGAGCCGCGATCGTGTTCCATCGCGAGGTGGGAGGAGTACCGCAGATCATGGTATACGACCTGGCGAGCCGGAGTCTCAAGCAGCTGACTTCCCTCAGCCGGAACGAAGACCCCAGCTGGGCGCCCGATGGGCGACACATCGTGTTCGTCTCTCATCGCACCGGCCGCCGGCAGCTCTTCGTGGTGGATCTCGAAACCAGCCGGGTCCGGCAGATCATGACCCCGGCATCGGCACGGTTGCCCGCGTGGTCCCGCTCGCTGGGGAGTTCGCGGTAGGCCAGGACCCCTCACTCCTACGGAGAGGAACAATGCACCGACGACACGTCTATGTGCCGCTCGCGCTGCTGGCGATCGGCGTAGTCGCCTGCAAGAAGAAGGCTCCGGAGGTCGAGCCGATCCCCCAGCCGAGTCCCGCTCCCAGTCCGGCGCCGACACCACCCCCACCTCCGCCCACGCCCACGATGGGCGAAAGCGCGTCCGACGTGACCCGCGGCATGATGGCGGAGCTTGGCAACGTGATTCATTTCGAGTATGACAAGGCGGATATCCGGTCCGAGGATCAGGCGATTCTCGATCGCAAGGCGGCGGTGTTGCGGGCCAACCCCGCGGTGCGGGTTCGGATTTCGGGCCACGCGGACGAGCGCGGGTCCGACGAGTACAACCAGGTCCTCGGCCAGCGGCGCGCCAACGCCGCCAAGACGTACCTCACCGGCCGGGGCATCGATGCCAGCAGGATAGACGTCGTGTCCTATGGCGAGGAGCGCCCGATTGACCGGGCCTCGACCGAGGCGGCCTGGGCCTTGAATCGGCGCGATGAATTCGAAGTGACCGCGGGCGGGAACGCCCTGGTCCGCCCCCGATGAAACGGCGGAGTGCGGCGTTTCTGCTGATGGCCGGCAGCGCCGTGCTCTCGGGGTGTGCCACGAAGGGACAGGTGCAGCTGCTCGAATCCGAGCTCCATTCCTTTCGGGTTGAAAGCGCCCGGCGCGATTCCACGCGCGCCGCGGCGCTCGCCTCCATGCTCACCCTTCAGAATCGCATCATGGATTCGCTGGGCGCCACGCGCCAGGCGCTCGCCAACGTGGACGCCCGTTTGCAATCGGACCTGACCGATATTCAGCGGCAGCTCATCGCGGTCCAGGAGCTGACCGGGCAGAGCCAGGTCCGATTGACCCAGCTCAAGGCCCAGCTCGATGCCCGGGCCGAACAGGCGGTGGCGAGCCAGGGCGCCGCGCCGGGCGACAGCGCCGGGCACCCGCCCGGTCCTACCGCGGACCAGCTGTACCAGAACGCCAGAAACCAGCATATCCGCGGCGCCAACGGCACCGCCCGGGCGGGCTACCAGCAGTTCCTGCAGACCTATCCCTCGGATCCGCGGGCGCCCGATGCTCTCTATTACATCGCCGAGACGTTCGGCGATCAGACGCCCGACTCCACCGCCGCCTATTACTCTCAGGTGGTCGGTCAATTCCCGAAATCTTCCCGGGCCAGCGCGGCTCTGCTCCGGCTAGGACGACTTGCAGAGAATCGGGGCGATCGGGTCGCAGCCCGGACCTACTATGAGCGGCTCATTCGCGATTATCCCCGTTCCGATGACGTTGAAATCGCCCGCGAGCGCCTGAAGAACCTTCCTCACTAGAAGCCTCCCACCGGTATGCCACGCGGGACTGGAGAGATGCCGTTCCTCGATCATCTCGAGGAGCTGCGGAAACGCATTCTCTGGAGCCTGGTCGCCGTCATCGTGGGTTTCGCCATCGGGCTCTGGCTGGTCAACCGGTTCGACCTGGTCGGCGTCATCAAGGGACCGATCGCGCCGCTCCTGCCGAGCGGTCAGCTCATGGTGACCTCCCCGACCGAGCCCCTGATGATCACCCTCAAGCTCGGGTTCATCACCGGCCTGGTGCTCGCTTCCCCGGTGATTCTGTGGCAGCTCTGGGCCTTTCTATCGCCGGCGCTGTACGAGCGGGAAAAGAAGACCCTGGTGCCCGCGTTGTTCGTCGGCCTGCTGCTCTTTCTGAGCGGCGGGGTGCTGGCCTTCATCTTCGTCGTCCCCCAGGCCCTCCGGGTCCTGCTGGGATTCCAGCAGGGCTCATTCGCCACCATGATCACCTTCGAGAACTATTTCTCGTTCGTGATTCAGCTGGTCCTGGCCCTCGGACTCTCGTTCGAGCTGCCCCTGCTGATGATCATCCTGGCCGCCCTGGGGATCCTGCGGGTCCCCATTCTCAACAAGATCCGGCCCTACGCCATCGTCGGCAGCTTTGTCCTCGGCGCCGTGCTCTCGCCCGGGACCGATGTCCTGTCGATGTTCATGCTCACCATTCCGCTCCTGTTCCTCTACGAGATCGGGGTGGTCGGAGTATGGGCGGTCCAGCGCCGGCGGGACCGAGCTGCCCGGGCCGGCGCCGGGGCGGCGATGATCCTGCTCCTCTGCTGCCTGCCGGGCCGGAGCGAAGCCCAGCAGCCGGTATTGCCCATCCAGCAGCAACCGGGGGACACGACCCGACCTCCGGTCCGTCAGCTCGATACCGCGAGTGCCCGCCGGCTGGGGTTGCCCTCCGCGCCACGCCGGCAGTTTCCCACCCCGGATTCGATCATTCAGCAACTTCTCGATCTCCGTGGCTACGCGGTCACCCGCTACCAGGCGGATACAGCCACGGTCGAGAACACCGATCGTCGGGTCGAGCTCCACGGCAACGCGAGCACCGAGCGTTCCGGGGCGGTGCTCGAAGCGAAGACCATTCGCTACCAGGAAGGACAATGCCTGATCGAGGCCCTGGGGGAGCCCCATTTTTTTCAGGGAACCCAGGTGCTGATCGGCACCGAAGCCCGGTTCGACACCTGTATCGAGCGGGGCGTGGTCCGGGAGGCGCTCACCACGTTTCCGGAACAGGGGGCCAACTGGTTCGTCCGGGGCAACCTTGCGGTGGATTCGAGCCGCAGCCGGCTCTACGGCAGCCACGCGGAAATGACCAGTTGTGACCTGCCGATTCCGCACTACCATTTCCAGACCGGCGAAATCAAATGGGTGTCCCAGTCGGTCATCGTGGCGCGGCCCGCGGTGCTCTATGTCCGCGACGTCCCGATTCTCTGGGTGCCTTTTCTGTTCCAGGACACCAAGACGGGGCGGCGCTCGGGCATCCTGATTCCCCAGTTCGGATTTAACGACATCGTCCGCAACCAGCGGGGCTATAACCGCCAGGTCAGCAACATCGGTTATTACTGGGCGCCCAACGACTACATGGACGCCGAGTTCCAGATGGACTGGTTCAGCCGGCGGTATCTCGCCTTCAGCACGACGCTCGGCTACAAGATCCGGAACCGCTTTCTCGGCGGCTCGGCCAGCTACACCGAACACCATGAATCCGGGGGGAGCGTGGCGAGGAGCATCGATTGGCGTCACATGCAGCAATTCAACGTGACGACCTCGCTGAACCTCGACATGCACTATTCGACGAATTCCTCGGTCATTGCCCGGAACTCGATCGATCCCCTGGTGACCACCCAGCAGATCAGCAGCAATGGCGCCTTCGTCAAGCGATTCCCCTGGGGACAGTTCACCACCGGCCTGACCCGGCGCGAGAACATCACCGACGGGAGCGGGGAAATGACCCTCCCGACCGTGACCCTGACTCCGAAGCCGCTCGATTTCGGCCGGAGCGTGACCTGGTCTCCCTCCCTGAATTTCAACAACCGTTACACCTTCAAGACCCAGCTTCCCGTTCTCCTGGTTCCCGGTGGGGCCTTCGGGGCGGTCGACAGCGTCGCCCAGACCGGCAGCACGAGGAATTCCGCGCTCTCCGTCCAGACTCCGATCCGGATCGGGTCCTTCAATCTTCCCCTTTCCTTCGATGTGAGCGACGCCGACTCCACTGGGAGGATTTCGGGTACCTTCCGGATTCCCGATCCCAACTCGACCAACCCGGCGGACTCCATCACGGTGACCCAGTATCGCAATGGTGGCTTCGGCAGCACCTTCAATTGGAATACCTCGCTGGCGCTCCCGATCCTCTTCCGCTCGACCTGGAAGCTGCAGCCGACGCTGGGGATCTCGAATGCGACGACCGGGCCGTTTGCGGTGCGAAATGCCCTCACCGACGGGCGATTCGTGCATCAGGGCATTCGCCCCAGGTTCGGGCTCTCCATCGCGCCCACCTTCTTCGCCTTCTTCCCCGGGATCGGCGGAATCACCAGGATTCGCCACAGCATTTCTCCGATCATTTCGTGGAACTATTCCCCCGAGGCGACCGTATCCGAGGAATACGCCCGCGCGGTGGCCGGACCAGGGCGTCCGTTCACCCTCAGCAGCCCCGCGACCCAGAGCGTCTCCCTGCAGCTGAGTCAGAACATCGAAGGAAAGGGGCGACCGGCCCCCGGAGATACCGCCGGGACCAACGTGCGGAAGTTCCGGATCCTGAGCATCAACACCAGCGGCATCACCTACGACTTCGAGCAAGCCAAGCAGGAGGGCCATACCGGCTGGGCCACCCAGACGTTGAACAACGTGCTGGCCAGCGATCTGGTGCCGGGTTTCACCCTGAATGTGACCCACGATTTGTGGGATGGTCCGGCGGGCGTGAAGGGGACCAGGTTCAGCCCCTTTCTGCAGAGTGTGAGTACCGCTTTTTCCATCACCGAGAACACCCTCCGCTCCATCGGCGCGGTGTTCGGTCTGGCCCATCGCCCCACCGCTCCCCAGCAACCCGTCGGGTTCGACCAGCCCCTGGGCCTCGGGGGAATTCCCGGACCGGGATCCATCCGTCACAATACTTTGATGCAGCCCAATCAGAGCCTGACCCGCGGCGGCCAGTCGTTCACCGCGAATGTCACCCTGAATATCTCGCGGACCCGCGCCAACGAGGCCCTGGGCGTCGAGGGAACCACGAACAGCAGCATCGGTCTCAACACCCGGTTTTCTCCCACCCGCTTCTGGGGCGTGGCCTGGTCAACCCAGTACAACACCGCGCAGCACCAGTTCGAATCCCAGCAGATCCAGCTCACCCGCGATCTTCACGAATGGCGCGCCTCGTTCAACTTCGTGCGGAGCCCCAACGGGAACTTCGCCTTCTATTTCGCCATCTTTCTCACCGACTTGCCCGACCTCAACTACAAGTACAATCAGACCACGATCCAACGGGAGCCCTGATATGGCCCTCGACGGGCGCTCGCTCAGGTTGGCGGAGGTCGTCCGGGTAGCGCGCGATCCCGGCACGACGGTGGATCTCGACGGCCAGGCCCTCGCTGGATTGGCCCGGAGCCGCGAGGCGGTGGAACGGGCGATTGCCTCGGGACGCCCCCTCTATGGCGTGAACACCGGATTCGGCAAGCTCGCCGAGGTGCGAATTGCCCCCGATCGCCTGGATCAGCTCCAGCTCAACCTGCTCCGGAGCCACGCGGCAGGGGTCGGCGAACCGCTCCCGGCAGAAATCGTCCGCGCGATGATGCTCCTTCGCACCAATGTGCTCCTCCGTCCGACCAGCGGAGTCCGTCCCGCACTCCCGCAGGCGCTCGCCGCGCTCCTGAACGCGGGCGTGCTCCCCGTCGTTCCGGAGCAGGGAAGTGTCGGAGCGAGTGGAGACCTGGCCCCCCTCGCTCACCTCGGCCTTGCGCTGCTCGGCGAGGGCGACGTGTTCACCCGGACTGGGGCGCGGATCCCGGCCGCTGAGGCGCTCCGGATCGCTGGCCTCGTACCATTCCGATTCGCGCCCAAGGAAGGGCTTGCCTTCATCAACGGAACCCAGGCCCAGACCGCGATCCTGGCCCTCCTGGTTCACGATGCCGAGGTGCTTTGGCGGACCAGTGTGGCCGCCGCCGCCCTGAGCCTCGAGGGGCTTCGGGGAACACCGGTCCCGTTCGATCCCCGGATCCACGAACAACGGCCCCATCCGGGACAAGTCCTCGCCGCCGGCCTGATGCGCCAGTTGCTGGCTGGAAGCGAAATCCGGGAGTCCCATCGCGAGAACGATCCCCGGGTGCAGGATGCCTACAGTCTCCGGTGCAGCCCCCAGGTCCTGGGCGCGGTGGCTGATGCGATCCGCTTTGCGCGGGAGACCGTGGAAATCGAGCTGAACGCCTCAACCGACAACCCGCTCGTTCTCGGCGAGGGTGAGATTCTCTCGGGGGGAAACTTCCATGGCCAGCCGATTGCCCAGGCCCTCGATTTCCTCGGGATCGCGCTCGTTACGCTGCAAGGGCTCGCCGAGCGACGGATCGAGCGGCTGGTCAATCCGGACTTGTCGCAAGGGCTCCCGGCCTTCCTCACCCGGGAGCCTGGCATCAGCTCGGGTTTCATGATGGTGCAAATCACTGCGGCATCCCTGGTCGCGGAATCTCGCACGCTCGCCTATCCCGGGAGCATTGGATCGATCCCCACGGATGCCAATCAGGAGGACTTTGTCCCGATGGGCATGGCTGCTGCATTCAAAACCCGTCGAATCCTCGCCAATGCCCAGCGGGTGGTGGCGGCCGAGTTGCTCACCGGGGCGGAGGCGCTGGAGTACCACCGCCCGCTCCGGGCTGGAACCGGCGTCGAGCAACTCTATCGGCAGGTTCGGCATTCCGATTTCGGCGTACCGCGCCTGGACCAGGACCGGCCCGTGGGCCTTGACCTGGAAAAACTGGCGGCTGCCCTTCGAGTGGGGCACTTCGACCTAACTGCTGGCCCAGAGACTGTTTAGCCCGTACTTTCCGGGAACCCATGAACCTCGACAAGCTCAAAGAGGCCGCCCGGAAGTATGAGCAGCGCGAGGACTGGCGCCGCGCGATCGATGTGTATCTCCAGGCCATCCGGGAGGCGGAAGCCTCGGGTGGGGGAGAGCCGATCCAGGATCCCGGGCTGTACAACCGGGTGGGAGATCTCCAGCTCAAAGCCGGCGATTTCATGGCGGCTCTCCGTGCCTATGAAGAGGCCGCCGAGCTGTACACTGACCAGGGCTTCTTCAACAACGCCATAGCACTATGCGGGAAGATCCTCCGCATTGATTCCAATCGGACCCCAACCTACCTGAGGCTCGCGCAGCTCCACGCGAGAAAGAATTTTACCGGAGAAGCCCGCCGGAACCTCAGCGATTACTTGGCGCGAATGCAGAACACCGCGCAACGCGAAGAGGCCCTGCGGGCGTTCCGGTCCTTCGCGGACCGGTTCGCTTCCAACCCCGAAACCCGGGGGATGCTGGCCGAGCTGCTTCGGTCCGCTCCGGGATTCGAAAACGAGCCCGAATTCGGGGACCTTGCTGCGAATCTGGAGGCGGGATACGACGGGTCCGCCTTCCGCGGGGATAGCAATGCCCCCACCAGGGGCGAGCACGGGAGCGGCCCGGAACATCTCGGTCGCGGGGTCGCTTTTCACAACGACTTGATCTTTCTCGATACCGGTTTCAGCATGTCTCCGGAGGGCCTGGAGACCGAGTCCGGGGAAGGTGGGGGCGGGGAGCGGCTGGTCGGCGCCGGATCCGAATCGCTGGTCCCCGAGCACGCCGATCCAGCCCGGGATGACCATCCCAATAGTGCTTCGGCGCTCGATCCTGGCGTGTCCGCACACCAGAGCGCCGCCTATCACCAGGATGTTCCCGAAGGCCCGGAATTCGGAGCTGACTCGACCCGGGTCGAAGTGGGTGACGAGGAGCTCATCACCGCCGAATCGGGGGCGCCTCGTCGAGGCGGGATCAAACCAGCTCCCGCCCTTCCGAGCGGGAACATCTCTTCCCTCGAGGCCACCCTCCGCGACCTGGAGGCCGAAAGTCGGTGGCCCGAAGCCCTCGAGGTGGCTGCCAGCCTCATCGAGCTCGAGCCTGCTTCCATTCCCCGGTATCAAAAGCGGGTGGAATTGGCCTATTTTTCGGGGGACCGCGAGGTCCTGATCGATTCCTACCTGAATCTTGCCGGTGCCCTGGCCCGATTGGGCAATCCCTCGCAGGCGGCGCTGGTCTACCGGCGAGTGCTCGCACACGAGGCCGATAACGAGGCGGCCCAGCACGGACTTGCCACGATCTCGTCATCGCAGCGGGCGCCGGCGCCCGCCCCAAGGTTCGTGGATCTTGGCGCCTTGATTCTGGAGGATCCGGGGACGACCCGGGATGTCCGGATCCGGGTGGAGGAAAAGGAGGTCGACGAAGACGAGGATCGGGTTTTTCGGGAGGCGCTGGCCGATTTCAAGCGTGGCGTCGAAGCCCGGCTGGAGCCGGATGACTTCGAAGCGCACTATGACCTGGGTATCGCCTTCAAGGAGATGGGTCTCACCGAAGAAGCGATTGCGCAGTTTCAGAAGGCGCTGCGCGCGCATGGCGGACCGCGACTCAAGGCGGCGGAACAGCTCGGGATCGCGTTCTATGAACAAGGGCAGTACGGGATTGCGGAAGTGGTGCTCCGCCGCGCGGCTACCGGAACCGAGGGAGAGGAGGAGAAGCTCGGCGTGCTCTACTGGCTTGGCAGAGTGCTCGAATCGCAGGGCAGAAAAGCGGAGGCGCTGCCCCTCTACGAGCAGGCCGCGGCGCTCGACATCCGTTTCCTCGACGTTCGAGATCGGGTTCGCAAGATGGGAGAGCCGTCGTGACTTCGGGAACCATTGCCCCCAATCTCCAGGGCCTGCAACAGGGGGTCGAGGAGCGGCTCCGGATGGTCCGGGACGAAATCCGCCGCCTGATCGAGGCCGATTTTCCCCTGATCGCCCAGGCCAACGCCCATCTGGCCCGGATGCAGGGCAAGATGTTCCGCCCCACGCTCGTGCTCCTGTCGGATGCGGCCATCTCCTCGACCCCGGACCCCCGGTCCGTTCCACTCGCCGCGGTGGTCGAGCTGATCCACCTCGCGACGCTGGTGCACGACGACGCAGTGGATCATTCCGTGCTGCGACGCGGCATGCCGACCCTGAACGCCCTGTTCAGTCATCAGGTCGCCGTGATCATGGGGGATTACCTCTACTCCCGGGCGGTCATCGAGCTGGTCGGCATGGGTGATCTTGCCCCGCTCCGGGTGCTTTCGCGGGTGACCAATGAAATGACCATCGGCGAGATGCGTCAGCTTCTGGCCCATGATCCGCTCGCCTTCACCGAGGAGGACTATGACCTCCTCATCCGGGCCAAAACTGCGTCGCTCATGTCCGGCGCCTGCGAAGTTGGCGGGATCGGGGGAAGCCCGGCGGAGCGGGGCGCGCTGCGCCGATTCGGTGAAGGACTCGGGATGGCCTTCCAGATCGTCGACGACGTGCTGGACTTCACTGCGGCGGAAGCGGATACCGGCAAGCCAGCGGGCCACGACCTCCGCGAACACAAGGTCACCCTTCCCCTCATCCATGCCCTGCCCCGGATGACCTCCGAGCAGCGGAGCCAGGTCGAGCGTCTGCTCGAAAACCCGGAGCCCAGCGATTCGGAGATTGCCGGAGTGATCAACGCGGTGGCTGCGTGTGGCGGTATCTCCTACGCCCGGTCCCGGGCTCAGGGGTTCTGCGCCAGCGCCGAGGCCGCGCTCGAAGCGTTGCCGGCCACTCCGGCACGGGAACAGCTTCGCGCCAGCCTGACCTTCGTTCTGGAGCGCCGGAGCTGATGGCCCAGGGACCCAGACGCCCCCGGTTCTATTTCTTCGTCCTGATCGCAGGATTCCTGGTCGGCGGCTATCTCAACGCCTTCCTTCGGGCGATGCTCCCGGACAGCCCGACCAAGACGTTTTTCACCTACTCGGTATCAGCGGAACTTGGACCTGTTCCGGTCAACTTGCTCGTGGTACACTTCACCATCGGCCCGATGGGGGTCGAGCTGTCGCTGCTCAGTCTGGTGGGAGTCGCGCTGGCGTACCTGGTCGCCAGATCACTGTTCTAACGAGGCTTTATGGGGAATCTGGGATTCACCGAGATCATGATCATTCTGGTGGTGGTGCTGCTCGTCTTCGGAGCGAAGCGCCTCCCGGAGATCGGATCTTCCATGGGGAAGGGAATCCGCGAGTTCAAGCGGAGCCTCTCCGATACCGCCGACGCGCTGAAAGAGCCGGCCGAAGACCGGTCGGCGACTCCCTCGCGTCAGCTGGATGCCCCTCCCCAGAACACCACGACGAGCGGCGAGCCGAAGCGGCTCTCGCAGTAACCTACCGGCTGGGGGCGGGCTGGGCCGCCGCCGTCTGGGCGTTGGTCCGGAAAATGTCCGCCCGGTTATCGACGATTTTCGCTTCAGACCGGAGCTCGGCCAGATAGGCCTGAACCCGGCTCTGACGAGCTGCCTGGAGAGCCTGGGCCCGGATCGTTCCAATATTCTTCGCAAAATCCGCTGAGTCCGCAGGGGTCCGCTCCAGGATCTGGAGCAGAGACACCCGCATGTCGTTGCCCGTGACAGGTCCGGTAATGCCGCCGACTGGAGCGCCGAACGCTGCCCCCACGAGCGCCGGATCACGGAAGGGTGCGCTCAGGCGAGAGAACGGCCCCTCGGCGCGATAGCTCATGCCGGGCCTGGTGGTGAAGAACGCGAGCCCGCCGGATTGCTTCGCCTGAGCCGCAATCCGATCCGCCTCCTGCTTGGCGACCTCTATCTTCTTCTCCAACCGCACCCGTCCCTCCGCCTCCGGCCGCGCCGCGGCGAAGGTCGGTATGCCGCCTTCCTGGAGGCTGTCGAGCCGAAAGACCACGTACGCGCGCTCGGCCTCAATAACCGGGCTCTGTTCCCCCGCCTTCGCCTCGAATGCCCACACGCTCACGTCCGGGACCTGCCCCGCCTCGGGCACGCTCACGATGAGGCCCTGACTGAGCGGACCCGCCTTCCCGATCGTGAGATGGAGCGCCGAAGCCGCCGTATCGAGCGATGATCCTTCCAGCCGCTCCGCCGCAAGGGTCTCGAGCGAATCAGCTCGACGATCCAGGAAATCCCGATGGCTTCCGGTCACCTCGATCGGGATCAGGATATGGCGCGCCTTGAACGTGTCCGCGTTCCGGCTTTCCACCTCGATCAGGTGATAGCCGAACTGGCTGAGCACCGGCTGAGAAAGCTGATTGAGGGGAAGGGTTCGCGCCGCGGTGGCGAACGCCGAGTCCACCTGCGTCAGCTTCAGCTCGCCCAGCTCACCGCCGTCCTTGCCCGAGATGGTGTCTGCCGACTCACGCCGGGCTACCTCCGCGAAAGGGGTCCCCCCGACGATCTCGGCCCGAACCTGTTCCGCCCGGGAGTGTGCCGCGCTGGTATCGGCCCCGTTCGGCAACCGGGGCACTGCGATATAGCTCACGAAGGCCGCCGGCTTCCGGCGAAACTCCTCCTTGTGGTCGTTGAAATACTTCTCGGCCTCCTGCGACGTGACGGTGACGCTGCTGTCCCCTACCATGGCGGCCGGGTCCATGCTCAGGACCCCGACTCGCACCGTCTCCTTCTCGTCCCGATACCGCTGCCATAACGCGGCGTCCGAGATGGTCACGTCGGCGACAACCCGCTGGAACAGTTTTCCCCGAAGGATCTGCTCCCGGTACCGCTGCTCCAGGATCGGAATGACCGCCTGACCCTGGGAAGAGGTCAGCCATGCCTGATACTTCTCCGGATCGAACTTGCCGTCGGTCTGGAAGAAGGGCTCGTTGATCAGGTCTTGGGGCGGCGAGCTTCGGATGGCCGCGGCGACTTCCTGGTCGCTGGCGCTGATCCCGTACCGGTCGTATTCGGCACGGAAAATGATCTCCTGGACCGTCTGCTCCCAGACCTGGTCCCGCACCTCGGCCTGCTCTTCGAGTCCCAGGGAACCCGTGGTACGGCTCTGGCGTTCCTGGGTGGCCTGTTGGACGTTGGCCTGGAAGCTTCTCAGGTCGACACTGGTACCGTTGACCTTACCGACCGAAGTCTTTGTGAGGAGCCCACCTCCGCCACTGAGGCCGCTCAGGTCGACGACGAGCCAGACGAAGAATGCAATCGCTGTCACCAGGATGAGGGGTTTGGCGATGCTCCGAAAGAATTGCATCATGCGAGGAAAGGTTCCGATTAGCTAAGGGTATGAAACCATGAAGCTTAACGGGCTCATGCGGTCACCTCAAGGAGAGTATCTTTAGCCCCGTGTCGACCGAGATCGAGAAGCTGGAGCGCCGGTGGCAAGACAACCCGCGCGGGCTGACCTTCGCACCCCTGGCTGAAGCATACCGGAAGAACGGTGCGCTGACACGGGCGCTTGAGTTGCTCGATACCGGGCTGGCTCAGCACCCCGGGTACATCCCCGCGCACATTGTCCGGGGTCGCTGCCACCTGGATTCCGGCGAACGCGCGCTCGCAGAGCTGGATTTCCTGTGCGTCGCCGAGCTCGATCCCGAGAATGTGATCGCGCTCAAGGCCCTCGCCGACCTCGCCGAGGAGGAGGGACGCACCTCCGATGCGATCCGGCGCCTGGAGTCGCTCCTCGAAATCGATCGCAATAACGAAGAAGCCGAAGGACAGCTCGATCGCCTGCGGGCCGACCTCACCGCGGTGCCCGCGGTGGTCGGTGATTTCCGGCCCCGTAACGATTCCGCAGCCTTGACCCCTTCTTCGGTTCGATTGGAAGGCATTGAGATCATCGAGATCGGAAAGCATCTGCCCACCATAGCAGACGAAGAGGCAGTGGGTGCTTCCGGGCTGGTGCTCGAGGCGGCGCAGGCCGAGCAGGAGACCTACACCCCGGAACCTGCCCCCATCGATTCGGACCCGATCGAGGCGGAATCTTCCCTCGTTTCCGAGCTTGGTTCTGAGCCGGCTTTCGAGGAACCCCTGAAGACCCCATCGGGCACGGAGTCCCTCGCGGATCTCCCCGAAGAGCTCATCGCTTGGCTGGATGACCCGATTCTCGAGCCGATCCTGTGCCGACGCCGGTCGCCGAGACCGCGTCACGGATCGAGACAGAACAAAGCCCCGTTTCGACTGAGAGACCCAGGCTCCTGCTCAGCCGGAAGCTGCCGAAGCCGAAGAGACGACGGCTGTGGAGAGTGAGCCTGCGCCTGAACCGGAACCTGAGCCTGACACGGAGTCCGAGCCCGAGCCTGAGCCCGAGCTTCTGGTTACCGAAACGATGGCTGAGATCTTTCTTCGCCAGGGTCACCGCGAGCTTGCCCTCGCCGTATACGCCCAGTTGCGCCAGCGTGAGCCGGACAACGAACGCATTGCCGCCTTGGCGGACGAGCTTGCCCTGAGTTTGGCCCCACCGCCTCCGCCGCCAGCCCCCGAGCCCCCTCCGGAGCCGGTCAGGCGCCATGATGCCGCGAACACCGGTGGGACTGCGGTCAAGGATTTTCTGACCACGCTTTTCGCGGCGGGTCGGCCTCGTCCCGCGACGACGGTCCACCCCCCGGCCTTCGATCGCGAAGAGGAAGACAAGGCGCCGAGCTTCGATGAGTTCTTCGCCACCGAGAATCCACCGGCGCCGGTCAGCGGCTCCCCCCCTTCCGAGCTCATGTCGGAGCGCGCGGAGGTGACCCCCCGGTCCGGTGAGGTGGAAGAGCTGGAGCAATTCCACGCCTGGTTGCGCGGTCTGAAATCCTGAATGCGGGTTACGGTCCTCAACGGTCCGAACCTGAATCTGCTAGGCATCCGGGAACCGGAGATCTACGGTCGCACCACCCTCGCCGAGATCGAAAACCTGGTGCGGGAAGAAGCCGGCCGGATCGGGGTGACGATCCAATGGCTCCAGACCAACCATGAGGGGACCCTGGTCGACGAGATTCAGCGGCTCCCCGATACCGCGGACGGGCTGATTCTCAATGCCGGGGCGTATGCCCATTCGAGTCTCGCCATCCGGGATGCTCTGCTGGCGGTCAAGATTCCCTTCGTCGAGGTTCACCTGACCGACGTTGCCAAGCGGGAAGAGGCCCGCCGGCGCCTCGTTTTCGCCGATCTCGCGATCGAGCTGATCACTGGCAAGGGCCCCGAAGGCTATCGGCTGGCCCTCCAGCGTCTTCATCGTCACGTTCATGGCCGCTGATCACCGGCTGGCCCGGCAAGCCGCCTTGCGCCGGCGGCTTGAGCTACTCGGCCTCGATGCCATGCTGATTGGTCACCCGACCAATCTCCGGTATCTCACCGGGTTCACCGGGTCCGCCGGCCAGCTGGTCCTCCACCGCGACCGCACCCTGCTCGTCACCGATACCCGGTACGCGCTTCAGGCGCCGGAAGAGATCCGCGGAGTGGGCGAGGCGATCATCGAGAACACCAATCTGTGGAACCGGGTCCGCGAGATGCTCGGCTCGGCGGGGCCGGTGCGATTCGGATTCGAGCGGGAGCGGATCACGGTCCGGGATGCGGAGCGGCTCACCGGGATCGAGCACGCCGATCCGGTTCCGACCTCGGGGCTGGTGGAAGAGCTCCGAATGATCAAGGATGATTGCGAAGTCGCCCTGATTCGCGACGCCGCGGCGATTGCCCACGCCGCCTTCTTCGAGGTGATCGAGACGATCCGCCCCGGAGACACCGAGCTCCAGATCGCCGCGCGGCTGGAGTCGGCGTTACGTCTGCGGGGCAGCGAATGGCATCCTTTTCAAACCATTGTTGCCTCGGGTCCGCGGAGCGCCCTGCCCCATGCACGCGCCGCCCAGCGTCCCCTCAGCCGGGGGGAGTTTCTGCTGATGGACTTCGGCGCGCAGCTGGGCGGCTATGCATCCGACATAACCCGCACCGTCGCGCTGGGCCGGGCCGATGGGCGTCAGCGCGAGGTCTACGCCGCCGTGGAAACGGCCCAGCGCCGAGCCCGCACCGAGATGCTGCCGGGGATGTCGGGCCGGGAGGCCGACGCGCTGGCCCGCGATCTGATCACCGAACGGGGATTCGGGGAGGCGTTCGGGCACTCCCTGGGGCACGGGTTGGGTTTGGAAGTCCATGAGGGGCCACGGCTTGCCGTCACCGCCGAGGAGCTCCTCCCGCCGGGGGCCGTGGTCACCGTCGAGCCGGGTATCTATCTTGAGGGGTGGGGGGGCGTTCGCCTGGAGGACGATATCCACCTCCTGCCCCAGGGTCCCCAGTGTCTCACGGACGGGCGGACCGAGCTGCTGGAACTCCTGTGAGTCATCACCTTCTCGTGACCGGCCCGGCCGGGAGCTTATGCACCCATGAATCCGGACGACCTGAAGGAGCTGGCGCAGCTGATTCAGCTGCTTCGCGAGTCGCCCGAGATCGGATCCATCGAGATTTCCGGCCGGTTCGGGAAGCGACTGGTGGTTACCCGGAACGCCTCGCGTTCCTCGACAGCCGCGGATCCGGCTCCCGTCCCGGTCCCGATCGAGACCTCGGCCCCCAGCCGGGCCGCGCCCGAAACGCCCCGGGTCTCTCCGCCCCCGAGCACGACCCTCAAGGAGATCAAGTCCCCGATGGTCGGCACCTTCTATTCCGCCCCGGAGCCGGGGGCTGATCCCTACGTGAAAGCGGGCAGCCGGGTCTCGGCGGGACAGACGGTCTGCATCATCGAGGCGATGAAAATCATGAATGAGATCGAGGCCGAGTTCGGTGGGGTGGTGCGGGAAATCGTGGTCGAGAACGCCCAGGCCGTGGAGTTCGGACAGGTCCTGTTCCGGGTGGAACCGCATGGTTGAAGCCGCGTCGGAATCCTCGGCCGCCCCGTTCAACTTCAAGGCGGCGATCTCTCAGATGGTGCAGCGGAACGCCTCCGACCTGCACCTCAAGGTCGGGCGTCCACCCACGGTGCGGGTCAACGGCGAGCTGTTCGCCCTCCCGATGCTTCCGGTGCGGCCCGAAGAGCTCAAGCAGCTTGCCGAGCAGGTCATGACCCCGCGCCAGATCAAGGAGTTCGCCGAGCGGAAGGAGGCCGACTTCGCGATCGGCGTCCCCGGGGTCGGCCGATTCCGGACCAACATCTATCAGCAGCGAGGGACGCTGGCGTTCGCGCTCCGGGTCATTCCCTACGAGGTGGCGTCGATCCGCGAGCTCAACCTGCCCGATGTGCTGGAAACCATCGCCCTGAAGCCGCGCGGGCTGGTCCTGGTGACCGGGGTCACCGGCTCCGGAAAGTCCACCGCGCTCTCGGCGATGATCGACCACATCAACAAGCATTGCCGGGTGAACATCATCACCATCGAGGATCCCATCGAGTTCCTGCACCGGGACGCGATGGCGCACATCGCGCAGCGGGAAGTGGGGAGCGATACGCTCTCCTTCACCAATGCGCTCCGCCATGTCCTGCGCCAGGATCCCGACGTGCTCCTGCTCGGCGAAATCCGGGACATCGAGACGCTGGATACCGCGCTCAAGGCGGCGGACACCGGTCACCTGGTGTTCTCGACCCTGCACACCACCGACACCACCCAGACGATCAGCCGGGTGCTCTCCTTCTATCCGCCGCACCAGCAGGGCGAGGTGCGCTCGCTGCTCTCCACCGCGCTGGCCGCGGTGATCTCGCTCCGCCTGGTGCCCCGGGCCGATGGCCGGGGACGGGTGCCGGCGGCGGAGATCCTGATCAATACCGCCGCGGTCGCGGACAACATCCGGAGTATCGAGAAGTCCCTCAATATTCCCGACCTGATCTCGGAAGGCTCCATCTCCTATCGCATGCAATCCTTCGATCAATCCCTGATGCAATGGTACAAGGCGGGGGTGATCAGCTACGAAGCGGCGCTCCACTACGCCACCAACCCGAACGAATTCAGCCTCCGCGCGGCCGGGGTGACCACCGCCTCTGATCGGACCTTCTCGGACCCCACATCGGTCAGTCCCGAAGTGCAGGGGCTCAGCCGGAACGTTGCGCCCTGATGGTCCCCGCGACGAGCTGCTGACATGTTCCAGAAAGTGCTGGTGGCCAATCGCGGCGAAATCGCGCTGCGAGTGATCCGGGCATGCCGCGAGCTCGGCATCCAGACGGTCGCGGTGTACAGCGAGGCGGACCGCGAATCGCTCCACGTCCGCTTTGCCGACGACGACGTCTGCATCGGCCCGCCCCAGGCCCGGCAATCCTACCTCAACATTGCCCGCATCATTGCCGCCGCCGAAATCACCGGGGCTGATGCGATCCACCCGGGTTACGGCTTCCTCGCCGAAAACGCGGAATTCGCCAGGATCTGCCGGGCGTCCAATATCACCTTCATCGGGCCGCTGCCCGAACAGATCGAGGCGATGGGCGACAAGGCCTCGGCCCGGCGGCTCGCCGCGGATGCCGGCGTCCCCACCGTCCCCGGGTCCGAGGGCATTCTCGAGAATCCTGAGGAGGCGCTCGAGGTCGCCGAGCAGATCGGGTTTCCGGTACTGATCAAGGCGTCGGCCGGCGGGGGCGGGAAGGGCATGCGGATCGCCCGGGAGCCCGAGCAGTTCACCCAGATGTTTTCCCTCGCCCAGAACGAGGCCCTCGCGGCCTTCGGCGATGGGTCGGTCTATGTCGAGAAGTTCCTGGACCGGCCCCGCCACATCGAGATCCAGGTGCTGGGGGATACCCACGGCCGGATCGTGCAGCTGGGCGAACGGGACTGCTCGGTCCAGCGCCGGCATCAGAAACTGGTCGAGGAAAGCCCGAGCCCCGCGGTGAACGCCGGCCTTCGAGCCAGGTTCGGCGAGGCCGCGGTGCGCCTGGCCTCGGCCATCGGATACCTGGGCGCCGGCACGCTGGAGTTCCTGCTCGATCCGTCCGGCTGCTTCTTCTTCATGGAGATGAACACCAGGATTCAGGTCGAGCACCCGGTGACGGAGATGGTGACTGGATTCGACCTGGTGAAAGAGCAGATCCGGATCGCCGCGGGCGAGCCGCTCAGCCTTCCCCCGGAGATCAACGGCCTCCGGGGGCATGCCATCGAATGTCGAGTGAATGCGGAAGATCCGGCCCGCAACTTTCAACCCAGCCCGGGACAGATCACCGCATATCACCCGCCGGGCGGTCCGGGGGTGCGGGTGGATACCCACGTCTACGCCGGATATACCGTCCCGCCCTTCTACGACTCGCTCCTCGCCAAGGTGATCGTGCACGGCCGGGATCGGACCGAAGCGCTGGTGCGAATGGGCCAGGCGCTCGACAGCTTCATTCTGGAAGGCGTCACCACCACGATTCCCTTCCTGAGTCGCCTGATCCGCCATCCCGATTTCGTCGCAGGTAAAGTCGACACCCGGTTTCTCGAGCGGGAATTCACCCCGGACCAATGAAGCTCGATGTGCTGTTCTCGCCCGCCGGCCTCGCCAGCCACGAGGTGGCGGGGCGTCCGGTCTTCGTCATCGACATTCTCCGATCCACCACCGTGATCGCGGCGGCGCTCTTCCGGGGCGCCCGGGCGGTGGTGCCGGTGGCCACCGCCGAAGAAGCGAGCCGGCTGGCCCAGAATCTGGGGGCCGGCTCCGCGGTGCTGGTCGGGGAGCGACACGGCGAGCCGATTGCGGGGTTCGATCTCGACAACAGCCCGGTGGAAGTGACCGAGGAGCGGGTCCGGGACAAAACCATCGTGATGACTACGACGAACGGCATTCCCGCCTTCCTGGCGAGCCAGGGGGCGTCGGTGGTGTACGGAGCGGCGGCGTGCAACCTCACCGTGGCCGGGACCCGGGCCCAGGCGCTCCTGGTGGAACGTCGGGACCTGGTCATTCTCTGCGCCGGCCGGGAAGGGAAGTTCGCGCTGGACGACGCATATACGGCGGGTCGGCTTGCGGTGTTCGCCATGGGGGGGAGCCGGCGGCGCCGGGGCCTGAATGACGCGGCGCTGGTGGCTCTCGACCTGGCTCGGCGATACGGGACCGATTGGGAACGACCCCTCAGGCGCTCGGTGGCGGGTCGGCATCTCCTGTCGTCCCGGCCGGGAGATTTCGAGATGGCCCTGCGGGAAGACGCCTTTCCGGTCCTGCCGGTGCTCAAGGACCGGCGGATCCAGGCCGAGGCGATATGACGCCCGAGCATCGGCGTCACTTCGGCGCGGTCGCGGCCCTGGCGGCCGGACTCTTCCTCGGGCTGACCCTGATCCCGGCGGTCCCCACCGGTCCGCTGGGCAGGGGACTGGGATCGTTCTGCTGGCGCGGGTTAGGGGCCGGCGCGTGTGGGCTTCCGCTGCTCGGCCTGGGCCTCGGATTGGCCGGCTTCGACCGGCTGCCCCGCCTCGACATGAAGCGCGCCGCCATCCTGATCGGCGGATTGGCCCTGCTCATCCCCTTCGCGATCGGGATCCTGGTGGACATCCGGGCCTCGGCCTTCGATCCTCCGATGCCGGAGTGGAGTCTTCCGGCCCGCCTCACTGGAATCGCCGCCGGTTTTCTGGCCCGCACTGCGGTGGAGCTCATCGGCCAGACCGGCGGGCTGATTCTGGGGTTCGTCGCCCTCACGGGGCTCACCCTGGCCACGGTGGCCTGGCATCCCCTGGCGCGGCTGGAGAAGAAGGCGGACGGGCGGACCGTCGGACCGGCGGAAATGGAGGCGGACCGGCGGACCGGCGGACCAGTGGACGAGGAGTCCCTCGAAGACGAAGGGTCGGTGTTCTCGCGCCAGAAGAAGAGTCCCCGTCCGCCGGTCCGCCCGACCGCCCATCCGCCGGTCCGCCGGTCCGCCTCGCCCGAGGCGGATCTCATTCCTCCGCTCGATCTCCTCAAGGAGCCGGAGCGGCAGGACGTGGAGGCCGATACCGCCCAGCTCGACCGTCTGGGTCAACGGCTGCTCGAGACCCTCCAGACCTTCAAGGTGGACGGGTCGATCGCGGGGCGGACCAGCGGTCCGGTGGTGACCCAGTTCGAGATCGTGCCGGCCCCCGGCGTGAAGGCAGGCCGGATCATGGCCCTGGCCGACGACCTCGCCATCACCATGCGGGCGATGAGCATCCGGGTGGCGCCGATTCCGGGGAAGGGCGCGGTGGGGGTGGAGGTGCCTAACCCGGTGGCACGGATGGTCACTCTGCGCGAGCTGCTGGAATCGCCCGAATGGGAACGGGCCCGGAGCCGCGCAGTGCTGCCCATCGCGCTGGGGCGGGACCTCGAAGGGAAACCGGTGGTCGCCGACCTCGCCAAGATGCCCCACCTGCTGATCGCGGGCGCCACCGGCTCCGGCAAGTCGGTGGCCATCAACACCATCGTCAGCGGACTGGTGTATCGCTACGCGCCCGCGGATCTCCGGTTTCTCATGATCGACCCCAAGATGGTCGAGCTTTCGATGTACAACGCGCTGCCCCACCAGCGGCACGGGGTGGTGACCGGGAATCACGATGCCGCCCGGGTGCTCAAATGGGCGGTGTGGGAGATGAACCGCCGCTACGAGCTGCTCCACGCGAACGGGGCGAGAAACCTCGGGGACTTCAACCGCAAAGTGGACGAGGGAAAGCCGCTCCGTCACCCGGAGCGCCCCACACCGACCCTGGCCACCATCAGCGCCGAAGAAGGCACCACTGCGCCGGAGCCGCCCGCGCCGGAGGAATACCGGGAAGGCCGGTTGCCCCACCTGGTGATCGTGGTGGACGAGCTCGCGGACCTCATGATGACGGTGCAGGGAGAAGTCGAGACGCCGCTGGCGCTGCTGGCCCAGAAGGCGCGCGCCATCGGCATTCACCTGATCCTGGCCACCCAGCGGCCCTCGGTGAATGTGATCACCGGGCTCATCAAGGCGAACTTCCCGAGCCGGATTGCCTTTCGGGTCGCCTCGAAGGTCGACAGCCGGACCATTCTCGATCAGAATGGCGCCGAAGCCCTGCTCGGCAACGGCGATATGCTGTTTCTTCCGCCGGGCAAGAGCGAGCCGCTCCGGCTCCAGGGCGCGTTCATCTCCACCGAAGAAACCGAACGGCTGATGGAATGGTACCGGAGTCGGGGCGCGGCGCCCGCGACCCAGCCGGAAGCCGACATCCTCGCCTTCATGCGGCTGCGGGAGACGGAGGAGGAAGCGGAGGAGGGCGGCCCGCTCGACGCGGGCGAGCGGGACCATCTGTTCCGGGAAGCCGCCGAAGTGTGCATCCAGCACCAGGGCGGCTCGACCTCACTGCTCCAGCGCAAGCTCCGGATCGGCTACGGTCGGGCGGCCCGGATCATCGACCAGCTCCATGGGGCCGGAATCCTCGGGCCTCCCGACGGGAGCCGCCCCCGCGATGTCCTCATCGGGATCACCCAGCTGGACGAGTACGCGGGGCCCTAACCCGCGGCCCCGCGGCTCGACCGGCCGGGCGGGACTCAGGGCGCCTTCTTGAGCTCCCCGCAGGCTGCGACCGACCCCATCTGATCCCCCTGATGGACCACCAGGGCGTGGTCGCCCCCGTCCGAGACGCCGGGCCGGACGGTCGCCGTGGCGGTTCCGGTGCCGGTGCTGTCGGTCTGAATCTTGGGATACACCGATTCCGCCCCCATCGAGGTTCCCGGCTTGTCGCAGTCGCCAGCCTGGATGCCCCAGGCGAGCGTCACGTTGGGCCTGGCTCCGTTGACGGTGATCTGCGCCGTGGCCGAGTCCCGGCCAAAGGTTTCGATCCGGGCGGACCCGCTGACGCCCGAATTGCCCTCGGATTCGAGGTCGGCGTTGTAGACCGTTCCGGCCAGGGTGAGCGCGCCGGGGAGACCCAGCAGGGTCCCGAGTGCCTTCATGATCATCGCTGTTCTCCTTCTCCTCGTCTGGTTGGACCCATAACCCGCGCCGGCCGGACCGCATCGAGCCCGCGTGAGGGTGGAGACGCGCGGTGACATCTGCTCGACACCGCCGGCCGGCTGGCTGGAAAGCGATCGGGTTAGGTTCGGCGTGGAATCGGTCCGCGGGGCGGAAAATCGGTTGGGTGCCGGCCGGGTGAACCGGGTATCCTGTCGCATGTCGATGACCCGCACGCCCAAGCCCGTCTCCGCATGGCGCGACCCGAGGCATCGTCGCGGGTATGCGGGAGAACGGATGGCGATGGCATACCTGCTTCGCCACGGCTACCGGATCGAGGCGCATCGTTTCCGCTGGGGGCGGCACGACCTGGACCTGGTAGTGCGGCAGGGATCCGTGGTTGCCTTCGTCGAGGTGAAGACCCGCCGGTCCAGTCGCTTCGGATCGGGCCAGGAGGCGGTCGGGTTTCGGAAACGGCGGATTCTCAGTCGCGGGGCCGAGCTCTGGCGGGATCGGCATGGGGGGCCGCGGGACGAGTATCGATTCGACCTGATCGTGGTGGAGGAAGGTCGATCCCCAAGTCCACAGATTACGCACATCACAGATGCGTGGCGGGGTGTGGAAAAGTGAGAAAATGCCGTCTTGTTTCGGAAAATCTTCGGTATTAGATTGGAAGCAGTCTATTTGTGTAGCGAAATCAGCCACAATCTCAGATAAGGATTCCTCTCAATGGCCCTCCCTGATGTGAAGGAGACCAAGCTCGACTCCGAACGCCGGAAGGCGCTCCAACTCGCCATCTCCCAGATCGAAAAACAGCTGGGCAAGGGCTCCATCATGCGGATGGGTACTGAGGCTCCCCGGGAACGGGTGGTGGCTATCCAGACCGGGGCCATCAACCTGGACGCGGCGACCGGGGTCGGGGGGATCCCCCGGGGTCGGATCACCGAGATCTACGGACCGGAATCCTCGGGAAAAACGACCCTCACCCTTCACCTCGCGGCCAATGTGCAGCGCGCCGGTGGCGTGGCTGCCTATGTCGACGCGGAGCACGCCCTCGACATCGAGTACGCCAAGAAGCTCGGCGTCGACGTCGACAACCTGCTGGTGTCTCAGCCCGACACCGGGGAGCAAGCGCTGGAAATCGTCGAGATCCTGGTCCGCTCCGGCGCGGTGGACCTGGTCGCGGTGGATTCGGTGGCGGCTCTGGTGCCCAAAGCGGAGATCGAGGGGGAAATGGGCGACAGCCACATGGGACTCCAGGCCCGGCTCATGAGCCAGGCGCTTCGCAAGCTCGCCGGCGCGATCAACCGATCCAACTGCGCGGTGGTGTTCATCAACCAGCTGCGGGAGAAGATCGGCGTCATGTTCGGCAATCCGGAGACCACCACCGGCGGCAAGGCGCTCAAGTTCTACGCTTCGTTGCGGCTCGATATCCGGCGGATCGGGCCGGTCAAGGAGCGGGAAGCGGTGATCGGCAACCGGGTCCGGGTCAAAGTGGTCAAGAACAAGGTGGCCCCCCCGTTCAAGCAGGCAGAGTTCGACGTGATGTTCGATGAGGGGATCAGCCACACCGGGCTGGTGGTCGATCTGGCCAGCGAAGGCAACATCATCCAGAAGTCCGGGGCCTGGTACTCCTACGGTGATCAGCGGATCGGCCAGGGACGGGAGAACGCCAAGCTCTTCCTGCGCGACAATCCCGCGCTGATGACGGAAGTCGAAGCGCGGGTCAAGGAGTTCCTCGGGGTGCGGGCGTCCAGTACGGTGCCCGCCGATGACGGCGACGGCGAATGACCCGGTGCGGGTGATCGGGGCTCTGATTCCCGATCCCCGCTTCCCCGGGAGCGTGCGGATCATGGCGCGGGGGCACCTCCTGTTCACGGTGCCCCGCGACGTCGCCGACGCGGAGGGGTTACAACCGGGTCTCGCGATCCCGAGCGTCCAATATGCCCGGTTGTGCCAAGCCGCCGACCAGGAAGCCGCGTTTCGGACCGCGCTCCGCCGCCTGACCGCTCGGCCGTTCGCAGCACAGGACCTGGCCCGGCGGTTGATCCTGAAGGGTCATTCCCCCGACGCCGCCGCCATCGCGGTCGAGCGGGCCCGAGCGGCGGGGTTGGTGGACGACGAGCGCTTCGCCCGCCACTTCGTCGAGACCCGCTCGGCTCGGGGGCGGGGGCCGCTTCGACTCCGCCGGGAGCTCGGTGGGATGGGGGTCGACCGCGCCGTGGTGGATCGGATCCTGGGAGAATCGTTCGCCACCGAGGAGGCCGAAGCGACCCAGGTGGCGCGCCTGGTGGCGCGGCGGCGGGCGCAGCTTGGCGCGCTGGCCCGGCCGGTCCTCCGGCGCCGGTTGTTGGGCTTCCTGGCCCGGCGGGGGTTCGTGGGCCGAATGGCGCGCGATGCGGTGACCCGGGCCATCAGCCGGGAGTCTCCTAACACGGCCTGAGCCGTCCCGGAGGGTCCCTCCTCCGCGACTATATTTTGCCCATGCGCGCCGCCGCGATTCGCAGGGCCTTTCTCGATTTTTTCGTCACCCGTGGGCACTGCGAGGTGCCGTCCTCCCCGCTTGAACCCAAGGACGACCCCACCCTCCTGTTCACCAACGCGGGGATGGTGCAGTTCAAGCGGGTGTTCCTGGGCCAGGAGCGCCGGGACTATCTGCGCGCCACCACCTGCCAGAAGTGCGTCCGGGCCGGCGGCAAGCACAACGATCTCGAGCAGGTCGGCCACACCAAGCGGCACATGACCTTCTTCGAGATGCTGGGGAATTTCTCCTTCGGAGACTACTTCAAGCGCGAGGCGATCACCTACGCGTGGGAGTTCGTCACCTCGAAGGAGTTCCTGGGCATTCCCCCGGCCTGGATCCGGGTCAGCGTGCATCATGCCGACGAGGAGGCCCGCGGGTTATGGCGGGAGATTGCGGGCCTGCCGGAGGACCGGATCTACGGGCTCGGCGACAAGGACAATTTCTGGCAGATGGCGGATACCGGTCCCTGCGGGCCCTGCTCCGAGATCTACATCGATCTCGAGCAGGTCCTCGGGCGAACCGGGTATCCCGGCCCGCTCCCCCGCGAATCGTTCGAGACGCTGGCCGAGGCGGGCGTCTTCATGGAAATCTGGAATCTGGTGTTCATGCAGTACGATCGCGCCGCCGACGGCACCCTCACCCCGCTCCCCCGGCCTTCGGTGGACACCGGCGCCGGGCTGGAGCGGATCTCCGCGGTTCTGCAGGGGACCGACGACGGCTTCCATACCGATCTGTTCCTGCCCCTGCTCGAGGAGGTCGGTCGGCTGATCGGACGGCCCTATCCGGGATCGATGGACGGAGCGGGCGCTTCCTATCGCGTGTTGGCCGATCATGCCCGGGCGGTGACCTTCCTGCTGGGTGAAGGCGTCTACCCGAGCAACGAGGGCCGGGGATACGTGGTCCGGCGCATCCTCCGGCGCGCGGTGCGCCACGCCTGGCTGCTGGGCCGGCGCGAGCCCACGCTCGCTCCGCTCACCGAAACGGTGATCGAAGGGCTCGGGGCGGTGTATCCCGAGATCGTTGCCCGCCGAGCGGAAATCCGGCGGTGGACCGAGACCGAGGAACAGCGCTTTCTGGAAACCATCGAGGGCGGCCTCCGGCGGCTCGAGGAACTGGTGACGAGCGGAGCCCGGGTCGTCTCCGGGGACGAGGCCTTCCGGTTGTACGACACCTTCGGATTCCCGGTGGACCTCACCCAGCTAATCGGCGCCGAGCGGGGTCTCTCGGTGGATCTGGCGGGCTTCGAGACCGCCCTAGAGAAGCAGCGGGAACGGTCCCGCGCGGCTCGGGCGGGCGGGTCGGGATCACTGCCGACGCCCCGGCGGCAGGTGGGCGGAGCACGGGGGCCCAAGTGGCACGCCCTGCGGCGCGGCAAGCAACGATTCGTCGGCTACGATACCACTGCGGCGGATACCGAGATCCTCGCGTTTCGGCAGGAGGGGGAACAGGTCGAAGTGGTGCCCCGGGACAACCCCTTCTACCTCGAATCGGGCGGGCAGATCAGCGATGCCGGGGTGCTGCGGGGCGTCGGCTGGGAGCTCGCAGTGGAGGAGGTGCGTCGGGGAGATCGGGGAACCGCGCTGGTGGGGCGGTTTCCCGAGGGATTCGAGCCGACGGCGATCCGGGCCGAAGTGGACGCGCCCCGCCGCCACAATATCGAGCGTAATCACAGCGCCACTCATCTGGTGCACCTGACGCTCAGGCGCCACCTGGGCACGCACGTTCGCCAGCAGGGGTCGCTGGTCGCGCCGGACCGGTTGCGGTTCGACTTTTCGCATCACGGTCCCATCGAGCCGGATGTGCTCGAACGGATTGAGCGGGACATCAACTCGGAGATCTGGGCCAACCATCCGGTGACCACCCGGCAGATGGCCTATCCCGAGGCGCTCGGGCTCGGCGCGATGGCGTTCTTCGCGGACAAGTACGGCGACGTGGTTCGAGTGGTCCAGATGGGGGACTCGATCGAGCTCTGCGGAGGCACCCATGTGGAATCGACCGGCGCCCTGGGCCTGTTCCGGTTCACCGCGCAGAGCGGGGTCGCCGCCGGGGTCCGACGGGTCGAAGCCGTAACCGGTCCCGGTGCCTACGGTGCCCTGGAAGAGATCGAGCACCGGCTCCGCCGGGCCAGCGATCTGCTCCGGGCCCAGCCGGACATGGTCGCCAAGCGGATCGAGCAGCTCCTGGTCGAACGTGAGAGGCTCGAACGGAGGATCGAGGAGATGATGCGGCAGGGTGGGGGCGCGGCGACCGGAGAGGAAACCCGCGTGGATGGGATCAGTTTGACGGTCGGCGACACCGCCGCGGAGAATCGTGACGAGATCGGTCAACTGGCCGACCGGTTCCGGGCCGAAAAGAAGAGCGCGGCTCTGGTGCTGTTCGGCACCGGAAGCCGGGGAGCGATTCACGTGGCGGTGACCGAGGACCTGGTGCAACGGGGCCTCAAGGCGGGCGATCTCCTGAACCGGATTGCCGCGGTGGGCGGGGGAAAGGGCGGTGGCCGTCCCGGCTTTGCTTCGGGAAGCGTGGGCGATCCGACCCGGATTCCCGCGGCGCGGGAAGCGACTCCGCGGCTGGTGCGGGAATGGCTGGGCTCGTTGTGAGCCACGATGACCGATGGCTTGAGGACCAGGTGCGGGATGCTCCCGGGGCGCTTCGTGACCGGGCCCTGGCGTACGTCCTCCCGGGTGAGGAGCCCCTGTCCCGGCGACTTGGCCGTGCCGCCCACGAGGCGCTCGAGGCGGTGCTGACCCGGCCCGGCGATCGTTCGGTGGCGCTGGATCTGCTCGCGGCCGATGCCCTGGTCACCCTGGCCCTGAAGGCGCAGGCGGCCCACGATCCCGCCGGGCTCCAGCCCTTTGCGGAAGAGCTCCTCGGTGATTGATCTCCACTGTCATCTCCTGCCCGGGGTGGACGACGGCTCGCGCAACCTGGAGCAGTCGGTCCAGACCCTGATCGCAATGCGGGCGCATGGCATCACCGCGGTGTGTCTCACGCCCCATTTCAACGTCGGCCGCGTCGCCAAGGGGCTTCCGCCGTCCCACGATGCAGCGTTCGCCGAGCTCCGGCGGCGGGCCCCGGAAGGAGTGGCGCTGCACCGCGGGGTCGAATTGCTGCTGGATCGGCCGGTGCGTCCCGATCTGCTGGATCATCCCGAGCTGACTCTGGGCCGAACCCGGTTCATTCTGGTGGAATTCACCCGGCTCGCGGCGGCGGCTTCGATTTCCAACGCATTGCGGCAGGTGGTGCAGCTCGGGCTCTCGCCCGTTCTGGCCCATCCTGAGCGTTACGCGGCCTGCACCCCAGGGGCGGTACGGCAGTGGAAAGCGGATGGTGCTTTCATGCAGGTGGATGCCACCACTCTGCTCGGCGGCCGTGGGCGGGGCCATCGGGCTCGCGCGCTGTTATGCCAGGGCCTGGCGGATATCATTGCGGCCGACAATCACGGCGATGATCGGCAGATGCAGACCGCCACCGAATACCTGAAGGAGCACCGGGGCCAGGCCCAGGCCGAGCTGCTCGCGGAACGGAATCCGGCGGCCATCCTCGCGAATGGTGAGCTCGAGCCGGTTCCTCCGCTCGAGATCAAGACACCGCTGTTCGATCGTCTCAAGCTGATGTGGGGGGGAAACCAGGAATGATTTCGCTGACTGGCCAGCGGGTCCTGATCACGGGAGGATCGCGGGGCATCGGACGGGCCGCGGCGCTCCTGTTCGCCCGGGCGGGCGCCGAGGTGGGGATCACCTTTCATCGCCGGCAAGCCGCAGCCGAGGAAGTCGCGCGGGAGATCCGGGCGATGGGGCGCAAGGCGTTCGTTGCCGGGGGCGACCTGGCGGATCCGGTCGTCGTCGAGCGCGGGTTCCGGGAATGCAAAGCAGCCTTCGGCGGGCTCGATTGCTTCGTGGCGAATGCCGGGATCTGGCCGGTCGAGGAGGTTCCCTTCGGTGAGCTGACCGAGTCGCGGTGGCGCTCGACCCTGTCGCAGAACCTGGACGCGGTGTACCTGACCACCCGGGCGGCTCTCCGGCTGATGGGCAAAGGCGGTCGAGTCGTGCTGGTGTCGAGCACGGCGGGTCAGCGGGGCGAAGCCTTTCACGCCGACTACGCCGCGACCAAAGGCGCGCTGATCTCGCTCACCAAGTCCCTGGCGATCGAATACGCCCCCGACATCACGGTGAATTGTGTCGCGCCGGGATGGGTCGACACCGAGATGAGCGCGATTCCCTATGCCGGTGGCGGCCGGGACCGGATCGCCGCGACGATCCCGCTGCGGCGGATTCCGCCCCCGGAGGACATCGCGGGCCCGATTCTGTTTCTCTGCAGCGCG
Organism: uncultured Gemmatimonadales bacterium; assembly: GCA_963728915.1. GTDB lineage: Bacteria > Gemmatimonadota > Gemmatimonadetes > Gemmatimonadales > GWC2-71-9 > JABFSM01. Next base: position 1,151,484 of record CAVSLV010000001.1, on the reverse strand, counting down.
CTGGCGCGCCACATCACCGGCGAGGTGCTCAACGTCAATGGAGGCAGCGTCCTCTGTGGGTGAGCCGTGGCCTCGGGGGTGATTCATCTCCTCGCCACCGGCGGCACCATCGCGATGCAGCGGAGCAGCCAGGCGGGCGGCAACGTCCCGGCGCTCGATGGCCAGGCGCTGCTCGCCATGGCGGGCGACGTTTCCGGGAACGCCCGTCTCACCGTCGAGGACTGGGAGCGGATGCCCGGCGTCCATCGGGGGCCCGCCGAGCTCTGGGCGCTCCGGGAACGGGTGGCCCACCTGGCCGGAGGGCCTAACCCGCCCACCGGGGTGGTGATCACCCACGGTACCGATACCCTCGAAGAGACCGCCTACCTCCTCTCCCGGACCCTCGATCCCGAGGCGCCGGTCGTGGTCACCGGAGCGATGCGCACCTCCAGCGATCCCGAGTGGGATGGCCCCCGGAACCTCCGGGATGCCATCACGGTCGCCGCCGCGCCGGAGGCCCGGGGGCACGGTACCATGGTGGTCTTTGCGGGGCGGGTGCTTTCCGGGCGGACTACCGTCAAACTGGACGCATTTTCGCCCGACGCGTTCGGCTCCCCGCATGGGGCGGCGCTCGGGTCCGTGGACGCCGGCGTGGTGCGCTGGGCGGGAGCGCCAGCGAAGCACGGACCGCCCCTGCCGGTCGCTCAACTCTCGGCGCGGGTCGCGATCATTCCGCTGATCCTGGGCGACGATGGCCGGCTGCTCGAGCTTGCGAGGCCCCGGTTTGACGGCGTGGTGATCGAGGGCTTCGGCCGAGGGAATGTCCCGCCGGGGGCGCTGCCGGCGGTACGACGATGGCTGGCCGAGGGCAAACCGGTGGTGCTGGCCACCCGGTGCCCCTTTGGCGAAGTGGGCGGCGAATACGCGTTCGAAGGCGGGGGAGCGCAGCTGCTCGGCCTGGGGGTTTTTCCGGCGGGTCCCCGCTCGTCCTCCCTGGCCCGGATGGAGCTGATGCTCTGTCTCTCCTCGCAGGTGCCCTACGGGACAGACCCGTGACCGCCACCCTGCCACCGCTCGGCGATCTCCCGGAGGGAGTGCTCGACATCGCCGCCCAGCTCGAACGAGCGGGTTATGAGACCTGGTGCGTCGGCGGGGCACTCCGGGACCGTCTGCTCGGCCTTCCCGGCGAAGACGTGGACCTGGCCACCGCAGCGACGCCGGACCAGGTCCTCGCGATCTTTCCCCGCGCGATCGCGGTCGGGGTGAAATACGGCACCGTCGGCGTGCTCGATCGCCGCCGGGTGATGCACGAAGTGACCACCTTCCGGAAGGACGTCGCGACCGACGGGCGACACGCGGTAGTGGAATATGGGGTTTCCCTCGAGGAGGATCTCGCCCGCCGCGATTTCACCATGAACTCGCTGGCCTACCACCCCGCCACCCAGCGCTGGCGGGATCCCTTCGGAGGCCGACTCGATATCCAGCGCAAGGTCATCCGGGCGGTGGGGCAGCCGGCCCAGCGATTCGCGGAGGACTACCTCCGGATTCTCCGGGCGCTCCGGTTTGCCGCGCGATTCGGGTTCTCCATCGATCCGGAGACCTGGCGGGCGGCCATCAACGCAGCGCCGGGGCTCAGGGGACTCTCGGCGGAGCGGGTCAGGGAAGAGTGGTTCAAGGGCCTCGAGACCGCCCAGGCCCTGCCGCTTCTCGTGGAGCTCTGGAAATCCTCCGGAGCGGCAGCGGTCTGGTTGCCGGAGCTCTCCAGCGGGCCGGGAATCGCTGAACCCACTCCTCAGCCGCGCGACCCGGTGGTCCTGACCGCCGCCCTGTGCAGCCATCCTGGCGAGGTCCTTCGGCGGCTTCGTGGGTCCGGGCAGGAGATCAGCCGAGCCCTTGCGCTGGAGGAGCACCCGCCAGAGCCGCGCGGTGACGACGCGATTGCGGTGCGACGCTGGATGGCGGAAGCGGGAGACGCGGTTGACGATCTGGTTCTCCTGGGTCGATATCGTCTCGGCTCCGCCGCTGCCTGGGCTTCGGTGGTGCAGGGAATCCGTGAACGGGGGGAAGCGGTCAGTCGGGCCCAGCTCGCCCTGACCGGTGACGACTTGAGCCAGGAAGGCATTACGCCCGGGCCGGGCATGGGACAGCTGCTGGGGCGCCTGCTGGACTTCGTGCTCGATCATCCCGAAGCCAATACCCGGGAGCACCTCCTGGAGAGAGTGCGGGCATGGAGCTGAGCCCGATCCTCTTCGCCAGCGGTGCCGCGGCCGGGAACCTGATCGGGGCGGTGGCCGTAGTGCGCGCGGCCCGGCGAGGTCTCGCGGTCATCAACGTCTTCCTCGCGTTCGGGGCCGGGTTCATGGTGGCGCTCGTGCTGGCCGGGGTGCTTCCGCGCCTGTTCCAGGAAAGCGCTTCGCCCGGGATCAGCGGGCTTCTGCTTCTGCTCGGCTACCTCATGGTGCACATCACCCAGCACGTGCTCACCCCGCACTTTCACTTCGGCGAAGAGCGCCATGAAGTCCCTCGCTCGGCGGGCATGGCCGCGCTCGGCGGCCTGGCGCTGCACGCCCTGTTCGACGGGGTCGCGGTGGCGAGCGGATTTCTGGTCTCGTTCGAGCTGGGGGTCTTCTTCTTCCTGGCGATCTTTCTGCACAAGCTGCCGGAGGGCGTCTCGGTGGCCAGCGTGGTCCTGGCCAGCGGGTTAGGCAACCGGCGGGCCCTCCAAGCCGGGCTGGTCCTCGGCGGCATGACCATTCTCGGCGCCCTGCTCACCGAGGTCATTGCGCCGCTGGCCAGTTATGGGCTCGCCCTGGCGGCCGGCGTCACTCTCTACGTGGCGGCGTCCAATCTGGTGCCTGAACTGCAGTCCACTCGCGGGTTTCGTACCGCGGTGGCGTTTCTGACTGGCGTGGCCGCACTGCTCCTGTTGCGGCAGCTGGGAGGTTGACCGGTGAGCGACGACAACCCCGGTCTCTTCACGACGCCCGCGCCCCTGGCGACCCGGATGCGGCCCCGTACCCTCGATGAGTTCGTGGGCCAGGAGCACCTGCTCGCTCCGGGACGGGCCTTGGGCGACGCGCTGCGCCGCGGTGACCTGGGCAGCGCCATCCTGTGGGGGCCGCCGGGGACGGGGAAAACCTCGCTCGCGAGCTTGATCGCTCAGCACACCGGACGAGCCTTCATCGGATTCAGCGCCGTCACCGAAGGTGTCCAGCGGGTGCGCGAGATCATCAAGGAGGCGGAAGAACGGCGCCGGCTTGGTCGCGGTACCATTCTGTTCTGCGACGAGATCCACCGCTTCAACCGGGCCCAGCAGGACGCGTTCCTGCCCCACATCGAGCGCGGGACGATCACCCTGGTCGGGGCCACGACGGAGAACCCGAGCTTCAGCCTGAACGCGGCGCTGCTTTCGCGTTGTCAGGTTTTCGTGCTGGAACCGCTCCCGCCCGGGGCGATCGAACGGGTGATCCGCGCCGCTCTCTCGGACCGGGATCGCGGGCTGGGAGCTCTCGAGCTGTCGCTCGACGATGACGCGATCCGGTGGCTCGCGGTACAGGCCGATGGCGACGCGCGCCGGGCGCTGGCGGCGCTCGAAGCAGCCGCCGGGCAGGTGGGCTGCGGCGGAGCCATCTCCCGCGATGCGATGGCGGAAGCCTTCGCGAAGCGGATTCCGCGATACGACCAGTCCGGGGAGGAGCATTTCAACATGCTCTCCGCCTATCACAAATCGCTCCGGGGAAGCGATCCTCAGGGCGCGCTCTACTGGATGGCGCGGATGCTCGAGGGGGGCGAGGATCCGCTGGTGCTCTTTCGCCGGGCGATCGCCATGGCCGCCGAGGACATCGGGCTGGCCGATCCAATGGCCCTTCAACTGGCGGTGGCCGCGCGAGAGGCCTACCGTCAGCTCGGCCCGCCCGAGGGCTACCTGCCGCTCACCGAGATGACGGTCTACCTTGCCACCGCGCCCAAATCCAACAGCGTCGTGCAGGCGCTGGGCGCGGCTCTCGACGCAGCGAAGAGCAGCCCGGCCGAGCCGGTGCCGGTTCATCTTCGCAATGCGCCCACCGGTCTCATGAAGCAGCTCGGGTATGGCCGGGACTACCAATACGCTCACGACGCTCCCGATCATTACATCCCCCAGGAGTACCTGCCCGATTCCCTGCTGGGCGCCGAGTTCTATCATCCCGGCACGCTGGGGCACGAACGGAAAGTTGCCGAACGGATGAGCTACTGGAAACAACGGAAGGAAGGACAAGGTTGATGGCTCGAGAACTGATCACCGTCGAGCCTCCGGTCGAGCGGGCCATCCTGGTCGCGGCCCCTCGCAAAGGCTCCGCTGACGCCGAACACATGGTCGAACACCTCGATGAGCTGTCGCGCCTGGTCGACACGGCGGGCGCCGTGGTGGTTGGCCGGTTGACTCAGCAGGTGGCGGCTCCCAACCCCGCCACTCTTCTCGGGGAGGGAAAGGTCGGGGAGCTCAAGGAGCGAGTGGAGGAGGACCGGGCCACCCTCGCGATTTTCGATGAAGAGCTGTCACCGGTCCAGGGCGCCAATCTGGAGCGCGAGCTCGGGGTGCGGGTCATGGATCGCGCGGAGGTCATCCTCGACATTTTCTCCACCCGCGCGCGGACGGCGGAGGCCAAACTCCAGGTCGAACTGGCGCAGCTCGAATACCTGCTACCACGCCTGACCCGGATGTGGACCCACCTCTCGCGGATCCGGGGTGGGATCGGACTGCGGGGGCCGGGCGAGACCCAGCTCGAGACCGACCGGCGGATCATCCGAAAGAAGATCCAGCACCATCGAGCCCGGCTCCGGGATGTGGCCCGCCATCGGGCCATGCTGCGAAACGGCGCCGGGAAACATGTCCTGCTCCAGGCTGCCATCGTCGGCTACACCAATGCGGGGAAATCCAGCGTGCTCCGGGCGCTCGCGGCGGGAACCGGCGGCGACATCCTGGTGGAGGACCGGTTGTTCGCCACGCTCGACACGGTCACCCGCGAGGTCGATCTCGGTGAGGGCGTGCGGGCCCGGATCACCGACACCGTCGGGTTCATTCGCAAACTTCCCCACCACCTGGTCGCGAGCTTCCGGGCCACGCTCGAGGAGGCGCGGCAGGCGGACGTGCTGCTGCACGTCGTCGACGCGAGCCACCCATACTGGGAGGAGCAGACCACCGTCGTGGACGCGGTGCTGGCCGAGCTCGAGCTGGCCGACCGCCCGGAAGTGCTGGTCTTCAACAAGATGGATCGGGTGGCCGACCCCGCCGCCTTTCGGGAGCGGATCTCCCGGCTCCACCCCGGGGCGGTCTTCACCAGTGCCCTCGATGCTTCGGGTCTCGGAGAGCTCAAGGGGGCGCTCCGGGAACGGAGCCGGGAAGGCCGGCCGGTCCTCCGGGTTATGATTCCTCCCGGCGACGGGGCCCGTCTCGCCGCGGTGTATCGCGCGGGGGAGGTGCTCTCCCGCGAGGAGACTCCGGAGGGAGTCGTGCTCAGGGTTCGCATGGAAGCGTGGCGGGCGCGGCAGCTCGACCTCCCGATCCTCTCACCGGCTCGCGAATGAAGCATCCCGGCAGCGTTCTGGTTCGCAAAACGGTCCCGGCCAACCGGCGAATCCGGTTCGCGCTGGTGGGCTGTGGCCGGATTTCGGCGAACCACTTCGAAGCAATCGAGGGCCAGCGCAGTGCCGCCGAGCTGGTCGGGGTTTCCGACAACGACCCGGCGGCCCTCCAGCGGGCGATGGCCCGGACCGGAGCAGCGGGATTTCCTTCCCTCGAGGCGCTCCTCGCCGGCGCGGAGCCGGACATTGTGGTACTGGCGACGCCCAGCGGGTTGCACTCCCGGGAGGCGATTCAGGTCGCCGGGGCCGGATTTCACGTGATGAGCGAAAAGCCCATGGCCACCCGCCTGGAAGATGGCCGGGCGATGGTGCGGGCCACCGACGCTGCCGGGGTGCACCTGTTCATCGTGAAACAGAATCGCAAGAACCCCACGCTCCGGCTGCTCAAACAAGCGATCGACCAGGGCCGGTTCGGCCGGATCTACCTGGTGACGGTGAACGTGTTCTGGAACCGGCCTCAGTCCTATTACGACAGCTCGGCCTGGCGGGGAACCTGGGAGTTCGACGGGGGCGCGTTCATGAACCAGGCCAGCCACTATGTCGACATGATGGACTGGCTGATCGGTCCGGTCGCCAGCGTCCACGCGTACGCCTCCACGCTGGAACGCCGGATCGAGGTGGAGGACACCGGCGTACTCTCCCTCCAGTGGCGCGCGGGTACACTGGGTTCCCTGAACGTCACGATGCTGACCTATCCGCGGAACCTGGAAGGGTCGATTACGGTGCTCGGGGAACGGGGAACCGTTCGGGTCGGGGGGGTCGCGGTCAATCGGATCGACCACTGGCAGTTCGCCGATCCCGACCCGATGGACGACGAGGTGGAGCGGGCCAGCTACGAAACGACGACGGTCTACGGCAAAGGCCACCTGCGCTACTACGACAACGTCATTGCCGCGCTTCGGGGCCAGGCGGAACCGGACACGGATGGTCGCGAGGGACTCCGATCGCTCGAGCTTCTGACCGCCACCTACATCTCGGCACGGGAAGGAAAACGGGTCGCACTGCCGCTGCCGGATTAGCCTCTCGGAGTCGCCCGGAGCACTTCGTTCCAGAACCGGATGGTGTCGGCGGCGAGGGCCGGATCCACGAAGCGGTCGAGCACCCGCTGCCGGGCCGCGGCGCCGAGACGGAGCCGGTCATTGGGATAGGCGCGAAGAGTCTGAAGCGCCACGGCCAACCCTTCGTCGTCTTTCGCGATTCGACCAGCCTGGCCCACCAGGCTCGCTGAAATACTCCCTTCCATGACCACCGGCACCACCCCGCGCGCCATGGCCTCGAAGAGAATCGAGGACCATCGCTCTGCGCCGTCCGCGCCGGGATCGGCGGGAAGGACCAGGCAATCCAGGCTGGGCCAAAGTTCTTCGATCGCTTCTTTGGTGACACCAGCCAGCCATTTCAACCGGGAGGCCAGTCCCAGCCGTTCGGCAAGGGCCTCGAGCGACTCCTGCTCCGGGCCGGTTCCGGCGACCGTGAGGGTCCATCCTCCCATGAGGGTGGCACAGGCGCGGAGAAGCCGGTCCAGCCCACGATCGGGCAGGAGTCGTCCGACATACCCGATCGCGAGCACCTCATGGGTGGGCCGCTCGACCGGAGGTGGCAACGGCACGCCGAATTGTGGCAGACCGATGACCGGCCGGCCCGGTAATCCCTCCCTGAGTCGTTGCACCGCGACCGCGTTGGCCCCGATACCGCCCCGGGCAGCCCGAAGGGCTCGCGACTCCCGGCGACGCTGAAACAGTCCCGAGGGCCGAAGCCTCTCTCGACTCCACACCACCGCCGGAATCTTGAGCCGGGCCGCCTGGGTGGCGGCGCGGGACGCCGCGACCGACCAGGGCTCCTCTTCGATCTGCACGATGTCGGGCCGGAAGTCGGCGAGGAGGGTGTGAATCGCCCGTGCATCCCAGGAAGTCAAAGCCGGGTCACGGAGATCGCCGCCGGCCGGGATGGGAACGAAACGTACGCCATGATCTTCCGTTGCGATTCCGCCGGGCACCGCCACGGCGATCGTCGCCCCGGCGCCCGCCAGCGCGCGGAGCTTGCCGCGGCGTTCGGGATCCAGATACACATGGGAGAGAATGACGGCGCGCACCGGGTTCTAAGGTACCAGCTTTCGCCCGGCGCAGGACATACCGGCTGGCGGATGTCGCTCCGGGATGGTCGCTGGGCTCCTTGGAAAGGACGTCGGGCCCTTAGCTCAGCTTGGGTAGAGCAGGGGACTCATCATGCTATCGGGACACCGCGGTGCTCCTCAGCGTTCCTCACACCATTTTTCAGAGGGGGTGCGGGGCGCGGTCCGCGATCAGAAGGTGACGTTGAATTTGCCGTCGGTGACCGTCACCGTGCCGGTCGCACCGGTGCCCGGGAGTGCCTGTCCCGTAAAGCTGAACGTTCCCGACGCGCCGCTCGCCGTCAGCGTGCTCACCGTGATGGTGCCGGTCCCGCCATTGAAACCGGTCTCCCACTGCGGGGCGGATGTCGTTGTCATGGTCTCATACTCGGCGATCCCGGTCGACGCCGAGGCAAGAGAATAGTCCCCGGCTCCGTTGACATGAAGCGTGATCAGGATTTCGCGTCCCTTGTCGGCGTCGAACGCTGAGATGTTGAGCACGCCGGCCACGAGCGTCGCGATGCCATCGGTATTGCCCACGAACGCCGAGCCGTTCACCGTGGCGGTGATCGGTGCGTTGTCGCCTCCGGTAGAATTGCTGGTGGTGCCGCACCCCACCAACAGGCCGCCGAGCAGGCAGAAGGAGGCGATGGTGCGCATGCGGCTTCTCCGGGTTCAAGGGCGAGTTTCGAGGTCGGGGGGCCGACCGTCCGGCCAACCAGGGCCGCCTCGGGTGGCGACCCGCCAGAAGCTACCTGCCCGCGCCGACCACCGCTACTTCGCTTGGGCCGGCATGGCCGCATTCACGATCGTCTTCGCCGGCTTCGCGCGGACGTCCTGCCTGAAGTTCCTCTTCGGCGCACCGGCACTGCCGTGGCTCCAGCATCTGCTCGGCGCATTGACGACCTCGTGATTCACAGTGTTCTTCACGCAGGGGTCTCGCGCCGCGTTGCCAGGCGGACGGGCGGACTTGATTGGAGGCGTGCAGGCCGGGCTTTTCCCCCGTCCGTAGGTCGACCGGCGGTTGCCAACGGAGCCGAAGCGAAGGCCCGTATGCAACCGGAGGCGGTTTTGCTAAGTTGTTTCGTGGCAACGTTCGGGCCCTTAGCTCAGCTGGTTAGAGCAGCGGACTCATAATCCGTCGGTCGCAGGTTCAAGTCCTGCAGGGCCCATTCAAGGCGGACAGGCGGACAGGCGGACTGGCGGACAGAGGATCCAGATCATATCAGGCATCCTCTTTTCGTTCCGCCTGTCCGCCCGAGATGGGCGATACAGGATTTGAACCTGTGACCTCGCGCATGTGAGGCGCGCGCTCTAACCAGCTGAGCTAATCGCCCGTGAGGGGTGCGGAGGTTAATATCTTTCCGCCCCCATGCCAACACCCGAGATCATCGTCGAGGCCACTCGCGGCCGGCTGGTCGAATCCACCCATCGCATCATCGCCGCAGTCGTCGACTCGGAGGCACGGCTCCTCGCCTCGTCGGGTGACCCTGACTACACGACCTGGTGGCGTTCCGCCGCGAAACCGTTTCAGGCGCTGCCGGTTCTGCAGGACGGCGCCGCCGATCATTTCAGCATGACCGGCGAGGAGGTGGCGTTGGCGTGCGCGTCGCACAACAGCGAGCCTCGCCACCTGGAAGTTGTTTCGGGTTTGATGCGTCGCCTTGGTATCGGCGATGATGCGCTGGCCTGCGGACCCCATCCGCCCCTTTCCGCCGAGGTCGCCCAGCAGGCGACCCGCACCGGGATCTCCCTCACGCCGCGCTGGAGCAACTGCTCGGGCAAGCACGTCGCCATGATCGCCCTCGCGATGCACCGAGGCTGGCCGGTTCCGGGCTACCAGGAAATCAGCCATCCAGTCCAGCAGCGCATCTTGAAGGAGATCGCGCAGTGGAGCGGGCTCGACGAAACCGCCATCGAGACCGCGCCGGACGGATGCACTGCGACCTGTTTCGCGCTTCCGATCCGAGGCATGGCGCTCGCCTATGCGCGGCTCGGGGCGAGCGGCGATCCGGCGCCCCGCCGGATCGTATCCGCCATGATGGAGCACCCTCTGTTGATCGCGGGGACCGGACGGTTGTGCAGCGAGCTGATCCAGGCCTGGCCGGGCGGGATCATCGCGAAGGTCGGGGCCCTCGGCGTCTACTGCGCCGCGATCCCCTCGCTTCGGATCGGCATCGCCCTCAAAGTCGAGGACGGCGATACCCGGGCGTCCGGGGCGGCCTTGCTCGCCATCCTTCGGGACACGCTGGTCCGCGTGGGCAGCACGACGCTGCCGGACTGGGACGCGCTGGTCCGGCACGCCCGGCCCGAGATCCGGAACTCGCGCGGGGTGGTGACCGGATTGCTCGAACCACACGGTCAGCTGCGTTTCTCCGGTCGGTGAGGCGGGACAATGGTTCACCCTTGGGCCTTCGGGAGATGACTTTGGAGCGGCTGGACGAGCCGACCAGGGCGCTGGTGAGCCTCGCCGCCAGGATCGCCGAGGGATCCGAATCGGCCATCGAGCAGGCCGTGGCGGCCGTGCTTGCCTCAGCGGTTCCCCCGGTCTGGGTCGATGAGCTGGTATTGCAATCGGTGCTCATCTGCGGCTGGCCCCGGGCGCTCACCGCGGCTCGGCTCTGGCGTCAGAGCGGGACATCCCCGGTCCCCGGCGAAGACGCGACCGACTACGGGCGGCACGAATCGTGGAGGTCCCGGGGCGAAGCCACCTGCCGAGCGGTGTACGGGGAGACCTACGATGCGCTGCGCCGCAACATCCAGGGATTGCATCCGGCCCTCGAGGCGGGAATGATCGTGGAAGGGTATGGCCGGATCCTGGGGCGCCCGGGCCTGGATCTCTGCCGCCGGGAGCTGTGTACCGTCGCCCAGATCGCGGTCCAGGGGGCGCGGCGCCAGCTGCGATCTCACCTGCGCGGAGCGCGCAACGCGGGAGCCTCGGCGGTCGTCGTGGACCAGGTGCTCGAGCTGGTCCGGCCACTCCTCCCATCCACCGCGTGGAAGGAAACCCTCCTGCTGTGGCAGCGGGTTAGGACGTGAGCTTCATCGATCGGGCGGTCATTCGGGTCACCGCGGGCACCGGTGGGTCGGGGGCGAGCTCCTTCGCCCGGTTCAAGTACGTACCCAAGGGCGGCCCCGACGGTGGTGATGGAGGCCGGGGGGGAAGCGTGTACATCTACGGCGATCCCAATCTGGCGACTCTGCTCGACTACACCTATCGAACCACCTGGAACGCGGAGCGGGGCCGGCACGGAAAAGGAAAGACCCAGACCGGCGCTTCAGGGGAGGACCTCCACCTGCCGGTTCCACCGGGCACCGAAATCCACGAAGAGGTCTCCGGTGCGCTGATCGGTGAGATTCTCCGGGCGGGCGATGAGATCCTGGTGGCCAAGGGTGGCCGAGGGGGCCGGGGGAACGCCCGGTTCGCGACCGCGACGCACCAGGCTCCTCGGGAATGGGAGCCGGGCGAGGAAGGCCAGGATCGCCGGATCGAGCTCATTCTGAAGCTGATCGCCGACGTCGGCCTGGTGGGGGAGCCGAACGCGGGCAAGAGCAGCCTCCTCGCGGCCCTCTCCGCCGCCCGTCCCAGGATTGCCGACTACCCATTCACCACCCTGGAGCCGAACCTGGGAGTGGTCGGGTTGAGTGGATCCCGTTCCTTCGTCCTGGCCGATATTCCCGGCCTGATCGAAGGGGCCCACCGAGGCAAAGGATTGGGTCAGCGCTTTCTCCAGCATGTCGAACGAACCCGGGTGCTGGCGTATCTGGTTCCCCTCGATTCCCCCGATCCCCAGGCCAGCTACGACCGGCTCCGGCACGAGGTCCGGTCCTACAGCGAAGATCTCCACGCCAAGCCTCACCTGGTGGTGCTTTCCAAGGGGGATCTCCTTCCACCGGAGGCGAGCCTGCCCTCGATGCGGGCGCCGCTGGCCGTCGGTGTGATCGCCCTGTCGAGCGCCTCGCGCCAGGGCTTGGAGGAGTTCACCAATCGAGTCTGGCACCTGGTCGAAGACGCACGCCGGCTCGAGCAAGCCAGTGCCTGATTCAAGCACCGACCAGGGGGCCTATCTCAGCCTGGCGCTGGTCCCTGGAATCGGCAGCGTCAGACTCGCCGCGCTCCTCGAGCGTTTTGGTTCGGCCGATCGGGTCATTCGGTCCAGCGTCCGGGAGCTGACTCAGGTGGAGGGAATCCACTTCCCCATCGCCCAGGCCATCGCGTCCATGGATCGGGATGCCGGAAGGCGCGCCTTGGCGAGTGCGGAAGCCATCGGCGCCGAGCTATTGGTTCCCGAGGATGACCGGTATCCCGCGATGCTCCGCCCCATCCCCGATTTCCCGCTGCTGCTGTTCGCGAAGGGAAACCTCGACCTGTTGGGTCGGCCGGCGGTCGCGATCGTGGGGAGCCGGGACCATTCGCGTTACGGGGAGGAGGTCTGCGGCGCCCTCGCTCGCGCCGCGGCGGAAGCGGGGCTCGTGGTGGTGAGCGGCATGGCGCGGGGTCTCGATGCGGTTGCCCACGCCGGGGCGCTGGAGGTGAGCGGGGGTACCATCGGCGTTCTGGGCAATGGATTCGGAATCGTCTATCCCGTCTCCAATCGCAACCTCTATGAAGCGATCGAACAGCGAGCCCTGTTGATCTCCGAGTCTCCCCCGGGAGAACGGCCTCACAAGGGGAGTTTCGCGCGGCGAAACCGGCTCATCAGCGGGCTCGCGCGGGTGACGGTCGTCGTCGAAGCCGCCGAAATTTCCGGCACCCTGGGAACGGTGCGGTGCGCCCAGGACCAGGGCCGGGAGGTGCTGGCGGTTCCGGGACCAATTACCAGCCCGGTGTCCGCGGGGACCAACCGGCTGCTCCGGGACGGCGCCGGCCCGCTGCTCGAGCTCAGGGACTTGCTGGATCACTATCCGGATCTTCGCTCCGGAAGGCCCAAATCCCCGGCGGGGAGTCACGCCGCGGTGGACCGCCTGCTCGGCGCGCTTCACCGGCAACCCCTTCCCGCCGATGCGCTGGTCGAGCGGCTGGGGTGGTCCGTGGAAGAAACCATGGACGCCCTTTCCGTTCTCGAGCTGCACGGCAAGGTGAGGCAGGAAGCCGGTCTCTATCGGGCCGTGGCGACCGGTCTCTTCGCCTGAGCGGCCCGAAGCGCCGTTAGCTTCCGATCGTGCACCTGTACGTCCACATCCCCTTTTGCTCCCGCCGCTGCAGCTATTGCGATTTTGCCATCGCGGTACGCCGGTTGGTGCCCTCGGAAGAATTCGGCCGCGTCGTGCTGCTCGAATGGGCCGCCTGGCAGACACATTCGGTCTGGGCGGCGCATCCCGAGCTCGACACCATCTATTTCGGAGGGGGAACCCCTTCGCGACTCGATCCCCCCGTGCTGGCGGAGCTGATGCAGCGATTCGCCGCTGATCGTTCGATTGCGCGGCATGCCGAGATCACGCTCGAGGTGAACCCGGAGGACGTCACCCAGGAGCGGTCGGAGGCCTGGCTTCGCGCCGGCGTCAATCGGTTCTCGCTCGGCGCCCAGTCGTTCAGCTCCGCCGCGCTCCGATGGATGCACCGCACCCACAGCTCGGCCCAGATCGGGCGCGCGGTGGAAACCCTGCGGTCGGCCGGCGCGGGTAATCTCTCCCTCGATCTGATCTACGGGTTGCCGGCCGGGCTGGAGCGCGACTGGCCTGCCGACCTCGATCAGACCCTGGCGCTCGCCCCCGACCATGTGTCCCTCTACGGGTTGACCGTCGAGCCCGCCACGCCGCTCGCGCGATGGACCGCGCGGGGAGAGGCCCCGCCGATGCCCGAAGAACGCGTCGCCGAGGAGTATCTGGCCGCGCATACCCGGCTGGTGAGCGCGGGTTATGAACACTACGAGGTCTCCAATGCGGCGCGGCCGGGCCACCGATCCCGGCACAACAGCGCCTACTGGTCGCGCCGGGCATATGTCGGGCTCGGTCCTTCCGCCCACTCAGGAATCGGAACGATTCGTTCCTGGAACATCCGGGAATGGGAGGAGTACCGGCGCACCGTTTCGAGTGGTCGCCCCGCGGTTCAGGGAACCGAGCAGCTCAGGTTGGAACAGGTCGGCCTCGAGGAGCTCTACCTCGGACTCAGGACGGATGCCGGCGTCCCAGTGATTCAAGTCGGTGATATGCCGGTGGAGGAATGGCAAAAGCAGGGGTGGGCCCAGGTGCATCAGAATCGGCTCCGGCTCACCCCGGAGGGGTGGCTCCGGCTCGATGCGCTGGTGGCCAGCCTAACTCATTGCTAGTTTTTCTGTTATGTCGGCCCACGAAGGTCTGACCGACCGCCAGTTCCGGGTTCTCGAAGGAGTCATCCAGGTCTACGTCGAATCAGCGCTCCCCGCGGGGAGCGAGGCCGTAGCCCGGCGGGCTCGCCTGGGGATTTCCCCGGCCTCGATTCGAAGCACCATGAGCGAGCTCGAGTCCCAGGGATATCTCTATCACGCCCACACGTCCGGGGGCCGGATTCCCACCGAGCTCGGCTATCGCACGTACGTGAACCGGCTCGTGCCGCCCGGTTCGGTGGCTCCTCCTCGAAGCATGCGGGCCAAGCTGGCCCAGGAAATCGGGCCGGCCGCGCGCAATCCGATCGAGGAAATCCTGAGGCGAGCCGCCCAGGTTCTTGGAGTCCTGACCCAGGAGCTGGGCGTCGCGGTTGCCCCGACCCTCGACACCCTGCTGCTGGAGCGAATGGAATTGGTACGCCTCAGCGAGGAACGCCTCCTGGTGGTGCTCACGCTTCAGAGCGGAGTGGTCCGGACGATTTTTGTGGAGATTCCCGCGGCGGTGGCCCCGGATGCGGTTGAGCACGTTTCCCGCATTCTCAATGAGCGGCTGGCCGGGCTTCCGCTGGGAGATATCCGGCGCAGTTTGTCGGAGCGGCTGCGCGATGCCGGTCCCGGGTCGGCCGGTCCGGGCGGTTCCGAGCTCCTCAACATTTTCGTGGCGGAGGGAGAGGACCTGTTCGATTTCGCGGACCCCGGCAGCGAGGTGGTTCTTGGCAGCGCCCAGCCACTCGCCGAGCAGCCGGAATTCGCCTCGAACGAGCGGATGAAAACCTTGCTCGAGCTCACCGAGCGGCGTGACCTGCTCCGACAGGCATTCCAGGATCGTCATCGGAAAGGCATCACCATCACGATCGGAAGCGAAAACAACGATCCCCGGCTTGCCGATTTCACCCTGGTGACGTCCGCCTACAAGAACGGTGGACTGAGCGGGGTCATCGGCGTCATGGGGCCGATCCGGATGCCGTACGAGAAAGTCATCGGGCTGGTCGAACACACCAGCCGGATGGTCGAAGGGCTGATGACGTGAGCGACTTCTATACGCTGCTCGGGGTGTCCCGCGATGCCAGCGAGGACGAGATCAAACGGGCGTATCGCCGCCTGGCGATGGAGTACCATCCCGACCGAAACCAGTCCGCCGATGCCGAGGCGCGTTTCAAGGAGATCGCCGAGGCCTATGCGGTTCTCATGGATCCCGACAAACGCGCGGTCTACGATCGCTACGGCGAAGCCGGCCTCCGCGGCGGTGGGGGAGGGTTCCATCACGTCGATCTCGCGGAAGCCCTCAGCATGTTCATGCGGGACTTCGGCGGCCTCGGCGGGTTCGAGTCGATCTTCGGCGGCGGTGCTCCCCAGCGGGAGACTCGCCGCGGACAGGACATCCGGGTCACGGTTCGCTTGAGCCTTCAGGAGGTCGCCACCGGAGCCAAGCGGCAAGTCAAACTCAAGACCCAGGTGCCCTGCGAGACGTGCGAGGGGACCGGGAGCGCCGATGCGACCCCCCCGGCCGCCTGTTCCACCTGCGGCGGAAGCGGCGAGGTGCGGCGGGCCACCCGAAGCGTATTCGGCCAGTTCGTCTCGGTCGGGCCGTGCCCCGCGTGCCACGGCGAAGGCGTGCTCATCCGGACGCCCTGTCCGGCGTGTCGTGGTGACGGACGCGTGCGGGGAGAGCGAAGCGTTGCGGTGGAAATCCCCGCGGGCATCTCTCCCAGCAACTATCTCACGCTGCGAGGTCAGGGCGCGGCCGGCCGCCGCAACGGTCCGGGTGGTGATCTCCTCATCATGATCGAAGTGAAGCCGGACGAGCGGTTCGAGCGTCAGGGCGATGATCTTGCGTTCGACCTGCCACTCTCGTTCACCCAGGCGGCGCTCGGCGCGACGGTCCAAGTTCCAACGCCGTTGGGCGAAGAGCAACTCACCGTTCCCGCCGGCGTGCAGGCCGGCACCGTTCTCAGGCTCAAGGGCAAAGGCCTCCCCCGGCTCGGCCAGCATGGCCACGGTGATCTCAACGTGCGGGTCCATGTCTGGGTTCCCGAGAACCTCTCCACCGAGCAGCGCAGCCTGCTCGAAGAGTTCGCCAAGATCGAAGGCGAGCCCCCGAAACAGAGCACCGGATTCTGGTCCCGCCTCAAGGAAGCGCTTGGCGCATGAGCTGGTGCGCGCTCGACGTCCGCGCCACCGAAACAACCCGACCGGAAATCGCCGAATGGCTGGTCCGACGCACCGGGCAGGCGGTGGAGGAGTGCCCGGACGGCTCCCTGGTGGGAGTGACCTCGGTCCAGGGCGTGGAGGAGGTCCTGGAGGAGCTCCGGGCGACGTTCCGTGGGGTCAGGGCAGCGGCTCGCCCGCTCCCCGACGAAGACTGGAACTCCCGCTGGAAGGAAGGCCTCGGTCCCCGCCAGGTCGGCCGGCTCACTATTGCTCCGAGCTGGGAGGCGCCTCCCCGGGAGACCAGTTTCCTGGTGATCATCGATCCCCAGACCGCGTTCGGCACCGGTGAGCATGGATCGACCCGCACCATGCTCACGATGCTGGACCGGTGGATCCGGCCAGGGGCTCGAGTCCTGGATCTGGGAAGCGGCAGCGGGATTCTGTCGATCGCAGCGATCAAGCTGGGCGCCGCCCGTGCCGTCGGCATCGACATCGATCCCGAGGCCGAGGAGATCGCGAGGGAGAATGCCGCGGTCAACCTGACCACCTCGGCGACCCACTTCCTCACCGGCGACGCCGCCCTGCTCTCCGGCCTCCTCGCTCCGGTGGACCTGGTCCTCTCCAATATTCTGCGCCTTCAGAACGAGAAACTGCTCCCGATCATTCGAAGCGCGCTGGTGCGAAACGGCCTGGCCCTGTTTGGTGGCATGGAAGAATCGGAGGCACCGGCATTCCGGCGGGCCCTGCATGCATCGGATTTCGAATTCGTGGACGAAACCCTCGATCAGGGTTGGTGGGGTGTTGCGGTCCGCCCGGCCTGAGCCGCCGGCGGTGCTGGTACCGGCGGGTCTGCTCCGAGGTCCCGGTGTGGTCCCACTCGAGGAGGAAGAGCGCCATCACCTGCGGGTGCGCCGAGCCGGCGAAGGAGAAGTCGTGCGGGTTCTCGACGGCGCCGGCGGGGTGGCCGAGGGAACTCTGGTTCGCCAGGGCCGGGACTTCGCGGTGCAGGTCGACCGGGTGGCGAGTGTGCCGAAGCCCCCAGGGTTCGTGCTGGTGGTTGGCGCGGGCGATCGGGACCGATTCGCCTGGCTGGTGGAAAAGGCGGCCGAGCTCGGCGTTACCGATCTGGTGCCGTTGCTCACCGAGCGGACCCAGAGCGTGGCCGCCGGCATTCGGGTCTCTCACGTCGCCGCGCTCCAGCGACGGGCCCGGCAGGCGATCAAGCAATCGCGTGCCCCGTGGTCACCGGTGATCCACTCCCCCCGATCCATCGAGGAAGTGGCGGGGGACTTCGCCTCGACCCATCGTTGGCTGGGTGACGTGAATGGGAATCCCCCCCCGGCGATTGAGCCCGAGAATCCCGTCATCGTCGTGGTCGGTCCGGAAGGTGGGTTGACCGAGGCGGAGCGGGCGCGGTTTCTTGCCTCCGGGTTTGTCCCGGTCCGGCTCGCCCCGGACCTGCTTCGCTTCGAGACCGCCGCCCTCGCGGCGGCAGCGGTCATCGCCAGTCAACGTCCCAGGAGATCCCCGTGAGTGATTGCCTGTTTTGCCGGATCGTCGCCGGAGAGATTCCCGCAAAGGTCGTGGCGCGCGCCCCCGGCGCCATCGCCTTTCATGATATCAATCCGCAAGCTCCCACCCACGTCCTGGTGATTCCCACGGAGCACCTGGCCGGTCCGGCCGACCTGGAGGGGTCCGGCGGGGAGCAGACTGCCGGTGCGCTGCTTCGATTTGCGGCTCAGGTCGCGACTCAACTTGGTCTGGCCGACGGCGGGTACCGGCTGGTCCTGAATCAGGGACCCGATGCGGGGCAGTCGGTGGCGCACCTTC
The DNA here is from genome assembly GCA_963728915.1 of uncultured Gemmatimonadales bacterium. Taxonomy (GTDB): domain Bacteria; phylum Gemmatimonadota; class Gemmatimonadetes; order Gemmatimonadales; family GWC2-71-9; genus JABFSM01. Next base: position 1,133,490 of record CAVSLV010000001.1, on the reverse strand, counting down.
ACGTCCACATTCTGGGCGGCCGCCGCATGGCGTGGCCGCCGGGGTGAGCGTTGCTGATCTTCACCTGGTGCGGCTATTTTTTCATTCTACGATGGAGAGGCCATGGAGCCTTCCGGAAGGGACATCGGAGGTGAGTGATCGGACGTTGAAAGCAGGAGGGTTCCGGGCCGAATGCTGACCCTGGACTCCATGGCGGTTCCTGACGGGGTGTCGGCGCAGGCGAGCGCCGGCACCCCGTCCCTCATCCGGGAAGCCGCATTTTCCGCCGCCGCTGCCCTGGAGTTCGAGGCCGTGCTGGGTGTTGTCGGGGCCTTTGCCGCGGGACCGCTCGGGGCGGCGCGGGTCCGGAGCCGGCGTCCCTCCACCGATGCCGATTGGATTCGCGGCGAGCTGGTCCCGCTCGGGGAGCTGCTGACCTGGTCCCGTCAGGGCAATCGCCTGGACATTCCTCCAGTGCCGGAGATCCAATCGCAGCTTGATCGCTTGCGCCTGGAAGGATCGGTGCTCGAAGGCCAGCAGCTGGTGGCGCTTCGCTCGACCCTCGCCGTGAGTCGCCTTGTCGCGGCAGAGCTCGATCGCCTCGCTTCGGATGCCCCCGCAGTGGCCGCCTGGAAACTCCCCCTGCCGCCTCGCGAGCTCGAGAAGCAGCTCGATCGATCCCTGGATGAGGATGGGGAGGTTCAGGACGGCGCCTCACCCGCGTTGCTTCGGGCCCGGAGTGCGGTGCAGGATGCCCGGGCCCGCCTTCTCAAGAAGCTCGAGGCAATGTTGCGGGGTCCGGGACGCAAAGGGGAGCAGGGCCAGGAGGTGACCGTGCGGAGTGGCCGGTATGTCATTCCGGTCCGTCGCGACGCCCACAGCCGGCCCGATGGGATCGTTCACGACGAATCCGCCACCGGGGAAACCCTGTTCGTCGAGCCGACGGCGGCCATCGAGCTTGGCAACCAGCTCCGGGCCGCGGTCCTTGGCGCCGAGCGGGAAGAGCTCCGAGTGCTTCGCGATCTGACCGCGGCCCTGCGGCCCCACGGGGACGCCATCGCGGCGGTGCACGCGCTCTGCGTGTCACTCGATGATCTCAATGCCCGGGTGCGCTATGCCCTCACCACCGGCGCAACGATTCCATCGCTCCTGGGCCGGGGGGAGGGCATCGTGCTTCGTGGGGCCCGTCATCCCCTCCTGCTGGCCCGCGGCGTGGCAACGGTACCGTTCGATCTGACCCTGAGTCCCGAGCAAGCCACCTTGCTCATCAGTGGTCCCAATGCCGGAGGGAAGACCGTCCTGCTCAAGACGGTCGGACTCGCCGCGGCGATGACCCAATGCGGCATCGCACCGCCGGTCGTGACCGGTAGCGCCTTGCCGGTTTTCTCCGCGATCGTCGCGGACATCGGCGACCACCAGTCCATCGCGGCCGATCTCTCGACCTTCAGCGCTCACCTGGCCATTCTCCGCGATGTCCTGCGGAGCGCCGATGGGGGCACCCTGGTGCTCATGGACGAGATCGGCAGTGGCACCGACCCGGCCGAGGGTGCCGCCCTCGCCGCCGCGACGCTCCGGACCCTGACCCGCGCCGGCGCCCGTACCATCGCGACGACCCACCTCGGCAATCTGAAAGCCCTGGCCACCCGTACTCCCGGCATCGTGAACGGTTCGCTCCAGTTCGATCCCGACCGCCTGGTTCCGACCTTCCGTTTCGTCATGGGCGTGCCGGGTCGATCCTACGGGATCGCGATCGCCAGGCGGCTGGGGGTGCCCGGCGACGTCGTCGCCGAGGCGGAGGGGGAGATCTCGGAAACCGAAAAGGCGCTCGACCTGCTGCTGGAATCGGCGGAGCGTCGGGAACGCGAGCTCGCCGCTTCGCAGGCCGACGTCGCGGGGAGGCTCGTCGAGCTCGAGGTGGAGAGCCGTCGCCTGGATGAGCAGCGGCAGACGATGCAGGTCCGCGAGGCTGAACTGACGGCCCGGGAACGTTCCGCCGAGCGGCGCGCAAGAGCGGAAGCCCGGCAGCTCATGATGGCGGCACGCACGGAGATCGAAGAGGCGCTCCAGGCGGCTCAGCGCGCCAGAACGGAGACTGAAGCGACCGAGGCGCGCCGGACACTCGAAGCGGCCATTCGTCGGGAGGGCGAGCTCCTGCGTGATCGCGAGCCGAGTCATGCCCCTGATCCGATGGGGGGCACGATTGAACCGGGCCGGCGGGTCCGGCTGGCGACGGGCAGCGTGGGGCGGGTGATGGAGCTTCGCGAAGACGGCAAGGCCCTGGTCTCGGCCGGGAGCGTGAAACTGGTGATTCCGGCCGGAGAGCTGACCGCGATCGGTGAAGAATCCTCTCCGGTTCCCACGGCCCATCGCTTCCTGACGAAGGAAACGGCTGGTACCACGCCGGTCACCGAGGTGGATCTCCGTGGCATGCGAGCCGACGAAGCGGAGGCGGCGACCCTGTCGGCACTGGATGCCGCGATCCTCGGGGATGCCCCCTATCTCAGGATCATTCACGGCATGGGGACGGGGGCCCTGCGCGAAGTGGTGCGGCGGGTGCTGACCGGAGACCGCCGGGTAGCCCGCTTCGCACCGGCGCCCATGAACCAGGGCGGCGTCGGGGTCACCGTCGCGGAGCTTGCCGGATGAGCCGGATTCCGGACGAGGTGATCGAGCAGGTGCGCGACAGCGTCGATCTGGTCGGCCTGATCGGCGAGTCGGTGCAGCTCAAGCGCACGGGAACCGACTGGCGGGGACCGTGTCCTTTTCATGGCGGGCAGCACCGAAACTTCGCGGTCATTCCCCGGAAGGGGATGTTCTACTGTTATGTGTGCCACGAGGCCGGAGACATCTTCACGTTTCTGATGAAACGGCAGGGCCTCGATTATCCGTCGGCGGTGCGTGAAGTCGCCCGGCGGGTCGGGATCACGATCCCGGAACGAACCGGCCCCGCCGAGGGTCCCGATCCTCGTGAACCGCTCTTCACCGCGGTGGCGGCGGCCCAGGAGTGGTTTGCGACCCAGCTCCGTGAGCACCCGGAAGCCGCTCCCGCGCGCACCTATCTGGAGCGCCGTGAAATTCCCCTGGAGATCGCCGGAGAACATGGCCTGGGCTATGCCCCGCGCGGCGAGGGCGTCCGCGATGCGATGCGTGCCCTGGGGATTGCGGAGGCCACCCTCATCGAGGCCGGCCTGCTGCACCAGCGAGAAGACGGCAGCGTCACGCCGCGATTCCGGCAACGGCTCCTGTTTCCGATCCGCGACCTCCGCGGCCGGGTGGTCGGATTCGGGGGTCGCTCGCTCGACGGGCGCGAGCCCAAGTATCTCAACTCTCCCGAATCGCCGATCTTCCACAAGGGGGCGATGCTCTACAACCTGCACGATGCCAAGCAGGCGATGCGTCGCGAGGGCGCTGCCGTGCTGGTGGAGGGATACTTCGACGTGCTTCGCCTGGTGCTCGCCGGGATCGACCAGGCGGTTGCTCCCATGGGGACGGCGCTCACCCCGGAGCAGGCCGGACTCCTCAAGCGCTTCGCGCCTCAGGTCATTCTGCTCTACGACAGCGATGCCGCCGGACTGCGCGCCACGTTCCGGACCGCGGATGAGTGTCTCCGCCACAAGCTGCGGGTCAAAGTGGCGACGCTCCCCGAAGGGCAGGACCCCGACAGCCTGGTTCAGAGCGGCGGCGCGTCCGCGCTGGAGGCGATCCTCCGCGATGCGATCGACCCGCTCGAGCGGAAAATCCAGCTCCTGGAACGCAAGGGCTGGTTCGAGGGGCTCGAGCACCGGCGGGACGCGCTCGATCGGATGCTTCCCACCGCGCGCGCGGCGGCCGATCCGATCGCGCGGGACCTCTACCTGGCCCGGATCGCGGAGCGGACCGGGGTGTCCAGGCCGGTCCTGGACCAGGAGCTCGCCGCGCTTCGCGAGCCGGCCCCGTCCAGCCCCATAACCCGCGATCCCGGACCTCCCGCTCCCGGGCGCGTGTCGCGCGCGACCCCCGGGTCGGCCCATGAGGCCCAGCTTCTCGTGGTGATGCTGGGTGATCCCCTGTGGCGGGAACGGGGCCGCCGGGAGCTGGCCGGCTCCCTGTTCCAGGTGCCGGCGCATCGCGAGATCTTCGAGTGGCTTCTCGCCCTTCCCGCCGAGGCCGCCATAGCCCGGGAAGCCGAACGGCTCTCGCCCCGCGGCCAGGAGGTGGTTCAGCGGCTGCTGGAGCGGGCCGCGCGGGAAGAGGCCGCCGGCCTCGATCGGGACGAGTTGTTCGGGTCGGCCCTGGAAACGCTGCGGGCCAGAACGCTCACCCAGTCACTCCCCCCGGTCACCGACATCGAACAACGACAGTCCGCGCTCCGCCAGCTGAGTGCGCAGGAGCGGGCAAGGTTGATGCTTCGCAAGGCCGCCCGGCGGTCCTCCACCGATCCTTCAGCGAATTCCTGAGGCGACATGCACCCTGATATCGAACGGCTCCTCGATCTCCAGTCCAAGGATCTTCAGCTTCTCGACACCGATCTTCGGCTCAAGGCACTGCTCGACCAGATGGCGGCGCTCGATGCCGCCCTCGAGCAGGCCCGCGGCGAGATCGAGTCGGCGCGCACTCGGGTGGCCGACAGCACCCGCCGCCGGGGCGAGCTCGAGGCCGCGATCGAGACCCAGCGGGCCCGGCAGGAGCAGCGGCGCGCCCGGATCGAACAGGTGCGCACCGCACGGGAAGTCCAGGCGCTGATGGCGGAAATGGACCTCGCACGCGCGGAGGCGGCCCGGCAGGAGAGCGAGTGGATGAAGATGGCGGACCAGGTCCAGCAACAGGAGCAGGAAGTGCGCGACGCCGAGGACCGGGTCCAGAGTCTGGAGGGGGACCAGGGAGGGGAGCGGGCCCGGCTCGAGGAGGCCGCGGCGGCGGTGCAAACGGAGCGAACCGCCGCTCGGGAGGCCCGTGATGCGGTGGCCGGAACCATCGAACGAGGAATCCGCCAGCGCTACGATCGGCTCTGGACCGCACGGACCGCGGTGGTGGTGGTTCCCCTCCGGGGCGATGCCTGCGCGGCCTGCAATACCGCGGTGCCCCGCAACCGGCGCAGTCAGATCCGGGCCGGCACGGTGATCGAATCCTGTGAAGCGTGCGGTGCCATCCTGTATTATCGCAACGGAGAAGCGTGACGGCTCTGTGGCCCAGATGGGTGATGGAATCTCCCGCCGACCTCGGGGTGGTGCACCGCCTCTCGGAAGCGCTCCACATCCCGGTCGCCCTCGCACGCCTCCTGGTCCAGCGAGGCTTTGACGATCCCGGCCGGGCCAAGGCCTTTCTCCGTCCCACCCTGGAAGCCCTGAGTCCTCCCCAGTCGCTGCCCGCCATCGCCACCGCGTGCCGCCTGATTGCGGAGGCGGTTGGTGCCGGACACCTGATCATGGTGCACGGCGATTACGACGTGGATGGGCAGACTGCGGTGGCGATCCTCACCCGTGCCCTTCGCCTGGCCGGCGCCCGGGTCATTCCGTTCGTGCCGCACCGGCTTCGCGACGGCTACGATTTCGGCCCCGCCGGCCTCGCCCACGCGATGGAGCAAGGGGTCCGCCTGATCGTGACCTGCGATTGCGGGATTACCGCGGTCGAGACCACCCGCGCCGCCGAGGCGGCGGGGATCCGCGTCATCATCACCGATCACCACCTGCCCGGAGGGGAGCTGCCCCCGGCTTCGGCGATCGTGAATCCCTATTGCGCTCCCGATACCGATGGCCTCCGGGTGCTCTGCGGGGCCGGCCTCGCGTTCAAACTGGTACAGGCCCTCGTCCCGGTGCTCGGGCTGCCCCCCGGGTTGCCCCACCATCTGCTGGATTTCGTCGCGCTCGCCACCATCGCCGATGTGGTCCCGCTGGTCGGGGAGAACCGGATCCTGGTGCGACATGGACTCCGGTTGCTCCGGCGCACCCGGTGGCCGGGGCTCCGCGCGCTCATCACGAGCAGCGGGTTACGACGAAGCGAGCTGCGGGCCGGCCAGGTCGGATTCGTCCTGGCCCCGAGGCTCAATGCCGCTGGACGCATCGGCGAGGCGAGCGACGGGCTCCGGCTCTTGCTCACCGACGACGAGGCGGAAGCCCAGGTGCTCGCGGAACGGCTGAGCCGGCTCAATCAGGAGCGCCAGGATCTCGATCAGCGGATTCTCGAGGAGGCGATCGGCATGATCGAGGCGGAAGGAGACCTGGACCGGCGAACCGGCATCGTCCTGGCCGGCGACGACTGGCACCCGGGGGTGGTCGGGATCGTCGCATCGCGGGTGGTCGAGCGCTACGGTCGACCGGCCTTCCTGATCGGGTTCGAAGGCGAGATCGGGAAGGGGAGCGGGCGGAGCATCTCCCGGTTCGACCTGCACCGGGCCCTGGTGCAGTGCGGCGACTTGCTGGAGCGCTTCGGCGGCCACCGGATGGCGGCCGGGCTGAGCATCAGACGGAGCCAGCTCGACGCGTTTCGGGATCGCTTCGCCCAGGTGACGGCGGCCGAGCTCCAGCCCCGGGAACTGGGACCGGAACAGCGCATCGACCTGGAGGTCACTCTGCTCGAGCTCACGGGAGAGCTGGAACGGCTGTGCCGCCACCTCGAGCCGTGCGGGATGGGCAATCCCGCGCCGGTCTTCGGCGTTCGGGGAGTCGGCTTCACCCGGCGCCAGGTGGTCGGCGCGAATCACCTGCGGGGGACCTTCCAGCACGAAGACCGCAGGCTTTCGGCGATTGCGTTTCAGCAGGCGGACCGGCTCGCCTGGGTCAATGATGATCCGGTGGACGCCGCCTTCCGCCTGGAGCAGAACGAGTATCGTGGGGTGCCCTCGCTCCAGGCCCGAGTTCTCTCGGTCGTTCCGCACCGCGAGTGACCCGCATCATCGCGGGCGAGCTCGGGGGACGCCGGCTCGTGCTGCCCGCCGATGTCCGGGTCCGTCCCACCGCCGATCGGATCCGAGAGGCCTGGATGAGTATCGTGGCTCCATCGCTGCCGGGGAGCCGGGTGCTCGACCTCTTCGCGGGATCGGGTGCCCTGGGATTCGAGGCCCTCTCGAGGGGGGCGGCCCACGTGACCATGGTCGAGCTCTCTCCGCCGGCGCTGGCCGCGATCCGGGCCAACGCCGAGGCGCTCGGTGTCCCGGACCGGGTTACGGTACGGCGGGGGGACGCCCTCCGATTCGTCCGGCGGCTTGCTCCCGATGCCTTCGATGTGGCCTTCGCCGATCCCCCCTATTCCCTCCCGCTGGCGGCCCGGTTGCTCGAGGCGTTCCGGAAATCTCCCTTCGCCGGCCTCCTGGTCATCGAGCATCCGACGGAAACAAACTTCCCGGGGGAGGAGACCCGGCGTTACGGCGATATCGCCCTTACCTTTTGTCACGCCCCATGACCGCTCCTCCGGTTCGGACCGCGCTCTATGCTGGATCCTTCGACCCGCCGACCCGGGGTCACGAGGACCTGATCCGGCGGAGCCGCGCCATGGCCGACCGGGTGGTGGTGGCCGTCGCGGTGAACGTCGCGAAAGAGCCGCTGTTCACGGTGGCCGAGCGGCTCGACATGCTCTGCCAGGCCGCCGGCGACGATCCGGCCGTGACCTTTGCCTCGTTCGAAGGACTCGTGGCGGACTTTGCCCGAACCGTCGGCGCCACCTTCCTGGTGCGGGGACTTCGGGCGGCGGGAGATTTCGAATACGAGTTCCAGATGGCGCTGATGAATCGTCAACTCTGCCCTGGGCTGGAAACCGTGTTCCTGGTCCCCGCGCAAGGCCTGTCCTATATAAGCTCCAGTCTGGTGCGGGAGGTGGCCCGCTACGGAGGGGACGTGCAGGCCCTGGTGCATCCCGGCGTGGCCCGCGCGCTGGCAAATCGATTCGGGCCGGCGGGTTCCCGGTAGCGGGCGTGCTTCCCAGGCCGAGTATCTTGGGTTGACCGCTGTCATCCAGTGAGGCGTCATGGGATTCGTCAAATCGACCGACCCGAGTGGTGTGACGGTGGTACGGATCGTCGGGCAGCTCATCGTGGGCAACCGCCAGGAACTCAAGACCCTGGTCCAGGAAGGACTGGATCAGGGCGAGACCAAGTTCCTGATCGACTGCACCGAGACCGGCTACATCGATTCCTCGGGGCTGGGCGCCCTGGTCACGCTGGCCAAGAAGGTTCGTGAAATGGGCGGCGATCTTCGTATCGCCGGCCTGAATGAGGATCTCCGTTCGCTCTTCGAGCTGACCAAGCTCGACACCCTGTTCCCGATCGCACCAACCCCGGCCGAAGCCCTCGCGGGCTTCTGAGCGGATGGAGGGCGCCCGAAGATCCGTCGGTCCCCTCGAAGTTCGGCGAGAGCCTCCGCGCTTTGCGGGGGAGGTTGGTTTCCTGCTGGAGATTCCCGCCGACGTGCGGTGCGTCGAACCCGCGGTCCAGCTCCTGGCTGAGCATTGCTTCTCCGAAGGACCTCCTCCTCCAGGCCGCACCGTCTTCCGGCTCCGGGTGCTCCTCGCCGAAGCGATCAGCAACAGCATTCTGTTCGGGGCGGAGGGCAATCCGGATCGCACCGTCCGGGTCGAGGCCCGGGTCAACCAGGAAGAGATTCGGGTCGAAGTCACCGACGACGGACCCGGCTTCGATCCCGCGCTGGTTCCCGATCCGACTCTTCCCGACGGGCTTGGGCGTTCGGTCGGCCGGGGCCTGTTTCTGATTCGCAGCCTCGCCGACCGGGTGGAGTTCAACGAACAGGGGAATACCATCTGGATGACCCTGGCGCGCTGCTAGCGCGGCTCGAGCAGGTCCTCACCGCCGAACGGGATGACGAAGCCCGTCGGCTGCTCGGAGCATTGGCCCACCACCTGCAGAATCAGGAGCGTCAACTGGAGTTCCTCTCCGAGGACCTCGCCAGCCGGTACGAAGAAATCGACCTGCTCTATACCATCACTGAAATCCTGGGGCGCACCGGACGGTTCGAAGAGGCCGCCGCCAGCATTCTGGCCGCCGTCGCAGAAGCGGTCCAGGCCTCCGGCGGTCTGATCGCCATGACCGATGGGCCGGGTGAAGCTCCGCGAGTCGTGGCTCGACGGGAATCCAGTGGGGGCCATGGCGCCCAGGCCGGCGAGGCGTCTCTCTCGGTGCCGATCAGGTCCACCAGAGGGGCCGACGGCCCCCGGCATCTCGGGGTCCTGACCCTCACTCCCCGATCGGAAGGTGGACGCTTTTCCGCGTCGGAGCAGAAGATCGTTGCGGCGGCCGCGAACCAGATCGCCGTCGCGATCGCCCTGTCCCGCATGCTGGAACAGGAGCGGGACCTGAAGCTTGCCCGAGATCTGCAGCGTCTCTTGATGCCCTCGCCCGCGGTCCTCCGCAATGACGCCGAGGTGGCGGCCCGGTGCATTCCGACCGAAGCGGTGGGAGGGGACTTCTACACCTTCAACCGGCTCGGTCTCGGCGTGATCGCGGTGATGCTGGGAGACGTCGCGTCCCATGGTTTTCCCGCCGCGCTGGTCATGGCGGCCGTGATGGCCGCTGCGGGTATCCAGGCCGGGAGCGGGGCCTCGCCGGACGTGACCCTGCGGAGCCTGCATCAGAATCTCGGCGAGCGGCTGTCCTTCGCGGAAACGTATCTCACCGTGTTCTATGGGATTCTGGATCCGGAGCGCGGGCTGCTCTCCTGGGCCAGCGCGGGGCATCCCTACGCGTTCCGGGTGCCACGCACCGGACCGGCGGAAAGGCTCGAAGTCACCGCGCCGCCCCTTGGGCTCGGTGAGGTGGAGGATATCTCGGCCCGCTCGATCCCCTGGGATCGGGAAGGCGACCTGCTGTGCCTGTGGACCGACGGACTGGTCGATGCATCGGCTGCGTCAGGGGAGCGATTCGGCGAGCGCCGCCTGATCGAGGTCCTGGAAGGCTCCAGGGCCGAGCCCGCCGAGGTGATCGTGTCGCGGGTGATGATGGCCGTCGATGGATTCGCGCCGGCGCCTCACGACGATCGTACCCTCCTGGTGCTGCGACTGTAGTGGTCCGACCCCGCAAGCGCCTGGGTCAGCATTTCCTCCACCATCGCGCGATCCTGGAGCGGATCGTCGATGCGCTCGAAGCCCCCGCCGGAGCGCCGGTGCTCGAGATCGGGCCAGGGCAGGGAGGACTGACCCGGGTACTGGTGGATCGCGGTTTCCTGGTGACGGGCATCGAGAAGGACACCGAGCTCGCCACCATGGTGACGGAACGCTTCCCCCTGGTGCGAGTGATTCGGGGCGATGCGCTCAGGCTGGATTGGCACGGCATGGTCCCGGCCGGAGACTGGTATCTGATCGGGAACATCCCGTACAACGTGACCAGCCCGCTGCTCGCCCGGGCGCTGCTCCCTCCGCTTCCGACCCGGATTGTTTTCCTGGTGCAGGAGGAAGTCGCCGACCGGATCGTGGCGATGCCGGGATCGCGGGTCTACGGCGCCCTGAGTGTGGGGATGCAATCGATCACCCGGGCCGAAAAACTGTTCCGAGTCCCCGCTGGAGCATTTCACCCGCGTCCCCGGGTCGATTCGGCAGTCGTGCGCTTTACCCCCCTGGTGCAGCCACTAGTCCCGATCCAGGACGCCGAGGCATTTCGCCGGCTGGTGGTCGGGCTCTTCGGAGTTCGCCGGAAACAGATCGTGCGTGGCCTGCGGGAGATCACCGGTGCTTCGGCGGAAAGAGTGCAGGGGGTACTGCAGGCCGCCGGAATTCCCTCGGAAGTGCGTCCCGAAACCCGAAGTCCCGAGGGGCTGGTGCGGCTCTACCGGGCGATGATTGACGCGGACCTGCGACTGGGCTAGCTTTGTGAAAACTTTCACATACTGTGCCCAAGATCGCCGATTCCACCGTCCGACGGCTCTCCCTCTACCTCCGCTTTCTGGAGGAGTTCGAGGCGCACGGCGATGCGACCGCCAGCTCGGCGGCCCTCGCCGCGCGTGGCGGGACCACCTCGGCCCAGGTTCGGAAGGATCTCTCTTTCTTCGGCTCCTTCGGCAAGCGTGGGCTCGGCTACCCGGTCCCTGATCTCATCGCCAGGCTCCGGGCCATCCTGGGCCTCAACCGCCGCTATCGGGTGATCGTGATCGGGGCGGGGAAGATCGGAAGCGCGCTGGTCCAGTATCACGGGTTCCAGGAACGGGGCTTCGACTTCGCGGCTCTGTATGACAGCGATCCGAAAAAGGTGGGGAAGGAATGGACCGGCCTCGTCGTTCGGGACATCGCCCATCTCGAGCGCGATCTGCAGCGGCATCCGGCGGATATCGCTGCGATCGTCACCCCCTCGGAGGCCGCGCAGGCGGTGGCCGACCGGGTGGTGAAGAGCGGGGTGGCGGCGATCCTCAATTTCGCGCCGGTCCAGCTCGCGGTTCCCGAGACCGTCGCGGTGAAGACGGTCAATCTGGTACTCGAGCTGGAGACGCTCTCCTATGCGTTGGGGGTCCGCGTCTAGCTAGTTTCCGGCATGCCATCGGTCAGGGTTTCCTCCGAGATCGGCGCGCTCAAGGAAGTGCTGGTCCACACTCCCGGGCTCGAGCTCGAGGCGGTGACGCCAGGCAACCGCGAGGACTACCTCTACGACGATCTGATCGGTCTCGAAGTCGCAGCCCGGGAGCACGCCCAGCTCACCCGGGTGATCGGTGGATTCGCCCGGGTCCATGAGATCTCCGACCTGCTCGCTGAAGTTCTGAAGGAGCGCGAGGCGCGGGAATACCTGATCGGGCGCGCCCTCGAGGTGGTGCCGTCGGAACCGCTCGCCCAGCGCCTCGCCGAGCTGCCGCCCCGGACCATCGTCACGATGCTGATTCAGGGGACGGAAGAAGAGCCAGGTCCCATTGCGACCGCCCTGAACGAGACCGGATTCGTTTTTCCTCCGCTTCCCAACCTGTTCTTTCCCCGGGACATCGGAATGGTCCTGGGGAATCACGTCGTGGTGGGCTCGATGCGGTATCGCAGCCGGTGGACGGAGGAGATGCTGATCAAGACCCTCTTCGCCTTTCATCCGCTCCTGGCCAACGCCGGCTTCATTTACGATGGGTCGGAGGAGCGCCGGGCCAATTACACGCTCGAAGGGGGGGACGTCCACGTCCTCCGGGAAGATCTGCTGCTGGTCGGGTTCAGCGAACGAAGCTCGCCGGGGGCGCTGGACCAGCTTGCCAATGCGGCGTTCGATCGAACCTCGGTGCGGGACGTGATCGTGGTGGTGATGCCCGGTAGCCCCACCGCGATTCACCTGGACATGCTGTTCACCCACCTCGACCGGGATCTCTGTCTGATTTATCCTCCGGCGTTTATCGGTCCGGAGCGCCTGACCATTCTGCACCGCCGGAAGGGGGAGGCGGCAGTGCGGGAGCAGCCGGATCTCTTCACGGCGTTGACCGAGGTGGGGATGGGGATGGAGCCGGTGCTGGCGGGGGGAAGTCGTCGGCTGACGCAGGAGCGGGAGCAATGGGCCTCGGGGTGTAATGCATTGGCGCTCGCCCCGGGGGTGATTGTCACCTATGCACGTAACCAGGAGACTTTACATCAACTGGAAGCCGCCGGGTTCGCGATCGTCGGGAGCCCGGAGCTCAAGGGCCGGGCCCAGGGCACAGCCTCGTCACCGGCCGGCCAGCGGCTCGCCATCACCATTCAGGGCGGCGAGCTGGTGCGAGGCGGTGGAGGGGCGCGCTGCATGACGCTACCCATCCTGCGGGAAGACCTGTGAGCGCGGTCGCCGCCCGTCCCGATTCCACCCTGGTCGATCGGGCGCTGGGCGCGCTGGCGCTGGAGTCCCGGCCGGCCCGATGGCTCGCGGCCCATGTCCTCGGTCTGGGTCAGGCCCCCGATATCATCGCCGAGCGGCTTGCGGTCGCCTTGCTCGGCGCGGATCCCCGGGTCCAGCGGCTCAGCGACGGCCGCTGGGCGCTGGTGGCGGTCGCCGGCGGAGCGCCCCTGCTCGAGGAGTGCGCGTTTGCGGTCATCGATGTCGAGACGACCGGAGGAAGCGCGGCGGGCAGCGACCGGATCATCGAAATCGCGGTGGTGCTGGTCCAGGGCGAGCGGCGGGAGCTGGTGTTCGACAGCCTGGTCAATCCGGGCCGTCCGGTGCCCGGCATGGTCACCGGCATCACCGGGATCACCAACCTGATGCTGCGGGATGCCCCGGTCTTCGAGGACATCGCGGAACGGTTGCTGGATACCCTGGCGGGACGGGTGTTCGTGGCCCACAATGCGCGATTCGACTGGCGGTTCGTGGAGACCGAGCTCCGGCGGGCCCGGGCGCTCCGGCTCGACGGCGCCCGGCTCTGCACGGTGCGGCTGGCCCGGCGTCTGGTCGAAGGGGTGGAATCGTGCGCACTCGACGCCCTGACCGAGCGGTTCGATCTTCATAACCCGGCTCGCCATCGCGCCGCCGGCGATGCCCTCGCCACCGCGGAGCTGTTGCAGCGGCTGCTCCGGCTCGCCCGCCACGACGGGGCGAGGACCGTGGCCGATCTGGAGCGATACCAGGCGCGCCGCCGAAAACGACCAGGCCGGAGAGGTCGCCCGGCGGACCCGTTGCACTAGTCCCTCGTGACGCTGATCCACACCTTTCAGGTCGGCCGGTTCCGCTGTCATGCCCTGGACACCGGAGTGCAGCGGCTCGACGGCGGCGCGATGTTCGGGGTGGTGCCCAAACCGCTCTGGGAGCGCCGGATCGCGCCGGACGCCCGGAACCGGATCGGGCTGGCGCTCCGCTGCCTGCTGGTGGAACATCCGGCCGGCCTGGTGCTGATCGATACCGGGTTAGGCAACAAGGAGGACGCCAAGTTCCGCGAGATCTATGGCGTCGCCAACGAGGGTCCGGGTGGACGGACCCTGCTGGAAGCCGCTCTTGCCGAAGCGGGCCATGCGCCCCCGGAGATCACCTGGGTGATCAATACCCATCTTCATTTCGATCACGCCGGGGGCAATACCTGGATCGATCTCGAGGCCGATCCTTCGCGCCGAACCGCCCAGGTGACCTTTCCCGCGGCGGAGTACCTGGTCCAGACCAGGGACCTGGAATTCGCGCGCGACGCCAATGAACGGACCCGGGCGTCCTATCTTCCCCACAACTATGAACCGGTGAGTGCGGCGGGGCGGTTCCGGCTGCTGACCGGCTCGTCGGAGGTTCTTCCCGGAATCACCGTGCGGCCGATTCCCGGCCATGTGCCGGGACTCCAGGGCATCCTGCTCGAGAGCGCCGGCGAGCGCCTGTTCTACCTGGCCGACCTGATCCCGACCCGTCATCATCTCCCGCTGCCCTGGATCATGGGCTACGATGTCGAACCGCTCCGGACCCTGGAGACCAAACGGGTGATCCTCCGCGAAGCGGTGGCAAATCAGTGGCTCCTGTTTTTCGAGCACGACCCGAACCTGGTGATGGCCCGGGTCCAGGGGCCGGAAGGGAAGGCCGAGCTCTTTGATGTGATGGAGAAACCCTAACCCGTGACCCCCATGCCGACTCTCCCCGTGACCGTTCTGACCGGAGTCCTCCTGCTCGCCGGCGCCGGGATTCTGCGCCAGAACCGCCCGGCCCAGACCACCGGGCGCGAAGCCCAGTTCGAGAATGATCAGGTGCAGGTGTGGAAGACGGTGATCGCGCCCCATCAGCCGCTGAGCTTCCATCGCCACGAGCACAACCGGGTGCTGATTGCGCTCACCGACGGCCAGCTTCGGGTGGTGGACCCGTCGGGAAAAGAGCTGACCACGTACCACTGGGAGCATGGCAAGGCCTACTGGCTGCCGGCGGATCCGCCGGGCCAGACCCATGCCGACGTGAATGACTCCGATCGTCCCGTGGAAGTGATCGTGGTCGAGCTCAAGCACTAGCGCAAAGCGGGGCGCCTGGGCGCCCCGCCATGCACTTCCTGCTCCGCGTCAACCGTCAGCGGTTCGAGCCCGAAGTCTCCGTCTTGCTGTGAGACGGGTGCTGATTGCGGTTATGGGCGTCGAGCTGTTCCTTGCTGTCGAACTCCGCACCACAGGCCTTGCACCGGAATTCCGTCGCCATCGTCCCCCTTCTCCTTCGCGGTAGCGGTCTGTCCTTCCCCCGCCAGGACCGCGCACACTCGCGGGGGCTTGGGGGTGGACGTGCCCCGGGGTGAGAGTTGCACGATTGGGGGCCGGGAGCGGCATTCCGACCATTGGGGGAAACTCTCCTATATTTCATGTTTGCCGGCCGGACCGGCCAGGCGGAGGAGAGGTGAGCGTATGAAACCCTTGCTGGCTGGGCTCGCCCTGACCGGGATGCTCTGGGGGACCGCCGGTGCCCAGGCGATCGATCTCGGTGAGCTGCACCCGGATTCGGGAGCCATCGCGCGGGCCCGCGCAGACAGCCTCCGGCGACCGTACACCGACGCAGACATCGCCTTCATGTCGGGGATGATTTCCCACCACGCCCAGGCGATCGCGATGTCGCGCTGGGCGCCGTCCCACGGAGCGAGCGAGTCCGTCTTGCGCCTCACCGAGCGGATCATCAATGCCCAGTCCGACGAGATCCGTCTGATGCAGACCTGGCTGCTCGACCGCAACCAGCCGGTGCCGGCTGCGGATCCCCGGGGAATGCAAATGAGCGGGATGCACCACACCATGCTGATGCCCGGGATGCTGACCGAAGATCAGATGCGCCAGCTCGACGCCGCCCGGGGCGAGGAGTTTGACCGGCTCTTCCTCACCTACATGATTCAGCACCACAGCGGCGCCCTGGTCATGGTCAAGGACCTCTACACCCATCCGGGGGCCGGGCAGGACGAGCTGGTGTGGAAGTTTTCGAACGATGTGAATGTCGACCAGACCACCGAAATCGCGCGGATGCGACGGATGCTGGTCTCGCTCACCCTGGGAGTTCAGGCACCCTAACCAGATGCTTTTCGAGGAAACCATCATGCGACCCATGCACCACCGCCGTTCCGCTTTCGTCAGGCTCGCCGCCGCCCTGCTGCTCATCGCAGGCCCCGGCGCGGCCCGGTCCGCCGCCCAGGCCGGGTCCTCCACTCAGGATCCCAGAGTCGGGCTGCGCGCCGGGAAATGGGATGCCGGCGAAGCCTCATGGAACCTCCGGGTGCTGTCCAGCACCAAGCCGAGCGAGAAGTTTCTCGATGGCATCAACTCGGACCTGACCTTCCTCGGGAACTACGCCATCCAGGGGAACTTCAACGGGTTCCAGGTCTGGGATATCTCCGATCCGAGTCACCCGACCATCAGGACCGACTACTTCTGTCCCGCCTCCCAGAGCGATGTGTCGGTCTACAAGAACATTCTGGTGGTGTCCGCCGAGTCGGGCTCCTCGCGCCTGGATTGCGGCCCCGAAGGGATCCGGGACACCGTGAGCCAGGAGCGGATCCGGGGGATCCGGATCTTCGATATCTCGAACATCGAGACCCCGAAGTACATCGCGAACGTGCAGACCTGCCGGGGGTCCCACACTCATTCGCTCCTGGTTGATCCCAAGGACCAGGAAAACGTGTACGTCTACATCTCGGGGTCGGCGGGGCTCCGGAGTCCCACCGAGCTGGCGGGGTGCGTGGATGAATCACCCGACAAGAATCCCAACTCTCCGCTGATGCGTCTCGAGGTGATCAAGATCCCGCTGGCGCATCCCGAACGGGCCGCGATCGTGAGCTCGCCCCGGGTGTTCGACAACCTCACCCCCGTGAAGAGTCACGGGGAGGCGCCGGAAGACCTCGAAAGCCGGAAGAAGCAGCTCGAAACCGCCAAGGCCCAGGGCCTGTTCACGGCGGTGATTTTCGGCTCGGAACGTCCCCTTTCGCCGCAGTTCACCAAGCCGCTGCTCGACAGCATTGTGAAAGCGAGAAATGGCACGGGCGATCCGACCGCGGCGGACAGCGCCGCGCTCCGGACCGCCCTCCCGGGGATTGTTGCCAAGATGGTGGGGCCCGAGCACGACCGGATGACCTACATGCAGTGCCATGACATCACCCTGTACCCGGCGATCGGCCGGGCCGGCGGCGCCTGCGAGGGATTCGGAATGCTTATGGACATCAGCAATCCGACCCAGCCGGTCCGCCTCGATGCCGTGGCCGATTCGAATTTCTCGTACTGGCATTCCGCGACCTTCAACAACGAGGGGACCAAGGTCCTGTTCAGCGATGAATGGGGCGGTGGCGGTCAGCCCAAGTGCCGGGCGACCGATAAGCGGGAATGGGGCGCCGACGCGATCTTCACGATCGAGAATGGCAAGATGGTGTTCCAGAGCTACTACAAGCTCCCGGCGCCGCAGACCTCACTGGAAAACTGCGTGGCCCACAATGGATCCCTCATTCCGATCCCCGGTCGCGACGTCATGGTGCAGGGATGGTATCAGGGCGGAATTTCCGTGTTCGACTGGACCGACCCCAGGCATCCGATGGAGATCGCCTTCTTCGATCGCGGGCCGATGGATTCGACCCGCATGGTCATGGCGGGATCCTGGTCGGTCTACTGGTACAACGGGGTGATGGTCAGCTCCGAAATTGCCCGGGGACTCGACATCTTCGACCTGACCCCGAGCCAGTATCTGACCCAGAATGAGATCGACGCCGCCAAGTCGGTCCGTCTCGACCATCTCAATGCGCAGGACCAGCCGAAATTCGTGTGGCCCGCGAGCTTCTCGCTTTCGCGAGCCTATGTGGACCAGCTCGAGCGATCCCATGGATTGAGCGCCGCGCAGATTACCGCGGTGCGCAACGATCTGGCTCAGGCGGAGAAAGCGAGTGGTTCGGCACGGCGCAGCGGCTTGACCAAACTGGCGGGATCGCTGGATACCGATGCTCGGTCGTCCTCCGATGCCGCGAAAGTCCAGAGGCTCGCCGCCTCGGTGCGCGACCTGGCCAGATAGGGAATTGCGGTGCGGGTCTACGGGGAGGGGGCTCACAGGAGCCCCCTTTCCTTTTCCGAGTGGCCTCGGGCCTCCCGAAGGAGGCTCCGGAGGATTCGCAGGACTCGATCCTCGACATCCTGGGTTCGCTGCTTGAGGTCCTCGACCCTGGGCTGGTCCCACCCCCACCGGAGGCACGAACGGCTGGAGGGCTCGGTCCCGGCGAGGAAGAACTCGCGCGCACCGCATTGCCACGGCCATCCGCCGTCGGCGACGGTGTAGCCCTCGGTCACGCCGTCCGGAATATCGAAATCGTCCCAGCGAGCCGCGTGAGCGGCCTCGCCCAGGAACCCCGCGGCGATGGGCAACGCGGCCGTGGCGCCGGTGAGCTGAAGGCTTCGTCCGTCGTCGAACCCGACCCAGACGCCGACCACCAGCGTGGGGGAGTAGGCGAGGAACCAGGCATCCCGCCAATCGCTCGAGGTGCCGGTCTTTCCGGCGAGTCCGGCGAAGCGCCCGGAGCCGTTCAGCGCCGCGCCGGTCCCGCGAGTCACCACGCCCTGGAGCGCGGAGGTCACCAGAAAGGCCACCGCGGGATCGGCCGCGCGGGTTAGGGCCGGAGCCCCCGGTTCCGGTGGCGCCTGGCCCGGTGCCGCGCCGCCCAGGATCACCCGGGTGGGGGCCAGCTGACCGGCGGCGGCGAGCACCCCATACGCGCGGCTCAGCTCGAGCAGGGTGACTTCCGAGCTTCCCAGGGCCAGGCTGGGAACCGGACGGAGCGAACTCGTGATGCCGAGCTGGTGTGCGGTCGTCACGATCCGCTCGGGGCCGACCGCCATGCCGATCCGGGCGAAGGGAACGTTGAGTGACTGCTCCAGGGCCTCCCGGAGGGTCACCGGGCCGCGGAACTGGCGATCGTAGTTGGCGGGTTGCCACGGACCTTGCTCGGTCGAAACCGATAGAGGAGCGTCGTCGACCGTGGACGCCAGCGTGAACGCCGGGGTTTGGCCGTCCCATGGAGTCAGCGCCGCCAGGGCGACGATGGGCTTGAACGCGCTGCCCGGCTGCCGGCGTGCGTCGGTCGCGCGATTGAACTGGGACCCACGGTAGTCACGCCCCCCCACCATGGCGAGGATTTCGCCACTCCGGGGATCGAGGGCGATCAGCGCAGCCTGGGCTCCCGGTAGGCCGAGACGGTTCAGCCCGCTTCGGACGGCCCGCTCCGCCGCCAGCTGAAGCCCGGCGTCGAGTGTGGTGTACACCGCCAGGCCACGGTCGGGCGCCTTCCCCACCGAAGCGAGCGCATAATCCCGGAACCAGCTGCCGTCGAGGGTGGTCCAGGCGATCCGCCGGGGCAGCCCCGCCCGCCGGGCTCGATCGGCCTCGCTGGTCGAGATCCGATGCTGCTCCACCATCTGGTCCAGAACCAGGGATCGACGCTGGCGGGCGAGTGCCGGGCGACGCACCGGCGAGTACCAGTTCGGCGCCCGGATGATGCCCGCCAGGAACGCCGACTCGGCGAGGGTGAGGCGACGGACATCCTTGCCGAAGTAGGCCCGCGCCGCCGCTCCAACGCCGTGGATGGGCATTCCACCACTCTGACCGAGATAGATCTCGTTGAGGTAGGCCTCCAGAATGGCGGACTTCGGGTAGCGACGCTCGAGGACCAGAGCCAGCGCGGCTTCGCGAAGCTTCCGGAGGGGACTGCGACTCGCCGTGAGGAAGAGGTTCTTGGCGAGCTGCTGAGTCAGGGTGCTTCCCCCCTGGGTGATGCCCCCGGCCTTGAGGTCGGCGATCAGCGCGCCGCCGATTCGCTTGATGTCGAGGCCATGGTGCCGGTAGAACCGCTGATCCTCGGTGGCCAGCACTGCCTGCACCAGGTGATCGGGGATCTGATCGAGTGGAACCGGGATGCGAAGCTCGAGGGGCCGCCCGTCGATGGTCCCGATCGGCACCGGAGCCCGGGAATCACTCGAGTTGCCCCAGGGGACCGGCCTCGTGTACAGGGCCGTCGGTATTCGTTCGGAAGGAGAGGGGATTCTGGCCCGGATGACGGCCTCGAGGCCGACGGCCAGCATGCCTGCCGCGCCCAGCGCCAGGCTTCCACGAAGCGCCCAGCGCCGCCAAGAATGGGGAACTTCCATCGGGGACCACGCTCCAACCCGGATGCTGTATCAGACGCTCCGGCGAGCGGTTTCGTTTCACCGGATAGGCGCCTCCATGTAAATTCACCCTGCAGACCAGCCACCTCTTCGCCACGGACCAGTATGGCCGAATCCATCGGCAACACCGGGAAAGGCCTCAAGCTGCACACCCGGATCCTCCTGGGCCTCCTCGTCGGGGCCGTCCTGGGAATTACCGCCAACCAGCTGCTGGGAGGCAATCATTCCCTCGTCGAAGGGGTGAACAAGTACCTGGCGGGGCCGATCGGCCAGATCTTTCTTCGCATGCTGTTCATGATCGTGATCCCGCTGGTGTTCGCCTCGATCACGCTCGGGGTGGCCGGCCTCGGTGATCTGCGCCGGGTAGGGAGGGTCGGGGCCAAAGCGATCGCGTACTTCTTCGTCTCGACCGCACTGGCGGCGGCCCTGGGTCTCGTCATCGTGAATTTCACCCGGCCGGGCCTGCAGCTCGACCCGGCGGTGCGGCAGGAGCTGCTGACGACTTATGCGGGCGACGCGGCGTCGCGGGTGGAGACTTCCCAGACGTCCAAATTCGGGGTCGAGACGATCGTGAACATCGTCACCCGGAATCCGGTCAAGTCTGCCGTCGATCTCGACATGCTGGGGATCATCTTCTTCGGCATCGTGTTCGGGGCGGCTCTGACCCTCCTCAAGGAGGAGCGGGCGGCGCCGATGCTGGGATTTCTCAACGCCCTGAACGACGTGGTGATAAAAATCGTCGAGTTGGCCATGCGTCTCGCGCCGTTTGGCGTGGCCGGCCTGATCTTCGGGGTCACCTCGCGATTCGGCTTCCACCTGCTCAAGCCGCTCGCCTGGTACATCATTACCGTCGTCGGCGCCCTGCTGCTTCACCTGTTCGGAACCATCTCGGTGATCGTCCGGACTCTGGTGGGGATCTCCCCGATCACCTATTTCAAGCGGATCCGCTCCGCCCTGGTCACCGCCTTCTCCACCAGCTCGAGCAACGCCACCCTGCCGACGGCCCTCGCGACGGCGCAGCAGAACCTCGGCGTCCCGCAGCACATCGCCGGGTTCGTCCTGCCGCTCGGTTCCACCATGTGCATGAACGGCACCGCCCTGTTCGAGGGCATGACCGTGATCTTCCTGTGTCAGGTCTTCGGGGTGGCGCTTTCCCTCCCCCAAATGATCGTCGTGATCGTCATGGCGGTCATCACCGCGATCGGAGCGGCCGGAGTGCCCGGGGGATCGATCCCCCTGCTGGTCGGGATTCTCGCGATGTTCGGTGTCCCGGGTGAAGGGATCGCGATCATCCTCGGGGTCGATCGGATCCTGGATATGACCAGGACGATGGTCAATGTTGGAGGAGACATCACGGCGACGGCGTTCATCGCCCGCAGTGAGAAGGCCTGGTCACCCGCCGACCTGCCGGCCGTCGAAGGGCTCGATGCGGCCGGCCGCGACGAGAGTCCCGGCTGGCCGGCCCGCAAGGCCTGACTACCGCTCTGGCTGCCCGATGGGGGATCGTTCGAGGAGGCGCCGGACCGAATCGGCTTGAAGCGGTGGCCAGGTGGCTGTGATGAGCGCCTGCGCGCTGTCGAGCTCACCGCACACCATGTGCTGGAGGGCGAGCGGAACCACCTCGGCCCTGACTTGCTCGACATCCTCAGGCACCGGCACCGAGGTGTTCCTGGAGCGCGCGAGGACTTCAGGAGGCGGTCGCTCGAATCGCCAGCGCTTCAGGGAAGGTTCCTCCCGGCTTCCCAGGAGGACCGGGCAGTACTCCCGAGTGACGTTCACCAGACGACCCTCCTTCAACCGGTGCACTCGCAGCACGGCGGGGGCCTCGGCCATACTGCGACCAAGCCCGTAATCCGCCTGCCACTCCCCAATCAGAGTGATCCCGTCCGGACCGGTGAGCAGATCAGGATCGAAGCCGAGGGGAAGGGAGTCGACCGGCAGCGCGAGCCGGAGAATGGTGGCACTCCAGCAGCAACGATTGCCGCCCCCCACGTCAACGCTCAACACGGCCTCGGGAACCCCGTCGCCGTCGAGATCCCGGCCGGATTCGGGCTCGATCCTGGTGCCGAATCCCTGCGCTGACCAGACCACCCGATTGCCCTGAAAGAGCCGTACCGAGCAGCCGGTTTCAACCTCCAGGGAATCAGCGGAGCGTTCCACCACCGCCCGAAAGCCGTTGGGAAGTTGCTGCGCGGCCCGGTCCCGGGGCCGTCCGGCGGAGGACCAGCAGGACGGCGTGGCTTGCTGCCTCGCGAGGGCGCCAACGGCGCCGATGATCATGCCGCACACCACCAGTGATCGCGACGGTAGCATTGGGATCTCCGCTTGGTGCTCGACCGACCCTTCCCCATGGAAGAGTAACTATCATTCGCCAACTCGAAGTGGATTGCGGGAGGATCGGTATGATGACGCTGACCCCGGATCAGGCGACCCAGATCCTGCAGTACCAGCTCGGCGGGATCAAAACGGAAAGCCGCACGACAGCCACGGTCCTCAGGGCGGTTCCGGCGGATCGGGCGGACTATCGGCCTGATCCGCACGCCAAGAGTGCGATCGAGCTGGTCCGCCACATCGCGCTTGCCGAAAACCGCTTCTACGAGACGGTGACCGCGGGGATTTTCGATCTGAAGAACGACCTGCCCGAATCGGTGGTCACTCCGGTCGAGATTGCGGAGTGGTACGAGGCTCGCTTCGCCGGAAATTTCGATCTCCTTACCCGGGCCACTCCGGAGCAGCTTCTCAAGCCGGTCGATTTCCGCGGAATGTTCACCTGGCCGGCGATCCGGTTCCTTTCGCTGGGGCTCAACCACTCGATCCATCATCGGGGCCAGCTCTCGACCTACCTGCGCCCGATGGGCGCCAAAGTGCCGGCCATCTACGGGGAGAGCTACGACAGCAAGCTGGCCAAGGTCTGACGGCGCTGATTTGACCGCCGAACGGTAAGCGCTTACTCTTCCGCCACTTGGAAGCGAGGGCCCAGCGGGCCCTCCACCCCGAGCCGCCGCGCGGCGAACGGGTTCCCGACCTGCTCACAGGCCCAGCGGCCTGATCGCGAGCGTTCCGGAACACTCCGCCTGGCGGGGTGTTTTTCTTTTTCCCTTGGCCTGGAGGCTATACCGCTGAGCACACCGGAACGGGAGCGTCGGACCCGAGTCAATCGCATGATCCGGATCAGTCCGGTCAGGGTGATTTCAGATTCGGGTGAGCAGTTAGGGGTGTTGCCAATTGAAGAAGCGCTGGCTGCCGCGGAGGCCCGCGGCCTCGACCTGGTGGAGGTGGCTCCGACGGCGCGTCCGCCCGTGGTCAAGATCATGGACTACGGGAAGTTCAAGTTCGAGGAGGCCAAGGCGGCACGGGCCGCCAAGAAGAAACAGCACGTCATCGAGGTCAAGGAGGTCAAACTCCGGCCCGGGATCGATGACCACGATTTCGATTTCAAGTTGCGCCACATGCGCGAGTTCCTGGGGGAAGGGAACAAGGTGAAGGTCACGATGATGTTCCGGGGCCGGCAGGTGGCCAGGATCGACCTCGGGAAAGTCGTGCTGGACCGGGTGGCCGTGTCGCTTGCGGACATTGGCAAGGTCGAATTCGACGCCCGGCTCGAAGGCAAGAACATGACCATGGTGATCGCGCCGAAGTAATCTGGCGCGGGAGACGACAGGATGCCGAAACAGAAAACCAAACGCGCCGCCATGAAGCGGTTTACCGTCACCGGCTCGGGGAAACTCAAGCGGGGGCGGGCCAACAAGCGCCACATCCTGACCAAGAAGACCCGCAAGCGGAAGAACCAGCTCGGCAAGGCCGCCCTGGTCAGCTCGGCGGACTTCCGGCGGGTGAACCGATTGCTCCAGGCCTAGGAGGAAACCATGCCTCGCGTGAAGAGCGGCGTCGCCCACCACGCCCGTAAGAAGAAGATCATGAAAGCTGCCAAGGGCGGCTTTCAGGCTCGCAGCAAACTGTACAAGGCCGCCAAGGAAAACGTGGAGCGTGGACGCGCCTACGCCTACCGCGATCGGCGCAAGCGCAAGGGGGATTTCCGGACCCTTTGGATCACCCGGATCAACGCCGCAGCCCGGTTGCACGACCTGAGCTACAGCCGTCTCATGGCTGGACTCCGGCAGGCAGGGGTCGAGATCAACCGCAAGGTGCTGGCCGACCTCGCGGTCCATGATGCCGATGCATTTGCCCGGATCGCGGAAATCGCCAAGTCGAAAGCCGCGTAGCGCGCGCTCGCGGATATCCGCTTCACTGCCATGAACCCCACGGGGTATCCCGAGCTCGATGCGCTCCTGCCCCGGCTCGCGGCCATTCCGTCCCTGGATGCCGCGGGGCTGGAAGCGGAGCGCATTGCCGTGCTTGGCCGCAAGCAGGGGTTGCTCACGCACGCCCTCCGCGTGCTTCCCACCCTGGCCCCCGAGGAGCGAAAACGGTTCGGCGCCGAAGCGAATCGCCTCAAGGCGGCGTTCGAAGCGGCCTTTGCCGAACGGGAATCGAGCGACCGGTCCACCTCAACCCACTCGACGATCGATGGAACCATGCCGGGACGCGGCCGCTGGATCGGGGCGCGGCATCCCGTCACCCGGGTGATCGATGACTGCGTCGGGGTCTTCCGGGAGCTGGGGTTCGTGGTCGCCGTGGGGCCGGAGATCGAAACGGAATGGCTCAACTTCGGCGCCCTCAACTTCCCACCCGACCATCCCGCGATGGACATGCACGACACGCTGTACCTGGCGGACGGGCGGGCAGACGGACCGGCGGACAGGGAACCGGTTCGTCCGCCTGACCAGGGCCGGTTCCTCCTCCGCACCCACACCTCTCCGGTGCAAATCCGGGTGATGCAGGCCGGACCGCCGCCGTATCGCGTGGTCATTCCCGGCATCGTCTACCGGAACGATCCCTGGGACGCTTCCCACGCGCCCGCCTTCGCGCAGATCGAGGGGCTGGCGGTGGACGAGGGAATCGGATTCGTCGATCTCAAGGCGACCCTCACCCATTTCGCGCGGCGTTTCTTCGCGGCCTCGACCAAGGTCCGCTTTCGCCCCTCCTATTTCCCGTTCACCGAGCCCTCCGCCGAGCTCGACGTCGAATGTCAGCTCTGCCACGGAAGCGGCTGCCCGGCCTGCAAGCAGACCGGCTGGATGGAGCTTCTCGGCTGCGGCATGGTTCACCCTAAAGTCCTCGAAAACTGCGGGGTCGATCCTGAGCGATATACCGGCTGGGCGTTCGGGCTCGGTCCGGGCCGAACCGCGCAGCAACGATTTGATATCCCGGACATCCGTCTGGAATACGGAGGAGACATGCGTCTCCTCCGCCAGCTCGCGGGTCAGGAGCCCGCGTGAAGGTCTCCCGGCGATGGCTCGAGGCCTTCCTGCGGCGGCCACTCGACGCGAGGGACCTGGTGGAACGCCTGGCCCTGCTTGGCGCGCCGGTGGACGCGGTGAACCCGTTGCATGCGGATCTCAAGGATGTGATCATCGCGCTGGTCGAGGAGGTGCGGCCGCATCCCAATGCCGATCGACTCCGCCTCTGCACCGTGAATGCCGGCGGGCCGGAGCGTTTTCATGTCGTTTGCGGCGCGTCGAACGTCGAAGCAGGGCGGAAATACCCGTTCGCTCCGGTTGGCTCGTCGCTTCCCGGTGGGATCAAACTCGAGAAACGGAAGATCCGGGGCGAGGTCTCCGAGGGGATGTTGTGCTCCGCGCGCGAGCTCGGACTGGGCGCCGATCACGACGGCATTCTCACCCTGGAGACCGATGCCGCCCCTGGAGCATCCTTTCTGGCCGCGTTGGAGCTCGGGGATGAGCAGCTCGAGCTGGATGTTGCGCCGGTTCGGCCCGACCTGCTGGGCCATAAGGGCGTTGCGCGGGAGCTCGCCGCCTCCTTCGGGACGAGCTGGCGCCTTCCTGAGCTCCCGGGCACGCCGGTTCCCGGGACGCCGGCTATTCGCCGGGTTCTGGATCGCACCACGATCGCGGCGGGGGTGCGAATCTCCATCGAACCCGACGCCGCCTGCGCCCGGTTCACCGGTGCGGTCATCCGGAACGTGGCGGTGGCGCCGAGCCCGGCCTGGTTGCGCCAGCGGATCGAGGCGGTGGGTCTCCGGAGCATCAGCAACGTGGTGGACGCCACCAACTACGTCATGTTCGAGTCGGGGCAGCCGCTTCACGCGTACGACCTCGCCCGGGTTCCCGGACCCGAGCTCCTGGTGCGTCTGGCCCGGCCCGGCGAACGATTGATGACCCTCGATGGCGTGGATCGGCCGCTCCCTCCGGGAACCACCATCGTCGCCGACGCCGCCGGCCCGTCCGGGATCGGAGGGGTGATGGGTGGTCGCTCGAGCGAGATCTCCGATGCCACCCGCGACGTGTTTCTGGAATCCGCCTGGTGGCACCCTGCGCCCCTTCGCCAGGCTCGCAAGATCATCGGGCTGAGCACGGACGCCTCCTACCGGTTCGAACGGGGCACCGACCTCTGGGCCATCCCGGAAGCCCTGGAGCGTTGCATCGATATCGTTCTCCGGACCGCAGGCGGGCAGGTGGATGGTGAGCCGGTTGACCTCTGGCCCGATCCGGCCCCGCCGCTTCGCATCTTTCTCCGGCACCAGCGGGTGGCCCAGGTCCTCGGGGTCGAGCTGCCGGTTTCTGAAGTCGAGCGCTGCCTCACGGCGGTTGGCGCGGTGGTATCGCCCAAGCCGGAAGAGAAGCGGTATGCGGTCCAGGTTCCCGGCTGGCGTCCCGACCTGCTCGAGGAGATCGATCTCGTCGAAGAAGTCGCCCGATTGCATGGGTATCCGAATCTGCCCGACGAGCTTCGGCCCTTCCGCGGCGGGAACCGGATCGACGCCCCGATCGTCTCGATTGCTTCGGAGCTCCGCAACCACCTCATCGCGGAAGGTCTCTACGAAGTCATGCTCCTGCCGGTTGGGCCGGAGGAGGGGCAGGGCAGTGTCCGCATTCTGAATCCCATCTCGGCCGAGCATGGTTTCCTGCGGAGGTCCCTGCTCCCGGGGTTGATCCGGCAGGTTGAATCGAACTGGGCCAACCAGGTGCGGGATGTCAGGCTTTTCGAGATTGGAACCGTCTTCGCACCCTCGGCGCCGGGAGAGCGCCCCCACGAAGTGACGGCTGTGGCCGGGATCGTGACCGGGTCGCGGTGGCCCGCCCACTGGTCCGATCCCAAAGGGTCTGGACCGGCGAGCGGCGATTGCGATGCCTGGGACCTCAAGGGGCTTTTCGAGCGCACCGCAGCCCTGGCGAGCCCCGGGGCTGCGATCAGCGCCGCAGGAGATGGCTGGATCGCCAGGGCCGGGGAGGAGAATGCCGGGGCGGCGTCTCCCCTCCACGCCGACGCGCCGCCCTGGGCCGGCCGGTTGTTCGGGTTCGAGCTGGTCATCGACACCACGCCGCGGCAACCTCCGCGTTATGTTCCATTGCCGGTGTTTCCGCCGGCGACCCGCGATCTCGCCCTGGTGCTTCCTTCCGCGGTCTCCGCGGCGCAGGTGGAACATGAAGTCCGGGGCGGTGCGGGGAGGTTGCTCGAGTCGGTGCGAGTGATCGACGAATATCGTGGAGCAGGGATTGGCCCCGGCCGCCGGAGCCTGGCCGTCCGGCTGGTTCTCCGATCTCCCGATCGAACCTTGCGCGATGCCGAGGTCGATGACGTGATGAAACGGGTCCTGGACCGATTGCAGCGAAACCTTGACGTCTCCCCGCGCGCGAGCTGAGCCGGTTCTGCTCGACGAGCTCGAGCGATTGCTGGACGCGGTGGAAGCCGAGCTCCAGGGGCTTCGAACTCGCGGCGGACCTTCGAAAGGGACTCCGGACCGCGAATCACGGCAGCGCCTCGAACAGCTCGAGCTGGAGAATCGCCTGCTGCGGCAACGGATCAGCGCCGCCAAGGAAATGACCCATCAGTTGCAGACCCGGCTCCGGTTCATCGAGGACCGCGGAGAATCCTCGTGAGCCGCGAGCGTCATTCGGTCAAGATCACCCTGGGGGGGACCGAGCTGAGCATCAGCTCGGAGCATTCCCCCGAATACACCCGCGAGGTCGCGGCGTACTTCGAAACGATCCTGGCGCGATTCCGGAGCGCCGGTCCGGCAGTCGATGTGCATCGGGCGGCTCTGCTCGCTGGGCTCGCCGTGACCGATGAGTTGTTCCAGGCCCGCGCGAAGGCTCCGGGAGCAGCGGATTCCGCCCGGCTCCGCGCGATGAGAGATCGGCTGGCCAAGCTGGTGCCCGCCACCAAGAGCGGGAGCGGCAAGACTAAAGGGGGCTGATTCCCCCGAGCCGACGGACCTTCCCGCGGCTTCGTCCGCGTGCGGAGATACATCATGACCCCGACGGTCCTGCTCGCCCTCCTGGGCGGGCTCGTTGCCGGAGTGCCCCTCTGTCTCGCCATCGCCTATGTCTATCTCAAGGCGCGCCGTCGCGACGCGGCGACCCTGATTGCGGACGCCGAGTCCAGGGCGCTCGCGACCCTGAATGCCGCCGCCCATGAAGGGGAACAGGCCAAGGCGGCGGCGCTTCTCGAAGGCCGCATGGAGGTATTGCGCCAGCGGGAGGAGTCGGAGCGGGATCTGGGGCGTCGCCGGGAAGAGGCCGATCGCAGCGAGCGCCGCAGTGAAGAACGGGAACGAGAGTTGTCCCGCCGCACCGAGCAGGTTTCCCAGCAGGAGCGCTCCCTCACCGGGAAGGTCGACGCCCTCTCCCAGAAGGAAGGCGCGCTCAAGGCGCGGGA
The DNA here is from genome assembly GCA_963728915.1 of uncultured Gemmatimonadales bacterium. Taxonomy (GTDB): domain Bacteria; phylum Gemmatimonadota; class Gemmatimonadetes; order Gemmatimonadales; family GWC2-71-9; genus JABFSM01. The sequence goes on along the minus strand of CAVSLV010000001.1, from coordinate 1,104,810 downwards.
GAGTCAGATCGAGGGCGCCTTCCGCGAACAACAGGTCCGCCTGGAGCGGATCGCCGGACTGACGGCGGAAGATGCCCGGCGGGAGCTGTTCCAGAGGGTCGAGGATGAAAGCCGGGCCGGGGCTGCCGCGTTGGCCCGGGAGATCCGCGAGCAGGCCAAGCGTGAGGCCGAGCGGGATGCCAGGAAGATCATCGCCCTCGCCACCCAGCGGTTGGCCGCCGAGCACACCGCGGAGACGACGGTCTCCTCGGTTGCCCTCCCGAGCGATGAGATGAAAGGGCGGATCATCGGCCGGGAAGGCCGCAACATCCGGGCGTTCGAACAGGCCACCGGCGTCGACTTGATCATCGATGACACTCCCGACACCGTGGTGGTCTCCTGTTTCGATCCGATCCGCCGCGAAATCGGGCGGCGGGCGCTCGAGGCCCTGATCACCGACGGCCGGATTCACCCGGGACGGATCGAGGAAATCATCCGAAAGGTGCAAGCCGAGCTCGAGGCCCAGCTGGTGGAGCTTGGCGAGCAGGCGGCCTACGAGACCGGGATTCACGGCCTCCATCCCGAAATGATCAAGCTGATCGGCCGGATGCGATATCGGACCAGCTACGGCCAGAACATCTACGAGCACTCCAAGGAGGTTTCCTGGCTCGCGGGGATGATGGCAGCCGAGCTGCACCTCGACGTGGCGCTCGCCAAGCGGGGTGGCCTGCTCCACGATGTCGGGAAGGTGCTGACCCACGACAACGAGGGAACCCACGTCGAACTGGGCGTCGAGGTGGCCAGGAAATACCGCGAGAGCGCGGCGGTGATCGGTTGCATCGCCGCCCACCACGATGACGTGCCCCACGAAACGACCGAGTCGGTGCTGGTGCAGGCGGCCGACGCGATCAGCGGTGCGCGTCCCGGCGCTCGCCGCGAGGCGTTCGAGACCTATGTGAAGCGGCTCACCAAGCTCGAGGAGATCTCGCTGGGGTTCGACGGCGTCGAGAAGGCCAATGTGATTCAGGCCGGCCGGGAGGTGCGGGTCATCGTCGTCCCCGAGCGGATCGATGACGGTAAGGCGCAGGAGCTGGCCGAGGCGATCGCCCGGCGTATCGAGGGAGAGCTCCAGTACCCGGGCCAGATCAAGGTCACGGTGATCCGGGAAACCCGGGCCGTCGGAGTCGCCAAATGAGTGCCCGGATCCTGGACGGGACCGCGATCGCCCGGGAGATCCGCGACGAGATTGCACGGGACACGGCCGCGCTGATCGGGGAAGGGACAACCCCGGGGCTCGCGGTGGTGCTGGTGGGCGAGGATCCGGCGAGCCAGGTCTATGTCAAGGCAAAGGGCCAGGCCTGTCACGAAGCCGGGATGTATTCTGAAACTGTCCGGCTGCCGGCAACCACCGGCGAGGCGGAGCTCCTCGCCACGGTGGACCGGCTCAACAGCGACCCGAGAATCCATGGCTTTCTAGTGCAGCTTCCCCTGCCCAAGCACATCGATAGCGAGCGGGTCCTGCTTCGGATCGCCCCCCAGAAGGATGTCGATGGCTTCCATCCGATGAACGTCGGCAAGCTGTCGGTCGGCGACCTGACCGCCTTTCGCCCGGCGACCCCTTTCGGGGTCCAGCAGATGCTGGTGCGCAGCGGCATCGAGACCAAAGGCGCCCATGCGGTCATCGTGGGGCGCTCCAACATCGTCGGGAAGCCGATGGCCAGCCTGTTCCTCCTCGATGGCCCTGGCGGGAACGCCACGGTCACGGTGTGCCATTCCCGCTCCCGGGATCTTCCGTCCATCACCAGAACCGCCAACATCCTGGTTGTGGCGATCGGCAAGCCCCGGTTCGTGACCAGGGACATGGTCGGTCCAGAGGCGGTGGTGATCGACGTCGGAATCAACCGGGTGGCCGATCCGGGACATCCCAAGGGGTATGTCATCGTCGGAGACGTGGACTACGGTCCGGTCTCGGAAGTCGCCGGAGCGATTACCCCGGTTCCGGGCGGGGTGGGGAAGATGACCATTGCCATGCTCCTCATGAATACGCTGCAGGCTGCCAGGAATCAGTGAGCCCCACCCTCTTCGACGAATCCGATCCGGCCCAGGAGTCCCGCGCGACCCCCAAGGCGCTCTCCGTTTCCGAGCTCGTGACTACGCTCCGTGGAGCGGTCGAATCGGTCGTTGGACAGGTCTGGGTAAGGGGTGAAGTGAGTTCTTTCAAGATTCATGGAAGTGGCCATTGGTACTTCACTTTACGCGATGGCGATAGCTCTGTTAGTTGTGTGATGTGGAAAACCTACAGCGCCAGGGCCAAGAGCACACCAACCGAGGGAACCGAGGTCTACGTTCTGGGAACTCCGACGATCTGGGAGGCCCGCGGAGAGCTCAGGCTTCGGGCTGTGGTCCTGCTTCCCAGCGCGGGAATCGGGCTCCAGCAGCTCGGCCGCGAGAGGGTTCGTGCCGCGCTCGAGCGTGACGGCCTGCTCGACCCCACCAGAAAGAGAGAGCTCCCCGAATTCCCCTCTGGGGTGGCCATCGTCACGAGTCAGGACGGGGCGGCACTCCACGACATGATCAACGTGGCCCGCCGACGCTGGCCATCCGTCCTGCTCCTGGTGGTGGCCGCCAAGGTGCAAGGCGAGGAGGCCCCCAAGGCGCTGGTCCGCGCCCTGGGGCTGGTCAATCAGCTGAGCGGGGTTGACCTGTGTGTGATCGGCCGGGGCGGCGGAGCCAGGGACGACCTTGGTGCGTTCGATGACGAGAGGGTTTGCCGTGCCGTTGCGGCTCTTCAAGTTCCGAGTATCTCCGCAGTGGGACACGAAACCGACGTGACCCTGACGGATTTCGTGGCTGATCGCAGGGCCCCCACTCCCTCGGCGGCCATGGAGATGGCTCTTCCCGACCGGGAGGCTTGGCTCAGGAATGTCGACGGACTGGGAACCCGCCTCGCTCGGGGTCTCCATCGCCGGACCGAACTCATCGCGGCCCGGCTCGACCGGAGCGATGACCGGATCAAGGGCGCGATTCGTGGCCGGCTCACGGAGCCTGGCAGGCAGGTCGAGCGACTGGCCGCGCAACTCGAGGCTCTGAGCCCGCTCCGGGTTCTGGCGCGGGGCTACAGCGTCGCGCGACTGGGCGACGGCACCGTGGTTCGCCGTCGAGACCAGCTCCCATCGGGAACCCGCTTTTCTCTGCGGGTCGGGGATGGCGACCTGGGCGCGACCAGCGAGGGCGCATGACCTCCCTGTCCGAGGAGTTGCGCCGCCTCGAGGAAATCGTTCGCCAGCTCGAGTCGGAAGACCCGGACCTCGATCGCGCCCTCACCCTGTTCGAGGAGGGCATTACCCGGCTTCGGGCCGCGAGAGAGAGCCTGGCCGCAGCGGAGCTTCGGATTCAGAAAGTGCTGGAAGAGGCCGGGGGGGAAATCCGCCTCAAGAATCTCACCGACTAGACCGGCTCGACCCGGACCCCGGTGCGGACCGAGTTGGCGATGTAGCAGAGCTGGTGGGCCTTGTGGTGCAGCGCCTGGAGTTGCCCGGCGTCCGGGGGGACCCCTGGTGCGAACCGCACGTCGGGGCGAAGGACCACTTCGGTCATCGCGTTTCGCCCTTCCGCGTCCTTTGCCAGCGTCCCCATCGCTTCGTCTCGATACGAATCCACCACGAGGCCGGCCCGGGCCGCCAGGTCCAGAAACCACAACATGTGGCAGCTCGAGAGGGCCGCGACAAACGCTTCCTCGGGATCGACCCCGGCGGGATCGGACCGGGGAACCGGCACGGCATGCGGAGAGGCCGAGGCAGGCACGATCGCTCCGCCGTCGAATTGCCAGGCATGGGCCCGGCTGTATTGGCGATCGGTGAACACTGCCGCTCCCCGGTTCCAGCTGATCGTGGCGGTATGGGTGGACATCGAGGCCAAGATAGTCCAGCGCGACGCGTCGGCGAGGGCTTAGGTTAGGGAATGGCCCCCCTGGAGCTCACCGCGGAGGAAATCCTCTCTGAAGCCCGGGCCATGGTGGACGCCCGATTGGCGCGGCGGGCCACCTTGCTCCGGGCTGTCCCGGGCGGACGAAGCGGCGAATCGCTCGGCTATGCCCTGGAGGCTCCCGGCAAGCGGGTCAGGCCCGCCCTGCTCCTCGCCGCCTATCGGGCCGCGGGGGGCGACCATCCCGGCATCGCCGGCGTCGCCGCGGCGGTGGAGATCGTCCACACCTATTCGCTGGTGCACGACGATCTCCCGTGCATGGACGATGACAGCCAGCGGCGAGGCCGGCCCACCCTGCACGTTCGCTTCGATGTGGCGACGGCGACCCGGGCGGGCTTCCTGCTGGTCCCGGTGGCGGTTCAGGAGCTGGTCTCCGGGTTAGGGGAGCTCGGTCTTCCTTCCTCCACCATCGCCGGGGTGGCGGAACGGCTGCTCGAGGCGGGGGGGATCCGCGGCATGATCGCCGGGCAGTGGATGGATCTCAGCGCGGAGGGGACGCCGCTGGCCCTGCCGGACCTCGCCGGGATTCACCGCCGCAAGACCGGCGCGCTCATCGAAGCCGCCTGCTGCCTGGGAGGGCTCGCGGCCGGTGCCGATCCCGGCATGCTGGCCATGCTCTCCGAATATGGGCGCGAGGTCGGAATCGCTTTCCAGATCGCCGACGACCTGCTCGACGCGACCGGCACCAGCGAGCAGCTCGGGAAGACGGCGGGGCGGGACGCGACCCTCGCCAAAGCGACCTACGTCAGTCTCCTCGGCATCGCGGCGGCGCGAGCGGAGGCGCGCCGCCATGGAGCGGCCGCGCGGAGCGTGTTACGGTCGGGCGGCCTCGCCAGCCCGGCCCTCGACACCCTCGCCGATTATATTGTGGAGCGACGCTCCTGATGACTTCTCCTTCCGGGAACCGGATGGCTCTGCTCGAAGGGATCGCCTCCCCGCAGGATCTGAAACGCCTCACCCCCGACCAGCTTCCCGTTCTGGCGCAGGAGATCCGGGACCGCCTGATCGCGGCCTGCTCGGTCACCGGGGGGCACATCGGGGCGAGCCTCGGGGTGGTCGAGCTGGCGATCGCGCTGCTCTACGAATTCGATTCCCCCCACGACAAGATCGTCTGGGACGTGGGCCACCAGGCCTATGCCTGGAAGCTGCTGACCGGGCGTAACCCGCAGTTCGAGACCCTCCGCCAGACCGGGGGGATTTCCGGGTTTCTCCGCCGGACCGAGAGTCCCCACGATCAGTTCGGGGCGGGACACGCCGGAACCGCCATGTCCGCCGCCCTCGGCATGGCGACGGCGCGCGACCTCCAGGGCGAGGACTACAAGGTCGTCGCGGTGGTGGGAGACGGGGCCCTGACCTGTGGCCTCTCCTACGAGGGGATGAACAACGCGGGCCACTCCGATCGGGACGTCATCCTGATCGTGAACGACAACGGGATGTCGATCTCTCCCAACGTCGGCGCCATCAGCAAGACCCTGGGCCGGATCGTCGCGAGCCCGTTCACCAACCGGATGCGGGAGCACGTCAAGCACTGGACCCTCAAGGCCGGGCACGTCTTCGGCGAGCGGGTGGTCGAGTTCGCCAAGAACCTCGAGGAAAGCGCCAAGAACCTCTTTTCCGAGGGAATGTTCTTCGAGGAGCTGGGGTTCCGCTACTTCGGCCCGATCGACGGCCACGACGTGCAGAAGCTGCGGGAGACGCTTCGCTTCGTGCGGAAGCTCACCGGGCCGCGCGTGGTGCACGTGCTGACCGAAAAGGGGAAAGGGTTTGCCCTGGCCGAGGCCAATCGCGAGAAATGGCACGGCCTGGCGGCCTACGATCCGATCACCGGAGATCCCCGCAAGCAGGCCAGCGGCCCGCCCACCTGGACCCAGGTGTTCGGCGATGCGATCACCGCCCTGGCCGCGGAGCAGCAGGATTTCGTGGTGATCACCGCGGCGATGCCCTCCGGTACCGGGACCAGCATCTTCGAGAAGAAATGGCCGGAACGGTTCTTCGACGTGGGAATCGCGGAAGGGCACGCGGTCACCTTCGCCGGCGGCCTCGCCACCCAGGGGGTGCGTCCGGTCTGTGCGATCTACAGCACCTTCCTGCAGCGCGCCTACGACGGGATCATCCACGATGTCGCGGTGCAGCAGCTCCCCGTGCTGTTCTGTCTGGACCGGGCGGGACTGGTGGGAGAGGACGGGCAGACCCATATGGGTCTCTACGACATCGCCTACCTCCTCGCAGTGCCCGGCATGACGGTCACCGCCCCCAAGGATGGAGATGAGCTGGTCGGACTCCTGCGAACCGGCCTGGCGCATGCCGGTCCGTTCAGCACCCGCTACCCGCGCGACAAGGCGCCCGCCGATCCCCAGCCGGTGGCGGGTATCCCCGCGGTCCCCTACGGAACCTGGGAAGTCGTGCGCCACGGCCGGGACATCGCCCTGCTGGCGGTCGGCACGATGGTGCTGCCCGCCCTCGAGGCCGCCGAGCGCCTCGCGGCCGAAGGGATCGACGCGGGAGTCATCAACTGCCGGTTCCTCAAGCCATACGATCAGGTGATGCTGGAGTCCATCGTGCACGACTGCAAGCAAATCGTCACGATCGAGGAGGGGACCATCGTCAACGGGTTCGGCGCGATGATCGCCCGTGAGCTCCAGGACAATCACCCCGAGGTGCGAGTCCGCTGCCTGGGCGTACCCGATCGCCTGATCGAGCAGGCCCCTCGCGCCGAACAGCTGAGCCGCTACCGGCTCACCGGCTCCGGGATTGCGGCCCAGATTACCGCCTGGCATCACGAGGAGAGTTTCGAGGCGCGATGAATGTCGGGGTGATCGGCAATCCCCGCTACGCCGGGCTTCAGGCGGTTCTGCCCGGCATGTCGCGGTGCGCCGATCGGCTCGGACTCCAGCTGTTCAGCGAACCCACGCTCGAACCCTACTGGCCCAGACACTATCCCCCGATCGGCTCCGCGCCGCTCGATGCTCTGGTCACCCTGGGCGGTGATGGAACCCTGCTCCGGGGCGCCCGCTCGCTCCAGGGGGCGCCGGTTCCGGTGCTCGGCGTCAACCTCGGACGCGTCGGCTTCCTTACCGCGGCGATGCCCGAGCAAGCCGAGGAAGCCCTGACCCGGCTGGCGGAAGGTCGCTACGTCACTGAACGGCGGCGAACCCTCCAGGGCTCCATCCTCTCGCCCCGGAATGAAACCTCCCACCTGCCCGTCGCCCTCAACGACGTGGTGATCCACAAGGGTGGCGTCGCCCGCCTCATCCGTCTTCACGTCCGGATCAACGAAGCCGACCTCGGGAACTACAGCGCCGATGGGTTGGTGGTCGCGACGCCCACCGGCTCCACCGCGTACTCCCTCTCCGCCGGCGGGCCCATCATCGTTCCCGATGTCGATGCGCTGGTGATCACCCCGATTTGCGCCCATACCCTGGCGGTCCGACCGGTGGTCGTGCCCGCGGATGCGCGCATCACCATCGAGCCGATGCGACCCTGGCCGGACGATCTGCTCATCTCGGTCGACGGCCAGCAGGCGACGGTGCTCGGGGCCGATGCCCGGGTCGAGCTCCAGAGCGGCGCTGCCGCCGTGATCCTGGTCCGGTTCGAAATCGACTACTTCGCCCGGATGCGGGCGAGCCTTCGCTGGGGTGATCTCACCGAGCGCGATCCGTGATCACCGAGCTCCGAGTCCGCGACCTCGCCACCATCGAAGACGTCACGCTGCCCCTTGGGGCCGGTCTCAACGTTCTCACCGGGGAGACCGGGGCGGGGAAATCGATGGTGGTCGATGCCCTGGGGCTCCTGCTGGGTGGGCGCGCCGAAGTGAGCGCCGTCCGTCCCGGCAGCGGAAAGGCCCTGATCGAGGGCGTATTCGAAGCGATTGCTCCCGCGGTGCGCGCCGCCGTCGAAACCCTCGGATTGGACGTGGAGGAAGATCGTCTGGTGATCCGCCGGGAGGTTTCGAGCGAGGGCCGCTCCCGTGCCTGGGTCGGTGGCAGCCCAACCACGGCGGGTGTGCTGGCTCAGCTTGGGACCCTGCTGGTGGACATCCACGGGCAACACGATGCGCAGTCGCTCCTTCGCCCCGACACCCAGCGCGATCTCCTCGATGCCTTTGCCGATGCGGAACCCGCGCGTGCCGCTCTCGGCGCCTTGGTCGCAGAGCGACGCTCCCTCCAGGAGAAGGAGGCCGAGCTGGTGGGCCGCCGGGATGAGGTCCGTCGTCGGGCCGACTACCTCCGCCATGTGGTCCAGGAAATCGAACGGGCCCGGATCAAGCCCGGCGAAGATGATGCGCTGGATCGCGAAGCCCGGCGGCTCGGCAGCGTCGAGCAGCTGAGCCGGACCGCGGCTGAAATGCTGGAGGCGATCGAGGGCGACTCCGGAGGAGCTCAGGATGCGCTCGCCCGGGCCGATCGCGCCCTCACCGCGCTGGAACGCGCCGACGGTGAAACTTCGCTCTGGCGGGAGCTCCTGGACCCGGTCTTCGCGAATCTGGGTGAGCTGGCCCGCCTGATCCGGCAGTACAGTGGGACTCTGGAGGACGATCCCCCCCGACTCGCCGAACTGGAAACCCGGCGGGATCTCATCGATCGGCTGAAACAGAAATACGGGGCCACCCTGGACGCTGTGATCGAGACCGGGAAAACTTCGGCGGCCGAGCTGGAGCTGCTCGACACTGCCGATCTGGATCTGCGATCCCTCTCCGCTCAGCGGATCGCGCTGGATTCCGCGGTCGTGAAGGCCGCCGCCGCCCTGACCGGGAAGCGTACCGCCGCGGCGGATCGGCTCGCCCGGGGCGTGAATCGCCTGCTCCCGAAGCTCGGCCTCACCGGTGGACGCATCGGCGTTACGCTCGAGCCACTGGCCGAGATTCTCGGCTCGGGCGCAGAGGCGGTGCACTTCACCGCTCAGCTCAATCAGGGGATGGAAGAACGTTCCCTCGCGAGGGTCGCATCCGGGGGAGAGCTCTCCCGACTGATGCTTGCGTTGCGCGCCGTTCTTGCCCGGCACGACGCGGTGCCCACCCTGGTGTTCGATGAAGTGGACCAGGGCATTGGAGGCGAGATCGGGGGTAGGGTGGCGGAATCGCTGGAGGAAGTCGCCGAACGTCACCAGGTCCTGGTGATCACCCACCTGCCACAGATCGCCGCCAGGGCGGACCGTCATCTCGTGGTGTCGAAGCGAGCGAGGGCGGGCGTCGCCACCAGCGACGTCTCATGGATTCACGGTGAGGATCGCGTCGGCGAGCTGGCCCGGATGCTGGGGGATCCGGACGCGGAGACGGCCCGGCGGCACGCGCTCGTGATGCTCAAGACCAGGAACCGGATCGCGGGCTAGAAGACCTTGCCGTAGAGCCGCAGCAGGAAGACCACGCTTCGTTTCGCCTCCACCTGTCCTTCGCTGGAACCCACCACCATCCAGGCCGAGACCTGCGCGTCGAGCGGCATGCCGACGGTCCCGTTTCGCCGGATTCCGGGGTGGGAGAGACTGAGTCCACCGGAGAGGATGGTCGCATTGGCCTTGGTTCCTGCTGCGAGGACGGAAGGATCGAGGCCGGGGATGGCCTCCTGGCCTGGGGCATAGGTGTAGCGATCCGCCTGCTTCCGCCAATGCGTCAATCCGGCAACGACCGAAAAATGAGGGGCAATCCGCACGTAGGGCTGAACCGATCCCTCCATGATATTGCCTCCCTGGCGCTCCACCATCGCGAGACTGGACACGGGAGCCAGGGGCAGGTCGGGCGGAGTGATTCGGCGCTGGAGCGGCGACTTCTGCTGAACGGTGTATCCGGCCTGAAGGCGGGCCCCGAACCGGGAGGTCATCAGGTCCGTCACGAGGTCGCCCCGGAATCCGGGAAGGCGCTCGCCGGTGCCCACACCGAAGAGCGCGTTAGGGTCCGCCAGCCGCGCGGTGGGAAGGCGGATCGATCCCCGCAGCGCCGCGCGGAGCGCCAGCCCTTTGGTCGGCGGCCGTCCGTTCGCGAGGGCGAACGCCGCGCCGACCTCGACGTCTCCGATCGCGGTGTAGGTCTCCGGCTCGAACGCGCTGGCCTGAATCGGTCCCCCGCTCGACGTGACGTAGCGTTCGAAGTCGTCGAGGGCGAGTCCCGTTTGGGGCAGGGCGGGGGAGGAGGCGAGCGGATCGGCGGAAGGCTCGAGGCTCGAGAGCCGGGTCCGAAGTGAATCGATCGACCGGTTCAGCGCCAACGCGCCCGGGGAGCCTGTCAGGGGAAGGAAGGGAGATTCGAGTAACAACGACTGCAGCCCGCTCTGCAATGTGGTGCCCCGCGCCAGAGTCGCCTGGGCTTCGGCCAGCTGTTCCGGATCCGAGAATGCGCCGGACTGGATCGCAGCGTTGAGCTGGGAGAGCGCGCCGGTCAGATCGTTGAGGAACTGGTTGGTGGCGGCGGCGCCCGTCGAGGTCCCCAGCACCGGGTTCGCGGGGTTGAATCCCGCGGAGGCGTTGGTGGAATCGATCAGGAGCTGCTCCTCGACCCGGACCCGGACCAGGGGAACCGATCCGAAGACCGTAAGCCGCGAGGTAATTCCGAGTGCCAGGCCCAGCTCGGCGCGGCCGACATTGACCGCGAGGCTTCCGCTGGTGCTGCCCGGAGAAATCGCGAGGTCCTGGTTCCCGGTGACTTCGCGCAGAGCGGCCTGGGACTGCGCCAGCCCGGGAAGAAACGATGGGACAATCTGGTTCTGGAGAAAGTCGGCGATGGTGGAGCGCCTCACCCCTGCGACGAAGGCCTGATCCCACCAGGTGAACCCACCGCCGAAGTCGACTCGGAGGTGACCGCCGGGCACGGTGACCGGCGGAAGCTGGGCCCGGAGCGGAGCGGCGATGCCGACGAGGAGGAGAAGGCGAAGTCGCCGCAAGAAACTCATGGCTGGCGGAACATAGCATGGCTCGGCGTATCTTTCCCGGGTCGCCGGGGTGGCGAAACTGGCAAACGCAAGGGACTTAAAATCCCTTGGGCTTCGGCCCTTGCGGGTTCGATCCCCGCCCCCGGCATGCTCCCGCGAATGGGTTCACCGGTCGGCTGGCTGCTAGCTTTCGGGATGGTCGAACCGCCCGAGCCACCCCCTGCCGACATTCCCGCGCCCGTTCATCAGCCTGACCCGCACAACCGGATATTCCTCAGCGGCCCGCGCTCCCGGATTTCCGAATTCGCCCGGGTGATTCGGATCGCCGGAGAATTCGTGAAAGGCTTTCGGCACTTTCATTTCGTCGGGCCCTGCGTCACCGTCTTCGGGTCGGCTCGCTTTCCCGAGAGCCACCCTTATTACGCGCTCGCGAGAGAGATCGGCCGCCGGGTGGCCGCGGCCGGCGCGACCGTCATGACCGGGGGCGGTCCCGGCGTCATGGAGGCCGCCAACAGAGGCGCCCGCGAAGCCGGCGGATACTCGATCGGATCGAACATCGAGCTTCCCCACGAACAGACCCCCAACCCCTACCTGGATCGCTGGGTCACGTTCCGGTACTTCTTCGTGCGAAAAGTGCTGTTGGTCAAATACAGCTTCGCGTTCGTGGTGCTCCCTGGAGGTTTCGGGACCCTCGACGAGCTGTTCGAGGCCGCGACGCTGGTGCAGACCGCGAAGATCGAATCCTTCCCCATCATTCTGGTCGGGACCACGTTCTGGCAGCCGCTGCTCGACTTCGTCCAGCGCACCTTGATCCGGGCCGGAACCGTCGCGCCGGAAGACATTCACCTGCTCACCCCGACCGACTCCCCCGAGGTGGTCGAGGGCCTGGTGCGCAATGCGCTGGAAAAGCACCGGGCGGAAATTCGTGCCCGGCCGCGCCGGATCCGTCTTCTGGGGGAATAGATCGCATGCGCCTGACTCCTGTCGCCCCGCCGATTCGCCTCACCGAGGAGCAAGCCGCGGACCGGCTTGGAGTTCCCAGGAACCACGAGTTGGAGAAGATGCTGGAGGATCTGGCCGGACGACTCGACCAGCTCCAGCGCGCCCTGGGGGCGGAGAATCGCCGCGCGCTGCTCGTGGTGCTCCAGGGGCGCGACGCTTCGGGGAAAGATGGCACGATTCGCCGGGTGTTCAGCGGGCTCAATCCGGCGTACTGCACGGTGACCAGCTTCAAGCGGCCGGCCGGGCTCGAGCTGAAGCACGACTACCTCTGGCGGATCCATCAGGCGCTGCCGCCGAGAGGCAGCATCGGCGTCTTCAACCGCTCCCACTACGAAGATGTGCTGGCCGCGCGGGTCCATCGCCTGGTCCCCGAAACGGTCTGGTCCAGGCGATTCGATCACATCAACCACTTCGAGCAGATGCTGACCGATGAGGGCACGGTGGTGCGGAAGTTCTTTCTCCACGTCTCGCGCGACGAACAGCGCCGCCGACTGGAGGACCGCCTGCAGGATCCCTCGAAGAACTGGAAATTCGACGCGGCTGATCTGGAGGAGCGGGCTCTGTGGGACGAGTACACCGCCGCCTATGAGGACGTCCTGACCAGGTGCAGCACCGCGCAGGCGCCCTGGTATCTGGTGCCGGCCGATCACAACAAGGTCCGGGACTACCTGGTGCTCCGGACCCTGGTCGAGACCCTGGAAGGGATGGACCCCCAGTTCCCCCGCGGGGATCCAGAGGTGCTGAAGCGGTTCACGATCTCCTAGAAACCGCCCTTGGGACCGGAAATCAGGTAAGTCACCCGATTGCCAGTGACCACGAAGATCGGGGCCTTGTTGCTGAGGTAGGCCACCAGCTTCGCCATCAACTGGGGATCGGTCGTGGTCACGGAAATGCTGATGATCTGGGACTCGCCCGCCCCGACATTGTCGTAATCCAGCTTGTACCGGTCCCGATCGAACGATGCCGCCAACTGGCCGGGGAGAAGGGGCGAGAGCCCGGGGGGCACCTGGCCCGCGCCCGCCTCGGGGGGCCACTGCTCCTTGTCGGCATAGTAGTTGAACGCGGCGATCTGGACCGCCCGCATCTCCTGATTGACCTGAGTGGCGATCGCCGCGTTCTTGAGATCGTTGGTCTTGAGCAGGGCCAGCGTGGCCAGAATCCCCATCACCACCATGACGATCAGGAGCTCGACCATGGTGAATCCGTTGCGCTTCATGGGGAGTTTCGGTGGCGGAGACGGAAGAAGCTATCCCCCAGGAAGACGGTGACCGAATCGGTGGATCGGATCGTGATGAGCGAATCTCCGACCCGCCCGCTCAGGCTGAACGCGCCTCCTTCATGATCGTAATCCAGATTCGGCGTGCTGATCCCGGCTGCGCTCAGGCTGACGGGAAGGCTTCCGGTCCGCTGCTGATAGCGGAACACCATGTCCCGTTCTCGCACCAGAGCGACCCGGAGTGATGCGGCCGCGATCGCAGGCGATTCTGCCGGGATCGTTTCCGGTCCGACCAGCCAGCCTGGCCGAAGGACCAACAGGGCGGCTCCGACCAGGGCGACCAGGATCAGCGCGATGACCCGCGGGGCCCGGCTCGCCTTGCGGGCGGGGGGCCGCTGGGGCTTGGTCCTCTCGTGGGCGGCCCGGTTCTGGACGGCTTCGACCGCCGCCTCGTACAAAACGCTCTTGGTGTCCTGTGCCGCTCCGGAGCGATTGGGGGGATTGGTCGGACGATCCGGACTCATGAGGAGCGCGGCCTCGCGAGCGCCTGCTCCACCCGTTCGGGAAAGGTCGCGATATCGATCGGTTTGGTGATGTAACCATCGAATCCCGCGCCGCGGGCGCGCTCTTCGTCCTGGTCCCTTGCGTGGGCGGTCAGCGCGACCACTCCGATGTCCCGCCACTTGGAATTCCGGATGTCCTGAATGAGTTCGTAGCCGTCCCGCCCGGGAAGCTGGATGTCCATGAGCACGAGATCCGGCTCGCTCTGCTCGATGGCCGGAAGCAGGCCTTCTCCGCTCGGCAGGACGGATATCTTGTGGCCTTTCATGGCCAGGACGGCCTTGAAGAGCTTGAGATTGTCCGGATTGTCTTCGACGATGAGGATACGGGCCATGAGGTCAGCCCATTTTGGCCCGGCGCAACACGGCCTTGACGCGCGCCTGGAGTGATTGAGGCTGGACCGGCTTGGACAGGAAATCCTGGGCGCCCAGCTCGAGCACCCGGACTTCGGTGTCGTCGGTTCGCGCGGTCAGCACGATGACGGGGACGCCGGCCGTCTTGATTCGGGTTCGCAGCTCTTCCAGGACGCCAAGCCCGTCCAGCCTGGGCATATCGATGTCGAGCATCATCAGGTTGAATTGCCCGCTCTCCACCGATTCGAGGGCGTCCAGGCCATCCGATGCCTCGGTGACCCGGTACCCGTCCCGCTCGAGGATCGAGCGGATCAGCCGGCGCATCTGAGGATCATCATCGGCCACCAGAATGTGAGGCGAGTCGTTTCCGACGGCTGAAAACTCGATCCGCACGGCCTCGGGAAGGACGGCGCCGTGGATGATCCCGCCCTTGTTCTCCTCTTCCTCGTTCTTCTCGCCCAGCACTCGAATGACTTCGTCAATGGACGTGAGACCCTTCCACACCCGGTCCAGGCCGCTCTCCCACAGGGTTCGCATCCCGAGGGGCCGGGCCGCCGCCAGCAATTCGTCCGGGAGAGCGCCGGCTTCGATCTTGTGGGCGACCGCATCATTGACCGGCATGATTTCCAGGACCGACATCCGCCCCTTGTACCCCATGCCTGCGCACGCCTTGCATCCCACCGCCTTCCGCGGCTTCGCTTCCAGGCCCTCTGGGGGCCTCGCCTCATGCGGCAAGTCTTCGATCGGGATCGGTTCGGAGCACTGGGTGCAGAGCCGGCGCACCAGACGTTGTGCGATGATTCCCTTCAGCACCGAGGCGATCTTGAAGCTGTCGGTGCCGAGATCGCGAAGGCGGACCACGGCGGATGGGGCGTCGTTGGTGTGGAGCGTGGAGAGGACCAGGTGGCCGGAAAGACCGGCCTGGATCGCGATGGTTGCGGTTTCGCCGTCCCGAATCTCGCCGACCAGCAGAATGTCGGGGTCCTGCCGGAGCACCGACCGGAGGGCGGTGGCAAAAGTGAATCCCTGGGCGTCGTTCACCTGAAGCTGGGAAATTCCGGGGACGTCGTATTCGACCGGGTCTTCGACCGTGATGATGTTGACTTTGCCGGTGCGCAGCTCGTTGATGAGCGCGTAGAGGGTGGTGGTCTTCCCGCTGCCGGTGGGGCCGGTCACCAGGATCATGCCTTCCCGATGCCCGAGGAACCGACGGATGATGTCCTCTTCCGACGGAGGCAGCCGCAGGTCCGGAAGGTTGGCTCGCAAGTTGGACTTGTCGAGAATCCGGATGACCACCTTCTCGCCCCGGCGCGCCACTGGCACCGTGGCGATCCGGAGGTCGACGGCTTTGCCGTCGACCCGGACCGCCGCCCGGCCGTCGTGGGGATGCAGCGGATCGGTGACGTCGAGCTTGGCGAGGATCTTGACCCGGCGCGCCAGGACCGGCGCGGCGTTGGCCGGAAGCCGCATGACCTCCTTGAGCACCCCGTCGATCCGGTATCGGATGACCATCCCGTCCACCAGCGGCTCCGCATGGATGTCGCTGGCCCCGTCCCGAACCCCTTCGCTGATCATGGCATCGACCAGCTTGGTCATCGGCGCCTCGAGGGCGGGATCCTTGTCGGCATCGAGGTCGACCTCCTCGATCGATTCAAGGTTGGACGGGTTGAGTCCCTCCAGCAGCTGATTGATGGCTTTCTCGGGACGGTAGATCTCATCGAGTTTCTTGCCGATGGCATCCGGCGGGGCAATCTCGAAGGTGACCCGCCGGCCGGTAATGAACCGGAGATTCTCCTCCAGGTCGAGATCCCTCGGGTCTGAGGTGGCCACGGTGATGGTCCGGTCATCGGCCCGAAGCACGACGACACGATGCCTTCGGGCCATGGTTTCCGGGAGCAGGCCGGCGACGCGGGCATCCGTCGACCCGAGATCCGCGGGCTTGACCTTGAAGCGACTGACCAGTGCCTGCACAATCGCGTAGTCGCTGGTGAGCCCCTGGCGGACCGCCCGCTTCCAGCTGGTCTCGTCTTCGCCGAGAGGACTCTTCTGGAGCTCATCCGCCTGGGATTGCTCGAGAACCCCCGCGTCGACCAGCGTCTGGGCCAGCCAACGATCGTCTGCCGCTTTCTTTGGCTGCGCTTTGGCGGTCATGGGCGAAACCGGGGAGAATTGGTGGCCGGAGTCTCAGGATCTACAATTCCACCGGTTCCAAGGTAACTCAGAGCAGGGATGGCGAGCGACCTCCGTTCAAGGACTGGGCAATGCTGATTCACGGGACCGTCAAGGTCCCCGGTGACAAGAGTGTGACGCATCGGCTTCTCCTCCTTGCCGGCCTGGCGTCAGGCAAGTCGCGGATTCGAGGCGGTCTCACCTCCCTGGATGCCCGCTCGACCGCGCGCGTCCTTCGTCAACTTGGTGCTGACGTGACACCGCTCAGGCCTCATCAGGACATACTGATCCTTGCGCGGGGAGCGCGCTTCAGGCGTCCGCGCGGAACTCTGCACTGCGGCAATTCCGGGACCACCGCGAGGTTGTTGCTTGGCTTGCTCGCCGGGCACGATTTTCAGGCCACCCTGACGGGGGATAACTCGTTGCGGCACAGACCGATGCGCCGTGTCACCGAACCCCTCTCCCGGATGGGGGCCCGGTTCTTCGGTCGGGGACAAATGCCCCCCGAACGGTTCCCCTTCGCGATCCGCGGTGGGACCCTGCAATCCCTGGAGTGGCTCCTCCCGGTGTCCAGCGCGCAGATCAAGAGCTGTCTGCTGCTGGCCGGTGTGGCGGGCCGAGTCGCCATCGCCCTCCGCGAGCCGAATGGCGTCTCCCGCGATCACACCGAGCGACTGCTTCGCTTCTTCGGCTACACGGTCAGCCTCGGGCACGACGAGTGGCTCAGGTTCCGTCCCACCGGGACCCTCGCTCCGTTCGACCTCGAAGTCCCGGGGGACGTCTCCTCTGCGGCGTTCCTGGTGGGTGCTGCCCTGCTGTCGACCGGTGGGGTTCTCGCGATCACCGGGGTAGGGCTCAATCCGACCCGCACCGGCTTCCTGGCGGTCCTCGAGCGGATGGGAGCTCGCATCACCATCCACCCCGGGGCGGATCGGATGGGGGAGCCGGTGGGCGATCTGGTGGTGCGCCCGGGTCCCCTGGTCGGAACCACGGTAACCGCGGCCGAGATCCCGTCGCTGATCGACGAGATTCCGCTGCTCGCCGTGCTCGCCTCCCGGGCGTCCGGGACGACGTCCTTTCACGAAGTCGGGGAGCTCAGAGTCAAGGAAAGCGATCGACTCGGCCTGCTGGCCGAAAACCTTCGAGCGGTCGGCGCATCCGCGGTGGTGGAAGGGAATACCCTGATGGTCCAGGGCAGGAGAACCCCGCCGGGAGGACCGGTGCGCACCGCCGGCGATCATCGGCTCGCGATGGCCTTTGCCGTCCTGGGCCTGGTCGAAGGGGCGCACGTGCGGGTGGATGATCCCGGGTGCGCCGAGGTCAGCTTCCCGGGGTTTGCCACGACCCTGGGATCGGTGCTGCAGTGAGCCGCATCCCGGTCATCGCGATCGACGGGCCCGCGGCGTCGGGCAAGTCCTCCACCGCGCAGGCGGTGGCGCAGGCGCTGGGGGCGGTGCACCTGGATTCCGGCTCGCTCTACCGGGCCCTGACCGCGGTGGCCCTGGAAACTCCGGTGGACGATACCGCCGGGTTGCTCCGGCGGGCCGAGGAGCGCGGGTTAGGCCTCGTACGGAAGGATGGGGGCATCGTCCCGGTTCTCGATGGCACGCCCGCGGAGCCGCTGCTCCGGACCGGGGCGGTCGACGCCCGGGTCTCCGCGGTCAGCGCCCTCCCCGAAATCCGGGCCTGGGTCAACCAGCGGCTCCGGGCGGCGGTCGCCGAGGCCGGTTCGGACACCTGGGCGCACCAGCGCCGCCTGGTCGTGCTGGATGGACGTGATATCGGTTCCATCGTCTTCCCGGACGCGCCGGTCAAGGTGTTCCTCACCGCGACCCCCGAGGCCCGGGCCGAGCGGAGGCTCCGCCAGAGTGGTACCACCCCTTCTCCCGCGCTGGTTGCCCGGATGGCCGACGAGCTGGCCGAACGGGACCGCCAGGACCGGGCCCGGGCCGTGGCGCCGCTCCGGCAACCGGCCGATGCCGTGCTGCTCGACACGACCCTGCTGGGGTTCGAGGAACAGGTTCAGACCATCGTCGACCTGGTGAGGTCGCGCTTGTCGCCGGGGTGAACGGCTGCTAACTTTTCCGGTTTCCCCCTCGGCCGAACGGGCGCCGGGGGATCCACCTTCAACCCGGCGGGTATGGCCGGCCTGCGAGACCGAACCGTCATGAGCGATACCAAGATTTCCACCACCCCCACCGAATTCTCCACCCCCACCGGATTGCGAGTTCGCGAAGACCTGATCGACGAGCAATACTCGCCGGAGGATTACGAGCGCATGCTCTCGATGTACGAGGGCACCATGGCCTCGATCGTCGAAGGCGAGATCGTCAAGTCGAAAGTCCTCCGGGTCACCGACAACGCCGTCATTCTCGACGTCGGATTCAAGTCGGAAGGCTCGGTCCCGCTCGACGAATTCAAGGAACGGCCGGCCGAAGGCGAAGAGATCGAAGTCTTCCTCGAGCATCTGGAAGATCAGGAAGGCGCGGTCGTGCTTTCCAAGAAGAAGGCCGACTTCATGCGGGTCTGGGAGAAGATCCGCATCGCCTATGAGAGCGACCAGCCGGTCGAAGGCACCCTGATGAAGAAGATCAAGGGCGGCGTGGTCGTGAACGTGATGGGCGTGGACGCCTTCCTGCCGGGGAGCCAGATCGCGCTCCGGCGGGTGCCCAACATCGACGAGCTGCTGGGACAGAGCTACGAGTTCAAGATCATCAAGCTCAACAAACGGCGCCGGAACATCGTGGTCAGTCGCCGGGTCATTCTCGAGACCGAGCGGGCCAGCAAGCGCGAGACCCTGATGAAGGAGCTCGAGGTCGGCCAGGTCCGCAAGGGCATCGTGAAGAACATCACCGACTTCGGTGCGTTCATCGATCTGGGTGGCGTCGACGGCCTGCTCCATATCACCGACATGTCGTACGGCCGGGTCTCCCACCCGACCGAAGTGCTTCAGATCGGCCAGGAGGTCGAGGTCAAGGTGCTCGACATCGACTGGCAGCGGGAACGCATCTCGCTTGGCATGAAGCAGCTCCAGAGCTACCCCTGGAAGGACGTCGCGGCCAAGTATCCGGTCGGGACCCGGGTCCAGGGCAAGGTGGTTTCCATCACCAATTACGGCGCCTTCGTGGAGCTCGAGCCGGGCATCGAGGGCCTGGTGCACATCTCCGAAATGAGCTGGACCCGGAATGTGCGGCATCCCTCCAAGATCGTTTCGATCGGCGAGACCATCGAAGCGGTGGTGCTCAAGGTCGACGAGACCGAGGAGAAAATCTCCCTCGGGATGAAGCAGACCGAGCAGGATCCCTGGATGACGCTGCCCGAACGGTTTCCCATCGGGAGCCGGATCCATGGGAAGGTGCGGAATCTGACGAGCTTCGGCGCGTTCGTGGAGCTCAAGCCGGGGATCGACGGCCTGATCCACATTTCGGACATGTCCTGGACCAAGCGGGTTCAGCATCCGTCCGAAGTGGTGAAGAAGGGTGATGCGGTGGACGTCGTGGTCCTCAACATCGACGGGGAGAACAAGCGAATTTCCCTCGGGCTCAAGCAGGCCGAGGAGGATCCCTGGCTCAAGATCGGGGAGAGCTTCCCGGTCGGCACCAAGATGCGGGCCCGGGTCGTTCGCCTCATGGACAAGGGCGTGGTCGTGGATCTCGGCAACGATCTCGAGGGATTCGTGCCGATGTCGCACCTGGGGGTCGACCGTGAGGTCCAGGATCCCGGCGAGGTCGTGAAGGAGGGGCAGCCCCTCGAAGTCGAGGTGCTGGAGGTCGATCCGATTCACCATCGCATCGTCGTGGGGATTACCGGGTTCCCCGACGAGCCGTTCGAAGCGCCTCCCAAGCTGGTGATTCCGCCGGACGACGAAGACATCTGACGGTCGCGGGTGGCGGTGAAGTCAGCGGGGCCTGCCTGGCGCAGGCCCCGTTTTCTTGATCGAGTCATGCCTCACCAGCCTCACCCATATTCTCGCCCAGGCATCGATTCGTCACCGCTTCCGAGATGGTGATCGAGTCCTCGCCCCGGGGTCCCCATGAATGGCTCAGCCGCCCGGGACTGACCGCGGCGGACGGGAAGGCGGAAATGTATCGCGAATTCGATTCCGGACGCGCGGCCTATATTTGTCCGATGCAGAATCCTCGAGAACGCCTCGCCGACCTGGAACGACGCCAGGCCGAAGCCCTCCAGGGCGGAGGGGAAAAGCGGATCGCCCAGCAGCACGACAAGGGCAAGCTCACCGCGCGGGAACGGCTCGACCTTCTGCTCGATCCGGGCAGCTTCGTCGAGCTGGACCGCTTCGTTATCCACCGGTCCACCGAATTCGGGCTCGCCGAGCAGCAGTACCCCGGGGATGGCGTGGTCACCGGCCACGGCACCATCACCGGGCGCCTGGTCTTCGTGTTCTCTCAGGACTTCACCGTCTTCGGGGGCTCGCTCTCGGAAACCCACGCCCAGAAGATCTGCAAGATCATGGATCTGGCGCTCCGTCAGGGCGCCCCGGTCATCGGACTCAACGACTCCGGGGGGGCCCGGATCCAGGAGGGCGTGGCGTCGCTGGGGGGATATGCCGACATCTTCCTCCGCAATACCCTGGCCTCCGGAGTGGTGCCCCAGATCTCCGCCATCCTGGGACCCTGTGCCGGCGGGGCGGTATACAGCCCCGCGATCACCGATTTCGTGTTCATGGTGCGGGGGGTGAGCTACATGTTCGTGACCGGCCCCAACGTGGTGAAGACGGTGACCCACGAGGAGGTTTCGTTCGAGACCCTGGGGGGCGCCGACGTCCATGGCGAAACGTCGGGCGTGGCCCACGCCGTGTTTCCGAGCGAAGCGGACTGTCTCGAGGCCATTCGCGAGCTGATCGGCTATCTGCCCGCCAACAACCTCGACGACGCCCCGGTGCAGGACAGCCTCGACCCCGAGGACCGTCGCGATGAGGCGCTGCTGGGGGTGGTCCCCGACGCTCCCGCCTCGCCCTACGACATGCACGGCGTGATCCGCGGGGTCATGGACCAGGGCCGGTTCTTCGAAATCCACGCGGGTTATGCCAGGAACATGCTCACCGGGTTCGCCCGTCTCGGGGGCCGGAGCGTCGGCGTCGTCGCCAACCAGCCCGCGGTCCTGGCCGGGGTGCTCGACATCAACGCCTCGGTCAAGGCGGCCCGGTTCATCCGGTTCTGCGATGCCTTCAATATTCCAATCGTGACCTTCGTTGACGTGCCCGGATTCCTTCCCGGAGTTGGCCAGGAGCACGGCGGGATCATCCGGCAGGGCGCCAAGCTGTTGTTCGCCTACTGCGAGGCGACCGTGCCCAAGCTGACCGTGATCACCAGGAAGGCCTATGGCGGGGCGTACGACGTGATGAGCTCCAAGCACATCCGGGGCGACGTCAATCTCGCCTGGCCCACCGCCGAAATCGCGGTCATGGGGCCCAAGGGCGCCGTGGAGATCCTCTTCAAGGAGGAAATCGCCGCGGCGCCGGATCCGGAGGCCGAGGCGAAGCGCCGGGCCGACGAGTATACCGGCACGTTCGCCAATCCCTATCGGGCCGCGGCGCGAGGCTTCCTCGATGATGTGATCGACCCGCGGGACACCCGGCCGCGGCTGATCCAGGCCCTGGGCATGCTCCGAACCAAGCGGGACGCGAATCCCAAGAAGAAGCACGGCAACATTCCACTCTGAACAACGAGCGATCCCGTGGCGGGTCCAAGTGAGGTGCGGGTAAGCGTGGGCTACCCGGAATGGCTTCCGGAGGTAGTGGATTGGGACCGGGTGTATCCGGATGACACCGGGCGGATGCAGCTTGCCATTGCCCTGTCGCGCCGCAACGTGGAGCGGGGAACCGGGGGCCCATTTGGAGCGGCGATCTTCCAGGCCGGCACCGGCCGGCTGGTCTCGGTCGGCGTCAACAGCGTCGTGCGATTGACCAATTGCACCCTGCACGCCGAAATGGTCGCGTTCATGATGGCCCAGCAGCGACTGGGATCATTCACGCTCCACGCCCCGGATCTCCCGGTTCACGAGCTGGTGACCTCCTGCGAGCCCTGCGCCATGTGCCTGGGCGCAACCCTGTGGAGCGGGGTGCGCCGGGTGGTCTATGGCGCGGCCCGCGAGGATGCCAGCCGTCTCCGCTTCGAGGAGGGGCCGGTGTTCCCGGAGTCCTATCGCTACCTCGAAGACCGCGGGGTGACCATCGTGCGGAACGTCCTCCGAGCCGAGGCCCGCGAAGTCCTGGAAGCCTACCGGGCCCAGGGCGGGCCCATCTACAACGGATGAAGACCAGCCTGGACCAGAGCTTCCTGAAGGACGCCAGCGCAGCGCTGCTCGAGGCCAACCGGGCATTTGCCCGTGCCCACGCGGGAGAAACCTCCGGACGGCAGCCGGTCCACACGGTGTACGGCGGAGCCCAGCTCTTTTCCCCTGATGCGATCCCGAAGCTCGGCCGGGTGGCCCGCGCTTCGCTGGAGCGATATGCCCCGGATCCCCCCGCGCTGGGGCGCGCGTTAGGATTGCAGGAGCACCCCGCCCTGGACCGGATCTACCAGCGGGTTCGCGACAAGCTCGAAAGGGAGCCGGTCGAGGATTTCCGGATCGACTTCGAGGACGGCTATGGCAATCGGCCCGGGGCCGAGGAGGATGGCCACGCGATCGCCGCGGCGGAGGCCCTGATCGCCGCCGGGAAAGCGAACCATCTCCCGCCCTTCATCGGGATCCGCATCAAGCCGCTGAACGAGGAGATGCGGGCGCGCAGTCTCCGAACCCTCGACCTGTTGCACACGAGGCTCGTCCAGAACGGATCACTGCCCGAGAACTGGATCATCACCATCCCCAAGATCACCATCCTCGAGCAGGTCACCTTCGCAGTACGGGTCCTGGGCCGGCTGGAGCGAACGCTGGGTCTCGCGGCTGGGGCGCTCCGGTTCGAAGCGATGGTCGAGACGCCCCAGATCATCCTCGACGGGGCGGGGCGGTCGCTCCTGCCCCTGCTGCTCGAAGCCTCCGAAGGCCGCCTGCGCGGCGCCCACTTCGGCACCTACGATTTGACCGCGGGGCTCAACATCACCGCCGCGCATCAGCGGATGCGGCACCCGGCCTGCGAATTTGCCAAACGGATGATGCAGGTGGCGTTCGCGGGGACCCCGGTGTGGCTGTCCGACGGTTCGACCAATACGCTGCCGGTGCCGATCCAGGGGGAAGAGGGCGGCACCAGCCTGGCCGACGAAGCGCGGGCGGCCAACACCGGAGTGGTACACGCCGCGTGGCGCCTCCATTACGACGACGTTCGTCACTCCCTCGCCGGAGGATTCTATCAGGGGTGGGACCTTCACCCCGCTCAACTGGTCTCGCGCTATGCAGCCCTGTTCGGCTTCTTCCTCGACGGCATCGACGCCGCCGGCACGCGACTTCGCAATTTCGTGGGCAAGGCGGCCCAGGCGACCCTGGTGGGGGAGGTGTTCGACGACGCGGCCACCGGGCAGGGCCTGCTGAATTTTTTCCTGCGTGGACTCAATTCCGGGGCCATCACCGAAGCCGAGGCCCTGGAAATGACCGGCCTGACCACCGAAGAGCTTCGGGGTCGCTCCTTCGTGAAAATCATGCGGGCCCGGGCGTGAACGGGGTGCCGTTCGAGCTCCTGGATCTGCTGGTCCGGTGGATTCACCTGATCGCCGGGATCATGTGGATCGGCAATTCGCTGCTGTTCAACTGGCTCGATCGCCGCCTCGAGACTCCGGAGGGTGCAAGCCGCACCCCGGATCCGGCCGGGACCATCTGGTTGCTCCATAGCGGCGGGTTCTACTACGTCGAGAAGACCCTGCTGCGGGGGGCGCCCCTCCCCCGGTTGCTCCATTGGTTCAAATGGCAGGCCTACACGACCTGGTGGACCGGAGCGGCCCTGCTCGTGGTGGTGTACTACTGGGGCGGGCGGGCCCTGCTGACCGATACCGGGAACCCGCCGATGGCAGTCGGGATTGCGGCTGGAGGCATCGTGACTGGCTGGCTGATCTACGAAGCCATGCAGCGGCTCGCGCTCCGGATGCCGGCCGTGGCCGCGGTTGGCTGGATAGCTGGACTCTCCGCCATTGCCGTGATCTGGCTCCAGTACCTGAGTGGTCGCGCCGCCTTCCTCCACGTCGGGGCCATGCTCGGCACCATCATGGCCGGGAATGTGTTCTTCACCATCGTCCCCTCACAACGGCAACTGGTCGCCTCGGTGGCGGAAGGGAGGGGCGGAGACCCGGCGGTGTCGCAGCGCGCCAAGCGAGTCTCCACCCACAACAACTACCTGACGTTCCCGGTGCTGGTGCTGATGGTGAGCGGGCATTTCCCGTCGGTCTACGGCAGCCCCTTCAAGGGACCTCTGCTGGCTGCGCTTCTCCTCGGGGGTGTGACCGCGCGCCACCTGCTCAACATCCGGTTCCGGTTCGCCGGTTGGAAGCTTGCGCTCGCGGGCGACCTTGCCGCGATGGGACTCCTGCTCTTCATCCTCACCCGCTGGACCGGCGCCTCCGACGCGGGCCCGGCATTGCCTGGCGTCGTCCCCGCTGGTCCGGTGGACTTTGCCGAGGTTCGCCACGTCATCGACCGCCGCTGCGCTCCCTGCCACTCCGCCCGGCCCACCGATCTCACGTTCGGACCGGCTCCCGGCGGGGTGCAGTACGACACTCCGGCGCAGATCGTGGCCTACGCGGCCCGGATCCGCGAGCGGGCCGTGATTACCCGGACCATGCCGCCTGGCAACAAGACCGGCATCACCGATCCCGAGCGCGGGCTTTTGGGGCGATGGGTGGCGGCCGGGGCTCAGCTTCCTCGATAGGTGCTGTAGCCGAACGGACTGAGCAGGAGGGGAACGTGGTAGTGGCCGTCGGACCGCAGGTTGAACTGCACCGCAATGCTGGAGTAGAATGCCTCGATTCCCCGGCGACTGAAGTACTCCTCCACTGAAAACAGCAGACGATAGGACCCGGGGGAGAGTGAGTTGCCCCCGCTGCCGAAATCACGGACCCGGCCATCCTTGTCGGTGACTCCGTGGCCCAACGCTGTGCCATCCCGCCCCAGCATCACCCGGATTCCTCCGGCTGGCTGACCGAGGCTGGTATCGAGAACATGGGTGCTGAGTGTCGCCATGGTCAGGCTCCCTCCGACAGTAGCCGGTCCACCCGGAGCAGCGTGATCTTGAGCTGTTCCGCCGCCGCATTCCGAAGCTCGCTGTCGGCATCATTGTCGATCCGGTCACGAACGATCGCGAGCAGTTCCTCGGCGCTCCGGCCGGAGGCGCACACCAGGTAGATGAATCCGAAGCGCTGCTCGTACGCCCGGTTCATCCGGGCCAGCTCATCCTGGATGGCCCGCGTGGCGGTCGAGACCCCGCTCTGCTCCTGTGCCGGCCAGGGTTGGTCTGCAGGAACTTCGCCGATTCTGGGATGGTGAGCAAAGGCCTCCCGCCAATCCGCCTCGCCCAGGGCTTCCCAGGCCGAGCGCGCCGATGTCCTAACCCGGTCAAGCGAGCCGAATGGGCGACGGGCGAGCATGCCTTCGATCCACCGGGTCGCACCGCAACAGGATTGCAGGGTCAGGGCGGCCTCCGTGGGCGGCAGCCGGTCCAGCTCGGCGACGGTCACGGGACCGGGATTGCCCGGCCGAGGAGGCGGAGCCGGGCCACGCCACCATCGGGATAGATATTGAGACGAACGTGCGTGACCGGGCGCCCCGGGATGCCCTCCCAGGTGTGGTGGTGATCGGGTTGGAGCTCGGATGGGCCCAGGAGAGCGTCCCACCGGGCGGATTCCGGATCGAAGCCGCCTCCGACGTCACACCCATCCAGCGTACAGCTCCCCGGAGCGTTGCCTTTGAAATGATCCGTGTCCAGCTCGATGCGCTCGATCACGCCACGGCGGCCCAATCGAATGATGGCCCAGTCGTGACCGGGGCCCCGGCGCCTCCGGGTTTCCCACCCATCACCCATATGGGTGGATCGTCCCGGCTGCAGCATGTTCTGGGGATTGCCGTAGTGGCGGTCGCTGCACCCGACGGCCACCCCGCCATGAGCCAGGGCGGCCAGGTCCACCGCCTCCTTGCCTTCGAAGACGTCGCCCCGGGGAACGACCTCGCCGTGCACCCGGAGCCGGGCGACCCCGCCATCGGGAAAGATGTTGAACAACAGATGAGTCACCGGGCTCCCCGGGGATTCGATCGACAGCAGGTTGCTGGTATCCCCCGTGAGAGGCGCCGGGGCCAGCAGAGATCGCCACGCCGCGTCCTCCGGATTTCTGGGGTCTTCGGCGAGAAACGCTCCTTCCAGGCTCGCCCGTTCAGGGTAGTTCCCGGTGAAGAAACTGGTATCCACGACGATTCCGCGCACCAGGCCCGGAAATCCCAGTCGGAGGATGGCCCAGTCGTGGCCTGGCGTGCGGCGCCGCCGGGTCTCCCACCCGTCCATCCATTTGCCGCGGTCGGTGTATTCGCCTTCCCGCCAGACCGGTCGCTCCAGCTTGATGAGATTCTCCTTGGGGGCGAAGAACTCGTCGTTTGCCGCGACGACCCCCCCTCCCAGACGCTGCGCCGCGAGATCCGGGAGCTCGGTGAACGGCATCGTTTCGCTCATGCGGGAATAATACGGCCCGCGACCATGGTTCCCCGGACCACGCCGTTGAGCGAGCGACCCGCGTACGGCGTGACGGGGTGCCGTTGGTACAGGTGAGCCGGGTTGACCACGAACTGCGATTCGGAATCGAAAAACACCAGGTCGGCATCGAAGCCTTCACGGATCGCACCCTTGCGATCTCCCAACCCGGCGAACCGGGCCGGCGCCGCGCTCATCCATTCGGCGAGCCGTTCCACCTGGATGCCGCGACTCCTCGCCCCGGTCCAGATCGCCGCGAGCGACAGCTCCAACGACGCGATTCCTCCCCAGGCAGCGCGGAAGTCACCGCCGGTCTCCTTGAGCTCGGGTGGGCAGGGGGAGTGGTCGGAGGCGATCAGGTCGATTTCTCCGCTGATCAGGGCGTGCCACAACGCCTCCCGCTCCTCCGCGCTCCGGATCGGGGGCGCGCACTTGAATTCCGTGGCGCCGTCCGGAATTTCCTCCGCCGCGAAGGTCAGATAGTGCGGGCAGGTCTCCACGGTGATCGGGAGACCCTTCCGTCTGGCCGCTCGAAGCGGCTCCAGGGAGGACGAGGACGACAGGTGGACGATGTGCAGCGGGGTTGGTTGTCGCTCGACCAGACGGATCAGGAGCTCGACCGCTTCGCGCTCCGCCCCGATCGGTCGCGAGGCGAGATAGTCCGCGTAGCGGGCACTCCTGCTGCCGGGAGAGAGGCGATCAGGAAGCTCGGAGTGGACCATCAGCGGGAGCCCTGACCGGGTCAGGACCGGCCAGGCTTCGAGTAGATCGGCTTCCTGGACCGCGGGAAACTCCGGCACGCCTGACGGACACAGAAAGCACTTGAATGCTCTCACCCCGGACTCCGCCAGGGGTTCGAGCTGGCCTTGGTTCCCCGGGATGAGACCGCCGATGTACTCGATTCCGACCTGGGCCTGAGCCTCGGCCGCCCGGCGTTTGGCCGCCAGCGCTGCCACCGTCGTCGTGGGCGGAATGGCATTGAGCGGCATGTCGAGGATGGTGGTAATTCCGCCCGCCGCCGCCGCTCTGGTCGCCGTGGCGAAGCCCTCCCACTCGGTGCGGCCTGGTTCGTTCACATGCACGTGAACGTCCACCACGCCCGGCATCACCAGCGTCTCGCCCAGATCGAAGCCCGACGAACCGCCCTCCCACACCGCGATTTCCGCGATACGCCCATCAGTAATCCGCAGCGAGGCGGGCCGGATGCCGTCGTGGGTCAGGACCCGGCGGCTGCGGAGCCGGGTTGTGGTCACCCGGTCCAGAACTGGCGAAGCAGGTTGCCCGCCACCATCCGACGATAGTCGGCGGTGGAGCGGAGGTCGTCGATCGGCGCGATCTCTTCCTGCAGAATCGCCACGGCGCGCTCGATATCGCCGCTCGCGAGAGCCTGCTCGGTGCGCGTCACCCGGAAGACGGTTGGGCCGACGCTGCCGAGCGCCACTCGCGGCGCCGGACCGTCGTGGACCCCCGCCAGCACCACTTTCGAGATCGCCTGAGCCGCCCGGGTTCCGACCTTTCGGAAGTACTGCCGCCCCTCGACCGGCGGGATCTCGATCGCGACGATCAATTCGTCGGGACGGAGCACCGAGGCACGGTAGCCGGTGTAGAACTCGCCGAGCGGCACCGTTCGCGTCAGGCTCCGGCTGCGAAGCACCACCCGGGCGTCCGCGGCAAGCAGCACGGGCAGGGAATCGCCGGCCGGCGACGCGTTCGCGATGTTGCCGCCCAGGGTTCCCCGGTTCTGGATCTGGATTCCGCCGATCTGGCGCGCAGCCGCGACCAGCATCGGGAGCCGCTGGTTCACCTCGGGCGAGCGGATCAGCTGGGTGTACGAGGCCATCGCGCCGATCACCAGCACTTCACCGCGCATCGTGATGGTCCGAAGGGAAGCGATCCTGCCCAGGTCAAGGAATCGGCGCGAGGCCAGGGTACCGAAGTTGAGAGCGACATACAGGTCGGTCGCCCCCGCGAGCGGGGTCAGCGATTCGCGCTGTACCAGGTCCAGCGCCTCCTCCAGGGTATCCGCCTGGCGATAGCTCAATCCCGAGATCGCGGTCCTCATCGCCCTTCCTGCCATTTCTCCAGGGCGCGGTAGATGGCGGCGTACCCGGTACAGCGACACAGGTTCCCCGCCAAGGCGGTTCGAATTTCTTCGAACGTCGCCTCCGGGGGGAGCGACAGGGCCGTCATGATCATTCCGGGGGTACAGATTCCGCACTGGGCCCCGACTTCGTCCATGAACAACACGGGGAGCGGATGCTCGGCGCTCAGACCCTCGATCGTTTCCACTGCCCGGCCTTCCGCCTGCGCCAGGGGGACCAGGCAGGAACAGACCGGCTCTCGGTCGAGCAGGACCGTGCAGGCCCCGCATTCCCCCTCGCCACAGCCTTCCTTGGTGCCGGTGAGCTGGCACTCCTCCCGCAACACGTCGAGGAGGCGCGCCATCGGGTGGGCCGCGACGTCCACCGGCTTGCCGTTGAGATGGAACTTCACGCCGGGCTCCGCCTCGCGACCGTCGAAAGGACTTCGGGGGTGACCGGGATGCACCGGGCGTCGTAACCCATCGAGCGCAGGGCATTCACCACCGCGGGTGCCGGTCCATCCATCGGTAGCTCGCCCACGCCCTTGGCGCCGAATGGACCGCCCGGGTAGGGGTTCTCGAGCATCACGATATCGAGCGGCGGCGTGTCCAGCGTGGTGGGAATGATGTAGTTGGTGAGCTGACCGTTTGCCATGCGACCGTCGGACATGACCACGTGTTCGAGCAGGGCGTAGCCCAGGCCCTGCACCGTTCCCCCCTCTACCTGTCCCTGGGCGAGAGCGGGATGGATGGGACGGCCGAATTCCTGTACCGCCGTGACCTGGAGGAGCTTCACTTCGGCGGTCACCGGATCCACCTCGAGCTCGACTACGTCACAGCCCCAGCCGTACGTGGCGTATGCGTCGCCGCAATAGCTGGTCTCGTCCCACTGGATCCAGGCCGGCGGTTCGTACATCCGTTCGACCGGGATCGGCCCCAGCCGGGCATACGCCTCGGTCAGCGGCTCGCCGTTCAGCGTCGCCTTGAGCTCCTCGGCGCACTCCTCGAGGATCTTGCCCACCACCATACAGGTGCGGGACGCGACGGTCGGCCCGCTGTCCGCGACCACCGCGGTGTCGGGTTGGGCCACCTCCACCGACTCATAGGGAATTCCCAGCGCATCGGCGACGATCTGGGCGTGCATGGTTCGGGTGCCCTGGCCGATCTCGGTGCTGCCGACCGCGATCCGTACCCCGTTCGGCGTCAGGACCAGTCGAGCCCTCGATCGGAGGGTGCGTTCGCCGCTGCCGGTGAATCCCGCGCCGTGATAGAACAGCGCCAGCCCGATCCCCCGCGCGGTGCCGCGCCACTCCACCCGCTTCCGGGAGAATCCGGTCCGGCGCACCGCCTCCTCCAGCACCGAATGCGCACTGGAGTCTTCCTTGAGAATCTGCCCGGTGGCGGTCGTGTCCCCGGGGCGAAGCGCGTTGCGGCGTCTGAGCTCGACAGGATCCAGGCCGAGCGCCTCCGCAATGCGGTCCATGTGAACTTCGATCGCGAATTCCGTCTGGGGAGCGCCAAACCCGCGGAACGCACCGTTGGGCGGCGTATTGGTGAATACCGCTCGGCCATGGATCGCGATGTGATCGCACCGGTATGGACCCGCGGCATGGATGCAGCCGCGCGAGAGCACCACCGGACTCAGCGTCGCGTAGGCCCCCCCGTCGAGCAGGACATCGATCTCCATCGCGGTGAGCAGGCCGTCGCTGGTGACGGCGGTACGGTGCCGGACGATGGACGGATGCCGCTTGGTCGTCGCGACCATGTCCTCCAGCCGGTCGTAGATCATCTTGACCGGCCGGCCCGATTTGAGGGCGAGCAGTGCGGCGTGTCCCGCCAGCATCGAGGGATACTCCTCTTTGCCGCCGAAGCCGCCCCCCGTCTCGGTCTGCACCACGCGAAGCCGGGCCTCGGGGCCCAGCAGACTCTTGAGGGCTTTCACCACGTAGAACGGGCACTGCATCGATCCGTGGATGGCCACTCCATCATCTTCGGGCACCGCGACCACGCCGTTGCACTCGATGTAAACGTGCTCCTGGTGACCGGTCCGGTATTCCCCGGCAATCACCTTGTCGCCCCTGGCGAACCCGTCCTCGAGATTTCCTTTGAGGATGTCGATGGACTTGAACACGCCGGTCGACCTCTCGGGATCGAGGAGCGGCGCGGCTTCGTCGTACTCGATCGCGACCCGGGCCTCCAGGAGCCGTTCCCGGTCCCGATGGGCCAGCAGCAGAATGGGCTCGGCGAAGTGGCGGATCTCGTGCTCGACCAGAAATGGCTGATCATCCTCGATCAGGGCAACCACATTGCGGCCGGGAATGTCGCGGTAGTCGACGATGGTGAAGCCGTCCCGGTCGAAGTCGAGCCGGATCGACCGGATGGTTCCGTTGGGAATGGTCGACCGGATAGTCCGGCCGTGGAGCATCCCCGGGAACACCAGGTCATCGGCGTAACGGGCCGCACCGGTGGCCTTGCCAATGCCGTCTTTTCGGGGGACGCTGGCGCCGACGACCGGCATGCAGTCTCCGAGGGGATGGGGCTGAAAGTAGCGCGGAGAATTCAGCGATCCAACCGGGATGCTCCCGGCTGAATCCGTTCCATCAGCGCTGCGGTGACCGGAGCGGCAAGCCCATGACGCCGGGCGCCTCGGAGGATCGGGCCACCGATGCCGTCCAGCTCCGGAGGACGCCCGCCTTCCACATCCTTCTGCATCGAGCTTCGGAGTCCGGCCGGCGCGCCCCGGAGAAACCCGAGCGTCTGTTCCACATCGACCTGCGCGCCTTCCGCGACGGCGACGGCCCCCGCCTCCCGGATGGCGGCCTCGAGTTGCTCCTCCAGCGCGGGATCGTCCCTGATCTCGCCGATCGAGCGCGCGTAGGCCGTGGTGGTGAGCGCCATCGGGGCCAGTAACGCGAGCTTGCGCCAGAGCAACGTGGTCTCATCCACTTCGAAGGCGCAGCTCGCCCCGAACCCGGTGAAGATCTCCACGCAACCCCGCAGGACGGGTTCCGCCCGGGTGATGAAACCGAACCGGGCGAATGGCGAGCGCTGGACGAAGTGCCCCGGAGCGGTCCGTTCCAGTTCGGCGGCAATGGTGCCCGGCAACACCGCGTCATGCCCGAAACGTTCGCGCAGGATCGCGACATGGTCGACGCCGTTGAGGAGGGGCACGACCGAGCTGGCCAGGCGAGGCTCGGGGACGGCGTGAAGCGACTCCTGAAGCTGGGTGGCCTTCGGCGCCACCCAGAGGATATCGACTTCCTCGGAAAGCTGGTCCGTCACGGTGCATCGTCCCCGACGGTTTCCGAACGAGCTCTCCAGGGTGAGCGAGCCGGGATAGCCGGCCACCCGCTCCCGGCGAGCGAGGACGATGACCTTGTCGCCGGCCGCCGCGAGCAGCGTACCGACGAAACCGCCCACTCCGCCGGCGCCGAGGATCGCGTGGGATTGATGAGGCATGATCTAACGTACCCCCCGCTCCGGCATTGTGCTAAGCTAGAGGCCCCGAATGGAGGAGCCGGCCCGCGTGAAAGTCGAGCGCGTCCTGATTGCCAACCGTGGCGAAATCGCCGTGCGGATTGTGCGGGCCTGCCATGAAGAAGGTCTTGAGGCCGTGGCGGTGTTTTCCGATGCGGACCGGTCGAGCCTCTTCGTGCGCATGGCCGACGCGGCGATACGGCTTGGTCCGGCGCCCGCGGCGGAGAGTTACCTCAACATCGGGCGGCTGCTCGACGCGGCGCGCGCGGCGGACGCGCAGGCGATCCATCCCGGATACGGGTTTCTCTCGGAACGCGCCGAGTTTGCCGAAGCGGTCGAGGAGGCCGGACTGGTCTGGGTCGGGCCTCCCCCGAGCGCCATCCGCGCGATGGGCGACAAGATCGAGGCCCGGCGAAGAATGAAGGAGGCGGCGGTACCGATCGTTCCCGGCGGCGTGGCCCCCATCGGTGACCCCAGGTCCGCCCGGGAACTCGCCGCCGAGCTCGGCTATCCGGTCCTCGTCAAGGCCGCCGCGGGTGGCGGGGGCCGGGGCATGCGCATCGCGCGCGCTACCGCCGAGCTCGGGTCAGCCGTCGCGACCGCTTCGTCGGAAGCCCTCAAGGCGTTCGGCGATGGGGCGGTCTATCTCGAAAAACTGATCGAGCATCCTCGCCACGTGGAGATCCAGGTCCTGGCGGACTTTCAGAAGACCATTTATCTGGGGGAGCGCGAATGCTCTATTCAGCGGCGCCATCAGAAGGTCGTGGAGGAGGCGCCCTGTCTGGTCGTGACTCCCCAGCTCCGCCGCAGCATGGGGCAGGCGGCCATGGCGGCCGCGACCGCCGTGGGCTATCGAGGGGCGGGGACCTGCGAGTTCCTCCTCGCACCCGACGAGACGTTCTATTTCCTGGAAATGAATACCCGGATCCAGGTCGAGCATCCGGTCACCGAGCTGGTGTATGCCGTCGATCTGGTCCGGGAGCAACTTCGTATTGCCCGCGGACTCGGCATGTCGGTTTCCGAATGGCCGCTCCATCCCCGGGGGCATGCCATCGAGTGCCGGATCACGGCGGAGGATCCCGAAAACGGTTTTCTGCCCGCGACCGGTCGGATCAGCTATCTCCACGCCCCGGCCGGTCCCGGGATTCGCTGGGACGCCGGCATTCAGCCTGGCGATGAGATCGGTCTGTATTACGACAGTCTGCTCGCGAAGCTTGTGGTGCATGCGGAAAGCCGCGCCGGGGCCATCCGTCGGATGCGTCGGGCGGTCGAGGAGATGGTGATTGCCGGCGTGGCGACCAATCAGGGATTTCTGCGTCGTTTGCTTGCCGACCCGGACTTTGCCCAGGGCGAAGTGGACATCGGATTCCTGGACCGGCGACCCGACCTCCTCGAGTCCGGGCGGGAATCCGTCGCCACCATCGCCTCGATCGCTGCCGCGGTGCTGGCGGAACACGAGGGTGGGCCGTCCCAGGCCCGGGTCTCCCCCGCGGCGGGGAGCCCGATCGCGACGGAACGCTGGCTGGGGCAAAGCCGGCTCGACGCGCTGCAGTGACCGACCCCATTCGGGTTCATGGGATCGCCGCGGGGGGCGATGGCGTGGGGACCCTTCCCGACGGACGCGTCGTTTTCGTGCCCCGGACGGCTCCCGGCGACCTGGTTACCCTGCGGGATGTCCGACCCTCGCGCAGGTTCGCCCGGGCCCGGTTGGACACCATCATCGAGCCCTCTCCCGAGCGGGTCCCGCCTGCCTGCCCGCATTACGATGGCGACGAATGCGGCGGATGCCAGCTTCAGCACCTGGGAGCCGACCCGCAGCGCGCCGCCCGACGGCGCCTGGTCGGCGACGCCCTTCGGAGGATCGGCCATCTCGCCGTCCCGGACCCCGGCCTCGCGCCGAGTGACCGGGAGTGGGAATACCGGACCCGGATCACCCTGGCGATCGGGCCGGGCGGGATCGGGTTTCATCCCCTGGATCGGGCGGACCGGGTCTTCGACCTAACCCGCTGCCCCATCGCCCGGCCGGAGCTCAATGCCCGGTGGGGAAGCATCCGCGCCCGGCGGGACCTGTTGCCCCGGAACGCGGAGCGCCTGGTGCTCCGCGTCGATCGAGCAGGGAATACCCATGCGATCGTGAAGACCCGGGGAACCCGGGTCTGGACCGGGGCGGCGGAGCTCGGGACAGCCCTTCAGGAGAGCGACCTGCCCACCACGCTGTGGTGGGAACCCGAAGGCGGCGTTGCCAGGGCGGTGTTCGGCGCCGATGATGCCTATCCGGCCACGGTGTTCGAGCAGATCCACCCGGTCATGGGCGATCGGGTCCGCGCCTATGCGGTGGGCCAGCTTGGCGACCTCTCGGGGCTCCACGTGTGGGATCTCTACGCCGGGATCGGTGAAACCACCGCGCTGCTTCATGGCGTGGTTCCACCCACCATTGAGAGCGTCGAGCTCGATCCTCGTGCGGTGCGCCTTGCCGAGGAACGGGGTCCGGCCCAGGGGATCACGCGTCACGCCGGTCACGTCGAGGACCTGATCGGAAGACTCAGGCCGGCTGGAGCGGCGATTGTCAATCCTCCCCGGACCGGCCTCGCCGATTCGGTGGCCGCACACTTGACCGCCGCGTCGCTCAGGCGGCTGGTCTATGTCTCCTGTGATCCGGCAACCCTGGCCCGGGATCTCGGGCGGCTCGGTTCCGCCTGCCGTTTGGTCGATCTTGCCTGCTTCGATCTCTTTCCCCAGACGGCCCACGTGGAAACCGTGGCCACGCTGGAGCCGCGATGAATTACATCGTGGAGCTCCACGGCCATCGGTACGTCGTCGAGATCGTGAAGGACGGGGTGGTCATTGATGGCGTCGCGCACCGCGTTCGCCTCCAGCGGTTCGACGACTCCCCCGGTCACGTGCTCGAGCTCGAGGGCCAGCGCTTCCCCGTGGTGGTGGAGCCTGCCGATGATCGCAAATGGGTCGTTTCGATCTACGGTGATCGTCGGGAGGTCCTGGTGCTCGACGAGCGAGCCGAGCGGGCCCGCCGGCTCCGGGCAGGTTCCGGCGCCGAGCGCACCATCCGGCCCCTCATGGCCCCGATGCCGGGGCTGGTGATCAGGGTGCCGGCCGCTCCCGGGCAGGAGGTGGAAGAAGGATCCAGCCTGGTCGTCCTCGAAGCCATGAAGATGGAGAACGACCTCAAGGCTGCCGCCCGCGCCGTCATCGAACAGGTGCATGTTCGGCCGGGTCAGCCGGTGGAAAAGGGCGACCTGCTGATCAGCTTCCGGGAAGACCCTCCTTCAGCTTGACCTAACCCATTGCAACGTGTTAGCTTGCCATGCTGGTTTGGAAGTTTTTTTGTCCTCGAAACCGGGGTCGAATGAAGACGTTTTCTGCACGGCCGGCGGATATCCGGCATGATTGGCACGTCGTGGATGCGGAAGGAGTCCCTTTGGGCCGCCTCGCCAGCACGGTGGCTCAGCTCATCCGGGGCAAGCACAAGCCGACCTTCACGCCGCACATGGATGGCGGTGACTTCGTCGTCGTGGTCAATGCGGCGAAAATCCGGGTTACCGGAAACAAGCTCGAGACCAAGGTGTATTTCCGGCACACCGGATACATGGGGCACGAGCGGTTCACCCCGTTGCGCGACCTGCTGGAGAAACATCCAGATCGGGTCGTCGAGAAGGCGGTGTTCGGGATGCTGCCCAAGAACTCCTTGTCGAAGCAGCGGCTTCGTCACAAGCTCAAGGTCTACTCCGGCGCCGAGCATCCCCACGCCGCGCAGCAGCCCAGGCCCTTTGCCGTGAAGGTGAGCGCATGAAGGAAGATCAGTTCCGGTGGCAGGGGGTCGGCCGGCGCAAGACCAGCGTGGCGAGGGTCTACCTCACGCCAGGCACCGGGAAGTGGGAGATCAACGGCCGGAACCTGGGAGACTATTTCCCGCGGCCCTCGCTGGTGCAGCACATTCAGCAGGCGTTCACCGCGACCGATACCCTGGGCGCCTTTGATGTGCGGGCCCACGTCGACGGCGGGGGGCAGGCTGGGCAAGCGGGCGCTCTACGCCTCGGCATTGCCCGGGCGCTGGTCATGGCGGATTCGCTGCACCGTACCAAGCTCCGTGGCTCCGGCCTGCTCACCCGGGACCCCCGACAGGTTGAGCGAAAGAAGCCGGGCCGGCCCGGGGCGCGAAAGCGGTTCCAGTTCAGCAAACGGTAAGGACATGAAAGGAGACACGTGGTAGTCGCTACCCCTCAGGTCCAGGATCTTCTCGACGCCGGAGTTCACTTCGGCCATCAGACCCGACGGTGGAATCCGAAAATGCGCCGCTTCATCTTCGCGGAGCGTTCCGGGATCTACCTGATCGATCTTCAGAAGACGCTCGGCCAGATTCAGAAGGCGCAGGAGCTGCTGCGCGGCGTGGTCATGCGTGGCGACAACGTCCTGTTCGTGTGCACCAAGAAGCAGCTCAAGGCCCTGGTCCAGGCCGAGGCCCAGAGCGCGGGGTGCCACTATGTGACCGAGCGGTGGCTGGGGGGCACGCTGACCAATTTTGCCACGATCAAGAAGCAGATCCGCCGGCTCCGCGACCTGGAGCAGGGGAGCACCGACGGCGATTTTGACAGCTATACCAAGAAGGAAAAGCTCCTCTTTGAGCGGGAGCGGGTCAAGCTGTCCCGGAACCTCGAGGGCCTGAAGAACATGGGACGCCTTCCCGGCGCCCTGTTCGTGGTGGACGCCAAGAAGGAGCGGATCGCCATTCTCGAAGCCAACAAGCTCGGGATTCCGGTGGTGGCGATCGTCGATACCAACGCGGATCCGGACGTGATCACGGTGCCGATTCCCGGCAACGACGACGCGATCCGGTCGGTGTCGCTGATCACCGCGGCGCTTTGCAACGTGATCGGGGAGGCCCGGCGCGAAGTGCCGGTCCGCGAAGCGGTGGAGCACGACGAGGCGGAGACCTACAGCACCGATGGCGGGACTGAAGGCGACTCGGAAAGCGACCGTCGTCGCCGGCGGCCGGGAGCCCGGAAGCGTCGCCCGAAGCCCGAAGCCATCGCGGCGCGTCTCAAGACCGAAGGAGAGAGCGGCGAACCGACCCCGAGCGGGGCGGCGAGCAGCTGAGCACGGCGGGTCCCGATCTTCCACGCCGCGCATGGCTGCCGAGCCGTGGGCGGCGTTGTTGTAGGTAAGTTCCGAGAAGCAGTGAGATGGGTACACTTAACACGGGTAGCGCAATGACAACGAAGGCTGTTTCGACCAAGGACATCGCCGAGCTTCGCGCCCGCACCAGCGCGGGGATGATGGATTGCAAGGCCGCCCTGGAAGAGGCCAATGGAGACCTGGACAAGGCGGTCGAGATCCTTCGGCGGAAGGGCATCGCCAAGGCGGAGAAGCGGGGCGGCCGGGTGGCCGCCCAGGGTCTGGTGGTGATCACCCCGACGCAGGCGGATCGTGACGTCGCGATGATCGAGCTCGATTGTGAAACCGATTTCGTGGCGCGCACCGAAGGGTTCCAGAAACTGGCCCGGGACCTTGCCGCCCACGCCGCCCGGCACGCCCCCAATGGGGTTCACCTCGGCGCGGCGCTGGATCACCAGCCGTTCGCCGGCAAGACCGTCGCCGAGGCGATCAAGGAGTTTGCCGGCACCACCGGCGAGGCGACCTCGTTCCGCCGGGTGGCCCACTTTGCGGTGGGCGCGGGCACGGTGCAGAGCTACTTGCACCACAATGACCAGGTCGGGGTGCTGATCGAGATCGAAGGGCCGGCCGGCGAGGGGCTCAATGCCTTCGGCCGCGACCTGGCGCTTCACATCGCCTCGGCTGATCCGCTCGCGGTGGATGAGGTGGATATCCCGGCGGACGTTCTGGCCCGGGAGCGCCGGATTGCCGAGGAGCAGGTCGCCGCCGAGGGGAAACCCGAGGCGATCCGTCCCAAGATCGTCGAGGGCAAGGTTCGCAAGTTCGTCGCGGAACGGACCCTGATGGGCCAGTCGTTCGTGAAGGACGAGACCAGGACCATCGGTGAGCTGGTCAAGTCGGCTGGCAAGGAGCTGGGCGGCAATATTACGGTCAAGCAGTTCGCCCGCTTCAAGGTCGGCGAGGCCTGAGTGGCGCTCGCCTACCGACGCGCTCTGCTCAAGATCTCCGGTGAGGCCCTGGCCGGAGGTCACGGCGTCGGTCTCGACTACCCGACGGTGGAGGACCTCGCTCGGCAGATCAAGGACGTGCACGCTCAGGGCATCCGGCTCGGGTTGGTCGTTGGCGGCGGGAACATCGTTCGGGGAACCGCCGCCAGCTCCCAGGGCCTGGACCGGGTGTCCGCGGACTACATGGGGATGCTGGCGACCGTGATCAACGCGCTCGCCTTTCAGGATGTGCTCGAGCGCATCGGGGTGCAGACCCGGGTGCTGACCGCGATCCGGATGGAATCGCTCGCCGAGCCGTACATTCGCCGGCGCGCGGTCCGGCACCTTGAAAAGGGCCGGCTGGTGATCTTCGCCGGGGGAACCGGCAATCCGTTCTTCTCGACCGATACCGCCGCCGTCCTCCGGGCCCTCGAGATGGAAGCCGAGATCATTCTCAAGGCGACCAGCGTTGACGGGGTGTACACCGGCGATCCGAAACGGGATCCCAAGGCGCAGTTCATTCCCGAGCTTTCGTTCCAGGACGCCCTGGTCAAGGGGTATGCCGTGATGGATGCGAATGCGTTCGGCCTCTGCAAGGAAAACCAGCTCCCAATCGTAGTCTTCAACATCAATCAGCCTGGCGCCATCGGGCGGGTGCTCGCGGGCGACCGGGTGGGGACGATCGTGCGATGAGCGCTGCCTCCAGCATTCCCGAGATCGTGAAGCAGGCCCGCGATCACATGCACAAATCGGTGGAGGGCACCAAGCGGGAGCTGTCGGGACTCCGGGGCAACAAGGCCTCCACCGCCCTGCTCGATATGGTGCGGGTCGAGGCGTACGGCAACCAGGTGCCACTCAACCAGGTCGGCATGGTCGCGGCGCCGGAGCCCCGGATGCTGACGGTTCAGCCGTTCGACAAGTCCATCGCCCCGGCCATCGAGAAGGCCCTCCGGGAGTCGGATCTCGGCCTCAATCCCCAGACTTCGGGGAATCTGATTCGGATTCCATTGCCTCCCCTGTCGGAGGAGCGTCGCAAGGAGCTGGTGAAAGTGGTCCACAAGCTCGCCGAGGAAGGTCGCATCGCGGTCCGGCACAGCCGGACCGATGCGCTCCACAAGCTCAAGAAGGTGGAGCACGTTTCGGACGACGAGAAGTCCCGCGCCGAGAAGGAAGTGCAGAAGTCTCACGACGAGCACATCAAGCAGATCGATACGCTGATTCACGCCAAAGAAGCGGAGATCATGGAGGTGTGACTCCGCCCCCCCCAAAACACATCGCGGTCATCATGGATGGAAACGGCCGCTGGGCCCGGCAACGGGGATTGCCGCGCTCGGCCGGCCACCAGGCTGGGATGGCCTCGGTTCGGGAGTGCGTTGCCGGATGCCGGGAGGCAGGCGTCGAGGTCCTGACCCTCTTTGCCTTCAGCCAGGAAAACTGGCAGCGGCCGGCCGAGGAGATCGAGGCCTTGATGGAGCTGCTCCAGGAATACGTCGCCCTGGACGGGGACGAGCTGCGCCAGCAGGGGGTCGCCGTGCGGGTGATGGGACATCTCGATCCCCTCACGCCTCCGGCCAGGGCGGCGGTGGATCTGATTCAGCGGGACACCGCCGCCGGTACCGCGCTCCTCCTGAACATCTGCCTTTCCTATGGGTCCCGCGCCGAGCTGGTTCGCGCCGCGCGCTATCTCGCCGAGGAGGTGGCGGCGGGCCGCCTTCGTCCCGACCAGATTGACGAATCCGCGGTCTCGGCCCGGCTTTACACCGCGGGGCTCCCCGATCCCGATCTGGTCATCCGCACGTCGGGGGAATACCGCCTCTCCAATTTTCTCCTCTGGCAGCTCGCGTACGCCGAGTTCCTGGTCACCCCTGTCCTCTGGCCGGACTTCACCCGCAAGGATCTCTTCGCGGCGATCGAGGAGTACACCCACCGCGATCGGAGATTCGGCCGGCTGCAGGCCGGCGCGTGAGCAATCAGGCTCAGCGCGTTCTCGTTGCCGCGATCGGGATTCCTCTCGCCCTGGGCGTGGTCTGGCTCGGCGGCCTGGCGCTGGTCGTCCTGGTGGCCGCGATCGGGTTCCTGGGGACCCGGGAGCTGTACCAGCTCGCGGACCGCATCGGGGTGCGGCCGCTCATCGTTCCCGGACTGGTCCTCGCCACCGTGGCGCCGCTGCTGACCTGGATCTGGGCCGCGCCCGTTGGAGAATCCCCCGATCCGCTGGGCGCGCTGCTCAGCGCCGTGTTCGCGCCCTCGTGGCTCGGAACGGCCTGGCCGGCAAGCGGGGTGGTGATCGTCCTGATCGTCCTGATCGCCGCCTTGTTCGCGCGCGCGCCGGCGCAACATCCCCTGAGCGCCGCATCGATCACCCTGCTCGGGGTGGTGTACACCGGCCTGCTTCCCTGCGCGCTCCTCCTCCTCCGGTTCGATGCCGGTCCGTCCCGCTCCTGGTCCGCGACCTGGCTGGTGTTTTTCCCGCTGGTGGTGACCTGGGTCTGCGACAGCTTCGCCATGTGGGGAGGAAAGGCGTTCGGCCACACCAGGCTCTGGCCCTCGGTGAGCCCCGGAAAGACCCGGGTCGGCGGCGTGGCGGGGCTGCTCGGCGGGGTGCTCGCGGCGGTACTCTGGGAGACCCTGGTGCTGGCCCCGCTGGGGAGGGGATTTCCCCTCTGGCAGGCCGTCCTGCTGGGCCTCCTGATCGCCCTGGTCGCCCAGGTGGGCGACCTGGTGGAGTCCCTGTTCAAGCGGGAAGCCGGCGTCAAGGACTCGAGCGGGTTAATTCCCGGACATGGCGGCGTGCTTGACCGGTGCGATTCCCTCTATTTCGTTCTGCCGGTGACCCTGGTGATGTACCGGGCCTTCGCGATCGTCTGAAGAGAGAGAACATGAAAGGAATCGCCGTTCTCGGCTCCACCGGCTCGATCGGGACCAGCGTGCTCAATGTCCTGCGCCGCCATCCGGATCGGTTTCGCCTGGTGGCGCTCACCGCCGGTTCCAACGCGGAGCTGCTGGGACGGCAGATTTCGGAATGGCAGCCGAGCTTCGCGGGCCTGGTGAGCGGGGAAGGGCCGCATTGTCTCCTCGAAGCCGCCATCCACCCCGAGGCCGATATCGTGGTCAACGCGGTGGTGGGGTTCGCCGGCCTCGCCGCCACCCTCGCCGCGCTCAAGGCGGGGAAGCGGGTTGCCCTTGCCAACAAGGAGTCCCTGGTGGTGGCGGGTGAACTGGTG
Organism: uncultured Gemmatimonadales bacterium; assembly: GCA_963728915.1. Taxonomy (GTDB): domain Bacteria; phylum Gemmatimonadota; class Gemmatimonadetes; order Gemmatimonadales; family GWC2-71-9; genus JABFSM01. Next base: position 1,063,171 of record CAVSLV010000001.1, on the reverse strand, counting down.
CGGGCCGCCGCGACCAGCGGGGGCGGGGAGCTGGTTCCGGTGGATTCGGAACACAGCGCGGTGCTCCAATGCGTGACCGGACGGGAGCACGGGCTCCGCCGCCTGATTCTGACCGCTTCGGGAGGGCCGTTCCGGGAATGGTCCCGGGAGCGGCTCCAGGCGGCCTCCGCCGAGGAGGCGCTCCGGCATCCCACCTGGCGGATGGGAAGCAAGATCACGGTGGACAGCGCCACCCTCGCCAACAAGGCGATGGAGGTCATCGAGGCCCATCACCTCTTCGGACTTCCCTATGATCGGGTCGAGGTGGTGGTGCATCCTCAGAGTATCGTCCATGCCCTGGTCGAAATGGTCGACGGAAGCGTGTTAGGGCAGCTCGGCTTCCCCAGCATGGAACAGCCGATTCTCTACGCCCTGACCCACCCCGAGCGGGTCGATGATGCCACCCCGCGACGGTTCGACCCGGTGGCGGCGGGCTCGCTCACGTTCGAGCCGCTTCGCCGCGATGATTTCGAGGCGTTCGAGGCCGGCATCGAGGCGGGCCGCCGGGGAGGCACCGCCCCCGCGGTCTTCAACGCGGCCAACGAGGTGGCGGTCGAGGCATTCCTGGCTGGGCGGCTCCCGTTCGGGCGGATCGCGGGCGTGATCCAGGAGGCCCTCGCGCGCTCCCCGGTTGAGGAGGTCACCAGTCTCGAGACGGTACAGCGCGCCGATGCGGAGGCTCGCCGGATCGCGCGGGAGATGGCGGCGTGAACAACGTGCTGATCAACATTCTGGCCTTCGTGGTCGTTCTGGGCGTGCTGATCTTCGTGCACGAGCTCGGCCACTTCCTGGCGGCCAAGTGGGCGGGGATCTGGGTCCATCGCTTCTCGATCGGGATGGGCAAGCCGATTCGCTCGTTCCGGCTGAAGAGCGAAACCGAATACGCGATTTCCTGGCTCCCGATCGGCGGATACGTCAAGATGGCGAGCCGCGAAGAGGAGCCGGTGGCCGGCACGCTCGAAGGGGGCCCGGCGAGCGCCCAGGTCCCCCCCGACCGGGTCTTCGAAGCCAAGCCGGTCTGGATCCGCATCATCGTGATTCTGGCCGGTGTCACGATGAACGTGCTGTTCGCCTGGCTCATGTTCTCCGGTCTCTTCTGGATCCGGGGACAGAACGTTCTCCCGATCACCCGGGTCGGCGCGGTCGCCCCCGAGCTTCCCAGGGGGGCCGAAGAGCTGAGCCGGCTCCAGCCGGGGGACTCCATCACCGCCGTCGCGGGGAAACCAGTCGACACCTGGGACGCGCTGCAGGAGGAATTCGTCTTCACCCCCGGTGATTCCTTCGCGGTTGCCGTCGCCGGGAAGCCTCCCCTCACCGTCCGGATCCACCGGGACGCCATCGAGGCTCGCCTGCAGGCGGTGCAGAGTCTCACCCAGTTTCTTCCCCCGGTCATCGGCCAGGTCCCCGACGGTCCCGGTCGCCGGGCTGGGGTTCGAGTCGGGGACACGCTGCTTGTCATTGCCGGACAAGCGGTGTCGCAGTGGAGCGAGGCCGTCGCGGCCATTGAAGCACGACCCGATCAGCCGGTCACGCTTCTGGTCGGTCGCCAGGGAGGTCGGGTCGAACTCCAGGCGATCTCCACCAGCGACATGGTTTCCGATTCGCTCGGGGTGCCTCACCACGTCGGCAAGCTGCGGCTCGGGGTGGATATCCCGGAGCGGCACATCGAGATCGGTCTGTTCAGCGCGTTCGGACGGGGAGCCTCACAAACCCTTGATGTCTCCACCCAGATCGTCCGGGTGGTGCGAGGCATGTTCAGTGGCCGGGTCTCGACCAGAGAAGTCGGCGGGCCCATCGCCATCGGGGTGATGGCCGGCGAATCGGCGCAGCAGGGGGTTGCCCCGTTCCTCGCGTTCATGGCGATGATCTCGGTCAATCTCGCGGTGCTGAATCTGCTCCCGATTCCCCTCCTCGATGGAGGTCAGCTGCTGTTTCTCCTGGGGGAGGCGGTCCTCCGACGGCCGTTGTCGATCAAGCTCCGGGAGCGCCTCACCCTCGCCGGGCTGATCCTGGTGGTATTGCTCATGGTGCTGGCATTCTCGAACGACATTCGGCGGCTTGTAGGAATGTGAGCCATGTTGCGCTCGCTTCTGGAGTTCCTTCGCACCGCGCGGCCGGGAAGCATCGTGGTGCTCAGCCTCTTCGGCCTCCTGCTGGTGTCGTGGGTCGACTACCGGAGCGGTCCGTCGATCGAGATGTCGGTCTTCTATCTGCCCTCGATCGCGGCGGTGGCGTGGTACCTGGGATGGCGGCAGGGACTCGCCATGGCGCTGCTCTCCACCTGCGCCAGTGTGGCCACCGACTGGGCTTCGGCGCTTCATCCTGATACCCAGATCCTCCTCGCCAACGGCGGGGCCCGCCTGCTCTTCTTCCTTTTCTCCGCTGGAATGATTTCGCTGGTCGCTCGACAGAACTTCCGGTTCCTCTCCATGGCCCGGGAGGACCCCCTCACCGGGATTCCCAACCGGCGGGCCTTCTTCGAAGCGCTCGACCGGGCACTCGAATGGAGCCGGCGTCACGACACGCCGCTGGTCCTCGCCTATCTCGATGTCGACGATTTCAAGCAGATCAACGACGGTCCCGGCGGCCATGCCGAGGGAGATGCGGTCCTCGTGAGCGTGGCGAGCGCGCTCCGGGAGGGGACCAGGAAAGTCGATATGGTCGGGCGCCTCGGCGGCGATGAGTTTGCCCTGCTCCTGCCCGGGACCGATCTGGGACAGGCCGAGCGCGTGATCGAGCACGTCATGGGACTGGTTCGCGACCGGCTCCGGCGCGAGGTGGATTCCCAGGGCGTCACCCTGAGCGTCGGGGTGGTCGCGTTCGCGGTGGCCCCCGCCTCGGTCGATACCGCCGTGGCCCTGACCGATGCGTGCATGTACCAGGTGAAGCAGCAAGGGAAAAAGAGAGTGGCGTTCAGGCGGTGGCCCTGAATCTCCAACCGTCCGGCTTGCTGCACGGGCTCCTCAGGCGTTATCTTATTGGGATACTTAGCGATGGCATATTCACCGAGACGGATGTAAAGAGGAACCGCGCAACGATGGCGTACGACAAGACGAGCGTGGCGACGAAGTTCCGGCTCCACGAGGAGGACACCGGCTCGGCCCGGCTCCAGGTGGCGCTGCTCACCGAGCGAATCAATTCGCTCACCGATCACTTCCGGACTCATCCCAAGGACCATCACGGGCGTCGTGGCCTGCTCAAGATGGTGGGGACCCGGAGGCGACTTCTCAATTACCTCCGAAGCACCGATCTCGCGACCTACCGCTCGCTGATTCAGGAGCTGGGGCTCCGGCACTAGCCGGCGCCGATTTCGCTCGGGCGTCCCGGATGGGGCGCCCGCTTGGTATTTGGAACGTACCGTTCACCCAGGGCAGTCAACGTGCAAACGATTGAAACAACTTTCGCGGGGCGTCGCCTCCGCATCGAAACAGGCAAACTGGCCAAACAGGCGGCCGGCTCGGTCACGGTCCAGTTCGGCGATACGATGGTGATCGCCGCGGTCACCGTCTCGCCCAATGTTTCGACGCTCCCCTTTTTCCCGCTGACGGTCGAGTACCGGGAGAAGACCTACGCGGCGGGGAAGATTCCCGGCGGCTTCCTCAAGCGTGAGGGCCGGCCCTCCGACAAGGAGATCCTGGCCTGCCGGATCATCGATCGATCGATCCGACCGATGTTCCCGGAAGGCTTCAAGAACGAGGTCCAGGTCTTCGTGACGGTGGTCTCCGCCGATCAGGAGAACGACGCCGACATCCTGGGCGCCTACTCCGCCTCCCTCGCCCTGGCGCTCTCGCCGGTGCCCTGGCATGGGCCGCTCGCCACGGTGCGGGTCGGCCGGGTGGAAGGGAACTGGATCCTCAATCCCACCTTCCAGCAGCTCGAGTTCTCCACCATCGACCTCACGGTGAGTGGCAACGCCAATTCCATCATCATGGTGGAGGGCGGCTCCCTCGAGGTTTCCGAGCAGGAAATGCTCGACGCGCTCAAGGTCGCCCAGATGGGGGTCCGCGAGCTGGTGGGCCACGCCGACAAACTGGTCAAGGAGTCGGGCAAGCCCAAGATGGAATGGACCGCCGCGGGCACGGATCCCGTTCTGGTGGCGAAGGTCCGTGCGCTTGCCGAAGGCGCCATGACCAAGGGGATCAACGTGCGCGACAAGGCCGCCCGGGCCCAGTCGATCGGCGCGGTCAAGCAGGACGTGCTCGAGGCCCTGGCCGCCGAGTTCGCGGAGCGCTCCCGGGAGATCTCGACCGAGCTCGAGGAAATCGAATACCGGGTGATGCGGGAACAGGTGCTGAGCAAGGGAGAGCGGGTCGATGGGCGGGACCTCGACACGGTCCGTCCCATCAGCATCGAAACCGGCGTGCTGCCCCGCGCCCACGGGTCGGCGCTCTTCACCAGGGGCCAGACCCAGGCCCTGGTCGCCGTGACCCTCGGCACCTCGGATGACGAACAGCGGATCGACTCGATCGACGTGATGGGTGAGACCACCAAGTCGTTCATGCTGCACTACAACTTTCCGCCCTACTCGACCGGCGAAGTGAAGATGATGCGGGGTACCAGCCGGCGTGAGATCGGGCATGGCGCGTTGGCGGAGCGCGCGCTTCAGCCGCTCCTCCCGGCCTTCGACAGCTTCCCCTACACCCTGCGGGTCGTTTCGGAGATCCTCGAATCGAACGGATCCTCCTCGATGGCTACGGTCTGCGGCGGCTCGCTGGCGCTGATGGATGCCGGCGTGCCGATGCGGGCGCCCTGCGCCGGGGTCGCGATGGGCCTGGTGAAGGAAGGCGACCGGGTCGCCATCCTGACCGACATCCTCGGGGCGGAAGACCACCTGGGCGACATGGACTTCAAGGTCGCGGGGACCGAGCAGGGGATCACCTCGATCCAGATGGATATCAAGGTCCAGGGAATCGATCTCAAGCTGATGGAAGAGGCGCTCGCCAAGGCGAAGAAGGGGCGCATGCACATCCTGGGCGAGATGAAGAAGGCCCTGGCCGCCCCCCGCTCCGAGCTGTCGCCCCACGCTCCGCGGATCCTCACCATCCAGATCAAGCCCGACAAGATCGGCGACATTATCGGACCCAAGGGGAAGACCATCCGGGGAATCCAGGACGCCACCGGCGCGAAGATCAGTGTGGACGATTCCGGCGTGGTGACCATCGCCGCCGTCGGCGGCGAGGCCGGCCAGAAAGCCAAGGAAATGATCATGGGCATCGTGGCGGAGCCCGAGGTCGGCAAGGTGTACGAAGGCCCGGTCAAGAGCACCACCGCCTTCGGCGCGTTCGTCGAGATCATTCCCGGGGTGGAAGGCCTGCTGCACATCAGCGAGCTCCAGCATGGCCGGACCGAGAAGACCGAGGACGTGGTGAAGAAGGGCGACATCGTGCAGGTCAAGCTGCTTGAAGTGGACGACCGGGGCCGCATGAAGCTGTCGCGGAAAGCCCTGCTTCCCAAGGAATAGTTGCAGAGCGAACTCCTCGATGAAGGACTGACCCGTTCGGTCGCCCCGAACGGGTTTGTCGTTCTTTCCGAGCGGCTGCCCGGGGTGCGGTCCGCCGCGGTCGGGATCTGGGTGCGATCGGCCAGTGTCCACGAGCCGCCGGCCCTGATGGGCGCGGCCCATCTGCTCGAACACCTGGTCTTCAAGGGAACCCGCAGACGGACCGCCAAACAGCTCGCCCACGAGCTGGAAATCCGGGGCGGGTCCCTCGACGCCTACACCTCTCGCGACCACACCAGCTTCCAGGCCCACGTCCTCGACGCCGACGTCCCGCTCGCCGTCGAGATCCTCACCGACCTGGTCCGCCATCCCCTGCTGCGCAGCGAGGACCTCGAGCTCGAGCGGAACGTCATTCTGGACGAGATCGACGGGGTCCAGGATGCCCCCGAAGATCTCGTGTTCGAGATCACCGGACGGACCCTCTGGCCCGATCATCCTTACGGGTACTCCATTCTGGGCACGCCCGAGACCGTCCGTGCGATGGGGCTCGAGCAGGTCCGCGATCTTCATCGGCGAAGTTTCTATCCCGGGAACTGCATCTTTGCCGCTGCGGGCCGGGTCGAGCATGGACAGTTGCTCACGGTGCTCGAACGGGAAGGCTGGTTCGAGGGTGAGCGGATGGAGCCGTGGGGGCCGATCGACGGAAGCAGCGCCCGGCGGGGCGTATCGGTCGACGCCGAACGGGACTCCCAGCAAACCCACCTGGTGCTGGCGACCGATGCTTTCGACGCCAGGGACCCGCGGAGGTATGCCCTGGCGATCATCACCAACCTGCTGGGGGGCGGGATGTCGAGCCGGCTCTTCCAGCGGATCCGGGAGGAGCTGGGGCTGGCGTATGCCGTGTATGCCTTCAACCACCTCTATCAGGGCACCGGGACGATCGGCGTGTATGTCGGCACCCAGCCGGCGACCGCCGACGCGGCTGAGGCGGCGATCCGGGAAGAGCTGGACCGCTTGATCCGGGAAGGACTCTCGGAAACGGATCTCGATGACGGCCGCCAGCAGCTCAAGGGGCAGGTCATGCTTGCGCTGGAGAGTCCGGGCAGCCGGATGCACCGTCTGGCGGCGACTATCCTCTACCAGGATCGCTACCGACGCCTGGAGGAGATACTGGCCGAGATCGATGCGGTAGACGGGGACACTATCGCCGCGGTGTTGGGGGAGTATTTTGATCCCTCGCGCTGGTGCTCGGTGCGGCTCGGTCCCTCTCCTTCCACCCCAAGGACATCATCGTGATTCTCGGCGTTCCCAAGGAAGTCAAGACCTCCGAGAACCGGGTGGCCCTGGTCCCGGCGGGCTGCGAGCTGCTGGTGGGGCAGGGGCACGAAGTCCTGATCGAAGCGGGCGCAGGAGACGGCAGCGGATTCTCCGACGAGCAGTATCGCACCGCCGGCGGGAAGATCCTCGACACGGCCGATCAGGTTTGGAAAGCGGCCGAAATGATCATGAAGGTGAAAGAGCCGATCGCGGTCGAGTGGCCACGCATGCGGCGCGATCAGATCATCTACACCTATTTCCATTTCGCGGCCGACGAGAAGCTCACCCGCGCGGTCATTGATTCCGGCGCCATCGCGGTGGCGTACGAGACGGTGCAGCTGCCGAATGGGGAGCTGCCTTTGCTCACCCCGATGTCGGAGGTTGCGGGGCGGATGGCCGTCCAGGAAGGGGCCAAGTACCTGGAAAAAGTCCACGGCGGGCGGGGCGTGCTCCTGGGCGGGGTGCCCGGTGTTCCCCCTGCCAAGGTGGTGATCATCGGGGGTGGAGTGGTCGGGATCAACGCGGCCAAGATGGCGGCGGGGCTCGGCGCGTCGGTGCTCATTCTTGATCTTTCGCTCGAGCGGCTCCGGTACCTCGACGACGTGCTCCCCGCCAACGTCAAGACCATCTATTCGAACCGTTTCAACATCCTCGACGCGATCGAGCGCGCCGATCTGGTGATCGGAGCGGTGCTGCTCCCCGGCGCCAAGGCTCCCCGCCTCATCGTTCGGAACGATCTCAAGCGCATGCAACCCGGGTCCGTGATCGTGGACGTCGCGGTGGATCAGGGCGGCTGCGTCGAGACGATTCATCCCACAACGCACGACGATCCCACCTACTTCGTGGAGGGCATCCTCCACTACGCGGTGGCCAACATGCCCGGCGGGGTGCCCCGCACTTCGACCCTGGCCCTGACCAATGCGACACTGCCCTACGGGGTCCGTCTCGCCAAGAAGGGATGGAAGGCTGCCTGCCGGGAGGATCGGGCGCTTGCCCTGGGACTCAATGTGGTTCAGGGCAAGGTCGTCTATCCCGGGGTGGCCGAGGCGTTCGGGTTGCCGCTCGTGCCGGTGGAGTCCGTTCTCTAGCTCCGCTGATCCGCCCGATGATCACGATCGAGATCCTCCGTCTGCCCCACGGTGACGACCTCCCGCTTCCCGCCAGGGCCACGGAGGGGAGCGCCGGGTTCGACCTGGTGAGCGCGGAGGATGGGGAGCTGGCGCCTGGGGAGCGGCGCCTGTTCGCCACCGGATTCGCGGTAGCGATCCCTCCAGGCTACGAAATCCAGATCCGGCCCCGATCGGGACTCGCCCTCAAGCATGGCATTTCCCTCCCCAACACGCCTGCAACCATCGACAGCGACTACCGGGGTGAGCTCAAGGTGGCGCTGGTCAACCTTGGGCAGGAGTCTTTTCGAGTGAGCCGGGGTATGAGGATCGCTCAGATGGTGATCGGTCGGGTCGAGCCTGCCGAATTTGCGCTAGTGAGCACTCTCTCACCAACCCAGCGAGGAGAAGGAGGATTCGGCAGCACCGGTTTGAGGGGGCCGTAAAACCCGCCCGCCGCTTGTGGAAGTGTAAGCCAACCATTAGGATAGCTTTTAGCTCTCACTCCGGTTCCCCCGCGAGAATGTTTTCATCCTGGAAACTGGGCAGTTTCCTCCCTGCCAATGAGATCGCGGTGGATCTGGGCACCGCGAATACGCTCATTTATGTCCGGGGAGAAGGCATCGTCCTCAACGAGCCCTCGGTCGTGGCGCTGGAACGCGCGACGGGGAAGATCAAGGGCGTCGGTCTCGAGGCGAAACGGATGCTGGGCCGCACCCCGGACGGCATCATCGCGGTTCGTCCTCTCAAGGACGGCGTGATCGCCGATTTCGACGTCACCGAAAAGATGCTGCGGTATTTCCTCAAGACCATCATCGACAAGCACATCTTCCGCGTGAAACCACGGGTGATCGTGTGTGTGCCCTCCGGGATCACCGAGGTGGAGCGTCGCGCGGTCCGCGATTCTGCGGAGACCGCCGGCGCCAAACAGGTGCTCATGGTGGCCGAGCCGATGGCGGCTGCGATCGGCGTCGGGCTGCCGGTCGAAACCCCGACCGGCAACATGGTCATCGACATCGGGGGGGGGACCACCGAGATCGCGGTGATCGCGCTCTCCGGCATCGTGAGTGACACCTCGATTCGGACCGGCGGTGACGAGCTGGACCAGGCGATCGTGCAGTTCATGCGGAAGAACTACAACCTGCTGGTCGGAGAGCCGACCGCCGAAGCCATCAAGATCAAGATCGGCTCGGCCTATCCGATCGGCGAAGAGAAAGAGATGGAAGTGAAGGGCAGGGACCTGGTGTCCGGGATTCCCAAGACGGTGCGGGTGCATTCCAGCGAAATCCGGGAGTCGATTCAGGAACCGGTGCAGCAGATCGTGGACGCGGTGCGACGCGCCCTCGAAATCACGCCGCCGGAGCTCGCCAGTGATATCGTGGACCGCGGCATCATCATGACCGGCGGGGGGGCCCTGATCCGGGGGCTCGATCTCCTGCTCCAGCAGGAGACCGGACTCCCGATCCACCTCGACGAGGACCCCCTGACCTGCGTGGTACGAGGGACCGGGCGGATCCTCGACGATTTCGAAAAGTATCGCAGCGTCCTCAGCTCGTAATCGATGAGGTATCCCCGGAGCGGTTTCGATGACCGGACCTCGCGCGGCGACCAGCTTCTGCTCCTGGGGTGCCTGGTCCTCTCCCTCGGGGCGATCGCCCTCCCGGATCGCTGGAGCTTCGCGCTGGCGGAACGACTGCGCGGGACGGCGCTGATGCCGGTCCTCTGGCTCCAGGAGCGGGCCGCCGAGGGGCGCACCAGCCGTTCGAGGTTCGAGGCGCTCCAGGCCCAGCGGGATTCGGCGGCGTATGCGGCGCAGACCCTCCCCGAGATTGTGGCGGAAAACCAGCGGCTGCGGGCTCTGCTCGGACTGAAATCGCGGGAACGGTTGAGCTCGATCCCCGCCGAGGTCCTGCACCAGGTGGTCCCGACCGATGGCCAGACCCTGCTGCTCTCGGCGGGCCAGGCGGACGGAGTGATCGCGGGGAGCCCGGTCGTCGCGCCCGAAGGCCTGGTCGGAGTCGTGCTGACCACGAGCGGACGGAGCTCGGTGGCCATGACCTGGTCGCATCCCGAATTCCGGGTCAGCGCGGCGAGCGTGGATGGTGCCGTGCTCGGGATCGTGGCGCCGTCGCCCAACAGCGATCCCAGCGAGACCTTCCTGGAGCTTCGCGGGGTCGCCTTCCGGGATACCGTGGCGGCGGGCACGGAGGTCGTGACCTCCGGGTTAGGGGGCGTCTATCCGCGCGGGATTCCGATCGGCCGGGTGCTCGGCGTGCGCAAAGAGGAGCTTGGCTGGGAACGGATCTACCGGCTCGCGCCGCTGGCCAATCCGGGGCGGATTTCCCACGTGCTGGTGCTTCGTCCCGTGACCGGGAGTGGGCTGGGCAGCGGGGGGACGGCGGGCCGCCCGTGAATCTCCGCCGCGGTTCCGGCCGGCTGGTTCTCGGTTTCGTATTACTCCTGGCGTTGCACTTCTACGTTCGCCCCAGAATCTGGGATGGGCGGGCGGCGCCGGACTTCCTGATCCTCGGACTGATGCTCTTCGCCACTGGGGCGCGGCCGGGAGCGGGGGCGGTGGCCGGGTTCTTCGTAGGCCTGGTGACCGACGTGCTGACCCCGGCGCATTTCGGGGCGGGGGCGCTGGCGCATACCGTCGTCGGTTACCTCGCCGCCTGGGGTCGGGCGGTGTTCTTCCCCCACAATCTGATGGTGAACGCCGGCTTCTTCGCGGGGGCGGTGGTGCTGCGGAATGCGATCCTGCTGGTTGCCAGCGGCGCTTCGCTTGGCATGCTCGCCAGCCGGGAGTTCCTGGTCTGGACGCCGCTCCAGGCGGTGACGACGGCGCTCGCCGGGACCGTGGTGCTGATCTTCTTCCGGAACTGGTTCGCCATCCGGATCGCGACCTGAGGAACCGGGCCGAATGAGCGCGTTCACCTCGGAGCGGCTGCGAGAACGCACCTTCATCACCAGGGTGATCCTGGCCCTGGTCTTTCTGGTGCTGAGCGGCGCCTTCTTCCGGACCCAGGTGGTCGAGGTGAGCGCCTACCGGCTGCAATCCCAGAAGAACCGGCTTCGCCAGGTCATGCTGCTCGCGCCCCGCGGGGAAATCCTCGACCGGAAGGGACGGGTGATCGCCGACAACGTCCCGGGGTACACCGTGAAGCTGTTCGCGCCCTCGCGCGATTCCTTGCGGGCGGTCCTCGACCGGGTGAGCCGCCTGGTAGCGCTCGACAGCTCGGGGATCGAGTCGGTGGTCCGCCGCTACGGGGAGGCGCCCTATCAGCCCGCGGTGGTTTTCACCGGCGCGCCGTTCGAGACCGTGTCCCGGCTGGAGGAACACCGTTACTCCCTGCCGGGGCTGGTCATCCAGACCGAGCCGAAGCGGATCTATACCGGCGGGAGCGCCGTGGCTCATCTGGTCGGGTACGTCGGTGAGGTCTCCGAGGACGAGCTCAAGCGGGGGCGATTCGGGAGCGCCCGCATGGGATCGCTGGTTGGCCGGGATGGCCTCGAGGAAGAATACGACGACGAGCTTCGGGGCACCGATGGAGTCCAGTTCACCGAAGTCGATGCCCGCGGCAGAATGGTGCGGGAAGAAGTTGCGGCCGCTTCGCTCGCGCCGATTCGTGGCCTTCCAGTCCGGACCACGATCGATCTGCCGCTCCAGCTCTATATCGACAGTTTGTGGAACGCCGCGATGCCGGGGACCCGCGGGGCGATGGTGGCGATGACCCCGAGCGGCGAGATCCTGGCGCTTTTCTCGGCTCCCGCCTTCGATCCGAATGATTTCATCGGCGGTATTCCGACCGACAAGTGGGACGCCCTGATGAACGACGACGCCAAGCCCCTGATGAATCGGGCGGTGCGAGGGACCTATCCGCCCGCTTCGACGTTCAAGCTTGCGCTCGCGGTGATGGCCTTGCGGCGCGGGGTCGCCACGCTGGATACCAAGATGCCGGAACCCTGCCGGGGCGGGTTTCAATACGGCAACCGGTTCTTCCGCTGCTGGAAGCCGGAAGGGCACGGGGCGCTCGACCTGGCGGGCGCCATCCGGCAGAGCTGCGATGCCTACTTCTACCAGCTCGGCCTCCGGCTCGGACTGCCCAACATCCTCGAAGACGGAACCAAGATGGGCTTCGGGGACCGTACCGGCATTGACCTGGGTCATGAGATCCGGCCCCTGTGGCCGGCCAATACCGCCTACTACGACCGGCTGCGAGGTCCCCGGGGCTGGACCAATGCGGTCACCCTCAATCTCTCGATCGGGCAGGGCGAGAATTCCCAGACTCTGATCAACATGATGCGGTTCTACGCCGCGCTCGCCGGTGACGGCACTCTCGCCGCGCCGTATCTGGTGCAGCGATCCGACTCGAGCACGATTTCGCTGGGACTGGACTCGGTCCAGCTGGCCGGTATTCGGGAGGCCCTCTCCAGCGTGGTGCAGCGCGGCACGGCGGCAGCGAGCGGCGGGCGTGAGATCAACATGGCGGGGAAGACCGGCACGGCCCAGAATCCCCACGGTCCGGACCACGGCTGGTTCATTGGATTCGCCCCGGCCGATAACCCGAAGATCGTGGTCGGCAGCATCATGGAGTTCAAGCTGCACGGCACGGTGGTGGCTCCCTACGTTGCCCAGGTGATCAAGCACTATCTCACCGAGCTCAATCCCGCGATGGCCAAATCGCCGGTCCGCTTCTCGGTGGTGGAGGACTCGGTGGTGGCGCCGGTGGACATCGGTCCCGACACGCTGCGTCCCGATACCACGCGTGCGGTGCGGCGCCCGGGGGGCGGAGCTCCGATCCGGCCCAGATGAGGCGGGGAGGGATCGACCGGCAGCTCCTCCTCGCGGTGATGGCGCTCACCGCGTTCGGCATTCTGATGGTGTATTCCGCCGGCCAGACCGATGTCCCCACGGTGGCCCGGAACGCCTGGCAACGCCAGCTCGCCTGGGCCGGGCTCGCCGGCGTGGCAGGTGCCCTGGTATTCCGGGTGAACTTCCGGCTGCTCGAATGGGCGGCTCCGGGCGTTTTCGGGATCGGACTCGCCGCGCTGGTCCTGCTTCTTTTTGTCGGTACCGGGTCGGGCACGGCCGCGGCCACCAAGAGCTGGCTCACCATCGCGGGGCATCGTCTGGGGCAGCCGGTCGAGCTCGCCAAGCTCGGAACTGTCCTGATGCTGGCCCGCTATCTCTCCTCCTCGCGGGAACCGCCCCGCACCCTGCGAGCTTTGTTTCGTCCCTGCCTGATCGTCGCGGTGCCGGTGCTGCTCGTCATGGCCCAGCCGGATCTGGGTAGCGCGATCGTTTTCGTGGGGATCCTCTTCGCGATGCTGTTCTGGGCCGGCGTCTCGCCTCGCCTTCTCGTGCTGCTCGCCTCTCCGGTCATCAGCCTGTTGCTGGCCGGGAGCACCGGGTGGTGGGGCGCCTGGATGGTGCTGCTCTTCCTGCTGCTGGTATTCTGGCGGTCCTATATCGTGGAAGGCGTGCTCATCTACGTGGTCAATTCCGCGATGGGCGTGCTGGCGATCCTGCTATGGAACCGCCTCAAGGACTACCAGCGGCAACGTCTGATCACGTTTCTGAATCCCTACAGCGACCCAATCCATTCGGGATACCAGGCCATTCAATCCAAGGTCGCGGTGGGGTCAGGGGGGCTCTTCGGGAACGGCTTTCTCAACGGCCCCCAGAAACGCCTGGCATTCCTGCCCGAGCAGTACACCGATTTCATCTTCGCGGTCGTGGGGGAGGAGCTCGGCTTCGTCGGCGTCCTGGTCGCCTTGGGTCTCTTTCTCTGGCTCTTCCTGGTGATTCTCCGGATCGCCCGTCGCGCCACCGATCCTTTTTCCAGCCTGGTCGTGTTCGGGGTGCTCGGGATTCTGTTCACCCATTTGTTCGAGAACGTGGGCATGACCATCAATCTCATGCCGATCACCGGGATCCCGCTCCCGTTTTTCTCCTACGGAGGGTCCTTCCTCCTCGCGGTTGGGATCGGCCTGGGACTGGTTTTCCGGGTGGCCTGGGACTCTCGGCTCGCCGGTTATGCTGAGCCCTGACAAGGACTTAGCCGCATGGCACTGGCGGCCCGACAGGGATTGCGCCAGATTGCATTTTATCCCTGCCGCGGAATCCATGGTCTCCGACGCTGCCCTATGGCCGTGATGGCCTGGTTCAAGAAAGAACGCCGACAACGCATTTCCCAACGCACCAGGCTCGAGATTCCTCGAGATGCCTGGGAGCGCTGTGAGAACTGCGGCCACGTCGACATCCGGGAGCGATTCGAGAAGGCGCTCAACGTCTGTCCCGAATGCGGGCATCACCGTCGCTACACCGCCGAAGAGTACATCGAGCTGCTCGCCGACCCCGGTACCTGGCGTGAGCTGTACGGAACCCTCCGCTCCGAAGACCCCCTCGGATTCGAGAATTATCGAGAACGCTTCGAGGCCGCTACCAAGAAGGCCGGCGGCTCGGAGGCGATCTATGCCGGCCTGGGCCGGCTGGAAGGCATTCCGACCCACTTTGGGGTGATGAACTTCGCCTTCATGGGTGGGTCGATGGGATCGGTGGTCGGGGAGAAGGTTGCCCGCCTGGCGCGCCGCTCCGCCGACAAGCGCATTCCGCTGGTGCTGGTCTGCACCTCCGGCGGGGCCCGGATGCAGGAGGGGGTGCTCTCGCTCATGCAGATGGCCAAGACCTCGGCAGCCATCGCCGAAGTGAAGATCGCCGCGGTCCCGTTCCTCACGATTCTCACCAATCCCACCACCGGAGGCGTGTCGGCCTCCTTCGCCATGCAGGGCGACGTAGTGCTCGCGGAGCCCGGGGCCGTCATCGGCTTCGCGGGGCAGCGGGTGATCAAGCAGACGATCGGTCAGGATCTCCCCGAGGGGTTCCAGACGGCCGAGTTCCTTCTCGAGCACGGCCAGATTGACGACGTGGTGACCCGGCCCTCCCTGCGGGAAACCACCGCTCGGCTGATCCGGCACATGTCCGGTGCCGAGGCGGCGACCGGGGACGAGTAACTCGCAACCGGTGGGCCGGTCTCCGGGAACCGGTCGCTGCCATGCTTTCCTACCAGGACGCCCTCGCCTATCTCTACCCACGGGTCAGCCAGATCAAGTTCGGTCTGGAAACGACCCGGCGGCTGCTCGGCTTGCTGGGCGATCCCCAGGCGGTCTATCCCACCATTCACGTCGGCGGCACCAACGGGAAGGGAAGCGTCACCGCGCTCATGGCCGGAGCGCTGCGGGTTATGGGTTTTCGGGTGGGCACCTACACCTCACCCCATCTGGTCCGGTTTCCCGAACGGATCCAGGTGGACGGCCTCCCCATCGGAGAGGCGGCCGTCGCGATGTGGGTGGACCGGCTTCGACCCCTGGCCGACGAGCTCGGCGCCACCTTCTTTGAAGTGACCACCGCGATCGCCTTCGCCGACCTCGCCGCTCGGGCCAGCGACATCGCCGTGATCGAGGTTGGGCTGGGCGGACGGCTCGACAGTACCAATGTGGTGCGTCCCCTGGCAAGCGCGGTCACCAAGATCGAAATGGATCATCAGAAGTACCTGGGCGATACGCTCGAGGCCATCGCCCGCGAGAAGGCGTGGATCGCGAAACCCGGGGCGCCGTTCATTGTCGGCGAGACCCGCCCTGACCTCGTCGCGGTGCTGACCGAAGAAGCCGGCCGGGCGACCGCGGGAGAGCTCGACGCCCGGGTGGTCCCCGCCGATGACCGCTACCAGGGTCCATTGGCGTTGCTCGGCGCCCATCAACGACGAAATGCCGCGGTGGCAAGGGAAGTTCTGGAGTCCCTCCCAAGGCCATACCGACCTTCCGAAGCGGCGATTCAGGCCGGTTTCCAGCAGGTTACCGTTCCCGGCCGTCTCGATCGACGGGGTAAGTGGCTCTTTGATGTCGCCCACAATCCTGATGGGGTCGAAGCGCTCTGTGCCGCGCTCCGGGAGCTCGATCTCCCAAGACCGCTGCACGCGCTGGTCTCGATCCTGGGCGAAAAGGCCTGGGCCGAGATGCTGGTCCGGCTGGATCGCGAGGTCGACCGGGGCATCCTGACGGTGACGCCGAGTGCGGAAGGGCGGCGGTGGAATGTGGACTGGCTCCGGCAATGGCTCAAAGACCCGAACCGTCCTCGGGCCCAAGCCGCCTGGCAGCTGGTGCCCGACTTCAGGGAAGCGTTGTGCCAGGTTCAGGAAGGGGCGGGGACCGTGCTGGTAACCGGGTCTTTTCACACCGTCGGTGACGTCATGTCGGAAGTCGGCTTCTAGCCGGTTCCGCTTATCTTTTCCCGATGCCGATCCAGGCCCTGCCAGGGTTCCGCGATTTCTATCCTGAAGACTTCGCCCTTCGCGATCACATCTTCGATGCGATGCGCCGGGTTGCCCGTCGCTACGGGTTCGACGAATGGGACGGGCCGCCACTCGAGCCACTCGAGCTCTATACCGGGAAAAGCGGCGAGGAGATCGTCGCACAGCTCTACAGCTTTGTCGACAAGGGCGACCGGGCGGTGGCCCTTCGCCCCGAGCTGACCCCGACCCTCGCCCGAATGGTGGCGGCCCGGGCGAATGGGCTCAAGAAGCCGATTCGCTGGTTCTCGATTCCCCAGCTCTTCCGGTACGAGCGCCATCAGCGCGGGCGGCTCCGGGAGCACTTCCAGCTCAATTGCGACCTGATCGGAGAAGGCGGTCCGGGGGCCGATGCCGAGATCATCGCGCTGGCGATTGATGTGATGCGGGCGCTCGGGCTCGGACCCGCCGACGTGCGAGTCAGGCTTTCCGATCGCCGCATGCTGTCGGCTCTCCTGGAGGAAACCGGGATCGGCGCCCAGCGCCAGGATCTCGCATTTCAGGCGATCGACAAGCTGGGTCGGGCGGAGTATTCCCCCCGGATGCGGTCCCTGATCGAGTCGGGCGCCTCCGCGGAGTCGGTGTCCGCGCTGGAGAGTGTTCCCGAGCTTCGGACCTGGGCCGATCTCGAGGCACGTTTCCCGATGACCACCGGAGCGGGCGAAGCCCTCCGGGAAACCATGGTCGCGCTCGAGGCGATGGGGCTGGGTGACTTCCTCGATCTCGATCTGACGATCGTGCGGGGACTCGCGTACTACACCGGCACGGTGTTCGAGCTCTTCGATGCCCAGGGCGAGCTGCGGGCGATTTGTGGTGGGGGGCGGTACGATGATCTGCTGGAACGGATAGGTGGCGTTTCGCTTCCGGCGCTCGGCTTCGGCATGGGCGACGTGGTGCTGGCCGAGCTGCTCAAGGCGCGGGGGCTGGTGCCGGCAGCCTCCCCCAGCATCGATGCCTTCCTGGTGCCAGTCACCGGCGAAGAGCGCCCCATCGTCCTGAAGCTGGCCCACGCGCTTCGGGAACAGGGCGTCCGGGTCGAGTACGCGCTGACCCAGGAGCGGGTGCCCAAGCAGCTCAAACTGGCCAATGCCAGATCAGCCCGTTTCGCGGTGGTTATCGGGCCTGAAGAGTGTGCCCGGGAAGCCGCGGTTATCCGGGACCTTGGGGCTGGGATCCAGCGCGAAGTTCCCCTGACCAGCATCGGCCTCGAGCTGCGCTCCGCGCTCGATCTTCCCGACGGTGCAGCCCCAACCCTCTCACCCAATCATTGAACCGTGGCCGACGCCAAAGCACTGACCCCGCGAGCCCAGGATTTTTCGGCCTGGTACAACGAGCTCATCCTGAAGGCCGAGCTGGCCGACTACAGCCCGGTCCGCGGCTGCATGGTGATTCGTCCCAACGGCTATGCCATCTGGGAGGAGATGCAGCGCGCTCTGGACCGGATGTTCAAGGAGACGGGTCACCAGAACGCCTATTTCCCTCTCTTCATCCCCCAGAGCTTTCTGCACAAGGAAGCCGAGCACGTCGAGGGATTCGCCCCGGAGACCGCGGTGGTGACCCATGGGGGAGGGAAGGAGCTGGAAGAGCCGCTGGTGGTGCGTCCAACCTCGGAGACCATCATCTACGCGATGTTCGCCAAGTGGATCCAGAGCTGGCGCGACCTCCCCGTCCTGATCAACCAGTGGGCCAACGTGGTCCGCTGGGAGCTTCGGACCCGGCTATTCCTTCGCACCACCGAGTTTCTCTGGCAGGAAGGCCATACCGCTCACGCCACCGACGCCGAGGCCGAGACGGAGGCGCGGCTCATCCTCGGTCTTTATCGCCGGTTCATGGAGGAATGGATGGCCATGCCGGTGCTCACCGGGCCCAAGACCGACAGCGAGAAATTCGCCGGCGCCGTCCGCACCTACGCGCTCGAAGCCATGATGCAGGACAACAAGGGCCTTCAGGCGGGCACCAGCCATCACCTCGGGCAGAACTTCGCCAAGGCCTTCGACGTGACGTTCCAGACCGCCGATGGGGGGCTGGATCATGTGTGGAGCACGTCCTGGGGCGTGTCGACCCGGCTGGTGGGTGGGTTGATCATGACCCATGGCGACGACAAGGGACTGGTTTGCCCGCCGCGGCTCGCGCAATGGCAGGTCGTCATCGTGCCGATCTGGAAGAGCGATGAAGACCGGGTCCGGGTCAGCGAGGCCGGAGACCATCTCCTGCAAGCTCTGCGGGCTGCCGGCATTCGCGCCCATCTCGATGCGAGGGATGGAATGACCCCGGGAGCCAAGTACTACGAATGGGAAACCAGGGGCGTCCCGCTTCGACTGGAGCTCGGCCCTCGGGACCTGGCCAACCAGACCGTGATGCTGGCCAGGCGAACCGGCGGACCCAAAGCCTCGATCCCGATGGGCGGCGCCGGCGAGCTGCTGATCCAGGAGATGGATCGCATGCAGCGCGAGCTCCTCGCCGCGGCGACGGCTCGCCGGGACCAGCACACCTTGCGCGGACCGAAGTCCAAACAGGAGTTCATCGATTTCCTGGAGGGAAATGGAGGCTTCGTCTTCGCGGGTTTCTGCGGTGACCCCGGGGTCGAGGCCGAGATCAAGGAACAAACCAAGGCGACGATCCGGGTCCTTCCGGATCCGGAGTTCCGAAGCCCGGAAGCCCCTGCTCGATGCATCTGGACCGGCAAACCGGCGGTGACCGAAGCGGTCTGGGGTCGGGCATATTGACCACTCGGCGCTCCGCGGGGTCCGGAGAACGGCGCCGCGGAGCACGCCGGATACCGGAACCAGATCGGCGCGAAGCCCTGCTGGCCGATGGGGGATTGACCCGCCTCGACGGCGGCGCCCTGGCGATGGATGGAGTGAGCCTCACGGAGATCGCGACCGAGACCGGTACCCCGGTCTATGTGTACGGCGCCCGCACCATCCGGGACCGGTTCCGGGAGCTCACCACGGCGCTCAGCAGCCTGCCCCACCGGATCGACTACGCCGTCAAAGCCAATTCCTGCTCCCGGATTCTCACTTTGCTTCGCGATCTTGGCGCCGGGTGCGATATCGTATCGGTGGGCGAGCTCCGCCGGGTGCTCCGGGCCGGATTTTCGCCGGATCGGATCGTGTTCAGCGGGGTCGGCAAGCGGCCCGATGAGCTGCGCGCCGCGGTCGAGGCGCGGATTGGACAGATCAACCTCGAATCGCTCGAGGAGCTGGATACCCTGCGTCCCCTTGCCGCCGAAGCAGGTGGTCCGCCGGTTCGGGTCGGCATTCGAGTGAATCCGGACGTCACCGTCGATACCCATCCCTACACCCGTACCGCGATGGCCGCGGCAAAGTTCGGTATTCCGGCCGATCAGGTTCTGGAAGTCGCCGATCGCATACTCCGTGACCCAGCCCTGACGCTGGTCGGCCTGGCCATGCACGTGGGCAGCCAGGTGCTGGATCCCGCTCCCTTCGTCCAGGGAGCGATCCGCCTGGCGGGACTGCTCGGGGAGATCCGGACGCTGGGTGCCCGGACGATCGACTCGCTGGACCTGGGAGGCGGGTTAGGAATCCGGTACAACGCGGAGACTCCGCTGCTTCCCGCCCACCTGGCCGAGGCGATCGGGCCGGTCGTGGGGACGCTCGGGGTCACGGTCCGGATCGAGCCCGGGCGCTACCTGGTCGGCAGTGCCGGGGTTCTGGTCACCAGCGTGCTCTACCGGAAGCACGCCGGCGGAACCGATTTCGTGGTCGTGGATGCGGGAATGAACGATCTCGAGCGACCCAGCCGGTACCAGGCGCATCACGAAATCATCCCGGTGGCCGCGCCCGGCGGGACCGAACGGCTGGTCGATATCGTGGGTCCGATCTGCGAGTCCGGAGACTTTCTCGCCCTCGGCCGGATGCTCCCTCCGGTCGAGCCCGGCGATCGGCTGGCCATCCTCGGCGCCGGGGCCTACGGATTCGTGATGAGCTCGAATTACAACGATCGGCCTCGTCCACCGGAAGTCCTGGTCGAGGCCGGGCGGTGGGAGGTGGTCCGGCGCCGCGAATCGATCGACGATCTGCTGGCCTGGTCGGCCGGATGAGCCCGCACCACGACGGAATTCTGATTCTCGATTACGGGTCGCAGTTCACCCAGCTGATCGCCCGGCGGGTTCGGGAAGCCCACGTCTTTTCCGAAATCCATCCTCCCGATCGGTCACTGGAATGGATTCGAGCCTGGGGCGCGCGCGGGATCATTCTCTCCGGCGGGCCCAACTCGGTGTACGAGGAGGGAGCGCCCCTCGCCCCCGGGGCGATCCTGGAGCTGGGAATCCCGGTCCTCGGCCTCTGCTATGGCATGCAGCTCATCGCGAGACTCGCGGGGGGAGAGGTCATTCCGGGAGAGCAAAGGGAATACGGGCGGGCCGGGCTCACGATCCATGGCGGCCGGCTGTTCCGGGGCTTCAGCGCCGGCGAAGAGATCCAGGTGTGGATGAGTCACGGCGATCAGGTCGGAGGCCTTCCCGAGGGATTCGTGCGGACCGGGTCGAGCGGCAACACCTCGGTCGCGGCGATGGAGGATCCGAAGCGCAATCTGTTCGCGGTGCAGTTCCACCCCGAGGTGGCTCATACCCCCCGGGGCAACGAGATCATCGCCAACTTCCTGTTCGATATCTGCGGGTGCCGACCCGACTGGACCGCGGGTCACTTCATCGAAACGGAATCGCAGCGGATCCTGGAGCAGGCCGGCCCGGACTCCCGGATCATCTGCGGGTTATCGGGCGGGGTCGATTCCTCGGTCGCAGCGGCGCTGGTCCACCGCGCGGTGGGCGACCGGCTCACCTGCATCTTCGTCGATCACGGGCTGCTCCGCCTGCACGAGCGTGACCAGGTTGAGCGCACCTTCCGCCGGCACCTCGGCATCGACCTCGTGGTGGTGGATGCGAGCGAACGGTTCCTCGGAAAGCTCGCGGGGGTGACCGATCCGGAGCGGAAACGCCGGATCATCGGAAACGAGTTCATCGAGGTGTTCAACGCCGAGGCGATGAAGCTGGGTCGGGACGTCGGATTTCTGGTGCAGGGTACTCTGTATCCCGACGTGATCGAGTCGGTGTCTCCCAAAGGCGGGCCGTCGGTCACGATCAAGACCCACCACAACGTGGGGGGGCTGCCCGAGCGGCTTCCCTTCAAGCTGATCGAGCCGTTGCGCGAGCTGTTCAAGGACGAGGTGCGCCAGGTCGGCCGGGAGCTGGGCCTGCCGGAAGAAATGGTCGGCCGGCACCCGTTTCCAGGCCCGGGCCTCGCGATCCGGATTCTCGGGGACGTTACCCGGCAAGCCCTCGAAATGCTCCGGCAGGCCGACGCCATCTACATCGAGGAGATTCGCGCCGCCAACCTCTATGACGAGATCTGGCAGGCTTTCGCCGTTCTGCTGCCGATTCGCTCGGTCGGGGTCCAGGGCGACTTCCGCACCTACGATCAGACGGTGGCCTTGCGGGCTGTCACCAGCAGGGACGGGATGACTGCGGACTGGTTTCCTTTTCCCCCCGACGTACTGGGGCGGATCGCGAACCGGATTGCCAACGAAGTGAAGGGGGTGAACCGGGTGGTTTACGACGTGAGCAGCAAACCCCCCGCAACCATCGAATGGGAGTAGCCCGTCAGATTCCCTTTTCGTCCATCATCGCGAACAGCTCGTCCGGCGTGGTCAGGGTGAGGAGGCGCGGGGGGACGTCCGGTATCTGGGCAAACTGGGCAATCTTTCCGAGCACCGGGAGATACTGGTTGGAGACCTCATTGGGCGGCGCGACGATCAGGAAGAACACGTTCACCGGCTTGTTGTCCACCGCGTCGTAGTCGATCCCCGCCTTATGAATCCCGAACCCGAGCCGAAGGTCCGCAACCCCGATGGCCCGGCAGTGGGGAATTGCGATTCCCCGACCCACGCCGGTTGAGCCCAGTGCCTCCCGGCGCTTGAGCAGCCGAACCAGTTGCTGGGCGGTTCGCTCGTCCAGGCGGAGCTGCCAGACCAACTCGTCCAGCACCGCTTCCTTGCTGGTCGCCTGAAGGTCGAGCGAGATCGCCGACGAGTCGAGAAAGTCCCGGAGTCGCATCGCGCGGACAAATTAACCCCGCCACATTGCCGCCCGCTACGGGGGCAAATAGCTTTGTGGCATGCGGTTACCGTACCTTCCCACACGAAGCCTTCCCCTGATCCTCGCCCCGATGGCGGGTATTTCGGAGGCGCCCTTCCGGCAGCTCTGCCGGCGCTACGGGGCCGACGTCCTGATGACGGAGTTCCTGTCCGCCGAGGCGATCCGGCGCGGAATCCGGAAGACGCTCGAAGGCGCCGAATTCGAGGAGGTCGAGCGCCCGATCGGAGTCCAGATCTACGGAGCCGACGCCGAGGCCATGGCCCGGGCCGCCGCCATCGTCACCGAAGAGTACGAGCCGGAATTCATCGACATCAACTTCGGTTGCCCGGTCAAGAAGGTGGTCCAGCGAAATGGTGGCTCAGGATGCCTTCGGGATCTCGAGCTGGTGGGCCGGATCATCCGAGCGGTGGTGAACGCCACCCATTTGCCCGTCACGGTGAAGACCCGGAGCGGGTGGAGCGAGGAAAGTCGCGATCCGGTTGGAATTGCCCGGCGGATGGAGGACGCCGGAGCCCGCGCCTTCACCCTTCATGCCCGAACCCGGACCCAGATGTTCACCGGATCGGCCAACTGGGACGAGATCGCCAGGGTGGTGGAAGCCCTGACCATCCCGGTCATCGGAAACGGCGATGTTGCGTCGGGTGAGGACATCCGCCGGCTCCGGGAGCACACCGGGTGCGCGGCCATCATGGTTGGCCGCGGCTCGTTCGGGAATCCCTGGATCTTCCGGGACGGGAGGGCGCTGCTCGATGGCGAGGGTCCTCCGGACACGCCCAGTGCGGAGGAACGATTCTCGGTGGCGTTGGAGCATGCCCGCCTCGCACTGAGGCTCCAGGGGGACTCCCGGAAGACGGTCGTCGAGTTCAGGAAGCACCTGGGCTGGTACACCAAGGGGCTTCCGGGGTCGGCGGGCCTTCGCGAGCAGCTTTTCCGGGTGGAGAGCATGGTCGAGGCGGAGGGCATCTTCCGGACGTACCTCGAACGAAATCTCGTCGCGACCGCCAGATAGGTCAGGATGCAGCCCTTTCTTCGGGGGGGGGGAAGGGCCTGTGAGGCGATTTTCGTTACAGAACTGCACCTCGAAATTGCTTTACATGGTTCGTGTAAAATGTTGCTAGCAAGGATGATATCGCGTTTGCTTCGAGTAGATGATGTAATCGGCCAAGCTTGCCCGCCAGGAAGCATTCGGCTAGATTCCCATGGCTCTTTGATAGGGGGCGACTGGTTTCGACGGGTCAGTGGAAGGTGTGGCAGCGTGCCCAGGTCCAGGTTCCTGGTAAAACCGCTTGGAACTTTCTAACTGCCAACTCTGATTTGGCGCTGGCTGCCTAAGCTGAGCTTAGCTCGCTGAAGTAGCCTTCGGTTTCGGAGCCCGCCCGGGGCGACGGAGCCGAATAGCAAAGCCGGGCTGGCCTGTCACGATCCTCCGGCGTGGCGGGTGAGATTCCTGGAGGTGCGTTTCGGGAAGGGCGATCGGTCCCCGGCTCGAAGCCAAGGCAGGAAGATCGGTCTACGCACGTAGACGCTGCGCAGGAAGCTGGTTCGGACCAGGGTTCGATTCCCTGCGCCTCCATGGGCTCCCCACTCGGGGAGCCTTTTTACTGGGCACGATCCTTGACGGTCATTCTCCCGTGCCTAGGGATTGGAGCGGATCATGCGCCCCAACACGGTGACTTCGGCGAACCCGGGAGAGACTCCTCGGAGTATCACGGGAGTGCTCCGGCTCTGTCGTCGTGGCCTGGACCGCGATGAGGCTCTGGCGGTCCTGGGGGCGATTCGGGAAGCGGGGCTGGGTCCCGCCGTACTCGATCTTGCGGAGAAACAACGGGTGCTGGGGCTGATCCTGCACGCCCTGGCCAAGCTCGACCTGCTCGAGGCCGACCTGGGGCTCGGACCTGGCGAAGAGCTTCGCGCGGCCTACCGCCTTCGCAGCAAATGGGCGATGATCGTGGAGCTGGAATGCGAACGGGTCCTCTCCCTGCTCGGCCAGCGCTCCATCACCCCGGTCGTTCTCAAAGGGGCCGCTCTCCGACATCAGATCTATGACGCCCCGGTGGAACGGGCGATGATCGACCTCGATGTGCTGGTCGAACCGGGGGAGCTCGATCCCGCGCTCCAAGTGATCCGCGCCGCGGGATACCAGCTGCCCGCTGCCCGGGTTGAGGAGGCATACCGGGCCCACCACTTCCACCTCCCAGCGGCCAATTCGATCTTTCAGGTCGAAGTGCACTGGGCCCTCTCGAGGCCCATGGACCCGCTTCGGCTCGATGCCGGATGGTTTCGACGAACGGCAGTCGCCCTGACGACGCCCGGTCCGATGACCCTGCGGGTACCCTCGCGCGAGGCGCTCCTTCTTCACACCGCCGCGCAGGCCGCCAGCGACGCGTTCGGCTCTCTTCGGCACGTGATCGACACGGATCGCCTTCTCGCCACGGCGGACTCTTCGGGGATCGACTGGGAGGAGCTCGCCGCGGCTGCCCGGCTGGCTGGCCTAACACGGGCGCTGTCCCACCAATTCGAGCTGGCAACCAGGTTCCTCGGCACCGCCGTCCCCATGGGGGTGATCCCGACCCCGCGGCTGACCCGGATTCACCTCGGATGGCTGCCGGCCTCACCGACAGACGGTCCCGAGGAGCGACGACCGCTGGCGCTCCGGCTAATTCAGTGGTGGATTCTGCCGGGGCCGGGTGCTCGCTTTCGGGAAGCCTACCGGACCATTCGTCGTTCTCAGGATCCCATGCAGTGGGTCTGGCACGAGCTCCGGGGGCTCCCGGAACCCCGAACCCGATGGTTCGATGGCCTTTTCCTGGTCTTCAAGCAGGCGGTCTATCAGATCGGGGTCTACTTGCGCCAGCTTGGACCCAAACGCTCCCGCAACCTGGTCCCGCGCCCCGGTCGGTAGGGCTTTCGGCTCCTACCGCTTTGCTTCCGGAAGCCTGGTATCGCGGATCTTCTGTTCCTGGGCGGCGCGAAAGTCGCTCAGCTTTTTCGCGAGCTGATCGTCCACCCGGGCCAGCATCGCGACCGCGAAGAGCGCGGCATTGTGGGCCCCCGCCTCCCCGATCGCGAAGGTCGCCACCGGTATCCCCGCCGGCATCTGGACCGTTGAGAGCAGGGAATCCATGCCCTGGAGATGTTTGCTGGGCATCGGCACCCCAAGCACAGGAAGGGTCGTCCCGGCGGCCATGACCCCGGCAAGATGGGCGGCGCCTCCGGCGGCGGCGATCAGGCAGGTGAGTCCGCGGGATGCCGCCTCCCGGGCGTACTCGTGCGCCAGCGCGGGGCTGCGATGCGCGGAGATCACCCGGGCTTCGCACGCCACTCCGAATTCCTCGAGCCGCCGGACCGCATGCTGCATGACGTCCCAGTCCGAGGCGGAACCCATCACGATTCCCACGAGCGGGTTAGGCATTGGCAGAGGCTGCTCCGGTTCAGGGTCGGGGCGGGGGCCCCCTCGGGGGCGGAAGCGCAAAAGATAAGAGCACCCTCCCGCCAGTCCGGAATCGACCGGATGGCCGGATACCCCATTTGTTGCGTCCGGAATGAAGTCACCGGGAAGGAGCGCTGAAGATCCGGATCCTGAATCATCCTAACTGATTGCCCCGACGTGAGTTCCGTCCTTCACCCGGGGCTGGCCTGACGGTTGCTTACTGCTGACTTTCCCTATGAGTGTCGAAAGTTCCTGGTCCGCGGAGTACCCGCCTTCATTGTGGCACCTCATTACCGGCCGCCCGGGGCGGTGGCTCCTGGCCCTGCTGCTCGTTGGCGCCGGGACAGCCGGGCTTGCCGCGATGGGCTGGGCGGACCGGGCGGTGCTCGGCGCGATCGGTATCGTCCTCCTCGTTGGCGCTCTGTTTGGACTGCGGGAGGTCCATCGCTCCATGGTCTCGCATGTCCGGATCCTCCAGGGGGCGTACCGGCTCTCGGCCGGCCAATACGACCTCCCCATTGCGGTGGCGGGACAGGATCACCGGATGGCCGCGCTCGGACTGGCCATCAACGCCACGAGCTCCTCGCTTGAGCGGCGGGCGGCTCTGGTGGAGCGGGACCGCGAGATGGACCGGGCCATCCTCTCGACCCTCGACACCGCCAGTATTGCTCAGCTGGTCCTCGATTTCCTGCCGGGCATATTTCCCTGCCGGACGGCAAGCCTCACGGTGGCCGGGACCCAGAACGAGCGGGACGCGACCACCTGGGTAGCATCGGGCGACGGACTGACGTCCCGGCGCATGGTCACCACGGACATCGTTCCGGATGACGTTGACCTTGCCCGGGAGCATCCGGAGTGGATCACCTTCGCTCCCCGGGACAACCTCCCGCGGTATCTCACTCCCCACCGCTCTACCGGACGGGGCGTCATCTTTGCCTGTCCGTTGCATGAGGCGGGTGAGCTGATTGGCATGCTGGCAGTGGAGTCGCCTGGCAAATCCAATCCGACCGCACTCCAGGGATTCCGGCGACTGGCGGACCGGGTGGCTCGCGCCCTCGGCAATTCCCGGATGATGGACCAGGTTCGTGCCCTGGCCTTCTACGACGGCCTGACCCGCCTTCCCAACCGCATGCTCTACCGGGAACGCCTGGGCCAGGCGATCGGGCGGGCCCGCCCCCTGGGGCGAAGGGTCGCGGTGTGCTCCCTCGATATCGATCACTTCGGCCGGATCAACGATACCCTCGGCCCCGCGGCCGGCGACGACCTGATCCGGGAAGTCAGCTCGCGGCTCGATCTTCTGTGCCGTCCTGGGGACCAGCGTCAGGGCCCGGAATCGACCTGGGATGAAGTGCGCGGGATGCAAGCGGCCCGCCTGGGTGGCGACGAGTTCGCCATCATCATCCCCGACCTGGACCATCCGGATACCGCGGAACACCTGGCCCGGCGTGCCCTCAACGTCCTCCAGGAACCGATCCGGCTGGGAAGCCAGGAGATCTTCGCGACCGCGTCCATCGGAATCGCCATCCATCCCGAGGATGGCCTCGATTCGGAGACCCTTCACAAGAACGCCGACGTGGCGCTCTCGCTGGCCAAGAAGGAGGGTCGCAACACGATTCAGCGCTATGCGCCCAAGATGAACGCCGATGCGGTCGGCCGGCTGCGTCTGGAGCGGGAGCTTCGCATCGCGGTGGATCATGGTGAATTCACGCTCTGGTATCAGCCGGTCTTCGACCTGCGTACCCGTTCGGTGACGGCCGCGGAGGCCCTGGTACGGTGGGATCATCCGGATCGCGGATTGGTCTCGCCCGCCGAGTTCATCCAGCTCTGCGAGGAATCAGGACTCATCGTTCCGCTGGGCGAATGGTCGCTCCGGTCGGTGTGCGCTCAGGCCCGCCGCTGGGAGATGGAAGGATTCAGCGAGCTGGTTCTCTCGGTGAATTTCTCGGCCCGGCAGCTCCGCCAGCCCGGAATCGTGCGGACGGTCCAGGACACGCTGCACGACACCGGAGCCCGTCCCGGGCAGCTCATGATCGAGCTGACCGAATCCATGCTGATGGAGCAGGGGTCGGTGGTCGAGCGACGCCTCCGGGAGCTGGCCGAGCTCGGGATCACGCTCGCGATCGACGACTTCGGCACCGGATATTCCTCGCTCAGCTACCTCAAGAACTTCCCGGTGTCCACCCTCAAGATCGATCGGTCGTTCATCGTCGACGTGCCGGCCAACCCGGATGCGGTGACGATCGCGACCGCGATCATTGCGCTCGGCAAGGCGATGGAGCTCGAGGTCGTGGCGGAAGGGGTGGAAACCCGGGAGCAGGCCGATTTCCTGCGAGCCCGCGGTTGCGAGAAAGCCCAGGGCTATCTGCTGGGGCGACCCGCCCCGGTGCACATGTTCAGCGAGTACCTGCGGGCCCGGCAGCGGCGGCAGGCCACTGCCTGATTTCAGACCGTCGCGCGGGTCCGGTTCATGGTCCCGCGCTCCATCAGCGCCGCCTGGGCGGCGGCCAGTCGGGCGATCGGTACACGGTAGGGCGAGCAGGACACGTAGTTCATCTTGCGCTCTTCGCAGAAGGCGATGGCTTCCGGCTCGCCGCCGTGCTCCCCGCAGATGCCCACCTTGAGGTCGCTTCGGGCACCCCGACCCAGCTCCACCGCCATCCGGATCAGTTTGCCGACCCCCTCGATATCGAGCCGGATGAACGGATCGGCCTCGATGATGTTGCGTTCCAGGTACTCGGGGAGGAACATCCCCGCATCGTCCCGGGAGAGGCCCCAGGTGGTCTGGGTGAGGTCGTTGGTTCCGAACGAGAAGAACTGCGCCTCGCGGGCGATTTCGTCGGCGGTGAGGGCCGCGCGGGGCAGCTCGATCATGGTGCCGAGCAGGTAGGGGACGGTGATCTGCTTTTCACGGAAGACTTCTTCGGCCACCTGGCGGACGATCAAGGCCTGTTTCCGGAATTCGACCACGTGGGCCACCAGCGGGATCATGACCTCGGGCTGCACCCGGCCCTTCCGGACGGCGACCACGCAGGCCGCCTCGAAGATGGCCCTGGCCTGCATCGCGGTGATTTCGGGATACATGATGCCGAGCCGGCAGCCCCGGAGCCCGAGCATCGGGTTGACCTCGGCCAGGGTATCGGCGGCTTTCTTGATCTCCTCGGCGCTCTTGCCCATCTCCCGTGCCACCGCGGCGATCTCCTCCGGTTCCTTGGGCAGAAACTCGTGGAGCGGCGGGTCGAGCAGCCGGATGGTGACCGGGTAGCCCTCCATCGCGCGGAAGATTCCCTCGAAGTCGTTGCGTTGCATGGGGAGCAGCTTGGCGAGCGCCCGGCGGCGCCCTTCGGGATCGCTCGCGAGGATCATCTCGCGCATCGCGGTGATCCGCTCTCCCTCGAAGAACATGTGCTCGGTGCGGCACAACCCGATGCCCTCGGCCCCGAAATCGCGGCCCCGATGGGCATCGGCCGGGGTGTCGGCGTTGACCCGGACCCTGAGATGGCGGCGCTGGTCGGCCCAATCCATCACCCGCGCATAGTGGCCCGAGAGAGAAGGGGGGACCAGCCGTGCCTGTCCGGCGTAGACCCTTCCGGTGCCGCCGTCCACCGTGATCCATTCTCCTTCGGCGATGCGGCGTCCGTTCACCGAGAAGGAGGCGGGCGCCTCGTGCACCTCGATCTCATGGGCTCCCGCGACGCACGGCTTGCCCATGCCCCGCGCAACCACCGCGGCGTGGGAGGTCATGCCTCCCCGCGCCGTCAGGATCGCCCGGGCCTCCACCATGCCGTGGAAGTCGTCGGGGCTGGTCTCACGACGCACCAGGATCACCGCGTCACCCCGGCGCCCCCGTTCCTCGGCGATGTCGGCATCGAACACCGCGGTGCCCGAGGCCGCTCCCGGAGAGGCGGGCAACCCGGTGGTGAGGAGATCCAGGTCGGCGGTGGCATCGATGGTGGGATGGAGGAGCTGTTCGAGGTCGTTGGGAGGAATGCGGGCGAGGGCCTCCTCTTCGGAAATCGAACCTTCGTCCACCATATCCACGGCGATGCGAACCGCGGCCGGCCCCGAACGCTGGCCTCGCCGGGTCTGCAGCATGAACAGACGACCGCGCTCGATCGTGAACTCGAGATCCTGCACGTCTCTGAAGTGCCGCTCCAGCGTATGCGCGGTGCGCTCCAGCTCGCCATAGGCCTCCGGGAGCGAATCCTTCAGGCGGGCAATCGGTTGCGGGGTGCGGAGTCCTGCAACGACGTCCTCGCCCTGCGCGTTGAGCAGGTACTCTCCGTACAGACCCTTCTCGCCGGTCGAGGGATCGCGCGTGAAGGCCACGCCCGTCCCGGAGTCTTCGCCCATGTTGCCGAAGACCATGGCGACCACGTTGACGGCGGTTCCCAGGGAATCAGGGATGTCGTGAAGTCGGCGGTAATCCTGGGCGCGCTGCGTATTCCAGCTCTCGAACACGGCTTCGATCGCGCCCCAGAGCTGATCTTCCGGGTTCTCCGGAAACGGTTTTCCGGTCTCGGTCCGGATCAGGGCCTTGTAGGCCGAGACCAGATCCTGGAGCGCGGTGGCAGGGAGATCGATGTCCCGGGAGACCGCGGCCTCTTTCTTCCGCCGGTCCAGGATTTCCTCGAATCGTTTCTTGGGCACGCCGAAGACCACCCCGCCGAACATCTGGACAAAGCGCCGGTAGGAATCCCACGCGAAACCGGGGTTGCCGCTCAGCCGGCACAAGCCTTCGACGGTCGTGTCGTTGAGTCCGAGATTCAGGATGGTTTCCATCATGCCGGGCATCGAGAGGGCGGCGCCGGACCGCACCGAAACCAGGAGTGGGGACTCCTTCCCGCCGAATCCTTTGCCGGTGGCGGCCTCGAGCCGTTGCAGGGCACTATCGACCTGAGGCCGGAGCCGGGGTGGGAAGCTTTGGGTTTCGAGGTAGGTCGAGCAGAGCGTAGCGGGGATGGTAAATCCGGGAGGCACCGGGATGCCGAGGTTGGTCATTTCTGCCAGCCCCGCTCCCTTCCCGCCGAGCACGTCCTTCATGGCAGCCGTGCCGTCGGCACGACCCTGGCCGAAGAAATAGACCAGTCGCTCAAAGCCGCCCGGTTCGGTCATTCCGGTCCTCCGCCGTTCGTGGCGCCATTCCCCATCGGAGTGGGGTATCGGCCCGAGAAACATGCATCACAGAACTTGTTACCCATGCCCGCAGCACGGTGCATGCCATCGAGGGAGAGGTAGCCCAGGGAATCCACCCCGAGAAAGTCCCGGATTTCGTCGACGGAGTGGGTCGCCGCGATGAGCTCCTCCCGGGTCGGCGTATCGATGCCGTAGTAACACGGACCGGTGATCGGGTGGGACGCCAGTCGAAGGTGCACCTCCCTCGCCCCGGCCGCCCGGATCATCTGCACCAGGCCCTTGCTGGTGGTGCCGCGCACCAGGCTGTCATCGACCACCACGACGGATCGTCCGGCGAGAACCTCCTTCACCGGGTTGAACTTGATTCTGACCTTGGCGACCCGGAGAGCCTGGGTCGGGTTGATGAAGGTCCGTCCCACGTAGTGGTTGCGAATCAATCCGTGCTCGAGCTTGACCCCGCTCTGCTCGGCGTAGCCCAGCGCCATCGCATTGCTCGAATCCGGGACGCTCATCACCAGCTCGGCGCCGGGAGAAGGGTGCTCGATGGCGAGCTGCCGGCCCAGCTCACGCCGCACCCGGTCGACCGACTCGCCGAAGACGATGCTGTCGGGTCGAGCGAAATAGACCAGCTCGAAGATGCATCGGCTGGCTGGCTTGGGCGGCAGGGGTTCCAGGTTCTTGAGCACGCCATTGCTGATCCGAACGAACTCCCCGGGCCGGAGCTCGCGCACCACCGACGCGCCGACCAGATCCAAGGCGCAGGTTTCCGAGGCGGCGATCATTCCGTCGCCCAGCCGGCCAAGCACCAGGGGGCGAAACCCGCGAGGATCGACGACGCAGTAGAGGGTTCGGCCCACGGCGAGGACCAGGCTGAATGCCCCTTCGAGGCGTTCCAGCGCTTCACGGATCTGGGCCTCGGGATCAGCGGCTTTGGACCGGGCGATCAGGTGAACGATGACTTCGGAATCCGAGGAGGATTGAAAGATCGCTCCCTGTGCGACCAGCTCGCGTTTCAGTTCGGTCGCGTTGGTGAGATTGCCGTTGTGGGCCAGGGCGAGCGGGCCGCAGCGATAGTTGGCGAGGCAGGGCTGCGCGTTGGTCAGCACCGAGCTTCCGGTGGTGGAGTACCGGGTGTGGCCGATCGCCACGTCGCCGGGCAGGTCGCCGAAATCCCGTTCCTGGAAGACATCGTTCACCAGTCCCATGCCGCGGTGACTGTGGGAGGTCCCGCCACCGTCCACGGTGACGAGGCCGGCGCTCTCCTGGCCGCGGTGCTGAAGGGCATAGAGTCCGAGATAGGCGACCCGCGCCGCATCGTGAATGGCCGAGACGCCGATGATCCCGCACATGTCAGGCGGACCGGCGGGCAGGCGGATCGGCGGACGGGGAGTCCGCTTCGGCGCGGTTCATCCTGCGGGGAAGCGCGTCGAGATAGATCTTCCGAAGCTCGATGACCGGCCACGCGAAGGCGGGGCTGCCGCCGGTGAGCCGGATCTCCAACTGCCCTCCGGCGTATCCCACCCGGCCGGCTCCCTCGACCGGAACCCGGAATTCGCCGGCGAGGCGACGGAGAGCGGGAAGGTCATCCGCTCCGCAGCTCAGGATGACGCGCCCCATGTCTTCTCCGTAGAGAATCGCTTCAGGGGTTCCTCGGGCCCTGGTCAGCTCGATCCAGGCGCCCAGGGGTCGCTCCACATAGGGAGGACCGATACAACACTCGGCGAGAGCCACGGCGAGCCCGCCCTCCGAGCAGTCGTGGGCGGAGTGGAGGAGCCTCTCCCGGGACGCCGCCGCGAGGAACCCCTGGAGGTTCCGCTCCACCGCCAGGTCGACCGGGGGAGGCGGACCGCCGGTGAAGGTCCGGACCACCTCCCAATAGCTCGATCCTCCCAGGTGGCCGCGGGTTAGGCCGAGCAGCACGATCAGATCGCCGGATTCCTGGAAATGGCTGGGGACCCGGCGGTGGACCTCGGGGAGGAGCCCGACCATCCCGACGACCGGGGTGGGGTCGATCGCGCCGCCCGGACTCTCGTTATACAGGGAAACGTTGCCCCCGGTGACCGGGGTCTCGAAAACCCGGCAGGCTTCGCTGATCCCCCGGCAGGCCTCGCGAAACTGGTAAAACACTCCGGGCTTCTCGGGATTGCCGAAGTTGAGGCAATCGGTAATCCCGAGGGGGATCGCGCCGGCGCAGGCGATGTTTCGGGCCGCCTCTGCCACCGCGGCCTTTCCCCCCTCGAACGGATCCAGCGCGACATAGCGTTGGTTGCCGTCCACGGTCACCGCCACCCCGAAGGTCTCTCCCGGCACCAGGAACACGCCGGCATCCCCGCCGGGCTGGATGACCGTGGCGCCCTGGACGGTCGAGTCGTACTGCTCGTACACCCACCGTTTGCTCGCGATGGTCGGGTCATCGAGCAGCAGAGGAAGCGCTCCCAGCGCATCCGCCCGCGGCGACTCGGTCGGTACCGCCTGCCGGGTCGCGGATATGGCGGGGTCTTCCCGGGCGACCGGGTGATAGATCGGGCATCCATCCACGAGGCGCTGGGCAGGGATGGCAGCCACGCACTGGCCGTGGTGCACCACCCGAAAGACCCCATCGTCGGTAACCCGTCCGATCGGGATGGCCGGCAGGTCCCATTTGGCGCAAACCGCCTGGATGTCGGCCACGCGATCCGGTTCGGCGACCACCAGCATGCGCTCCTGCGATTCCGAGAGCATGATCTCGTAGGGAGTCATGCCGGCCTCGCGGAGCGGCACTCGATCGGTCTCGAGCTCGACGCCCACGCCGCCTCGCGCCGCCATCTCCGCGGAGGAGCTGGTGAGTCCGGCGGCACCCATGTCCTGGATCGCCACGACCAGGCCCGACTCAATGAGCTCCAGGGTGGCTTCGAGAAGGAGCTTTTCCGTGAAGGGGTCGCCGACCTGGACCTGGGGACGGCGCTGCTCGCTCTTGGTGGAAAGCTCCTCGGAAGCGAAGCTTGCCCCGTGGATGCCGTCTCGACCGGTGCTGGCGCCCATGGCGAGGAGGATATTGCCAACACCCTGAGCCCGGGCGCGCGTGAGATCCTCCTCCCGGAGGAGGCCCACGCACATCGCGTTCACCAGGGGATTGCCGGAATACCCCGGAGCGAAGGCCACTTCGCCTCCCAGGGTTGGCACCCCGACACAGTTTCCGTAATCGCCCACCCCCTTGACGATCCCCCCGAAGAGATAGCGGTTCCGGGCGTCGTCGAGCGGTCCAAGGCGCAGAGAGTTCAGCACCGCGACGGGACGGGCTCCCATGGTGAAGACATCGCGCAGGATTCCGCCGACTCCGGTCGCCGCACCCTGATACGGCTCAACCGCGCTGGGGTGGTTGTGGGACTCGATTTTGAAGGCGACAGCCCAGCCGTTCGGGAGGCGGAGCACTCCGGCGTTTTCCCCGGGCCCTGGAGGACGGCGGGACCATGGGTCGGAAAGGTCCGGAGCACCGGCTTGGTGTGTTTGTAGGAACAATGCTCGGACCAGAGCGCCGAAAAAATGCCCAGCTCGGTGAGCGTCGGCGTGCGGCCCAGCATCGCCAGGATTTCGTCGTATTCGTGCCGGTTGAGGTTGTGCTCGCGGATCAGGTCCGGAGTTACCGCGCGTTCGCCAGGGAAGGGGACGGCCTCAGGGAGAACGGCCGTGGGGGTCACGGCGTGGCCCGGAGCTTCCGGACCGAGGCCGCCACATCGCCGAAAACGCGGCGAAGCACGCCGGGGTCTTCATGCTTCATCAGCTGGTCGACCTCACCGTGATCCAGCCAGACGCCGTGACATTCGGGGCACCGATCGATCTGAACTCCATGGAAGGTTTCGGTGTGAAGGTCGGCGCCGCACTTGGGGCATTTCATGAAATGAGAGCGTCGCTCCCGGGCATCATCGGCGGCCACCTGCTTCGCATGGAGCTTCTGAATCCGCTCGGCGTCTTCCCGCGCGAAGTACTCTTCTTCGTTTCGGCTTGGCTTATCGGACATCTTGGTACCGGAGTCTCCGTTCGTGTCGATGCATCTGAACAAGCATCAAAAATAACCGGATCACGCCTCCCGGGTCAGCGATCCGAGGACACCGCGTGGCTCAGGGAATGCACCAGCGAGCTGAACACCCGGGAGCCGGAGGCGGGTCCCTGGATTGGATCGAAGAGCCGCTCGGGGTGGGGCATCATGCCGACCACGTTTCCCGCCGCATTGCAGATCCCGGCGATGTTCCGAAGCGACCCGTTGGGGTTGGCGGGGGCATCGGGGAAATCGGTCCCAGCGTAACGGAGTACCACCTGTCGGCGGGCCTGGAGGTCGTCGAGCTCGGAGTCGGCGGCGACGAATCGGCCGTCTCCATGGCCGATCGGGACGGTGAGCAACTCTCCCTCACGGTAGTCGTTGGTGAAGGGCGTATCGTTTCGGTCGACCCGGACCGTCACCGGCCGGGAGAGGTATCGCAGAGAGGCGTTTCGTACCAGCGCGCCGGGAAGCAGGCCGGCTTCACAGAGGATTTGAAACCCATTGCAGATCCCCAGCACCGGCGCCCCCCGATCGGCGAGGTCGCGAATCGGGAGCATCACCGGGCTGAACCGGGCGATCGCGCCACTGCGAAGGTAGTCGCCGTAGCTGAACCCGCCTGGCAGAATCACCGCCTCGATTCCGGACAGCTCGCTGGTCCGGTAGGACAGGAGGACGGCGTCCCCGCCGGCCCGAATGATGGCGCGGCAGGTCTCCACCTCGCAGTTGCTCCCGGGAAACCGGATCACCGCGACCCGCATCAGGTCGAGGCCTCCGCCTCGATCTGGTAGTCCTCGGTGACCGGATTCGCCAGCAACCGGTCGCACATCTCGCGGACCCGGCGGATGGCGTCCTCCCGGCTCTCGGCGGTCACATCGAGGGAGATCGCCTTGCCCACGTGCACGTTGGACGCCTCGGCGAATTGCAGCGCGCCGAGGGCATGCTCGATGGCCTGTCCCTGCGGGTCGCGGAGGCCGGCGCGGGGAAGGATGCGCACATGAACCCGCCAGGTCATTCGCCCTCCTCCCCGCGCTCACGGAACAGCAGGTATCCGTGGCGAAGCACCCCGAAGGTGACATACCCGAGCACGATGGGGAATCCGAACACGGTCGGCCGGATCAGCATCGCGGCAATGATACCGAGCACCAGCACCAGGCCGAGAATCCCGCCCAGGGATCGAGTGTGGGCCGGCCAGCCTCTGGGGTATTCGACCCGGCTCACCATGAGGGCGGAGAGCAGCAGGAGCAGGAAGACCAGGCCCTGGTGTGAGAGGTCGAGATAGGCCAGTGATCGCCGATACGCCTCGGTCTGACTGAAGGCATAAAAGAGCGCGAGCGTGGTTCCCGCCGCGGGAACCGGGAGCCCCAGGAACCAGGTGGAGTGTGGCTTGCCGTGAGCCAGCACGTTGAACCGGGCAAGCCGGAGCGCCGCGGTTACCACGAAGATGAAGCAGACAACCCAGCCGAACCGTCCCGCGGTGGAGAATTCCAGCAGGTAGATCAGCAAGGCGGGCGCGACTCCGAACGAGACCACGTCGACCAGGGAATCCAGCTCCGCTCCGAACCGGCTCCCCGTGCCCATACGCCGGGCCACCCGCCCGTCCAGCGAATCGAGCATGGCGGCATACAGGATGAACCAGCCGGCCTGGCGGAAATTCCCGTTGAACGCGGAGATGATCGACCAGAACCCGAAGAACAGGTTGCCCAGGGTAAAGGCGCTGGGAATGACCACCACGACCCGCTTGAGTCCCTCGCGCGACGACGGTTCCGTCATGCCTTTGCCCACCGCGCCAGCACGGTCAGGCCCGCTTTGGTCCGGTCGCCTTCCTTCACGAGCACCTCAACCGAGACCGGCGCGAAGAGATCGACCCGGGATCCGAAACGAATCATCCCCATGCGGTCTCCCTGGCGCACCTCGGCGCCCTCGATGTCGTCGGTGACGATGCGGCGGGCGATCGACCCGGCGATCTGGCGGACCAGGAGGCGGCCGCGGGACGTTTCAATGCCGACCGAGCTCTGTTCATTGCTGGTCGAGGCTTTCTCCGCCATGGCATGGCCGAACGCGCCTTTCGAATACTGCCGATAGCGCAGCCGTCCGCTGGCAGGATACCGGTTGACGTGCACGTTGACCACGTTCATGAAAATGGAAACCCGGGTCGCAGCCTGCTTGAGGAACGCCGGCTCGTCCACCGGAATCACGCTGACCACCAGCCCGTCGGCCGGAGCGATGATCAGGTCATCGCCCCGGGGGCCGTCCCGCACCGGATCACGAAAGAAAACCACGGTCCAGACCGCGATGGGCAGCCAGAGGGCGGCGATCCACCAATGCAGCAGCGCCAGGACCACCAGAATGAGCCAGGCCGCCAGGATGAACAGGCGGCCTTCCGGGGCGATCCGGATCACGACGCTCCCGGCAACCCGGCCCCCGCGAGCCGACGGTACGCCTCGAGATAGCGAGCGCTGGTGGCCGCCACGACTTCCGCCGGGAGAGGGGGAGGCGGGGCTTCCCCGTTCCAGCGGCCTTCCCGACGAAGTCCGTCGAGATAGTCCCGCAGCGGCTGTTTGTCGAAGCTCGGCTGGGTTCGCCCCGGCAGGTAGCGATCCTTGGGCCAGAAGCGGGAGGAATCCGGGGTGAGGACCTCATCGATGAGCACGAGCGACTGGTCCGGGCCGACGCCGAACTCGAACTTGGTGTCGGCCACAATGATGCCGCAGGATTCGGCGTGCCGTTCGCCGGCGCTGTAGAGGGCGAGGCTCCGATCGCGTAACGCCCGGGCCCGCTCGTCCCCGAGCGCAGCCCGGAGGGTGCTTTCGGTGACATTCTGGTCGTGGCCGGTCTCGGCTTTCGTGGCGGGCGAGAACATCGGCTGAGGAAACCGATCGCTCTCGACCATGCCGACCGGCAAGTCCTCGCCGGCGAGGGTCCCCGACGCCTTGTATTCCTTCCATGCCGACCCGGTGATGTAGCCGCGAACCACGCATTCGAACGGCACCGGCTCGGTTCGTCGGACCAGCATGGCCCGGCCGGCGAAACTGTCGCGATGCCGATCCAGGGCCGGCAGCTCGCGCGCGATCTCGTCTGGGTCGGCGCTCAGGAAATGATTGGGCCCGAGCGAACCAAACTTCCGGAACCAGAAGGCGCTGAGCTGGGTGAGCACGGCGCCTTTCCAGGGGACCGCCTCGTTCATGACGACATCGAAGGCGCTGACCCGGTCGCTCGCAACGAGCAGCAATCGGGCATCGTCGACCTCGTACACCTCGCGGACCTTGCCGCGACGAAGCACTGGCAGGGGAAGCTTGCTTTGACTGATGACGTGGGTCACACGCGCACCTCTTCGGTGGGGGCGGTGGCGGCCAGAGGGGCAACTCGAGTCAGCAGTGGCTCGAGATCCTCGCGGAGGAACTCTTCGACTTGTGCCGCCGACCGGCCGGTGTATCGGACCGGGTCCAGCTCGGCGGCCAGTTGGCGGGTGGGGACGGCCTTGAACCCCGGATCGGCGGAAAGCCGGGCCAGCAGGTCGTTCGGCTTCCCGGCACTGACGGCCTCGGCGGTTTCCAGGCTGAGGCGCCGGATGACCTCGTGCAGGGTCTGGCGGTCGCCCCCGGCAGCCACGCCGAGCATCAGCCAGCGCTCCGTCGCCATGAAGGGCATCTGGGTCGCGACGTTCCGCGCGATGACGGCGTCGCGAACCTCGAGCCCGGCGATCACGTTGGTGGCGAGGATGAGAATCGCGTCCGCGGACAGAAACGCTTCCGGAAGCACCAGTCGCCGGTTCGCGCTGTCATCCAGGGTCCGCTCGAGCCACTGGCTCGCCGCGGTCTGCGCCGGATTCTGCTGCAGAGAGATCAGGAATCGTGCGAGCCCGCCGATCCGCTCCGACCGCATCGGGTTTCGCTTGTAGGCCATTGCGCTCGAGCCGATCTGCTCCGATTCGAACGGCTCGAGAAGCTCTCCTTCATGCTGCAGCAACCGGAGATCCCCCGACATCTTCGCGGCGGACTGGGCGATGCCGGAGAGTACATCCACCACCGTACTGTCCGTCTTGCGAGGATACGTCTGGCCGGAAACCGGAAAGACCCGGTCGAATCCGAGGCGGGCCGCCACCAGCCTGTCGAGCTGGACCACCTTGGCGTGCTCTCCCCCAAACAGCTCGAGAAAAGAGGCCTGGGTCCCGGTGGTTCCCTTGCAGCCCAGAAATCGAAGCGAGCTGATCCGATGGGATAGCTCCTCGATATCCAGCCCGAAATCCTGGGCCCAGAGCACCGCGCGCTTCCCGACGGTGGTCAGCTGGGCCGGCTGGAAGTGGGTATAGGCCAGACAAGGCAGCGACGCGTGGCGCGCCGCGAAGGTGGCCAGCGTGCGGAGCAAGGCCAGCAATCGCCCCAGAATGAGCTGGAGCGATTCCCGGATCACCAGAAGGTCGGCGTTGTCCGTGACGTACGCACTCGTCGCCCCGAGATGGAGGAACGGCCGGGCCGCGGGGGCCTGGTCCCCGAGGGCGTGGATGTGCGCCATGACGTCGTGGCGAAACCGTCGCTCATACTGCGCTACCGCGGCCAGATCGGGATCCTCGAGGTGTCGCCGAAGCTCGGCGATGGCCTGATCGGGGATCGCCAGCCCCAGCTCGCGCTGGGACTCCATGAGGGCGAGCCAGAGCTTCCGCCAGAGGGAAGCTCGATGGGTTTCTCCCCAGAGGATCTGCATCGCCGGCGACGCATACCGGGATCCCAGCGGAGACTGGTACCGAAGCTCGCTCACCGGAAGATGAGATCGGTGAACATGTTCGATCCGCCCCGCTCGAAGTAGATCCGGAACGCCTGGTTGTTGCGCGAAGCCTCGATCAGGTCGCCCACCTGTTGCGCGGAGGTGACCAGAGTCCGGTTGATCGCGAGGATCACATCACCCTCGTCCAGTCCGGTGCCGTTGCGCACCTCGTCGCTGATCCGGACCACCAGCGCTCCACGCTCAGAGTTGATTCCGCGCTCCGCCTTGATGGCGGACGTGACCGAGACCAGCTCGAGTCCACGCAACACGGTCACCTTGGTGGCCGTGCTGGTCGGCAGGTCGCCGGCGGTCAGAGTGCGGCTGCTCTCGGTCGGGCCCCGCTTGGCTTTCAGGGTGACCCGGTCCCCGACATGCAGGTCCAGTTTGACTGCCTCCCAGTCCAGGTAGTTCCTCAGACGGCGCCCATTGGCCTCGAGGAGGACGTCGCCCAGAGCCAGCCCTCCCTTCGCGGCGGGGCCGCCGGGAGCCACGCGGGTGATGGTGACTCCTCCCTGCCGCTTCCAGTCCTGCATGGCGCCCTGGCCACCCACTTCCAGCCCGGTCCAGGCTCGCCGCATTCTCCCGCTGGACAGGATTTCATCGGCCACCCGGATGGCGCGTTCGATCGGAATGGCGAAACCCAGGCCGATCGATCCGATCGAGCCTCCACCGCCCGTGAAGATGGAAGAATTGACGCCGACGACTTCACCGAGCGCGTTGGCGAGCGGTCCTCCGGAATTCCCCGGATTGATCGCGGCGTCGGTCTGGATCATGTCGAGATACAGGCCCGGCTGGTCCTGATTGGGAAGGATGTTGCGGTGCACGCCGCTCACCACGCCGGCGGTGACGGTCGGCTCGGTATTCCCCAGGAGATAGGCATAGGGGTCGCCCAGCGCGACGACCCACTCTCCGATCATCAGGTCGCTGCTGGTTCCCACCGGGGCCACCGGCAGATTCTTTCGAGGCACCCGCACGACGGCGATATCGGTGATGGGATCCTCGCCCACCAGGCTCCCGGTGAGATCGGTTCCATCCGACAGCGTGACCGCGATGGTCTCGGCCCCGGCGACGACGTGTTGATTGGTGATTATCACTCCGTCGGGCTTGATCACGAAGCCGGTGCCGGTGGACTGGACGACCCGCTCGGTGGTGCGGGGAATGAAGAAAAAATCCCAGGGATCCCGCTCGGTCACGCGCTGCCGGGAGGTCACGTTGATGGATACCACGGACCCGGCCACCCGGTTGGCCGCGTCCACCATGGCCGTTCGACGCGAGCCGGTCAGTGCCGCCGACTCCGATCGGCGTTGCGCCGGGGCCGCCGGAGGAGCCGCGGATCCGGGTTCCTGGCCGCAGGCGGGCTGGACCGCCAGGAAGAGCGACACCAGGGGAATCAGCCATGCGGACAGCTTCAGGCGTAGCATTCTGCTGGATACTCCGCGGCGACGAAGTAGAGACCTTGGGGCGGGGCGGGAGGGCTGGTTCGAACCCCGGGCTCCCCCGCCAGGACTGCGGCCAGATCGGCCGCGGGGCGGCGGTTTCGGGCAATGTCGACCATGGTCCCAACCAGCATCCGCACCATGTGATGCAGAAAGCGGTCGGCCTGGATCTCGAGCTCGAAGCCGCGCCCTGGCGAGCGGGCCTCCCACCGGCAGACCAGGATCCGGCAGCGCTTGTGTTCCCGAGGCGAGCTCCGTACGCTGAACCCGGTGAAATCGTGTTCTCCCGGAAGCAGAGCCGCGGCCTGGTGCAGGGCGGCCCCGCTTACCGGTTCACCCAGCGCCCATTCGAACCGATGCCGGAAAGGCGACCTCGAGCCCTCGTCGGTGCCGAGCACATACCGGTAGCGTCGAGACGCGGCAGACTTGCGGGCGTGGAATCCGGGTTTCATTTCCTGGCAGGCGGCCACCCAGCAATCCTCCGGCAACAAGGCGTTCAGTCCCCGGCGCAGATCGCCGGTGGTCCACCGCTCGGGTACCACCGCGCTGACCCCCAATCCGGCCGCATGGACCCCGGCATCGGTGCGTCCAGCCGCGTGCACCCTGATCGCCGAGCCGGTGAGGCGCTCGAGCACGAGCTCCAGCTCTGCCTGGACGGTACGCCCTCGCGCTTGTCGTTGCCATCCGACGAACCGCCCGCCGTCGTAGTGCAACGTGATCAGCACGGTGCGCGGCATCGTGCCGCAATTTAGCAGGGGAGACCTGTGGTGAGGCGAGGCCGGAAGACCGGCGCTCAGTAGCGGCGGATCACTCCTACCACGACCCCTTGAATGAGGATGTCGTGTTCGGGAAAGCGGAGCGGGGCCATTGCCGGGTTGGCGGGCTGCAAACGGATCCAACCCCCTGGCTCGCGATAGAATTTCTTGACGGTGGCTTCCGAGCCGTTGACCAATGCGATGACGACCTCTCCGTTGTCCGCGCTCTGGCGGCCGTGAACCACGACGTAGTCTCCGTCGACGATATGCTCGTCGACCATGGAGTCACCACGGACGCGCAGGGCATAGTTCGGTCCCCGCGAGGGAAGCATGCTGTCCGGCACGGCCAGAGATTCCTGGTGAAGCACGGCTTCGATGGGCAGGCCGGCTGCCACCACACCCAGGAGGGGGATTTCAGTCGCTCCACTAATGCCCCGGGGAGGGAGGATCTCTATGCCCCGACTCTCGTTGTAGCTCCGGCGAATCGCTCCCTTCTGCTCCAGATTGGCCAGGTGCTCGTGAACCGTCGAAAGAGACTGGAGGGAGAAATGGTCCGCGATTTCCTCCATACTGGGGGCGTACCCATGACTCCTGATGTGATTCTCGAGGAAACTCAGGATTTCGCGCTGACGTTTGGTGAGTGGCATCAATTATACCCGAAGAGATACCATAATATACCCGAATAAAGGCCGAAATTCAATAGTATGGGCAACTGCTGATGGGGTGCTATTTTACGAGAGTCTTGCCACTCCTCCGACGGCAACCGCCGATCCCGTGAGGTTTGCCCCGTGACGATGCCTCCTCCCTCCGGCGCCGATCTGGCCCTGCCCGCCCAGCAGGTGGAAGAGCTCGTGAAGGTGATTCACAAGGGGCTTCGCGCCTTTCAGATGTACCCGCCGAACAATCCGATGTACCAGCGGAGCCAGCAGGCCATCCAGGAATCCTTCCTCCCGATCTGGTCCAGCACGCCGCACCTCGTGCTCACCGTGACCGAGACCGATCTCCTCTGGGAAGAGCAGGTGGTGTATCACCAGCCGAACCGCGCCGAGAGCCTGGCGTGGATGCTCTACAAGGACGGAATGCGGATGCTCCGGTTCCGGCCCGGCGTGGAGACCGAGGAGGTGGTCACTTTTCTCCAGGTGGTGACCCGGGCTCGCCTCCTGGCCGGCGACGCCGCGGATGACCTGCTCACCCTCCTTTGGGAGCAGGAGTTTCTCTTCATCGACTATCAGTTCGCCGAGAGCACCGGTGACGGCGCCCCGGCGCTGGAAGCCCGGCCCATGGGATTCGGTGGGGCCGAGCCTGAAGCGGCGGCCGCCACCAACCATGAACACGTGGTCACCGAAGTGGTCCAGAATCAGGGACTGCTTCCGGAGATGGAGGAGTTCGACTCCACCCTGTACTTCCTGGAGCCGCAGGAGGTCCAGAGGCTGGCGGACCAGGTTGCCCAGGAATACACCCGGGACGTCCGCCAGGCAGCGTTTGACGCGCTGCTCGATACCTTCGAGCTCCAGCCCTCTCCGGCCATTCGCGCCGAAGTGCTCGATCTCTTCGATCAGTTGTTCCCCAACCTGCTCAACCGGGGCGAGTTCCGAACCGTCGCGCAATTGCTCCGTGAGTTTCGTACGATCGCGCAGCGCATCACGGTCCTGGACCCGACCCTGCGGGGCCGGCTCGAGTCCTTCCAGGCCAGTCTCTCCGAGCCGGCCATTCTGGCCCAGCTCCTTCAGGCCCTGGAAGACTCCACCGTTGTCTTTGAGGACGAGGACATTGGCATGGTGCTGGGCGAGCTGCACGCCAAGGGGCTGGAGACCATGCTGACGTTTCTGCCCAGCCTCAAGCGGCCCGCGGTGCGGCGGACGCTGGAGCAGTCGGTGGACCGGCTTGGGGCCGCGCACGTGGAAACCCTGTTGGGGTTGCTGGGCAATCTGGAGTCCGAGGCGCTCTCAGGGGCCATCGCGCTGGCCGGACGCCTCAAGCTGGGGGCAGCGGTCCCCGCGCTCGACAAGCTCCTCGCGCATCGCGAA
This sequence comes from uncultured Gemmatimonadales bacterium, assembly GCA_963728915.1. Classification (GTDB taxonomy): domain Bacteria; phylum Gemmatimonadota; class Gemmatimonadetes; order Gemmatimonadales; family GWC2-71-9; genus JABFSM01. The sequence goes on along the minus strand of CAVSLV010000001.1, from coordinate 1,019,246 downwards.
GCGGGAGCGCGTCGGGGGGCGATTCAGGCTCTCGGTGTGATCGGATCGCCCGGGGCCCTGGCGGCGCTGGAGAAAGGCCTTGACGATTCCGACCGAGGGGTCCGGCTTGCCGCGGTCACTCTGGTGGTCGAGCGCGGTTATCGGGGAGCCCTGCGACGCCTCGAGAACGTGGTCCTGGGGAAGGGTGATTACGAGCTCGAACGAGCGGAACGGCGCCAATTCTTCGAGGCCTATGCGGTCCTGGGGGGGCCGGCGGTGCTTCCGCAGCTCAGCGAGCTGATCGAACCCAAGGGGCTCTTCCGCCGGAAGGAGTCCAGCGAGGTCCGGACCTGTGCGGCGTATGCGGTCGCCAAGATCCAGGTGCCCGAAGCCCGGGACCTTCTTGAGCGGCTCCAGAACGACAAGGATCTCCCGGTCCGGAACGCGGCCGCCGGATCGCTCCGGACTTGGCGCGCATGAGCGAGGTTCCTCGCGACGAAGCCTTCTTCCGTCACTCCGGCCGCGCATTCCTCCTGACCTTTTATGCCGCCTTCCGGGCTCTCAAGCTCTATCCGGTCGAGAACACCGCGGTGCAGCGAGCCCTGGACGAGCTTCAGAGCGCCTCCGCCCACCTCCTCGAGCGCGACGCCGAGCTCGAGCTGCGGCTGGCGGGGGATTTTCTCTTCATCAACGGGACGAGGCTCCGGCTGGAGCTCGACAACTTCGCGGCGTTCAGTGGCTTGCTCACCACCTTCCGCAACTTCGACATCGGGGTCTTCCGGGTGTTTCAGGATGTGGAGCGGCGCGAATGGCAAGCCATGTTGAGCATCCTGCTCAGCCTCTCGGCGGAGGCCAGGATCGAGGATCGTTACACCGCGCTGGTGGAACGGCTGGGCCAGGCGAGCTGTCCCCACCTCGACGTGGAACCGGCGACCGAGACCGCCGATGGCCTGACGTCCGAGGAGGCCCGGGAAGTCGCCAAGCGCACCTACTCGCATGGCGTCGCGGTCACCAAGGAAGTTGTGAACAGTATCCGGCTGGGGCGCACCGCCGGCGTGAAGCGGATCAAGCGCGCGGTGCAGATGATCGTCGACCAGGTGCTGACCAACGAGACGTCCATCATGGGGCTCACCGCCTTGCGCGACTACGACGAATACACGTTCACCCACTCGGTGAATGTGTGCATCTTCGCGGTGGCGCTGGGCCGGAAAATCGGATTGACCAAGCTGCAGCTCTATGATCTCGGGATGACGGCGCTGCTCCACGACGTCGGCAAGGCACGCATTCCCATCGAGGTCCTGAACAAGAGCCGGGATCTGACCGAGGACGAGTGGCGACTCATTCAGGCCCATCCCTGGCGCGGCGCGATGACGCTGTTCGGGTTGCGGGGCTACGCCGAGATTCCCTATCACGCCATTCTGGTGGCCCACGAGCACCACATGAAGACCGATCTCGGGGGCTATCCCCGCTCGATCCGTCCCCGCTCGCTCGGCGTCTTCACCCGGATCGTCGCGGTGGCCGACGGCTACGATGCCGCGACCACCCGTCGGGCCTACCAATCCGAGCCGATCGAACCGGATCAGGTTCTTCGGGAGATGTGGACCAACCCGAAGCGAGGCTTCGACCCGAGCATCGTCAAGGCGCTGATCAATTTGCTCGGGGTCTATCCGGTGGGGACCTGCGTCATCCTGGATACGCTGGAGGTCGCCATCGTATCCCAGCCCAACTCTGATCAACAGCTGCTCAATCGACCCAGGGTCAGAATTGCCATGGACGCGCGGGGAGGAACGCTGACCCCACCGGGCCAGTCCGCCGACCTGACCGAGCGAGGTCCCGATGGATCCTATGTTCGCTCGATCGTCAAGGTGACCAACCCCGAGCGGTACAATCTCACGGTCGGTGACTATTTCCTCTGATCTGAGGCCGGGCGAGAAGCTGGCCCAATGGCTGGAGTCCGTCGTCGCCGGCGCCGGCGTCCTGCTGACCGCCCTGGCGGTTCTCCTGGATCCGCGCTGGAAGGGGTATCTCCTCCCCGCGGTCGCCGTGTTCGTCGCAACGGTCGGGCTCCGGTTCTTCTTCGTGCCGCTCCTTCGAGGATGGAGCCTCAGCCAGGCCGGGATCGTGGTGCTGATCGCCGGCCTGACGCTCCCTGCGTCGGCGGCGGTGCTGGGCCTCTTCCCCGGGATTCTGGTTTCGGAATTCCTGATCCGGCGCCGGAGTCTCCGGAGAGCCCTGGTCGAAACCGGCAGGGAGCTCCTCGCCTTCGCGACCGGGTATGGCTTCCTCGCTGCCGGTCTCCGGTCTATCGACGGAGGATCGCCCAGCCTCGCCCTGGTGCTCCCGGCCGCCATTTTCGCGGGGGTCTGGCTCGCCATCCGGCTGGTCCTGGGCCTCGGGCTTGCGATCCTGGACCAGGAAATGGAGCCGGCCGATCGTGGCTTCGTGATTCGCTGGGAGGTGATCGGCTTCCTCTTTACCCTGGCAGGCGCAGGGTTCGCCATCTGGAGCCTCAGCCGCTTCGATCTGGCGGGATGGATTTTCGCGGCCCTGTTGCTCGGCCTGTTCGGGATCCTGGTGCGATTGCTCCTGCAGGACCTGATTGTGCGCGAGCTGCAGAGCGAGGTCCATTCCCTCCGCCTGGGCATGGCCCCCACCGCGATCGGCGAAGCTTACGCCCGGGTGGAGCGGCTTGCCCGACGGTTCCTCGAGTGGGACGACTTTCGGGTCTATCGAACCGAGAACGGAAATGGGGCCCGGCTCGCCTACCGCTCCAGCTGGGCCCGGACCACCCCGGACGACGAGTCAGGACGCAGTGAATCCCGCCTTCGCGCCATGGAGCTGGGCGCCCGGATCTCCATCCATCGGGTGACCATCTTCCCGTTGCGGCAAGGCGGAAACTCCCTCGGCACCATGGAAATGACGGCGACGCCTCGGGCTCCGTTCGGGTCCCGCGACATTCGATTGATCCGGAGCCTTGGGGATCAGATGGCGGTCGCGATCCACCTTGGTGACCTCCGACAGCCCCTGCCCGGGCTGGTGGACCAGGTCGCGATTCAGATTCAGGGCCTGGCCAAGGCAGCCGCCAATCTGAGATCAATCGCCGCTTCCCTGGAGATCGCCGCGCAAGCTCTTTGCCGGGAAACCTCCAACGAACGGGAGGCCGCTCACGACGGGCTTGAGGCCGCGAGCGACCTCTTCCATCTGTCCGACTCGAGCGGGCAAAGCGGCACCCGGGCCGTCAGGAGCAGCGAACGGGCCGCCGCCGCCTCGGCGCGCCACCAGGAGGAAATCGGAGAAGCCCTGGAGCGTCTCTCGGGGCTTCGAGAGGTGGTATCCAGCGGAACCCGGGCGGTCCAATCCCTCGGCGCCACCGCCGCGCGGATCCGCACCTTCCTCTCCTCCATCGCCGAAATCGCCGAGCTGACCAATGTCATCGCGCTCAACGCGGCGATCGAAGCGCAGCGCGCCGGGGAATCGGGTCGCGGCTTCGTCGTGGTGGCGGAAGAGATTCGCCAGCTGGCGATTCAGAGCGCGGGGGCGGGCGGGGATGCGTCACGGCTCGCCGCGGAGATGGCCCGCGGCGTGGCGACCCTTGCCACCCGGATGGAAAACGGTCGTCAGCTGGTCGAAGAGATGGAGCGACTCGGAGCGTCCGCTTCCCAGGCGCTCGACGTGGTCGTCGAGGCCTCACAGGATTCAGGACGCCAGGCCCGGAGCATTGCAGAGTCGGCGGCTTCCCAGGAGCAGATGGTGCGACGTCTCGAAACCGGGCTCCGCATGATGCTGGAAGCCGCCGATCAGGCCGGGACCCAGGGCGACAAACTGGTTCGGGAAGGCGCCACCCTTACCCAGAGCAGTCACGATCTGGACCGCTCGGTCGCCGAGCTGGAGCGGGTCGCCGTCGAGCTCGCCCGGATTTCACGGTCCTTTGCCCGAGCCGAATGATCCGGGCGTCGCAGGCATTCGTCGCGATCGGCAGCAACCTGGGCGATCGCGAACAGCACCTGAGCTTCGCCAGGGAGCGTCTCGGGGTGCTGCCCGGGACCCGGCTGCTCGCCGCCTCCTCAATCGAACAGACCGAGCCTCTCGGTGGCCTCGCCCAGCCGCCCTATCTCAACCAGATGGTGGTTCTCGAAACGGCGCTTTCGCCGCGAGATCTCCTGCGGGCGTGCCAGGCCATCGAAGCGGAGGCCGGCAGGGAGCGCCGGGTCAGGTGGGCGTCCCGGACCCTCGATCTCGATCTGGTTCGGTACGGTGACGTTTCGCTGGAGGAGCCCGGACTCCGGGTACCGCACCCGGGGCTCTCCGACCGTCCCTTCTGGCAGCGGGAGCTCGAAGAGCTCGCCCGTCAGGGATTCTAGACCGGGATACCTTCCAAGGATGAGTGGCACTCCGCGGATGCCGGCCGAACTTCGGCCTACTCTTCCCCGGTGGGCCCAGGTGGGTCCGGAACGTCTGGCCCATATTCAGCGGGTAGCCGAGCTGGTGGCGAGCTGGAGCAATACGATGGGCGCTCCCGAGTCGGAACGGAATCGGTGGCTCAAAGCGGTCTGGTTACACGATGCGTTGCGTGATGCGCCCGAGGAGCTTCTGCGGGAGCTGGCGCCTTCGGTCCCCGGACCGCCTGAGCTCCTTCATGGTCCCGCCAGCGCGTCGCGGGCCAAGGCCGAAGGGGAGCTGGACCGCGGGGTGCTGGATGCGGTCCGGTATCATTCGGTCGGGCTCGCGGAGTGGGACATGGTCGGCCGGGTCCTGTATTGCGCCGATTTTCTCGAGCCCGGGCGCCGGGAATCCAATCCGGGACGTCGCGCCCTGGCCGAACGGTTCCCCGGCGATCCTCGAGGCGTGCTGCACGAAGTCGCCAAGCTCCGGGTGCTCCACCTGATCCAGACCGGCTGGTCCATTCCTTCCACCACATGGCGTTTCTGGAACGGTCTCGCCCGCTCGTCCGCGCGTTAGGCCTCGCCGTCCTCCTTCTGGTGATGGGAGGCCTGGCCTGGGCCCTGCTTCGTCCACGAGAGGGGCCGGCCCGGGCCGGTGAGATCCGGGTCCCCGTGCCGAACGGGATCACGGTCGAGGTGCTCAACGGATCGGGCCGGCAGGGCCTGGCCCGGGTGGTCACCCGGAAGCTGCGGGAGCAGGGGTTCGACGTGATGTTCTTCGGCACCGCTCACGATTCCGTGCCCGCGACCGAGGTGCTGCTCCGTCGGGGTGACTCCACGGCGGCCCTTCAGGTCGCCCGGGCGCTCGGCCTCGAGCGGATTCGAGTGGCGCTCGATACCCTGCTGCGTCTCGACGTGACGGTGCTCCTGGGGCCGGACTATCCGGGCGCCCCCAGTCCCTGATCAGACCCCGAGCTCACCGGCCAGACGAACCAGCTCGTCTCGCAGCTGTTGCCGCCGTTGTTGAAGCCGAACGAATCGGCGCCGGCCGCCCAGCCACAGCGTCAGCGCCCGGGCGGCTCCTAACGCGCGATTCCCGGTCTCGAGGAGTCGCAAGGCCGCATAGCCGCTGACCGGAGCGAGCAGAGCGGTCGCGATGCCGCCCAGCGCCCCCGCCCGCCACCAGACCAATGCCGCGCTCCCGACCCAGAACAGCGGAAACACCACGGCCGCGGCGATCACCTTCGCGGTGGCCAGCACATCGCCGTAGGACCCCGCGGCCCGTCTTGAGAGCACCCCGACCAGCCGGTAGGGAATGACATGGAGCAGCAACCCCGGGAATCCCAGCGGAAGAAGCACCAGGAACCGAAACAGGAACATGCTGATTTTTCCCACCCCGCGGCGGGTCCGGAAGGGACCGACCGGAACATCCCACGGATCGATCCCGGCCCCCTCGAGCCGCTCTTCATACCGCTGGATTCGGCGACGAAGCCTTTCCAATCGGACCGGGTCTTGCCGCTGCAGGGCGGAATATCCCTGGAGCAGGCGACGGCGGAAGGAGAATTCCTCGGCCAGGTCGGGGCGTGCAACGTCGTCACTGACCCTCCGCGCGCTGGCGAGGATTCGTTCGGTTCGCCCGACCAGCTCGTGCGCCTCCAGCTCGTCGGCCTGGAGGGTGACCTGGGCCAGCGCGGTGCCGATGGCGTCGGTGAGGGCTTGAACGCTGTGGCCAGGGGGCTCGCCATCACGGTCGAGCGGCATCGGAGCAACCGAAAAGGGCTCCCCGAAATAGACCAGGGCCGAGCTCCGGAACCGTTCCTTGGCGGTATAGAAGATTCCCACCGGCTGGATCTGGAGAGGCGAGTCCGCCCGAACGCCCAGGGCGATCCGCGCCGCGCCGGTTCGCAGCGGGCGGAGCCGCGGATCGCTGTGGCTGGTCCCCTCGGGAAACAGCGCGATGGCTCCGCCGCGGGCCAGGTGGTTCCTGACCCGAGCGAACATCTCGCGATTCCTGGCGAGGTCGGCGCCCGCATCCTGCCGGCGCTCCACCGGGATCGATCCCATGGCGCGCACCAGTCGTCCGATGACCGGCATGCGGAAGAGCGGCTCCTTCGCGAGCACCGAAACGGGCCTCGGGGTCATCGTGAAGAGGAAGACCGGGTCGATCAGCGAGTTCGGGTGGTTGAGCACGAGGAGCAGCGGGCCGGAGCGGGGTACCCGATCGATTCCCGCCGTTTCCAGGCGGCGGAAGAACACTCGCACCGCGAACCGCAGCAAAGCGGTCAGGACCTGACGGGTCGTTTTTTCTCCGTGGCAACGAAGAGCTGGCCGCAGGCGGCGTCGATGTCCAGGCCACGGCTCCTTCGGACCACCGCCTCCACCCCCTGATTCCGAAGCCGGCTCGCGAACGCGCGAATCCGTTCGGGGGAGCTGGGCGTGAGCCCGGGAGCGCCGCCAGGATGCAAGGGCAGCAGATTCACATGGGCATCGAGTCCATGGGCCAGTTTTGCCAACCGATCGGCGTCTCGATCGGCGTCGTTTTGTCCCCCGATCAGCACGTATTCGAACGTCAGCCTTCGCCGGAAGGGGCGGGCCGCCTCGAGTACTTCGGTCAGCGGGTACTTCTTCTGGATCGGCATGAGCCGAAGCCGGGTCTCGTGTTCGGGGGCGTGCAGGGAAATCGCCAGGCGGAACTGTTCCGGCCTCTTGGCGAGCTGGGCCATTCCCGGGACGATCCCGACGGTGGAGATGGTGATGTGCCGGGCACCGATCCCGAGTCCCTCGGGATGATTGAGGATCGTGAGGGCGGTGTCCACCGCGTTCCAGTTCAGGAGCGGCTCACCCATCCCCATGAACACGATATTGGTGGGGCGCTCGGCGGGATCGGCCAGCACGATTTCGCGAACCTGCCCGGCAATCTCGAAGGCGGTGAGGTTCCGGCGGAACCCCATCAGGCCGGTAGCGCAGAAGCGGCACCCGAGCGCGCAGCCCACCTGTGACGAAATGCAGAGGGTTCGGCGCTTGCCGGACGGAATCAGAACCGACTCGATCGGCTCCTCGTCGGCCAAACGCCAGAGATACTTCCGGGTCCCGTCGGTCGATTGCTGCAAGGTCCCGACCCGGAGTCGGGGGATCGGAAAGTGCTCCGAAAGCGAGGTCCGCAACGCCCCTGGCAGCTCGGTGGCCTGGGTCCAGTCGGAAACGGGCGTCTGCCAGAGCCGGCGATGAATCTGTCCGGCGCGGTACCCGGGCAATCCCTGCTCCCGGGTCCAACCCCGGAGGAGCTCGGCCGCGTCGTCAGGGGACAAATCGAAAACGGTGGTGGACATGCAGAGCTGAAGAATAACGACTTCGGTTTGCTTGATTCGCCCGGGAGGCGCTCGTTACGTTTGCCCGATGCATGCCACGTCGCTGCGCTCCCACGCTGCCGGGTTACTCACCCGGGCCGAGGTCGGGCAGGTCGTCCGGGTCGGGGGGTGGATCCACCGGAATCGGGACCTCGGCGGCCTGGTTTTTCTCGATCTGCGGGACCGTTTCGGTCTGGTGCAGCTGTCGTGCGACCCGGCCCATACCCCTCCGCCGGTCCTCAAGCGCGCGGCGTCCTGCGGGTTAGAGTCGGTCGTGCTGGTGACCGGGACGGTGGCCCTCCGTCCCCAGCCCGCCAGCAATCCGGCGATGGTGTCCCGGGAGGTCGAAATCCGGGTCACCGACCTGAACCTGGTGAGCGCGGCCACGACCCCGGCGATCCCGGTCGCCCGGAAGGAGAACGAGGAGCTACCCGCCGAAGAGCTGCGACTCAAGCACCGCATTCTCGACCTGCGACGCCCCGAGCTGCAGGCGAACCTCGTGCTGCGGCACCGCCTGCTGCAGCGCGCGCGACGAACCTTGAGCGAGCAGGGATTCCTGGAGCTCGAGACGCCGATTCTCACCAAGCCCACCCCGGAAGGGGCCCGGGACTACCTGGTGCCTTCCCGGATCCATCCGGGCGAGTTCTACGCCCTTCCCCAATCGCCCCAGATCTACAAGCAATTGTTCATGATCGCGGGATTCGACCGGTACTTCCAGGTCGCCCGGTGCTTCCGGGACGAGGATCTGCGGGCCGACCGGCAACCGGAATTCACCCAGATCGATATCGAGGCCTCTTTCGTCTCCCAGGAGGATGTTCTTCAAGCGGTCGAGTCGGTCCTGGTCGCGCTCTGGGAGGAGGCCGGACACTCGGTGAAGCGACCCTTCCGGCGGATGACCTGGGGCGAGGCGATGGAGCGGTTCGGAAGCGACAAACCGGACCTCCGCTTCGGCTTCGAGATCGCCGATCGGACCAGCCTGGTCGGGCCCGGCGCCGCGCCATGGCTTCAGTCCGCGATCGCGGGTGGCCGCCTCCGGGCCATTCTCGCACCGGGCGGGGCCGCCCTGGGCCGCAAGGATCTGGATGCCATGACAGGGAAGGTCAAAGACCAGGGGACCACCCTGATCTGGGCCAAGCGCTCCGGGGCCTCCTGGGAGGGCGCTGGAGTCAAGGCGCTCGGGGCGGAAGCCCTCGAGTCGCTCAGCGCCACGGAAGGGGACCTTCTGCTCGCCGTGCCGGGGCCCGATCGGGTGACTTCCCCCGCGCTCGGAGGGTTGCGCAATCGTCTGATCGAGCGCCTGGCGCCGGCTCCAAGCCAGGCCCATGCGTTCCTCTGGGTCGTCGATTTCCCCTTGTTCGAGCCGGATCCGGAGACGGGCGAATTCACCTTTGCGCACCATCCCTTCACGGCTCCGCATCCCGACGATCTTCCCTTTTTGGAGAGCGATCCCGGGCGATGCCGGGCCCTTCACTACGATGCGGTCTACAATGGGACCGAGCTGGGAAGCGGCTCGATTCGCATCATTGATCCGGTGCTCCAGCAGACCGTCTTCCGGCTGTTGCGGATGGAGACGCAGGAGATCGAGCGCCGGTTCGGCTTTCTGCTCGATGCGTTGGCTTCAGGGTCTCCGCCGCACGGGGGGTTTGCGATCGGGTTCGATCGTACCGTGATGCTCCTGGCTGGCGCCGGCTCCCTGCGCGATGTCATCGCGTTTCCCAAGACGACCACGGCGCGGGCCATGTACGAAGGCGCGCCCACGCCGGTGGCGGATGCCGACCTGGCGACGCTCCATCTGAAGCGACGGGAATGATTCATCATGGCTGACGAGCGGGCCCACCGGCTGAACGTGGAGGGAGCGGACCCGCTCCTCCTGAGCGGTGTCAACGACGCCAATCTCACCGAGCTCGAGCGGATCACCGGCGCGCGGGTGTCCCTGCGGGGAGATACCCTCACGCTCAACGGCACCGCCGAGCAGGTGGAGCACGCCGCCGCCGTCTCCCAGGCGCTGCTCGATCTGGCGCGCATGGGAGAAGAGGTCACCGCGGAGGACGTGCGGCGCCTGGCCGAGGATGGGGTTCCCGAGACGGTCGCGCCCGGCGGGGAAGGAAAAATCGTTCTCCCCGGGCTTCGCCGTGCCATCGCCCCCAAGACGGCGGGACAACGCGACTACGTCCAGGCCATCGCGGCGCATGACATCGTCGTCAGTATCGGCCCCGCGGGGACCGGCAAAACCTATCTGGCCGTGGCCAAGGCGGTGGAGACGATGGCCCGGAAGCGGGTGCGCCGAATCATTCTTGCGCGGCCGGCGGTCGAGGCGGGGGAGTCGCTGGGATTTCTTCCCGGCGACCTCCAGGCCAAGGTGGATCCCTATCTTCGCCCGCTCTATGATGCGCTGGAGGACATGATGCCGCCGGAGCGGGTGCAAAAGGCGCTGGAACAGCGCACCATTGAGATCGCTCCGCTGGCGTATATGCGAGGCCGCACCTTATCCGACGCCTTCATCATCCTCGACGAAGCGCAAAACGCCACCGGGCTCCAGATGAAGATGTTTCTGACCCGGATCGGGGTGAACAGCAAAGTGGTGGTCACGGGGGACAAGACCCAGATCGATCTTCCCAAGCGCGAGGAGTCCGGGCTGATTCAGATCGAGCGGATCCTGCCGGGCATCGAAGGGATTTCCTTTTGTTATCTGGGCGAGGCGGACGTGATCCGTCACCGCCTGGTTCGCGCCATCATTCGGGCCTACGCCGAGGACCAGAACGGATAGGGTGAGGATTGCCGGTCGTCACGCTCCGCTCTCCCGGCCCGCGATCGTGAGAATCGCCGAGGGCGTGCTCGCCGCCGAGCGGCGGGTGGCGGAGCTTTCGATCAGTTTCGTGGGACGGGAAGGCATCCGGCGTCTCAATCATCGCTGGCTCGGGCGAAACGATCTCACCGACGTGATCGCGTTTCCGCTCGATCTCCCCGGCGGGAGGCTCGCGGGCGACATCTATATCTGCCGCTGGGTCGCGGCCCGCGAGGCTCGCGAGCGCAGCATTCCGGTCCGGCAGGAGCTGGCCCGTCTCATCGTCCACGGCGTCCTGCACGTTCTCGGCTACGAGCATCCCGACGGGGAGCGTCGTACCGGATCAGCGATGTGGAAGCGCCAGGAGCGGCTGGTGAGGCGGCTCGCATGATCCGCACCCTGCTGGCCGCGTTGCAGCTCTGGGTGGCGCCGCTCCTCGCCGCGGTATTCACGCTGGGCTCCGCGCTGATCGCGCTCGCGGAACAGGACGATCGGGGACTCCCCCGGCTGCTCGCGCCGGGAATCACCCGGCACCGTACGCCGATGAGTCCGGCGCGCAGTCTTCACGTTCTTCACCTGGCGATGCTGGCCCTGGCCGCCGCACTCGCCGGGACCGCGGTGTCCTGGTGGGCGTGGCCTGCGCAAACCGCGCTGATCAGGTTTCTGACCGCGGTCCTGCTGGTCTGGATTCTTGGCGAGCTTGCCCCGCGTCTCTGGGCCGCGAATGAGCCCGGCCTGGTGCACTTCGAGGGTCGCTTCGTCCAGCTCACCCTCGCCTTCTTCCGGCCCCTGCTGGTCGGGGTGGCCTGGGCCGACCGGGGCTTTCGGCGGCGCCGGACCGCACCGGGTCGCGGCTCTCGCGAGGGCGAGCCGGAACAGCGTGACATGCTGACCGGCCTGCTCGCCCTGACCGACATGTCGGTTTCCGAAGTGATGACGCCGCGGCTCGATATCGTGGTGGTGGATTTTTCGGCGACCCGGGACCAGGTGGTGGAAACCTTCCGCCGGGCCGAGCACTCGCGCCTGCTGGTGGTGGATGGCGATCCCGATTCGGTAGTCGGGGTGATCTATGCCAAGGACCTGCTCCCCGGGTTAGGCCCCGAGCGGGCGTCGGCCGACTGGCATCCCCTGATCCGGCCGGTGGGATTCGTCCCGGAAGGGAAGACCCTGGATCGCCAGCTCCGGGATTTCCAGCGCAGCGGCAGCCATCTGGTGGTGGTGGTCGACGAGTTCGGCGGGACCTCGGGCATCGTCACGCTCGAAGACGTGCTGGAACAGGTCGTGGGTGAGATCCGCGACGAGTACGACACCGAGGAAGTGGCGCCGCTCGAGCGGCGATCCGACGGCATCTGGGTGGTGGACGGGAGCGCTCCCCTGGCCGAGCTGGAGGCCGAGCTCCATCACGAATTCGATCGAGCCGACGTGAGCACGGTCGGCGGACTGGTGCTGGCCCTGTTCGGTCGGGTCCCCCGTCCCGGCGAAGGCATCGCCAGCGACGGATTCCGATTCACCGTCGACCAGATCGTGCGACGCCGGATTCGGCGGGTTACCGTGAGTCCGGCGCTTTCGGATGAACACCATCGGGAGAGCGCCCCGGCTCAGCCGCCAGGTCCCCGATGATCTGGGTCCTCGTCCTGGCCGGGTTGTTCATCACGGTGCTGGGCGCCACCGCGGCCGCCGCCCTGATCGCCTCCAGTCGCCAGCGACTGACCGAAATCGTGTCCCGGAAACTCCGGGGAGGGTCGGCGGCGCTGGAATGGCTCCCCGGCATGGAACGCGACCTCGCCGCGGCTTCGATTACCACCACCCTCGGCATCGCCATGCTCGGCGCCGTGTTCCCGGGGCTTTTTGCCGGCGCGAGCCTCACTGAATTCGGGGTGTTGTTCGTGCTGCTCGCCGTCCCGGGAGTGCTGCTGAGCGGGTATGTGCTCCCGAGGTATCTCACCTACCGGCGGGCCGACCGGATCGCCCAGCGACTCGGTCCGGTGCTCAAGCCGTGGAGCCGGTTGCTGGGCACCATCCTCCCTGCGCCGACCGTGAAGCCCGAGGCCCTGGTCAGCGAATTGTGGCGCGAGCGGGAAGCGGGCGGCGGAACCCCGGATGAACGGCTCCTCCGGGTGGGTGGCCTGCTGCACTTTTCGCAGCGGATCGTGCGGGAGGTGATGACGCCCCGCACCGACCTCGCGGCGATCCCGGCGGAAGCGTCGGTGGAAGAGATGCGCGACGCCTTCGTCCAGAGCGGATACAGCCGGCTCCCGGTCTACCGGGGAACCCTCGACGAGCTGGTCGGCATGGTGCACGCATTCGATGTCTTCCGGCTCCAACCGGGAGAAGCCGTGCCGGTGCGACCGCTCGCCGTGGTGCCGGCCAGTCGCTCCTGCGGGGACCTCCTGATCGACATGCAGCGGGAGCGTCGCCATCTCGCGGTGGTGCTGGATGAATTCGGCGGCACCCTCGGCATCGTGACGCTGGAAGACCTCATGGAAGCCCTGGTCGGGGAAATCGTCGACGAAGAGGAAGCTGGGGTCGCCCCGGAGGCCACGAGTCCGGAGCTGCTCGACGTCGAGGGCTCGCGATCCCTGGCGGAAATCGAGGGGCACTTCGGGGTCGAGTTCCCGCCGGGACGCGCGAGCACCATCGGTGGCCGACTGGTGGAGCTGGCCGGCCGCTTCCCCGCGGGCGGGGAACGTTTTCAGATCGCGGGGTTGGAGATCGACATCCTCCAGGCGACCCCGACCCGGGTCGAGCGCGCCCTGATTCGGCGAGGTCTCCCGACCGTCACGTCGCTGGGGCCCGCTTCGTCCTGACGGTCGCAGGGGCTGCGGTTAATTTGAAGCGATGTCGTCCCAGGCCGTTTCCCCCGAGCTCACCGTGGCCAACCCCGCCGGTCTGGCGCGAGCCATCTCCCTGGTGGAGAATGCGCGGCCGGGATTTGAGCCGTTCCTGGCGGGGTTGCATGCTCGCCTGGGGCAGGGACGCCGGATCGGCATTACCGGGCCGCCCGGGGCCGGCAAGTCCACCCTGACCCGGCAGCTGGTCCAGCAGTGGAGGCAGGCCGGGTTAACCGTCGGGGTCGTCGCGGTCGATCCCACCAGTCCGTTCAGCGGGGGGGCGCTGCTGGGCGATCGCATCCGGATGGAAACGGTCGCACTCGATCAGGGCGTCTACATCCGCTCGATGGCGACGCGGGGCTCGCTGGGCGGTCTGGCCACCAGCACCCGGGAAGTGTGTGATGTGCTCGACGCCGCGGGGTTCGACAGGATCCTGATCGAGACGGTTGGGGTGGGACAATCGGAGCTCGCCGTCACGACGATGGCGGACACGACGGTGCTGGTTCTGGTGCCCGAATCCGGTGATGGGATCCAGGCGCTCAAGTCGGGCATCATGGAAATCGCCGACGTCTATGCAGTGAACAAGGCGGATCGCCCCGGCGCGACCAATCTGGCCCGGGAGATCGAATCCGCCATCGCGATCCGGCAGGGAAGGGCCTACCGCGGGATGCGAGGGCACCATGGGGCATCGGGAATATCCCGGGGAGACGGGCCCGAGCGGCCGGCGGCCCGGCCGGACCAGTGGACTCCGCCGGTATTGCTCACGGTCGCGTCCACCGGCGCGGGGGTCTCCGACCTGGTCGGGGTGCTGGATCGCCACCATGCCTGGGCGGAAGCGCAGGGGACTCTGCAGGAGCGGCGCCGGCGACGGTTCGCGGCGCGCACTCGCGAGGTGGTGGATCGGGCCTTGCACCGACATGTCTGGAATGAGACTCGCGCCGAGGCCATTCTTCAGGATCGGCTGGGCGAGGTCGTGGCTGGGCGCCTGAGCCCGTATGGGCTCGCAGACGAGATTCTTGCTGGCCTCAAGGACGGAGCGAGCGTATGACGGATCGAGAGGTCACCACGGTTTCCGGCCGGGAGGTCAAGACGACCTACGGCCCAGCCGATCTCGATCCGGTCCACGCCTCGGAGCGGCCGGGGCAGTTCCCCTATACTCGGGGCATTCACCCGGATATGTACCGCGGGCGGCTCTGGACCATGCGGCAGTTCTCCGGATTCGGCACCGCGGAGGACACCAACCAGCGCTACAAATTCCTTCTCGAGCAGGGGCAGACCGGCCTCTCGGTGGCGTTCGATTTTCCCACCTTGATGGGCTACGACTCGGATCATCCCCGGGCCGAGGGCGAGGTCGGCAAGTGCGGGGTGGCCATCTCGAGCCTTCGGGATATGGAAGACCTGTTTGCCGGGATACCGCTCGATCAGGTCTCCACCTCCATGACCATCAACGGTCCCGCCGCGATTCTGTTCTGCTTCTACGTCGCCGCGGCGGAGCGACAGGGTGTGGACATCGCCAGACTCCAGGGCACCATTCAGAACGACATCCTCAAGGAGTTCGTCGCCCAGCATGCCTGGATCTACCCTCCTGAGCCGGCGCTGAAGGTCATCGTCGATCTGTTCGAATGGGCCGCCCAGCACACCCCGAAATGGAACACGATCTCCATCTCGGGCTATCACATCCGGGAGGCCGGCGCGACCGCGGTCCAGGAGCTCGCGTTCACCCTCGCGAACGGGTTCAGCTACGTGGAGCACGGCATCGCCCGGGGACTTCCGGTGGATAGCTTCGCGCCCCGGTTGTCGTTCTTCTGGGACGTGCACAACGATTTCTTCGAAGAAATTGCCAAGATGCGGGCCGCCCGCCGGATCTGGGCCCGGCACCTTCGAGAGCGGTATGGGGCGAAGGACGAGCGGAGCTGGAAGATGCGGTTTCATTGCCAGACCGCGGGGGTGACGCTGACGGCTCAGCAGCCCTACAACAACATCGTCCGCGTCGCCTATCAGGCCCTGGCGGCGGTGCTGGGCGGGGCCCAGTCGCTCCATACCAACGCGCTGGACGAAACCCTCGCCCTCCCGACCGAAGAGTCGGTCCGGATCGCGCTCCGGACCCAGCAGATCTTGGCCTGCGAGAGCGGGGTACCGAACGTGGTCGATCCGCTCGGCGGCTCCTACTATGTCGAGGCGCTGACCGATGCGATGGAGCGGGATGCCGAAGAGCTGTTCCGGGAGATCGAAGCGCAGGGAGGGGTGGTCGCCGCGATCGAAGCGGGGTGGTTCCAGCGCCAGATCGCCGGGAGCGCGGCCCGTTTCCAGGAGGAAGTCGAAACCGCCCGCCGCGTGATCGTCGGTGTCAACCAATTTGTGGAGACCGAGGAGGCGCCGGTCGAGATCCTCCGGATCGGGGACGACGCGGATCGCACCCAGCGGGCCCGTCTGGTCCGGCTCCGCGCCGAGCGCGACGGAGAACGGGTGGCGCAAACCCTGGATGCCTTGCGGAAAGCGTCCCTGCTCGAGCAGAACGTGATCCCCGCGATGCTGGATTGCGCGCGGGCCTACTGCACTCTGTACGAGATTCGCGACGTGCTGGAGCGGGTATATGGTGCCTACCACGAGCCGGTATTCTTCTAGGATGGCGCCCCGGACTTCCCGGCGCCGCCTCGAACCGAGGCGCGAAGCGTCGGCGAGCGAGATTCGCCGCCAGCTTCAGCGGCTGGTGCGGGTCCAGGCGGGCCAGCACTGGATCGTGAGCTGTTACCTGAAGCTCGAGCCTCGCGACCGGATTCGTGGGAAATACCTGATCAAGCTCAAGAACCGGATTCGTCAGGTCACCGATACGCTCCCGGCCGAGGGGCTTTCCCGGGACGAGATGGGCGAGGTTCGCGCCGATCTCGACCGTCTGGTGGACGCGATCCGCGCCCCCGAGGGGTTGCCCCATACCCAGGGCCTCGCCGTCTTCGCCTGCGGCGCGCTGGACCTGTTCGAGATGATTCCGCTGCCCCGGGTCTATCGCTCCCGGCTGCTGGTCGCGCGGACCGCACTGGTGCGGGAGCTCGCCGCCATCGAGGACGAGGTCGGCCGGCTGCTGGCGGTCTTCATCGACAAGGCGGGCGCGACGATCTATGAGGTGAATGCGTTCGAGGCCAGGGCTCTCGACACCATTCCCTCCAGCCGCGCCCGGGGCCGGCGCTATCACTTCGATCGTCACGGCGCTCCGGGGGTCGGAGAATATCGGTATCACAGCCGGCTTCGCCATGAGCGGGATCATCTTTTCGCAGAGGTGGCCGATCGGGTTTTCGATCTCGATCGGCGGGAGCCGGTGCGGGGACTCGTGCTCGCCTCGAGCGGGAATGAAGCGGAATCGCTCCAGAAATTTCTGCACCGGTATCTGGCCGGCAAGGTGATGGGAACCGCGAAGAGTCCTCGCAAGAACGGCGCGGTCACCGATGTGCACCGCCAGGTCCTCGATGTTCGCGAGGCATTCGAGCGCCGGCTGGAGCGGCACCAGGTCGCCGAGATGCTGCTGGGCCAGGGATCGGGGTGGGCGACCAACGGGATTGCGCCGACCCTCGAGGCGCTTGGAAAAGGACAGGTCCGCACCCTCCTGGTTCGGGCCGATGCCGGAGTTCCCGGCTTCCGCTGCGCCGCGACCGGCCGTCTGACCCTGAACCCCCGGGACTGCCGCGGCATCGGGAACGCCGTCCCGGTGCCGGACGTCATCGACGACGCCATCGAAGAGGGTCTCCGTCAACGGATCGATCTCGATGTGGTCTTCGAGCCGGACGCCGCGGAGACCATCAACGGTCTGGCCGCGTTGCTCCGGTTCCGCTGATGCGCCCCATCCGGGTGCTCGTCGCGAAGCCGGGTCTCGATGGTCATGATCGCGGCGCCAAGGTCGTCGCGGCCGCGCTGCGCGACGCCGGGATGGAAGTCATCTACACCGGGCTCCACCAGACGCCCGAGATGATCGCCAGCGCCGCCATCCAGGAGGATGTGGATGTGGTGGGACTGTCCATTCTGAGCGGCGCTCACATGACCCTCTTTCCCCGGGTCCGCCAGCTTCTCGATGGCCAGGGACGCTCCGACATCCTGCTGACCGGTGGCGGCATCATTCCCCAGACCGACATCGAGGCGCTCCAGGAGCGAGGCACCGGGAAGCTCTTCGGACCGGGAACCGCGACTGCCGAGCTGGTCGACTACATCAAGTCCTGGGCTGCCCAACACCTTGACCACTGAAACCGGCACCCGGCCCGGACGGCTCCGCCAGCTGACCGCGGAGTACCAGGCCCTGGCCGACCGCCTCCGCGAGGGAGGTGGCCGGGAGCGCGCCGACCGGATGCGGGCCCAGGGCAAGCTGCCTCCGCGCGAGCGGGTTAGGTCCCTGCTCGATCCCGGTGCGCCCTGGGTGGAAATCGGCCTCCTGGTCGCCTGGGACCGCTATGACGGCCAGGCGCCCGGCGCGGGGGTCATTACCGGAGTCGGTGTGGTTGGGGGGCGGGAGGTGGTGGTGGTCGCCAACGATGCCACGGTCAAGGCAGGCGCCTGGTGGCCGGAAACGATCGGGAAAATGCTTCGGGCGCAAGAGGTCGCAATGCGTCAGCGTATTCCGATCATCTACCTGGTCGACAGCGCCGGCGTGAACCTGCCGTATCAGGGTGGGGTCTTCCCGGGCCAGTATGGAGCCGCCCGGCTGTTCTACTACAACGTCCTGATGCGGCGGTACCTCAAGGTCCCCCAGATCGCCGCGGTGATGGGGAGCTGCGTGGCCGGCGGCGCGTATCTGCCCGCCCTGTCCGATGTGATCTTCATGGTGGAAGGCACCAGCTTCATGGGCTTGGGGGGACCGAACCTGGTTGCCGGGGCCATCGGTCAGAAGGTCGACGCGGAAACCCTGGGTGGGGCCCTCACCCACACGGCGGTCAGCGGGGTCGCGCACTACCGGGCCGCGAACGACGCCCAGTGCCTCGAGCGAATCCGCCAGTATGTCGGCTTGCTCCCTGAGGCCGCCGGGTGTGCCACTGAGGCGAACCCGCGGCCGGCCGCCCAGGCCGCCGATTCCCTGTACGATCTGCTCCCCCAGGATCACCGGATGTCATACGACATGCGGGCCGTGCTGAGTTGTGTGCTCGATGGCGGCGAGGTGCTCGAATTTCAGCCCGACCTGGGGCGCGAGCTGCTCTGCGGGCACGGCAGGATCGAGGGTCAGGCGGTGGCGGTA
This sequence comes from uncultured Gemmatimonadales bacterium, assembly GCA_963728915.1. Taxonomy (GTDB): domain Bacteria; phylum Gemmatimonadota; class Gemmatimonadetes; order Gemmatimonadales; family GWC2-71-9; genus JABFSM01. The sequence goes on along the minus strand of CAVSLV010000001.1, from coordinate 1,000,710 downwards.
CTCGCGAATCAGCGCGGGTTAGTCAAGGGCAAACCGGGCGAACGGCCTCGTACCGGCGGGATCCTGTATCCCGAGTCCGCCGAGAAGGCCGCCTATTTCATCGAAACGGCGAGCCGGGAGCGAATCCCGCTTCTGTTCGTGCAGGATGTCAGCGGATTCATGGTGGGCACCGACGCTGAACACGCCGGGATCATCCGGGCCGGGGCCCGGTTCGTGGAGGCCATGGCCGCCGCGACGGTCCCCAAACTGGTCCTGACGGTGAATCACGCGTCCGGGGCGGGGTACTATGCGATGGCCGGACAGGGCTTCGATCCCGATTTCCTGCTCAGCTGGCCCTCCGGCAGAATGGGAGTCATGGAAGGAGAGTCCGCGGTCATGGCGGTGCACGGACGGGAGCTCGAGCAGGCCCGGCGGGAGGGTCGCGAGCCCGATCGGGAAACCGCCACGGCCATCGACCAGATGCGGGCCGATTACGAGCGCGACCTCGACGCCACCCACGCCGCGGCGCGGGGACATGTCGATCTGATCGTCAGGCCCGAAGAGACTCGTTCCACGCTCGCCTTCCTGTTTCGAGTCACCTCGAGAAACCCTGGCTCGCATCTCGGGCCCTTTGTGCTGCCCTCCTGACCCGCGGCCCGCTGGAGCGATTCCGAATCACCTCATGACTAATCTCCTAGGGTCGTGCAGCGGGCCCGGCTCGCTCCTCCTTTGCCTCTCGGTGTTCGCGAGCCCCGGTCTCGCCCAGCAGGCGCCCGGCCTTTCCCCCGGGGAACGTCGACCCGCTGCTCCACCGGCTCTGGCACGGCTGCAGGGATGGTTGCCGCTCGGCAGCACCGGCGTCCCCCCGTTTCTCACCGCCCATCCTGCCTGGGATGGACGCGGGGTCCTGATCGCCATTCTCGACACCGGAATTGATCCTGGTGTGGTCGGACTCTCCCTGACTTCGACGGGAGAGCCCAAGCTTCTCGACCTGCGGGATTTCTCAGGAGAGGGCCGGGTCGCCCTGAGGCCGGCGGTCGCACGCGCCGATACCATCCTGATCGGCGGGCGCCGGCTTCTCGGCATGACCCGAGTTCGCAGCGTGACGTCGGCTCCCTGGTTCACCGGTGAACTGATCGAGCGGCGCCTTGGCGACGTTCCCGCGGCCGATATCAACGACGATGGTGACAACGCCGATTCCCTGGCGCTGGTGGTGGGGCGCACGCCCGAGGGCTGGGCCCTGTTCGTGGACGCCGAGGGCGACGGGACGCTCGCCAACGACAAGCCGGTCCATGACTATCTCCAGGGCCGGGAGAGCTTCGGCTGGCATCGGGCCGGAGCATCCTCGGCGCTCACGGTCGCGGCCAATTTCGCGGACGACTCGAGCGGCGCTCCCCGGCTTGACCTGGTCTTCGATACCGAAGCCCATGGGACCCACGTCGCCGGGATTGCTTCGGGCCATGGAATCGGAGGCGTGAGCGGATTCGAGGGTGTCGCCCCGGGCGCTCAGCTTCTCGGTCTGAAGATTTCCCGGAACGATCTTGGAGGAATTACTACCACGGGCAGCGTGGTGTCGGCCCTGGAATACGCGGTCGGTTTCGCCGCGAAGAGAGGGCTGCCCCTGGTCGTCAACATGAGCTTCGGAGTCGGCAACGAACGGGAGGGCGCGGCGCGGGTTGATTGGTTGGTGGATTCGATTCTCGGCGCACATCCCGACGTTGTCTTCGTGACCTCTGCCGGCAATGACGGCCCTGGAATCTCGACCATGGGGTTTCCGGGGAGCGCGAGAAGGGCTCTGACGGTCGGAGCGCTCCAGCCCGCCGCCTTTCTGCCCGAAGGGCCCCACAACGGCGAACCGCTCCTCTATTTCAGCTCCCGGGGCGGCGAGCTGGCCAAACCGGATCTGATCGCGCCGGGCACCGCCTATTCGACGGTGCCCGGCTGGAATGTGGGTGACGAGTTCAAATCGGGCACCAGCATGGCCTCTCCCCATGTGGCCGGCCTGGCGGCGATCCTTCGTTCCGCGGCGGTCCAGGAGCACGAATCGGTGGATGGCGCGACGATCCGGCGGGCCCTGGTGAGCTCATCCAGGCCCCTCGTGGGGCAATCTCCGATCGACGAAGGCGCCGGCGTGCCGGACCTCGAGGCCGCCTGGAGGGTCCTCCGCGCCGGGGATGCTCCCGCCGAATTCGACGTCGACCTGCCGGATCGCCCCGGCGCGACGGCCTATCTGGGCCTCTTTCCCGGCGACAGCGTGATCACCTTCCGCATAACCCGCACGCACGGGTCCGATCCGGTGAATCTTACGCTCACCAGCCGGGCCTCGTGGCTATCCGCGCCTCCCCGGCTTCGGGTGGATCAGCCGACGCTGCTGGTGCGGGTCCGCCAGAAGCCGCCGGCGGCCCCGGGAACCTACAGCGGGTCGATCGTCGCCGAGATCGATGGCACGCCGGGGATCGCGTTCACCCTGGTGAGCACGGTCGTGGTGCCCCATGCGAGGACGGCAAGCCGGGTCTCCGCCGAGGTGCGGCTCCAGCCCGGGGTGGCTCAGCGCATGGTCTTCGCCGCGGATTCGGGCCGGCCTTTTCTGGTCCGGATCGAAGCCGGACTCCGCGATCACGGCGTCATCGCCTCGCTCCATCAGCCCGGTGGTCAGCCGATCCCCGGCGACAATGGAATCCCCGCCGGCCCCGACACGCTGGCCGCGGTAATCGCGGTGGACGGTCGGGATGTCCGGCCGGGTTACTACGAAGCGGTCGCCACCGGTCCCTTCGACGGGAACGCGAGCGCAACCCTCTCGGTGCTCCACGCCCCGGCCCGGCTCGAGTTCCTTCCCCGCAACGATTCGATCCTCGCCAGGCTCCGGGCTTCGAATGCAGATTCAGCCTTCGGGACGCTCCGGTTCGGGTCGGTCGGCGCCCAGCGCACCGTTCAAGTGGATACCGCCGGAAGCCGCGACATCCACATCCCGGTCACGGTACCGGCATGGGCCAGTGAGCTGGTGGCCGATCTGGATATCGACCCGGGGGAATGGCCGCGGTTTACCGACTTCGGCTTTGCCGTGATGGATTCGGCCGGGAATATCCTTGAAAAGGAACCTGCCAACTATTCGAAAACCCGGCTGACCCTTTCGCTTGGACCGGACCAGACCGGACGGAACCTCGATATCCTCCTTGCTCCGGGCTTGGCGGATCCGGGCACCGCGGCACCGTGGCACGCCCGGGTGACCCTCAGGTTTCATTCGTCCGAACCCACGGTGGCGATCGCCCGGGAGGGGGACGCCTTCCGCCTGCCCAAGGGCGGAGCCACGGAATTTCACGCCGCCATGCCGAGGTTGCCCGGGCAGCTACCCGATGGGTTTGAACCACTGTTCCTGTTCCTGATGGAAAGTCGCGGATCCGCCTGGACCTGGGAACTCCCCCGGCGATAGCTGCCGCATTGAGGAGACCGCAACCGCACAATTCGGGTTAGGGCTGGGACACCGCGGGTCGCTACTCTGACCGGCGATGTCTGCGCCGACGCCCGAGTCGCTGCTTCAGCACCACTTCGGCTACCGCGAGTTCCGCCCGTTGCAGCGCCGGGTAATCACCGCCCTGGAGGAGGGTCGGGACGTTCTGGCCGTTCTCCCCACCGGGGGCGGCAAGTCGGTGTGTTTTCAGATTCCGGCGCTTCTCCGCGGGGGCCCAACCGTCGTCGTCTCTCCCCTCATCTCCCTCATGCAGGACCAGGTGGCGGCGGCCCAGGCCCGCGGCCTTCCCGCGGCAGCGCTCAACAGCGCGCTCCCGGTTGCGGCCCAGCGGGACATCATGCGCCAGATCGAACGTGGCGAGGTCCGCCTGGTGTACACCTCGCCCGAGCGCCTGCCTCGCCTGTCCCGCGAGCTGGCCGAACGCCGGGTGCAGCCCTCGCTCCTCGCGGTGGACGAAGCGCACTGCATCAGCGAGTGGGGTTCCGATTTTCGGCCCGCCTACCGGACCTTGAGGCGGCTGCGGTCGGCGTTGGGCTGGCCCCAGGCCATCGCGCTCACCGGGAGCGCCACCCCGGCGGTTCGCACCGACATCACCCGCGTTCTCGGGTTGGGGGGCGCCCGGGGTTCCCGCACCGTGCTCGGCTCATTCGATCGCCGGAACCTCTGGTTCGGGGTCGCCCGGGTGGCCAACGATCGCGAGCGCTTGCGGGCACTTCTCGCCGTACTCCGTCTCCAGCAGGCGCTTGCCATCGTTTACGCGCCGACCCGCAACCTGGTAGAGGAGCTCTCCCGGGTTCTTTGCGAGTCGGGACACCGGGCGGCCCCGTATCACGCCGGGCTCGGCAGCGAGGTGCGGCGGGATCGGCTTCGTCAGTTTCTGGAAGGAGAGCTCGGTGTCGTCGTGGCGACCTGTGCGTTTGGCATGGGGATCGACAAGCCGGACGTTCGCCTCGTCGTCCATTGGACCCTCCCGGCCACCCCCGAGGCGTACTACCAGGAAGCGGGCCGAGCAGGACGGGACGGACGGTTTGCGCGCTGCCTTCTGCTATTTCGCGACGGAGACGCCGCACTCCCTCGCCGCCAGCTCGAGGTCACTTTTCCGGACGAGAAGCTGGCCCAACGGGTCTGGAAGCATGAGGTCGATGCTCGCCGGATCCCCGGCAACATGCAAGCTTCCATCGAACGCCTTCGCCGCGAGCTGGCCCCGGACCGGCGCCCGGTCGATTGGAGCGGGGTCAGGCGCCGGCGCCGCGAGGCGGAGGGAAGAATCGCGGTCATGGAACGTTACGCAACGAGCGGGACGTGCCGGCGCCGGACCCTCCTCAGGTATTTCGGCGAGCGGCTTCCTCGCTGCACCGGGTGTGACGTCTGCGGTCGGCGTGGCGTCCGGCCGGTTTCGAGTCCGCTGGTCGAGGAGAGGCTGGTGAGGCTTCGACTGGCCCTCGGAACCCGCGGAACTCCCTGGGAAGGCTGCCTCCTCGAGCCCGACGTCCTCCGTCGCCTGGCGGAAATCCCACCCCGCTCTGAACCGGCCCTCGCCGCCACCGAGGGCGTCGGGCCGGTGGTTGCCGCGAAGTATGGGGGGACCATCCTCGAAGCCCTCCGGCAGCCATGACGCGCACCTCGCCACCCGGGTGGCGAACCTCTATTTTCCACCGTCATGGACGAATCGCTGTATTTCACCGCGCATCACCAGGAGGTCCGGGCGATGGTGCGCGAGTTCGCGCGGGAGCACGTGGCGCCGATCGCCCGGGACATCGATCGCACCTGCACGTTTCCCTGGGAGAACATCAAGCGCATGGGGGACCTGGGGCTCCTCGGCGTACCGTGGCCGGAGGAGTATGGCGGCGCCGGCATGGACCACTTGAGCTACTACATCGTGATTCACGAGATGGCCAAGGTCGACGCCTCCCACGCGCTCACCATCTCGGCCCACACCAACCTTGGCACCTCGCCCATCTACGAGTTCGGGAACGATGCGCAACGACGCACCTATGTTCCCCTCCTCGCGAGCGGAAGGGTGCTCGGTGGGTTCGGGCTCACCGAGCCGGGGGCGGGAAGTGATGCCGGGGGGACGGCGACGACCGCTCAGGAGCGAGGAGATCACTTTCTCCTGAACGGCTCCAAGACGCTCATTACCCATGCCGGCGTCGGCGAGGTCTTCTCGGTCACCGCCCGAACCGATCCCGGGTCCGGGAACCGCGGGATCACCAGTTTCATCGTCACCAAGGACACGGTGGACCCGGCCGCCTGCCGGGAGTTCGGGGTCGGGCATGATGAGGCGCTGCCCAAGATTGCGGGGGTGACGGCGGGGCGGAAAGAAGAGAAAATGGGGTGGCGGGCCAGCGATACTCGCGAGCTGCACTTCCGCGACGCCGTGGTCCCGAAGGAAAACCTGCTGGGGAAGCGCGGCGACGGCTTCGTGAATTTCCTCAAGACCCTCGACGCCGGACGAATCGGAATCGCCGCTCTTTCGCTGGGGATCGCCGAAGGCGCCTACGAGGCAGCCCGGGAGTACGCCGGCCACCGGAAGCAGTTCGGTCGTTACATCGGGAGTTTTCAGGGAGTCTCATTTCAGCTCGCCGACATGGCCACCGAGATCGAAGCCGGCTCGCACCTGCTCTATCACGCCGTTCGGCTGAAGCAGGCCGGCCAGCCGCACAAGAAAGAGGCGGCCATGGCCAAGTTGTTCTGCTCGGAGCTGGCCATGCGGACCACGACCAAAGCGGTGCAGGTGTTTGGCGGGTACGGCTACACCAGCGAATATCCGGTAGAGCGCATGATGCGCGACGCCAAGGTCTGTGAGATCGGCGAGGGGACCAGCGAGATCCAGCGCCTGGTCATTGCCCGTCAGATCCTGGGAGACGTGGTGAACGGATGAACCGACTGTGCGCTGGCTTGTTCCTGGGAGTGCTCGCCGCGATGCCCCGCCTCGGGCTGGCGCAGGCGCCGCCGACCCCGGCGGAAAAGTCCCGGGCCGACGGTGGCCACCCTCCGGTCACCGAGGCGGACGTCGCGTTCATGACCGGGATGATCTCCCACCATGCCCAGGCAGTACTCATGGCGGGCTGGGCGCCCAGCCACGGCGCCAGTCCGTCGGTGCGGACCCTGTGCGAGCGCATCGTCGTGGCCCAGCGGGACGAGATCGCCTTCATGCAGCGCTGGCTGCGCGACCGGAGTCTCCCGGTGCCGGAGCCCGATCCACGGGGCCACCAGATGCCCGGGATGGATCACCCGATGCTGATGCCGGGCATGCTCACGCCGGAGCAGATGACTCAGCTCGATCAGGCTCGCGGCAGCGAGTTCGACCGGCTCTTTCTCACCTACATGATCCAGCACCATCAGGGCGCGCTCACCATGGTGGAGCAGCTCATGGGGTCCCCGGGCGCCGCCCAGGACGAATGGGTCTTCAAATTCGCCTCGGACGTCAATGCCGATCAGAGCACCGAGATCGACCGCATGTATGAGATGCTGGCCACCATTCCCGATTCCACCGACTTCTAAAACCCGAGTCCCTCATGCCCCGTCTCCGACCGTTCGCCTTCCCCTTGCTGCTCCTTGCGGGCTGTGCCCCCACCGCCGGCGCTCCCGCCGGATCGGCACCGCCGCCCGAGCTCGGCATGTCCACCGCGGCTCCCTCACCGGACCCCCGGGTTGGGCTCAAAGCGGGATGGATGGATGCTGGCGAAGCGGCGTGGAACCTTCGGGTGGTCTCGAAGACTCCGCCCTCGTCGTCGTTCTACAACCCGGACAGCCCGGGCGATCGCCGCCTGGTCAACTCGGATCTGGCTTTCATGGGCCGCTACGCGATCCAGGGGAACTACAGCGGCTGGCAGGTCTGGGACGTCACCAACCCCGCGAGGCCAACGCTCGCGAAGGCCTACGTCTGTCCCGGGTCCCAGAGCGACGTTTCGGTCTTCCGGAATCTGCTCTTCGTGTCGGGTGAAGCGACCAGTGGCCGTCTCGATTGCGGGCTGGAAGGGGTGCAGGACACGGTGAGCCATGAGCGGCTCCGGGGCATCCGCATCTTCGACATGACCGATATGGCAAATCCCCGGTACCTCGCCAATGTGCAGACCTGCCGGGGCTCCCACACCCATACCGTGGTGGAAGACCCCAGGGATCCGGCCAACGTCTATATCTACGTTTCAGGGTCCGCGCCGATCCGTTCTCCCAGCGAGCTTCCCGGCTGTTCCGCCCGTCCGATCGACGAGGACTCCACCTCGGCGTACTTCCGGATCGAGGTCATCCGGGTGCCGCTCGCTGCCCCGCAAACCGCGGCGATCGTCAGCTCGCCCCGGATCTTCGAGGGCCTCACTGCGCCCCCCCGTCATGCCGAGCCAGTGGACTCCGCCGCGCTGGCGCGCCGGGCCGCGGCCCAGGCGGCGGGCGGAGCGGCCGCTCGATTCGCTGGCCGACGCCCCAACCCGGGCGGCCAGGGTGGTCCGAACCAGTGCCACGACATCACCGTCTATCCCGCCCTCGGGCTTGCTGGAGGCGCCTGTGCGGGTTATGGGCTCCTGCTCGACATCAGCGATGCCGCCCATCCCAGACGGATCGGGGCGGTCGCCGATTCCAATTTCTCCTTCTGGCACTCGGCGACTTTCAACAACGAGGGCACCAAGATCCTCTTCTCCGACGAGTGGGGCGGAGGCGCCGCGCCCCGTTGCCGCGTCACCGACAAGATGCAATGGGGGGCCGACGCGATTTTCAGTTTGACCGGCAATCGGATGACGTTCCAGAGCTACTACAAGATGCCGGCGCCTCAGACCGAGTTCGAGAACTGCGTAGCGCACAATGGCTCGCTCATTCCGGTGCCGGGCCGGGATATCATGGTCCAGGCCTGGTACCAGGGCGGAATCTCGGTCTTCGACTGGACCGACCCGGCCCATCCGGTCGAGATCGCCTACCACGACCGTGGGCCAATGGATGCCGCCAAGCTGGTGGACGCCGGCTCCTGGTCGGTCTACTGGTACAACGGCTATCTCTACAGCTCCGAGATCTCGCGAGGACTCGACGTGTTCGAGCTGCTGCCCAGCGGCTTTCTCACCCGGAACGAGATCGAAGCGGCCAAGCTGGTCCATCTCGACTATCTCAACGTCCAGGACCAGCCGAAGCTCGTCTGGCCGCCGAGTTTCGTGGTGGCGAGGGCGCTGGTGGATCAGCTCACCCGTTCCCGCGGCCTCTCGTCGGCTCGGCTCGGCACGGTCCGGAGTGACCTGGCCGCTGCCGAGCAGCGGTCCGGATCCCAGCGGAGCGAGGCCTTGACGAGACTCTCGGCCGCACTCGATCGGGATGCCGCCGGATCGAGCGATCCGGCGAAGGTGCGGATGCTCGCGTCGGCGGTCCGGGAACTGGCCACCCGGTAGAACATCCGGTGGGGGTGAGGGGCCGACGGTTCCCAGCGAGCCGGCGGCCCCTTCTCGCGTGCTCGCCCTGGCATTAGACTCGCAAAGGCCGTTGGCTCGAACCCGCACAATCTGCTTGCCATGTTCCTCTATGATCGGGCCCGGGGTCGGGCTCGCTGGGGCAGGGTGATTCCGCTCGCCGCCCTGAACATTCTGCTGGGCCTGTCGATCGCGCTGTATCTCGCCTCGATCGAGCTCATCCCCCGCTGGGCGGTCACCCTGCTCGGCAACGGCCTGGGATTCATTCTGGTCTGGATCTGGCTTCCCAAGGCGATCCGCCCCCTCCATCGCATTTCTCTTCTCGGTCGCCTGCTGGCCGGACTGGCCAGCGCCGTCATTTTCGCCTGGGCGATGGTGGCCGCGAGCTGGCGGGACCCATTCTGGCTGCGCTGACTCGAATCCGCGTTATTATCTCTCCATGACATTATCGGTCACATCACGCCGCAGCCTGCTGGGAGCGGCAGCCCTCACGGGGTTTCTCGGTCTTTTCGGTTTTTCCCGCCAGACAGCGTCCCCCGAAATCGCTCGATGGAATCAGGAGGCGAGACAGGTCACCATCACCCGCGACACCTGGGGTATCGCTCACGTCCGGGGAAAGACCGACGCGGATGCCGCGTTCGGGATGATCTACGCTCAGGCCGAGGATGACTTCAACCGGATCGAGGTCAATTACCTCAATGCCATGGGCCGCCTGGCCGAGGCGGAGGGAGATTCGGCGATCTGGAGCGACCTTCGAATGCGGCTCTACATCGGTGACGACAGCCTCAAGTCCTGGTATCGCCAGAGCCCTGAGTGGCTTCAACAGCTCATGAACGCCTGGGCCGATGGGCTCAATTTCTTTCTCTCGAAGCATCCCGAGGTCAAACCCCGGGTACTGACCCGGTTCGAACCCTGGATGGCCCTGAGTTTCACAGAAGGGAGCATCGGGGGTGACATCGAGCGCATCAACCTCAAGCAGCTTCGTGCCTTTTACGACAGCTCGGCGCCCCAGCCCGACGACGGGCAGCCGGCAAGAGGAGACGACCCCCTGACTCCGGCACCGGAGCCATCGGGCTCGAATGGAGTGGCGATCGCGCCGTCCAACACCGCGAACCACCACGCCCTGCTCCTGATCAACCCTCATACGTCGTTCTATTTCCGCTCCGAGCTCCAGATGACGAGCGATGAAGGACTCAACGCCTACGGCGCGGTGACCTGGGGACAGTTCTTCGTCTACCAGGGCTTCAACCAACATGCCGGCTGGATGCACACCTCGAGCGGCGTGGACAACATCGACGAGTACCTCGAGACGGTGGTGCAGGGAACCGGGGGGCCGTGGTATCGTTACGGGGTAGGGAATCCCCGACCGTTCGAAAAGTCCTCCGTCACCATCAAGTACCGAACCCCGGCGGGCCTGGCCCAGCGGACCTTCACGACCTACCGCACCATCCACGGCCCGGTGGTCCGCAAGGCCGACGCCCAGTGGGTCACCACGCGCCTCATGCAGGATCCCATCAAGGCCTTGATCCAGTCCTACAGCCGCACCAAGGCCAACGATTACCAGGAGTTCCGGAAGACCATGGAGCTCCACACCAATTCGTCCAACAACACGATCTTCGCCGACTCGAAGGGCAACATCGCCTACTTCCACGCGAACTTCATCCCGAAGCGGGATCCCGGCTTCGACTGGTCCCGCCCGGTGGACGGCAGCGACCCGGCCACCGATTGGCACGGTGTCCTCTCCATCGACGAATCGCCCAATCTTCTGAACCCCTCGACCGGGTGGCTCTACAACTCCAACAACTGGCCCTGGTCCGCTGCCGGGCCCGCCAGTCCGAAGCGGGACGCGTTCCCTGCGTACGTGGAGCGGGGGGCCGAAGAGACGCCCAGGGGCTATCATGCGGTTCGAGTGCTCCAGAATCGCAAGGATTTCACCGTGGAGTCGCTTCGCGCCGCGGCTTATGACAGCTATCTGCCGGCCTTCGAGCGAATGCTGCCACCGCTAATCGCGGCCTGGGATCACGCGGCGAATGGCGATTCCCTCAAGACTCGCCTCCGGGATGAGATCGCCGTCCTCCGGGGATGGGACTACCGATGGTCGGAGCAATCGATTCCCACGTCGCTCGCCGTGTTCTGGGGCGAGGAGGCTGGACGGCGGGTGATGGGAGAGGCGCGACGCAAAGGAATTTCCCCGGAGACCTATGTCGCCACGTCGGCCACCCCGGAGGTGCTGCTCCGCTCCCTCGCCGTCGCGTCGGATAAGCTCACCGCCGATTTCGGGACCTGGAAAACTCCGTGGGGAGATGTCAACCGGTTTCAGCGGCTCACCGGGGATATCGTGCAGCCGTTCAACGATGCCGGACCGAGCCTCCCGGTCGGGTTCACCTCGTCACGCTGGGGCTCCCTCGCGTCCTTCGGGGCGCGCGCGTATCCCGGCACCAAGAAGTGGTACGGCACCAGCGGCAACAGCTTCGTCGCCGTCGTGGAATTCGGCGACAGTGTTCGGGCGATAGCCGTGACGGCCGGTGGACTCAGCGGAAACCCGGGGTCGCCGCACTTCAACGACCAGGCGCATCGCTATGCGACCGGCGATCTGCGCGAAGTCTATTTCTATCCTTCCCAGCTCAAGGGACGGACCGAGCGGGAGTATCACCCCGGGGAGTGACAACGAAACCCCGCCATCCAGGAGCGGCGCGCATGCGGATCCTTTTCGCCACTTTCGCCCTCACCCTTTCGGCGCAGGCCGGATTCGCCCAGACCCCGGATCTGTACCGCGACCTGCGGTGGCGGGAGATCGGCCCGGTCCGGGCGGGGCGGACCCGCGCCCTCTCCGGTTCACCGAGCCAGCCGAACGTCTTCTATGTCGGCTTCGATAACGGCGGCTTGTGGCGCTCCACTGACTACGGCTCCACCTGGGAGCCCCTGTTCGATGCGGAATCCACCGGCTCGATCGGGGCCATCGCCGTCGCGCCCTCCAACCCCAGCGTGATCTACGTCGGCAGCGGCGCCGGCATCATCCGTCCCGACCTTGCCACCGGTGACGGGATGTACAAATCGGTCGATGCGGGCCGGACCTGGACCCGGCTCGGCCTCGGGGAAACCCGGATGATCGCCCATATCGACGTCGATCCCGGCAACCCGGATCGATTATTCGTGGCCGTGCTGGGGCACCCCTACGGCCCTAACCCGGAGCGCGGGATCTACCGGTCGGTGGACGGGGGGCACACGTTCGAGAAGGTGCTGTACAAGGACGAGTATACCAGCGGCAACGATGTCCGCATCGATCCGGGCAACCCGCAGATCGTGTATGCGGCGTTGTGGCAGCAGCAGCAGAGTTTCGTCGAGGGCGGATCCTTCGGGGGAGCGAGTGGCGGCATTTTCAGATCGGCTGACGGCGGCGCCACCTGGCACCAGGTCACCGACGGGCTGCCCCTCGTGGTGGAGGCGAATCTCGCCGTCGCGCCGAGCAAGCCGGGAATGGTCTACGCCATGGTGGCGGGAGCCCAGAGCCCCAATGCGAACAACTCCAATCCGCCGACCAGCGGGATGTACCGGTCCGATGATGCCGGGGAGCACTGGGTCGTGGTGACCCGCGGGGCCGGCACTGACCACCCCGACGTGACCCTCGATCCGAGGCCTCTCGGCCGGATCGGGGGAGGAGACTTGCCGACCATCGCGGTGGATCCGAAGCATGAAAACGTGGTCTACAGCGCGTCGGTCGTGATGTGGCGGACCGAGGACGGCGGCCACTCGTGGACCGCGATCCGCGGCGCCCCCGGTGGCGACGACTACCAGAAGATCTGGATCAACCCCGACAATCCCGACATCATCCTCGCGGTGGCCGATCAGGGCGCCGTCGTCTCGGCAAACCGTGGGGTGTCGTGGAGCAACTGGTATACTCAGCCCACCGCGGCGATGTACCACGTGACCGCCGATAACGCCTTTCCCTATCGCCTGTGCGGGGGCCAGCAGGATTCGGGATCCGGCTGCGTGGCGAGCCGCTCCGACGACGGCCAAATCACGTTCCACGACTGGCATCCGGTCAACATTCAGGAGTACGGTATTGCCGCGCCTGATCCCCGCGATCCGGATATGGTCTACGGGAGCGCGCGCACCAATGTCTCGCTCTACAACCGGAGAACCGGGCAGACCACCCTGGTGGGTCCCGACCCGGCCCAGCGCGGCCAGGCATTCGGTCGCAACGTGCGGACGATGCCGCTCCAGTGGTCGCCCGCCAACCCCGACGTCCTGTTCTACGCCTCGAACGTGGTCTGGAAGACGACCGACCGGGCGCACAGCTGGACCCGGATCAGCCCCGACCTCGCCCGCCAGACCTGGGAGGTGCCTGCGAACGCAGGGAAGTACGCCGCTACCGTGACCCCGCGACCGCAGGGCTCGATCACTGCGCTCGGCCTCTCATCCCGCAGCGTGAACGTCATCTGGGCGGGCACCGATGACGGGAACCTCCAGGTCACCTTCGATGGAGGACGCGACTGGAAGAATGTCACGCCGCCCTCCATCAAGCCGTGGACCAGGATCTTCAACCTGGAGGCGGGACACTTCGATACTCTGACCGCCTATGCCGCGGCCAACACGATGCGGATCGACGAGGACAACCCGCATTTCTACCGCACCCATGATGGTGGAAAAACCTGGGTCGAGATCAACACCGGCATGGCGCCCGGCGCGGTCGCCAACTCGATTCGGGAAGATCCAAGACAGAGAGGACTGCTCTACGCCGCCACCGAGACCCAGGTCTGGGTCTCCTTCGACGATGGGGATCATTGGGGATCCCTCCGCCTCAACATGCCCGCGATCTCGGTGCGTGACATTCGTATCAAGGACGACAGCACCTGTCTTTGCGCCGATCTGGTCGCGGGGACTCACGGCAGGGGGTTCTGGATCCTGGACGATATCACCCCGCTCCGTCAGGCGGCCCAGGCCCAACGGGCCAGGGCCGAGGGGAGCGCGTACCTCTTCAAGCCTGCAACGGCTGTCCGGATCAGGTTCGGCACCAACGAGCCGACCCCGTGGCCTCCTGAGCTTCCCGCGGGCGAGAACCCGCCCCCCGGCGCGATCATCGACTACTACGTCGGCGGGTCCGTGAGCGGACCCATCACTCTCGAGATCCTCGATACGGCGGGGAAGCCGGTTCGCACTTTCTCGAGCGATGACCCCCTGCCGCCCGATCCGGCCCGCGATCCCGAAGGCTACAACCGGACCTGCCAGGCGACCCCCACCGCGCCTCACTGCGCTCTTCCGTTGTACTGGCCGGCCCCGGTCGAGCATCTCGAGACCACGGCTGGAATGCACCGGTTCAGCTGGGACATGCGGTTCACCCCGATCACGACCGAGGACGGCCCGCTCGCCGGTTCGATCGACGCGACCGGCGCCGTCCCGCACCGGACCTATCCCGAGATCAACTCGCCTTGGGCCCCACCCGGGCGGTACACGATCCGTCTCACTGTGAATGGGAAGCGTCAATCCCAGCCCCTGCTGCTCCGGCTCGACCCTCGGGTCAGGACTCCTTCGGTTGTCCTCGCGCGGATATCGTCCCTGACTCGGGAGATGTACGACGGCGCCAGAGCGGCCCAGGCTGCCTTTCTGGAGGCCCGCCGATTGAGCACCGCCCTCGAGGGAGTCACGGGCAACGATGTCGCGGCCTTCCGCGCCAAGGTGGACTCCCTCGCCCCAGCCCCCCGACCGCGGGGGGGGTTCGGTGGAGGGTTCGGGTTCAGGGCTGCGTCAGGCCCCCCGTCGCTGGAGAGTGCTCGGAACGCCATGCTGAACGCGGCTATGGCCATGCAGCAGGCCGAAGTTGCTCCCACGGCTGGCCAGCTCGCTGCGTGCGACCGCGCGAGGATCGAGTCGCGCGAAGTCCTGGGGAAATGGGAAGCGCTCAAGGGCGCCGGGCTTTCGAAGCTCAACGCCTCCAGGAGAGCGGCAGGCCTGGCTCCGATCCCCTTTCCATAACCTGCTGTGCTTTCTACATTTGTAGGATGCGGCTAGCGCGATCTCTGAGGTTGATCGCAAGCCGGATTGCGATTTCGCATCCGGTCAGCGCATCGGTGCGTCATATTTCGTCCGGATCGGTCCGGATTTCATGCCCAGGGCGGCTCCACTCTTCGAGCCGAATTCCCCGTTTCAACCCCGCTTTGCAGCCTCCGGCAGGACCCGCTCAGGTCAGAGCGGAACCTGCCCGAGCTGATGTTCGGCGGGGACCATTGGGGAGTTCGATCGTCGTGAGTCAGACATTCGCCGTCGCGCCCGTTCCCTGGCTGTTCCGACCGTCCGACCCCCTCATGGTCCGGGAACGGTGTTGTGAAGCGAGAGATTCTGATCAATGGAGGCCCCCGGGAGACCCGGGTTGCCATCCTGGAGGACGACCGGCTTGTCGAGCTCCTGGTTGATCGGCCCGACAATCGCCGGATAGTCGGAGACATCTACCTCGGGAAGGTGGAGGCGGTCCTTCCCGGGATTCAGGCGGCCTTCGTGGACATCGGCCACGAGAAGAGCGCCTTTCTCCATGCCTCGGATCTGCTCGAACCCGACGAAGATGAAGAACCGGGCGAGAACGACGATGCCGAGGAATCCAATCCGGTCGAGGTCGTCGAGGCGGCCTCTCCCCGCGGATCCGATCGCTCCCGCCGGAAGCGTGGGAACGGTGACCGGCCATCCGGAGAATTCCGCCAGCGAGAAGTCTCCAGTCGGAAACTCCCCGAAATCAGCGAGCTCCTGAAAAAGGGCCAGATCCTGCCGGTTCAGGTCACCAAGGAGCCGATCAGCACCAAGGGCAGCCGGGTCACCGCGCAGATCTCTCTGCCCGGGCGGTTTCTTGTCTACATGCCCTATGCGTCCCGGGTGGGGATCAGCCGGAAAATCGACAATCGCGAACAGCGCGCCCGCCTGCGCGAGATGGTCTCGCGTCTGCTGCCGGAAGGGTCCGGGGGGCTCATCGTCCGCACGGTCGCCGAGGGCGTTACCGAGGACCACTTCCGGCGCGAAATCACCGCGCTGCTGAACCAGTGGAAGAAGATCAAGCGCAAGCAGTTCTATACCCGCAAGGCACCGGCCCTGCTCCAGCGGGAAGCGTCCCTGACACGGGGCCTCATTCGAGACGTGTTCAGCGACAAGGTCGACGCCCTCAACGTCGACAACAAGGAGGTTCAGCAGGAGATCCTCGATTATCTGGATGACGTGGACCCGGAGCTCAAGGAGCGCGTCAAGCTGTACCAGGGCGAGATGCCCCTGTTCGACAAGTACGAGATCGAAGCCGAGATCAGCGGACTCTTTCGTCCCCGGGTGGATCTGCCCACCGGAGGGTCGCTGGTGATCCAGCCGACCGAAGCGCTGGTGTCCATCGACGTCAATACCGGGAGGTACACCGGGCGGAAGGACCCCGAGAAAACCATCCTGCGGACCAACCTCGAGGCGGCGCGGGAGATTGCCCGCCAGCTCCGGCTCCGCGATCTGGGCGGGATCATCGTGTGCGATTTCATCGACATGGAAACCCGCTCGAACCGGGACCGGGTGCTGCAGGAGCTCCGGACCCACCTGGGCCGCGATCGGGCCCGAACCCGGGCGATGGCCGTGTCCGAGCTCGGCATGATCGAGATGACTCGCCAGCGAATCCGGCCTTCGCTCCACGCCTCGATGACCACCGAGTGTCCAACCTGTAGCGGATCGGGCCGGGTATTTCGCTCCGAGGTCGTGGCCCGAAGACTGGAGCGTTCGCTGCGTCGGGTCGGACATGCCAAGCGCGAAAAAGCGCTCACCATTCGGCTCCACCCCGAGGTGGCGCTCTATCTCCTGGAGGATGAGGGCAAGCTGCTGGCGTCGATCGGGAAGAACATCGGCGTGAGCCTGGAGACCCGGGACGATCCGATGATGCACCTGGACGAATTCCGCCTGATGAGCCGGCCGTCCGGCCGGGATGTAACCGAGCAATATGCGGTAGGCTGACCTGCAAATCGCTGCGCCCCGCGGGCTGTGAGGCGGGTTTGAGCCGGGCATATCGTTTGCCCCGGGTTTCCGTATGTCTCGCGCCTCCGTGCTCCTCCTTGCCATCCTGGTGGCCCCCATCGGGTGCGCACCTCCACGGCTGGTTTCGGCCCCAGGAGCGGAGCAGGGCCCTTCGGCCCCGGAAGGGATGTCCAGTGAGGCCTGGATTCAGGCGCACACCGCGTATGCCAGGGTGAGCGCGGAGCGGCTCTCGACCCGCTCGTTGCTCGCGATCATCGATTACACGCTTCCCTCCAATGAACCCCGCCTCTGGGTAATCGATACGAGAACCGACAGTGTCGTCGCCAATGACTATGTCGCGCATGGCTGGGCATCCGGCGGAACGTGGGCGGCCTGGTTTTCCAACCGATGGGGGAGCAACCAGTCCAGCCTGGGAGTGTTTCTGACCGGCGACGCCTACCTGGGGGTTCGCGGCCTCTCATTGAGACTCGATGGGCTCGAGCCCGGGATCAACGATCGCGCCCGGGCCCGGGGGCTGGTCCTTCATGGGAGTCCTTTTGTCAACGCGGAACGCGCTTCCCATGGCGGCCTCGGCAGGACCGAGGGGTGCCCCGCGGTTCCGATGAGCAGTGCCCGTCGCCTGGTGAACCTCCTCCAGGGAGGGGCCGTCGTTTTTGCCTGGTATCCGGACCCTGGATTCCTGGCCCGCTCCAGATATGTCGATCATTCCAAAGTCGGACTCGCCGACGGTTCCTGAGTAGTACCCCATCTTGCCTCATCCCGTTTGCCTGTTTAGGTTTACGGGCTCTATTCCATCACTGGATTTCAGCATGTACGCCATCATCAAAGCCCAGGGGAAGCAGTTCAAGGTCGAAAAGGGCCAGGTGGTGAGGGTGCCCCGGATGCAAGAGGAGCCCGGCTCCAAGGTCACGTTCGGAGAAGTGCTGCTCACCTCGGACGGCGATGCGATTCACGCAGGCACTCCCACCATCAAGGGCGCTTCGGTGACCGGCGAGGTCGTGGGGGAGGCCAAGGGCGAGAAGATCTACGTCTTCCGCTTCAAGCGGCGCAAGAATATCCGCCGCAAGACCGGACATCGTGCCAAGTTCACTGATGTTCGCATCACCGGGATCAAGGCGGGCGAGTCCCGCTCGGCCAAGTCCAAGGAGAGCTGACGCATGGCTCACAAGAAGGGCGTAGGATCCTCGCGGAACGGGCGCACCAGCAACCCCAAATACCTGGGGCTGAAAAAGTTCGGGGGCGAGAGGGTCCAGGCGGGAAACATCATTGCCCGGCAGCGGGGAACCAAATGGCATCCCGGAACCAATGTCCGCCGGGCGAACGACGACACCCTGTTCGCGCTGGTGGACGGAGTGGTCACCTTCGAGTGGAAGGACAAGGGCCGGCAGAAGATTTCGGTCTATCCGCAAGTAGCGAATAGGGGATAGGGGCTAGGGGATAGAGGTGAGGATGAGATGCGGCCGCTCCACTCCGGGGCGGCCGTTTGCTATTCCTCTCTCTCTCGTGGGGGCAGCAGGTGGAGTCCGCGCTTGACAAATGCTGCTCCGAGCTCCCCGAGCGTGCTGGCGCTGAGTCGTTCCCTGGCGTTCCGGATGTGGCGCTCCACCATGGCCTGGCTGATGCACATCGAGTCCGCGATGTGCTTCTCGGGATATCCGGCGATCGCGAGCCGTGCCACTTCGAACTGCCTGGGCGTAAGGCCGACGTGATCGGCGGGGCGGTCGACGTGTTCGAACCAGGTTTCTCCTGCCAGTACGCTGCGAGCCACTTTGTCGATATGCGTTCTGGAGGACTTGGACCAGAACCCCCGCGCCCCGTATTCGCGGCCGGCCCTGATGAGGGCCTGGTCATCCCAGGCCGAGATCAGCACAACCGGAAGCTCCGGACTGGTACCGGTGAGTTCGAGAAGGAGCTGGAAGCCGGACTCCCCGTGCCGGAATTCCAGGTCCAGGAAGAGGAGATCATACCTGGTCGCAGCGAGGGCTTGACGGGCGCCGTTAATGTCAAATGCCACATGGACGGTCGCAGGGGTTTGTTCAGCCTCTCGGCTGAGGGCCAGCACCATCTTGGGATGGTCGTCCACGACCAGAATGCGCGTCATCGTCAGGGTCCGTTGGCTTCAGGCCGACCGAGCGGAATATGATGCTCGCCGGCCGATCGGACCAGAGGTTGGGAAATCCCAACCTTGACGCGGTTCAGTGCCATTCGCAGGTTGAGGACCCGTCGCACAGTGGAGCTATGCTGGTTTGGTTGTCGTCGGGAGGAGCAGCAGCCATGGGGATTGCGAGTCGTCTATCAACCATGGATCGTGACGTGGAAAGAAGGAAGTGGGGACAGACCATTCGACGACTCTTGGGTGCGAGCCTTCTTGTCGTGTCGATTGCCTGTACCGATGCAGAACCTGTGCAAGAGGGCACCGGATTTCGGCGAATGGATTTCGCGAGCGTATTTGATTTGCTCGCTGGGCGCGACACCGTTGCCTTGCTTCTGTATGATCCGAGCGATTGTTTTTCTTGCGGCAGCCCGCTAGGCCAATGGCTTGCCTGGGGTGCCAAGCCAAATCATCAAGTGCGAGCTTTTTTGTCGCGGATTCCCAAGAGGTCCGAGCTATCCCAGATCCTGGCGCTTCGGGTCAAGTTCAAGGGCGTCATATCCGGCGGTGTGGGTCCGCTATCAACACCCCGTGTCTATCTCGCCACGAATGGTCTCGTTGTGGATTCGGCTATTGGTTACCCCGCCCAGCACCGGCTCCTGTCCAAATATCGAATCGGAACCTCTCGTAGTCCCTAACGAATACCCAATGCCCACGTGACATTCAGGACCATGAATCTTCCTCAGGAGCGGTCAAATGAAAATCTCCTCTAAGATGATCGCCCCTGCCATCACGACATTCGTGATCGGAAGTGCGGCGCCACCTCTCACTCAAGCCCAGCTGGAGTGCTGGGACTCCTATGTGTTGCTGACTGGGCGTTGTCCCGATCCCTGCTCTCACGGGAACGACTGCCCCTGTATCACCTGTACAACGTAGAAACCAGTCAAGACTTCTGGTTCAATAGGGAAGTGGGCGTTGGGTCCTTCCTCTGCCGGTTGCCTGGTGCGCAAGGTGTGTGGTCCCCTCTTTGGTAGTTGTCTCATCGCTCTTCTCACGATGACCTGTGCCAGTCCGCCACGAGTTGGTGATCCGGCCCAGCTCGTCTTGGTAGATACGGTCGTCCTTGGTGAAACAGATTCGGCTTATGTCGGGCGTCCGGGCGGCTTGTACATCGATAGCGGCGAAAGGATATATGTACCCGATTTGCTCAGCGATCGCGTCTTGCGATTCGATTCCCTGGGCCGGCTTGAACGCGTGATTGGTCGGTCCGGGTCGGGGCCGGGTGAGTTTCGGGGAGTGGGCGAGGTCCTCCTTGAGTGGAATGGTTTGGTTGCGATCCAGAGTTATGGTCACCGGAGGATCGACTTCTTCGAAACCGATTCTGGCCGTCCGGTGGGGGAAATCCCCTACTCGGGAACCCTGACTTCCGGAACGTTGGCCGACGCCAGGGCGTGGTTCGGAGACCTCGACTTCAAAGCCGGCTTTGGCGTTATGGCACTTGATCTCCGGACGATTCGGCAACGAGATCTGCCCGAACCTGCGGTACCGCTGTCGTCATCGATTTCTCCGTTGCCAGCCGCCTACCGGAACAGCGAAGCGGTGCGCGGGACCTATGGGATGGTTCAGGTTGTGGCTTGGCCCGATAGCTTGCTTGTAGGCTACGCTGCGGAGAGTACCCTAGTTGTCCATCGGTGGGACGGCGCAGCTCTGGATACTATATTCGTTCCATCGATCCGACGACGGGGGATACCGCGAGATTTTTCAGCCCGGATGAGCCTTCGGCGCTCGTCGTTCGGCGAAATCGTAGCCATGGCTTCCGCGCTGTTCGGAGTGTGGCGGCGGCCCGCTGGCGATTTTGTGCTGGTACACATGGATTCCAACCTCGAAGGGAAGCGGACGATCAGCTCCAAAGCCTTCGTCTCTCTTCTCACGGCTGATCGGCGTCGGGTGTGCGTGGATGCGCCGCTGCCAATCGCTGGCGAAGCTCAGCCCAAGGTCGGCCTTCGCGGTGAGGCGCTCGTCGTCTTGGATCAGTACGCTGTTGGACCGCGAATTACGACCGTTGTTCGTAGATTCCGGATAGATCCTCGGACATGTACGTGGCTTGCTACTCATCGGGGGGAAAGGCGATGATGAGGCTTCTGGTTCTTTCACCAACAGCGCTCATTGCCTTCACGGCCGCCAGCCTTGCCCAGGAGCTTCCCAAGAATGTCGTTGCGACCGTCCGATGCGTTGCACTCACAGTACCCGCCGTCAACCGGGCCGTCCTGGACGGATACCGGCCATTGCTCCTTGTCAATGGACGGGAGGCGGGTCGTCTCTCGAAGCCCAAGGGCCCTTGCTCAGCCGGGAAAGACTCCGTGGTGAAGGTCGAATCGTTATCGTTCGTGAAGCCCGGCCACGCGGAGAGAGCATTCGGTGCGAAAGGACGAGACGGCGTGGTGCAGATTACCGTGCAGATGTCAGCCAGAACGAAGCCGTGACCAGGCCTTGTTCTATCGAGGTGCTACCGCTCCCAGAGAATGGCAAACCGCTCATGTCGGGTGACCCCCGTTTCGCGGATGGGGGACCGTTGGGCCGCAGATGCTGCCTCGGCCAGCCGGCGTCATAAGGGAGCCGCGAGAGTCTCCCCAGACTCGAAGGGCACCGGCGCGGGTTATACCAGGCCTCGATCCAATCAAAGACGGCCATCCACGCTTCAGCTTGGGTGCGAAAGCGTCGCCGAGCCAGCAGCTCGCATTCCAGGATGGCGAAGAGCGTTCGGCCATCGCGTTGTCGTAGCGGGCCCCCGACCGAGCCCATCGAGGCTGAATGCTGACGTCCTAACAGCGACGCCCGAAGGCCACCGAAGCTTACCGACAGCCCTGAGCAGTGGGCTCGGATCCGCTGCCCAGGCCTTCTCGTGCCCTGCTCCCGGTTTCTGTTCCAAGTATCATAGTCGGTCGTCACTCCTTACTCGCTACTCGCTATCTTGAAACCTCCGGGCACGCCGGGCCGTCAGTCCAGAATATCTCAGCGAGGTGCACAATGTCCGGAATCTTCAATCGCCTGAACGCCGAGCTGGACCAGATCGGTGACCGGGTTCGGTCCGCCTTCGAATCGAGCAAGCTGCACCTGGAACGAAGCCGGCTGATCGGCATTCGGAGCCGGGTGGCCTACAAGCTGGGCATGCTGGTGTACCGACGGGAGCGCGGGGGCGAAGTGAATCAGGCCGAGATCGACGCCCTGTTTGCAAGGATGGATGACATCACCGAGAAGCTCGCCAAGCTCGATCGGGACATCGATGCGATGCACGACGAGGACGTCACCGTCGGCGAGCAGCCGGCTCCCCCCACCGAGCCGGCCGACGCCGAGGTCAAAGATGCTCCTTCAGAAACCGGGTCAGCAGGTTGAACAGGTGAACCGTGGTTCCCGGACCTTCGAAGATGCCGTGGGTCCGGTTCGGATACGCCATCATGGTGAAGGGCTTGTTCGCAGCGACCAGGGCGTTCACCAGTTGTTCGGTCCCCTGGTAATGCACGTTGTCGTCGCCGGTACCGTGGACGACGAGAAGATCCCCTCGTAATCCCCGCACAAAATTCACCGCCGAAGCGTCGTAGTACGCCGCCGAGTCCGTGGCCGGCAGTCCCAGGTATCGTTCCTGGTAGATCGTGTCGTAGTTGTGGACGTCGGCGACCGGCGCCACGGCCATGCCCATCTTGTACAATTCCGGCGCCCGGAACATGAGCAGCAGGGTGCTCGAGCCGCCGCCGCTCCAGCCCCAGACCCCGATGCGGGTCGAATCGACGTAGGGCCGGGACGCGATCACCCGGGTCGCCGCGGACTGTTCCCTGACCCTGAGTCCCCCGCTCTGGTTGAGCGAGGCCTTGCGCCAGGCGCTTCCCCGGGGCCCGGGTGTTCCCCGGTTGTCCACGCTGGCGACGATGTAGCCCTGCTGAGTCAGCATCAGGTGCCAGAGCCAGCGACGGCCGCCGTACTGGTCCTTCACCGTCTGATCGGCGGACTCGCCGTAGACGTAGAACAGAATCGGATATTTCTTCGCGGAGTCGAAGTTCGCGGGCTTCATGATCCAGGTATCGAGCGCGACGCCGTTGCCGATGTCGGTCCTGGAAAATTCGACCGGACCCTGGGTGAGCCCGGTGATCGCCGACGCCAGGCGGTGATTGTCCACCAGGGTCCGCACCACCGCGTGCGAAGGCAGCCGGACCAGATCGGTGACCGGCGGGGTTCCCCAGGAAGACCAGGTGTGAATCGCCCAACGCGCGCCCGGCCCGATGTCGTAACTGTGCTGGCCCCGCGCGTCGGCCGGGGTGAGGCGCTGCGGAGTGCCCGATCCGTCCAGCCGGGTTCTCCAGAGGAACATCCGGGTGGCATTGTCCGGGGAGGCGTCGTAGTAGAGCCACCCACCCCGGGTATCCACCTGCCGGATGTTCATGACATCGAAGGCGCCCCGGGTGATGAGACGCATCGAGCCGTCCCGCGACACCATCCAGGCGTGGCGCCAGCCGTCCCGCTCGCTGAGATACACGAAGGCGGAGCCGTCGGTCTGCCAGTACAGGGAGGGGCCGGTGCCCCAGAACGACATCCCATCGTAGATATCGATCCAGGCGCTGTCGCTCTCGACGAACAGGGTGCGGACTTTCCCCGTGGCGGCCGTCGCGACCCAGAAGGTGTTCTGGTTCTGGCGCCGGTTGAGCTGCTGAATGACGAGCTCGGTCGGGTTGGCCGCCCAGTCCATCCTCGCCAGGTAGTTGTTTCGGGGATCGCCGGGCACCTGCATCCAGGTGGTTGCGCCGCCGGTCGCGGACACCACTCCGATTCGGGCGGCGGAATTCGTGGTTCCCGCTTTGGGATACTGGATCGGTTTGACGAACGAGTACAGGGAATCGGTATCGTTGATCAGGAGGAAATCCCGGACCCCTGAGGCGTCGAGCTGCCAGTAGGCGATGTGGGCGCCGTCCGGACTCCAGCGGAACCCGTCCCGCATCCCGAGCTCTTCTTCGTACACCCAGTCGAACGTCCCGTTGATGGTGGTCGTCGAGCCGTCCGATGTGAGGGCGGTAATCTTCCCGTCGTCGCTCAGTGACTCGACATAGAGGTTGTGCTCCCGGACGTAGGCAACCCGGCCGCCATCGGGCGAGAACTTCGCGAACTGGAGCGTCGAGGGTTTGGCGGCGGGCCCGCCGAGCTTGTGCAGGGTGCCAGTCGCAAGGGTCAGGACCCAGAAATCACCGCGGGTGTTGGCCCGCCAGACCCGCTCGGAGTTGGTGAAAATGAGGAGCCGCTGGTGGTCGGGAGACCATTCGTAGTCCTCCACGTCGAGCGGCTCCGATTGCCCCGCCGGGCGGAGTGCGGAGGAGGCCACCAGCACGCTGCGGCGGCCGGTTGCGGCATCGATGCTGACCAGGTCGGTGCCCCTGCCCGAGGCGGAACGCTCGAGGGTGGTGTAGCTGCTGTCGTTGAGCCACCGGGTCGGCCCGAAGAAGTCGGGCGAGAATTCCCTCGAGAAAATCCGTTCGACTGTCAGCGTCCCCGGATCCGTCCCCTGCGCCCGAAGCGAACCCGCCGGGGCGAGGACGGTGATCAGGACCGCAAGTGTGCTCCGCTTCATCGTGCCGTCAGCTCGTCGGCGATCCGCTGCGCGCCGTACACCTTGCGGAGGGCCTCGACGATGGCGCGGCTGTGCACGCTCACCGAGCGTGCCACTTCATCGGTGAAGATGAAGCGGTTCGGCAGCGACTCGATGTTCCCGTCGAAGATCAGGCCCACGACTTCGGCATTCCGGTTGATGACCGGACTTCCCGAATTCCCGCCGATGATATCGTTGGTCGAGACGAAATCCATCGGGGTGGCGAGGTCCAGCCTCCCCAGTGCCGACTTCCACCGCTCCACCAGATGGAAGGGTGTCTGGTCGTCGAATTCGGTCGACCGCGCGAACAGACCGTAGAAACTGGTCTTGTACGGGGCGATTGTCCCATTCATCGGGTATCCCTTGACCACCCCATCGCTGATTCGGAGCGTGAAGGTCGCGTCGGGCGGGAGGGATGTGCCGTAGGCCGCGAAGATGGCCTCGCCGATCAGCGCCGCGTTCGCGGAGATGGTGCTGTTGAGCTGGGCGGCGCGGTTGGCGGCGCGGGTGGCGAGGGGCTCGATGGCCCGCGCGGCAACGATCATCGGATCGGTCGAGCTGGCGACCGCGCCGGCGCCTCCTTCCACCAGGGTCTTTCCGCGACTCGGCCGAAGCCAGTCTGGTTCCACCGACCAGGGCGGCTGCCGCGGCCTCGGGGGTTCGCCCCGCGAGGACGGCGCGAAGAAATGGATCGTTGGGTGGAAGATTCCGCTGCGCCATCCGGAGCTGGGCGGCGAGCAGCATGCGTTCCGCCGCGGTGTCGATAGGCTGAGGCTGAAGCAGCGCGGCGCGAATGCGGTCGAGGCCATCGCCGCGATAGGGGGGAAGCCGGAGCGAGTCCGGCAGCCTGGCCTGCTCGGGAAGACGCACCAGCGCCCCGGCGAAATTCAACAGGCTGCCTCCGCTGAAGCCTTCGAACCGGGCTTCCTTCGCGAATGACGCAAGCTCGGCCTGGGCCCGCGCGATGTTATCCCATGCGGCCCCGTACCTGGTTCTGAGCGACGTCTGCCCGGCGACCCGGGCGCGAAAATCCCGCTCGAAGGCGGCCTTGCGGGCCATGATCGAGGAATCCACCAGGCCGCTTCGGTATCCGCGAAACGCCTTCTGGCTGTTCTCCGCCGAGAACACGGTATTCTCGTATTGCCGCCGCGATTCCTCGTTGCGCGCGGCCAGCTGCTTGTAGACGGCGATCAGTTCAGCGAGGGTCTCCAGCTGAGCCGGGATAGGTGACGTCTCGCAGGTAGGCCATCTGCGCCATGGTCAGCAGGCGACCGGTCGAGCCCGGATTGCCGACCACGAAGACCAGCTCGTTTTCCTTCGCGCCGGCCTCGCTCCACCGGAGATAATTGGCCGGGCGAAGCGGGGCGCCGTTCTCATAGATCCGGAGCAGCGTCAAGTCCAGGTCGTATCGCGGAAAGGTGAAGTTGTCGGGGTCCCCGCCGTAGAAACTGACCTCTTCCTCCGGCGCCATCACCAGCCGCAGATCGGTGAAGCGGTGGTACTTGTAGAGCGAGTACCGCCCGCCCTGATAGAAGGCGACGACCTGGCAGATTCCCTGTCCCTGCATCTCGCGGGAACAGGCGTCCTCGATCGCGGAGGCCGCCGAGTCGCGCTGGGCGATGCGGCGTGCCTCGATCGAAGCCTTCATCGCGGCGGTCACCTGGCTGGTCACATCGGTGATCGACTGGAGCTGGTCGGCGGTCATTCCACGGCAAGGCCGCTCGGACGCCTCGTCCCGCGCGACGAATCCAATCGCCTGGAAGTTGCTGTCTGGCGGGGATACCGCGGTGATGCAGGAGCGGGCGCAGTGGTGATTGGTCATGACCAGGCCTCGGTTCGACACGATCGATGCCGAGCATCCCGGAATGCGGACCGCCGACAGGCGAACATTCTCCAGCCAGGCAGCGGTCGGCTCAAAGCCATACTGGGACTTCCAGTAGGCCAAAGGAGGCGCGTCGAACGTCCACATGGTCCCGAATTCCTTGACGAATCCGGAACCGCCGGGACCGGAGCCCTGGGCGCGAATAATGGTGGGGCCAAGCGCGGCGATCAGCAGCATCAGCCCGGTTGGCGCGATGCACCCCATGCGGGTGGTCTTCATACGGCGAGGCTCCTTCTCCGGATCACGGGACCTTGGGCGGCACGGTGCGGTACTTGTCGCGCAGCTCGGTTTCCCGGGTCTTCAGCGAGACTTCCTCACCCCGGACGTAGACGTGCTCGGCGGCGCTGGCGAAATCCAGCGGGTCACCGGACCAGATCACGAGATTCGCGACCTTGCCAGGCTCCAGGGTTCCCCGGTCGGTGAGCCCGAACGCCGCGGTGGGCGCGGCGGTGACCGCCCGCAGCGCATCGTCCCAGCTCATTCCGTTGCGGACGGCGTTCCCCGCGGCGTAGCGAAGGTTCCGTTCGCCGCCCGGATCTCCCTGGGCGATGATCACCTCCGCGCCCGCCTCGCGGAGCAGGGTGGCGTTGTCCAGCCGGGCCCCCAGCCCGTCGAAGCTCGGAATGTCGCTCAGGGGCTCGACGATGACCGGGACCTTGGCGGCAGCGATGTCCTTGGCGGCTTGCCATCCTTCGAGCACCCCGAACAGGACCGCGTGCAAGCTGGTATTCCTTGACGAGCCGGAGCGCGTTCTCGATGTCCATCTTGCGATTCGCCGCGATGGCGATTCTCCCCTCACCTCGAACCACCGGCAGCAGGGCCTCCAGCTCCCGAGCCGGGGCGGCGAGCTCCTCGATCTGGCCCTTCTGGAATTCGTTCTTGCGCTTGGAGTACTCGACCGCGTCGTCGAAGAGCCTTCTGACCCGGGCGAGCACGCCGGCGCGACTCCCACCGCCTGCGTCCTTGCTTCCGCCGGTCAGATCGAGAACCACCGCGGCATTCCGGCTGGACGATCAGGTCCTCGATCCGATCGCCCAGGAAATCCACCGCGACCGCCTGACCGGGAAAAAGCCCTCCGCCCGGGCGTCGAGCAGCGCGCCGGTGACCCCACCGGTTCGGGCGATGGGAATCGTGAACGCGGCGGGATCGATGCCTTCTGCCGGATTGAAGGAAGGGTTGATCTCTCCCTCCACCCGACCTTCCCCGAACCCGTTGAGCCCCGCGACTCCCGAATCCCGCGTTGGCGTTGGCATGGAAGAGCCCGGGGGTGATCCACTTCCCGGTGGCGTCGATGCGAGTGGCATTGCCGGGGACGGCGACGTTCGCGCCCACGGCGACGATCCGCCCATCACGAATGAGGACGGTCCCATTGGGAATCCGCGGTCCGGAGACCGGATAGACCGTTCCGCCGGTGATGGCGATGGCCTGACTCTGACCCGGCAACGAGGCGGGAAGGAGCAGCCAGCGTAGCGAGTCCCGCGAGCATTCGGGTATTCATCGTCCCATCCCCGGGGCGGTCTGCCCGATGTTGAAGTCGGTGGCGTACTGATGTTTCGGATCCAGCCGGTCGAACGCGAGCCATCCCTCGTTCCAGACCTTTTCCGCCCTGGTATACACCGAGAACGGATCGCCCGACCAGAGCACCACGTCGGCCATCTTGCCGGGTTCGAGGGTGCCGGTCTTGTCGTCGATGCCGATCACCCACGCCGGGTTCGCGGTGACCCAGCGGATGGCCTGATCACGGGTCAAGGGGATCCCGGCGCGGAGCCCGGCGTAGAATGCCTTGGCCATGTCCTGATTCATGCGCTGGATGCCGTCCGGGCTGTCGGTATGAATCACCGCCCTGGCGCCGGCCTGGGTAATCAGCGCCGCGTTTTCCAGAATCTCGTCGAAGGCTTCCATCTTGAAGCCACCCCAGTCCGACCAGACCGAGGCGGCGGTGCCGGCGGCAGCCAGCAGGTCGGCGATCTTGTATCCCTCGATGGCGTGATGGAACGATCGGATCTTGAAGCCGAACTCCTTGCCCAGGTCGAGCATCTGTGCCATTTCGTCGGCGCGGTAGCAGTGATTCTGAACCAGAATGTCCCCCCGGAGCACGCCCGCGAGAGATTCCAGCTTGAGGTCCCGCGCCGGAGGATCACCCTTCCGATCCTTGAGCCAGTTATCCCATCGTCGCCGGTAGTCCGCCGCCTGAATGAACGCGGCGCGGTAGCCCGCCATGTTTCCCATGCGGGTGGAAGGACCCCGATTCTGGTAGACCCGCTTGGGGTTTTCTCCGCAGGCCATCTTGAGCCCGTAGGGAGCGCCCGGGAACTTCATCTCCTGCACCGTGCGCGCCGGAACCAGGCGGACGATGGCCGACCGTCCGCCGATCAGGTTGGCGGATCCGGGAAGGACCTGCATCACCGTCACCCCGCCCGCGATCGCGAGTGGAATCTGCGGGTCCTGAGGCCAGATGGAATGCTCCGCCCACACCTCCGCGGTGACCGGGTTGGTCGCCTCGTTCCCGTCGCTCTCCGCCTGGGTTCCCGGCGCGGCGTACACCCCAAGATGGCTGTGGGTGTCGATGATGCCCGGGGTCACGAACTTCCCGGTGCCGTCGACGGTGATCGCGCCCGCCGGGGCATCGAGCGAGGCTCCGATCGCGGTGATCCTGCCGTCCTGGAACAGGATCGAGCTGTTGCGCAGCTCCTGGCCGGTGGCGGTGAGGATGGTGGCGTTCCGGATCAGGACCGGCGGGTTAGGCCTCCGGTGATAGGTCGAGGGGTACTGCGGCCGCTCGAAATTGAAGGTATCGGTCGAGACCGCCGCGACGGGCATCGAGGGAGGCGGCGCCGGGGTCGGAGCCGGCGCCTGGCCTGCCGGGGTGGCGGCGCTCGCCGACGCGCAGCCGGTGGCCGCCAGGAGAAGGAAGAATCGGTTCATCGATGACGACTCCTGATGGGATTAGGGAACCCGGACGAATTCCACCGGCTGGCCGGCGATGCCGATCTTGAGCAAGAGGTGGGGGCTGGCGGTGGCCACCCACAGCGTCAGTGGACTCTGGCCGCCGGTGAGCTCGGCACGATAGGCCTCGACCGGCTTGTCGCCGACCATGACCGAATCGGTGCCGGTCACCGCCATGGACCACGTCTTGATCTCGGCCTGCCCGGCGCTCATCACGTTGAAGGTCCACTTGGCCGACGGCGACCAGGGAAAGGCCGGGACCAGCGCCTGGATGGCATTGTCGTCGAGCGTCCCCGGAGTGATTGCGGTATCGATCGTCACCGACTTGACCTGACGGGTTGCCGGGTCGGGGGTCTTCGCCGTTCCGACCGCCCGGCCGTTTTCGTACTTCACGTCGACCGCGACATCCTGACCCTGCGTCTTTCCGGTCTGCTGGACCGCTCGCATCCCCCCCGACTTGTCCAGGTCCAGGGTCGTCGTCTGACTGACGAACCCGCCAAGCTCGACCCGCTCCATATACCGGAAGCCGGTCGGGGTGGGCTCCAGGGTGCTGGTCTGCCATCCGATCGGGTTCCCCTGGAACCGAACGGTGAAACTGTCCCGTCGCGCAACCAATGCGGACATGTCCAGATCGAGGGCCGAGGCGCGCGGGGTCAGATCCTCCGGAGTGAGGGGCTTGCCTTCGGGATCCACGATGGTGGTGGGCGCAATGGTCTTGAGCTTTTCGTAGATCTTGGTGCCATCTCCCACCACGACGATGACAAAACGATCAGGATGAATGGTGGATTGCGCCGCCGCCTGAGCCTGCTGGGCCGACACCGCGCCAAGCTTGACCCGATAGGTCTGGACGAAGTCCGATGGAAGTCCGTAGAGCTGTGCCGAGGCGACCGCACTGGCCACCTGATCGGCGGTCTCGATGGTGAGGGGATAGCGCCCCACCAGCGCTCCCTTGGCGGCTTCCAGCTCCGATGTGGGGATCGGTTCGGTTCGAATCCGGTCGATCTGGTGGAGCAGCTCGCGCAGCGCCGAGTCGGTCACTTCGGTGCGCACCTCGGTATTCGCGACGAAATAGCCGGTCCCTTTGCGTCGCACGTAATCCGAGTAGGCTCCGTAGGTCCAGCTCTTTGCTTCCCGGAGCACGAGGAACAGCCGGCTGGAGGCGCCTCCGCCGAGCACCTGATTCATCGCTTCGGCCGGGTAGAACCGGGGATCGTTGGGAAGGAAGGTCAGATTCCCGGCGAGAATGTTCGACTGCACCGATCCTGGTCGGTGGACCAGCGTTATCTCGGTCTTGCCCCGGTCGGGAAGAGCGGACGCCGCTCCGGGCGCCGCGGACCCGCCCGACCATCCCTGGAACGCCGCGACGGCCAGTCGGCGGGCCTCAGTGGGGCTCACCGCGCCGGCGATGACCAGAAGGGCCCCGGTCGGCCGGAGCCGTTCCCGCTGGAATGCGAGGAGGTCCTCCCGGGTGATGGCCCGCACCGAGCCGGCGGTGGTGCTGCGCGCATACGGATGCGAACCGTAGAGAATCGCCCTGAACTGGCGGTCGGCGATCGAGGTGGGTTGACTCAGTTCGACCTGGAGGCCCGACAAGGTCTGGGTCCTGAGCAGCTCCAGTTCCTTCTCGGCGAAGGCGGGGCGCTTCACCACGTCCCCGATCAGCTCGAACGCCAGTGGCAAGCTCGCGGTGAGCACGGTCGAATTGATCGAGAGAAAATCCGACCCGGCGGAGCTCTGCAGCGTCCCGCCCGTCCCCTCGATGGCCTCCGCTACCTGCTCCGCGGTGCGATCGCCGGCGCCCTTGGTGAGAAGGCCGGCGACCATGTCCGCCAGTCCTTCCTTGCCGGACGGGTCGAACGCTGAGCCTGCCGGGAAATTCAGAGAGAGCGAGACGATCGGCTGCTTATGACTCTCCACCACGAGCAGGCGCACCCCGTTGGGAAGCACGTCCTCGTGGAACGGCGGAAACGCGATCGGGGTGAGCGGACCCGGTGGCGGCGGGGTCTTGGGATACGCCTGGGCAGCCAGGCCGCTGGTGGGAAGCGCCGCCCCGGCGACCAGGAGCGCGAGACGGGAAAGTCGTCGAGTCATCGTCACTGCGCCCCTCCGGTGGTGATCAGCAGCACGAGGGAATTCTCCGGAGTGAAGTACTTCCGGGCGACCCGCTGGAGGTCGGCGGTGGTGACCGCCAGATACTTGCGCCAGTGGGTGTTCACCGCCTCCGGATCGCCCAGGAACATGTTCGCGGTCTCCAGCGCGTCGGCCCGCTCCAGCGCGTGCTGTTGCTGGGTGATGAGCTGGGTGCGATATCCATTCTTCGCTTTGGCCAGCTCCGCTTCGGTGACCCCTTCGTTGGCAACTCGCCGAAACTCGGCGACCAGGCCCGTCTCGAGTGAATCGGGGGTCACGCCCTGGTTGGTGATCGCCAGGGCCAGCAGGACCCCGGGGCCCCTGCGGGGGCTCGCCGGGTTGGACAGGACGATGGCGAACTGAGCGAGTTTCTTCTCCCGAACCACGGCGTTGTTGATCCGGGAGCTCTCACCCTGGCCCAGGATGGTGGAGAGGAGCTCGATGGCCGGGGTGTCCTCGCTCTGGTATTCCGGGATCCGATAGGCCAGCAGCACCGCGGGAAGATTGGCCTTCGCATCCGGCCAGCGGCGCCGAATCTGTCCGGGGCCGAACCGGCTCTCGCACTGGACCGGGGGGGACTCCCGACCGCGCGGGATTCCCCCGAAATAGGTCTCGATGAGCCGCTTGGTTTCGGCGGGCTGGAAATCCCCCGCGATGGTGAGCGTCGCGTTGTTGGGGGTGTAGTACAGGTCGAAGAAGGCCTTCACGTCGGCGGTCCTGGCGGCATTCAGGTCCGCCATGGAGCCGATGACCGAGTGGGCGTAAGGGAAGCAACTCGTGCTATCGGCCAGCGCGTACATGCCCTCGAAAATCGCCGAGGTATACGGCTGGTTATCGACCCGAAGCCGGCGCTCCTCCTTGACCGCTTCGCGCTGATTGCTGAAGGTCGAATCGGTGACCGCGAGGGAACGCATCCGGTCGGCCTCGAGCCAGAGTCCCAGGTTCAACCGATTGGACGGGAGGACCTCGTAGTACTTGGTCCGGTCCTCCGCGGTGGTGCCGTTGACCGATCCTCCGGCGCGCTCCACCAGGGTAAAGTGCTCGGCTTTCTTCACGTTCTCCGAGCCCTGGAACATCATGTGCTCGAACAGGTGCGCGAAGCCGGTACGACCAGCGACTTCGTTGCGTGAACCGACGTCGTACCAGAGATCGACCGCGACCACCTGGGCGGAGTGGTCGGGGGCGAGGATGACCTTGAGCCCATTCGGGAGGGTGTAGGTCTCGAAGTCGATGCGGGCAGGCTCCTGGCTCCAGGCCTCGGTTGCGCCCAGGGCGACGAGGAGGCCGGCCAGGACAGATCGGGTCGTTGACATGGTGGGCAAGTTACCAAACTTTGAGCCGATCGGGCCAGTTCCCACACAAAGCGTCCACTCCCAACTCGGCGAGGGCAACCGCAGGCTCCCGTTCGTTGACGGTCCAGGCGATCAGCTCGCGGCCGGCCCGGTGAATCGCCTCGACCATCGGTCCGTCAATGAGACGCCATTCCTGCCAGAGCGCCTCGGCGCCGGCCGCCAGGACCGGCGTGACCGGATCAAGAGGGTAGGACGCCGACAGGACGCCCCCTCGGAGAGTCGGGTGCCGGGCGCCCAGGCGCTTGATGATCCGGTGATCAAAGCTGTGGACGGCGCACCGATGGGGCAGGGGCGATCCAGCAATGCATTCGAGAAGGGTCGCATCGCCGGCTTCAGGAAGGGCCTTGACCTCTATCCAGACTTCGGGTGCTTCCTGATTTCCCCGAAGGAGCAGGTTGAGCACCTCGCGGAGCGTTGGAATGGGTTCGCCGTTGGACAGCCGCTGACCTCGAATCGCCTTGAGGTCGATCCCGGCGATCGGACCGATGCCCGGAAGATCGGGGTCATGGTGAACCACGAGGTCTCCGGTTCTGCTGAGGTGGATGTCCAACTCGATGCCGTCAACGCGGGCCTCAAGGGCGGCTTGAAACGCCGCGAGGGAGTTTTCCAGGGCGATTCCCGAAGCGCCGCGGTGGGCGATTATCCTTGGCTGCGGCTGCTTCACCTTAATGATTCACTTGAGATGATAGTATCCAAACATATGGTGGACAGTTGCTTAGCGAAATCGCCAACAGGTCTTGATAGCGTGGATTTCCACCCCGTGGAGAATGTTGCTATCGCATTGACCTTAACAGCCTGCGGGTCGGGACGTCCTTCAATCGGCGAATGCCAGCGATGAGCCGGGATGACCCGAGGTCGGACGTGGAGCTCGTCGCAGCGTACCGGGTGGGCGATCAGCTCGCGGCAGCGGTGCTGGTGCGCCGGCATACGGGCCCGCTGGCACGGTACCTGTTTGGCTCAGGAGCCCGTGCCGAGGACCTCGACGACCTGGTGCAGGAGGCATTCTTCAAGGCGTTTCGGGCGCTCTCGTCCTGGCGGGGAGAAGCGAGTTTTCGCGGCTGGCTCTTTCGGATCGCTTCGAACCTGAGGAAGGACCAGTTTCGGAAGGAGAAAGGCCGCGTCATGGTGGAGCTGGAAACGGTGGAGCTTGCCGCTTCGGGAAGTCCGGAAAGCGAGGCCAACGTCCGCGACATGCAGGAGCGGCTTCGTCGCGGGATCGGAGAGCTGCCCAGGATGCAGCGGGAGGTCTTCCTGCTTCGCGCCCAGCAGGGACTGGAGTACGAAGAGATCTGCGCGGTGCTCGGCACCACGCCGGGGGCCGCGCGGGTGCATTATCACCATGCGGTGCGACGATTGAAGGAATTGCTCGGATGACCGAACAGGATATTGAGCGGCTGGCGGCGACCCTCGGACAGGCGCCCGCCGAGGCGGTTGACCCGGATCAGATAGCCGCCAAGGTGGTGGCGCGGCTGGGGTTCCCCGCCAGACGCCGTGCTGTCCGGTGGCTGGTCGGTCTGGCCGCGGCGGCCGCCCTGATGCTCCTGGCCGGGCGTTTTCTACTGGGGCCGGGGAGCCGTCCGATCGAGCGCGCCGCGGAGCAACCTTCGGTGCTTCAGGAGCTCGATCCCCTGAGTGTGGACCAGTTGGAAGAGCTGCTCCGATCCATGCCGGTGACCGCCTCGACTCTGCCGCTGGAGACGATCCCACTGCAAGAGCTCGATTCCACCAACCTGGAGCGCTTGTTGCGCTCGCTGGAGGGATGATGCGAAGGACTGGCTGGCTGCTCTTTCTGCTGATGTCGATTGGCGCTCCGGTCCTCGCCGCGCAGGATACCGCACCCCCGTTGAATCCCCGGCGGGCGGAACAGCTGCGCCAGATGATCGAGCAGCGGTTTGCCCAGCGGGTGAGAGAAGCCCTGGGGCTCAACGAGGAGCAAGCCTCCCGGTTGCGCGGAGTGCTGGCGATGGTCGCGGAGAAGCGACGGGTTCTGGAGCAGGAGGAGCGCGAGCTGCGCCAGGCGCTGGGTTTTCAGCTTCGCCCGGGAATCGCGGCGAACTCCGATAGCGTGGTGAAGCTGGTGAACGGGCTCACCGCGCAGCGGGTGGCCTTCGCCCAGACCTTTCAGGACGAGATGCGTGAGCTCTCCGGCTTCCTGACGCCGGTCCAGCGGGGGCAGTACCTGATGATGCGGGATCGGCTCATGATGCAGGTCGAGGAGTTGCGCCGGGGCCAGGCTCGACCGGGCCGGCAGCTCCCGTTCTAGGCGGAACTCTCAGCGAAAAGCTGCTGAGGTTGCCGCTCACACGGCGAGCGTGCGGCTTGACTCGTAGGCGTCCAATCCGATATAGCTTTCCACGCAGTATTCATCCTGAACCGATCGGCAAAACCATGTCCCAACCCAGCTCCTCGAGCTGGAGAAGCCGCGTCTTGGCGGCCGCGCTCTTGCTGCTGCCGGCCTGCAGCAACCTCCTCTCGTGGCACCGCCAGGCCGTTCGCGTCTACGTCTCCGCTGCGGTGCCGCAATGCCCCGCAGCCGACTCGCTGTGCGCCCCATTGACGCCGTTCGCGGCCGACTCGCAGCTGCTTGCGCAGCTGGGTCGAGACACGGTTCCAGACAAGGCCCGACTCGCCGTCGCCACCGGTATCTCGTGGACGGAGCCGAAGGTGCGGGATGACGTGTTGCACCTCAACTTCCCGGCGCCGCCGAAGGGCCAGAAGCGCTCCGTCTATGTGCTTGAGGTCGTGCGCGCGGAGAGTGCCCACGATAGCCTGCTCAGCATCGCCTCAAACGGCGGGACGGTGGTGTGGCTGAACGGCGCGCTGCTGGGCGCGAGCCGATTTGCCAGCCGAGGGGTTCGCAAACACGAGGATCTCTACACGGCCTCGCTGCGCCGGGGCACAAACCTCTTGGTCTACCGGGTATTGAACAACGGCGTGGACGCGCAGTTGCACCGGGAATGGCACCCGCAGACGTCGCTCCCGGACCTGCTCGGCGCGTCCATTGACCTCGGCGCTTATGCGACCCTGGTGCGCGCGCCACTCCTGCCTGACTCGGCGACCACAGTCCAGCTCTGGCCGCCCCAGGTCCGGCTTCGGCCCGGGCCGGTCGTGCACTTCCGCTGGCGGACGCTGCTGGGCGACAGCCTGGCCGACGGCGGGCGGTACGCCGGTCTCTACCCGGATACGCTGCCGCTGCCCGCGCGTTTCCATGGCCAGGCCGTGCTCCGGACCGAAGTGCTGGATGCCGCCACTGGCCAGCGGCTGTACCTCGAGGAATGTCCCATTTTCGCGGACTCGACCGCGCAGCGTCTCGCGCGTTCCCTTGCGACTGACACGACCACCGCGGACCCGGTGCGCGCCGCCCGGGTGGATGCGGTGCGTGCGGTCTTCAACCTGGGGCCGGTGCCGCGCGGGGCCGATCCAGGCGACTGGCTCAGGGTCCAGGTGCTCGCTTCGCTCTACCGATACGTCCGGCAACCGGCTTCCTTCCATCTGTACCCCGGCCCACAGGTCTGGGGCTATCGCGCTGCCGACGGCTCGGTGCAGCCCTACTGGCTCACGGTCCCCCCGGGAGCGGTGGAACCGCCCATCCATCCGCCTGCCGACCGGCCAGGCCTTGTGCTCTCTGTGACTCACTTCGTCAATCCCGACTTCTGGGCCGGACGGGGAAGGGTGGCTGGTTTCCTGGTACACCTGGCCACCATGAGCTCGAGCTACGGCACGTTCGGGGTCATGCCGCACCTGGGAGGCGTCCACGACTTCGACACCATCGCGGTGAAGGAGCTCTCCGCAATCACGCGCCAAGTCGCCTCGGTGTTCGCCATCGACACTGGCGCGGTTGGCATGCTGGCGTGGAGCAGCCACGCGCTCGAGGCGGTCCAGATGGCGCAGAACCCGCGGGTGCCCATCGATTGGCTGGGCTTGGCCGTGCCCGCGATGTACCACGACAAGCGCGAGCTGGCCCGCGCCCTGGACTCCCTCCACTTCCTCCGCCCACGGCTGCACTGGCTGGTCTGGCAGGCCGAGGAGGATACCGTGGTGAGCCGCGAAAGCACGGAGGAGTGGGTCGGGCAGGTTCGCAGGAAAGGTTTTGACGTGCGTTACCGCGTGGTGCCTTACTCGACGCACCTCGGCGGCTACTTCGAGGATGTCGAGGCCGACCTGCACCGGAGCGTGGCGCTCCGCTTCCGGGGTGCAGCCGGACGCGCCCTTCGGGACTCCCTGTCGGTAGCGGATCCGGCACAGCGTCGGTGACTGGTCGCCGCAGCTCGCGAGGCAGGTTGCTGTGGCCGCCTGCCAGATGGTCAGGTCTTTGGCCGGTAGTGCTGGGCTCCGCCGGCTTCTTCGGCGTGGTAGTGACCCTCGCCGCGTGTGCGATCGATCCCGCTGTCAACGAGGCGTACCTGACCCCCAAGGTCTACGCGTTGCTCGTGGCCTCGGCGGGCGCCCTCCTGCTCTGGGCGGCGCCCCGCCCGACTGCGGGCGGCGGTGGGCTGCGCTTCACCGCAATCGAGGCCATCCTGGCGGTGAATATCCTCTGGGGCGTCATCGTGAATCCCCACTGGATCGCAACGCGGGAAGGGAACTGGTTCTGGCCGTCCCTGGCAGCGTTCCTGCTCACCGTGGTCGTGCGGCAACTCTTCAACCTGCCAAAACCCGAAGCGGCTCCGCCCGACGAACCTGCGCCTCGGACGCGAGCCTTGGCGGATTTCATGGCCGCGCTCTGGATCGTGGGCTCCGCACTGGCGCTCCACGGCCTCGCCCAGGCGCTTGCGGCTGGTGGCTTCCAGCCGGAGGGCGGCGCGAAGACCTCCGTGACCTCTGTCATCGGTACCCCGAACGGCTTCGGAGCGTTCATGGCGGTGGGGATCATCGCGGCGCTGGCCTCGGCCGCGCAAGCACGTCGGCGCCGAGTGCGCCTGCTGTTAGCGGGCGCGGCCCTCCTGCAGCTGGTTGCTCTGCTCGGCAACGGCAGCCGCGGCGCCCTTCTCGGACTCTTTGCAGCCTGCCTGCTAGTGCTCTCGTTGCGACCGCTACTGGGAACGGCCGGCCAAGCCGCGGCCGGCGGGCGGGTGATCGCCGGCATTCGAGGGCGGGGACGCCGCGCTCTGGTCGCAGGATTGGCAGTGTTGGTTGCGGTCCCGCTCGCCGGTATTGTGCTAAACCGACTTAACCCGGACTCCGGCCGCGGGCGGCTCATTGCCTGGGAGATCTCGGGCGCCATGCTGGCCGATCGGCCGCTCACCGGAGTCGGTACCGGTCGGTTCGGTCTGGAATGGAGTCGCTACCAGGCGGAGTTCTGGCGCCAGCCGGGCTACGCGAAGTTCGATCACCAGGCGGTCGGGCGGGAACAGCCTAACAGCGAGCTATTTCACCAACTGGCCGAGCGTGGCCTGCCGGGCGGTGCACTCTATGTGCTGCTCTGGGCATGCGCGCTGGGTTTCCTCGTGCGCGCACTCGCACGAGGCGAAGAAACTTCGGCGCTTGGCTGGGGACTGCTGGCTCTGCTCGTCGCGATCCTGGTGCATTCGCTCGTCGATGGTGCCCTGCAATGGGTGGCCACGCTGGTGACCGCCCACTTGGCGTTCGGGCTGATCCCCGCGCCGGCTCTGCTGCGAGCCAACTTCGGGCGAAAGCGGGCCAGGAAGCTGGCGATGGCGGTCGGGGTAGGGTGGGCCGCGCTGGTTGTCGTCAAGACGGCGTGCGAATATCCCGGCTACCAGCTCTGGGAGAAGGCTCTGCGTGGCGGTGCGGTGGGAAGACTGGAGCTGCTGATGCGCGCGCACCATCGGCTGCCTTCGGAGCCGAGCCTTAGCCACGAGCTCGGCATCGACCTGCTTGCGGCCGGCCAGCCGGGGCAGGCGGTGAGCATGCTGCAGGAAGGTCTCGGGGAGTTGGACAGCCACGGCTCGTACATCC
This sequence comes from uncultured Gemmatimonadales bacterium, assembly GCA_963728915.1. GTDB lineage: Bacteria > Gemmatimonadota > Gemmatimonadetes > Gemmatimonadales > GWC2-71-9 > JABFSM01. The sequence goes on along the minus strand of CAVSLV010000001.1, from coordinate 961,942 downwards.
GGCTGGCCCTCGCCGAGGCCCAGCTCGAGGTGGGCTGGCTCGAGCCCGCCGAGAGGAACGCCCGAACGGCTGCGGCCAGTTACCCAGACCGGCTTCGGCCGCGGCTGTTGCTGGCCCGCATCCACCATGCGCACGGCGACGATGCAGAGGCGCGGGCCGCCCTGGCGAGTTGCATCCGCCGCGAGACGTATTTCCGGAGCGCGCCGGTGGATTCTGTGGTGACGCAGGCCACGCTGCTGTGGCGGAGGTGGTATGACGATGAGCCACCCCATTGAGGGTCGGTTGAATCGCGATCCACGCGGTCTAGAGGCACCGCACGTCCCCGCGCCACCTGGTGACTGGCTCGAGGCGAGGATCAGGGCCGTGTTTGTCGCCGTGCTGGTCACGTGGGTCCTGATCGCGGTCTGGAAGGTCATCCGCCAACTCCCGTAGTGAGGCGAGGAGTCAGGCCTCCTCGGAGAGGATTCTTTGTTAGAATAGACTAGATCCCCGGATCGCCCGAGTGGCGGAATGGCAGACGCAGCGGACTCAAAATCCGCCGGGGGCAACCCCGTGCGAGTTCGACTCTCGCCTCGGGCACTCTTTCCGGCTGTCTCTCCTCAGGGGCACCCCGCCGTCACCGGTCCCAGAATCGCGTTCAGCCCCGTGACCCGGAACGACACGCCGTGTCCACCGGCGCCGGCCTCGGTGAAGAGCCATCCGAAGAGATGCGCCGAGGCCAGGCTCTGCGCGAAGGTCTTCTGAGCGGCGTTGGTCGCCCCCGGGTAGCGCAGTGAGTGGTTGGCATCGATCTGTACCCACGTCTCGGTAATCTTTCCTCCGCTATCGATGGTGTACTGAACCACCCCGCTCGCCGTGATGAAGCCCGTGGTGCTCACCCAAACCTGGAATGTGCCTCCGCTGCACGAAATGTTCAGGATCGGGAGCTCCGACACCCCGCTCTGATTACTCACTTCGTTGTCGGCGGGGAGAGTCAACGTCAACCCATTGGTGACCCAGTCATACGCGGTGATCGCCCGGTCCCAGTTGACCCCGTCGATCACCATTCGGATGGTGATGGTCCCGGTCTGAGAAGGCACCAGCAGGCCTGCACTGGACATGGTGCCTTTCCCGGTTTCGAGGATGCTCCAGGTGATCATCTTGGCGAGCTCATTGCCTTGGGCATCTCTGGCTACGGCGCTAAACAGATAGTTGTCTCCCACCTTGACCCGGGTGGGGCCGATGAGATCCACGGACGCGACCGGCGCCGAAGCGACCGTGACCTGCGCCGCGCCGACCTTCCCCTCGCTCGTGGCCGTGATGGTGATCGGACCGCCCGAGCTCAGCGCCGTCACCAGTCCGGTACTGGAGACGGTCGCGATCGCCACATCGGTTGACGCCCACGTCACGGGACGATCGCTCAGGATGTTGTTCCCGGCATCTCGCAGTGTCGCGCTGAGCTGGAGGGTCTCGCCGATCTGAAGCGTGCTCGGGGTCGGAGCGACGGTGACCGTCTGCACCGGGGCGCTGACAGTGACCTGGGCGGTGCCGTTGATCGTCTCGCTGGTCGCGGTGATCGTGACCGGACCACCGACCGCATTGGCGGTCACCAGCCCGGTGCCTGGACCGACGCTCGCGACGGACGGGTTACTCGACGTCCAGGCCACACTCCGGTCGACCAGCACATTCTGCGCGGCATCGCGGAGAGTCGCGGTGAGCTGCACTGTGCCGCCGATCGACAGGGAGCTGGATGGTGGCGCCACGGTCACGGTGGCAACCGGAGCCGCGGCGAGCACGATCCCATAGATACTGAAGCTGCTGGTTTGTCCCGTGACGGATTGGGTCGCGACCTCCACGGAGCTTCCCGGGAGCTCGGTCCAGGTATTCCCGACCAGCCGGCCCAGCCGGAACAACGAGGGATCGAGACCCGCCGCCTGGGCCGTCGTATAGTGGATCCGGATGGTCACCGGCTGGGCGAACTGGGTTCCATCCGGACCGAATTGGTACGCCGTGCCGGAAACGAATTTCGGATCGGGCGGAGCGGCGAAGAACGCGATCCCGATCGCGGTATTCGTGGTGAGGGCCTGGGGAGGGATAGTGAGGGTAACGCTTCCCGAGCCTGCGGTCGTCTGGCCTCCCGCGGGACCGACGAAGAGACCGTCATTCACCGTGATCGTCGCGGTGCTGCTCTTCCCTTCGCTGGTGGCGATGATCGGCGCCGTGCCCGCTGTGAGCGCTGTAACCAGGCCGCTGCTGCTCACGCTCGCGACGGCCGCCGCGCTGGAGCTCCACGTCACGGTCCGTCCGGTGAGCAGGCTCCCGGTCGCATCCAGCACGGTGGCTGCGATGGGGAGGGTCTGCTGCGGCACCAGCGTCGCACTGGTCGGCGAAAGGAGGACGCTTCCCACCGGCGCAGGTGCTGGCGGCGGCGGTGGTGGCGGTGGTGGCGCCGGCGGCGGGGTGGGCTCGGAGGAGCCTCCGCATCCGGCGACGAGGAAGAGCACGACGGCAGCTCGCAGCAAGCGCACGAGAACCTAGGCCTGTAAAAGGTGCTGAACCTAAAATGAAACGCTCGACGCCCTGAGGGAATCCCTTCCGGGAACGTGAGGGTGTACCTTATTGCATCGCGGATGACTCGGAACGCTCCCACCCCTCTCCCCATGAGCCTCGAAACCCAGATTCTCGACGCGGGACCCGAGACCCACTCCGCTCCCGTACTCGTCCTGTTGGTGCCATCGGGGAATCGCCCTGCGAGCCTCGATTCGGTCGATAAGGCCGCCGGCGGAGCCATGGGGCGGTGTTACGCCGCGGGCGATTTCTCCGGCAAACGGGATGAGACCGCGTTGCTCTATCCCTCCAAGGAGGCGCCGGCGTCGCGGATGCTGCTGGTGGGAATGGGGAAGCCGGATCATCCGCCCGCCGCGATTCGCCGGGCCGCGGCAGTTGGGGCCAAGCGAGCCCGTCTGCTGGGAGTGGTCCGGGCGGCGATCTTCCTGACTCCCGAGGGCCGTGGAACCGTTTCCCCGCGGGATGCGGGTCAGCTTCTGGCGGAGGGCGTTGCCAAGGGCGCCTGGCATTTCCCCGACTTCAAGCGTCCCTCCGAAGAGCAGAAGCCCGAGCTCGCCGGCGTCGATATTCTGGCGCCGGGTGATGCAACGGCCTATCGCGAAGGTCACCAGGTTGGGGTGGCGATCGCGGCCGGCCAGACCTTCTGTCGCCGGCTGCAGATTCTTCCGGGCAATCATCTTCCCCCCCGTCGGATCGCCGAGGCCGCCCAGGATGTGGCCCAGCGAGGGGGCCACAAGATCACCGTTCTGGATCGAGCCGCCATCGAGCGCGAGGGAATGGGGGCGCTGCTGGCGGTGGCGCAGGGGAGCGCGGAAGAGCCCCGTTTCATCGCGCTCGAATACCAGGGTGGCGAGGGCCCCCCGGTCGTGCTGGTGGGCAAGGGCGTGTCCTTCGACAGCGGCGGCATTTCCATCAAGCCGGCGCAGAACATGGAGGACATGAAGTACGACATGTCGGGCGCCGCAGCCGTGCTGGGCGCGTTCGAGATGCTGGGCAAGCTTCGACCCAACCTCCACGTGGTGGGCTTGATCCCTTCGGCGGAGAACATGCCTTCCGCCAGCGCAGCCCGTCCCGGAGACGTGGTGAAGAGTCACCTCGGCAAGACCATCGAGATCGTCAATACCGACGCCGAAGGGAGGCTGCTGCTCGCCGATGCGCTTTCGTATGCGCGGCGCTACTCCCCCGCGTGTGCGATCGATCTGGCGACCCTCACCGGCGCCATCAGCATCGCGCTTGGCCCGTTCGCGGCTGGACTGATGGGAACCGACCCGGCGCTGATCCGCGGAGTGATCGAGGCGGGTCAGCGCGCCGACGAGCGGGTCTGGGAGCTCCCGCTGTGGGACGAATACAAGGAGCTCAACAAATCCGACATCGCCGACGTCAAGAATTCGGGCGGCCGCTCGGCGGGCAGCATCACCGCCGGATGGTTCCTCCGCGAATTCGTCGAAGGATATCCGTGGGCCCATCTGGACATCGCCGCAACGGCCTACAGCGATCGGGAGGATCCCTCCACGGTCAAAGGGCCGACCGGAATGGGAGTCCGTCTCCTCAGCGAATTCCTGCTCGCTCGCGCGTGACCCGGGCGGTTTTCGCAGCCATCCTGCTCGGGCTCTCGCCCGCGCTGGCGGGTGCGCAGGTCGTAGACACCCTGACTCGGGTCGATACCCTGCGGGCCGACACCACCGATTACACCGCGCTCTTTCTTCGGTCGCAACAGGAAGCTCGACGCCCGGCGCCAGCCCCGCCCAGGGTCGGCGCGGGCACCCTCCTGCCGGGAGATAGCCGGATCATCTTCGACCGGGACTCGATCCTCTGGTCCGGCGCCGAGACGGTCAGCGAGCTTCTCACCAAGGTTCCCGGTGTGTTCCTGCTTCGAGGAGGGTGGCTGGGTCGGCCGGAGCTTCCCAATTACCAGGCGCACGGCGCAGCCTCGGTGGAGTACCTCGTCGACGGCATTCCCTACCAGCCCGTGGCGGGCGATACCGTGATGGTCGACCCATCGCTGCTCCCGCTCAGCATGATCGACCGGGTCGAAATCGAGCGGATGCCGGGCCAGCTCCGGGTGTGGCTCTTCACCCACCGGAACGACCGGGTAGCCCCGTACAGCCGCATCGGCATTGCGAGCGGGGACCTCCGCGTCGAGCGATACCAGGGCGAGCTCGAGAAGCGCAGCGTGCGCGGGCCCGGGTTTGCGGTCGCGTTCGATCACTTCGGGGTTCCGGTCGAAACCGGAGGAGGGGGCTACACCAACACCCAGGGGATCATCCGTCTCAGCTATGCCCGTTCTCCCACGGCGGGATTCGAGGTGCAGTTCTGGCAAATGAGCGCGAACCGGGACCCGGTCCTCGACGAAGCGACCGGGGACACCCTCAGCGCGGTTCGCCATGGACGCCGTCGAGACCTGACCGGCCGGGTCTACCTGGCCTCGAAGGGGTCGCTCGGACTGCAGGCGAACCTTCTTCTCAGCCATACCCAGTGGGTGGACGAGGTGCGCGGCGATTCGGTGCTGGTGGAAACTCCGGTCCTGGACGCGAGCGGGAATCAGACCGCGCTCGATACGACCTACACGTTCGAGAAGTATCACCGGAGCCTGGACCAGGCCGGGGTGGTGCTCGGCTATCGGGCCGCGGCCGCGGAGCTCATGGGCAGCACCTTCCTGCGTTCGGGATGGACTCCCTTCGAAGTCCGGGCGCGGGGCTCGCTCGCGCCGGTTCGCTTTTTGACGGCGAGCATCGAGGGAGTCCTCGCGCATCACGCGGAGAGCCGCTCGAGCCGGTGGATAACGGCACGGGGTGGGCTCACTCTTCCGCTGGGCTTCACCGCCAGCGCGGTCTGGCGCTATGGAGACCAGGTCTACCATCCGGCCATCCGGACCGACACCGCCCAGCATGTCGATGACCGGAGTGTGATGCTGTCCTGGCGGAACAGCCTGGTGGATCTCGAAGGCGCTTTCGTGACCAACGCGAAATTCGATCCGGCAACCTACGATCAGTACCCCACCATCTCCTTCATCGCTCCGTCCGACCTGCTGACCCGGACCGATTGGGTCACCGCGTCGGGACGCATCTCCCCTCGGCAGTGGTTCTCGGTGAGCGGCTGGTTCAGCAATCCGGTGCGCTATTCCCCCGAGGGCCAGCCGCCGAGTCACGCGATGGTCGCCGCGACGATACAAAGCAAGTTCCTTCCCACCTTCCGAAGCGGGATCTTCAACCTGAAGCTCCAGGTCAGCATGGAGCGATGGGGCGCCGGCGTGCTGGGCCGGACCGCCGACAGCGTTGCCATCAACCTTCCGGCCGTTACCTACTACCGCGGGTATATCGGGCTCCAGTTGGGCTCGTTCATGGCCTACTACGACCGCTACAACATGCAGGGCAATCAGAATGTGGCCCACGTGCCGGGGCTGCTGATCCCCGGTTTCGCGAGCACCTTCGCAGTGCGCTGGGAATTCAGGAACTAGCTACCAACCGGACCCTAATCCGGCTAGATTCAAAGGCTTATGCCGTCCAGCATGACCGGCTTCGGCGCCGCCGAAGGACTGGTGGCGGGTGGGTCGCTCCGGGTCGAGATCCGATCCGTCAATCACCGGTTTCTGAATGTGGCGCTTCGGCTCCCCGACGAGCTCGCCCCGTGCGAATCGGAATGCCGCGATCTGCTCCGCCGGGAGTTCGATCGGGGGCATCTGTCGGTGACGGCGAGGTGGACGACCGCTCCGCCGGGGTCCAATGGATCCGGCGCGGTGGATCATGCCAGGGCGCGGATGGTCGCGGCGCGATTGAGAGAGCTCCAGGCGGCACTCGATGTTCCGGGTGACATCTCCCTCGAGCTGGTGCTACGCCAGCCGGAGATGCTGGGGCACCCCAACGGCAGCGACCCGGTGCCCTGGAGCGAGGTGGAGCCCCTGGTTGCTTCGGCATCACGAGGATGTCGGGACGCCCGCGGCCGGGAGGGTGCCGTGCTCGCCCAGGAGCTGCGGGATCGACTCGCGGCCATGGCCCGCGAGGCCGAGCGGGTGCGAAGCCTGGCGCCGCTCCGGGTCGCCGCGCAGCGGGAGCGACTTCGCCACGCGGTGACGCAGCTCCTCGAGGGACGGCCGTTCGATGAGCACCGGCTCGCGACCGAGATCGCCATTCTCGCCGAGCGGCAGGACGTGACCGAGGAGCTGGTGCGGCTCGACGCCCACCTGGAAGCCTGCGGGGCGGCGCTACAGCAGGAGGCCGCAATCGGGAAGCAGCTCGGCTTCCTGGCTCAGGAGCTGGGCCGGGAGATGAACACCATCGGCGCCAAGGCGAATGACGTCGCGATGCAGCACGCGGTAGTGGCCATGAAGGGAGAGCTTGAGCGATTCCGGGAACAGCTCGAGAACTTGGCGTAACCCCCTTCCTGCTGGTGCTTTCTTCCCCTTCGGGGGGCGGAAAGTCGACCATCGCACGCCACCTGCTGGAAGCCCGCGAGAACCTCACGTATTCGATCTCGGCGACCACCCGGCCCCGGCGGCCCGCGGAAGACGACGGCAAGCACTACTTCTTTCTCGACCGGGCCAGGTTCGAGGAACGCATCGCCTCGGGGGAGCTGGTCGAATGGGCCGAATACGGCGGCCACCTGTACGGAACGTTGCGGTCGGAGGTCGAGCGGGGGCTTTCGGCGGGGCGGCACGTGGTGCTCGACATCGATGTGGCTGGAGCGCGCCAGGTGCGTACGCAGTTTCCCGACTCGGTTCACGTGTTCGTGCTGCCGCCCTCGGCCGCGGTGCTGGTGCAGCGGCTGCGAAACCGGAATACGGAGGACCCCAACGGGATCGGCACCCGGATGGCGATCGCCGCGAGGGAGCTCGATGCCGTGCAGGAGTATGATTACGTGGTCGTCAACGACGACTTTGTCGAAGCGGTCGCGCACCTGGCGGCCATTCTCGATGTGGAGGAGCGCCGGGTTCGGCGCCTGAACAACCTGACGCAAGTGGTCGCGGGCATTCAGCGAGAGCTCGTCGACCCGGACACTTTCAAGGAGTAAGCATGGAGATCTTCACCCCCACCGATGCGGCCCGGAACGCCGGGACCAAGTATCGCTCTATCCTGGTCGCGGCGCGGTTCGCCCGCTATCTGAACGACTTCCCCAAGGATCGTCAGATCCAGTGGGCGGAGCGGGAGCGGGCCACCAAGCTGACCACGCTCTCGATGCGCAAACTGGTCAGTGGAGAATTGAACTTCCGGGAGCTTCGCCGGCGCCGGTCCGAGGTCTGACCTGGACCAGCTTGCCCGACGGTATCTGCGAATTCAACTGGAGCTTGGCGGCCCCGAAGTAATTGTCAGTGGGGTCGGGGTGGCCAGAGAGGTCGGGGTGGTCAGAGAGGTCGGGGTGGTCGAAACCTCCTCACTGTCCCCCCCGACCTCTCCGACCTCTCCGACCCCACCGACCTCTCCGGCCTCTCCCTGGCTCAAGGACGCACCGCCCATCCCCACCGTTCCGGGCATTACCATCGAGCAGTCTCCCCGTAGCTTGATGGATATTCCACACGATTGGGACAAACTGGATGATATTGCCAGCGCCATCGCGCTGTGCACCAAGTGTTTCCTGTGCCAGGGGCGTACGCATACCGTCCCCGGAGAAGGGTCCACACGGTCCGGATTGATGTTCGTCGGCGAAGGCCCGGGCCAGGTTGAAGACCAAACTGGTCGGCCGTTTGTCGGCCGGGCGGGGGAGCTGCTCAACCAGATCATCCAATCGATCGGCTTGACCCGCGAGGACGTGTTCATCGCCAACGCGGTGAAGTGCCGGCCTCCCGGCAATCGCAAGCCTCTCCCGGACGAGATGGCCGCCTGCATGCCGTTTCTGGAGCGGCAAATCGAGTTGATTCGTCCCAGGGTGCTGGTCGCGCTCGGCGCCACGGCGGCCGAAGCGCTGCTTCAGGCCCGGCGCAGTCTCGGGGAGTTGCGCGGCAGAGTACATTCTTATCGCGGCATTCCCCTGGTCGTCACCTATCATCCGGCGGCCCTCCTCCGCAACCCCAACTGGAAGAAGCCGACCTGGGATGACATCCGTATCGCCCGACAGCTTCTCGACCGTTGAGCAGACTCTCCGCTCCGTCCCCTGGAGCCCCGAAGCTGAACAGGCGGTACTCGGTGCAATGATCCTCGATCAGGACGCGGCGCTGACCGCGGTCCAGCTGGTCGATCACACCATGTTCTACAAGGATGCCCACCGCCGCCTGTTTCGCGCGTTGCACAGCCTCACCGAGAATCGGGTGGTCATCGACCATATCACCCTCCGCGACGAGCTGATCCGGCGTAACGAGCTGGACCTCGTCGGGGGCGTCGAGTACCTGGCCGAGCTGGTCGACTCGGTGGCCACCGCCGCCAATCTGGAGCACCACGCCAGGATCGTGCGCGACAAGGCCACTCTTCGCGGGCTCATCGAGGCCTCCACCGGAATCATCCAGGAGGCCTACGAAGGCCGGAGGCATGCCAACGAGCTCCTGGACGAGGCCGAGGGGCGGATCTTCCGGATTTCCCAGCATCGCCGGCGCGAGGAATTCGTCCGGCTCAAAGAGATGCTCTGGGACGCCATGGAGCGCATTGAATCGCTCCACCGCGGCGGCGTTGCGATTACCGGGGTGCCCAGCGGGTTCCCAGATTTGGACAACCTGACCTCGGGGTTCCAGAAGTCGGAGCTCGTCATCGTCGCCGCGAGACCGTCCATGGGAAAGACCGCGTTCTGCCTCAACATCGCGAGCAATGCCGCCCAGCAGGGGCGCGGCGTCGCCATTTTCTCGTTGGAAATGTCGAAGGACGCGCTGGTTCAGCGGCTTCTCTGCTCCGCTGCGGGCATCGACAGCCAGGCGGTTCGGCAGGGCCGGATCAAGGAGTCGGATTATCCCCGGATCGCGCGGGCCACCGGGATTCTGCAGAACGCGCCGATCTGGATCGACGACACCCCGGCGCTCACCCTGTTGGAGATGCGGGGCAAGGCCAGGCGGCTCCGGGCCGAGTCGGACATCGGGCTGATCATGGTGGACTACCTCCAGCTCATGCGGAGTCCCGAATACTCGGAGAATCGGGTGCAGGAGATTTCCGATATCTCCCGCTCCCTCAAAGCGCTCGCCCGGGAGCTCGAAGTCCCGGTCCTCGCGCTCTCCCAGCTTTCCCGTGCCTCCGAGCAGCGAGGCGGTGATCGCACCCCCATGCTCTCGGATCTCCGGGACTCCGGCGCGATCGAACAGGACGCCGACGTGGTGATTTTCATCCACCGCCCGGAGATGTACAAGGACCTTCGCGAGAAGGCCGAAGCGCAGGGGACGTCGGTGGATGGTCTGGCGGAAATTCACCTGGCCAAACACCGGAACGGACCGACCGGCAACTTCCGACTTTACTTTCACAAGGCGTTCACCCGGTTCGACAGCTACTCGGATCGCGAGATGCACTAGATGGCGAAAGCCCGCTCGGTCTATCGATGCGCGGAATGCGGGCACGATCATCCGAAGTGGGTCGGTCGGTGCGAAGCCTGCGGGGCCTGGAACGCGGTCGCGGAAGAGCCGATTACCCAGCGTCCGCCCTCCTCCCGCGGGTCCGCCACCCGAATCGCCTCCACGGCCCGGCCAACCCCGCTCGCCGACATCGCGAAATCCCGTCTGATCCGATGGACCACCGGCATTCCCGAGTTCGACTTCGTCCTCGGTGGCGGGTTCGTTCCAGGCTCCATGGGGCTGATCGGCGGGGAACCCGGCATCGGCAAATCCACCCTGCTGCTTCAGGCAGCGGCGCGCCTGCGGGCCGGCGGCCGGCACGTGCTGTACACCAGCGGCGAGGAATCCCCGGATCAGATCCGGCTTCGGGCCGACCGGCTGAGCGAGGATGCCGGGCCGGTGCTGGTGCTGGGTGAGACCAGACTGGAAGCGGTGCTCGAAGCGTCGCTCCAGGCCAAGGCCGAGCTCCTGGTGGTGGACTCGGTTCAGACGATCTACACCGACGAGCTCGAATCCGCACCCGGAAGCGTGGGCCAGGTCCGGGAGTGCGCCGCTCGCTTGATGCGATTCGCCAAGGAAACCGGAACCGCCGTGGTCGTGGTGGGACATGTGACCAAGGGCGGCGCCATTGCCGGTCCCCGAACCCTCGAGCACATCGTGGACACCGTGCTCTACTTCGAGGGAGAACCCTCGCTCGACTACCGTCTGCTTCGCGCCACCAAGAATCGCTTCGGGTCGGTGGACGAGCTCGGCGTGTTCTCCATGACCGAGCGCGGGCTCGCGGCGGTGCCGAATCCTTCGGCGGTCTTTCTCGCGGCTCGCTCCGGCGAGACCAGTGGGAGCGCCGTCACCGCGCTCATGGAAGGGACTCGTCCGTTGCTGGTCGAGGTCCAGGCGCTGGCCGCACCGAGCGGCTACGGGACCCCCCAACGGGTGGCGACCGGACTCGATCCCCGCCGTCTCGCGGTCCTGCTCGCCGTGCTGGAGCGTCGCGGTGGCGCGAGCTTCGGCCAGCTCGACGTCTTCGTGCAGGTGACGGCCGGGGTGAGGCTCCGTGAGCCGGGCGCCGATCTGGCCGTTGCTGCCGCGCTCCTCTCCAGTCTCCACAACCGGCCCACCCCGCCCGATGCGCTGTTTCTCGGCGAGATCGGCCTCGGCGGGGAGATCCGGCCGGTCGGTGGGGTCGAACGGCGACTGAGTGAAGCGGCGCGTCTTGGATTCCGCCGGGCTTTCTGCTCCAGCCGATCGGGCGATCGTGCCGGTCCGGAGCTACCCGGCTTGAGCCCGGTGCCGATCGCCCACATCGACGAGCTGGTGCGCGCGCTTGCGGCCTGATGTTGGGGTCATCATTGCCGCGGCGGGAAAGAGCGAACGGCTCGGCGGCTCAACCCCGAAACAGTTTTGCCTCCTTGCCGGCGTGCCAGTCCTGCTCCGAACCGTTCGCCCCTTCCTGGCCCATCCCTCAGTTCGTGAAGTTGCCGTCGTCATCCCGCCGGAGGCCATGGATCAACCTCCCCCGTGGCTCAGGGAGATTGCCGGCGAGCGACTCCGCCTGGTGGGCGGGGGACCGACCCGTGCCGAATCGGTTTCCCGGGGGTTCGCCGTGCTCGCCCCGGAGTCCTCGGTCGTCCTCGTTCACGATGGCGCCCGTCCGTTTCCCAGTCGGGAGGTGATCGACGCGGTCATGGCAGCGGCCCGGAACGGGTCCGCGGCGATCGCGGCGATCCCGCTGTTCGACACCTTGAAGGAGGCCGCGGAGGGTTCGGTGCTCCGAACGATTCCCCGTGCCGCGCTCTGGCGGGCCCAGACGCCGCAGGGGTTTCCGCGCGAGATGCTTCAACGGGGGCTCTCCCTGCGGCCGGCCGATGGACAAGCCCCGACCGACGAAGCACAGATGGTCGAGCAGATGGGGGAGCAGGTGCTCATCGTGCCCGATTCGGCGACGAACCTGAAGATTACGAGCGAAGACGAACTTCGTATTGCGGAAGCGCTCGCGCTCACCTCAGCATGATGCTTGCTTTTCGCACCCCGGAGGATGCCGTCGCGGTGGCCGCCCCGGTGCGCGCCCATCTCGCCCAGCACGGACTCCTGGGGTATCCGACCGAGACGGTCTACGGGCTGGGATGCGCCGCGGACACCGAGTCCCTCGAACGGCTCGCCAATCTCAAGGGACGGCCTTCCGGCAAACCTTTTCTTCTCCTCGTATCGAGCCATGCCATGGCTGATCGAAACGGACTGGTCTTCACCCGCGCGGCGGATGCGCTGGCGAAGGCATTCTGGCCCGGCCCGCTCACCCTCGTGCTCAAGGGCGGGGAAGGGCGCCTGCCCGACCGGCTCCGGGGACCGGAAGGAGGTATCGCGGTGCGGCACACCTCGCATCGCGGGGTGGCGCGTTTGATCGAAATGCTGGATCAGCCGTTGACCTCGACGTCCGCCAATCGCCCGGGACAGGCGCCCGCGGCCGGCGCTGAACAGCTCGTGCAACTCTTTCAGGCGGCCTACGATGCCGGCAAGTTGCTGGTCCTGGATGGGGGAATCCTGGGGAACGTGCCGCCCTCGACCATCGTTGACTGCACCACATCGGCGGCGCGTCTGGTCCGGGAAGGCGCGCTCCCGCGCGCCGAGTTGCGCAAAGCGGTAGGGAGACTCGCTCCATGAGGGTGCTGATCGTCTGTACCGGCAATACCTGCCGGAGCCCCATGGCCGAGGCCATGCTTGCAAAGGCCGTGACGGACGCGGGTCTCAAAGGCATCGAGGTGTCCTCGGCGGGGATTGGTGCGTGGGAAGGGGCGGCGGCGTCCGAAGGCGCGCTTCTCGTCATGCTGGAGCGGGGCTACGACCTGTCCACCCACCGGGCCAGGCAGCTCACTCGGGGAATGGTGGATGGCGCCGACCTCATTCTCGCCATGGGCCGTGCCCAGCTCGCCCGGATCCGGGAGCTCGGGGGCGGTGCCCGGGCTCACTTGGTGGGCGAGTTTGCCGGTCGTGGCCCCAGCGGGAGCGAAATCCGGGATCCCTATGGCACTGACCTCGATTCGTATCGGGAGACCTTCCGTGATTTGAACGGGATCCTGCCGGCCGTCGTGCGCCGTCTCGGAGGGGGTGTTTGATGGAGATCGGGGCCAAGAGTCGTGTCTTCGCGCTGCTGGGTGATCCGGTGTCCCATTCGTTGTCTCCTGCCATGCACAACGCGGCCTTCCGGGCGCTCGGTCTCGATGCCGTCTACGTCGCCCTCCGCTGCGAAAGCGAATCGATCGGGCCTCTCATGGCCACCCTCGTTCGGCAGGGAGGTGGCGGCAACGTCACGATTCCCCACAAAGCGAGGGCTGCCGCCGAGCTGACCAGACTGGGCGGGCCCCGGCTCCAGGTCTGCAACACTTTCTGGGGATCGGAATCGGGGATCACCGGAGCCGAGACCGACAGCCACGGTATTCTGTCCGGGCTGATGAAGCTCGGCGTCCGGAACGGGAAATGGCTCCTCCTCGGGACCGGCGGCAGTGCCCAGGCCGCTCTCTGTGCGGCGAAACGGGCCGGGGCAGGAGTCGCGGTCCGATCCAGAAGCCCGGAGCAGGCCTCCAGGCTCCTCGCCCAGGCCCGTGAGCTGGATCTCCCCGTCGTCGCGGCGGAGGACTGTGATGTGGTGATCAACTGTACGCCCCTGGGACTCGATCCATCGGACCCTCTGCCGCTGCCCCCGGAGCTCGTGGCTCCGGGCTCCGTTGCGCTCGACCTGGTCTACCGGAGGGGAGAGACCCGATGGGTCCGCCTGCTCCGGGAGCGGGGCGCTTGTGCTGCGGATGGCCGAATCGTCCTGGTCGAACAGGGCGCTGCCTCCTTCGAGCGCTGGTTCCCCGGCGCATCCGCGCCCCGCGAGGTGATGCATGCCGTGGTTCGCGCAGCGCTGGAGTGAAGCTGGCTCGCTGCTGGCCGGTGTGGAACGCTGGCTGTTGCCCGGAGCCTGTCTCTTGTGCGGAGCGCCCGTCGCGCCGGCGGATTCCGGTGACGAGCCCCTGGTCTGTCGAGGCTGCATCAGCCGATTCAGTCCGCTCCCATTTCCCCAGTGCGTTCGCTGCGGCCAGCCGCTCACACCCGGGATAGCCTGCCGGCTTTGTCTCGATTGGCCCGGGGCGTTGACCTCCGTCCGCAGCGCGGTCTGGCTTGACGGGGGAGCCCGTCGCGCGATCCATCTGCTGAAATACGAGGGCTGGTGGCGGGTAGGTGAAACGCTCGCCATGGTGCTGCAACAGGCCCTTCCGCTTCCCCGGGATGTCACGCTGGTGCCGATCCCACTGAGTGCTGGTCGGGAACGAACCCGGGGTTATAATCAGAGCGCCGTGATCGCCGAAGCGCTGGGACAACGGCTCGGCGTGCGGGTCAGGTCAGCGCTGCGGCGCGGTCGGGAAACCGGGACGCAAACCGCGCTGACGCCCGAGGCCCGACGCGCCAATCTCGCGGGAGCCTTTGCCGCGCGGGAGCCTGCACCAGCCAACCCGGTGCTGGTGGACGACGTGTTCACCACCGGCGCCACCCTGGCCGAAGCCGCCAACGCGCTGCTCGGGGCCGGGGCGAAGTCGGTGGCCGGTGTGACTTTCGCGCGAGCGGTTCGTCCTCTGGCCGAGGCACAGACGATGTTGCCACCACGCTGAGCTCCGGAGTCCCCATGTCGAAACGGATCGCCATCAACGGCTTCGGTCGCATCGGACGGAACTTCTTGCGGGTCGCGGCCCTGTCCGGCCCGGGCGATCTCGAGATCGTCGCGGTGAACGATCTCACCGACACCAAGACCCTGGCCCATCTGCTCCGCCACGATTCGGTGCATGGGGCGTTCCCGGGGCAGGTCGAGCCCGCCCCCGACGGCATCCACGTCAACGGCAAGGTGCTCAAGGTTCTTTCCGAAAAAGATCCCGGCCAGCTTCCCTGGAAATCGTTGCAGATCGATTTTGTCCTGGAATCCACCGGGCGGTTTACCGATCGGGAGTCCGCCGCCAAGCACTTGAAGGCGGGGGCGCGCAAGGTGGTGATCTCTGCACCGGCCAAGGGAGAAGACCTGACGGTCGTGTACGGCGTGAACCACACCGCCTACGATCCCGACACGCATCACATCCTTTCCAACGCGAGCTGCACCACCAACGGTCTGGTGCCCGTCGTCAAGGTCATCCAGGACAGCTTCGGCATGGCGCATGGCTTCATGTCGACGATCCATGCCTACACCAACGATCAGCAGATCCTCGATCTTCCCCACAAGGATCTGCGCCGGGCCCGCGCCGCCGCCATGTCGATCATTCCAACGACCTCCGGCGCGGCCAAGGCGACCTCGATCGTTATCCCGGAGCTCAAGGGACGGATTGACGGGGTGGCGTTCCGGGTTCCCGTTCCGGACGTCTCGCTGATGGACCTCACCTGCGTGGTCGAGCAGCCAACCACCATCGCAGCGGTCAATCAGGCGTTCCGGGTCGCCTCGGCCGGCGATCTGAGGGGTGTGCTCGATGTCTGCGACGAACCGCTGGTGTCGACCGATTTCATCGGCAACCTCATGTCGAGCACGGTCGACCTCGCCCTCACGAACGTGATCGGCGGGACGCTCCTGCACGTTTCGAGCTGGTATGACAACGAAATGGGCTACTCGGCCCGCTGCCTCGATCTGCTTCGGTATCTGGGAATCCGCGACGGATGAAGCGCAGCCTCGCGGCGCTCGACGGGTCCCGACTCGACGGACAGCGGGCTCTGGTACGGGTGGATTTCAACGTGCCGATCAAGCGCGGCGCGGTGGGCGACGACACCCGGATCCGCGCCTCCCTTCCCACCATCGAGTTCCTCCGCGGGAAGGGAGCCCGGGTCATTCTGCTGTCGCATCTCGGGCGTCCGCAGGGCCAGCCGGATCCCCAGTTCTCGCTCAAGCCGGTGGCCCGGCGGCTGGAGGAGCTCCTGGGTGCGCCGGTCAGCTTTCTCGAGCACCCCGATTCGGATGCGGCGGTCACCCAAACCCGACGGCTCGCTCGAGGTGGCGTTGCCCTCGCGGAAAACACCCGCTTCTATCCCGGAGAGGAAGCCAACGACCAGGAGCTCGCCCGGCGGTTCGCGGCGCTCGGAGACCTGTACATCGATGACGCCTTCGGATCGGCGCACCGGGCCCATGCGAGCACCGAAGCCGTGGCCCACCTGCTCAAGCCGGCCGTCGCGGGGTTCCTTCTCGAAAAGGAGCTCCGCTATCTGGGCCAGGCGCTCCACGATCCCAAGCGCCCCTTTGTCGCCATCCTGGGGGGAGCCAAGGTGAGCGGCAAGATCGAGCTGATCGATCAGCTCCTCCCCCGGGTGGACAAGATCCTGATCGGTGGGGCGATGGCGTGCACCTTCTTCAAGGCCATGGGGCTCGAAGTGGGGAAGTCCCTGGTGGAGGACGATCGCCTCGAGGTCGCGCGGCGTCTGATGCAGCAGGGCGGCGATCGCCTCGTGCTGCCATCGGGGTGCGTCATTGCGCCCGATCTGCTCGAAGCGGTGACCTCGATGGCGGTGCCCCGCGCCAGGATTCCCGCTTCCTTCGCGGTGTATGACATCGACCCGAACACCGCCAGGGAGTTCGGGCGCCTGATTCGCGAAGCCGGAACCGCGCTCTGGAACGGCCCGATGGGGGTGTTCGAAACGCCGCCCTTCGATGCGGGGACCCGCAGCATCGCGATCGCCATGGCGGAGGCGACCGATCGGGGCACGGTGACCATCGTAGGTGGCGGGGATTCCGCGGCCGCCGTCACGGAAATGGGACTGGCGGACCGGATGTCCCACGTCTCCACCGGGGGCGGCGCGGCGCTCGAGTTCCTCGAAGGGAAAACCCTTCCCGGGGTGGCGGCGCTCGACGACGCGTGAGTCGCCCCCTCCTCTTTGCCGCCAACTGGAAAATGCACCTGGGCCCCGGCGAAGCCCGGGATTACGCGGCTCGTTTCCGGGAATCCTTCGCCCCGGACCCGCCGCGGCGAACCTGGTTCTTCCCGCCGGCGGTGAGTCTGGAAGCCGCCGCTCAGGCGTTTGCCGGGCTACCGAACGGGCTGGTCGGCGCGCAGGACATCTACTGGGAGCCCAAGGGCGCCTTCACCGGGGCGGTCTCCGCCTCGCTCGCGCGCGCCGCAGGGGCGGGAGCGGCGCTGATCGGGCATTCGGAACGGCGCCACGGGTTCGGGGAGACCGAGGCGGAAACCGGGCTCAAGCTCCGGGCGGCCCTCCGGGAACAGCTGATTCCCGTGTTATGCGTCGGAGAAAAGCTGGACGAGCGCGTCCGGGGGGAGACCGCCGCCGTGGTGCGGCGCCAGCTACTGGCCGCGATCGAGGGAGTGGATCCTTCCGGCCTCGCGACCCTGGTGCTGGCGTACGAGCCGGTCTGGGCCATCGGCACCGGGAAGAACGCGACGCCGTCCGACGCGGCCCAGGTCCACGCGGGCCTTCGCCGGTTGCTGCGCGAACGCGGTGCCCGTGGAGTTCCGATTCTCTACGGCGGTTCGGTGAACCAGGGGAATGTGAACGGCCTCCTGAGCGAGCCGGAAATCGAAGGGGTGCTGGTCGGCGGAGCCAGTCTCGACCCCCTCGGGTGGGCGAGGATCTGCCAAGCCTCCTGACTCCCACCATCCTCAATGTCGGGTACCGCTCCACCAATTACTGGGTGGTGAGCGCTGGTCGCTCGCGGCTCCTCGTGGACCTGGGGTGGCCGGGCTCGCTCGGGAGGATGCAGGCCAATCTTCGCCGAATGGACGTGCCCCTCGGTGAAATCGGATTCGCGCTGGCCACTCACTATCACCCCGATCACGCAGGGCTGGCGCGCGAGCTCAAGGAGGCCGGCATATCGCTCCTCGTGCTGGAAACGCAGCTCGCGGCCACCGAGGAGCCCTCGAGATTCGTGCGTGACGGGCTGCTTCGGGTCGGGGCGATGGGGAATACCTGCATTTCCTTCGAGCAGAGCCGGGAGGTCCTTGGGTCGATCGGACTGGCCGGGGAGATCCTGCCGACGCCGGGTCACTCCGACGACAGCGTTTCCTTGCTGCTCGACGATGGATCGGTATTCACCGGGGACCTGACCCCACGAATCCTGATCGGCGAGGACTCGGTGGCGGCCAGGAGCTGGCAGTCGCTCTGGACCCGCGGCGCGAAGCGTGTCCATCCAGGCCACGGCGGGATCTATGCGCTCACCTGGAACGGTTAGTTGGGACGGCGGCTCGCTCCTCCCCCGGGCCTGCCTGATAGCCCGAGCACGCGAGCACGGGAAGGGAGGGGTATCTGGGGAAGGCAGAATCGGTTTCCGAAAGCTGGCAGAGCCAGAAGGTCGAGCCCTTCCGACTCACAAGGCGCCGAGCGTGGACGCAGGATGCACAGAGACCGGGATTCGTTGGTTTGGCCATGACAGAACAGTAGATTAGACTTCCGCCGATGCTTTACAACCTCCTGCTCACGGTGCTCATTCTCGACGGCCTTGTTCTGGCCGTGGTGGTTCTGCTCCAATCGGGGCAGGGCGGTGGGCTCGCTTCCCTGGGAGGAGGAACCGCGGATCTCGTTCTGGGCGGGCGTCAGGCGGTCACCATCCTGCACAAGGCCAGCTGGGTCACCGGCGGTCTGTTCATGTTCCTGGCGCTCATTCTCTCGGTGTCGGCTTCTCATCGCAGCACCGGCCAGACCGGGGTTCAGCAGCAGCTCAGGCAGCAGGTTCCGACGCAGCAGCCGGCCCCTCAGGCCCCGCTCCAGACCACTCCTCCGGCCGGGAATGCGTCTCCGCCTCCCGCGCCGACTACCCCCCCAGGCAAATAGGGCGGGTGTCCGGCCCCCGGCATACTCCTCAGCCGGTGCAGCCCGGTTTCGTACTCCTCGAAGACGGCACCTGGTTCCCCGGAACCCTTGGACATCGGGGTGACTCCGGATTTGGCGAGGTGGTATTCACCACCAACCTGACCGGCTACCAGGAAACGTTCACCGATCCGAGCTACCTCGGCCAGATCGTGGTCATGACCGCCCCGATGATCGGGAACTACGGTGTGAACGACGAGGATCCCGAATCGGAGCGGCCCCAGGTCAGCGGGGTCGTGGTACGAGAGCTTTCCCGCACCGCGTCCAACTGGCGCTCACGGGGCACCCTGGCGGATTGGCTGGACCAGTGGAAGATCCCGATCATCGAAGGCGTCGATACGCGTCGCCTAACCCGGCATATCCGGTCTCGAGGGGCGATGCGGGGCGTCATCGGCCGGGGAGACGAGCCCGGTCCCGCCGTCCGCGAGGAGCTGGTCCGGTGGCCCTCCATGGAGGGGCTGGATCTCGCTTCGAAGGCGTCGGTCAAACGTCCCTGGCGAGATGGGACCGACGGACCCCACGTGGTGGCCATCGATTTCGGCATGAAGCGCAACATCGTCCGAATGCTGGCGCAGGCGGGGTGCCGGGTGACGGTGGTTCCCTGCACGACCACCCCGGAGGACATCCGCGCCCTCGCGCCGGACGGGATCTTCCTTTCCAATGGTCCGGGCGATCCGGCCGCCATCGGGTATGCCATCGAACATATCCGGGAGCTGGCGGGGGGTGGATACCCGACGTTCGGGATTTGTCTGGGCCACCAGCTCCTCGGCCTGGCCTTCGGTGGCCACACCGCCAAGATGCCCTACGGACATCGGGGTGGTAACCATCCGGTGAAGGATCTCGCTTCTGGTCGAGTCCTGATCACCACCCAGAATCATGGATTTGCGGTCCAGGGAGGCCCCGAAGGAATACCCGGCGCCCCGGATTTGGAGGTCACGCACCTCAATCTGAACGACGGAACGGTGGAAGGTCTTCGCCACAAAGCACTTCCGGTGTTCGCCGTGCAGTATCACCCAGAGGCGGCTCCGGGACCCCATGACGCCTACCCGCATTTCCACGAGTTTCTGGAGCTGATGACGGCCCGGGCAGGCTCAAAGCCCGCAAACTCTTGACAGACAACAGGTAAGCTCATACTGTAAAGCGAATGGACGCCTCCTCCCGTGAGGCAGTCCAGACCGGTGACCCGACTGGGGGGATCATGACGAAGGCGGATCTCGTCGAGCAGGTAACCGCAGCCATGGCCCGTACTTCCGGGCCCCTGATCTCCAAGAAGGACTGTGCCCGAGTCGTGGATTCGTTCCTCGACGCGATCAAGCACGCCCTGAAGGAGCAGCACAACATCGAAGTCCGCGGGTTCGGCACCTTCAAGATCCGGCGCCGCAAGACCCGGATGGCCCGCAATCCGAGAACTGGTGAGCCCGTCGAGGTGGCGGCTCGCCCGGTGCCGGTGTTCAAACCCAGCAAGGAGTTGCGAGCTCTGGTCGCCGACGAGCCGTTCGCCGCGGAGCCCGAAGAACCGGATCAGGCGGCGAGCTGATCTCAGACGGCAGAGGCTCAGCAGGTCAGAACGAGAAGCGGCCCGGCGCCAGCCGGGCCGCGCTATTTTCAGAATCGATGCCCACAGCCTCATCCACTACCCTGCTGACCGTACGGTTGTTCGCTCGTTACGCGGAGCTGCTCGGGACCGACCACCTCGAGCTTCCCATGGAGGGCATCCGCACGGTCGCGGACGTGCTGGACCGAATCAGGCAGCTCCCCGGCGGTTCCGCCATCACCCGGACTGCGCTGGTAGCGGTCAACCGGCAGCAGGTGAGGGCGGACGCCGCGGTGAATCCCTCCGATGAGGTCGCCTTGCTCCCGCCCCTCGCGGGGGGATGAGATGCCGCACCTTTTCCGGGAACCTCTTGAATTGACCGGCCTCCTGCCGGAGGTGATCTCGCCGGAACGGGGCGGGGTGGCGTCCTTCGTCGGGCTGGTCCGCGATCATCACGAGGGCCGCCCGGTGGTCGGGATCGAATACACCGCCTACGAGGAGATGGCGGAGTCGGTCTGCCGGGCCATCGTCGCGGAGGCAGAGGCATGCTGGCCGGTCCGGATTGCGCTCCGGCACCGGCTGGGAGAGCTGGCGGTGGGTGATGCCGCGGTGGCGGTTGTGGCCGCGGGCGCCCATCGCGACGAGGCGTTTGCGTCGTGCCGCTACGTGATCGAGGAAGTCAAACGCCGAGTCCCGATCTGGAAGCGGGAGCGTTTCCGGGACGGCACCGAGGCGTGGGTCGATCCCACCCGCGAATCCGCTACCGCCTGATGAGCGTCTCCGACGTCTTCCGCCGTCCGTTGGGGAGTCTCCGACTCTCGGTCACGGATCGCTGCAACATGCGATGCGGCTACTGCATGCCCGAAGAGCACTATGTCTGGCTGCCGCGGGAGTCGCTGCTCAGCTTCGAGGAGCTGGATCGCCTGGCGGGAATCTTCATGCGGCTCGGCGCGAAGCGTGTCCGACTCACCGGCGGAGAGCCGCTCCTTCGCCACGATCTGCCCACCTTCGTGTCGATGCTCACCGCGCATCGGGAGCTGTCGGACCTGGCCCTGACGACGAACGGGATCCTGCTCGGGGGGCAG
Organism: uncultured Gemmatimonadales bacterium; assembly: GCA_963728915.1. GTDB lineage: Bacteria > Gemmatimonadota > Gemmatimonadetes > Gemmatimonadales > GWC2-71-9 > JABFSM01. Next base: position 940,500 of record CAVSLV010000001.1, on the reverse strand, counting down.
GCGGCGGCGCTGCGTCAGGCCGGACTCGCCCGACTGACGGTGAGTCTGGACACCCTCCGGGCGGAGCGGATGCGCGCGTTTGCGAGAACCGACAAGCACGGTGAGGTGCTCCATGGCATCGACCTGGCGCTCGAGCTCGAGTTTTCCCCGATCAAGCTCAACAGCGTCATCGTGCGCGGATTCAACGACGACGAAGTCCTCGACCTTCTCGAGTTCGCCCGTGGCCGGGGGCTCGAGCTGCGCTACATCGAGTACATGGATGTCGGCGGAGCTACCCGATGGCGCCGGGAGGACGTGGTGACCAGAAGCGATCTCCTCAGGATGATCGGGGACCGATTCGGAACGTCCGAGCCGGTGCCGGACCCCGGCCACCCTTCTGCGCCGGCGGAACGGTTCCGGCTTCCCGACGGCACCGTCTTCGGTATCATCGCCTCGGTCACGGCGCCTTTCTGCGGATCCTGCGATCGAAGCCGGATCACGGCCGACGGGACCTGGTTCACCTGTCTGTACGGCGAGCGGGGAGTGGATCTGCGAGAGATGCTGCGCCTCGGCGCGGACGACGCGGTGATCCAGGCCAGCATCGAAGCCACCTGGTCCGCCCGACGCGACCGTGGCGCCGAGAGCCGGCTCGCCGTCGCCAGTCGAGGTGCGCTGTACCAGGTGGAAGGATTGCGGGAGGACCCCAGGCGCGAAATGCACACGAGGGGTGGATGAGTCTCCATATCGCGCTCATCTGCCCCCGGATTCCGCCCAACACGGGGAACATCGCACGGCTCTGTGCCGCCACCGACACCAGCCTGCACTTGATCGAGCCGCTGGGCTTCTCGATCCAGGACGCCGATCTCAAGCGGGCCGGCGTCGACTATTGGGATGCGGTGGACCTCTGGGTCCATCCCGATTGGCGGGAATTCCGGGACGCCATCGCCCGGCATCGTTGCCTGTATTTCTCGGCCCGGGCCGAGCGCCCATTGACCGACGCCGAATTCCGGTCCAACAGCGTGCTCGTCTTCGGCAACGAAACCGATGGCATGCCGGACCGGATCCTCGAGAAGCATCCCGAGCAGTGCTATACCATTCCGATGCAGAGCGGCAAGGTGCGGAGTCTCAACCTGGCCACCGCCGCAGGCATCGTGTTGTACGAGGCGTTGCGGCGGGTCGGGAGCGACGAGGCCGCCGCTCGTGCCGCCGAGCTTGCGGCGGCGGAGGTCCCCTCGAAACGGGGGCGAGGACCGCGCCGCCCGCCCCGAGGTCGGAAGCCTCCCTCCTCCTGATACCCGGGTTGGTCCCGGGCGGTCGACGCACTAGTTTCTCGCCCCAATCGACCTTTCACCGCCAGGACCTCATGTTCAACAAGATCACCGTCGTCGGCGCTGGAAATGTGGGAGCCACCGCGGCCCAGCGGCTGGCCGAAAAGAGCCTCGCCCGCTCGGTGATCATGGTCGACGTGGTCGAGGGCGTTCCGCAGGGCAAGGGGCTGGATCAGTGGCAAACCGGACCGATCGAAGGCTTCGACACGAGGGTGGTGGGGGCGAACGATTATGGGCCCGCCGAGGGATCGGAGGTGTTCGTCGTCACCGCCGGCATTGCCCGAAAGCCCGGGATGAGCCGGGACGATCTGGTCAAGACCAACGCCGGCATCGTGCAGGCGGTGGGGAAGGAGATCGCCCGGGTGGCTCCCAAGGCGATCGTCATCGTGGTCTCCAATCCTCTCGATGTGATGTGCTACGTGGCGATGAAGGCCAGCGGATTTCCCCGGGAGCGGGTGATCGGGATGGCCGGGGTGCTCGATACCGCCCGCTATCGCACCTTCCTCGCGGACGCCCTCCAGGTGTCGGTCGAGGAGGTTCAGGCGATGGTCCTCGGCGGCCACGGGGACACCATGGTGCCTCTGATTTCCTACACCACCGTGTCGGGGATTCCGGTCAGCCAGCTCCTGCCGAAGGAGCAGCTCGACGCGATCGTCGCGAGGACCCGGAATGGCGGGGCGGAGATCGTCGCCCACCTCAAGACCGGATCGGCGTACTACGCGCCGAGCGCGGCGGCGGTTCAGATGGTGGAGGCCATCGTACTGGATCGCAAGCGACTGCTGCCCTGCGCCGCCTGGCTCGCCGGAGAATACGGACTCAAAGACGTGTTCTGCGGGGTGCCCTGCAGGATCGGGCGAACGGGCCTGGAACAGATCGTGGAAGTGGAGCTCACCGCCCAGGAACGGAAGGACCTTCACGCCTCGGCCGAATCGGTCCGCGGCGTCCAGACGGCCTTGTCGCTCTAGAGTTTCGGCAGGGTGACTCCGCGCTGGGCCTGGTATTTCCCTTTCTTGTCCGCGTAGCTCGTTTCGCACACGTCGTCGGCATCCGCCTCGAAGAACAGCACCTGGCAGATCCCTTCGTTCGCATAGATCCGGGCGGGCAGGGGGGTCGTGTTGCTGATCTCCAGGGTGACGTGCCCTTCCCACTCGGGCTCGAAGGGCGTGACGTTGGTGATGATGCCGCAGCGGGCGTAGGTGCTTTTGCCCACGCAGATGGTGAGGACGTTCCGGGGAATCCGGAAGTACTCGATCGACCGGGCCAGCGCGAAGCTGTTCGGGGGCACGATGCATTCTTCTCCCTCGAACTCGACGAAGCTCCGGGCGTCGAACTCCTTGGGATCCACCATGGCCGAAAGGGCATTGGTGAAGATCTTGAACTCGGGGGCCACCCGCATGTCGTACCCGTAAGACGAAACCCCGAACGAAATCACCTTGCGCCCCGAGGCGTCGACCGCTCGCACCTGCGCGTCGACGAAGGGCTCGATCATCCCGTGCTCACGCGCCATGCGGCGGATCCAGCGGTCGGATTTGATCGACAAGAGAGAGAATAGGGATTAGGGATTGGCGAATAGCCGATAGCAAGCTAAACGCCTGTCCGCCGGTCCGCCTGTCCGCCGGTCTGCCGGTCCGTCTAAGCTCAACCGCTGCCGGAACTTGGACCCGCTTTCCGCTTGAACTCGTGCCCGGTCGCGTTTACCATTGTGCGGGCTTGAATCCACAATGCTCCAACCCTACGTCCCCCTCCTCGTTCTGATTGCCTTCGTGGTCGCCAATGCGATCATGATGCTCGGGGTGTCGCATCTGCTGTCGTCCTACCGGCGTACCCCGGTCAAGGTCGCGCCCTACGAATCCGGCATGCCCGTGCTGGGAGACGCCCGAGAGCGCTTCTCCGTCAAGTTCTACCTCGTGGCGATGCTCTTCATCGTCTTCGACATCGAGGTGGTTTTCATGATTCCCTGGGCGGTGGCCTTCCGCCAGCTCGCTGAAATGAGCGGGCTGCTGATCCTGGAGATGTTCGTCTTCATTGCGATCCTGGCCGTCGGGTATGTGTACATCTGGAAACGCGGGGGGCTGGAATGGAGCTGACCCGACCCGACCCGGGCGAACGGCGGACCGCGGAGGTGGCCGGGGTTTCGCCCAACTTCATCACCACCAAGCTCGATTTTCTGGCCAATTGGGCCCGCGCGAATTCTCTCTGGCCCATGCCGTTCGGCACCGCCTGCTGCGCCATCGAGTTCATGGCGACCGCCGCCGGCCGCTTCGATCTGGCGCGGTTCGGGATGGAGCGGATGAGCTTCTCGCCGCGTCAGGCCGACGTGCTGATTTGCGCCGGCCGGCTTCCCTTCAAGCTGGCGCCCGTGATCCGCCGGATCTGGGACCAGATGCCCCAGCCCAAGTGGTGCATCAGCATGGGCGCCTGCGCGTCGAGTGGAGGCATCTTCGACACCTACACCATGGTGCAGGGGATCGACACCGTCGTTCCGGTGGATGTCTACGTGCCGGGCTGTCCGCCCCGCCCCGAAGGCCTGATATACGGCATCATGCTGCTCCAGAAGAAGATCAAGGGCGAGACCCTGGCCGATCCCACGCTCCGGCGAGAGCAGCTGGTTGATGCAACCGGACTGTTCCTCCCCCGGAAAAAGTCGATGAGCTCTCGGAGCCGTTCGGAAACTCGGTCCATCAGACGAGGTCGGCATGACTTCGGGCGGACCGGCGGAAGGGCGGACCGGCGGACAGACCGCCGCGGTCCTCGGGCAGCGCTTCGGGTCCGCAGTTATCCGCCGCTGGTCGTCTTGTGGCGATGAAATCATCGAGGTCGAGGCCTCCCGGGCCCACGAGGTGCTGGCCTGGCTGCGCGACGAGCCGGGCCAGTCCTTCGAGTACCTGGTCGATGTCACGGCGGTGGACTATCGCGATCCGGAGCTGTCGCTCGAGGTGGTCTACCAGCTCCGCTCGCTCGAGCGGAAGGCCGATCTCCGCCTGAAGATCCCGCTCGACAAGGGTCAGCCGCTCGAGGTGGATTCGGTCTGCGACCTCTGGAAGGGCGCCAACTGGCTGGAACGGGAGGTCTACGACCTCTTCGGCGTCCGGTTTCGCGGTCATCCCGATCTGCGCCGGATTCTGATGTGGGAGACCTACGCGGAAGGACATCCCTTGCGGAAGGACTTTCCGCTTCGGGGGCACTTTACCCGGGCGGAGCAGACTCGGCAGGCGCTGGCCGCGAATCCCGAGGCACACTACTCCCTCGAGGAGCTGAGTCTCGCGGAGGCCTACGACGAGCTTCCCGCCGATGTGCGGGAGCGTCTGGCCAAGGGGCAGCGAGGATACGTGCGATGAGCAGCAGAACCGTGGAATGGAATCTGGCGACCCCCGGGCTCGATCCCGAGGGGCGGCCGCTACGGACCCCCCTTGGGGTCGCGGAGCCGGGGAGTGACGAGTTCGCCGAGCGGATGCTCATCAACCTGGGCCCCCAGCACCCGGCGACCCACGGGGTGCTGCGTCTGGTGCTGGAGCTCGAGGGAGAGCGGGTCGTGCGGTGCATTCCCCACGTGGGCTATCTGCACAGCGGCTTCGAGAAGCTGGGCGAATACCGGCACTACAACCAGATCATCCCGCTGACCGACCGGACCGACTACCTGTCTCCGATGTCGAACAACGTGGCCCTGGCGCTGTGCGCCGAGAAGCTGATGGGGATCACGATCACCGAGCGGTGCACGGTGCTCCGGGTGATCGCCTGCGAGCTCTCCCGGATCATCTCCCACCTGGTGTGGATGGGAACCACCGCGATCGACCTGGGAGCCTACACGCCGTTCCTGTGGACCTTCTACGAGCGGGAACGGGTCTACAATCTCCAGGAGGCGTGGACCGGGGCCCGGCTCACTCCCAGCGTGACCCGGGTAGGCGGGATGATGGCGGATGTCCCGGCCGGCTGGACCGATCAGCTCCGCACGTTCCTCAACAATTTTCCGAAGACGCTCGACGAAGTCGACACCATCTTTACCAGGAACGCCATCTGGTGCGGCCGCACCCAGGGCGTGGGAGCCATCGGCCGGGAGGAGGCGATCAACTACTCGCTCTCCGGTCCGATGCTGCGAGCCAGCGGAGTGGCCTACGACGTTCGCAAGGACAAGCCGTACCTGGACTACGAGACCTACAACTTCGATGTGCCGATCGGTGTCCATGGGGACGTGTACGACCGGTATCGGGTCCGGCTGGAGGAGATGTATCAGTCCACCCGGATTCTTCAGCAGGCGCTGGACCGGTTGCTCCTCCTGGATGGCGCCCCGGTCAACGTTTCCGACCCGCGGGTCATCCTGCCTCCCAAGTCGCGCGCGATGAGCGACATGGAGGCGATGATCTTCCACTTCAAGCAGGTGATGGAAGGGGTTCCCGCCCCGCCCGGCGAAGCGTACCTTGGGATCGAGAATCCCAAAGGCGAATTGGGCACCTATTTCGTCGCCGACGGCACCGCCAAGCCGGTTCGCTGGCGGATCCGGCCGCCTTCGTTCATCAACCTGGCGTGCCTGCCGCGTCTCTGCGAGGGCGCCCTGTTATCGGACGTCATCGCCATCAACGCGAGCATCGATATCGTGATGGGAGAGATCGATCGATGAGCCAGCCCTCCCAGCCGCACGCCGTGGCCTCCGAGGCTCACCAGCCGGTCTTGGTCGGCGCGGCGAAACAGCGGCTCGAGGCCCTCTTCCCCAAGTACCCGACCAGACCGGCGTGCCTCCTTCCGGCGCTCTGGATCGTGCAGGAAGAACGGGGCTGGATCTCGCCCGCCGCCATGGCGGAGGTGGCGGAGGTGCTTGGCCTCACGCCAGCCTACGTGCGCGGCGTGGTGACGTTCTACACCATGTACCACACCCACCCGGTAGGGCGGCACTTCATCCAGGTCTGCACCACCACGCCGTGTCATCTCTGTGGTTCGGCGGACGTCGTGAAGGCGCTGCTCAAGGAGACCGGCTGCGGCGAGCTTGGGGCGACCAGTCCCGATGGGCGATTCACGGTGCAGGAAGTCGAATGTCTGGGCGCCTGCGGGTTCCCGACGCCGGTACTGATCGACAACGACTTCGTCGAGTCGGTGACCCCGGAGCGGGTCGCCGGCATTCTCGCGGGCTATCGCTGATGGGCTATCCCCATCCGCCCCACCCGAAAGAAACCGTGGTGCTTTCGCACTACTTTGGCGACGCGGCCGCCCGGACCTACGCCGGCTGGACCGAGCGGGGAGGATACCAGGGGCTCCGGAAGGCCCTGGGGATGACCCCGGAGGCGATCATCGAGGAAGTGAAGGCGTCGGGTCTCCGGGGCCGGGGTGGGGCGGGATTTCCGACCGGGCTCAAGTGGAGCTTCATGCCCAAGGCGGACGGCAAACCCCATTACCTCTGCTGCAACGCCGACGAATCGGAGCCGGGGACCTTCAAGGACCGGGAGATCATGCGGTGGACGCCCCATGCGCTGATCGAGGGCTGCGCCATCGCGTGTTATGCGATCGGCGCCGAGACCTGCTACATCTACATCCGGGGCGAATTCACCGAGCCGCTCACGATCATGGAGCAGGCGGTCGCCGAAGGGTACGCCCAGGGGGTACTCGGCCCGAACGCGCTCGGGTCCGGGCGGCGGATCGATATGGTGCTTCATCGGGGCGCCGGGGCCTATATCTGCGGCGAAGAAACGGCCCTGATGAACTCGCTGGAGGGAAAGCGCGGCAATCCCCGGATCAAGCCGCCGTTTCCCGCGGCCTCCGGGGTGTTCGGCATGCCGACCACGATCAACAACGTGGAGACCCTCGCCGCGGTGCCCCACATCCTCACCCGCGGGGCGGCCTGGTACAAGGGCCTCTGCCTCTCCAACCCCAAGAGCACCGGGACCAAGCTCTTTTCGGTCTGCGGTCACGTCCTCAAGCCGGGAAACTACGAAGTGACGATGGGCTTCCCGATGAAGGAGCTCATCTATGAGATGGCCGGAGGGCTCCGTCCCGGCCGTACCCTCAAGGCGGTGATCCCCGGAGGGTCTTCGGTTCCTATCATGACCAGGGACGAGGCCGAAGCCGCGCTCTGCGATTACGAGGGCATCGCCGAGAAGGGGTCGATGCTCGGCTCGGCCGGGTTCATCGTGATGGACGACACCGCCGACATCGTGTACGAGGTGTTCCGGCTGGCCAAGTTCTACGCCCACGAGAGCTGCGCCCAGTGCACCCAGTGCCGGGAAGGCACCGCCTGGACCACCCGCATCCTGGAGCGGATGCTGAACGGGGAAGGGAAGCCGGAGGACCTCGACCTGCTGCTCGAGCTGTCCGAGCAGATGACCGGTAAGACGATCTGCGTGCTCTCCGACAGCTGCGCCGCGCCGATCGTGAGCGGCATCAAGAAATTCCGTGGTGAATTCGACGCCTACCTGAAGCGCAGCCGCGCGATGGCGGGTGCCCATGGCTGAGACCCGGGTGACCCTCACGGTTGACGGCGTGCCGGTTCAGGTGCCCGCCGGGACCACCATCATCGAAGCCGCCAAGCAGGCCGGCGTGCTGGTGCCCCACTATTGCTACCACCCGTCGCTGCCTTCGCCGGCGGTGTGCCGAATGTGCCTGGTCGAGGTGGAGAAGGCCCCCAAGCTGATGCCGGCCTGCGTGACCGCCGTCGCTCCGGGGCAGGTGGTGCGGACCCAGAGCGACCAGGCCCTGAAGGCACGCGAAGCGGTCCTCGAGTTCCTGCTCATCAATCACCCGCTGGATTGTCCGATCTGCGACCAGGCGGGAGAGTGCGAGCTGCAGGACTACGTCTTCCAGGAAGGCCGTCCCGGGACCCGGTATGCCGACTATCCCAAGCGGTTCAACCCGGTCGAGGATTTCGGTCCGGACATCCTGTATGTACCGAACCGGTGCATCCTCTGCACCCGGTGCGTGCGTTTCATGGACGACGTGGCCGATACCCCGGTCCTCAACGTGTCGGAGCGGGGCGACCGGGCCTTCATCGGCATCGATCCGGGGGAGCAGCTCGATCATCCGTGGTCGGGAAACGTGGTCGATCTCTGCCCGGTCGGGTCCCTCATTTCGAAGGATTTTCTCCACAAGGCGCGGGCCTGGGATCTCGACAAGACGCCCAGCATCTGTCCGGGATGCACCCAGGGCTGCAACATCATGATCGACACGCGCGACGGCACCGTGGTCCGGCTCCGGCCCCGGGCCAATCTCGAGGTCAACCGCCACTTCATGTGTGATGTCGGCCGAGCCGATTACCGCTGGATGAATCGGGGAGATCGAGCCGAAGTCCCGCTGGTCCGCGAAGGCGGGAAGCTCCATCCCCTCGATTGGGACCGGGCGCTGGAGGCGCTGGCGACGCGGCTCAAGGGGGTCACCGGCCGGGTCGTGCTGCTGGCCTCGGGGCGCGCCTCCACCGAATCCCTGGCCTGGGTCAGGCGCCTGGTGCGAGGGAAGGAAACGACCGCGGCGGTTCGGGTTCCTCTGGGCGACGAGGCCCCGCTCCCCGGCATCACGAACCTCGCCTTGCGGCGGGAGCGCGCCGCCAATCTCGAGGGGGCCAGGCTCGCGGGTTATGATGCCGGCTGGGAGGACGCGGTCGCCCGCGCCGACGGGGCCGGACTGGTCCTCCTGCTCGACGTCGAGCCGGACCAGTCGGAGGCCCGGGGGCTGGCCCGCGCCGGCACGGTCGTGGTGTTCCAGACCGTGGAGAGCGATCACCTGGAGGGGGCGAGTCTGGTGCTCCCGGTGAATGCGATGACGGAGGAGAACGGGACCTTCGTAAACCGGGACGGCCGGGTGCAGCGCTATGCCCAGGCCAGGGCGGCCCCCGGCATGGCCCGGCCGGCCTGGTGGATCGCCGCCGAAGTCTGCGGCCTGCTCGAGCCGGAGCTGACGGTTCCCGAGACGGCCGCCGATGCCTTTGCCGCGCTGGGCGAGTGGATTCCCGCGCTGGCGGGGCTCCGCTATGCCGAGCTGGGGCTCACCGGCCGGATGATCGGCGCCGCACGCCCCGCGATGGCGCCGTCGTGACCGCGGAAGAGAAGGGGTTTCTCCTCCTCAGCATTCTCAAGATGCTGGTGGTGTTCACGGTGGTCTTGATCGGCGTGGCCCTTCTCACGCTCATGGAGCGCAAGGTCAGCGCCTGGATGCAGAACCGCCGAGGCCCCAACCGGGTCGGCTGGGCCGGGCTGCTGCAGCCCGCCGCGGACGGGCTCAAGAACATCGCCAAGGAGGAAACGTTCCCGTCCTCGGCGAATCCGTTGATCTTCACGCTCGCGCCGATGATGGCCTTCATTCCGGCCGCGCTGCTATCGGGGGTGATCCCCTGGGCCGCTCCCCTTCCGGTGAACCTGGAGGCCCGACTGCCCCTGATCGGGCAGGTGAGCTACCACGGACTGCTCTCCATGGCAGTGCTCGATCTCCCGGTCGGGTTTCTGTTCGTTCTGGCCGTCAGCTCGCTCGGGGTGTACGGAATCGCCCTGGCGGGGTGGGCCTCCAACAACAAATACTCCCTGCTCGGGGGCCTTCGCTCCAGCGCCCAGATGGTTTCGTACGAAGTCTCCCTGGGCTTGAGCCTCATTCCGGTGCTCCTTCTCGCCGGGAATGTCACTTTCGCACAGATCATCCAGGCGCAGCAGCGGAGCCTCTGGTTCGTACTCCCGGCATTCATCTCCTGCTTTGTCTTCCTGGTCGCGGGGTTCGCCGAGACCAACCGGCTGCCGTTCGATCTGCCGGAGGCCGAGTCGGAGCTGATTGCCGGGTATCACACCGAGTACAGCGCGATGAAGTTTTCGATGTTTCCGATTGCGGAGTATGCGAACATGGCCACCGTCTCGGCGGTGGTGGTGAGCCTGTTCTTCGGCGGCTGGGACCTGCCCGGCCTTTCCGCCACGCCGAGTGTGGCCCGAACCCTGATTACCGCCGGGGTCATGTTCCTCAAGGTGCTGTTCTTCCTGTTCCTGTTCATGTGGGTGCGGTGGACCCTGCCGCGGTTCCGGTACGACCAGCTGATGGCGCTGGGGTGGAAGGTCATGCTTCCGATTGCGCTGCTCTACGTGATGGTGATGGCGGTGGCGATCTGGCTGGTGGAGCGCGGGCTTGGCCTGGGTCCGCGGCTCGCGATGCTGGCCCTGTTCGGACTCAACGTGATCCTGGGCTACCTGGTGTTCTTCGTGCTCGATCGGGGCTTCCTGGTGCGGGGCTCCTACCGGTCACCGGGGGTCGCCGGGCCCACCCAATCCCCGACAGGAGCGTCCTGATGGCGATCGGGGTCAAGGTCCTCGAGCGGCCGGAGCGGCAGGTGAGCTACGTCCGGGCCGCGCTCAAGGGGATGGCGCTGACCTTCAAGCATATGCTCCAGCCCAAGGTGACGATGCAGTACCCGGAGGAAAAGAGCACCGCGGACGAGCGGGGCCGGTACGCGGTTTCCCCCCGCTGGCGAGGCACCCACCGGATGATGTCGGACGAGCAGGGGCGGACCAAGTGCGTCGCCTGCGGGTTATGCCCGCAGATCTGTCCCGCCAATTGCATCAAGCTGGTTCCCGGGGAGGATGCCCAGGGCCACCGCTACCCGCTGATCTACGAGATCGACGAGTTCCGCTGCATCTTCTGCGGCTACTGCCAGGAGGTCTGCCCCGAGGAGGCCATTCACGTCGGGGTCCACTACGAGAATTCGGAGTACAGTCGGGACCGGTTCGTGTACGATCTCGAACGGCTCGGCTCCCAGGTCCATCCCGTCTCCACCTTGTGGGATCCCAGCGATCCCCGGGGCGAGTAGATGACCGCCCATACGGTCTTCATGGTGCTGGCGGTGGCGGCGGTGGGTTCCGCTCTCCTGTGCATTACCCAGAAGAATCCGGTGGTTTCGGCCCTGTGGCTCGTGTCCACCATGTTCGCGCTGGCCGGGATCTTCGTGCTCCTCAACGCCCAGTTCATCGCCGCGATCCAGGTCCTGGTCTATGCCGGGGCGGTCATGGTGCTCTTCCTGTTCGTGATCATGCTGCTCCACGTTGGTCGCGAGGCGAGCGACCTGCGCGGGCCGGGTGGCCGGGTCGCCGCCGTGGGCATCGGCGCGCTGCTCTTGGGGGAGCTGTTCCTGCTTTCACGGGTGAGCCCCGGGAGCCTGGCCGCGATGAGCGGCGGGGGCGGGGGAGCGGGGAGCCCGATCGAGGCGTTTCCCGCCGGGGTGGCCGCCCAGGTCGCCCCGGCCAGTGAAGGAGTGGTGGGCGCGATCGCCCGGCCCTTGTTCCAGACCTATCTCATCCCGTTCGAGATCACTTCCATCCTGCTGCTCGCGGCAGCGGTCGGCGCGGTCGTGCTGGCGAAACGGAGACTCTGACCATGCTGCTCGGTCCCGCTCTCCTCCTGTCGGCGCTGTTGTTCACCATCGGCGTGGCCGGCGTTCTGCTCCGCCGCAATGCCATCGTGCTGTTCATGTGCATTGAGCTGATGCTCAATGCCGTGAACCTGAGTTTTGTGGCGTTTTCCCAGGTGCTGGGACTCGCCGGTCAGGTGATCGTGTTCTTCTCCATGACGGTGGCGGCTGCGGAAGCCGCGGTGGGACTCGCGATCATTCTGGCGATCTTCCGGCACACCCGGTCGGTCGACCTCAAGAACATCAACCTGCTGCGAGGCTGATGCCCGTTCCCGCGCTCGACGCGCTTGCCGTGGCGGTGGGGCCGCCGGTCGCCACCGGCGCGGTCCGCTGGGTCTGGCTCGCCGTCCTGCTTCCCCTGGTCGGCTTCCTGGTGAACGGCGCCCTGGTGTTTCTGCGGCCCACCGCCCGGCGCACCGTCTCCATCGTGGGATGCGGAGTGGTGCTGGCTGCTTTCGTCGTGGCCATCGCGGTCTTCGCCGAGGTGCGGAAGACTCCGCCCGAGGCCGGCATCGTCGTGACGTTGTGGGACTGGATCAGCGTCGGCTCACTTCAGATCGCCATGGCCTTCCACGTGGACCAGCTCTCCACCGTCATGCTGCTGATCGTAACCGGGGTGGGGAGCCTGATTCACCTCTACAGTGTCGGCTATATGAGCGACGATCCCGGCTACGCCCGGTTCTTCGCCTATCTCAACCTGTTCGTCGCGTTCATGCTGGTGCTGGTGCTGGGCTCCAACCTGCCGGTCGCGTTCATCGGCTGGGAGGGCGTGGGACTCTGCTCCTACCTGCTGATCGGCTTCTGGTACTCCGACAAGGTGAACGCCGACGCCGGCAAGAAGGCGTTCCTGGTGAACCGGATCGGGGACGCCGGCGTGCTGCTGGCGATGTTCATTCTGTTCTGGAACCTCAAGACCCTCGATTTCAACCTCATGCAGGGGCTCGCCGACCAGCGCCTCCATTCCGGCGGCTTCATCGTGACCCTGCTCACGCTGCTCCTGTTCCTCGGCTGCACCGGCAAATCGGCCCAGATTCCGCTCTACACCTGGCTTCCCGATGCCATGGCAGGCCCCACGCCCGTATCGGCGCTGATTCACGCCGCGACCATGGTCACCGCGGGAGTGTACCTGGTGGCACGGACGAATTTTCTCTTTGCGATGGCGCCCACCTCGGCGGCGGTGGTGGCGGGGATCGGCGCCCTGACCGCGCTGTACGCGGCATCGATCGGGCTGCGCCAGTACGATATCAAGCGGGTGCTCGCCTATTCGACCATCTCGCAGCTCGGCTACATGTTCCTCGCGGTGGGGACCGGCGCCTACGTGGCCGGGATATTTCACCTCGCCACCCATGCGTTCTTCAAGGCGCTGCTGTTCCTGGGCTCGGGCAGCGTCATCTACGCGATGCACCACGCCTACCATGCGACCCATTCCCACGAAGACGCCCAGGACATGCGCAACATGGGCGGGTTACGCCGCCATATGCCCTGGACCTTCGCCCTGATGTTGATCGCCACGCTGGCGATTGCCGGGATTCCCCCGCTCTCGGGATTTTTCTCCAAGGACGAGATCCTCGCCGCGGCCTTCGGCCGGGGAGCCACGGCGCCGATCTGGAAGCTGTTCTGGGCCATGGGGCTCCTGGCGGCCCTGCTCACCGCGTTCTACATGATGCGGCTCCTCGCCATGACCTTCCTGGGCGAGAACCGCACCGGAGAAGCCGAACGGCCGCACTTGCACGAAGCCCCCTGGACCATGACCGGACCCCTGGTCGTGCTTGGTGTGCTCAGCGCGTTTGGCGGGCTCTTGAACCTGCCGAGTTTTGTGGGGGGCCATTCGGCGCTGGAACACTGGCTGGAACCGGTCTTTGCCAGCGCGGTGGCAAAGGTTCCCGTCACTTTCCCACATGGAACGACTGAAGTCCTTCTCATCGGTGGGGCGATCGCCATTGGCGCCATTGGTTTGTTCATGGGTTGGCGGTGGACCATGCGACGGCCGATTCCTGTGGCCCGAGAGGCCCCCGCCGAAACCGGATTCGCCAAGGTGCTGTACCGGAAGTACTACGTCGACGAGATCTACGATGCCGCCATCGTTCGCCCGCTCGTGGCCCTCTCCCGCTGGGTGCTCTGGAAGGGAGTGGATCAGGGAGTGATCGACGGGGCCGGCGCCAAAGGCTCCGCCGCCCTCGCCCGAGGCCTGGGCTGGCTGGGGAGCCGGCTGCAATCGGGGTCGGTCGGCATCTACATCGTCATTTTCCTGATCGGCGCCGTCTGGCTGATTCGCACCGTGCTGGGGTAGCGCATGAGTGATCTGCTGAACGGCGTGGGATATTCCCACTGGATCCTGCACGCGCTCCTGATCGTGCCTCTGATCGGCGCGGCGGCCGTCATGGCGACCCCGCGGGCCGCCGCCAAACGAACCGCCCTGGTCTTCACCCTGCTCGAGTTTGCTCTGTCGATCGGCTTGTGGTGGGCGGTCGATACCCAGCCCGGCACCCTCCAGCTCGGGACCAGCCTCCCCTGGATTCCGGCCTGGGGCATCAGCTACGCGGTCGGCATCGACGGCATCTCGGTGATGATGGTGTTGCTCACCACCTTCCTCATGCCGCTGTGCGTGATCGGAAGCTGGAACTACATCACCGTGCGGGAGCGGGGGTACTACGCGCTTCTGCTGGTGCTGCTCACCGGCGTCATCGGCGTGTTCATCGCCACCGACCTCTTCCTGTTCTACGTGTTCTGGGAAGTGATGCTCATCCCGATGTACTTCATCATCGGGATGTGGGGCGGCAAGAACCGGCTCTACGCCGCCATCAAGTTCTTTCTCTACACCATGGCCGGCTCGTTGCTCATGCTGGTGGCCATCGTCGGCTTTGCCTGGCTGGTCGCGGCGCGCACCGGGACCCTGTCGTTCGCGTACCAGCATCTCCTGGACAACGCCGGAGCGGCCGGCGAGCTCGCCCCCTGGTTCTTCGGAGCCTTCGCCCTGGCATTCGCCATCAAGGTGCCGGTCTTCCCGTTCCACACCTGGCTTCCCGATGCCCATGTGGAGGCCCCCACCGCGGGGAGCGTGCTCCTCGCCGGGGTCCTGCTCAAGATGGGAGCCTACGGGTTCATCCGGTTCGCGGTGCCGTTCTTCCCTCTGGTGGCCGGCGCGCGGCCCATCGCCAACGTGGTGCTGGTGCTTTCCGTGATCGGCATTCTCTACGGCGCTCTGGTCGCGATGGTGCAGACCGACATCAAGAAGCTGGTGGCCTACTCCTCGGTGAGCCACCTCGGTTTCGTCATGCTCGGGATCTGGGGCGCCACCCTCCAGAGCATCCAGGGCGCCGTGATGGTGATGATCGCCCACGGATTCTCGACCGGGGCGTTGTTCTTCCTGGTCGGCATGCTCTACGAGCGTCGGCATACCAGGGAGATCGCCGCCTTCGGAGGACTTGCCCGGGTGATTCCGTTGTTCAGTCTGGTGCTCACGGTCGTGGCGCTCTCCAGCATCGGGCTTCCCGGGCTCAACGGGTTCGTGGGCGAGTTTCTGGTCCTGCTCGGCAGCCTTCGGACCGAACCCCTCGCGGTCTTTTTCGCGGTCACCGGCGTCATTTTCGCGGCGGGATATCTGCTCTGGGCGCTGCAACGGATGATCTATCAGCGGGTCGAGCCGGAAAATGCAGGAGTGAAGGACCTGACCCGGCGTGAGCTGATCGTGCTGGTGCCGATCCTGGTCGGCATCGTCTGGCTGGGGCTTTATCCGAATCCTGTACTCAAGCGAATCGAACCTGCCGCGACCCGCTATCTCGAGCGGATCCGGGGGGAGTTCAGAGCCTTCGAGTACTCGGATGCTGCCGACCGGCGGAGCGGCGGTCCGCCGATCCGCCTTTCCGCCGGCCCGCCGGTCGGCCCCTCCGCCCCTCCGCCCGTCCGCCGACTCGCCCGATGAGACCGCTCGACGTCCGAATCCCCCTTGACGCCGCCCTGGCGCTCTCGCCGGAGATCCTGGTGGTGGTGGGTGCCTGCGTCGTTCTGATGGTGAACGCCTGGTACCATCGCTCCGCCGCCGACAGCCGGCGCTCCGCCTGGGTCGCGCTGGTGAGCCTCATCCCGGCGGCCTTGGCGCTCACCTGGCTCTGGGCCGGGGGAGCTCGGAGCGCGGGCCAGCCCTTCATGGTAGGGCTGGACGGCTTCCGCTTCGTGGCCCTGGCCCTCATCCTGGTGGCCACGGGGTCCACGATCGCGTTGTCTTTGGGGTACCTCGAGCGGGAAGGGCTGATTGCTCCCGAGTATTACTCGCTCCTCCTGTTCGCCGCCTCGGGCATGATGTTCCTTGCCGGCGCCGAGGACCTGATCGTGTTGTTCCTCGGGCTCGAAGTCATGTCAATCCCGGTGTACGTCCTTGCGGGCTTCAATCGGTCGAGCCGCTTTTCCGCGGAGGCGGCCCTCAAGTATTTCCTGATCGGGGCATTCGCCTCGGCGTTTCTCCTCTATGGGATTGCGTTGCTCTGGGGAGCCACCGGCAGCACCGGGCTCACCGGTATCGGTCAGCGTCTCGCGGATCTGAGCCTTCCTCCGCTCGGCCTCCTGGGTCTTGGCCTCCTCCTGATCGGGTTCGCCTTCAAGATCGCCTCGGTGCCATTCCACATGTGGGCGCCCGACGCGTACGACGGCGCTCCGACACCGGTCACCGCGTTCATGGCCACCGCGGTGAAGTCCGCGGGCTTTTTCGCGCTGGCCAGGGTACTGGTCGTGGCGTTTCCCAAGGCCCAGCTCCAGTGGCAACCGGTGGTGGCCGTGCTGGCTATCGCCTCGATGGTCCTCGGAAACTTCGTCGCGCTTTCCCAGCGGTCTCTCAAGCGAATGCTGGCGTACAGCTCGATCGCTCACGCCGGCTATCTGCTGGTGGCGCTCTGGCCGGGCACCTCGCCGGGGCTCAGCGCCGTGGTGGTGTATCTCCTGGCGTACGTGCTGACTTCCCTGGTGGCATTCGGCATCCTGAGCGTGCTGGGGAGGGGTGGGGAACGGGAAGTGGACCTCGACTCCATCGCGGGTCTCGCTTCCAAGCGACCCTGGCTCGCCTTCGGGCTCTCGGTGTCGATGCTCTCGCTCCTGGGGTTCCCAGGGACCCTCGGTTTCGTCGGCAAGTGGGCGATCCTCACCGCCGTAGTCCAGGAGCACCACTACCTCCTGGCCGTGGTGCTGGTGGTGACGACCCTGGTCTCCGCGGGCTACTACCTTCCCGTGGTGATGGCGGCCTACATGCGCGAGCCCGGATCCGAAACCGCCCACGATGGCGCGGTCCTGCCAAGCCCAGCGGCGGTCGTCGTGGCGGCCTCGGTCATCCTCGTCCTTCTCTTCGGAGTGCTTCCTTCCGGCGTTCTGGCGGCGGCCACCGCCACGGCCGGCTCCCTGATCGGTCACTAGAGGAGAGCTCCGGTGCAGGCCCCTCGAAGCATTTTCCGGCAATACGACATTCGTGGCGTGACCGGGCGCGATCTCGGGCCGGAGCTGGCCACGGCGATCGGCCGCGCCTTCGCCACGCTTGCCTGGGAGCGCCTGGGCCGGCTCCCGGTGCTTGCGGTCGGGCGGGACAATCGCCCCTCGGGGAAAACCCTGGCTCCCGCGGTGCGGACCGGGATTGCCTCGACCGGCGCCACCGCGGTCGATGTCGGGGAGCTGCCGACTCCGGCCCTCTACTTTGCGATTCATCATCTCGGGGCGGATGGCGGGCTCCAGGTCACCGGAAGTCATAACCCGCCCGAGTTCAACGGATTCAAGATGGTGGTCGCGGGGGAGTCCGTTCATGGTGATGAGATCCTCGGGCTCCATGACCTGATCACCGCCGAGCGGTGGCGGACCGGAGCGGGGAAGGAGCAGCGGGACGACAGCGTCCTCGCGGCCTACCGGGCTGCCATCATCAGCCGTCATCGTCTGGCCCGGCCGGTGCGGACCGTGGTGGACTGCGGAAACGGGGTGGCCTCGGTCATCGCGGTGAGCACGCTGGAGCAACTGGGGACCGAGCTGACCGCCATTTTCTGTGACTCCGACGGCACGTTTCCGAATCACCATCCCGATCCCACCGTCCCCGAGAACCTGCGCGATCTCCAGGCAGCGGTGCGAAGCCATCACGCCGAGCTGGGCCTCGCGTTCGATGGTGATGGCGACCGGCTCGGCGCGGTCGATGAGCATGGCACCATCATCTACGGAGACCAGCTCCTCGTGATTCTCGGCCGCGACGCGGTGCGCCGGTTCGGACCCGGCGTGCCGGTGATTTTCGACGTCAAGTGCTCCGAGGTGCTGCCTCAGGCGCTGGCGGCTGCGGGGGCGCGGCCCGAGATGTGGAAGACCGGCCACTCCCTCATCAAGGCGCGAATGAAGGAGCTGCATGCCCCCCTGGCTGGAGAGATGAGCGGGCATCTCTTCTTCGGAGGAGACTGGTTCGGGTTCGACGATGCGCTCTTTGCGGCGGCGCGGTTGCTCGAGATCGTAGCGTCCGGACCACCCGGGCTCGCCCGGTTGCTCGCCGATCTGCCCCGGACATTCGCCACTCCCGAAATCCGGGTGGACTGTCCTGACGACGAAAAGTTCCCGCTGGTCGAGCGAGCCGCGCGTTACTTCAGCGCGCGGTACCCGGTGAATACCATCGACGGCGTGCGCATCACCTTCGCGGACGGCTGGGGCCTGCTCCGGGCCTCGAATACCCAGCCGGTCCTGGTGCTCCGGTTCGAGGCGACCAGCCAGAAGGCCCTCGATGCGTATCGCGGCGAGGTGGCCGAGTGGCTCGCCGGTCAGGGGATTCGGGTCTGATTCGTGTCAACCCGCGGGCGCCGGGTCGCCATTGGCGTAATGGTGGTGGTGGGCCTGCTTGCGGTTGGGCAGGCGCTTTCGGGATTCTTCGCTGATCGTCTCTGGGAAGCCAGCATCTCCGATGCGGCCGCGATGGCCGGTTCGCGGCGGGCCTGGCTCGAGCTGCTGCTCGAAATCGGCATCGTGGTTCTCACCGTCTGCTGGCTTACGGTACATTGGGGGCTGGCCCTCCGGATCGCGTTGCCCCGTCGCGCCGCCCCCGGCGAGGATGAGGCGCGGATCTGGCCTCGCGCGGTGCCGCGATGGTCGGTCCCGGTCGCGGCCATCCTCGCCGGACTCCTGCTGGGGAGTGGCGGCTCGCGACTGATCGGGTCGTTTCAGCTCTACCTCGACGGTGCCCCGATCGGGATCCGGGATCCCTTGCTCGACGAGGATCTGGGCACCTTCCTGGGAAGTTTCCCCTTCTGGTCGGCCATCCAGGCCCGGGCTGCGATGCTCTCCCTCGTCGCCCTGGCCGGAGTGGTGTGTCTCTACGCGCTGGGCGGCCGCATCGATCGCGTCGGTCGGCGAATCCGGGTTTCTCCGACCGCCCGGGGCCAGGTCGCCGTACTGGTCGCGCTCCTCGCTCTGTGCCTGGCCTGGGGAGCATCCCTGGAGCCGCTTCGCCTCGCCAGCGGCCAGCGTGGTCCCGTGCTCCACTCCGAATTTGTGCTTCGTGCGGTCATGGCGTACATCGGGACCGGCCTTGGGGCCGCGGCCGCGGTGGTCAGCTTGCTGAGCTGGGTCCGGGTCCGGGGCGGCGTCGCCCTGCTCCTCTGGGTGATGTTCGGGCTGGTCTGGATCGGTGGAGAGCTTCTCCCGCTTCATCCGGAGCACGCCCGGCAGGACGCGCTGTGGCGCGCCGAGGCCCGCCGCATCGACTCCGTCGCGTTCGGGATCGCGAACCTGGCGGGAGCGCTGCTGCATCCTCGCCCCATGCCGGCCGCCCTCCCGGCCTCGTTATGGGATGATTCGCTGGCAATCCGCGCCGGGTTAGGCTTTCCGGCCCAGCGGGCCTGGGTTTCCCCCCGCGGCGCGCTCGATGCGGTCCCGGTCTGGCTCGGGTCCGAAGGGGGCGCGCCCTCCACGATTCTGGCGCTGGCGGACGATCGGGTCTCCCCGTCGGGCGCCCCGGTGTTCTGGACTTCCGAGGGATCCGAGCCATCGCCCGCTTCGCAGGAGTACTGGCCTCCCGAACCGGGCGCTCTCCTGACGCCGCAAGCGGAGCGCCGCGTCATGCTGATCGACGATTCGCTCGGGCCGGGAGTCCGGATCTCGAATCTGCCCCGCCGCATTCTCCTGGCCTGGGCCTGGCAATTCCCCGGCGCCCTGAGCGCCCCGGCGGGAAGGAGGGTCACGATCCGGCTGGATCCCGCTATTCGGCTCAGCGCGCTCGCACCATTCGCCCACTGGTCGGCGCCGCATCTTCGACGCGCGGGGTCCCGGCTTCTCTGGCAGAGCGACGGCCTCCTCACCGCTCCGGGCCTGCCCTCCTCCCAGCGGGTTCCCTGGGGCACCGGTGAGGCCTCGCTGGTTACCTCGGGATTGCTGGGCCTGGTGGACGCGGAGTCCGGAGAAGTTCGGATCTACCAGCGGGACCCGGCGGACTCCCTAGCCTCGGCCTGGGCGCGCATTGCTCACCCCCTGATCGAATCACCCGGGAAGATTCCCCCGGAGCTCCAGGTCGGCGAGGCCTATCCCCCCGAGCTCGCCATGGCCCAATCCAGGGTGCTCACCGGTCCGGCATGGCTGGTCGGAAACCTCGATCCGGTCCAGGGACTCACTGCGCTCGAGAGCCCCGGAGGCAATCGCCGGGTCGTGCCGTTCGTGCGCCCGGGGACGCGCCTGCTGGCGGCGCTGCTCGTTCTCGAGCGAATGCCTTCGGGTGACTCGCTTCGCCTGGTGCCGCTGGATTCGCTTCCTCCCCTCGAATCGGCTGGCGCCCTGGTTCAGAAATGGGAGCGATTCCCCTTCCAGCAGATGCTGCGCGACTCGGTGCTCGCGGCCGGCGCCGCCTTTCGGCCCGGCATGGTCCGCTACGAGATGAGTGCCGACGGTCCGGTCGCCTATCAGCCTGCCTGGGCCGAAGGACCCGCCGCCCGGCCTCGCCTGGTGCTGGTCAACGTTGCGCTGGGCTCCCGGCTGGGCACCGGACGGAGCTTCGAGGACGCCTGGCGGAACCTGCGGGGAGAGATGAGCCCGGCCCCGGTGGGTCCGGAGTCCCGGGAAATGCTGGACCAGGTCCGCCGGTGGTGGCAACGCGCCGATTCTGCGCTCCGCCGTGGCGATCTGGACGCTCTGCGACGCCAGCTTTCTCAGCTTCGCGACCTGCTGGAGCGGCAGCCCTGACTATCGGACGGCCTTCGACTACTTTCCGCCGCGGAAAACCCCTAGCCCCTGACCCCTAGCCACTAGCGCCTACCTTTGAACCTTCACGAATACCAGGCCCGCGCTCTCCTCAAGTCCGCCGGCGTTCCGGTGCCGGATGGCGACGTGGCCGCAACCCCTGAAGCCGCCGCCGCCATCGCGAATCGCCTGGGAACCCGCGTGGTCATCAAAGCCCAGGTGCACGCCGGTGGTCGCGGGAAGGCGGGCGGTGTGAAGCTGGCCGAGCCGGCCGAGGTGTCGCGGGTCGCCGGCGGGATTCTCGGAATGACGATCAAGGGTCTCGTGGTCCAGCAGGTCCTGGTGGCGCCGGCCGCAGAGATTTCAAGTGAGAGCTATGTCGGCCTGCTGGTAGATCGGGAGACGCAACGTCCCATCTTCATGGTGAGCCGCGCCGGAGGGGTGGATATCGAAGAGGTCGCGGCCACGGCGCCCGAGCAGATCGTCCGGCTCGCGATCGATCCCCGATACGGCCTGATGGCCCACCAGGCCCTTAACCTGTCGCTGCACCTGTACGACGACTTTTCCCAGGCGCGGGCCGCGGCGACCATCATGCAGCAGCTGTATCGCGTCTTCGTCGAGAACGGGGCCCAGCTCCTCGAGATCAATCCGCTGGTGACCACGCCCGAGGGCAAGGTGCTCGCGCTCGATGCCAAGATGGTGATCGACGACAACGAGCTGGATCGCCGCCCCGACCTGGCGGCGCTGCGGGACGAATCCGCCGAAGCCCCCGCCGAGGTCGCCGCGCGCAACGCCGGCCTCACCTTCATCAAGCTCGACGGCAACGTCGGCTGCATCGTCAACGGCGCGGGTCTCGCCATGGCGACCATGGACCTGGTGAAGTTTTACGGCGGCGAGCCGGCCAACTTCCTCGATATTGGGGGAAGCTCCAACCCCGAAAAAGTCGTCAATGCGCTCCGCATCATCACCGCCGATGCGCGGGTCCGGGCGATCCTCTTCAACATTTTCGGGGGCATCACCCGCACCGACGATGTGGCGAACGGGATCGTGGAGGCGATGCGCCAGTTCAAGGTGGATGTCCCGGTGGTCATCCGGCTCACCGGGACCAACGAGCAGAAAGCGGTTCAGATCCTCGAGGGCGTGGGCATGCGGGCGCTCTCCGACATGGATGAGGCCGTGAAACAGGCGGTGACCCTCGCCGGGGAGGCCGCGTGAGCGTCTTCGTCGACCGGTCCACCCGTCTGGTGGTGCAGGGAATCACCGGACGGGACGGGTCATTCCACGCCCGGCAGATGCTGGAGTACGGAACCCGGCTCGTCGCCGGGGTGGTTCCGGGGAAGGGGGGGCAGACGTTCGACCAGAGGGTCCCGGTCTTCCACACGGTGGCCGAGGCGGTAACCCAGACCGGCGCGAATACCTCAGTGATCTACGTGCCGCCTGCGCTCGCCGCCGGGGCGATCGCGGAAGCGGCGGATGCCGGGATCCAGCTCGTCGTCTGCATCACCGAGGGCATTCCCGTGCTCGACATGGCGCGCATGCTCCCGTTCGTGCGGGAGAAGGGTGCCCGGCTCATCGGACCGAACTGCCCCGGACTCATCACTCCCGGCATCGGCAAGGTGGGGATCATTCCGGGCCAGATCTGCGCGCCGGGCCGGGTCGGCCTGGTGTCGAGAAGCGGCACCCTCACCTACGAGGTGGTGAACCATCTCACCCGGAACGGGATCGGTCAGAGCACCTGTGTTGGCATCGGTGGTGACCCTCTCATCGGAACGAATTTCATCGACGTGTTGCAGGCGTTCGAGGCCGATCCCGATACCGACGCCGTCGTGATGCTGGGCGAGATTGGGGGCACCGACGAACAGCGAGCCGCCGAGTTCGTGGCCCGGTATCTCTCGAAACCGGTCATCGGCTTCATTGCGGGGCAGACCGCGCCCAGGGGCCGTCGCATGGGACACGCCGGAGCCATCATCTCAGGCTCCTCCGGCACCGCGGAGGAGAAGATTCATGCTTTTGAAGCGGCTGGCATCCGGGTGATGCGACGGCCGCTCGATGTCGTGGAGCTTGTCAAGAACGCAAGGAGCAAATGAGCGGGAACCAGACGTTGGCCATCGTGAAACCGGACGCCGTCGGCGCCGGAAAGCTCGGGCCCATCATCGCCCACATCGAACAGGCCGGCTTCACCCTTCGGGAAGCCCGCCTGGTCCGGATGAGTCGGGAGCGGGCGGAGGCGTTCTACGAAGTGCACCGGGGCCGGCCCTTCTATGACGAGCTGGTGCGCTTCATGAGCAGCGGACCCTGCTTTCCCATCGCCCTGGAGAAGCCGGATGCGGTGGCCAGCTTCCGGGCCACGATTGGAGCGACCGATCCCGCCGAGGCGGCGCCGGGCACGATCCGGAAACTCTTCGCCGAATCGAAGGGAAGGAATGCGGTCCACGGGTCGGATAGCGACGAGAATGCCGCTCGGGAGATTGACTTCTTTTTCGGCCCCGGGGCTTGAGAAACCGGCGTTTGGCGCTTTGAAGATGGCCTGCTTGAGTTGATCTAAGTGGTTAATCGGTGTATAGTTATGGGCTATGCTTCAGGTCGACATACGCGAGCTCCGGCACGGGCCGGTCCTCGTTTCGGGGCAGGTGCCGGCAGATGATCCGCTCTTTGAAGGCCTTGATGTCGCGCTGCTTGGACCGGTCCGCGTCGGTGGCGATCTCCAATCCGCCGGCCATGGCGGGTATTACTGGCACGGGCAATTCGAAGGCTCGCTTCGGGCCGTGTGCCGCCGCTGTCTCACGGAGTTTGCGACCCAGGTAGATCGGTCCATCGAAGTGCTGTTTTCAGCGGATCCCGCGCTGCAGGATGATCCCAGCGTCTATCCGTTGACCGATCCGATGACTCACGTGGACGTCCGTCCCGCGATTCGCGAGGAGCTCGCCCTCGCCGTGGACGCGTTTCCTCTGTGCCGGCCGGATTGCAAAGGTCTGTGTCCGAAGTGCGGGGCCGATCTGAACGCGGGAATCTGCGCGTGCGGACCCCCCCAACCCTTAACCTCTAACCCCTAGTCTCTCGACATGGCTGTTCCCAAGCGAAAACTCTCCAAGCGCCGCAAGCGGCTTCGCCGCGGCCATCATACCGCGGCCGGTATACGAACCCAGGCGTGCGCCCGGTGCGGGTCGCCCAAGCTGCCCCACCGGGTCTGTCCTTCCTGCGGCTACTACGCCGGGAAGAAGCGGGTCGAGGTCGAGGAAGACTAGGCGTGATCCGCATCGCGCTCGATGCGATGGGGGGCGATCAGGCCCCGCACACCGAAATCGAGGGGGCCGCGCGCGCGCTCCGGGAACTTCCCCCGACCTTCCAGCTCCAATTGGTCGGCTCGACCGAGCGGATCGAGGCGGAGCTCGCCCGCCATCCTGGCATGGACCGCCAGCGAATCGTCGTGGTAGAGGCCCCCGAGGTCATCGGCATGGCGGAACGACCTCTCGAGGCGGTCCGCCGGAAGCGCAAGTCGAGTCTTGTCGTCGGGCTCGGTCTCCAGGCCAAACAGCAATCCGAGGCGTTCATTTCCGCCGGGAACACCGGCGCGATGCTCGCCGCGTCCACGGTGCTGCTGGGGTTGTTTGACGGCGTCGAGCGTGCGACGGTGGGCGCCCTGATCCCCACGGTGCACGGCGCGGTGCTCATGCTCGATGCGGGCGCCAACGTCGACTGTTCCGCCCGGGAGCTGGTCGGCTTCGCTCACCTGGGCTCGGTGTACATGCGCGATCTCCAGAACCGGCCGACCCCCCAGGTCGGCCTGCTCAACGTTGGGGAGGAAGAAGAGAAGGGGACCGCGGTGATCAAGGAGGCCCATCGTCTGCTCAGCCAGGATCCCCGGATCCACTATGTCGGCAACGTCGAAGGGCGCGACCTGCTGAGCGGCCACCCGCGACACGGCCCACTCGACGTCGTGGTCTGCGACGGGTTCGTCGGCAACGTGGTGCTCAAATTCGGTGAGTCGCTGGTCGGCCTGGTGCGCCACATCGCCGAGGACAGCGCGCCCGAGCTCTGGGCCAAAGAGGAGATCCGGTCCGCCTTCGGGGTGCTCGATTACTCCCAGTACGGCGGGGCGCCGCTGCTCGGGGTCCGGGGAGTTTCGATCATCTGTCACGGCTCCTCCAACCCGACCGCGATCCGGAATGCGATCCGGGTGGCGGTGCAATCGGTCGAGATCGACCTGGTGCGCCACATCGGGGCCGAGTTCTCCGAACCGGAGGCCGCGGCCCAGTCATGAGCGCGCTCCGGGCCCCGATCGCCGCCATCACCGGGTTAGGAACCGCCGTCCCCGAGCGGGTGGTGCCGAACGCGGAGTTCGAGAAATACCTGGAAACGTCCGACCAGTGGATTCGGGAGCGGACCGGGATCCGGGAGCGGCGGATCGCGGGGCCGGGCGAGAACCTGACCTCCCTGTGCCGGACCGCCGCGGAGATCGCCCTGGGCCGGGCCGGCCTCAGCGCCGACCAACTTGACGCCATCATCCTTGGCACCATCTCCCCCGACCGACGGCTGCCCTCCAGCGCCTGCGAGCTCCAGGCCCTGCTCGGCGCCACCAGAGCGTTCGCCTTCGACATCGCGGCCGCCTGTCCGGGCTGGCTCTACGCCCTCGGCATCGCCGAAGGGCTGATTGCCTCGGGACAGGCGAAGAGCGTGCTCGCCATTGGGGCCGAGAAGCTCTCGTCGGTGACCGACTGGAACGACCGGGGCACCGCGGTGCTCTTCGGTGACGGGGCCGGGGCCGCCGTGGTCCAGCCGGCGCCCGGTGATGGACGCGGCATCCTCTCCATCGTGCTGGGCGCCGACGGAAAGCTCGCCGACCTGCTCCAGATCCCCGGAGGCGGGTCCAACGACCCGGTCAGCGAGAAGGTGGTCCGGGAGGGGTCCCAGTACATCAAGATGGCGGGCCGGGAGGTGTTCAAGGCCGCGGTGCACACCATGGCGAAAGCCTGCGATCAGGCGCTCGCGAAAGCGGGGGTCAGCGCCGAAGAGATCGATCTGCTGGTGCCTCATCAGGCCAATCTCCGGATCATCGAGGCGACCGCCAAGCACGCGGCGGTCCCCATGAACAAGGTGCTGGTCAACGTCGATCGGTACGGCAATACCTCGGCTGCGTCGATTCAGCTGGCCATCGACCAGGCTCTGGGGGAAGGAAGGATCCGGCCCGGATCCCTGCTGCTGCTGGTGACCTTCGGCGCCGGGTTCACCTGGGGCGCCGCGGTCGTCCGATGGTGAGCCTGCTGCTCTTCCCGGGACAAGGAGCGCAGCGGTTGGGGATGGCCCGGGATCTGGCGGACGCCTTTCCCGCCGCCCGGGAAACCCTGGAAGCCATCGACGCAGGTCTGGATGAACCGGTCACCCGGGTTATGTGGGAGACCCCCGAAGGGCGGCTTCAGCAAACCGAATATGCCCAGCCGGCAATCCTGGCTCACTCCGCGGCGGTCCTCGCCGCGGTGGGCGACCGGTTGGGGCCGATCGCGGGAGCGGCCGGCCACAGCCTCGGCGAGTACAGCGCCTACGTGGCGGCGGGATCGTTCACGCCGGTGGACGCGGCCCGGCTGGTGCGCGCCAGGGGACGATTGATGCGGGAAGCCGGCGCGGCCAGACCGGGGGCCATGGCCGCGGTTCTGGGCCTCAGCTCGACCGAGGTCGAACGGGTGTGCAGGGAAACCTCGACCGACGCCGAAACCGTGGTCCCCGCCAACCTGAACACAGCCGATCAGACGGTGCTTTCCGGCGATCCCGGCGCGGTGGCTCGCGCGGGTGAGGCGTGCAAAGCGGCCGGCGCCAAACGGGTCCAGGCCCTCAAGGTGAGCGGCGCATTCCATTCTCCACTCATGGAACCCGCCGCCGAGGGCCTGCGGGGCATGCTCGACCGCGCCCCCCTCGCCGAGCCCCGGTTCCCGGTGGTGGCGAATGCGACGGCCGAGCCGGTCCGGCAGGCCAGCGAAGCCCGCCGATTGCTCGGCGTCCAGCTGACCGCGCCGGTGCGCTGGGTCGACTGCGTCAAGCGGCTGGCCGAGCTCGCCCCGGGAGCCCGATTCATCGAAGTCGGACCGGGCTCGGTGCTGGGTGGATTGCTCAAGCGGATCCTGCCCGAGCCCCAGTACCTCTCGCTCGGGACCGCGGCCGAGGTGGAGAAGTTTCTGGCGTGACCGGCATTCGCCTCGAGGGTCAAGTTGCGGTGGTCACCGGCAGCACCAGGGGGATTGGCCGGGCCATCGCCGAACAGTTGTACGGCGCCGGGGCGAAGGTCGCCATCGTGGGTCGGACCGCGGACCCGGCGCGGGCCATTGCCGCGGAGCTGGGCGAGCGAGCTGCCGGGTTCGGGTGCGACGTGACGGATCGCGCTCAAGTCGAGCGCCTCATCGACTCGGCCGAGGAGCGGCTCGGGCCCTTGTCGATCCTGGTCAACAACGCAGGGATCACCCGGGACAATCTCCTGCTCCGGCTGACCGACGAAGACTGGGACGCCGTGCTCGACGCGAACCTGAAGGGGGCGTTTCTCGCCACCCGGGCGGTCATCAAGGGCATGATGAAGCGGCGAGCCGGGCGGATCATCAACGTCAGCAGCATCGTCGGCCTGGTCGGGAACAAGGGCCAGGCCAACTACGCGGCCAGCAAGGCCGGCCTGATCGGGTTCACCCGGGCGGTAGCGCGGGAGTACGCCAGCCGGAACATCCTGGTCAATTGCGTGGCGCCGGGGTACATCGAAACCGAGATGACGGCTGCCTTGCCCCCGGAAGCACAGGGTGCATTATTGGGTCAGATTTCCCTGGGCCGACTGGGTCAGCCTGCCGATGTCGCGGGCGCCGTCCTGTTCCTCGCCTCGGACCTGGCCGGGTACATCACCGGGCAGGTGCTGGTGGTCGACGGCGGAATGGTGTTCTGAGTCATATCACTCTCTCGTGAGGGCCGAATGAGCGACAACATGGTCGAGAAGGTCAAGGACATCATCGTCGAGGAGCTGGGGGTCGAGCGGGAGAAGCTCACTGACAGTGCCAGCTTCATGGAGGACCTCGGCGCCGACTCGCTCGACACCGTCGAGCTGGTGATGGCGTTCGAGAAGGAATTCGACATCGACATTCCCGACGAGGAAGCCGAGAAGCTTCGCACCGTCGGCGACGCCATGAAGTATCTCCAGGACAAGCTCGGCAAATAGCGATGGCCCGGCGGGTGGTGGTGACCGGCACCGGCATGGTGACGCCGGTGGGACTCAGTACGCCGGAGACCTGGGCGAGTCTCCTCGCCGGGAAGTCCGGGGCGGCGCCCATCGCGAAGTTCGACGCGAGCCGGCTCCAGGTTCGCTTTGCCTGCGAGGTCAAAGGGTTCGATCCGCTCGCGTACCTGGAGCGGAAAGAAGCCAAGCGGATGGACCTGTTCTGCCAGTTCGCGGTTGCCGCCACGGACCAGGCCATCCGGGAGGCGGGCCTCACCGGCAAATTCCCGGCCCCCGAGCGGACCGGCGTGATCATCGGGAGCGGGATCGGCGGGATGATGACCATGGAGGAGCAGGCCATGATCTACGTCACCAAGGGTCCCGACCGGATCACCCCGTTCTTCGTCCCCATGTTCATTCCCGATATCGCGGCGGGGCAGGTGTCCATCCGGCACGGGCTCAAGGGACCGAACTTCTGCACCGTGTCGGCCTGTTCTTCCTCGGCGCATGCAATCGGGGAGTCCTACGATCTGATCAAGGCCGGCGCGACGGACTGCATCGTGACCGGAGGCGCCGAAGCCGCGATCACCGGGCTTGCCATCGCAGGGTTCCAGAACATGAAGGCGCTGTCGACCCGCAACGACGCGCCGGAGCAGGCGAGCCGTCCGTTCGACAAGGAGCGTGACGGTTTCGTGCTGGGCGATGGCGCAGCGGCGCTGGTGCTGGAGAGTCTCGAGCACGCCACCGATCGGGGCGCCACGATTCTGGGCGAGGTGATCGGGTACGGCATGAGCGCCGATGCCCACCACATCACGGCCCCCTGCGCGGACGGGGAAGGGGCCCGTCGCGCGATCCTCGCGTGCCTGGAGGAAGGGCAGATCGACCGGAAAGATGTGGGATACATCAATGCGCACGGGACCTCGACGCCCCTGGGCGACGTCGCCGAAACCATTGCGGTGAAGGCCGTCTTCGGGGAGCTCGCCCCGAGGCTGGTATTCGCCTCCACCAAGTCCATGACCGGACACCTGCTCGGAGGGGCGGGGGCCCTGGAGGCGGTGATCTCACTCCTGGTGGTGACCACCGGCCAGGTTCCTCCCACGATCAATCAGACCACGCCCGATCCGGACTGCGATCTGGACTGCGTGCCCAATCGCATGACCGAGCGGCAGGTCGACGTCGCGCTGTCGAATTCATTCGGCTTCGGAGGGCACAACGTGACCCTGGCCGTCCGCCGCTTCGAGCCCTGATCCAGCAGCGCTGCCCCGGCGTGGGCAACCAGCTATATTGCCTGCGGCTAACTGCAACCAAATGGCGGAGATAGATGCCGGTCGTTTCTCCTGATCCGTCTCGCTTTCGCACCCCGGTCCTGCGTTCCATTGCCGAGAAGGTGATCTCCGGGGGGCGCCTCGATCCGGCCGAGGGCATTGCCCTGTACGAAACTTCCGACATCCTCGGCCTGGGCGAGCTCGCCGCCTTCGCCAACGCGCGGGTTAACGGCGACCGGGTCTTCTTCTCCGCCAATCAGCACATCAATCCGACCAACGTCTGCATCCTCCGCAACACCTGCGTGTTCTGCTCCTTTGCGCGAATGCCCAAGGAGGAGGGCCACTATACCCGCTCGCTCGAGGAGGTGTACCAGGAAGCCGAGCAGGCGCGGAATGGACCCACCCGAGAGTTCCACATCGTGGGTGGCCTGCATCCCAAGCTCCGGCTCTCGTACTACACCGACATGATCCGCGGTCTCAAGGAGCGCTTTCCGCAGGTGCACATCAAGGCCCTCACCGCGGTGGAGATCGCCCATCTGGCCCGGATCGAGAAGGCCTCGGTTCGCGAGGTGCTGCTGGGGCTCAAGGAAGCGGGGCTCACCAGCCTGCCCGGAGGCGGCGCGGAAGTGTTCAGCACCGCGGTGCGGGCGACGATCGCGGAACGGAAGCTCACCGGCGAGGAATGGCTCGCGGTGCACCGCGAAGCGCACCGGCTGGGCATTCCGACCAACTGCACCATGCTCTACGGGCACGTCGAGTCGGCCGCCGATCGGATCGAGCATCTCTCGATGCTGCGTGCCCTCCAGGATGAAACCGGTGGTTTTCTCACCTACATCCCGCTCGCCTATCACACCGAGAACAACGAGCTGGGCGAGGAGCTGGGGCGGGTGGG
Organism: uncultured Gemmatimonadales bacterium; assembly: GCA_963728915.1. Taxonomy (GTDB): domain Bacteria; phylum Gemmatimonadota; class Gemmatimonadetes; order Gemmatimonadales; family GWC2-71-9; genus JABFSM01. The sequence continues at coordinate 910,334 of CAVSLV010000001.1, read as the reverse complement.
CTCGGCGACGACGGGGTACGAAGATCTCAAGAACATCGCGGTGGCCCGTCTGTTTCTCGACAACATCCCCCATGTGAAGACCCACTGGCCCATGGTGACGCCGTTCATGTCACAGGTGGTGCTCGAGTTCGGGTGCGACGATGTGGAGGGGACCGTCGTCTACGAGCGGATCTATCACGAGGCGGGCGCCCGCACCGCCATGCATATGCCCTACAGCGAGCTGGTCCGGCTCATTCGCGGCGCGGGGAAACGCCCGGTCGAGCGGGACAGTCTCTATCAGCCGGTACGGGAGAGTTTCGACGATCTTCCCCGGGAATGGTCCGGCCCCCGGCACGCTGCTCCCGGTCCTTCTCAGGTCCACGCCGCATGACCGCGCGCCTCCGGCTGGGCCGGATTCCCTGGATCAACTGCTACCCGGTCTACGCGGCCATCGATCGAGGCCTGGTGGCCATCGACGCCGACCCGATCACCGGCACGGCGGCGGATCTGAACGACCTGCTGGCCGCGGGAGAGCTCGACGTCTCGGTCGTGTCCGCGGTCGAGTACGCCCGCAACGCCGCGGCGTATCACCTGCTGCCCGACCTCGCGATCACCTCGGACGGGCCGGTGCACAGCGTCGTGCTCTACAGCAAACGGCCGGTCCACGAGCTCGATGGGGCGACCGTGCTCCAGAGCGCATCGTCGCGAACCTCGGTGCTGCTGCTCGACCTGCTCTGCCGGCACCGATGGCGGGTGCGGCCCAAGTTTGCGACCGTTCGCGCCGAATCGACCGACCTCGAGGCGCTTCGGGAATTCCCCCATCAAGCGGTGCTGGTGATCGGCGACGCCGCGCTGCTCCTCGCCACCGAGCAGCGCTATCCATACAAGACCGACCTGGGGACCGCCTGGAAGGACTGGACCGGACTCCCGTTCGTGTTTGCGGTCTGGGCCGCGAGGAGGGAGGCCGACCGGTCGGCGGTGCAGGCGGTCCACCGGGGCCTCCTGGAAAGCCGGAGCTGGGGCCTGGCCCATCTGGACGAGCTGGCCCGTCAGGCCGCCGAGAATACCGGGTTGCCTTACGCGACCTGCCGGGCCTATCTGGGAGACCTCGATTATGCGCTGAGCTACCGCCACCTGGCCGGGTTGACCGACTTCTTCCGGCGGCTGGCCCAGGACGGGTTGGTGCCCGACGGGAGCCTGAGTTTCATCACTGCGGCCTGAGGAGCCACGACTTGACGCACGACCTCGTTGACCGATCCAGCGCGGAGTTTCAGGAGTACCTCGCGCTCTACGAGCGGGCCAGTCTTCTGGAACTCGGGCGGCTCGCCGACCAGGAGCGCTACCGGCACCATCCCGACGAGGTGGTCACCTACATCATCGATCGCAACATCAACTACACCAACGTCTGCGTCGCCGATTGCAAGTTCTGCGCGTTCTATCGGCGCCCCAAGCACGGTGAAGGCTACGTGCTGCCGTTCGAAAAAATCGGGGAGAAAATCGACGAGTGTCGAGCGATCGGCGGGGTGCAGATCCTGCTCCAGGGCGGCCACAATCCCTACATCCCGTTCGAGTGGTACCTGGAGCTGATGCGCTACATCAAGCGCCATCACCCGATCCACATTCACGGATTTTCCCCATCCGAAGTGGTGTTTTTCAGCGAGCGGTTCCGGATGAGTGTGGCGGAGGTGGTCCGGGAGCTCAAGGCCGCCGGGCTGGACAGCATTCCCGGGGGCGGCGGCGAGATCCTGGTGGATACCATTCGCCAGCGGGTTGCCGCGAAGAAAGCCCAGACCGACGCCTGGCTCGGGGTGCAGGAGGAGGCGCACCGCCAGGGAATGAAGACGTCGGTCACCATGATGTACGGGTTAGGCGAGACGCCGGCGGACCGGATCGAACACCTGTTCCGGGTCCGGGAGGTTCAGCGGCGGACTGGGGGGTTCACCGCCTTCATCTGCTGGCCCCTCCAGCCCGAGGGGACCGAGATGGCGGAGCAGCCCAGGACCGACGCGGTCACCTACCTGCGGACTCTCGCGATGGCCCGGATCGTTCTCTCCAACGTGCCGAACCTGCAATCCTCCTGGGTCACCATGGGGCTCAAGGTCGGACAGGTCGCCCTCCGATTCGGCGCCAACGATTTCGGCAGCCTGATGATGGAGGAGAATGTCGTGTCCGCCGCGGGCACCACCCATCGCGCCACCATCGTGGAGATGGAGCGGGCGATTCGGGATGCCGGGTACGGCGTCCGCCGCCGCCGCCAGGACTACTCGATCATCGCGGAATCAATCGCCGCGTGACCCGGTCCGCCTGAAATGTTCCGGGTTGGGATCGGGTATGACTCGCACCGATTCGCCGCCGGCCGGCCATTCATTCTGGGCGGCCAGCGCATCGCCTTCGACAAGGGGCTCGAGGCCTACTCGGATGGGGATGCCGTGGCCCACGCCGTGACCGATGCCATCCTGGGGGCCGCCGGCGCCGGCGACCTCGGAAGCCTGTTCCCCGATAGCGATCCCAAGTGGAAGGATGCCGATTCGCTCCGGCTGCTCCGGCTCGCCCGGGAGCGGATCAACGAGCTGGGGTTCCATCCGGTCCAGGCCGATGTCACCATCATCTGCGAGAAGCCTCATCTGGGCGTGTACAAGCACGCCATGGCCGTGGCGATCGCCGGGGAGCTGGGCGTCCTGCCCGATTGCGTCGGCATGAAGGCCAAGACCAATGAAGGGATGGGATTCGTCGGCCGGGGCGAAGGCGTCACTGTCTTCGCGGTTGCCCTCGTTGAGCAACGCTGAGATCGGGCGGACAGACGGACGGGACAGGCGGACCGAGGCCCCCACGGCGTTTCTCCTGGAGCAGTTCCGCGACTATCTGAGCCTCGAAGCGGGTCACAGCCCGCACACCGTCGACAACTACCTCCGCGATCTGCGCCGGTTCATCCAGTTCGCCACCACCAGGCGGGTGAAGGGTCCCGGCGCGGTGAGCCGGCCCCTGCTTCGGGACTTCGTCTTCGCCCTCAAGGATCTGGGCCTCGCTTCCGCCACGATTCGGCGCCAGATCTCGGCGCTGCACACCTATTTCGGCTTCCTGATCGGCGAAGGGAAGCTCGTTGATGATCCGAGCGACCGGCTCGAAACACCCAAACGGGGCCGCACCCTTCCTGACGTGCTCACCACCCTCGAAATGGAGGCTCTGCTCGCGGTGCCGTCGGTGGACCAGCGCCTGGGCTGGCGAGACCGCGCCCTGCTTGAGCTGGGCTATGGGGCCGGCCTCCGCGTCTCGGAGCTGTGCGGTCTGACCCTGCCGGATCTCCTGCTGTCGGAAGGACTGGTTCGGGTGCTGGGGAAAGGCGGGAAGCAGCGGATCGTGCCGATGGGGAGGAAGGTGATCGGGCCGGTTTCAGTGTATCTCAACACCGTGAGAGGCGCCCTGGATCGAGGCAAGACCCGCGGTCGAGTTCTGTTGAATGCCAGGGGCACCCCCCTCTCTCGAGTCGGAGCATGGGGGATCATCAAGAAGACCGCGGCCAGCGCGGGCATCAGGAAGAGGGTCACACCCCACACGTTGCGCCACTCCTTTGCGACCCACCTGCTGGAAGGCGGTGCCGACCTGCGGGCGGTGCAGGAGATGCTCGGCCATGCGGATCTTTCAACCACCCAGATCTACACCCACGTCGACCGGGAGTATCTTCGGACGGTTCACCGCCAGTACCATCCGAGGGCATGATTCCATCGGTTTGAAACCAGCAGTGCTGCGTTTACGTTACACTTTGTAACGGCCTACCAGGGTGCATCCAATGGGCAAATACTGGATCAAGATCCTCATCGCCGCCCTCCTCATCTTCGGAGTCGGATTCACGGCGTTCGCGACGGGTCGAAGCTTCGTCCGCAACATCAATTCCGACCACGACCTCACGATCCCGCTCGGCTCGTTCATTCCGTTCAATGTGAGCGGAGAGAAGCTCGGGACCATTCGGTCTCTCACGATTCAGCGCAGCGCTCCGAAGCAGGTGACCGGGTTCGGGATCCGGGCCAGGCTCACGGACTCGGCGGCGATGGCGCAGGTGAAGGATTGCCGGATCTCCGTCACCGACCCGGACCGGATCGACGAGCGGACCATGTTCTTCTGCCTCAAGTCGGACAGCGGGTACCAGGTATTCGGCGAGGTCAGACTGGAGCTCCGCAGCGATGGCGACATGACCACCATCGTCCAGCCGCTCCTGCTTCCCGACGCGACCGTGGCGGACATTCGTCGAAAGGGGAGCGAAAACACGTCGGGCGAGGATTCCATGGCCACCGAGATCCGGGAGCGGGTCAGAATCCAGACTCAGGCCATCTCGGATTCAATTCGGGCGGGGGCCCTCGAGGAGCGGGCTCAGCGGATGAAGCAGCAGGCCGAATCTCTGCGCGCCCGCTCGGTCCGGCGGCCCCCCACGCCCTAAGCCTTTGTACGGCCAATTCTTAGACAGATAGCGCGGTGGCGGCATGACTTTTGACTTGGCCCCACCGCGCTTTTACCTTGTGAAATGCCCGTCCTCGTCGTCATTCCTGCACGGCTGGGTTCGACGCGGCTGCCGCGAAAGCTCTTGCAGCCCCTGGGTGGAGTCCCCCTCGTTGTTCGCGTAGCGGAACGCCTCCAATCGTTCGGAATCGCCGATCGCCTGATCGTCGCCAGCGACGCTCCGGAGATCGACGCCGCGGTTCGGGACGCTGGGTTCGAATCGGTGCGCACGTCTCCCGGCCATCCGAGTGGTGCCGACCGAATTCACGAAGTCATCGGACTCCCCGAGTTTCATTCCTATGACGCGATCGTGAACGCCCAGGGCGACTCGCCCTTCGTCCCGTTGTCCGCGGCGACCGGGGCGCTGGCGATGCTGGGGCAGGGCTTCGACGTGGGCACCGCGGCGGTGCCACTCGATCCTCTGGAGCGAGAGGATCCTTCCCGGGTCAAGGTGCGCATTGGGGCTCGCGGCGAAGCGCTGGCGTTTTCCCGGGCTCCCCTCTCCGGGGAGAGTTGGCGGCACCTCGGTCTCTACGCCTACACCCGGGAAGCACTCGGTCGGATGAGTCGGAGTGCTCCCGTTGCCGCCGAACGGGCCGAAGGTCTCGAACAGCTACGGGCCCTCGCCCTTGGGCTCACCATCGGAGTGGCAACCCTCGGGGAAGATTCGGGACCATCGGTCGACACGCCGGCCGATCTCGTGAAGGCTCGCGCCCACTGGACCCTTATGCACGAGGCCGTTCGATGACCACCACGCCGGGAAACACCAAGTACATCTTCGTGACGGGCGGGGTGGTCTCCTCGCTCGGCAAGGGCATCGCGGCTGCCTCCCTGGGCCGGCTGCTGGTCGAGCGGGGATTGTCGGTCACCATGCTCAAGTTCGATCCCTACATCAACGTCGATCCCGGGACGATGTCGCCGTTTCAGCACGGCGAGGTCTACGTCACCGACGACGGGGCCGAAACCGACCTCGACCTGGGGCACTACGAGCGGTTCATCGAGCGGTCCCTGGCCCAGCAGAACAACGTCACCACCGGCCGGGTTTACCAGAACGTCATCAACAAGGAGCGACGCGGCGAGTATCTGGGCTCGACGGTCCAGGTGGTTCCTCACATCACCGACGAGATCAAACACGCCATCCGCCGGATCGCCCCGGAGCAGGATGCGGTGATCATCGAGGTGGGAGGAACCGTCGGTGACATCGAGTCCTTGCCGTTTCTCGAAGCGATCCGCCAGTTCCGCCAGGAAGTCGGCCGGGACAACGCCCTGTTCATTCATCTGACCCTGGTGCCGTTCATCGCGGCGGCGGGCGAGCTCAAGACCAAGCCAACCCAGCACTCGGTTCGGGAGCTGATGGAGATCGGGATCCAGCCGGACATCCTGGTGTGCCGAAGCGATCACACCCTGAGTGCCGACATCAAGCGGAAAATCGCCCTGTTCTGCAATGTGGACTTCGAATGCGTGATCGAATCGCCGGACGTCTCCTCCATCTACGAGATTCCGCTCCGTTTCCAGGAGCAGGGTTTCGATCGGGTGGTATGCGAGCGACTCCGGCTGGAAACCCGGGATCCGGACCTGGAGCCGTGGCGACTGATGACTGCCAAGATCCTGAACCCCGCCGAGCGGGTCAGGATCGCGGTGGTGGGGAAGTACACCGACCTGCACGATGCCTACAAGTCGGTGCAGGAGGCCCTGCTGCACGGGGGAATTCCCAACGACGTGGGCGTCGACATTCAGTGGTTGGGCAGTGACCAGTTCACCGATCAGGGAGCCGCTGCGGCCCTCCTGGCCGACAAGCACGGGCTCCTGGTTCCTGGCGGCTTCGGCGTTCGCGGTGTGGACGGGATGGTGGAAGCGGTCCGCTGGGCGCGGGAAAACGGCCTGCCGTTCTTCGGTATCTGCCTCGGGCTCCAGATGGCGATCATCGAATTCGGCCGCAACGTGTGCAATCTCAAGGGAACCAACAGCACCGAGTTCGAGCCGGAATGCGAGAGCCCGGTGATTTCGTTGCTCGCGTCGCAGCGCGACGTGACCAACCTGGGCGGGACGATGCGGCTGGGCGCCTATCCGGCCCGGCTCCGCGCCGGCAGCCTCGCGGCCCGGGCCTACGGGGGCACCGAAATCAGTGAGCGGCATCGCCATCGCTGGGAAGTGAGCAATGCGTTCCGCGATGTGCTCGCCGAGCACGGCTTGCGTCTCTCGGGACAATCCCCCGATGGGAGCCTGGTCGAAATCATCGAGCTCCCGGACCATCCGTGGTTCCTGGGATGCCAGTTCCATCCCGAGCTCAAATCCCGCCCGATGCGGCCCCATCCGCTGTTCGCGTCATTCATCGGGGCGGCCAAGCAGCACGGGAAGCTCTCGACCGGGCGCGCCAGCGCGGCGGTACGGCAAATGATCGAAGCGAGCCGGTGAGTGACTGGTCGTTTGCCCACCCACCCTTTGTCGTGGCGGGTCCGTGTCTCGTCGAGGAGGGGGATCTGCTTTCCCGGGTCGGCGAGGTGCTGGCGGGGATCGGGGCCCGGCTTGGGGTCCGGGTCTGTCTCAAGGCGAGCTTCGACAAGGCCAATCGGAGCCGCGGCAGCGCGCCCCGGGGGCCCGGACTCGAGCGCGGGCTCGCGCTGCTCGAGCGCGCCAGCAAGGAGTCCGGGCTTCCGGTGCTCACCGATGTCCACGAGCCGGCCCAGGCAGGGATTGCCGCCCGGGTGGTCGACGTGCTTCAGGTGCCGGCCTTTCTCTGCCGGCAAACCGACCTGCTGGTCGCGTGCGGTCGCACCGGTAAACCGGTGAATCTCAAAAAGGGTCAGTGGATGGCGGCCGCCGAGATGAAGGGAGCGGTGGAAAAAGTCCGCCAGGGCGGCGAGCGCGGCGAAATCGCGGTGACCGAACGGGGAACCTTTTTCGGGTATGGTGATCTGGTCGTGGACGTTCGCAATTTCGCCCGGCTCCGCGCCGCCACGGGAGCGCCGGTGATCTTCGATGCCACCCATGCCGCGCAGCGTCCCGGACGAGGGCCCGAGGGCGCAAGCGGGGGCGATCGTGGGGAGATTCCCGATTTGCTCGCCGCGGCGGCCGCGGCCGGGGTGGATGGGTTCTATCTGGAAACCCATCCGGATCCCGCGCGCGCGCCGAGCGACCGCGAGACGCAGTGGCCCCTGGAATCGCTGGAGCCGTTGCTCGATCGGACCATGCGGATCTGGCGCGCCGCCCGGGGGGACGTCTCATGACCCGGGTGTCGTGGTTCGGGGTCTTCCTGTCGCTGGCCGGGTCGGCCGCCTGCTCCGAGACCGGCGTCACTCCTGCCGACCGGGGGGAACGGGCCGACTCCGCGGACCAGGTCATGATCAGGATGGTGACCCAACTCACCAACAAAGGTGTCCTGCAGAGCTATGTGGAGGCCGATACCGCCTATCTCTACCAGAATCAGCAGCTCATGGACTTGAGGCACCTCAAGATCAGGATGCTGGACAAGGGCACCGAGAAGAGCACCCTGACCGCCGATCAAGCCTACTACTACGCCCTGAGCGGAAAGCTCGATGCTCGGGGAAACGTCGAGGTCGTGACGACCGATGGCCGCCGGCTTCGGACCACGCACCTGGTTTACGACAAGACTTCCAACCGGGTCGAGAGCGACACGACCTTCACCTATGAATCCGGATCCGAGGTGGGCAGCGGAAAATCGTTCCGCTCCGACATCGAGTTCCGGAACCTCTCGATCGACGAGCCGCGGGGCTTCCAGAAAGGGAAGGGCATTCTGTTGCCGGGGCCCGGACGGTGAGACCGGCGGCTGCCAGGCAGGGCAGGCTCATGCTGGCCGGTCCGCTCCTGGTCCTGCTGGGGACCTCGAGGGTCCTCGCCCAGCAGCCCTGCCGACTGGAAGTCCTTCACGTCGGACGCCAGGCGGTGCGAACCCAGGTGACTCCCACCAGCGAGAACCTGTTTGCGGGAGGAGACATCCGGCTTCGGTGTCGGGGACAGAGCGTCCGGATGTGGACCGACAGCATCGCGTCCTACCAGGGACTCGTGGTGCAGTTCATCGGGAATTTTCGCTATGAGGACCAGACCGCGAAAGTCACGGCCGAATTCGGCACCTACATCAAGGCGCAGGAGAAGTGGGAAGCGCGCGGCCACGTGGTCTACTTGAACCTCGGCGACGGTTCCCGGCTGGAAGGGCCCGCGGTGGACTATTACCGGAAGGCCGGTGGAGTCCGGGAGCTCGAGGAAGTCTTTGCCGACCAGCGGCCCAAGCTCACCCTGCCGGTCAACGACAGCAGCGGGGCCACCGAACCGTACATCGTCAACGGGGATCACCTGCGACTCAAGGGCCAGACGCTGATGTGGGCAGGGGGCCAGGTCACCATCGATCGCAGCGATCTGCGCGGCCGGAGCGATTCCCTGAGCCTCATCACCGGCAAGGAGGGCAGCGGCATCCTGCTGGGCCATGCGTCGATCGAGCGCATGGCCGAGGACAGCTTTGCGCTGCGGGGGAGAAGGATCGACCTGGCGATGGTCAATCGCGAGCTGACCTCGATCACCGGGAGAGACAGCGCCACCGCGACCAGCCGCGACCTCGATCTTCAGGCGGGGATGATCCGGCTCCAGCTCGAGGCGCGAAGAGTCATCCAAACGCTCGCATGGGGCAAGGATCCAACCCCGGTGGCCCTCACCAGCGACTACCAGCTCAAGGGAGATTCGCTCGCCGTGGACACGCCGGAGGAGGTCCTCAAGGAATTCCGGAGCTTCGGGAATGCCTGGGTCGGGTTCCGGCCCGACACGGTGAAAGGCGAGCGCGACTGGCTCGCGGGCGACAGCATTCGCGCCGAATTCGTCACGTTGTCCGGGGACCAGGCCGGGCAGAAGAAAGCGGCGATCCAGCGGCTCGAGGCGCGCCAGTCCGCCGCGGCGTTCTACCGGGTGGCGGATCCCAACGTTCCGGGCGGGCTACCCTCGCTCAATTACTCCAAGGCCGACCGGATCGTTCTCACGATGGCCCCCGGGGACTCGGTGAAAGTCGATCGGGTCCAGATGGTGGGCAACGTGTATGGAGTGCAGCTCGAACCCTCTGCCGGGCTTCCGGATTCGCTCCGAATCCGGCCCACCCCGAAACGTCCCTGATGGCCGCCGGGAATGGCTCCGGGCCAGGGCGGCTGCGCGCCACGGGACTGCACAAGTCCTTCAAGCGGCGCATGGTGGTGAAGGACGTCGCGCTCGAGCTTTCGCAGGGAGAAATCGTCGGGCTGCTGGGTCCCAACGGCGCCGGCAAGACGACCACGTTCTATCTGATCACCGGGCTGATCCGGCCCGACGCCGGCCGGATCGAGCTGGACGGACGGGATATCACCAAGGATCCGATGTATCGCCGGGCGCGGGCGGGCATCGGCTACCTCGCGCAGGAACCTTCGGTGTTCCGCCGGATGACCGTCGAGAACAACGTGCTCGCGATTCTCGAAACCCTTCCGCTGTCCCGCTCGGAGCGACGCGACCGGCTCGAGCTCCTGCTCGATGAGCTGGGGATCAAGCACCTGCGCGGCGCCAAGGCCTACTCCCTCTCCGGGGGGGAGCGGCGGCGACTCGAGATTACCCGGGCCCTGGGGACCGAACCCAAGTTCATGCTTCTCGACGAGCCTTTTGCCGGGGTGGACCCTATAGCGGTGCACGACATCCAGACCATCGTGGCGGGTCTCCGGCATCGAGGGATCGGGGTCCTCATCACCGACCACAGCGTCGAGCACATGTTCGAGGTGGTCGACCGGGCCTACATCATGTACGAGGGTGAAGTTCGCGCCGCGGGCTCAGTCCGTGAGCTGGTCTACAACGAGCAGGTCGCCGAGCTCTATCTCGGGCCCACCATGACCGCTCGGCTTCGCCAACGGATGGAGCCGGTCCCATGAGAACCGGACTCACCCAGCAGACCGGGCTCCGGCAGGAGCAGCGGATCAATCCACGGCTGTACCAGGCCATGGACATGCTGTACATGCCGATGATGGATCTCCAGCAGCACCTCAAACAGGAGCTCCTGGTGAACCCGTTCCTCGAGCTTCTGGAACCCGAAGAAGAGGATCGGGAGCAGGAGACTCAGGAGAAGGAAAAAGAGAAGGAAAAAGAGAAGCAGGAGAAGGAAGAGGAGATCGATTGGGAAGAGATCCTGCTCAACGGGTTCGATGCCGGTGGCTCACGCCAGCAATACGAGGAGCAGGAGTACCTCGAGCCGGTCTCGGTCCAGCGCCACGACCTCTCGGACCATCTTCGGGAACAGCTCCAGATGATGCACCTGAGTCCTCGCGAGCAGCTCCTCGGCGAGGAATTCATAGGGAACATCACCGATGAAGGGTACCTGAGCGCGAGTCTGGAAGAAATCCGCAACTCGGTGAACCTGCTCCTGGAAAACCGCCTCCCCGGCGGCGAGGAAGAGGAAGGCGAGGAGGCGCCGGAAATGCAGGAGACGGAACAACCGACTCAGGCGGCTCTTGCCGGGCTTTCTCCCGATGCCACCTGGATCGGGCTGCCCGAATCCGGATCGAACGACCCCGAATCCGATATCCCGGAAGCTCCCCACCCGGAGCCCAAAGGAGGCGTTCCCGGGGTTCCCTACTACAGCCCCGAAGAGGTCGAGGGGATGCTTGGCGTGGTCCAGAAGCTCGACCCTCCTGGGATCGGCGCCAGGGACCTGCGGGAGTGTCTCCTGCTGCAATTACGGGAGAGCGCCGACACCGAGTCGCTGGCGTACCGCCTCGTTTCGGAGGCGTTTCCCGATCTCATTGCCCATCGCTGGAACGAGCTGGCCAAGCGGTTCGGGGTGGAGCCGGCCCAGGTGCAGGCGGCGGGGGACAGCCTCTCCCGATTCGATCCCAAGCCGGGGCTCAAGTACGCCAACCGGAGTGACGGCTACATCATCCCGGATCTGATCGTGGAGAAGGTGGATGGGAAGTATCACGTCAGCTTGAACGATTCGGGCGTGCCAAGGCTTCGATTGAGCCGGAGCTATCAGGAGATCGCCCGCGACAAGAAGAAGCTCACCCCGGAAAACCGGGAATTCATCGCCAGCAAGCTGAACAGCGCGAACTGGATGATCCAGGCGATCGAACAGCGCCGCCAGACCATGCTCAAGGTGATGAACTTCATCGTGGACCGGCAGCGGGCCTTCTTCGAGAAGGGAGTCGAGTACCTGAAGCCGCTGACCTTGCGGGAGGTCGCGGAAGTCATCAGCATGCATGAATCGACCGTGAGCCGAGTGACCAACGAGAAGTACGTGCAGACCCCTCGCGGCGTTCTTCCCCTCAAATTCTTCTTCTCGAGCGCGCTCACCACGGCCTCGGGGGAGGATGCCAGCGCGCGGTCGATCCGGGCCAAGCTCCAGAAGATGGTGCAGGAGGAGGATCCCGGAAAACCGCTCACCGATCAGCAGATCGTTCATCTCTTCCAGGAGCAGGGGATTCAGATTGCCCGCCGGACCGTGGCGAAATACCGGGATCAGCTCGGCATTCTCCCGGCCCGGATGCGCAAGCGGGTATGAGCTCAGGCGGACCGGCGGACCGGCGGACCGGCGGACAGGAACTGATGCAGGTGGGAGCTGCTCCCCAAGTCAGCATCCTGGTGCCTGCGCGGGATGAAGCCGAGAATCTGCCCCGATTCATCCAGCTCTGCGGCGAGGCGCTGACGCCCGCGCCATTCACGTTCGAGGTCGTGGTGGTGGACGATGGATCGCGCGACGCCACCGCCTCCGTTCTCGCGGAGCTCGAGCGGCAGCATCCGTTTCTGAAGAGTGCCAGTCATCGGCGGGGCAGGGGCATCGCCGATGCCCTGGCCACCGGGGCGGACATCGCGACCGGGTCGGTCCTGGTCTTCTATCCCGCCGATCTCCAGTACCTCCCCTCCGACATCCCGGGGCTGGTGGCCCCGATTCTGGCCGATCAGGCCGACATCGTGACCGGCACCAAGCAGGGCAAGTACGAGAAGGCTTTCGTCAGCGGGATCTACAACCGGCTCTGCCGACGGTTGTTCGGGGTCCAGGTGGAAGACCTGAATTCGGTGAAAGCCTGGCGGCGCGATGTGCTCCAGGGTGCCCCGCTTCGGCCGGAGTGGCATCGCTATATGGTGGTGATCGCAGCGGCCGATGGATGGCGCCTGACTTCCCATCCGGTTCCGGTCTATCCCCGCCACGCCGGTGTTTCGAAGTTCTCCTGGCGCCGCATCCCGGTCGGGGTCCTCGATCTCGTGTCGGTCTGGTTTCAGCTCAAGTTCGGCCGCAAGCCGATGCTCTTTTTCGGCCTGCTTGGCGCGGTCCTGTTCACGGTCGGACTGCTGGCGGGCATCGTCGCTCTGGTGCTCCGGTTCGGATTCGGGATCGGGTTCCGCCCGTTCCTCAATCTCGTGGAGACCATGGTGATCAGCGGCATCGCGCTGTTCGGTTTCGGATTCGTCGGCGAGCTCATTGCCGGATTCCGGGAAGAGATGCGCGAGCTGGCTCGCAAAGTCGACCAGCGGGCGTGATTGTCGTTTTCCTCACCCATAACTATCCCCGTTTCCCGGGCGACCTGCCTGGGTCGTTTCTCCATCCGCTGGCCCAGGCGCTCCAGCGCCGCGGCCACGATGTCCGCGTCGTGGCGCCGGCCGACCGCGGCAAGGGAGGGCGGGACCTGCTGGACGGGATTCCGGTCCGGCGGGTTCGCTACGCCTCGCCCGGCGCGGAGACGCTGGCGTATACCGGGAGGATGCAGCAGGCGATGCGATCGCCGGCCGGGTGGCTCGCGCTTTGGGGCCTGCTCCGGGCCATGCGAGCCGGCGTTCGCGCGGAGCTTCTGCCCCTCGGCCCGTCTGCCCGACCGCCCGTCGTGGTCCATGCCCATTGGTGGCTCCCCGCCGGCCTGGCCTCGCCTCCGGAGCTGCCCGGCGTGGTGACGCTGCACGGGACCGACGGCCGGATCCTCATTCGAAACCCCATAACCCGCTGGCTCGGCGCCCGGGTGCTCCGTCGCGCGGCCGTGGTGACCGCGGTGTCCCCCGAGCTGGCCCGGACTGCGGAAGGGATCTCGGGCCGGACCGGTGTGACCGGACACGTCCAACCGATGCCGGTCGAAACGGCGGGATGGCCATGGAGCAGGGGAGGTGGGGGGCTTCTGCTGGTCGGGCGGCTGACCGGGCAGAAGCGAGTTCACCTGGCGATTCAGGCGGCCAGCGCGCTCGCGGCCGGCGGCCTCCGGCGGCCCCTCACCATCATCGGGGACGGCCCCGAGCGCCGCGCGCTGGAACGGGAGAGCGCCGGCAATCCGGGCATCGAAGTTCGCTTGCTCGGGTCTCGCTCCCGCCCCGAGGTGATCGCCCAACTCGAGACGGCCGACGTCCTGCTCTTTCCGGCGGAACAGGAGGGCTTCGGACTCGCGGCGATCGAAGCGTTGATGATGGGAATTCCAGTGGTGGCCTGTACCGATGGAGGCGGGATCGTGTCCGCCCTGGAGCGTTTCGGGGGCGGTCTGATCGCGGACCCAACCGCGCAGGGACTGGCCGAGGCCATTCGGAGTGCGGAATCGGCCGACTGCACGGGAACGGGCCCGCACTGCGGGGACCCGCTGGAGGGAGGAGTTGGCTCCCGATCCGGTGGCCCAACGATTCGAAGGATGGTATGCCGAGGCCCTGGCTCGATAGCCGGTGGTGGCGGTGGATGCAGGCGATCGCGGGAATCGCGATCATCGGATTCGTCATCCGTCACCTGGTTCGCAACTGGGAGAACATCCGCGCCGAGCCGGTCGTGTGGCGGCTCTCGGTCCCGCTGGTGGTGCTCAGTCTCGTCCTTGTGCTCCTGACCTATGCCCTGCTGGTCGAGTCGTGGCGCCGGATGCTGGCCGGGTGGGGTTCCCGGCTGGGTTATCTGGATGCGGCCCGAATCTGGGTGATCTCCAGCATGGGCAAGTACCTTCCCGGCAAAGTCTGGGCGATCGCGGGAATGGCGGTCCTCGCCGAACGCCGGGGAATCTCCGCCGGGAACCGCGACCGCGTCCGCCATCCTCCTCCAGGTGGTCTCGATCGGCACCGGCGCGCTGCTGGTCGGGAGCTCGGGGGTTGCGGTGCTGGAGTCCCACCGGCCCGGAAGCCGCCTGGCTCTCGTAATGGTGCTGGGGGCGAGTCTGGTGGCGCTTGTGGTGGTCATGTCTCCACCGCTCGCCGGGATCCTCCTGCGGAGGCTGGGCCATCCTCCCGACCAGCGGGTTAGTCCGCGGCCCGGTGCGGTCGGATTCGGAATCGTCGCCAACCTGGTGGCCTGGATCGGCTATGGCGTGGCGCTCTGGCTCCTGGCCCGGGGAACCCTCCCCGGTGCCGAGCTTCCGCTGGGCGATGCGGTTGGCAGCTTCGCAGGATCTTACATTGCGGGCCTGTTGTTTCTCCTCGCCCCTGGGGGGCTGGGGGTCCGGGAGGGAGTCTTTGTCTGGATGGTCCAGGACCGGATCGGGGCCGCGAATGCCCTGGTGCTCGCGGGGATCTCGCGGATCGGGATGACGGTGGCGGATCTGGTGGCGGCCACCCCGTTCTTTCTTCGACGGGCAGGACGGTGATCAGTGACTGAGTCGGTCGGGAAACCAGTGTCCGACACATTCGAAGGGCGGCGGGGATGGGTCATCGCGCTGGCCATCTTCGTGGCGGCGGCACTGACCCTGTGCTGGCCGATGCTGACCGGCCAGTTCCTGGCCGGGCCCTACTCGGACCAGTACCTCGCCGGCTACAGCTTCCGGGTGTTCGGGGCGAACTACTTCCGGGCCCACGGCTCGATCCCGCTCTGGAATCCCTATCTGTTCGGTGGCCTGCCGTTCGTGGGGGCCGCCCACGGCGACATTTTCTATCCTACCGCGGCTCTGCGGTGGATCCTGCCGACCGACACGGCGATGAACCTGGGCTTTGCCCTCCACATCGTCCTGGCCGGCTTCGGCATGTACCTGCTGCTCAAGATCCTCCGGTTCGGCTGGGCCGCTGCGCTCACCGGAGGATTGGCCTACGAGCTGACCGGGATCGTTACGTCCCTGGTCCACCCGGGCCATGACGGCAAGCTGTTCGTCGAGGCGCTTGCGCCGCTCCTGTTCGCGGCGGTGGTGGTGGCGATCCGGGACCGGAAGTTCGCGGGTTATGCGAGCATGGCGTTGACCACCGGCTTGGCGCTCCAGGGCCACCCCCAGGCCGCCCAGTACCTGCTCACCGCCGCGGGGATCTGGGGAGCCTTCTGGCTCTTCGGGAGCGAAGGGCCCCGGGGACGGGAACGGTTCGCGGTGGTCGGCTGGAGCGCCCTGGCGGTGTTGCTCGGGGTGGGGCTGTACGCGATTTACGCCCTCCCGATGATCGAGTATGTGCCATTCTCTCCCCGGGCCGAAGGCGGCTTCAATACCGGCTGGGAGCACGCGATCTCCTATTCGCTGCCTCCGGAAGAACTGCTCGGCACCCTGTTACCCAAGGTGTACGGCCAGGTGGCCCCCACCTACTTCGGAAGAAATTTCGGCCGACTCCACTCCGAGTATCTGGGACCGGCCATGATTCTGCTCTCGATTCTGGGGCTCCGGGGCCGCGACCGCCGGACCGCGCGGTGGGGATTTGGGACGATCGGGATCTTCTTTCTCCTCATCTCTCTCGGCGGCGCCACGCCGGTGTTCCGGATCTGGTACGAGCTGGTCCCGATGTCGAACCGGCTGCGGGCGCCAGGGCAGGCCTTCTTTCTCGTCGCCATGCCGCTGGCCTTCCTTGCCGCGCTGGGAGCAGAGCGACTCTACCGGGGTACCGCCACTTTGCGTCGCCTCGGCATCGCTGGCGGAATCATCGCCCTTTTCGGGCTCGTGGCGGCGGCGGGCGGGATGCAGGGCGTCGCCGAGGCAATCGCGCGGGGAACCGGCAATCCTGGATTCATGCAGCTGGCGGTCGCCAACGCTTCGGCGCTCCGGGAGGATGGGCTCCGCCTGTTGCTGATTGCCGCCGCCGGCACCGGGATCATGATCGGCGTGCTCCGGCAGAAGATCAGCGGCAGGCTCGCCGTCGGAGCGCTCCTGGTAGTCGTGTGGGCCGATGCCTGGATCGTCGGCCGGCGATTCTTCGAGTTCTCACCCCCGGCGAGGATCACCTACGGCGACGATCAGATCACTACCCGGATCCGCCAGGTCGAGCCGCCCTACCGCGTCTGGGTTCCCGCCGGCGCCTACGGCCAGCTTGGTCCGTATCCGCGGTCCTGGCTGATGGCGCGGGAGATTCCCCAGCTCTTCGGCTATCATGGCAACGAGATCCGGTTCTTCGACGAGCTCCTGGGCGGGAAGGAGAACTGGGAGCATCAGGTCAGCCCGAACATCCTGAGCCTCTACGCGATCCGGTTCGCGATTCTGGCCGACTCGGCGAATCTCCCGGGCTTCCACAAGGTGCTCGGACCGGTCCCCATCACGCCGGGAGGAACCGCATATCTCTATGAGGCCGATGCGGTGCCTCCCTATGCGCGGGTGATGGCCGGCGCGGCGAAAGCCCCCGAAGAACAGATCCGGGCTGCCATTCCGGATACCCGGTTCCCGGTCCAGCGGGTGGTGCTCCTCCCGGACACCGCCTCGGTCACCCCGGTCCCCATCGACAGCACCGTGCCGGGGCCATCGCCGGTACAGGCCAGGGTTGCTTCGTGGGAACCTGGAAAGATGCGGATCGAGCTGACCGGCAGGGCAGAGAGCGATCAGTACCTGCTCGTTTCCGAGAACTGGTACAAGGACTGGCAGGCCACGGTCGATGAACGCCGGGCGACCGTGGTGCGGGGTCAGTACGCCCTGCTCAGCGTGGTGGTGCCACCGGGAGGGAAGGTCGTCGAGCTGGAATACCGATCGGCCGCGTATCGCAAAGGCCGCCTGATCAGTCTTCTCTCTCTCCTTGGGGTGGCCGGCCTGTTCGGTGTTGCCTGGGTTCGGAGGGGAAGGAGTACCTGAGTGGCGGATCGGCTCCTCGTCATTCTCCCGACCTTCAACGAACGGGAAAACCTCCCGGCGATCCTCCCCCAGATCCTGGCGCAGGACGACCGGCTCGACGTACTGGTCGTGGATGACAATTCGCCCGACGGCACCGGCAAGATGGCCGATGAGTTCGCGGCGCGGAATCCGCGGATCCACGTCCTGCATCGCGCCGCGAAGGAGGGGCTCGGGCGGGCCTATCTCGCCGGCTTCGCCTGGGGCCTCGCGCAGGCCTATGAGCTCCTCTTCGAAATGGACGCCGATTTCTCCCACGACCCGAAGTACCTGGGGAGCCTGGTGTCCGCTATCCGAGGCGGAGCCGACGTAGCAATCGGCTCGCGCTATCAGACCGGGGTCAACGTGATCAACTGGCCGATGTCGCGGCTCCTGCTTTCCTGGTTTGCCAGCAAGTACGCCCGCTGGATCACCGGTCTCAAGCTCACCGACCTGACCGCCGGGTTCAAGTGCTTTCGCCGGGAGGTTCTGACGTCCATTCCTCTCGAGCAGGTGCGTTCCAACGGCTACGCCTTCCAGATCGAGATGAGCTTTCGGGCCACCCGGAAGGGCTTCCGGCTGGTGGAGGTGCCGATCGTGTTCACCGACCGGAGTGAGGGCCGGAGCAAGATGAACCGGGCCATCGTACGGGAGGCGATCTGGATGGTGTGGTGGCTCCGATTCCAGGCGATCTTCGGGAAGATATGACCCAGCCCTTCTACAAGATGACCGGCTCGGGCAACGACTTTGTCTTCGTCGATGGCCGGGAGAGCTCGGTGGACGATTGGCCCGCCGAGCGGATCGCGGCGATTTGCGATCGGCGGACCGGGGTGGGGGCAGACGGTCTGGTGGTTGTTTCGCCCGACGCCTCCGGAGCCCGGATGATCTATTTCAATGCCGATGGTTCCCGGGCGGGGATGTGCGGCAACGCCGCCCTCTGCAGCACGCGACTGGCTGCCCGGCTTGGTTTCGCCGGGGAGGCCGGCATGGAGCTGCACACGGATACCGGGCTCCTCCGGACCCGATGCGTCGGCCCGGGCTGGGCTGCGGAGCTGCTGCTTCCGGATTTCCACCTGTCGGCGCCGCTGGATTTGCCGCTCGGCGCCGGGGAATCCTGGATGGAGCTCGGACAGGTCGGGGTGCCTCACCTCGTGATCCATACCGGGGATCTGGCCGGCGTGGATGTTCAGCGAAGGGGGAAGGCGCTGCGGGACGATCCGGCATTTTCGCCGGCGGGACTCAACGTCAACTTCATCGGGGCACTTCCGGACGATGATCTATCGTGGAGGCTCCGAACCTACGAGAGGGGAGTGGAGGCAGAAACCCTCGCCTGCGGGACTGGAACGGTGGCAGCCGCGTTCGCGCTTGCCCAACGCGGCCTCGACCGGCTTCCGATCCGGATCCGATCCTGGGGCGGCAATATGTTTTCGGTCGCCGGTCGAATCGAGGATCCGGGTGGGCGCGGGAGCCATGGCTCTGTGGGGAGGGCAGGCTGGTCTTCGAGGGAAGGCTCGTCTGAGCCGATGCGAGGAGTGGGCCGGCGGATCCTGGTGCAGACGTTGCTCGCCCTCTCGGTCGCGGCTTGCGGTGATTCACCCACTTCCTCGCTTCCCCCGGCAGAGTACTGGCCCGCCGGCAGCTGGCGACGCGCGGTTCCCGACAGCGTCGGCATCGACGGGGCGGCCATCGCCGACCTGGTTCAGCGGCTGCGCAGCAACGAGATTCCGGACCTGCACTCACTCCTGATCGTTCGCCGAGGCTACCTCGCGGTCGAGGAATACTTCAACGGCAGCGGATCGGGGGAATACCACACCATTCAATCGGTCACCAAGAGCGTGACTTCGCTCCTCGCCGGGATCGCGGTGGGCCAGGGAGTCCTCTCCCTGGATCGGACCATCACGAGCTGGTTCCCGGAATATCAAAACCTGCTCAATGATGACGCCCGGAAGCAGGCCATGACGCTTCTCGATCTGCTGACCATGCGCAGCGGTTTTGAATGGGTGGAGAACGACTATGCGACCTCGGACATCAAGAAGCTCAACGACTCAGGCACGGACTGGCTGCGATACATGCTGGATTGGCCCATGCGTGACCAGCCGGGCACTCGCTTCTATTACAACAGCGGAAATGCCGTGCTCGCGGGAGGGGTGATTCGCCGGGCAGTCGGAACGCAACTCGACGCTTTCGCGGAGGCCCGCTTGTTCACGCCACTGGGGATCGGGAGCTACTACTGGTTCAAGGGCCCCCCCGACCAGCTGGCTCACGCGGGTGGTGGATTGTATCTGCGAGCCCAGGACATGGCGCGGATCGGGTATCTCGTGCTTCGGGGGGGCAGGTGGGATGATACCCAAGTGATATCGCCTCAGTGGCTTCAGGCCTCCCTGACACCCTCGGTCCTCCGGCCGGAACGGTTTGCGGGATACCCGGTCGATTATGGGTACTTCTGGTGGCTCTTTCCGCTCGATGGCCAAGGGGCAACAGGGGATCCCAACGAGACCATCTACACGGCGGCCGGGATCTATGGGCAATACATCTTTGTCGTTCCGAGGTACGATCTGGTCGTTGTGGTGACGGGGGAGACCGACGACGCCAACTCACCAGTCCACTTTCTTTTCGACGATATCATCCCGGCTATCCACTAGCTGGTCCACTGTCTAATACACGCCACAGAAACGCTTTACGCCGTCGGTGACCTGGTTGTCCACAGTTATCCCCACCGGTACTTAACATAATACATCTTATACGTACTAGGGAACGTTGCGATGGTCCAGGCAAGGGCAGCGTCGATCGCGGTCGCGACGATCCGCGGGGTGCCGACCGGGGTGGAGCTGGTGCGTTTCGTGTTGTTCGATCGGGCGGGCTACGACTCGTTCAAGCGCTACATCCGTCCCTGAGTGGCTTCGGCCAGGCGGACGGTGGCCTCGGCGACCCCCGGGGTATTCTTCGAGTACTTGCTCAGAATCTCGCGAAGCAGAGTCAGGCTCTGGTCGCTCTTCCCTGCCAGTTTGTAGGCCCGGCTCGCCCCCAGCAGACCATCCACCTTGCGATAATCCTCCGAGGCGAGCTCAGCGGAGCGGCGGTAGGCCGTCGCCGCTTCGTCATACTGCTTCGTATTCTCCAGTGCCGCGCCCAGCATCCCCCAGGCCCCGGCCGCGAAATACGGAGGAGGATTCGATCCGACGAACTTCCGGAGCTCATCGATGGCGATCTGCGACTGCCCGGATGCAATCCGGATCGAGTTGGCGCCCAGCTCGGCCTGGTACGCAGCGTCGGTGCCCGAATAGGTCTGGATGATGCGCTGAAAATCCGTCGCCGCCGGACCCAGATCTCCGTTTTCCATTTTGAGCTGGGCTTCCTGGAGCGCTGCGGTGGCAGCGGCTTCCTTGCGACGGCCCGTTTCGCGCCACAGCCACCCGCCAGCCGCGATGATCGCCAGGGCAATCAGGCTGTAGCTCAGAACCTTCTGATTGCGATGATACCAAACCAGCCAGCGGGCCTGGCCTTCAGGCTCCGGCGATACGGCCGGTTTCTGGGTTGGATTGGTTGCCATGGTGCTCCGGTTAGCCGTGATGTCCGGGATGCCCCCGGGGCGACTCGAACGCCCGGCCAACGGTTTAGGAAACCGCTGCTCTATCCACCTGAGCTACGGGGGCCAGCCTTGCGCGACAACAACTTAGCGGGATCGGCGCCCCATCGGGAGGCCTCTTTCGCCGGGCCTCAACGGACCTGAAACCGCGAGGCCGGTTGAGTCTCATCCGATACTTCAAGTCTTTGTAGGTTCGTTACCGACGCTGAGGGCGGGCCAGCTCGAAGCTCCGCCTCGAGTCGCTTCAGTTGCTCTTCCGACCCCTCGCCCAGAACCTCCACGCGTCCATCCGGGAGATTCCGGACCCAGCCTTTCACGCCGAGCCGTTCGGCCAGTCGGAGGGTGAAGTAACGATACCCCACCGCCTGGACGGTCCCCGCGATCACGAATCGGCAACGCACCGTTACCCCTTCCCCCGGGTTCGCTCCCGGACCACGGTCACCAGCATCGGGACCACCGAGAGGAGAATGATCGCGAGCACAACGAGACCAAAGTGCTGCCGGACCACCGGGAGATTGCCGAAGAAATACCCGGTCCAGAGAAAGGCGGTCACCCAGAGGGCTCCGCCCACGATGCTGAATCCCAGAAATCTCGGGTACGACATCGCTCCGATTCCCGCTACGAAGGGGGTGAAGGTTCGCACGATGGGAACGAACCGCGCCAGCACCACGGTCATTCCCCCGTGTCGCTCAAAATATCCCTGGGTGTATTCCAGGTGTTTTCGGCGAATCAGGCGGGAATCCATTCGATACGCCCGGGGGCCGACGGTCCGTCCGATCCAGTAATTCACATTGTCGCCCGCCAGCACCGCGGCGAAGATGAGCACATTGAGAAGCCGGGGATCGAGCGACCCCAAGGCGGAGATCGCGCCGGCCGCGAACAGCAACGAATCGCCCGGGAGGATGGGGGTGACCACCAGGCCGGTTTCGCAGAACACCACCAGTATCAGGATCGCGTAGGTCCAGGTGCCGTACTGTGCGGTCAACTCTGCGAGATGTCGATCGAGATGGAGGGCAATGTCGATCAGGCGGCGGATCAGCTCCATCAGCGGGATCCTCCGTCGGCGGGGAACCCGAATTCACCGAGCAGGGGGACGAACCGGACTCCGGTCGCCTCCGAAATCCGGAGCCGGTCGTTCTCCTTCTCGACCAGGGTCAGCACCTGGTTGTCGGGATCGCCGAGGGGAATCACCATGCGGCCGCCATCGGCGAGCTGTTCCAGCAACGGCTTTGGAATCGACGGGGATGCGGCGGAGACCAGAATCGCGTCGTAAGGCGCATAGGGGCGCCAGCCCAGCGTGCCGTCCCCGATGACCACCGTCGCGTTGGTCACGCCCATCTCCTCGAGGGCCTGGCGCGCCGCCTGGGCCAGCGCGGGAACCCGCTCGACCGCGAGGACGGTGCTGGCGATGGACGCGAGCAGGGCGGTCTGGTAGCCCGACCCCGCCCCGACTTCGAGCACCCGGTCATTGCCGGTGAGCCGCAGGAGCTCGATGCTTCTGGCGTGCACGTAGGGCTGGGAGATGGTCTGGCCGGCGCCGATCGGCAGGGGTGAATCCTCGTAGGCGCGATGTCGCAGGGCTTCCGGCACGAACCGGTGGCGTGGCACCGTCGCAATCGCGTGGAGCACCCGGAGGTCCCGGACCCCCTTCTCGCGCAGGGCCTCGACCAGCCTGGCCCGGTAGCCGCCGTAGCTGTCGGCGGGACCTACGCCTCCAGCGCCCATCCTCGCACCGTTTCGAAGAGGGCGTAGTTGGTCAGGTCGAGATGGAGCGGGGTCACCGAGATGTAGCCTTCCTTGACCGCCTGGTGGTCCGACTCGGCATCGCCGGTCCAGGTGATCTCCCCTCCCCCGATCCAGTACACCTCCTTGCCCCAGGGATCCTTCATCCTGGTCAGACTCTCGGAGAAGTAGCGGCTTCCGAGCTTGGTGACCTTGACGCCGCGGATTCCCTTCCCATTCAGCTCAGGCAGGTTGATGTTGAGCAGCATGTTCCGGGGGAAATCGGGAACCTCCACGATGCGGCGGATCAGGTGAGCGAGCACGGCGTGGTATTCCCCAAGCTGTTCGGACACCCGGCTCGCGAAGGAGATGGCGATTCCCGGGATTCCCAGCGTCACGGCTTCCATCGCGGCGGAAACCGTTCCCGAGTAGAGCACGTCCTCTCCCATATTGGGCCCGAGATTGACGCCCGAAAACACGAAGTCGGGTTTGTCCGGCATGAGCGCGCCAAGACCCAGGAGGACGCAGTCGGTCGGGGTACCATCCACCTGGAACGACCCGTCGTGGCGACGCTGGGGTCGAAGCGGACGGTGGAGGGTCAGCGAATGCGAGGTGCCGCTCTGCTCCCGATCCGGGGCGATGACGGTGACCTGTCCCACCACTCGACACGCTTCGGCGAGCACGGCGAGCCCGGGAGACAGGATCCCATCGTCGTTGCTCACCAGAATGTTCATGGGGCCTCGGGCGGTTCGGCGCCATCCAGCAGTCGGATGATCTGGTCGAGCTGCTCGCGCACCTCGCGGAGGGTCGACCGGGAAGCGGCGCGGGAGGCCTGGCCCTTGAGCTCCCCGGTCCGGCGATACTGCTCGATGCGCTGCCGGGCGCCTTCAATGGTGTACTTCTCGGTGTAGAGCAGGTGCTTGACCAGCATGATCAGCTCGACCTCGCGACTCTTGTATACCCGGTTTCCGGAGCGGTTCTTGGCGGGGCTCAGGAATCGGAACTGACCCTCCCAATAGCGCAGGACGTGCGGCTTGAGATCGGTCAGGGCGCACACTTCGCCGATCGAGAAGAACTCCTGGGTGGGCCGCGGAAGAGTCATGTCCACTGTTCCGGCTTCGGGGTTCGCTCCATCAACTCCGCAATGGCCTGCTTCGGGAGTTTCCCCTGGAACAGGCAGGCGGCCACCTCCGCGGCGATCGGCAGCTCCACGCCGGCCCGCGCCGCGAGGCGCAGGGCCACCCCTGCCGTCGGGACCCCTTCCACCACCACACGGTGCGATTCGAGATACCCTTCGAGGGATTGGCCCTGCCCCAGCGCCACCCCCAACGCTCGATTCCGGGAGAGGGTCCCGCAACAGGTCAGGACGAGATCCCCCATGCCCGCCAGGCCCGAGAAGGTCATCGGGTCGGCGCCAAGGGCGCCCCCGAGCCGGGCCAGCTCGGCGAGCCCGCGGGTGATCAGGGCGGCGCGAGGGTTGCTGCCGAGACCGAGACCCTCACACATTCCGGCTGCGATCGCGATCACGTTCTTGAATGCTCCCGCGAGCTCGGTGCCGATCACATCGCCGCTGGTGTAGACCCGCAGCGGTCCCGCGGTGAAGAGGTCCTGCACCCGCTCCGCGGCGAGGTCGGAGGTGGAAGCCGCCACCACCGCGGTTGGCTGTCCTTCGAGCACTTCCAGCGCGAAACTGGGCCCGCTGAATGCCACGAACGGTCGCTGGCTCAGCACTGCTTCGGAGATTTCGGACATCCGAAGCATTGAATCGGTTTCGATTCCCTTGCTCGCGCTCACGACAATCGTCTGCTGGTCAAGGCTGGAAGCGGCGGCCTGAAGAGCAGCGCGGACCCCCTGAGAAGGCACCGCGCACACCACGATGTCACACCCCCGAGCCGCTCCGGCAGCATCGGTGGTGGCGAAGATCGAGGGATGGAGAGCCCGGCCCGGCAGGTAGGCCGGATTGCGGTGCTCTTCGGCAAGGACCCGGGCCACCCCGGCGTTTCGGGCCCAGAGACGGACCTCGTGGCCCTGGGTGGCCAGATGATGCCCCAGGACGGTGCCCCAGGCACCTGCACCGAGGACCGCGATCCGCATCAGCCGGGCCCCTTCTGGTGACGCCCACCGAACCGGTGCTCGGTGCCCTTGACCAGTCGAACGATGTTGGCACGGTGGAGGACGATGACGCCCAGCGCCAGGAGACCGAAGAGCCAGATCAGGGACCGCCGATCGGGGTGCAGCCAATAGACCGCGAGGGGCAGAATCAGCGCGGCGATCATACTCGCGAGGGAGACGTATCCGCTCGTCGCGACCACGAGGATCCAGGTGCCCAGCCCGATCAAGAGGGCCCAGGGAGCGAGCGCGAGGACCACGCCGGCGCCGGTGGCCACGCCCTTGCCACCGCGGAAACCCACGAAGATGGAAAAGACGTGCCCCACCACGGCCGCGATCCCGAGCAGGAGGGCAACCCGCTGGTCCGCCCCGGCCTCGGGCGCGAAGACCGCCACTGGGACCACCCCTTTCGCGGCGTCGATCAGGGCCACCGGAACCGCATAGCGCCATCCTAACACGCGAAAGAGATTGGTCGCGCCGAGGTTTCCGCTTCCCAGCGTGCGCAGGTCCTGGCCCCGGACCAGGCGCACCACCAGGTAGCTGGTGGGGATCGATCCGAGGAGGTAGGAGGCGGCGATCCAGAGCAGCAGCGTCATGGCCGGCGGGCGCTCCGCCCGGTGGGACGCCGGCCGTCGTCGCTTTCTCCCCTGCCCTTCCCGGCCCGTCCTCCCCGTTTCCTGCCTCGTGCCGAGAGCTTGAGGCGCACCGGCGCGCCGGTGAACGCCCACGCGCTCCGAAAGCCGTTGAGGAGGTAGCGCTGATAGGATTCGGGGACGGAATCGGGGCGGTTGGAGACGATGGCGAATGCCGGCGGTGCCGTGCCGATCTGGGAACCGTAGAGCAGCTTCACTTCTTCGCCGGCCTTCTGGGGCGGCTGCTGACGCTGGACCAGGTCCTCGAGCACCCGGTTCACTTCCGCGGTGCCAATCCGCTGTTGCCGGGCCTGGGCCACCTCCAGAATCAGTTCGAAAAGCTTGCGCACCCGCTGCCCGGTCAGGGCGGAGACGTAGAGGAACGGGACGAAATCGAGGAACGGCGCCTTCTTCTTGAGAATCTGCTCTCCCCGGCGAGCGGTGTTGGGATCTTTCTCGTCGATCAGGTCCCACTTGTTGACGGCGATGATCAGTCCTGCTCCCTTGTCCCAGGCTGTCGTGGCGATTCGCAAATCCTGATTGTGGAGCCCGAGCGCGGCGTCCACGACCAGAACGCAGACATCGGCGGCGTCGATCGCCCGCTCGGTACGGAGCGTGGCATAGAACTCCACGTCCTCGTCGACTCTGGCGCGCCGCCTGAGGCCGGCGGTATCGATGAACCGGAGAGTTTGTCCTTGATAGCGGAGCACCGAATCCACGGCGTCCCGGGTGGTGCCGGCGATCGGGTGCACCACATAGCGCTCCTCACCCAGGAGCTTGTTGGCCAGGGAAGACTTCCCGGCGTTGGGTCGGCCGACGATCGCGATACAGATGGCCGGGTCGGTTTCGGTCGGCGATGGCAGAGGCAGATTGGCGACGATCCGATCGAGGAGGTCACCGCTTCGGGTCCCGACCGACGCCGAGACAATCTGGAGGTCTCCGAATCCGAGGCCGTGGAAATCCTGGGCGGCCAGCTCGTCGGAGGGTGACTCCACCTTGTTCACCGCGAGGAGAACGGGTCGATTGGCTCGCCGGAGGCGCTCGGCGACCGCCCGGTCGACCGGGTGTACCCCCTCCTTGGCGTCGACCACGAACAGGATCAGGTCGGATTCCTCGAGGGCGAGCTCGACCTGCCGCCTGATCGCGCGATCCATCGACTCGGAGGAATCGGGCACCAATCCCCCGGTGTCCACCAGCCAGAAGTGCCGACCGGCCCACTCGGCGTCACCGAAGTGGCGATCGCGCGTCGTGCCGGCCTGTTCCGAGACGATCGCCGGGCGGCCGCCCAGGATGCGGTTGAACAGGGTGGACTTGCCGACGTTGGGACGTCCGACGATGGCAACCGTTGCGCGGGTCATGCGGCGCCCGGCAGGTCGAGCGCATCGACGAAGTCCTTGCTGGGATGAACCGGATACGGCAGTGCCAGGGTCAGCCCTTCCCACCGCATCCCATCGATGAACAAACCCTGCTCGTTGAGCGATTCCCCGGGAATCAAGGCCAGGTCGAGGTCGGGGCGCTCCGCGAGGACCGCCGCAATCGAGGCGCCCGGGAGCAGCCCTGCGGTGGAGACCCGTGGGCCGAACAGTCCATTCGGCACGACGATCAGCTCGAACCGGGCCCCGGCAGCCTGCACCAGGGGCTCGAGCACCAGCGGCATCAAGGCCCCCATGGACGTCCCGGTCACCACCCCCACGCGGCTTCCCATCCATTTCTGGAACTTCCCCGCGTGCCGGCGAATCGCCCTTTGGAGATAGCGCACCGAACCAACGCCGTTCTCGACCTGCTCGAAATCCTCGTAGGTCTCTTCGGGGGGGAGATCGAGTCCGGCGCGGAGGTAGAGCTCGTCGGCTCCGTAAACCCAGTATTGGTCGCGATGCGCCAGCGCGCGTTGCTGCCAGCGCTCCACTTGATGCGCCGCGGCGGCGCATTCCCCAGCGGTTGCTTCGCGTACCCGGTCGTGCTTGCTGAACTCGGTCAGCCCGACCGGAACCACGGAAACGCTCTGGACCGCCTCGCCCAGGCTCTCGAGATCGCCTAGGCTCTGCTCGAGGACCGCGCCGTCGTTCACGCCGGGCTGCAGCACGATCTGGGTATGGAATCGAATCCCGCGGCGGGCGAAGGTACCGAGCTGCTCCAGGATGTCCGGCGCGAGCGGGTTCCGGAGAAGCCGTCGCCGCAACACCGGATCGGTGGCGTGAACCGAGACATAGAGGGGTGAGAGCCGGTATTCGATGATCCGCCGGACGTCGGCGGGCTTGAGATTGGTGAGGGTCGCGAAGTTGCCGTACCGGAACGAGAGCCGGTAATCATCATCGCGGATGTAGAGGACGTCCCGGAGTCCCTCGGGGAGACCGTCGACGAAGCAGAAGTCGCACCGATTGGCGCAACGCCGGATCCGAGGCGGCTCGACCGCGACCCCGATCGGTTCCGCGAGCGAGCGCTCCAGGTCAACCTCGACTTCCTCCCCATCGGGCTGCCGGATCCGGAGCAGGAGCTCCTCCTCGGCACTGAGGAACTCCCAGTCGAGGAAATCGGCGATGGGGTGATCGTTGACCGCAACGAGCTGGGTCCCCGGCACGATGCCGATCGCTTCCGCGATTGAGCCTTCGGCGACTCCGGTGACCTTGAGCATGGTAACCTGGAAAGATCGCTCTATCCTTCTACAATTTCAAGACTTAGCAATTGAGAAGTGACGTCGTTTGGCAGATTAGGTCTGGCTCGTTGCTCAGCCAGCCAGCGCGCGGGACCACCGGCGCAGTCGGCGCTGGTAGCTCGCGTGCTCGATCTCGAGGTGATGTCGGGGGGAATCCTTGTAGCGAACGCCACCACCCAGGTCGGAACTCGGGTTCGCTTTCCGGTGCCGAAGACGTTCAGCGGCAGCCTCCGAGGCCAGTCTGGCCCGGGTGAACCGGGCGGCGGCGGACGTTTGCCAGTGGACCAGGCCGAACTGGCCGCTGTCGGGCTGAATGAGACCGGCCATGAACAGGTTGTCGAACACTGGATGGAACACGTGGAGATAGAACCCGGGGTGCCCGTTCTGCCAGTTCAGCAGCCGCTCCTCGATGAAGGGGAACTCCAGTCGATACCCGGTGGCAAAGACGATCAGATCCGCCGTAATGGACCGGCCATCGATGAAGTGAACTGATTGGCCATCGAACCGGGCGATGTCGGGCATCGGGGTGATGTCGCCCTGGCCCACGTAGTAGGGGAGGAGTGAGTTCACCACGGGATGGGTCTCGAAGAGCCGATGGTCGGGCCTGGGCAGGCCGGTGCGTCGGGAGGATCCTACCAGAACGCGATGCAGGAGCGTGGCGCTGGCGCGCCGTAACGCGAGGGGCACCCGCAGGGCGAGCATCAGGTCGGCCACCTGGTCGGCGGGGTGGCCGAGCACGTACTTGGGCATGTACCAGTACCCGCGCCGGGTGCTGTGCCAGGCGTGGTCGGCGAACTGGGCCGCCTCCACCACGATGTCGCAACCGCTGTTCCCTCCCCCGATGACCAGGACCCGTTTTCCCGGGAAGATGTCGGGCGATCGGTACTCCGCCGAGTGGATCGTGGTTCCGGCAAAACGGCCCGGATACTCGGGAAATCGCGGAGCGGTGTGATGGCCGTTGGCGATGACCACCGCGTCGAACCGATGGGCCGAGCCGTCGGCAAGCCGAATCTCCCATGGGGTGGCGGGATCCCGCTCATCGATGGGAAGCAGTCGGTCGACCTGGGTCCGAAACCGGATGTGATCGAACAAACGGAATCGCTCGGCGTAGCTCCGCAGGTATGCGAGGATCTGGGAGTGGTGGGGATAGTCCGGAAACTCCCCAGGCATCGGGAAGTCGGGGTACTCGGTCCCCGGTTTGGAAGAGATCGTGTGGGTGGAGCGGTAGACCCGGGCGACTGGAGTACCATAGTTCCAGTTCCCGCCGAGGTCTTTTTCCTGCTCGAAGACCTGGACCGCAAACCCTTCGGCGAGGAAGTTCTTCGCGGCCACCAGCCCGGAGCTTCCTGCGCCGATGACGGCGATCACGGGCGGTCGGTGGGGTCGGAGCGGTCGGAGCGGTCGGAGAGGTCAGTGAGGTCGGAAGCTCCGCTCCCACCGACCTCTCCGACCCCACCGACCCTCCGAGGAAAGCGGGCGACCGGACTCGAACCGGCGACGTCCAGCTTGGGAAGCTGGCATTCTACCACTGAATTACGCCCGCGGGTTTCGAGCGGAAAAATCGCAACCGGCCCCTGCCCGGTCAACTAGCTCGATTTGGGCCGATACCTCCAGGCGACGATATTGGCGCCCTTGGCGTCCAGGTCGATCGGCTGCTGCTGCCCTGCGGTCAGCACTGGGACTTGCGCGGTCTGGGTGTCCAACACGGTGCCCTGGGCATCGAGGAACTCGAACACCAGCGTCATCGCGGAAGGCTTGATCGGCTTCCCCTCCGCATCCATCGGATTCCGCCCGGTCGCCTGCGCGGTAAGGTGCGCCTTGGTCGAGCCCATCTGGAACCCGGTGATCTCCACCGAGAATGGGAGCCCGACCAAGCGCTCCGCGGTCTTGTATGACGCCTGCTCCTCCTTGAGCCCTCGCTGGGCCTGGGCCAGGAGCCGCAATGCGTCCTCGTTCATCGGGTCGATTTCCACGAGGTGGGTTCCCTCCTTTTCCAGCGCGCCATACTCCTCCGCCAGCGCCGCATCCAGCTTGAGCGTGTCGGCGAACTGAGCCTTCATGGCCGCGGTGGGGTTGCGAGTCGCCCGGGCGGCTTTCTTGAGCGCTTCGGTCGAATCTCGCGCCTTGCGGGATTCGGCGAGGTAAGTGATCGCGAGGTTGTAGCGCGCATCCCGGCTCCAGCCGTTTCGCTGCACCGCCTTCCCGAAGGCCGCCTTCGCCTGATCGTATCGCCCGGCATTGAAGTGGGCGACCCCGACGGTGAGAAGGTCGCCGGTTTCCAGCGAATCGAGGTTCATCGCGGAGAACTTGTCGACCACGGAGTGCTCCATCGCTTCCGCACTGTCCGCCATGCCCTGGCTGCGGAAGGTGAGCGCCAGGGTCTTCTCGGTATCGGTGAGACTGGTCTGGGCGGTCGAGATGTCATTTTTCAGGTTCTCGATCTCCTGGGCGATCGCCGGCGTCTGGGGCTGAACCTTCTGGAGCGAGTCGACCCGGGTCTGTTTGGTCTTGCTCTCCTCGATGTACCAGCGTCGCGACTTCTGGAGCGTCTGGATGGCCTGGGGGAACTGTTGGGTGCGGATCTGCATCAACGCGAGATTCTGGGCCGCCCCATTGCGTTGATCCATCAGGCTCGAATCGGACTCCGCAAGGGCCAGTGCCTTCTCGAAGTACACCGCGGCGCTGTCGCTCCTGCCGGAGTTGGCGTAGATCACCCCGATGTTCGAATAGACATGGGGCAAGCCGCGGAAGAGGTAGTTCGCATCGTAGAAGAGGGCGAGGGCGCTGTCGCTCTGGCCGGCCTGCTGAGCGTCGATCCCGGCTTTCCCGAGGATGGCCCAGCTGTTCTGCCGGTGGGTCGAGATGTCGATTTCACAGGCGGGGACGAGCTCCTGCGCCTTGGTAAAGGCGGAATCCGCTTCGACCGGATCGCCCCGCATGAGCGCGGTGCGGGCCAGGTAGTACCACGACGCTCCGTTGGTCCCCTGGCCTTCGGTCGTGATCGCGGCCACCAGATTCTGGCGGGCGTCGTTCAGGAGGCTGGACCGTTCGTCGGGGGTCTTGGCGTCATAGGCTTTCTTGAGCGAGTTGTACCCCGCTTCGAGCTTCTTGTTGCCGAGCCGCAGGGGGCAGAGGCCCTGGACGAATTTGGCCGGTTGTCCCTGGGCGAGTCGCTGGTTGATTCCACCCCCCTGGGCCGCCAGTGGTGTGAGATTCGCCCAACCCGCAAACGCGGCGCCGAGGACGAGGATCGGAATGCCCCTCATCATGCTGCTCCTTGAGAATCCGTCAAAAAAGGTCTTGGACCAGAAGTGGAAATATCGCCGGGAATCACCTCCCGGGCAATTCGGAAGGGGAGCGGTACAGCCACCCCGCCCCGGTGTTGAACAGGACGACCCGATCGTTCCGTCTCAGCACACCCCGCTGGACCAGGAGCTTCGCGGCGGCCAGTATGGCGCCGCCCTCGGGGGAGAAATCGACTCCTTCGAGGCGGGTTCCCTCGGCGGCCGCATGCTGAAGCTCGGCGTCGTCCACCGCGACCGCCCCGCCCCCGCTTTCCCGTAACGCGCGCAGGATCAGCCGGTCTCCCAGGGGGCCCGGCACTCGCAAGCCGCTCGCGGAGGTTCGGGGGTCGGTCCAGGGCTCGGCCGAGTCTCGCCCGCCGTCGAACGCTTTCACGATCGGGGCGCAGCCGCTCGCCTGGACGGTGAACATGCGGGGGAGCGGGGTCGTGTTTGAGACCCAGCCGGCCTCCCGCAGCTCGAGAAATGCCTTCCACATTCCGATCAAACCGGTGCCTCCGCCGGTCGGGTACAGAATCGCGTCGGGAAGTTGCCAGTCGAACTGTTCGGCCAGCTCGAGGCCGAGCGTCTTCTTTCCTTCGATCCGGTAGGGCTCCCGCAGGGTGGAGAGATCGAACGCCCCCGACTCCTCCCCGTATTTCCGGCTGGCCCGGCCGGCGTCCCCGATGTGACCGTCGATCAGATGAAGATCGCCGCCGAATACGACGATCTGACCCAGGAGGGTCGGTGGGGTGCTGCGAGGCGCATACACCCGGACCGGGACTCCGGCACGGGCTCCGTACGCCGCGGCGGCGACCCCGGCGTTTCCCGCGGTCGGCAGCGTGAAGGCCCGGACCCCGGCCAGGACGGCGCGGGTTATGGCGGCTGAAAGCCCCCGAGCCTTGAAGCTCCCGGTGGGATTGACCCCTTCCTCCTTGAGGAGCGCATTGGGCAGCCCGAGCTGTTGCGCCATTCTGGGGATCGGCAGGAGGGGTGTGTCGCCTTCGCCCAGGGTGACCGGCTCCTCGCCGGGCCCGAGAGGAAGAAACTTCCGGAATCGCCACATTCCCCGGGCGTCGGGACTTCCCGAACGGGTCCGTTCCCCGGCCTGGCGCGACGGGTACCGCACCAGCCACGGTTGTCCACAGGCGCAGACGGTCTCCCGCCCGTCGGGCCTGGCGGTGGTCCCGCAACTCACACATTCGAGCATCCAGTCCATGAGAGGCCTCAGTTCTTGTTCGCGAGATTCGAGTTCAGGTGCTCCAGAATGCGGGTCGCCATGGTCTCGGAGAGTCCCGGGACCGAGGCGATTTCGGCGGGAGAGGCGGATCGCACTCCGGCCAGGCTTCCGAACCGTTCCAGGAGACGGCGTCGCCGCTCGGCGCCGATCCCGGGGATTTCCAGCAGCGCGGACGTGATGGTGCGGGCCCGCCGGCGATTCCGGTTATAGGCTAACCCGAAGCGATGCGCCTCGTCGCGAATCCGCTGAAGCAGTCGCAACGACGGGCTCCGGCGGGAGAGCCTGAGCGGCTCCGGGTGCCCGGGCAGAAAGATCTCTTCATCGCGCTTGGCCAGCGAGACGAGCTGGAGATCGACAACGCCGGCTTCCTGCGCCGCCGCCATCGCGGCGCTCAATTGGCCTTTTCCGCCATCGATCACCATGAGATCCGGAAGGGGCTTCCCTTCCTGGCCCCGCCGGGTCAGGTATCGGGTCACCACTTCATGGATCGCCGCGAAGTCGTCCTGCTGGCCGACCCCCTTGATCCGGAACTTCCGGTATTCGCTCTTGCGGGGACGGCCCGCTTCGAACGCGACCAGGGAGCCGACCGTATCGCGGCCCTGGTTGGTCGAGATGTCCACGCACACCATCGTCCGGGGCACCGCGGCGAGCCCCAGGTCGCGCCCCAGGGCATAGACCGGATCGCCGGAGCGCTCTTCCGCTTCGAAGGACTCGAGCCGCAGGGTCTCCATCAAGTGCTGGGCATTCCGGTCGGCCAGCTCGAGCCAGCGCCGGGCGGTGCCACGGGTGGGCAGGCAAGAGCGGATTCGGGCAGCAGCGCCTCCATCTGACCGACTTCGGAGGGAGCGAAGGGAAGAATGACGCGAGGGGCCCGGTCGTTCAGCGGGACATAGTATCGCACCAGGAACGCCTCCAGAATGTCCGCGTCGGATTCCCCCTCGACATTCTCCAGAAAGCGGTGCTCCCGGTCGGTCACCTTCCCCTCACGGATCCGGAACAGCACCCCGACCGCATCGTCGCCGTCTCTGGCGTACCCGATCACGTCGGCATCGCCGGTCCCGATGGTCTCCACCGCCGCGGGTCGGTCGATCTCATCGAGCCAGCGGAGGGTGTCCCGCAGGTCGCGGGCGCGTTCGTAGTCCTCTCCTTCGCTCGCTTCCCGCATCATCTCGCGGACCCGGCTCCGCACATCCACCGTGTGTCCTTCGAGGAAGGCGACCACCTCGTCGATCATGGCGCGATAGGCCGGCTGCTCCTGCCAGCCGACGCAGGGCGC
This sequence comes from uncultured Gemmatimonadales bacterium, assembly GCA_963728915.1. Taxonomy (GTDB): domain Bacteria; phylum Gemmatimonadota; class Gemmatimonadetes; order Gemmatimonadales; family GWC2-71-9; genus JABFSM01. Next base: position 876,424 of record CAVSLV010000001.1, on the reverse strand, counting down.
CAAGCATCGTCCGATGTGAAAATCGAGGCAGGGCCGGTCGCGGCGCTGGGCCGGGAGGTCATCGTCGCAGCTTCGCACCGTGAAGATTCTCCGGACCAGCGCGAGCGCGCGCCGCATCTCTCCGACGTCGGTGTAAGGGCCGAAATAGCGGGCGCCGGGAATATCCCGGCGCCGGGTGACCAGGACTCGTGGAAACGGCTCCTTCAGCGTGACCGCGATCGAGGGATAGCTCTTGTCATCCTTGAGGCGAACATTGAATCGCGGCTGGTACTCCTTGATCAGGTTGTTCTCGAGCAGCAGCGATTGACTCTCCCGCTCCACCACGATGGTGTCCAGATCAGCGATGAGCCGGCGCAGCAGGCGATCCTTGGGACCGCCGCCGGCCTCGAAATCCGCACCGAAGTAGTTGCGGACCCGGCTCCGGAGGTTCGCGGCTTTCCCGACGTACAGGACCTGGCCCTGCCGATCCCTCCACAAATACACCCCGGGCCCGGTGGGAAGGGCGTCGAGCTTGCGCTGGAGCGTTTCGGGGATTTCTGCGGCGGTCATACGAAGGAGATTCGGTTCACCAGTCGAAGAGCCAGCGGCACTCGAAGCAGCACCGTCCCGGCCAGATAGACGATACCGAAAGGAAACAGGACGGCGAGGGCGGTGGCAATGGCGCCCCAGCGCCCATGCAGCAGGAGCAGGACGCCCCACCCTGCCGCGCTCGCCAGCGCGCCCGCGGTCCAGAGCCGCACCAGGTAACCCGGCGGAAAACCAGTCGGCCCGATCCGGCGGGTCAGGCTTCGCCGCAGGAGGGTGAATTCGAGCCAGCCGGCGACTCCGGCGGAAGCGGTGAGCCCGGCGGCACCCCAGCGCGCTTCGATCCCGATCCATTGCGGCAGGTAGAGCGCCGCGATGTAACCGAGAGCGATGGTGGCGGCGACCCGAATCAGGGCGAACCGGAGCGGCGTCCTGGCATCGTGAAGGGCGTACCAGGCCGAAGCGTAGAGGCGACCCAGCGTACCCGCGAGCAAACCGACCGCGGAGCCCGCCAGAATTCCCCACACGTAGTCGGCATCGGCTCGGCTGAATAGTCCGGTCTGGAAGACCGCGGCGGCGATCACCTGGCCGAGGGCCACCATCGCAAACATCGAGGGAATGATGAAGAACGCGATCTGGGCCATGCCCGTTTCGATTCGATTGCGGAGCCGGGTGTACGCCTCCTCCCCCGCTCCCGCCTCGGCGGAAAGCTCGGGCAGCTCGGCGGCGGCCACCGACATCCCGAAGAGACTGACGGGCAAGGTATACAGAGTCTGTGCGTTGGCCAGGCCGGCGAGGGCGCCGGTGGGCAGGAGACTCGCCAGGATCGCGTCGACGAAGGCGCTGATCTGGACCACCCCGCGGCCGACGAACGCGGGCACGAAGTTCCGGAGGACCAGCCGGGTAGACGGATCGCGGAGCGGTATTCCCACGGGGAGCGATCGAAGCAGCCGGAATACCGGCGGAAGCTGCACCGCGAACTGAAGCAGCCCGCCCACCACCGCGCCCCAGGCCACCCAGATGACCAGCGTGGCGGACGCCGCGGCGGCGGGAGAGAGGATCGCGGCGGCGATGATCGCGGCGTTCCACACGACCGGCGCGGTGTACGAAAGGAGAAACTTCCTGTGGCTGTTGAGAATACCGAGGCACCAGGCAGAAAAGACCAGAAACCCGGTACCGGGAAAGAGGATGCGCACCAGCCGGGTGACCAGGGCGCGCTTCTCCCCGCTGAAACCTACGGCAATGACCGAGGTGATCGCCGGAGCGAACGTGACCCCGAGCGCGACCAGCGCCGCGACCGTCACGGCCAGGAGCGCCGCCACCGCCCCGGCAACCTTTCGGGCATCGGCTTGACGGTTTTCGGCGTTGAGTCGGGCGTACACCGGAATGAACGACGCGCTCAGCACGCCTTCGCCGAACAGATTCTGGAGGAAATTGGGAATCCGGAACGCCGCGGCAAAGGCATCGGCCGCATCCGTCAGTCCCAGGAAATGCGCCAGGACCCGCTGCCGGACGAGTCCGGCGATCCGGCTGAGCAGGATCCCGGCAGCCACGAGGGGCGCCGCGGAGCGCCGCGGCTCAGCCATACCAGCGCGCGATGTGATCCGCCAGCTCCTCCAGGACCATGGGTCCGTATCGGGCGAGGAATCCCGACAGGGAAATCACCCGCTCCTGGGGTTTTCCATGAGGCCGCACCGAGGTTCGGGCCAGCACGATCTGCTCGATCTCGGTCCGCTCCCGCTTCTTCGCGTGTTGAATGAGTTTCTTTTCCAGCGCCTCGGCCTCGAAGAGCGCCCGGCGTCTCGCGCCGTCGGCCCTGGCTTCGAGGGTGGGATCGATCGCCGCCGCCGCGCGGATCACCGGCGGATAGCGTTGCTCGATCGCCTGCATCAGCGCGCGGAGTGCGTCCTCGGTCCCGGCCGGGAAGGCCCGGCGAGCGATGTTGGACTCCAGCGCTCCTTCGACGACCAGCTCGTCGAGACCGACCCCCTGCTTCTTGAGCACCCGGGTGACCCGGGGCTCGATCAGGAGCCCGGACCAGCGTGGCACCGGTTGTTGCCGCGGGACCTTCAATACGTCATACAAGGGCTCGGTGAGCGCCAGATACCGGAGCTCCGCGGGCCCAGCCACGTAGGCCACCGTGGGTACCAGGGCGCTTTCGAGCACGGGCCGCAGGAGGACGTTGGCGGAAAGCCGGGTTGGATCGGTGGCGGCAATAGCCCGAAGCTCGTCGAGGCTGAACTGCTCGTGGGTGCGGCGGAGCTGAAATCGCTCGGGTGCTCCGCTCCGCACCAGACGGTCGCGTCCCATCCGGCCTTCGAGGAATACCAGTGAGGCTCCCTCCTCGATCGGGACGCCGGCGTCGATCCCCCGTGCCTTGAGGCGCTGGTTCTGCCCGGCCAGCACGCCGCCGAGCTGATCCGCTTGCTCCAGGGCGCGGACCAGGAACGTCCCGGCTTCGCGCTTGACCGAGGGATGGGTGCTATCCAGGCAGACGATGCCGAGTGGGGCGAGCAGCTCCGCGAGGGCGGCAGCATAGGAGCCCGCTACGGTCGCATGGGGGGTGTAGTGCCGCCGGAGCCAGCCCAGCGTTGCTTCTCGTTCGGGGGTATCGGCAAAGGAGCGCTCGAACCGCTCAAGGGCATCGCTGATCGCGGGGCCCAGGACCTCCCGGAACATCGGGGTGAGCGGTGCGTCGGAGGGGCGATCGGGAAGCGAGGCCGACACCAGGGCGCCGTCGGCCCCAATCCAGGCGACCGTCCCCGCCTCTCGAAGGTCGTGGTCATCACCGGGAACCCAATACACCGGGATGACGGGTCGCTGCCATCGCTGCTCCAGCGTCCTGGCGAGTCCTCGTGCGGAAAGGGCCTTGGTAATGGCGTACGCCGGTCCGGTGAAGAGGCCCGGTTGCTGGCCGGTGGTCACGACCAGCGCATCGGGCAGCCGGAGCCGGGCCAGGAGGTCTTTGCCAGGCGGTCCGACCAGCGCCGGCAGGAGCGCGGGATTCCAGCCGCCCTCCCGGGGCGAGACGGGGGGGACCGGCTCGTTGATGGGAGTGTCAACGATGGGGAGGGTCACTTGTGGTAGGCTTCCCTCCGAAGGATCGTCCAGGCGCGATACCACTGCTCGAGCACGATGAGCCGGGCCAGCTCATGGGGGAACGTGAGCGGCCCGAGGCTCCAGCGGATCGCCTGGGGCCCGAAGCCGGTCGGATCGAGACCAAAGGCGCCGCCGATCACCAGGGCGATCACCGAGCGGTTGTTCCGCCACCGATCGAGCCGCTCCGCCAGGCCCTCGCTGCTCCAGCTGGCCCCGTCACGGTCGAGCAGGACGATCTGAGCGCCTTCGGGGATCGCGCCGGCCAGGCGGGCGGATTCCTCCTTGCGCCGCAGCGCCGGCGTGGACGCGCGTCCCGCTTCCCGGATTTCCCGCTCGTCGATGGGGCCGTACCGCCGGATACGGATCAGGTATTCGTCGCAGCCCTCGCGAACGCTGGGGCGGAGTTTGCCGACCGCGAGCAGGAGGGTTCGCATCGACGTCGCAGGCGATCAGGCATACATGCCGCGAAGCCGGTGGACCGCCGCGACCCGATCGATGGACACCATGTACGCCGCGATCCGCATACTCACCTTGGCGCGCTTGGCCATGGCGGCCACTTCCTGGTAGGAGCTCACCATGATGCGCTCGAGACGGCTGTTGACGGTCTCCTCGTCCCAGAAAAAGCCGCCGCGATCCTGCACCCACTCGAAGTAGCTCACGGTGACCCCGCCGGCGTTGGCCAGGATATCGGGGATCACCAGGATGCCGGCATCCTGGAGGATGGCATCGGCATCGGCGCTGGTCGGACCGTTGGCGCCTTCGCAGATGATCCGGGCCCGGATGCTCGAGGCGTTCTCCTCGGTGATGACGTTTTCCAGGGCCGCCGGCACCAGCACGTCGGTCTCCAGCGTGAGGAGATCAGCGTTGTTGACCGCGTCGGCCTTGGGATAGTGGCTCAGGGTGCGGTGCTCCTTGACGTGGGCGATCAGCTCGTTGACGTCGAGTCCCTTGGGATTGTGCAGCCCGCCCTCTTTGTCGCTCACCCCGATGATCTTCATGCCCTGTTCCTGCATCAGCTGGGCACTGATCGAGCCCACGTTTCCGAACCCCTGCACCACGACCCGGGTTCCCTCGATCGGCATGTCGAGCTGCTTCAGGGCCTCGCGGGTTACGATCATGCAGCCCCGCCCGGTGGCCTCCCGGCGGCCGAGCGAGCCACCCATCGCGACCGGCTTGCCGGTCACGACTGCGGTGACGGTATGGCGCTTGTGCATGGAGTAGGTGTCCATGATCCACGCCATCATGCGTTCGTTGGTGTTCACATCGGGCGCGGGAACATCGGAATCCGGGCCCAGCAGCGAGATGATGCCGGAGGTATACCGTCGGGTCAGCCGCTCCAGCTCGCCGATGGACATCTTGGCGGGATCGCACACCACGCCGCCCTTGGACCCGCCGAAGGGCAGATTGACCACGGCACATTTCCAGGTCATCCAGGCGGCCAGCGCCTTGACCTCGTCCAAGGTCACTTGAAGATCGAACCGGATCCCGCCCTTGGCAGGGCCGCGGGCCGTGTTGTAGAGCACCCGGTATCCTGTGAAGACCTCGACCTCTCCGTTGTCGAGCAGGACCGGCACCGCCACGATGAGTTGCTTCTCGGGGTTGCGGAGGACCTTGTGGAGACTCGGCTCGAGATTGAGATGATGGGCGGCCTCATCGAACCGGGCCATCATGGATTCGAAAGGGTTCTCGCCACCGAGGAAGGTGTCCTTCTCGGGGCGGATGCTCCAGGTTCGGGTGACCGCATGGGCCATGTTCAACATCTCCAATGGGAATGCGTGGGAGAAAAGTACTACCGGACCCCGCCGCGGGGGATAACCGCATCCAGGGCGGCGGCGATCTCATCCTGGCCCGCTTCCCAGCTGAGCTCGAGCATCGCGACCAGGGGTTCCGGGACCATGGCGGGCCATCGCCCTCGGAGCTTGACCGCGTCCTTCTGGGTGATCACCAGAAAATCGGCCTTGCGCGCGGCCTTGGCCAGCCAGGCGACGTCCTCATCCTGGTAATCATGATGATCAGGCCAGCTCGCCACCTGGACCAGGGCGCCGGTCGCCTTGGTCTGGGCGACGAACGGCGCCGGATCAGCGATCGCCGAGGCCGCGACCACTCGCCGGTCCCGGAGGGCTTCGACTGGAGTCGGTTTGCCCGACTCCAGTCCCTCGTAGCGGGACACTTCCAGCCGTACGATGCCACCCGGGCCACCCGGTCTGATCCGGGGCAGCGAGGCGACCAGCACCTCGCGGGCGACGGCGAGGGAGGCGCGCTTCCGGGTTATGACGATCCCGTCAGCCCGGGCAAGGGCCCTTCGGCCTTCGCGCCAGGGTCCCGCCGGCAGGAGCCAGGGAACCGCCCGGGCGGTCTCGGCGCTGATGACGAGGAGGTTGAAGTCACGGGCCACGCCCCGAAGCTGATAGGCATCGTCGAGGATCAGCACGCCGGCTCCTTCCTCTGCCGCTCGCTCCCCGGCGCGAATCCGGTCGGGATCCGCGACGACCCTGGCGGTCGGAAGCCGGTGCTGATGGAGCAGGACCTCGTCCCGACCGTACCCGCTGGTCAGGATTCCGGGAAGGATCCCCCGCGACGCGAAATGCTCCCCGATCCAGCCCGCCACGGGCGTCTTCCCCGATCCACCTACGCTCAGGTTCCCTACCCCGATGGCGGGAAGGGGGAGCCTGCGAACCGGGGCCGATCCGCGATCAAAGCGGAGGTTGCGTAGCGCAACCCCGATCATCCAAAGGCCCGAGAGAGGCAGCAACACCAGCCTGAGAAGGCTGGCATCGGCGCGCCGGCTGGTCCACAGCCAGCGGAGAAAGCGACCGCTTCCCCGGCGGCTCATGGTGCCGGGGTTTCCGCGCAATGGACGGCCCGAGCCAGCTCAACGCGGGCCCTCTCCTCCGCCTCCCGGAGTGCTTCCTCTCCACTCCGAACCGCGAAGATGGACCCGTAGGCGATCCGCACCCTCGCGAACGGCTTGGGGACCAGGAGCCGATCCCAGCTCCCTGCCCGCCAAGCTCGTTCCGAGTGGGCATGGACCGGGACCACCGGCACTCCGGCTCGCTGGGCGGCGAGCACGCCTCCCCCCTTGAACTCCCGGCGAGGACCGCGGGGACCATCAGGGGTGAAGGCCGCTGTGCGGCCGGATCGGAGGGCACGCACCGCGCCAAGCATGGCGCGCACGCCGCCGCGTGAGCTGGAGCCGCGCGATTCATGGTATCCCAGGCGTCGAGCATAGGCCGCCAGGTATCGACCTTCCCTGCCCTCACTCACCACGATGGTCATGCCCGTCCCTCGATGATGCCAGAGCAAAGGGAGCATGGCTTCGTGCCAGGCGAGAAGTACATACGGCCGTTGCTTCCTCGTCATCTCGCTGCATTCCTCGTCGGCACCCCCCAGCTCAATGCGCCAGGTTCTGGAGAGAAGCGCCAGGAGCGGCCCAGCCACGGCGCCGACGATCGACGCGCGGGTCATGGGTGTCCGAGCAGCTCGGCGGCGATTCCGGCCACCCGGCGGGCCGCCCCGGACCCTCCGAGCATGGTCTTGATCCGCCCGAAACCTTCCCGCTGCGCGCGGGCTTCCTGACCTGCCGGCGCCAGCAGGGGGCGAACGGCCTGGCTCAGGCGATCCGGAGTTGCCTCACCTTGGAGAAACTCCGGAACCAGGCTCAATCCTGCCAGCAGATTCACCAAACTGATCCAGTGCACCTCGAGCAACCGGCGGGCCAGCCAGCCGGTCACGGGATGAACTCGATACGCCACGACCATGGGGACCCCGGACAGGGCCGCTTCGAGGGTGATGGTTCCCGATTTGACGATGGCGGCATCGGAGGCCGCCAGGATCCATTCGGTCGGGCTTGCCACGATCTCGACCGCGCCCGGATCAGGATAGCTCAGGCCCGGTACGCCGCCCACGATCACCCGCTGACAGTCGCCGGCACGGAGGAGACCGATACCCGCGTCGCGAAACGCAGGCCAGAGTCTCTCGATTTCCTGTCTCCGGCTTCCCGGAAAGAGTGCCAGAACCCGGGCCTCGACCCCGATGCCGAGGCCCGCCTCGCCCGCTCCCGGCTGGGGGGAGCGGGCCGATCGAGCAACGGATGGCCCACGTATTCCGCCCGGATTCCGAACGGCGCGAAGTATTCTGGCTCGAAAGGCAGGATGCAAGCCACTCGGTCCACCGCCGCTCCGTATCGCCGGGTCAGGCGGCTTCTGGTTGCCCAGTGTTTGGGGGGGATGTAGTTGAGAACCGGAACCTCGGCCCGTCGCGATAGCTCGGCGAGCCGCAGATTGAATCCCGGGTAGTCGACGGTGATCACCAGGTCGTAGGAGGCTCGGCGAAGCCGCGATCCCAGATCCCGGAGCAAGCGGAGATGCCGGGGCAGGCTGGTGAGAATCTCGACTCCCCCCATGACGCTCAATTCAGCCGTAGGATGCAGCAGCTTGGCGCCAGCGGCGGCAAGCCGGGATCCGCCGAGCGCATGAATGGCGGCGCGGGGGAATCGGGTGAGCAGCTCCGGCACCAGGGCGGCGGCATGAGCGTCTCCCGACGGTTCACCCGCCGAGATCAGAATCCGCGGTGCAGCTGGCACCGCCGTGGTTCAGGGGGACCGGCCGAGCCGGCTCACGCGGGGACCCCGCGCTCCGACCGGGCGACGAAATCGATAAAACGCTGAACTTCGGACAGGGCCGGCAACTCGAGGCGAGCGCGCTCGATGGCCTGGGAAAAATTGAGACTGGAATTGAACATCAGCCGGTACAGTCGTTTGAGCGCCGCGATCGTTTCGGCCGCCATGCCGGTGCGCTGGAGCCCGACGATATTGAGTCCGAACAGCTCGACCGGATTCCCCACCGCCATCACGAACGGCGGGATGTCCTGACTCACCCGGCTGCACCCGCCGATGAAGGCGAACGCCCCGATGGTGGCGAACTGGTGCACCGCCACCAGCCCGGAGAGATTCGCTCCCTCCTCGATCGTCACGTGACCGGCGAGCTGCACCCCGTTGGCGAGTGTCGCCCGATCCCCGACCCGACAATCGTGGGCGACGTGCACGTAGCTCATGACATAGCAGCGGGTTCCGATCCGGGTGGCTTCGGATCGTGCGGTGCCGCGATTGATGGTGGAGTACTCCCGAATCACGACGTCGTCGCCGACGTCGAGCCAGGTCTCCTCGCCCCGATACTTGAGGTCCTGGGGGTCTCCGCCGAGGATGGTGCCGTCCCCCACCCGGACGTTGCGGCCCAGCCTGGTGTTGCGGGTTATGGTGACCCGGGGACCCAGCCGGCATCCTGGTCCGATGGTGACGCCCGGGCCCACAATGGCGAATGGGCCGATCTCCACCCCTGCTGCAACCTCGGCGGCGGGGTCGATGAGGGCGGTCGGGTGAATGGCGCTCACGGATCCACGATGCGGGCAAGCATCTCCCCTTCCGCCACCGGCGTACCCTCGACCGAGGCGATCCCCTTCATCCGGCAATTCACTCCGCGGATCTGAAGTACGCTCACCTCCAGCCGGAGCTGGTCGCCGGGGCGCACCGGTTTCCGGAACTTCACCTTGTCGAGCGCCATGAAGTAGACCACCTTGCCCGGCGTCGCGGTGAGCTGATCCATCAGCAGCATGCCGCCCGCCTGCGCCATGGCCTCCACGATCAGGACGCCCGGCATGATGGGGTGTCCGGGAAAATGGCCCTGAAAAAACGGCTCATTGATGGTGACGTTCTTGAGCGCCACCACCCGACGGCCGGGATCGAGCTCGAGGACCCGATCGACCAGCAGAATGGGATATCGATGAGGGAGCACCTCCATGATCCGGGTAATGTCGAGCATCCGGCCTCCCTGGTGAAGAGAATGATCCCTGAGAGCGCGGGCCAGCGCGACGTTCCCGCGATGGCTGGGGCGTTCGGCGATGATGTGGGCTTCGATCCGGGCCCCCAGCAGGGCCAGATCGCCGAGGAGGTCGCCGCTCTTGTGCCGAACGAACTCATCGGGCCAGCGGAGCCGGGTTCCCAGCACGGCGTCCTCGGTTAAGACTACCGCCGAATCGGTGGAACCGCCCTTGAGCAGTCCCTGACTCCGAAGGGTGTCCACTTCACGGGTGAATCCGAAGGTGCGCGCCGCCGCGAGCTCTTGGCGGAATACCTGCAATCCGATGTCCCAGGCGCCGGTTTGCCGTCCGATCAGGGGGTGGTCCCACTCGATCGTCACGGTGAGGCGGAACCCATCGCAGGGCTCCACCCGATAGCTTGCCCCTGCTTCGGCGATCTCGAACGGGGCGGTCACTCGAAGCACCTGCGGCTCGCCGGCGGTCTCGCGGATGCCGGCCGATTCGAGCAGCTCGAGAAACGGCGCAAACGAGCCGTCCAGAATCGGGGGCTCGGGTCCATCGAGCTCCACCACCAGGTCATCCACCCCCAGCGCGAACACCGCGGCCAGCACGTGCTCCACCGTTTCCACGTTCGCGCCGTTTCGGGCCAGTCCGGTTCGGCGTTCGGTCGCTCCAACCTGTTCGATCCCGGCGCGGATCTCCGGCGCTCCGGGAAGATCGATCCGGCGAAACAGGATCCCCTGACCTGGGGCTCCGGGCCGGCAGGTGAGCCGGCACTCCGCTCCGGTATGGAGACCGAGGCCGTGGAGCGAGGCATCCGAAACGATGGTTCGCCTAGCCATCCTGATCCGGGACCCGGACGATTTCCTCGAGGCGGGAGACCAGCGGGGCCAACCGGTAGAGCGCCGCCTGGGCGCGGAGGAACTGCCGGTGGGGACGGGCGGGAAACCCGCTGACCGCGCCGTCGTCGGGCACCTCCGAGATCACCCCGGACTTGGCGCCGATCTTCGCTCGATGCCCCACCCGGAAATGCCCCCCAACCGCGGCGTGGCCCGCGATGATGACGTCGTCACCGATATCCGCGCTTCCCGCGATCACGCTCCCACCCATGACCAGACATCGGGCGCCGAGTCGGGCGTTGTGCCCGACATGGACCAGGTTGTCGAGCTTGGTCCCATCCCCGATCACCGTGTCGGTGATGCTGCCCCGATCGACGCAGGAGTTGGCCCCGATCTCGACATCATCGCCCAGAACGCACCCCCCGAGATGGGGTATCCGGGTGGGACCGGCGGCGCCGGCCACGAAGCCGAACCCGGTGCTGCCGAGCACCACACCCGGCTTGATGACACAACGCCTCCCGATCCTGGTCCCCTCCCCGCACACCACGTGGGGGCCCAGGTCGGAATCGTCGCCCACCGCCACGCCATCGGCGAGCACCACGCCGGCGCCCAGCCGGACCCGGGCGCCGAGCCTAACCCGCTGGCCCAGGCGAACGGTGGGATGAATGAAGCCCGCCCGGGTGGCGGCCGGATACATCGCGCCGAGGACTTTGGCCAGGGCGGCCTGGGGATCCGCCACCACAATCCGGGTGGCCGGGCCCCCCGGCTCCGCCCGGTGCTCCGGGCCAAGCACCACCGCGCCCGCCCGCGATGCCCGGAAGGCGGTGAGATAGCGGGAGGAAGCCAGGACCGAGAGGGTTTCCCGGTCGGCAATGTGAAGCGGCCCGACTGCGGTCAGCCGGGCCAAGGGATCTCCCGCCAGGGCGCCGCCAACCAGATCGGCCACTCCCGCCGCCGTGAGGGGCACTGGTGCCCGGCCCGGCGGCGGGAGTGCGCTCACGCTAGTTGGACTGGAGGGCGCGTTTGGCCACGCGATCCGAAATGTCGAGCGATTTGTCGTAGGAGATCACGTTCGCGGAGGAGGGGTTGTCGAGATCGATCACCATCACCAGACCCAGCTCCGAGCGCACCCCGTCGATCACCCCCTGGAGCTTGGTCTGCATCGGGGTGAGCAGCTCGCGCTCCCGGGCATCGATCCGGTCCCGGAGCGCCTGGAACTGCTTGTCCAGGCTATCGCCCTGGACCTGAAGCTGTTTCTCCCGGGTGCTTCGTGCCGACGGCGCCAGCATCGCCGATGACTGCCGATACGCCGCGACGGTGGAATCCCAGGCGGCCTGCATCCGCTGCATCTGCTTCTGGACCGCGTCGGCTTCCTTGGTCCAGGTGCTCTCGGCCCGGGTGTAGCCGGGCATGGACCGCAGGACATTGGTGGCGTGAATGAAGCCGATCCGGGCCGACGCCGACGAGCCTTCGTTGCCCTGGGCCGACGCAGTGCCCCCGATCAGGAGGAGCGCCACGCCTCCCCAGAGCCTGCGAGCTGCGAACATGCGGGTGACCTCCCGTAGAGTATTCCCCATCGTGTCGTTCCCCATCAGTAGATGTTCCCGAGGCGGAAGTGGAGCTGCCAGCCGGGTTTGCGTTGTCCAAAGGCATCGGTGCGGTCCAGCCCGTAGCCGAGATCGATCCCGATCGGCCCCAGGGGCGAAATCACCGCGGCCCCAACCCCGACGCTGCGGAACAGCCGGGTTGGATTGTACTCCCGGGCCCTGGCATAGACGTTCCCCGCATCGGTGAAAATATTGAGGTAGATGCTCTGGCTCACCCGGGCGCCTGCTTCCAGGGTGAAAGCGGCATAAGCCTTCCCGAACGAGTTGACCGAGGCCTGGGTGCTGTTGCTCTGAGGATCATACCCGGTCGGCGTGATCGAGAACTCGTCATACCCCCGAAGCGGAATGCCGTACTGCACGCCGCCCATCGAGTACAGCTCGGTATAGAACGGCCCGGTATTGCCGATGGCGAAGCCCGATCGGGCGGTGAATCCGAGGGTGAACTGAACCCCGCCGCCGAACTGATCGCTTCCGCCAGCACGGCCCAACGGGGCGTACCAGCGACCCTCCAGGTCGATTTTCTGATAATTCCCGGTCCCCCCGAGCGGCCCACCGTTCTGTTCCACACTCAGGTTCATCGACGAGCCGGCCACCGCGAAGGGCAGCCCAATCCGGGTATCCCGGGCCAGGCTCACCCCCATCGAGGCCCGGGTGCAGTTGTCACAGACGAACTGGGCCGCCAGGTCGGGTTGGGCATCGCTGTAGGTGATCTGCTGGACCCCGCCGGTGAGATACGCTCGCGTGTAGCGCGACCCGAAGAGGCGGAACCCGATCTGCGACTGGAACCCGCGGCTCCGCTGGCGGCCGAGGTCGCCGATGGTATAGCGCCGCCGGGAATTGAAGACGGTCATGGTTCCCGAGACGGTGCTTTCGAGGATGGCCGGGTCGGTGTAGCTCAGATTGAAGTCGTTGATGTTCCGCCCGAACTGCCACTGGAGCCGGCCCTGCTTGGCCCGTCCGAAGAGGTTGGGCTCCTCCAGGCCGATAAAGCCGCCGACTCCGACGCCCTGCCCGACCGAAGCGCCGAAGTTGATGTTGCCGGTCCGCTTCTCGACCACTCGAAACACGACATCCACGTCCACGCCATTTTCCGCGGCCCGCATGTCCGGCGGCGGGAGCGGTTGCTGGAAAAAATTCAGGTTCGAGATGTTCTGATACGAACGGATCATCGCCTCGCGATTGAAGGTCTGCCCGGGCAGCATCACGATGGCCTCGCGAATGACCCGCTCATGGGTGACGTCATTCCCCAGGATGATGATCTTGTTGACCGTGGCCGGCTGGCCCTCCCGGATGTTCCACCGGAGGTCCACGTAGGCAGTGCTATCCGGACCAACCCGGCGGGTTTCTTCCGGCACCACGTTGGCGAGGATGTAGCCGTAGTTCCCGTAGAGGTTGCTCACCTTTTCGGTCGCGGCCGACCAGGCGCCCCGGTCGAACGGCACCCCGATATCCTGGCCCGATCCGGCCACTACGCCGGTCCCGAAGGTGAGATAGCCGCTCAGCTCTTCGTTGGAGAATCGCCGGTTTCCGGTGATTTCGAAGCGACCCACTTTGTATTGCACGCCTTCATCCACCGCGATACGAATGATGCCCTTGCCCGGAATGCTGTCGGCGATCAGGGTGTCGCGGAGAATGCGGAAGTCGAGGTACCCCCGATCGGCGTACCAGGCCGGGATGGTGCTGCGGAGATCGTCTTCCAGCCGGTCCTCGAGGTATTCCCCCTTGCGGAACCACCAGAACCCCTCCGGCTTGGTGGCCATGCCTTTCACGATCTCCTGATCGGAGAGCGCGGTGTTGCCTTCGAAGTCGATCTGGCTGACGACGACCCGGGGTCCCGGGTTCACGTCGAAGATCAGCCGTACCTGATTCCCCGACTGGGGAAGCTCGGTCACCTGGACCTTGGAGGCGTAGTAGCCCCGTTTGCGATACAGCGAATCGACCGCGTGCACCGAACGCTGGATCGCGTTCCGGTCGAGCGGCCTGCCCTCGGGAACCGAGATGCGCCGGCGCACCGTCCCCTCGTCCACGGCCTCGACGCCTTTCAGGGTCCACTTCTGCAGGAGCGGACGCTCCTTGACGACGACGGTGAGGACGAACTTGCCGTTGGCCTGTCGCTGGTCGATCCGGACATCGTCGAACTGGCCGGAGGCGAACAGGTTCTGGATGGCGCGCTGGACCGAACGGTAGGTGGCCGGCTGGTTCCGCTGGAGGCCGGAGACCGAGATGATCTGCTGGGCTGAGTTCCTGACCGCGCCTTCCACCGCGAGACTGTCGATGCTCGGCGGAGGCGGAGGCGCGCCTTGCTGCGCCGCCGCGGGAAGCCGCCCGATCAGCAGGCCGCCCAGCGCCAGCGCCGCGGGTTGCATCCGGCGGCCCCACGACCAGAGGTTCAACATCGGGCGGAAGTCGGAAGGCAGGGAGAGGTTCGGATCAGGCCCGGGTACCGCTCAACGCCCGGAAGGTCAGCTTGTCCCCTTCGGGAGAGACATCGACCTCGATCTCCTCGCCCCGGGTGAACTCGCCCACCAGGATCTTCTCGCTCAACGGGTCCTCGATGTACTTCTGGATTGCCCGCTTGAGGGGCCGGGCCCCATAGGTCTGATCGTACCCGTGTTTGACCAGGAAGTCGGTCGCGGCAGGGGTGAGCTTCACCTCGTCGCCGATGCGGCGCTGCACCTCCTTGAGCAACACCCCGACGATCTGGCCGATGTGTCCCTTGTCCAGCGGATGGAAGACGATGATGTCGTCCAGACGGTTCAGGAATTCGGGATTGAAGACCTTCCCGATCTCTTCCTTGACCGTCTCGGCGATCCGGTCGAACGACTGGCTCCGGTCACCGGTGTGGAACCCGAGCGATTTGGACTGGGTGATGTCGCGGGCGCCGACGTTCGAGGTCATGATCACCACGGTGTTCTTGAAGTCGATGACCCGGCCGTAGTTGTCGGTGAGGTGCCCCTCGTCGAGGACCTGGAGCAGGATATTGAACACGTCGGGATGGGCCTTCTCGATCTCATCGAGCAGCACCACCGAGTAGGGCTTGCGGCGCACCGCCTTGGTGAGCGTCCCACTGTCCTCGTAGCCCACATAGCCCGGGGGCGCCCCGATCAGGCGCGAGACCGAGAATTTCTCCATGTACTCGGACATGTCGACCCGGATCAGCGCCTGGGGGTCGGCAAAGAGGAATTTGGCCAGCGCCCGTGCCAGCTCGGTCTTCCCGACCCCGGTGGGTCCGCTGAAGATGAACGAGCCGATCGGGCGATTGGGGTCCTTGAGGCCGGCCCGGCTCCGCCGGATGGCGCGGGCCACCGTGGCGATCGCCTCGTCCTGGCCGATCACCGACTGGTGGATCTCCTCTTCCATGCGGATGAGGCGGGCGGTTTCCGCTTCCTGGAGCCGGGTGAGCGGAATGCCGGTCCACCGGGACACGATGAAGGCGACGGCTTCCTCGTCGATCACCGGGCGGCGGGTCTGGCGCTCCCGTTCCCATTCCTCCTGGCTCAGGCGGATCCGGTTCTGGAGGTCGCGCTCGTTGTCCCGCAGCGCGGCAGCGCGCTCGAAGTTCTGGTCGCGGACCGCGGCTTCCTTGTCCTGGGTCACCTTCTCGAGGTCGGCCTTGAGGGCGGCGATCTCCGCCGGAGGCGCCTGGGAGGCGAGCCGGGCCCGGGCCCCTGCTTCGTCGATCACGTCGATCGCCTTGTCGGGTAGGAACCGGTCGGTGATGTAGCGGTCGGACAGCTCGGCGGCGGCCCGAATCGACGGATCGGGAATCGAGATCCGATGATGCTCCTCGTATTTCTTGCGGAGCCCCTTGAGGATCTCGATGGTCTCGTCCACCGAGGGCGGATCCACGATTACCGCCTGGAACCGGCGCTCCAGGGCGCCGTCCTTCTCGATGTACTTGCGGTACTCGTTCAAGGTGGACGCGCCGACGCACTGGAGCTCACCGCGGGCGAGCGCGGGCTTCAGCATGTTGGAGGCGTCGATCGCCCCCTCCGCGGCGCCGGCGCCGACCAGGGTGTGGAGCTCGTCGATGAAGAGCACCACGTTCTTGTTCTGGGCAATTTCGTTCATCACCGCCTTGAGCCGCTCCTCGAACTGGCCCCGATACTTGGTGCCCGCGATCACCGCCGCCATGTCGAGCGACAGGACCCGGTGATCCCGCAGCACGTCGGGGCACTGGCCGCTGGCGATCAGCAGGGCGAGGCCTTCGACGATCGCGGTCTTGCCGACGCCCGGCTCGCCGATCAGCACCGGGTTGTTCTTCTTGCGCCGGGCCAGGATCTCCATAACCCGCTGGATCTCCTTGGTCCGTCCGATCGTGGGGTCGAGCTGGCCCTCGGCGGCGAGCTGGGTCAGATCCCGGCAGAAGTGATCCAGCGCGGGCGTCTTGGATTTCTTTTCCGACTTGGGGGCCGAGGCGGGCGGGGCCGGCGTCGCGGCGCTGGCGGCCTGCTGAGGCAGGTCGCTGCCCAGGAGCCGCAGGGTCTCGGCCCGGGACTGCTCCAGGGTGACCCCGGCGTCGGTCAGCACCTGGGCCGCAATGCCCTTCTCTTCCCGCAGCAGGCCCAGGAGCAGATGCTCGGTGCCGACGTAGGAATGATTGAGCTCGCGGGCCTCGGTCATGGCGAGCTCCAGCACCTTCTTGGCCCGGGAGGTATAGGGGAGATCGGGCCCCGGCTGGGCGGCGGCCTTCCCCTTCTTGACGGTCTCTTCGATCTTCTGCTGAATGTCGTCGAGATCGACGTTCAGATTGGTGAGCACCGCCGCGGCGACCCCTTCGCCTTCGCGGATCAGGCCGAGGAGGATGTGCTCGGTCCCCACGTATTCGTGATGGAGCCGGGCGGCCTCCTCGCGCGCCATCTGGAGGACCTTACGAACCCGGTCGGTGAAGTTGTAGCCGTTCATCGTGCTCCCTCGTCGGTCTCGTCGTTGCCGGCGGAGGGCCGGCCGCGACGAAGCTCCTCATCCAGTAGACGCCGGACATAGGCGGCGCGTTGAACCGGGACCTCGCTCTCGGAAAGCACCCGGCCCTGCAGGGCGGCAAGGTGGGCGGGCTGGGTGAAGATGAGCAGACGGTTCAGCGTGTACAGCCCGACGTCCGGAATCAGCTTGAGTCCGACGCCGAGCCGAACCCCGCTCAGGAGATTCATCGTCTCGTCGAAGGACAGGGTCCGGGCGTAGCGCAACAGACCGTAGGCCCGCCAGACCTTGTCCTCCAGGATCGAGGTGGCGTCGCGCAGCAGCACCTGGCGCGCCCGCTCCTCGTGCTCCATAACCCGCCGCACCAGCTTGCCGAGCTGGTCCAGCAGCTCCCGCTCCGATTTGCCCAGCGTGGTCTGGTTCGACAACTGGAACAGATTGCCGACCACCTCGCTGCCCTCCCCGTACAGTCCCCGAAAGGTGAGGCCCACTTGCGTGAGACCTTGCAGAATCCTGGTGATCTCCTTGGTGAGGACGAGCCCGGGAAGGTGGACCAGCACCGAGGCTCGGAGCCCGGTTCCGACATTGGTCGGACAACTGGTAAGGTAACCGAACTCCGGGTGAAACGCATAGGGAAGTTGGCTGCCCAATTCACGATCCAGGCCCGCCACGCGCTCCCAGGTGCTCTCCAGCGCAAACCCCGAGCGCAGGGCCTGGAGCCGGAGGTGATCTTCTTCGTTCACCATGACGCTCGCATCATCCTGAACCAGGAGGGCGCCGCCCTGGCGAGGCCGGCCTCCCGGCTCCGCCGCCGCGAGTTCACGGCTCACCAGGTGCCGCTCATGGAGCAGCTCGCGATCGCCCCGCTCCATGGTGTCGAGCTGGAACCGGGCCGCGTGCCCGAAGCCGCGGGTCGTCGCCGCGGCCCGCTCCACCTCGCCCAGAATTTCCCCGCGCTCGGCGGGGTCGTTCCGGGTCGCGAAGCGGTGGTGGCGGAGGTTCCGCGCGAGCCGGATGCGGGTCGAGATCACCAGGTGGCTGGAGGGGCCGCTGGCTTCGAGCCAGGCCATGCCGTCGTCGGGGACCAGGGAGAGGTCGATCATTCCTGCTCTCGCAGCCGGTCGCGCAGCTCGGCGGCGCGCTCGAATTGTTCGGCTTCAATGGCGCGGCGGAGCTCTTCCCGGAGATGGGCCAGGCTCGTGTCCTTCGGGGATCGGGGCGGCTCCGGGGGAAGCTCACCGTCGTGCCGCACGCCGGTGTGATGCGTCGACCCGTGAATTCGTCGCAGCAGGTCCCGGAGAGGGGCGTAGAACGTCTGGTAGCACTCGGAACAACCCAGCCGGCCGGTTTCCCGGAAATCCTTCAGGGTCGCCCCGCAGCTTCCACAACGCGCGTCGGTGAGGAGGTCGGGTGACCCACCCGCGTCGATCCCTTCGCCCAGCGTGGAGAGAAACCCACCCAGCGGAGTGGCGGCCAGCTCGAGCCCGGTTTCGATCCCTTTGGCCTTGGCGCACTCGGCGCAGAGGCTCCCGGTTCGGACTTCACCGTCCTCGATCTGGGTCAGGTTGACCACCCCTTCCCGCTCGCCACAGTTGCTGCATTTCATCGGGGCACCATCTCCGCCAGGACTCCTTCGCTCAAACTGAGCACGCGGTCCGCCAATCCGGCCAGCGCGCGATTGTGCGTCACCACCACCACCGCAGTCTGGAATTCCCGCGCCAGGCCCGCGAACAGCCCGTGGAGGTGGGCCGCGTTTCCCTCATCGAGATTGCCGGAAGGCTCGTCGGCGAGCACGACCACCGGATTGGTGACGAGCGCCCGGGCCACCGCGGTGCGCTGCTGCTCGCCGCCGGACAACTGGGCCGGCAGGTGACTGAGCCGGCCTCCCAGTCCCACCGCTTGCAGCAACTCCTGCGCCCTGGCGTGGGCCGCGCTGGGCGCTTCTCCCGCGATCAAAAGCGGCATCGCGACATTCTCCAGCGCACTGAAATCGCGCAACAGATGGTGAAATTGAAACACGAACCCCATCTTCGCGTTGCGGAGGCGCGCCAGGGCGGCCGCGTCCAGCTGATCGTAGTCTACTCCATCGAGCCGCACCGTGCCCCTGCTGGGCCGGTCCAATCCCCCAAGCAGATGCAGGAGGGTGCTCTTCCCCGAGCCGCTCTCGCCGGTGACCGCGACGAACTCGCCGGTCTCGACCGCCAAATCAAGACCCCGCAGTACCTCGATGACCCCACCGTCGCCGCCGAGATAGGTCTTCTGGAGGCCGCAAGCCTGCAGCACCGGCCGGTTCATTCGTGCCGGATCGCTTCCACGGGAGTGAGCCGTGACGCGGACCGGGAGGGATGGATGGTGGCAACCAGGGCCACCGCGAAGCTGAAGGCCATCACCGCCACGATATCCAGTACCTCGAGGTGCACCGGGAGCTGATCGATGAAGTAGACGGTGGGATCGATGCGAATGATTCCGGTGCGATCGATGACCCAGGACAGCAGCAATCCTCCCAGGAAGCCGGCGAAGGTGCCCAACGCGCCAATGATGGCGCCCTGGGCCAGAAAGATCCGGCCGATGCCGCGGGGGGAAAGCCCCATGGCCTGAAGGATGCCGATTTCCTTGGTCTTTTCAGCGACCATCATTGTGAGCGTGCCGATGATGTTGAACGCCGCGACCACCATGATGAAGCAGATGATCAGGCCCATCGCCCGCTTCTCGAGCTGAAGGGCGCTGAAGAGACTCTGATTCTGGCTCTGCCAGTCGAGGGAACGAAAGGGGTATCCAAGCTGGCGGATCAAGCTGTCCCCCACCTCCGGGGCCCGCCACGGATCGGCCAGCCGGATCTGAATCCCCGTCACCGCATCGCCCAGCCCCGCGAAACGCTGGGCGGTGGCAATGTCCATCAGGGCGAACTGATCGTCATACTGGTACATCCCGGTCTCGAAGATTCCGGTGACCTGAAAGGTCCAGAACTGGGGAACCGGTCGGCCGAGCACCCGGTTGACCGGCGCCTTGGCCGCGGTAGGGGGGACCAGATTGACGACATCGCCGACCGCCACCGAGAGGCGGGCTGCCAGCCGATAGCCGAGCGCGATGCCGCCCTGCACCGAATCGACCCCGGCCCGAAAGCGGAGATCGCCCCGGGTGATGTATTTGGCGACGCTGGTGACGGCTTCGCTTCCCTCCCCGGGCGCATATCCCACCACGTCAACCGCCGCGGGGTAATCCGCCTGATTCAGGATCAGCGACTTGGTGATGACCTCCGGCGCGGCCGCGACGACCCGGGGGTCGGCCCGGACCGTGGCCAGGGCTTCCCGCCAGTTCTCCATCCGGAGCGAGGCGCCATAGGTGAGGATCCGGAGATGCGGGTTCGCCACGAGGATCCGGTCCCGCAGATCGTCCCGAAGTCCGTTCATCACCCCCAGCACCACGATCAGGGCGGTCACCCCGATGGCCACTCCCCCCACCGCGATCATCGTGGTCAGGGAGGCGAATCGGGATTTCCTCCGGCCTTTGAGGTATCGAATCGCGATGGAACGCTCGAGACGGGTGGGGAGCATCAGCGCGGGCGCGAGGGGCGAGGGGCGAGGTGAGAGCAGCTACGGCCCACGTGCCGGCCGCATCGTGGGGAACAGGATGACGTCCCGGATCGACGGTTGCCCGGTGACCAGCATGACCAGACGATCGACTCCAATGCCCACGCCGCCGGTCGGCGGCATTCCGTATTCGAGCGCGCGGAGAAAGTCCTCATCCAGGACCTGGGCCTCTTCGTCCCCGGCGGCGCGATGGCGGCCCTGCTCCTCGAAACGCAGTCGCTGATCATCCGGATCGTTGAGCTCGCTGAACGCGTTGGCCAGCTCAGTGCCGTTGACGTAGAGCTCGAACCGTTCGGCGAGCTCCGGGTTCTCTCGATGACGTCGGGCCAGGGGGGAGAGCGAAATGGGGTGATCGAGCACGAAGGTGGGCTGGATCAGCTCCGGCTCCACCACGTGCTTGAAGATCTCGTCGAGGAGCTTGGGGGGAGACATGGCGGCAAGCTCTGCTTCCTCCATGCCTGCCTTCCGGAGCATCGCCTTGAGCTCCTCGGCCGAGGCCCGCCCGGCGTCGAGCCCGCTGCGCTCCTGGATCGCATCGAGAAACCGGATTCGTCGAAAGGGCGGCGTGAAATCGATGGCCGCGCCTGCCACGTTGAGACCAGGCCCGCCGGTGGTGTGCTGCACCGTCTCCGCGATCAACGCCTCGGTGAGCGCCAGGATGTCGGTGTAGTCGGCATAGGCCTGGTAGGCCTCCAGCATGGTGAACTCGGGATTGTGCTGCCGGTCCATGCCCTCGTTCCGGAAATCATGGCCGATCTCGTACACCCGCTCCAGCCCGCCCACAATCAGTCGCTTGAGGTAGAGCTCGTCGGCAATCCGCAGATAGAGAGGGAGGTCGAGCGCATTGTGGTGGGTGATGAACGGCCGGGCCGATGCCCCGCCGTACTGGGGCTGGAGGATCGGGGTTTCGACCTCGAGGAACCCGCGCTCCTCCAGGAAGCCTCGAAGGAATCGAATCACCTGGGCGCGGGTCTCGAACACCCTGCGGACGTCGGGGTGGACCGCGAGATCGGCGTAGCGCTGCCGGTACCGGATTTCCGGATCGGTCAACCCGCTGAAGGTGGTGGTTCCCTCGTCGGTCTCCCGGACCTTTCCTCTGGGCAGAGGGCGGAGGCTCTTGGCCAGGAGCTGGAGGACGAGGCCGCGAACTGTCACTTCTCCACTTCGAGTGCGGAACAAGGTTCCGGTCACCCCGACCAGGTCATCCAGATCCAGCAGCTGAGCCGCCGCCCAGCCTGGCCCCAGGGCGTCCTGTCTGAGGTAGACCTGGATTCTCCCCGAAGCATCGTCGAGGTGGCCGAACATCGTTTTTCCCTGGGATCGGAGCGCCGACAGCCGACCGGCCACCGCGACCATCGGCCCGTTCTCGCCCATCGAATCGTCGTAGAGCGCCAGGGCATCGGCCGCCAGGTGGGTCCGTTCGTAGCGATACGCGTAGGTCTCCACCCCCGCCTGCTCCAGAGCCTGCCGGTTGGCTCGGCGGGCCTCCTCCACAAAGCTGCGTTCGGCGGTCATCGTTCCGCCTGTCCGCCGGTCCGGCTGCCCGCCTGGTGCTTGAGCCAGGCCTGCATGAACGGATCGATGTCGCCATCCATGACCCGCTGGACGTCGGCGATCTTGAGCTCGCTGCGGTGATCGTTCACCATGGTGTACGGCTGGAAGACATACGAGCGGATCTGGTTGCCCCAGGAAATGTCGGTTTTGGTCGCTTCCACCACGGCGCGGGCCGCCTCCTGCTCCTCGAGTTTCCGCTTGTAGATCGCCGCGCGCAGCATCTTGTACGCTGTCGCCTTGTTCTTGGACTGGCTGCGCTCCTGCTGGCACGACACGACGATCCCGGTCGGTACATGGGTAAGCCGGACCGCCGAGGAGGTCTTGTTGACGTGCTGGCCGCCGGCACCGGAGGCGCGGAAGACGTCCATCTTGATATCCTCGTCCCGGAGATCCACCTCGATGGTGTCGTCGATGTCGGGATAGACGAACACCGATGCGAACGAGGTGTGCCGGCGCGATTGGGCATCGTAGGGGGAAATCCGGACCAGCCGGTGGACCCCCTTCTCCGCCTTGAGAAAGCCGTAGGCGTATTCGCCCTTGATTTCCAGGGACGCCGACTTGATCCCGGCTTCTTCCCCGGGTTGGAGATCGAGGACCGTCACCTGATACCCCCTCCGTTCCGCCCAGCGTCGGTACATGCGTGACAGCATCTCGGCCCAATCCTGGGACTCGGTGCCGCCGGCGCCCGGGGTAATCGTGAGGATCGCGTCGCCGGGGTCGTCGGGCTCGCTCAGGAGGGTCTTGAGCTCGAACGCCTCAAGGGCCTGCTCGACGCTTTCGACTTCGGAGACGAGCTCCGCCGCCATCGCCTCGTCCGGCTCCGCGGCCAGGAGCTCGGAAAGCCCGCGGGCATCCGCGATCCTCGACAGGAGCTGCCCCATCGGGGAGAGGATCCCCTTGAGTGATTTGATTTCCCGAACCGCGGCACGGGCCTGATCCGGATCGCTCCAGAATCCGGGATCGGTTTGCCGGGCTTCCAGCACGCTCAGGCGCGCTTGACGAGTGGGGAGGTCAAAGGAAGTCTCGCAGCTCGCGAGCGCGCCGATCGAGCTCGGCGAGGCGTTCGTCGAGGGCAGGCATCAGGAAAACACTCGCTGGCCGTCGGCCAGGATCTCGTTCAGCGCATCGGTGAAGAAACTGGTCGAATCGGCGACTTCCCGGCCGACCTGATCGACGTACTCCTCCCAGCTCTTCCGGATTTCTTCGTCGAACAGCGCCTTGAGCGATCCGTCGCGAAGCCCGTCGCGGCGCTTGGCCGGGTTGTAGACCACGATATCGCTGACCAGGGCGCGGGCCAGTCGTCGAGCCTTGGCCATGGGATCCTGGGCCAGGAAGGGATTCACCGGCCGGGTGGGCGACGAGGTGGTGATGGCCGGCGGGGAGGCCACCGGTTGACCGAATGGTGAAATGGTTCGCGCGCTCCCCATCACCGGTTCGGGCCGTGGCGTGGCACGGGGTGGCGCCGCGACCGGTTCCGGGGCCGGCGGGGCTGCCGGAGGCGGCGGAGCCGCCGTGATCGGTGACGGGGATCCCGCCGGTTTCGCCTGACTGCGCTCCCGTTCCACCCGGAACACGGCCGAGCAAACCGAGCACCGGGCACGGACTCCGTTCACCGGCACCTTTTCCGGGTCGACCCGGAAGACGGTTTTGCATTCGGGGCAGCTGACGTTCATTTCACCCCACTTGCCGATTCGCGCTGCGCGGCGGTGCCGGTGCGCTCGTCCCCGCTCCGGCTCTGGCGCCGGTCGACCACGTAGACCGAGCCCGGCAGGGTCTTCGCATAGCTCTTCATTTCAGTCGCAAGCTCGCTGACTTCCGCCGGGTGGGCGAACGTGCGGTGCCGGTTGGTGACGATGCCGACCGAGATCGTCATCAGGGGAACCCGGTGGAGCTGGCCCCGCCGGTCCTTCCCGAAGAAATACCCGGCCCGCCGGTCCTGGTCGTTGTACTGGAACGGGATCAGGGTATCGAACACCGACAGGCACTCGCCGCAGACCAGGCTGATGTCGGCCGCCGGAATGATGAAGATGAAATCGTCGCCCCCGATGTGGCCCACGAACCCGCGGGTTCCGCACAACCCCTTCACCACGTCATGCAGGATCCGGGAGAGCAGGTAGATCACCCGGTCCCCATCGTAGTAGCTATACCGGTCGTTGTACTCCTTGAAATGATCGAGGTCGGCGTAACAGACCGCGAACTCCTCCTGTCCTTCCAGGCGACGCCGGATTTCCCGCTCGATTTCGGTGGTTCCCGGCATTCGGGTGGAGGGGTGGACCGAGACGTCCCGCTGGGTACGAATGAGGAGCAGGTCGAGCCGGGCCTCCTGCTCCATCTTCGGAAACACGCCGGTCAGGATCTCGTCCGCCCCGGCGGAGAACCACTCCTGCACGTCCTCCGCGTTGTGGGTCGCCGCAAGGACCAATGCCGGGATGATTGCGGTGAAGGGATCGCTCTTGAGCTGGCGGACCAGAAGAAGGCCGGACGGACCCATCCGATCTGCGTCGATGAAGAGCAGGCACGGATGGCCCCGGAGGACAATCGACTCGATCTGGGCGGGGTCAGCGTGGAGCTCGAGCGGAAACGCCTTCCGCTCGGCCCATTGCTGCACCAGATCGGGAATCGGAGCCCCAACCGGCCCGAAGAAGAGGATGGTCGGCCGAGTTCGCACCCGCCTCCACTCGTAAAGGTTTGTGCTACAGCAACTTAAACGGTAAGCGGGGATCAGTAAACAGTGGCCGGCGACAGGCCCACCAGCCGGCTACTGCAAAGGCTTTGCCTCGTCGATCAGCATGATGGGGATGTCGTCCTCGATGGGGTAGGCCACGCGGCAGGCGTGGCAGATGAGGACGGCTTCGTCAGGCCGGTACTCGAGGTCGCCTTTGCACTTGGGGCAAACCAGAATCTCGAGGAGCTCGGGTGCCAGGGACATGTTCCGAATGTACCACTAGAGAAAGAAAGCCGCCGCCACAAACATCCCATAGACCGCGAGCAGCTGGACGCCTTCGAACCAGTGGGATTCGCCATCCAGGGTGATGATGGCCACCACCCCGGTCGCGATGGCGAGGGAGACGATCTCGAGCGGGGTAAACACCAGGCTGACCGGGTGATTCAGCAGCACACCTGCAAAGACGAGCAGGGGCGCGACCAGCAGCGCTACCTGCATGCTCGATCCAAGGGCGACCTGGAACGCGAGCTCGATCTTGCCTCGGCGTGCCACCGTGATCGCGGCGCCGTGTTCGGCGGCATTTCCGAGCAGGGGAATCACCACGAGGCCGAGGAATCGCTGGGAAAGCCCGAGGGTTTGCGTGACCGGCTCAATCGCCCCGACCAGGAGCTCCGAGACAATCGCCACGGCCACCGTGCAGATCGCGAGGACTCCGATTGACAGGCCGATGCTCCAGGGCTCCGGCCCATCCGTTCGGGAGGGTGGAATCTCGGATTCGACTCCGAACACGTTGCGATGCGTGTGCAACGAGAACAGCAATGACGCCGCATAGGTCAGGATCAGGATGAGGGCCACCGCCTCGGTGAAGCCGAGCTCGGAGCCGGCGAGCCTGGCCCCAGCGGTTTCCGGGTGGAGCTGGTGAAAGACCGCCGGGAACACGAGGCCGGCGACCGCCAGGGCCAGCATCGCCGAGGCCATGCCGGCGGCGGTGCGGTTGAACCTGAGATTCGGTGTTCGGATGCCTCCGACCACCAGGGAGAGCCCCAGAATCAGCAGCAGGTTGCCCAGGATGCTCCCGGTGATCGAAGCCTTCACGAGGGACACCAGGCCCTGTCGCAACGCGGCCAGGGCGATGATCAGCTCGGCGGCATTTCCGAAGGTGGCATTCAGCAGGCCACCGAGGACGGGAGTGCTTCGTTCGG
The DNA here is from genome assembly GCA_963728915.1 of uncultured Gemmatimonadales bacterium. GTDB lineage: Bacteria > Gemmatimonadota > Gemmatimonadetes > Gemmatimonadales > GWC2-71-9 > JABFSM01. The sequence continues at coordinate 850,609 of CAVSLV010000001.1, read as the reverse complement.
CGAGCTGATCCGTGGCTTTGCCGAGCAGGCCGGCCAGCGGGAGCATCGCCGCACCGGCGCTCAGAAACACCAGCAAGGGGTCCGCATGCTGCCATCGCAGCAACAGGCTTGCCGGTAGTCCTAGGAGGAGCACGAGGCTCAGGCGGAAGAACCGGGACAGCCCGAGCGGTTTCGGCATCAGGACCGTTCCCGACCCGGAGTGTCGGGGAACCCCAGGCGACGAAGCTGGACCGGATCGCGCCGCCATTTCGGGAGGACCTGGACCCAGGTTTCGAGGAACACCTGGCGTCCGAGGAGCTGCTCGATCCGGCTCCGGGCCCGCTGGCCGATATCCCGGATCATCTGCCCTCCCGCCCCGATCACGATGCCCTTCTGCGACTTCGATTCGACGAAAAGGTTGGCGCGAATGAACACCGGGTCCTGGTCCTCACGGAACTCCTCGATTTCGGCCGCGAAGGCGTAAGGCAGCTCGTCCTGCAGCAGCTCGAACGCTGCTTCGCGGAGGTATTCAGCGGCGAAGAACCGGAGCGGTTGAGTGCCGATCTCGTCCTCGGGGAAGGCGAAATCGCGCTCGGGCAGTCGCTCGGCAACGGCCTGGAGCAAGGCGCCGATTCCCTCTCCTGTTACCGCGGAGACCACCATCCCGTCTCGACCAAGCTCCGCGCGCCGTGCCGCAGGAACGAGATCCCCCTTGGTAAATACCTTGAGGATGGACCGCTTGGTCAGGGAGGCCAGGTTCGCGCCGTCGTCGGGCTCGTCCGCCGGGATGAGATGGAGGACCAGGTCCACCTGGCGAAGCCCTTCCTCGGCGAGGGAGCGCATCCGCTCCTGTAAGGGGTAGGATGGATCGAGCAACCCGGGAAGATCGTGAAAGATGTACTGCACCGTGCCCTCGGTCCGGATCCCAATCACCGGGATCCGGGTGGCCTGAGCCTTGGCACTCACCAGCGCGAGGTGCTCACCCACCAGAACGTTGAGGAGCGAGGACTTGCCGACGTTCGGACGCCCCGCCAGGGCGATGTGGCCGCAGCGCATTGGGGGTGGAGAATACCGTCCAGAGCCGGATCTCGCAGGTTCTCTATATTTGCCCCGGAATGAGACCGCTGGCCGGCCTGGTTGCGCTCGTCCTGCTCCTGATCGTGCTGCGGGACGCCTTCGAAACGGTGATCCTGCCGCGGCGGGTGCGTCGCCGCTTCCAGCTCACCCGGATCTTCTACCGGACGACCTGGCACTCGTGGCGGGCCGTCGCGACCCGCCTCGCCGGCAGCTTCGCCGAGCACGCACTCGGATGGTTCGGGCCGTTCTCGCTCCTATTACTGCTGGTCCTGTGGGCGACCACCATCGTGCTGTCCTTCGCGGTGATGCAATGGGCGATCGGCCCCGGGCTCCGGCTGGGGAGCGAGCCGGTGACCCTCCTGGAATCCCTGTACTTCAGCGGGACCACGTTCTTTACCCTGGGCCTGGGGGATATCGCACCCGTTTCCCCTCTGGCAAAGCTCTTGACCGTCGGCGAAGCGGGCCTCGGGTTCGCCTTCCTGGCGGTCGTGGTGGGCTATCTGCCCGTCATCTATCAGGCCTTTTCCCGGCGCGAAGTCATCATCTCCCTCCTCGATGCCCGGGCCGGATCTCCCCCCACCACCGGTGAGCTGCTTCGCCGGCACGGCGAGGATCCCGGTCATCTGCGCCTGCAACAGCTCCTTGCCGAGTGGGAGCGGTGGGCCGCCGAGGTGCTGGAGACCAACCTGTCGTATCCGGTGCTCGCCTACTTTCGTTCTCAGCACAGCAACCAGTCCTGGCTTGCGGCTCTCACCATCCTCCTCGACACCAGCGCGGTGGCCGCCCTCGCCTGCGAGACCCCCTGTCGCCGCCAGGCGGAGCTCACCTTTGCGATGGCGCGGCACGCTGTGGTGGACCTGGCTCAGGTCTTCAACGCCCGGAGCCAGCGTTCCTCCCCTGATCGCCTGCCCAGCGATGACTTCGAGCGCCTTCGCGCGGTCGCGCAAGGATCCCCACTTGATCTGCCTCGAGATGCCGAGTCTCGCCTTACTGCGCTCCGGTCCCTGTATGAGCCCTACCTGACGGCCCTGTCGAGCCATCTGGAGCTTCCGCTCGCCAGGTGGCTGCGCTCCGAGAACGCACGCCTGGACAATTGGGAAGCGGCTCCCTGGAACCGCCCCGGGTCTTCCTCTGGTGGTTGGGAGCACTTCATGGACGCCTAGCGTGGTGACCCTCGCCTTTGGGGTCGAGATTCTTTTGCACTGAAGCCTGGCGCCATATCTTCGTCGCATCTCCTTGAGGAGTTATCCCGTGGAACAACCGCCTCCGGACTCTGCGCACACCGACGTAAGCGGGGTACCGCTCTCGCGCCGGGACTTTCTGATGCGGACCGGACAGATGGGGGGCCTGATCGTGCTGGCGGGGCCGGCCCTCCGGCACGCATTGATCCTGGAGCGCGGCGCTCGCGCCGCGAGCACTCCTTTATCGGTGGTCGCGGGGATGACGTCTGGTCCCCTGCCCCCGAGCGTCTTCTCCGGACTCGAGTGGCGAATGCTCGGGCCGTTCCGGGGCGGCCGCGTGGATGCAGTGTGCGGCGTGGTGGGTCGGCCCAGCGAGTTCTATTTCGGTCACGTGAACGGCGGGGTCTGGAAAACGATCGACGCGGGCCGGGTGTGGGAGCCGGTCTTCGACGACCAGCCGGTCGCGTCCATCGGTGCCCTCGCGGTGGCGCCTTCCGCGCCCGACGTCGTCTACGTCGGAAGCGGCGAGTCCACCCTTCGCGACTCGGTCGGCTTCGGCAATGGGATGTACAAGTCCACCGACGCCGGGAAGTCGTGGACCCACATCGGGCTCGAGGATACCCAGCACATCGGCAAGATCGCGGTGGACCCACACAATCCCGATGTCGTATTCGTTGCCGCGATCGGGCACTTTTACGGGTCGAACGAACAGCGTGGCATTTTCCGGTCGAAGGACGGCGGAAAGACCTGGCAGAAGGTGCTCTACAAGGGTCCTGACGTCGGGGCGATCGAGGTGGTGATCGATCCGTCCAACCCGAAGGTGGTGTACGCCGGCCTCTGGAACACCCGGCGCCCGCCGTGGTTCGTCTATCCGCCGACCAACGGCCCGGGCGGTGGCCTCTTCAAGTCCACCAATGGCGGGGACACCTGGACCCAGCTCACCGCGGGGCTTCCCGCCGAAGGGATCGGGCGCACCGGGATTGCGGTGGCGCCGAGCGATACGCGGCGGGTATACGCGGTAGTGGATTGCCTCCTGCCGGTGACCGGCGCTCCGTCTTCGGCGCCGGCGACGGGCGGCGCCGTCACCTCCCGCCAGGGCGGCTGCTTCCGGTCCGACGATGCCGGCGCCAGCTGGACCCGGCTGTCGGACGACCAGGCGCTGTGGGGACGCGGCTGGTACTTCGAGCACGTGGTCGTCGATCCGGGGAACCCGGACATCGTCTACGTCTCGAACGTTTCGATTTCCCGTTCAATGGATGGCGGCAAGAGCTGGGTCCCGGTGCGCGGCTCTCCCGGTGGGGACGACTATCACCAGGCCTGGATTTCGCCCGACAACACCAACCTGATGATCACGGCGAGCGATCAGGGATGCGTGATCACCCACAACGCCAAGGAAGGCGACCCTACCCGGATCGCCTGGAGCTCCTGGCTCAATCAGCCGACCGCCCAGATCTACCACCTCTCGGTGGACTACCGGCGCCCCTACTGGGTGACCGGGGCCCAGCAGGACAGCGGCGCGGTGGCCGTGCGCTCGCGGGGGAAGTTCGGGGAGATCTCAATGCGGGACTGGGAACCCATCGGGGCGGGCGGCGAGAGCGGCTATACCGCCGGCGATCCCCGGCACCCCGGGATCGTGTTCGGCGGCGCCGGCGCCCGCTTCAACCTCGCGGAGAATCGCTTCATTCCTGGAACCACCACACCGCAGACCAAGGATCCCCGGCACGATTGGACCCAGCCCCTGGTGCTCTCGCCGGCCGACCCGACGGCGCTCTACTACGGCGACCAGTTCCTCTACCGGACCAGCGACGGCGCGGTGACCTGGACGCGGATCAGTCCCGATCTCACCCGGGCCGACCCCGAGGTGCCACCCGGCCTCGACCGGGCCGCGACCGAGGACACCGACACGAACGGCCGGCGCGGCGTGATTTACACCATCGCGCCCTCCCCGGTCGAGGCCCCGCTGCTATGGATCGGCACCGACGACGGCCTCATCCAGGTCACCATGAATGGGGGCGCGTCGTGGGAGAATGTCACCCCGCCGGCTCTCACCGCCTGGAGCCGGGTGACGATGATCGAAGCGTCGCGTCACGACGTGAACACGGCGTACGCGAGCGTGGACCGTCATCAGCTCGAGGATTTCGATCCCTACATCTACCGGACCCATGATCGCGGCAGGACGTGGACCTTGATCGCGAGCGGGCTGCCGAAGGGCGTGTACGTGCACTCGGTGAAGGAAGACCCGGAGCGGAAAGGAATGTTGTTCTGCGGGACCGAGCGCGGGGTATACCTGTCCTTCGACGAGGGCGAGCACTGGCAGCCGCTTCAGCTCAACCTTCCGGTCACCTCGATGCGGGACCTCCAGGTGTATCAGAACGATCTGATCATCGCCACCCATGGTCGCGGGTTCTGGGTGATCGACGACATCGCGGTGCTCAGGCAGGTGAACGAGGAAATCGCCGGCGCCGACGCCTGGCTCTTCAAACCTTCGGATCAGACCAGCTACGAGCAGGGGGGCGATGACGGCACCCCGGTCCAGAAGGACGAGCCCCAGGCGGCGAACCCGCCCGACGGCGTGGTCATCGACTACTACCTGCGGGCGGAACCGCCGGGGCCGGTGACCCTCGAGATCGTCGATGCGACTGGACGAACCCTGCACACCTTCTCATCCGAAGAGCCCTCGTCCCCGCGCCGGGCGGGCGGTATTCCCAATACCACGGCGCTCTGGCGGCCGGCGCCGAAGCCAGTCGCAAAGGTCGCCGGCATGCACCGGGTGGTGTGGGTGCCGAACACCGGACGGCGGGGCGGGTTCGGCGGCGGCTTCCGCGGAGGGGTCCGCGACCCCGAGGTGACACTTCCGGGGACGTTCACCGCCAGGCTGACGGTGAATGGGAAGAGCTCCACCCAGTCCTTCAGCGTGAAGCCCGATCCGCGACCGGTCGACAAGGCGGAGTTGTAGCTACCGCTGGCCCCCCTTGTCCGTCGTGGTGACGACCTTGTCGGTCGCGTTGACGAATCGCTCGATGTCCTCCTTGAGCTTCCGGGCCGACGTCTGGTTGAGATAGGCCATGTGGCCGCTCTCGTAGTACTCCCAGGTCACCCGGTCCTGAGACGTCCCGTCGAAGCCCAGGTGGTGGAAGGTGTATTCGGCGTTCGCGAACGGTGTCGCCATGTCGTAGTACCCCGCGCCCACCATAACCCGCAGGTGCGGATCTTTCGCCATCGCCAGGCGCAAGGACTCCGACTCGCTGGGGAAGCCGCCGCCGAAGCCGGGGGTGGTGCCGGTGTAGTCCCATCGTCCGGTATGGCCGCCCATGTAGTACTGGAGGTCGCTGTCGTAGTTGAGGTCGTCGTGGAGGTACCGCATGAAAGCCGACATGAAGGCCCCGGACGGGGCCACGTCCGACGGGTCGTAGTCCTCACGCTGGCTGGCGGCATTGCCGTTGACGCCGGTGAGGCGGCTGTCGTAGCGGCCTAGCGTCAGCCGCTGATCCCGCAGCAGCTCGGTGCGGAAGGTCCCGGCATCGATGCGCAGGTTGGTGTTCGCCACATATTGCGGCGAAACCCCGGTGAACCGCGCGATCTTCGCCGCGGCCGCGGTCCGCTCGGCGCTGCTCAGCGTGTTGCCCTTCGCCAGCATCGTCAGGTAATCGCCGAACGCGAAGTCACGCGCCTGCTGCACCACCTGCGCCAGCGTCATCCGCTGGAGCTCGGGAGGCAGCTTCTTGTGATACCAGGCCGTGGCGGTGTAGGTCGGCAGGAACACCGCGTAGCCCACGTCGTTGGAAGCGAGCTGGGACAGGTTCTGGAAGTCCAGCACCGTGCCCAGCAGCATGATCCCGTTGAGGAAGATGCCCTCCCGCTCCTCGAGCTCGTCGGCCAGGCCGGCCGAGCGGAACGTGCCGTAGCTCTCGCCGAACAGGTATTTGGGGGATTGCCAGCGATCGTATTTGTCCAGGTACCCGCGGATGAACTCGCCGAACATGCGGATGTCGTTCACCCCGCCGGTGAAATCGGCCGCTTTGACGCCGGGCCCGGGTCGCGAGTAGCCGGTCATCATCGCGTCCACCTGCACCAGGTCCGTGGCTCCAAGCGGCGAGTAGGGATTGTCCACCAGATCGTACGGCGGAGCCGGCTGCTGACCGCCCGGTCCCATGGTCGGATGCTTCGGGCTCATGATGCCCATATCCAGCCAGATCGAGGCTGAGCCGGGGCCCCCGTTGAAGAAGAACGTGACCGGGCGATGCGTCAGGTCCTGTCCGTCCTTGGTATAGGAGATGTAGAAGACCGTGGCGTTCGGTTTTCCGTTCTCGTCGCGCAATACCATCGTGCCGGTATTGGCCGTGTAGGCGATCGGTTTCCCGTCGATGGTGACGGTGTGTTTGGTGGTCGAGACTTTCTCCACCGCCGGAACGCCGGCGGTGGTGTCGGCGCCGCCCGCGGCGCCGCGTCCGCCAGGAGGGCCGCCGGGGCGCTGAGCCGCAGCGGGGAGGGTCGTCACCGCGGACGCGGCGACGGTAAGCATCATCAGACGAACGTACATGGTGACAGGCTCCATCGAGGACGTTCGCAAAATGGCCGGTTGGTCGCCATGGCGCAAACCGCTCCCTTCCGGAACGAGGGGCCTCTCGGTCGAGCAGCGCGGAGATACCGGATCGCTATGTTCCCCCGTTGATGGGGTGTAGCCCTGGTCAGGCGGCCCGGTCTCTTCAGAGGCGGAGATGACGCTGCTCCACGAACGCTGGTTCGTTTCAGATCAGGGCTTTCCCCTGACGATCTTGGCGCCGGAAACCTGGATTCCCCTTGCGATCGCCGTGACCGTTACGGTGGGGGCGAATGTCCTCTGGCGTCTCCGCGCACATCGCCCACTGGTTCCCGGCCCGGTCGAGCTCGGTATGCCGTGGTCCAACTATGAGCGCCTGCTTTCCTGGATGCCGCTTGTGCTGGGCCTGCACACCGCGGTTCCCCTGCTGGTCAGCGGGGTGAGCCTCCGGCTCCTGGTGCCCAATCTGGAGCTCGGGTCGACCTTTCTGGGAAGCGTCCTCGGTCTTGCCCAGATCGTGATCGGGCTCTGCTTTCTCTATGGGGCGCTGACCCGATTCGCTTCGATCGGGCTCGCTGTGGTCTGGGTCGTCGGGATGATCGGTTTCGGCCCGACCCGCCTGCTGGAGCAGACCCTGTTTCTGGGAATCGCGTTCTTTCTCTTCGTCACCGGCCGGGGGCCACTCGCGTTCGACATGGCGCTCCAGCGATTGCATCGGCCGATCCCGAAGCTCCTGCCCTATGCCGTTCCTGCCCTTCGCGTGTTGACCGGCTTGAGCATCGCGGTGCTGGCCTTCACCGAGAAGATCTGGAATCTGCCGCTCGGCCTCGCGTTCCTGGCCGACCACCCCTTCAACTTCATGCATTCGCTGGGAATCAACGGAGTGACCGACCGGCAGTTTCTCCTGATGGCGGCAACGGTCGAGCTGACCTTCGGACTCCTGCTGATATCAGGGGCGTTCGTGCGATTGGTGATCCTGGTCCTCTGGCTGCCGTTCAACCTCACCCTGCCGCTGCTGGGCTGGCGGGAGCTGGTGGGACACCTGCCGATCTACGGGATCCTGGCGCTCCTCCTGGTCTGGGGGGAACCCCGGCCGGATACCGAAACCGCAATGCTGGAGGGGGTGCGTCAGGGCGAGGCGCGAGCGGCGGCCCGGCCGGCCGCCTGACTTCCGCGAGCCACGTCGTCAGGGCCGGCGCCGGGTCACTGCCACCCGGAGCCGCATTCCATATGAAACTGCTGGCCGGTCCCCACCTGGGCGAGAATCTGCACGCTGGCCACCAGGTTGTCACTGCCGACAACACTCGCGTCGATATTACAGGTGAGATCGGCGTGGAGGCTCCCCTGGACCGCATGGAAGGTTACCGGATCTCCCGGCGACAGATGCAGGGTGAACGTATCGCCCCCGGTGGAGCCTTGGAGGGTTTCGGTGACGTCAGCATCGTTGGGCCCGGACACGGTGATCTGGACGGCGGCATCGGTCGAGTTCCCGACAAAGACGTAGGTCACCTCTCCTCCGCCGTCGGTCGGGCTGGTGCAGGCCCAGCCGGCCGGCAGGGTGACCGCTAACACGCCCAGGAGTCTCAGACTGCGCATGGCGAGGAATCCGGAGAAAGGGAGCAGCGAATGTACCCTCCCGGCGGCCCGCCGCCAGTCGGCCGCTTGACCGGCGCCCGCTTCCGCCATAGGTTGTCTACCCATAGATAGACTATGGATGTGCCCGGATGGCGGAACCACGCGATTCCCTGAAGGTCGACCTGCTCCCCGGGACCCTCGACCTCCTGATTCTCAAGACGCTGCTGCTCGGGCCCCGGCACGGCTACGGCATCGCCCAGCATATCCAGCGCCTCTCCGCCGAGGCCCTCCGGGTCGAGGAGGGATCCCTCTACCCGGCCCTGCAACGGCTCCGGGTGCGGGGGTTCGTGAGCGCGGCGTGGAAGCTCACCCCGACCCGGCGCCGGGCCCGCTACTACCGGCTTACCCGGGCCGGACGCCGTCAGCTGGAGCAGGAAATGTCCGCGTTCGACCAGATGGTGGCGGCGCTTCGCAGCGTCCTGCATCCCGCCTGAGGGGGCGTCCATGCCCGGATGGTTTCGCCGGATTGGCTGGTATCTCGGGAGGCGCAGGTATGAAGAGGAGCTGGCGGAGGAGCTTCGGGTTCATCGCGCCATGGCGGAGGAAGACCTGACCCACGGAGGGGCAAGTCCACCCGAAGCCCGTGGGGAAGCCCGCCGGCGTCTCGGCAACGACGCCCACCTGCGCGAGCAGTCGCGTTCGGTCTGGGCTTTCGGCTGGCTCGAGGGGATACTCCGCGATCTTCGATATGCCGGTCGCACCCTTGCGCACCGTCCCGGCTTCGCCATCGCTACGACGCTCACCCTGGCGCTGGGTCTCGGGGCGACCACTGCGCTGTGGAGCGTGCTCGATCCGGTCCTGTTGCGTCCCCTGCCCTACCCCGAGGCCGATCGACTGGTTTCGCTGCGGGAGGTGAAGAGTTCCAAGCCGGAGGGGCAGAATATTCTATCTCCGGCCAATGTGCTCTTCTGGCGGGATCGGGGCCGGGTGCTCTCCGATATCGGTTTGTACACCTGGAGCAGCCTGACGCTGGCCGACGAGCCCGCCGAACAGCTGAGTGGCATGCGGATCACGAGCAACCTGCTCTCCCTGATCGGCGTCCAGCCGTTCTTGGGTCGAGGATTCGCACCGGAGGACACGGTGCCGAATGCCCCGGTGGCGATCCTTCTGAGCCACGCGGTCTGGGTTCGCCGGTTCCATGCCGACAGCTCGATGATCGGGAAGCCCATCCGCACCCGGGAGTCGCCGGCGGTTGTCATTGGTGTCATGACCGCCGGGTTCCGGCCCCTCTCCGACGAGGACTTCTGGGAGCCGTTTCCCATTGGGGCACAGGCGCGCGTCCCCCGGGGTCGGTTTGTCATGGCGATCGGGCGCCTCCGCAATGCGGGGGATCTGGATGCCGCCAACGCCGACCTGCGAAGCGTCGCCAGGGGGTTGGAGCAGGAGTTTCCCGATTTTGACGCCGGGTGGAGCGTCCGCGCCCTGCCCCTCGCCGAGGAAGTGACCGGGAGCGCGCGCCCGGTCCTCTGGCTTCTCGGCGGTGCGATCGGATTCGTCCTCCTGGTCGCGTGCGCCAATGTCGCCAATCTCCATCTCGGCCAGGCGATCTCGCGTCGTGGTGAGCTGGCCCTGCGTTCCGCGCTGGGTGCTTCCCGTGGGCAGGTCCTCCGGCAGTGGCTGGTGGAAGGATTACTGCTCGCCTTCCTGGGTGGCACAATCGGGGTGGGACTGGCGGCGGTGCTGGTGCATGTGCTCACCAGCTCCGGCATTTCCGAGATTCCCCGGCTCGGCGAAGTGCGACTGGATCTTCGGGTGCTGGGCGTTGCCGCGCTGCTCACCACGGTGGCGGGAGTGGTGTTCGGGCTGGCGCCGGCCGCCGTCATCCGGGAAGGCCGGCTCAAGGGGGTCCTGGCGGGGCACGGGGGCGCCGATCCTAACCCGCGAGCCCGGGCGCTCCGGAATGGGTTGGTGGTCGCCCAGGTCGCGCTCTGCTTCACCTTGCTGGTCGGCGCGGGGCTGGCGATCCGTTCCCTGCGCCAGGTCCTGCGCCAGGATCCCGGGATCGATCCCCGCGGGGTGATCAGTTTCGAGATCGCGCTCCCCGGACGCGACTATCCGACTCTCGAGAAGCGGGAGGCATTCTTCCACGAAGTGGCCCGCCGTATCCAGGGTCTCCCTGGGGTCACCCGCGTGGGCCTGTCGACCTTTCTGCCCTTCAGGATCATCCAGCCAGCCACGAGTTTCGCGATCGTGGGCGAGCCACCGCCCGCTCCGGGGCAGGCCCCGGTGACCGAGGTCAACGAGGTGGATGGCGGGTACTTCGCCGTACTGGGCATCCCCCTCCTGCAAGGACGCTCTTTCGATAGCCGGGACCGCCGCGGCGGCAACCGGGTGCTCATCGTCAACAAAGCCCTGGCCCGGATGCTGGGAGGAGAGGCACCGGCCATCGGACGCCAGCTCAAGGTGGCCTGGCGAGAGCCGGATTCGGCATACACTGTGGTCGGGGTGGTGGGAGACGTTCATACCATCAGCCTTGATGCCACCCCGCGACCCCTGGTGTACTTCTCGACTGACCAGGAAGGCACGGCCGAGGACCTGACCATCGTGGCCAAGTATGAGGGATCCCGCCCGACTCTGCTCCCCGACCTCTCGACCACGGTCGCCGGGCTTGATCGCGGCCTTCCCCTTCTCCACGTCGGCACCATGGAGGACCGAATTGGACATTCCCTGGCCGGGCGCCGCTACCCGATGGCGTTGCTCACTCTGCTTGGTGTCCTGGGGCTGGCGCTCGCCATGGTGGGACTCTACGGAGTCTTGAGTTATTCAGTGGCGCAGCGCCGGCGGGAGTTCGGCGTCCGGCGCGCCGTCGGCGCCTCGGATGGCCATGTCCTCGGCCTGGTGATCCGCGGTGGATTCGGCGTGATCGCGATCGGCCTGGTGATCGGAGCGGTGGGAGCGCTACTGACCACCCGGCTCCTCGGTTCCTTGTTGTTTCAGGTCTCACCGACCGACCCAATCACCATCCTGGCGACGGCCGGTCTGGTGGTGGTGGTTTCTATTGCGGCGAGCTGGATCCCGGCCCATCGGGCCACCCGGATCGACCCGGTGCAGGTGCTCAGGGGCGAGTAGATGCCTTGGGGCGCTTGACCGCCTCCCACTTGGCCGTGAATCCCTCGGTGGTAAACTCCCCCGCAAGGTTCCCGTCCGCGAGCGTCCCCGTGACGGCGATGGACTCGTGGTTCTTGAAGACCGCCACGAAGGAAAGCTTGCCGCGTTCCCAGGACCCTTCAGTGACATCTCCCGATCCGGTATGCTCGGACTGAATGGTGCCCGTCAGTCTGGTTCGGTTCAACTTGAGCTCGAACGTCGCGGGGGTCGGGGGGTATCCCTCCACGTGGAAGGTGACATCCCAGGTTCCCGAGATCGGATCTGCGACCGAGCTCGAGCGAGGAGCAGCGGGTCCCGCGAGGCCCGAAGCGAGGAGCAGCAAGGCTACGAGGCCCGAAGACGTTCCTGCCGGCACGGGAATCCTTTGAGAGAGAGTGGATCAGATTATTCTGCTCCGGGCACGTTGGCCAGCATCCCGCCACGAATACCCGGAGTTCTCGAACAAAAGGGCCTTTGATGTCAGGAAATCGAGCCGTCCCGGTGCGCGTCTTTCCGGACAAGGGTCGCCTGGACGCCCGGGCGCGCCGGAGTCGCGACGCCCTGGGCGATGCCTTGATCGCCCTCATGCAGGAGAAGCGGTTCGACGACATCACGGTGCAGGACGTGCTCGATCGAGCCGGAGTGAGCCGGTCCACCTTCTATCATCATTTCCGGGACAAGGAGGACCTCTTTGCCAGCGACGCTGGCGAGTTCTTCCACGGCCTGGCCCACGCCCTGACGGCGCAGGGAGACCGGTCCAACCGGGTCTTTCCGGTTCGGGAGTTTTTCGAGCACGTCGCACAGATGAAGGACTTCGTCGCTCGACTTCGTGCGTCCGATCTGTTCCACCAGAACATGGCCCTCGCCCGCGAGCATTTCGCGCGAGGCATCGAGGGCCGGCTCACCACCCTGAGCCACGGGGCGCTCACCCCCGCCGAGCGGGAGGCGATCTCGGTCGGATACGCCGGCATGATCATCAGTTGGCTCAGCCGGTGGGTCGAGGAAGGATTGCACGCGAGTCCAGCGGAGATGGACGACCTGTTTCACCGGGTGGTATGGTCGGGCCTTCGGGTCGATCCGGCGCCGAAACGCGAATGGGTGTGACTCCGGGCTCACCCTTACGGTCTCCTGACCTGGAGGAGCCACGCGACGGATCGGTGCGTCGTGCCTGCCGGGCGGGGTGAGTTTTGTGGTGTGGGCGCCCGCCTGCACGACGGTCGAGGTCTGCCTCGAGAATCCCCCACACGGCGCTATCCTCGCGATGCGCCCGCAGGCGGGCGGATTTTTCGGCTGTTTTGCCGAGGGGTCCAGCCCTGGCGATCTCTACCGCTTCCGACTCGACGGCGCGGGGCCGTTTCCCGATCCTGCAAGCCGATTCCAACCCGCCGGGGTGCACGGCCCGTCCGAAGTTGTCGATCCGGCGAGTCTTCGCTGGACTGACGAGGCCTGGCAGGGCGTCCCGCTCGAGCGTCTGGTCACGTATGAGCTGCACGTCGGGACCTTCACTCCCAGGGGCACGTTCGCCGGCGTGACCGACAAGCTCAGCGAGCTGGTGGACCTCGGGGTCACCGCAATCGAGCTCATGCCGGTCGCCGAGTTTCCGGGGCGATGGAACTGGGGTTACGACGGCGTCGACCTCTTCGCTCCGGCGCACCGCTACGGCCGGCCCGAGGACTTGGCCCGCCTGGTGAACGAGTCACATCGGCTCGGCCTCGCGGTGCTGCTCGACGTGGTTTACAACCACGTCGGGCCGGATGGAGCATACTGGAGCCGGTTCACTCCCGACTACTTCTCCGCGCGGCACCGGACTCCGTGGGGGCCTGCCTTGAATCTCGATGGCCCCCGAAGCGCGCCGGTGCGGGACTTTCTGATCGAAAACGCCCTTCGGTGGATCACCGAGTACCACCTTGACGGCCTTCGTCTCGACGCAACCCATGCCCTCGTCGATGAAAGCCCCCGTCATTTCCTGGCCGAGCTCGAGTCGAGCATTCGCAGCGGAGTTGAGCGTCCCGTGCTCCTGGTGGCGGAGGATCACCGGAACCTGGCCGCCCTGGTGAAATCACCGGCGGAGGGCGGTTATGGGCTGGATGCGGTCTGGAGCGATGACTTCCACCATGAAGTCCATCGCATCGTCACCGAGGAGCGAGGCGGCTACTACCGGGATTTCACCGGTCAGGTGGCCGACCTGGCAACCGCGATCCGGGATGGCTGGCTCTTTCAAGGGCAGCATTCCGAACACTATGGAGGTCTCCGGGGAACCGATCCGGCTGGCATGCCTGCGCGGAGATTCGTCAACTTCCTGCAGAACCACGATCAGGTGGGTAACCGGGCCCTTGGGGAACGACTCAATCACCTGGTTGATCCGGCGGCCTTTCGGGCCGCGACCGTTCTGCTGCTCACCGCGCCGGAGAGCCCCCTGCTGTTCATGGGAGAAGAGTGGGCAGCTCCCGAGCCGTTCCTCTATTTCACCGATCACGAACCGGAGCTGGGCCGCCGGGTGACCGAGGGGCGGGGGCGCGATCTTCAGCACATCGCCGGGATCACCACGGATGCCGCGCCCGACCCGCAGGATCCCGAGACGTTCGAGCGGTGTCGCCTCGACTGGGGATATCGGTCCGACCTGCCGCACCGGGGCGTGCTCCATCTGCACCGCGCCCTGCTCCGGTTGCGACGGGAGGACCCGCTCTTCCGCGACAGTCCCGGTCGCGATGCTGTGATCGAGCCCCTGGAAGAGGACGGCCTCATCCTCCGCTACATCCTGGGTGGTCGCGAGGCCCTGGTGGTCGTGCGACTGCGAGGAGCCGGTCCAATGGCGCTTCCGGCCTCTGGCGGAGCGGCTGCGAGCTGGCGGATTTCTCTCTCCACGGAGGATTCTGAATTCACGGCCAACCCCCATCCAATCCACCTTCTCCACGCAACGACCGGCGCCGTTCTGGAGTTCGCGCGTCCTGGAGCCCTCATTTTCCTCTGCTGATCGGCCGTCGACCCTGCAGGGTCGGGTGTTGCCTCAGGTGTGACATGTGCTAGGATACGAAATGGACAGGGCTCCTTCGCGCGTCGTCATTGAGCGGGTTCGCCCCGAGGTGGATTGCGGGCGTTTCCCTTCGAAGGCGATTGTCGGAGATCGGGTGGTCGTCACCGCCGATGTCTTCGCCGAGGGCCACGATGTGGTTCGAGCCGTCCTTGTCTTCCGAAAGGCCGGCACCGTCGAGTGGCAGGAGGTCTCGATGGAGCCCCTCCCCAACGACCTCTGGCGCGCGGAATTTCTGATTGAGACGCTGGAGTCCTATCAGTACACCATCGAAGCCTGGGTCGACCCGTTCCGGACCTGGCTCCGTGACCTTCGGAAGCGCGTCGCTTCCAGCGCCGCCACGGGTATGGACCTTCGGATCGGCGCCGAGCTGGTGGCCAGGGCGGTGGACCGCGCCAGCGGGACGGATGCTCGGCAACTGGAGCAATGGGCCACGAATCTGGAACGGGCGTCCGGGGAAGAAGGAGACGAGCGGTTCTCCCCGGCGCTCTCTCCGGAGCTGGCGGACCTGGTCGATCGCTGGCCCGACCGAACCACCGCCACCCGCTATCCGCGGGAGGTGCAGATTCTGGTCGAGCGGGAACGGGCCCGGTTCAGCGCGTGGTACGAGATGTTTCCACGATCCGCCTCGAGCGAGCCTGGAAAACATGGAACGCTCAAGGACTGTATTGCCCGTCTTCCCTACGTGGCGGCAATGGGGTTCGACGTTCTCTATCTGCCCCCTGTTCACCCCATCGGACACACCCATCGGAAGGGCCGCAACAACGATCCGATCGCGACGCCGGAAGACGTGGGCAGCCCGTGGGCGATCGGCGCCAGCGAAGGGGGGCACACCGCGATTCACCCCAGCCTTGGCACCCTCGACGATTTCCGCTGTCTGCTCGGGAAGGCACGAGAGCACGGCCTCGAGCTGGCTCTCGACCTCGCCTACCAGTGTTCACCCGATCACCCCTGGGTGCGGGAGCATCCCGAGTGGTTCCGGCGGCGTCCCGACGGCACCATTCAATACGCCGAGAATCCACCCAAAAAATACCAGGACATCTTCCCCCTCTATTTCGAAGCCCGGGGATTGGCAGGCCCTGTGGGATGAGCTGAAGGAGGTCATCCTGTACTGGGTCGCTCAGGGCGTGCGGATGTTTCGGGTCGACAACCCTCACACCAAGCCGTTTGCGTTCTGGGAATGGGTGATCGGCCAGGTCCGTCGCGACCACCCGGAGGTGATCTTTCTCTCCGAGGCGTTCACCCGGCCCAAGGTGATGTATCAGCTGGCCAAGCTCGGCTTCTCCCAGTCCTATACGTACTTCGCCTGGCGGAATTCCAAGGAGGAGCTGACCGAGTACCTGACCGAGCTGACCGCGGCTCCGGTGCGGGATTTCTTTCGCCCCAACTTCTGGCCCAATACGCCCGACATCCTGACCGAGGCGCTGCAGTTCGGCGGGCGTGGCGCCTTCGCCGCGAGACTCGTTCTCGCGGCGACCCTCGCCTCGAGCTACGGCATCTATGGACCCGCCTTCGAGCTGCAGGAGAACCGGGCCCGCGAGCCGGGAAGCGAGGAGTACCTGGCCTCGGAGAAATACGAGCTCCGGCACTGGGAGCTGGACAGGAAGGACAGCCTCAAGGACCTGATTGCGAGGGTGAATCGGATCCGTCGAGAGAACCCCGCGCTCCACCGGAATGAATCGCTCGCCTTCCACGTGGTGGACAATGAGCAGCTCATCGCCTACAGCAAGACCACGGCGGATCGCTCGAACCAGGTGCTCGCGGTCGTCAATCTGGATCCGCATCATGCGCATTCAGGCTGGCTCACCCTGCCGCTCGAGCGTTTTGGCCTGGATCCCCACCAGCCCTATCAGGTCCATGACCTTCTGACCGGTGCGCGCTTCGTGTGGCAGGGCGCCCGGAACTATGTCGCCCTCGACCCAGCCAGCATGCCGGCGCACATCTTCCAGTTGCGGCGGCGGCTTCGCACCGAAAGAGACTTTGACTACTACCTCTAGCGCGAGAGGTGAGCGACGACGACGCTGATCGCGACGTCCCCGGAATGGGTTTCGATCTTTGCGGCGCCCGCCAGGGATGCCCTGGAGGAGTGCCTCCCGGCTTTCCTGCGAACCCGCCGCTGGTTCGGAGGAAAAGCGCGGCAGATCGGATCGGTCCGGATCGTCGATGCCGTGCCAATTCCCTCCGGAGAGAGCCAAGCCTGTCTCTGCCTGGTGCGAGTGGAATACCGGGGGAGTCCAGCCGAGATCTACCAGCTCAACCTGGCGTTTGCCAGCGGGGAACAGGCGGAGCGGATGCTCGCCGAGCGCTCGCCCGCTGTCGTCGCGCCCATGCAGGTGGCGGAGAGAATCGGGGTTCTGTACGGGGCGACCTGGGAGGCGACCTTCGGCAGCGCGTTGCTTGATGCCATCGCGGCGAATCACACGCTCCCAGGACTCACGGGCAGTCTCGAGGCCACCCACACGTCGGCGTTCCATGAAGCGACGGGATCGCTCTCCAGGTTGCCTCCTCCGGTTCGATCCAGTGGGGAGCAGAGCAACACCTCGCTCCGTTTCGGCGACCGCCTGATGCTCAAGTTGTTCCGCAAGGTGGAATCCGGGGTCAACCCGGATCTCGAAATCGGGGCCTTTCTCACCGAGCGCACCTCGTTCTCTCATGTTCCCCCGGCCCTGGGCTCCCTGCTCTATCGCGCCGGTGACGGAGAACCGATGACCGTTGGGCTCCTGCAGGGTCTGGTGGCCAACCAGGGCGACGCCTGGAACTACACCCTGGAGCGCCTCGAGCTCTTTTACGAGCGGATCCGGTCCCGACCGCCGCCCCGGATCGACACCGGCCCGGGATCGGGATCGCCCGATTTCCCGCTCCCGCAATCCCCAACCGCAGATGAGCGCAGGCTGATCGGCGAGTACTTCGAGATGGCTGGCCTCCTGGGACGCCGGACCGCGGAGTTGCATCGCGCCCTGGCGTCCCATTCGGATGACCCCAGCTTTGCGCCGGAGCGGTCCACGCCGGCGGATCAACAGCGATTCTGCCAACGCTTCGAGTCGTTGACAGGCGAGGTGTTCGCCTTGCTCGGCGAATGCCTCCCCGACCTTGCTCCCCCGGTGCGGCGCCAGGCCGAGGCCGTGATCGCGCGCCGCGAACAGATGCTCGAGCAGGTCCGGTCCGCCATGAGGGGAACCACTCCGGCACTGCGGATCCGGCACCATGGGGACTATCACCTCGGCCAGGTCCTCTGGACCGGCGAAGACTTCGCGATCATCGATTTCGAAGGGGAGCCGGCACGGTCGCTGGCCGAGCGGAGGAGGAAGGGCGATCCGCTGCGTGATGTCGCGGGAATGATCCGGTCCTTCCACTACGCTGCCCACCACGGGCTCAGCGCGGTGCTCACGGCGCAGCGCGTACCACCAGCCCCGCGGCCGGATCTGGAACGCTGGGCCGAGCTCTGGTTTCATCGAGTGTCCACCGGGTTCGTGGCAGCGTACCTGGATGCCGCGGACCAGGCCCCATTCCTGCCTCCGAGCCAGTCGGAGCTTCAGCTGCTTCTATCCGTGTACCTGCTCGACAAGGCGGTGTATGAGCTCGGATATGAAATCAACAATCGACCCGATTGGGTATGGCTGCCGCTGCGGGGAATCGCGGAAGTCGTCGAGGTGATGCCATGAGGCAGGTCAAGTCAAAGCCGGTGGAGCCGGAAACGGGCGCCATGCGCTACGACGTCAGTCTGATCGGCGAGCGGGACCTCCATTTCTTCAATGAAGGCACCCACGACCGGCTGTTCATGAAGCTGGGATCCCACCGAGTGACCGCTCCCGACGGTACGCCGGGCGTTGGATTCGGTGTCTGGGCGCCCAATGCCGAGTCGATTACGGTGATCGGTGACTTCAATGGCTGGCAGCGGGAGAGTCATCCCCTCAAGGCCAGGGAGCATTCGGGTATCTGGGAAGGGTTCATCCCGGCGCTGGCTCGAGGCACCGTGTACAAGTACCGGATCCGTTCCAAGCACGACGGATACGAAGTGGACAAGGCCGACCCGTTCGCAATTCGGCAGGAGACTCCTCCCCACACCGGCTCCCTGGTGTGGGACCTCGACTACGACTGGGGAGATGCCGCCTGGATGCAATCCCGACGGGACCGGAATGCTCTTTCCAGTGCGATCTCGATTTACGAAGTCCACCTGGGATCCTGGATGCGGGTGCCCGAAGAAGACAACCGATTTCTCACCTACCGGGAGATCGCGCCGCGGCTCGCCGACTATGTGGAGCGGATGGGGTTCACCCACGTCGAGTTCCTGCCCCTCGCGGAGCATCCTTTCTACGGGTCCTGGGGATACCAGGTAACCGGGTATTTCGCGCCCACCAGCCGGTACGGGGCGGCGCAGGATCTCATGTACCTGGTGGACTACCTGCACCAGCGGGGAATCGGCGTCATCTTCGATTGGGTCCCGTCACACTTCCCAACGGACGAGCACGGATTGATCTACTTCGATGGGACGCACCTGTACGAGCATGCCGATCCCCGCCAGGGTCACCATCGCGATTGGGACAGCGCGATCTTCAACTATGGGCGCCATGAGGTGCGGAGCTTTCTGCTGAGCAGCGCCCGGTACTGGCTCGAGGTCTATCACGGAGACGGCCTTCGGGTCGACGCGGTCGCCTCGATGCTCTACCTGGACTATTCGCGACGTGAAGGGGAGTGGGTTCCCAATCGGTACGGGGGGCGTGAGAATCTGGAAGCGATCGGATTTCTCCGCCACTTCAACGAAACCGTGTTCCGGGAGCACCCCGACGTCCAGACCATCGCGGAGGAGTCCACCGCGTGGCCGATGGTGTCCCGTCCGCTGTACGTGGGCGGGCTGGGGTTCGGGCTCAAGTGGGACATGGGATGGATGCACGACACGCTGGACTATTTCGCGCGCGATCCGATCCATCGCCGGTACCACCACAATCGGCTGACCTTCCGGGGGATGTACGCCTATACCGAGAACTTCGTGCTCCCCTTGTCCCATGACGAAGTGGTGCACGGGAAGGGCTCCCTCCTGAACAAGATGCCGGGGGACGAGTGGCAACGGTTCGCCAACCTGCGGCTGTTGCTCGCCTGGCTCTACGGCGAGCCCGGGAAGAAGCTGCTCTTCATGGGTGGCGAGTTCGGGCAGGAACGGGAGTGGAACCACGATCGGAGCCTCGACTGGCACCTCCTCGAGCAACCGTTCCACGCCGGGGTGCAACGGTGCGTGGGCGCTCTCAACCGCCTCTATCGAGAGACCCCTGCCCTGCACGACCTCGACGTTGATCCCGGCGGGTTCGAATGGATCGACTGCAATGACGTGGAGTCCAGTGTGGTGACTCTGCTTCGCCGGGGACGGACCGAAGGGGAGGTGGTGCTCGCCGCCTTCAACTTCACTCCGCTCCCGCGGCAGAATTACCGGGTGGGGGTTCCCCGCGGTGGGGTCTGGGTGGAACGGCTCAACACCGATGCGGTGGAATTCGGCGGGAGCGGGTGGGGCAACATGGGAGGGGTGGAGTCGGCTCCGGTTCCCCTGCACGGTCGCCCGGACTCGGTGTCGCTGACCCTGCCTCCCCTTGCGGCCGTGTGGTTCACCCCGGGATGACGGCAGGCAAGGCGGCCGATGGAGCGACGTGGCCATCCAGCCGCACTGGCCCGGAGCAGGACGCGCATACCCGGCCCACCGCCCTGACTCCGGTGAGCTCGATCTCGGGAGAGAGATAGCCTTCCCGTTCCGGCTCCTCCGTCATCAGGTCGGTGCTCAGATACTTCTTGTTGCTGTCCGCGAACAGGGTCGTTACCACGGCGTCGCTTCCCAGCGTTTGCTGGGCCTTGAGCGCCGCAAGAAAGTTGGCCCCCGACGAGATCCCCACCGCGAGGCCGATCTGCCGGGTCAGGCGCTGCGCCATGAGAATGGCGTCCCCGTCGTCAACGGCAATGACCTCATTGAGAAATGCGAGGTCCACGATCGGGGGAATGAACTCGTCGGAAATGCCCTGAATGCGATGGTGCCCGGTGTGCCGACCGGTGCTCAAGGTGGGTGAGCTTGCGGGTTCCACCGGATGAATGCGAACAGGAGACCAGTGTTTTCGAAGAGCACGGCCGACTCCCATCACGGTACCCCCCGTCCCTACCCCGGCTACGAAGGCGTCCGGCGCCAGGCCGAGCGCACCGAGCTGGTGAGCCAGCTCAGGCCCGGTGCCCCCTTCGTGTGCGGCACAGTTGTCCTCATTGGAGAATTGATGTGGCAGGAACGCCCCTGGGGTATCTCGGGCCAGCTCGTCGGCGAGCTGAATGGCTCCGACGAAGCCTCCCTGCTCCGGCGTGACCAGATGCAGCTCGGCGCCGAACGACCGCAGCAGGGCGAGGCGTTCCTCGCTCATCCAGCTCGGGATGAAGATGGCGACGGGGTGTCCGAGGGCCCGCCCGATCGCGGCAAACGATATCCCGGTATTCCCGCTGGTGGCCTCGACGATGAGACCGCCGGGTCGGAGATTCCCGCGCCAATAGGCTCGCCGCAGGATCTCGATCGCCATGCGGTCCTTGACGCTTCCCGTCATGTTCAGATTTTCCGATTTGGCGTACAGCACCCGCTCCCGGCCGCGAAACCGGAACCGGATCACCAGGAGCGGAGTGTTTCCGATCAGCGGGTCGAGGTCGCGAGTGGGATCGTTGCCGTCAGGGTTCACCCGGGCTGAGCTCCAAGGAGGATTTCTCAAACTGGCGGTTGCCACGTGAAGAGAGCGTGAATTCCCTTGCAACTGGATCTACACGCGGGCCCCCGTCCCCGGGCGGTCAGTCGGGAGGAATGCGCGGGGAATCCAGCACGATGCTGCAGCAGGTGACCCCTCCCTCGGCCTTGGCCAGCTCGGCGCTTGGCACCGCAGTCACCCGGATCCCTGCCTCTTCAAGACGTCGTCTGGTGCCTGGATAATGAGCCGGGAAGATCACCGTCCCGGCCAGGAGCAGTGCGTTTGCCGCGCCAGGCTCGTCTTGGCGCACCGGCAGGATGTCGAGCGGTGCGAAGGCGGCCCGATCCACCCACGCGAGATTGGCCAGGAGCAACCGATCCGCGACCTGCGTCACGGCGCTCTTGAGATGCAAACAGCCGGTAACCCCGACCGGAACTACGTGATAGTCCCAGGGAGCAAGCAAGGTCGCGAGCTGATCCACGCCCGCCTTGCTGGTCCGAGCTGACAGGCCAACGTACACGGTCCGTCCCACCCGTAGTACATCCCCTCCGTCGAGGGTGGCCGGTTTCTCGATGGACCGGAGCGACCGAAACCGCCCCAGGACTTCGCCGACGCCTGGAATCTCGTCGCGGCGTCGAGGCGAACCGGGCCGGGTGAGGACCGCTACTTCGTCGAACACAATCGCGGCGTCCTCCACAAATACCGCATCGGGAAGATCGGGGGCCGGCGCTGCCCGAACGATCGTGGCGCCGAGACTCCGGAGGGTTTGTTCGTACTCGGCGTGCTCCTCCGCCGCGCGGGCGGGATCGATCGGCTGCCGAGTCAGGTGGGTGAGCTCGCACTGGGCGAGCGTGGGGCTCACCGCGCGGGTGACGGCGATCAGAAGATCCCCACCATTCCCTTGACGGAGGCAATGAGCCTGGCAGGATCGAAGCCAATTCCCTGCCGGAACACCATCTCGACATTTCGGAGGTCGGCGATGCTGGTCGAGGGATCCCCGGTGATCAGCACGAGATCGGCCTGCTTGCCCGGTGCGATGGTGCCGGTCCGGTCCGCGATGCCGAGGTAGGTCGCCCCGTTCAGCGTGGCAACCTTGATCGCCTCGAGTGGCGTGAGGCCCGCCTCGACCAGCAGCTCGACCTGCCGCTGGTTCGAGTAGCCGGGAATGACCCCGCCACCCGCGGTGGGATCGGTTCCGGCGAGGAGCAGGCCTCCCGCGCGGTAGAAGGCCACTTCGAGCTTCATGGCCTTGGGAAAGAGCGCCACGAAGGGAGAGCTGGTATTGCGCTGGGTGTTCTGCCAGCGCTGTTCGAACTGCGCCTTGAGCTGGGGCGTGAGGACGTCCTGGCCGGGGGGGAGTGGTCGTCCCGGCGTGATGGTTTCGAAGACGGTGAGGGTCGAGGTGATCGCGACGTGTTTGGAAATGAGATACGATAGCAGGGATCGGAACCCCGGGTCATCGGGATCGAGCGCCGCGATGGTGGCCTGGCCAGCCCCCTGGCCCGGGCACTCGTCGGCCCGCTTCTCCTTCACGAAATCGGTGGAGGCGAAGAAGCCGTGCTCCAGATCATCGATGCCGGCGTCGGCCGCCTCGCGATAGGTCACCGAACACAGGTGCCCGGTGATCTTCATCCCCCGCTTGTGCGCTTCCTCGGCGGCAGCCTTGAGCTCGTCGCGGGTGATGTGCATGTACGCTTTGAAAGACGTGGCGCCCATGTCTGCCCAGTAGTCGACCAGCCGGCGGGCGTCGTCGGCTCCGGTGAGAGGATGCACCTGACCGAGCGGAAGTCCCGGGCCCTCGAGATACGGCGCCGTCGCGTCGATCCATGGCCCGGCCTTCTGAAACTCGCGATCCGCCCTGGCCAGTGCGAGCTCCCCGAAACCGTTCATGTTGCCGCCGGTTCGCATCGCAGTCACTCCCCCTGCGAGATAGAGCCGCGAGAAGCTCTCGGACAGGTTCCCGTAGACCCCGGGGCCGGTGGGATAGAACAGGTGTTCGTGCACCATCACGAATCCGGGAATCACCGTCTTTCCGGTCCCGTCGATGACCAGCGCGCCGGCCGGGACGCTCACATGCGCCGTGGGTCCGACCCGCACGATACGTCCATCCTGAATGACGACGGTCTGGTCGGCGCGGGCGGGCGCGCCGGTTCCGTCGATCATGCGGACGTGGGTGATCGCGACGACTGCCTTGTCGATAGCGACGAACGGACGCGCCGCGCCGCCGATGGTCGGGCGCTGGCCCACTGCGGGAGAGGCCGCGAGGGCGCAGGCCATCGCGAAGGCGCCGCACGATAGGAAGGTGTGCATGGGCGGAAGATACAGAGGTTCGGGCGACCTCGACGCAGGGGCCTCCAATCCGATGTAGCTTTTCGTCGGCGTGCAGACCTCATCCTAGCCGATCGGCAATACCTTGTCCCGTCACCGATCCCTGAGCTGGAGTCGGAGCCTCCTCGCGATTGCCCTGCTGCTGTCGCCGGCGTGCGACGGCCTCTTCCCGTGGCACCAGCCGGTCGTCCGCGTCTACGTCTCCGCCTCGGTGCCGCAATGCCCTGTGGCCGACTCGGCCTGCGCGTTGCTGATGCCGCTCGCGGCGGACTCTCAGCTACTCGCACGGCTGGGAGGGGACACGGTCCTGGGGAAAGCAGAGCTCGCGCGCGCCACCGGCATTCCGTGGACCGAGCCGCGGGTTCGGGACGACGAGCTGCACCTCAAATTTCCGCCCCCGCCGCAAGGGCAGCCGCGCTCCATCAATGTGCTGGAGGCAGTGCGCGCCGAGACTACACACGACAGCCTGCTCAGCATCGCCTCGAACGGGGGTACGGTAGTATGGCTGAACGGAACCCTGCTTGGCGCAAGCCGGTACGCAAACCGCGGGGTCCGCAAGCACGAGGACATTTACACCGCCACCTTGCGCCGAGGCACGAACCTGCTGCTCTACCGGGTGCTGGACAACGGGGTGGATGCGCAGCTGCACCGGGAGTGGCATTGCTGGTCGCCATCCTGGTACACTCCCTCGTCGATAGCGCGGTGCACTGGGTGGCCATTCTTGTGACCGCACATCTCGCGATCGGGCTGGTCCCCGCACCCGTTCTGCTGCGAGTGGACCTTCGAAGCAAGAGGGCCAGGTAGCTGGCATTGGCGGCTGCGCTGGGGTGGGCCGTGACGGTCGCCATCAAGACAGCGTGGGAATATCCAGGCTACCGATTCTGGAAGAACGCCAGGCGTAACCATGGTGCGGCAAGCTTGCAGTTGTTGTCGCGCGCGCATCGGCGGTGCCCTCGGAGCCCGGCCTTAGCCACGAGCTCGGTATCGGTCTGCTCCAAGCCGGCCAGCCGGAGCAGGCGGCGACAGTGCTGCAGCAGGGTCTCGAGAATCAGGACGATCCCGACACGAAGTTGGCCCTCGCCGAGGCGGAGCTCGAGGCCGGCTGGCTGGATCCCGCGCTTATGAACGCCCGAACAACCGCGGCCCGTTACCCCGACCGGCTGCGGCCACGACTGCTGCTTGCCCGGATCCATCACGCGGAAGGCGAGGAGGCCCAGGCCCGAGCCGCCCTGGCGAGCTGCATCCGTCGCCAGAGGTTTTTTCGGACCGCCCCGGTGGATTCAGTGGTGGCGGAAGCCACCCTGCTATGGCGGAGGTGGTATGACGACCAGCCACCCTTCTAAGGGCCGGCTCCAGCACGATCCAGGGAGCGCCGCGCCGCCCGACGAAACGGCTTCGGTCCCCGACTGGTTCGAGGCGAGGATTCCGGCCGTGTTCGCCGCGGTGCTCACGACCTGGGTGCTGATCACTGCCTGGAAGCTCCTCCGTGCCATCGTGTGGTGAGGCGACCCCGTGGCTTTGGCCTCCCTCACTCCGAACGTTTCAAGGATTTGGAGGCTGGCTGGGTCACGGTCGCTCGACGCGAACCCTCCAGCGACCGATCGCGTTTACCGGAAGGGCCACGCCAGTGCCTCCCCCCGTCGTGTCTACCGTGTCGTCAGCATATTCGAGCACGCCACGTTGCGGCAATCCAATGGTGTACCCACCTCCGGCATCCAGCGCGAATCATTGAGTGGGAGGACTCCGGTGGAGTCGATGCTGAGACACGTAAGGTCGCCCTGCATGTTCATCGCTGCGGCGGGCTTGACGGTGAGCACCAGGAATTCGGTTGCCCTGCCGCTCTGGTATGAGATCGTCTGGACCTTCGAATTGAAGCCGCTCACTGTTCGGCCGGTCATGCGCAAGCGCTGGGAACCTTGGAATTGCGACTTGGGGCAGGCCTTGCCCAGGAATCCCTTCATTTCCTGGATGAAAGCGACCTTGGCCTGGACCTCTCCTGTCCAGGTCCCGTCGGTCTGGCGCGTAAGGGTACCAGCGACAGTGTCGGCGCCATTACTTCGTTCAGCCTTGCCAATCCCGATATCGATCTGGGCGAAATAGGTGTTGGCGAGCCGAATGTGGATCGTTTCCTGCGCCATCCCGGGCAGCACGTGAGCCATGAGCAGCGAAGGACCAGAACCGGCCAGACCGGCGCTTGCATGTCACCCTCCTCTAGGGCTGTTGCTATTTCATGATGGTCGGCGTCATCGTCCACACCCACCCGTCGGGGCCGACACCAGGGCGAGCCCCACGACGGAGAGCCCAGGGACGGAAACCCTGCGCATGGGTCAGACTCCTGAATGCGGGTGTTGAGGCCTCTCTGCCGGGGTCAGGGCTTGGGCGATGCCGCCTTGTTCAACGACCAGAGGACGCTCACCTTCCCGCCAACGCCGTTGATGGGATCGGCGTCGGGATGGTAGTACGTCGAGCTGCCGCTCAAGCTCGCCTGCGTGAGTGCCCCCGGCCAGTGATCGGTCTGAAACTCCTGGGAGGATCCCCATCTTGCCGGCTCCGAGTCGGTGAAACTGGTCTGCCCTCCTCCGGTACGGGTCACGGCGGGTGAGGGGCAAGTCACGGCGACGTTGTAGGAAAGCTGATTCGGGTCCAGCTCGACGTCCTCGTTTTCGGTCGCCCCCATCACCGAGTGCGACCCGCCCTGCTCGAAGGTCATGTGGATCAGCCCGGGGCCGTTGATCTTCCCGCTGGCCTTGCTGTCCACGGTGATCTTGCCAGCGGTCCAGGCCTTCTCTTCGAGGGTGTATTGCCCGACGCACTCCACCTTGCCCGAGGTGACGACGACGTGGACCGTGACCAGAAGGTTGCTGGTCGAGCGGGCATCTCCGCTCTTGATATCGGAGGTCAGCTCTTCCTTCCGGTCCAGGGTACCGCTGTAGAAATCAGCCTCGGAGCAGCTGGCCCTTCCCTGGCAGGCATTGCGCATCTTGTCGGCGAGACCCGAGGGTGAGGCCTGGGCCAGGAGAGATGTGATTGGGCCGGCCAGCCCGATTCCGACGAGTGCGAGCGTCGCACGTCTTGTCTTCTTCATGGGGTCCCTTTCCAGGTTCGGTGTTCGCATCAGGACAAGGCGCGTCGCCCGACTAACCCGGCGGCCGAACCCACCCGAAAACACATCGAAGCCCGGCATCCTGACGGATACCGGGCCTCGGAGTCGACGATCGTTTGCACGAAGAAGAGTGACGCTCCGCGAATGGAGCCGCCGAGGTTTATCCCCCGAGCGGGACGCCCCAACAGCGAAGGGTTGTCGGTTCGCAGTCGGCTGAGCTCACGGTCTGCGTCAGGTTGGCGAGGTGCTCCTCTTCGCGTAACACTGGGGCGCGGAATCTTCTTCCTTTGGATCTCCATTGAGTCCCTTGGCGGGTGAAAAAAGTGGCGTTCGCTTCCCAAGCTCGCAAGTGTGGCGGAAGCGCCACACTGTTGCCCGGTGGTGCGCTCCACATGGGGGCGGATAGTTTCTTCTCCATCGCCTTCCCGACTCCCGGCCCCAAGCGGTAGGTTTCTTCTCCCCAATCTTTCGGAGCAGTCCCGATGAAGATCCGCATTGTGGGCATCCTGCTCATGGTCGCCTGCAAGAGCGCCGAGCAGAAACAGGCTGAAGGTGCGGTTCGCCAGTTGCAGGAGGCTGGCCGTCAGATGGGTGCCGCGATCGGGGCAGCCGCAGGCACGGCGGCGGGAACTGTCGCGGGGGCTCTGGCGAACGTCAAGGCTTCTGAGCCGGTGGACTTTCGCGATCTCAAGGCGCTGCTTCCGGACGACCTTCCCGGCATGAAGCGCAGCAGCGCCGAGGGCGAGAAGGCCGGCGCGGTGGGGTTCGTGGCCTCCTATTCCGAGGGCCGTTACGAGTCCGACGATGGATCCAGCATCAGGGTCAAAATCACCGACATGGGCGCGGTCACCGGGGTCGCCGCCCTCGCGGCGGTCGCCTGGGCCACCATGGAGGTGGATCGCGAGACCGCCAGCGGCTACGAAAAGACTACCACCTACAAGGGGTATCGTGGGTACGAGAAGTACGATCGGGACAGCAAGTATGGCGAGCTGAACCTGCTCGTGGCCAGCCGGTTCATCGTCGAAACCGAGGGGCGTGGAGTGGATATGGATGCCTTGAAGGCCGCGGTGGACAAGCTGGACCTCGGCAAGCTCGAAGGGATGAAGAATGTCGGGGTGCCCTAGGGCCGCGATCGGGCTCGGCTCGAAAACCCAAAAGCCCGTCCTCTGCAACGAGGACGGGCTTTGTTGGGAATGGCTGGCGACGGCCTACTCTCCCGCGATCTCGCGATCGCAGTACCATCGGCGCTACGGGGCTTAACGACCGTGTTCGGAATGGGAACGGGTGTGGCCCCCGCGCGCTAGTCGGCAGCCAAGAAGATCGAGGTCCCGGAGAACGTGAAAGGTTATTGGAAGAGATCAAACTGCACGGGCGATTAGTAGCGCTCGGCTGAAGGGATTGCTCCCCGTACACCTGCGCCCTATCAACCTGGTAGTCTCCCAGGGCCCTTGAGGGACCTTGCGGTCCAGGAGGGTTCATCTTGGGGACAGTTTCCCACTTAGATGCATTCAGCGGTTATCTGCGCGCGATATCGCTACCCGGCGGTGCCCCTGGCGGGACAGCCGGTACACGAGAGATCGCTTCGTCCCGGTCCTCTCGTACTAAGGACGAGTTCCCTCAACCCTCCTACGCCCACGACGGATACAGACCGAACTGTCTCACGACGTTCTGAACCCAGCTCATGTGCCACTTTAACCGGCGAACAGCCGGACCCTTGGGACCTTCTCCAGCCCCAGGATGTGACAAGCCGACATCGAGGTGCCAAACCGCGCCGTCGATATGAACTCTCGGGCGCGATAAGCCTGTTATCCCCAGCGTACCTTTTATCCGATGAGCGATGGCCCGTCCACACGGGACCACCGGATCACTTACGCCGACTTTCGTCCCTGCTCGCGCCGTCGCGCTCGCAGTCAGGCGCCCTTTTGCGTATACACTCAGCGTGCGATTACCGACCGCACTGAGGGCACCATCGCGCGCCTCCGGTACTCTTTAGGAGGCGACCGCCCCAGTCAAACTACCCGCCTGCCACGGTCCCCGACGGTGTTGCCGTCTGGGTGAGATTGTTAGTAAAACAAGGGTGGTATTTCACTGGTGGCTCCACGAGAGCCGAAACCCTCGCTTCGCAGCCTCCCACCTATGCTACGCAGGTTATACCGACAATCAATGACAGGTTGTAGTAAAGGTGCATGGGGTCTTTTTGTCCTGTCGCGGGTAATCGGAATCCTCACCGATGCTTCTATTTCGCCGAGCTTACGGAGGAGACAGCTCCCAAGTCGTTACGCCATTCGTGCAGGTCGGAACTTACCCGACAAGGAATTTCGCTACCTTAGGACCGTTATAGTTACGGCCGCCGTTTACCGGGGCTTCGGTTCGCTGCTTTGCCTTGCGGCTGACAACTTGCCTTAACCTTCCGGCACCGGGCAGGCGTCAGTGTCTATACGTCGGCTTGGACTATGCCTTGGCAGACACCTGTGTTTTTGCTAAACAGTCGCTTGGGACGATTCTCTGCGGCCGGTCTCTGCTTGGCCTGTACGGCCTCACATACTGCCGGCACCCCTTCTCCCGAAGTTACGGGGTCATTTTGCCGAGTTCCTTCTCCGTAAATCACTCGAGCCCCTGAGGCTGCTCGCCTCGCCCACCTGTGTCGGATTACGGTACGGTCAACGATAGTCCTGGTCCGCGGAGCTTTTCTCGGCAGCATGCCTCGGCCACCCTTGGCGGGGCCTTACGGCCCCTTCGGCGTCGCCACTCGACTAACCCGGCGGATTTGCCTACCGGGCAACGTCTACCTGGCTTACAGCGGATATTCCACCACCCGCCGGTGACCTTGCTTCTGCGTCCCTCCTCGGACTCGTAACGTTCCATCGTTGGTACGGGAATGTTGACCCGTTTCCCATCGTCTACGCCTTTCGGCCTCGACTTAGGGACCGACTAACCCTGAGCTGATCGACATGGCTCAGGAACCCTTGGGCTTGCGGGGACCATGGTTTTCACATGGTTACTCGCGTACTTAATCCGGCATCCTCACTTCTGATCGCTCCACCGGAAGGCTTCCGCCCCGGCTTCACGGCTCTCAGAACGCTCCCCTACCCCTCACCGCTTGCGCGGTGAAGACATAGCTTCGGCGGGTGGCTTAAGTCCCGACCATTATCGGCGCAACATCGCTGGACTGGTGAGCTATTACGCACTCTTTAAAGGAATGGCTGCTTCTAAGCCAACCTCCCAGTTGTCACAGCAACATCACATCCTTTGCTACACTGAGCCACCACTCCGGGGCCTTAGCTGATGTTCTGGGTTCTTTCCCTCTCGCCACGGTACATTAGCGCACCGCGACTGCCTCCCGGGCAGCATTCAACAGGCATTCGGAGTTTGGTTGGGGGAGGTATGGCTATTCGCCACCCGGACCCATCCAGTGCTCTACCTCCTGTGAACTCATTTCCCGAGGCTATACCAAAATATATTTCGGGGAGAACCAGCTATCTCCGAGCTTGATTGGCCTTTCACCCCTACCCGCAACTCATCCCAGCGGTTTTCAACCCACATGAGTTCGGTCCTCCACCGCCTGTTACGGCGGCTTCAACCTGGTCACGGGTAGATCGCCACGGCTTCGGGTCTACGCCCACGTACCTGCGCCCTATTCAGACTCGCTTTCGCTTTGGCTCCGGCCCTGAAGGCCTTAACCTGCACGTGAGCAGTAACTCGCCGGATCATAATGCAAAAGGCACGCGGTCACTCCCTTGCGGGAGCTCCCACTGCTTGTCGGCACACGGTTTCAGGATCTCTTTCACTCGCCACCTGGCGTGCTTTTCACCTTTCCCTCACGGTACTCGTGCACTATCGGTCATCGAGGAGTATTTAGGCTTGGAGGGTGGTCCCCCCGGCTTCACGCGGAATTACACGTGCTCCGCGCTACTCGGGATCCCACTAGGGGCCGTACCCAACCGGTTACCGGGCTTTCACCGTCTGTGGCGGGCCATTCCAGGCCGCTTCACCCTCGGGTCGTGCATCCCATGTTGTGGTCCCACAACCCCGGGGGAGCATGCTCCCCCGGTTTGGCCTCTTCCCCGTTCGCTCACCGCTACTTGGGGAATCTCGGTTGATTTCTGTTCCTCCGGGTACTGAGATGTTTCAGTTCCCCGGGTTGGCTCTCCTTGCGGAGTACTCCGCCTCACGACGGAGTGGGTTGCCCCATTCGGACATTCCAGGATCACAGCTCGCGTGCAGCTCCCCCGGACTTATCGCAGCTTACCACGTCCTTCATCGCCTCTCGATGCCAAGGCATCCACCGTGTGCCTTATTTTGTTTGATCTCACGATCTACTGATACTACTCCATCTTGCGGTGGGATTCCTTCCACGTTCTCCGGTACCTCAGTTGTCAAAGAGCCAAAAGAGTGAACGCGAACGGAGAGAGAATGAAGTGCGGGCGACACCAGAGAACTTTCGCGCCGCTCCAACTGCGGGCGGGTTACTCGTTGCTCCAGAAAGGAGGTGATCCAGCCGCAGGTTCCCCTACGGCTACCTTGTTACGACTTCGCCCCAGTCACTGAATTGACCTTTGACGGCTGCCTCCTTGCGGTTAGCCCACCGGCTTCAGGTCCCCCCAGCTTCCATGGCGTGACGGGCGGTGTGTACAAGGCCCGGGAACGTATTCACCGTGGCGTGGCTGATCCACGATTACTAGCGATTCCAGCTTCATGTGGTCGAGTTGCAGACCACAATCCGAACTTAGACCGGCTTTTGGCGATTAGCGCACTCTTGCGAGTTGGCGACGCTCTGTACCGGCCATTGTAGCACGTGTGTCGCCCTGGACGTAAGGGCCATGATGACTTGACGTCGTCCCCACCTTCCTCCGGTTTGACACCGGCAGTCTCCCTAGAGTGCCCGGCTTTACCCGCTGGTAACTAGGGACAAGGGTTGCGCTCGTTGCGGGACTTAACCCAACATCTCACGACACGAGCTGACGACAGCCATGCAGCACCTGTGCACGGACTCCGAAGAGGGGCCGATGTTTCCACCGGCTTTCCCGTGCATGTCAAGCCCAGGTAAGGTTCTTCGCGTTGCTTCGAATTGAACCACATGCTCCACCGCTTGTGCGGGCCCCCGTCAATTCCTTTGAGTTTCAGCCTTGCGGCCGTACTCCCCAGGCGGGGTACTTACTGCGTTAGCGACGGCACCGAAGGGGTCGCTCCCCCCAGCGCCTAGTACCCATCGTTTACGGCGTGGACTACCAGGGTATCTAATCCTGTTTGCTCCCCACGCTGTCGCGCCTCAGCGTCAGCAACGGCCCAGCAGGCCGCCTTCGCCACCGATGTTCTTCCCGATCTCTACGCATTCCACCGCTACACCGGGAATTCCACCTGCCTCTACCGTGCTCGAGCCCGACAGTCTAGGAGGCAGTCCCGCAGTTGAGCCACGGGATTTCACCCCCTACTTATCGGGCCGCCTACGCGCCCTTTACGCCCAGTGATTCCGGACAACGCTCGCACCCTCTGTATTACCGCGGCTGCTGGCACAGAGTTAGCCGGTGCTTCCTTTGGAGGTACCGTCAGAGCTTCGTCCCTCCCGACAGCGGTTTACAACCCGAAGGCCGTCATCCCGCACGCGGCGTCGCTGCGTCAGGCTTTCGCCCATTGCGCAATATTCCCCACTGCTGCCTCCCGTAGGAGTCTGGGCCGTGTCTCAGTCCCAATGTGGCTGGTCATCCTCTCGGACCAGCTACCCGTCGTCGCCTTGGTGGGCCGTGACCCCGCCAACTAGCTGATAGGCCGCGAAGTTCTCCATCGGCGTCTTGCGACTTTCACCTCCAGGGGATGTCCCCCGAAGGTCGTACGCGGTATTACCCGGCCGTTGGGCCGGCTATCCCCCACCGATGGACAAATTCTTCACGTGTTACGCACCCGTTCGCCACTGGGTATTGCTACCCCGTTCGACTTGCATGTGTTAGGCACGCCGCCAGCGTTCGTCCTGAGCCAGGATCAAACTCTCCAATGAGTTCGATACAGCTCTTGGTCGAACAACTGGATGTTCTCAGTCGTCCGAATCACAGATTAAGAGATTTGTGTCCTCCCCGTGCACCGCCTCTTGTGCGGACACGGATCGAAGGACCCGCACTCCATCCTGATTCTCCGTTCACGTCACTTGTCAAAGAGCCGTTACAAAACTCCCGATTCGCAGGGAGCCCTCCAATGTAGACCGGAGGCCTCCCCCGGTCAAGGCCCGCTGGAATAACCCATCTCCGTGTCCGGCTTTGAGTTCCAGCGCCTTCGGGAAGGTCCTGAGGTCGCCCAATCTAACCCACTGTCACAAGGACGCAACGACCACCGATCCGGGAGGAACCACCTCGCGTATTATTAGGCTGGTATCTGCCATCGCCCCCCCTTCCGGACCCCGATGCCTCCTCAGGAATCGTCCAGCCACGGGCTCGTCAGTGGGGAATTCGGGGTGGTGGTCGCCGACCGCCATGCCCTGGATCAACTGTTCAGTGTGACCTACGAGGAGCTCCGGCGGCTTGCCGCCTCGGTGCGTCGGGACGATCCGGCCGCTTCCCTCTCCCCTACTGCCCTGGTCAACGAGGCCTGGCTCAAATTGGCCAGCTCTCCCCCCTTCGTCATGACCTCGCGCCTCCACTTCAAGCGGATCGCTGCCCGGGCCATGCGTCAGGTCCTGGTGGAAGCGGCGCGCCGGCGCACCGCCCACAAGCGAGGCGACGGGGTTGCCCCGATCACCTTCGACGATGCCCTGGGCGTGCCGGAGCGCGGACCGGAGGACATCCTGGGGCTGGACGCCGCCCTCGAAGCGCTCGCCAGAATCAGTCCCCGGCAGGCAACTATGGTGGAGAGCCGGTTCTTCGGTGGCCTTGACGTCGCCGAGACCGCCGAGCTCCTCGGGATCTCCGAGGCGACCGTGCTCCGGGACTGGAGGGCGGCAAAAGCCTGGCTGGCTCAGGAGCTTCGCCCATAGACGCCGCGCGGTGGGACCGGATCCAGGCCCTCTTCCACGAGGTCGCCGATCTGCCGCCCGATGAGCAGGAGGCGGTGCTCCGCGCCCGAGCCGACGACCCCGAAATCGCCGGCCTGGTCCGCGCCATGGTGCGGGAGGATCGCGGCTCGAACCTGCTGGATCGCGATCTCGCCGAAACCGCGAGTCAGGTCCTCGGCATCGCGGAAGACTCCGCCGAAACCACTGCCAGGCGGTTTGGACCGTATCGGGTGATCCGGGTGATCGGCGAAGGCGGCATGGGCGTCGTGTACCTCGCCCGCCGCGATGACCTGGACAGCGTGGCCGCCATCAAGATCCTTCGAGATGCCTGGCTCTCTCCGGCGCGCCAGGAGCGGTTCGCGGCGGAGCAGCGCACCCTCGCCCAGCTGACCCACGATTCCATCGCCCGGCTCTTCGACGCGGGGACCCTGGAGGACGGGACCCCATGGATCGCCATGGAGTACGTGGAAGGGGTTCCGCTCACCACCTACTGCGCCGGGCGCTCCGCGTCGATCAACCAGCGGCTCGGGCTGTTTCTCGCGGTGTGCGACGCGGTCCAGCACGCCCACCAGCACCTCGTGATCCATCGCGATCTCAAGCCTTCGAATATCCTGGTGACCGGGGACGGCGGTATCAAGCTGCTCGACTTCGGAATCGCCAAACAGCTCCAGAGCCTCGATCCGGACGAGCACCAGACCCGGACCGAAGTCCGCCTCCTGACCCCTGCCTACGCCGCGCCGGAACAGATCCGGGGCGAGCGAGTCGGCGTCTACACGGATGTGTATGCCCTGGGTGTGGTGCTCTACGAGCTCCTGGCCGGCAGGCTTCCCTTCGATCTCTCCAACCGCACCCCGGGTCAGGTCGAGGCGGCCATTCTCGACACCGAGCCGGTTCGTCCTTCGGTGGCCGCAAAGAGCTCGGTGGCGGCCCATTCAGTCGGGCGATCCGGCTCAGTCGGGCGATCCGGCTGGAGCGATCTGGATATTCTCTGCCTCACCGCGATGCAGAAGGACCCGGCCCGGCGCTATCCGACGGTAAGGGCCCTGGCGCGGGACGTTGCCCACTACGTCGCCGGAGAGCCGCTCGAAGCGCGCCCCGACACGGTGACCTACCGGTTCGGAAAGTTCGTGCGAAGGAACCGGGTCTCGGTAGCGCTCACCGCCCTGGTCGCCGTCGTACTGGTTGGGTTGGTCACCTTCTACACCGTTCGACTCCGCCTGGCGAGGAACGAAGCCGTGGCGCAGGCCGGCAAGGCCGAGCGGATTCAGCGCTTCACGATGAATCTGTTCCAGGGCGGCGATCCCGAGGCCGGGCCCGCCGACAGCCTCCGGGTCGTCACCCTGGTGGATCGCGGCTTGCTCGAGGCCCGCTCGCTCAATACCGACCCGGCTCTTCGGAGCGAGATGCTGGAAACCCTGGGCAGCATTTACGAAAAGCTGGGCCATCTGGCCCGGGCCGATTCCCTCCTGACCGATGCGCTCGCCAGCCGTCGATCCCAGGCCCCGGCGGGCAGCGTCGAGGTGACCCGGAGTCTGATCGCGCTTGGCTCGCTTCGGATTTCGCAGGCCAGGTTCGAGGACGCAGAGCGCCTCATTCGCGAAGCGATCGCGACCGGGTCACGGGTCCTCCCCCCCGACCATCCCGCGCTGGCGGAGGCCACGACGGCTCTGGCGAGTGTGCTGGAGGAACGGGGTCGCTACGACGAGGCGATCGCCGCCGCGGAGGACGCGGTGAGTCGGTACCGGGGGGCCGAGACGAGTCTCGAGCTGGCGGGGGCGGTGGCTCGACTCGCCGACGCCCACTTCTACGCGGGCCATTACGACGCGTCCGACTCGCTCAACCGGCAGGTGCTGGGGATTTATCGGGCGCAGTACGGCGACCAGCATCCGCTGGTGGGACAGACCCTGATGAACCTGGGCGCGGCGCAGCACGAGCGGGGCAACTACACCGAGGCCGAGCGTTACCACCGCCAGGGACTCGCCATCATGCGGCGATTCTACGGGGAGGACCATTACGAAACCGCCCACGCGCTCACCATGCTGGCCCGGGCGCTGATCTTCGAGAACAGATTTCCCGAGGCCGACAGCCTGCTCCGGCAGTCCCTGGCCATCCGGGAGCGGGTCTATGGGCCGGACCATCCGTCGGTGGCGTCCAGCGTCAACGAGCTGGGCAACCTCGCGGTCACCGCGGACCGGCTCGACGACGCCGAGCGGTATTTCACCCGGATGATCGAGATCTACCGGAAGGTGTACGGCGAGCGGCACTACCTGCTCGGCGTCGCGGAGGCGAACCTCGGCACCGTGTACATGCGGCGGCTGGAGAACCAGCGGGCCGAGGCGCTGTTCCGCTCGGCGCTGGCGGTGTACCGGGTGACCCTCGACTCGAATCACGTCAACGTGGGGATCAGCCGGATCAAGCTGGGCCGGGTGTTGCTCCGGCAGCGGCGCTTTGCCGAGGCCGCGGCGGAGAGTCTCGCGGGTTATGATATCCTCCGCCGGCAGACCAACCCCGCGGTGAGCTTCCTCAAGGCGGCGCGGACCGACCTGGCGGCGGCCTACGATTCCCTCGGTCAGCCGGAGAAGGGCGCGAAGTTCAAAGCCGAGCTGGCGGAAGCGAAGAAGCAGTGACCAGTGGCCGGTGACCAGTCATTTTGATGGATCGATCTTTCCCAACAGCCGCAGCAGGCCGTCCAGAACCGTGAGCGGATGGGGAGGACAGCCCGGAATCCAGAGATCCACCGGGATACTCTCCGGCACTCCATCGAACACTTCGGGACTGTCCCGGAACGGTCCCCCACTCGAGGCACAGGCCCCGACCGCAATGACCAGGCGCGGGTCAGGGACCGCTGCATAGGTCCGCTCCAGGGCCTCGCGCATGTTCCGGCTCACCGCGCCGGTGATCACGATGCCATCGGCGTGCCGCGGCGAAGCGACGAACTGCACCCCGAATCTCGCCATGTCGAACACCACGTTCCCGAGGGCGACCAGCTCGGCCTCGCAGCCATTGCAGCTTCCGGCCGAAACCGAACGCAGCCGGAGGGAACGACCCAGCAGCTTTCGCATGGCCTGATTGAGGGCGGTGGCCAGCTCCGGTTCTCCGCTGGGAGTCACGAGGCCGTCACGGGTCCGGCTCGCCATGCGGTAGTCCGCCGTGAAGCGGACCCGGCATCCCGGCTGCTCGACCGCCTCCTCGGGGCTGAACAGGCAAGCACCGAGATCGAGGATCGGCAGGTCTCCCTTGCCTTCGATCTTAGGCCGGCCCCGAAACCGTTCGGGAAAGCCGGGGTGCGCGGGCGGGAATTCCGCCGTATGGATTCCCTGCGCCAGGCGATTCCGGATTAGATCGAGCATCAGAGATCGTGGCCCGCGTACGAGAGGTTGAAGCTCTTGTTGCAGAGCGGGAAATCGGAGATCTGGTTTCCCCGCATGGAAAGCGCGAGGGCGGTCCAGTTGTGAAAAGAGGGATCGGTCACCTTGTGACGCCGGATCTCGCCGTCCTGGTCGGTAAGCACCACGTGCACCACCTCACCCCGCCATCCTTCCTCCAGCGCCACCACGAGCTCATTCGGCGCGAGGGAACCGCACCCCACCCGGGTCGCGCCGCGGGGAAGCGCTGCCACCTGCTCCCGAACGAACTCGAGAGATCGCTGGATTTCGAGGCGGCGCACCAGGGCCCGCGCGAAGACGTCACCCGCCCACGCGGAAGCGACCGGAATCTGAACGAACCGGAAGACCCCATAGGGGTAATCGTGCCGCACGTCCCGGGAGACCCCGGCGCCGCGAGCCACCGGGCCGACGAACCCGTGCAGCCGGACCCAGTCGGGGGAAACCGTGCCCACCCCTTCGAACCGGGACTGGACCGAGGCGGCCTCGAACAGGAGGTCGAGCACCGGGTCGAGCTCCTGGCCCAACCGATTCACCCGGCTCCCGATTTCCTCCGCCATGTCCGCGGTGATATCGAAGGCGACACCGCCGGGGCGAATCAGGCCTCGCCCGTACCGGTTACCCGATACCAGCATGAGGAGATTGAGGCACTCCCCCCGCAAGCGCCCGAAATAGGAGGCCGCCGGCTGATAGGCGACATCGCCGGCCAGGGCTCCCAGGTCTCCGATGTGATTGGCCAGCCGCTCGAGCTCCAGCGCAATGCCGCGAATGGCCTGGGCCCGGGGACTCTTGTGGCTTCGGGCGAGCGCCTCGATCGCCCCGCACCAGGAGCTGGCGTGGGCAATGACCGTGTCACCCGCGATGGCCTCGGCGATCAGGATCGCGCGATCACGTTCCCGGGACTCCAGCAGCCGCTCCACCCCTCGATGCTGATACCCGAGCATGATTTCGAGACCGAAGACCTCTTCGCCGTTGGCCTGGAACCGGAAGTGTCCTGGCTCGATGATTCCGGCGTGGACCGGACCCACCGCGACTTCATGAATTTCATCGCCGCCCGGAGAGACCCACGGATACGCGTTCCGGTCAGGGGGGACTGTGGACCAGCCGCCGGGTTTGTGATCCGGGGGATGGCGGCGAAGCGGCTTGATCAGCCCCGGCCCGGCAGCGAGCGCCCCGCATTGTTCCACGATCTCCCGCTCGAACGGGGCCGCTTGAGGGCAGCCTCGAGCGAGCGGAGGCAGCTGCGGTCCGGTGAGCGTGGTCAGGGCCTCCAGGCGGCCGTACTCGTCCTGTCCGAGAACCGCGATCAGGCGCAACCCATCGGCGGCCTCGGGAGTGCCGAAGAGGGAGACGATTCGCCAGCCTCGCGATACCCGCTCGGCAACCGTCTCAGCGAACCGTTCCCCCTCCAGCACGGGGAGGTGTCCCAGCGGCACGCTGCGCCGATTGGTGAGCGGGACGCTGTCCCGAATCGTTCCGGTCATGGAATCGCGCCGCCGAGCGACGCGGCCGATCGGGCGAGCTGTTCGCGGAGCGGACCCGGCAGGTAGCTGCCCAGCAACAGCACCAGCGCGGTGAGAGCCAGGGGCCCGAGGATCATCCAGGGACGCTCCGGTTCCACTTCGGGCGAGGGTGACTCGAGCGGGGTGCCCAGCACCACCTCGAGAATCATGTGGGCGATCCCGACGAAGATCACCGCCAGGAGCAGGAGTGCGACGGTGGCGATCCAGGGGTGATGCTCGCGGAAGGCGCCACCCACGATGGCGAATTCGCTGAGGAAAGGTCCGAACGGGGGAGATCCGGTCACCGCGAAGAGCCCGATCACGACGAGCCCGGCGGAGACCGGCCGGATCCGGAGCATGCCGCGCAGATCGGCCGCGGCCGAGGAGCCGGACAGCAGCACCAGGTTTCCGATCGCGAGGAACAGGAGCACCTTGACCAGCCCGTTGTTCAGGGCGTGCAGGATGGCGCCATACGTTCCTAACCCGCCGATGCCGAGACCCAGAACCAGCAGACCCATGTGCTCGACGCTCGAGTAGGCCAGCAGCCGCTTGAGATCGGCCTGTCCGATGATGAAGGCCGCTGCGACGGCGAGCGACACCAGCCCGAAGCCGAGGAGCAGGGGTCGGACGAATTGCTCCAATCCGGCCGCGACCGCGACCTGGGTAAATCGGACCAATCCGAGGAAGCCGCAGGTCGTGAGACCGCCGGCCATCAGCGCGGCGACCGGACTGGGCGCTTCGCCGTAGGTATCCGGCTTCCAGGTGTGCAGCGGGGCAAGACCCATCTTGGTGCCGAAACCCACCAGGGCAAAGACGAAGGCGGCCCGGAGCCAGTAGCGATCCAGGCTGGCGGACTCCGCCAGGAGGTCCTCGAGCACCAGGGGCCGGGATCCTGGCAGGGACGGTTGGGCGGTCGCCAGCAGGAACACCGCCAGCAAGGCGAAAGCGATTCCCACCGAGGAGAGCACCAGATATTTCCACACCGCCTCGAGGGATCGCCGGTCGTGGCGGTCATAGATGAGAGGCGCTACCGACAGCGTGGACGCCTCCATTCCCACCCACAACAAAGCCAGGTGGTGACTGAGAGTGACGAGCGTGGAACCGGCCAGAAAGGCGAACAGACAACTGACGTACACCCGATGCTCGCGCGTCCTGCGACTGCCCAGGAATCCGGTGGTGTAGTGTGCCACCACCAGAAACAGCACGGTGAGAAGGGTGAGGACCATCAATCCGGTGGCGTCGACCGCGAGCCAGCCGCCCAGCGTCGATCCTGCCGGCGCCACCCAGAGACTGCCTACCAGGGCCAGGTGAACCACTGCCCCGCCCAGAAAGAGACCGGAGCGGACCCGCTCCGACCTGGTCAGGAAGGCCAGCGCCACGCCGAGAGCCGGCACCAGGAGCAGGGCAAACAGGATCACTCCTTGAGCTCCGTGAGGTTGAGGGCCGAGATCGAGTCGAATTCCCGGTTGATGTGGAAGACCACGATCCCCATCACGAACACGCCGACAAACACATCCAGCAGCACGCCGGCTTCGACCAGGAAGGGGACCCGGCGGGCCTGGGTGAGGCCGAAGAGATAGATCCCGTTCTCCAGGATGAGATAGCCGAGGACCTGGCTCAGGGCTTTGGTCCGGGTGATCAGCACGATCAGCCCGATGATCAGGGTGACCAGCGCCACCGGGACCAGCATCCTGGCGGAAGTGATTGGGGGGAGCCGCGCCGCAACCGCGAACGCCACCACCAGCGCTGCCGCGCCCAGCAGGAAGGAAGTCATGTACCCGACCAGGGGCTCCATCTCCCGTCGCACCGAAGCCTCCCGAATGGCCCAGCGCAGGAACCAGGGCAACAGCAGGGCCTTGATCCCGATGGTGCCCAGCGCCAGTCCAAGGGCATGGATCGACCAGGTTCCGTCGAGCGCCAGCGAGAGCGCGCCCAGGAGAACGCCCTGGAGTGCGACGGCGCGTATCCCGGCACTCAGTCGGGAAGTCGCCAGCACCGCGAAATCGGTCAGGACTACGAGGAGGAGCAGCGTCTCGGCGAGTGAGCGCATGGGGTCAACCGAGGACCAGCATGAGACTGAATCCGGCGAGGGCCGCGGCGCCCACGATGTACAGGGGCACTCTGGGAAGGCGGAGCCGAGCCATGGCCGACTCCACGGTTCCGATGGCCATGCCGATCCCGACCAGGCCGACGCTCAATTCGAGCAACCAGAGCGGCAGGGGCAAGCCGGCGCGGGGCAGGATGAGACTGACCACCAGGCTGCCGAAGAGCGCGAGCTTGAGGGCACTCCCATAGAGGAGGAGCGCCAGGTCCGGTCCACTATGGTCGAGGATCATGACCTCGTGGATCATGGTGAGCTCCAGGTGAGTCGCCGGATCATCCACGGGAACCCGGGAGCCCTCGGCCAGGAGAAGACCGAACAGCGCGACTGCGACCATCACGAGCGCGGGACCCGCCAGGGCCGGGGATTCTCCCGAGACGATGCCGAACATTCCGGAAAGGGAGAGTTCGCCCGTCGCCACGCCAAGCGCGGCAAAGCCGAAGAAGAGGCCGAGCTCCACCAGGCTGGCGAAGGTCACTTCGCGACTGGCGCCCATTCCTTCGAAGCTGGAGCCGGTATCGAGCGCGCCGAGGACCAGAAGGAACCGGCCCAGCCCGAGGAGATACGCGAAGCCGAGCACGTCCCCCGAGAAAACCACGATCGCCGCCTCTCCATCGAGCGGAACCAGGAGGGCGGCCGCGACGGCGGTGGCAACCGCCGCCACGGGAGCAATCCGGAACACCACGGTGGTCGTCGTGCTGTAGACCACACCGCGGCGAAACAGCTTGGCCAGGTCGGCGTAGAGCTGGAAGACCGGTGCCCCTTTCCTCCCGGTCAGGAAGGCCCGGGTCCGGGTGGCAACGCCGGGAACCAGCGGCGCCAGTGCGAGAAGGAGAACCAGCGAGACCAGGCTCGAGATCATGCGCCTAGGGAGCTGGGGACCATACGAGGTAGAGCAGCAGGACGACCACCGTCATGACCACGTACAGCAGATACAGGTGCAGACGACCCTGCTGAATGGGACGCAGGCGGAGGGCAATCCGCTGAATCCGCCGCCAGGCAGGCTGCATGATCCCGTCCAGCACGAGGTCCACCGGATGGGAATGGAAGACGGTCGCTCCACTCTGTCGTCGCAGTCCGGCCATGGGGCCGAAGAGGGATGCCAGGGGAGCGGCGAAGGAGGAGGCGGTGTACTGCATGCGGCTGGTAGGGGCGGGATACCCGCAGCCCCAGGTTTCCCCTCTCCGGACCCGGTATCGCCGTCCCGCGAAACCGCGGATCAAGGCGATCGAGCCGCCAAGAATCAGCAGGGCCACCGCGAGCAGGGATATCCGCGTCGCGTCCCCCGTCGCCGAGGTCAGCATGGGAGCGATGACCGACTCGCGGAGTCCGGCGATGGACGCGCCGACAAGCAGCACCGGCCGCAAGAACAGGAACGGAACCACCCCGATCACGATGCAGGCCAGCGCCAGGACAAGGACCGGAACGGTGAGCCGCCACCCTGCTTCTCTGGCGTCGGCGGCGGCCTGACTCCGCGGCGTCCCGAGAAAGACGATCCCGGCAACCTTGGCAAAGCAGGCCAGCGCGAGCCCTCCCACCAGGGCAAGGGCCGGGATCGCGAAGACGGCGAACCGGAGCGCTCCCGACGCTTGCCCGGCGCGGAGCAGGCCGAGGAACGCCAACCACTCGCTGACGAATCCGTTGAGCGGAGGAAGGCCCACAATGGCCACAGCCCCGATCAGGAATCCGATCCAGGTGAGCGGCATTCGGGGGCCCAGCCCGCCAAGCTGTTCCAGGTTCCGGGTCCCGGTCGCCCGATAGACCGCACCGGCGGCCAGGAAGAGTGCGCTCTTGAAGAGGGCATGGTTCATGGTATGGAGTACCGCTGCGCCGAACCCGAGCAGCGCGACCGCCGGACTGCCGGCCCGGGCGCCCAGTCCACCCACCCCGATGCCGATCAGGATGATGCCGATGTTCTCCACGCTGTGATAGGCCAGCAACCGCTTGATATCGTGCTGGACCAGCGCCCATAACACGCCCAACACCGCGGAGATCACGCCCAGCGACAGCACCAGCCAGCTCCACCAGGCCGGCGGCGGGCCCAGGAGCGCAATGATCCGGAGGAGGCCGTAGACGCCGGCCTTGATTACCACACCCGAGAGCAGGGCGGACACGTGACTGGGCGCCGCGGCGTGCGCCGGGGGAAGCCAGAAATGGAAGGGAACCAACCCCGCCTTCATGCCGAAGCCGACGAGCCCAAGGGCGAACACGGCGGAGACCAGCCCTTCCCGCTTCAGAGCGTGGAGGCCGGCGAAGCTCCAGTCGGGCCGGTCCTGTATCCAGATCGCAAACATCGCTACCAGGGCCAGGGTTCCGACATGGGTGGCCACGAGGTAAATCAGGCCGGAACGGCGTACCGCCGGGTGCTCGTGCTCCGTGACAATGAGCACATAGGAGCCCAGGGCCATCAGCTCCCACGCCGCAAGGAACACCAGGACGGAGCGCGCCAGCGCGACCATCGCGAGAGCCGCGAGCACAAACCCGAAGCCGGCGTGATTCAGCCAGACGGCGCGGTGGGAGCGTTCGGGGACCAGGTACCCGACGCCGAATGCCGCGCTCGCGGCCCCGGGGATCATGATGGTCAGGAGAAACGCGGCGGACAGGGGATCCAGGCCGAGCATCCAGTCGCCGCCGGGCGCTCCCACGGACAGCCGCATCGACAACGACGCCCCTCCAAGCAAGACCTGAATCGCGGGAATCCC
Source organism: uncultured Gemmatimonadales bacterium (assembly GCA_963728915.1). Lineage (GTDB taxonomy): Bacteria > Gemmatimonadota > Gemmatimonadetes > Gemmatimonadales > GWC2-71-9 > JABFSM01. The sequence goes on along the minus strand of CAVSLV010000001.1, from coordinate 807,286 downwards.
GATCAGGACGGTGGCGCCCAGAACGCAGCCCAGGAAAAGGGATTCGCCGAACCGGCGGTTGCGGAGCAAGGCACTGCTCGCCCCGCCAAGGATGAGCAAGCCGATCCCCGCGAGGAGGAGCGTCACCGGGACGGGTTCTTCACCGTAGCGTAGGAACCGGTGCGGAGGCTTCCTTCCACGTATTCGATCCGGTCGAGAATGGCTTCCGGAGGAGCGGCGGCGCGCAGCAATTCGCGGAGCGGCTCATCCCGGAGGACGAATCCGAGCTGCGCCAGGATCTTGAGGTGGGCCGGCACCGTGAGGCTTACCACCAGGAAGAGGGCATGGACCGGCTTGCCGTCGGGGGCGTCGAAATCGACCGGATGACGGAGCAGAGAGAGGGTCACGAAAGGGTGTTCGACATGGAGCACCACGGGGTTCCGCACGTGGGGAATCGCGATGCCATCGCCAATCCCGGTGGAGCCCATCGCCTCACGCGCCTCGAAGATGTTGAGCAGAAAGTCCCGGTCGAGATCGGGTGGGAGCGGGAGGCGCTCGACCATTGCCCTGAGCACCCCGGCCTTGGTGGTACCCTCGACGTCATGGAAAATCCCTCCCGCGCGCAGCAGGTCCGCGAGCGGGGGAATTTCTTCGGGGGTTCGGCGGGCTTTGTCGAGCAGACCGCGGGAAACCGGGATGCCGTTTTCCACCGCCCATTCCCAGAGCTCGAGAGGATTCAGATAGATCCGCTCGTACACCTCGTGCGCCGGCATGCCTCTCTGGCTGATCCAGCGGCGGATAGTCTGCTCGTTGACTCCGAAGAATGAACCGGCTTCCCGAATGGTGAGCTGCATGGCGAGGCCAGCAATCTAAGGCAGGCAGCAGGTTAGACGATAGTTCGACGCAATAGCCAGGCGTCCCGAATCACCCCCAGAATAGTACCAGGCATTGTAGGCGGAGAAGCGCTTGACGGCCCGTGCCGGTTTCGCGCGCGCTTCTGCGCCAGCCATCCGGCCAGGATCCCCGGTACGGTGCGCGGAGGACCTCGGACCGCAACAAGGGCGCCAGCCGCGGACCTTGACTCGCGAGTAATTGCCATATATGGTAACCATATGCCGCCGACCACCAAGACGACCGTCTATCTGGATGCCGAGAGCTACCGCCGGCTCCAGGTGCTTGCCGCCCGAACCCGGCGTCCCACCGCCGAGCTGGTCCGCGAGGCGGTGATCGAGTACGCCCGGCGCCATTCGGCCTCCCGCGCCCGAAGCCTGGGGGCGGGCCGAAGCGGCCGGTCCAACCTGGGTGCCCGGGCGGAAAAGCTCCTCAAGGGGATGGGCCAGAACCGGTGATCGTGGCTGACACCGGAGCGATCATCGCCCTGCTCGATGCCGACGAGGAACACCATCGTACGCTTCGGGAACTCTTCGAGGCCTCTCCGGGCGACTGGCTGCTTCCCTGGGTGATCCTGCCGGAGGTCGACTACCTGGCCTCCAGCCAGCTTGGCGCGGCGGTCGAGGAGGCATTTCTAGCGGATCTCGCCGATGGAATCTTCGCGGTCGACTGGGGCGGGCCGGCCGACCTGGCCCGGGCCAACGAGATGGCTCGCAAGTACAAGACTCTCCGGCTCGGGCTCACCGATGCGGTGGTCATGGCCGTCGCCGAGCGGGTGGGCGCGGAAGCCATCGCCACGCTCGATCTCCGCCATTTCTCGGTCGTAAAGATCCGCGGCAACCCGAAGCTGCTGCCGCGCGATGGGCCGTGAAACCGCCGAAGTGGGTCATCTAAGGAATTGTTTGGCTTGGTTTTGCCGGTTCTGAGCTCGCCTGAATTATGAAGTCGGCGGGTTGAAGCCTTCCCTGCCCTCCACCCAGCTCCGGAAATACTTGGGATCCTCGATGCCAAGCGCCGCCTTCGCCACGTGCAGAGGCCGGAACGAATCCATCATCACCGCGAGCTCGTTGGTGCTCTTGGCCCCGATGCTGGCCTCGGCGCGGCCGGGATGCGGGCCATGGGGAATGCCATCCGGATGGTGTGTGATGCTGCCGTACTCGATGCCCTTCCGGCTCATGAACTCACTGCTGGCGTAGTACAACACCTCGTCCGAGTCCACGTTGCTGTGGTTGTACGGGGCGGGAACCGCCTCGGGATGGAAATCGTATGGCCTCGGGCAGAAGGAGCAGATCACGAACCCGTCGCCCTGGAAGGTCTGATGGACCGGCGGGGGCTGATGCACCTTCCCCACGATCGGTTCGAAGTCTTCGATGTTGAAGGCCCAGGGGTAGAACATCCCGTCCCAGCCGACCACGTCACAGGGGTGGTGATCGAGGGTGTACTGATTGAGGCCGTCATACTGCTTGATGATGAGGGGGAACTCGCCTTTTTCTTCGTGGGTCCTGAGCTCCAGGGGACGCCGAAAATCGCGCTCGCTGTACGGCGCGCCTTCGACGATCTGGCCGTACTCGTTGCGATAGCGCTTGGGAGTTCTGACATAACCCCGGCTCTCGAAGATCAGCAGCCGGTGCGGCTCCTGGTTCATCCGGTAGCGATGCAGGATCCCGCGATGGATGACCAGGTAGTCTCCCTGGCGATAGGGCAGGTCCCCGAAGGGCGTCTCCAGCACGCCGTGTCCCTCTCCCACGTACACCACTTCATCGGCCTGGGCGTTCTTGTAGAAGTGGGGATCCTCCACTGTGGGCCGGGAGAACAGCATCCCGATATCCTGGTTGAACAGAAGCGGGGTGCGGTCCAGGGTGGGGCTTCCTCCATCGGGGAGCTGGGCGGTGAGGAAATGGCGATGCCGGAGGGTCCGGTCGGGATCGGCTTCCCAGCAGAGATCGCGAAGCCGCTTCACCTCGAGCACGGTCGTGGGGGGCTGGACGTGATAGAGCAATGCCGCCGGACCGGTGAACCCTTCGTTCCCCATCAGCTCCTCGGCGTAGAGACCGCCGTCAGGCTTCCGAAACGCGATATGCCGCTTCCGGGGGATCCGGCCGAGAGTGTGGTACACCGGCATCAGAGATTGCCCCGGCGAGCCTGCTCCCGTTCGATGGCCTCGAAGAGCGCCTTGAAGTTCCCCTTCCCGAAGCTCTTCGCTCCCTTGCGCTGGATGATTTCGTAGAAGAGGGTGGGCCGATCCTGGACCGGCTTGGTGAAAATCTGGAGCAGGTACCCTTCGTCGTCGCGATCCACCAGGATCCCGAGCTTCTTGAGGGCGTCGAGCTGTTCGTCGATCTTCCCGACCCGGTCGGGAACCGAGTCGTAGTAGGAACCGGGCACCTGGAGGAACTCGACCCCGTGATCGCGGAGCTGGGTGACGGTGGTGATGATGTCGTCGGTGGCCAGGGCCATGTGCTGCACCCCAGGGCCCCGGTAGAACTCGAGGTATTCGTCGATCTGGCTCTTCTTCCGCCCCTCGGCCGGCTCATTGATCGGGAACTTGATGCGTCCGTTTCCATTCGCCATCACCTTCGACATCAGGGCACTGTATTCGGTGGAGATATCCTTGTCGTCGAAGCTGATGATCTGGCTGAACCCCAGGACGTCGCGATAGAACGCGACCCACTCGTTCATTTTGCCGAGCTCGACGTTCCCGACGCAATGGTCGATGTACTTGAGGCCCGCCGGCTTCGGCTGATAGACGCCGGCCAGCGCCTCGAACCCCGGAAGGAAGGGCCCGCGATAGTTGCGGCGCTCGATGAGCGAATGAATGGTCTCTCCGTAAGTCCGGATGCCCGCGACGACGGCCTCGCCGTGGTCGTCACGCAGCACGGTGGGCTCCTGCGCCGGCCGGGCCCCGCGGCCCACCGCCTTCTCGAACGCATCCCGGGCATCGTCGACCCAGAGGGCGAGGTCGTGGACGCCATCCCCGTGCTGGAGCACGTGCCGGGCGATCGGGTGATCCGGCTCCATCGGGGTGGTGAGGACCAGCCGGATCTTGTCCTGCTGGAGCACATAACTGGAGCGATCCCGGGTGCCGGTTTCCGGGCCCCGATAGGCCACCCGGCGGAACCCGAACGCGGTCTCGTAGAAGATCGCGGACTGTTTGGCGTTGCCGACGTACAGCTCGACGAAATCGGTCCCGTTGATGGGAAAGGTGTCGGTGACCGGGGGCTGGGCGAGCGTCTGGGTGGTCATGCTTCTCCTCCTGCTTCGGAACGAGCGCGCCCGGTGCGATTCGAACGCACGACCCTCGGCTTAGAAGGCCGATGCTCTATCCAGCTGAGCTACGGGCGCCGGTTCTCCAAAACTAGCAGGGTGCGGGTTGGGGCGAACCCCTAGCCCAAGCGGGCATCGTCCTCCAGCTTACCGGGATGGCGCCCCCGCTGGTCATGCTGGACCTCCCGATTCCGGACGCAGCGCGCCGGGTGGTCCGAGCCCAGCTGGCGCGGTGGAACGTTGAAGCCCGCCGCCTCGGCGCGGCTACCGATCCGGAAGCCCTTCACGATTACCGTACTTCGATCCGCCGGCTCCGGAGTCTCCTCCGGGTCTTCCAGCCCTGGTTGCCGGAGCTCCCGCGAAGCGCCAGGCGCCGGCTTCGGCGACTGATGCGGCTGACGAGTCCGTCCCGAAATCTCGAGGTGCACCTTGACTGGATCGAACACCATCGCGCTGATCTGACCCCACGACAACGAACCGGGGCCCGATGGTTGACCCGGCGACTCGAGGCGCGGCTGGCCCATCACAACCAGCACATGCGAGTCCGGATCGGTGACCGCGATGCGGGGCTCCGCCAGCGGATCAGCCGGGGACTGAGGCAGTCGGTTTCGCGGCGGTCAATCGGCTCGGGGACTCCCGGGGCGGAGCTGGTGGTGCGGCGCCTGCTTCGTCGGGAAACCGGCCTCCTTGGCGACCGCCTCGATGAGATCCGGGACCTCACCGCCGCGCCTGAGATCCATGCCGCGAGAATTGCTGCCAAGCGGGTCCGCTACCTGCTGGAGCCTTTTGCCGTCGAGCTGGACCACGCTCCCGAAGCGATCGAGCTGCTGCGCGGGCTCCAGGATCTGCTCGGGACGGTGACGGACTGCCACGTGATGGCGAGAGAGCTCCGCGAGGCCCTTCTCGTTGCCAATGCCGGTCGAGCGGAACGGTTGGGTCACGAGCTGCTTGGGGAACTGGGAGAGACGGGTGGGCCGACCGCGGGAGCCCCGCCACGGGGAGCCCAATCCGGGCTCGCGGCGTTAGCGCGGGTGCTGCGCCAGGATGGCGAGGCGGGATTCCAGTGCTTGCGGGAGTGGCTTGGGGAACCGCGGAAGGATCTCCTCGCTACCCTTCGCCGGGCGGGAGAAGTGAATCGGGGCGGCCGGATTTGAACCGGCGACTTCCTGCTCCCAAAGCAGGCGCTCTACCGGGCTGAGCTACGCCCCGTCACGCAGAAAGTAAGCGGAAAGGCGGACCGGCGGACTGGCAGACGGCCGGACCGTCAGGAGCGGATCGCCTGGACCGCCTGGCGCACCCCGGCCATGAGCAGTCCCACTTCGCTGCTGATGCTGACCAGCCGCATGCCCTGGCGGGCCCAGTGGGCGGTCATTGCCACGTCATTGGTGTGAATGGCCGGCGTGACGTTGTGGACCAGGCACGCGGCCTTCACGCGCTCGATGGCGCCGACCAGGACCGGGTCATCCATCTTTCCGGGCACGCCCAGGGCCACCGAAAGGTCAGTGGGGCCGATCAGGGCGGCGTCCACTCCCGGCACCGCGAGCAGCTCATCGATACGCTCGACGGCCTCGCGGGTTTCGATCTGAACGATCAGAAAAGTCTCCCGGTTCATCGCGTCGAGGATCTCGCGGAGCGGCCCGGTTCGAAACCCGGTGTGCCCGCGTCCCACCACCACGCCCCGCCTTCCGTCGGGCGTGTACTTCATGCATTCGAGACAGAACCGGATCTGTTCCGGGTCGGTGACGCGGGGCAACATGATTCCCTGCCCGCCGCCGTCCAGGGACTGGGCGACGTGCGCATAGGTCAGCTCCGGAATACGCACGATGGGTGTGATGCCGGCAGCGCATCCGGCGCGGCTCAGGCCGGCGATCGACTCGATCGAGAAGGGTCCATGCTCGTTGTCGATCAACGCGAAATCGAGCCCCGCATCCGCCAGCATGGTCATCAGGCTTGGCTGGCGGAATTCCACGATCATGGCGCCGACGACGGTCTTTCCGGCGGCAAGCTTCGAGCGCAGCATGTTCTCGGGGACTGCGGGCAGCGGCATGATCAGGTCTCCTGGGAAGTCGGTTCCGCCGCCTCGAGGGCGGCGCGGAGCTCGCGAAAGGCCCGTCCTCGGTGGCTCACCGAGTCTTTCTCCTCGGGATCGGCTTCGGCGAACGACTTGCCCAGCTCTTCGGAATAGAACAGGGGGTCGTATCCGAAGCCGCCGGTTCCCCGAGGCTCCTCGAGAATGATCCCGGGGCACTGGCCCTGGAGGGTTTCGGGAAAGGCTCGCGCGGTCCGGTAGAGCACCAACACGCAACGGTAGCGGGCCCGGCGCTTCTGGGCCGGCGCTCCGGCGAGCCGGGCCAGAAGGAGTGCGTTGTTCGCCGCATCGACTTCCGGTTCGCTGCCCTGCGCTCCGGCCCAGCGCTTCGAGCGCACTCCGGGTTCGCCACCCAGGGCGAGAACTTCCAGGCCGCTGTCATCCGCCACCGTGGGAAGGCCCGACTGTTTCGCGAAGTACTCGGCCTTGGCGCGGGCATTGGCCTCGAAGCTCACGCCCATCTCCAGGGTCTCCTCGATGGCCGACGGATAGATGCCCGCCTGGTCGGGGAAGAGCACCTCGAAGGATGTCCCGGCCAGGAGCCGCAGGACTTCCCGCTGCTTGCCCCCGCTTCGGGTTGCCACCAGGAGCTTCACCGGTTCAGGATTTTACGCTGGGCCGCGAAGAGTTCCGCAATGCCACGATGGGCGGTGTCAAGGAGCCGGTCCAGCTCCTCCCGGGAGTAGGTGGCGCCTTCGGCCGTTCCCTGCACTTCCACGAACCTGCCGGGCTCCAGCATGACGACGTTGGCATCGACGTCGGCGTCCTTGTCCTCGGCGTACGACAAATCGAGGCGTACCTCGCCCTCGACGATGCCGACCGAGACGGCCGCCACCAGCCCACCGAAAGGAGAGGGGAGACCGGTGCGTCCGGCCAGCCACTGGCAGGCATCGGCCAGGGCGACGCATCCCCCGGTAATGGCCGCGGTTCGCGTGCCCCCATCGGCCTGGAGCACATCGCAATCGATTCGGATGGTGAATTCGCCGAAGGCCATCGTTCCTATGGCGGCCCGGAGCGAGCGCCCGATGAGTCGCTGGATTTCGTGGCTGCGACCACCGGGGCCGGAGCGTTCGCGGCTGGTGCGTTCCAGGGTGGCTCGAGGCAGCATCGCGTACTCGGCGGTGATCCAGCCGAGGCCGGAGCCCTTCCGGAAGGGCGGCACCCCTTCCTCCACGCTGGCGGTGCAGTGCACCAGCGTGCCGCCGACCCGAATCAGACAGGAGCCTTCGGCGTAGGGATTGGCGCCCCGTTCCAGGGCGAAGGGTCGCAGCTGGTCGTGGGCGCGCCCGTCGGGCCGGGTCACCATAGCTGAACGTTGACGGAGGGGTGGAGGGTCAAGGCCTTGTGTTGGAAGGGAAGCTCGATCACCTCGTGGTACTGGGTTCGGATGGTGATCGTGCGAGGGAACTTGGTCCGATGAATCACGAAGCGCTTTGCCTCGGCGGGGAGGTCCAGATCGTCCACGGTGCTCCGAAGCCGCTTGAGCATTTGGTCGTCGGTCAGCGTTTCGGCGAAGCGGGCGTTCGTCCCCATTTCTTCCACCAGGCGGTAGTAGTCCCAGTACACTCTGAACATCGGAATGCCGTAATAGCAGACCACCGCGACGATCAGGAGGGAAAACAGACACCCCAGGCGTCCGGAGCCGCGGCGATTGTTCACCATTGCGACTGGGCCCCGTCCACGATCTCGTTCACCAGCTTGTCCAGGGCTCGCTTCCGCCCGGCAGCTTCCGATTCCTTGCCGGGCTCGTATTCACCCTGAACCAGGAGGGCACTTCGCTCCCAGAGCACCTTGCCCTCGCGCTGGTTGAGAATCTTGACGTTCACGCTGATCTGGACCATGCGCCTGGTGACATCGACCCTGCTCTGTTGTCCCGGGGTCGGGGTTCCGGTGAAGGTGACCGGGAGGTCGGGGTTGTACTGTTGAACCGAGCCGTTCACCACGGCATCGGCGTCCTGTTCGCCCGCCTGGCGAAGCCCAAGCCGACTCTGGACTGCTTCTCGGACTGCGCTGGTCACTTCCTGGGTGAGCACCGGCTCAGGCGTGAGGTTTTCGAACGGCAAAACCGCCACGGTCCGAATGTTCGACGGCAGCCCCCCGCCGCTGAACTTGTACAGACACCCGCTTGGGGCAAGGGCGCTAAGGCTGAGAAGGAGCGGGCCGAGCCCAGATATCCGGCGCAAAGGAGGCCACTTTCGCATGCTGTTGAAAGGTCAGGTCCAGCCGGGAGGGAGGGTGGAGCACCGTCAGCCGTGAGGTCGTCGGAAATCCGTCCGGGCCCAACCGGGTCTCGACCTTCCCGATCCGCTGACCGCCCTGCCGGACCTCGGCGTAAAACGTGGGCGTCTTCCCGCTCTCCAGAACGTACTCCACAGTATCCTGCCCCGCCGCGAATTGCCAAGCAGTGACCCGCAGGTCGCGGTACACCCGCACGGTGCTCCCTGGCTCCGGAGGGCGCGCTATCCCCAGCATTGCCCAGAACAGCGGGTAGTTCGGGACGAACTTGTGGATCTGTTCCTCCGGCTCGGTCCAGCGTGCCGAATCTCCGACGATGAACGCAGTCGCACGACCCATGCCCAGGGGACCCTGGACGTCGAACCGAATGGAATCGCGCGGCGAGTAGCGAGCCCTCCCGCGCCCGGCCGCGTCCTGAAACCGGAACCGGAAGCGGATGTCGGTCGGATTTGCGAGTCTGGTCGAATCGGCCCAGTGAATGGCGGCTTGGCGAGATGCTTCCATCAACCCGGCAGGCATGGGAATGGGCGTAACGCGCGGGGCGCAGGAGGCGAGCGCCGTCAACCCCAGGAGGCCGGCCCAGAATGCCCGCTTCACCGTCAGAAGAGCCTCACGGGATCGGGTTCCGGCGCGAGCAGGCCCAGGACCTCGGAGGACAGCCGGGTCGGTGCGAGATCCCGGTCCAGGACGAACATGGCGGTTTCCGCGGTCGCGATCAGCGTTTCCGTTCCGGGAAGATCGAGGGCGTAGCCGAACGTGATCCGCCGGGATCGAGCATCGCGAACCCAGCAACGCACCCGCACCAGATCATCGTAGCGGGCCGGCTGGCGATAGCGGATCCGGAGATCCCCGACCGCGAGACGGTACCCTTGCTCCTCGAGCCCGGCGTAGCTCTGCCCCGCGGCACGAATGTGCTCACAGCGTGCCACATCGAGCCACACCAGATACCGGGCATGGTAGACCACGCCCATCTGGTCGGTTTCGCTGTAGTTGACCCGCACGGTGAGCTCCGTCATGGTGCCGGCTGCATGCCACTCCTATCTTCGGGGCCATGCCGCGACCCATTCACCGCCTCGTGGTGCTGAGCGACGCGCATCTCGGAGCGGTGCCGGTTGCGGACGAAGACGCGTTGCTCGGATTCCTCGACCGGGTTCCCGGATTGGGGGATGGACTGCTGATCAACGGTGATCTTTTCGGCTTCTGGTTCGCCTACCGGCGGGCGCTGCCGAGGGCGGGATTCCGGATCGTTACCCGGCTTGCCGAACTGGCCCGTCGCCTGCCCGTCATGATGACCGGCGGCAATCACGACCGCTGGGGGTCGCCGTTCTGGGAGGAGCTGGGAATTCAATACTCGCCCGGCGAGCTGCGATTTCTGCTGGGGGAGTCTCCGGTCCGGGCCCGGCACGGTGACCGGGTGCCGGGGGGCGCGCTCCGCACCCGCCTCAAGGCGGCGGTCATCGGCTCTCCCCTCGCCTCGCTGGTTTATCGCGCACTCCCCGCGGATCTCGGTTTCCTGGTGACTCTGCCGCTGGCCCGGCCAGCCCGATCGCCCCACGACCTGGCGGAGGAAGAGCGAACCGCCGCCAGACAGAAGCAATGGGCGGAGGAGCTGCTCGGTCGAGAACCCGATGTTGGCCTCCTCATCCTGGGACACAGTCACCGCCCCGTGGCGATCGAGGTCTCCCCCGGCCACCGCTATCTCAATCCGGGTGCGTGGTTCGACGGCTACCGCTACGCAATCGCGACCGAACACGCGCTCGAGCTCAACCAGTTCCGAGGCTGACCACTTCGACCCGTTCGATCCGGTCTCCCAGAAAGCCGGTCCCGACCCGTCGGAAGCGCTCGGGGTCATCGGTCACCACGAAGCGGGGGGCCGGTGGTTCGCCTCCGGGTTCCGCCAGGCCCTGCGCTTCGAGGCCATCGGCCACCGCGTTGGCGGTTTCTTCCGCGCTATCGATCAGCTGGACCCGCTCTCCGATCACCTCCTGAATCAGCGGTTTGATCAGGGGGTAGTGGGTGCATCCCAGCACCAGGCTGCGAATGTTCCTGGCGCGGACCGGGGTCAGATACTCTTCCGCCACGAGCCGGGTCGCCGGATGATTGAACCATCCTTCCTCGACCATGGGGACGAGCAGCGGACACGCCTTGGCGACCACCTCGGCTTCCGGGGCGAGGGCCTGAATGGCGCGCTGATACGCTCCGCTCCGGATGGTTCCGGAGGTGCCGATGACGCCGATGGGATGGAAGGGTGCGACCTTGCTGGCCGCCCGGGCCCCCGGCTCGATCACGCCGAACACCGGCACCGGGGCCGATTGGGTGAGCAGGTCCAGGGCGTGGGCGGTGCTGGTGTTGCACCCGATCACGATGGCTTTGACCCCCTGCCCCAGCAGCCATTGCATGATCTCGAGACTGTAGCGCCGGACCACCTCGGGGGATTTGGGGCCGTAGGGCACCCGGGCGGTATCCCCGAAGTACAGGGTGGTTTCGTGGGGCAGCCGCCGGGTAATGGCATGGAGCACGGTGAGCCCGCCCAGCCCGGAATCGAACACCCCGATCGGCGCCGGGCTCACGGAAAGCGAACCGGGACCGCGGCCTGCACTCCTAACCCGCGAGGCGTGGCCCGCAGCTTGACGTCGGACGGGAAATCCTGGAGATGGCTGCTCACGAAGGCCTCGAGTCCCGCGAACAGGTGATTGAAGATCAGGAGCACCAGCCAGTCCTGCCGCTCCTGCCGCTTCTGCTCGAGTCTCCCCGAGTCCGCCCCGGTTCGTTCCAGGAAGTGGAGCTCACTGGACGCCTTCAGGGTCATGCCCAGGGTGACCCCTTCCCAGGCCATGAACAATCCCCCGGTGAGCTTGCGGTCCACCAGGGCCTGGCCCAGTCCGGGGACCAGCGCCGAAGCAAAGAAGGCCGGGAGCGGGCGGATGCCTCGGGTCGTATCGATCGGCGCGGGCGCGATTCGGGGCGGCCGGCCCAGCTGGGTGGTGTCCTGCGCCGCGGCGCTGCCCACGAGGGTGAAGGCCAGAATGGCGGGAGCGTGTGGGAATCGAACCCACCGGAGCTGCCGAAGGCGTCTCCGTCGCGGTTTTGAAGACCGGCCGGACCACCAGGCCCGATCCGCCCCCCCGGGGAGGTGTGAGGTGCGAGGTGCGAGGTGCGAGGGCAAGGGATCAGCGGCCACCTTTGACGGCCACGACCTCGATCTCGACCAGCACGTTCCTGGGAAGGCCAGCCGCCGCCACCGTGCTCCGGGCGGGCCGGTGATTCCCGAACCGACGGGCGTAGACTTCGTTCATCGCCGCGAAGTCGGCCATGTCGCGGAGAAACACCGTCGTCTTGAGGACCCGGGAAAACCGGGACCCGGCCGCGCTGAGCACCGCCTCGAGATTGTCGAGCACCCGCTCGGTCTGCTCGGTGATCCCACCCGCGGCGATTTCCATATGCGCGGGGTCGAGAGCGATCTGGCCTGCGGTGAAGATCAGATCGCCGTAGCTGACCGCCTGGCTGTAGGGACCGATCGCCTTCGGGGCGTTGTCGCTGGACACGAATCCGATTTCCATCAGAACAGTCCCTCGATTCGTCCATCGGGGTGAACCCGGATGGCCTCCGCGGCCGGTGCCTTCGACAACCCGGGCATGGTCATGATCTCTCCGGCGAGCGCCACGACGAAGCCGGCGCCGGCCGAGGGGTAGACATCCCGGATGGTGATCCGGAATCCGCTCGGTCGTCCCAGCTTGGCCGGATCGTCGCTGAAGGAGTACTGGGTCTTGGCGACGCACACCGGGGTCCCGCCCAGGCCCATCGCTTCGCACTGTTTGATGGACCGATCGGCGGCCGCGAGATAATCCACGCCGGCCGCCCCGTAGATCCGGGTCGCGATCGCCTCGATCTTGTGCTTGATGGGCTGGCTCGCATCATAGAGCGGTTGAAACCGGGCTTCTTTCCGGTCCAGGACCTCGAGCAGCTCCTTCGCCACCGCTTCGCCGCCTTCTCCGCCCTTGGCCCAGACGTCGGACAGGGCAGCCCGGACGTCCCATCGGGCGGCGGCGGCCAGCACGGTGTCGAGCTCCTCTCTGGTGTCGGAGACGAACCGGTTGAGCGCCACGATCACCGGGAGGCCGAACTTCTTCAGGTTCTGCACGTGGGCTTCGAGATTCGCCATGCCGAGCTCGAGCGCCGGCACGTTGGGGACGCCGAGCGCGTCTTTCTTGACCCCGCCGTGCATCTTGAGCGCGCGGACCGTTGCCACGATGACGGCGGCCTCGGGGACCAGGCCGCCCAGCCGGCACTTGATGTCGAGGAACTTCTCAGCCCCGAGATCGGCCCCGAACCCGGCCTCGGTGAGGACCAGATCGGCCAGCGACAGGCCCAGCCGGGTGGCCATGATCGAATTACAGCCGTGCGCGATGTTACCGAAGGGCCCGCCGTGCACCAGAGCAGGTCCCCCCTCCAGCGTCTGGACCAGATTGGGGAGGATGGCGTCCCGAAGCAGTAGCGTCATGGCGCCCGAAGCCTTGAGGTCGGCCGCGGTCACCGGTTTCTTGTCGCGCGTCAGTCCCACGATGATTCGGCCGAGTCGGGCTTCCAGATCCTCCAGGCTCGAGGCGAGACAGAGGATCGCCATGATTTCGCTGCCCGGCACGATCACGAAACGATCTTCCCGGCTCGGTCCGCCGTTCAATCCGCCCAGCCCGACGACGATCTGACGGAGGGCCCGGTCGTTCATGTCGATGGTGCGGGGCCAGGTGATCCGGCGGGTATCGAGCTCCAGGGCGTTTCCCTGGTGCAGATGGTTGTCGAGCATCGCGGAGAGCAGGTTGTGCGCCGAGGTAATGGCGTGAAAATCCCCGGTGAAGTGCAGGTTGATTTCGTCCATCGGGATCACCTGGGAGTACCCGCCGCCGGCCGCTCCGCCTTTGACTCCGAAGACCGGCCCGAGCGAGGGCTCCCGGATGCAGAGGATCGCGTTCTTCCCGAGTCGGCGGAGCGCCTGGGTCAATCCCACCGTGACGGTGGACTTGCCTTCTCCCGCCGGAGTGGGGTTGATGCCGGTGACCAGGACGAGGCGTCCTTTCGGCTGGCGAGCCCGGATCGCCGCCATGGTGATCTTCGCCTTGGTGTGGCCGTAGGGAAGAATCTCATCGGGGGATAGGCCCAGCTCCGCGGCGACGTCCTGGATGGGACGAAGCCGGGCCGCCTGGGCAATCTCGATGTCGGATGGGACCCCGCTCATGGTCGATTCTCCCGACGAGTCAGCGATTGCGGAGCCGGTCCCCGAAGACCCGCACCGCATTGTCGGTGGTGACTCGCTCCACCTCTTCTTCCGGCATGTCCAGCAGGGCGGCCACCCGGGATGCGACTACCCGGACGTGGGCCGGTTCGTTCCGTTTCCCGCGATACGGAACCGGAGCAAGATAGGGCGCGTCGGTTTCCACGAGAAGGCGATCGGGGGGGATGCGACGGAGGGCGTCCTGCCCGGCCCAGGTCCGGAACGTCACCATGCCGCTGAAGGAGAAATAGTGCCCCAGGGCGAGGCCGGTCTCCAACAGGCTCGCGCCGCTGCTCCAGGAGTGCAGGATCGCCATCGTTCGGGGATGATTCCGGAGGATCGCCCCGACGTCGGCGTCCGCTTCACGGGCATGAATCACCGCGGGTTTTCCGGCGTTGCCCGCGAGGTCGAGCTGGGCTTCGAAAGCCCGACGCTGAAGGTCCCGGGGCGCATGATCGTAGTGATAGTCGAGGCCCATCTCTCCGGCCGCGACGACTTCGGGGCGGGCGAGCTGCTCCCTCAGCCAGGCGGTCGAATCGTCCTGCCACCGATCGGCCAGGTGGGGGTGCACCCCCGCCGTGGCGGACAGCCCGCCATGCTGGGCGACCAGACTCACCGCCCGGGCCGAGGCTTCGGGCGATTCGCCGATGACGATGATGTGCCCCACCCCGGCCCGCCGGGCCCGTTCCACCACCTGGGCGAGGTCCGGCTCGAACGCCGGATCGCCGAGGTGGCAGTGGGAATCGACGAGCACCGGGTTAGGCTTTGCGTCCTGCCGGCACCGCGCTGGGAGCGGCCCCCTGACGAAGCCCCCGGGCCTGGGCTCCCGGCCACCGGGTCTCGATGTAGAGGAGCGCCGGCGATGCGATGTAGATCGAGGAGAAGGTTCCGGTAAAGACCCCGAAGAACATGACCAGCGCGAAGGGCCGGATCACTTCCCCCCCGAAGACCGCCAGGGCGGTCAGGGTGGCCAGGGTGGTCCCGTGGGTGAGCACGCTTCTGGGCAAGGTCTCGTTGACCGCGCGATTCAGGACCTGGACGAAGGTGTCCTTGGGATACTTCTTGAGGTCCTCCCGCACCCGGTCGAAGATGATGATGGTGTCGTTGAGCGAGTACCCTACCATCGTCAGGACGGCCGCGACCACGACCAGGCTGACCTCGATATTGAGCACCGCGATGAAGCCGATGGTCGCCAGGATGTCGTGGGCGGTGGCAATGATCGCCGCGAGGCCAAACCGCCACTCGAACCGGTAGGCGAGGTATGCCAGCACCACCAGGAAGGAGAGCAGGATGGCGATGAGGGCCCGTTGCCGGAGCTCGCCGCCGACCTTGGGACCAACCGCCTCGGTGCGGACCACCTGGTAGTTGCCGGTTCCGACGACCTGATCGAGCGCGGTGCGGACCTCCTGCGAAGTGGCCTGGGTGTCGTTGGGATCGGCTCCCGCAGCGAGGGCCCGGACCACGTACTCGCCGGGCGCGCCGAATCGCTGCACTTCGGGGTTCCGCAACCCGCGGGCCTCGAGGCCCGAGCGGAGAGCGGTCTCCGACACCGGCTGTGTCGTTTTGATCTGCATGAGGGTGCCGCCGGTGAACTCGGTGCTCTCCTTGATGCCGCGCACCGCGAAGAATCCGAATCCGAGCAGCAGGATCGCCGCGGTCACGCCGTAGGCGTACCTCCGGAGCCCGATGAAGTCGTAGTTGGCTCCCGCGAACAGCCGGATCCTGCCGACGCTCAGCCCCTTGCCCTCATCGCGGCGCTGGAGCCAGATCATGTAGAAGGTGCGGGTGATGAAGACCGCGGTGATCAACGAGGCGAAAATGCCCAGAATCAGCGTCGTGGCGAACCCCTGCACCGGCCCGGTGCCGAACTGGCGCAGAAACAGGGCGGTCAGCACCGTGCTGATGTTGGAGTCGATGATCGCCGGCATCGCATGCTTGAACCCCTCGTCCACCGATAACCGGACCGTCTTGCCCCGCCCCAGCTCCTCCCGGATCCGCTCGAAGATCAGCACGTTGGCGTCCACCGCGATGCCGACGCTCAGGACCATGCCCGCGATCCCGGGCAGAGTCAACGTGGCTTCCAGGAACGCGAGGCCACCGAGAGTGAACAGTGCATAGAACCCGAGCGCGGCCACCGCCAGGGCGCCGCTCAGGGCGTAGTAGCCCAGCATGATCAGGATGACCAGCAGGGTGCCCACCAGCGCCGCGATGAGGCCGCTCCTGACCGAATCCGCACCGAGCGACGCACCAACCTGGCGCTCTTCCACGATCTTGAGCGGGACCGGGAGCGAGCCGGCCCGGAGGGTCCGGGCCAGGTCTTCCGCTTCGACCAGCGAGTGATTGGTCAGGGTGATCTGCCCACTTCGGTCGATCCGGCTCTGGATGACCGGGGGACGTCCCTGCACCCGTCCGTCCAGGATGATGGCGAGGAAGTCGCCGATGTGCTGGGCCGTGGTGGTCCCGAACTTCCGGCCTCCCGCCCGGTCCAGCTCGAACCGGACGATCGGCCCGTTGGTCAAGGGATCGATCGCGGCCGAGGCATCGTACAGGTTTTCCCCGGTAATGATGTCCTTCGCCTCGAGCGCGTACAGCATGCGATACTGGTTCGCCCCGATCGAGGTGGGGTCCGCTCCCCAAAGCAGCTCGGCATTCCGGGGCCAGAGCCCCTTGACCTCCGGCAGGTTCAGGAGGCTGTCCACTCGGGGAAAGGCGGTTTCGGGGACGGCGAACTCTCCCGGAGTGTTCCCAAGGCCTAAGGCTGCCGAAGACTGAATGAGCGAGCTGAGCACCCCGCCGGTGCTGGTGGTGTCGGCCTCAGCCTTGGTGGTATCGCCGCCGAGGAGCTGCTGCACCGCCGAGGGTTTCTGGGGCGCCCCTGGCGTCTTGACTCCGAGATTCCGGAGGGCCCGGTCCATCGCGGGCAGGCTGCGGTCCAGGGCGCTGGTCTTGTCAGTCAGACGGAACTCGAGAAAGGCCGCCTTCTGAATGATGCCCTTGGCTCGAGCCGGATCTGTCACACCGGCGAGCTCGACCACGATCCGATCGCCACCGACCTGCTGGATGAGCGGCTCGGTGACCCCGAACTCGTCGGTCCGCTTCCGGAGCACCTGAATGGCCCGCTCGATGTCCTTGGAAGGATCGGCCGACACCTTCTTGGACTGATCGAGCTCCAGCGCGAGGTGCATGCCGCCCTGGAGATCGAGTCCGTACTTGATCGGGACCCGTTTGACTTTCACGTCGTGCATCACGCCGTTAGGGCCGCGTTCCCGGGTGGTGATTTCCCGGGGAACGAGATTGATGATCGCCACGGCGACCAGGATGCCGGTGAGAATCAGTCGATTACGAATGGATCCAAACATGATCGCTCATCGCGCCCCTACCGGGGCCGTTGAAGTCTCCGGGCGCTGTCCTACGATGGCGTAGGCTCGTTCCCGGTCCAGTTCGAGCTGATGCCGCAAGGCGTCGAGGGATTCGAAACGCCTGGTTTCTCGCAGCCGCTCCACCCATTCGATCCGCACCACCCGTCCGTAGAGGTCACCCTCGAAATCGAACAGATGGGCTTCGATCGACCGCTTCAAATCACCGACCGTCGGTCGGGTCCCCTGGTTCAGCATGGCGCCCGCCGTTCCTCCACCCCATTCCACCCGGGCTGCGTACACGCCATCGGGAGGGAGAGCTTTCTCCCTGGGCGGCCCAGCCAGGTTGATGGTGCGAAAACCGATCGTCTGGCCCCGTCCCGCGCCCGGAACCACCTGAGCGGTGAATCGATACGGACGTCCCAGCCAGCCGGCCACCCCGCCCAGATCGCCCGCCTCCAGCATGGTCCGAACCCCGGAGCTCGAAATCCAGCGTCCGTCCGGCGCCATCACCGGCTCGACGACGTGCACCGGGAACCCCATTCGCACTCCCAGGGCGGGCAACGTCGTGCTGTTGGCCTCCCGGGCCTTGCCGAACCCTCCGTTGAGGCCGATGACCAGCTCCCGCATCCCGCACCGCTCCAGCAGGACTTCCCTGACGAATTGCTCGGCGGACAGTGCGGCCATCCGGGCGTCAAAGCGTAACACATGGAGCCGATCGATGCCGAGCTCTGCCAGGACCTCGCTCCGCTCCGGGTGAGTGGTGAGCCGGCGGGGAGCTTCGCCCAGAATCGCTCCGGGGTGGGGCTCGAATGAAACCACCACCGCGTCGGCCTGCTCGGCGCGGGCCCTCTCGAGCAGGCGCGCCAGCAAGGTCTGGTGCCCCCGATGCATCCCGTCGAACGCGCCGACGGCGACGACGCTCGATTCCGGTCTCACCGAGCCGCCTCCTGCGCATCGGGCATGACCACCGCCGGGTGCCATCGGTCGCCGCTCCGTTCGGCGATGGCGATCAACCGGCCGGCGTCGTAGAGTCCGGCCTCAGCTCCAGCAGCGTCCTTCCGCTCGATATCCCTGCCGTGGCCTATCGCGCGAGCTTCCTCCTCGGTGAGATCGACCCGGGTCAGATCGCCCACCAGCGTTTCGGGAGGAAGCAGCGGCTGGTCGCCCGGTGAGGTCCTCCAGCCGGTGGGCCTCGGAGACGCTCCATGGACCGACCCGTTCGCGGCGGAGATCGACCAGGTGCGCCCCCAGGTCCAGCGAGTCGCCGAGATCTCGCGCCAGGGCGCGCAGGTAGGTCCCTGCCCCCACCTCGGCGCGAAACGTCAGGAGGGGCGGGATCCAATCGAGCAGCTCGAGCCGGTAGACCTTCACGGTCACCGCCCTGAGCTCCGGCGCGGCGCCTCGGGTGCGAGCCGCGCGATAACTCCTGACTCCGCCGACCTGCTTGGCGGAGTACACTGGCGGGCGCTGCTGGTACGAGCCCACAAACGGAACCAGCGCTTCTTGCACCGATGCCGCGTCGGGCCAGGCCGCGATGGTCCGGTCCTGCACCACTTCCCCGGTCCGATCATCGGTGGTGGTCGTCTGGCCCAGCTTCGCCACTCCCCAATAGGTTTTCCGGTGGCGAGCCGCCCAGCGCGCCAGGCGCGTCGCAGGACCCATGACCAGCACCAGCAGACCGGTAGCGAACGGATCCAGGGTGCCGGTGTGGCCCACCGCGCGGGTTCCGAACCGCTTACGCACGCGAGCCACCACGTCGTGTGAGCTCAGACCGGCCGGTTTGTCGACCAGCAGGGCGCCGTTCCGGAGCGGCCCGGACACCTCAATCCTCCGACTCGGGCCGCAGCTCCGCGAGGAGAGCGTTGATCCGGGCCGCGTGTTCGGCCCCGCGATCCATCTCGAAATGGAGCTCGGGGGTCACCCGGGTCGGGAGGGCGCGGGCCACCCGGCTGCGGAGAAACCCGGACGCACTCCGTAACCCGGCTAGCGCGCGTTCCTGCTCGGCTTCCGGTGCGCCGGCGGGAAAGGCCACAAACACTTTCGCATGGGAGAGATCGCCGCTGGTCTCCACCCTGGTGAGGGTGACCAGTCCGATGCGGGGATCCCGCACGTCGCGGCTCAGGGCTTCGGCGATGACCTGTCGCACCACCTCGCCCACCTGCTCGGGCCGGCGGCGCGGGCCGCCCGACCTCCCGGCGTTTCGGGCCACCGGACCGGCCTAACCCGCGGCGCCCGCGGCCGGCTGGAGGGTGCGCTTCACCTCCTCGATCCGGAACGCCTCGATCCGATCACCGACCTTGAGGTCGTTGAAGTTCTCGACTCCGATGCCGCACTCGAGCCCCTCCCGCACCTCCTTCACGTCATCCTTGAACCGGCGCAGGCTCGAGAGACTCCCGGTGTAGATCAGGGTGCCGTCACGAACGATCCGGACCTTGGCGGTTCGCTGGATGATGCCGGACCGGACCGCGCAGCCGGCGATAGTGCCGACCTTGCTGACCTTGAAGAGCTGCAGCACTTCGGCCTCGCCGAGGACCTGTTCCCGCTCCTCGGGCTTGAGGAGGCCTTCGAGCGCGGCCCGCACGTCCTCGACCGCCTCGTAGATGATCCGGTAGGTCCGGACGTCGACCCCTTCCCGCTCCGCGGTGCCCCGCGCGTTCGCGTCGGGACGGACGTGGAAGCCGAGGACGATGGCGCCGGACGCCTTGGCGAGCAGCACGTCGCTTTCGGTGATCGCGCCCACGCCGCGGTGAATGACTTCGACCCGCACCTCAGGGGTGCTGAGCTGGGCCAGGGCGTCCGCGAGGGCTTCCGCCGGCCCACCCTGGTCGGCCTTGATGATGATCTTGAGCTGGCCGACCTGGCCTTCCTGAAGGGCCCGGCTGAAATCTTCCAGGGTCGCACCGCGGGCGCCCCGGCGATTCTGGGCTTCCCGCTCCAGCCGTTGCCGCTTCTGCGCGATTTCGCGCGCCTCGTTTGCGTCCGCGACCACGACGAAGGTGTCGCCGGCCGAGGGTACCCCCTCGAAGCCGAGCACCTGCACCGGAATCGTAGGTCCCGCCTCCTTGACCGTCTTGCCGCGCTCGTCGCTCAGGGCCCTGACCCGGCCGGAGAACTTGCCGCAGATGAAGTTGTCGCCCTGGTGCAGGGTTCCCCGCTGCACCAGAATCGTTGCCAGGGGACCCTTGCCCGGGTCGAGCGTCGCTTCGAGCACGGTCCCCTGGGCCGGGCCTTCCGGATTGGCCTTGAGATCGAGCAGCTCCGACTGGAGCAGGACCTTCTCGAGCAGCTCGTCCATGCCGGTGCCCTTCTTGGCGGAAATTTCAGCCGAGAGCACGGTGCCGCCGAACTCCTCCAGCACCACACTGTGCTGAAGCAGGTCCTGTTTGACTTTCGGCACATTGGCGGCGGGAAGATCGATCTTGTTGATCGCGACCAGCAGGGGGACGCCGGCGTTCCTGGCGTGGCTGATCGCCTCCACGGTCTGGGGCATGACCTGGTCGTCGGCCGCGATGACAAGAATCACCAGGTCGGTGACCTGAGCGCCGCGGGCCCGCATCGCCGTGAACGCTTCGTGGCCGGGGGTATCGAGGAAGGTGATGGTCTGCCCTGCGGGCAGGGAGACGTGATAGGCCCCGATGTGCTGAGTGATGCCACCCGCCTCACCAGCCACCACGTTGGTCTTGCGGACGTAGTCGAGCAGGGACGTCTTGCCGTGGTCCACGTGGCCCATGATCGTGACGACCGGTGGCCGCGGCTTCAGGTCCTCCGCCTTGTCCTCCACCGGAGTGGAGCTGAGCTCGGCGGCATACTCGCCTTCCCGCACCGCCTGGAAGCCGAATTCCGAGGCGATCAGCTCGATCTGGTCGAAGTCGAGCCGCTGGTTCACCGTGACCATCAGTCCGAGTTCCTTGAACGCGAACTGCACGATCTGGGTCGCCGGAATCTTCATGGTATCGGCGAGCTCGGAGACCGAGATGAATTCATTCACCCGGATCCTGGTCTTTTCCTTCTCCTGCTCCTCGGCGCTCCGGCTGGCCAGGAGGTCGCGGTAGCTGGGCTCGTCACTCCGCCGTTTGCCACGGGAGCTGCCCTTCATTCCCTGAAGCGTCTTCAGAATGTTGGCCTGCACCGCCTCCTGGTCCACGTAGTTCTTGCGGCCCTTCTTCCCTTTCCGGCGTCCGTCACCGGTCGCCGGCTTGGCATCGGGTCCGAAGTTGCGGGTCGGAGCCGGGGGTCCTCCAGGCCGGCCTGACGCGTCGGATCGTCCGGGCCGCTGGGTGCCCGGGCCACCCGATGCGCCTGGACTGCTGCTGAAGACCGGACGAGGTCCCCGGCCGGGCGACCGGGTCGGCGTCGAGGAGGGCCCGGGCCGCTGCACCCTGGGCGGAATGAACGGGGCGCGATGGACGACAGGCCGCTCGTTCGGCGGTACCACCGGTGGCGGTGCGGGGGGTGCGGGTGGAGGCTCGGCCGCCTCGGCTGCCGTTTCGGTGGACTCGGGGAGCGGCGGAAGATCCTTGAAGATGGCCCTGGCGCGCTCCTCGATGGTCGGCATCGGGGTGCCGGGAGCCTCGATGGGCTCGGGCTTCTCCAGCCCGGACAGGTCGAGGTCGAAGGCACTGGCAGCCGCGGCGGCTTCGGCCAGTCGCTCGGCTTCAAGCTGAGCTTCGGTTTCCGCCACCTCGGCGGCGGTACGACGACGCTTGGCCGGCTTGTGGGTCTCGGTCTCCGGTTCGGGGGCCGGGGCTACGGCCTTTTTGGTGGTGCGACGCTTCGGCTTGGCCGGCTCGTCGGTCTTCTTCTTTCTCCGCTCGCGCTCCCAACGTACCCGGACCGCAGCGACCTGATCGTCATCAAGGGCGGACTGGGGTCCACGCGCGAATACGCGCATCTCCTTGAGCAGTCCAATGAGTTTATCGGCGGCAATGCCGAGATCGACCGCCAGGTCTTCTACTTTGGTCTTGACCACTCAATCCTCCATCTACGCTGCACCGGCAGCACCTGCTTTCAGAATTCCCTCCGCGAGGGCCGGGTCGCGAACGCCAGCCACCATGACCGGCGGTTTGCCGAGCCCCGCGCCCAGAACCTCCGCCCGGGGGCCCTCCACCTGGGGGATCCCCAGGGAGGTCGCGAGCCGAACCACCTTCTCCCGAGCTCGCTGACTGATATCCCGCGCGACGACGATGCACCGGATTTCCCGCGCCTGCAGGGACCGGCGGACCGCGTCCACTCCAACTACGACGCTCCCGGCCCGGATACCGAGACCGAGATACCCCAGCACGCCACTCATGCTTGAGGTGCTTGTGCCTCCCCTCCGCTGGCGCCAGGCTCCTCCGCGGTGAGGTCCGACAGGAAAGCCATCAGCTCGTCGGCCGCGGTCGGAACCATTCCCGGCATCTTGTCGATATCCTCGCGCTCCAGATCGAGGATGTCGTTCAGGGTCTTGAAGCCGGCCGACTCGAGAATGCCGAGCAGCTCGGGCGAGAGTCCCTTGAGCTCGGTGAGCTTGACCTGCGCGACCGCTTCCTCTTCCGGAAGCGGCGCGAGCGCGAACAAGGGGCCCTCGCCTCCCCGCTCAAGCCATTCCCGGCTCGAATACAGATCGATTTTCCACCCGGTCAGCTCGGACGCCAGCCGGACATTCTGGCCGTTTCTCCCGATGGCGAGGGAAAGCTGATCCTCGTCCACCACCGCCTGAATGGTCTTGCTCTCCGGGTCCGAAAAGACCTTGGCAACCCGGGCCGGGGCCAGGGCGAGCCGGGCAAACCGCTCGGGATCCGGAGACCAGGGCACGATATCGATTCGTTCCCCCCCCAGCTCGTTCACCACCGCCTGTACCCTCGAGCCCTTGAGGCCGACGCAGGCGCCGACGGGATCGATCGCGTCGTCCTTGGAAATGACGGCCACTTTGGTGCGACTTCCCACCTCACGCGCGATGGCACGGATTTCCACGACGTTCTGGGCGATCTCGGGAACCTCGAGCCGGAACAGGGCCGCCACGAACAGGGGATCGCCCCGTGAAAGCACCAGCCGGGGTCCCTTGGGGGTCTCTTCCAGCTTCTTCAGGACCGCCCGAATGGTGTCGCCCTGGTGGAAGTGCTCCCGGTGGTTCTGCTCCCGATAGGGGATGATGGCTTCGGCCTCGCGGAACTTGTTGAGCATCAGGACCAGCTTCCCCCGCTCGATCTGCTGCACTTCACCGGAGAGCAGCTCGCCCACCTTATCGCCGAACTCCTCCCGGATCTTGCTCCGCTCGCCTTCCCGGACCCGCTGGATGATGCGTTGCTTGGCCGCTTGTACGGCCAACCGCCCGAATTCCGTGAAGGGGATTTCTTCTTCGAGGACATCGCCCACTTCGAAATCCGGATCTTCGAACCGGGCTTCCTCCAGGGAGACCTGAGCGCTGGGATCCTCGACCAGCTCTACGACCGTTCGAAGCCGCATGACCCGCACATTGCCCTGAAGCTCGTCGACATCGAGGTCGAACCGGACGTTGGGGCCGAACTTCCGCGCCAAGGCGGCGTGAATCCCGTCACGCAGCAGCTCGAGCAGGTCTCCCCGGTCCAGTTGTTTGGTGGTGGTCAGCTCGCGAAAAGCGGCCAACATTTCTGCGGAACCAGCCATGTGCGTCGCCTGCTCCTGGGGTGTTTTCTTGCTCGCGCGGATGCGCGGATGGCAGGGGCCGAAAACAAAAATGTGGGGGAGCACCCCACATCACGAGTCCCGCGGACCGCTCCTTCCCCACCCCCGCTCCAAGCCTGAAAAGCTACCCCGGCGCGGGGGGAGAGTCAAACCTCGCTTTCCTAGCTCGGGCCCCCTTGCACGGTCACGGTGATCTCGGCGGTCCCGGTATTTCCTGACGGGTCGATCGCCTCGGCGCGCAGGGTGTGGCTCGTCCCGGTCTGGAGCGAAGTCACATTCCACTGCACGTAATACGGCTGGAGGTAGAACGTGCCCTGGAGATTTCCGTCGATGTACACCCGGACGCGCTCGACCGAGTAGTCGTCGGCGGCCTCGACCTTGATCCCGACCACACCGCTCACGGTGGCTCCATTGCCGGGAGTGGAGAATGCCACAACCGGGGGATTGGTATCCGGGGGGAGGTCCAGGCTCGCGGTGCAGCCCCCGATGACCAACCCACCCGCTATGACCACCCATCTCTTTGCTCGCATCGCATCCTCGATTCGAATCTAGGCCCTGAATCCAAGGTACCCAACCATTCGACCATCAGCACCACCCGAACCCCTATGGCTGAAGAACAGCCCGGCATCGTGGGCCGAACACCAAGTACTGCTGGAGACGTGGGAAACCCCAAGCGCGCGCGCTTGACGGAGGAGGATATCCCGGATGTCGATCTTCCCGCGACCATTTGGAGGGGCCGCAACTCCGCAGGCGGCAAAGACCTCCGACCCAACTTCATAGCACTGCCCGCAAATCCCTACTCCACAATGCATTAACAATTTATCCACAGAAGATCCACGAGCACAGAGTATTCGGATTCCTTCCTGAAGGATACCGGCCGAGGTGCCCCGCCATCCCGCGTGAAGCAAGGCGGCCTGCCGTCCCTCGGGGTCGACCAGATAGACAGGGACGCAATCGGCGACCGTTACGGCCAGAAGGACTCCGGTGCGGTCCGTCGCGTGCCCGTCCGCGCCTTCCTGAATGACCAGGCCGTCGGAGGGGACCTGCCATCTCACCTCGGTTCCGTGGACCTGGCGCGAGATCGTCATGGCGCGGAAGGGAGCCAGGGCGCCAATCAGGGAGCGCCAGTTCTCCATCACCGCACCGACGGGGGTGGTGGCGCCACCGAGGCCAAGATCGAAGGGGGTGTCAGCACGTCCCCGTCCGGTGATACCCGCCACCACGCCAAGGCGCTCCCATTCTGCGATCTCGAAACGGGGAACCGGTCCGGCGACCGGTTCCTCAGTCATCGAGCCGGTCGATCAGAGCGCCCAATCCCCGGAGACGGCTGTGAATCTGCTCGTACCCCCGCTCGATCTGCCCGATGTTGTGGATCACGCTGGTCCCCTCGGCGGCGCAGGCGGCAAGGAGAATCGCCATTCCGGCGCGGATATCCGGCGATTCCACCACCCCTCCCCGCAGCTGCGATGGGCCGGCGATCACCGCCCGGTGAGGATCGCAGAGCACGATGCGGGCGCCCATGCCGATGAGTTTGTCGACGAAGAACAATCGCGACTCGAACATCTTCTCGAAGACGAGGAGAATGCCCTCGCACTGGGTCGCGGTGACCAGGGCGATGGACATGACATCGGCGGGGAATGCGGGCCAGGGCCCGTCCTCGAGCTTGGGGATGTGGCCGCCCAAGTCCGGGCGGATCCTGCGCTCCTGGTTGCGATCCACGATCAGGCGATCGCCGCTCAGGCGGGGCCGCACGCCGAGGCGCTCGAATCCCATCAGGACATTGCGGAGATCGTCGGGCCGGACCGGCTCGATCGTCAATGCGCCGTTGGTCACCGCGGCGAGGCCGATCAGGCTCGCGATCTCGATATGATCGGGTCCGATCTCGAACTGCCCGCCGTGCAGGGGTTTCCCTCCTTCGATCACATACTGGTTGCTGCCGATCCCCTCGATGCCGGCCCCCATGGCGACGAGGAACCGGGCAAGGTCCTGGACGTGGGGTTCCATCGCGGCATTGCGGAGAACCGAGGTGCCTTTGGCGGCTACGGCGGCCATCAGGGCGTTTTCGGTTCCGGTCACGCTGGGCTCATCGAGGAAGATGTCGGCGGCGTGGAGCTTCCGGCCTTCGATCTCGTAGGAGGGCCCCACCAGCACGGACGCTCCGAGCGCCTCCAACGCGAGGACATGGGTATCGATCCGGCGCCGGCCGATGACGTCCCCACCCGGGGGAGGGAGCTGGACCCGTCCGAACCGGGCGACCATCGGCGCGGCCAGCAGGATCGAAGCCCGAATCCTGGCGCAGAGCCCGGGATCGAGGGTCTGCCCGGTTGCAGGTCTGGTGTCGACCTCGAGGCGATTGGGGCCGTTCCAGGTGGCGGTGGCGCCGAGGTGCATCAGGAGCGCGACCATGGACTCGACGTCACCGATTCTGGGGACATTGTCCAGCGTCACCGGTCCGTCGGCCAGCAAGGTGGCCGCGAGTATGGGGAGGGCGGCGTTCTTGTTGCCGGCCGGCCGGATGGTCCCGCCGACCGGCTGCCCGCCCTGCACCTGGAATCGTTTTGGCATGACGGAAAACCTCACCCGTTTCGCGTCGGCCCGTCAAGCGCGACGGGTTATCTTGGGACCATGAACGGATCCCTCCCCGGATGGATCGGGCCGACGATCGCGCTTTCCCTGATCGTCATTGCCCTGTCCTTCGCGGCGATCGGTCTGGTCAGCGTCCTGAGCGCGTTCTCGGCCCGGCGCCGGCTCGCCGCGCTGGATCGTCGGATGGAATCGATCGGACGCGATTTCAACCGGGTGATCGAGGCGGTGCGCCGGGTGACCGAGACGGCGAGTGGCGAAGCCCAGGCCTACCTCGCCACGAGCCGCACCATCCGGCACGATCTGGAGCGGGGGGTGCGCCGGGTCAAAACCCGGCTGGCCGAGCTCGATGCCCTCTATGAAGTCGTGCACGACGAGGTCGAAGAGACCGCGCTCGACGTGGCGGCCCGGGTCCGGGCTGTGCGCCAGGGAGCTTCCGTGGTCGGTCGCCTGAAGCGGTGGATGGTACGCGGCAGGCGATGATCTGGAAGCGTGCGGCAGGGGTCCTGGCCCTGCTGGTTCTCTGTGGAGTGCTGGTTCCGGGCGCGGCCCATGCATGGACACCCGGGACCCATATCTACCTGGGCGAGTCGGTCCTCGCCAATCTCCAGCTTCTCCCGCCGGCGGTCGCGGCCCTGCTCCAGGCGTTCCCGTTCGATTTCCTCTACGGCACGATCGCGCCCGATACTTCGATCGCGAAGAAATACGTTCCTCCGGGGCGGCACTCCCATTCCTGGACCGTGGGTCGGGAGACCTACGACCTGGCTCGCACCGATGCCTTGCGAGCCTTCGGCCTGGGGTATCTGTCCCACCTGGCCGCGGACACCACCGCCCACAACTATTTCGTACCCCGACAGCTCCTGCTTACCCCCACGACCAAATCCATGGGGCACACCTACTGGGAAGCGCGGGTGGAGTCCCAGCTCGGGGCGGCGCACTGGGTTCGCAAGGCGAGGGAGCTCATTCAGCTCGACCAGCGCGCCGCCAACCGGCACCTGGAGCAGATCATCTCTCCCACGATCTTCAGCATCAAGACCAACCGGCGGATCTTTCACGGGATGGTCCGGCTCTCGCACAGCAGGAGTTTTCAGCGGGCGATGCAGGCGGCGGTCGATCGGAGTCGCTGGCTCCTCAACGAGCAGGACATCGAGCGTCACCTGCGGGTGGCGTACGACGCGACGATCGAGGTCCTGGCGGCGAGTGAGGGTGATCTCTCCAGCGTGCGATCGATCATGCTGGACCCGAGCGGAGCCCAGGCCCTTCGCGCCGCCAAGCGGCTCCGTCGCAAGGAGCTCGGACTGGGGACGCTGGGCTCGCCGTCACGGCTGCTCGAGCTGGCCGAAAGCCGCTTCGGCGTGCGGCCGGAGTCTGGCGGGGCGTGGACCCAGTCGGTGCTTCGGCGTCCCTGGGACCAGCGGAACGGGGTTCAGCACGCGCCGGCCAGTGGTCCGCTGGTGACGCTGGCGGGCGAGTAGCCGGATCAGCGCGGGGCGATCGCGCTGACCGCGGTGATGAGTCGCTCGATTTCCCCTTCGGTGGTATAACACGCGCAACCCGCCCGGATCAGCCCGCCGGGCATGAGGCCCAGGCGTTCCACCACGGTCTGGGCGTAGAAATCCCCGTGACTCAGAAACAACCCCCGTTCCGCCAGGCGGCGGGCGGCTGCTTCGGGGCTTACCCCGTTCAGGGTGAAGCCGAGGGTCGGGGTTCGGGGCGCGTCGAGGCCGGGCCCATAGAGCCGGACCCGGCTCATGCCCGCGAGGGACTCCCACAGATTCCGGAACAGCGCAGCACTCCGCTGGTGGAGCTCCGAATAGACCGCGGCGAGCCGGGCCCGCCGGGTCGGTCCCTGCCCTAACCCGGCGAGGAAATCGACCGCGGCGAGGGCCCCGGCGATTCCCTCGTGGTTCTGGGTCCCGGTCTCCAGGCGCTCGGGCGCGGTATCCGGCGCAGGGGCCACCTTGGGGACGTCGAGAGCGGTGAGGAGCTCCTCCCGGCCATAGAGAATTCCGAGGTGGGGTCCGTAGAATTTGTAGGCCGAACAGGCGAGGAAATCACAGCCGATCGCCCGCACGTCGAGCAGGAGATGCGGCGCCGCGTGGACCGCATCCACGAAGGTGAGCACCCCCGCCTGCCGCGCCATCCCGCACGCCGCCGCCACATCCAGGATCGTCCCGAGGCTGTTCGAGGCGGCGCTGATCGCGAGCAACCGGGTCCGGGGTCCCAGCACCCGGGGGAGATCGCCCAGCTCCACCGTGCCATCCTCGAGCCGGAGCGGCAGCATCCGGAGCACGATGCCGCGCTCCCGGACCAGGGCCTGCCAGGGCGCCACGTTGGCGTGATGCTCGAGCTCGGTGAGCACCACTTCATCACCGGCCTCCCAGGTTCTCCCGAGGGCCCGGGCGAGGTGGAAGGTCAGCGTGGTCATATTGAGCCCGAAGGCGATCTCGGTGGGTCGGGCGTGAAAGAAATCCGCGAACCCCTGGCGGGCCGCCTCGATCATTGCGTCGGTTTCTTCGCTCGAGGGATAGGCCCAATGGGTGTTCGCATTGTGGCGGTAGAGGTAATCGGCCATCGCATCGACGACCGGTTCCGGGACCTGGGTCCCGCCGGGCCCGTCGAAGTAGGCGACCGGCACGCCACGCTCGACCCGGCTCAAGGCCGGGAACCTGGCACGGATGGCTTCCACGGTCGCGACTCTGCCCGGTGCGCTGTTCACCGTCTGGGTCATGGGGTTTTCAGCTTTCGCTCGAGAATGGG
The DNA here is from genome assembly GCA_963728915.1 of uncultured Gemmatimonadales bacterium. Lineage (GTDB taxonomy): Bacteria > Gemmatimonadota > Gemmatimonadetes > Gemmatimonadales > GWC2-71-9 > JABFSM01. The sequence goes on along the minus strand of CAVSLV010000001.1, from coordinate 778,215 downwards.
CTGGACTCCCTTCGGGTCGGCTTTGCCCTGGCTCTTCTTCATGACCTGACCGGTCAGGAAGCCCAGGAGCTTGGATTCTCCGGCGCGGAACCGCTCGACCTCTTTCGGGTGCGCGGCGATGACCTCTTCCGCCCAGGTCTCGAGGGCAGAGGTATCGCGCACCTGGACCAGGCCAAGGCGCTGGGCCACGGCGTCGGGAAGCCCGCCGGAGGCGGCGAGTTCGACCAAGACCTTCTTCGCGGCCTGGTGGCTCACCGTACCCTGCTCCACCATCGCGATCAGTCGAGCCAGATCTGCGGGCGGAACCGCGAAGCCTCCCGAAGCATTGTATCCCGACATTGCTTCGGTAAGGATCCAGTTCGCCGCAGGTTTCGGGGCCGCGCCGGCCTGGACTACGGCCTCGAAGTAATCGGCAATGCTTCGTTCGCTCGCGAGCACGCCGGCATCGTAGGGAGGAAGTCCGAACGAGCTCACGAGCCGGGCTCGCTTGGCCCCCGGCAGCTCGGGGAGCTCGGACCGGATCTGTCCGATCCACTCCGTGGGAAGCGCGAGAGGAGGCAGGTCGGGGTCCGGAAAATACCGGTAATCGTGACTCTGCTCCTTGGAGCGCATGGGCCGGACTACGCTCGTGGCGGCGTTGAACAGGAGGGTTACCTGCTCCACCTTGCCGCCCTGCTCCAGCAGGCTCCGTTGTCGTTCCCGCTCGGCCTCGAGGGCACGCTCCACGTTGGCGAAGCTGTTCAGGTTCTTGATCTCGGTCTTGGTGCCCAAGGCCGAGGCGCCTTCCGGGCGAATCGAGATATTGGCATCGACCCGGAGGCTCCCCTTCTCCATGCTGCACTCGCTCACCTCGGTGTACACCAGAAGCTGCTTCAGAGCGATGAGGTAGGCACGAGCCTCGGCCGGGGAGCGGAGGTCGGGCCCACTGACGATCTCGACCAGCGGAACGCCGGCGCGGTTCAGGTCCACCGCAGTCTTCCCGGGGATCCGATCGTGGAGGGACTTTCCGGCGTCCTCCTCGAGGTGGAGGCGCTCGATGGAAACCTGGATGGCGCCGCGGGTTTCGCTTTCCACGGCTACCTCGCCGCCTTCGGACAACGGGGCCTCGAACTGGGAGATCTGGTATCCCTTGGGGAGGTCGGGATAGAAGTAGTTCTTCCGGGCGAACACACTGCGCGGAGCGATCCGCCCTCCAAGCGCGTGGGCGGCACGGATGGCGAGGCGCACCGCCTGCCGATTGGGAACCGGGAGCGCGCCGGGGAGTCCGAGACAGACTGGGCAGACGTTGGTGTTGGGAGGATCCCCGAAGGTGGTCGAGCAGGCACAGAACATCTTGGACCGGGTTCCGAGCTGGACATGCACCTCGAGGCCGATCACCGTCTCCCAGGCCGTCATCGCACCTCCGCCCCGGCGTCGATGCTCCGTTCCAGGAGCTCCGCGATCGCCAACATCCCGGCCTCGGTGAAGGCGGCTCCGATGAGCTGGCCACCGACCGGGAGCCCTTCGCTCCGTCCGATCGGGAGGCTCAGAGCCGGGAGCCCGGCAAGGTTTGCGGTGCAGACGAAGATGTCGGCGAGGTACATGGCGACCGGGTCCCCGGTCTTTTCCCCCGCCTTGAAAGCGGTGGTCGGCGTGGTCGGGGTGAACAGGAAGTCGATGCCGGATCCGAATGCGGTGGCAAAATCGGCCGCGATCAGGGAGCGAGCCCGCTGCGCCTTGCCATAATAGGCGTCGTAATACCCCGCGCTCAGGACATAGGTGCCCACCAGAATCCGGCGTCGCACTTCGGGGCCGAATCCCTGGCCGCGGGTCGCGCGGTAGAGGGCGCGGACATCGCCATCCACCCTGGCACGGACGCCGTAGCGGGCGCCGTCGTACCGGGCCAGGTTTGCCGCCGCCTCGGCGGGAGCGATGATGTAGTAGGTGGGAATGGCGAGGGCGGTGTGAGGCAGGGAGACTTCCACGATGGTAGCGCCCAGCTCGCGCATGCGGGTTAGGGCGGCATCGCATCCCGCCCGGACCCCGGCATCCAGGTCGGCCGGGAAGTATTCCCTGGGGACACCGATCTTCTTCCCTTTCAGGGAATCGGGAACCGGTTCCGGAACGAGGGGCGGGTGATTCACCGTGGTGGCGTCGGCGGGATCGAGACCGGCGATCGCGGCGAGGACCCGGCCGGCGTCCCCGACGGTTCGACCGAAGGACGAGACACAGTCCAGCGAGGACCCGAAAGCCACCAGACCGTAGCGACTGACCCGTCCGTAGGTGGGCTTGATCCCGACGACGCCACAGAAGCTGGCGGGCTGGCGAACCGACCCGCCGGTCTCTGATCCCAGGGCCGCAGGCACCACGCCGGCCGCCACCAGTGCCGCAGACCCTCCGGACGATCCCCCGGGCACCCGCGAAGGATCCACCGGGTGCTTGACCCGTCCATACGCCGAGTGCTCGGTGGAGGATCCCATCGCGAACTCGTCGAGGTTGGTCTTGGCGGCGATCATCGCCCCGGCCTGGCGAAGCCGGTCAATGACGGTGGCGTTGTAGGGCGAGCGGTATCCCTCGAGGATCCGGGAGCCGCAGGTGGTCGGCTGCTCGATGGTAACGATGTTGTCTTTCACGGCGACCGGGATACCCCGGAGGGGAAGGTCGCCGGGCAACGCGGCGGCGCGGCTGGCTTCGGTGAGAAGATCCGCTTCCGACCAGGCGAGGGTCGCGTTGAGCCCGGCGCGATCGGCCTCGGCCAGCCGGCCGGCCATGGCCCGGGCGGTCTCGACCGGGTTCAGGACTCTTCCTCCATCGCGCCAAGCCGGGGCACCACGAAGAACCCCTCGATGAACTCGGGGGCGAGCTCGGCGGGCGACCGGGCGAGCCGGGCCGGCCGGACTTCATCCTCACGCAACGGGGTTTCGGGTGGCCCGGGGACGAACCGCTCGCCGGCGCCCGATTCAAGGCCGGCGAGCTGGGCAACCATCCCAACGATGCGATCGAGCTGGGCGGTCAGCTCGGGGAGCTCGGCGGCATCGACCGCCAGCTCGGCGAGCCGGGCCACGTGCTCCACGTCCTTGCGGGTTACGCTCACGCCGGCTCTCCCCAGTCACGCTCCAGACCGGCCACCCCGACCAGGAGCTGTTTGAGTCCCACCTCGGCATCGTCGAACAACACGCTCACCTTGAGGTCCTTCCCCGCTCCGACCAATCCCTGTACGGTCCCGCTTCCGAAGCGCCGGTGCCGCACCCGCTCTCCCTTGATCAGGCGGGGCGCATCCTGATTGGCCAGATCCTCGTCGATGGCGTAAAGCCGGGTCGGCGTGGCGCGCGGGACGGTCGTGATCTCCCAAGGAGCGAGCCACCCTCCCGAGGTCCGTTGTGGCGACCAGAGGGACGCGGTGCTTTTCTCGTCCAGCAGGGTCGGGGGCACCGACTCCATGAAGCGCGACACCATCCCGCGGCGAAGTTCTCCTCCGCGACGGCGTGCCCGGGCCCAGGTGAGGTACAGCTTGTCACGGGCCCGGGTCAGCCCGACGTAGAAGAGGCGGCGTTCCTCTTCCAGACCATCCTGGGTCTCGAGCGACCGGCTCAATGGGAAGAGCCCTTCCTCGAGCCCCGAGATCACCACCACGGGCCACTCGAGGCCCTTGGCGGTGTGCAGGGTCATCAGGGTGACTCCGCTGTCGCCCTGGGCCGAGTCCGCCGCGGTGACCAGCGCGGCCTCGGCCAGGAAACGCTCGAGCGGGGTTCCGGACTCCTCTTCGGGAACCACCTCGGACCATTCCGCCGCCGCGGCGACGAGCTCGCGGACGTTCTCCCAGCGGTCCGCCCCTTCGGGACCCTCCGCCAGGAGCAGCGATTCGTAATCTATCGCCTGGATGAGATGCTCCAGCAGGCGCACCGGCGCGGCGGTCAGGCTCTGCTCGCGTAACGCATCGATCAGGGTGGCGAATCGCTGAAATCCGTCGCGCACATTGGGGCGCAGCCCGGTAATCCGGTCCGCGACCCTGGCCGCCTCGAGCAACGACTTGTTCCAGCCACGGGCCGCGACCCGGAAGGCGGTGAGACTGGCCTCGCCGATGCCGCGCTTGGGCACGACGACTGACCGCAGAAAGGCCTCATCGTCGGCGGGGTTGGCGATCAGGCGGAGGTAGGCGAGCAGATCCTTGACCTCGCGGCGCTCGTAGAAGCTGATCGCCCCGATGACCCGATAGGAAACCCCGGCCCGACGGAGGGCTTCTTCCAGCGCGCGGGACTGGGCGTTGGTTCGGTAGAGGATCGCCATCTCCTCGAGGGGCCATTCGCCCGCCGCGCTTCGCCGGGCCAGCTCACCGGCGATCCATTCCGCTTCATCACGCTCGTCGGCGGCGGCCACGACGGTGATCGACTCGCCGCCTTCCCGCCGGGTGCGGAGGGTCTTGCCGAGCCGGCCGACATTCCGGGCGATGGCGGCGTTGGCGGCGTCGAGGATGAGCTGGGTCGAGCGATAATTCTCCTCGAGGCGCACGGTGCGCGCGGCGGGAAAGTCCCGGGTGAAGTCCCGCATGTTCCGGACTTCGGCACCGCGCCAGCCATAGATGGACTGATCATCGTCGCCCACGGCGAACACGTTGCCCTGACCCCCCAGAAACCGGAGCAGCTCATACTGGGCCCGGTTGGTATCCTGGAACTCATCGACCAGGAGGTACGCGAAGCGATCGCGCCAGAAGGCCAGGCGGTCGGGGTGCTCGCGAAAGAGCGTGAGGGGATGCAGCATCAGGTCGTCGAAGTCCATCGCGTTCTGGCGCTTGAGCTCGATGGCCAGAGGCCCCATCAGCTGCGCCGCGATTTCGGCGAGACGATCGTACCCCGCCTGGGCTCCCAGCTCTTCCGCGGTCCACATCCGGTTCTTGGCGGCGGAAATGACGGTCTGCACCGCCCGGGCCGGGAAGAGCTTGGTCGGGATATTCCGTTCTTCGAGGAGGCGCTTGATCAGCGCGAGGCGGTCATCTTCGTCAAAGATCGTGAACTCGCGGGAGAATCCAAGCGGTTCCGCTTCGCGGCGAAGCAGCCGAGCCGAAAGCCCGTGAAAGGTGCCGATCCAGAGGCCGGTGGGATCGCGCTCCAGCAGGGTTCCAACCCGCTGGCGCATCTCGGCTGCCGCTTTGTTGGTGAAGGTCACCGCGAAGATGCGATGGGTCGGAACGCCGTGCTCCTGGAGCAACACCGCGATCCGCGTGGTGAGGACCCGGGTCTTGCCCGAGCCGGCGCCCGCCAGCACGAGCAGGGGCCCGTCCACATGCGCCACGGCCTCCCGCTGCTCCGGATTCAAGGTCCGGATCCAGTCTCGTCCGACGGGTCCGGCGGTCATCAGGAAGGACTGAGGCGATCGGTCCCCATGTACGGCACCAGTGCCTGGGGCAAACGCACCGAGCCGTCTGCCTGCTGGTGGTTTTCCAGCAAGGCGGCGATGGTTCGGGGAAACGCGACCCCCGACGCATTCAGGGTGTGGACGAACTCCGGCTTTTCCCCGGGGGCCGGGCGGAAACGAATCGAAGCCCGGCGCGCCTGGAAGTCTCCGAAGGTGCTCGAGCTGGAGCACTCGAGCCAGGCCTGGACGCCAGCCGCCCAGACTTCGATATCATAGGTGCGTGAGGCGCTGAAGCCGAGATCACCGGTCGCGAGATCGACGACCCGATACGGCAGCTCCAGCCTCCGGAAAATGGTCTCGGCGTGTCCGGTCAGCACTTCGAGCTCCGCGTCGCTCGTTTCGGGCCGGCTGAGCCGGACCAACTCGACCTTGTCGAACTGATGGACCCGAAGGAGGCCTCTGGTATCCTTCCCCGCGGCTCCCGCTTCACGGCGGAAGCAGGGGGTAAATCCCACCAGGGTCAACGGGAGGCCGGCGCCGTCCAGGATCTCCTCCCGGTACAGATTGGTCAGGGGAACTTCCGCCGTCGGGATAAGAAACAGATCGTCCCCGGTCACCGCGTAGAGATCGTCCTCGAACTTGGGAAGCTGTCCGGTCCCCGTCATGGTGGCCCGATGGACGAGATAGGGGGGCCGCACTTCGCGGTAGCCGTGCTCGCTGGTGTGGATATCGAGCATGAGCCCGGCGAGGGCGCGAACCAGGCGGGCGCCCGCGCCGGTGAAAACCGGAAATCCCGAGCCGGAAATCTTGGCGCCCCGGGCGAGGTCGATGAGGCCCAGGGTTTCGCCGATTTCCCAGTGCGGCTTCGGGGCGAAATCCTGCTTGGGGGGGTCACCCCAGCTGCGGATGAGGCGGTTGGCCTCGGGCCCTCCCTCCGGAGAATCGCGATGGGGGAGGTTGGGAATCCGCAGCAGGGCCTGGTTGAGCTGCTCCTCGGCCGATTTGGCCTCTCCGTCGAGAGCTTTGACCCGCTCTCCGGAGGTCTTGAGCGAGGCGAGCAGATCGTCGGCGGGTTGCCGCTCCCGCTTGCGACGGGCCACTTCCTCGCTCTGGGCGTTGCGCTCCGCCTTGAGCTGTTCGGTCCCGGCGACCAGAGTGCGCCAGCGCCGATCGAGCTCGAGAACGTTATTCAGGGCCGTTCCCAGCGAGGGATCGCCGCGCCGCAGCAGGGCCGCGCGGCTCGCGTCGGGATCCTGCCGGAGCACTCGGAGGTCGATCACTTCGTGGGCAGGCCCACGACGAGACTGCGGTACCCGCAGTTGATGTTGGAGAGGACCTGAATCCAGATACTGCGATCGTCGTCGTTCACACCCAGGACCTGGAGCTTGGCATAGTACGGGATGCCGAGGAAGCACGCCGAAGAAATCTGGGAACGCGCGTAGAAGATGTCGCCCACCCTGACCCGGACGGTGTCGGTCGTCAGGTAGCCGGTCTGTTCCGCGACCCGGATCGAATCGAAAGGGACTGTGGTGGGGAGAAGCCCGGGATTGCCGGACACGCGGCCGGTATTGGCAACGGCCCCCATCGGCAGCAGCACGTGCTCACCGTCGGGCGTGATATCGAAGATGAAATCGAAATAGGAAAGCTGGTCCAGCCGCGCCGTGCTCCGACTCCCGATCAGATAGGCGCTGGGGAGATAGACCGGAGTCCCGGTCGCGGCCCAGATCTGGAGAGTGTCGACCTGGTTTTCGTACGCGGCAGGGCCCAGGCTGATGTCGCCCGAGCAAGCGCCGAGCAATCCAGCGGCAGCGGCGATCCCGAGCAGCAACGGGCCGGTCAGTCTGAGACGATTGGGCAGCATGGCAGGCACCGAAGGTTAAGGACGGGATTGAGAGGGGTCAACCCATAGTCTTTTCTTGACTTCGGGCGCCGCGCCCTCTTAGGTTGGCGACGTTTCCTCCCACTCAGACCGAGGGTCTCGATGGCAGGCCTGCGAGAGGTTCTCCAGCGTCTCGATGCCGCCGAATCGGTGCGAGGTGGAGCGATCGTCGGCGCCGACGGGCTCATCATTCACAATGCGCTCCGTCCCGACGACGACGAGGAAGCGATCGCCGCCCTGGCGGTTACCACGATGCGGCATGCCGAACAGTTCGGTGCGTCGAGCGGGTCCGGCGAGCTGCGCACGGCCGTCCTGGACTTCGGAGAGGGCCCGGCGATTCTCACCCCACTCAGTCCTGCCGCCACGCTGATCGTGCTCGCCAAGCCGGATCGCGACCTCGGGGGATTGCTCTACCAGCTTCGCACCCAGCGCGACTCTCTCACAGGTCTGGTCTGAAATGGATTGGGCCGCCATTATCGCGGGCGGATCCGGAACCCGGTTCTGGCCGCTCTCTTCTCCCTCCCGTCCCAAGCATCTGCTTCCGCTCACCGGGCCCCGGGCGACGGCGGAGGAAACGCTCGATCGCCTGGCCGGGTTCATCCCCCGTTCCCGGATCATCATCGTGACCAGCGCAGAGCTGGCCGGTCCGCTCTCGAAAGCCCTCCAGCTTCCCGAATCCCAATTCCTGGTCGAGCCGCGACAGGCTTCGACCGGGCCGGCCCTGGTCTGGGCCACGCACGAGATCCGGAAGCGGGACCCCGATGCCGGTATTCTGGCCATGCACGCGGACTGGGCCGTTGGCGACCCCGCGGCCTTCGTTCGCACTGCCGCCTCCGCTCTCGAGTTTGCGCGCCGCCACGACCGTTTGATCACGGTGGGCATCGTCCCCTCCCGACCGGAGACCGGATACGGATACATCATTCCCGGCGATCCCCTCGAACCGGGGGTTCGCACGGTCAAGCGATTCGTCGAGAAGCCGGACGCAACGACGGCTCTCGATCTCATGTCCGAGGGGGCGCTCTGGAACAGCGGCCTCTTCGCGTGGACGGCCGAGCGCCTCCTGGCCGAGGTCCGAACAGCGACACCGGAGATCGCCCCTCACCTCGAGCGGCTGGACCAGGGCGACGTCCCCGGTTTCTTCCAGGCGGTCACCAGTATCTCCATCGACGTCGGGGTCTTGGAACGCACCGAGCGGATCGCGGTCGTGCCGGGCAACTTCGACTGGGACGACGTGGGCACCTGGGAAGCGCTCACCCGGGTGCGTCCCCTCGATCGTCAGGGCAACATGGCCCACGGCCCGGTGGAGCTGATCAATGTGAGTGACTGCATCGTATGGAGCGAGGGAACCCCGATCGTGGTCAATGGAGTGCGCGATCTGGTCATCGTGTGCGCCAACAACCGGGTGCTGGTGGTTCCCCGGGCCGAGGCCCCCGAGCTGAAGCGGATGCTGGAGCAACTCCCCCCCGAGATCCGGGAGCTGGATTGACCCGCCTCGTCTGCCTCGAGCCGACCGATCCCGGCCCGGCCTGGGAGCCGTTTCGTGGGGCGCGGCCGATTGCGGAGCTTCGGGCGGGCGCCTGGCGGATCCGGGATCGATGGTCCGGGTTGCTCGGGATTCCAGACGTCGCAGTCATGGGAAACGAGGCGGCGGGCTTTGCCGACGCCGATAGTGCGCCGACCGTTCTCCCAGGCACGATCACCGGTCCCGCCGTGGTGGCCCGCTCGGATTTCGCGCCGGGCAGGGTTCCGGTAGCCAATCCTGCCGCGCGACGATACGTCCATGATGGGAGAACGGTTGGGTGGATCGTGCCGGCGGGGGAAGCCTGGTCAGGGGAGGATGAGGCGGGTCCGGGTCAGGAGATCGAGGGGCTGATTCTCCGGGGCGCCTGGGACCTGATCACCGCGCTCGAAGCCCTGCTGCCTGTTGACTGCGCGGCGATTGGAGCTACCAGCCCCGACCCTGTGCCCTCGGGTGCGCTGGTGCTCGGCGACCCGGCGAGGGTCGCCTGCTTCGGTGCGGAGGTCGAGCCCGGTGTGGTCTTCGATGTCCGACAAGGCGCCGTGGTTCTGGAAGAGGGGGTTCGGGTGCTTTCCGGCACCCGGCTCGAGGGACCCCTCTTTGCAGGTTCCGGCACCGTCCTGCTCGGGGGCACCATCCGTCACTCCTCCATCGGCCCGCAGTGCCGCATTCATGGTGAAGTCGGCAGCTCGGTTTTTCTGGGATTCGCCAACAAGAGTCATGACGGGTTCGTCGGCCACAGCATCATCGGGCAATGGGTGAACCTGGGCGCGGGAACGATTACCTCGAACCTCAAGAACACCTATGGCGAGGTACGTCTCGATCTTCCGGGGGCCCGGCTCGAGACCGGGCGGATGAACCTTGGAACCCTCTTCGGCGATCATGCCAAGGTCGGGATCGGCACCATGCTCTCGACCGGAACCATCATCGGCACCGGAGCCCAGGTCCTGGCGAGACAACCGGCACGATTCACGGCTCCCTTTGCCTGGGGAGAGGGCGGCCATGAGCGGCAGGATGTCGAAGGGTTCCTTCGGGTCGCCCGGCGGGTGATGCCGCGTCGCCAAGTGAAGGTGACTCCGGCGATCGAGACCTCGCTTCGCGCCCTGCACCGGCGACTGGCCCGATGACGACCATCACGGTGCTGGGATCCGGATCCCGGGGCAACGCGGTCGCGATCGGTGCGGAAGGACGGCTGCTGCTGGTCGATGCGGGATTCAGCAGCAAGGAACTCCACCAGCGTGCCGAGGCGGCCGGTATCGATCTGGCCGGTCTCTGCGGGATCGCCCTGACCCACGAGCACCAGGACCATGCGCGGGGCGCGTTGCGGCTGGCGAAACACTGTGGCGTTCCGGTGCTTGCGTCGCCCGGAACGTGGAGCGCGCTGGGACGAGCGCTCCACGGGCCGAAGCAACGGACCGAGGTCGGGTTCAACGCAGTGAGGAGCGGAGGGCGGGCCGAGTGTGGACCGTTCACTCTCGCCGGGTGCGCGATCCTCCACGATGCGCTCGAGCCTCTTGCCCTGACCATCACCAGCACCGACGGCACGACCGTCGGGGTGGCCTTCGATTTTGGAAGGCCGACCCAGGGTCTTCGGTTTCTCTTCCGGACCTTGCACGCGGTGGTGGTTGAATCGAATTACGACGAAGTCCTGCTTCGAACCAGCGGCTATCCCGTCTCGGTGCAGCACCGGATTGCCGGGAGTGGGGGGCATCTCTCCAATCGCGCCACCGCCCAGTTCCTGGGCGATCTTTGCCAGCCGTCCCTTCAAGCTGTGGTCCTGGTCCACCTGAGCCAGCAATGCAACGCCCCGGAGGTCGCGCGCCAGACGGTCGAGCCGATCCTCCGGTCCCGGGGGTTCCGGGGCGAAGTCTTCGTGGCAGAACAGGACCGCCCGTTACCGACGATCAGCGTCGGCAACGGGGCGGCGGGACAGCTTCAAGGGGAATTCGACTGGAATGACGGTCGAAACGACCGACCGGAACTACTGTTCAGACCCCTGGGTTGAGGCGCGCAGCGCACTGGCCAGGGCGGCGTCGCCGCCGAGCAGATCCTTCCAGCTCAGCTCCAGACCTTTCCGGCGACCCTTCTGGGTCACCTTGAGTCCTTCCGGACTGATGACGACGATGTAGGGTTCGCCTTCCAGATTGAGCTCACGCTTCAACGGCTTCTCGAGCTTGGTGGCCACGGTCCCATCCTCGAATAAGGGGTGAACGCCACCCGGGATCAGTCGTTCGGAATTGAATCGGGGTCCGGTGGCAGTGGAACGTTGGCCGGCCGTGGCGTGGCCGGTCCAACCCTCTTCAGAGTAATCTTCTCGGTCAGATCCCCGCCGGACAACTCCAGACGGGTTCCACCTTTGAGCTTGACGGTATAGGTCTCCCACTCACCGCCCAGGGCGATGAGGATCTCGCTCTTGTCAGGTTTGAGGCGCCATCGGACGGTTTCTTTTCCCCAAGAAGCGCTGGAGTCGGTTCGGATCATGACCGTCTTGGGTCCATCCGCCTTCACTTTGCCTTTTTCCAGCTGCCAGAGCCCGGACAGCGCGCCACCGGTCAGCCCCTGGGCGGCCAGCGGAATCGAGAGCCCCAGCATCCCGGTGACAAACAGTAATGAAGAGGGCCGGCGCATGAAACCAAGATAATCGCGCCGGCCCCCTGGAATTCCCGGGCTCAGTTACTTGAGGCCGATCGCGATCCCCACTCTCCCGACGAAGTTGGTCCCATTTCCGCCGGCGACCCGGCCGAGCTCCTCGCCGTTCTGCTTGACGATATAGTCGCCGAAGTGAATGCTGCCGAAGGTGGCGCCCAGATCCAGGTTCATGCGGGAAGACAACCGCACCAGCACGCCGCCGCCGCCGTTCACCTGGAACCCGCTGCCCTTTGCGGAGGCGGCGAACTCCTGGAAGTCGGCGCTCTGGGTAAGCCAGGCCAGCCGAGCCGAGAGATAGGGGGCGAGGCTCGAGCTGTGCAGGTCGATCACGTACCGGGGTTCGGCAAAGGCGCCGTAGTACTTGACCGGAACGGTGGAGGCCAGTTCGGGGTCATCGAAATCGTGCCGGGAAAACTGGAACCCGATCCCCAGGGAAAAGGAGCTCGGGGTATATCGAACCTGGGCCTCCCCTCCCCAGCCGGTGGAGACTCCCGCAAAGGCGTCGCCGCTGCCGCCCACCCCGATCCCGGAGATTTGCAGGGACCAGCGCTGGGCGGATTGTGCCGCCAGGAGCCCGGGCAGGCACGATCCGATCAGGAGCGAGGCCATTGCCCGCAGGGGAAAACGACGCGCTTTCATAGTGTCTCCAGGGGGGAAGGTTCCTCCAACACGCGCAGAAGGCCGGGCGCGCGGCTCACTTCCTCGACGATTTTCCCGCCGGAGGGTAGGTTCTGGATCGATGACCTCCCCTGACAGCCATGAAGTCACTCGCCTCCTGGCCGCGCTTCGGGAAGGTGATACCGAGGCCGGCGAGCGACTCGCCCAGGTGGTGTATGGAGAGCTGCACGTCCTCGCGGTTCACGCCCTGCGCCGGGAGTCCAGCGGTCACACCCTCCAGCCGACGGAGCTGGTGGACGAGGCATTCATGCGGCTCCTGGGCCAGCGGGACGTGGCGTGGAAGAACCGGGCACACTTCTATGGCATCGCCTCTCAGGCGATTCGCCGAATTCTGCTGGACCATGCGCGCCGCCGGTCGGCGGCCAAGCGGGATCACGGGATCCGGGTCACCCTGGACGAATCGGTCGCCGAGACGCCGGAGTTCTCGATCGACCTGATCGCCCTGGACCAGGCCCTCGAGAAGCTGAACGGGCTCGATCCCCGTCAGGCCAAGGTCGTCGAACTGCGCTTCTTCGGGGGCCTGGAGATCGATGAGATGGCCGACGTGCTCGGGGTTTCCGCCGCGACCGTGAAGCGGGATTGGCAGTTCGCCCGGGCTTTTCTCCAGCGCGAGCTGGAGCGGGGGGCCGGCGGGAGTCCGTGAGCCGTGGCGCGCGGGTTCTTCGCGTATCCATATGATCAGATGAGCGATTCGCCTTCCCTGACGCCGACGCGACTGCAGGAGATCCGCGGGCTGTTCGAGCAGGCGCTGGAGCGTTCCGGGGCAGCGGATCGCCGCCAGTTCCTCCTCGAAGCCACCCGTCACGACCCCTCGCTTCTTCCCGAGGTCGAATCGTTGCTCGGTGCGCTGGAGCGCGCGGGCGACACGTTCCCCCGCCTGCCGGCGAGCGAAGTCAGCGCCGTCCTCCGCGACCGGGGTGACAAGGTCGGGATGCGACTCGGCAACTACGAGCTGGTGCGACGGATCGGCGCGGGCGGAATGGGTGAGGTGTATGAAGGGGTTCGCGCCGACGACCAGTACCGCAAACGGGTGGCGATCAAGCTGCTCCGGCGGGGCATCGAGGGAGACCTCGCGGTTCGCCGGTTCCGCTACGAGCGCCAGATCCTCGCGAACCTGAACCATCGCAATATCGCGGCCCTGCTCGACGGCGGCGTCACTCCGGATGGACAGCCGTACTTCGTGATGGAGTACGTCGACGGCCAGCCGATTACCGCATGGTGCGACGCCCGGCAAGCCTCGATCCGGGAGCGGGTCAAGGTATTTCTCCAGGTCTGCGGCGCGGTGCAACACGCCCATCAAAACCTGGTCATCCACCGGGACCTCAAGCCGGGCAACATCCTCGTCACCGGGGATGGAACGGTCAAGCTCCTCGATTTCGGGATTGCCAAGCTCCTGCGCGAAGAAGAAGGACTGGAGCAACTGCCGCTCACTCAGGGCGGCATGCGGGCGCTCACCCCCGACTATGCCTCCCCCGAGCAGCTTCGGGGGCAGCCGATCGGGACGACCTCCGATGTGTACGGGCTCGGCGTCGTGCTCTTCGAGCTCCTGACGGGGAAGCGCCCATTCGCCACCGAGGGCAAGCTCTACGTCGAGATCGAGCGACTGGTTTGCCAGGATCCCGCGCCCAGTCCCAGCGCCACGGTGGGGCCCTCGTTCTCTTCCCGGACCGGGGAGCGCTCGCTGCCCCGGATCCGCGCCGAGCTGAGCGGGGACCTCGATGCGATCATCCTGTCCGCCCTTCGGAAAGAGCCGGAGCGGCGCTACGGATCCGCGGAGCAGCTCGCCAATGACCTCCGCCATTTCCTCGAAGGATTACCGGTCACCGCCCGACGGGACCGGTGGTCGTATCGCGCCGGCAAATTCGTTCGCCGGCACCGAATGGAGCTGGCCGCGATCGGCCTGCTGCTGGCCTCCCTGACGGTCGGGGTGTGGTCGACCTCCCGCAAAGCAGAGGAGGCCCGCCAGGAGCGATCCCGCGCCGAAGAGCTCAACACTTTCATGGTGGAGATGCTGGGCGCTGCCGATCCAGGATCGTTCGGCAGGGACGTAACCATGCGCGAGGTGCTGGATAGCGCCATCGTGCGGGCGCAGACCCTGGTGGCCCGACCGGAGCTCGAAGCCGAGGTGCGGGACATCATCGCCAAGACGTACTTCGGGCTGGGAGACCGGCAACGGGCCGAGGAACAGTGGCGCCGGACCGTGGAGATTCGGCGCGCGATTGCGCCGCGGGGGGATCGCGCCCTGGCCCTCGCGCTTACCAATCTTGGCAGTGCGATAGAAAACGAAGGGAGGCTGACAGAGGCGGACTCGCTTCACAAGGCCGCCTGGGCCCTGTTTCGACGAACCGCTGCTTCCGACGACCCGGAACGCGGCACGCTCCTGGACAATCTGGCCCAGGTCCGTCAGAAGCTTGGGGATCTGAAAGGCGCGGAGGAGTGGCAACGGCAGGCGCTGGCGTTCCGGGAGCAGACCCGGCCGCGAGACTGGGACGGCCTGACCAGCTCCTACAACAACCTCGCGATTGTGCTGGGTCAAAGCGGGCGCTACCGGGAAGCCGATTCCCTGCTTCTTCTTGCCGTCGCCGCGAGCCGGACGGCCCATGGTCCCGAGCATCCGGCAGTCGCGATGGCGCTGGGCAACTATGCGGCGAGCCTCGACCTGGAGGGCGACAACGACCGGGCCGATTCGGTCTACCAGGAGGCTCTGGCCCTGCGCCGGAAACTGCTCGGGCCGGACCACCCCGAGTATCTCTGGAGTGTCTTCAACTACGCCCAATTCGCCGCGGCGACACATCGATGGGAGGCCGCGAAACGCGCCGCCCGCGAAGTCCTCGCCCATCGACATGCGCCGCTGGCGGATTCCCACCCGGCGGTGGCAGCCGCCATGCAGGCTCTTGGACTGGGCCTGGATCACACCGACTCCCTGGACGAAGGTGGGCGGTGGCTTCAGGAGAGTCTGGAGGTCCGCCGGAAGACCCTACCCACTGGACACTGGCTGGTCGCCTCCAGCGAAGGGATGTTGGGCGAGCACCTGGGTCTGATCCGCCGGTGGAAGGAGGGAGAGCGGTTGCTGCTCGACGCCGAAGGCGTTCTGGTCACCCAGCGAGGGGTCAAGAGTCCGGCGGTTCGGGATACCAGGCGCCGGCTGGTTGACCTCTATCGTCACTGGGGCAAGCGGGCGGAACAGGCCCACTGGGAGGCGCTTCTGGCCCAATCCAATCCCTGAGCCACGGCGGGCCTGGCCTGCGCGTGTGGAGGAAACCCCGGCCATCGCCGGAAGGGCTCCCACACTCGGAGGATCTGTATGGACCGCGTTCTCCTGCGACACCTCAAGGGCTCGAAGAGCGGAACGGTCGAGGAGTTTCCCCTCGCCCAAGTCACCGAGCTCACCCTGGGCCGGGACCCCATGGCCCAAGTGCGGTTCGACCCGGACAAGGATGACTTGGTCGGCCGGCAGCACGCCCGGGTCGTCCGGGATCCCAAGGATCCGGCCCGCTTCACCCTCACCGACCTGAACAGCCGAAACGGCACCTTCCTCAACAAGCTCCGGGTGGTCGGGACGATGCCCCTCGTGCCTGGAGACGTCATCGGTCTGGGCGCCGGCGGTCCCGAGATCCAGTTTGATCTCGACCCGCTCCCGGCCGCCTACGTGAAGGCGACCCGGCTCGCCGTCGGCGGGGAGCCGGCCGTTGCGGAGACCCGGGCGCAGCCGCCGGGAAGTCCGACGGCAACCGGCTCCGCCACGCCCGCCAAAGCCGGAGTCGGCAAGGCGACGGTCGAGCGGATGATCGGGGAGACCAAGCAGGAAGGCCGCCGGAACGTGATGGCGGTGATCGCCGTGGCGGTCATCGCGATCGTGGGGCTTGGCTACTGGCTCAAGACCCGGTCGGATGTGGACGCCACGGTGGCCCGCGGCGCCACCGATTCGCTCCGCGCCGCGACCGAACGGGCGGTCAATCTCGGCAAGAACATGACGCCTGCGGAAGTCGCGACCAAGTATGGTCCGGCGGTGGTGATGATCGATTTCTCGTGGAATCTGATCTACGCGCCGACTGGGGCCCAGGTCTATCACCGGATGCTCCCCAACAAGGTCAAGATCGGCTGCTGCACGGTCCCCATCATCCCCAATGGCCCGGCGACGATCCCGGCCTACGTCCAACTCCAGAATGGCACCATCGAGCCCTCCCTGACCCTGGACGGCGGGAGACCGATCGCGGTCTCGGGTGGTGGAAGCGGGTTCGTGGTCACCAATGACGGATTCATTCTCACCAACCGTCACGTCGCGTCGAACTGGCGCTCCTACTACAATTTCGACCCCGAGGATAGCGGGGTTCTCGTCAACGAGGATGGCGATGTTCTCCTCGACCGGCAGAACAAGCCGATCCTGACCGATCCTCCCGGGGCTGGTGGAAATCCCCGCTGGACGCCGTCGGAGACCAAGCAATACGGTCCCAAGCGCGAGCTGGACGTCTTCCGCGGGCGGCAGGAATACCTGGTGGCACGATTCCCCAAGAACACCACACCGATCGAGGCCACACTCCAGCGGGTCTCCGACGTGCACGACGTGGCGCTGATCAAGGTGACCATGCCGGGCTCGGTGCCCAAGGTCGAGCTCTACGACTCCTATAACGACACCAAGGTCGGAGACCAGGTGACCGTGATGGGGTATCCCGCGGTCTCCAACGAGGTGATCGCGGTGGTTCGGTCCCGCGACTGGTTCAATCGGGACGCCCAGACCCGGGTGGTGCCTGATCCGACCCTGTCGGTCGGGAATATCGGGAAGATCATTCGGGCCGCCGATGGCCCGGTCAGCGAATCCCTGATTGCCATCTCCCCCAATGGGGACACCTATCAGCTCACCATCAACTCGACCGGTGGAGGCAACAGCGGCGGGCCGATGTTCGATTCGTTCGGCCGGGTGATCGGGATCTTTTTTGCCGGCAAGCACCTCGATGCCCAGATCTCGTTCTCGGTGCCGATCCGCTATGGCATCGAGCTCATGGGTGTCGCGCCCAACATGAAGTGAGGTAAGGAACCGTCCCCATGGCCGTCGGCACCCGGGTTCGCGACACCATCGGCAACTACCGGTTGATCGAGTTTCTCGGCGCCGGCGGCATGGGGGAGGTCTATCGAGGAGTGCACGTTCGCAACGGGTCCATCATGGCCGTCAAGATCCTGACCGCGGTGGACCGGTTGCCCTCACTCGCGGAGCGGTTTCGCAACGAAGCGCGGATCCAGTCCCTCCTGCAGCATCCGAACATCGCTCATCTCGAGGAGTTTCTGGAACATGACGGAACGCCGTGCATCGTCATGGAGTACGTGGATGGGGAGACCCTGGAGCAGCGGGTCCATCGGCGAGGCGCTCTGCCGCAGGAGGAAGCGCTTTCCATTACCGCCTCCGTCGTCGACGCCGTCGGCTATCTGCACGAGCGCGGCATCATCCATCGCGACATCAAGCCGAGCAACGTGAAGATCGCCGAATCCGGCATCGTCAAACTGCTGGATTTCGGAATCGCCAAGGGTCCGGGATCACCGGCGCTCACCACCCAGGGAAGTGTGATCGGCACGCTGCAATCGCTGGCCCCGGAACAGCTCGCCGGGGCCCCGGCGAGCCGGCTCACCGACGTCTGGGCTCTCGGTGTGCTCCTCTACGAGCTGGCGACGGGCCGGCATCCCTTTGCCCAGGGTGGCCCCGATGAAATCACAACCAGAATTCGCGGCGCCCAGTTTACCCAGCCATCCCGGGCCAACGAGAACCTCACGCCGGCAATGGACCGGATCATCGGCCGCTGCCTGAGAATGAGCCCGCGGGAGCGGTATCCGTCCTGCGACGCCCTGCTGGCCGACATCCTGCCGCAGCTGCAGCCGGTTCCGCTCGCCGGAGCGCCGTCGAGACCCGGTCCCAACCCGCTGGAACAGGTGAAGGAAACGGTGCGGACCCTGAGGCCGCGGGTTCCCCTCATTCTGTCGGTGAGTGCCGTCCTGCTGGTGTTGTTCGTCCTGGTGACGAGTTTGCCGGGAAGGCCTTCTGTTGCGGGAACTCACCCGCCGGCCCCGCTGCCGGCGGATCCGGTTTCCGTTCGCGAGGTCACCATCAACGCCATCGCCGGGATTGCCGAGGTATGGAAGGACGGTCGGAAGATTTCCGAAACGCCCTATCTCATCCGCGGCCCGATTGGCCAGCACATCTCCCTGGTCCTGCGACGGGAGGGGTACGAGGACGAACCGGTCAAGTTCGACATCACGGAGGGCCGCAGCGAATACTCGGTGACCATGCATCCCCAGCCCGCCAACGGGGGGCGCTCGCCCCTTCCACCGGAGGACCTTCCCATGCTCCCTGCCCTGGCCTGGTTCGGGTTGCCCTGGCGTCGCCGGAAGACCAAGCCGGCCCCTCTTTCCCTCACGGTTGATCGGCCGCTTCCCGACCCGGCCGTCCGGGCCGCCGAGTCGCGGATGATCGTCGGAGTGGCGAGCGACCCGGGATGTGTCCGCGACAGCAACGAGGACACGATTCGGGTGGTGCGTCCCGCCAACGAGTCTTCCAGGGGACAGGGCCTGCTGGCTGCGGTCCTCGACGGCATGGGCGGGCATGCCGCGGGGGAGGTGGCAAGCCGGATCGCCGCCGACGAGCTCGCCGCCCACTATGGGGATACTCCGGACGATCCGGGCGAGTCCCTGGCCGGCGCGGTGCGGGCCGCCAACAAGGCGGTTTTCTCGGCGGCCAGCGCCGATCCGGCTCTGAAAGGGATGGGGACCACCTGCACCGCCCTGGTGATCCGGGGTGGGATGGCGTGGTGCGCTCATGTTGGGGATTCGCGCTGTTACCTGGTGCGGGGCGACGAGATCTTCCTCATGACCGAAGATCACAGCGCGGTGATGGCGATGGTGCGGAACGGCGCGTTGAGCCGGGACGAGGCCCGGCAGCATCCCGACAAGAATGTGATCTCGCGTGCGCTGGGGAGCCATTCCCAGGTGGAGGTCACGATCTGGCCCCGTCCTTTTGTGCTCAATCCGGGGGATCGCTTCCTGCTCTGCTCGGATGGTCTGCACGATCTGGCGAGCGACGAGGATGTCCGCCAGATCGTGAAGGCCCATCCGCCCCATCTGGCGTGTGAGCACCTGGTGGCGCTCGCCAGGGAGCGGGGAGCCCCGGACAACGTCAGCGCGATCGTCCTGGCCATGCCGGAAACGGGCTCCGACTCGCTCCGGACTACCCGCGAGCTCCAGGTCCCGGCATGACGCTCCAGGGCACGATCCTCGGCAAGTATCGCATCCTGAGCCGGCTCGGCGAAGGCGGCATGGGAACCGTCTATCGGGCCCATGACGAGCTGCTCGACCGGGATGTCGCGATCAAGGTGTTGCGAGCGGACCTCGCGAGCCAGCATGCGCTGGTCGAGCGATTCCGCTCCGAGGCCATCGCCCTGGCGCGGCTGGGCCACCCCCGCATCGCGATGTTGCACGGGCTGGAGCGCGATGGCGAGCAATTCCTGATGATCATGGAGTTCGTGACCGGCGAAACGCTGGAGCTGATGATCCAGCGAGGCGGCCCGATTCCATGGCGGCGGGCGGCCGAGTATGCCGCCGCGGTCTGCGACGCGCTCGAGCACGCCCACGAACAGGGCGTGGTCCACCGGGACATCAAGCCGGCCAACATCATGGTGACCCGGGGCGGGCACATCAAGGTCATGGACTTCGGAATCGCGCGGGTTATGGGCCGAAGCCGGCAGACTCAGCTGGGCCGCTCGGTCGGGACCCCCATGTACATGGCGCCGGAACAGCTTCGCGGCGAAGAGGTGGACGGGCGGTCCGACATCTATGCCCTCGGCGCGGTGCTCTACGAGATGATCACCGGGAAGCTCGCCTTCGACGCCGACAGCGACTACTCCCTGATGATGAAGCAGCTCAACGAGCCGCCGCCCCGGCCCGGGCTGATGATCGCCGGGATTCCCGGATCGGTGGACGAGATCGTGACGACGGCGATGGCAAAGCGCCGGGAGGATCGCTTTCCCAATGCGGCCGCCATGCGCGGTTTCCTCCAGGGGGTCCTCCGCGACGTCCCCCCGGAGCCGGTGGAGGCTCCGAAAGCGACCCGCCTTGCCGATGCGCCGATTCCTGGGGCCGTCCCGGCGACGCGGCTTGGCTCGACCGCTCCGTCAGTTCCCGCCACCCGCCTGGGCGACGAGCCCAGGATGGCACCCGAGACCAGACTCGCGGAACCGGCTGGCAGACCTGGCTGGCAGAAATGGGTCGCCGACTGGCGAGTGTGGGCGGTGGCGGCCGGGGTGCTTCTGGTATCGACCGTAGCCGTTCGGGCCGGCCACCGGACCGGCCAGTCAACCGGGGCGACTCCGCCCGCGCCTCCCACGGTAGAACCCCTGCCACCACCGGCTCCGCTCGCAGCCGCTCCAGCGCCCCCGCCCCAACCAGTCCAGGATCCTCGCCTGATTGGAGCGAGGCCGGTGAGTCCCTCTCGAGACGATCCCTCTCCGCGCAGGGGCATGGGCCCGAGTGAGCCAGCCCCGGCGCCGGCTCCTCCGACTCCGGTGCCGCTCGCACCCGTGCCGCCGGCAACCGCCCCCACGGGTAGGTCGGGCGCGTCTTTCGAACGAGGCGAAGTGGTCAGCGCCGTGTCGGCGTGGCTGGCCGGGATCGGATCCAAGGACGTCAGCCGGCTCTCCGGGCTTTCGTCCGATTCAAAGGAGCACAGCAAGTTGCTCGAGCTGGTGCGCGATGGCCGGGTGTCGGTCTCGGATCAGGAATCGCCGCAGATCGAACCACGGGAGAGTGGAGTGCTCGTGACGGTGGGAACCACGCTGACGACCCGGTCGCCGTTCGGGGCCACCAGGAAGACCCCGGTTCGCTTTGCCCTGGAGCTGGTTCGACAGGGGAACGGATGGCACGTGGCACGAGCGAGAATGCTGGGAACTCCCAAGCTCGACTGACGAGTTCGCTCAGGCCCCTTCCAGCCCGGTCGGGGCCACGACCGGCCGGAGGCGGGTGGCAAACCAGTAGATCCCCAGACAGCTCCAGGTGAGCAAGGAGGCCGCCAGGAAGGCGGCGCCGGGGACGTGCACCTGCACGTCCGGTGAGGTGAAGTGTCCGAACAGCTGGGTCATCAACGGGGGGCCCGCGATGGACGCCAGCGAGAAGAGTCCCGGCGACCGCCCCCTGGAGCTCGCCCTGCGCGTCCGGCGCGACCCGGTGGGACATCAGGGCGTTGGTGAGGGGGAACACGATGGCTCCCAGGAACCAGGTCAGCAGCCAGGCGAACATCATCCAGCCCTGGGAGGCCGTTGCGTAACCCGCGTAGCCGATCGCGGCGGTGGTGACCCCGATGAGAGCGGTCCGTCGCTCGCCCAGCCGGGGAACCAGCACCCGGAGCAGGACCGCCTGGCTGGTCACCATGATGCCCCCCACCAGGGCGAGCGAGGCGCCGATCATCGCTTCCGACCAGCCGAATCGCAGCTTTCCGTAGAAGCTCCAGGTGGTCGGGTAGACCTGGTTGGCCACCATCCAGAGAAAGAGCGCGACGAGCAATCCGAGGACCTCGGGGTGCTTGCGCATCTGCTGGAAGGCGCCCAGGGGATTGGCCCGTTTCCAGTCGAAACGGCGGCGGCGCTCGGCCGGGAGGGATTCAGGCAATACGAAGACGCCGTAACAGAAATTGAGGAGGCTCATGATCGCCGCGGCGAAGAACGGCGCTCGGGGCCCCAGCGAGCCAAGCAACCCGCCCAGGGCCGGGCCGATGATGAAGCCCAGGCCGAACATCGCGCTCACCACCCCGAAATTCTGGGCCCGCTCTTCCGGTGAACTGATATCCGCGACGTAGGCATAGGCCGGCGTAAAGGAGGCGCCCGCCATGCCGGAGATGGCTCGGCCGAGGAAAAGCCAGCTCAGAGTAGGAGCGAGCCCCATGATGATGTAGTCGACGCCGAGAGCGCCGATGGCGTAGAGCAGGACGGGGCGGCGCCCGAAACGATCGGACAGATTCCCCAGAATCGGAGCTCCGAGGAACTGCATCGAGGCGTAGATGAAGGCCAGCCAGCCACCGTCGATGGCGGCCCGGCTCAGGGGATCCCCGGTGATGTGGGTGAGCAGCGAGGGGAGGACCGGAATGATCAGCCCGAAGCCGATGGTATCCATCAGGACCGTGATCGCGATGAAGGCGATCGCGTGCTTGCGGCGTTGCATGGGCAGCAA
Source organism: uncultured Gemmatimonadales bacterium (assembly GCA_963728915.1). GTDB lineage: Bacteria > Gemmatimonadota > Gemmatimonadetes > Gemmatimonadales > GWC2-71-9 > JABFSM01. The sequence goes on along the minus strand of CAVSLV010000001.1, from coordinate 755,959 downwards.
AGGTAATGGCGGGAAAAAAGAGCGGCCCGGGGCTTTCGCCCCGGGCCGCCCGCAGACCTCGATCAGCAGGTTACATCTGCCCGGTGAATGCCGAGGTCCGCAAGATGGCTCCCTCCGAGCAGAATGTGGTGAAGGCCCCGGAGAACCCGCCGACGGACGCGGAATAGGTCACCGCTGCACCGCTTGCCGGTGCGTAGGTATCCAGCCATCCCGCCAGCCCCGAGAAGTCGTCCAGTCCGAGGGTGAGGCTCGAGCCTCCGATCCACCCCGGGCTCGCGGTGATGGTTACCGAGCGAGACGCATCAGCATTGTAGTAGATGAACGCCGCGTAGAAGGTTTGATACACCGCCGGGACCGTGCTGACCACCTGGAGCCGCTTGTAGGTGCCTCCAAGGGAGGTGACGGTTCCGCTGTAGCCCGGTCCCATGTCGAAGGCGCGGTTGGCCAGCGTGTGGAAGGACTGGATCAGGAACCGGGACGACGTGTTGGTCCCCGCCGTCGTCGAGGCAGACACTGTGAACTGGTGAAAATCGGTGGCTTGCTGCTGGCCGGCCGGAACCCCGGTGATGGTCATACTGGCACCGCCGGTCAAGATGGAATACAGGAAGCCAGCCTGACACGCCGCTCCGGTCAAATAACTCATGCTTCCGAAAACCGTCTCGCCGCCGCTCAGCCCGGTGAGGGTGGCCGTCGCTGTGGCTGCCGCGAACGAGCTCCCCCCGGTCATATTGAGAACTCCGACGTTCGACAGGTTGGGCGGATTGATGGCCCGCATGAACAGCCCGCGATCCGACGCCGATGGGCCCACAAGGAAATCGTTCATCCAGGCCACCAGATCCTGCGATCCGTCTGCGACGTTCTGGAGCGTGAAGTTGGGCTGGGCCTGACTGGCGGTCGCCGTGGCGCCGCCCAGGGAAACGCTCACGCTCTGCGTGAATCCGCTCGGGCCGGTGACGCTGCCCATGATGGTCTTGCCAGCCGGGGGCGTGCTGGTGCCGCAGATATTGATGGTACCGGAAGTCAGCTCGGTCTGGGTCAGATAGAACACAAGCAGGGAGTAGCTGGTGCCGTTCTGGGTGACATAGGCGTAACCGCCTTTGCCCCCGCTCACGCTGAAGCTGTACACGTTGTTGACCCCGGTCACCGCGGTCCAGGTCCCATTGCTGTTGCCCGCAAACCAGATCGCTCTCGCCGTCGCGGCGCATGCAGAGAAGTCCACCGTGACGTTCCCGCCCCCGCCAGAACTGGAAACGGTCACCCCGACCGTCGTGGTCTGGTTGGTCAGCCCGGTCGCGGTGCCGGTGATCGTGAGCGTGTAGTTCCCGGTGGCGACCGACCCCGTCGTCGTGATGGTCAAGGTTGAGGAATTCGTGGTGGTCGATGTCGGGTTCATCGTGGCGGTCATATTCGCCGGCGCCCCGGTCACCGCCAGCGCCACACTCCCGGCGAACCCACCGGTCCGGTTGATGTTGATGGTGGAGGTGCCCCCGGCGCCCTGGGCGAAGCTCAAGGTGGTGGGGGTGGCGGAGAGGGTATAGTTGCCCGCCGAAGTGATCGTGACCGCTACCGTCGTGGTCTGATCAGCGAGGCCGGCGAAGGTTCCCGTGATCGTGAGGGTGTAGTTCCCCGCCGCCACCGCCGCCGTCGTGGTAATGGTAAGCGTCGAGGAGTTGGCGGTCGTCGGCGTCGGGCTCATGCTCGCGGTCATGTTGGCCGGCGCCCCGGTCACCGCCAGGGCCACGCTGCCGGTGAACCCGCCCGTCCTGTTGATGTTGATGGTGGAGGTCCCGCCTGCTCCCTGCGCCAGGCTGAGCGTGGTCGGGGTGGCCGAGAGCGTATAGCTCCCAGCCGAAGTCACCGTCACCGCGATGGTCGTGGTCTGATTCGCCAGCCCGCTGAAGGTCCCGGTGATGGTCAGGGTGTAGCTGCCCGGGGCCACGGTGGCCGTCGTCGTGACGGTCAGGGTCGAGGTATTGCCGGTCGTCGAGGTCGGGTTCAGGCTGGCCGTCATGTTGGCCGGGGCACCGGTGACCGCCAGGGCGACGTTACCGGTGAACCCACCGGTGCGATTGACGTTGACGGTCGAGGTCCCGCCCGCGCCCTGAGCGAAGCTGAGCGTGGCCGGAGTTGCCGAGAGGGTGAAGTTGCCGGTCCCGCTGGCCGCTGTCACCGTGAGCTGGAGCGTGACCGTCTGATCGGCGATCGCGCTGGCCGTGTTCTCGGGGGCTTGCCCGGGGGTAGTGCCCCGGATGGTCACCGTGCTGACGCCGGTGGTGGCGGTTCCCGTCGCGGTCAGGGTGAGGACCGTGCTATTGGCTGTCACCGGGCTCGCGGGGTTGAAGCTCGCGGTCACGCCGCTCGGCAGACCTTCCACCGCGAGGGTCACCGCGCCGGTGAAGTTGGTTCGGGCAATCGAGACCGTGGTGGTTGCCGTGTTCCCCTGAACGACCGATACCGTCGCGGGGTTGACCGACAGGGTATACGAGGCGACCGGCGCGGCGGTCACGGTCAGGCTGAAGGTGACGCTGGATGAAGTGACTCCGCTCCCGGACCCCGTCACCGTGATCTGATAGGTGCCGGCCGGCGTCGCGGACGTAGTGGCCAGAGTGATCGTTGCGGTTGTGACGTCGCCACTGGTCACGATGTTGCTGGCGCTTCCCGAAAGACCGGCCGGCAGGCTGCTGCCCGTGACGGCGAACGAGACGTTGCCGGTAAAGCCATCGGAGCGGGTGATGGTCCCGGTGACCTGGAGCGATCCGCCCTGCTGGACACTTCCGCTGGTCGGACTGACGCTGAGGCTGATCGAGCCTCCGGTCGATGTGCCGTCGCCCCCTCCACAGGAAGCCACCAGGCTGGAGGCGATGAGGACCGCGGCGCCGAGGAGTGAGGTCAACGAGGGTGATCGGGATTGCATCGGATGCTCCGTTCGGATGGATCCTCTACCAGGACTCCGCGGGCCCAGTGCGCCGCGAGAGGGAGGGCAAGTTGCTATGCGCAATTCCCGGCGCGCAGGGGTCATTCAACCACCTTATCCGGGCGAGAAAGTCTGCATCCGGGGTAGAACCCTGTCAACTGGCGGCCCGTGTGGGGGCGTGAATCCTGCTTCATGCACGGCATGACCTGGCACGCCAGATACACTCTTGGCTTTCTCCTCGTTCTTGGTAACGCGGCCTGCCAGACGAGCCCTACCTCCGATTCCGACCCAGCCACCCCTGGACCACTTGCCGGCGAGAGCCTGGGGCTCAATGCCGAGCTCCCAAGGCTCTTTCCCGATGACAACCCCTGGAACCTACCCGTGGATACCGCCCGGGTTGACCCGAATTCAGATCAGATTGTGGCCCAAATCGGTCCCGGAAAAGCACTGCACCCCGATTTCGGCGCCAATTGGAACGGGGGACCTTTCGGAATCCCATATGTCGTGGTCAATGAGGACCAGGCACGGGTGATGGTGACCTTTGACTATGCCGACGAAAGCGACCCCGGTCCATACCCCATTCCGCGGGATGCACCGATCGAAGGAGGGTCAAGCTCGGATGGGGACCGACATATCCTCGTGGTCGACCGAACCGGCTGGAAGCTGTACGAGCTCTTCGCGGCCTATCCTCAAGGTAACGGGTCATGGCACGCGGGGTCGGGAGCCATTTTCGACCTGAGCTCCAATGCGCTCCGACCCGCCGGCTGGACCTCGGCCGACGCCGCTGGCCTGCCGATCCTTGCGGGACTAGTCCGGTATGACGAGGTGGAGGCCGGCGCCATCCGGCACGCCCTTCGATTCACCGTCAGCCGGACCCGACGGGCCTACCTCGCGCCAGCTCGACACTGGGCCAGCAGCGACACGGACCCACTCCGGCCTCCCATGGGGATGCGGATGCGGCTCAAGGCCGGGTTTGCAACCGGAGGCTTCCCGGTCCGGGTCCAGGTGATTCTCCAGGCGCTCAAGACCTACGGGATGATCGTGGCCGATAACGGCAGCGACTGGTTTCTGAGCGGAGTGGCTGATGCCCGCTGGAACGATGATGAGATCAACACATTGAAACAGCTCCATGGCAGCGATTTCGAAGTCGTGCGGATGGCAGGGGTGGTCACCCACTGACCAGGGGGCGATAAGTTTATCGCCCATGAAGCTCGCCCTCATCCAGCATCGAGCCACCAAAGACAAGGCGGCGAACCTGACCCGGGGCCTGGCCGCCCTGGAAGAAGCCGCCCGTCAAGGAGCCCGGGTCGCCGGATTCGCCGAGCTCGGGTTCGAATGGTTCCACCCCCAGCGGCCCGCCAACGGCGATCCCCGCGAGCTGGCCGAACCGATCGACGGTCCACTGGTGAGCGCGGTCCGCGCCAAGGCGCGGGAGCTCGACATGGTCGTCGTGATGAACTTCTTCGAGCGCGCGGGGCAACACTGCTACGATAGCTCGCCCGTCATCGATGCCGACGGCGCCCTGCTCGGGGTTACCCGGATGATTCACATCACCGAGTACGCCTGTTTTCACGAACAGGGCTACTACACCCCGGGGGATTCAGGCGCACCCGTCTTCACGACCAAGGTGGGACGGATCGGCGTGGCGATCTGCTATGACCGTCACTTCCCCGAGTACATGCGGGCCCTCGCTATCGGAGGAGCCGATCTGGTGCTGGTCCCGCAAGCCGGCTCGGTCGGGGAGTGGCCTGAGGGTCTCTTCGAAGCCGAGATGCGGGTTGCCGCCTTCCAGAACGGATACTTCGTAGGGCTCTGCAATCGAGTGGGACGGGAAGACTGCCTCGAGTTCGCGGGCGAGTCGTTCGTGGCGGATCCCGACGGCGCCATCGTTGCCCGAGCCGCCGCGGGTCAGGAAACCATCCTCTACGCCGACCTTGATTTCGCTCAGCTGGCCGACTCCCATGCGCGCCGGCTCTTCCTTCGCCACCGGCGACCCGAATTGTACGGTCCATGGGTCGGACCGAGCCGGGAGGCAGTCTGAATGCCGGCGGGCTATTCGGGGACCCCGCTGGCGAAAAAACTGGGGATCAAACCCGGTTTCCGGGTCCTGACGGTCGGCGCCCCGCCCAACTACCGCGCCCTTCTGGCTCCGGTTCCCGAGGGTGTGTCGATATCCCCCAAGGCACGCTCAGTGGTTGACCTCTGTCATCTCTTCGCTCGAAACCGCCGCGAGCTGGCGCATCACCTTCCCGCCTGCCGAGGCCAGATCCGGGAGAATGGGATGATCTGGGTGTCCTGGCCCAAGAAGTCCTCGGGCGTGGCAAGTGACCTGACCGAGGACGTGGTGCGTGAGCTGGCGTTTCCGCTTCACCTGGTGGACATCAAGGTTTGCGCCGTGGACGAGACCTGGTCCGGGCTCAAGCTGGTCATCCGGCTCGAGCATCGAACCAGGCCCCGGTAGGGATCAGGGGAACGGAATATCGAAGGTGCCGACCAGGACGATGGAGTCGCTCTTCCCGGTGGCGGTGTTCCGCATGGTGACATTGAGAGAGCCGGCTACCCTGCCAAGCTGAAGGACCGTGAATGTGACGGTTCCACCCCCGCCGGTGAACCCGCTCGAATAGCTCCCGATGTTGTCGACCCACTCGGCGATGGCGCTGTTGGGATTTCCGGGACCGACCTGATAGGTGCCGGTGGAATTCACGTTGATGGCGGCGAGGTGGAAATTGCGGGTGCCATCGGCTGCGCTGACCGAGACGTTTCCGCTGAGATACGCGGAGGTCAGCAGGTTGGGACTGAAGGCGACCCCGTTCCAGGTCGCGCTCATGGTCCGGTTGCCGGTCTGGTTCCCGTTGTTGTTGTCGTTGTTGTCGTCGTTGGGATCGGCTGGACCTCCACCACCGCAGGCCACTCCCGCCAGCAGGGTACCGCTCATCAGGACCGATCGGATCAGCCGGTTCATGCGCTCTCCAGGGCAGTGTACTCTCAGCATTGCGCCATTCCGAGGCGCGAACCGTCATCGACCCGACTTGAGCGCTCTCCGGAGCGGCAGCAACCCCGCCGCGTTCCTTCACCTCCAGGTGGGCGGAGTGTCGTATTATTACGTCGATGTCCAAGGCCCGGTCCAGAATCCTCCTCGTCGAGGACGACCATCCGCTCAGAGCCTCCATTGCCAGGGGGCTCGAGGAAGCGGGCTACCTGGTGGACCAGGCTGCGACGGGTCCTGAGGCGCTAGTCCTGGCCCAGTCCAAACCGTATGACGCGCTGTTGCTCGATATCCTGGTTCCCGGGATCCGTGGGGATGTCCTCTGCGGCAAACTTCGGGTCGCCGGGATCCGGTCCCCGATTCTGATGCTGACCGCCCTGGATGCCATCGACCAGCGCATCGCGGGCCTCGATGCCGGCGCCGACGACTATCTCACCAAGCCCTTCGATTTTGGCGAGCTTCTGGCCCGGCTTCGCGCGCTGCTTCGCCGGAGCCGCGATGTGCTGGCGCCCCGGATCAGCGTGGGAGACCTGAGTATTGATACGGTCCGTCACGCGGTGCGCCGGGGAAATCGCGACATTCCTCTGACCGGCAAGGAGTACGATTTCCTGCTCTGCCTGGCCGTCAACGCCGGCCGGGTGGTGAGTCGCGCCGAGCTCACCCAGGACGTCTGGGGCGGCGAGACGGTCTACTCCAACATCATCGACGTATATGTGAGCCGGTTGCGCCGCAAGATCGACGAGGGAGAGCGGGTTCCGCTGCTGGCGACCCTGCGCGGGGCCGGGTTCCTGCTCGAGGCGTCGTCTCCCCGAATCCGCCGCTCCCGGTCCGGCGCCAGAGGATAGCATGCGCTGGCCTGGCTCGCTCCGGGTGCAGCTCACCCTGTGGTATTCGGTTCTGCTCGCGGTTCCTCTCATTACCTTCGCGGTCGCCTCCTACGTCACCGTCGCCCGCACGTTGCGAAGCCGGACCGACCGCTTCCTGAGCGATGCCCTGACCACATTCTCGCGCGAGCTGGTGGCGGAACGGCGGATCGCTCCGGGGCTTCCCGCCGCGGTGAGAAAGACGCTCGAAGAAGTCCGGTTCCGCGACTTGAGAATTGCCGTACTCGATTCCGCGGGAGCGGTCCTGGCCCACACCACGATCCCGGAAGAGCGAGAGGCCTCACCGGGGCCGGACTGGTCGGTTCTCCGCCGGGAAATGGGGGAGCTGACGGGCTATGGAGCGGGCAACCATTCCCGGACCATCGCGAGTGGAAGGGCCTCCTTCCGGGTAACCGCCTTCCCGATTCAACTCGATGGAGAGCCGATGTGGGTCATGGGTGCGGCGCCATTGGGCGATCTGGAGAGCGTCCTGCACGGGCTGCAACGCTTGTTCGGCATCGGGATTCCGTTGCTGATTGCCGGGGCGGCGGCCGGCGGCTCGCTCCTGGCCCGGCGAAGTCTTGCTCCGGTAGCCGCGATGGCCGCGCGCGCAACCGAGATCACCGCCAGCAGGCTGGATGAACGCCTTCCGGTCTCCGGATCGAAGGAACTGAGCGACCTCGCGGTCGTCATCAACGAGCTGCTCGACCGGCTGGAGCGAGCCTTCGCCCAGCAACGGCGGTTCGTGGCCGATGCGTCGCACGAGCTTCGCACCCCGACGGCGATCGTCCGGAGCGAAGCCGACGTGACCTTGCGGCAGGCCCATCGGGACGAAGCCCAGTACCGCGAATCGATGACCGTCATTCGCGACGCGGCCCGACGACTGAGCCGGATCGTGGACGACCTCTTCCTTCTGGCCCGGAGCGACGCGGGTCAGCTGACCATGCAATCCGAGGCGCTCTACCTGGACGACGTGGTGCAGGAGGCGGTGCGCTCCATGGCGTCGGTGGCCGAGCAGAAACAGGTGCGAATCCGGATCGAGGGGTTGTCGGAGGCACCGATTCACGGCGACGCCGATTTGCTGGGGCGCCTGCTGCTCAACCTGCTCGACAATGCGGTCCGCTACTCGCCGGCAGGCGAGGCAGTCGATGTCGCGATGGAACGGCGTAATGGCGAATGTTCGGTCCGGGTGACCGACCGTGGTCCCGGGGTTCCTGAGGAGGTCCGCCCGCGGGTCTTCGAACCGTTTTTTCGCGTCGACAGCGCCCGGACCAGAGAGAACAGCCCGGGCTCCTCCGGCGCCGGGCTCGGCCTCGCGATCGCGAGGAGAATCGCCGAGATGCACACGGGGCGCCTCGACCTCGCCGAGTCGCGCCCCGGGTTGACTGCGTTCCGGCTGGTCCTGCCCCTGCAGCCGCTCAGTACGTGAAGACGACGCCTCCGATGAAGGTGCGGGCGGGCATGCGATAGTACTGGGCGTCGCCGAACTCGCTTTCCGAAACAGGGTCCCGGCGGTTGGTCAGGTTCCGGCCGTCCAGGCGCAGCTCGATCCGGCCGGTGCGATATCCCAGTCCGGCGTCCACGGTGACGAACTTGCTCGCCAGAGCGGTGTTGCGCTTGTTCAGATAGCGGTTGCCGGTGAAGTTGAGGTTGGCGTTGAGCAGGATCCCTCGGCTCGGAGCCCGATAGAATCCCGCCGACACGAGGTGGCGGGGGGACATCTCCACCCGGTTCCCCGCGAGCTGGGTGGGCACGCCGTCGAATTCCTGTTCGAAGTCAACGAACTTCCCATCGTGGAAGCTGTAGCTCGCGCGAGCCGTGAAGTCGCGGGGAAGCCGGAGGTCCATGGCGAGCTCAATCCCCTGGAAGCGGGTCTTGCCCGTGTTCATGAGCGCCGGTTGGCCGTTGACGATCGTGGCGGTCACCAGGTTCTTGAAGTTCATCCGAAAGACGCTGCCCTCGAAATCCACCCGTGCATTCGCCAGGGTTGCCTTGAACCCGGCCTCATAGCTCTGGGCGGTTTCGGGATCCAGGATTCCTTCCTCTCCTTCCTCCTCCTCGCCGAGCCCGAAGTCGAAGGCCGCGGGCTTGAAGGTGTCGCGGAAGTTGGCGAAGAGCCGGAAGTGATCGAGGTTACGCTCCCAGACGCTGAACAGGGCGCCGACGCTCCCGCTCAGGCGGGAATGGTCGGAGGACACGGCTCCCTCATCCCGCTCCTCCGAGGTGAGGTTCAGGCGGACACCACCGCTCAAGGTGAAGCGTTCGACCGGCTGCCATTCCACCGATGCGTATCCGCCGAGGAAGAGCCGGCGATCCTCGGCATCCTTGTCCAGGGTGGTCGGCTCGGGGACGCTGGGCGCGGTGGCTCCGTCGAGCGGCGCGGTATAGGTGAACGTCGCGCCTTTGGCCTCCCCGTTCGCGAATAGCCCGTCCGCCCCGAGAACGAACCGAAGCGTGGGACGGCTTGGCCACATCAGGTGGGTATCGAGATAGACGTCGTTGATCTCGATGTTCTCCCGGAATCCCGAGGCATTGTCGGGATCGCTCGAGATCTCGGTCAGGAACCCGCGAAAGATGCTCTGACTCGAATGGGTGAACGAGGCCATTGTAGTCCAGCTTGCATTCCCGAACACCGGTCGGCTGAGCCCGGCCGATCCAACGACCCGGTTCTCGTTGATAAACGCCCCCGCGGGATTGTGGTTGGCGTCGAGCGGGACCGCATCCGAGAGCGTGGCTCCCTCCCGGGGATGCGGGCTCGCGGGGTCCTGGCGAACGAGGCTGACGTCGGCCATCGCCCAGGTGTCGCGATCGGTTCCCGGTTTGGCGATCCGGAGCTGGGCATGTCCGGTCGAGGACTGGGTCCGGTCGTCCCGGTAGGCAACCCGGTCAACATCCGCGGTCCCCCTGGCGCTCCAGGAGCCCAGCAGCGTGCCCGCGGCGGCCGACGCACCGGCGTTTCCATAGCTTCCGCCCCGCGCGGAGAGGCGCCGGGTGGTCACATACGCCGGGTTATGGACGACTTGAATCACCCCCACGAAGCTGGTGGCTCCGTAGGTGACCGGGGCAGCGCCGCGCAGGATCTCGATCCGTTCCACGTCGTTCAGGTCCAGCGTGGACAAGGCCGGGTTCAGGGCTCCTCCCCAGGGAATCCCATCCACCACGAGCAGGAATGCATCGAACTCCCGGAGACCCCAGAATTCCGGGACCGCGCTGGCCGGGCCACCATCTCCCCCGGGGGCAATCGCCACGCCCGCGGCGAGCGCAAGCGCATCCTGCAGGGAGCGGGCCCCTCGGGCCCGAAGCTCGGCTCCTCGAATCACCTCGATCGAAGCGGGAACACGGTGGGGCTTTTCCGGGATCCGGGTCGCGACCGTTTCGACCGGGGGGAGGGTGTCGAGCTGCTGGGCGGCGAGGCCGACCGGGAGCGCCGCCGAGCAGAGAGCGAGAAGGGCGATGCGGGTCATGAGAAACGGTCTCCGAAGGGACTATGAATGATCCATGAACGCTCCAAGGTAGGATTAACGCGAAGGGAGAGCAAGCGGGCCCTTTCTCGAAGGGCCCGCTGCTGGGAGGCAGACTACTTGGGTTGGGAAGCGATCCGAAGGTAGGGCTTGGGCGCCTTCCAGCCGTTGGGCCAGATCGTCTTGGCCTCTTCATCGGAGATCGCCCCGCCGATGATGATGTCCTCGCCCGGCTTCCAGTTCACCGGCGTCGATACCCGGTGCTTGGCGGTGAGCTGGAGCGAATCGATGACCCGGAGCACCTCGTCGAAGTTCCGGCCGGTGGACATGGGGTAGACCAGGATGAGCTTGACCTTCTTGTCGGGACCGACCACGAACACATTGCGCACGGTCTGATTGTCGGCCGGGGTCCGCTGGAGCGGATCTCCCGAGGTGCTGGCCGGCAGCATCCCATAGAGTTTGGCGACGTTGAAATCCGCGTCGCCGATGATCGGATAGTTCGGTGCCGCGCCCTGGGTCTCTCTGATATCCTCGGCCCATTTCGAGTGGCGATCCACCGGATCCACCGACAGGCCGATGATCTTGACGTTGCGCTGGTCGAACTCCGGTTTGATGCGCGCCATGTACCCGAGCTCGGTGGTGCACACCGGGGTGAAGTCCTTGGGGTGAGAAAAGAGCACCGCCCAGGCATCCCCGATCCACTCATGGAAACGGATCGGCCCCTGGGTGGTCTGGGCATTGAAATCGGGAGCGATGTCGTTGAGCGCGAGTGCCATGGATTGCTGCCTCAGTTGAGAAATGGGCGGGTATGATGGTTCGATTTTCCGGTTCTTTCAAGCCCGGCTATTTGCCGCCCAGGTTCTTCTTGAGAAAGGCGACGGTTCGGGGCCAGGCATCCCTGGTGGCCGCGATATCGGCTTCCTTGGCGGCATCGTTGCGGCGGGCCAGGAATCCGTGGGTGGCATCCTCGTAGTTGATGCCATTGTAGGTTTTCCCCATGGCCTTCATCATCGAGTCGAGCCCAGGCATCGCAGCTGTAATCCGGGCGTCCTTTGAGCCACTGAGCAAGAGCACCGGTTTCTCGATCTTCCTGATCGAATCCGCCACGATCGTCGCCGGCACCGCAGCCTGGGTCGCGGTCGCGGGACTCCCGCCGCTCGTATAGGGAAGCCCGTAGTAGGCTACCCCGCCGACGAAGCCCATCACTCCCTGGCTGATGGCGTGCATCCACACGGTGCTGCCGCCCCAGCAATAGCCGATCACCGCGTATTTCTGGAGCGCGGCCGGCTGTTGCATCGCCCAGTTGGCCGCTGCCACGATGACCTGGTTGCGTTCGGTGCCGTTCACGCCGGCGATGAGCCGGCGGGCGGAATCGCCGGAGATCTCCTCTGAGCTTGGCCCACCCCGCACCCGGGAGAGAAAATCCGGGGCGATCGCGATGTAGCCTTCCGCCGCAACCTGGTCGGTCACTCCCCGGATCCAGGTGGACAGTCCGAAAATTTCATGCACCACGACCACCACTGGCGCCTTCTGGCGCGAGGCGGGGTACACCACCCATGCCATCAGGGAATCGGGCGAGCCAGGCTGATAGGCGATCTTGACCCACTCACCATGGCGGGGACTCGCGGCGAGCCGAGCCGGAGCCTCGTCGTTGCTCGGCGGCAACGTTGGGCTTCCCTGCTCCGCGCCGCTCCGCGCGGCGCGACTTAACGGGGCAGCGAGGTCCGCCGTCTGCATATGAGCCATGTGATCGTCCTCGCCGGAGGGGTTCCGGGTCGCGTGCTGGAGGCTGCAGCCGGCGAGGAACAAGCAACAGATGGAGAGAGAGCGCAGCATGGTTCCGATTCCGGTAAAAGACGAGGGTGAATGCTGGCAGCTTTTTCGGTTCTTCGCCAGCCGGGGCGTCCGAATGGCGTTCCTGATTGCCCTTGGGTCGGTGGCGGCCTGCTCGAACAGCGCGCCCACCGATGACGGGGGCAACGATGAACCGCCGGTCAACGACCTGGTGCCGACGCATCCGCTGTCGGATGCGACGAACTGGACCTACCTCGGATTCCCCGGTGGGGAGTACCCGGAAGGGTCCCTGGTGCCTTCGGGCCATCGCTCGGCGGGCCTGGACCGCGCCCGGGCGGTACGGCCGCTCGGCGCGAACGGGTCTCCCAGCAGCACAGGGAAGATCGTGTTGGTATCGATCGGGATGTCGAACACGACCCAGGAGTTCTGTAATCCCGACGCCTCGAACACGTGCGTGACCGGCACCTTCGTCACCCAGGCGCTCGGCGACCCGTCCGTGCAGCGGACTACGCTGGTGCTGGTGGACGGGGCCGCGGGCGGGCAGACCGCCGATACCTGGGACTCTCCTTCGGATCCGAACTATGACCGGGTACGCGACACCCGGCTGGCCCGCTTCGGCGTGACCGAGCAGCAGGTTCAAGTTGCCTGGGTCAAGGTCGCGAACTCTCAACCCAGCGTGTCGCTTCCCGATCCAACCGCGGATGGGTTCACGCTGATGGGTCAGATTGGCTCGATTGCCCGGGCGCTCCGGGTCCGCTATCCCAATCTGCAGCTCATGTTTCTCTCGAATCGGAGCTACGGCGGGTATGCATCGACGATGCTCAACCCCGAGCCCTTCGCCTACGAGTCGGGATTCGCAGTGAAGTGGGCGATTGCCGCCCAGATCAACCAGGAGGCGACCGGTGCGGTGGACCCAAGGGCCGGCAACCTGGGTCCCCAGGTGGCGCCGTGGATGGGCTGGGGACCCGACCTGTGGGCGAATGGAACCGTGTCGCGTCCGGACGGGCTCTACTGGGTGCGAACCGATTTCCGGGATGATGGGACCCATCCTTCTCCTTCCGGAGTCGAGAAGGTCGGCCATCTGCTGCTCAGCTACTTCAAGGATTCTCCCTTCTCACGGTGCTGGTTCCTCACCAGCGGTCAGTGTAACTAGCGGCGGCAGCACCGGTATCATCACCGTCGCCGGACCGGCCGAAGAGTCGCTACGCCGGCCGCGGGAGAATGCCCCGGAAAGCACAGCGCCGGCGCTCCGGGGAGAAGGAAAGCGCCGGCGGTGCTCCTGCCAGGCCGATGCGGGTTAGTAGGCCACCGCGTAGCGGGAGAAGTGCTCCAGGTCGCCGGTAACAGTCTTGAGCCCCTTTTTGTCGCTCGACCACTCCACCTCGAGGATGGTCTCCTGGAGATCATCCACGTAGACGATGAAGGGCCGGAAATTCAGCGGCTGGACACATTTCGCATAGCTCAGCTCGAGATTGACCGTCTTGTTGAAGTGAAGTCCGTGAGGTTCGAGCCTGACCTCGACGAGATCCGAGACGGGCCGCTCCATGCTGATCAGCACATCGCTATCGAGGGCGCCCTTCGGAATCCGGAGCTCGTGGTCACCCACCTTGATGCTTCCGCCATTGGAACCGATGATCTCGGCATGCCCGTCGTATTCCTGCGGCTCGCAGCGAAGCAGGTCGAATGTCAGGCTCCCGGCCTTCTTGGCCACCTCGAGACCCTTCTTGAAGCTCTCCCAGTCTTTTCGGGCCTGGTCGAACTCCGCTTTTCTCAGGGTCTTTTCCGCCTTGAAGCGATCCTCGGCCGCTTTCTTGGCATCGTTGAGGGCGTCTTTGGTGGCCTTCTCTTCCGCGGTCATCCCGAAATTCACGGGCGCGACCACGCTCGGCACGTCCGAGCAGCCCGCGAGCAGCAGCAAGGCCGCCACAGAAAGCCGCAGCCGGGTGAAATGGGGCAACCGCATTGTTTCGTTCCTCCAAAATTGGGGCTCTCATACGAGGGCCCGGTGAAAGGTCGATCGGGTTGGTTCCGACGCTTGATGGTATGGGCAAGGAGGAGACCATTTCCAGCGCGCAACCGGTTTCATAGCATGTTGATGAACTAGTCAATCATGAGTTAGACCGCATGGCTCGCCGATCGTTTGGTACTATGTAATACGATCATTTCCAGAGCGTTATCACATCAGATCCCAGTTCTGACGACATTGGGTTTGCATGTCATGGACTGTCAATGGATTGATCGGGTCTTCTGGCGCCGTTGAGAACCTTCTTGACGTCCAGAGCGTCAGTGTGAAGCTCGCCTCCATCAAGTGCCGCGACGACGCTACAGGATGCGAACCCCTCCGGGGCCTGGTCGCTGAGAGTTCACCACCGGGCCGTTTTGCGAATGGACTGTCGCCTCCGACAACCGAGCCTTGCAATGGAATGGCTCTTCCTGGGTTCCGATGCCGAATGTTCCGGGATCCGTTTTCAAACCGGGAACTCGTTGATCGCCCCGAGCGTCATTGTGTCGCGGTCGGAAAACGAGATTTACGGCTTCAGCGGGACGATCCGTGCCGCCTCGATCTCGGGAAACACGATTCTCGCCGTGGGCGACGACGCCCTGGTGGTGCGCGGAACCCTTCCCTGATGCCGAGGCTTTCGCGGGCATCCGGGTTCCGGGGTATTATCTCCGGAACCCATGCCCGATGCCGAGGTCACCGGACTCCTCGCGGCAGCTTCCCGCGGGGAACCCCACGCCATGGACCGTCTGTTCGAGGCGGTCTATGCGCGATTGCGCCTGGTCGCCCGCCGTCATCTTCAGAGTGAACGCACCGACCACACCCTCGGGGCCACCGCGCTGGTGCATGAAGCCTTTCTCAAGCTGGTGGGCACCCACGCCACCACCTGGGAAGACCAAGCCCACTTCTTCCGAGTCGCCTCCCAGGCAATGCGACGCATCCTCGTAGACCATGCCCGCCGCCGAGGAGCGGTGAAACGCCAGCGGGATCTCCAAGTCCCGCTGACCACCGGTGCGGCGTCCCCGTCCACCGACCCCGATGAGCTGCTCGCGATCGACGATGCGTTGACGAGACTGGCCGAGGTGGATCCCCGAGCGGCGCGCTTGGTGGAGCTTCGCTTCTTCGGTGGCATGTCCATCGAGGAAGCCGCCCAGGTGCTGGACATCTCGGTGGCGACGGCCAAGCGCGAATGGACCTTCGCGCGGGGCTGGTTGCAGCGAGCGCTGGGATGACGGTGCCTGACTACCCGGAGATTCGCGCGCTGTTCGATGCCCTGGTCGAGCTCGAGCCGCTTGAGCAGACCAGGCGGCTGGACGCATTGGCTCCAGATCTGCACTCGCTGCGGGGCGAAGTTGCCGAACTGCTTGCGGCGGAGCGCCGCGCCGGGGAACGCTTCGAGCACGGTCCCCAGCTCGCAACCCTGGACCCCGACGAAGGCGAATCACCGGTTTCGCTGATCGATCGCGTGCTGGGTCCTTACCGGGTGGTGGGCCTCATCGGCCGTGGTGGGATGGGCGCGGTCTATCAGGCCGATCGGGTGGATGGTCACGTGTCGCAGCGAGTGGCCATCAAGACCATCTGGCGCGGGGCCGACAGCGACGTGCTGGCCCGCCGGTTTCGCTCGGAGCGACGGATTCTTGCCGGCCTCCAGCATCCCGGGATCGCCCAGTTCCTCGACGCGGGGAGCACCGACGAAGGCACTCCATACCTTGTGATGGAGTTCGTGGACGGCAACCCGATCGATGCGCACGCCGATGCCCAGGGCCTCTCGCTTCCCGCACGGCTCGATCTCTTCCTGGCCGTGTGCTCCGCGGTCCAGCATGCGCACCGGAGTCTTGTGGTCCACCGCGACCTCAAGCCGTCCAACGTGCTGGTCACCCAGGACGGGCAGGTCAAGCTGCTCGACTTCGGTGTCGCGAAGCTCCTGGACGATCCCCGGGGCGAGGGCACGCTCACCGGTGCCGGGCTCTCCCCATTCACGGTCACCTACGCGGCGCCTGAACAGGTCCTGGGGAACGAATCTTCCACCTCGGTGGACGTGTACGCGCTGGGGGGACTCCTGACCATGCTGCTCGCCGGCAAGCCGCCGCTCGAAGTCGCGGCGCTCTCGCCGGCCGCCGCCATCGAAGTGATCCGGGACACTCCTCCCCACCCTCCCAGCCAGCTCGCCCTCGACGCGGAGGACGATCAGGTCGCTCGGCAGCGGGGATTCTCCGATCGGCGCCAGCTCGCGAAGGCCCTCAGAGGAGAGCTTGATGCGATCGCGTTAATGGCGCTTCGGAAGGAGCCGACCCGCCGCTACGCCACCGTCGATGCTCTTGCCGAGGACCTCAAGCGGTACCTGCGCCGGGAGCGGGTGCTGGCGCGGCCGGATACTCTAGCCTACCGCGCCCAGACTTTCCTGCGACGGCGTCGCTCGCTCGTCGCGGGAGTGGCGGTGGCGATGGTCGGGCTGATTGCCGCGACGGCGATCTCGCTCAGTCAGGCTCGCGCCAGCCGCCTTGCCGCGGCCCGTTCGGAACGGGTGGCCGGGTTTCTGGCTCGGGCCGCCACGGCGGACCCTTCCTCGCTCGACCCGATCGCGCGACTGGGCTCGCGGGGAACCGTGGCGCAACTGCTGGACAGCCTGGTGCGCCAGATCCCGATCGAGTTTCCCGACGACGAAGGGATCCGGGCCCGGCTCTATTCCTCGATCGGGACCAACTACACTGCACAGGGCAGGCCGGTGGAAGCCGAGCGGGTGCTCGATTCGGCGGTCACCCTGGCGCGGCGCGCCTATGGGCCGGCCAGCGACGAGTTCGCAGCGGCCAGTCTCGAGATGGCTGGGGCCCTTCGCTACCGGGCCGCTCCCTCGGCATCCGAGGGTCACATTCGGGAGGCGCTCGCCGCACTTCGGGGGCGGGAGCAGCGCCGGGCGGATCTCTTCGCACGAGGGATCCTCAGTCTGGCCTCCACCAGGTACATGCAGGGCGAGATCGCGCAGGCCGACTCTCTGGCGCGTCTCGCCTGGAAGCTCGAGCTCGATCGGACCCGGGCGCCCACGCCGACGCGCGCCAGCGCGCTGGTGCTCCTGGCGCAGACGGTAGCGTGGATCAGGCGCGATCCCCGGATCGTCGATTCCATTGCCGAACACGCGATCGCCATCTCGGATTCCCTCAATACCCCGCTCGCCGTGGAGCGCCTGGATGCCCTGCATGCCAGGATCAATGCCCTGGTCACGCTGGGCCGCTACGGGCTCGCGGATTCGCTGCTGACCGAGGGACTTCGGGTGGCGATCGCGGGTTATGGGTCGACTGGGCTTCAGGCGGCGGGGCTCTACGCCCGGGGCGCCGAGCTGGCGCGGGCCCGCGGGGACTGGCCCCGGGCGGTCCTGCTCGCCGACTCCGCGTGGCGCGTCGGCATGGCCAAGGCCGATCTGCCGAGCGACGATCTGGTGGTGATTGGCGGCCCTCGCCTGGTGAATGACTGGCAGCTTCACCGCTACGCCCAAGCCGACTCCGCCGCGGAGTTCCTGTTGCAACGGGTGGCCGCGCAACAGGTTCCGGTCGCGGTGGTCTTCGCGAGCTTCTATGCGGGAATTGCCAGTTCCTACGTCGAGGACTGGTCCCGGGCGGAACGCCGCTTTCGTGAGGCGCTGGCCGCCCTGCCCCCAACCGGAGATCTCAACTCCATGGAGGAGCGGATTCGGGCGCCGCTCGCGGCCGCGCTCGCCCATCTTGGGCGCGGCCAGGAGGCCGACAGCATTCGCGCCCTGATCCCCCCCAACCTTCCAGCCGCGCGCTGTCGCCCCGGGGGCGACTGGCGGGGTTGCTGAGGACGACTAGTGGCTTTCCGACGTGGTCGGATCAATCATCGTGCACACCGAGGCGATCTGGTTGGCCGGAAATCCGCCAAGCCTGGCGTGCTCCCGCACGACGTCTTCATTGGGGGCGATGTAGACGCAGTAGATCTTGTTCTCGGTGACGTAGCTCTGAATCCACTGGATCTTGGGGCCGAGCTGGTTCAGCACATCGCAGGATCGAATCGAGATGGCTTTGAGCTCCTCGGAAGACATTTTTCCCGCCCCCGGGATGATGCGCTCGATGACGTATTTCGGCATGGGGACTGCTCCATCGCTGGATTGGACCGCTCCAGAATATCCTGGCTACCGCAGCCGGGCAACTAACCCGGTCAGCCGGGGGTCACCCCGGCTCCCCGCGAAGGCCCCGTCGGTTTCGATCACGTGGGCGATGGCCCGGAACCCGGAATCGCAGGCTCGCTGAAGAGACGCGACCGCGTGGTCGATCTCGCCGAGGAGCCCGTACGCACAGGCGCAATGGTACAGCACCAGGCCATCGTCCAGGTCGAGCTCGAAGACCCGCCGAAGCACCGCGTGCGCCTCCTCTTTCCCGCCGAATCGAGCATAGGCTTCCGCCAGACGACTGAGCAAGATGGGATCTTCCAGGCTTGCCTCGAGCTTCTGGGAGAGGATCTCGATCACCTTGAGTCCCGATTCGATGGCGGCGTCGGTGTCTCCGAGGATCCGATGGAGGCCGGCCAGGTATCGCCAGGGATCCTCGTCGTGGGGCCGCAGTTCCGCGGCCCGCTGAAACCAGACCAGGGCGCCAGCATGATCCCGGGTGCGCTCGGCCAGCATGCCGAGGCGGAGGTGGGCCGGATAGAAGCCGGGGTCGGCCTCCAGCACGGCGAGCAGCGAACGGCGGGCCTCGACCAGACGCTGCTGGTGGAAGTACACCATGGCGATGCCGAAGCGGGCCTCGACCGAACCCGGCTCGTGCACCAGGGCCTCCTGGTTCATCTCGATGGCGCGTCCCAGCCAGCGGGATTCCCCGTCGTACCACTCATACATGTGAGTGCAGGCTTCGGCCAGGCCGGCAAAGGCGGCGGCGAATTTCCCGTCGATGGAGAGCGCGTTCTCGAACATCCGCATGGCGGTTTCGGTGTTCCGCTTGCCCCGCCGGTTGAGATACTCACGCCCCCGCATGAAGAAGTCATAGGCGCGAAGGTCGTCGGTCGGGTTACGGGCCAGCGAGTGCTTCTCGGAATCGGTGAGCGAGATCTTCAGCGCTTCGACAATCCGGCGCGAGACCTCGTTCTGGAGCTCGAAAATGTCGTCGACCAGCCCGTCGAACCGGTCGGCCCAGATCTGGTATCCATCGCGGGAGCTGACCAGCTGCGCCGCGATGCGGATCCGGTTCCCGGACTTGCGAAGGCTCCCTTCCAGGATGTAGGTGACCCGAAGGGCCTCTCCGACTTCACGAGTGTTCACCTCCTTGTTCCGGAAGGGGAGCACGTCGCTTCGGGGAACCACGCGGAGCTCGCGCAGCCGCGACAGGTCGGTGATGAGGTCTTCGGTGATTCCGGCGCAGAAGTAATCGCTCTCTCGCTCCGGACTCAGATTCTCGAAATAGAGCACCGCGATCGACTTGGCGGGCGCCGCCGCGACGGCGGGGACCGGAGTGCCTCGGAGCCGCGCGGCGACCTGGGCGGCCTCGGGGGGCCGCCGGGCGGGATCCTTCTCGAGCAATTCACGCACAATCGAGCGGAGCATCACCGGGATTTCGGAGCGGTGGGAATCGACCAGGGCGGGCTCGCGATTGAGAATCTCGTAGATCAAGGCTGCCTCGCGGTCCTTCGCGAACGGCAGGGACCCGGTGAGCATTTCATACAGCACCACGCCGAAGGCCCACAGGTCACTGCGTTGATCCACCGCCTCCCCGAGGATCTGCTCCGGGGACATGTAGGCGATCGTGCCCACCATCGTCCCGGCCTGGGTGAGTCCGGCGCCGGCTCCCAGCTTGGCCACGCCGAAATCCATGATCTTGACCCGCCCCTCGGGCGTCAGCAGCAGATTGTCGGGCTTGATATCGCGATGCACGATGCCCTTGGCATGGGCCGCCTCCAGGCCTTCGGCGATCTGGATGGCGAGGCGCCTGACCTCCTCGATCGGGAGCATTCCCCCGAGCAGGCGGGCCCGCAGGCTCTCTCCTTCGACGAACTCCATGGCGATGAAGGCCCGCGCGTCCTCCGCTTCGCCGATGTCGTACACGGTCGCGATGTTGGGGTGATTGAGCGCGGAGGCCGCCCGGGCCTCATGCACGAAGCGCTGGCGGGCCGATTCGGTCCGGGCCAGGTCGGCGGGCAGGAATTTGAGGGCGACCAGGCGCTCGAGTCGGGTATCGCGCGCCTTGTACACGACTCCCATCCCGCCCTCGCCGAGCTTCGCGAGGATCTCGTAGTGAGAAATGGTGGTGCCGATCACCGAAGGAGCTACCGCCGCGGCCCTCGGTAACCGGGTCCCCGCACTACCCGGCCGGGCGTGGCGCCGGTATGCTCTCCGTTCGCGAGGACCTGGGCGCCGTTCACAAAGACGTGGACCACGCCGGTGGCATACTGTCGCGGGTTGTCGAACCGGGCATGGTCTTCGATCCTGTCCGGATCGAACACCACCACGTCGGCGTAGTTCCCCACCGCGAGGTGACCACGCCTCGGGATGCCCAGGTTCTCCGCCGGGAGGGCCGCGAGTTTCCGGATGGCGGCCTCCAGCGGCATCAGCCGTTCGATCCGGACGTATTGCGAGAGCACCCGGGCGAAGTTGCCGTAGGCGCGAGGATGCTGCTGATATTTCGTGAACACGCCTTCCGGCGCGGACGACTCTTCATCCGAGCCATAGCTGACCCAGGGGAGGACGACCAGTTTCCTGATGTTGTCCTCCGACATGAGGAAGTACACGGTTCCAACCCGGCTGTCATCCTGGACGACCAGGTCCATCGCGGTCTCCTCCGGTGAGGTGCCCCTGAGCTTCGCGACCTCGGCCAGGGTCTTCCCGGTGTACTGCTTGAGCGAGTCGGTCTTGAACCCGACCAGCAGGATCTTTTCGGGCGAGCCCGCCCCGAGATAGAGATTCTCCCAGCGGTCGGTCGGGGTTTGCATCTCTCGCTTGACCCGGGCTCGAATCGCTGGATTCTGGAGACGCTTTTTCCATTCCTGGAGCCCACCCTCCTGCACCCAGGGCGGCATCGACGCATCCAGTCCGGTGGCCCCGGCGGGATAGGTGTACATGTCGGCGGTAATCCGTAACCCGGCGGCCCGGGCCGAATCGACCTTGGCGATTGCCCGGTCCATCTTGGACCAGTTGGACGCCCCGGCTGCCTTGAAGTGGTAGATCTCGGCCGGCAAGCCGGCCTCCTTCGAGATCCGGATCAGCTCGTCCATCGCTTCGAGCAGGCGGTTTCCCTCGCTCCGCATATGGGAGATGTACATGCCGTGGTACGCAGCGGCGACCTTGCAGAGCTCGATCAACTCGTCGGTCTTCGCATAGAAGGCGGGGGCATAGATCAGGGCGGAGCCCACCCCGAGGGCGCCGTCTTCCATGGCCTGGCGGACCAGGTCCTTCATGCGGCCGAGCTCCTCCGGGGTGGGAGGCCGGTCGGCGTAGCCGATTTCGTGCACCCGGACCGTGGTCGCACCGATGAACGAGGCGACGTTGGTCGAAATCCCCTTCTTCTCCAGGTAATCCAGGTATTCGCCCAGGGTGGTCCAGGCGATGTCGTACTTGATGTCTCCCTGCTGATTCTTCGCGATCACCTTCATGGTGTCGCTGAGCGGGCCCATCGAGTCGCCTTCGCCCATCACTTCGAGGGTCACCCCTTGCCGGATATCGCTCTGGCTGCGGCCGTCCTGGATCAGGGATTCGGTGGCCCAGCTCAGCATGTTGGTGAAGCCGGGGGCAACCGCCAGGCCGCGGGCGTCGATCTCCCGGGCGGCGCGAGCCCGGCTCAGGTCACCGATGGCCGCGATGGTGTCGCCCGCGATCGCGAGGTCGGCGGTCCTCGGAGGATTGCCGCTTCCATCGTAGATGGTGCCGTTCCGGAGGATGACGTCGTATCGGGCCCCGCCGGCGCACCCGGCGAGGAGAAACGCGGCCAGCAAAGCCGCTCGGTCTGTTCTCATGCGAGTCACCCCGAACCATGGAAGCCCGAAATGTACCCGAAACCAATTCGGGGTAGATTTCGTCTTCCCGAGATCACCCTTTCAGGATGGTTCCATGCGATCCACCGCGCTTCTGGTGGCCTCCTTGCCGGTCCTCCTGGCGACCAGCCTCAACGCGCAGGTTCCCAAGCCGCGGGATCCCGCGCCGGAAATCGTGGGAGTCTGGGAAGGACCCTATCAGTCCGATGCAGTCCCGCCCGGCAACCTCAAGCTCACCGTGCAGCAGGTGAACAAGGAATGGCAGGTGACTCTGGAGGTTTTCACCGATCAGCCGCCCACGGCCGGTCCGGTCCGGGAGTTCAAACTCGAAGGCAGCAAGGTCTCCTGGGTCCAGGACATCGCCGACATGGTGTGCGCGAGCACCGGCACGATGACCTCCGGTGTGCTCAAGGGCACAGCGGAATGCACTCAGGCCGGCGCGGTGGTGGTGACCGCGACCTTCCTGCTCGCCAAGGCAAAGCCCTGATCTATTTGGGCCTGATGCGAAGGAGGGCGCCGGGATCTTCGTCGGTCACGACATAGAGAAATCCGTCCGGCCCCTCCTGGACGTCGCGAATGCGCTTCCCCAACTCGCCGAGGTAGCGCGATTCCCGGGTGACCGTATCGTTCGCCATTTCCAGCCGAACCAGGGCCTGCGAGGCAAGCCCGCCGATCAGAAGGTTCCCTTTCCAGCCGGGAAACGCATTCCCGGTGTAGAAGGTCATCCCCGACGGCGCGATCACCGGATCCCAGTAGTACACCGGCTGCTCCATCCCGTCCTTGACCGCCCCGATGCCGATCGACCGCCCGCTGTAGTCCCGTCCGTAGGTGATGACCGGCCACCCGTAGTTCATTCCCGCGTCGGGATGGTTCAATTCGTCACCACCCATGGCTCCGTGTTCCACCGTCCAGAGCCGCCCGCTCTCCGGATCGAGCGCGGCCGCCTGCACGTTTCGATGCCCGTAGGACCAGATTTCCGGCCGGGCCCCGCTCCGCCCCACGTAGGGATTGTCGGGCGGGACCGCGCCGTCCACCGTAACCCGCACGATCTTGCCGAGCAGCACCGACAGGTTCTGGGCCATCTGCGGGTAGGCGAAGCGCTCGCCCTGGGTGATGAACAGATTCCCGTCTTTTCCGAAGACCAGCCGGGATCCGAAGTGATTGTTCCCCACGACCTTGGGTGCCTGCCGATAGATGATCTTGACCTCCACCAGGCTGGAGTCGGTGAGTCGAGCGCGACCGACGGCGGTGCCCGCGGTCCCGCCGGACCCCGGTTCCGCGAACGAGAAGAAGATCCGATGGTTCGTGGCATAGCCGGGATCGAGTGCCACGTCGAGTAACCCACCCTGTCCCTCGGCGAAGACCGATGGGACGCCCGCCAGCGGATCGCCCAACCTCCCTGAGCTGTCCACCAGCCGCATTCGGCCGGGGCGCTCAGTCACCAGAAACCGGCCATCGGGGAGCAGGGCCACCGCCCATGGGTGAACCAGGCCGTCAACGATGGTATCCACCGCGAGGGTTCCTCGCTCCGGCGTCGGTTGCGGCGAGCTGGGCGCGGGCCCCCTGGGACGAGGCGCGCAGGAAGCCAGCAGCGCCAGTGCCAGAAGACCCTTCATGGCTGGAACCCGGAAATTCTGGTGATTCTGCCCCGGGTACCGACGGCCCAGCCTGTATCGGCAGAGGCCATCGCTACCGACCAGTAGCTCCGGGCATCGATCGTCTTCCAGGTCTTCCCTTCGTCGGTGGAGTAGACCGCGCCGTCGGGTCCGACCGCCAGCAACGGGTGCGAAGGCCCGGGAACAAATCCGCCACCCCACACTCCACGCGGTAAGGGAGGATCGGAAACCAACGACCAGGACTTGCCACCGTCGGAGGTGATCGCGGCCATGGCCCTGAGGGTATCCTGCGGCTCGGTGCCGCTCCGCGACCCCATGACGACGCCGTGGCTCGCATCGCGGAAGCTGACCGAAGTCGGGCCGGTTCCCTGCCGCACCCCAATCGGAAGCCAGGAAGAGGACCAGGTATTCCCGTAGTCGGCGGTGTGGAGGACCCGAGCGCGTTCCGGATTGCTCATCACGATCCAGGCCTGACCGCCGGCGCCCGTCGTGAGACACCTCCCACTCGCTGCGAAACTTCCCTCACCGGTCTGGGCCGCCGGGAGGCGATCGGGAGGGATTCGCCGCCAGTGAGCCCCTCCATCGCCGGTCTGGAGGATGGCAATTGCCCCATCGATCGCATCACCGATCGCGATGCCGCGATCGGCATCCCAGAAGTCGAAACAGTCGTAGAACCCTTTGGGGTCCGGGTTGGAGAACTGAAGCGACCAGCTGCTGCCTCCGTCGGTGGTCTTGTAGATCCTCGACTGGGCCCCCTCCCCGATGCTGAGGAGATAGGCCGTCTGCTCATCCACCCCGTGTACGTCCCGGAATTGGAGGCTGTCCGCACCGGGAACTCGGCCGGCTTGCCAGGTCGCCCCGCCGTCCCTGGTGCGAAGCCAGGTACCTCGGATCCCGGAGACCCAGACCACCTTGGTGTTGACCGGACTCACTCCGATGAGCAGGACCTCGGTGCCGCTGACCTGCTCGGCGGCCACGACCTGCTGTGCAGTCACCGAGAATGGGAATGCTCCGGTGAGGATCAAGCCGAGAGCCACGACCCGGGAACCTGTAGCCATATTCTTCCTTTCCGATCTAATATTACGCCCGGTTCTCTTTCTTCTGGAGTCTTTCCCAATGCCTGGCTCGTTTCGGCCACTCCTTCCGGTCGCCGTGCTCGTCATTTGCGCGGCTCCGCTCAGCTCGCAGTCGGCGATCTACACGCCCGGCCAGCTCAAGCCGCATCAGGAGAAAGCCCACGAGATCTACAAGGAGCTGATCGAGATCAAGTCGGGCGTGACGACCGGGAACGTGACGACGGCCGCCGAGGCGATGGCCAGGCGGTTCCACGAGGCGGGTATTCCCGACTCCGACATCTTCCTCGGCGGGCCGCGCCCCGAGAAGTTCAACGTGGTCGCGCGGATCCGGGGACGGAACCCCGGCAGGAAGCCGGTGATTCTGCTGGCGCACCTCGACGTGGTCGAGGCGATCAAGTCCGACTGGTCGGAAGACCTGGATCCTTTCGTGTTCACCGAACGGGACGGGTACTACTACGGCCGGGGAACGGCGGACGACAAGGCGATGGCGTCGATCTTCGTCGCCAATGCCTTCAGGCTCAAGGACGAGGGGTACGTCCCCGACCGGGACATCATCATTGCCCTGACCTCCGACGAGGAGAGCGGGGCGTTCAACGGGGTCGCCTGGCTGCTGGAGAACCATCCGGAGCTGGTCGACGGCGCCCTGGTCATCAACGAAGGGGGCGGGGGCACCCTTCGGAATGGCAAGCCGCTCTTCAACTCGGTGCAGGCCACCGAGAAGATCACGACCAACATTACTCTCCGGGTGACGAATCGCGGCGGGCACTCCTCGGTGCCCCGCGCCGACAACGCGATTTACTCCTTGGCGAGTGCGCTCGACCGGGTCGCCGCGTACCGGTTCCCGATCAAGCTGAATGAGGTCACCCGCGCGTTCTTCTCGAGAACCGCCGATGTGGAGGAGCCGGCCATGGGCCGGGCCATGAAGGCCCTGGTCGCGAATCCCGCGGACCGGGCCGCCATCACCGCGGTCACCGCGGACCCCAGGTACAACTCGATGCTCCGGACGACCTGCGTCGCCACCGGCCTTTCTGGGGGGCACGCCACCAACGCCCTGCCCCAGCTCGCGGAGGCCAATATCAACTGCCGAGTCTATCCCGATGAGACCGCGCAGCAGGTGCGCGACAGCCTGGCCCGCGCGATCGGGGATACCACGGTTCAGGTCATCGTCAGGACCCAGCGGCCTCCGGCTCCGCCATCCGCCCTGCTGCCCGAGCTGATCCAGCCGGTGGAGCGGATTACCCACGAGATGTTCGGGAACATCCCGATCATTCCGGTGATGTCCACCGGCGCGACCGATTCCCGGTTCTTCCGGCAGCGAGGGGTGCCTGCCTTCGGGGTCTCGGGTCTGTTTCTCGATCCCGCGGTGGACGCCCGGGCCCATGGCCGGGACGAGCGGATGCGGATTCAGTCGTACTACGAAGGGCAGGAGTTCCTGTACCGGCTCACCAAGGCGCTGACCCAGCCCGCGGTACCCTAACCCGCGCGCGCGATCAGGTACTGCTCGATCCTGCCGTCGGGAAGGGTCATGGTGGTCAGGTCCATGACGACCCCGCCGGCCCGGATCCGGTAGGACCGGATGACCATCCCGCCCCGAAGCGACTCTCCGCCCGCCGTGAATTCGGTGGGGGCTCCGAGCGGGCCCAGGCTGGTCCGGTAGTCCTCGAGGACCTCGCGGGTGAAGTAGGCCCGGGCGTTGTCCGAGAAAAGTGACGCTTCGAAGGTCCCCTTCGCCAGGTCGGCATAGATCCGACGGGCCAGGTCGCGGGCGACCCGGGACGTGCTGTCCGTTTCGGCGAAAAGAATCGCCGCGATCCGGCCGGCAATCTGGCCGGTCGCCCCGCCGGCTCCCGGGTAGATATCGGTGAAGACCACAACCGCCGCGCGGTCATCCGGATACACGTCGTTGGTGGTGGTATAGCCGGAGACTGCTCCACCGTGGGTGATCCGCCGTCTTCCTCCCAGGCCCGTGGTCACGGTGACCCCGAGCCCATACCTGCTCGAGAGGCCGTTGACGAGCAGCACATCCCGCTGTTGCTCCCGGTAGGACGCTTCCCGAAGCAGGCTCCGATTCATGACCGCGATGTTCCAGAGCGCCAGGTCGTGCGCCGTCATGGCGAGCTGTCCGGCGCCGAACAGCCATCCAGGCGCCTCCTTGGGCGCCGGCCGAAGGGGCCCCAGGGCGTTTCGAAGCAGCGGCGGAGCGTCGGTCGACGAGAGCGCTCCGTGGTTGAAGTCCGCCACCGTGGCCATGCCGAGAGGGGTGAAGATGCGCTGGCGCAGGAACTCCATCAGGGGGAGTCCCGACACCTGCTGCACGATCGCGCCGGCGATCACGTAGTTCGTATTGCTGTACTGCCAGCGGGTGCCGGGATCGAAGTCCAGCGGCTTCCCGGCCCAGCGATGCATGATCTCGACCGGGGCGACCGGCTTCCGCATGGCGGGGAAGACATAGTCCTGGGGCCAGAAATCCTGATACCCCGAGGTCATCGAGAGGAGCTGCCGGACGCTGATCTCGCCGGCGCGGGTCAGATCGGGAAACCACCTGGCCACCTTGTCATCGAGCGACAGCTTCCCTTCCTCGGCGAGCATGAGGACCGCGGTGGCGGTGAACTGCTTGCTGACCGAGCCGATCGCGTACCGCATTGTCGGTGCAGGTGCCCGGGGCGGTTCGGCCTGTGGATTGGCGTACGCCTGCTCATACACGATTCGGCCGTCGCGCACGATCGCGATGGAGGCGCTCGGGGCGCCGGTTCCCGCGAGGACCGAACGGGCCGCGCTGTCGATTCCGGCCTGCTCGGCGGCCGAAAAGGACTGGGCCTGGGCCTGGGCCGACCCTGTCATGAGGACGACCAGCAGCACGGTGAGGTGTGAAGGCCTCATCACTGTTCCCCTGGTTTCAAGGATGGCTCGGGTTTGATCCTTGGCCCTATGCTCGGTACAATAGTGACGGGATTGTACCGACGCTGGCGTCCCGAATCGTAAGCTTGTTCTCGCTTCTCACTCCTCTATGAGGCCTCCGCCATGTCACGCTCGCTCCCGGCGCTCCTGACGCTCGCGGCGATCGCCGCGCTCACGCTGCCTGCCCCCGCTCACGGTCAGCTTGGCAACCTGGTCAAGAAGCGGCTCCCCAAGGGCGCCACGGCGGATCAGGCAGGATCCCAGCCCCAGTTCAATGACGTCACCCTGGAGATCACGGTCGAGCGAATCGACAAGCTGCTGGCGGCGAAGCAGGCCGCCAAGGTCCTTGCCGACAGTCCCAACGGCCCCGCCGCTCTTCGCGCCAGGATGGACGCGATCGATTCGCGGCAGGCCGCCATCTACGACAAAAATGTCGATCGAATCAACGCCTGGGACCAGCATCGACGGGATGTCGAGAACTGCCGCGATTCCTCCTACAGTGCGATCCAGGACACCAAGCGATCTGGCCCCCCGGATCTCCAGAGGATGCAGCAGGTCGGGCTGGCCATGGGCCAGGCCCAGGCAAAGGGAGATACCGCCGAAGTCCGGCGGCTGCTGGAGCAGCTGCAGAAGGGTCGGGAGCCGACCGCGGCCGAGTCCGTGGCGGTGATCAAGCGGTGCGGGGATCCGACTCCTCCCGCCGTGGTGAAAGAGTGGATGGGGTTGAAGGACCAGGTCGAAGGGCTTCAGAAGCAGATCAGTCAGAGCGAGGCCGATATCGAGAAGAAGGAAGCCGACCTGAGTGGGATGAACGGCCGCCAGGTCGCGGTCTCCTGCGAGCGAATCAAGATGTTCATCGAACAGCTGAAGAAGAAACAGGCCTGGGCAGGTTTCAGCGACCGCGAGATCGAGGCGATGAAGAAGCGGGAACAGGCCATCAAGGATCTCTCCGAGCTCTGCCCGTGAGGCTCCTTGCGGCGTTGCTCGCCGCATTCCTCCTTCCGGCTTCCTCTCTCGCGGTCTGGACCGGAAGCCGTTGGGAAGGCTGGTGGACCTCCGCCGACGCTCCAACCGAATGGAGCGGTCCCCTTCCATTGGTGCTCAACAGCATGGCGTGGCATCGAGTGGCTCCAGGGGTCGATTGGAGTGAGGCGCGGCTCGCCGGAACGGGCGAGGCGAAACGCATCAGGCTGATTGTCGCCCGGATCGACCCGCGGCTGACCCGATTCCGTCTGGACACCGCGTTTCAGAAGGACCGGGATCGGGCAGCCTGGTCGCTGGACCGCGCCCCGCGAAACGCCCTCGTGGCCATCAATGCCGGACAGTTCCCCCGCAGCCACCCCTGGGGCTGGGTGGTACTGAACGGGCGGACCTGGCAGCCGGCCGGCTTTGGGCCGACCTCGGTCGGCGTCGGGTTCGACGCTCTGGGCAGGCTCCGGTGGATCGCTCCGGACTCCCTGGCAACCCTGGGTCTCGGGTCGGGGATTGTGGTGGGGTTTCAGAGCTACCCGCGGCTCCTGCTCCACGGCGTCATCCCGCCGGAGCTGCGTCAGGAGGGACTGGGAGTTGACCTCACCCACCGGGATGCCCGCGCCGCGATCGGGGAAACGATGGACGGGATGGTGCTCCTCGCCATAACCCGCTTCGACGGAGCGAACGGGCTTCTTGATTTCGTTCCATTCGGACTGACCGCGCCGGAAATGGCCGCGGTGATGGGAGCGCTGGGC
The DNA here is from genome assembly GCA_963728915.1 of uncultured Gemmatimonadales bacterium. Taxonomy (GTDB): domain Bacteria; phylum Gemmatimonadota; class Gemmatimonadetes; order Gemmatimonadales; family GWC2-71-9; genus JABFSM01. The sequence goes on along the minus strand of CAVSLV010000001.1, from coordinate 726,654 downwards.
GCCCAGACCGCGGTCATGCTGGACGGGGGAATCTCGAGTCAGCTGCTGATCCGGGAACCCGGAGCCACCCACCACTGGCGGGGGCTCCGGCAGGTTCCCATGGGGCTGCTAGTCGAGGAGCGGCGCTGATCCGGTCCCTGGCTTCCTACGGACGAGGGCGCGGTCGGGCCGAGGGGGGCAGGATTCCGTTGAGCCGGAGATACATGGCCGCCTGGGCATAGTGGTCGGCCCAGTCCTGGGCGAGCCCGATCACTGCCACCGCCCGGGGCGCTTTCCGCCCACCGAAGAACGGGACCGAATCCGCCAGGGCGCTCTCTTTGAGCCCATCGATCACGGTGCCGCAGTACTCGAACGATTTCCTGAGCCGGGCGACCAGCTGATCCTTCGGCGCCGTCGCACCGGCGGCCGATTCGGTCGGCGTCTGTCCGCCGCCCCCGATCGCGGCACACAGGGTCTCATTGGATTCCGCTTCGTGGGCGATGATCTCGCCGAAGCTCATCTGCTCCGGGGTCGGCTTGAACCCGTACTTGTCAGGCGGCATGAGGTCGGCGGCGCCGGGCATATTGGTGCTGTAGCGGGTGAGGCTCCGCTTCATCGCGGCGGAGAGCGGACCTTGCGCCTGCGCGGTCGCAAGGGCCAGGCCCGAAATGGCCAGCAGGGGAAGGGATCGGACGAGTTTCATGGGACGACTCGGAAGAGGGAGCCCGGAAACTACTCCAATCAGGAGCCTTCCTGCCAGAGCCTGGCGAAGCCGCGGCGGCTCGCCGGGTGGCATCGTCGACCGGCTGGTGTCGGTTCAGGGCTCCCGCAGCACCGCCACGAACCAGTTGGGGTCCACCTTGAACTGATCCGCCGGAACCGTGACCGGCAGCTTCTGCCAGCGCGCGGTCGGCTTGATCACGGCCCAGGTCCCCGGGCCGGTGGTGACCCGGACCGGCATCGCGAATCCAGGCACGGTGCTCTGCCATCGATAGCTCAGCGTATCATTCGCGATCCGATAATTCAGCGCGGGGATTTCGGTGGTGCGAAGGTACTGGTCGAAAACCTTGCTCAGGTCCATCCCGGACTGCGCCGAGATGTAATCCTCGATCTGCTTCCCCATGACGGTCTGGTGCCGAAAGGTGGCGTTGAGCCCCCGGAGGATCCCCCGCCATTTCTCGTCGTCGCCGACGAGCTGGCGGATGAGATGCAGCAGGTTGCCCGCCTTGTAGTACTGGTCGATTGGAGGGTTCGCGTTGACGCCGTAGGTGGAGATGATCGGTCGCTGGCCTTCCGCATTGTAGCGTGACCCCGTGGTGTAGGCTGCGCCAGCCTCTTTGCCGAACAGGCACTCGGTATAGAGGCCCTCGCTGTAGTTGGCGAACCCCTCGTGCACCCACATGTCCGCGATGTCCCTGGTGGTGATGTTGTTGCCCCACCACTCGTGGGCGCTCTCGTGCACGATGATGAAGTCCCACTTCGCCCCGTATCCGCTGGTGCTGAGATCGCGGCCGCGATAGCCGTTCTGGAACCCGTTGCCATAGGCGACCGCGCTCTGGTGCTCCATGCCGAGGTGGGAGGTTTCGATCAGTTTGTAGCCGTCCTGGTACCACGGATAGGGACCGAACCAGTGCTCGAAGCAGGCCAGCATGGTCCTGGCCTGGCCCCATTGCTTCCGGGCTGCTTCCAGGTGATAGGAAAGCGGATAGAAATCGAGGGAGAGAGTGCCGCCTTCGCCTTTGAATGTGTCGGTGTAGTGCGCGTAGCTGCCGGCATTCACCGCGACGGCGTAGTTGTTGATCGGTTGGGTGACGAACCACTCGAAGGTGGTCGTACCGTCCTTATTCTCCGTGGTCTTGCGAAGGCGGCCGTTGCTGACGTCGATCATCGGTCTGGGCACCGTGATGGCGATGCGCATGCTGTCGGGCTCGTCGGCCTGGGTGTCCTTGTTGGGCCACCAGATGCTGGCGCCCACGCCCTGATCACTGGTCACCACCCAGTCGCGATGCAGGCTGTCGGCGCCCCAGGTGAAGCCGCCTTCCCAGGGAGGCCGTGCCGCGACCCGCGGCTTCCCGTGGTAATACACGACGATGGCGCCGGAGCTCCCGACCGGAGGAGGATTCGCGAGCGTCGCGAAGAAGGCGTTTCCCTCGCGCCGATACTGGACCTTCGCTCCTCCCTGCACCATACTGTCGACGCCGAGCGGAGTCATGAGATCGATCTGCATCTCGGATGCCGGGGCGAGTACCCGGTAACCGATGGAGTTGGAGCCGCGAATCGAGCTGTCCGCCGGGTTGATTCTGACCTCGAGGTCGTAGAAGCTGACGTCCCACCAGGCGCGACCGGGGGTCTCCCAGGAGCCCCGCAGGGTATCGGCGCGGGTGTAGGCGGTTTGCTGGGCCAGCAGCGGGCGAGCCAGGGCGCCCGCGGCCAGGAGGATGGGGAGCAGTCGCATGCTGTAATCTCACCCGCGGACCCCGATCTCGCACCTGTCCCGGCTGGGTGGCCGAGCCCCGCGAGGAGCGGTACATTCGGCCCCATGAGACCCATTGCCCTCTTGTTCCCGCTCGCCCTGGCAACCGCGGCTTCCGCCCAGGGCAACCCGGCTCAGCAGCAGCGGAATCGCCCGACCGAAGCACCGCCAGCGGGCCAGCAGCCGGTCCGCCCATCGGCGCCGCCCGAGGAGAAAACCTCCGTCACCAAGCACACCGGGCGGATCGGGGGCCAGACCATCAGCTACACCGCCACGGCGGCGACCTATATCGTGCGAGGCGAAGACGGGGCGCCCAAGGCAACGTTCTTTTTCGTGGCCTACACCAAGGACGACGCCGACCCGGCCAAGCGCCCGATCTCCTTCGTGTACAACGGGGGTCCGGGATCTGCGTCGAGCTACACCCACATGGGGCTCGGTCCGCGGCGAACGGTGCTGACCGACGACGGCTTCGGGATGCCGGCGCCCTACACCACGGTCGAGAACAATGATTCCTTCCTGGATGCCACCGACATGGTGTTCGTGGATGCGGTGTCCACCGGCTACAGTCGCCCCGTCCCCGGCGAAAATCCGGCCCAGTTTTACGGACTCACCCAGGATGCCGATATTTTCTCCGATTTCATCTATCAATACCTCACCAGGAATTCGCGCTGGGCCTCGCCCAAGTTCCTGATCGGGGAGAGCTACGGCACCACCAGGTCGGCCATGCTCTCGCTCACCCTCCAGAGGCGTCACCAGGTCTATCTGAACGGCATCGTGCTGATCTCCACCGTGGCCTTCGGCAACTGGGGCGCGGATGATCGCACCCGTTTCTTCCTGCCGACGTTCGTCGCCTCAGCCTGGTATCACAAGGTGCTCCCGGCCGATCTCCAGAAGCTGCCCCTTGCCGCAGTGGTGCAGCAGGCCCGGGAGTTTGCCCACGGGGAATACGCGGCGGCGCTGGAAAAGGGCGACGAGCTCTCTCCCGCGGAACAACAGCAGATCGTAGCCAAGCTGGCACGATTCACGGGGCTTTCGCCCAGGTACCTCGAACAGACCAATCTCCGGGTCAATCCGCAGCGGTGGTTCAAGGAGTTGCTCCGGGATAAGCGGCTGACGGTCGGGCGCATCGACGCGCGCTTTACCGGAATGGATGCCGACGCGGCGGGCGAGCGAGACGAATACGACCCGAGCCTCGCGTCCTACGACGGGGCTTTCGTCGCCGTGTTCCAGGACTATGTGCGCCGGGAGCTCGGCTGGAACTCTGAGATGTACTACACCCTGAGCGCCAACGTGCGGCCCTGGGACCAGGGCCAGCCGGGGCAGGCCGGAGAGGCGCTCCGCTCCGCCATGACCCAACAGGGGAACCTTCGCGTCCTGGTGGTTGCAGGGTATTACGACGTGGCGACGCCCTTCAATGGGATCGAGGAGACGGTGTCCCACCTCGGGCTCGAGCCCTCGATCCGGAAGAACCTGAGCTTCGCCTATTACGAGGCGGGCCACATGATGTATGTAGAGAAGAGGTCGCGGGAGAAGCTCCACCGCGACGTGACCACCTTTATTGCCGGGGCGTCCAGCCAGGAAGGCCGGGTCAGCGCCAGCCCCTGACGGGCCCCATGACGGCGAACAGACCGCTCCTGCGCAAGGGATAGAGACCCTATCCCTGCGCCGGAGCGATCCATGCGATTCCACTCCTTGCCTTCCCGTCTCGTCCTGGGCGGTTCCCTCCTGCTGGCCTCGTGCGGGGGGGAGGCCCGACCAATCCCGGCGACGACAATAACGACGGGAACAACGGCAACAACAACGGGAACCCCACCACCAAGATGACGGCAACGATCGACGGCCAGGCCTGGAGCGCCGGCTCGTCGGTCACCGCCGGCCAATTCGCCCCGCTCAGCGGGGGCTACCTGATCCTCGGCACGGGGAGCGGGGCCGTCGCATCAATGACCTTCACGCTGAACCTCATCACCAGGACCGGGACCTATCCGCTCGGGGTGGACGGAGCCACGGTGCAAGGCGGGTTCGCGGGGGTGACCGCCGGCACCGGGGGGACCTGGCTGACCGCCTTCTCCGGCGCCGCCGGCAGCATCAGCATCACGACGCTGACCACCACTCGGATTGCCGGGACGTTCTCGTTCACCGCGGATGGCTCGGGAGCCGCCACGGGCACCAAGTCGATCACGAATGGTGAATTCGACGCGCCGTTGAGCCGGGAAGCCCCCATCGCCGTGCTCACCGATTCCATGGGGAGCAAGATCAGCGCGTCCCTGAACGGCCAGGCCTGGAACGGGGCCATTGTCTCGGGCCAGACCTCAACAACCCATCTGAGCCTTTCCGGGATCAACAGCAACTACACCTATTCCATGACCATCCCCCGGCCGGCCGGTCCGGGAGTCTACGGGCTCAGCAACAACCCGGGCAGCATCCTCTGGGTGACCGACCCGAACGCGGTGGCTCCGGCCGGGGCCCACTGCTGCTATGGCATCGTGGGCGACGTGGGAACGCTGACCATCACCAGCATGACGACGACCCGGATCAAGGGAACCTTCAGCGCCAGCCTCCGGCCGCAGCCCGGGACGGCGGCAACGGGAACCTTCGCGGTTGCAAATGGCTCATTCGATATCGGGTTGTACCACACCCCGTAGCGACGTTCTCGGAGCTAGGGCGAGACGGCAGAAGACGCGGAGAGGAAGCGGCGGGCCAGCGCGCCCGCCCCGACATAGCCCATGATGAGCAGCAGCCCGACCACGAGGAAGCTGTACCAGTAGAAACGGTAGGTGACGCCCATCGTCCCGGAAAGCCCGAACCCCTCTGGCAGGAACACCGCGACCAGCAGGCCGACTACTCTGATCGCCACACGAATCATTCGGGTCACGGAGACCTCCCCTGGCCGCTAGCGGGATAACACGAGCAGGCTGTCCTTCCCCATCCGCTGGCGCAGCATCGCCCGCGCCCGCTCGACGATGGCGATTCGGTCCCGGGTCGCGACGGACTCGGCGAACGTCAGGAACACCGCCGGGGCGGCCCGGACCGAATCCGGGAGCAGCAGGTTGGACCGCTCGGCGAACGCCACGCTGGTGATCTCCGGAAACGCCCCCGCGAGCTCACGGGCCGCCTGCTCCAGGCGCAGATCCGCGTCGCGTTCCTTGGCCGTCGACGAGGAGTCACGGGCCGCGGTGGTCGTGGACACGGCATTGAGGATGTCGCGCTGGACCTCGCTCTGGAAGCGGCGGAGGTCTTCCGCCGAGATATCGCTCTGCACCAGCTCGAGTCGCAGATCATCGAGCTGGTACCGGCTGACCGCCGCCTGGAGCGAGTCCACCGCAGCGCCCTCGATCGGGCGTCCCGCGATATAGATCTTGAGAACCTCTCCCTCTTTTCCATGCACGTGTTCCCATTGCGGGACCGAACGCCCCGGCGCTTCGACCTCACTGGCCAGGAACGTGGTGATCCGGCGGTTTTCCCGTAAGGTGCGCGCCACTTCATAGAGGAAGTAGGTGCTCGGCAGCGCGGCGAGGAAGGTGACCGCGAAGACCAGGCGCTGCTCGCGACGGAGCTCCTCCCGGGTGGCCCGCTCCCGACGGGGAAACCGGAGAAAGCGAACCACCAGGAACGTAGAGAGGGCGATGAAGACCGCGTTCAGGCCATAGAGGTAGAACGCCCCGAAGAAGAAGGACCAGTTCTGGGTCGCCAATCCGAATCCGGCGGTACAGAGCGGCGGCATCAGGGCGGTCGCGATGGCCACGCCCGGGATCGCGATGCTGGGTTGCTTCCGGGACCCGGCGACGATGCCCGCCACTCCGCCGAAGAAGGCCACCCCGACATCGAGCAGGGTGGGTCTGGTGCGTGCGATGAGCTCGGTGGTCGGGGAGGCGAGCGGCGAGAGCGCGAAGTACACTCCGCTCACCAGGAGGACCAGCAGGGTGGCGTAGCCCAGCTCCCGTAACGACGTCTGGAGCAGGCCCCGATCCGTAATGCCCACGCCCAGCCCGACACCCAGAATCGGTCCCATCAGGGGCGAAATGAGCATCGCGCCGATGACCACAGCCGCCGACCCCACATCGAGTCCGATGCTGGCCAGAACCGCGGAGCAGCCCAGCATCCAGAGGTTTTCGGCGGTCAGCGAGGCGCCGTCGGCGACCCGGGTGATCGTGCCCGCGGCGTCGGTCCCTCGGCGCAGCGCGAGGCGGTCCGAAAGCTTGTGGAGGAGCTCGATCACGATTGCTCGGTCGTTGTTTGCGGGATAGGTTCCGCGAGGATACCCCATCCCACTTCTTCCGTCAACGGAGCACCCCCATGGACCCAGGGTTCGCGTGAGTCCACGCGGTCAATCGTTCCTCCGGGAAGTGGTGAGTTCCGGCGATCCTTCCCTGATCAAGGCGCATCGCCTGCTCCGGCGGATCTTCCCCAAGTCCGAGCTGGTGAGTGCGGTCGAATGGCGCCACTCGCTCCGCGAGGGAGAGGCCGAGCTGTGGACCGACCTGCAATGGCATCTCTTGGTAGCCGAAGCCCGAGGCCGGGTGCTGGGGGTCGCGACCGGGACCTACCTCGGCAACGTCAACGTCGGGGTGATTGGATACGTGGCCGTGACCCCGGCCGGCCGCCGCCTCGGGCTCGGGTCCAAGCTGCGAAACAAGCTCCGACGGTTGTTCGAGCGCGATGCGGTGCGGATTCGGCGGGAGACGCTCCGCGGCATGGTCGGAGAAGTCCGGCGCGACAATCCCTGGCTTCGGGCCCTGATCCGGCGCCGGCGCGTGCTGGCCCTGAACTTCGCCTACCACCAGCCGAAACTCCACCGGGGCCAGCCCACCGTGCCGATGGTGTTCTATTACGAGTCCATGGACCGGATTCGTCGCCGTCTTCCCACCGTCGAGCTCCGTCGCCTGCTCTTTACCATCTGGCGCCGGATCTATCGGATCCCACGGCCGATGAGCGATCCCGCCTTTCGCCGCATGCTCCGCGAGCTGGCCGGCCGGGCCTCGATCGGGGCGATTCGTCGGTAGTTTCATTCAGCCGGAGGCACCATGCGAGAGCAATTCGCCCTGATTCTGGAGTCCCTTCGCAATTCGTGGAGCCTGATCGCGACCTGGCTACCCCGGGTGCTCGTCGCCTTGCTCCTCCTGCTGATCGGGTGGCTGCTCGCCCGGGCGGTCCAGCGCGGTGTGGTGAAGCTCCTCCGATTGCTCAAGCTCGAAGCCGCCGCCGAGCAGACCGGAGTGGACGATTTCCTGGTGCGCGGGGGAGTCCGGTTCACCCTGGTCACCCTGGTCGGCCAGTTCTTCTACTGGAGCCTGCTCCTGATCTTCACCGTGGCCGTGTTTAACGTGCTGGGATTGACGATGGGGCCGGAGCTGATGGAACGCCTGGCTCAGTACGTCCCCAATGTGATCGCCGCGGTGGCGGTGCTGGTCTTCGGAACTCTGGCGGCGCGGTTCATTCGCGGCTTCGTCGAGGCATATCTCGGCAACGTGGGGATGAAGGGCGGTAGCAACGTGGGCATCCTGGTGCAGGGGGCGCTGCTGGCCTTCGTCGCGGTGCTGGCCCTGGAACAGCTTGGCATCGCGGTGACCCTGCTCACTTCGGCGTTCCAGCTGGCGTTCGGGGGAACCTGCCTGGCGCTCGCCCTCGCCTTCGGCCTGGGCGGGCGGGCGTGGGCCGAGTCGGTCCTCCAGCGATTCCGGGAGAAACGATGATCGTCGATTGTCACGTCCACTTGAACTACTACGAGGATGAGTCGCTCGATCGCTTCGAACAGACCCTGGACCAGCTGCTCCGCGCGATGCGGCGGAACCGGATCGACCAGGCCCTGATCCTCACCTCCTACAAGGTGACGCCGGGGCGGCCATCCACCCGCCAGGTGGTGCAGCGACTGCGGGACATTCCCTATCTCTCGGTCGTGGCGGGCCTCGACTACCTGAGCTTCACCGCCGAGGACCTGGTCGAGATCGCCGACTTCGTGAAGGAAGGCAAGGTCAAGGGCCTCAAGCTCTATCCCGGCTATCAGCCCTTCTATCCGGCCGATCCCAAGTGGCATCCCGCCTACGAATTCGCCGAGGCACACGGCATCCCGGTGATGATCCACACCGGGGACACTTTTTCGGTGAAGGGAAAGCTCAAGTACGCCCACCCACTCCACGTCGACGAGGCCGCGGTGGATCATCCCGGGGTCAAGTTCGTGATCTGTCACATCGGGAACCCGTGGATCCGGGACTGCATGGAAGTCGTGTACAAGAACCCCAACGTTCACGCGGACATCTCGGGGCTCACCCTTGGGGAATTCGAGGACCGCTTCGAGGCGTTCCTCCGGAAGCAGGTGCAGGAGATGCTGCTCTACGGAGTGGAGCCTCACCGGGTCCTGTTCGGGACCGACTGGCCGATCTGCTCGATCGAGTCCTATCTCGAGTTCATGGAGGAGCTCGCCATTCCGGAGCGGGACAAGCGGAAGATCCTCGCCGATAACGCCATCGAGCTGTTCCGGCTCGACCCGGCGGCCAGCCCATTCCACCACCGCCGCTTCTAGCGCGGCAACAGAACGGCCGCGGTCTCCTGGACCGCGGCCGTTCGGACTTCAGGGTTGCCGGACCTCATGACATTCCGCAAGTCGGTCTTCACCGAAGCCAGCTGATCACCACCACGATCAGGAGCTCGATCAGGGCCTCCCTGGCACACGGCGCAGCTCGACCTCGGACAGGATGAACCCGAATGCCGGCCAGCCACCCGAAGCGACCGAACGGCGGAACCATTCTCGAGCCCGAGCGGTATCCCCCCGCACCAGATACCAGTTGCCGAGACCATAGCTCAGCGTGGCGAGGGCGACGTCATCGGTGTCGGCCGGAGTGATGACCTGGTCCGGTCCGATCTCGCCCCGGTAGAGACGAAGCCGCTGCCGATAGGCGTTCTCCACCGGCAACGAATCCGGCTTCCCCGCCAGCATCGCCAAGGCTTCCTCCCCTCGACCGGCTCTCTGGAGGGACATCCAGAGCCAGTCGGTCGAGCCCGCCAGCTCACCCGCATCCGGAGCCCGTGGCTGAGCCCGACGGAACAGATCCGCGGCCTTATCAAACTCCCCCCTTGCAAAGCGCACGATTCCCAGATGGTAGAGAATCCCGTAGTTCGTGCTGTCGATTTGAAAACCCCGCTGGAGGTCGGTCAGAGCGCGGTCCAGCTCTCGAACCGAGAGATAGCGATGCCCCCGCCAGCGGAGGAGCATGGCGTCGTTGGGTGAGCCGGCGAGGCCCCGGGTCAGGGTCGTGATCGCCTCCCGGAACTGGCGAGCCCCCGACTGCGCCACCGCGAGCTGGATGATGAAGGAGACACCCGCCGGATTGCCAGCCAGAGCCCGCCTGGCCCGATCAATCGGCCCCGAGTCGGGAAGAGATCGGTACTCGACCCCCGCAGGAGACCGGTACTGGAGTGTCTGGGCCGAAAGGGCCGCCGGAGCGGCAGAAAGGACCACCAGTGAGGCTGCGGCCGTGAATCGCATCGTATCCTCCTGCCTCGAACCTACCGTCAGTCCCCGGTTTGCGCCTTTCGCCATCCTTGTGCGATAATCTCCGGGCTCCTTTCGATCTCCAATTCCCGGGAAACAGGGTGGCGGACACTCTCGAACACCTTCAGTCCAAGCTGGCCGATCGCTACAAGGTCGAAAAAGAGATCGGCAAGGGGGGGATGGCGACCGTCTTCCTGGCTCACGACGTCCGGCACGAGCGGGACGTCGCGATCAAGGTGCTCCATCCCGAATTGGCCGCCTCGATCGGCTCGGAGCGTTTTGAGCGCGAGATCAAGGTCTCCGCCAGGTTGCAGCACCCCCACATTCTCCCCCTGCTCGATTCGGGAGAGGTGGACGGTCTCCTCTACTACGTGATGCCGTTCGTTCAGGGGGAGTCCCTCCGGGACCGCCTCGAGCGGGCGGGTCAGCTTCCGATCGACGACGCCATTCAGATCGCTCTTGAAGTCGCCGATGCCCTTGGACACGCGCACGGACAAAGCATCGTGCACCGCGACATCAAGCCCGAGAACATCATGCTCAGCGGGGGGCACGCCCTGGTTGCCGATTTCGGCATTGCGCGGGCCGCGACCGCCCCGGGCAGCCAGCGGCTCACCCAGACCGGCATGGCGGTGGGCACGCCTGTCTATATGTCTCCCGAGCAGGCGGTCGGCGACAACGTCGGTCCCACCTCCGATCTCTACAGCCTCGGCTGCATGCTCTACGAGATGCTGGCGGGGGAGCCGCCCTTCAGCGCGAAGAGCCCGCAAGCCCTGATGGCCCGGCACGCGATGGAGGCCGTCCCCAGTATCCGGATTGTCCGGGATACCGTTCCTGAAGAGGTCGAGGACGCGATTTTCTCGGCGATGGCCAAGGTCCCGGCCGACCGGCCTCAGACCGCCGCGAAGTTCGCCGAAATGCTGGGGCTGCCCCTCGGCGCGACGGCGGCCCGACGCGCGACCATTCGCACCACCGCGGGACGTCGGGTTCCCACTTCAGACCGGATCTCCTACGCCCAGGCGCTTCCCTGGTGGCGTCGGCGCTGGACCTGGGCGGTCCTGGGGGTCGCCCTGCTGATTCTGGGGGTCGGGTACGCCCTGGTTCAGGCCCCGCAGCGGCAACCCCCGCGGGGTCGAGGACCTGGCCCTGGCCCGTCAGGTCGCGGTCCTGTACTTCGCCGCTCCGGATTCTTCCCTGCGGTCGGTGGCCGACCGGGTCTCCGAGTCGGTCATTAGGACGCTCGGCGGCATACCCGAGCTCGCCGTGCGATCCGCGCAGGCGGTGGCTCCCTTCGGCGATCGCTTCAGCGACAGCATCAGCACCGTGCTCAAGGTCGGAAGCGTGATCACCGGAACCGTGGAATCATCCGGCGCCAACCGGGTGCGAATCTCGACCACCCTGCGCGAGGCGGCCTCGGGCGCGCCGATCAATTCCACCTCTACCGAGGTGGCCAGGGACTCCCTGTTCGCCGCCGAGGATTCGGTGGCCGGTGAAGTGGCCCGATCCCTCAGGCAGGTGATCGGCAGAGAGATCACCCTCCGCGAGAGCCGGAGCGAGACTTCGAACCTGGCGGCCTGGACGGCGGTCCAGCGGGTCGATCGGCTCCGGAAGGATGCGCAGGGCGCGCTCGGCACCGATGCCGACAAGGCGAAAGTTCTGCTGGCGACTTCGGATTCTCTACTCGCGGCAGCTGAAGCGGCGGATCCTGCCTGGGCGGAGCCTCCCGTGACCCGGGGTGAGGTCGCCGTTGCGCGGGCCCGGCTGGAACGGGAGCCATCGGCCAAGCAGAAGTGGTACGACGCAGGATTGGCGTACGCTAACGCAGCGCTCAAGCTGGACGTGCACAACGCCGCCGCGCTCGAGCTGCGGGGAACCCTCTATTACGGGGAATGGAAGCTCAACAACAGCCCTAGCGCGGCGGCACGGCAGGCCCTCCTCGACCAGGCCGAGCAGGACCTGCTCGCCGCCACCACGGCCGACCCCGGCCGCGCGTCCGCCTACGTCTGGCTGAGCCGGCTCTATTACGACAAGCAGGACGTCACCGAGGCCCATAACCAGGCTGCCAAGGCGTACGAAGCAGATCGCTACCTGACGGAAGCGAACTTCGTCCTCCAGCGGCTGTTCTACACGGCCTACGATACCCATTCGTTCACGCAGGCATCCAAGTGGTGCGACGAGGGAGGCGCCCGGTTCCCCCGAGATTTCCAGTTTACCCTTTGCCGGCTGTGGCTCATGCTGGTCCCGAATGCCCCCACCGACATCGCGGAGGCGTGGCGCCTCGCCGCGCGCCTGGACACCCTCGCGCCGGCGGCGGACAGCGTGACCTATTCGCATCTTGCCCGGATGATCGTTGGAGGCGTCATCGGGAAATCCCCCAGCGGGACTCCCACGCCGCTTGCCGACAGCGCCCGTCACGTGCTGGAGCGCGCCCGGCTCCCGACCCGCGACGACCCGGAGCACGAAATGGAGGGGTACGAGGCGGTGATGCGCGTCCGCATCGCCGACTATGACGAGGCGCTGCGTCTGCTCACGCGTTATGTGGCGGCGAATCCCGATCATTCCTTCCGGGTCGGTGGGGATGTGCACTGGTGGTGGGAACCGATCCGGCAGATGCCCCAATTTCAGCGCTTGCTCAAGGGCGAAGGACGCTAGCCGGTCCCTTCCCGGGTAGCGCGGCCCGTCAGGCCATGGTATCGTAGTGTCCCCCTCCTCTTCACTCCTCCGGCCCGGAGTCCTGGTGATGAAACGGTTCGCGTTGGGTCTCGCTTCCCTCCTCGTTCTTTTCGGCTGTCAGAGCGATCGAGTGGTTTCCCCGCCGGACAAAGAGTCCGGGATGCCGCCGGATCTTGCGATCCAGGGCGGCCGGAATGGCGGCAACCCGAACTTCTTTTTCCTGCCGCCGCTCAGCAACTTCGTGGAACGGGGAAGGTTCAACACGGATCTTTCTCCGACCGTCAAGGTCTGTGAGCTCCAGGCCGGGGACTGCAAGGCCGGCGGGTACTACCAGGAGTTCCCGGACGTCAGGGTCGTGTTACGTCACTATCGCCAGAACTGGAAGATCCCCAAGAACGTTTCCACCCAGTATCGCATTTCCGTCGAGGTCTTCGGAGTGCAACTCGGCTTTGTTGATGTGAATACCAGCAGGGACAGGATGTCGGGATTCCTGAACGTCAATGACGGAATCACGCTGCCGGTCATATTCTGGATCACCAGTGATTGCCCAGTCGCGGGTTCCTGCGTGGATCCCAATACCGGGGGAACCGTGCTGACCACGACTCCCGATGGTGGCATCGCCGGTGTGACGATCCCACCGCAACCCGACGGTGGCGATCCCATTACGCTCACCTTCGGAGCCTGCAACCCGGATTTGAGCGCCAATGGCTTCAGGGTCTTCGGGAGCTGCATCCACATCGATTCGGACCTCGAGGGCACCCTCAGCAATGAAGCCATCGTATTCATCTGCGACGTGCTGACCGATCCTGTGCTTCCTTCGGGGGAGGAGCACGACCACATCCATCTGCACCGGCGCCACGACGGGGCGATCAATGTGCTTCCCAACACCGCCTCGCCACTCTGTCCCACGGTCGGGGGCAATGCGAGCATAGGGGGCGTGATTCGGGCTCTGGCACACGGCCAGTGGAAGCGGGCCGGCTCCCGGTTCCTGGGTCTGGTGGGTCCGGAGCCCCTCTACGCTACGGTGCTGCACCTGGGCGCCGGCGGCTCCACCGGCGCGTTCAGTGACTTTCAGTTCGCTCTGGAAGCGCCTGGCCTTCCGATCGGGTACGGCTCGGACGGCTGGTCCTACCAGATCGGTGGGAGCGTGGCGAGCGGCTGGCAGACCGGTCCCTTGTTCCCCTCCTTCGGGACCGGCGGATTCGGCGAGGACCACAGTGGGTGCTCGTTGATTCAGAGCGGCACGCACACGAGCTGGCCCTCGGGAAATACCAGTCTCTATCTTCGCCGCAATTTCAGTCTCGAGGAAGCCGCTACCGTCCGGATCGGTGTGGCGGTCGACAACGACGTGGAGATCTACGTGGATGGGGTGGACGTCGGGCCCGGGCTTCTGGTCCATGACAACTGCCCGACCCTGGACAGCTTCGTCCGGACGGTGCCTCTTTCGGCTGGAGTCCATCAGGTCGCGATTCGGGCAGTCGATCGGGGCGGCAGCTCCTACTTCGACGCGAGTATCACCATCGCCGGCGAGTAGTCGAGCCCTGTGTCAGCAGAACGGGCCGGGGATTCCCCGGCCCGTTGTGTTTCCAGCCTCCCCCGGGGTCGGGGCATCTATCCGCGTTTGCCTGAAGCTCGCCGGGTACCCCGGTTTGAAGGTTCCGGGTGCACGGACCGGCTCCCCGCCCTGCGGAGTTCAGGGCCGGTCGCGGGTTTCGCAACCGGCCCGGTTTCCGCGCTGGCGACTCGGTCAGGCAATGACCCCTGGAAAGCGGGCCGGATCCACTGCATAACCCGGGAACACCGCGCTCAGGTCGCGCGCCCCGAGGTGCCGGGTCAGGATCTCCCCGAAGAGGTCGCGGAAATCCGTGGTGACGGCCAGGTCCCGGCTCTCATAACGCGCTTCCGGATCGAGTCCCGGCCACTTCCCCGCTACCTGCCGCCCCCGCACCGATCCCCCCAGCATCAGCATCGCCGTCGCATGCCCATGGTCGGTGCCGCCCGAGCCGTTCTCCTGGACCGTTCTTCCGAATTCCGACATGGTGAGCACGCACACCTCACTCATGCCCTCGCCCAGATCGGTTGCGAACGCCGAGAGCGCCTGCCCCAGCTCGCGCAGCCGGATCGCGAGCTGGCCCTGGTCACTGCCCTGGTTGACGTGGGTGTCCCAGCCTCCGACGTCGGCGAACGCGATCTCGACTCCGAGATTCGCCTTGATGAGCTGCGCGATCTGGGCGAGGCTCTGACCGAGCCGCCCCGGTGGATACTGCGCGCCGTGCTCGGAGGGCAGCGAGCCCGGGTTGGCAGACCGCAACATCCGGATGGCCTCGAAGCTTTCCTCGGCGGACTGGGCGAGCAGTCCGGTCGCGGGACCGTTGGACTCGTACAGGGCCTGAAAGGCACGGGTCAGCCGGTCGCTGGCCGCCTCGGTGCGCGCCCGCATGCCGAAGGCCCGCAAGTCATCGATGGCAAGAGCGGGCGCCGTGCCCGCCATGATCCGGGGCAGCTGCGGCCCGAACGCCACTGCCCGGAAGGGTGTGTTCACGTGCTCGGCGGCGTTCTGACAATACCGGTTCGCCCAGCCATCAGGGGTGGATTTGACGCCCGGGGTCCCACTCTCCATATAGTCCTGAGCGTCGAAGTGACTTCGGGTCGAGTCGGGCGAGCCGACCGCGTGCACGGCACAAAGGCTTCCGTTGTCCCAGAACGGCTTGAGAGGAGCGAGCTCGGGGTGGAGCCCGAAATGGCCATCGAGATCGACCAGCGAATTCCGGGGGATCGCGATCCGGGGCCGCTCGCGATAGTAGGAGGCTTCTCCATGGGGAACGACCATACTGAGGCCGTCGACGGCGCCGCGCTGGAACAGACAAACGAGCGTGCGGCGGGCCGCCGGACTGGTGGACTGGCGGTCAGGTTGGCTCAATGCATAGACCGCTCGATCCAGGAACAGCGGGTCCAGACCCAGGCTGACCAAGCCCAGGGCGCCACGCCTCACGAATACTCTACGCGATAGACTCATAGCATCCTCGTTCCGCCTGTCCGCCTCGCCTATTGCTTCTGAAACTCCGGTCCGCCGATGGCGAGCCCGACCGCCATGGCCCGGGCCATACCAGGGTCGCTCACATCCGAGATCTGGTCCAGAATCACTTTCCGGGTCTGTTCCGACATGCGTCCAGTCAGAATGACCCGGTCCACCGCTGATACCAGCGCCTCGTGGTCGGCGGTGGCAGGCAGGACCGCATCGAGGTCGACGGACACACCGGGTAGCCGGCCGCTCGCGAGCCCCATCGCGAAGTTCATCCGGTTGAGCAGGGCGCCGCTGTTCACCCAATCATCCTGGCGCTCCCCGTAGCCGTTGGGGGCGATGTGCTGAAACAGAGGCTCCCCGAGCCGGGCAACCGCTTGGGCCAACCGGGGGGTCGAATCGGGAACCGCGCCCACGGCGCGGACCGCGCTGATCACGAACTCGAGCGGGGTCTTGACCTTGACCTCGCGATTCTGAGACGACCAGAAATCGGGCGAATGGAAAATGGCGCGGAGCACTTCGCGGATGTCCCCATCGCTCTTATTCCAGGCCCGCACCGCATCGTCGATACAGCCATCGGGTGGATCGTCGTTGACGAAGCGGGCGCACAGCTTCGCACTCACGAAATGCATCGTGCTGGGATGGGAGGCGAGCAGCGACAGGAGGCGCCTGCCTTCGTCCTCGCCATGTCCCGCGGGAAACCCGGTCCCCAGCACCGTCTTGGCCCCGCGATCGTGGGCCCAGTCATGAAACTCGAAGCCGGCCCGGGGCTCGGGGCCCCGCCGGAACCCGGCCAGGGCCCCGCCCGGGGGCGCGATGCTCCAGCCGGTCAGGATCCGGGCCCCTTCGGTGACATCCTTCTGGGTGTAGCCGCCGTTCACGCCGAGGGTGTGGAGCTCCATGAGCTCGCGGGCGTAGTTTTCGTTGATGCCGGTCGGCATCCGGGCGAGCGCCCGCTGCCGGAGCGAATCGGCCCGCGGGTTAGGTTGCCTTCCGCCCTGGAATCCGGGCCGGCCCCGAAGCCCGGACCGGCCCCGCATCGCGATCGCGGGCCGCCGGTCCAGCGCCGGCGGCCGCGAGCCCGGGGCGACGCTCTGCACGTTGTCGAGATAGAACATCATCGCGGGGCTCGTGGCGGTCGCGACCAGCAGGTCCTCGAAGCGACCCAGCGCGTGGGGCCGGATGGTCTTCTCCATGTATTCGGGCAGATACACTCGATCGAGGCCCTTGCCGGCGAACACGTTGAAATGGTTGAACCAGAAGTCCGCCATGACCTCGCCGAGCTGGTGCTCGGAACGGGCGGCCCGAACCACCACCAGCTCCGGCAATTGGCCCAGTAATCGGCGGATTCCGGTGAGCTCTTCGGGAGGCGGCCGGCGCGGGGCCGGGCTCATCATGGTGTCGGGCCGGTCGCGTTGTTCGAGTCGGCGTTCCCGTTGCGCCTCGGTGAACTGCTGAAGCAGCTCCTGGGAGCTGGTGGAGAGAAGCTGGTACCCGGCGAGGGACTTTCTCAGATCGGGGTCCCCGAGCTCGGGAGAGGCAAGCTGGCGGTCGATCCACCGCATCACCCCTTCCCGGGCAATCGTCTCGGCCTGGCCGGGAAGGGGTCCATAGCCCAGCCGATCCAGCACATGGCGGGCGCTGTCCAGGCCTGCCGGCGAGACGACGGGCTGGCGGTTGGTAAGCCCAAGGGAGCCAAGCCAGACGGCGAGCAACAAGGGAATTCGTCTCATGCCCAGAAGACGCAGGGGTGGGGGGGGCGTTAAGCGGCCCCCCCGGAGTCCACTCTGCAGGATGGCGTTCGCCCGGGGTTTTTGCTAAATCTTCCCGTGATCGCGGTTAACAGTTCGAGGCTGTGCCCGTCCCCAAGTCGTCTCCACGGAGGGATCCCATGCGCGCGCTTGCCCTGCTGTCGCTGCTCTGGCCCCTGTCATTCCTGCCACAACAGGAGGTCAGTCATTTCGAAGGCCGGCCCACGTTCGCCGAGGGAGTCGATCTCGGGTATTACCTCTGGCATGATGAAGACGGCTGGCAGCTTCGCTGGACCACCAGGGGGGCAATGCGCCGGTTCACCGGAACCGTCACCTCCGAGGGCGGTGACCTCAAGTCGCTCAAGCGGATCGACGTCGAGACCGAGCGCCGGGTCCTGTATCCAGGGAGGCCGGCGCGGGTCGTGGTCGGTCCCAGGGGACGGGCCCACGTTGCCCCGGGCCGCGGACCGGTGGTGGTGACCAGGGACCAGGACAAGATCGAGAAGGTGGACGACCATACGATCGTGTTCTCCACCCTGACCAACGACGACATCGATGGATTCCGCTTCCGGGTCGACGACAAGGTGCAGAGCCTCCGGTTTTCCCTTCAGATCGACGGGAGTCCCCGGCCCATGTTCGTCGAGGTTGGCAGCGAAAACTGGAAGCCGGGCAAGCTTCCCCTGCTGGTGCAGATCCGCTAGGGCGCTCCGCCGAGCGGCTTACCAGGCACGCTCGTCGGCAGTGGGGCCGTAGATCGAAGGGATCGGAACGTCCAGCAACCGCAAGTACACGGTGAGCTGGCCCCGGTGGTGCACCAGGTGACTGATGGTCTGCCGTACGGTGGCCCCACGCGTCGAAGTGAACAGCACCCGGCCCTGGTGTTTGAGTTGCCAGGGGAGGCCGAAATCGGCGTCGCCAGCCTGACCCAGCGCATCACGACTGGCCTTCACATTCCGATCAAATTCGGTGAGCAGGGCCTCCGTCGTTTCGTTGCTGTAGTTCGGCGCGCCGGATAGATCGATCTCCCCGCGCTGGATCGAGAGAGCAACCCAGCCGGGCATCCTGGCCACCAATTGCGCCAGGTGCGCCAGGGAAAACGACTTCGGATGGGGCTTCCAGTCGCCCTTCTCTCCGGGGACCCGCTCGAGGAGACGACGGGTCGTCCCCATTTCCTGATCGAACTCCCCCAACAAGTCGCTACCGATCGACATGGCCCCTCCGGAATTCGTGGTCT
This sequence comes from uncultured Gemmatimonadales bacterium, assembly GCA_963728915.1. Lineage (GTDB taxonomy): Bacteria > Gemmatimonadota > Gemmatimonadetes > Gemmatimonadales > GWC2-71-9 > JABFSM01. The sequence continues at coordinate 708,039 of CAVSLV010000001.1, read as the reverse complement.
TCGGGGCCCCAAGATAACCGCCCGCCATGTGTGGAGGCCCTGATTTCCTTTCGTCCCCCCGCGGGGTGTTGGAAGAGAGGAGGGGTGGCAACGCGACTCACAATCCCGGTGTTCCTGCCGTTCAGTGTCAGTCTGGCGGCCGGGTGCGCTTCCACACCGCCATCTCCGATTCCAGGCGGTGATCCGTCCCGGGGGGCGCAGTTCATCGCCAGGTATGGGTGCGGCTCCTGTCACGACATTCCCGGCGTGCCGGGAGCGGAGGGAGTGCTCGGTCCTCCGCTATCGGAGTTTCGCAAGCGGGTCTTCATCGTGGGGCGACTCCCCAACCAGCCGGACAGCCTGATTCGCTGGATCATGCTTCCCCAGCTCTATGAGCCGGGGAACGTCATGCCCAATCTCGGCATCAGCGCCTCGGAGGCCCGCGACATCGCCGCTTACCTGTACGCTCGGTGAGCATCGGTGAGCGCCCTGTTTACTCCGCGCGGCGATCGTCAATTCCGGTGGCTCGTCCTGGCGCTGCTGCTCGGACCCTGGGTGCTGGCGGGCAGCCTCATGGCCTGGGTTCGACGCCCGGCCGCCACGGGAGAGGATCGTCTGGTGGAGCAGCCCGTCCCGTTCGACCATCGCATTCATGCCCAGGGGCTTCGAATCGACTGCCGGTATTGTCACGCCGGCGCGCTGCGATCCCGCTACGCCGGCCTCCCCCCGACCGAGGCCTGCGTGTCCTGCCATAACCCGGTCTTGCTGGAGAGCGCGACGTTCGCCCCGGTTCGGGCCAGCCTGGCGACCGGGCGCGCGATTCCGTGGCGACGGGTCCACCGCCTCCCCGATTTCGTGTTCTTCAACCACGCGGTGCACCTGGCGGCCGGATTCACCTGCACGAGCTGCCATGGTGCGGTGGACACCATGCAGGTCGTCCGGCAGGTGGAGCCGCTGACGATGCGCTGGTGCCTCGATTGTCATCGGGCCCAGTCCACCGGGGCGGATCACCAGACCGGGGATCGCCGCCGTCTGACCCATTGCAGCACCTGCCACCGATGACGGGAGGTCGGGAGGTCGGGAGGTCGAGAGGGAATCTCGAGAGGGCGCCGGGATCGGTGTCGCGCCGGCAGTTCGTGCAGGTGCTGGGCGGAGCGTTGAGCCTGGCCGCCCTGCCGGCCTGCGAGCGTCCGGTCGAGCGCATCCTGCCGTTCGTCGGCTCGAATGACCTGGTACCGGGCGAACCCACCTGGTACGCGACTGCCATGGATCTCGACGGGTTCGGAACCGGGCTGCTGGTGGAAAGCCGCGAGGGCCGGCCGATCAAGATCGAAGGAAATCCCCTTCACCCGGCCAGCCTGGGCGGCACCGGAGCGATCGAGCAGGGATCGCTCCTCGATCTCTATGACGCCGATCGAGCCCGCTTTCCGATCCATCAGGAAAGACGGGTCACCGTGGCGGAGACCCTCACCGCGATTGGACCGGCGGCACTCGCATCGCGGATCGGGGCGAAGGGGACCGGCCTGCGCATTCTCCTTCCCCCTACGAGCTCACCCACCGAGGCCGACCTGCTCGACCGGATTCGAGATCGCTATCCCGAGGCTGGCATCCATTTCTATGCGCCGTTCTCCAATCCACCGGGAAGCGAAGCGACCTGGTCCCGTCAGCATGACCTCGCTCGGGCTCGAATCATCCTGACGATTCAGGCCGATGTCCTCGGGACCGGGCCGCTCCATCTTCGATATGCTCGTGCTTTCGCGGGAACCCGCGAGCCCGGTCCCGACATGAGCCGTCTCTACACCATCGAGTCGGGGCTTACCATCACCGGCGCCGCGGCGGACCATCGGATCGCTCTGCGTCCGGGGGAGACGGCGGGCGTGCTGACGTCCCTGCTCGATCGGGTGGAAGGACGCTCCCCAGGCCCTGCCGCTCCCTGGATCGGCGCCCTGGCGGACGACCTGCTCGGGGCGAGAGGCCGCTCGGTCGTCATCGTCGGGTCCGACCAGCCAGCCGCCCTGCTCGGCCTCGGCGATCGGCTGAATCGAGTGCTTGGGAACCTCGGAACGACGACCTGGTTCACCAGGTCTCCGCTTTACGGCGCAGGGGATCCCGCCTTCGGCCTGGTTCCCCTGGTCGAGGCGATGCACGCCGGCGCGGTGTCCGTCCTGGTGAGTGCCGAGGTCAACCCGTGCTACGCGACTCCTGGAGCGCTCCGATTTGCCGCGGGTTATGATCGCGTGTCCTTCCGTTGGCATGCCGCGACCCACCGCGAGGAAACGGGGCGCCTGGCCGAGTGGTTCCAGCCGCTCGATCACTATCTCGAAACCTGGGGCGACCTTCGCGGGTTCGAGGGAACGCCCAGCCTGATCCAGCCGCTCATCCGCCCGCTCTACGAGAGCGTCGGCCGGATCGCCATCCTCGCGGCCCTGGCGGGAGAAAGCCGAGCCGCGCACGACCTGGTGCAGGAGCACTGGCAGCGCCGGCTGGTTGCGGAGGACTTTCCCTCAGCCTGGACCGACGCGCTCCGAACCGGAATCCTGCCCGGCGGGCCGGCCGCGTCGGTGTCGCGGCCAGAGGCCGGCGTTCCCGGGTCGCAATCAGCCCCCACCGCCGAGGGAGTCGATCTGCTGCTGGTTCCGGATCCGGGAGTCTACGACGGACGATTCGCGAACAATGCGTGGCTCCAGGAGCTGCCTCGGCCGCTCACCACCCTCACCTGGGGAAACGCCGCGGAGCTCTGCCCCGGCGAGGCGGGACGCCTCGGTGTGGCCAACGGTGATCTTCTCGAGCTGGAGCAGGCTGGAGTTCGCGCCATCCTACCGGCGCTCGTTGTCCCCGGGCTTCCGGATCACACCATCGTTGCGGCGATCGGCTTCGGCCGGCATGCCGGGGGATCCCTCGCCGCCGGCCTGGGTGCGGATCTCTATCCCCTATGGCCGGCGGACCGGCCGTCCTGGATCGGCGGGGTATCGGTCCGGAAGGCTGGAGGGCAGCAGCATCTCGCTCTTACCCAGGGTCATTGGGACCTGTCGGAACGGAGCCCGGTGCATGCGCTCACCCGGGATGAGGCCGCCGGCCTCCGGCGGAGCACGCCGGAGCCCCCGATCACGCTGTACCAGGCACCCCCACCTCGGCCCGGAGCCGGAGGCGAGAACCAGTGGGCCATGGTGATCGACCTGTCCCGCTGCACCGGATGCAGCGCCTGCGTGGTTGCGTGCCAGGCCGAGAACAACGTTCCCGCCGTGGGCCGCGAGGAAGTCTCGCGTCGCCACGAGATGCACTGGCTCCGGATCGACTCGTATCTCGGACCACGCGGCGGTCCGGAGCGCCTGCTCCAGCCGATGCTGTGCCAGCACTGCGAAATGGCCCCATGCGAATACGTCTGCCCGGTCGGGGCCACCACCCACAGCCCGGACGGGATCAACGAGATGACCTACAACCGCTGCGTCGGCACCCGGTTCTGCTCCAACAACTGCCCTTACAAGGTGCGCCGGTTCAACTGGTTCGACTACAACCAGGAGCTGAGTGAAGTCGAACAACTGGTCAAGAATCCCGACGTGACCGTTCGGCAGCGCGGCGTAATGGAGAAGTGCACCTTCTGCGTGCAGCGGATCCGGGAGGCGGAGATCCAGGCGCGGGTGGCGGGCCGGCCCCTCCGAGGCATCCAGGTCCGCACCGCGTGCCAGCAAGCCTGTCCCTCCGAAGCCATCCGCTTCGGATCCCTCACCGAGGCGGGGAGCGAAGTCGCCCGGCTCCGGTCCCTGCCTCGTGCCTATGCGGTGCTCGAAGAGCTGGGGACCCGGCCGCGAGTCCGGTACCTGGCCCGGGTTTCGAATCCTAACCCGGCCTTCCCCCTCGTTTCATGAAGGCACCCCTGACTCCCGCTCTCACGCCGCTGGTGCTGGGACGGCCCGGGCCGGCCGACCTGACCGATCACCTCCTGGCGCCACTCCAGCGCAGCACCCGGAGCTGGTGGACGCTCCTGATCCTGGCGGGGAGCCTCACGCTGGTCCTGATCGGGACGGTCGGCTATACCGTGGCCACGGGTATCGGGGTCTGGGGCAACAACATCCCGGTCGCGTGGGGCTTCGCGATCACCAATTTCGTCTGGTGGATCGGGATCGGGCACGCGGGGACATTCATCTCCGCCTTCCTGCTGCTCCTCAACCAGGACTGGCGGGCCTCGATCAACCGGCTGGCCGAAGCGATGACCATCTTCGCGCTGGTCAACGCGGCGCTCTTTCCGGTGCTGCACCTGGGACGCCCGTGGTTCTTCTACTGGCTGGTTCCCTACCCCGCCCGCTTTGGGATGTGGCCGAACTTCAAGAGCGCCCTTCCCTGGGATGTCGCCGCGGTCACGACCTACTTCACCGTCTCGCTCCTGTTCTGGTATCTCGGCATGCTTCCCGATCTGGCCACCGCTCGGGACCGAGTCGCCAACCGGGCTCAGCGCCGGATCTACGGTCTTCTGGCCCTGGGATGGCGGGGATCCGGATTCCAGTGGCAGCGCCACCGGGTCGCCTATGGCCTGCTGGCCGCCCTCGCTACTCCCCTGGTGGTCTCGGTACACAGCGTGGTGAGCCTGGATTTCTCGATTGCCCAGCTCCCCGGGTGGCACTCGACAATCTTTCCGCCCTACTTCGTGGTGGGCGCGATCTACTCCGGCCTCGCCATGGTCCTGATCCTGGCCATTCCGGTCCGAAGGGCCTACCGGCTGCATGACGTGATCACTCCGCGACACCTCGACAACCTTGCCAAGCTGGTGCTCACGACCGGCCTTCTGCTTGCCTACAGCTATGTTGTGGAGGTACTCCTCGCGTGGTATAGCAACGATAAGTTTGAACGTTACATCCATCTGGTCCAGCGCCCTACCGGCGATTATGCCGTTCTTTACTGGGTGATGATCGCCATGAACGTCCTCACCCCACAGCTCTTCTGGTCGCGCCGGCTCCGGAGGAATCCGGCCGTCCTGGTGAGCGCCGGGGTTGCCATCCTGATCGGCATGTGGCTGGAGCGATTTCTCATCATCGTCACCTCCCTCAGCAGGGACTTTCTTCCCTCGAGCTGGCACCCATTCAGGCCGACCTGGGTCGATCTTGGTATCCTGGCCGGGAGTCTGGGGCTTTTCCTGCTCCTGTTCCTCCTCTTCCTCCGCTGGCTCCCCGTGGTGGCGCTCTCCGAGGTGAAGCGCCTGGTGGCGAGGCCCCCTCCGGAGTCGGGAATCGAGGGGGCACATGCGTGACCGGCGCTGGCCGCTCGGGGCCTTGCTCGCCGAGTTCGAGCAAGCCGGCGAGGTGGAAGGGGCGGTCGCCGTGCTGCGCGAGGCCGGGTACCGGGAATTCGAGTTCTACTCCCCCTACCCGATGGAGGAGCCGATCGAGCAGGCCGGCTATTCGAAATCCCGGCTTCCGCTCACGGTGTTGATCGCTGGAATAGCTGGTGGCCTGGCGAGCTATCTGATCCAGTGGTGGACCAACGCAATCGACTATCCGCTCAATATCGGCGGGCGTCCCGCTCATGCGGTGCCGGCATTCGTGGTGCCCACCTTCGAAGGCACCGTGCTCCTCGCTGCTCTCGGAGGGTTCTTCGGACTCCTGTTTCGCCCTGCGGCTTCCGCGACTCTGGCATCCGGTATTTGAGGTGCCCCAATTCGAGCACGCCAGCGTCGACCGGTTCTTCCTCGCGGTGAATGCCGCCGAGCTTCGCGACGATCCCGATGAGCTTCTGGGTCTCCTCCAGCGGGCCGGCGCCATTCGGGTGGTCCGGACTGTGGCAGTGCGATGACCTGGTCCCCCGGCGCCGCCGGCCTCCTGCTGCTCGGTTTCCTCGGCTGCCGTTCGCGAGTCCCTGGCTGGGACTTCGAGCGAATGCGGTGGCAGCACCGGGCGGACGCATTCGAGACGCCCATGCTGCGACCCCCGCCGGAAGGCGTCATTCCGTTCGACACCCTTCCAGCGAGCGACCTTCCGGACGCTGCAACCCGGGCCATGGGACGGAGCCAATACGGCGTGTACTGCGCAGTCTGCCACGGCGCCGCGGGTTATGGGGGCACGTTGGTCGCGTCGAACCTTCCTCCCAGCAGCGGTTTCTCCCTTCGGACCCCGTCGACCCTCCGTCTCACGCTGCGGGAGATGCTCGATATCGTGGCGCGGGGCCGGGGACGGATGCCCTCCATGGCATGGCAGCTGGACGCCCGGGGCCGGCGCGCGGTATCCTGGTACCTGATGGCGCTGCTCCGAACCCCGGGACTCGATTCGGCGGGCCGTGCCGACTCGGCCTTTGCGCTTCAGCTCGTCGCCATCGACTCGGCCTGGCGCGAGCGGGAAGCGGAACGGCGGCGGGCTGTTCCATGAAGGCCATCGCGTTGGCGTACCTCATCGGGTATGCCGCGGTCCTCAGCATCGTTCTGGGCGCCCTGGGCATGGTGATGATCGCCCACCTTACCGGGGCAACCTGGTTCGTGGTGCTCCGGCGCCGGGCGGAAGCCGTTGTCGCCGTCTTGCCCTGGTTCCTGCTCCTGTTCATCCCCGTCGTTCTTCTGGCCCGGGATCTCTATCCATGGGCGGATCCGGAACGCCTTGCACCGGCGAACCGCGATTTCGTCGAGGCGCGCGCGGCGCTCTTCACCATCCCCTTCTTCGCGGTGCGTTCCGGGATCTACCTGGCGAGCTGGTGGGTGATCGGCGGCCTCCTCAGGCGCGCTTCCCTGCGTCAGGACATCACGGAAGGTCCCGGCCTGACCCGGCGACAGATCCGGATCAGCGCCATCGGGCTCCCGATCTACGCCTTGACGGTCACGCTGGCGTCCTTCGACTGGCTCATGACCCTTTCGCTCCCCTGGCAATCCACGATCTACGGAGCGTACTGGTGGGCCGGTGGATTCGTCGGGGCGCTGGCCCTGCTCGTCCTTCTTGCCATCGCGCTTCGCAAACGGCCGGACACCGGCGTTCCTTCACCGAGTGCGGAACACTTTCACGCCCTTGGAAAACTCCTGCTCACCGGGATCATCCTGTGGGCCTACTTCGGGTTCGCCCAGCTCCTGATCATCTGGATCGGCGATTTGCCCAGGGAGGTCATCTGGTACCTCCCGCGACTTCAGGGGGAGTGGTCGTGGTCGGGTGCCCTGCTCTTCGTCGGCCACTTCGTGCTCCCGTTCGCCCTCCTGCTCTCGCGCTCATTCAAGCGCCATCCCGCGCTCCTCGCCGGGCTGGCCGCCTGGATGCTCCTGATGCACGCGGTGGATACCCTGTGGCTGGTTGCCCCGGCGGGTGAGGTCACCGGTCTTGGCCTGGTCGAGGATGCGCTCGCCATCGCCTTGATCAGCGCGAGTGCCGTTCTCTTCGCGGCCTGGCGGGCGCGGAGCACACCCCCGTACCCGATCGGGGACCCTCGCCTTCCCCTTTCCGTCAACTACAGGGTGCCCTGACCGCTGATCCCTGTCAGCCGGCAGACTCAGGCGAATTCGATATCGAGCGGTCCGCTTTGGCGTTCCACCGAGACCTCGATTCGTTCGCTGGCTCCGCGGGCGAACGCGAGGTCGAGCTCGGCGGCCCCCACCCGAAGCCGGCGGAAGGTGACCCACGGCACGAAGTCCGGGAGCCACGCGGAAAGAATCCGAAGCCGCCGCCTCGGCGCATCGGGTTCCAGACCGAGCAGGGTGGCCAGCAGGAAGGGCACCGAGGCGGCGGCCCAGGCCTGGGGATGGCACGCAACGGGGTAATGCACCGGCAAGCCGAAGCTCTTGTCGTACCCCGAGAACAGCTCCGGCAACCGATAGTCATCGAAATTCTCGGCTGCGTGGAGTAGCCCGGCAAAGAGCCGGCAGGCCTCGGCGCCATGACCATGGTGCCGGAATCCGGCGGCGGCGAGCGCGGTGTCGTGCGGCCAGACTGTCCCACGATGATAGGCTACGGGGTTATAGCCGGTCTCGCTGCTTGCCAGAGTCCGAATTCCCCAGCCGGTGCACATGTCCTTCTGCATCAGCCGCTCCACCACCCGGGACACCCGCTCGGGCGGGATGATCCCGGTCCAGAGCGCCTGCCCCGGATTGGAGGAGATCACCGCGACCGGTTCGCCGGCTTGCTGGAGCGCCAGCGCGTAGAACTGCTGATCGGGAAGCCAGAAGTCCCGATTGAATCGATCGCGCAATGCGTTCGCTTCCGCCCGGAGCCGGTCCGCGCGATCCCGGTCTCCCAGGCTCTCGAAGAGGGTCGCGGCATCCAGCCTGGCGCGGTAGGCGAATCCCTGGACTTCGACCAGGGCGACCGGGGGCCGGGCATCGGAGCCGTCGGCGTTCACGATCGCGGAGCCGGAATCCTTCCAGCCCTCATTGACGACGGGGTGCTCTCCGGGAGCTCCGTAGTCGAGGTAGCCATCTCCGTCGGAATCGCCATCGTCATCCATCCAGCGAAGCGCCGCCTCCAGATTCGGCCTGAGCTCGCGTACCAGGTCCAGATCTCCGCTCCATCGGAGATACTCGGCCATCACCGTGATGAAGAGCGGCGTAGCGTCGATGGTTCCGTAGTAGGGTGAATGCGGAATGGCGCCCATCCGGGCCAGCTCGCCGCGCCGGAGCTCGTGGAGGATTTTCCCCGGCGCCTCTTCGGTCCAGGAATCCTTTCGGGTCCCCTGGAATTTGGCGAGCAGCAAGAGGGTCTCTTTGGCCAGCTCGGGCCGGTACGCCAGGGTGGCATAGGCGCAGAGCAGACTGTCCCGCCCGAACAGGGTGGCGAACCAGGGAACGCCTGCTCCGAAGAACCGATACCCGTCCATGTGCATGCGCAGCGCGCGAAGGTCCCGGAGGGAGCGATCCATGGTTGCCTGAAGCCGCAGGCTTCCCGAACGAATTTCGGGAAACCCTTCCATCCAGTCGCTGATGGAGCGGTGATGGTCCTGCTCGCTGGCCTCCATCCCACTGGCATCGGCGCCCTGAGGCTCCGCATGAACCTTCACCTCGGACTCCCGAACCAGCAGACTCACTCGAAGGCGGGCGGACTCTCCCGGGCCGAGGTCCCAGGAGAACCTGGCTCCCTGGTCTTTCCACCGGTTGGGCTTCTCGGAAAAGCGAACTCGAAGCTCCCGGTAGCGACCGTCCGCCCCATCATACCCGAAGACCAGCTCCTCTTCCTCCCGGGCCACCTTGCGCGGCGTACCGGGTTGCTCTCCGGTCAACCCGCGAATGAAGAAGACATCCCGGAAGTCCGCCGCGAAGGTGAGCTCGAGGGTCGCGGAGCAGGGCTCCCGGTCGTAGTTGGCCACCAGGAACTCGTCCCGAAGCAAGGATCCTTTCGCATCCAGGACGTGCCGCCAGCGCACCCCAAGACGTTGCTTCGGAATCCCCAGGCGCTTGCCATCGCCGGGGATCTCCGGATTGGTGAGCTGGAACACCGAGCGGAATCCATCGCGCGAGTTGGCGGCCAGCGACTCGAGTCGCACCCCGGAGACCCGCGCCTCATAGCCGCTCAGGAACCGGCAATCTCTGGCGTAGAGGCCGAGGCCATGCTGGCGGGATACCGGCACCGCCCCGTCCCGCTCGCACAGGAAGTAGAGATCCCCATCCTTGATGGTGAGCGCGTCGGCAATGCCCTCGCCCTGCGATGGCTCCGCCTGGGTGAGCGCCTGTCGTTTCGAATCAGCGGTTCCGTGCCGGTCTGCCATGCTGTTCTCCTCCCCTGAAGTCTGGCCCCGTTGGAGGGACGAGGCCCCACCTGGTTTTTGCACGAAAGTAAATCACAGGCCCGCCCTGGAGTGTGCAGGGCGAACCGCCATTCCGGGTCACCCCAATGATGAGATCACAGGAAAGTCTCGTGCAACCCGTCGCGATCATTACCGGCGCCACGAGCGGCGTCGGCCGGGCGGTGGTGCGTCAACTCGCCCGGGAGGGATGGCGGCTCGGGCTGATCGCCCGGGGAGAGGACGGTCTGAGCGGCGCCTCGCGCGAAGTGGCCGACGCGGGCTCCAAGGCCATGGTATTCCCGCTGGACGTTTCGGATCCGGACGAGGTCCGCAAGGCGGCCGACACCATCGTGGCGCGTTGGGGACGGCTCGACGCCTGGATCAACAATGCGATGGTGAGCGTATTCGCCCCGACCGATCAGATCACCCCGGCGGAGTTCCGCCGGGTTACTGAAGTCAATTACCTCGGGTACGTGCATGGGACGCTCGCCGCGCTGCACCACATGCGGCGGCGCAAGGCGGGCGTGATCGTGCAAGTCGGCTCGGCCCTCGCCTATCGATCGATCCCGCTTCAGAGCGCCTACTGCGCCAGTAAAGCGGCGATCCGGGGGTTCACGGATGCCTTGCGCTGCGAGCTGAGCCATGAAGGCAGCGCCATCAGAATCACCATGGTGCAGCTTCCCGCCGTGAACACGCCGCAGTTCGACGTCGTGCGGAACAAACTCCCCAAGCACCCCTACCCGGTGCCGCCGGTCTTCCAGCCCGAGCTCATCGCCAGGGCAATCGTCCGCGCCATCCATCATCCGCACCGGGAGCATTGGGTGGGGTGGAGCACCTGGAAGGCGATCCTGGGCGAGCGGGTGATTCCCGCAAGGCTGGACCGTTACCTGGGCGACATGGCCTGGTCCGGACAGCAGACCAGTGAGGTGCCGCGACGGCGGGCCGACAACCTCGACGCCCCGCTCTCCGGCGATCGGGGGGCCCATGGCGCCTTCGATCGTGACGCCCGGGCGCGGAGTCCGTTCATCTGGGCTTCGCTTCACCCGCGTGCGATTTCCGTCGCGGCGCTCGCGCTGGTGGCCGCCGGGGCCGGGTTATGGCGCCGCCGGTCCCATCACTAGGCGTCTCCTGCTGCTCGACCGCCAGCGCGATCACCTCGGCCAGATGCATGGGCTCCCAGCCCAGAAGCTGGCGGACCTGCTCGCGACAGCTGAAACCGTCCGCGATCACCAGGGTCCCGGGATCCGCCTTCCGAATCGCGGGCAGCAGCACCCGTTCGGCGCATGCCACCGAGACTTCATACTTCTCGCGCTCGAACCCGAACGCCCCGGCCATCCCGCAGCAGCCGGAATCGAGTATTTCGTAGTCGAGCCCGACCTTGGCAAGGATCCGTTCTTCGGGCTCGAACCCCAGCACCGCGTGGTGATGGCAGTGCCGATGCACGAGGGCTCTGGCGGCCACCCTCGGAAGCTCGAGGCCTTCGCGATCGAGAAATTCGCTGAGGAGCAGCGTCTGGCGGGAAAGCTGCCTGGCCTCCGGCCGGTCGGGGAACAATCCCGGCAGCTCATCCCGGAATGACGCGACACAACTCGGCTCCAGCCCGACAATGGGAATGCCGGCCCGCAGATACGGTTCCAGGACCTCCAGATTGCGGGTCCACCACCTCCGCGCGAGGCGGAGCATCCCCCAGTCATAGAGGGGCCTCCCACAACAGAGGGGACGGGGAGGGAGCTCGACTCGATACCCCAGATGCTCGAGGACCGCGACTGCGGCCTGCCCACTTTCTGGCCGCAGGTAGTTCGTGAAGGTGTCGGGCCAGAGAACCACGCGCGACCCACGGCCGCCCCGGCGTTCAGGCCGACGATTCCGGAACCAGCGCCGAAGAGTCGGTCGGGCGAGGGTCGGTAATTGCCGCTCCGGAGCAAATCCGGCGACCTTCTTGGCGAGCCCCCCCGTGATCACATTCCTGCCCAGGGCATTGACGAGGGGAGCAAGGGGCGATGCCAGTCTCGCCCACCAGAAGATCAGCGAGGATGCATACGCAGTGCGCGGGCGGAGTCGGCCCTGGTAGTAGTGCGACAGGAATTCGGCCTTGTACGTGGCCATGTCCACCTGCACCGGGCAATCGGCCTTGCAGCCTTTGCAGGCCAGACACAAGTCGAGAGCTTCCCGGACCTCGGGCGAGCGCCAGCCCTCGCGAATCACCTCGCCCTGCAGCATTTCAAAGAGCAGGCGTGCCCTGCCCCGGGTCGAGTGCTTTTCCTCCCGGGTGACCATGTAGCTTGGACACATCGTGCCCTGGTGGGTGCGCCGGCACTCCCCCACCCCGACGCAGCGCGCTGCCGCTCCGAAGAACGATCCCTGGTCGCGGGCGAAGCCAAACCAGGTCTTCGGGTCCGGGCGTTGTGCATTCGGCCCTTCGCGAAGGTCGTGATCCACCGGAAGCGGATCCACGACCTTGCCCGGGTTCATCTTCCATTCCGGGTCCCACAATGCCTTGAACTCGCGAAAGGCATTGACCAAATCAGCGCCATACATCCGGGGGAGGAGCCATCCCCTGGCCTGTCCATCACCGTGCTCGCCGGAGAACGATCCGCCGTGCCGCAGCACGAGATCGGCCGCCCGCTCCAGGAACTCCTTCCATTTCTGCACTCCGGATTCGGTTGCGAGGTCGAAGTCGATCCGGCAATGCAGGCAACCCTGTCCGAAGTGGCCATAGAGCGCCGCGTGATATCCGAACTCCTCCAGCAGGCTGCGGAACTCCCTGAGATACGCGCCCAGGCTCGCCGGCGGGACCGCCGAATCCTCCCATCCCGGATGGGTGCGTCCGAGTCCCGGAACGTGGGCCGTGGCGCCCAGGCCCGATTCCCGGACTTCCCACAACCGGGCGGCCTGGCCGGGGTCGTCGAAGAGCTTCATGCTGGGAGGATTCCTGGTGGTTTGGAGGTCCCGCATCATTCCGCGGGCCTGTTCCAGTGCCTCGTCCCGCCCATCGGCGCCGAACTCCACCAGGAGCCAGCCCTTCCCTTCCGGGAGCATCCGGATGTCTTCCTCCCTGCGATGCTTCTTCTTCAGGTACTCGATCAGCTCGTCATCGAGTCCCTCGAGCCCGACTGGACGGCGCTCCATGATCTCCGGGACGTGATCGGCCGCGCGGTAGACGTCTGGGTATCCCAGCACCACCAGCACCCGCTCGGGGCGCGGGTCGATGAGCCGCAGGGTCGCTCCCAGCACGACCACACAAGTGCCCTCGGTGCCCACCAGCGCGGCCGCCACATTGAACCCTTGCTCGGGCAGAAGCGCGTCGAGGTTGTAGCCGGAGACCCGCCGGGGAATCGATGGATAGCGCTTCCGGATCTCGTCGCCATAGCGATCCCGGAGCCGGGCCAGTCCGGCATAGATCTCTCCTCGCCGGCCGCCGAGCGAGATAATCCCGGCCAGCTCCCGTTCCGGCGTCGGGCCCACCTTGAACCGCTGCCCGTCATAGGTGAGGACGTCCAGCTCCAGGACCTGATGCCGGGTGAGCGGCCCGGGGCCATAACACGCGGACAGGACCGAATGGATCCCGCAGGAATTGTTGCCGATCATGCCACCCAGGGTATTCCGATTGTGGGTGGCGGGGTCGGGACCGAACGTGAGGCCGGCCCGTTCGGTGGCCGCCTTCCTGAGGTCGTCGAGTACACAGCCAGGTTCCACCTGCGCGGTGCGGGCCGTCCCATCGATGGACAGGACCCGGTTGAAGTACTTGGAGTGGTCGAGGATCACTCCCACGTTGCAGGATTGTCCCGCCAGGGAGGTGCCTCCCCCTCTGGAAGTGATCGGGACTCCATGCGCCCGGCAGAGCGCCACCGTGGCCCGGACATCCTCCGCGTCGCGCGGGATCACCACCCCAAGCGGGATCTGGCGATAGTTGGAGGCGTCGGTCGAGTACGTGGCGCGGGTTCCGGCATCGAACCGCACCTCACCTCGCACCAGGGCGGAGAGGTCGCGCACGAAGGCCGGTGGCGCCACTCTAGGCGACGGCATAGCGCTGGGCCTCCTGAGACTTCAATGCGAACCCGATGCCTGGCGCCCCTCGACCGGGCGCGAGCGCTCCCCGCTCCGGGACCCGGAATCCCTCGAGAAGCATCTCTTCGATGCGGGCGTGGTCATGGAAGTATTCCAGGTGAATGACCGGGGTGGCCGCGGCTCCCAGAACCGCGTGCAGCGTTGGGGCGGTGTGGGTCGAGAGCGGCATCCCGTAGGCCTGGCAGAGCCGCGCCGCTCCCATGAATCCGGTGATGCCAAGACACCGAGTCGCATCGATTTGCAGAACGTCGATCGCGCCGGATTCAAGAAGGCGCCGAACATCGAACCAGTCCCAGGCGTATTCGCCCGCGGCAACTGCCATCCCCCGCGGCACTCCTGACCGTACCGCTCGCATCTCCTCGAGGTGGTCCGAGGACACCGGCTCTTCGAACCAGGACACCCCGGCCTCGCCAAAGACCGCTGCCATCGTGATGGCCTGGGCAGGACGATACGCGCCGTTCGCGTCCACCATGAGGTCGGCGGCATCCCCGATGGCGCGACGGGCCGCTCTCACCCGGGCCGGGTCCTGTTCCGGGCAGGAGCCCACCTTCATCTTGACGCTCGGAATGCCCTGAGCAACCCATCCCTCGAGCTGATCGCAGAGCCGCTCGACCGAATAGCTGGTGAATCCCCCGCTGCCGTAGACCGGAGTCGCCCGGCGGACCTCGCCGAGCAGGGCGACTAACGGGATGCCGCAGAGCCGGGCCTTGAGGTCCCAGAGTGCTACGTCGATTGCGGAGATGGCGCTGGCCGCCACTCCGGAGCGGCCGATGTTCCGCACCTGCCGAAGCATTGCGCTCCAGGCCCCCTCGACCGACCAGGCCGGGAGGCCGATGAGCGTCTTGATCAGCTCCTGGTGAATGAGGGACACCGCCGCGGCGCTGCCATAGCTGTACCCGAAGCCGCGCTGGCTTCCCGCCTCGGCGTGCACCACGACCATCGTGGTGGCGTTCCACGACAACGTCCCGTCCGCCTCCGGCTGGTCGGTCGGGATCCGATAGGCGGCCGCCTCGACCCGATCGATCGCGGGGCCCGTCATCGTGGTTATCCGCTGATCTTCCCTTTGATGGTCCCGACCACCTCGCGCACAGTTTGCCGGATGATGCCGGCGCGATCGGGATCCCCACGCACCAGCATCGCCGTGAATTCCCTGGCCTGTTCCAGGGTCAGGTGCGGAGGGAGGGGCGGCACGTCGGGATCTACCACCGCCTCGAGGACCACCGGGCGATCCGCGGCAAGCGCCTGGTCCCAGGCCGCGCCGAGCCGTTCGGGATCCTCCACCCGGATGCCCTTGAGACCCAGCAGCTCGGCATAACCCGCATAGGGGAACGGCGGCACCAGCTGAGAGGCTTCGTACTTGGGATTGCCGGTGAATACCCGCATCTCCCAGGTCACCATGTTGAGGTCCCCGTTGTTGAGGACCAGCACGATGAGCCGCGGATCGGCCCAGTCCTTCCAGTACCGCGAGATGGTGATCAGATCGTTGATCCCCAGCATCTGCATGGCGCCGTCGCCCACCGCCGCGATGACCACCCGGTCGGGATGGGCGAACTTCGCCGCGATGGCGTAGGGCACCCCCGGGCACATGGTGGCCAGGTTCCCGCTCAGCGTCGCCATCATGCCGGAGCGGATCCGGAGGTCGCGGGCCCACCAGGTCGCGCTGGTGCCGGAATCCGAAGTCAGGATACAGCGATCGGGGAGGCGCGAGGACAGCTCCCAGAAGACCCGCTCGGGGTTGATGGGGTTGGCCTCGGTCATGGCCCGGGCCTCGAGCACCTTCCAGGATTCGGCGACGTTGCGCTCGATCTGCCCGCGCCAGGACCGATCCTCCTTCCGCCGCAGGAAGGGGAGCAGACTCCGCAGCGATTCCTTGGCGTCGCCGACCAGGTTCATCTCCATGGGATAGCGGAGCCCGATCATCCGGGGATCGATGTCGATCTGTACCCCGCGCGCCGCGCCCTGCCGGGGAAGAAACTCGGAGTACGGAAAGCTCGATCCCACCATGAGCAGGGTGTCGCACTGCATCATCATCTCATAACTCGGGCGGGTGCCCAGCAGCCCGATCGAACCGGTCACGTGGGGCAGCGTGTCCGGCACCACCGCCTTGCCCAGGAGGGCCTTCGCGATCCCGGCGCCGAGCACGTCGGCGATTTCGAGTACCTCCGCCTCGGCGCCGAGCGCGCCGGCGCCGACCAGCATGGCTACCCGCTCGCCTTCGTTCAGAATCTGTGCGGCCTGCGCCAGATCCCCTTCGGTCGGGATCACCCGCGGGGTGCTGACCCCGACGCCGGAAAAGGTGGATCCGTGTTCTCTCGGGGGCGACTCGACTGCGGCGAGCTCCTGCACGTCATTGGGAAGGATGATGCAGGTCACGGTTCGCTCGGATTTCGCGATCCGGATCGCGCGGTCGGTCACGTGACGAGCGGCCGCCGCGTCGGCGATCATGTGGACGTATTCGCCGGCCACGTCCTTATAGAGCGTGGTGAGATCCACTTCCTGCTGGAACGATCCGCCCAGCGAGGTGCGCGACTGCTGCCCCACGATCGCGACCACCGGCTGGTGGTCCATTTTCGCGTCGTAGAGCCCGTTCAGGAGGTGGATCGCGCCGGGCCCCGAAGTCGCGAGGCACACGCCGACTTCTCCGGTGAACTTCGCGTGGGCGCAGGCCATGAAGGCGGCAGCCTCTTCATGACTGACCCGGACCAGCTCAAACCGGTCGCCGGCGCGTTCCAGGGCGACGAACATCCCGTTGATGCCGTCACCGGGGAATCCGAAGATCCGCTTGATGCCCCATTCGCCGAGCCGGTCCAGAATGAAATCGCTGACGGTTTGGCGCATGACGGCCTCCCGGGCGGTGGGAAAACAGCTGACAATGGGGTTGACGGCCCGGCGCGAGCCTTCAACACATCAGGGGCTTGACCGGACCAGACGCGCTGTGGTGGGGTCCCAGCGCCAGGCAGGGGCGCCGGGATGGAGATGGACGCCTCCGAGCCATCGATCCAGCGGATGGAGGTCGAGCCAGTCGGCCTGCGCTGCCAGGACGGCCCGGCCGGCGGGGGTGATCCGCGCCTGGCCGAACCGGCCGGAAGCCGGAGGCGACTCCCCCGCCAGGGCGACAAGCGGGTTAGGATCCCTCGCCAGCGCCTCGAGCCGGTCCCACAGGACCGTGTCGCCCATGAAGGGCGCCTCCTCCCGGCCGGAGTAGCGGCGAAAGAGCTCTCCGGGGGAGAGAGGCTGCCCCTCCAGGCACTCCAGCACGTGGCGTTCGGTCCGGGGCAAACCGGTCCGAAGGTCGGGATACTCTTCCAGAAAACGTCGCAGCGCGGAGCCGAGAAAGGGAAGGCTCGCGGTCTCGCCCGAGGTCACCGCTTCCAACCCGGTGGGTTCGGACCCGGTGAAGGCGCTCCAGGCCCGTCGCGCCACCTCGTATTGCGTTGCGGTGACATCCTGACGGGTCTCGAAGAGCGGCGCGAGCTGCTCCGGGGTGAGCTGCCCGAGCCCGATGAAGCGCGGAATCCCCGGATAGCTGCCGATGCAAATGAGCCGGATGGACGTGTTACCCCGGGTCTGCCGGCCGAGCCAGGCGAGATGCCGGATCAGCAGGAGCTGATCGAACAGGTCGTGCTCGAACCAGAACACGACTTCGTTGTAATCGGCGAACCCGCCGAGCGTCCTGGCCCATTCCTGCTGGACCGCACGCGCCCGCTCGACGGATTCCCAGCCTGCCCCCGCGATGAACCGCGCCCTGACCTCGAGCCAGCCGTTCAGGTCGTCGTCGGGTGGCACCGGCCCTTCGTGCAGCACATCCGCCCAGGCCACAACGGTGCCCGGGATGCCGGCCTGACGGAGGGTTCCGCCGGCGGAATCCCCATTGGTGACGTGAAGAATTCCCCGACCGGTCACCCCAGGATCAGGGAAAGAGCGACGGAGGCACCCGGCGCCTGGTCGCCTGCTCGAACGCGTAGGCCAACGCGATCAGCTTCGGCTCGCTGCACGCCATCCCGGTGAAGGCGACCCCGAACGGCTGGGGCTTCGGATCGAAGCCGGCGGGAAAACTCTGAGGATTTCCGTTCGGGATCGTCCCGAAGGGCACGATCACGGTGGGGTAGCCGGGCCGCGCGGCGATCCCGGCGCCATTGCCGCCGGGAAAAAGCAACGCATCGAGCCGGTGCATCTTCATCGCCGAGTCGATCCCGTTGGTGCCGGCCAGGCGAATGTCCTTTTCCCGGTCGATTCGATAGCGGCCCCGGTCGGCTTGCACGTCCATCTCGTCGGAGATGTCGAGCAGAGCCTGGCCGTATTTGATCGCCCCGGCGCGCTGATGCGCGATGTTCCACTGGCGAAGCTCGGTCAGGGTCTTGACCGGCGCCGCCTTGCCCAGCGATTTGAGCCAGGCATTGAAGTCGCGCTTCATCCCGTACTTGAAGGTGATCGAGCAGTCGGCGTCCCGTCCCTTGCCGTTGTCCAATCCCCCGCAGGTATTCCAGAGGAAGAGGTTCTCGGCGGGATCCTGGGCCAGGACGCTCGGGATATTGGCGGGATCGACGACGACCGCGCCCTGGGCCTTGAGCACTTCGATCGCGTCGGCCATCAGTTTCGCAATCGGCTCAGGCAAGCCGCGTCGCGGCTCACGACCACCCGGAACGGTCACCGTGTCGTAGTATCCCGCCCTCGGGATGCCGATCCGGGCGCCCTTCAGCGCGTCGAGCTTGAGGAACCTGGTGTAGTCCCGGCCCGGCGGGGGCGGGCATTTCGTGGTGGCCGAATCGTTGGAGTCCGGGTGCGCCCCTTCGAGCGCGCCGAGCATGATGGCCGCGTCGGAGACGGTCCGCGCCATCGGGCCCGGGGTGTCCTGATCCGCGGTAATGGGAATCACGCCGTAGCGGCTCACCCGCCCCACCGTCGGCTTGATCCCCACCAGCATGTTCTGATTTGAAGGACTCAGGATCGAGCCCGAGGTCTCGGTGCCCACGTTGGCCGCCCAGAAGCTCACGTTGGTGCCTACGCCGGAGCTGGATCCGCCGGTGAACATGACCGGTCGTCCGTCGAACGTCTGCTCCCGGGGATCCCGCCGCGGGTCGTAAGGATTCATCGAATACCCGACCAGGCCGTTGTAGTTGGCGGGCATCCCGCTCGCCACCCAGTTGGCCAGCTCGGTCAGGCTGGTCTTCGCGATGATGATCGCGCCGGCCTCTCGCAGATTCCTGGTGAGCGTCGCTTCGTAGGGAGGAACCAGTCCATCGAACGCGAGCGCTCCGCCCGTCGTGGGCATATCGGTCGTCTGGATGTTGTCCTTGAGGGCGATCGGGATGCCATGCAGCGGGCCCCCGGATCTTCTTCTCCCGGCGCTCCCGGTCGCGCTCGTCCGCGATCTCCAGCGCCTTCGGGTTCACCGTAATGATTCCGTTCAGCTTGTCCTCGTAGAGCGCCATCCTGGTGAGGTACTGCTGGACCAGCTCGTGCGAGGTCACCCGGCCCTGCTCCAGCGCTGTGCGCATGTCGGCGATGGACGCTTCGACCACGCTGAACGGGGGCGCCGGAGCGTCCCCGGATGCGCCGACCAGGGCTATGCTGAGCACTACAGGGAGAAAAGCTGTCTTTCGCATGGAATCCCTCGGACGGAGGAGAACGCCGGCAAGTCCCTCGGCGTGCCGGGCAAATATCGTCCAGCGAGACGTCCCGTCAACCCGGCCGGTGATACTTTCCAGCATGACCATTCCCGGCCGGCCGGAGCTCGAGGCGGCACGCCAGCGGGTCCGCGCCCACGCGTACCATACCCCCCTCCTCACCTCCGCCACCTTGAGCACCGCGACCGGGCTCGAAGTCCGTCTCAAGGCGGAGCTCATGCAGCGAACCGGGAGCTACAAGATCCGGGGCCCGCTCAACAAGTACCCGCTCCTCACCCCGGAGCAGCGGGCTCGCGGGGTGATCTGCTCCTCCGCGGGCAATCACGCCCAGGGAGTGGCCCTCGCGGCCCGGATTCACGGCATGAAGGCGGTCGTGGTGATGGCGAAGAACGCCACTCCATCCAAGATCGCCGCGACCCGGGGGTACGGAGCCGAGGTCGTGCTGCATGGAAGCATCTGGGACGAAGCCAACGAGAAGGCGAAGGAGCTGGTCGCCGAGCGAGGCTACACCTACATCCATCCCTTCGACGATTTCGAGCTGATCGCCGGCCAGGGGACCGTGGGCCTGGAGATCGTGGAAGATTGGCCCGAGGTGGATGTCATCGTGGTCCCGATCGGGGGCGGTGGCCTCATTTCGGGTATTGCGCTGGCGGCCAAGGCGATGAATCCGCGCATTCGGGTCATCGGGGTCGAGTCCTCCGGGGCGCCCGGCATGCAGCGCAGCGTGGCCGAAGGAAGACTCGTGACGCTGGACCGGGTGGACTGCATCATCGACGGGCTGCGGGTGCGACGGGTCGGTGAGCGGAATTTCGAGATCGTGCGGCAGGTGGTGGACGAGGTGGTCACGTTGCCCGACGCCGAAATCTTCGACGCCATGCTCTGGGTGATGCACCACGCCAAGCTGGTAGTGGAGGGGGCTGCCGCGGCGCCGGTCGGCGCCCTGCTCAAGGGACTGATCCGGACTCCGCCCGGTTCCAGAGTGGCCGCGGTACTGAGCGGAGGAAACGTCGACCTCGAGCAGCTCCGCGGCCTCAAGTGGAACTAGGGAATCGGCCTGCTATTGGACGATGATGGTGCCCGCCATGCCGGTAGTCTGGGTTCCCGAGACTCCTCCGTGGACGGTGCAGATGTAGTGATAGGTCCCGGGGGTCGAAAAAGTGATCGGGCCCAGGGTGAATCCCGCATTGTGAACCCCGGTGTTGGCACTGAAGCCAGGCGTGAGCACCGAAGTGACTGTATGGCCCGATCCAACCCACTGCCAGGTCACCGTCCCACCCACATTGAGGACCACAGTCGCCGGACTGAAGCTGTTGCTCTGCACCTGCACCGTCGCGGAGGAAACCGGGGAAGGCGGCGGAGGTGGGGGAGCTGGGGGCCCCGGGGGCGGAGCCGGCGGAGGACTCACGGTGGATCCCCCTCCGCAGGCGGTCAACAGGAGGATCGCGAGCAATCGCATGGACGGCAACCGCAGGTGATCCACGAGTCATCCCTCCGCATCAGGTGTGACCACCACCATCAGACACCCGGCTCACCGGAACCCCCGATGGCTTCTTGCGGCCTCGCATGGCGGCCGGTATTCTCACCGTACCTCCAGGAGGGTTCATGTTCCGTCGTGCCATGGCTGTGTCGCTCGCCGTTCTGGCGACCGCAGGACTCCCCAGCACCCTTCGGGCCCAGAATCGTTTCCCGCCTGACACGCTCAAGAACCTCAAGGTCCTGCCCGCCAGCACGACCCCCCGCGACCTCATCAATATCATGCGGGGTTTCACGGGCGCCCTGGGAGTCCGCTGTCAGTTCTGCCACGTCGGGGAGGAAGGCCGCCCCCTCCAGACCTTCGACTTCGTCTCCGATGATAAGCGCACCAAGCAGACCGCGCGTCTCATGATGCAGATGGTGCAGAATATCAATCAGCAGACCCTGGCCAACATCCCGCAGCGGCCCTCGCCCGGTATCGACGTCACCTGCCTGACCTGTCACCGCGGCGTGTCCCGTCCGGTCCCGCTCGGCACCATCGTCGTCGACGCGGCGAGTGCGGGAGGCGCGGATTCCGCGCGCAAGGCATATCAGCAGCTCCGGGCCAGGTATTACGGACGGGCTGCCTACGATTTTGGGGAGTCCTCGCTTATCGGCGCCGCCCAGGACCTGCGCGGCGCCGGGAAACTGGATGAGGCCGTCGCGGTCCTCCAACTGAACGATGAGCAGTTCCCCAGCTCGGCAGCCACGATGACCACGATGGGGGAGGTGTTGCTGGCCCGCCAGGACACCGCCGGCGCGATCCAGGCTTTTCGCACCGCCCTGCGCCGAGACTCCACCGATTTCGCGGCGCGGAACCGCTTGAGGGCGCTGGGACAGCAGCCCTAGCGCCCGTCCTCCCGGGGTAGATTCGGCATCAGGGTTCGTCCGCCCGGGCGAGTCCGTGTCTCCAGCCCGGAGGTTTCCATGCCCCCACTGTTCGACTGGCTCAACCGGGCCCGTCTCGAAGCGGCGGTCGTGGCCGCCGCCCCGCGCATCCTGGGCGCCCTCGTCGTCCTCCTGCTCTTCTGGCTATTGCTCCGCCTGAGCCGCCCCTTGCTGCATCGGGTGCTGCTGCGGGCCCATTTCGCCGACGCCCTGGTGCGCCTGCTGGTGGATGGCCTGTACAAGGGCATCCTGATCATCGTCGCGGTCATCACCGCGGCGGGCCAGCTCGGTCTCAACGTGACCGCGGCCCTGGCCGGGCTCGGCGTGGCGGGCATCGCCCTCGGGTTTGCGGCCCAGGAAACGGTTGCCAACATGATCGCGGGATTCCTGATCTTCTGGGACCGGCCTTTCAAGATCGGGGATTACATCACCACCCAATCCCAGTATGGACGGGTGCAGGAGATCACCATGCGAACCACCCGGGTCCGCACCATGGACAACACCTATGCGGTCATCCCCAACAAGCAGATCATCGGGGAGCTGCTGGTCAATCATTCGCTCTATGGCGAGCTCCGGGTGAACGTTCCGATCGGCATCGCCTACAAGGAACAGATCGCGGAGGCGCGCCGGGCGCTCCTGCCCGCCCTGGCCCGGGTGCCCTTTGTGCTCCAGGATCCTCCTCCCGACGTGGTGGCGAAGTCGCTGGGATCATCGAGCGTGGACCTCCAGGCCCGGGTCTGGATCGCCGATGCCGCACACGAGCGCCCGGTGACCTTCGCGATGGTCGAGGCCTGCAAGGTGGCGCTCGACGACGCGGGCATCGAGATTCCCTTCCCCCACCTGCAACTGTTCATCGAGGACATCCGCGACAAGGCGCTCCACGGGCTCGCCGGGCTTCCTCGTCTCTCGACCGGGCAATGAAGCGGCGCGGCTTTCAGCTCCTGGGCGGGGCATCCCGTCTCATCTTTTTCCGGAAGCGACGGCCCGAGGTCGGCGCCCGCCCGGGCACGCTGGTTCCCTCGGAGGAGATCCTGCCCTGCCGAATCTCGGTGGTGCGGTATGGGACGGATATCCTCGAGGAGCTCCCGGATGTCCCGGCCGCCGAGCTCTCGCCCGGTCTCCTCCGGGCTCCGATGACCTGGATCGACGTCCAGGGCCTGGGCGACGCGGCGGTGCTGAGCCGCCTGAGCGAATTGTTCCAGATCCATCCCCTGGCCCTGGAGGACGCGGTCAATATTCCCCAGCGGCCCAAGTACGAAGCCTACGACGCGCACCAGCTCTTCATTTCCCGCATGGTCCGGAGCGATGCCCAGGTCTCGCTCGACATCGAGCAGGTCAGCATTTTCATGGGGCCGGGGTATGTCCTCACCCTGCAGGAACACTACGGCGATGTGTTCGACCCGATCCGGAAGCGCCTGCGCGCCAACAAGGGCCCGATTCGTCGCTCCGGACCGGACTACCTCGCCTATGCCCTGATCGACGCGGTCCTCGACGGATACTATCCGGTGGTTGAGACGATCGGCGAGCATCTGCACGACCTGGAAGAGGCAATCCTCTCCCAGCCCTCCCGGTCGACCCTCCAGCAGATCCACGTGCTCCGCCGCCAATTGCTGGCGCTGCGACGCGCGGTCTGGCCCCAGCGCGAAGCGGTGGCGCACCTGATGCGGGAAGACAATGCCGTGGTCACTCCACCGGTCCGGGAGTACCTCCGGGACTGCCACGATCACGCGGTCCAGATCGTCGACGTGATCGAAACCTACCGCGAGCTGGCGGGGAATCTGATGGAGATCTATCTCTCCGGATTGAGCCAGCGAACCAACGAGGTGATGAAGGTGCTCACCATCATGGCGAGCATTTTCATTCCCCTCACTTTTCTGGCGGGCGTGTACGGAATGAACTTCCAGTACCTGCCCGAGCTCCACTATCGCTGGGCCTATCCGGCCGTGCTGGGCCTGATGCTCGCCATCGGGGTCGGGATGCTGCTCTACTTCCACCACCGAGGCTGGCTGGGGGACCGTCCCGACCGGGACCCGAAATCCTAGCGGATCAGGAGCCCGGCACCGCGAAGACTCGAAGCAGGCCCTTGTCCCTCGGGTCGGGCACTTCGCTGATCCAGGCATAGCGGCCCGGTTCGATCGTTACCTGCATGAATTCGGAACTGCCCTCCGGCATGTCATTCGCGCCTCCCAGAAACTCGGCCGGGGCCGGCGTTTCGAGACCGCCCGTATCCATCCAGTTCATCCATTGGTTCAGGTCGGAGAGATCGGTGGTATCGGTGAGCCGGGCCAGGTGAACGTCGTGCCCGACGAAGTTCCCGTACACCTTCTGATCGTCGAATCGCACTTCCACCGTCTGGGGACCGGGATGGAGCTGCCCCTGGACCGCAATTCCTCCTTCGCTGGAGAGGGACACTCGAACGTCCGCTCGCGGCCTCGGACCGGGATCCGTGCCCGGGACGACCTCGAGCTGATGGACCATTCCGTCGGTCTGCGGATCGGGATTGTAGGAGTGAAAGCGCCCGCCGGTCTTCACGTAGCACTCGAGCAGGTAGGTTCCGGCCTCGAGGAATACCGATGTTTCACTGGTTCGCCCGGGCGCGGTTAACCCGGGGCCCCCCATAAAGACGACCTTGGCGAACCAGCCGGGCAATTTCCCGAAGGCGGCCATCGCCTCATCGTTCTTTCCCGCGTTGAGCAGGTTCATTCCCTCCTGGAACACCGGGGCAACCTGGTCCTGCTGCTGTCTGAGACCGATCCCATCGGGCATCCGCTCGACCAGGACGAAGTGAGTGACCGGGGACTGATTGTGAAAACGGATCGTGGTCCAACCCGCCGACGCAGTGTCGGGCCCCTGGAACTGGAGTCCGTTCGCGGTGACTTCAACCAGGTGGGGAGAAGGGCTGTGCGCGCAGGCGACGAGCATCATCGACACGGGAACGCCGAGGATGCGCCGCCAGGAGAGGGTCTGCATGGGCGGCCTCCGGTGCGTTGGGAATCGAAGGGTTAGGCCACCAGGGTGGATCTGTCAACCTAGTCGGAGCGAAGCACCTGGGTGGGATCAGCCCGGCTCGCGCGCGCCGCGGGAAGCCACGACGCCAGGGCCGCGATCAGCAGAACCAGGAGAGGGAGCAACAGGAACGTCAGAAGATCGCCCGATCGGACTCCGTAAAGAAGGCTCTGGATGACCCCGCCGGAGCTGAGCGCCGCTACAATGCCGGCAATGCTGCCGAGCAGGGCGAGCAGAACGCCGCGCCGCACCACCAGCCATTGGACCTGGGCGGCCCGGGCTCCCAGCGCGATCCGGATGCCCATTTCGCGGAGTCGATGCCGGGAGATTTGCGCCATGACCCCATAGGTTCCGATCAGCCCCAGCACCAGCCCCACCGCCGCAAACGATCCGATCAGGACCATCAGGAAGCGCTCCTTGGCGAGCGAAGCGGAACGCACCTCCGACATGGTCCGCATGTCACTGACCGCCAGCAGGGGATCGAGCTTCGCTATCAGTCGGCGCACCGAGGGGCCCACCGCGCCCGGCGCCCGGGAGGTGCGGAGCACCAGCGTCATCCCGCTCCGAAGTTCCTGAGGAAGGGGGGCCAGAACCTCAGGGATCACGTCTTCGCTGAGAGACCTCTGGTGCACGTCGGCCACAACCCCCACAATGGTGCGCCAGGTGGACGTGGAATCGGGTTCGCGGTCGAACGAAATCCGGAGGCCAATCGGGTCTTCTCCCGGGAAGAACACTCGGGCAAACGCGGCATTGATCAGAACGGCACGCGGGCTGTCCGCATCGTCCGAAGGTTGAAGCAGTCGTCCCCGAAGCAGGGCGATCCCCATCACAGCCTGGTATCCCGGCGAGATTTCCCGATGCTGCACCTGGGAGGTTTTGGCCTGCGGCGGCCGACCGGCCACGGAGAACTGACTGGTCCAGGTCGGAGGACCGAGCGGCACTCCGGATACCAGCGCGGCAGCCTCGACGCCGGGCAGCGACCTCGCTTCCTGCTCGAGCTCCCGGTAGAAGGACAGGACCTTCCGGACGCTATCATACCGGGTTCCCGGAAGAACCAGCTCCACCGCCAGCACCTGGCGATAGTCAAACCCGGGATCCACCCCCTGCAACCGCAGATAGCTGCGGGTCAGTAGTCCGGCCCCGAGCGTCAGGGCCAGGGCGATCGCCACCTGAAATACCAGCAGGCTATCCCCCCAGCGCCGAGCCGAACGGCTGCCCGTCGAGGTGCGACTCTCCTCTCTGAGCACATCGGCGGGGTGGCGGCGCAGGCTCCACAGGGTCGGGGCCAGCCCGAACAGGAGCGCGGCAAGAACCGTGGCAAGGGCTGCGAACCCCAGCACCGGCCAGGTGATCCCGACCTCGGTGACCGGAAGCATCCCGGCCGGCTGGAGCGCCGCCAGAACCTTGATCCCTCCCCAGCCCAGACCTAACCCGGCGAGCCCGCCCATCAGCGCGAGGAGCGCGGTCTCGGCGAGGGTGTGACGCAGCAGGCGGCCCCGCCCCGCGCCGAGCGCCACCCGGAGACTGGTTTCCCGCGCCCGCCCCGCCGCCCGGACCAGAAGCAGGTTCCCGATGTTGGCGCAGGCGATCAGCAGGACCAGACCCACCGCTCCCAGCATGACCAGGAGTGGCAACCGGGTTCCCCCTACCAGAAAGTCATGGAGGGGTGAGAGCCCCGCGCCCATTCGCGTATTGGTCTCCGGGTATTCCTGCTCGAGCCGTTTCACGACGGACTGAAGGGCCGCGTCTGCCCGGGCCTCGGTAACCCCGGGATTGAGCCGGGCCACGACCCGGAGCCAGTGCGCCCGCCGGAAGAAAGCACGGGACCGGTTCGCGGGCGACCAGCCAATGGGTCGCCAGACGTCCACGTTCACCCCGGGCAAGCGGAAGCTCGCTGGAAGCACCCCGACGACTTCCACCGGAGCACCGCCGAGGTCGATGGTCCTGCCGATGATCGAGTGATCCGAAGCAAAGACATCGCGCCAGGTGTGATATTCCAGCAGGACCGTCGATGGCCCACCATTCGACCACGTCTCCCGATCTTCGAACACCCGGCCCAGCACGGCCCGGACTCCGAGAACCGTGAACAGATTTCCGGTGGACTGCTGGGAGCGAAGAATCTGAGGATCGCCGTAGCCGACCAGGGCCGCCGTCCCGCTGAATGTCGGATAGGCTCCCGCATCCGCGAAGACGCCAGCCTGTTCTTTCCAGTCGAGGTAGTTCGCCGGGGCCGCATCGGCATGATCCCAGCCGAAGTCCGGATTTTTTTCCCACAGCATGACCAACTGACCGGGGTCCCGAAACGGCAATGGCCTGAGGAGGACGGCGCTGACCGCCGAGAAGATGGCCGTGTTGGCCCCGATGGCGAGGGCGAGCGTCAGCACCGCGGCGATCGTCAGACCGGGCGCCCGCCGCAGGGATCGAAACGCGTGGCGCAGATCGCCGACCCAGTCCAGCACCGCGTCGTGCAGCTTGAGCCGGCGCTCTCGCCGTACCGCCGAGCCACGGAGGGTTCCCCGGGCCGCCCGCAGTGCTTCGGTGCCGGCCTCCGCGTCCTCCCGCCCGCGCCCCTTCAAATATTCGATCTGCTCGGACAGGACCGAATCCAGCTCGGCGTCGGCGTCGGCACTCGCCTGGTCCGGCCGGTGAATCGGGAGACCGGCCGCGCGCCGAACCCCAGGCCGGAGTTCGTCGGCACTCATCGGGAGGTCTCCGATGCGCTTCGCGCGTGAAGCAGGGCCATCAGCGCCGATGTCGAGCTCTTGAGGGCGGCGGCCTCGGCCCGAAGGTGCGCCCGGCCGGCGGGGGTCAACGAGTAATAGCGCGCCCTCCGGTTGTTCCCGGTGATTCCCCATTCTCCGGTGAGAAGCCGGCGCGCCTCCAGCCGGTGCAGCGCCTGGAGCAGGGCGGCAGGCTCGATGACGAATTCATCCCGCGAGCCGTCCTCGATCCAGCGGGTGATCTCGAAGCCATGCATGGGCCCGAAGGAGACCGCCTTGAGCACCAGCGCGTCCAGGGTTCCTTTGAGGAGAGCCATTCCCCCAAGTTACTTTCTAGAGACACTACAGGCAAGCCCGGCGCCAAGCCCGACGCGGTGCCGGCTCGGCTTCCTCCGCCGTCCGGTATCTTGGGAGGAGGAGGCACCCGCATGAAGATCGCGATCAATGGGGCCGGCATCGCGGGTCCGACCCTCGCCTGGTGGCTGCGCCGGTCCGGGCACGAGGTGCTGCTATGCGAGGAAAGCCCCCGCCTGCGGCGGGGCGGATATGTCATCGACTTCTGGGGAGTGGGCTACGACATCGCGGAGAAAATGGGCATCCTGCCCAGGCTCCGGGAGTTGGGATATCAGGTGGAGGAAGTCCGCTTCGTGGATGGGGCGGGCCGGAAGCAGGGCGGGTTTTCCACGAAAGTATTCGGCCGGATGACCGGGGGCCGCTTCACCAGCTTGCTGCGCTCCGATCTCTCCGCGACCATCTTCAACTCCCTCGAAGGGGTCGAGACCGTCTTCGGGGACGCGATCACTGTCGTTCAGGATGAAGGCACCGCGGTGCGTCTCGGTCTGGCCCACGGCGGGTCCCGGCTGGTCGATCTGGTTGTGGGGGCCGATGGGCTCCATTCGGTGATTCGCCGGGAGCGGTTCGGCCCCGAGAAGTCGTACGAACACCCGCTGGGATACCATGTCGCGGCGATCGAGATCGAGGGATATCGCCCGCGCGACGAGCTGGTCTACGTGAGTCACCCGGTGCCCGGCAAGCAAGTCTCCCGGTTCGCGATGCGGGGAGACCGGACCCTGGTGTTGTTCGTGTTCCGTGATGACGCCATCCCGCCCGGGTTGCCCGCGGATCCCCGGCAGATCCTTCGGGCGGTGTTCGATGATGTCGGCTGGGAGTGCCCGGTGATGCTCGACGCGCTGGACCGGGCCGGCGAGGTCTACTTCGACCGGGTGAGCCAGATCCGGATGGATCACTGGACCAATGGGCGCACCGCTCTGCTGGGTGACGCGGCCGCGTGCGTGTCGCTCCTCGCGGGGGAAGGCAGCGGCCTGGCGATGCTGGAGGCCTACGTCCTGGCCGGCGAGCTGGGGCTGGCGGGAAATGACTGGGCGCGCGGGTTCGACAGCTACGAGAAGCGCCTCAGGGAGTTTCTCCGGGGCAAGCAGCGCTCGGCCCTCCGACTCGCCCCGGCCTTCGTCCCGAAGACAAGGCGGGGAATCGGGTTCCGGAATCTGGTGACCCGACTCCTCCGCCTCCCGCCGATTGCCGACTACTTCATCGGCCGCGACCTCCGTGACCGAGATTGCAATTCCCGATTACCGATTCGATTGAATATCCGGCCACCGACCCGGGAGTTCCGGATCCGGTATTACCTTCGGGATCCTTGATGACGCTTCCGTCTCAGGAGGCCCCATGCATCTGCAACCGAATCGGCTTCCTCGCCCCTCGCACGCCATCGCCCTCGCTGCTCTCTGCCTGACGCTCGTCTCCACCATCGCGTTCTCCCAGGCTCCTGCCGGGAATCCGGGAGATACCACCAAGGCACCGGCGACGGATAGTGCTGTCGTCGTGTACCGATCGGATACCCTGTTCACGCTGTATGGTGTGCTGGGTCCGTTCCGCCCGAGCGAGCGCGCCGAAGCGGTCACCCGCCGGATCGCCCAGCGGTCCCGAGTGATCGGGACCGGGAGCGATTCGGTCCGGGTGAGCCGGGTCGGAGACCACTTCGAGCTGCTGGTCGGCGACGCGATTGTGATGACCGTTCTCGAGGCCGACGCGACGCCTACCGGGGTTTCCCCGGAAGTGCTCGCGAACCGATACGCTGCCAGGATCATGAATGTGCTGACCGCGGAGCGGGCCGCCTCGGGGATCCGGGTCATACTCACCGAGGTCCTGTTGGCGCTGGCCGTCACCGCCGGATTCGTCCTCCTGCTCTATCTCATGCGGTGGCTGTTCGGTCGACTCCAGAAGTGGCTGGAGACCCGACCGCTTCCGACGCTTCGGATCCAGCGGCTCGAGATTCTCAGCGCAGAAGGTCTGCGGGGTGGACTGCGCTGGCTGGCCCGGATCGCCCGCCTGATCCTGCTGATCTTCCTGATCTATCTCTACGTCCCCACGGTCCTCAGCATCTTTCCGCTGACCGCTTCGTATTCCCGGCGGATCGTGGGTTACGTCATGACGCCGATCCAGTCGGTGGGCGAGGCGATCCTGGCCTACCTGCCCAAGGTCTTCTTCATCGCGGTCATCCTGGTGGTGACCCGGTACCTCCTCCGGTTCATTCACATGGTCTTCCAGGCCATCGGGGCCGGGACCCTCACGATTCGCGGCTTTCATCGCGACTGGGCCGAGCCGACCTATAAGCTGGTGCGGTTCCTGGTGTCGGTGTTCGCGGTCATCATGATGTTCCCCTACCTGCCCGGCTCCAGCTCCGACGCTTTCAAGGGGGTGTCGATCTTCGTGGGAGTGATCTTTTCGTTCGGGTCGACCGGGGCGGTGAGCAACATCATGGCGGGCATTGTCCTCATATATACGAGAGCGTTTCAACCGGGCGACCGGGTCCAGATCGCCGGGACCACCGGGGATGTCGTGGAGCGCACTCTGCTGGTGACCCGGGTGCGCACCATCAAGAACGAGGAGATCACCATTCCGAACGGGCAGGTGCTTTCCAGCCACATCATCAACTACACCGCGCTCGCAGGAGGTCCGGGCCTGGTGCTCCACACTACCGTGACGATCGGCTATGACGCCCCCTGGCGACAGGTGCACGATCTGCTGATCACGGCGGCCCGGGCGACGCCGAACATTCTCGCCACCCCCATCCCCTTCGTGCTCCAGACCGGACTGGATGATTTCTACGTGCGCTATCAGCTGAACGCACTGACCAGGGATCCGTCGATCATGGCGACGACCTATTCGGCCCTGCACCAGAACATTCAGGACAAGTTTTTCGAGGCGGGGGTCGAGATCATGTCACCACACTACGCGGCCCTCCGCGACGGGAACGCCACGGCCATTCCGCCGGACCAGCGACCCGACGGCTATCAGGCTCCCGAATTCCAGGTCATGGTGCAACAGAAGGGAAACTGAGACCCGGGAAAACCGCTCCCGGGCCTCGGCGCCGGAACCCGGGGGTTCCGCCGCCATCCTGCCGATGGTGCGAGGTTACGCGCTGAGCGTGGTGACGCCGAGCTCGTACTCGTCGATCACCGGTGCTCCGGTGAGGAACGGATTGAGCTTGGCGATCACGGTCGGGAAGGTCACCGTCTGGTACTTCTCGGCGCTCTGCCGATCGACCCAGACCGTCAGGCCCACCAGCTGGTCACCCTTGGTCATCGTGATTTCGTGCTTGAAACCGGGGACCTTCTTCATCAGGGGCAGGAGTTCGTCGGTGAAGAGCTTCTTCACGTCCGCGATCTTGCCTGGCTTGAGCTGAAACACTGCGTTTCGAACATGAGTCATCAGAGCCACCTCTCCTCCCGCTGGAGATCGTTCCGGGTCCGGGCGGGAGACTCCGAACCCGTCAAATACCTTGGTATCGTTACTTGATATAAGTATAATTGGTTCAATGACTTAACGCAACCACTGACGATATTCAGGACAGTCTTGGGCTCTTGAGCAGCTCCACGTTGGTGCGAGGGTATCCCGCGATGATCCGGCCGGCGTGGTCCGGTTTGCCCCATTCGGTCGACATCATTTCGATCAGGCGGCTCGACCACATCCTTCGCTCCCGAGCCGCCACCAGGTACCTCACCGTCAGCACGGTCCACGCTTCGGCCAGGGACAGGTAGACCTGGGGCTCCAGCGCCACGTCCCAGGGCAGTCCGACCCGTTGCAACATTTCCCGGTACCGGCTGGCCGGCTCCGTCATCGCTGGTCCGACCACCTGCGCCGCGACCCGGCGCGCCACCTCCACCGCATACGGAAGGTCCGACTCGTTGGCGATGCCCAGCGCGACTTCGTCCCAGACGTAGGGGAAGTCCCGCGTGAAATTCACGATATTGGCGCGGAGCACTTCCGAGTTCGGGAAGGTGACGAGGGCGCCGGTCGGTTGCGCCGCCTGGACCGCCTTGCCCGGCCCACCGACCTCCCACACCGTGGTAGTGAGCACGTCGATCCGGTACACGTCGCCAAAGACCTCGCCGACCGCAATCCGATCGCCGATCCGGTAGTAATTGCGAAACGAATTCAGAAACCAGCCGGTGAAGCTCTCGATGGGGGCCTGAAGAGCCCATGAGAGAGCGAGCCCGATCAGCCCGAGCGATCCGATCAGGGTTCGCACGTCCCCGGCCAGGATGCTCATCGCGATCCCGATCGCCAGAATCCAGACCGAGACGCTGAGAAGCGCCCGGATGGCCTCGGCCCGGGCGTAGCTTCGTAGGGCCACCCGGACCAGGCCGCGGACCGCCACCATCGCCAGCCAGGCGAGGACCAGCACGCATAGGGCGATGGCGATCTTGGGGAGAAGACGGATGAAGCCTCGCCACAGTTGCCGGACCGTCCCGGCCGCCTCTTTGACGGATTGCGAGGGAGCAGCCTGGCTGGTGTCGGGGGTCAGGCTGTCCTGAACGATCGTGGCCGCGGCCGCCGGCAGCGGCGGAGCCGACGGAGGGGCGATCAGGAGGATGAGAAACGCCGCGAACACGACCGCCATCCGGCTCCCCCGCCGGAAACGCCCGACTTGCCGGGCGCCTTCCTCCCGGGCGGTTCGGGCCGGATGACGCGCCGGATCCAGTCTTGTCGGGTTCACCTTGCGCTGCACCAAAAAGTGATCACGGGCTCCCCCCAGCGCCCTACTTGGGCGTTACCGAAATGGTAGTCGAGGTCCGTCCCGTCCGGGTGTACAACTTGAGGTAGAGGACTCCCGTCGACGGATCGTAGAAATACCGATCTCCGGTACCGGCATCGAGGGCGGTAAAGGTCGCCGCGCCAGGGAGCGGCGATCCGCTCGCCCCGTCGCGCACGACGTTGAAGTTCGGGTTCGGGTAGGGCACCCCAACCCGCACCCACTCCCCGTCGACGGTCCGGCTGATGGTGAGCTGCAATCGGTCCGGTACCGCGCCCCCGTACGCCACACTGTACCCTCGACCGGGAGCGATGGAGGCATAAACGGTCTGGGGTTGATCGGGCACACCGACATAATCGGCGCGCACCAGATCATCGCGGATCAGTCCCAGCGGTGCAACGACCTCGTTGTTGAGCCCTCGAACCTGAAGCTGCACGAAGTGCTGGGCACAGACCCAGGCATTCCAGGCGGGCCGGTACACGCACGCGGGAGTGATCATCAGGGGATTGTTGGCGGCGACGTATGCTCCGGCGGTTCCAGTGATGCTCCCGTCGGCATCGAGAATCACCGCGGCCTTGTCGCCGTCCTTGTCCGCGGCCGGATTCTCCAGAAAGACCGCATTGGCGTTGATCAGCGTGATCTGGTTACCGTAGTTGCCGGTGTTGACCGCAAAGCCGTTGGCTCGATTGAAGCCGAGGGCGCTCATGGTCCGGCCCCCGCCGGTCGGGTAGTTCACGAACGTCACCCGATCGGCCCCAACCCGTCCATCGTAGAACTCGTAGCCCCGGATGGGGAAGCTCGGCGCGATCACATTGGCGGATTCGTTGGCGCTCTGTCCGACGAACACCGCGTCCTGAACGAAGGTCTCATTCGACGCAAAGGTGGCGCCGATGCCATTGTCGGCCAGCATCGCCCCGGTCAGTCGAAGCTCGGTGCCCCGGAGCCAGACCGCTCGCCCGGTGTGCTTGTACCCGGTGAAGTTCCGGAAGTACGCGGTCACCGAGGGGGAGGAGGTCCCCGGCACCTGTTTCGGCGAGTAGTGCACCGTCTCCAGATTGAGATCGGCCATGGGCCCCTCGTCCACCTGGAGGCCGACATTGGAATTCGAATGGGCAACGTTGTCGGTGAACTCTCCTAGCGGGGTCTCCCGGGGGAGGTCCGGCTGCCCGGTGGAGAGACCGGTCGGCGAGGCGGGCAACGCGAACCAGAAGCCGAACCCGCGGGAGCCTGCCGCCACATTGCGCCGGAAGGTATTGGCCGGGTTGGTGATCCAGAAGGCGGCCGGGGTCACGTCCGAGGGAATCAGGGCCTCACCGGTCGCCGGGCGCTGGGTCAGGACCGCGAGATTGTCCTCGAAGATGTTCCCGGTTTCCGCCCCGTCCTCCAGGAAGTAGCTGTGGCCGATGTTGTCGTGGCACACGTTGCCTGACACGCGCACGTTCCGGGTGCCGTGAACGGTCACGCAGCGGTTGTAGGTGTGCCAGATGCTGCTGTCCTTGAAGTACTGACCCGTGGTGACGCCTTCGACGTGCCAGTGCATCGGGTAGCGGGCCAGCACCTTCTTCTGCCCCATCCGGGTGAGCTCGATATCCTCGACGTGCAGCACGCCGTTGGCGGTCGCCATGATGTGGCCCCCGAACCCGGTGGTCTCCGACGCGTCATCGCCCCGGATCACGATGTTCCGGCTCAGGAGACCGACCTCGGCGCGCTCATCCAGGGTCTGCCCGGCGAAGGTCTGGGTTACGCCGAAGTGTGCGTTCCGGAGCGCCGGGGAAATCCCCACCACGTTCCCCTGCACCGTGGTGACGGTGACTTCCTCAGCCTGCCGGGGGTCGAAATCGGTCGAGGCGATTACCAGGTGATCGCCCACCCGCCAATCGACGGTGCGCTCGAGCTGGAGCTGGCTGCTTCCCACCCCCGCGGTCGCGGAGAGCCGGGTCCAGACCACTCGCTTTTCACCATGCAACTCGAGGGCTCCGCCGTCGATCGCGCCCAGCACCTTGGCGCCCATCCCCATGACGTTGTCCGTGGACGGGCCGGTGAGGGTGATGATGGCGCGGTTCGTGTAAGGGGTGGTTTCGCTTCCGATTTCGAATCGGCCACCGTGAACGAGGATCCAGCCCGTCGTGAGATTGAGATCCTTGGCATCGAAGCGCAGGGTTCCCTCGACCGTGAGGCTGGCCAGCGCCGGAGGGCTCACATCCAGGAGGACCGTCTTCCCTGCCGGAATCGTGACCGCCGCGCCTGCCGCGGGAACCTGGCTGTTGGGCCACGCTGCCGGGTCGGACCACCGCAGATCAGCGCTGCCCGGAGGGGGCGGCGGCGGCGGGACCGGCGCAGGAGGTGGAGGAGCCGGTGCGGGAACGGGCTCGGTGCTCTCACTGCAGCCAATCAGGCCCAGGGCCAAAGCGGCAACGGCCATGCGGAACGCGAGGGAAGCGGACATTGGGCACCTCGTCGGGTAGGCGGCCGATCCGTCGGTCGTCTCGAATGATACGCGGAGGATCGCGACGCAGCATGCCCCGGCTCAGCACAATCCGAGCCGGACAGGCTGCGGTGGATTGCAGTCGGGACGGAGTCGCGGTAGTCTCTCCGTCATGATCCGGCTTCGACTGTTCCTCCCCGTCCTCCTGCTTGGCGGTATCGTCCCCCGGCAGGATTCGTACTTCCCTCCCCGTGGTGAATGGGAACGACGGTCCCCCGAGGCTGTCGGACTCAAGCAGGCCTGGTTGGATTCGGTGATCGCCTTCAGCAACGCCAACGAAAGCCCGGACCCGAGGGATCAACTGGAAGCGAATCGGCAGAGCGGATTTGGCCGCGAGCCCCTGCCCGAGCCCCTCGGCCCCTTCAAGCCTCGCGGCGATGTTACCGGATTGGTCGTCCGGCACGGATACCTGGTCGCGGAGTGGGGCGATCCGGACCGGGTGGACATGACCTACAGCGTGACCAAGAGCTTCCTTTCAACGACTGCCGGGCTCGCCTGGGATCGCAAACTGCTGCCTGATCTCGACGCGCCGGTCCGCCTGCTGGTCAAGACCGGCGAGTTCGACTCTCCCCATAACGCGAAGATCACCTGGGACAACCTGCTCCGGCAGACCAGCGACTGGGAAGGCACCCTCTGGGACAAACCCGATTGGTCCGACCGTCCTCCCGCGAATGTGCCGCTGGAGGAATACAAGCAGCGGGCGCACCATGAGCCCGGCACGACCTACAAATACAACGACGTCCGGGTGAACGTTCTCGCGCTGGCCCTGCTCCGGGTCTGGAAGCGCCCGCTCCCCGACGTGCTCAAGGAGTACGTGATGGATCCGATCGGGGCGAGCGATACCTGGCAGTGGGTCGGCTATCGCAATTCGACGGTGGCGATTGACGGAAAGCAGATGGTGTCCGTCCCCGGCGGCGGCCATTGGGGTGGGGGCATGTGGATCAGCGCGCTCGACCAGGCCCGCTTCGGGCTGTTGACACTGCATCGCGGCGAATGGAGCGGGCGACGCATTCTTTCGGAGGAATGGATCGCGCGGGCGCTGACTCCGACCGGACCCCAGCCGACCTACGGATTCATGAACTACTTCCTGAATACCGGTCGCAAGCCATGGCCCAGTGCGCCGGAGGATACCTTCTGTCATCTCGGCAACGGGACCAACGCAATCTGCGTTCTTCCGGACTACGATATGGTGGTGGTGGTCCGCTGGATCCGGTCCAACGCGGTGGATGGCGTGCTCAAGCGGGCGATTGCGGCTGCCCAGTAACACCGAGGCTCACCAGCATCCCCACGACTACCACGGTCACCACGCCGACCACATTGTGCCAGAGGAAGGAGACCGACGGGGCTCCGAAGTTCACCGCCGCCACGGCGCCCATGCCGGCCAGGAGCCCGATGAAGGCGCCCCAGCCGCGAGCCCGCGGAATCATTGCGAGCAGGAACACGCCGAGGATGGAGCCGTAGAAGAAGGACCCGTACCGGTTCACCACTTCGATCAGCGATCCCAGCGTCGCGGCGAAGGTCGCCACGATGCAGGCGAAGAGCCCCCAGAACCCGGTCGCGATTCGGGACACCGACAGGAAATGGGCATCGCTCGCTTCAGGCCGGATCCAGCGCCGGTAGAAATCGATCACGGTCGCCGTGGAGAGTGAATTGAGCTCGGCGGCGATACTGGACATCGCAGCGGCCAGCACGCCCGCCAGGAAAAGTCCGGCCAGGCCCAGCGGCAGCTCGTCCAGCACGAAACGTGGAATCACGTAGTTCACATCCTTCGCCTCGGTGCCGGTGACCCGCGAGGCAAGCGCGATGGCCTCGCTGCGGACCTGGGCGACTGTTGCTTCCTTCTCCTTCAGGGACCGCACCAGTCCTTCGGATTCGGTCGCAGGGTGCGACCCGCCCAGGGCGCCGGCCGCGGCCGAACGATCGCTCAGCGCAGCGGCGTAGCGGGTCTCGAGGGCGGCATACGCCGCGGGTTCCGCGGCGCGAACCCGGGCTTCGTGGGCCGGGTTATAGAGAAGCGGCGGGGTCCGGAACATGTAATAGACGAACACCAGCACGCCGAGCAGAAGCACCAGAGCCTGGAGCGGAATCTTCCAGTAGGCGCTGATGAGAAGCGAGCTTTTTGCTTCCGGAACCGACCTGGCGGTGAGATAGCGCTGGACCTGGCTCTGATCGGTTCCGAAGTAGGAAATCATCAGGAAGGTCCCGCCCAGCATCGCGGACCAGAAGGTGTAGGTCTCGGTGAGGCTGGGGGTGAAATCGAAAACCCGGAGCCTTCCGGTCGCGCCGGCGATCTGAAGCGCACGATCCGGCGACACCGGGAGTTTGACCAGCAGGACCACGACGATCGCGACCATCGCCACAATGATCAGCACCATCTGCTTCACGTCCGCCCAGGTCACCGCCTGCACCCCGCCGATCATGGTGTAAGCCACGGTCGGAACGCCCATCAATGCCACCGACCAGCCGATCTTCCAGCCGAAGATCGCCGAGATCACGACGGCCGGCGCCGCGATGATGGTGCCGCAGGACATCCCGCGGGAGAGAAGGAACAGAAAGGCGGTGAGCGATCGCGTCTTGGGATCGAAGCGGCGTTCGAGGTATTCGTACGCCGTATACACCCGGGCGCGATGCAGCAGCGGGACCAGGGTGGCCCCCACGATGACCATGGCGAGCGGCAGACCGAAATAGAACTGGACGAATCGCATGCCATCGGTGGCCCCCTGACCGGTGGTGCCGATCATGGTCACGGCCGAAAGCTGGGTTGCCATGACCGAGAGCCCGACCGCCCACCAGGGCAGGTTCCGATTCGCCAGGAAGTAGCCCTCGATCTCCCGAGTCCCTTTGGACCTCCGGATGCCGTCCCACAGCACGTACACGAGGTAGGCCACGACGATGGCCCAGTTCAGCGGGTGCATGGAGAATCAGCGGAGGTAGTGCTGCTGGAGGAGCCAGAGGAGCCCGAGGGTGATTCCCTCGATCAGGAGAACCCGGAACAGGACCCGGCGTGTGGAGGCGGATTCCGCCATGCGGTGGCCTAGCGGGGGACGACGTAGGCGGGGGTGATCGACGCCAGGGACGTGGTTCCCGCTTGCCGCATCGTCATCTCCAGCTCCTTCCGGAGAATCCCGAGGACCGCCTCGATGCCCTCCTGGCCGAACGAGGCGAGGCCCCAGATGTAGGGCCGTCCGATGCCGATCGCCGTGGCCCCCAGGGCCAGGCCCTTGAAGATGTCGGTCCCCCGCCGGAATCCGCCGTCACAGATGACCGGCACCCGCTTCCGGACCCCCTGCACCACGTCGGGGAGCGCGTTGATCGTGGCGCGGAGCGAGTTCTCGGCGCGGCCGCCGTGGTTGGAGACGAACATTCCGCTCGCCCCATTCTGGATCGCCAGCTCGGCGTCTTCGCGGGTTACGATCCCTTTGATGAACACTTTCATGCCGGTCGCATCGCGGAGCCGGCGCACGAACTCCCAGGTCGGCGTGCCCACCTCGGGCACCGGGGTCCCGGGCGCCAGCTCCGCGAGCATCGGCTTCCGGCTGTTGTCGCGATCGTCCACGACCCCGCTCTCGCCCGGTAGAGGCTGGCCCATCTTGTGGCAGAGAATGCACTCGCGGCTATCAGTGAGCGCGTAGCGCCGCATGGTTTCCCGGTTGCTTCCGCCGATCAGGTCTACGGTGAAGACCACGGCGGGGGCGCCGGCCTTCTCGGCTCGCTTCACCATCTGGAGCGTCTGGTTCCAGTCCTGCCGATGATAGAGCTGGAACCATACCGGACCCTGTCGCTCCTCGATCGCCTTCTCGATCCCCGTGGTGGCCACATTGGAGAGCACCATGACGTGGTTCTTGGAGCGGGCGGCCCGCGCGGTCGCCACTTCGCCCAGAGGGTGGAACGCGCGCTGGCTGCCGACCGGATTCACCACGATAGGGGTGTCGTACCGGCTGCCCAGGAGCGGCAGGGCGGTATCGATCCGGCTGACATCCACCAGTCGCCGTACCCGCAGGGCCCAGCGCTGGAATCCTTCCCGATTTGCCTGGATGGTCCCGTCGTCGTCGGTTCCGGTGGCCAGGTATCCCCAGTGAGCCGCAGGCAGGTTCTTCTTCGCCACCGGCTCGAAGTCGAAGACGTCGAAGGCCTGGGCCGGGCTGGTGATGAGCGGCACGTCCTGGGACAGGTGACCGGCCCCGGCGTCTTCGACCATGCCAAGGAGGGTGGCGTGGTCCTTTCTCTTTCCGAAGGCGAGACGAGCCAGCTCTCCGTAGCCAAGCCCCATCCCCGCGAGCAGCGGGCTCGCGGCGAGGAATTGGACGAAGCGACGCCGGGAATAGGGATCGGGATGTGTCATAGGATTGCGGTAGAGTATCACTCCCCCGGAGCGCTCGCGCCAGCCTGATCCCACCGGCTAGTATATGGATATGCTCTCGATCCGGAATCTCCCCCGCCTTGGCCTCCTCGGCCTGGGTCTTCTCGTCCCCCCCACCGGGGCGATGGCGCAGCGCTACGCCGGTCCCGATGGCAAGCTCCGAATCGCCCTGGTCGAACAGCCGTTTCTGCCCAACGGGACTTCGGCGGGCCCGGCCACCATGGCCAACGGTGGGGTTCAGGAGATCCTGAAGAGTCTCGGGGCCACGATACGCGTCGCGCAGATCGGCTTGACCCGCGATGAAGACACCGAGTATGGCGGCTGGAAACGGCTCGGCATGGCCCTCGGACACTTCGCGGATACCGTTGCGGCCAACGAGCGGGAGGGCTGGTTTACCGTCGGGCTGCTTGCAACCTGTCCATCCATGCCCGGACTGGTTGCCGGACTCGAGCATTCCGGGCCGGATGGCAAGCCGCTCCGCATCGGAATGCTCTGGCTCGATGCACACCCCGACTTCAACACGCCGGAGACGACCCGAAGCGGCTCCCTCGGTGGGATGCCGGTGGCGGTTGCGACGGGCCGCGCGCTCAGGATCCTTCGGCTCGACGCCCATCTCGACCCCCCGCTGAACGACCGCCGGATCGTCATGGGCGGGGTGCGGCTCATCGACCCGCTGGAACAGGAGCTGCTCGACCACTCCCGGATCGAGCAGGTGACCGTCGATGATCTGCGCCAGGCGAGTCCGGCGGTGTTTGCCCAGCTCGACCGGCTCAGCCGGATTTCCGACAAGCTCTACATCCACATCGACATGGACGTGCTGGACCCGCGCGAAGTGATGGCCCACCAGAACAAGGTGCCGAACGGTCCCTCGAGCGAGCAGCTGGCGTCGTTGTTCGAGCAGATTTTCCGGCGCTACCCCAAGGCCTCAGCGATCGGGTTCGCGACCATCCCCGCCACCGACGAAGGAGGTCTTTCACTCGCGGCGGTGAATCGGATGATTGCCGGGGCGGTCCGCGGCCTCAAGGCTCGAGGACCCTGATCTGTTATTGGAAAACCCGGAAATGGCCCAGGAGCCACCAGAGGAGGAAAAACACCAGAATCGTCCCCAGGCATCCGCCACCCAGCTTCTTCGCACCGTAACCCGCCGCGAGACCGCGTAACAGTTTGCTCATGCCTGAAAGACGCTCCGGCCCGGCCCCGCAAGCACCGGCCCGTCGTCACCCTCTCAGGGGAAGATCACCGGGAACACGATATCGGTCGTATAGATGCAGCGGTCGTTGTGGCCGCACTCGGGAACGATGATCGCCTGGTGTTTGGCGCCCATGACTTCGGTCACGTACTTGAAGAAGGCCTCGCCGCGGGCCCGCCGGGTGGGGCCCTGCGCCATCGCGTTGGGCGAGGAATCGAATCCGCCCAGAGGCAGCACATCCACCTGGCCCAGCAGGTAGGTCGTGGGACGTTCGACCAACTGCTTCCGAAGATGCTCGGCGCTCATCCCGGCCGTATACCCGCTGAGACTGTCGAGCCCGGAAGGCCAGCGGTTGTACCTGGGCGCCTTGGCCGAATCGAACGGACCAAACGAAAACGTCGAATTGATCTTTTCGCCGTTGGGGCCGAGCGCTTCCTTGTCGGCGCCGTTCGGATCGGCATTTCCGGTGGGAAGCGGGCGCACCTCGGCTGGCCAGGCGTAGCTGGAAGGGTTGGCGACCACGTAGGTGACGGCGACGCCGGGCGTGTTGTGAACCTTGTTGGCCATCTCATACCGGTTAGCGAACTGGCCACCCGCGGAATGGCCCGCCACCACGATCTTCGCCAGGTTGGGAAACATCTTCTTGTCAGCCAGCCGACGGACGATTTCATCGACGAAGTCGAAGGAGCTGAGCGGCGGATTGCTGGGCGACACCCCTCCCGAGCGCCAGCTGTTCGCTCCTTCGGGCCACACCACTTCGTTGGCTTTCACCGAATCCCGACCGGCGGCCATCCGGGGGGCTATGACGATGGTGTTGTCGAGTGCCCCGGCAAGGAACGCGGCTGCCATCGAGCTGGCGAAATAGTGGTCGGCGTTCCTCCCCGCGCCATGCACCATGACGAGGGCACGAGTGATCGCCGGGTTCCGGACGTCGAGCGGGAAGGATGCGTACACCATGGAGCGGGCCGGGCCCTTGCCGTAGATGATCCAGCGTTCACAGGGAGCTGTCGGGCTGGTGCAGGGCGCGATGGCCGGGATGGCGGCCGCCCGGCCGGAGGCAGGGGCAGCGAGCCCCAGCAGGAACAGGATTGGGATAGGCATGCCAATACTATAGCACGTCGCAGCGGATCGCGGCGGCCCGCACCGAGTGGGTGATCTGCCCGACCGCCAGGAGGTGGGCGCCGGCCTCGGCATAGGCCCGTGCGGTCGACTCGGTGATCCCACCCGAGGCCTGGATGGTGACGTTCGGCCCGGCCTGCCGCACCCAGCGGGCCACCTGCTCCGGAGTTTGATTATCCAGAAGGAGATGCCGTACTCCCGCGGCGAGCGCGACCTCGAGCTGGGCCCCGGTCTCCACCTCGACAACCACCTCGCAACCCGCCGGGGCGGCCTTCAGGGCCTCTCCTAACCCGCTCGGATCCCCCAGCAGGGCCCAGTGGTTGTCCTTCCCGAGGACCGCGTCCGCCAGGGAGGCCCGGTTGGGCACGCCCCCGCCGACCGAGACGGCATAGAGCTCGAGGCCACGAAGTCCCGGCAGGGTCTTGCGGGTGTGGGTGATCCGGGCGGCCGTTCCCGAGACCAGCTCCACCAGCCGCCGGGTCGCGGTGGCAATCCCGGAGAGATGCTGCAACAGGTTGAGGACCACCCGCTCCGCGCCGAGCAGCACCTCCGCCAGGGGATCCAGCTCGTGCAGGACGATTTCGACCCCGGGAAGCCCGGCCAGGACCAGGCGCTCCTCGGCCACGAACTGCCCCTCCGCCTCCTGGGTCCCTGCCGCACCCAGCAGCCCGGTGGTGACGTCTTCACGCACCCGATCTTCCCGGAGCGCGGCGCGCACGACGGACCCCCAATCGGGCTGGGGCCCGAACCCGTCTGGCATGGAAGACTACTCCCGCCGCTCGCGGCCTTGCCGAGCCGGTTTGGCCCGGGTCGCCTCTCGCGCCACGTCAATTGCATCGTGGGCCCAGGCCCGAAGCGTCTCACGATCTTCCAGCACCTCGACAGGGACAGTCATGTAGTTGAACGAGGCTCGGCCATCCCCGTAAGGATCGAAACCCACCGCCCCGGCCTCCCGGTATCCCGGTCGAGTGCGATCGTTCACCTTGAAGAAGAGAGTGTCGTCATCGATAAGAGCGAAGAACAATGATTGGGCATACAGACCGATGCCGCCGAACATCCGGCGATGCTCGATCGTCCCGACCGGGACCAGCTGATCGAGAACGAATTGGAGGTATTCGCGGCTGACCGGCATCGGCGCCACGCAAGATACTCTCACCCGCGGCCGTGGATCGAGCACCGGGTTTCGTCTCGGTGGACGGGGTGTGACCCGGTTCCGGCAGCCAGGGAGTCAAGCGCGACATTGCCAGACTTTGCGCGGTGAAATAACCCGCGCATCCAGCGACGCCGTCGGGGCGCCGCCGGCTTCCGGTGTCACGATTCAGAACCCGTTCCGGAGCTGGGGATGACAAATCGGTCAGGCGGGAAAGCCACGAGCGTCCTCCTGTTGTCAGTTCTCTTCTCCTGTGCGGAGGCGCGGACACCGGGGGAGCCAGGGGATTCCCCCGCAGTCCCCGCCCCAGCTCCTCAGGCGCCGACCTACCAGTTCGGGGCGAAGTTCGAGCCTCCCACAGGCCGGGTCGTTCATGGGATGGGTCAGT
The DNA here is from genome assembly GCA_963728915.1 of uncultured Gemmatimonadales bacterium. Lineage (GTDB taxonomy): Bacteria > Gemmatimonadota > Gemmatimonadetes > Gemmatimonadales > GWC2-71-9 > JABFSM01. The sequence continues at coordinate 664,817 of CAVSLV010000001.1, read as the reverse complement.
GGGAGGCCTACAATCCCCAATACACGGCGCTGCTCAACCCGAAGAGCCAGCCGGCGTCGGAGCTGATTTTCCTGACTATCGCCGATACCACGCGGCCCTGGAATCCCACCCAGATTGCCGCTCATCTCGCGGCGATTGGCGCAGCGGGGAGGATTCCGCTCGCGGACATTGCCCTTCGAGGCAATCAGCCGGTGCCGGGAACCCAGCTCCCCGACCCGCTCTTCGGCATCGATGACGAGGTGGCGAAGAGCAGCACATGGGATCAACGGCTCCTCGACCTGGCTCTCGTGTTTGCCGGGTACCGGAAGCCCGCGCTGGTCCGAATCGGGGGCGAGTTCAACGGGGCGTGGAACGGGTATCACCCATACGACTTTCCCAAGGCGTTTCGGAAGATCGTGAACCTGTTCCGGTCCGCGGGCGCGGGCAATGTCGCGTTCGTGTGGTGCTACGAGCCGGCGGCGCCCGGAGACTTCGCCGATCAGAATGAGATGGGAGAGTTCAAATGGTACCCGGGCGAGGACATGGTGGACTGGTTCTCGATCGACCTGTTCGCCTCGGCCGACCTGTCAGGGCCCCCGTCTGGCCATGGCGGATCGACGAGCTACGGCCGCGCCCTGACCTTTCTGGACATGGCGGTCGCGAGCGGAAAGCCCGTGGTGATCGCGGAGAGCTCCCCCTCCCAGTTTGATCTCTCCACGGCGGAAGGCGCGGGCCAGGTGTGGAGCCAATGGTTTACGCCGTACTTCTCCCTGATCACCGCGCGCCCGGAAATCAAGTGGTTCACCTATATCAACTTCGACTGGACTACCTCGAGCTATTACTTGGCATCAGGCTGGAAAAACAACGATCTGTCGGCCGCCCCAACGATCGCCGCGATGTACGCACAGGAGCTGGCCAAGCCGGCCTACCTTCACGCCGGTGAAGTCTCCCTCCTCAAGGACTACGATCTTTACAAATAGGGCGCCAAGCCCGGCCGAGTCAAGCTGCCCGGAGCGGCCGAACGGCCGTGGGGGCGGGGCTCAGAATCCCAGGGTGTGGGTGTACTTGACCAGAAAGGCGCGCCGCTGGGTCCCGGGCAGCCGCGGCGCGACCAGGAGGGGCCGATCGGTGTTCAGGGCCTCATTGTAGACGAACCAGAGATCTCTCCCTTCCTGGAAGTTGTACCGAAACCTGGCATTGATGCCGATCGCGTCGTCGGCATTGTCGTATTGCAACAGCGTCGCCAGGGAGACATGGACGTTCAGGGCGGTCTGGATCCGGAGCCGCACTACGTGGAGGTCGAGCCGCTGATTCCGTTGGGCGAACCGGATCCGGTTGTAGTCGTAGTCCACTCCAAGCTCCACATACCGGGTCGGATTCCATGCCGGGTGGGCTGACAGATAGACCCTGCTGCCATCATAGAACCGTCCGGCCCCGACCAGAAACGTCGGCCTGAGACTCGCGGATCGGGCGCCCTCGAGCCCGAACTCCACCTGCGGGAACCAGAAGTTGCCTGGAACCACGTCGGCGCCCCCCGAAATTTCGAACGGGTCGCGAATGCTCTCGTAGTTGTCACGGAACGTGAGCTGGAGATTCTCCCCGCTCTTGAGCTCGGCGCCGAGCTGAAGCGACCAGTCGGCGGATTCCACCGTGTGGTCGGCGTTTCTCCAGTAGGAATGACCCGGCGCGCCGACGAACACGCTGCGGAACGGCGACCGGGCCCCGACCAGCCAGGCGTAGCGGGGCCGGAGCTCGAGGGAGGTGAAGTCGTTGCGGAAGATGAAGCCCATCCCGGCGTTGTACCCCGGGCCGGACCGGATGAACTCCGCCGCGTACCCGGGGCCGACCTGGTTCCGGCGCTCCCAGCGCACCATGAGGCGGCTCTGGTCCCAGTCCAGCGGCGGGTTAGGACTCCCCGTCGTGTAGGTCTGGGCGAATCGGACCGTCAGGTATTCTTCCCCCACCGGACGCACCAGGGCGTCCACGCCCGCGGCGACGTTGTGGCGGCCCTCCGTATCGATCCGGGTGGTGACCATCGCCCCGATGGTCGAGTTGGCATTGAATACCCCGCGGCGAAGCCTGAGCACCCCGAAGTTCTCCGAGTCCACGGTATCCATCGAGGCGGTCTGCATGTTGAGGAAGCCAAGGTCCCAGCTCCCGACCCGCCCCACCAGGCGGGCTCCTCCCAGGATCCGGATCGGCGCACCATCCACCAGCCCGATGGTGCGACTGTGAAAGAGCCGGCTCGAGCCGCCGGTGTTGAACTCGAAAATCGACGACCGCTCCTGGAAGAACTGGCGCTTCTCGGGAAAGAAGAGATCGAAGCGGGTCAGGTTGACCTGCTGGTCGTCCGCTTCCACCTGGGCAAAGTCGGTATTGACGGTCAGGTCGAGCGACAGGTTGGACGTCGGGCTGTATCGCAGGTCCAGTCCCGCTTCCGCGGTGTGCTCGGCGGGACGGACATACCGGTGTTGCGCGGTATCGAGGGCCGCTTCCCAGGTCAGGCCACCGAGGGTGTACGGCGTGAGGTACACCGGGCGGCGGCTGTGCACGCCCTCGAGCGACACCCGGCGGGCCTGCGAAGGCTTGGCGAACCCGAGGTCCCAGTTCGGCGGGATGGCGGGAAAGAGCTGCCGTTCGTTCTTCCGGGCCACCAGGCGGTAGGCGATCAGGCCCATGGTGACCCGGCCGTCGATATCCTGGAAGCCGAGGCTGGAGAACGGAATGCGCATTTCCGCGTACCAACCTTCATCGTCCTGGCTGGTGGCGACGTCCCAGAACGTATTCCAGTTGTCGTTCATGGGATCGCCGTTGCTGTATTCCCCGTCGTTGGAGAGCGCCCGATCGATCCGGGTACCGGCGGGATTCACGGTGAACCAGGAAGCGGTTTGGCGATCGTTGTAGGTATCGAGCACGATGGCCATGATATCGTCGCCCGAGTAGCGATCCCGGTAGAACGTGTTGGTCCGCACCCGCCGGGCCTCCGAGTCATACATCCGCCCCCCGACGTAGAGATACCGGTCGTCGTAGGCCACCCGGATTTCGGTACGCTCGGTGAGCGCGCCGCCGAACGTCGGGGTGTACATGGCGAGGGGAAGCGGCGGGACGGCGTCCCAGGCCGGCTCATCGAGACGGCCATCCAGCCGGATCGGTCCGGCGAGTCGGGTGAGCGGCATCGACTCCTCGACCGACTGGGCCGAGGCAGGTCCGCCGAACAACCCGGCAAGAACCACGAGGAGGGGAAGACGCATTGCGGCGAGGTGGTATAATCCTGCCAGCCCCGCTCTTGACGCAACCCATGCCTTCCGAGGCCCGATGTCCATGCCCAACGTCCGGATGGTGCTCGCACTTTCCGCTCTGCAGCTGGTTTCTCCCTTTTCCTTCGGGGGGCCCCGCTCCGCAACCGCCCAGGCGCCGGTGGTGCTTCGCACCGGAGTGGTGCTCGACGGCACCGGCAAGAGCGTGCGCCAGCCGGTCATCGTGGTGAGCAATGGCGTGATCGGTTCGATGGGGAGTGCGTCCCCGGGCGGGAAAACCATCGATCTCTCCAGATTCACGGTCCTCCCCGGCCTCATCGACGGGCACGTCCACTTCGCCTGGCATTTCAATCCCCGGGGGCGGCTTCACACCGGGAACGATGGAGAAACCGCCGAACAGGCCGATGCCGCGATCCGCGAGAACCTGCTGGCGACGGTTCGGAACGGCATCACCACCGTGCAGAGCGTCGGGTCGCCGGAGGACAAGCGCTATCGCGAGGCGATCGCGCGGGGCGAGATCCCGGGGCCCCGCGTGTTAAGCTCGCTGGGGAGCTTCTCCGAGCAGAGCGGCTCGCCCGAGGAGCTCCGGGCCAAAGTCCGCCAGGCCAGGGCGAACGGCGCCGACCTCATCAAGCTGTTCGCCTCGAAGTCGATTCGCGAAGGGGGCGCCCAGACCATGACCGATGCCCAGCTCGAAGCCGCCTGCGGCGAGGCCAAGGCGCTGGGACTCAGAACGCTGGTGCACGCCCACTCCGCCGAAAGCATGCTGGCGGCAAGCCGGGCAGGCTGCACCCAGGTCGAGCACGGCGTCTTCGCGACCGACGAGGTGCTGCGGGAGATGGCGCAACGAGGAACCTGGTTCGATCCGCAGGTCTGCCTGGTCTTCCGCAACTACCTCGACAATCGGGCCAAGTACCAGGGAATCGGTAACTACAACGACGAGGGATTCGCCTCGATGGAGCGGGCCATTCCCCTGGCAACAGCGGCGTTCAAGCGGGCGCTGGCCATCCCGGGGCTCAAAGTGGTATTCGGCACCGACGCGGTAGCCGGGGCGGATGGCCGGAACGTCGAAGAGCTGATCTGCCGGGTGCAGGCGGGAGGCCAGAAGCCCATGGACGCGATTGTCTCGGCCACCTCGCTGGCGGCGGAAGCGATCGGCATGGGGGCTTCGATCGGAAGACTGGCGCCGGGATATGCGGCCGACCTGATCGCGGTGGACGGGGATCCCGCCACCGATATTACCGCCCTTCGCCGGGTGGTCTTCGTCATGAAAGGGGGCGTGATTCTCCGGAACGATGTCAAATAGGAGAAGGCCCTGAGGTCAGGTGTTCCGATCTGAAACTTCACCCGCAGGAGGCCGTAGGGCCCCACTCACTTCGACCGGACTGCGCCCGTGCGGCTTCCCTGGCACGACATGCTCCTTGGCATCCGGGGCCTTCGTAAGCAGCCAATCTCCGCCATCATCACGAGCTTCACCCTCGCCCTCGGCATCGGGATGTGCACCACGGTGTGGTCGCTCCTGTACGGGGTCTTTTTTCGAGGCCATCCGATCCCGGAGCCGAGCCGGGTTACCCTGATTCTCCGCACCAATCCCGCTCAGCACATCGAGTGGAGCAGCATCCCGATTCATGAGTATTACGACTTGCGGGAACAGCAGCGCTCCTTCGAATCCATGGCGGCGTACTACACCGGGACCGTCAACGTTGCGGGCACGGAAGGCCCCGAACGGTATGACGGGGCCTTCGTGACGGCTGGGGTGTTCGACGCCCTTCGGGTCAAGGCGGCGCTGGGCTCGACCTTCCGGCAAGGCGACGATGCGGCCGGGGCCCCGCTCACCGTGGTGCTCGGGTATCGAGTCTGGGAGGACCGCTACCGGAAGGACCCCGGAGTAATCGGCAAGGCGGTCATCGTGAACGGGGAAGCCGCGACAATCCTCGGCGTGATGCCGAAGGCCTTTCGGTTTCCCGAAAACCAGGACCTCTGGGTGGCGCGGCGCGATAACCGCGCCGAGCTCAAGGCCCGAGGTGAGGGCGACCAGTTCCGGGTTTTCGGGAGACTCAACCCAGGGGTTTCGATGGATCAGGCGGTGCTCGAGTTCGCCCAGATCTCCGATCGGCTGGCGCGCGCCTATCCCAAGGTGGACGGCGGCTTCACCACCCGGTTTCGGACCTTCGTTCAGGACAATACCGGTTCCGAGCTGCGGGCCGTGTTTGGGGGAATGCAGGTGGCCACGATCTTCGTGCTCCTCATCGCGATTGCGAACGTGGCGAACCTCCTGATGGCCCGCGCCACCCTTCGGACCCGGGAAGCGGCGGTACGCGCCGCGATTGGCGCTTCCCGGCTCCGCGTCGTCACGCCGTTCTTCGCGGAGACCTTCGTGCTGTCCTTCGTCGGCGCGCTGCTGGGAACCGTGATCGCGTACGTGGGAATCACCCTGTTCGACGGCGCCACCCGGAGCGTCGGCAAGCCCTACTACATGGCATTCAGGCTCGACCTCCCCGTCCTGGCGTTCATGCTGGGCATCACCCTGCTCACCGCAGTTCTCGCGGGTCTCGCCCCGGCGTTCTACGTCCTCAAGACCGACGTGAATTCCACCCTGAAGGACGAATCCCGCGGCTCGGGGGTCCTGGGAGGGCGATTGACCCGGATTCTCGTCATCGCGGAAATCGCGCTGTCCTGCGCACTCCTCATCGGGGCCGGGCTCATGGTCCGGAGCATCGCGAACCTCAGAACCTTCCGATTCCCGTTCACCACCGAGCGGATCTTCACGGCCCGGGTCGGTCTGTTCGAGAGCGAGTACCCCGACACCACCAGCCGTCGACGATTCTTCCGGGACCTGGAGCAGCGCCTCCGTGCCCTGCCCGGGGTGAGCCAGGCGGCGCTGACCGCCAACCTGCCGATGACCGGTGGCCGAACCGATATCGGATTCCCGGGGAAGGTCTACGGTGAAGGGGCGGAGTACCCCAAGGCGCACCTCGCGACGGTGGGCCTCCACTTCTTCGAAACTTTCGGCGCCTCGATCCTCGAAGGCCGCGACTTCGACGAGCGCGATGGCTCGGGGGTCGACCCGGTCGCCATCGTCAACCGCCCCTTCGTGGAGAAATACTTCAACGGAGGGCCGGCCCTCGGCCAGCGATTCGCGCTGCGGGTCGATCGGGACAGCCTGGGACAATGGTTCACGGTGATCGGGGTCGTCTCGGACATGCGCATGCAGGGCGTGGATGCGGACGATCGGGATCCCGCCGGGTTCTACCTTCCCATGATGCAGCGGGATCCCCGGTTCGTGAGCATCGCGGCGCAGACCAGCAATGCGGACCCGCTGACCCTGACCACCGCGGTTCGCCAGACGGTGCAGGGCCTCAACCCGAATCAGCCGATCTACAACGTGGACTCGATGGCTGGCGTGGTGCGTCAGCAGACCTGGTACTACTACGTCTTCGGCTCGATCTTCATCGTCTTCGGCGCGGCCGCGCTTTTCATGGCCACGGTGGGTCTGTATGGCGTTCTGGCGTTCTCGGTGAGCCGCCGCACCCGGGAGCTGGGCATCCGCATGGCGCTCGGCGCCGACGCCGGCGACGTGATCCGCCTGGTGCTTCGCCAGGGAGGCAAGCAACTGGGGATCGGCCTGCTGACCGGGTTGCTCATCGCCTTCGGCCTGACCCGGGTGATCGGGATCCTGATGTTCGAGATGTCGCCCCAGGACCCGCCGGTGTTCACCCTGGTGATCATAACCGTCGCGCTGGTCGGCCTCCTGGCGAGCTTCGTTCCTGCCCGCCGGGCCACTGGTGTGCAGCCGGTCATCGCTCTCCGGGCGGAGTAGCCCGGAGCGAGCAGGGGCAGGGAGGATTGGTTAGTGTTCCCCTGCCATGGCTGATTCGGTCCAGGAAAACCTTTCCACCGAGGGCGGGGCGCGCCCATTCGCGGATGGGAGCCAGGCGCGGCTCCTGGAGCAGCTCCGCCACGCGACCCTGGGTGAGTACGACATCGGCGCCGAGCTGGGCCGCGGCGGCATGGCGACGGTGTTCCTGGCGCACGACCTCGCACTCGACCGCAAGGTTGCCATCAAGGTGATGGCGCCCGCGCTCGGTCTCGGACCAGGGATGATCGAGCGCTTCAAGCGGGAAGCTCGGACATCCGCCAGCCTCTCCCATCCCAACATCATTCCGATCTATGCCGTCCGGGAAGCGGAGGGCCTGCTCTTCTTTGTCATGAAACTGGTCGAGGGGACCCAGCTCGATTCGGTGATTCAGGAGCTGGGCCAGCTTCCGATCACCATGGTGGAAGCGATCCTGGCGCAGGTGGGCGGCGCGTTCGGCTACGCCCATCGCCGCGGCGTCGTGCACCGGGATATCAAGCCCAGCAACATCCTGATCGACGAGGAGGGCTGGGCGATCGTCACGGATTTCGGGATCGCCAAGGTCAGCGAATCGGAAGGCTTGACCATCTCCGGAGCGACGGTCGGTACCCCGACCTACATGAGCCCGGAACAGTGTACCGGCGGCGAGATCACCGGGGCCTCGGATCAGTATTCCCTCGGCGTGGTCGCCTACGAGATGCTCACTGGACGGCCTCCTTTTTCCGGGCCGAACATGATGGCGGTGCTCTTCAGTCATTTCCGTGATGCCCCGCCACCGCTCGAGACGTTGCGACCCGACTGTCCCGCGCCTCTCCGGCAGGCCATCCTCCGGATGCTCGCCAAGGATCCGAAGGAGCGCTTTCCAAGCATGGAGGACGCCATCGCGGCGATCGGAGCCCAGCAGCTCGCCCACGATGATCCGACCCGGACCCAGCTCATTCTCCTGGCCCGCACCGGTGCGAACAACCACGTGGCGTCGCGGGTGCAGACCCCGCGGAGCCCGATCCCACTCCATCGCAAGAAGCCTTCCGACCCCGCGCCATCGCGGCAATGGGTCGGGCCTGTTCTTCTGGGCACGGTGGTGCTCGCCGCCGGCATCGGAGGGTACGCGGTGTGGGCCGGTGGCAAGCGCGGGCCGGTCGAGCCGGCCACCCAAACGGAGGCCAGGGTGCCTCCCTCGGCGCCGCCGGTCGTTCCCCCGACTCCACCCCAGACCCGCTCGGAGCCGACCGGCGCCGCGCCCCGGAAGCCTAACCCGGAACGGCCGTCCCCCTCCCCCTCCCCCTCCCCGGCGCCGGCCGCGGCCGCGGCCGCGGCCGCGGCCCCGCCGGCGGCGATCATTCCAACCGCGCCTGCCCCCCCGCCCCCACCGCCGCCCGCGGTCGTGACCGCTCCCGCTCCGGCCCCCGCGACCACCCCGGAACGAAGCCCGGCCGAGGCGGCTGCGGCGCTCGCGGCGGCCCGCTTCACCGCCGATTCCGGGGCGGTCGTTGCGGCGATCGCCGGGTATGCTCGCGCCCTCGAGGCCGGCGACATGAACGGCGCACGGCGAATGTTTCCCGGGATGCCGGAGGACCAGCGCCAGGGACTTCAGGCGTTCTGGCGTGCGGGCGGCGGCATGCGAACCCGCTGGAGCATCGGCAGTGTGAGTGTGGACGGGGATGTCGCGACGGCGCACATTACCGGCGCCAACGTGGTAACCGCCCCGCGCGAGCGCGAGTCCGAGCAGGCAGTCAACCTGCACGCCCGCCTGGAGCGGCAAGCCGGGGTGTGGAGGCTGATGAGGCTGGGCAGCTAGATCGAACCACCATCCTTCACCGGGGCCCGCGCATGTCCAGTCGCCGTCTCGCGTTATCGCTCCTGGCCTTCCTCTCCGCGGCGCCGCTTTCCGCCCAGCAGACTTCCGGACATCTTCGGGACCGGCTCCAGGATCTCTTCAGCTTCGGTTCCTGCGGCAAACCGCTCTGCCTCGACAATTCGGTCAACGCGACCAACGGCCACGGAGATCACTTCCTCCCCGATGTAGCGGCGAGCAATGGCGCGCTGATCACCTTTCTGAACGACGCGATCTCCTCGACCGCCTCCAACTTCCCTCTGCCGGCCTCGGGCAGCGGGATTACCTACACGTTCGCCGGAGGACTGCCGGTCAAGACCTCCACCTCGCTGGGCCCGATTTTCGGCGAGCGGGCCCAGACCATCGGCAAGGGCCGGTTCGTCACCGGAGCGAATCTCACCGGGATCGCCTTCACCTCCCTCCGGGGGGTCCCGCTCGAAGGGTTGATCCTCACCTTCACCCACCAGGACGTCCCGCCCGCCGGGTTAGGCCAGCCGGTCCGCGAGAACGACCTGCTGCAGGTCCGGCTCGATCTCAACGTGAACCTGCTGGTGTCCACCTTCTTCGCGACCTACGGCGTGAACGACCGGGTGGACGTGAGCGTGGCGGTGCCGGTGGTGCACAGCTCCCTGTCGGGACGGAGCGTCGGGCAGTTCCTGCCCTTCGGGATCCCGACCTCCCACTTCTTCGCGGGGGATTCGAGCAATCCGGTCCTCACCGCCAACGCGGCTACGTTCGGGTCGGAGACCGGGATCGGCGATATCGCGCTGCGGATCAAGGCCACGCTGCTCAACACCGAGCCGTTCCGGGTCGCGATCATGGCCGATACCCGGCTCCCCACCGGGTCGGAGGAGGACCTCACCGGGTCCGGGCATCTGGGCTTCCGGGGACTGTTGATCGGCGCGGGCCAGTTCGGAAACTTCTCCTCGCACCTGAACCTTGGATACGCGGTGCGGGGTGGACGGGGCCTCAATGACGCGTTCCTCGCGACGGCGGGATTCGACGAGCTGATGGCGTCGTGGGCCACCCTCGCGGTGGACGTCATCTCGGAATGGGAAACCGGCCCCAACGCGCTCACCCTGCCAAGCAGCATCACCTTCGAATACCCGGTGCAGCGCACCGTGCAGCTTTCCAATATTCCCGAGATGCGGGACCACCGGGTGAACGGGTCCCTGGGCTTCCGGTTCCGGACGCCGGGAGGGCCGATTCTCACCACCAACGCGGTGGTGCCGCTTCGGCGCGGTGGGTTGCAGGCCGGCCTGATCTGGACCGCCGGCCTGGATTTCAGCTTCTAGGAAGGAGTCGCTTCAGGCGGTCGAAGCGGCGAGGGCGTGATCACGATGGACCGCACAGCTGCACCGAGCCGCTCCCGCTTCGGCCTTGCCGGGATAGCGGTGCTTCCACATCGCGACGACCATCGGAATGAAGACCAGAGTGTTGTAAATCAGGTGTAGCTCCATCCGCCGGATGAAGAGCTGGCCGACGCTCGTGGGAACCGCGGCCCCGAAGAAGTTGTGACCGGTGGTCGCCTGCACGAAGAGGAGGCCGTGCTCGAAGTGGTGCCACATCTGGATCCAGAAGGAGATCATCCACCAGGTGTAGGCCCGTCCATGAAAGCCCTTCCGGAGAAACCACAGCCCCGCCAGCATCACCACCGCATATCCGTAGTGCAGCGATTCGGAGCGGATCAGCCAGGGAAACCAGAGCCCGAGGACACCGAGCGCCCTGGGCATGGCCCAGCCAAGGACGTACACCTGATAAGCCTGGGCGATATGTTCGGCCCAGTGGGCGATCACGATCGCGAGGAAAATGAAGAGCGCCGGCCGGTGCCAGGTGGTGTTGAGACGCTCGATCAGGGAGGGAGATCCGGATTCCGCCATGATCAATACATGACGAATCCAGCCCGGTTCGTCAAGGCTGCCTGAACGGTCGTGCCACGATGGCGGCGGCCGCCATGTCGCCGCTCACATTCAATACCGTAGCGAAGAGATCGGGAATGGCATCCACCGCAATCAGGATCCCGACACCTTCCGCCGGCAGACCGATCTGCACCAGCAGCGGGGTCAGCAGCAGCCAGGCGCCTCGGGGAACTCCCGGAGCCGCGAAAGCCAGAAAAACCGCGGCAAACGCGATAGTGGCCAGCGCTCCAATACCCAGGGGGATGCCGTAGAACCATCCGAGAAAGAGTGCCCCGATGGTCCAGGAGACCGGCGCAGCGATCTTGAACATGGAAACGGCGAGGGGCAGCACGAACCCGCTGACCCGCTCGGGCAGCTCGAGTTTCTGTTCGGCTCCTTCGACCAGGGCGGGGAGTGCCGCGATCGACGAGGAAGAGGCGAACGCCACCGTCTGGGCCGGGAACAGGGCCCGGGCGAAACGGCGCATCGAAACGCCGGCGGCGAGCCGCACCGCCGGGTAGAGGAGAAGCACCGCGAGCAGGCTGCCGGCGGAATAGATCACGACGTAGAGCCCGACGGCGCCCGCCGTCCCGGCTCCGCCCCGCGCGGCGAGGGGAAGCACCAGGGCGAATACCCCGATGGGCGCCAGAGCGACGACCCAGCGCACAATGACGAGAATCGCTTCGCTCAAGGCGCGAAAGAAGCCAAGCAGGGTCTCCCGGGCGGCCGCGCCGCTCCGCGCGATCGCCAGGGCCAGAATGAGGGTGAAGAGAATCAACTGGAGCATGGCCCCGTTGGCCGCGGCAGCGATCGGATTGGTTGGGAGCAGGGATACGAGCCACGAGCCGAGACCGGTGGGCTGCGCGCTCCCGGTGATCTGGCCTGCTGCCTCGACTGCGCCGGCGGGGAGCTCGGGGCGAATCGCCAGGGGCGGGACCAGGGAAAAAACCAGCACCGCGAGCGGCATGATCACGATCGCCGTCCCGATGAGGAGCAGCACGAAGGTCAGGAGACTTCGTCCCCCGATCCGGCCGATGGCCCGGAGATCGGCCGCGCCCGCCACGCCGGTGATGAGCAACGACACGACGAGCGGGATAATGGTCATCCGGATGGCGTTGATCCAGATAGTCCCCACGACCCCAACCGCTTCGGCGGCGCGAAGCAGGCTGGGCGTTCCCAGGGCGGCCACGATCGCTCCCAGCACCAGGCCCGCCACCAGCGCCACCAGGACGCGGGTGCTCTCCTTCATGAGGACTCCCTTCCTACATCATGAGGTCGCCGCCGTTGATGTCGAAGACCGCGCCGGTGATGTACCCCGCGGCCTCCGAAGCGGCGAAACAGATCAGATCGGCGACTTCCCCCGCGGTTCCCAGCCGGGGAACCGGGTACCCTCTCGCGAACCGTTCGAGTTGCTCCTCCGAGGCGCTCTCCCGGGTCAGCTCGGTATCGATCATCCCCGGGCACACCGCATTGACCGTGATGCCGTAGCGACCCAGCTCTTTTGCCGCCGCGCGGGTTAGGCCGAGGAGACCGGTCTTGGTGGTGGTGTAGTGCGCGCCGCCAAGGGTGGACACCATGCGGCCCGCGGTGGAGGAGATATTGACGATCCGGCCGTAGGCCTGCGCCTTCATCGCGGGAAGCGCCGCGCGGGTCAGGAGGAATGGCGCGGTGAGATTCACCGCCAGAGCGCGTCGCCATTCCTCGGGGGAGATCTGCTCGAACCGGGTGGTGAACGGAAGCGCCGCGTTGTTGACCAGGATATCGAGTCGGGCAAAACGGTCGAGCGCCTCGCGGACCAGCCGCTGGGGGACCGCCTCGTCTTCCAGATCACCGGAGACCGGGAGGCACTTCGCTGCCCCGCCCAGGTCACGAACCACTTCCTCCGCTCGCTGCCGGTCCCGGACGTGAATCGCGACCGCGGCTCCCCGCTCGAGTAGCCGCGAGGCGGCCGCCCGGCCCAGGCCCCTGGCCGCGCCGGTAACCAGCGCGACCCGGCCTTCGAAATCGCTCGTCACCAGGGCGCGGTGACGATCACACCCGCGAGATTCCGCTGCCGGAGCATGGCGTTGAAGGTCGACACGTCCTGGGCCATCAGGCGGTCGAACGCGCCGCGCTGCGCGGCGATCTTCCCACTCAGCATCTGGTACACCTCGCGTTGCTGGTCGGTGGGCTCGAACTCGCCGGCCGATATCCCGCCGGCCAGGTACATGAGCTGGCCGATCAGCCTGGTGGGATACCGCACCCCGTCCTGACCTCGCCCCGTTTCCAGCAACTGGGTCAGCTCACCCTCCACGCCGACCAGCTTCGCATCGAGGGAATCGGCGGCCGTGCGCACGTCCTGCCGGGCCGAATCGGTTCGCAGGGTATTGCGCAGGGCGGCGAGCTGGGCTCGCACGGTTTCGAGCCGGTTCACCATCTCCACGCCGTCATTCACCCGGGTCGCAATCTCCTTGAGCAGCGCGGTCTGGGCGACAATGCCGGCCTCGCTTCCCCCGGAGTTGGGATCCTTCAGGACCACCAGCGGCGTACTCATCTCCTGGTCGCCGGCCTTGAGCTTGACGGTGTAGGTCCCCGGGGGCACCAGAATGCTGAGGCGGCCAAAATCCGGGGGAGCTCGGCCGGTATCGGGCACCTCGATATCCGGGCGAGTAGAGTGGCGCGGTATGGAGGCGCCCCGTCCTGGTCGGCTCGCCCAGAAGGTTCCACATCACCCGGTGCAGTCCCTTGGTGCCTGGGCCCTTGAGGGTGCGAACGGCGGCTCCGCCCACATCGGCGATGGTAAGCGTCACGCTGTCCGGAACATCGGCGCCGAGCCAGTAGTTGATATCGGCGCCATAGGGCGGGTTCTTGCCTTCCACCGGATCGTAGAGCGCGGCGTACGGCGCTTCGACCAGCCGGAACCGGTAGGCGGGCCGCTGGGTGAAGAGGTGGACCGGCTTGGCCGCCACCTCCGGCGTGAGCTGCTCGAGCGGGGTCACGTCGTCGAGAATCCAGATGCCTCTCCCGTACGTCGCCACCACCAGATCGTGGAAGTGTTCCTGCACCATGATCTCGTACACCGGCGCGTGGGGAAGGTTGGTCTGGAGGGGCTGCCAGTGTTCCCCGTCGTCGAAGGAGACGAAGAGCCCGTTCTCGAGCCCCAGATACAAGAGGCCCTTCCGCACCGGATCCTCCCGCACCACGTGGGCGTAGCTCAGCGGAGTCTTCTCCAACCCGCTGGTGATCAGGCGCCAGGTCTTGCCGTAGTCGGCGGTCTTGTAGACCCAGGGGTCCCGGTTATTGGCCTGGTGGCCATCGACGGCGAGATACGCGGTACCGGTGTCGTAGTGCGAGGGCTGGATGGTGGCGATGGTGGCCCAATCGGGAAGGCCCGGAATATTCGCGCTCACATTGGTCCAGGTCTTCCCGCCGTCCCGCGTGACGTGCACCAGGCCGTCGTTGCTGCCGGCCCAGATGAGCCCGGCGTCCAGGGGCGACTCCGCGATGGCGAATACCACCCCGGCATACTCGACTCCGATGTTGTCGGGGGTGAGGCCGCCCGAGCTGCCCATCTTGCTCCGGTCGTTCCGGGTGAGGTCGGGGCTGATGACTTGCCAGCTCTGACCACCGTTCGTGGTGGCGTGCACGTACTGGCTCCCGACGTAGATCTTGTTGTGATCGTGCGGCGAGATGGTCAGGGGAAAATTCCAGACCCACCGGTACTTGAGATCCTTGGCGGCAAACCCGAACGGCGCCTCGGGCCAGACCTCGACGTTCCGGAGGGTGCCGGTGCGGGCGTCGTACTTGACCACGATGCCGCCCCCCGCGCCCGAGCCCGAAGCGCTCGACCAAACCGTGTTGTGGTCCTCGGGATCCGGGGTGGCCCACCCGCTTTCGCCGCCCCCCACCGTCCCCCACATCCCGCGGGTGATATTGCCCGGTCCGAAGATGCCGCCGGTCTTGCTGTTGCTCGGTCCCATGGCGGACGGCCCATCCTGCCGGTTGCCGTACACGTAATAGGGAACCTGGTTATCCACGGTCACGTGATACATCTGGGCGACGGGCAGATTGGTCTGGAGCCAGGTCTTACCCCGGGTGACCGAGACCGATACGCAGCAATCGCTTCCCACCACCATGCGATTCGGGTTGGTGGGATCGATCCAGATGTCGTGGTAATCCCAGCCGGGTTGCTCGTCGAATGGCACGTCGACGGTGGTGGCGCCACCGTCGAGGGTGCGACTGTAATCGCCGGCCAGGAAATAGGCTTCGTTCTGGTTGTCGGGCGACACGGCCAGGCGGGTGTAATACTGGGTGCGCCCGGCGAGCTGGCGGTCGTAGCTCACCACTTTCCAGGTGGCGCCCGCGTCATCGGAGCGCCAGAGCTCGCCCCGCTCTGGCTCGAATCCGGGAACCGGAACCCCGTCGCTGGTCTCGATCAGCGCGTAGATCCGGTTGGGATTGCTGCGGGCCACCGCGAGTCCAACCTTGCCGAACGGCTTGGTCGGAAGACCATGGGCCTCGAGCCGCTTCCAGGTGGTGCCCCCGTCGGTGCTCTTCCAGATGCCGCTGCCGGGACCGCCGCTGGTGCGGCCCCAGGTATGGATCTCGATCTGCCAGGTGGCCGCGTACAGGATCCGGGGATTGGAGGGATCCATCACCAGGTCGATGGCTCCGGTGCTGTCGTTCACGAAGAGGACCTTCTCCCAGGTCTTCCCGCCATCGGTGGTGCGGAAGACCCCGCGCTCCGGCTGGGGTCCGTAGGCATGGCCCAGCGCGGCGAGCAGCACCACCTCCGGGTTCCTCGGATCGATCACGATCCGGGCAATGCGACCGGTCCGCTCCAGCCCCATCCTGTTCCAGGTCTTTCCCGCATCGGTGGACTTGTACACGCCCCAGCCGATCGAGATGTGACTCCGGATGAAGGGCTCCCCGGTGCCGGCCCAGACCACATTGGGATCCGAGGGCGCCACGGCAAGAGCGCCGATGGAAGACACCGGCTCCCCATCGAAGATCGGCTGCCAGTGCACGCCGCCATCGGTGCTCTTCCAGATCCCGCCCGACGCGGCTCCGGCGTAATAGGTCAAGGGATCGCCGGGGACGCCCGCGACGGCGGGCAGACGATTCCCCTCCGGCCCGAGATGCCGGTATTGGAGCGCCGCGTAGGACGCCGGATCGATCGGGTTAGGCGCCGGAGTCGCGGGGCGGGTAGGTCGGCGCTGCTGGCTGCTGAGTGGAGTGGCGAGCTGGAGGAAGCTGAACAGTATAAGGATGGGTCGCCCGAGGACGGGCCGAGGGACCGGCATGGTGGCCTCCTGATGCGGGAGCGCGGCGTGAAAAGATCATAACGCCGCGTCCCCGGTCCTGCTCAGGAGCAAACCAGGACCCCGTCCACGCCGGCCGTGGCCCCCGCCCCGACCCGGACCTTGCACTTCTTGAATCCCTTGGCAATCGAGCTATTGGTCACCGTGGCGGTGAAGCCGCTGGCGTTGGAGGTGATGGCGGCGGTGTTGCCGTTGGAGAGACTGCTGTTGGTCCGGTTGCGCAGCTGATTCCAGTTGGCGTACACATTGTAATCGGAGAGGTAGGCCTCCTCGGCGGAAATGATATTCCGGACGTCGGATTTCACCGTGGCCAGCTTGGCCTTGTCTTTGGTTGCGGCCAGCTTGGGAATGGCAATCGACGCCAGAATCCCAATGAGCACCACCACGATGAGCAGCTCGATGAGGGTAAACCCTCGACGGCAACGTCGCCTCATGATTTCCCCTATTCCCCCGAATGGATTGAACGGGCCCCTTGCAGGCCGGCGCATCCGAGGAGCAACGACAATGCCACCGATTCCTTAATGTCGTTTAACACTATTGATAACAATATGTTAGACAGCTGTACTAAAGTCATTTATCAGATATCGATGCACTCGATTCTGGGTGTGCTGCAACCGGTGGAGGATTTTCACCCTGCGATAGGGTGGAGACGTTAACTTGGTTTTCCATTACCCGTCCCCAAACGAGGCGATCGGTGCCGGCTCCAGCGCGCCATCATGAGGACATGCTGGTGCTTCGGCTCAAACCCGCAGCGGCCGCGATCGCGCGGCGGCTCCGGGCGGGAGCCGACCAGAGCAAGGTCGCACCCGGGCTCCATGCGATTCAGCGCCATGAGCTGGGGCAGGAGCTGCACTACCTCCTTCCGCTCGGTCGCGCCGCTCGTCGGCAGGTAGCGCGGGCGGGTAACTCGGGGCAGGCGCTGGCCGGGATCGCCGCGGCCGCCCGCGAACACGACCGGGGCCGGGCCTACACCGGGCACGTGCTGCTCTGCCTCCGGGACCCGAAGTATCGCGCCACCCTGCTCCGGAAACTGGCGGCCGATCCCCAGGTCGCCTCGGTCTCCCGGGTACCGATGCGGTTTCTGGTCGCCGCCGAACCCTCCGCCAGTGGCCTGCTCCCACC
This sequence comes from uncultured Gemmatimonadales bacterium, assembly GCA_963728915.1. Classification (GTDB taxonomy): domain Bacteria; phylum Gemmatimonadota; class Gemmatimonadetes; order Gemmatimonadales; family GWC2-71-9; genus JABFSM01. The sequence goes on along the minus strand of CAVSLV010000001.1, from coordinate 647,571 downwards.
TGAGCGCATGTGGAACCACGCGCGGATTCAGCTCGCGGCCGCGCGGCAGCTCAAGCGGTTCCGCTCGGCCAGAAACGTCGCGGTGGCGATTCTCGATTCCGGGGTGGACCTGCCCCATCCCGCTTTGCGAGGCCGGATCGCCCGCTATGTCCATCGCTATGAAGCGGGGCACCCGATTGCGGTCTCGGCCCAGGATATTGTCGGGCATGGAACCCACGTCGCCGGGATCATCGGCGCTCTGTACGACCCGACGCTTGGCGTCGAAGGCATCTCGCCCTGTCGGCTCAATGTGATGAAAGTGTTCGGCGACCGGATGATGGCCGATCCCGCCGCGCACGCCAAAGTCTTCCTGGTAGAGCCCGTGCTCTATCACTGGGCGCTCGAGGAGTGCCTGGTCCGGCGCCTCGACGTGGTGAACCTGAGTCTCGGCGGGCCGGCGCCACCGGATCCCCATGAAGCCGCGATACTCCAGGAGCTTCTCAACCGGCGAACCACGGTGGTCGCCGCCATGGGGAACGGCGAGACGGGTCTCGGTCAGCCCTATTATCCCGCGGCGTCTCCCGGAGTCATCGCGGTCGGAGCAGTCGGACCGGACGACGCGGTGGCGCCGTTCTCCCGGCGCGGGAAGCACATCGCGCTGTGCGCTCCCGGCGTCGCGATCTGGTCCACCCTGCCCACCCGGCCCGGCGAGTTCGGCGTCCAGACTGCTCGCACCGGAGAACGTCGGGCTGTCGTCCGGCCGTTGGCCCGGAATACCCGCTATGACGCGTGGCCTGGCACGTCTGCAGCGTGTCCTCACGTCACGGCCGCGGTCGCGCTCCTTATCGCCGCGCGGGGCAAGCTGCCCCCCGCCGAGGTCAAGCGCCGCCTCATGCGGTCCGCGGATCGAGTACCCGGCATGAAGGGAAGGCGTTTCGATCCCAACTACGGCGCCGGCCGGCTCAACCTTCGGCGTCTGTTGGAGCAGTAACATGACCACGCCGACTCCCGCCCCTGCTCCTTTCGTCCATCCACGATCTCCCTTCCCACGCTTCCAGGCCCAGCTTCTTCCGACGCACCAGAAGCCGAAACGGGTCCTGGTCCTGGGGGCGGGGCTGGCCGGCCTGAGCGCGGCCTATCAGCTGGTGAAGGCGGGGCACCACGTCGAGGTGATCGAAGCGAGGGACCGGCCCGGTGGCCGGGTCGAGACACTGCGCTCGCCCTTCCAACAGAATCAGACGGCGGAAGCCGGCGCCATGTTCGTTCCGGGGCATCACACCCTGACGATGGGGTACATCGGCATGCTGGGTTTGCCCCTGCTCCAGATCACCGAGCAGCCGACCGACCTCGTCGTCTATTTACGCGGAGGCCGGGTGCCGCAGGCCGGCACGGCGAACGCCACCTGGCCGAGCCAGCTGGGCCTCTCCGGTCCCGAGCAGCAGGGTGGCTATTTCGGGCTCTGGGCGAGCTACGTGCTCCCCGCGGCGCAGAAGGCGCTTGGGGATCCCCGCTCTGCCGGCTGGCCCGGCCCCGCCCTCGCGCAATACGACGACCAGACTTTCGCCGAGTTCCTGCGGAGCGAGGGCGCGTCGGCGGGGGCGATCGAAGTGCTCTCCCTCGGCTACTTCGGTCTCTTTGGAGACGGGATCGCGGCAGTCTCTTCCCTCGACGTCCTGCGCGATATCTGCCTTCAGCTGGAGGGCATACCCCCGCAGCTCAAGCCGGGCGGCTCCATTGCCAGGGATTTTCCCCCGCCCGTCGTGAGCGAGTTCCGGATGGGGAACGGCACTCTGGTGGATCCGGGCCAGGCCGAGACCAAGACCTACACGATCCAGGGCGGCAATGACGGGTTACCCAGGGCGCTGGCCGAGACTCCCGAGCTCCAGCATCGGATCAGCTATGGTCAGGTCATAACCCGCATCGAGGACCCGGGCAGCGGAGTCCGGGTGACCGCGTCATCCGGCAAGGTCTGGGAGGGCGATCGCGCCGTCATCACCATTCCGTTTCCCGTGCTCCGCACCATCGAGGTTCGCGCCCCGCTCACCCCCGAGAAACGGAAGGCCATCGGGGAGCTTCGCGCCACCTCGGTAACCCGGGTGTTCGTGCAGACCAGCTCCCGTCCCTGGCAGAGCGCAGGACTCCCGGGGTGCGCCGCGACCGATCTCCCGGTGATGTACCTGAACGACCAGACCAATTCGCAGCCCGGGCCCGCGGGAATCCTGGAATCCTACAGCGCCGGTCCACGGGCGCGGGCATGGGCAGCGGTGCCGGAGACCGAACGGCACCGCGAGGTCATCACCCAGCTCGACCGGGTGTATCCGGGCGTGGCGGCCGCGGTGATCGGGACCGCTTCCAGGAGCTGGGATCAGGATCCCTATGCCCGGGGGGACTACTGCTATTTCGAGCCGGGAGAAATGAGGCGGCTCCTGCCGGTCCTCGGCGCGCCGGAAGGGCGGCTGCACTTCTCGGGCGAGCACACCTCCGCGCTCCCGGGATGGATGCAGGGAGCGTTCGAGTCAGGACACCGGGCCGCCGCCGAGGTGCACCAGGCCGGGTAGCTCCGCCCACCGTTCCCGCCACGCCTCGAGCTCGGCGATAGTGTGGAAGCGATCGAACGGCACGACGCCGACCCAGCGGTCGCCGCAGTGGACCACCAGCCGTTTCGATCGCAGGGCTTCCAGGATCCCCGTGATTTCCTCCTCGGTCGTATCGATCCCGGCGCCCTGGAGCTCGCGGGCGATGCTGGCCACGCTGGTCTGCCGATCACACAGCAGAAAGACCTGAGCCTCGAGCCCGGAAAGGGTGGTCGCCGACACCGAACGACTTCCCCGGGTTCGCAGGATCGAGATGAAGCCGGGGCCGAGGCTGGCCTTGACCTGGGACTTCGACGTCGTCCACCGGGCCAGGACCCGGTCCAGGTTTTCCTTGTGCCGGTGGACCGGCGCGTCCCGGGGAATCGTCCGATCGAAAAAGAACGCAAAGTCGGCGGCCGGCGCCCGGCGGGACGGAATCAGGTGCCGGTAATACCAGGCGGGGCGGACCCCTTCGATTCCCCAGCGCTCCGGCTCATTGAAGAACGGGGCGAAGCGATGCACCGAGACCATGCAGCTCCGATTGCGCACCGGCGGCGTCAAATGGAACAGGGCCGGCAGGAGCTCGATGACTTCCTCGTAGTCCGCGTCGCTCTCCCCCGGGAATCCGACCAGGAGATTGAAATAGGGAGTGACGCCCGCCTCCTGAAGCCATTTGAGGAGCTGAATGTTCTGCGCCCCGGTCGATCCCTTTCGCATCAGCCGGAGCACGTGATCGGAGAAGCTCTCCACCCCGGGCTGGACCCAGCGTACCCCCGCACGCGCCAGCATCCCCGCATCGTCCCGGGTGATGTTCGCCTTGATCTCGTAGAGGAATCGGAAATCCGTTCCGGATTCCGCGAGGCGGGGCAGCATGGTGCGATAGGCGGCCTGGGGGAGAATGTTGTCGGCGGCTTCGAAGTCGAGGCAGTGGTGCGCCTCGGACAGGCTCACCAGCTCCTGGATGACCCGATCCGGCGACTTCATCCGGTAGGCCATGCCCTCGTTATTCAAGCCGCAGAAGGTGCAGTGGCTCCGTTGCCCCCACCAGCAGCCCCGCGAAGACTCGAACACCAGATCGAACCGCTCGGGCAGCCGGTTCCCCAGCCCCGCCCGGGCGCCGAAGAAATCGTCATAACACGGAATCGGGAGCGCGTCCAGCTCCTGGATCAGCGGGGCCGGGGCGGGGAGCGCGCCGTTCGAGGTCACTCCGGCGATGCCGCTCGGGGGCTCGCCTCGGGCAACGGCTTCGAGCAGGGTCGGAAACGATTGATCGGCTTCGCCGGTAAAGACGTGATCGACCAGATCCGGAAAGGCCTTCGCGTAGGTCTCCCCCATCTTGCCGTGCACGCACGATCCCCCGAGCAATACGATGAGCCTCGGGTTGGCGAGCTTGAGCCGTCGCGCCAGCGCGAGGCTCGGCAAGACCTGGTTGAACACGCAGGTCATCCCGACGACGTCGGGGGCGCGGTCCAGGATCCGGGTCACGTAACGATCGAGCGCGTCGGGCACCAGCACGTCACGCGCCGCCAGAATGTCGTCGGGGGACACCAGGTCCGCCGCGTCCTCGCCGGACTCGCTCGCGTAGAAGCGATCGAGGAAGGCATCGGAGCGAAGCGCGGTCCGGCCGAACAGGTCCACCGCGAAGACGTGCTCGCCCAGGGCAAAGAGCTCGTCGTGCGAAGCGATCAGCTCGTAGGCTTCCGGTCCGAAGGTCGCCGCGAAATCGAGGTTCAGATACTCGGCATGGCAGGGGAAGCCGCTCCGGCGCGCCGTGGCGACCAGCAGGCCGAGGCCCAGGCTCGGCCGGGTGGACGCCGCCCAGGGCAGGCAGGCGAGAACGACCCGGGGCTTAGCGACCACGCCGTCCACCGGGTGGCGGGCCGCCCAGCAGAAACTCCCCCACCGACGATTCCTCCTCGAACCGCGTCCCCAGGGCACGCGCACTGCGTTCGGCATCGCCACATCCGATGGCGCAGGGGGAAAGCCCCATGTCGGTGGCCACCAGATACATGGTCTGCAACAGGGCGCCGACGTCTTTCAGGATCGTGCTGTAGGCCATGGATCGATACTTCCAGCTGACCCGGGCGAAGCGAGCCGTGATGATCAGCAGCACCGGCGGGAAGGGGCCGAGGGGCTGGCGCAGGTCGGCGAAGAAGCCGTCGACTTCCCCGGCGCCGTCGGGAAGGGGCTCGAGCCGATGAGCCGCCGGGTCGTAGTGGTAGACGCCGGGCGCGAGGCCGCGGCAAGCCTTCACCGCGAGGTACACCTCGAGCGGGTAACACGCACCTCCACTGGGATAGGGCCGGCGAGTGATGGCGTAGGGCAATCGCCGGCCGGCGGGTCGGACCGCCGAGGCGCTGGCGGAGCGGGCCAGGAAGGGACCGAGCTCTTCGAGGGTCAGCACCCGGCGGGCGGTCCGAAGGGACCGCCGCTGGGCGAGAACCCGGGTTAGGGGCTCACTGGCGCGGGCGCCCCCGATCCGGCGCGCCAGCGGTATCCCGCGCCCGGCGCGGCGGGTGATCGCGGGCGCGGGCGGAATCCGCCCGAGGAACTCCCAGGTGGCGCCGGCGGGATGGTCATGGCGGCCCAGCCGGCTGCGGGCGTGGAAAAAAAGATCGGGGACCTCCCAGAGCCGGGTCGCCGTCTCCCGGTCTTCGAGGGGTGGCCGCGATCGGCTGACCGGGGTCAGAAGACCGGCCGCATGAAGCAGACGCGGGAACGGCCCCCGGACGACGGCGCCTGGAAGGGTCGCAAACGGAGCGAGCAGGGGAACGGCGGCAGCGGCGAGCTCGACCCGGGCAAGGGATCGAGGAGACTCGAGAACGATCCGTCGGCCAACCCGATGCAGCAGCGTGAAACGGGAAAGGACTTGTCTCCCCGGGCCCGGACCGGAAACGGGGGGCGTGAAGGCGCCCATCGGCACAAGGCGGGCGAGAAGTTTCCCGCCCGCCCTCAGCTCTCTCTGCTTCTCCAGCGGACTAGAGCGGGATGGTGAATTGCGGTCCCATCCGGGCCGGACGCGCCGGCCGCCTGGCTCCCCGTCGAGGCGCTGCTTTTTTCCGGGGCAATACCAGGTGAACCGTGCTGGCACTGTTCTCGTGCACTTTCACCTTGACGCCGGACGGAATCTTGAACCCGGCTTCGGTGAGCGCCTTGCGCGGATTCCGTTTCAGGCTCCGGCGAAACCCAGCGTCCTTCATCGCTTTGGCGTGAACCCGACCCATCCTGCCGAACGAAGAAGTTGCCACAGCGGCCTCGACTGTGAAGGGAGGACGGAGTTATATCGCCGTTGAGAGTCTTTCGCAAGCTAGACCAGCAGCGGAACCGGATTGAGACGCGACTCGGGCTGCGTGCGGCGCACCCAGCCGGCGCGCACCGGCGCGTGATAGAGGCGGCCCGGGGCCAGGCGGGGCCAGAAATGCCGGAGCCCGGGGACCAGAACCCGCACCACCGCCCTGCCGGCGCCAGGCCGGGTTAGGTCCGCCACCAGGACTTCGAGCCCGGCGGCTTCCACCGCGCGACGACAACGGGCAAGGGCCGCGGCGGTGGAAGGGGTGGGCCCCGACGCGATTCGAGGGAGCCGTCCGGCTGCCGGACGCAGCCAGCGAGGCGCCGGATCGCGCTGCTCCCGCCTCCACCGCTCGAACGCTCCGGTTCCCTCTCCGCCCGGCCAGCCGGCGCGGCGCACCGCGAGGGGCTGGGCCAGCTCCAGCAGGGCCCGGCGCGCCGCGCCCGCCCGGGTTAGGGCGGCGCCAAAGCCGAGCGCCAGGTCATCGCCCCGGGCGGCCCGGCGCGACAGCGCCGCGCAGACCGGAATCCGCAGGTCGCTGGTCAGGTCGAGCAACGCGGTGGTCCGCCCCAGGCGCCGGAAGCGCTCGAGCAGATCCTGCACCACCGGGTCGGTGAGTCGCGGAAGGGCCGGTCGGGCAATCCGCTGGTACCACCAGAGCGAGACACTGTCCCGCTCGATCAGCTCGAGCAGTCCCCGCAGGATGGCCTCCGTTCTGGTTCGCCCGGCGGCCAGTCCGTTCGAATCAGCCCGGCAATAGCCCCGTCCGGCCACCGGCGCCTTGAAGTAGAGGGCCGCGGTCGGCGCCCGCTTCCACCGTCCCTCCGTGAGCGAGCGGACCGGGCTCCAGTCGACCGGCTCGTCAGGCGGAAGGACCGGAGGCACCCGCAGCATCGGCGACCGGCTCCGGATCGGCCGCTGGCGTTGCCGCGGGCTGAACAACAGGAACGACTCCGGCGCGACCGCATCATCGCCCAGGTCCTGCAACGTCGCGCGGCGGTGGGGTTCATGTCCCTGAAACACCGCACTGGCGCGTTCCACGATCTCGGAGATGGCCCTCCGCCGGGCCTCCCCCAGGGTGATTCCGGAACCGAATCCGCACCACCAGTCGGCCAGCACCACGTTTCCGACCCGCCGCGGGGGGAGCGCAAAGCAGACGAACGGCGGAGCGGCGCCGCCGAGAGGAAGCTGGTGAACGGCGCGCGGACGCAACGCACCGTCCCCAGACGCGCGCCTCACCGCGCGAGCTGCTGGAATCCCGGGAGGCTCCGGAGCGGGTCGAACAACGGATCCACTGCGAGCAGCTTCTTCGAGAATTGGGATGGCCGCTCGAGAAGGGGACGCAAATAGGCGAGTGCGGTGTCGGGTTGACCCGCCAGCAGCGCAATGGACACCATCGCGGTGACCGGATAGGTGCCGCCCTGCGCATCTCGGGAAACCGGCAGGAGGCTGACGGCGACGCGTCCCTGGTTCAGCGCCTCCTCGCCACGGCCCAGCCCGGCGAGGGACAGGCCGAGCTCGCTGCGGAAGATCCACTCTTGAGGGCGGGCGTTGACGCGCGGCTCCCAGATCACCCGCGCCGAATCGAAGTAGGCCCGGGCTTTCGGATCCCCGGTGCGTCGGTAGGCAAGGGCCTTGGCCACATAGAGGAATCCCGGGTCCACGTGCAGATCGGCCGGCCCCAGCGCGAGGAGGGAATCCCGGAATTCCCCGCCGATGGTCAGAACGAAATGCGGGTTGAGCGGCACCAGGTATCCGAGCAGCTCGCGCAAGGTGTGGCCGCGCAGCGCGCTCCGAAGGGTCTCCGTCGCGGCCGCCTTGTCGCCCTTCCAGCCCCAGTACAGGAAGGAACGGGTGACGATCGGGGCGATCCACTCCGGCGCCAGGTCGCTGGCCCGCTGCAATTCACCCTCGGCTTCGGGAAAACGTCGCAGCATGAGATAGGTCACGCCGAGCTCGAGGGCATCCTGCTGGGAGCGCGGGTCCAGCTCGCCGGCGCGGTGAAACATCGCCAGCGCGTCCTCGAAGCGGCCGCGACGTCTCTGGATCGTCCCGAGCCAGGCCAGCACGTCGCTATCGTTGGGCCGGATCGCCTGGACCGCCTTGAACTCCCGCTCGGCGCGATCGTAGTCGAGGTCTCCGAAGTAGTACATCTGGGCCTGGGCCAGACGGGTTTCGGCCAGGGTGGAATCCAGCGTCATCGCTTTCGCGAGACTGGCCCGGGCATCGGCCAGGCGGGCGGGTGCACGGCCGAACTGATACCAATATCCGATCTGGGCCTGGGCGAGCTTGGCCCAGGCCGGCGCAAACCCGGAGTCGGCCGCGACGGCCTCCTGGTAGGCCTGAACCGCCTGGCGCGAGGGTTCCTCCGAGTATTTCTGGAGCGCGAGGACGTTTCCGCGGAGGAACGCCTGGTAGGCTTCGAGGCTTCGGGTCGGGGGCACCGCCAGAGCCCGGCGATCCGACGCGAGAAGCGACACGTTGAGGGTCTGCGCGACTTTCTCGGCGATCTGGGACTGCATCTCCAGCAGCTTTCCCGGCGCGAGCGCAAGATCATAGGAGCTGCCGGTGAGCATTTCGGTTCCGTCATCCACCTTGACCAGGCTGGGGCGGACCCGGATTCGTCCGGCGCTTCGCTCGATCTGGACCGTCCCGGTGAGCACATAACCCGCATTGAGGGCCTTGCCGATCTCCATCGGGGGACGGCCTTCCCGCGCCAGCGGAAACGTGCTGCTCCGCGAGAGTACCGCGATCCCGCTCACCCCGGATACCCGGCTGGTGATTTCGTCGGTCAATCCCTCCGCGATGTACCCTTCCTCCGGAGGACCGATACTGGTGAACGGCAGGACCGCGAGCCGGGGCCGGGCATCCGCTCCCTCTGCTCCCCCGGAGCTCCGCCGGAGGGACCACACCACGAGCGCCGCCAGCAACAACACCAGCACCACACTCGCGGCGAAGGCCCAGGTGATCCACCGCCGCCCGGGCCGCGGAGCCGGGGTCGGGCCCGTCGCTCCCGAAACCCCGGCCTCGACCTCGGCGGCGAACTCGGCAACCCCGCTCTGCCGGTCCGCAGGAGTCTTGGCTAGTGCCCGTGCAATCGCACTCTCGAGCCCGGCGCTCACGGTCGGTCGGAGGATCCGCAGACTGGGCACCGGCTCCACCGAGTGCCGCGCCAGCAGAGCCTTCCAGCTCTTGCCGGAAAAGGGTGGCTCGCCCGAGAGCATCTCGTAGGTCACACAGGCGAGACTGTAGAGGTCGCTCCGGCCATCGACGGTGCCGCCCATGGCCTGCTCCGGACTCATGTAGGTCGGGGTCCCGATCGAGATCCCGGTTCCGGTCAGACGCTCAGTGCCCGCCTCCTCCACCGCCCGGGCGATCCCGAAATCCGCCACGATCGCCGCGCCGCCCTGGAGCAGGATGTTCTCGGGCTTGATGTCCCGATGGACGATGCCCTGCCCATGCGCATGACTCAACGCCTCGGCCACTTCACGGACGATCCGGACGGTTTCGGCGAGGCTGAGCGCCCCCTCGCGGTCCATCCGCTGACGAAGGGTGGCTCCCTCGACGTAGGGCATGACGTAGTAGAGGAGCCCGCCGGCTTCCCCGGAGTCGTGCAAGCCGAGAATGTGGGGATGCTGAAGCCGGGCCGCGAAGGAAATTTCCCGGAGAAACCGCTCGGAGCCCAGGGCCGCCGCGATTTCCTGGCGGAACACCTTGATGGCAACCAGCCGATCGTGCTTGAGATCGCGGGCCAGGTACACCGTCGCCATCCCACCCTGCCCCAGCTCCCGTTCGATCCGGTAGCGATCGGCGAGGGCGGCGACGAGAAGGGGTGGGGCGTTGTGCAGAGGCATGACCGGCGACGGACTACTTCCGCCTCTGGTCTGAACGTTCGTTCACGGGGCGAAGCCCTGCCGGCAGGTTGGGGACACCGCCGACAACGAGAAGCGCGCACATCAGGTGACGCATGACTCCTCCGGAACCGAATGAATTGGGGACGGGAACCCCGGGAAATCTACTCGTGTCCGGATTGCGTTCCGATGCGATGGAATTGAATGGGAGAGTCCGCGAAGCGGGCCACCGCGGGACGGCCAGCGGCATCCAGGCCGAACGACAGGTAATCCGGGTCGGCGAGGGGCGATTGCCAGGTGACCCGGAAGGTGTCGTATTGCCAGTGGGTGAGGTCTCCCGTCAGCACGCCCCAACGCACCACCGGGCGATCGCCAATCAGCTCGACGAGCAGGGTCCCGTAGAGGCTGTCGCTGTATGTCCCGGCGTACCTGGGAAGGGGGAGGGTCGGCGTGGTCCCGCCGATCCGGCGGGCTTCCACGGCAGTGCGACGGAGCCGGGCGGTATCGGCAAGCGCGCGATACATCGCGTGGAGTTCCCCGCTCCAGTCATGGGGCCGGGGGTCGGGACCGAGAAAACGGTCGAACACGGTGTACATCAGGGCGTGACGGAGCTCCGAATGGTCGAGGTTGGTGAGCACCACCACGCCGGCCCGTCGATCGGGCAACAATCCGACGATCGCGGACCTCCCGTCGATGCTGCCGGTATGGAAGGCCACGAACTCGCCACGATAGTCCTCCAGAAACCAGCCCAGGCCATACGCGGTGAAGTGGGGATGGGTTTGCCGCGCCGTGGGATAGAATTCGTCGGGGGGAACCACCTGCTGGGCCGTGAACAGCTGCTTCCAGGACTCCACGCTCACCAGCGACGTTCGGCCAACCCGCCCGGTATCGAGCAGGAACCGGACCCAACGGGCCATATCCTGGATGCTGGCGAACATCGCTCCCGCCGGCGCGATGGGATCGACCGGTGCCACCGGCAGGTGGAGCACCCGGAGCGTGTCTCCGACCAGCGCATGCGGGGAGGTCACGTCGGTGATCCGGAGTCGGTCCAGCTCGCCCTGATCGGGCACGCTTTCGGTCATGCCGAGGGGAGCGTAGATCCGTTGGCGCATCTGGTCGGCCCAGGGCGCCCGGCCGGCGCGGGTTACGATCTCGCCGGCCAGGGCATAGGCGATGTTGTTGTAGGCGAACCGGGACCGGAAGCTCGACGCCACCGGCACGAGACGCAATCGCTGGATGATCTCGGGCAGGCTGAGCGGCTGGGCGTACCACAGGTAATCGGGGTCGGGAAAGCCGATGCGATGGGTGAGCAGATCCCGGACCCGGAGCTCGCGAGTCACCCACGGATCCTGGAGCATCAGCTCGGGGATGTACTTGCCTACCGGATCGTCCCAACCGACCTTGCCGCTGTCCACCAGCATCGCCAGCAGCACGTCGGTAAAGGCCTTGGTCGTGGACATGATCCCGAAGCGGGTGTGCACCGTGACCGGTTCCGGTTTGCCGGCCTCGCGGACACCATACCCCTTCAGGAATACGATGGAGTCGCCGTGGACCACCGCGATCGCGAGTCCGGGAATCCGCCAGTCCCGCATGCTTCGCGAGACGTATTCGTCGAATCCCCGAAGGTCCTGCGCGCGGGCGGGGGCCGCTCCCACGACCACCAGCCCGATGATGACGGCCAATCCGGTTTTCATGGGTGAGAAGTTCTCGCGCGGCCAGAGGCGCCGCAAGGCCTTGACAGGGCAAGCGAATCGAGCGAGCGTAGCGACGCCTTGACCACCTCCTCCACCCGCTGGTTCCAGCTCGTTCTCGGCATCATCTGCATGGTGATGATCGCCAATCTGCAGTATGGCTGGACCCTGTTCGTCAATCCGATCAATGAGCGCTACCAGTGGGGCCTCCCCGCCATCCAGGTGGCCTTCAGCATCTTCGTTCTGGTCGAGACCTGGCTGGTTCCACTCGAGGGGTGGCTGGTGGACCGCTTCGGACCCCGGATGGTCGGTGTGGTGTCCGGGATCCTGGTAGCGCTCGCCTGGGTCATCAACTCGAAAGCCGATTCCCTTCTCCTGCTCTACCTCGGAGCGGTGGTTGGCGGCATCGGAGCGGGCGGGGTGTACGGGGCCACCATCGGCAACGCGCTCAAGTGGTTTCCCGACCGCCGGGGCCTGGCCGCCGGACTGACCGCGATGGGATTCGGCTCGGGGTCCGCGCTGACCGTGGTTCCGATCGCCAACATGATCGCCTCGCAGGGATATCAATCCGCTTTTTTCAAATTCGGCGTTGCCCAGGGCGCCGTAGTGTTTCTGCTGGGCTGGTTTCTCAAGGCGCCCGACGCCTCCTTCAAGGCGCCGCCACCGAGGACTCGCGCCAACGTGGTGGCGCCTCCGGAGCGAAACCCGGGTGAAATGCTGCGCTCCCCCGCGTTCTGGGTCCTGTATGTGATGTTCGCCCTCACGGCGGCGGGGGGACTGGTCGTCACCGCCCAGCTCACCCCGATCGCCAAGGATCTGAGCATCGCCGGGGTTCCGGTGACACTGCTGGGAATCTCGATGGCGGCCCTTCCCTTCGCCCTGTCATTCACCCGGATTCTCAACGGTCTCAGCCGCCCCTTCTTTGGCTGGATCTCCGACCGCCTCGGCAGGGAGAATACGATGTTCCTCGCGTTCACCGCCGAGGCGGTGAGTATCTACTTCCTCAGCCGATACGGGGCGAACGCGACGTCCTTCGTGCTCCTCACCGGGCTCGTGTTCTTTGCCTACGGCGAGATCTACAGCCTGTTCCCCGCGACTTGCGGGGACACCTGGGGCCGGAAGTACGCTGCGGCCAACGCCGGAGTGCTGTACACGGCCAAGGGAGCGGCGTCGCTGCTGGTGCCGCTGAGCAGCATCATCGCCGTATCGGGTGGATGGCACGCGGTATTCATGGCCGCGGCCGTGATGAACCTGCTGGCGGCGATCCTCGCGCTCATCGCCCTCAAGCCGCTACGGGTTCGCGTCCTCGCTCGATGAAGTTCGCGGTGGTGGGCGCCGGCGCGATCGGCGGGTATCTCGGCGGCTGGCTCGCGGCCGCCGGGGAAGAGGTGAGTTTCATCGCGCGGGGGGCGAACCTTGACGCCCTCAAGCGGGACGGCATCCGCGTCATCGGCGAGGACGGCGCCGAGGTGCACGCCCGGGGAAACGCCGCCGATCGCCCTCAGGACCTGGGCCCCCACGACGTGGTGCTCCTCACCGTCAAGGCCCACCAGGTCGCGGCGATCGCGCCCGGACTCGCCAGCCTGTGCCACCGGGACACCACCATCGTCACCATGCAGAACGGAATCCCCTGGTGGTACTTCCACCGTCATGGAGGTGGATTCGATGGACGCCACCTCGCCTCGGTCGATCCTGACGGCGCCATCGCCCGGCACATCGACCCCGAGCGGATCGTCGGCTCCGTGGTCTACCCGGCGGCGGTGCTCGAGCGTCCCGGCGTGGTGCGGGTGGTCGAGGGCCGGCGGTTCAGCCTGGGCGAGCCGGATGGCAGCGAGTCTCCCCGCGCCATCGCGATCAGCCAGGCGTTCGGCCGGGCCGGGTTCAAGGCCCCGGTGGTGAAAGACATCCGGTCCGAAATCTGGATCAAGCTGTGGGGCAACCTCAGCATGAACCCGATCAGCGCCCTGACCCACACCACACTCAGCGAGCTGCTGCGATTCCCCCTAACCCGGGAGCTCTGCGTCCGGATGATGCGGGAAGCGGAGACCGTGGCCGGCAGGCTTGGCATTACTTTCCGGATCGGCAGCGACAAGCGGATCGCCGGGGCCGAAAAGGTGGGGGACCACAAGACCTCGATGCTTCAGGACGTCGAGGCGGGAAAACCGCTCGAGCTCGAAGCGGTCCTGGGGTCGGTGGTGGAGCTGGCCCGCCTGACCGAATCCCCGACGCCCGCGATCGATGCGGTGTACGCCTGCGCCAGCCTTCTGGCCCACACCCTGACGACCCATCACGCCACCCTCGCGATCCCTCGCTCATGACTTCCGCTTCCACGCTTCCCGAGCTCCTCCTTGCCGGCCGGAACGAGGCGACCGCGCTCAGCACGCCGGGGGGAACTCCCTTGTCCTACGCCGATCTTCGGGCCCTGGTGACCCGGGTCGGCGCCGAGGTGGCCGGCCTCGGCATCGAGCCCTCCGATCGGGTCGCGATCGTCCTCGACAATGGGCCCGAGATGGCAGCCGCGTTTCTTGCGATCGCCGCCGCGGCGACCGCGGCGCCGCTCAATCCCGGGTACCGGGGCGAGGACTTCGAGTTCTATCTCACCGATCTGGGGGCCAAGCTGCTGGTCACCGGTGTCGCGGACTCCCCGGCGGCTCAGGTGGCTGCCCGGCTCGGGATTCCGGTTGCGCGATTGATTCCGGAGCCGGCAAAGGGCGCCGGGACATTCCGCCTCGAGCTGCCTCCTGGGCGGGGAGCGTCCGGCGCGCGACCGGTCACGCCTCTGGATATCGGGCTGGTCCTTCATACCTCGGGGACGACCTCGCGGCCCAAGATCGTTCCCCTGAGTCATCGCAACCTCACGACTTCGGCCCGGAACGTCGCGGCGACCCTCGCGCTCACCCGGCCGGACCGCGGGCTCGTGATCATGCCCCTCTTCCACATCCACGGCCTGATCGCGTCGCTCCTCGCCCCGCTTTCGGTGGGCAGTGAGGTCTGCTGCTCCCCGGGATTCAATGCGCTCAAGTTCCTGTCCTGGTTTGCGGAGGTGAAGCCGACCTGGTACAGCGGGGTGCCGACGATGCACCAGACCATTCTGCTCCGGGCCGCCAAGAACCCGGACGCATTGCGCGATCACCGGCTCCGATTCATCCGCTCCTCTTCCTCGGCGCTTCCCCCCACGGTGCTCGCGGAGATGGAGCGGGTGTTCGGCGTCCCGGTGCTCGAGGCCTACGGCATGACCGAGGCGGCGCACCAGATGGCCAGCAATCCCCTGCCGCCGGCTTCCCGGAAGCCCGGATCGGTCGGCACTGCCGCAGGGCCGGAGATCCGGGTCGTGGACCCGAGCGGCCGGGAGGTCGCCCGGGGGGCGACCGGAGAAATCGTGATTCGAGGACCGAACGTGATGGCCGCCTACGAGAACAACCCGGGAGCCAACGCGGACGCGTTCTATGGTGACTGGTTCCGCACCGGCGATCAGGGCGTCATGGACGACGAGGGATACCTGAGCCTTACCGGCCGCCTCAAGGAAATCATCAATCGGGGTGGCGAGAAGATCTCGCCCCGCGAGGTCGATGAGATCCTGATGGAACACCCCGCGGTCCATCAGTGCGTCTGTTTCGCGATGCCGCACCAGTTGCTGGGCGAGGAGGTCGCGGCGGCGATCGTGCTTCGCCAGGGGACCGCGGCGACCGATCAGGACCTCCGGCGCTTCGCGTCGGAACGGCTCGCCGACTTTAAAGTGCCTCGCAAGATCCTCATTCTCGACCAGATCCCGGTGGGCCCGACCGGCAAGCTCCAGCGGATCGGCCTCGCCAAGAAACTCGGACTCGGATGACTCCCCTCGCGCCAGCGCCGCTCGCTCCTCCGGCCCGACTCCTGATGGGGCCGGGTCCCAGCAATCCCGATCCCCGGGTGCTCCAGGCCATGACGGCCAATCCAGTGGGGCATCTCGATCCCTACTTCGTGGAGCTGATGGACCAGACCATGGAGGCGCTCCGCAGGGTCTTCCGCACCTCCAATCATCACACCATACCGATTTCGGGCACGGGATCGGCCGGGCTGGAAGCGATCCTGATGAACCTGCTCGAGCCGGGCGACGACGCGGTGGTGGTGATCAACGGCTATTTCGGGCAGCGCCTGGCCGAGCTGGCCCGGCGGGCCGGGGCGACGGTGCGCACCGTGCAATCGCCTCCCGGGGACATCGCGGACCTCTCCGCGGTCGAGAAGCTGCTCCAGCAGAAACCCGCCAATCTCCTGGCCTTCGTGCACGTGGAAACCACGACCGGGGCCTGTCAGCCGGGCAAGGACATGGCGGCCCTGGGTCGCCAGCATGACGCGCTGGTCGTGATGGATTGCGTCACCTCCCTGGGCGGCATGCCGGTGGAGGTCGATGCCTGGGGCATCGACGCCGCGGGTTCCTGCTCCCAGAAATGCCTGGGCGCGCCCCCCGGGTTAGGGCCGATCACGGTGGGGCCCCGGGCCATGGCCCGGGTCCAGGCCCGCAAGGCCCCGCCCTCCACCTGGTACCTGGACCTCGGCCTGTTGTTTCAGTACTGGGGCGAAGGGAGCGCCGAAAAGAAGCGGGCTTTCCACCACACCGGGCCGGTGGCCATGGTGTACGGCTTCCACGAGGCCTTGCGCCTCACGCTGGAGGAGGGCCTCGAAGCGCGCTGGGCCCGCCACCGCGCGGCCCACGAGGTCCTGGTGCGGGGACTCGACCGCCTGGGGCTCTCGCTCTTTCCCCCTCCGGCGAACCGGGCCCCGACCATCAACGTCATCCGGGTCCCCGAGGGGGTCGACGAAGCGAGCGTCCGGAGCCGGCTCCTCGCGCTGGGCGTGGAAATGGGCGGCGGGTTAGGCCCGCTCGCCGGGAAGGTGTGGCGGGTCGGGGTCATGGGATACAACGCCGAGCCCGCCACCGTGGAACGGTTTCTGGAAAAGCTCAGCGAGGCGCTCGCCGCCTGAGATCGATCCATTTCGCGAGGGGGCCCACCATCGCCAGCGCCAGGATCGGCGGGGCGGGATACAGCAGGTTCAGGGCGGCGAGGTGCCGGTCCCCCGCGAATCGAATCAGGCCTTCCACCAGCGCCACCACCAGCACCACGCCGATCCGCCCCCGCCGGGTCGCGACCGTGGTTCGGGGGTCCGTCACCATGAAAAAGATGAAGAGCTGATACATCGGCCCCGTGATGGGGGCGGCTTCGACCAGAAATACCGTTCCCGCGAGCAGGCTCCGGAGCGCCGCGAGCGCCAGGAATGCGGCCACATAGGTGAGTGTGACGTGGAGCACTCTGACCCGCGCCGCGATGAGCAGGCCGAACGCCCAGATCACCGCATTGGTGGCGAAGTGATTCCCCCACTGATGGCTCAGGATGGCCACGCTGCCGGGCGCCAGCACCAGCAGGAGTGCGATGGCGAAATTGCTGGGATTCCAGAGATGCTGGTTCCGATAGGTCAGGACGTACTTCGAGGCGATCGCCAGGAACGAGCCGACCGCGAAGGGCCAGAGCAGCCCAGTCTGGGGTTTGAGCAGCAGCGCCAGACTGATGCCCGAGATGTAGGCGCTCTGGATCGAGGCGAACTTGCCCCGCAACCAGCGCGACAGAAGGAGCTCGGTGCCCACGCACACCGACAAGGTGATGGCGAGCCGCTCATAACCGCCGAGAATCCCGTAGCGGACTTCCCCCAGCACCAGGACCAGCGTGATGAGGAAGGAGATGAGGTAGCGCGGATCGATCCGGCCGAGCCGCTCCCACAGACTCTGGCGCGGCAGGGCCAGCGAGGAGCTCGCCGTCATGGGGTCGGGCCCGGTTCCGCCACGCGGTGAAAGCGGTCCACCTCGAGGTGGGTGAGGATCTGCCGTGCCCCCGAAGGCCAGCGGATCTCGACCGAGTCGAGTGCCGTCGCCGCCCCCAGTCCGAAGTGGAGTCGCCGGTCATTCTGGCTCGCGAACCCCATGCCTCCGTCCACCACTCTGAGCTGTCGCAATCCCGGAGCGAATACCGCGACTTCGGCGCCGATGGCGCTCCGATTGCTGCGGGTCCCGGTGAGATCGAACCCGATCCAGTGCCTTCCGGGCGGCACGCTGTTCCGGTACAGCAGCACCGGCTGAGCCTGGTTCGCCACGATCACATCCAGCACACCGCGGTTCCAGAGATCGGCCAGAGCGACGGCCCTGCCGTCATACTCGTCGCGGACCCCGACCCGGGCGGCCACATCCTCCCACCGCCCCTCGCGAGATACCAGCACCCGGGAGCGCTCGAACCCGGAGAGGCTCGCGTTCCCGATCGGGGCCCAGTTCCGGGTGTCCTCGAACAGATTCCCGTTGGCGCCGGCCACTTTCGACATGCCGTACCAGTAGTCGCGGTCCCGATCGCCGGAGACATACCCGTTGACGATGAACAGCTCGTTGCGTCCGTCATTGTCGAGATCGCCGAGCTGGGCGCCCCAGGCCCAGCCCGCATCGGCGATCACCCCTCCCTGCCCCGCTCCCTGTTCGAAGCGGCCCAGCTCGGAGAGAAAGTTCAGCCGGAGGTTGTTGCCCTGGAAGAGATAGCCAGGCTCCGAAATGTTGGTCACGAACACGTCGAGGCGGCCCCGGTTCAGCACGTCGCCCAGGCTCACCGACATGCCGCTCTTGGAGTCGCTTTCCAGTCCGGCCCGGGTTAGGATGAACCGCCGTCCCCCGTCGTTCAGGTACAACTCCTCCGGACCATAGTCGTTGGCGAGGAAGAGATCGGGCCAGCCGTCATGATTGAAGTCCGCCGAACCCGCCGCCAGGGTCCATCGGGCGCTCCCGGTCCCGGTCTGCTCCGTCACGTCCTCGAACCGGCCGCCGCCCAGGTTATGGAACAGCCGGTTGACGCCACCATTGGTGGCGAACTCCCAGCTGTTGTGCATGATCCGGGTGGACTTGAGGTGCCAGAGATCGAGGTCCGAGCGGAAGTACGCGGTCACATACAGGTCGAGCAGCCCGTCCCGGTCGTAGTCGAACCAGATGGCCCCATTGCTGTTCATCCATTGCCGGAGCCCGGCTCGCTCGGTGATGTCCTCGAAACGCAGGTTGCCCAGATTCCGAAAGAGCTGGAGGTAGCCGTACTTGTAGACCAGGACGTCCTCCAGGCCGTCGTTGTCGATGTCGCCCCAGACGGCGCCCATCGAGACCCCCTCGCCCGGGCGGTTGAGATCGGCGATGCCGGCCTCGGCGGCGCGGTTGACGAAGGTGCCGTCGTGGCGATTCATGTACAGTGCGTTGGGAAATCCGAATCGGCTGTTGGTCAGGTACAGGTCGGGCCACCCGTCGCGGTCCACGTCGGACACCGAGACCGATGCCCCCATCGCGGCGATCAGCGGCGCGACGTTGTCCAGTCTGGCATCGAGGGTCGGGCCGTGATGGACGAAGTCAAGGCCGGCCTCTGGGGCGACGTTCTCGAAGTGCCAGGTGCCGGCGCCCGGCGCCGACCCCGCCGCCTGGGCCGGTGGTCGACGGCCCAGGACCGGCACGAGCACGATCACCGCCAGGAAGGCGACGGTGAGGAGCAATCGGCGAAACCGCGGCGGGCCGGGGGGGGAGCGGAAGCTGTCACGACCTGAACCATATCACCGTCGCTTGTCGCGCGGGAGCGAAGGGATGATGTTCCTGCCATGATCCGGAGCATTCCTCTCATGGCGCTGCTCGGGGCCGTTTCCCTCACGGGATGTCACGGAAGCCCCCAGCCCGAAGCCTCGAGCGAGCAGATCCTCGCGGCTCGCACCCTGGGGCTCGCCTATCTCCAGGGCAATCAGTTTGCCCTGGCGGAGTCGACATTTCGGCAAGTCGTGACGATGGCGCCAAAGCAGGCCCTGGGATACGCGAACCTCGCGGTGGTGCATCTCCGGCAGGGACGCTACGCGGAGGCCTTGACCGAGCTGGGCCAGGCCGCCGCGCTCGACTCGGCGAGCGACGACATCGCCCTCATGCTGGCCCAGGCCGAGCGACTCACTGGAAACCCGGACTCGGCCCGCCGGGTGCTCGCGAAGGTCCTCGAGCGGAGCCCGCGGGAAATCCGGGCGCTCTATGCCGCGAAGCAGCTCGCCCCTGAGGATTCCGCCGTCTTCTATCTGCACCGGATCCTGGCGGAGGCGCCCACCAACCTGGTGGCGCGCCTGGAGCTGCTCGACCGGCTGCTGAGTCAGGGGACCGCGCAGGCCGCCGACTCGGCGGTGATCCTCCTCGAGGACCTGAAACAGCTCCCCGCCTTGCCGGCGGACGCGCAGCGAGCTTTCCGGTCCGCACTCGACCTCGCGCGACGGGGACGGAGCAATCCGGAGGACCTGACCCAGGCGGCAGCCGCGGCGGGCAAGCTCCATCGGGTCATGGAGCTGACGCCGGGATACCAGGCCGGCCTTCAGCATCTCGAGAGTGCGACCGGAGCGGCCATGGGCTATCCGGTCCTCACCTTCAATCCGAACCTCGCCCCGCCTGCGCTCGAACCCGCCGCGGTGGCCGCCGCGATTCGTTTCAGCGACGCCGGAAACCGGTCCGCGCTCTCGGCGATCAGTGCCGCGGGGGAGGGGAACGCTCTGGCGGTGGGAGACTACGACGGCGACGGCGCTCCGGATCTCTTCGTTGCCGGGCGCCTGTTCCGGAACGCCGGCCCGCTGATCGAAACCACCGACTCTCTCGGGGTCCGGCTGCCGGCAACCGTGACCGCCGCTGCGTTTGGCGATTACGATAACGATCGCCGGCTGGATCTCTTCGTCTCCGGAACCGACGGAAGCTTCCTGCTCCACAATGAGGGCGGGCGATTCCGCGACGGCACCGCCGCCCTCGGGCTCGGCGACGCCCCTCCCGCAACAGCGATTCTGTTCGTCGATCTCGATCACGATGGCGATCTCGATCTGGTGCTGGCGACCGAGCAGGGGCTTCGAGTCTATCGCAACCCGTTGGGCGGCCCCTTCCAGGAAGCCACCGCCGCGATGGGATTCACCGGCTCGAGCGCGGTTCGCCAGATCGCATTCCTGGATTTCGACCACGACGCCCGGCTCGATCTGGTGTCCGGGGGCGACCGGCTCACGCTCTGGCACAACCTGGGTCAGGGCCGGTTCGAGGATGCCACCGCTGCCGCCGGGCTGTCCGGGATTACGGCGGTGTCCGCGTTGGCAGTGGGCGATTACGACAACGATGGATCCTTCGATCTCCTGATCGCGAGCGGCGGGAATACTGAACTGTACCAGGGGACGAACGGCCATTTCGCCCTGGACCGGAACGCCGGCCTCCGACCAGGAATCGCATCGACCAGCGCCGTTTTCATGGATTACGACAACGATGGGTTTCTCGACATCGCGCTGGCCGGCGCGACCGGGGTCCGTCTGTTCCGGAACGACGGACGCGGCAGGTTCGCCGATCGTTCAGCGAGCCTGCCTGCCGACCTCGGGCACCCGAGCCGGCTGCTCGCGATGGACTACGATCGCGACGGCGACCTCGACCTGCTCGCCACCGGATCCGGGGGCGAATCGCATCCCCGCCTCCTGTTCAATCAGGGCGGAAACGCCAATCAGTATGTCGAGGTACAGCTCACTGCCCTGGGGGCCGGGAGCGGGAAGAACAACGAGTTCGGAATCGGCGCTACGCTCGAGCTCCGGGCCGGGACCGCGTACCAGAGCCGCCTTGTTACCGGACCGACGACCCACTTCGGTCTGGGACGGCAACTCAAAGCCGACGTCCTCCGGATCCGCTGGCCCAACGGCGTTCCCCAGACGTTGTATTACCCGGGCGCGCTCGACGATGTGCTCGAGCTCCAGGTCTTGAAGGGGTCCTGCCCGACGCTCTTCGCATGGGACGGCGCCAGCTTCCGTTTCGTCACCGATGTGATGTGGCGCAGCGCCCTCGGCATGCCGCTGGGCATCATGGGCAGCGCGGCGAGCATTGCCTCGGCATCTCCCCACGCCTCGCGGGAATACCTCCGGCTCCCCGGAGAGCTGGCCCCGAAGGACGGCCGGTACGAGCTCCGCCTGACCGAGGAGCTGTGGGAAGCGGGTTACCTGGACCGGCTTCAGCTCCTCGCGGTCGATCACCCCGATTCCACGGAGATCTTCGTCGACGAGCGGTTCTTCCCGCCGACCGCGGCGGAGGCGGAGCTCCGACTCTTCCCCGTTGCGGGTCCGATCCTTCCGGTCCAGGCCGCCAGCGAATCCGAGGGCCGCCGCACCGATGTCCGTGACCTGCTCCTGAGGCGGGATGACCGTTTCGTGCAGCCGGGCGAGCCGGACCGATATCAGGGACTTCGTAGCCCGCACGATCTGATGCTCGACTTCGGAGCCTTGGACCCGACAGGACAACCTCTATCTCTTTCTCAACGGCTGGATCTATCCAACCGATGCGAGCATCAACCTCGCGCTGACGCAGGGCGCCGCGCTCGCGCCGGCACCAATCTCGCTCGAGGCGAGGAACGGCCGGGGCGCCTGGGACACGATCAATCCGGACCTCGGATTTCCGAGTGGCAAGAGCAAAACGGTGGTTGCCGATCTCGCGGGCCGGGTCCCGGCGAGCGGCCAGCTCCGGCTCCGCACCAACATGCAGGTGTATTGGGATCAGGCCTTTCTCGCCCGCCTCGCCCGGGTGGAACCCCGCGTCACCCGCCTCGATCCGGCCAGCGCGGAGCTCCGCTATCACGGATTCTCGCGGACCTTTCCCAAAGACGGACGGTACGGTCCCGCCTGGTTCGATTATCAGGAGGTCTCGACGGAACCGGCGTGGGAGCCGATCCGCGGGCGTTTCACCCGATACGGGGACGTGCGGTCCCTGCTGCTCGTTTCCGATGATCGCTATGTGGTCTTCGGTCCGGGAGACGAGATCGCGCTGAGCTTTGCGGAGCAGTCGCTCCCCAGCCTGCCTCCAGGGTGGCGTCGAGACTTCCTGATCTATACCGATGCGTGGATGAAAGACGCCGACCTCAATACCGCGACGGGAAATGCGGTCGAACCCCTGCCCTTCCATGCCATGACCCGATATCCCTATGGCGCCGACGAACGCTATCCTGGAGACCCCGAGCATCGACGGTTCGTGGAGCAGTACCTCTCCCGTCAGGATCCCCGGACCCGGGCGCGGCGCTGACCGCCGCGCGCGGGGCTACGGTGTGGCCGCCGACGTTGCGGGCTTTCGGCGGGTAATGATGCCGGAATCCACGATCGTTCCGGTCCTGGAGATCGCCTGGAAGTACAGCTTGTCTCCGTCGATTTCGCCGATCAGAAAGGCGTTGTCGGTATCGAATCCCTTGTCGGTCAGCGCGCTATTGCGATTGATATCTCCAGCCCGGAGCTTTCCACCGGACCCGACCACGAAGTAGACGATGCCCCGCTGCGGCTTGACCCGTTCGTAGATGTGATCGTGTCCGGCGAACACCGCGCTGACGTTGTACTCGATGAACATCGGCTCCAGCAATCGACGCAAATTCAGATCGGAGCCGTGGGTCCGTCCGGAGGAGTAGAGGGGATGATGAAAGACCGCGATCTTCCAGTTTTCGGAGGTTCCCTTGAGCTCCTTCTCCGCCCAGGCGATCTGTCCGGAATCCGGATAGCTGCTCTCCAGAAAGAAGAAACGGGCGCTCTGCTTGGGAGCTTTCCAGGAGTAGTAGAGCTTGCCGTTCATGTTGAACTGCTTGTAGTACCGCTCGTTGCGGTCATCATGATTCCCCAGGGAGGCGAGGAAGGTGACTCCCGAGTCGAGCAGCGGCCGGTAAGGAATCTCGAATTTGGTCCGGTAATCCGCCGGTGCCGCCCCGTCGTAGAGATCGTCCCCGACCAGCACGACGACATCGAAGGGAAAGCGGGCCCGAACCGAATCCATTCGGGCAGCCGTCTGGTACTCCCGCCCGCTCCCGTCGCCAAAATCACCGAGCACCGCGAACTTGAAGGTCCCCGACTTGTTAGGAAGCGCGACGACCTTGACCGGGGTGGTGTCGGCTGAAACGACGACGGCCGGGCCCGCGGGGGGCGCGGTTCCGCCGCACGCCGCGAGACCCGCCACGAGGAGCAGACCAACACCAGGGAGCTTCGCGCGATCGAAGGTTGGCACCGATCAGGCTCCGGGCAGCGCGTTCTTGATGAAATCGACGACCAGATGGGCGTGGGGATCGAACAGAATCAACTGGTCGCCCACGAAGCGGAACTCGATGTCGTCGGGAAGACTGGGGAGCTGCTCCAGCACCGGCGCCGGCATCTGCGACATGGGAACCCGGTCGGGATACCTCCCGTTCACGCTGACCGGCGTCGGCCCCGGGTATTCCTCGAGGACCTCGTGCCGGAGCCCGGCACCCCGTGACCCGGTGAAGAGGGTCCGGAATCTCCGCTTGATCAGCGCGCTCATGTCGGCACCGAAGACCTGTCCCGGCACAGCGGCGCTTCGCGCGGCTCGAACCGCCGAGGCAAGCGCCCGCTGGTGCTGATCGATTTGCTCGGGAGTCGCTTTCTTGGGGATGGCCGGCGCGGACGACTCCAGCTTCTGCCGAACCTGGACATAGGCGCCGATCCGGTCGAGGAAGCCGGCGGTGATCTTCGCATCCGCGTCGCCCTGGGTCGAGCCAATCGCGGCCGTGAACGCCAGCGCTGGTAACCAACGTCTACCCAAGGCTCTCCTCCCAATCACCATACCCGTTCCTGCTGGTAGACGACCGCCCGAAGGGGTTCGACACAGAACCCGGGCCTTCAGCGCTCGGGCAAAAGCCAAGGAGTAGATTACCATACCGACCTCATACTCTTTCAGGAGCCTGCTGATGAGCCGGAAGGGTCTCCTGCTCCTTTCCGTGATCGCCGCCCCGACCGCCGCTCACTCCCAATCAGCTGTCATCCCGAGGCCCGAAACGGTGCTCGGCTTTCCCGTCGGGGCCGATTTCAAGCTGGCCGACTACGACCAGTCGCTCCGCTATTTCGGGGAGTTGGCCAAGGCGAGTAATCGGATCCGGCTCTTCGATGTCGGCAAGACCTCGACCGGCCACGAGTGGATACTGGCGGCGATTTCTTCCCCGGACAACCTCGCAAAGCTGGATCACTATCGCGATATCGCGCGGCGTCTGGCCCATCCCGAAGGCCTCTCCGATTCGGCGGCCCGGGCCCTTGCCCGGGAGGGCAAAGCCCTGGTCGACATCAGCGGGGGCCTGCACGCCTCGGAGATTGCCGGGTCCCAGCACACCATCCAGCTTGCCTATGACCTGCTGAGCCGTCCCGACGATCCCACCAATCGGGAGATTCTCGATCAGACCATCCTCCTGCTCTGGCCCAGCATCAATCCCGATGGACAGAACATCGTGGTTCACTGGTACCGGGAGAATGTCGGCACGCCCTACGAGGTCGCTCCCCTCCACGAGCTCTACCAGAAGTACATCGGTCACGACAACAATCGTGACGGCTACATGCTGAACGTGGTGGAGTCGCGGGTCGTGGCGCGCACCTGGCGGGAGTGGGAACCTGACATCATCTACGTCCAGCACCAGACCGCGCCGTTCCCGACCCGCATCTGGCTTCCGCCCTTCGCCGAGCCGATCGCGCCGCGGGTGCCCGGGCTCATGTCGCGGGAAGTCAATACCATCGGCATGACCATCGCGCAGCAGCTCGAGACTCGCGGCATGGTGGGGGCGACTCACATGGGGACCGGGTTCGACGCCTGGTATCCCGGCTACATCGATTACCTGCCGATGCTCCAGAACATCGCCGCGTTCTGGACCGAGACCGCTCTCTACCGCTACGCGACCCCGCACTTCTACACCCTCGACGAGTTCCCCCGGGAGTTCCGCGATCTGCGCCCCCAGTCCCTCTATCCCAGCCCGTGGCCGGGCGGGTGGTGGCGCATCAAGGACGCGATCGACTACATGGAGACCGGCTCGATCGCGGTGCTCGACTACGCCGCCAAGTACCGGGAGCAGCTCCTCTACAACCGGTACCAGGCCGGCCGCGACGCCATCCTCCGATACCGGCAGAACCCGCCCTATGCCTACGTGATCCCGCGGGATCAGCGCGATCCGGTCGCCGGCGCCGAGCTGCTCCGGCGGCTGGCGTTCAACGGGGTCCGGGTCAGCAGCCTGGCCCACGAAGCCTCGGTCGACGGGATCACCTATCCGAAGGACACCTGGGTCATCCCGATGGACCAGGAGTTCGCCGAGCTGGTCCGGCAGCTGTTCGACCGGCAGGACTACCCTGACCTACGGGAGTCGCCGGATGGGCCACCCGAGCAGCCCTACGACGCCGCGGGGTGGACCCTGCCGTATCAGATGGACGTCCGGGTGATCGAACTGCGAACGCCCCTCTCGCCGGAATTCCGCACGGCCCTCGCTCCGGTCCGTGGCGCCACCGTGGATCGACAGCGCCCCGATGCCCCGTTCGCCACCGATTCGGTCGCGGCGGGCATTAACCCGCTTCCGGGGCGGCTCACCGGCTCCGGCGCGGCGCTCTCACTCGACCCGGCGCAGAACAACAGCTATCGCCTTCTCAACCGTGCGATCGCCCACGGCGGCCAGGTCCGCTGGTCCGCCCGGGATGGTCGCTATCTGGTGACCGGCGTTGCCCCGGCGACCCTGAGCGATTGGGTGGGCGAGCTTTCCGTCCAGGCGCAGCGAACCGCCCTCCCCGCGACGGCGGTACCGGTCCGCACCCGCATCGCGCTGTACCAGCCCTGGACCGCCAGCATGGACGAGGGGTGGACCGAGTGGCTGTTCGACCAGTACGAGTTCCCCTACACCGTGATTCACAACGCCGACATCCTGGCCGGGAACCTGGGCGATCGTTTCGACGTGATTCTCTTCGCTTCGGACCGGGCTCGCACCATCGCGGAGGGATTCCCGGAGGGCACCGCGCCGCCCCGGTATGCCGGCGGGCTGGGCGATGCGGGGGCCCGGGCCCTGGACGGCTTCGTTCGCGCCGGCGGCACCCTGATCTGTCTCAACCAGAGTGCGGGTTACGCGATCCAGGCGCTCCACCTGCCGGTACGGAACGTGGTGGATACCCTCCCCCGCCGGCGCTACTTCTCGAGCGGGTCCCTTCTGGAGGTGACCACCGATCCGACCCACCCCGTCATGGCGGGGATGCCGGAACGGGCCAAGGTATTCGTGGACGGAAGCCCGGTGTTCGACGTGCTCGACGGATTCGAGGGCCAGGCCCTGGCCAAGTTTGCGACGGAAGGATCGCCCCTGGTCTCGGGATACCTTCTCGGCGAGAAATACCTCCAGGGCTACGCGGCGGCGCTGGACGTCCACCACGGGAAGGGGCACGTCGTTCTGATCGGGTTCCGGCCCCAGTGGCGAGGCCAGCCGTTCGGAACCTTCCGGGTCGTCTTCAACGCGGCGCTGTTCGGGGGGGATGTCGCCCGCGAGAAGAAGGAAGCGTCGGGGTTCTGGACCAGCCCGCAGAGCGCGGCAAGGCCGTGAGACGGCGTCTCCACGATCATGGCTCCGAACCCGACCCGCCGCCTGGCCGGCTACTGGCTCCTGCTGCTCACATCCTGCGTGGTCCTTCTCCTCCTTTTCTCCAAGTTCGCCAGCGAGGTCGCTGAAGGGGAGACGACCGCAGTCGATGACGCGCTCCGCTCCTGGGTGCTCCGGCACCGCGCCCCGGAGGCGATTCAGGTGTTCGGGGTGCTGACCGTGTTTGCATCCCTCGCGGCCACTGTTATCCTGGCCGGGCTGACGACCGCCTGGTTCTGGATTCGCAAGCGCCGAATCACCGCCGGGATCTTCGCCATCGCTCCTGTCCTCGCCACGTTCCTCTTGCGGGAGATCAAGATCTTCATCGCCCGGCCCCGGCCCCCGGGCGGAGTCGACCTGCTCAACAGCTACGCCTTTCCAAGCGGACACATGACCTCGGCCACCGGGTTATGGGTCACCCTCATGTACGTGTTCTGGCGGGAGAAGTCCGTACCACTGTGGGGTGCTCTGCTGGTGGGATTCGGCTGGCCGCTGGTGGTCGGCATGTCGCGCATCTACCTCGACGTCCATTGGGGCACCGACGTCGTGGCCGGCTGGATGCTGGGCCTTGGCCTGGCCTGTGCCTCTGCCGCGGTCTACGAGCGCTGGCGCACCGAGCCTTGACCGGTGTAGCCATCCCGTGGTGCCGAGCGGCTGGCGATACCCACGGCCTTCCGTTCCAGCCGCCCGCTCGATCGTGTAATATGGAGACCCTGACACCCACGAGAGCAAGCACCATGATTACCATCTGTCGCCATCTCGCAAGTCCCGCTGTCCTGCTCGCACTGGCCGCGCCCCCGCTCCTCGCGCAGACCCCGGAAAGCGGCGGGCCCTACAAGGTCATCCAAACCGCCAGGGTGGGCGGCGAGGGCGGCACCGATTACATCTACGCCGACGGTACGGCGCGGCGCCTGTACATCACGCGCGGCGCGGTTCGCGCGGACACCGCGGCCGGCCGGCCGGCGGTGCCGGCACGCATTACCGTCTTCGACCTCGTAACCCTCACGCCGGCCGGTGAAATCCTCACCGCCCCGAACTCGAGCGGCAACGGCGCGGTGGTCGACCCGGGAACAGGGCATGGTTTCACGAGCAGCCGGCCGGCGATCACGATGTTCGATGCGAAGACCCAGCAGCTCATCAAGTCGGTCCCGGTGGATTCCGGGTTCGCGCCGGACGGGATCTTCTTCGACAAGTTCAGCAATCGGATCTACGTCGGCAGCCACCCGACCAGGGACGCGATCGCCATCGACCCCCGGGATGGTACCGTCACGGGGAAGATCGACCTCGGCGGAGTCCCGGAACAGACCGCATCCGACGGCCATGGCACCGTGTACTTCGTGCTCCAGGATCGGCCGGGCAGCGTCGTCGGCGTCGACACCAGAACTCTCAAGGTGACCGCCCGCTACCCATTGGGCGACCACGGCCGCTGCAACGGCCTCGCGATGGACGCGAAGCACAAGATCCTCTTCGCGGCCTGCTCGCTCGACGGCTCACCTGTTGTGCAGGGGGGGCCGGCCCCGGCTGCGAAGCCCGCGATGGTGATTCTGAGGGCGACCGACGGTAAGGTCCTCGCAGAACTACCGTTGGCCGGCGCCAACGACGGTGCGGTATTCAATCCCGCGACGATGGAAGTGTTCACCTCGCACGGTAACGGCACGATGACCATCATCAGGGAACAGAGCCCGACGAGTTTCGAAGTGGTGCAGAACCTGGAAACGATGGCCGGCGCCCGGACGCTCACGCTGGACAGCAAGACGGGCCGGCTCTTCGTCATGAGCGTGGAGCGTGAGGCAGCACCCGCCCCGGCGCCGGGCGAACGGCCTCAGGCCGGCCGCGCAATCCCCGGCTCGTTCACGATCCTGATGATCGGCAAGCAGTAGCGCGGTTCCTGGGAGGATCTCGGGCAGGAAATATCGTCGCGCTGCAGGAGCCCCCCGCCTAGTCGGCTATGATGCCGGGGCGGGAGGCGCCCCAGGGCCGCCGCCCCCACAGCAGCAGCCCCCCGCCGGCCAGCACGCCGAGCGCCAGGGTGTAGCCCCGCCAGACCAGCAGTATCGTGGCGAGCGCTTCGGGCGTGAACTGTCCGCCCAGGCTCACCACGGCGCCCAGCTCGACCGGGCCGATGCTCGCGGGAGTTGGAGCGAGCACCTGTCCGTACACCAGGACCGCCGAGGCCAGGATGACTGTGCCGGGGTCGAGGCCGGGGGTGCCGGCGAGCAACACGGGAAGAATCGCTCCTCGGGCCAGCAGGCTGAGCGTCGTCAACAGCAGGGCCAGGCCGAGCGCCACTGGGCGATGGGCTCGCGCGTAGTGCCAAGCCTCCCGCAAGGACACCTTGAGGCTGGCGAGGGCTCCGGGGAGCCAGCGCCTGGTGAGCGTGATGCTCCCGGCGGTGAATGCGATCATCGCCGCGAGCAGCAGCCAGAAGCCGGGTGTGGCCAGGAGATGCCGGGTGGCGGCCAGGAGCTGCTGGCCGGCTGGCCGGAAGAGGATGGCGAGCAGCACCGCGACCGCACCCAGCACGATCGCGTCGCTCACCACCTCGACCCCGAAGAGCCCCAGGATCTCCGGTCCCGATACTTCCTGGCGGCGGAAGCCGAGATAGCGTACCGGATCGCCGCCAACCCGCGCGGGGGTTAGCGCCGCGATCGCGTCGCCACCGGTATTCACGATCAGCACTCGCAAGAAGGCAACCGGAACGAGGCAGCGGGTGCGAGTGGCGCGCAGCAGGATGTCGGCGAGCACGAGTCCAAGCGCCAGGCCGTGCTGGGAGAGGGTCACCTCAGCGCACGCGTTCGGGTGCCGGCAGGCCGGCCGCAATGCGCGCCCGTTCCAGAATCGGCATGAGGGCCTCGGGCTGTTCCTCCTGGAGATAGTGTCCCGATCCCCGAATGCTGTCCAGGGCGAATGCGGGAAGGGAACGTTGCAGCTCCACGATTTCCGCCGGCGCGAGCCCGCCGTCGTGCCGGGCCCCTCCCAGCACCAGACGGACCGGACAGCTGATTTCCCGCAGGTGCGGCTCCAGGCGATCGTGCTCCCGCGCGTCGGCCATGGCCAGGTAGCTCTTCAGGGTCCCATCGAGATCCGCGGCGGCACCCGCGGTGTAGCCGATCACTACGCTGTCGGTGATCCAGGAGTCGTCGCCCGACGCGGCCACCAGAGTATGGCGCACCATCCGCCGCATCAGCGTGATCCCTCCGAACAGCTTGATCCACGGGATAAACTGTGAGCCACGCCGGAATTCCGCCGTCGCTACTCGCTCGGTCGGGCCCCCTTCCAGCGAGACCAGCGCCCCCACCAGGTCGGGGCGCCGGTAGGCCAGCCGGAAGGCCATGGCGGCACCCACCGCGTGCCCGATCACCAAAGCTCGGCGGATGCCAAATGAGTCGAGCGCCGCGGCGATGCGGTCGGCCTGCGCGATGAAGGAATAGTCCGCGTGGGCCGGTCGGCTCGACCAGCCGGTGCCGAGCGGCTCCACCACCGTCGCCTGATAACCCGCGTCTACCAGCAGGGGCACCAGCTTGCGGAATCCGAACGCAGCACCGAAGAAGCCCGGGATCAGCACCACCGGTTCGCCCCGCCCGGCGGTGGCGACGTAGAGCGATTCACCCGGTGCCACCACCACCCGCGCGGTCCGGCCGGTGTCGCCTCCCACCGCGAGCAGCAGCAGCACGGCGAGCATCTCAATCCCTCGCCTGGTACCAGTGCCGTTCGATGTGACGCCGGGCGCGGGGCGAGCGGATCAGGGCGAGCCAGAGAATTCTGGCGTTGGCGAGCGGCCAGCCCCAGTCACCAAATTGATCGAACTTGCGGGCCGAGGTAACCGCGCGGGCACCCCGCAGTCGTACGAAGCGCTGTCCCCGGGGCGCGCCGAACCGGCATAGCGCCTTGTAGAAGGCGAGGTCTTCCGCGAAGACCAGTTCCTCGTCGAAGCCGCCGACGGCCTGGAAAGTTTCGCGGCGACAGAAGACCGCGCCGGTATCCCACCCGGTCACCCGCGACCAGAGCGAGAGCAGGGCGAAGCTGACCCCGATCCCCGCTCCCCAGCGGTCCATGGTGATGCGGGTGGCGCCGCCCACTACGGTGCCGCTGTCCAGCGCCGCCGCGATGCGGGTGAAGGTTTCCGGATGGAGCTCTGAGTCCGCGTCTATGAAGACCAGGATGTCGCCTCGTGCCGCCCGGGCGCCGGTGTTGCGCACCGCCGCGATGACCCGCCGCTGCTCGCACAGGGTGCGGCATCCGCGCGCCCGGGCCATCGCCGCGGTGCCGTCGCTTGACATGTTGTCCACCAGCACCACTTCCACCGCTCCCGGGTCGGCGCTGTAACGCCGGCGCGCTCGCTGCACCGAGTCGAGCAGGCGGGGCAACAGCCGGGTCTCGTTGTAGGCGGGGATGATCAGGCTGATGCGCGGTAGCGCCGGTGCGGCGCGCTCCGTCGCAGGGGCGAAGGTCCCGAAGCTGACGAGCTGGAAGTCGCCGGCCGAGAGTCGGGCTCGCACTTCGGGATCCAGCAGCGCCGCCAGCTCGCGCTCGCGGGGGGTGGTGTACCGATCCCAGGAGGCCGCCTCCGCGTCCGCGTAGCCGGGATGCACCATCAGTTCGGTGGTCCCTGACGCGTGGTGGTTCAGCACTTCGAGCAGGGCCGTGCGGAAGTCCTGCCGGGTGAACAGCGCGCTGCCGCGGAAATGGTCCACCGGTCGCGGGTGGCCGTTCCCGCCGGCCAGCTTGTAGACAACCCGCAAGCCAAGCTGCTCGGCGAGCGCGGCCGGCCGCCTCATGGTATGGTGGAGCTGTTCGAAGGGAAGGCGCACCACCCCGATCCCGGCCCGCTGCGCGGCCGCCTGCACCGGCTTCCAGACGCCCGGCAGGACGTGCACGTGGTGGTGCGCGTCGAGATGGGTGATCGTCCGGCCCGTGGCCCGCATCCGGTCGATCTGCGCGTCGCACTCGATGGCGACCTCGGAAGGATCGATTCTTCCGCGGAGCGCGTGGGCAAGGAAGCGGGGCAGGGAGAAAAAGGCGCTCGAACGCCGGTCATAGAGGCTGCGAACCTGGTTTCGCGGCGCCACCGGCGCGCCCATGGTGAGGTTGAAATGCAGCCCTACTCCCAGGCTCGGGGCGCCTTCGGCACACTGCACAGCATGGCGGAACGCGGGCAGGTTGACGAGCAGGGAGGTCGAGGTGACGCTGCCGGCTCGATGGGCTTCGAGAATGCCTCGATTGACGCCTTCGGAGATGCCGAAGTCATCTGCGTTGATGATGAGTCGCCGGGCGGAACGGGTCATCGGTTCCGGGGAGTGCTCGCGGGTTAGAGTACTGAGCCGACAGGACGGGAACATGACACCCACGGGGCTGTCATCCCTGCCTCACAGTGGGAGAATCCGCTCTGGCCAAGTTCCCAACTGGCACCATCAAGGCCGGGCGATCGAGCACGAGGTACGAAAGCTGGTCTACCGCTTCGCGATCCTGGCTTACTGTTTCACGGGCTTGCCATCCGGGTCGAACGCCAGGCTTGAGGTTTTGCCGCCAACCTTGATGGCAAGCTCGTACGTGACAACCGGGCCCCGGGTGACTCGTTCGGCTCGGGTAACCGTGGCCCCAGGAGCAGCGGACTTCAATGCGGCCTGCACCGGCGCGGGCAGATCGGCTGCAGGGATGGTCTCCTCGATCTCCAGGGTCTCTCCGGCGGGAGAGTACAGGAGGTCACGCCGAGTGGTTCCGTCACGACTCTCGACCTCGTAGACCACCTTGCCGTTGTCCTTCTCACGGCTCCAGGACAGGATCGTTGCCGACGGATAGGCCTGGTGAAAGGCACTGCTCACCGCTTGCGGCAGGGCCGGCTTCGCCGGTTTCGCCTGAGCCGCCGCGAAAGTTGTCCCACCAAAGCAGACGACGAGGAACAGCCACGCTGCTCGTACTGGGGTGATCGGTTGCATGGCAGACATCCCACTTGAGGCCGGGTCCAACATATCGAATCGATTCTCGCGTTGCCTCTTTTATCTGGCTGTCAGGTTCGGCGTCTACCTTTCGGAGGCCATGGGACCGGCCATCCCCAGGACCAACGGAGCTCTCTTGAGCGTCACGCCGCGTCTGCAGTTCCTCTTCGGGATACTTTTCCTTGCAGCCACACAGCAACTCGCCGCCCAGGGAGGCCCGGTCCGCGGCGAGATCCGTGGACGCGTGGTCGCCGCACAGAGCCAGGCGCCGGTCGGCCTTGCCACGATAGCTGCCACCGGCGCTGACCGCTCGACGCCGGTGGTCCGAGCCAAGGCCGGCTCCGACGGCACCTTCCGCATTACCGGCCTCGGCTCGGGGCGCTTCCGGGTCCGGATTGTCGCGATCGGCTATGCCGCGAAGGACGTGCAGGTCACCCTGGATGCATCCACCCCGGGCGTGGATCTCGGAACAGTGGAGCTGACCCCGGTCGCGGTCGAGCTGCAGGCCGTGGAGGTCCGGAGCCAGCGGCAGGACATCCAGCTCGCTCCGGACCGAAGCACCTATGTGGTGCGGGATATGCCCACGACCCGGGGAGGCACGGCGCTCGATGTTCTCCGCAATGTGCCGTCGGTGGACGTGGACATCGACAACATCATCAGCCTCCGGGGCAACTCCGGGGTAATCGTGCAGATCAACGGCCGCCCCAGCCCGATGAAGCCCGCCCAGCTGGGGAATTTTCTGGCCCAGCTTCCCGCCGGCATCGTGGATCGAATCGAAGTGGTGCCGAACCCCTCTGCCAGGGAAGACCCCACCGGAACGGCGGGAATCATCAACATCGTGCTCAAGCAGGACGCCGATGCTGGAACCAGCGGCGGGTTCACCATTGCCGGCGGCACGACCGGCCAGATCAACCTCGGCGCCAATCTCGGATACCAGCACGGGCCGCTGACCCTGTATGGCAGCTACGGCTTCCTCCGGGACCGGCGCCCGCGGAGCGATACGATCTTCCGCCAGAACCTGTACGCCGACCCGATCACCTACCTGGATGAGATCGGAACCCGGCTTCAGCTTCCCCTGGCCCACACCATGACCGGCAGCGTGAATTACGATCTTTCCGACCACGATGAGCTGGCCCTGGACGGGCTGTTCAGCACTCGGGATCAGAAAGACACCTATGCCCTGACCTATCGCAACCTCGACGCTTCGCGAACCCTCACCGGTCTCTCGGACCGGACGACCAATGGCAAGGGCAACGAGTCGAGTCTCGAAGGGACCCTCGGGTACCGGCACAGCTTTGCCGCCAAGGGACACAAGGTATCGAGCGAGCTGACCCTCACCCGGGATCAGGAAGGCGGGCCGGGGAATATCGTGGGCCGGACCCTGTCGCTCGACGGCACGCCGCTGGGCACCTCGGCGCTCGAGAATCAGACCGCGTGGGAGCGTCCCCGCGAGGGATCACTGAAGGTGGACTACACCCGGCCGCTGGGGAAAAACTGGCGACTGGAGGCGGGCTACAAGGGATCCCTCCTCCGCATCCATACCACCCTGGACACCCAGGTCTTCGATTCGGCACAAGCGTCCTATCAGCCGGATTCCTCCCGCATTCGGGATTTCACCTGGCGCCAGGTGGTCAATGCGGGGTACGCCATCCTCGATGCCCAGCTCGGCGAGTTCACCATGCAGGGCGGAGTCCGGGTCGAGCGCGCCACGACCCGATTCCACCTGAATACCATCGGCGCGACCTACGCGAACCCCTACAACAGCGTGTTCCCGAGCGGGCTGATCGCCTGGAATGTCGACGACAGTCATCAGATCAAGCTGAGCTACTCGACCCGGATCCGGCGCCCCGACGACACCGATGTGCTCGACCCGACCCCCCACTATCAGGACCCGCTCAACCTGTCGGTCGGCAACCCGGACTTGAAACCGGAATACATCCGGGCGTTCGAGCTGGGACTGCAGCGAACCCACCAGCGGCTGACGATGCAATTGTCACCGTTCTACCGGCATACGCTCGACGCGGTCCGGAGCATCCGGAGCATCGACAGTGCCGGAGTGACGACCCGGACGTTCGCGAACATCGCCACCACCGACGCATTCGGGGCCGATGCCACGGTGGCGCTGTCCGGGCAGGGACGGCTGAGTGGGTTCGTCGGGGCGAGCGCGTTCCGGCAGGTCAGCGATGCCTCCAACGTCGGGCCGGGGCTCAACGCGAGGACCTTCGGCTGGACCGCTCGGGCCAACGTGTCGTACCGGTTCTCGGGGACGTTCGACATGCAGGCGATCGTGGTCTATCGGGGCGCGACGACAGTCGAGCAGGGACGCAACGCCAGCCAGACCCGGATCAGCCTGGCGGTCCGGCAAAAGCTGGTGAACGACCGGCTCAGCCTGACGCTCCGGATCACGGATCCATTCAACACCTGGTTCGAGCGCAACACCACGATCGACCCGCTGTTCACCCAGGTGACCGAGCGGCGGCGGAAGATCCGCGGACTGCTCCTCAATATCAACTGGATGTTCGGCAAGCCGACCAAGGAGCCGGCCCTGCTCGATCCGGCCATCCCGTAGGCTTATCCCGGTCCCGGCGACGTATCTTGAGCCCCGATGCGGATTCTTCTCGCCGAGGATGATTCCCTGCTCGCGCGTTCGCTCAGCAAGGGGCTGCGGGAGCGGAGCCACGCCATCGACGTGGTGGAGGATGGCGAGGCCGCGGTCTCCCAGGGACTTCGCAACGTGTACGACGCCATCATCCTCGATGTGATGCTTCCCCGACGCGACGGCTTCGACGTGGCCCGCGCATTACGGGCCCGCGACGTCCGCGCACCGATCCTCATGCTGACCGCACGCGGCCGGCTCGGGGACAAGATCCAGGGGCTGGACGCGGGCGCCGACGACTACCTCACCAAGCCATTCGAGTTCGAGGAGCTGCTCGCCCGGCTCCGCGCGCTGCACCGCCGCCAGCCGGCGATCGCGCCACAGGTCCTGACAGTGGGCGACCTGGTGGTCGACCCGCGCACCCAGACCGCGACCCGCGGTGGCCGTGCCCTCCGGCTCACCGGTACCGAATACGCGATGCTCGAATACCTGACTCGCCATGCGGGAACGGTGACTAGCCGGGCCGAGATCTCCGCGCATGTCTGGGACGACAATCACGATCCGTTCTCGAATGCGCTCGAGGTCTACATCGGGCGGCTGCGCCGGAAGGTGGACGGCGGAGCCTCCATTCCGCTGATCCATACCCGGCGGGGGGCCGGGTATCTGCTCGCCGACCTCTCCGCCGCCCCTGGGGTCGAGTGATGCGCGCGTCGGTCCGGGCTCGGTTGACCCTCTGGTATATCGCGATGCTCGCGGTGCTGCTCACGATCTTTCTCGCCGGCGCCTATGAGTTCGTCGTGGCTACCAGCCGAGCCCGCACCGACGCTATGGTGGTCGATGCGGTCTCCAATCTCACGACCGAGCTCCTCTCCGAGCGGAGACACAAGCCCACGATGGGCGCCGCCGCCCGGGATGTGCTCCACGATCTGCACTTTCAGCGGATCAATTTCCTGGTATTCGACTCCGCCGGATCGATCGTCGCCACCAGCCTGCCTGGGGCGCCGGTACCGGCCGATGAGGAAGCCGCTCCTCCTCTCGATGTCGCACGGCTTGGACGGATAGCCGTCCAGGAGCGAGCAACCGACACCTGGGTGGTGACGCTCCCGAACCGGGAGGGTGGTTATCGTGCCGCGATCGCCCCAGTGACCATG
Organism: uncultured Gemmatimonadales bacterium; assembly: GCA_963728915.1. Lineage (GTDB taxonomy): Bacteria > Gemmatimonadota > Gemmatimonadetes > Gemmatimonadales > GWC2-71-9 > JABFSM01. The sequence continues at coordinate 611,077 of CAVSLV010000001.1, read as the reverse complement.
CCTGATGGACGCTTCAGCGCCGTGGCGGCGGTGTCACTGGACGAGGAGGAGGAAACCCTGGCGCAGGCGCGACGGGCGGTGTTCATCTCGGTGCCCGTCGCCCTGATCCTGGCCGGCCTGAGCGGATCCCTTCTGGCGCGCCGGAGCCTCGAGCCGATGGTGACCATGCGCGAACGGGCGGCCCGCATCGGGGCCACCAACCTGAGCGAGCGGGTGCCGATCGGGAATCCCGCCGATGAGGTGGGGCAGCTCGCGACCGTGATCAACGACCTGCTCGGTCGCCTGGAACAGGCGTTCGCGCGCCAACGCCAATTCATGGCCGATGCCTCGCATGAGCTGCGGACCCCGGTTGCGGTGGTCCAGCACGAGTCGAGCCTGGCGCTCTCGCGGCCGGAACGCGAAACCGAGGATTACAAGGACTCCCTGTCCATCATCCGGGATGCCGGTCGCCGGATGCGCCTGATCGTGGACGACTTGTTCCTGCTTGCCAGCGCCGACGCAGGGGAATTTCCGGTTCGGCGCGAGCCGCTGTATCTCGATGAGGTGCTCGCGGATTGCGTCCGCGCGGTGCGGGCCCTGGCCGAGCGTCGTCGCATCACGGTGACCCTGGACGCCCCCGGGGAGGCACCGTTGGCCGGGGATGAAGCCTTGTTGCACCGCCTGATTCTGAATCTCCTGGATAACGCGATCAAATACTCCCCGGCGGGCGCCGTGGTCAGCGTGCGCCTCCAGACCGATGGTGAGCGTTACGGGCTCGAGGTGGCCGACACCGGACCCGGCATTCCGGAGGACCTCCAGCCCCACATCTTCGAGCGGTTTGTCCGGGCCGATGTGGCGCGTTCACACGACAACAACGAAAACCACGAAACGGGTGGGGCCGGACTGGGGCTTTCCATCGCACGCTGGATCGCCGAGGAGCATGGGGGCAGCCTCGAACTTGCCCGTTCCTCGGTGGACGGGTCGGTGTTTGTGCTCCGTCTGCCCCTCACCGCTCGATCACCATCAGCATGAAGGAGCCCGGCAGGACCGGCGGACGCCGCCTCGGATTGGCAGCGGTGGATTCCGCGGGAGCCGACCCGAACTTCGCCGCCACGACATACACCTTGTGAGTGGTCGGGTCGAGTCCCATGTTGCGGCCGCTGGGTGCCGTGGTGAGGTCCTGCACCACATGGTAGTGGTCCGGATCGTCCTCGTGAATGACGCTGAGGGTGCCGTCCACGTTCGAGGCGAAAATATCTCCGGTCGCGGGGTCGAACGCAGCGCCGTCCACCCCGCTCCCGATCGGTGCCGTCGCCAGCACCTTGCCGGCCTGGTAGTCCGACACCGCCAGCACGCCGCTGCGGCATCCGCTGAACAGGCGGTGATGCACCGTGTCGATCGCCATCGCCACCGGCTGCCGGCATGGCGCGGTGGACCAGCGCCGGGTGACGGTCAACGCTTTGGTGTCGATCTCCACCACTTCCCCGTTGTCCACGATATTCACGTAGGCCTTGCCGTTGCCCGCCGACACTCCCGACTCGGGCTTCCCGCCAAGCGGAATATTGGTCACCAAGCGTCCGGCGTCGGGATCCACCACCGTGGACGAGTGCGCGTCGCCGTTGAACGTAAAGACCCGGTTCGACTGAGCGTCATAGATGATGGCGTCGGCATCCTCGGCGGCGGGAATCCGGCCAAGCACCTTGAAGGAAGACGGATCGAACATGACCACGCTGGCGTCGTTCCCCGAGGTGGCGAAGCCGTGTCCGCTCCGGGGGGCCAGGGCAACACCGTGCCCGCCGTTGATCCCGGTGACTTCCCCGAGCAGTCTCCCATCGGTGGCGTCCACCACCATGACGCGGTTCTGCCGGGCAATGAAGAGCCGATGATTGGGCGGATCCGGGATGACATAATCCCAGCCACCCTCTCCACCCAGGACAAACGTGTGGGTGATGCGGTACGGGGCGGGCTCCTGAGCTTGGAGCGTGGGAGCCGTGATCAGCGAAAGGATGATGACGAGTCGGTACATGGGAACCTCCTGCGGGCAAGTAAGCAGTTTCCGTTGCCTTTGCAACTCTCTCGCCGGTCTACCTGACAAATTCATAAACGAACTCCCTCTCGTACCGCCGGCCGCTATATTGCGCCGGTGCGCCGATTTCTGCCGCTCGCAACAGCTCTCGGACTCGTGCGATCGAGTCCCGCGCAGGGGCCGGCGAACCCGATCACCCGCCACGAGGCGATCGCCACCGCCCTGGCGCAGGGGGCCCGGCTCCGCCTGGCCGCCGCGGATACCACCGCCGCACTGGGCCAGCTCTTCACCGCCCGGATGTTCCCTAACCCGGCGCTTTCCGCGGGCTATTCGAAGTCGGTTCCCCGCTACCACTTCAGCCTCGATCTCCCGCTCGAGTACCCCTGGCAGCGTTCGGCCCGGATCGGCGCGGCGCGGGCGGGACGGACCTCGGCCGGCTATCGGTACCGCTTCGAGCGGGCCGCGACAGCGCTCGACGCCGATACCGCCTATACCCGGGCCCTGGTGGCCCAGGCCCGCGCCCGGCTCTCCCGTCGCAACGCCCAGGACGCCGATTCCCTTCGACAAATCGCGGCCGCCCGGCGCGACGCCGGCGACGCGAGCGACCTCGACGTGGAGCTGGCGTCGATCTTTGCGGGGCAACAGGCCAATACGGCCACCACCGATTCGCTCGATCTTCTCACCGCGCTGCTCGGATTGCAGGTGATCATGGGCCAGAGCGCCGACTCGGTGCGGATCTCCCTGGCAGATTCGCTCGCGCCGCCGCCCCCCGACCGGACCGCGGTGCCGTCGGAGCCACCCCTGTCGGTCGCCGCCGCCACCACTGATCTCGAAGCCGCCGAGCTGGCGCTCCGGGCCGAGCGCCGGAACGTGTTCGGCCCTCCCAGTCTCAGTGCCGGATTCGAGAACTACGACCCCGAAGGGAGTGAGCCGGGAATCCTGCCCACGGTCGGGGTGAGCATTCCCTTCCCCCTGTTCAACCGGAACCGCGGGCCCATCGTCACGGCCCTCGCGGATCGGGACCGCGCCCAGGCGGCCCTCGCGCTGGCCCGGGTCGAAGCCGCTGCGGAGATTGCCCGGGCCCTCCGCGATCGCGACCTGGCCCTGGCGCGGGTGAACCGCGATCAAGGGCTGGTCGCGAGCGCCAACCGGGTCGCCAATCTGTCGCTGATCGCCTACCGCGAAGGGGCCGCTCCGCTCGCCAACGTGCTGGAAGCCCAGCGCAACGCGCGCGAAGTGCTGGCGGGCTATCTCGACGACCTTGCCGCGGCCTGGACCGCGATCGCGGTGGTGCGGCTGGTCACCCTCTCGGCGACCACGGAGATCCCATGAGCCGATCGTTTCGGGCTTCGCTCCCCTGGCGGCCGGCGCTCGCGGCCCTGATCGCCGGGTTAGGCACGGGTTGCGGCGGCGGCTCGTCCGACGAGGCCCCGCCCGAGACTCCCCGGATCGAGGGCGTGACCATCGTGCCGGTGACGGCCGGCCCGTTCACCGAACGGGTCCACGCGATCGGGACCGTGGTGCCGCGGCCGGGGGCGGTGGCTCTGCTCAGTGCCCCGGCCGCCACCCGGGTGACGCGGGTCAGCGCGGCGGTCGGGCAGCGAGTACGGAAGGGACAGGTCCTGGTGGTCTTCGAGACCGCGCCGTTCCAGGCCCGGGCCCAGAGCGCCGAGACCACGCTCCAGACCGCCGAGCGGAATCGGGAGCGAATCCAGCGGCTGGTGGACCAGGGGATCCTGGCCCGGCGCGAGCTCGATCAGGCCGAAGCCGACCTGGCCCGGGCCCGCGCCGAAGCGGTCGCGTCCCGTCGCGAGGCCGAGCTTGCCACGATGGAGTCACCGCTCAATGGCGTCGTGACGAAGATGAGCGCGGTCCTGGGCGCGTCGGTGGATGCCAACCAGCCCCTGGTCGAGGTGGCCGACCCCGGCGCGCTCGATCTCCAGATCTCGGTCTCTCCCCTCGAAGCGGCCCGGATCCGTCCCGGCGCTCTGGTCAGGCTCGAGCCCGAAGGGGGAGGCGACGAGCCACTCGGGACCGGGCGGGTGGTGGACGTGGGGGCCGCGCTGGATTCGTTAACCCGCAGCGTTCCGGTGCGCGCCCGCGCCATCCGGTCCCAGCGCCCGTTGCGCATCGGGGAGAATCTTCCGGTCGGGATCACGGTGGCCGACCGGGCGGAAGCACTCCTGGTTCCCGAAGCAGCCCTGGTGCCCGAGGGAGAGAGCTTCAAGGTCTTCGTGATCGACGCCCGGAACGTGGCCCATGCCCGTCCCATCACCATTGGAGGACGGGACGCCGGCATGGTCGAGGTGACCAAAGGGCTCGCTGCTGGTGAACGGATCGTGACCCACGGTGCCTTCGGAGTGGAGGACAGCGCCACGGTCGTTCCGGGCGCCGCCTCCGACTCGGGCCCCAAGGCCCCGAAACCCTAGATGGCCCAGCCGACCCGCCGCCCGGGCTCGCTGTTCGCGGCGCTCGCCCAGCAACGCCGGTTCATCTACCTCGCCGTCGTGCTCCTCTCGGTCGGCGGGATCGGCACCGCGCTCCGGCTGCCGTCGGCGATCTACCCCGAACTCCGCTTCGCCCGGGTGACCATCGTGGTGCAGGGCTCCTCGCTCGGGGCCCGCCAGCAGCTCTTCAGCATCACGCGCCCCATCGAGGAAGCCATCAGCATCGTACCCGGGGTGATCCGGGTCACCTCCCGCTCGGTGCGGGGCGGCAGCGAGATCAACGTCAACTTCTCCTCCTCCACCGACATGGTGGACGCCCTGCAGCAGGTCCGTGCCCGGGTCAACCAGGTCCAGCCCGATCTGCCGGCCGGACTCGACATCCAGGTCGAGCGGATGGCACCCTCGCTCTTCCCGATCCTCTCCTACAACCTGACCGGCGGTGATCCCGCCACCCTGTACGACATCGCGCGGTACCAGATCAAGCCGATCCTGTCCCGGGTGCCCGGGGTGGGACGGGTCGACGTGATGGGCACCGATGTGCGGGAAGTGGAAGTGGTGGCAGACCCGGCCCGGCTCGCCGCCCTGGGCATGACCTACGCCGGGCTGGCCGACACGATCCGCCAGGCCACCGCCGTCTCGGCGGTCGGCCGGATGCCCCAGAACTACAAGCAGTATCTCATCGTCACCGCGACCGAGGCCCACTCGCCGGAGGACATCGGCGCGGTGGTCATCGGGCGCGGGTTACGGGTCCGGGACATTGCCACCGTCATCCCGGGGACCGAGGATCACGTCCGGATTGTGGCGGGCAACGGAAAGCCGGTGGCTTCCATCAGCGTCACCCGCCAGCTCGGGGGCAGCTCCCTCGCGATCGCCGACAGCATCGCCGGGGTCGCCCGGGCCCTGACGCTGCCCCCTGGCGTCCGGCTCGAACCGGTCTACGACCAGGCCCTCCTGGTCCGCGATGCGGTGCGCTCGGTGCGGGACGCCATGCTGATCGGCGCGGCGCTCGCGGTCGTCGTCCTGCTCCTGTTTCTTCGCCACGGGCGGATCACCGCGATCAGCGCCACCTCCATCCCCCTCACCCTCATCATTACGATCTTCGTGATGTCGCTGCTCGGGCAGACCTTCAACCTCATGACCCTCGGCGCGATGGCGATCGCGATCGGACTGGTCATCGATGACGCGGTGGTGATCACCGAGAACATCGTCCGGCATCTCCATCTGACCCCGGAGCGCCACACGGCGATCCGGGAAGCGGTCCAGGAGCTGATCTGGCCGGTCACCACCTCGACCCTGACGACGGTCGTGGTTTTTCTCCCTCTCGGTCTGCTCCAGGGTGTCGTAGGCCAGTTCTTCAAGGCGCTCTCGATCACCCTCACCATTGCGGTCCTGGTGTCCCTGCTGCTCGCGCTCACGATCATCCCGCTGCTCGCCGACCGCTACCTCACCACCGCCTACGCAGAGGAGGAGGCGCAGGACGGCGGAAAGCGAGGCCCGCTCGCCGGCATCGGGCGTGCGGTCGATGCGCTGGCAGATCGCTACGGACGGGCGCTCGACCGGATCCTCCACCATGCCCGCCTCGCGGTGGTCGCCGCGCTCGGGCTGGTGCTCGGTGGCTATCTCGCCTATCGAACCGTGGAAACCGGCTTTCTCCCCGAAATGGATGAGGGCGCCTTCGTGTTCGATTACTGGACGCCAGGAGGCACTGCCCTCTCCGAGACCGACCGGATGCTCCACATCGCGGAGGGCATCATGGCCCGGACCCCCGAGGTGGAAGCGACGTCACGGCGGACCGGGGCCGAGCTGGGTCTCTTCGCCACCGAGCAGAACCGGGGAGATATCGTCGTCCGACTCAAGCCGCAGAGCCGGCGAGACCGCTCGATCTTCGAAGTCATGGACACCATCCGGACCCAGGTCCAAGCGGCGGTGCCGCGAATGCGGATCGAGTTCGTCCAGATCCTTTCCGACGTCATCAACGACCTGGCCGGGGCGTCGCGACCCGTCGAAGTCAAGCTGTTCGGACCGGACCTCGTGGCCCTCGAGGGGTATGCCGAACGGCTGACCCCGGGCATGGAAAAGGTCGACGGTCTGGAAGATTTCTACAATGGAATCAGCGAGCCGGCCGCCGAGATGGCGATGCGGGTGAACCAGCCGGAGGCCAACCGTGCCGGGCTGACCCCCGACGCGGTCGCCCAGGCGGTGAGTGGAGCCCTGCTCGGCGCCCCGGCGGGGGAGATCCGCCTCGATGACCGTGCCATCGAGGTGCGGGTCCGCGCTCCCGACTCGATACGCTTCGACCCGCTCCGGCTCGCATCACTCCCGGTGCTGGCCGATGCCGGCGGCTCGGTTCCGCTCGGTTCCCTTGCATCCTTCACGCCTCTGGAAACCCGCGCCGAGCTGCTGCGCGAGAACCAGCAGCAGATGATCATGATGACCGCCGACGTGACCGGGCGCGGGCTCGGCAGCGTGACGAGCGACATCCGGAGTGTGTTGGCCCAAAACCCGCCGCCCGAGGGGATCCGGGTGGAGCTGGGCGGACAATATGCCGGCCAGCAGCAGGCCTTCCGCGCGCTGCTCCTCGTCCTGGGATTGGCTGCCGCGAGCGTGGTGGCGGTGATGGTGATTCAGTTCCGCTCGTTTGTGGAGCCCCTGGTCGTCCTGCTCGCGGCGCCACTTTCGTTCTTCGGCGCCCTTCTTCTCCTGCTGCTGACCGGGGCCGCCCTCAACGTCTCGTCGTTCATGGGGTTGATCCTGCTGGTGGGACTCATCGTGAAGAACGGGATCATTCTGCTCGATTTCACCAGGCTCCGGATGCGATCCGAAGGGCTGCCTCTCGAACCGGCGCTGCTGGAAGCCGCTCGCATCCGGCTTCGGCCGATCCTGATGACGACGCTCTGCACCCTGTTCGGCCTCCTCCCGCTGGCCCTGGGACTGGGCGCGGGAAGCGAGTTGCAGCGTCCGCTGGCCCTGGCGGTCATTGGAGGGCTCGCGCTTTCCACCCCGATCACTCTGTTCCTCGTTCCCACGTTGCTGGTCGCGATTCGCGGCCGGAGCTACACTCTCAAGGAGACCGTATGATCCGTCGCTCACTCTCCACGCTCGCCCTCTGTCTGGCCGGCATCGGGGCAGCCCGGCCGTTGTGCGCCCAGGGCACTCCCTACAAAGTGGTCAAGACGCTCGCCGTCGGCGGCGATGGTTTCTGGGACTATGTCACCGTCGATACCCGTCATAACCGGCTCATCGTGCCGCGCAGCACCCACGTGATGGTGGTGGATCTCGCCACCGGACAGGTCATGGGGGATGTCCCGAACACGCTTGGCGTTCACGGAGTGGCGATTGCCGACGATCTCGGCAAGGGATTCACCAGCAACGGCCGGGACACGTCGGTCACCATCTTCGATCTCGAGTCGCTGGCGGTACAACAGACCGTCAAGGTCACCGGATTGAATCCCGACGCCATCACCTACGATCCGTTCACCCACCGGGTGTTCACCATGAACCACTCTGGCGGCAGCGTCACCGCGATCGACGCGGCTTCGGGTAAGGTGGTCGGCACCGCGATGATCGGCGGCACCCTGGAAGCCGGGGTGTCCGATCTGGCCGGAACACTCTATGTGAATGTCGAGGACAGCAGCCAGGTGGTCGCGGTGGATGCCCGCACCATGGCGGTCAAGCAGAAGTGGAACCTCGAGGGGTGCACCGGGCCGACCGGCATCGCCATGGACCGGCAACACCATCGGGTGTTTTCCGCGTGCGGGGAGAGTCACACGGTCGCGATCCTGAACACCCAGGCCGGCAAGCTGGTGGGTACCGTCCCGATCTGCTCAGGAACCGATGCCGCCGCCTTCGATCCGGCCCAGCAGCTGGTGTTCGCGTCGTGCGGGGATGGGAAGATTTCGGTGATTCACGAGGACGGCCCGGACAAGTTCACGGTGGTCGGTGAGATCACCACCGAGCCGAGAGCCCGGACCATGGCCCTCGACGAGAAAACCCACCGGCTCTATACGGTCACGGCGCAGTTCAACCCGCCGCCCGAGAATCCCCCGGCGGGCCAGCGTCCCCGTGCCACGATGGTGCCCGGATCATTCCACGTGCTGGTGATCGACAAGTAGCACCAGAGCGGGGGCCGCCTTCCCGCTAGTCGGACCGAAGCGCCGTGTTAGGGTCCGCCCGGGCCGCCCGCCGGGCCGGGGCGAGCCCCGCGCTGACCGCCGAGACAACGAGCACCAGCACCACCAGGCCGAACACGGCGGGGTCCCGCGCCGATTGCTGGAAGAGGAGCGGTTGAATCTGGCGGCCCAGTATCCAGGCGATCGCCGCCCCGATCACCACCCCGACCACGGCGACCCGGAGGGCCTGCACCAGAACCAGCCGGATGAGGTCACGGCGCTGGGCCCCGAGCGCGACGCGTACCCCGAGCTCGTGCATCCGCTGGGTGACGGTGTAACCGATGACCCCGTACAACCCGATCGCTGCCATGACCAGGGCGAGCCCGCCGAACGCCACGAACATGGTCGCCCCGAATCGCCAGGCCCGTTGCTGGCCCGAAATGATGTCCCGCATCGGCACGGTCGTGACATACGCCTCGCCCGGCATGAAGGGCTGGAGCGCCTTGCGGATGGTCTCACCCATCACGAGGGGGTCGCCCGAGACCCGCGCGATAACCCGGACCGCGCGCTCGGGACGAAACTGCTCAGACGGCAGGTAGTACCGGAATCGGTCGTCTCCCTGGAGCGCGTTCTGCGCCGCGTCCTCGGCGACCCCGATCACGGTGGTGTAGGCGGCCGTGTCGCTCCCGACCTGGATCTGCTTCCCGATCGAGCTCTCGCCGGGCCAGAGCACGTGCGCCATGGCGGCGCTCACGACCGCGACTCTCGGAGCCCCCGCCCGGTCCGCCTCGGTGAACGGCCGCCCAGCGACGATCCGGGTATCCATCGCGGTGAAATAGTCGGCCGTCGCGCACTGATAGGTGAAATGGCCGAGGCGCTGGGTCGAATCGATGCCGGGAACGATGAGGGTAGTGCTCGAAGTGCTCCAGAACGGGATGCTGCTCACCAGCGCCGCTTTGCTCACCCCCCGGATGGCCTGAATCCGCTCGAGCATTCGATGCGCCAGGGCAATCTGCTGGCTGTCGGGCACCGACGCACCTCTCAGGTTCCGGTTGACCAGCACCACCGGCTCGATGTCATAGCCCAGCCGGAGCGAGCGCACGTGGGCGAAGCTTCGGACGAAGAGCCCCGCCCCGACCAGGAGCACCACCGACATCGTGATCTGGAGAACCAGCAGTCCGGTGCGGAGCACCGAGCGATGATGGGTGCCCTCCCGGCTGCCCGATTTGAGCGCCTCGGCGACCCCGAACCGTCCGGCCACGAGGGCGGGCGCCAATCCGGTGAGCAGGGCCGCCACGATGGCGAGAGTCGCCGAGAGCCCGAGGGTCCGCCAGTCGCCGGCGACCGGAATGGGAACGCCGTTCGCGCCGACGAAGAGGCCACGGAGGGCCGCCCCTCCCCATTGGGCAATGAGAACCCCGACGGCGCATCCGATGAGGGCGAGCAGCAGGCTTTCGGTAAACCATTGTCCCATGAGTCGCCGGCGGCCCACGCCGATAGCGATGCGAACCGCGGTCTCTCTCCTTCGGCGCAGGGCCCGGGCGAGAAACAGGTTTGCAACATTTGAACACGCGATGAGTAAGACAATGAGGGCGATGCCCGAAACCCATTTCACTGTCTTCGCTTCGACGGACGGATCAGGCCCGGCTGCGGTCTTGAGAGGACCCGCGATTCCCGATGGTCGGGCAATCGCCGTCGGCGTGTTGTGGGGCTGGACGTCGATCATCGCATCCCAGCTCTTGACGTGCGCCTGGGCCAGGTCCTGAGAAGCCGCCTCGACGGATACGCCAGGCTTCCGACGCACCATCATGTCCATCCAGCCCCAGTAGTACCGGGTGTAATAGGTGGCCCGGTCCTCCTCGTCGGAAACCGAGCCGGCGTAGGTCGTGATGGGGACATAGACGGCCGGCGGGCCGGCGTCCCAGATGCCGACGAAACCCCTGGGGGCCACTCCGATGATCTGGCACAGGATGTTGTGGACCTGGAGCTTCTCGCCGATGACGTTCCGGCCCCCGAATTCCGATTGCCAGAACTCCCAGCTGATCACCGCGACCTCGGCGCCCCGGGGTGTCGCGTCCTCTTCCTGGACGAAATAGCGGCCCAACGCGGGCGGCGCATCGAAGAAATCGAAGAACGTGGCGCTCACGAAGCCGACCCGTCGTTCCTTCGATTCTTCTCCGGTTCCCGACCGCGACGTTGAAGCTGGTGAATCCCGCTGTCCGGGAAAAGCTGTGGGTGAATCGCCGCAAATCCAGAAAGCGGGTGTACTCGTTCACACCCCCGGTGTATTGACGGTCCCGATCAAGGGCGGTGAGGTACACCCGGTTCACCGCCGATGGATCCCGCAGGTAGGGGAACGGCCGCAGCATCAGCCGGTCGAGGATCCCGAACATCGCGGCATTGGCCCCGATGCCGAGCCCGAGGGTGAGAATGACGGTGACGGTGAAGGCGGGCGAACGACGAAGGCCCCGCAGGGCGTAGCGGGCGTCCCGATGGATCGTATCGAGCCAGGTCATGGTCGTTAGACACCGAAACCGGGTTGGGGGTTGGCCGGCATCCGGCTTCCCCCAACCGGAATCACAGGGACTTCAGCAGCCGATAGGTGAACTCCAGCTGGTCGTAGTACTGCTTCACGCCGATGCGCTCGTTCAATCCGTGGGCGCGGTTGTCGTCGTTGATGGTCGGGTCCACGAAGAGCCCGCTCACCCCATAGACCGGGAGACCGGCATTGCGGAGGAAGAGACCGTCGGTAGCACCCGTCTCCATATTGGGGACGATCGGCAATGGTCCCCACATCGAGCGCACCACGGCGTCGAGCTTCCCTTCCACCTCCGCCGGGAGCGGCGAGGGCGGGCTGGGTACCGCGGGGGTTTTCGGCGTCACCACGACGCCGGAATCTGCGACGACCTGCTCAATCGTTCGGAGCACGTCGCCAGACTCGGTCCCGGGCAACATGCGACAGTTCACGGTCGCCTGCGCCATCTGCGGCAGTGCGTTCTCGGCGTGACCAGCCTGAAGCAGGGTGGCGACGCAGGTGGTTCGGAGCTCAGAGTTGTAGAAGGGCGATCGGGCGGCCAGGCGTGCGGCCGCCGCGGCATCCGGAGTCGCTCCGGCACTCACCGCGCGCATGTCGGCGCCCACGTCCGGCTCGACCAGCGCCGCGGTGCGGGCGAAGTAAGCCCGGGTCACCGGGTTGGTCGCCACCGGGAAGTCATATGCCGCGAGCCGGCCGAGCGCGGCCGCCAATTCGTAGATGGCGTTGTCCTTCCGGGGAAGCGAGCTGTGCCCACCCGGGTTCCGCGTGGTGAGGTTGACGCTGTAGAAGACCTTCTCGGCGGCCTGGACATCGAAGGCGGTCGGCTTGCCGTTCCGCAACTCGCCGCCCCCGGCGTCCGCGTTCAGCACGTACCGCGCGTCGATCAGGTCACGGTGATTGGCCAGGAGCCACTGAATGCCGTTGTACCCGCCCCCGCCTTCCTCGCCCGCGGTGAGCGCGAGGATGTAGTCGCCGGCCGGGACGACTCCCTCCTGTTTCATGCGCAGCAACGCAGCCACCCAGGACGCGTCGCCGTCCTTCATGTCGAGGGTCCCGCGCCCATAGAAGTGCCCATCGGCTTCGATGAGCTTGAAGGGGTCGCGGACCCAGTCGGAGGGACGCGCCTCCACGACGTCGAGGTGGCCGATCAGCAGGATTGGCTTCCGTTTGCCGGCGCCGCGGTAGCGAAGGACGAGGTTCTTGTTCCTGGCCGCACGTCCCGTGTCTGGCCCAATCACCTGGATGTCGGCGGCGGGAAACCCCGCCTCCCGAAACCGCACTGCCATGGCCTCCGCGGCCTCGGTCGTGCTCCCGATGGAATACTCGGTGTTGGTCTCCACCAGCTGCCGGAGAATATCCCGGCCCAGCTGCTGGTACGGGGTCAGGGCCTGTTGGGCACCGAGGGGGGTGACCACGAGGGCGAGCGAAGCGAAAGCGAGAAGGGCGAGTCGTTTGGTCATGAACGCAAAATGCAGCGCCGGACCCGTTCTCGCCACCTGGACCGCCGGGAACGGAGGGTTATTTGACCGAAGCGACTTCCAGCCCGGCGGGTTCCAGCACCGCAGCCTCCGACTCCGCTCTCCGGCGGCGGCGGAAGCGCCGGGGCAGCTGATCCAGGTAGGTGTAGACCACGGGCGTGACATAGAGGGTGATGAGCTGCGAGAATGCCAGGCCGCCCACCACCGCGATCCCCAGCGGCCGGCGGGACTCGGCGCCAGTCCCGCTGCCCAGCGCGACCGGGAGCGTCCCCGCGAGGGCCGCCATGGTGGTCATCATGATGGGCCGGAAGCGGATGCTGCACGCCTGGAGAATGGCATCGCGGGCGGACTTGCCCTGCTCCCGTTCGGCCGCGACGGCGAAGTCGATCATCATGATCGCGTTCTTCTTGACCAGCCCGACCAGCATGATGAGCCCCACGAAAGCGTAGATACTGAGCTCGGTGTTGGTGATCAGCAGGGTGAGCAGGGCCCCGAACGCCGCGAAGGGAATCCCGGACAGAATGGTGAGCGGGTGGATGAAGCTCTCGTAGAGGATCCCCAGCACCAGGTAAATGACGAAGATGGCGATGACCAGGAGCGCCAGGAGACCGCGCTGGCTGTCCCGGAAGACCTGGGCCGCGCCGTAGAACCCCGCGGTGAGCGTGGACGGGAGCGTGGTACGCGCCGCGTTCTCGATGGCCGATTCGGCGGTACCCAGCGAAACGCCCTCGCGGAGATTGAAGGAGAGGGTAACCGAGGGCAGCTGCCCGGTGTGCGAGACCGTGAGCGGACCGGCCGTCCGGGTGAACCGGGTCACCGCCGCGAGTGGTACCATGGCCCCGGAGGCGGAACGAACGTAGAGCAAATTGAGTGCGCTGGGATCGTTCTGGAACTGCGGGAGCACCTCGAGAATGACCCAATACTCGTTGGTCGGAGTGTAGATGGTGGAGATCTGCCGGGAGCCGTAGGCGTCGTACAGGGCGGTCTGGATCTGGCTCGCGGAGACTCCCAGCGCGGACGCCCGGTCGCGATCGATGGTGACGGCCACCTGGGGATTGGTGATCTGGAGATCGCTGGTGACATCGGTGAGCTCGGGCATCCGCTGCATGCGGGCCAGCATGCGATTGCCCGCGTCATACAGCTCGGTGAGATCGGCGCCCTGGATGGAATACTGGTACTGGCTCTTGGAGAATCGCCCCCCCACGTTGATGGGCGGAGGATTCTGGAGATAGACGTTGATGCCGGGCACCCGGTTGAGCCGAGCGGTGAGCTCGCGCATGATCTGATCCACCGGGGGCCGTTCTCCGCGTGGCTTCAGGGTGAAGACCAGGCGCCCCTGGTTCCCGGTGGAAACCGGGCCGCCGGAGCCTACGTTCGAAGAGAAGACCGCCACGTTGGTGTCCTTGCGGACGATGGCCGCAACCCGCTCCTGATGGGCCACCATCGCGTCGTACGAAGTGCCCTGGGCCGTTTCGGTGGTGGCGGTGAGCCGGCCGGTATCTTCGCTGGGAATGAAACCCTTGGGCACCAACCGGAACAGCACCACCGTCGCAATCAGCGTGGCAAGGGACACTCCCATCGCCAGGCGGCGATGATCCATGACCCAGGCCAGGCTTCGCTCGTAGGCGCGGAGCACGACTCCGTATCCCCGCTCGAATGCCCCGAACAGACGCCCGTGACCCTGCGCCCCGTGCAAGCCGGGCCGAAGAAACCGGCTGGAGAGCATGGGGGTGAGGGTCAGGGAAACGAAGCCGGACACGAGAATGGCGACCCCGATGGTGACGGCAAACTCGTGGAACAGCCGGCCGATGATGCCCGACATGAACAGGAGCGGGATGAACACCGCCGTCAGGGAGATGGTCATCGACAGAATGGTGAATCCGACCTCGGCCGCCCCATCGAAGGCGGCGCGGAGGGGTGGTTTCCCCATCTCCATGTGCCGGACGATGTTCTCCAGCATCACAATGGCATCGTCCACCACGAAACCCATGGCCAGAATGAGAGCCAGCAGGGAGAGGTTATCGAGGCTGTAATTGAGCGCCCACATCACGGCAAACGTGCCGATCAGGGACATCGGCAGCGCGAGGCTCGGGATGACGGTGGCCGAGAGGTTGCGCAGGAACAGAAAGATCACCATCACCACGAGCACCAGCGTGAGGAGCAGAGTGCCCTTCACATCGTGGACCGAGGCCTCGATCGAGACCGAGCGATCGAAATACACGTGGAGATGGACCGAAGGCGGAATCTTGGCCTGCAGCACCGGCAGAAGATCCTTGACCGCCTTGGCGACCTCCACGGTGTTGGTGCCGGGCTGGCGCTGAATCGCGAGGGTGATGGACCGCTCGCCGCCGTACCAGGAGGCCGCGCGGTTGTTCTGCACGTCGTCATCGATCTGCCCGAGATCGGCCAGTCGTACCGGGGCGCCGTTGCGATAGGTCACG
This sequence comes from uncultured Gemmatimonadales bacterium, assembly GCA_963728915.1. Lineage (GTDB taxonomy): Bacteria > Gemmatimonadota > Gemmatimonadetes > Gemmatimonadales > GWC2-71-9 > JABFSM01. The sequence continues at coordinate 596,061 of CAVSLV010000001.1, read as the reverse complement.
ACCAGCTGGCCGAACTGGGCCGCGGTGACCAGCTGGCCCTGGGCCTGCACGGTGTAGGCCCGATTGGGACCCCACAGGACGCCGGCGGGGAGGTTGACGTTTCCGCTCCCGATCGCCTGGGCCACCTCATCGACGCCCAGTCCACGGCTGGCCAGCGCGCGGGGATCGAGCCGGATCCGGACCGCGTATTTCTGGCTGCCGTAGACCGAGACCTGGGCGACCCCGCTCACCTGGGAGATCCGCTGCGCCAGCATGGTCTCGCCGTACTCGTCGAGCTGGGAAAGCGGAAGGGTCGCGGAGGTCAGCGAGATGTAGAGAATGGGCGAGTCCGAGGGGTTGGTCTTCCGCACCGAAGGGGGAACGATCCCGGGCGGGAGGTCGCGGAGGGTCTGGGCAATGGCGGACTGGACGTCCTGCGCCGCGGCGTCGATGTTGCGATTCAGGGTGAACTGGATGGTGATCGAGGTCGAGCCGAGCGAGCTGTTCGACGTCATGTTGTCCACGCCCGGGATCGTGGAGAACTGCTTCTCCAATGGCGTGGCGACCGCGGCGGCCATGGTTTCCGGACTCGCCCCGGGAAGACCGGCCGACACGCTGATGGTGGGATAATCCACCACCGGCAGATCGCTGACCGGAAGACGGCGATAGGCCATAATCCCGAAGAACAGGATGCCCACCATGACCAGGGTGGTCATGACCGGACGGCGGATGAACAGCGCGGTGAAGTTCACTGGGCCTTCGGGGTGACGATTTCGATCCGGCTCCCGGGCTCGAGCCGGAGCTGACCATCCGTCACTACCCGCGCCCCGGGAGACAACCCCTCGCTGATCACGGTGCGCCCGGCCACCGTGCGGCCGGCCGTGACCGACTGCATGGACACCGTGTCTCCCGGCTCCACCACGAACACGTAGGCGCCGTTCTGGCCGGTCTCGACCGCCTGTTGTGCGACGGTGAGGGCCCTGGGCTCGACATAGAGCTCCAGCCGAACCGTCACGAATTCGCCCGGCCAGAGCCGTCCCTTCGGGTTAGGAAACTCGGCCTTGAGCCCGACCGTTCCGGTGGTGGTGTCCACCGCATTCTCCAGCAGCGAGACGGTTCCGGTCTCCTCGGGAACGTCGTCGTCGGCCTGGTCTCCGGGGCGCGCGGCCACTCGCAAGGTGCCCTTGTGGAAGTATTCCTGCACCGCATCCAGCTGGTCCTCCGGAATGGCAAAGCGGACCCGGATCGGATGGATCTGGTTGATGGTGAGCAGGGGCGCGGGGCCCGGGCTCGTGCCGGGGCGCACCACGTTTCCGACCCGGACCGCCAGGCTGCTGGTTCGGCCCTGGATCGGAGCCCGGATGGTGGTGTAGTCCAGGTTGAGGCGGGCGGCCTCGACCGCGGCGCGATCGGCCTGGACGGCGGCGGCCTGAGAGGCGGCCGTGGCCTCTGCCGCATCGGCCTCCTGAGGCGAGACGTTGCCGTTCCGAACCAGCTCGCCGAAGCGGTCGGCATCGCGCCGCGACGAAGCGGCCAGGGTGGAGTCCTTGGCGAAGATGCCGAGGGCCTGATCGAGGGCTGCCTGGTAGGGACGCGGGTCAATCTCGAGAAGCGGCTGTCCCGGACCCACTTCGGCCCCTTCGGAGAACAGCACCCGGGTGATGACCCCGCTCACCTGGGGAACGATCGCGACCGAGTTGATCGGCTCGACGACCCCGTTGGCCGGGATGAAATAGGGAACCGGCTGAAGGCGCGCGCTGTCCACGGAAACGGGGACCGGCCGGCGGGGTGGAGGCTCGGGCTGAGCGCAGCTCAGCAGAGAAAGGACGGCCAGCAGCGCCGCGGGCGTCAGGAACCTCTTCGCTATCGCGTCAGGATTCATGGTCTCTCTTTGATACGCGGGGTTCGGCACGGACGTTACAATACGACCGATTCCCGCCCGCTTTCGCGGGTACATTCATGGTGGCCGTCTTCAATGTACCCTCGACCGCCCTTTGATCCGGGACCCTGCCCGGCGTAGGTTCAGGGCGCTGGCTGACCCCATCCAGGAATCCAATCTGTGACCAGTGACCGACGCGATTTTCTTGGCGCCATGCTCGGCGCCTCCCTGCTGGGCAAGGCTGGGGCGTTCCGGCTACCCACCATGCCGAGCTCCGACTGGGACCTCTCCTGGACCAGCCGACTTCGCGGCGACCATCGTGCCGTGTTCGATTGGCCGCGCCCCGGCGGATCCGATGCACTCTGGCGCGCCGGTATCTGGAAGGAGCAGGTGATCGATACCTTCAAGGTGCCGCCGTCGGACGTGAGCAGTCTGCTGGTCATCCGTCACGCGGCGATCCCCATGATCATGAGCGACGATTTCTGGGCCCGGAACCAGCTCGGCAAGAAGCGCAAGATCAAGGACGAGAAGACCGGTAAACCCGCCACCGCTAACCCGCATCGGGCCGAGATCGCGACTTTCCTCGCCAAGGAGGGCATCGTCCTGGCGTGCGGCTTTGCGTTCAGCTTCATGGTGTCGGTGGATGCCAAGCGGATGGGAAAGAAGCCCGAAGAGGTGCGTCCCGAGGTGCTGACCCAGGTCATCCCGGGGGTCATCATTCAGCCGTCCGGATTTTTTGCCTTGCTCGAAGCCCAGCGGAACGGGTGCGGCCTGTTCCCGAGCGAGGCGATGCTCTAGCGCCCGAAGAGCGCCAGCGCCCGCTGCACCGTGCCGATCACTCCCCACGCGAGCGGAACGCCGACCGTGGTCCAGGCCGCGGCGAGCCTGGCGCGCGCTCCGGCTGACCGGGGCGGGCCTTCGGACCAATGGGCCGCCCCGGGCGGGGTCGCTCCATCCGTCGCCGGGGCGAGGTGGTGGCGCGGGTGGACCGGCCGCACCGCCAGGTTGCAGCCCAAGCCGATCACGAGGAGCCCGGCCATGATCCACATGGTGTGATTGTAGGCCTGGGCGGTCGCGACGCCGGAATCGATTTCGTACTGCCGGATGTAGTTCACCAGCACGGGGCCAAAGACGCCCGCGGCGGACCAGGCGGTCAGCAGCCGGCCGTGAATCGCGCCGACGTACCGGGTCCCGAAGAGGTCGGACAGATAGGCGGGGATGGTCGCGAACCCGCCTCCGTACATGGTGAGGATCACCGCGAAGCAGGCGACGAACAGCCCGACGCTTCCCCACTGTCCGAGGAACGGCACCGAGGCGTAGAGCATCGACCCGAGCCCGAAGAACGCGGCGTAGGTCGCCTTGCGCCCGATCCGGTCGGACAGCGAAGACCAGAAGAACCGTCCGGCCATGTTGAACAGGGAGAGGAGTCCCACAAACCCGGCGGCGGCCGACGGGTCGATCCGGCCCCGGAACACTTCCTGGATCATGGCGCTGGCCTGCCCTAACACGCCGATCCCGGCGGTCACGTTGAGGCAGAGGACCGCCCAGAGGAGCCAGAACTGGGGCGTCCGGATGGCCGCGTCCGGGGAGACGTCGCGATCGCTCACCAGCGCCCGGGGCCTGGCGGCGGGGGCGTACCCCGCTGGCCGCCACCCGGGAGCCGGCAGCCGGAACCCCAGCGCGCCCATCGCCATCGCAAGGAAGTAGAGCCCGCCCAGCACCAGGAACGTGTTCCCCACCCCCACCGAAGCGGGCCCGGCGAATCGTTTCATCAACGCGGTGGAAAGGGGCGCCGCGATCATCGCCCCGCCGCCGAAGCCCATGATCGCCATCCCGGTGGCCATGCCGCGCCGGTCGGGAAACCATTTGATGAGCGTGGAGACCGGCGTGATGTAGCCGAGACCCAGGCCGCATCCTCCCACCACCCCGTACCCGAACAGGACCAGCCAGAGGGCGTGCAGCTTGACCCCGAGCGCGGCGATCAGGAACCCCCCGCCCCAGCAGAACGCCGCGGCGAGTCCGCTGACCCGCGGGCCCACTCGCTCGAGCCACCGGCCGAACACCGCCGCCGACAGGCCCAGCACCACGATCGCAATGGTGAAGATCCAGCCGAGCTGGGTGAGCCTCCAGTCGCCCGGAGCCGGCGTCGTAATCCCCTGGCTTCGACTGAGCGGCAGATTGAAAACGCTGAACGCGTACACCTGCCCGATGGACAGATGGATGGCCAGCGCCGCCGGTGGAATCAGCCAGCGGTTGAACCCGGGTTGGGCGATCAACCGTTCCCTGGACAGCGGCGAAGGAGCCATGGGCTCACCGGCGCCGGTGGAGCGTCATGGGAGACTCACCCGGACCAATGTACGACTCCAGCTCTCATGGTTCGGCATGGATGGTCAGAAAACAGTCAGGGTTGGGAATCGTCAACATTGGCCGATTGCTATCGACAGAAGGGCGGTTTGCGCTAACTTTGAAGCACCCTTCACCCGATAACTGATGACCTCGCCGCCTTCCGAGGCACCCGTAGAACCTGGCCTGCTGAGGGTACAGGTTCGCATCGGCTCGGTGGTAACCATCGCGATCGGGGCCGCCGCCCTCCTTGGTTGGGCGGCTCGGCTGCCGTCGTTGCAGTCCCTCGGGTTGGGCCATCCGGCCATGAAGGTTAACACGGCGATTTGCTTGATCCTCATCGGCGCATCCACCTGGCTCGCCGCCGGGGAGCGGCGGGGGCCGGTCTCGACTGGACTGGCGATCCTGGGCGGCGCCCTGGGCCTCGCCACCCTCGTCGAGCATCTGCTCAACGTCAACCTCGGCATCGATCAGGCGCTGCTGGCCGATCCCGGCCCGCTCGCCGCCGGCGAACAGCCCGGCCGGATGTCGGCCTATTCGGGCGCGAGCGTGGTGATCCTCGCGATCTCGCAGCTCCGGAGCCGCCGCGCGGAGGGCCACCCCCGGAACGACCTGCTCCTGATGCTGCCCGTGTTCTTCCTCGGCGGACTCAGCCTGATCGGGGCCATCTTCGGCAGTCACGCACCGCGGTCTTTGCTGGGATTCTCCGATCTCCCTATCGCCACCGCCATCGCAATCCTGGTGGTCGGATACGCCATCCTGGGAATTCGCGGAACCCGGGGAGCGCTTGGCATCTTCGTCGATCCGGGTCCCGGACGGGAGCTCGCCCGCTGGGCGGTTCCCCTGGCCATCATCATCACGGTCGGCTTCTCGCTGGCCCGACTCGAGGGAGAGCGGCTCGGATTCTACGATACCGAATTCGGACTGACCCTGCACACCACCGCCGAGCTGTTGGCGCTCCTCCTGGTGATCTGGCTCTATGCCCGCTCGGTCAGCACCACCGACCGGGTTCGTCGCGATGCGGCCAGCCGAATCTCCACGACCCGGCAGGCCCTGGGCGAGAGTGAGGCCCGGTTGCGCGAGATCACCGACCACATCCAGGAGGCGTTCTTCTCGGTCGACCTCGAAACCGGCCAGACTATTTACGTGAGCCAGGCCTGGTCGGCAATCTGGGGCCGACCACTGGAGGAGGTCTACACGAATCCCATGGCCTGGTTCGACTCGCTCCACCCCGACGATCGCGAGCGGCTCGGGGCGTCCCTCGAACGGGTCCGGCACGGCACGCCCGGCGACGACACCTTCCGCGTCGTTCGTCCCGACGGTACCACCCGCTGGCTCCGGGGCCGGACCTACCCGGTGCGCGACGACGATGGTGTCATTCGCCGATTCGTCGGTATTGCGGAAGACGTCACCGAGCTTCGTCAGTCCGAGGAGCGCTTCGTCCAGGCCCAGAAGATGGAAGCCGTCGGGAGGCTCGCCGGCGGCGTGGCCCACGATTTCAACAACATGCTGACGGTGATCCTCGCGGAAGTGGAGCTCGGCCGGCCCGATCTGCCACCCGAGTCGCCGGTGCACGAGTCCTTCGACGCCATTCAGCGCGCCAGTGAAAACGCCACCAGCCTGACCCGGCAGCTTCTCGCGTTCTCCCGAAAGCAGCTGGTCCAGCCGGTCGTGTTCGATATGAATGACGCGGTGACCAGCACGGCCAAGCTGCTCCGCCGCGTCATCGGCGAGGACATCTCGATGGAAACCCGGCTTGGAGGAACTGCCTCCGTGCTGGTCGACCGCGGGCAGTTCGAGCAGGTCCTGACCAACCTGGCCGTCAATGCCCGCGATGCGATGCCGAAGGGTGGGCACCTGCGGATCGAAACGTCGGTAGTGGAGCTGGACCCGAGTTATGCCGCCGACCGAACGGAAGTGACACCCGGCGCGTATGCTCTGGTTTCGGTCAGTGATACCGGCACCGGCATTGCTCCCGAGGTCAAAGACCGCATTTTCGAGCCTTTCTTCACCACCAAGGAGCGCGGCAAAGGCACGGGGCTGGGGTTGGCGACCTGCTTCGGCATCGTCAAGAAGGCCGGGGGCCACCTGGCGGTCTACAGCGAGGTGGGCCTGGGCACCACGTTCCGGGTCTATTTGCCGCTGGTTCGCGGGCCGAGCTCACCGGTTGACACCGCCCAGCAGCTGGAGATTCCGCGGGGATCCGAAACGATTCTCATGGTGGAGGATGACCCGGGAGTCCGGCGGGCCGGCGTGCGCATGCTCAAGGGACTCGGATACACCGTGCTCGAAGCCAGGGACGCCACTGAAGCGTTCGAGCGACTCCGGGAGCACGCCGGCACGGTCGCCCTGCTTCTCACCGATGTCGTCCTGCCCGGGATGGGTGGCCGGGACCTCGCGGAGCAGGTCCGCAGGGAACATCCCCACATCAAGGTCCTCTTCACCACCGGCTACACCGATGACGTCATCCTGCAGCACCAGCTCATTTCGAGGAATGTGACCATTCTCCAGAAACCCTATACCAGGAGCACCCTGGCCCGCGGGGTGCGCACCGTCATCGATCGGGCCTGACCAGCCACGCTTCCCTTTCCTCTCGCGATCAATGCGTCCAGATTGCCACGGCTGGCTCGTCCCGCTTCCACCCACAGGTGCCGAATGAACCCCCGCTTCCCGGCCGTGTCCTCCCTTGTTTCTGGCCTGGTCTTCCTCGGTTTCACCCCCATCGTCGCCTCGGCCCAGGTCGACCTGTCGTATTTCAAAGGCCTGTCGGCGCGAAACATCGGCCCCACCGGCATGAGTGGCCGGGTCGGCGCGATCGATGCGGTGGACGCGGATCCCCGCACGGTGTATGTCGGAGCGGCGACCGGGGGCCTCTGGAAATCGTCGGACGGCGGACTCACCTGGAAGCCGCTCACCGATTCCCTGCCCGCCGCCTCGATCGGCGCCATCGCGATCTATCAGCCCAATCCCGACGTGGTCTGGATCGGCACCGGGGAGCGCAATCGCCGCAACTCGGCGGGCGTGGGCACCGGAGTGTATCGCTCCCTCGACGCCGGCCGGACCTGGACCCGGATGGGGCTCGAAGCCACCGGCGCGATCGACGCCATCCTGCTCGACCCTCGCGATCCTAACACGGTGTACGTCGGCGCCCTCGGCAACACCTGGATCGACGGTCCCGACCGCGGGGTCTACAGGTCCACCGACGGCGGGCGGACCTGGCGCAAGGTCCTCTATGTCAACGAGCGGACCGGCGCCGGCGATCTGGTCATGGATCCCTTCAACCCGAACCACCTGATCGCGGGTATGTGGGAACACCGTCGCTGGCCCTGGTACTTCCAGTCGGGCGGGCCCGGGAGCGGGATCTACACCAGCTACGACGGAGGAGAAACCTGGAAGCGCCTTTCCTCCCGGGAGGGCCTCCCCGAAGGGGAGCTGGGACGGACCGGGCTCGATTTTGCCCGCGGGAAGCCCGGCGTGGTCTACGCGCTGGTCGAGGCCACCAAGAGCGCGCTGCTCCGCTCCGATGACGGCGGCAACACCTGGACCATCGCGAACCGCACCAGAAACATCGACGGCCGGCCGTTCTACTACGGCCAGGTGCGGGTAGATCCGACCAACGAGAACCGGGTCTGGATCGTGGAGAGTCCGGTGAATCAGAGTGTGGACGGTGGCAAGACCTTCACGACCCTGCTGGGCTTCGCCGAAGTGCACGTGGATCACCACGCCTTCTGGGTGGGTCCTGACGGAAAGGATCTCTACGACGGGAACGACGGCGGGGTCTACCTCTCCCGGAACGGCGGCGCCACCTGGCGCTTCGTCGAGAATCTGCCGTTCGCCCAGTTCTATCACATCGCGGTGGATACCGAGACGCCGTACCACGTGTACGGCGGGCTCCAGGACAACGGCTCATTCATGGGACCGGCGGTGAGCTGGCACAACGGGGGCATCCGTCCCTCCGACTGGGAAGAGGTCGGGTTCGGCGACGGCATGGCCACCTTCGTGGATCCCGCCGATCCCCGATACGGGTACACCTCCACCCAGAACGGCGACATCACCCGGTTCGACAAACGGACCGGCGAGCGTCGCGACATCAAACCCGCCGGGCCGGAAGGCACCCCGCTGCGGTTCAACTGGAACGCGGGGATGGCGGTCGATCCCTTCGATCACGCTCTCTATCTGGGAAGCCAGTTTCTCCACCGAACCGCCGATCACGGCGACACCTGGACCGCGATCAGTCCCGATCTCACCACCAACGATGTCACGAAGCAGATGGCCGACACGTCGGGCGGGCTCACCCGGGATGCGTCGGGCGCCGAGGCCTTCACCACCATCATGACAATCGCGCCGAGCCCGATCGAGCGCGGCGTCATCTGGGTGGGGACCGACGACGGCAACGTCCAGCTGACCCGGGACGGCGGGAAGACCTGGACCAACGTGGTGGGCAACATCAAGGGAGTGCCCCCGGGCACCTGGGTTCCCGAAATCCGCCCTTCCCGATTCGACGCCGCGACGGCGTTCGTCGTCTTCGACAATCATCGTCGAGGCGACCTCGCGCCCTATCTCGTCAAGACCACCGACTACGGCCGAACCTGGACCAGCCTCGTCACCCCGGACCTCGATTACTTCCTTCATGCGATCGAGCAGGATCCCGGCAACCGCGATCTCCTCTATCTCGGCAGCGAGTTTGGACTGTTCCTGTCGTTCGACGCGGGGAAGCATTGGCAGCGCTGGTCCGGCCTCCCCAGGGTCCCGGTGCGCGGCCTGGTCGTGCATCCCGGCGAGCGGGACCTCGTGATCGCGACGCATGGGAGGGCCGCCTGGATTCTGGATGACATCCGCCCGCTCGAGGCGATCGCGGCTAACCCGGGGATCATGCGGGAGGCCCTGCATCTCTTCCCGGTGCCGCCGGCCTTTCAATACGAGGTCGCCCAGTCTCCCGGAAGCCGGTTCACCGGCTGGGGGATTTTTCAGGGGGAGAATCGTCCCTACGGGGCCCTGCTCACCTACGCCGTAAAGGAAGGCGGCGACAGCACCAAGGCGAAGATCCAGGTGCTGGATCCTGGTGGCGTCGCGGTGCGCACCTTCACCGGCCCGGCGCACCCCGGGATCAATCGGACCGCCTGGGATCTCTCGCTGGATGGCCCGCGGCGGCCCGGCGCAAGCGAGCAGCCCGCCGGCCCCTTCGGATTCGGCGGCCCCGCCGCCCTTCCCGGGTCGTACACCATCCGGGTCATCGTGAAGAGCGATACCGTTTCCGGTCCGGTCACCGTTTCACTCGACCCGCGACTTCCCTACACCCGGGCCGACCGGGTCGCCAAGCTCGAGGCGCTCGAGCGGGTGATGCGGAAGCAGGAAATCTCCTTCGAAGCCGTGGACCGGCTCCACAAGGCGACCGCGGGCATCGATGCGGTGCTCGACCGGATCAAGGGAGACAGCTCGGTCGTGATGAAGGGGCTGCGGCAGTCGGGTGACAGCCTCAAGAAACAGCTCAAGCAGGCGGAGGAGCGATTCACCGGGCCCGAAACGGCCCAGGGCTTCAGCGGGTCGAACGAAACCGTCAATTCCCGGTTGGGCGCGGCCTATGGACACCTCGCATCGTCCGGGGCGGCGCCCACCGGGACCGAGCAGACGCTGATCCAGCAGGGCGAGCGCGCGCTCGATGCCGCGCTCCCCGCGTTGAACCAGGCGCTGCAACGGGTCGAGCAGTATCGCCAGCGCGTGGAGGCGGCCGGCATCGAGCTCTTCAAGAAAGTGGAGCCCCTGGGCGCCGACTGGCGACCCGCGCCGGTTCAGTAGCGCGGGCGAGTCACCCGGGGCGCCTTGCCGCAGTTGGCCGGCCAATCGGCGGGCCAGCTGCCGGGAGATTTCTCCCGCGCGATGAGCTCGGGGTCCTCCGACGCCTGGTAGGCCAGCAGGGCCGCCAGCGTCGCGTTGTGCTTCAGGTCGTCGAACACCACCTTGTCGTAGGTGTCCCGGTTGGTATGCCAGGTGTAGGTCCCATAGTTCCAGCCCACCGCGCCGAGCCCGAACGACGGCGTCGCATAACACGCAAAGACCGCCCCGTCGGTCCCGCCCGGATTCCCGGTCGGCCGGTCGCTGAAGGTCCACGAGACCACGTTGTCGCTCATGCTGTCGGTGTAGAAGGGCGGCAGCTTGCCGTACCAGGCCCTGAGGTGGCGGCCGATGTCGCTGAGACCCGCCGCACTGATCGACTGGATCCGGCCGGTCCCGTTGTCCTGATTGAAGAGCGCCTGGAGCCCCTTCATCACCTCGGGATGGTCTTCGGTGAAGGCCCGCGAGCCGTTGAGCCCCTGCTCTTCGCTGGACCAGTGCCCTACCAGGATGGTTCGCCTGGGATGGGGGTAGGCGAGCTTCAGGATCCGCATGGCTTCCATCGCCATCAGCGTGCCGGTCCCGTTGTCGGTCGCCCCCGATGAGCCGTCCCAGGAATCGAAGTGCGCCGAGAGCATGACATACTCGTCGGGTTTCTCCACTCCGCGGATCATGCCGATCGTGTTGAACGCGGGCTGTTCGCCGAGCAGGTCGGCGTCGAGGTCGAGCCGCACCATCGGGTGCTGATGGTTCTCGGCGAGGCGGTAGACCAGGCCGTAGTCCTCGCAGGTCAGGGTGACCGCCGGAGCCACGGTATTATAGGTCTCGAACACCTCGATCACGCCCCAGCCGCCCGATCCGTTCCCGCCCCCACCGAACCCGCCCAGTCCGCTCATCGCGGCCGCACGGCTCGCCGCGGGACCGCCACCATGGGCACTCTGGCCTCCCGCGGCCTGATTGCCGCCAAACCCGCCACCCCGGCCGAACTGGGGCGGCGGACCGAACCCGGACAGCTTGGTGCGTGAGCTGATCATGCCGGCCACACCGGCCTTCTCGAGTCGCATCCCCAGCGTTCCGGTTCCCAGCGCCAGCGAGTATCCGGTGCCGCGATAGAGCTTCGTGCTGTCGCGGTCCACCGCCCACTCCCGCTGCATCGCGACGACCTGGGAGTCGATCCTGGCGCGCGAGGCCGGCGTCGCGAAGCGGATCCAGTCCTCACTGGGCCGGCACGTGGGCCAGGCCGGCGAAAGCAGCACGATCTTCCCGCGGGCCTGGGGCAGCCATTTCACGAATTCGGTGCTGTCGGAGAACTTCGGGAGGACGATGGCCTCCGCCGTGACCGGGCGGCCTTTGGTTCCCGGACTCCACGCCAGCATCAGTCCCTCGAGAGACCGGACCCGAGGTTGCACCAGATCGATGTGCGACGCGCCCCGGCGCCAGCCTCGCCAGGTTCCGTACGGCTCGCGACGGGCGTCGATCCCCCACGACTGGTAGGTCTTGATGACCCAGTCGCTGGCGCTCTTCATTCCGGGGCTCCCGGTGAGTCGCGGACCGATCGAATCGAACAGGACCTCCGCCAGGGTCTCGACCCTGCTGCTGTCCATGCCGAGTCGGAAGATGCGATCCGCGACGGGATCTCCAGCTCTGGGCGACCAGCGGAGCGGCGGTGACCAGGAGCACGACCGGCAAAAACACGAGGAAGCGTTTCATGATCCGTGTGGTCGGGCGAAGTTCTGTGATGGTGAAGCTCGGACCCCATAATATAGGCCGGCCGAATCCCGACCACCCTTGTGCAGCCCGTCCGGTGCCTCGCGTCGCCATCTATGGCCCCCGCCGGAGGAAAGCTATGGATGAAGGAATGCTGCTCCTGAGACTTGTTTTCGGACTGGGTGTGGCAGCGCACGGCGCCCAGAAGCTGTTTGGGTGGTTCGGCGGACGAGGGGTGGAGGGCACCGGGATGTTTCTCGATTCGCTCGGTTTCCATCCGGGACGGAGTTACGCGGTGCTGAACGGGATGTGCGAATTCCTGGGTGGAGGGCTGTTGGCCCTCGGCCTGCTCGTACCCTTGGGCGCGGCGCTCGTGATCCTGAACATGGTGGTCGCGATCATGGCTGTCCACCTGGCGAATGGCTTCTTCAACCAGCGAAACGGCCTCGAATTGCCATTGGCCTATGCCACCGGGGCGGCGCTGATCGCGCTGGCGGGTCCCGGCAGTCTGGCATTTGATTCAGCCCTCGGGATCTATCCATCGACCGAAGCCGGCCTCTTCGCCATCATCCTCGGCTTGATTGGCGGACTTGGCAGTCTGCTGCTCCGGCATCGCGAGGTCCCCCTGCCGCATCCCCGCGGCTGATCCGCCGCCAGCACACCGAAGGGGGAGCGGGTTCGGGCCACCGGACCCGCTTCTTGCGTCGGGACACCCCATGACATAGACTCTCTATGTCATAACCGGAGGCCCTCCATGCGGGATCCCATCCCTCCCGGCACGCTCGATATGCTCATTCTCCGCACCCTCGCCGGCGCCGGGTCGCTCCATGGCTTCGAGATCGCCGAAGCCATCCAGCGCGTTTCCGCGAATGTGCTCCAGGTGGAGGAGGGATCCCTCTACCCTGCCCTCCAGCGCATGCTCATCAAAGGCTGGATCCGGGGGGAGTGGAGCAAGACCGCGGAGAACCGACGGGCCCGCTATTACCAGATCACCGCTTCCGGGCGACGGGCGCTCGAGCGGGAAATCGCTTCCTGGCACCGGGTCTCGGGCGCGATCGCCCGGATCCTCCAACCGGCGTGATCCTCATGCTCCGACGACTCTGGTATTTCCTGCGGCGCGAACAGGCCGCGAACGACCTGAACGAGGAGATGCGCTTCCACCAGGAGGAGCGCGTCAGGCAGCTGGCCCAGTCGGGCCGCACGGTGGACCAGGCGGTCTCCGAATCCCGGCGACGATTCGGCAACCCGGCCGCCCTGGCCCAGGAAAGTCGCGGCCATTGGGGATTCGGCGCCCTGGACCGCCTGGTCCAGGACCTTCGCTTTGCGTTCCGGCGAGTCCGCCAGCGACCCGGGCTCTCGCTCCCGGTCATCCTGATCATGGGGCTGGGGATCGGGACCACGACGGGGATGTTCAGCGCGATGGATGCCGCCCTGCTCCGGCGCCTTCCTTTCGACGATCCGGGCCGCCTGGTGAGCCTTACCCGCGTCACCGTCCCCTTCGCACCCGAGATGGCCCAACGCACGGCGACCAGCGCGCGCGAGCTCGACCTGCTGGACGCTACTGATCTGCCGGACGCCTTCTCGAGCGTCGCGGCGTTCGCATCGGGCGGGCTCAATCTCTCCGACCCCGAGCACCCGCTGCGACTCCGGATGGGGGTGGTCACCGCGGGGTTCCTCCCCACCCTTGGCGTGTCCCCGCTCCTCGGCCGCAACTTCAGCCCCGAGGAAGGCAGCCCCAACGGACCCAATGCCGTCATCCTGTCGCATGCGCTCTGGAAAGAGCAGTTCGGCGGCAGCGACGTCCTGGGCCGAACCATTCGGCTCAATGAAAAGTCGTACACCGTGATCGGGGTTATGCCGGCGGGGTTCGGGTTTCCCAGCCAGAGCGACGCCTGGATTCCGATGCCGATCCCCACCACGTTTGCCACCTTCGAGCCGTTCCGCGGGTTTCTCCCCGCGCGAGCCATTGCCCGTCTCGCGCGCGGCGCGACGATGGCTACCGCGGAAGCGCGGACCCGGCTTGCCTGGGATCGGGTCCTCGCCGGGGCCCGCCCCGATCAGGATTGGGTCAGCGAGGCCCGGGATGAGATCGGGCTCGAGGAGCGATCACCTCGCTCCAGGATGAGCTGGTCGGCCCGCGGCGCCGGGCGCTGCTGATCCTGTTCGGGGCGACCCTGCTGCTGCTTCTGATTGCCTGTGCCAACGTCGCCAACCTGCTGCTCTCCGACGCTTCGATGCGGCGGCGGGAAATCGGGGTCCGCGAGGTCCTCGGCGCCGGACCGGGCCGGATCGTCCGGCAGCTCCTGGTGGAAAGCGTGGTGATGGCGCTCGGCGGCGCCGGGTTAGGCCTCCTGGTCGCGCCGGCCCTGCTCGGCCTCCTCGGGGCCCTGATGCCGGAGGATCTCGCCGGCACCGTTGCCGCCACGGTGAACCTGCGGGTCCTGGGATTCACCACGCTCATCGCGGTCCTGACCGGCCTGGGATTCGGCCTCTGGCCCGCGCTCTCGAGCACCCGGCTCGATGTGGCGGAGGCGATCAAATCGGCCGGAGGGCACGGGGCCACCGGGCACGGGCTGGGCCGCGTCCGGCAAGGTCTGGTGGCCGCGGAGATCGCCCTCACCACGCTGCTCCTCGTCGGAGCGGGGCTTCTGGTCCGCAGCTTTGCCCGGCTCAGGGCCGAGCCGACCGGACTGGTCAGCGAGGGAATTGCGACCATGGAGGTCAGCTTCGCCCGAGCGCAGAGTCGAGGCGACCGGATTCGCCTGATCGACGGGGTGCTGGACCGATTGAAGCATCTGCCCGGCGTGACCGCCGCCGCCGCGGTGAACGACCTTCCGCTCAGATCCGGCGGGAAGCTCTCGATCACCTTCGAGCTCGACGGCGTGCCGCCACCGGCCGAGGGACGCGCCATGGCGCGGTACCTGATCGCGAGTCCGGGGTACTTCGCCGCGCTGGGTATTCCGATTCTCCGAGGCCGGACCTTCCGTCCTTCGGACGACTCGCTCGCTCCCCGGGTCGTGATAATCAGCGAGTCCATGGCGAGGAAGTACTGGTCCGGCATGGATCCGGTGGGGTTGTCCATTCGAGCCTCCCAACAGGATACCACGCGGATCACCATCGTCGGGGTGGTCCGCGACGTCAGGGAGATGAGCCTGGACCGGAAGCCGGCTCCCCAGATGTACTACGCCCTCGAGGCCCAGCCGCCCGCCTCGGTGGGATTCCTGATTCGAGGGACCCTGCCACCCTCCGGGCTGATGGGCGCGCTGACCCTCGCCCTCCGCGAGGTGGCTCCGACCCAGCCGGGCTACAACCTGCGCATGCTCGATGAGATCATCGGCGAATCGGTCCGGCCCAGGCGCACCAACGTCACCCTGCTCACCCTGTTTGCCGGATCTGCGCTGGCCCTGGCCTCGCTTGGCGTGTATGGCGTGGTCCGCTACAGCGCGAGCCAGCGCAACCGCGAGTTCGGCATTCGGGCGGCCCTGGGCGCCCGAGGGAAGGCGCTCATCGGACTGCTGGTGACCGAGTTGAGTGGTGCCGTGGTGGTGGGACTCCTGGTGGGACTGGCGGGCGCCTGGGGGTTCTCCCGGGTGCTCACGGCTCTGCTCTATGGGATCGAGCCCCGGGACGTGAAGACGTTCCTGGCGGCTCCGTTTGCCCTGCTCATCCCCGCGGCCGTCGCGGTGCTGATTCCGGCGTTGCGGGCATCGCGGGTTAACCCGGTGGAGGTGCTGCGCGCCGAGTAGCCGGGGCCGCGGGTTAACGCGGAGGGTTCAGCAGCGCCTCCAGCTCGGGCGGAATCCGCGAGCCGAACACCTGGCGCTGCGGCACCGTGATCACGGTCACCTCCCGGTCCCCACGACCCCGCCGCCCGCTCGGGCCGGAAGACCCATCCCGGCCATTCGCGCCGGCCGGCCCCGCGGCGCAACTCACCCCGTTCGCAGGACCACCGGCCCCGCCGGCGCCACCCGCCCCGCCCTTGCCACCACGGCCGCCGTCTCCACCCACGCTCACCGCGTCCAGCGCTCCGGACAGAAACCGATCCGATTCCGGGACGATGATCGTGAGCGAGCCTCCATCTCCTCCCATCCCGCCGCCCCCGCCGAATTGACCGTCGCCACCCTGGCCCCCCGCCCCACCCGGGCAACCGGCCTTTCCTGCCACCCCGGCTTTTCCTGGAGCGCCATTT
This sequence comes from uncultured Gemmatimonadales bacterium, assembly GCA_963728915.1. GTDB lineage: Bacteria > Gemmatimonadota > Gemmatimonadetes > Gemmatimonadales > GWC2-71-9 > JABFSM01. The sequence goes on along the minus strand of CAVSLV010000001.1, from coordinate 580,132 downwards.
CCTCCATCTCCACCGCTGCCGCCTCTGCTTTCGATGCGCAGCCAGGCCCGGGGCGGGACGCGATCGGCATCGCCCAATCGGTAGCGCGGGGCGTCGTTCCCAACCTGGATAGCGGCAACCAGTAAACGCGGGATGAAGGGTGAGTGCACGATGCCGACCCGCACGGTGATGTCCGGACCGTCCCGTCCGCCGTCGCCGCTCCGTCCCGCGGAGTTCTTCCCGCTGGCATCCCGACCATTCGCGCCATGGAAGGAAAGGGACCGGTCCATGCAATCGTACTCCGGCGGGACCCGGGTTCCGGCCCGCACCGACGGCTTGGCATGGAGCACCGCTTCCAGCTCGTAGCCGGTCATGACCGACCGCCAGGGATCCGGATCCGTTCTCCAGGCTCCGTCCCCTTGCGGATCGGCCTGCGGGCTGGTCCGATCGAGAAACTGGACATGCAACCTGGGGGGATTGTCCCGATCGTAGCGGGTCGCGAAGGGGACCACGGTTCCGTCCTCCAGTACCGCATCGTAGCTCATCCGGAACGACTCACCCGGGCACGCCGCCTCCACCAGCGGAGTCATGCGGATCTCGCGGATCTGCGCAATCAGGGCGGGGTCCGGCAGAAAATCGGGCGGTGGGCGATGGCTGCATCCGGTCAGGAGCGCGAGCCACGCGATCGACAGCGAGCGTCGGCCACCGCGCCTGGTCGTCCACGCGGTCTCGTGGCAACCTCCGTCCCTGGACGTGGTCATGTCGCGTCTCCTGAGCCTGAGAGTGAGTCTCGACGCCGGTGCCGGGCCGGCAGCGCATTCCAGCGGTATCGCTCGAGGTCGACCTTCCCGCCGCGGCCGAAGCGCACCCCTTCCCGCTCCAGCAGGATCCGCTGGGTCAACTCGGCGCCGGGCACCCGCCGCCGGCTGACCTTTCCCATGGCGTTGATGACCCGGTGCCAGGGGACCGTGGTGCCCCGGGGAAGGGCGAACATCGCATAACCCACTTGGCGCGCCCGACCCGGTAACCCCGCCAGCCTGGCGACTTGCCCGTAGCTCGCCACCCGCCCGGGAGGAATGCGCCGCACCACGGCGTAGATCCTGGTGTAGGTTTTTCCCGCCGTGGTGTTCGCGGTGGCCATGGCTCCCCGAGCCCCGTTGGCACTTCCCGGGCCTCACAGTAACATAGGGCATGATCTCCCAACTCCGGCTCGCTCTTCGCTCGCTGCTTCGTACCCCGGTGTTCCTCATCACCGCGATCGTCTCCCTGTCCCTCGCCATCGGCGGGAGCGTTGCGGCGTTCAGCATGATCGATGCAATCCGGCTTCGGGCTCTCCCGTTCCCCGACGCCGGCCGACTGGTCATCCTTTCCGAGGTCCCCGCGACACCGGGTGCGTCCGGTGACGCCTGCCGCAACGGCTGCGACGTCCGGTACACCACCTACGACCAGATTCTCAAGCGCTATCCGTTTCATTCCCTCGATGCGATCGGGGCGTTCAACAGCGGCGCCAAATCGCTGAACACCGGTGGCGACGCGATCCTGCTCAACGGCGGCGTGCTCACCCCCACCATGTTCGCCCTGCTGAACGCCACTCCGCTCCGGGGCCGGGTGTTCACCGCCGAGGACGATCGTCTCGGCGTCCCCCTCACCGCGATCCTGAGTTACGCCGTCTGGGTCAACCAGCTCGGCCGGGATCCCGAGATCATCGGCAAGGACATCAAGCTCAGCGATTCCCATTACACCGTGATCGGGGTGATGCCCCCGGAGTTCCGGTTCGAGGTGAACTCGGACTTCTGGCTTCCGGCGGTGCCCACGCTCGACCCGAGCACCCGACCGTCGATACGCTCGGTCAACGTGATCGGCCGGCTGGCGCCGGGCCGAACCCTCGCGCAGCTCCGGGCCGAAGTGGCGGGGATCGAAACCATCCCGACCCCCGGGGAGAAGACCCAGCTCATCGCGAATCCGCTCCGGGACCGCTATGCCGGATCCACCGACTCCCACGATCTGGTCTTCGGCGCCATCGTCGCCTGCGTGCTGCTCATCGCCTGCGCCAACCTGGCCAACCTGGTGCTGGTCCGGACCATCCGCCAGCAGCGGGAGTACGCCATCCGGGCGGCGCTGGGCGCCAATCCGGCCCGGTTGGCCCGCGGCGTCATGCTCCAGAACGGGATCATCGTGGTCGCGGCCACCGTGTTAGGGGTCGCCCTGGCCGCCTCCGCCCTCGGCGTGCTTCGCTCCCTTCCGGTGCTGTCCGCGCTGCGTCCAGCCGGGATGGACTATCACATCGATCTCCGGGTCCTCGGCTTCGCGGTGCTGGTGGCCGCGATCGCGGGGGTCGCCATCACGCTGGTCCCGGCCCGGGTCGCGATCCGCGGCGACGTACAGCACCTGCTTCGCACTACCGACCGGAGTGGCGGCGGCACCCTCGCAGGCTGGATCCGGCAGGGATTCGTGGTCGCCCAGGTCGCCAGCGCCACTGTGCTGGCGAGCGGCGCCTTTTTCATGACCCGAACCGCATTCCACTACGCCCAGGTCGACCTGGGCTTTGACGACGGCCGGCTCATCTCCGCGGGGCCAAGCTATCCGCACCCCTGGCGGGTTCCCGAGATCTATCTCCCGATCACCGATCGGATCTATACCGAGCTGGGCCGGATCCCCGGAGTGGCGAGTGTCGCGATCCGGGCGACTCAGCCGATCCCGTCGAAAGACGGCCAGTCTTCCCTGGTCGTCGGCGGGGCGGCCGAGGCGCTGCCCCGGGGACAGGCGCCGGGCGCGGCCCAGTTGGTGAGTCCCGGGTATTTCGCCTCGGTCGGCGTGCGCCTGCGGAACGGTCGCGACTTCACCGAGCACGATGATTCGACCAGTATGGATGTCGCTATCGTGAATCAGTGGGCGGCACAGCACTGGTGGCCCGACCAGTCTCCCATCGGGCGGTCGATTCGTTTCGCCAAGCCCGACGGCACGCTGGTGGTGGTCACCGTGGTCGGGATCGTCGCCGACAGCAAGGCGGCCCAGCCGAACCTGCTCCTCGCGGAAGAGGGACCCGAGCTGTATCTGCCCTACGCCCAATCCCCTTCCCCGTTCCCCCAGTTTCTGGTGCAGGCGAGGTCAGACCCCGCTCCCCTGGTCCGGCCGGTTCGGCTTGCCCTGACCGGCCTGGTACCCGACCGGCCCCTCTTCACCGCGCTGGTCCGCGAGACGGCGGACCGTCAGCTCAGCGGGGTGCGTTCCAACGCCTGGCAGATCGGGGGCTTCGCCCTGGTCGGCTTGTTCCTGACCGTGATCGGCGTCTATGGCGTGCTCGCCTTCGACACCGGCCGTCGTTCCCGCGAGATCGGGATCCGCAATGCGCTCGGCGCGCATCGCTCCCGGATCGTGCGGGAGGTGCTGCAGGGAGCGGGCCGGCTGGCCGCGCTGGGTGTGCTGATCGGGGTTCCCCTCGCGACGGTCCTCATGAAGGTGATTCGCGGCCTGCTCCAACCCGGCCAATCCACCGACCCCACGGCGTATGCGGTGGTCGCTCTGGGGGTGATGGTGGCATCGCTCCTCGCGGCGCTGGCTCCCGCGCTGCGGGCATCCCGAATCAGCCCGGTCGTCGCGATGCAGTCCGAATAGACGCCAGGTAGGTTGGAGCAGGAGATCGTTAACCGATGGATCAACACAGGGGAGGCAGGATCGTCATGGCAAAAGCAACCGCGAAACTTCTCAAGGGACTCGGCATCGACCTTCAGAACGAGTTCTCGGCGGTCATCATGTACCGCCTCTACGCCAGCATGGTGCAGGGCCCCTGGCGCCAGGAGCTCCGGGCCTTCTTCGCCAAGGAGATCCCCGAAGAGCTGCGGCACGCCCAGATTCTCGCCGACAAGATCTCCGCCCTGGGCGGCACGCCACCGGCCATGCCCGCTCCGGTCAAGGTCGTGAGCGAAACCAAAGCCATGCTCGAAGCGGCGCTCCAGGCCGAGGTCGACACGATCAAGCGCTATGTTCAGCGGCGCAAAGAAGCAGAAGCCGCCGCGGAGCACGGCCTGGCCGCCGACTTCGACACTATCATCGCGGACGAAACCAACCACCGCGACGAGCTGCGGCAGATGCTGGCGCGCTGGCCCTGACCTCAGACCCGGACGGTCTTCCACTTCCCCCGGGTGAAGAGCCAGAGGGTGAAAAGTCCCACCGAGGTCTCGGACACGAAGACCGCCCAGAACACGCCCGCGTACCCGAGGTCGGTTCGCTTGGCCAGCAGCCAGGCCAGCGGAATCTGAAACAGCCAGAAGAACACGATGTTGATCCGGGTCGGGGTCATGGTATCCCCCGCTCCGTTGAACGCCTGCACCGAGACCATCCACCACGCGTAGACGAAATACGAGTACGAGACGATGGTCAGCCAGCGCGACCCGACCGCAATGACTCCGGCGTCGTCGCTGAACAACCCGACCAGCGATCGGCTGAACAGGAAATAGAAGACCGCGACCGCGACCAGGAAGCCCATGATCCAGGTCCCGGTGAGCCAGACTGACCGCTCGGCCCGATCGGGTTTGCCCGCACCGAGGTTCTGACCGACCAGCGTCGCCACGGCGTTGGACATTCCCCAGGCCGGCATCATCGTGAACATCATGATCCGGAGCGCGATCGTCGCCCCGGCCACCGCCTGGCTGCCGAATCCGGCGAGAATGCGAATCACGAAAATCCACGAGGTCATCCCCACGATCATCTGGCCCACGCCGCCCAGGGACGTCCGCACCAGATGGGTCAGGGTTTGCCAGTGCACCGCGAGATGCTCCTTGAGGATGCGGATGTGCTTCCCACCCCGGAACAGCAGAAACACCTGGGTGAGCACCCCGACGCCGCGCCCGATGTTGGTGGCGATCGCGGCGCCCTGGATCCCCAGCGCCGGGAACGGACCCAGCCCGCGAATCAGCACGGGGTCGAGCACCATGTTGAAGGCGTTCGCGATCCAGAGCACCCACATGGCGAGCGAAGGGTCCCCGGCGCCGCGGAAGATCGCGTTGATGATGAAGAGGAGCATGATCACCGCGTTGCCGCCGAGCATCCACTGGGTGTAGCGGAAGCCCCGGGTCAGGGCCCAGGAGTCGGCGCCCATGAGACCGAGCAGGTCGCGGGCGAAGAAAATCCCGGCCAGGGCGAACGGCACCGCGATGACCAGGGCGATGATGATCGCCTGGACCGCCGTTCTCGCGGCTTCGTCCCGGTTCTTCTCTCCGATGCGCCGGGCGACGATGGCGGTCACGCCCATCGCGAGCCCCATGCCGATCGAGTAGAGCAGGAACAGGTAGGTTTCGGTGAGCCCCACCGTGGCCACCGCGGACGGACCCAGGCCCCCGACGAAATAGATGTCCACCACCGCGAAAGTGGACTCCATCACCAGCTCGAGGATCATGGGCACCGCGAGCAGGAACACCGCCCGACCCATGGCGATCTGGGTGTAGTCGGATTCCGATCCGCGAATGGCTTTCTTGAGCTCCTGCCAGAGTGAGCTCGGCAGGGCGCCCGACGACGTGGTCATTCCGAAGGCTTCAAACGCAAGGGGTCCGGCAAGATAACCGGGCCCTCTCGCCTATTAGCTTTCGCGACACCTTTCCCCGGGTCCCGCGTGATGAAACCGACCAGGACAACCGCCCTCCCCCTTGTTGGCCTCCTGGCGCTCCACGGAATCGGGCTCGCCGCCCAGGACCTGCCGATTCGCGACTTCCCCGCGGCGACGAAAGAGATCGACGATCCGTTCTCGCTGATTCTCGCCGCGCGGGAGATTCGTCCGTCGCAGGTCCTGGTCAGCGATGGGGAAGAGGGGCAGGTATTCCTGGTGACCTTCCCGGCGGGCTCGAAGGCGCCGCTGGGGCGAAAGGGCGCCGGCCCGGGCGAGTACACCCTCCCGGCAGGGCTCTACCGCGTGGCGGGTGACACCACCTGGATCCTCGATGGCCAGGGCGCGGCCGCGAGAATCGTCGCGTTCGGGCCCGATCTCAAGCCGGGCCCCACCTTCACGATTCAGCTGTTCGATCAGTCGGACACCACGATCATCCAGGGGCTGATGTTCAGCGATACCCGGGGCCGGCTCTACTCCACCGCCATGAAGTTCCGGATGAGCGGGACCGGAGCCATCATCCCCGATTCCATGGACCTGGTCTGGTTCGACCCCCGGGCCACTAACCCGCAGCGCACCCTCATCGGGCGGGTGCGGACCCCCTCGACCGGCAAGCAGGATATTCAGAACCAGGGCGGCCATATCAAGGTCACCACGCCGTACCCTGGCCTCATCGCGGCCGACGCCTGGGTGGCCTGGCCGGATGGAAGGATCGCGATGGTGCGGGGCGCCAACTACCAGGTGGAGTTCGTTCTGCCCAACGGGGCAAAGCCGGCGCCCACGAAGATTCCCTACGAGCACTACAAGGTCACCGAGGAGGACAAGAAAGCGGAGCTCGACGCCGTCCGGAAGCAGACGGCTCAGCAGATGGCGATGGTGCGCAAGATGATGCCCCCCAACGTGACCATCGACATCGAAGTCTCCGCCCCGCCCTCCTGGCCCGCGGAATATCCTCCGGTGGCCACCCTCGGCGCATTGCCAGCACCCAACGGCGATCTCTGGGTGAAGCGCTCGGTCCCGGTGAAGCTGGGGCGGGAGCGGTGGGACGTGATCGACCGATCGGGGAAGCTGATTGCGCGGTGGCGCCTTCCCCCCAAGACCGCGCTGGTCGCGACCGGCGCCGGCGCGGTGTACCTCGCGCGCATCGACGAAGACGACCTGCGCTATCTCCAGCGGGTGGAGCTGCCGCGCTAGAGTCGCGTTTGACCCATCCACGCTCCGAGAATCTCCGGGCCGCGGCCATCATGGTCGTGGCGGTTCTGGGCTTCGCGATGATGGACGCGAGCCTCAAGACGCTCTCGCCCCATTACTCGGCGTTCCAGGTGGCGGCCCTCCGTGGGCTTTCCGCCCTTCCCATCGCGTTCCTCTGGACGGCGGTCCGAGGCGGGCTGGGACAGCTGGTGCGGATCCGGCCCGGACTCCATCTGTTCCGGGGAATCATCGGGATCTCGAGCCTGGTGACGTTCACCTACGGCCTGCGCGCGCTCCCGCTCTCCGAGACGTACAGCATCTTCTTTGCGGCCCCGCTCTTTATCACGATCATGGCCGGGATGATCCTGGGCGAGCGAATCGGCCGGGCCCGCTGGATCGCCATCGGCCTCGGGCTCCTTGGCATGCTGGTGGTGCTCCGGCCCACCGGACACGGGGCGCTCACCCTCTCCGGTCTTGCGGTGCTGGCCACCGCGGTGACCTATGCCGCGTCCGCCATCACCACGCGAGTGCTGGGACGCACCGATTCGAGCCAGAGCATGGTGTTCTGGCTCATGGCGATGATCGCCCTCGGCGCCGGTATCCTGGCCCTTCCCGACTGGCGGCCAATTCAGCGGGGAGACTGGCCCGCCATCATCGCGATGGCGTTCACCGGTTCGCTGGGCCAATGGGGGATTACCGAAGCGTTCCGCCGGGGACAGGCCTCCTTCATCGCCCCGCTCGAATACACCGCGCTCCTGTGGGGGGTGATTCTCGACTGGACGATCTGGCATACCCTGCCCGGGCTGGCGACGTTCGCCGGCGCCGCCATCATCATCGCGAGCGGGGTGTATCTCATCCGGGGAGAACGGGAGCACGCCGAGGCGGAGCACCCCTGATCCTGAACATCAGTGACCCGGGGGCGCTGCGCTTGACAACCGGGGGGTTTGGGCCGACCGTATGCGCTTCCCTCCTCCCTCGGAGTTCCCCATGAGCAGGTTTGCCTGGCTGGTCATCGGAGTCATCCCACTCGCGGCGTGCGGCAAGAAGGAGCAACCTGCGGCGGACACCACCCAGGCCGCCGCACCGGCGCCGAAGACCCTGTACGAGCGCCTCGGCGGTCAGACCGCGATCACCGCGGTGGTCGATTCCTTCGTGGCCCGGGTCGCCGCGGATGCCCGGATCAACAAGAAGTTCGGCAAGAGCGACGTCGGCCGCGTCAAGACCATGCTGGTGGACCAGATCTGCGCTCAGACCGGAGGGCCCTGTACCTATGCCGGCCGTTCCATGAAGGAAGCCCATCAGAACATGGGGGTGACCGAAGGCGAGTTCAACGCGCTGGTGGAGGACCTGGTGACGACGCTCAACGGGTTCAACGTGCCGAAGCAGGAGCAGGACGAGCTTCTGGGCGCGCTCGGCGCGATGAAGGGGGACATCGTCGAAGTGCAGAGTCAGGCGACCGGAACCCCCCTGCCCAAGAACTTCGTTCCGGCCAAGGGAGCCAAATAGCGTTGCCGGAGTACCGATACCTCATCGTCGGCGCAGGAATGACCGCCGATGCGGCCGTTGAAGGAATTCGACAGGCCGATCCCGCAGGGAGCATCGGGGTGATCGGTGCCGAGCCCGATCCTCCCTACAATCGCCCACCCCTTTCCAAGGGGCTCTGGAAGGGCGATCCGGTGGAAAGCATCTGGCGGAGCTCGGCCAAGACAAAAGGCGCCGAGCTCCACCTGGGGCGTCGGGCGGTCAAACTCGACCCGGCGGACCCCACCGTGGTCGACGACACGGGTGCATCCCATAAGTACCAGAAGCTCCTCCTCGCCACCGGTGGCGTGCCGCGCCAGCTCCCGGGCGCGGAGGGCGACGTGATCTACTATCGCACTCTGGCCGACTACCAGCACCTCCGCAAGCACGCCGAGCGGAAGGAACGGGTCATCGTCGTGGGCGGCGGGTTCATCGGGAGCGAGGTCGCGGCGGGACTCCGGATCAGCGGGGCCGAGGTCACGATGGTGTTCCCCGAAGAGGGACTCGGGGCCCGGATCTTCCCTGCCGATCTGTCCCAGTTCCTGGTGGGTTACTACCGCGAGAAAGGGGTGACGGTGCGGACCGGCGCCGGCGTCGAGCAGGTGACCGGACGCGGCAGGCAAACCATCGTGCGCACCTCGACGGGAGAGGCCCTCGAAGCCGAGGTGGTCGTCGCGGGACTCGGGATCACGCCCTCGGTGGAGCTGGCGCAGCAGGCCGGCCTTTCGGTCGATAACGGCATCGTCGTGGATCGGTACTGCCGCACCAGCCACGCCGGCATCTATGCCGCCGGCGACGTGGCCAGCTTTCCTAACCCGGCCCTCGGCGTGCGGCTTCGGGTCGAGCACGAGGATAACGCCAATACCATGGGCCGGACCGCGGGCCTCAACATGGCCGGGCAACCCACCCCCTACGATCACCTCCCCTTCTTTTACTCGGATCTTTTCGAGCTGGGATACGAGGCCGTCGGGGAGCTGGACCCCCGGCTCGAAACCGTTGCCGACTGGGTCGAGCCCTTCCGGCAGGGCGTGGTGTACTACCTGCGAGCGGGACGGGTCCGCGGGGTACTGCTCTGGAACACCTGGGGGCAGGTGGATACCGCGCGAGGCCTGATCGCGGAGCCCGGGCCCTGGAGCAGGGATACATTGCAGGGACGGATCCGCTAGCGAGGTTGGATGGACAAGCTGCGCGCGATGGCCCTCTCGGCCGCGATTCTGCTGCCGGCGTGCACCGAGCTCCCTCTTTCTCCCGAGGACGCGGCGCGCCTCGATGTCGCCGCCCAGCAATGGGCCGCCCGGGGATACCGGGACTACAGCATCGACGTGGTGCACATCTGCGATTGTCCACCCTCCCTGCGGGGACGGGCCCGGATCGAAGTGGTGAACGACACCATCAAGCGGGTGATCCTGCTCGGAACGCTGGCGATCATCACCGATCAGCGTCTCGAACGGTATCACACGGTGGAAGATCTGTTCGAGGTCGTTCGCCAGGCCCAAACCGACCATACCTGGGAACGGGTCACCTTCACTCTCGATCCGGTCCTCGGCCTCCCTACCTACGTCCATTGGGACCCTAAGCCCGGCGCCGAGAACCTCGACCTCATTCTCCTGGTCAGCAACCCCCAGCCCCTCTCGCCCTTTCTGTCCTCCCGCTAGCGGGCCAGGACGCCGGCCACTCGCTCCAGTTCGGCCATATCGATCTTCTTCATCTTGAGGAAGGCCTCCATCGCGCGCTGTCCACCCGGACTGCTCAGGTCCGGCATCTGTTTCGGCACCACCTGCCACGACAGGCCGAATTTGTCCTTGAGCCAGCCGCACTGCTGGGCGTTGGGATCGCCCCCGGCGGTCAGCTTTTCCCAGTAGCGATCGATCTCCCGCTGGTCCTCGCACAGGACCTGGAACGAAACCGCCTCGTTGAACTTGAAGACCGGACCGCCGTTGAGCGCCGTGAATGGCTGACCATCGAGCTCGAACTGCACCAGCATCACCGAGCCTTCGGGCCGGTGATGCACCTCGAAGCCCGCCTTGCCGTAGCGGGTGATTCCCTGGATCCGCGAATTCGGGAAGATGCCGACATAGTAGTTCGCCGCCTGTTCGGCCTGGTCATCGAACCAGAGGCAGGGCACGATTCTGGTGCTGATCATGGCTTGATCCTTTCTCGATCTGGGTATCCCGGGATGGGGCGCCGGTTTCGCTCGGCTCGATCACCTTGTTCAGGAGGACGTCCCTGCCGGACCGACCTTCACGCTGATCGCGAACAGGGCCCCGTCGCCCCCCTTTTCCCCGCATTTGAGAATGCGCTGGCGAACTTGGCCGCAGCCAGGCCCAAGTTCCGTCGCCGGGGAGCTAATCCTGCCAGTGGACCGTGATCACGATGTCGGGCCCGTCGATCAGGGTCGAACAGGTGCCCACCCCGGTCCAGGGTGGCGGGTCCGCCACTGGCGTGCAGTGGGAGAGAAGCCGGACTCCCTTGCCCGGCCGGTCGGGTATCAGGTTGAAATGCACCTGCTGGCCATAGTATTCCGAGTTCTCGCAGACTTCATCCCTGCCCCGCCGCGCCTTCCCGCAATAGATCGATTCCCTTCCCGCGCCGGGCTCAACCTGTTGCACATGACCCAGACCGCCGGGCTCATTCTGCACCGAGTAGGTCAGCACTCGCAGCTTGAAGGAGGCGCGCAGGTCGAGCCTGGACCGATCGAGCTCCACCTCGCACGGAAGCGCCTCCGGGCATCCCGCGATACTGGTTCCCCCCTCGAACCACCTGATGTTCGGGACCCGTCCCGCATCCCACTCCACCCCGGCCGAGCTCTGGTCCGGGGTTCCGACGAGGCGAACCCTGGATCCCCGGGGAAAGCGCGCCTCACAGGCGCCGCTCAGCTTCGGCGGCCTGGTGGTGGGAAGGTTTGCGGCGAACCGGCAGTCGATCCCGGCCGGCTCGCTCACGATCCGGCCACCCCCGTTATGCACGAAATCTTCGCTCCCAACCAGTCGTCGGGGAGAAATCCTGAGAGTTGCCCGGGGAGCCACCGGCAGCCCGATGGCCGCCGGTGGCCACGGACCCCACGGCCGCGAGCATGACCAGCCAGGAGACCCGTCTCATGTCATCCCTTGCTCCGCCTCCGGGCCGTGATCTGATAGGCCAGGGGGACCAGCTGCAGCGACGCGGCGAGGCAGACCAGGAGTCCGGCCGCCAGGAGAAGACCGGCCTGCCCTAACCCGGGAAACCGCGCCACCCCGAGGCTCGCGAATCCGCCGATGGTCGTCACGGTGGTGATGGTCATGGGCGTTCCGGTCTCCGCCAGCGCCTCGGTCACCGATTCACCGCGCTCGAGCCGGTCCACGATGTGAATGCCGTCGTCCGACCCCAGTCCGGCGAGCAGCGGGACGATGGCCATGGTGAGAAGGTTCAGCTCGATGCCGAAGAGTCCCATGAGCCCGAGCACGACCGCGATCCCGGCCACCATCGGCAGCAGACAGACCAGGATCGGGACCGGACGGCGAAACCGGAGGAGAAGGAGGAGGAGAATGAGCGAGACCCCTAACCCGGTAGCGGTCAGCATGTCCTTCCGCAGGATGGCGGCGTGGGTGGCTCCGCGGAGCGCCTCACCGGCAAAGCGGACCTGCGCCAGCGCCGGGCTTCCGGCTTGCGCAATCGCCCCGGTGAATCGCTCGACCACCCCGCCGATCCAGGGAATCTTGGTGGGAAAGACCTCCGAAGCCACGTACCAGGTGTTTCCCACCCGGTGCAGGTGGCGGTCCACGAAATCGCCCAGCCCGGCCGACCGGAGCGTCTCCAGGGTGACGGGCTCCTGCCGGACCAGGTAGCGGCTCACCGCGGGCAGGTAGCGAGCCGGTGAGGAGGGTATCCCGCTTCGGCATTCGGGAAGCGACCGCGAGGAAGTCGCGACCGAATCGCCCCGACGAAAACAGATCGGCATGCTGCTGGACGAACGCCGCACTCGCGGCCTGCTGGCCCGAGTCCGGAAGCCATCGCGACAGGGAGATCACACCGGCCACTCCGGCCCGGGGCCCGATCGAGTCCAGCGCCGCCACGGCGGCGCGGTCCCTTGAGAGAGCCTCCTCTGGCGTCCTGCCCACCGAGACCATCTGGAACGGGGTGAAGGAGGCGCCCAGCCGCTGCGAAAGCTGTTCGAACTCGCGGGTGACCGGGATTCCTCTGACCGCCAGCTTCCAGGGATGCAGCTCGAAACGAACCTTGCTCGCCAGCACCACCGAAACCGCGATGACCGCGGCCCAGCCAGCGAGCCATACCCCGGGACGGTTCCGGCCCACCTGATGGGCCGCGCCGGTCCAGCGATACCAGCGCGATCCACTCTCCCTTCCGGGCTTGGTGAATGCCAGCGCGAGTGGCAGCACCGTGAAGGCGCAGCCCAGCACGATGGCCAGCCCGATGGTGGTGATCCAGGCGACTTCCACCAGCGCCGGGTACGACATCACCACCAGGCAGGCAAATGCGGCCGCGGTGGTGAGCCCGCCAAGCAGGATGCCCGGTCCGGGCCGCCGAAGCGCGGCGGCCAGAGCGGAGGCGCGATCGGCGCTCGGAGGCGCCGTGATCCAGTAGTGGGTCAGGACGTAGAGGGCGAACTCGTCTCCGAAACCGATCAGCACCGCAATGAACACCCAGCTCACGACTCCCACCGAGCCGAACAGGAGGGCCGCAACCGCCGTGGTCAGGACAATGCCGTAGAGCACGGTGCCCACGATGAAGAGCGGGGCGGCCAGGCGCCGCAGCAACACGAGCAGCAGGAGCAGCACGATCAGGCTCGAGGCCACTACGACTCGGCGCCCGTCGCTCAACGCGGTGTTGAACCCTTCCAGGACCGCGACCGGCCGGCCCAGGGCAAGGAGCCGCTTGCCCTCGAGCATTGGCCGGAGTTCGGGATCTTCCCGAGTCTGCTCGAGCACCTGCTGGATGGCACGGGCCCGCTCCCTGGCCGAGGCGATTCCGCCGAGGATTTGATCCGGCTCGACCAGCAGAAAGAAGGCCCGCTGGTCTGGAACTGCGAAGTAGCCGTCCACCACGGTGATCTGAGGGAGCCCACGCATTCGCCTGAGCCGCTGGAGCACGGGATCCACCACCCCGAGGGGATCGGTGTGCTCGACGCCCAGGGCGACGGCGAGCGGGGTTCGCGGAACGGGATCCCCTGTGCCAAGCAGGGCACGCTCCAGGTAGGACCGGCTCAGGTGCGAGCCGATCGTGTCCAGCTCGGCAGGGCTGAAGTAGAGCATGAGGTGGCGGGGCGACTCCACCTCGAGGAAGCGTCTGAGCGCCGGATCGAGCCGATAGTCGACCCGTTTTACCCCGGGGATCCGGCCCAGCCGGACGGCAAGCGAATCGAGCAGGGGGCCGTCGGCAGCGGGAAGCAGCGGCGTCCTGGAATCCACCGCCACCACCACCCGATCCGCCCCTCCGAGGGCCGGAGGGAGGGGCGGGCTGTTTCGATCGGCTGACCTTGGCAACCAGTCAGCCATTTCGAACCGTACCGAAAGACGGGACCCGATGGCGAGGGCGAGGAGAAGGAGAAGCGTGGCGGCGGCCGCCCAGCGCCACCGGCGCCGAACCAGGCTGGCCGCGAACCGATCGATCAAGCCGGGAGTCACCGCTCTTCCCCCCGCACCGGGAGGCAGTAGATTCTTCGGCAGTCGAGACGGTCGGTCAAGCCCTGGGACGGCGAGGGAGTATGAGACGAAACTGGATGGCGGCCATCGGCATGGGGCTCGCGCTCACTGGAGGAAGCTGCACCAGCAGCACCGACAATGGCAATGTTGACGTCGAAGACTTCAAGCAGCAACTCGAAGATGCATTCGGCAACAACCTAGCGGGATTCTCCAACGCCATCCAGCGGCTCGTGCTCGCGGCCAGTGGACAGAGCCAGACCGGCGTCACCCTCACCCCGATCGCCGGCGGGGTGCAGGGCAGCCTCGGAGTGGACGTCGACGGCGATGGGAGCCTGGAGACCCAGGTGCAGGGACGGTTGATCTTCATCAATCAGAGTCTGGGACTCGCGGGGGGTGCCAACTTCACCCTCACCGGCATCACGGGCGGAGCGCCCGAGACGGCGTCCGGGTCGGCGGTGATCACCCAGACCGGTCCTTCCGTCATCAGCATCACCAACGGCAGCTTCACCACCCACACTGATACGCGCGGTAACGATGCCAGCGTCAGCTCGGTGAACATCACCGCAGACGTGAGCAACGGGGGCTACAAGGTGTCCGGAACGTCTGATTTTGTGTTCAATGGCGTCTCCGGGGAATTCACCTTCGAGCCGGCGGGCAACTGGTTCAAGATCACGGTGAGCGGGGACGGCTTCGATACCTTCGTGATTCAGTAGCACGAAAGGCGGCCGCCCCGGCGGCCGCCTGCGTTTTCTCCGGTTCCTTCCTACGGCGCCTTCTTTGCCATGGCCGGCTTGCGCTTCCAGTACCCCGGATCGGCGGTCACCCAGTCCGGCGGAGCGATGCTCTGCTGCGGGGCGAACGCAAAGAGATCCGTCTGGGAGCTGATGACGGCCGAAGCCGCGTTGGCCGCCAGCTTCTTCTGTGCGTCGGGACCTCCCAGGGCCGCCTGGTAGGCGGCGCCGTGGACCGCGGCCCCTTCATCGATCTCCCCCAACGACTTCATGGCGATAAAAACGAAATAGGTCCCCGTCGGGGCGCCGGCAGCGGCTTGCCACACCGAGAACTTGTCCGCGAGCTTCGCACTTTCGTGGGCCGCCTTGATCATTTTGCGGTTCTCGACGAACTCGGCATCATGCCCGGGGCGAACCGAGATCCTGTTGATCGAAAAATACCGGCTCGCCGGCAGATCCGCGGGACCGCCATAGCTCAGGTCTTCCCGGTACCGGAGCACCATGCCGCGACCATCGCTCAGGTATTCGCCTTCCTGCGAGGAGTACTGCTTGCTGATCGCGGTGGGGGCCGGGGCCTGGCCCGCTTTGTTGGCCTTCTCATACTCTGCCCAGGTGGGGTACGCGCTGAGGTACCAGTTCTCGGCCGGGCCGCTCATCGCCGTGATGGCCAGGTACGGGGTCGGATCTTTGGTGGCCGCCATGGCTCGGGACCAGGCCTCTTCCATGGCATCATGGCCTGCTCCCTTCCCGGGTTTGACCGTCTCGCGATAGACCGTGAGGACGTTGAAGGCCGGCATGGCGGGCGGGGTGCCCTGAGCAGAAAGCACTGCGGGGACCATCGTTCCAAGGGAAACGATGGCCAGACGTACGAGGTGGCGCATGAAACCTCCCACTGCGAGGTAAGGGCGATAGGACGGGACGGGCTCCGGGGAGGCCCGCGCAAGTCCCGACGATCCCTGGAATGGAGTGAAGCATCGGCGGACGCCGAGTTCACCAAGGTGTGCGAGCGAGAATGTAGCTCTTTTCCGGTAACCCGCACGGCCGGTTCCAAACTTCACATCGAACCCGAACGTGAAGGTTTCTTCCACCCTGGAAAGCGGGCAGGATCCGAGCTAGTGCGTGCTCCTGGCCAGCAGCTCGGTCAGGTCCACCGTTGCGATCCGCCGGTTCAGCGACTGCCGAGCGAACAGGATCGTCTTGTTGTCCGCGGTCCACCAGTAGGACACTTCACTCTCGGGCGAGGTGGTGAGCCGCCGGGTCGAGCCGTCCTTCATGTCGATCAGTCCGATATCCACCGTCGCGGTGCCGATCCAGTAGGCCAGCCATCGTCCGTCGAAGGAATAGTCTCCGATCTGTTCACCTTTGCCGAGGATCTGGCGCGACCCGCCCGTCCTGGTGGAGACCAGGTAGCTTCCGATCCCTCCACCGGGCAATCGGGCGTTGATCGCAAAGGTGTCGCCTTTCGGGGTCAGCCCGAGCCACGAGAGGCCCGCGGGAACCTCGCTCTTGTCCCAGAGGGTCTCGATACCTCCGTTCGGCCGGACTCGTCCCAGCACCGATTGCCCTCCCTTCCCACTGACCGAAATCACGAAGATATCGGGACTCACCAGGCTCACCGCGAGCGAGTTGACGCTGCCGGTCTTGGTGACCCGGACCGCGCCGCCGCCCTCGACCGGCACCTTCCAGACATCGGCAAACGGCGCCGCATCGTAGTTCGACGTGAAGTACACGAACTTGCTGTCGGCCGACCACTCCCCGAGGCTTTCGTCGGTGGGAAACGTCGTGAGCTGGCGCGCCTCGCCCCCTGCCGCCGGAATCACCCAGAGGTCCACGTTCCCCGCGCGATTCGACTGATAGACGATGAACTTCCCGTCCGGAGACCAGTTGGGATTCTGGTTATTGAAGCTCCGTCCGACCAGCGTCCTCGCAGTCCCACCGGTCATCGGCATCACCTGGATATCGCTCACCCCACCGCCCTGGCGACCTGGAACACGACCTCCTTCCCGTCGGGCGATGGAAACGGGTTGACCACCCGCAGCGAATCGGGGGTGAGCCGATGCTCCTTGCCGTCGTCGATCGAGATGGTCCAGATGGACTGACCCGCGATGCCAGTATGGTAGGCGAGCACATTGCTCTTCCCGACCCACTGAATATTGGCTTCCTCGGCCGGGTCGTCGGTCACCCGCACCTCCGTCCCGCCGGCCGACGGCACCACCCAGATATCGGTCTGGCGGCCCCGCTGGGAGACGAAGGCGATCCATTTGCCATCCGGCGACCAGCGCGGAGCGATGTCGTTCCGGATGTCGCGGGTGAGCTGACGCGGCGGCCCTCCATTCAATGGGGCAACCCAGATGTCCCCGGTGCCGGTCCGCCTCGAGACATACGCGATCGCGGTTCCGTCGGGAGACCAGTTGAAGTCGGTCTCGAGACCTTCGGGCGTGAGCTTGCGCTGCTCCCCACCAGCACTGTCGGCCACCCACGCCGAGGCGACTCCGGTGAAGTGGGCCATCACGAGCTTGCTGCCGTCGGGCGACCAGGCCGCGATGTTGTTGGAGGGATCGCCGGGAATCGCCGTGGATTTTCCGGTGGCGAGGTCCAGGAAATAGCCGCGAACCGAACCGCCTGCGCCGGTCGCGATATACGTCATCGTATTGTTCCGCGGATGCCAGCTCACCGGCACTTCAATTCCCGGCGCCTCGGTCAGGTGCCGGGCGCTCCCGGTGTCGGCCCCGACGACCATGATGTCGGTGCTGGTTCCGCCGCTCGCGCCGAAGGCAAGCTGCCGGCTGTCGGGGGACCATACGATTCCCCATTGCTGCACATTCTGTCCGCTCACGACCCGCTGGCTGGAAAGGTCGGCGTGCGCCACCACCAGGTTCCAGCCACTGTCTCCTGGCGTCCAGAAGGCTACCCGGCTTCCGTCGGGAGAAAACCGGGCGCCCTGGTGATTGGTATTCTCAGGACTCAGAACTGTCGCGGTGGGCAGGCCGCCGGCCTTCTCCTCGCTGCCCCCTCCGCACCCGGCAATCCCGAGGAGCAGGGCCACCACACCCAACCGATGCCAGGTCATTTCTTCGCTCCTTCAAGGACTTTGGCCACCGCCTGCGCGGTGAGGTTCACGATTTCATTCTGGGCCGCCAGCACGTCTTTCACATCCCGCTCGTAGGTCTCCGACCAGAGGCTTCGAGTGGTGGCCGGATCGCTGAACTGCATGTTGATGCGCATCACATCTCCGGAGCGGAACACCGTCGCTTCCAGAACCGCATCCAGGCTCAAATCCTTTGCGACTTCTCGCGTCGGTTTGGGATTCGTCTTGTATGGCATCACGGCGGAGCGCGGCGCCACCCCAACCTTGCCGAGCTTGTTGAGCGCGGTGGTCAAGGCGTCCTGCATCGCGTCGACGAAGGTGGGATCCTTGCCCGAGATGTCTTCGATCGGCATGACCGCGATCCGCTGAATCCCGTGCGACCCGCCCTTGAGGAGGAGGGCGGCCCCGCCGCCGCCGAGAATCAGCACCGCCCCGGCCACGATTCCGACCAGGGTGCGCCGGCCGGCCTTCTTCGCGACTCCCGCGCCCACCGCCCGGAACGGCTTGGTCCTGGTCGGCGTGACGCCGCCGCTCGGCGTCGACGCGACCAGCTCGAGCTGGGCGAGCAGCTCGTCGGCGTTCTGCCAGCGATCCGCGGGATTCTTCGCCAGGCACTTGAGCAGCGCCTCGGCCAGGACCGGTGGCACGTCGGGGCGCCATTCGCGCACGTCCTTGGGCTGCTCCAGGACGTGGGCCGAGAGAATCTGCTGCGCCGTGGTGGCCTCGAACGGCGGATGCCCGGTCAGCATCTCGTACGCCATGATGGCCAGGGCATAGAGATCGGCCCGGTGATCGATCGTGGTTTCAGCCGTCGCCTGTTCGGGCGCCATGTATTGCGGGGTCCCCACCGCGATGCCCACCGTGGTGAGCTTGTCACCGGCCGAAGCGCTCACCGCCTTCGCGACTCCGAAGTCCGTGACAACCGCGTGGCGCCCCGACAGCATCACATTGTCGGGCTTGATATCGCGGTGGACGATGCCCCGGGCATGCGCGTACGAGAGCGCGTCGGTGATCTCCTGGAGCAGCCGGACCGTTTCGTTGATCGGCAGCGGCCCGACCCGGGCAAGCCGGGCATGAAGGGACTCGCCCTCCACGAACGGCATGACGTAGTAGAGGAAGCCATCCACCGCACCCGAGTCGTAGAGCGGCAGGATGTGGGGGTGCTGCATCTGGGCAATGATGTGGATTTCGCGCGGGAACCGGTCGGTCCCCATCGCGGCGGAGAGCTCGGGTCGGAGAATCTTGAGAGCGACCTGCCGGTCGTGTTTGAGGTCGTGCGCCAGGTAGACCGTGGCCATCCCACCGACTCCGACCTCACGCTCGATGCGGTAGCTACCGCTCAGCGCGGCAGCGAGGCGTTCTGGTATGGGAGCCATGGATGCCTAAAGCTATCGGGGTCGGTCGGGAACACAACCAGCAACGTGCTGCTAAGTTCATGGCGGGCGCAACTGCGAGACTCTTCATGAACGAGACCCCCCCGGCTCCCGTGATGATGGAACTGGTCATCCGCATGTTCAAGGAAGCCTTCGAGGGCGCGCCGGGCCCCTGGACCTACTTCACCGACACGAACCCGGGCACCGGTCTGTTCTCGACCATCGGTGGCATGACGGCGGCCGACGCCTCGACCAAAGGCGGACCGAGCGGGTCGACCGTCGCCGGTCACGTGCAGCACCTGGCCTCCAGTATTCGCTCCACCACCCGCCTCCTCCATGGCGAGGAGGTCGCGCTGGACCGGAAGCAGGGATGGTCCGCCCCGGCGGTGGACGATCGGGAGTGGACCGCGCTGAAGGCCGACCTGCGGCGAGCCTACGACGGGTTGCTGGTCGCCGTGGGACGCTGCCAGCGATGGGACGAAGACTCTCTGGGCATCGCCTTCGGGGGCATCGCCCATTCCGCTTACCACCTCGGCGCCATCCGGCAAAGGACGGGTCAACAGAAATGAATCCGCGCCATATCCTTGCAGCACTGGTCCTGCTCGGACCAGGCGCCGTCCCGATCGAGGCGCAGGCTCCAGCGCCGAGCCTCTCGATCCCGTTCCAGCGCTACACGCTGCCCAACGGGCTCGACGTCATCCTCTCGGTGAGCCGGACCACGCCCCAGGTGGCGGTGGACGTGTGGTACCATGTCGGCTCCAAGAACGAAGTGCCGGGCCGGACCGGCTTCGCCCACATGTTCGAGCACGTGATGTTCACCGGCTCCGGCCACGTGCCCTACGGCATGCATGATCGGCTCACCGAAGGAGTCGGTGGCAACAACAACGGCTCCACGACCAACGACCGGACCAACTATTACGAAAACGTTCCCGGCAACTACCTCGAGAGCGCGCTCTGGCTGGAATCGGACCGGATGGGGTTCCTGCTCGACAAGCTGGACCAGGACAAATTCGTGGCCCAGCGGGAGATCGTGCAGAACGAACGGCGCCAGGGTATCGACAACCAGCCGTACGGCCGCGCCTTCGAGATTCTGACCGCGGCGATGTTGCCCGAGTCGAATCCCTACGCCTGGCCGGTGGTGGGCTACATGGCCGATCTCCAGAAGGCGACCGTCGAGGACGTGAAGCAGTTCTTCCGCGTCTATTACGCGCCCTCCAACGCCACCCTCGCGATCGTGGGCGATTTCGACCCGGCCGAGGCCAAAGCATGGGTCGCCAGATACTTCGGGGATCTGCCCCGCGGCGCGCCGATCTCCCGCCCCGCGGTGGCGGCGGCGGAGATGCCCGGCGAAAAACGGATGGTGTTCGAGGATCGGGTCCAGGTGCCGAGGCTCTACCTCGCCTGGAACGCCGCCGGGGAAAACGGCGAGGACAGCCAGGCACTCGACCTGCTGGCCGACATTCTCTCCGGGCCGCGGACCGCTCGTCTGACCAAGGCGCTGGTCTACGACCAGCAGTCCGCGGCGTCGGTGGGCGCGTTCCATGATACCAACGAGCTGAACGGCGCCATGCTGGTCTTTCTCACGCCCCGGCCCGGGCATACGCTGGCGGAGCTGGAAGCCGACGCCGACTCGGTCATCGCCCGGCTGATTCGGGAAGGGCCCACCACCGACGAGCTGGCCCGCGCGATTGCCGGAGTGGAGTTCCGCTTCGTGTCCGGCCTCGAATCCAACCTCGGGAAAGCCGAAACCCTCGCCTCCGGCGAAGTGTTCCATGGCGATCCTGGCTGGTATCAGAAAGAATACGCCCGGCTCAAGGCCACCACGCCGGCGGACGTCCAGCGGGTCGCCGCCAGGTACCTCACCGCGAAGCGGGCGGTCCTGAGCGTGGTCCCGGTCGGCAAGAGCGAAGAGGCGTCGAAGCCGGAACAGAGCGTCAAGGTCACCGTCGCGCCCGATGGCGGCCACTATCTCATCGGGCAAGGGGGAAAGAGCCAGTGATCCGATTCGTTCAAGCGGCCCCGGCCGCGCTCGCCATGGCGCTCGCGGGACCCGTCCTGCCCGGACTCGCGGCGCAGACCCTCGACCGCAATCAGGTGCCCAAACCGGGCCCGACCAGAGCGATTCAGGTCCCGGCCTGGACCAGCACCCGGCTATCCAATGGAGCGTTGCTGGTGGTGACTCCGAAGCATGATCTGCCTCTGGTCGCGTTCACCATCAACTTCGTGGGCGGGAGCTATAACTTCGAACCCGCCGGCAAGCTGGGCACCGCGCAGTTCACCACCCAGATGCTTTCCGAAGGCACCGACACCCGGACTGCCGACCAGCTCTCCGAGGCGCAGCAGCAACTCGGGACCCAGATCTTCGCGAATGTCTCGGGCGAAACCGGCGCGATCGGCTTCACCGCCTTGCGCGACAAGCTCGAGCCGGCGCTGGGCCTCCTGGCCGACATGCTGCTCCATTCGACGTTCCCGGAGCCGGCCCTGGAGCGGATCCGGGGCCGGACCCTGGTGCAGCTCCAGCAGGCCCGGGACCAGCCCAATGCCATCGCCGCCAACGTCTTTGCCCGCACCCTCTACGGCACCGGGCATCCCTACGGCCGGGTGACCACCGAGGCCACCGTCAACGCCATAACCCGCGATGACGTCCTCGCGTTCCACCGGGACTATTTCCGTCCCGGACGCGCCGTGATCACGGTGACCGGCGACGTCGACCCTGCCCGGGTCAAGACCATGGTCGAAGCCGCGCTCTCGGGCTGGAGCCCGGGCGGCGCCGCACCGTCCTGGCAGTACCCGCCGGTGCCCGCGCCGCAGGCCACCACGATCTACCTGGTGGACAAGCCCAAGGCGGCGCAGTCGGTGTTCGCAATCGGGTTACCCGGCCCGGTCCGCGCCACCCCGGACTACTATGCCCTCCAGGTGATGAACAACCTGCTCGGCGGGCTCTTCCAGTCGCGGCTCAATCACAACATCCGGGAGGTGAAGGGCTACAGCTACGGAGTCAACTCGAGCTTCGCGTTCGGACACGGGCCGGGGCCGTTCCGGGCCGGTGGCGGGATCGTGACCGCCAAGACCGACAGCGCCCTGATCGAGTTCATGAAAGAGCTTCGCGGGGTCGAGGGAGAGATCCCCTTTACCGAAGACGAGATCACCCAGGGCAAGGAGTCGCTGATTCAGTCCCTGCCCCGGCGCTTCAGCTCGGTGAACGGGATCGGCAACGCCGTGGCCCAGCTCTTCGTCCAGGGCCTCCCCACCACGTTCTATCAGGAGTACCCGCGCCACATCGACGCGGTCACCCGGGACGACCTGGTCCGGGTGGCGAAGAAATACATCGACCTGGGCCATCTCAACATCGTGATCGTAGGCGACAGCGCGGTAGTGGCGGAGCCGCTCCGGGCCACGGGAATTGCGCCGGTGGTGACGAAGGCGCCATGACGAACCGGCTCATGGCGGTCCTCGCGCTTCTGGCTGGTTGTGGCGGATCGGCGCGGACGAACGAAGGATTCATCCAGGTGCCGGGCGGCCGGATCTGGTACGCGAAGATGGGGAACGGGAAGGGCATCCCGCTCATCGTCATCCACGGCGGCCCCGGCAGCACCAGCTTCGGTCTCAAGCCCTGGGCCGCCCTGGGCGACGACCGGGTCGTGATCCGCTACGACCAGCTCGGGTGCGGCAAGTCCGATCACCCCACCGATACGACGCTCTTCACGGTCGATCGCTTCGTCGCCGAGCTCCAGGCCCTCAGGGATTCACTCCACCTCACCGAAGTGCATCTCTACGGGCGTTCCTGGGGCGCCATGCTGGTCGAGGCCTACATGGCCACCAATCCGACCGGGGTGCGGAGCGTGGTGCTCGCGGATCCCCTGGTAACGACGAAGCAATGGCAGCAGGACGCCGATTCACTGGTGCGCACCCTTCCCGATTCCATGCAGCAGGCGATCGCGAAGCACGAGGCAGCCGGCACCACCGATTCGCCCGAATACCAGGCCGCGATGCGGGAGTACTACGCCCGCTATGTCCGGCGGAATCCGGTGCGCTCACCCGCCGATGCGGACAGTGCGCGAAGGACCCATGGCGAGCTGGTCTACCAGTACATGTGGGGACCGAGCGAGTTCCGCGCGACCGGAACGCTCACCGACTTCGATGCGACCGAGTGGATCAAGGCGATCCGGGTTCCCACCCTGTTCGTGGCCGGTCAGTACGATGAGGCGACGCCCGCCTCAACCGAGATGTTCTCCCGAATGGTGCCCGGAGCGGAGTTCGCTGTCATCCCCAATTCGGCCCATTCCACCGAGAACGACAACCCGGAGGAGGTGCTCCGGGTGGTCCGCGACTTCATCCGCCGGGTGGAGGCTTCCATTCACTGATGTTCATCCCGATCGTTGCCTCGTCCCTGTTCGCGCTCGCGACCGGTGCGCCCTGGTATCAGGCCTCGAAGCCACTGCCCGACTACGTGCTCCTGGTGCCGGGATTCGTCCTCTCCACCGGCGGCGGCCAGGTCTACGTCGAGCGCGGGAAAGAGCCTTTCGACTACAAGCCTGGCCCGGCCAATCCCACGGTTCGCGTCTTCGCGGAAGGCCACACCTGGCTGCTTACGGCAAAGATGACCCCGCCCCCAGCCACCCGTATGGACCAGGCCGCCTTCGACGCGGTGGAGCGTCCGCTGCTCGTGGCGCAGCACTGGACCATCCTCCAGGAGATGCCCTGGATCATCGCGAAGCGGGAGCAGGCGGGAGTGACCTCCTGGCTTCACCTGGAGGGCGGCTCTGACTTCCTGCGGATCAGCGTGGTGGAGCAGTCCACCCCGGGTCGCGGGATCTTCCTGTCGGCGCCCGGCACGGAGCCCGAGCCGCTGACGGGTGGATCCGAGCCGATCTACCTCAGCCACTTCCCCGGGAGCGTGCTGAAGACGTCCCAAGTGCTGGCCGACGGAGTGATCGAGATCACCGTCCCCGGAGAGGAGAGCCACTGGGTGGGACGTCCGCTCTGGCAGGCGACCTACACCGGCCCGGCCGACCTCTCTCCGTTCGAGTTCAACGAGGTCTATGCCAGCGCGTTAGGACAGGCCGGCTGGAAGATCGTCAAGAACAGCGGCGGCACGAGCTCCGGGGACGCCACGCTGTCGAGCCACTATGCCAGGGGAGGCCGCGATCTCTGGCTCACCTTTCACGTCACCAACCAGGGCTACACCGTCGGCCTCGCCGATCCCGGCGCCCAGGCGGAAGCCCGGAGGCTCCGGGAGGAGCTGGACCGCAACGGCCACGTGGCGCTCTATGGCATCTACTTCGATACCGACTCCGCCACCATCAAGCCGGAATCGGAGGCGACCCTTTCCCAGATCGTGAAACTTCTCGGCGCCGATGCTTCCCTGAAGCTTGGCATCGAGGGACATACCGACAACACCGGAGCCCGCCCTCACAACCAGAGCCTGTCCGAGGAACGAGCGGCCAGCGTCAAGGCGTACCTGGTGGGGCACGGAATCGCCGCGAGCCGACTCACCACGGCCGGCTTCGCCGATACCAAGCCGGTCGCCGACAATGGCAGTCCGGAGGGGCGCGCGCGCAATCGGAGAGTCGAGCTGGTGAAGCGGTAGCGTGCTCCAGGCCGGAGCTCACGGCATCGGACTGCCATTCAGGTACTTGCTCACCCAGTCCAGAAACCGCTGCCGGTAGTCCGCCCTGAAGCTCGGCACCGTCAGTCCATGGAACTGGTTGGGATACACCACCAGCTCGGTCGGTACGCCGAGGAGCCGGAGAGCCTGGTACATCTGCTCGCCCCCGACAATCGGCACGTTGAAATCCGCCTGCCCGCCGAGGAACAGGGTCGGGGTCTTGATCTTCGGGGCATCGAAGTAGGCATACGAGAGCTTGAGCCACAAATCGCGGTTGCTCCACGGCGGCCCGAGCTCGAGCTCATACTGCTCGGCGTATTCGTCCACTCCGAAGAGCGAAAGCTGCAGCGCGCTGCCCGCCCCGCTCACCGCGGCCTTGAAGCGGGTCGTGGTGGCGATGGTGTAATCGGTGAGAATCCCGCCGTAGCTCCAGCCGCCGATGGCCAGGCGATCCGGGTCCGCGATACCCTGCTTCACCGCCTCGTCCACCGCCCCCAGGATGTCCATGACTTCCTTGTGACCCCAGTCGGCGAAGATGGCGCGCTGATAGGCGAGCCCCCGGCCATCACTGCCCCGGTAATTCACCGAGATCACCGCGTAGCCGTTGGCGGCGAAGAACTGGTGCTCGAAGGTGTAGCCGTAGTCGTTCTGCGAGTTGGGTCCGCCGTGGATGTAGAAGATGGTGGGCAGCGGCTTCCCAGGCGTCGAGCCCGCCGGACGGACCACGATGCTGTGCACCTCGGTGCCGTCACCGCTGTGCGAGGTGAGTCCCTCGATCGGCGCCACCACCAGCTCCGCCATGAGCGAATCGTTCTGATGCGAGAGCTGCCGCAGCCTGTCGCCGTCGGCGGCCCAGATCTCGGAGGGCCGGTCGGACGTGCTCAGGAGCAGCGCAGTTTTCCCGGCACCCCCGGGTGTGGTGGAAAACGAATGCACCAGGTGGCGTCCATCCACCAGGCGGTCCACCTTGCCGTCGGGCAGGTGAACCCGGATCAGAACCGATTCCCGGTCGTCGTCCATCATGGCCAGCAGGGTCTGGCCGCCGGCCAGGAACACCGGGCGATTCACTGCCCGGTCGAGCCCACCGGTGACGACTCGCATCTCGCTGCCGTCGCTCCGAACCAGCGCCAGCTTGTTCTGCTGATAGGCGTACCACTTGGGCTCGTCGGTGCGAAGGAAGGCGATCCACTGGCCATCGGGACTCCAGGCCGGCGGACCCCGGTCAGGCCCGCGGGTAGTGGTGAGCTGCCGGGGCTGGGAGCCTGCGCGCGCATCGATCACCCAGAGATCGGATTCCTCGCCCACTCCGGGCTCCGCCGGAACGGACCGGATGAAGGAGAGCGCACCGCCATCCGGCGACCACCGCGGCGATTCGTCGTCCACCGCTCCGGTGGTGAGGGTGTCCAGCTTCTTCGACGCGATATCGAAGAGCAGCAGATGCGAGTGCGTCGTCTGGAGATAGCCCTCGACGTCCTCCTTGAACTGATACCGGTTGATCACGATGGGGTACTTCCTGGTGCTGTCGCGCTTTGCTGCGAGGCTATCCGCGTTGATGCTCCCGACCATCGCGAGCCGCTTGCTGTCGGGGGACCACTCGACGCCCGAGACCCCGTCCTTCACCATGGTGATCCGCTGCGCCTCGCCGCCGCGCCGATCCAGCAGCCAGACCTGGGAACCGTGCCCTTCCTGACGCCCGGAGAGAAATGCCAGCCAGCGCCCATCCGGGCTCCAGCGGGGCGATGATTCATTGTCGGGGGAAAACGTCAGGCGCAGAGTCTGGGCCCCGTCCCACGACGTCATCCAGATGTCGGAGCTCGATCTGTTTTTGGCGGTATCCACGGTGGAGACCGTGTAGGCGACCCAGGCGCCATCCGGCGAAAGCTCCGGGTCGCTCACGTTGCGGAAGCGGGCCAGGTCGGTGAGCCGGATCGGGCGCGGGCTCTGCGCCGTTGCCGTCATTCCCGAAGCCGTCACCAGCAGGATGACCATCGAAGTCGCCCGACTCATCTCTATTCCCTTTCTCGTTCCAGGCAGCGGTGTTTCAGGTCAGAGGTGGGGTCTCTTCCACCACCTCCCGTCCGGGGGGGCATGCGAAACGCTACCTTCGGAGCCTCGGGCGAGGCAAGCGGCCCGGCCCAGGCCAAGCCTGCGCGGGAATCGGCCAGATCGATGAACCGTATCAAGCAAGACCTTCCGCAGCAGGTGGCGACACTGGACTCACCCTGACCCGGCCCGGCCCCGCCTCTCGACCTCAACTCGTTGTGAGGGCTACCGCTACGGCGCGGCACCGCGGCTGGCCTGCGGGTTGCTTTGTTTCCCGACATGCCTCAGGCTGCCGGGCCAGGCCCGGTTACCGTTTCTTCACGAGCCCTGCTCACCAGCAGGCTGGGCCGGCGGCTGCTCGGCTGGTTTATCGTCTGCGCGGTGGTGCCGACGGGCGCGGTCGCGATCCTCTCCTTTGTCCGCGTCACTGGCCAGCTCACCCGGCAGGGGCATCAACGCCTGGTGGGGCTCGCCGGCGCCGCAAGCAAGACACTGGCGGACCGCCTCTCCTTCCTCGAGAGCGACCTCCGGCGTCAGCAGCCTGACCTCCTGGCCTGCGCGCGCTCGCGTGCCGCCACGCTGGCCGACGGTTGCGGGGATGCGATGCTCTATGCGGCCGAAGCCGTCGCCGTCGTTCTGCCCCGGAGTGTCCGCCTGCTCGTCGGCCACGAAGGCGCCCTTCCCGGGCCCGCCGCGCTCGCGACGATCCTCCCCGGCCAGAGCGCTGTCCTGGTCGTCAGAGAAGAATCCGGAACGCCACGGATCTCGGTGGTGCATCGGGATCGGGGCTCGGGCACTGCGATCATCGCCGTGCTCAGCCCGGAATACCTCTGGAGTTCCGCGGACGAAGAGGGTCTTCCCAGCGGGATGTTGCTGGATGTGATGGACGGCGGACGTCAGAGCATCCAGCGCGGCGCGACCGACAGTCTGGTGGTTCCCCGCGCCATGGCCGACAGTCTCGCGGGAAGTCCATCGGGATCATTCGAGTGGCGCGGGACCCAGCGGTACCTCGCCGGCTGGGCCGGGCTCCCGTCCTCGGCGGCGTTCCAGTTACCAGAGTGGCGTGTCGTGGTGAGCGAAGCCCGATCGGCGGTGGTTGCCCCCATGGCTGGCTTTGCGCACGACTTCCCGGTGGTGCTGGTGCTCGCCCTTCTCAGTATCACCGCGTTGAGTCTCCGGGGAATCCGGCGCGGCTTGCTCCCGCTGGCCGAGCTGCGTCGCGGAACCCTGCGCATTGCGGAAGGGGACTTTCGCACCCCGCTGGAAGTGAGCGGCCGCGATGAGCTCGCCGACCTGGGCCGCGGCTTCAATGCCATGACCGCACGGCTGGATCATCAGTTCCGCGCCATGGAAACCGCCGCGGACATCGACCGGGCGGTGCTCTCCTCGGTCGATACCCCGAGCATCGCGCAATCGGTGCTGGATCGGCTGCCGCGGCTGGTGCCGTGCCAGGGACTCAGTTTGACCGTGCTGGGAGGAGAGGAAGAGGGTGAGTCGACCGGTCACACCTGGGTCGAGCAGAAACCCGGTGCGGGGCACCGCTCGGTGCGCCCTGCCCAGCTGACGGCCGCCGATGTCGCCACTGCCCTCGGCCAGCCCGAGTGGCTGGTCCTGGGCGAGGACGGTCAGTCGCTGCCGGACTACCTGGCGCACTTCCAGGAAGCCAGCCCGGCATCTCTGCTCTGCTGTCCGCTCCGTCACGGTGAGGAGCTGCTCGGGGTGCTGGCCCTTCGGGACGACGCCCTGCATCGCAGCAACGAAAGCCGGCTCGACCTCCGTCGCATGGCGGATCGGATCGCGGTGGCCCTCTCCAATGCCCGGATGCTGGAGCGGGTCCGGGTGCTCGCGTTCTACGACGCGCTGACGCGACTGCCGAACCGGGTCCTCTATCAGGAACGCCTCCGCGGAGCCGTGGCCCGCGCCAGAGACGGCGGCCACCGGGTGGCCGTCTGCTCCATCGACCTCGATCACTTCAGCCGGATCAACGACACGCTCGGCCAGGCCCTGGGAGATCAGCTCCTTCAGGAAGTGACGGCTCGCCTGCTCGCCTGCTGCCGCTCCGACCCGACCGAGGTAGGCGTCCTCGACGAGGCTCAGGGGGTTCAGCTCGTGCGCATGGGCGGGGACGAATTCGCGGTGATTCTGCCCGACCTGCAAGCGCCGTCCGAAGCCCTGGCAACTGCGCAGCTCCTGCTCGGCGTCTTTCAGCAGCCGTTCCGCCTCGGCTCCCAGGAAGTGAGCATCTCGGCGTCGATCGGGGTCGCAGTGTATCCGGACGATGCCGCTGATTTCGAGACGGTGCACAAGCATGCTGGCGCGGCGATGTCGCACGCCAAGCAACAGGGCCGGAACACGATCGAGCTCTTCGCTGTGGCGCTGGGCACCGAGGCCCTGCATCGGCTCCACCTGGAGCAGGAGCTGCGCCGGGCGGTGGAGCAGGGAGAGTTCACCGTCTGGTACCAGCCGATTGTCGACCTGTCCACCCGGATGGCGAGCGGCGCGGAGGCGTTGGTCCGCTGGCAGCACCCGGAGCGTGGACTGGTGCAGCCAGGCGAGTTCATCCGGCTCTGCGAAGAGTCCGGCCTGATCGTGCCCCTGGGCGAATGGACCCTGCGCGCCGTCTGCGACCAGGTCCGGGCCTGGGTGCGAGCGGGTTACGACCCTCCCCGGATCTCGTTCAACCTGTCGGCCCGGCAGCTCCGGGAGCGGGACATCGTCCGGATGGTTCAGAGCATCCTCGATCGCGCCGGCGTCATTCCGGGAGCGCTCACCATCGAGCTGACCGAGTCGCTGCTGCTGGAGCCCGGCGGCACCACTGAGCGCAGGATCCGGGAGCTCGCCGAGCTGGGACTCCGTCTCGCCATCGACGACTTCGGCACCGGGTATTCCTCCTTGAGCTACCTGAAGCACTTCCCCATCTCGACGCTCAAGATCGATCGCTCCTTCATCGTCGACCTTCCCGGCAAGGACGACGCGGTCGCGATCACCACCGCGATCATCGCGATGGCCGGCGCCATGAACCTGGATGTGGTGGCGGAAGGGGTGGAGCACAAGGCCCAGGCAGCGTTTCTGCGACGACGGGGCTGTCACCGGGCCCAGGGGTATTTCTACGGCGCTCCGATGTCCGCGGAACAGTTCCGCACTGAACGGCTGGCCGCCTCGCGCCGCGCCCCCGTGGTTCCGGGCCGCGCCATCCTCAGCCCTCGAGCGGCGTCCGCCGGATAGAGACTACCGGTCGTGCGAACGAGCCGCTCTCCCTCGAGCAGCCAGGTGTGCGGCATCGGAAGCCTATTTCGGGTGGATCTTCCAGGTGGCGTGGATGTTCAGCCAGGGTTCGAACTCCGGCGCGTCGGTCTGGTACTCGCGGTGGTCGTTCATCGTATCGAGCACCCCGCGCTCCCAGTTCGCCTGGGCCCAATTGCGAAGGTTGAAGTGCATGCCCTTCTCGACATAGCTCTGGCTTGGAGGGGGGCTTCGTCCATAGGAGTACTTGACCTCCTTTACGACGTCGACCCCGAACGTGGGGTCCACGGACATCACCAGAGCGGGTAAGGTACGCATCCCGGTGACGGATTTGACCGCTCCGATATGCAAGGTCGCGTTGTAGTCCATGCTGGGCTGTCGGGCAGACAACGTCTCTGTCTGGATGGTCTCTACCCGGTACGGCACGCCATTGGTCGCTCCGGTTTGGATATGGGTCTCCTGGTGCGACCAACTCTCAATTTCCACCTGAAGGTGCGGCCGGGAACCGATGTAGGAGAAGGTCAGGTGCCAGGAGCTCTCCTCGCTCTTCTCCACCCAGGTCTCGTCCTTGTAGGTGCCGCCTCTGCGCCTCGATTGGGAGTCGCCATCGTGCATGGAATACCTGACCTCCCCGCTGGTGGTGAAGTCATAGGTACCGGTCACGAACGTTCCGATGGGAGGCGGTCCCGATGCCGTCGGCTTCTGAGCACTCAACGGGGAAATCGCGAGAGCTCCCAGCAATTGCAGCGCGAATAGCAGCCTGCCCATCTCAGCCCCCTTTCTCCACGCCGATTGCTGCTTCCCTTACTTGCCCGAGGCAGCCAGTGCCCGGATCGCGGTGGCCATCGCTCTGACCCGCGCCGCATCCTCCGCCCCTGCCACGTCCCCGTCCACCTGGGTGGCCAACTGTTCGAGCAATGGCCGTCGGTCCGCCCCCGTCCGCCGTTGGGCCAGGGTCAGGGCGTTCGCGATCGCGGTGATTCGCTCCTTCGGGAGACCGTTGTTCCGGGTTAGCTGGTCGAGATAGGACCGGACCACCGGGAACCCCGCCGGCCACTCGATCCGGGGCTGGCTCTGGGGGTTGTACTCCGTCATGGTGACCAGCTTGGCCGCGGCCAGCTCGTTCGCCGAGAGCTGGTCGGTCGGGAGCAGCTCGAGCACGTCGAAGCCCCGGGCCAGCTCCGAGGAATAGACGTAGCCGTTCCAGTAGTAGGCGCCCCACGATCCGCCGATGGTTCCCCGCATCCGGCTCACCGACGCGTTGGCCGTGTCGCCCGGCATCGGGGGCGGATCGGCCGATCCCCGATCGAAGTAGGCGATCTCGAACGGGTGATCCGGATCGGTGAAATCCATTACGCTGATCCCGCCCTGATACCATCCCTGCACCATGAGGTCCCGGCCCGGCACCGGCACCAGCCCACCGTTGTGTGACACACAGTTCTCCTGGGCGGACTGCGCGGTGGGAAGCTTGAAGTAGGCGTGCTGGGTGAACCTGTGGTCCGCGCCGATGGTGAGAATCGTGTTTCCCCCCATCTCCATCATGCTGGTGGCCTGGCACATCGGCTGGGTGCCGCCGCCCCACTCATCGGTGAAGACGACCTTGGAGCCATCATTGCTGAACACCGCGGTGTGCCAGAGGGAGAAATTGGTATCGGCGCGGGCATCGATCCGCACCGGATGCTCCGGATCGGAGATGTCCACCATCAACCCATAACTCGCACAGGCGCCGGCCAGGAGATGGAACGCGGGATAGGCCGTCACGTCGTGACAGTTCCGCGGACCGGTGCGCATGAACTCGCCCGGCCCTCCGCCGGGCGCGGCAGCCGCTCCGCCACCCGCCGGACGCCCCGGGCCGCCATGGCGGTCTCTCGCGCCGAGCTGAGGGGAGCGGCATCGAGTCCGGTGAAGATCCGCCCGCCCGCCACGACCTCGGCCTGGTCCGGGTGCGCGAGCGGGACCTTGATGATGTCGAGCCGATAGAGCGAGTTGGTTTCGTCGGCGGGATCGGTCCCGTTCACGCAACCGGCCAGCTCGGTCGCAGGACGGGCTCCCTGGTTGCCCGAGACATAGATGTAGACCACACCCTTGTCGGTCGGGCTGGGGATCACGGTATGGGTGTGGGAGCCTTTGCAGGTCTGCACGTTCTTGATCAGCTTCGGCGCCCGCGGATCGGAAACATCGTAGATCCGCACTCCCGTCATGTGATCGGCCGGGTCCTGCACCCCGCCCTTGGCGCAGTCGTTCCGGTTCCCTCCCCCTTCGGCGGAGACGAAGAGCAGGTGGCCGATGATGGAGGGGTCGCCCTGCGAGGTGACGCACGCGACCGTCGATACCAGGACCGGCTTGGCGGGGTTCTTGACGTCCCAGATCATGAAGCCG
This sequence comes from uncultured Gemmatimonadales bacterium, assembly GCA_963728915.1. Lineage (GTDB taxonomy): Bacteria > Gemmatimonadota > Gemmatimonadetes > Gemmatimonadales > GWC2-71-9 > JABFSM01. The sequence continues at coordinate 547,738 of CAVSLV010000001.1, read as the reverse complement.
GAAAAGTTGCCCTGGTAGACATAGTGATCCCGGAAAGCGATGTCGGAGTTGATGAAGGTGAGCCCGCGAATCGAATCGAGCGCAGCCCCTTTCCGGGAAAAGGATACCAGGCGCATTCCGCTCGCTACGGTCCCCGCATCGTAGAGGCCCGGCTTGAGTCCGTCGCGAGGATCGTTGCCCTTGGGATAAGTCTGAGCGGAAAGCAGGGGGGCCGCGATCATGGCCAGGGGGATCAGGCGACCGATCGTGCGAGCGAGTTTCATCAGGGAAATACTCCGTTGGACCTACTGGTTGGACAGCGCCGACAGCATCCGCTGCATCAGACCGATCTCCGCGGTCTGCACGGTGTGGATATCGTTGGCCAGGACCGATACGTCCACCTCCTGGCCGGCCAGGGGCGTCGCGAACAGGTCCGCGACCATCTTGAGCGCACCCTCGTGATGCTGGATCATGAGCACCAGGAACTGGCGGTCGAACTCCGGCCCATGCGCCGCATCGAGAGTCTGAAGCTGCGGGGCGGTGAGCATGCCGGGCATCTGCATGGTCCGCCAGGAGGAAGTGTCCGGCGCCGCCTGGTTGTTGGATCGGAGCCATCGCTGCATCAGGGCGATCTCGGCGATCTGGGATTGATCTATCTTCTGGGCGAACCGGAGCAGCCGGCGGCCGGCCCCATGGGCGGCCGCCATCCGGGACATATAGACGGCCTGGGCATGGTGGGCGATCATTCCCTGCATGAACCGGACGTCGGCCTCGGTATAGAGAGCGCCCTGGGGGATCACCACCTGCGTCATACCCATCGCGTGTTCGTGCTGCTGGGCCCAGAGGCACGAGGCGAGCATTGGAAACCCAAGCAGGAGCCCGACGGTCCGGACAATTCGGAGCATGCGAAACAGTATTACTCCGGGGCCCTCCCCGCAATCACAGACCTACTCACCAGGCTGAGTCCCATGTCCACGCTCCTCCACGACCCCGAGGTCTACGCCTCGATCCGGAAACGGGTCGAATCCCTCCGAACGGGCACCCCGCGGCTGTGGGGAAAGATGAGTATCGACCAGATGCTCTGGCACGTGAACGTGTCCATGCGCGAGGCGGTCGGCGACTATCACCCTGAGATCAAGCCCATTCCCATCCCGAAGCCCGTGATGCGGTGGGCGGTCCTCAATCTGCCATGGGGAAAAGGGGCGCGGACCCGCGAAGACATGTATGCGGTTACATCCCACGACTTCCCGCAGCAGCAAGCAGAGTGTCTGGCGCTGGTGGACCGGATCTACCGGCAACCACTCTCCTCAGCTTGGCCCGCGAGCGTCGCGATGGGCCGGATGACCGGGAAACACTGGAGCCGGCTCACGGCCCGGCATCTCGATCACCACCTGACCCAATTCAGCAGCTGAAGAGGGTCACCGCCGGCTGATTCTGGCCCGTTCAACGTACCGCAGGATCTCGGCGACCGTAGTCCATTCGCGGGTGGGATCCAGAGCATCCACCTCCACGGGCGCTCCAATCCGGTCCTCGATCCAGGTCACCAGGTTGAAGAGGGCGAGGGAATCGAAGTACCCCGACTGGAAGAGCGGTGTTTCCGCGTCAACCGGGTCCAGGGCGGGCGCCCATTCCCGAATGGCCTCGATCAGCTCGCGCTGTGAATCGGGGGCCGGCAATCCGCTTTTCCTCATCCCCGCATCGAATACAGCATTCGCAAATCCCAGTTTTCGGGCACCAGCAGATTCCTTCCCCCCATCGTCCACTCCTCCAGCGGCAGCCCCGAACGCAACGGCCGGATCAGTGTGCATCGGTCACCCCGAAGGGTCCGGTCCGCCTCGACCGGCCGAAATCCATGAGCCTTGAGGATGTCCGCCCTGCCGGGTGCGAGGGCCGCTCCCCATGCGGTCATCGAGGCGAACCGACCTCCCGAGAGCGCGGCACGAAGGAGCTCGCTCGCTCCCTCCGGGGTGCTCGCCTCCCAGTCGGCGACCTGGATCGCGACGGCCTGATAGTAGGGTGAAGTGGACCGGCGAAGAACCAGGTACCCACTGAGGCGAGAGGACCCGAGATAGAGAAACCGGTACTCCCGGAGCGGGTTACGGAGGCGCCATCGGAAGTACTCCGCATCGCGCACATGGCGGAGCCGACCATCATGGCCCAGCTCGGCGACCAGCGCCGCCATCGATTCGGGCTCAGGGTCCCGTTCCACCCGGAGCGGCGCCGGTCCGGAACCGGAAGGACGCCATCGATCGAGTCGGTGGAACCGTTCGACGGGAGGGCCCCGGAACCAGCGGCGCAGGCGCCCAGATCGCCGGACCGAAAGACCCAGGGGATGGAGCGGCCCGGCGCTTTTCCATCCCATGGTCAGGGACCCCAGGACGGTCAGCTCTCCACCGCTCAAGGTGACACCAAAGCCATCGCCCCGGGCGGCCAGATCCTCGAGGGCGACCCGCATGATCGTCGTAAACAGGCCCCGGTTTCGATGACCGGCGGCAACCACCAGGTCGTCGGCGCACCAAAGGGAAAACACCTGGCGCGGGATGCCGGCTTCCCACCGGCTTCCATAGAAGCCCCGCATACCGACCACCTCACCGCGGTGGATGGCGAGATAGATGGCAACGTCATCGGCATAGGGGTTGTCGAGATATTTCCAGCGAAAATAGGCCGCGTTTAACCCGCGATCGGGACTCCACAGCTGCTCTTGCAGCCGGACGATCCGGTCGTGAAACTCAGGGCGATAACGGAGGATTTCATATTCGGACTTCATGGTCCGGCTCGGCAGCGTTCCCCTGTCGGATTCCATTATACTGAGTGGCCCCGGATCGTCGGGGGGCCTCAAATTAAAACGCCAAAACAAAGAGCCCTTTGCGCGAGCCCTGCCGGTTTTGCGGCGTCAGCCCAATTCACGAATTCCTCGATCTCGGGTCGACACCGCTCTGCGAGAGCTACGTTCCGGCCGAGGCGCTGGCGAGCCCGGACCCGGTCTACCCGCTCATGGTTTCCGTCTGCCCCGAGTGCTTCCTGGTCCAGCTTCCCGCCCACGTGAGTGGAGAGGAGATCTTTTCGGAGTACGCGTATTTCTCCTCGTATTCCGAGAGCTGGCTGGCCCATGCGGAACGCTTTGCGACGGCGATGCAGGAGCGGTTCCGCCTCGGCGCGACGAGCCGGGTCGTGGAGGTCGCAAGTAACGACGGGTATCTCCTTCAGTATTTCCTGCGGGCGGGGATCCCGAGTCTTGGCATCGAGCCCGCCCAGAACGTCGCCCGGGCGGCCGAAGCGAAGGGCATCCCAACCCTGGTCGAATTCTTCGGTCGGGACTCGGCCCACCGGCTCCTGGCCCGCGATCTCGGCGCGGACCTGCTCATCGGCAACAACGTCCTGGCCCAGGTCCCCGACCTGAACGACTTCGTGGCCGGCCTGAGCCTGTTGCTCCGTCCCGGCGGGGTCCTGACGCTGGAGTTTCCCCATATGCTCCGGCTGGTGGAAGGAAACCAGTTCGACACCATCTACCATGAGCACTATTCCTACTTTTCCCTCTTCACGACAACCCGGGTGCTTGGCGCACACGGCCTTGCGGTGTTCGACGTCGAGGAGCTTTCGACCCACGGCGGGTCGCTGCGGATCTTCGCCGCACGGGACGGCGACCCGGCGCACCGGACGACTCCCCGGGTGGCCGACCTCCTCGATCGGGAGACCGAGGCCGGCATAACCCGGCTCGAGTACTACGCCGACTTTGCCCGGCGGCCGCCGGAGGTCAAACAGAAGCTGCTCGCGCTCCTGGCCGAAGCCCGGGACGCCGGGAAACAGGTCGCCGGGTATGGCGCTCCCGGCAAGGGCAACACCCTGTTGAACTACTGCGGCATCGGAACCGACCTGATCGCCTATACGGTCGATCGCAATCCCTACAAGCAAGGGAAATACCTTCCCGGCTCTCGAATCCCGGTGCTGGCCCCGGAGCGCCTCGAGGAGACCCGCCCGGATTACGTGCTCATTCTGCCCTGGAATCTCCAGGACGAGATCATGCGCCAACTCGACCACATCCGCAGCTGGGGCGGCCGGTTCATCGTGCCGATTCCCACCCCGCGGGTCTACCGGTGATCTTCACCCCCACCCCCCTCGCGGGCGTCTACCTCCTCGGGCTCGCGCAAAAGCCGGACCCACGGGGTTTTTTCGCCCGGACCTGGTGTGCCCGGGAGCTCGCCGAACGAGGGCTGGAGACCCGGGTGGCGCAGTGCAGCATCTCCTATTCGGCGCGCCGGGGCACCCTGCGCGGCATGCACTTCCAGGCGCCGCCCCATGCCGAGGTCAAGCTGGTTCGATGCCTGCGGGGGGCGCTGCTCGACGTGGTCATCGATCTCCGTCCCGAGTCCCCCACGTTTTGCGGGCACGTCGCGGTGGAGCTGAACCAGGAGAATCGCCTCGCCATCTACGTTCCGGCCGGGTGCGCCCACGGGTTGCAGACCCTCGTGGATGACACCGAGATCTCGTATCAGATGTCGGAGTTCTATGACCCCGAGCTGAGTCGCGGGGTGCGGTGGAACGATCCTGCGTTCGGCATCCCCTGGCCCATCCTTCCACCCATCCTGCTTCCCCGGGATGAAGCCTACCCCGACTTCGTCCCGGAATCCGGTTGAGATGGCCGAACCGGCCGAAGCCCGCGGGCGGCGCATGTACGAGCTCGTCGCGGAGCTGTTCCCGGTCTGTCGCAGCGTGACCGGCGAGGGGCTCCGGACGACGCTTCGGCGAATTCAGCAGGAAGTCCCCCTCGCTCTGGAGGAAGTGCCCTCGGGGACCCAGGCGTTCGATTGGACGGTGCCGCCGGAGTGGAACATCCGGGACGCCTACGTCGCTCAGGACGGCCGCCGCGTCATCGACTTCCAGGCATCGAATCTTCACGTGGTGAGTTACAGCTCGCCGGTCCGGCGGAGCATGTCGCTCGCCGAGCTGCGACCCCACCTCTTCTCTCTCCCCGAACACCCCGACTGGATTCCCTATCGCACCAGCTACTGGCAGGAAGGCTGGGGCTTTTGCCTCAGTCACCGGCAGCTCCTCGCCCTCCCCGAGGGGCAGTACGACGTCTGCATCGACTCGACCCTGGCCCCGGGCTCCCTGACCTATGGGGAGTACTTTCTCCCGGGCGAATCAGCCGACGAGGTGTTGCTCTCCTGCCATGTCTGCCACCCATCCCTGGCCAACGACAACCTGTCGGGAGTCGCCCTCGCGGTGGAGCTGGCCAGGAACCTCGGCCCCACGCGTCGCCGGCTCTCCTATCGCTTCCTGTTCATTCCAGGCACGATCGGCTCGCTGGTCTGGCTCGCGCGTAACCCGGCGATTCCGGCCCGGATCAAACACGGTCTCGTGCTTGGCTCCCTGGGAGACCCGGGACCGACGACGTACAAGCGGAGCCGGCGCGGCGATGCGGCGATTGACCGCGCCGCGGCGAGGGTGTTCCGCTCCGCCGGGCTGGCCGACCGGGTGCGTCCGTTTACACCCTATGGCCATGACGAACGCCAGTACTGCTCCCCGGGCTTCGACCTTCCTGTGGGATGCCTGAGCCGAACGCCGAGCGGCGAATATCCCGAATACCACAGCTCGGCCGACAACCTCGACCTGGTGAGCCCCGACTCCCTGGTCGATTCGTATGAGGTCCTGAACCGGATCCTCGATGCTCTCGAGCACGACCCGCCGTACCTCCGCGCCGATCCGCGCGGCGAACCGCAGCTCGGCCGGCGCAACCTCTACCGAGGCCTAGCGGGGAACCGCCAGTTGTCCGCCACCGACCTGACCTTGCTTTGGGTGTTGAATCTCTCCGACGGAGCCCACGGGGTCGCCGATATGGCCGAGCGCTCCGGACAACCGATCGAGCAGATCCGCGACGCGGTGGAGCGCCTGCGGAGCGCCGGCTTGATTCATGACGCGTGACGAGACGACGCCGGGACCAGTCTCGGTCGTCACCGGCGCGAGCAGCGGCATCGGACGGGCGATCGCGCTGGGACTTGCCCACCCGGGAAGCACCGTGGCGCTGGTGGGCCGGCGCCTCGCGCAGCTCGAGGCGGTGGCCGCCGACATCGCCGCGCGAGGAGGCAGGCCGGTCTGTCTCGCCGCGGATCTCGCTCTCGCCGAAGAGCCCGGACGCCTGGGAATCCGGATTGCCCGGGAGCTCGGGGTCGTCGATGTGTTGGTCCACAGTGCTGGCATTTTTCAGGGAGAGCCCGGAGAGAGCGAGCCCGGGGCACGGCATCGCGTCTTCCAGGTCAATGTCCGCGCCCCCGAGCTGCTCACCGAAGCCCTGCTTCCCGAGCTCCGGCGCCCGCGCGGCCAACTGGTGTTCATCAACTCGAGCGCGGGGTTGCCGGGAGTCCACCGGGAGACCGCGTACGGCGAGAGCAAACAGGCGTTGCGATCTCTGGCCGACCGGCTCCGGGACCGGCTGAACCCGGAGGGGATCCGGGTCCTGAGCGTGTATCCGGGCCGGACCGCGACCCCCATGCAGGTCGTCGTCTGCGCGGCGGAGGGCATCCCCTATCGCCCGGAACGGTTGTTGCAGGCGGACGACGTCGCAACGATGGTGCTCCAGGCGCTCGCGTTGCCGGGAACCGCCGAGGTTACCGATCTGAGCATCCGTCCTCTCCTCCCACCCTGAGCAACAATGCGTGTTCTGGTCACCGGGCATGAAGGCTATATCGGAGCGGTGCTGGTCCCCGTCCTCACCGCGGCCGGCCACGACGTGGTCGGGCTCGACACCGGTCTTTACGAAGGGTGCGGCTTCGGGACGGCGCCGGCCGCGGTACCCACCCTGCGCCGTGACGTCCGGGACGTAACCCGCGAGGCGCTCGAGGGCTTCGAGGCCATCATCCACCTCGCCGCGCTCTCCAACGACCCGCTGGGGGAGCTCAACCCGGCGTGCACCTTCGACATCAATCATCTCGCCGGAGTTCGCCTGGCCCGGCTGGCCAGGGAAGCCGGGGTGTCCCGCTTCCTGTTCGCCTCCTCGTGCGCGCTCTACGGAAAAGCGGGAGACGCCATGCTCGACGAGGACGCGGCGTTCCATCCGATCACGGCCTATGGCGAATCCAAGGTGCGGAGCGAGCGCGATCTCGCGATGCTGGCGGACGACGATTTCAGCCCGGTGTTCTTCCGGAATGCGACGGCCTACGGTGTGTCGCCCATGCTCCGGGCCGACCTGGTCGTGAATAACCTGGTCGGGTATGCCTGGACCACCGGCACGGTGCGCATCGCGAGCGACGGCACTCCCTGGCGGCCGCTGGTTCATGTCGAGGACATCGCCGGGGCATTGCTCGCCGGACTGACCGCTCCGAGAGAGCGCATTCACAATCAGGCCTTCAACGTCGGCCAGAGCAGCGAGAATTACCAGATCCGCGACATCGCCGCCCTGGTAGCGGAAGTCGCTCCGGGGGTGGACATTCAGTACGCCGAGGGAGGCGGACCCGACCCGCGGTGTTACCGGGTCGCCTGCGAGAAACTGGCCCGGGTGCTGCCCGACGCCCGCCCCCGCTGGTCCCTGCGCCGGGGAATCGAGCAGCTCTACGACGCGTTTCGCCGCTACCGGCTCAACGAGACCGAGTTCCTGGGCGCCCGCTATCTGCGGATCGGGCGCCTCAAGCAGCTCCTCGGAGAGCACCGGCTCGATCGGGACCTGCGCTGGGTGAGGGCGTGACCGCACCCGGCGCTCACCGGAGGCTCAGCATCGGGTTGCCGGTGCGCAACGGGGGCAAGACCCTCGAAGCAAGCCTGCGGGCCCTGCTGGCGCAGACCTTCGAGGATTTCGAGCTGCTCATCAGCGACAACGCCTCCACCGACGACACCGAGGCGATCGGGCGGGCATTCGCGGCGGCGGACCCCCGGGTTCGCTACGAGCGTAACCCGGAGAACATCGGTCTCGCGGCGAACTTCAACCAGGTCTTCACCCGGACCACCGGCCCCCTGTTCAAATGGGCGACCAGTGATGACCTTGCGCTCCCGCACTTCCTGGCTCGCTGCGTGGCGCTCCTGGATACCCACGCCGACGTCGTGCTGGCCTGCACCCGAACCCAGTTCATCGATGGGGATGGACAGCCCCTGGCCCACAACGATCCTGGCTGGCACCTGCCCCAGGAGTCGGCGGCGGAGCGGTTTCGCAAGGTCATCGGGGCCGGCCACTGGGTGAATTCCCTGCTCGGGGTCATTCGGCGCGACGCCCTGGCCCGCACCCGGATGTTGCCTCCCTATCTGGGGGGCGACTACGTGCTGCTCGGGGAGCTCAGCCTGCTGGGAAAATTCATGGAAGTCCCCGCGGTGCTCCAGCAGCGCCGGCTCCACCAGGGCTCCATGAGCAATAACCGGACGGATCCGGACTGGGTGGTCCAGTACTGGGGAAGGGGAACCGGCGCAACGATGCCTACCTGGTGCCGGCTGCGAGACGAATTGGGCAGCGTCGCACGAGCGGAGTTGTCCCTCGGCCGAAAGCTGGGGCTCTCCTGGCAGGTCCTGAATGGGTTCCGCTGGAAACGCGACCGGTTGTGGCACGAGCTCCGCGCAACGGCGCTGCCGAGCCGGAACAAAGAGGCGTCATGAAAGTCGTTCTGTTCTGCGGAGGGCTGGGGATGCGGCTTCGGGAGTACAGGGAGAACGTGCCCAAACCGATGGTCACCATCGGCGACCGGCCGCTCCTCTGGCACCTGATGAAATACTATGCCCATCAGGGGTTCAAGGATTTCATCCTCTGCCTCGGCTATCGGGGCGATGTGATCGAGCGCTTCTTCCACGACCATCCGGGGCTCGCCGAGGACTGGTCCATCCGGCTGGTGGACACCGGCGCCGAGGCCAACATCGGCCAGCGCCTCCGGGCAGTCGAGGCCGAGCTGGCAGGCGAAGAGGTCTTTCTCGCCAACTATTCCGATGGCCTCTCCGATCATGTCTTGAGCCGCCAGATCGACGACTTTCGCCGCCACAAGCGGATCGCCAGCTTTCTGAGCGTGCGAACCGCCCTGAGTTACCATACCGTCACCGCCGACCCGGACGGGGTGGTCACCGAGTTCGGAAGCATCGAGCGATCGGAGATCCGCATCAATGGGGGCTTCTTCATCCTGACCCGCGACATCTTCCGGTACCTTCGCGATGGCGAGGACCTGGTCGAAGAGCCGTTCCGCCGCCTCATGGCGGAGCGCCAGCTCGTGTCCTACCGCCACGACGGGTTCTGGATCGCCATCGATACGGCCAAGGACAAGCAACGGGTTGATTCCCTGTATGCGGAACCCCGGCCGCCCTGGATGATCTGGCGAACCTGAGTCGATGCGAAGCCTGTCCCTTCCTTCCGGTCCGCTCAGCCTGCTGTGCCTGGGGGCCCACGCCGACGACCTCGAGATCGGCTGCGGCGGGAGCGTGTTACGTCTGCTGGCGGAGCACCCCGGCAGCGCGGTGCGGTGGGTGGTGTTCAGCGCCGCCGGTGCGCGCGCCCGCGAGGCCCAGGACAGCGCGAAACGCTTGCTCGACGGGATGCCTGAGGCCGGCATCGCCGTGCACGACTTCCGGGACGGATACTTTCCCGCCGCCTTTGCGGAGCTCAAAGACCAGTTCGAGACCCTCCAGCGCGAGACCGTCCCCGACCTGATCTTCACCCACCGCCGGAGCGACGCCCATCAGGATCATCGCACCCTGGCCGAGCTGACCCACCAGACGTTCCGGAGCCACCTGATTCTCGAGTACGAAATCCTCAAGTACGACGGAGATCTTCGCTCCCCCAACGTCTTCGTTCCCCTCCCCGAGGAGCTGAGGCGCCGCAAATTGAGCCACCTCCTCTCCGCGTTTCCCTCCCAGGCGGGGAAGCACTGGTATGCGGAGGCGACGTTCCTGGGCCTGATGCGACTTCGCGGAGTCGAGTGCGCCGCGGCGGAAGGCTACGCCGAGGCATTCCATTGCAGCAAGCTGGTCCTTGGGGGGTAACGAACGCACGTCGTGAATTGCGACAGCCGCCATGTGCGCGGTGTGGGCCCACCGGGCGCTGCTCGTCCAACGGTGAAGAACCCACAACCCCCTTCCTGAGGTCATCATGCGCAAGAAGCGAATTGTTTCACTGGTGCCGCTGCTTTCGGTCGCGGCGCTGTTGTCGGTAACCGGATGCTCGGCGGGTGGTCTGTTCGGCAGCAACAGCGGGCGCCTCCGCCTCGTGCTTTCCGGAGATGGGAGCAGTGCCGCCGCCGCCGCGATTTCCGCCAATCTGGATAATGACGAATCCCATCTCTCGCACTGGTTCGATTCGGCGAGCGTCACGCTGTCGAGCGTGCTGGCCCGGAACCTCGATGGCCAGCTCATCAACGTCGACTTCGCGCTGCCGGTCACCGTGGATGTGGTGAAGATGGAGAACGGCAAGCAGGTCACCCTTCCCGATGGCGCCCTGCCTGCCGGCACCTATGATCAGGTGGTGATCGTCATGACGGCGGTTTCCGGGACCACCCACGATGGCACCGAGGTGACCGTCGAGCCGCCCGGCGGCGGCTGGACCGCGGTGGTGCCGATCTGCCCGCTCGAGGTCGCGGACGGCTCGACCGAGACCGTGGGCATCACCCTTAACGTGCGCAATTCCTTCCTCCTGGTGGGCAGCCACTGGGGCTTCCAGCCTCGATTCCAGTCGCGCCTGGACTGCGCCAGCACCGGGCCATGACCGACTGGTCCACCCGAGGGGCGGGCACCCTCGGGTGGCCATCCTGTTGACAGCCACGACCGGATGATCCAATGCCGCCGGCGCGGGAAACCGCGCCGGCGGCATTTCGGGTCCCGGCCCCCCCCGGGCGCCCCGGGCCCGATCCGTTTACAATACTTCGAAGATGAAACTATTGGTCGAGACCCGCGGGTCGAGGCGGTGTGCCGGGCTGGTGATGGACGTCGCCCTGCTCGCGACCCGGCTCATGCGCAGCGAGATCCGCCGGTCCCGGCCGGCCAACCTCTCGCTTCAGCAGGTTCGGGCCCTCGCCACCCTGGATGATGCGCCAGACGCTCCCCTTTCCCACGTGGCCGACCATCTCGGCCTGGCCCTGTCTTCCGCGTCCCACCTGATCGAAGGGATGGTTCGGCGGGGGCTGGTGCGGCGGCGCCCCCTGCCCCGGGACCGTCGCCATGTCCGGCTTCATCTCACCGCGAAGGGAGCCCGGTCCCTGCAACACGCGCTGGCGATGACGCGGGCCGATCTGGAGCGACGCCTGGCTCCGCTGGATTCCCGGAGCCGCGCCCTGGTCACCGACGCGCTCCGGCGGCTGCGGCCGGTCCTGGCGGCCGCCTCGTCGGCCTCCCCATGAGCCAGGTCGCCCCTCACAAATGGCTCGTGACCCTGAGCGTCATGAGCGGGACCGTCATGGCGGTGCTCGACTCGAGCATCGTCAACGTGGCGCTGCCCAACATGAACGGCACCCTGGGCACCACCGTGGAAGAGATCACCTGGGTGGTGACCGGGTACATGCTGTCCAACGTGATCATCATGCCCATCATCGGCATGCTGTCGGCGCGGCTGGGCCGCAAGAATCTCTACCTTGCCAGCGTGGTGCTCTTCACCGTCGCCTCCATGCTGTGCGGGGTGGCCCGCACCCTGCCCCTGCTGGTGGCCTTCCGGGTTATCCAGGGCCTCGGCGGGGGCGTACTGATGACGGTCTCCCAGGCGATTCTCCGGGAAACCTTTCCCACCGAAGAGCAGGGACTCGCCATGGGGATCTACGGCATGGGCGTGGTGCTGGCGCCCGCCTTCGGCCCCACCCTCGGCGGCTGGCTCACCGATCAGTATTCCTGGCCCTGGATCTTCTACATCAATCTTCCGGTCGGCATCGTTTGCATCCTCCTGGTCCAGCGGTTCATTCACGATCCGCCCTATCTCGAGCGTACCCGCGGCAGGATCGATTACGCCGGGATCGGCCTCCTGACCGTCGGGCTGGGCGCCCTTCAGCTCGCGCTGGAACAGGGAGAGCGGCGCGACTGGTTCGAGTCCTCCTTCATCGTGATGCTCTTCGCCACCGCCACGATCGCGCTGGTGGCCTTCGTGTGGCAGGAGCTGCGCATCGAGCAGCCCGCGGTGAACCTGCGGGTACTCAAGAACCTGCCGTTCGCTTCCGCGACCGCGATCGGCGGGGTGCTGGGCATGGGATTATTCGGCAGCCTCTTCCTCCTGCCACTCTTCCTCCAGAACCTGCTCGGCTATCCCGCCATGAAATCGGGCCTCGCCCTCATGCCCCGGAGCCTCGCCATGGCGGTGGTGATGCCGATCGGAGGATTGATCTACCGCCGGGTGGGACCGAGAGCGCTTGCCACGACCGGGCTCATGGTGAGCGCCTTCTCGTTCTGGCAGCTCTCCCATCTCTCCAGTCAGCTCGGCTTCTGGGACATCCTCCAGCCGCAGGTGTGGCAGGGCGTCGGCTTCAGCCTGATCTTCCTGGCGCTCAGCACTGCGGCATTCGCGACCATCCCCCGGCCCCAGATGACCGGCGCCGCCGGCCTGTACAACGTCGTCCGCCAGGTCTTCGGCAGCGTCGGCATTGCGGTCGCGGCGAATCAGCTCACGGTCGGGGTGAGCCGCTACCACCAGATCCTGGGCGAGCGGATCAGCCTCTATGATCCGGCGACCCGCGCCGCCATCGCCGGCACGGTCGGCGGGATGCAGCGTTTCGGCGCCGATGCCTTCACCGCCACCATGCGGGCAATCCGGCTGCTCGACCTCCGGGTTATGCGCCAGGCCGCCGTGCTGTCCTACAACCATGTGTTCTGGCTGATTGCCGTGCTCTTTGCGCTCGCCCTGCCGCTGGTGCTCCTGGTCCGCGGGAGAAGCGAAGCCGCGGCCGAGATCGTGGCGGAGTAGCCCCCATGATGAGGAGACCCATGAGACTCGCCGCCGTTCTGTGGTGCGCGGTGCCGCTGCCCGCCGTGGCCCTGGCCCAGTCCCCTGTCCCGGAACGGCTTTCCCTGGGGGAGGCGGTCCAGCGGGGGGCCGGCGCGGCGCTCCCGGTTGTTGAAGCCGATGCCATGGTGCGCGAAGCTGCCGCCCGGCGGGACGAGACCCGCGCCGGACTGTTCCCCGACTTGAGTGGGTCAGCCGGCTATGTGAACCGCACCTTCAACATCCACACCTTCGGATTGGAGTTCCCCACCGTCCCGGGCACGCCCCCGTTTCCCGACCTGGTCGGCCCCTTCACCGTGACCGATGCCCGCGCGACCCTGCGGCAGGCGGTGGTGGACTTCTCGACCCTGGCGCGGATCCGTTCCAGCGGCGGCGCCGTGCAGGTGAGCCAGGCCGCCCGCTCGGTCGCGGCCGAACAGGCGGCGGAGCGCACCGCCCTGGCCTACCTCGGCGCGGTGCGGGCGGAGGCGATCGTCGCCGCCCGGCAAGCCGATCTCGACCTCGCCGAGCGCCTGGCCGCCCTGTCGCAGGCGCAGCTCGAAGCGGGCTTGAGCCCGGGGATCGACGTAACCCGCGCGCGGACCCAGGTCGCCGGGGCCCGGGGACTCCTGCTGGTGGCGGAGAACAACCGGTCGCGCGCCGAGATCGAGCTGGCCCGCTCCATGGGCGTCGATCCGGCGCGGCGATTCCTGCTCACCGATACCCTGGCGGCCACGCTGGCCCGGTCCGAGGCGCCGGAAGAGCAGATGGCGGCGCGGCAACTGGCCCGGGAGCGGCGCCCGGATCTCGCGCTGGAGCGGGCGATGGTCCAACACGCCTCGCTCGAAAAGGGAGCGATCAAGTCCGAACGGCTCCCGAGACTCGAGGTCGAAGGGGACGCCGGGTTCAGCGGCACCTCGTTCACCAGCGGCCTCGCGACCCGGCAGGTCGCGCTGGCCTTGACGCTCCCGCTCTTCGATGGGTTGCGACGGGAATCGCGCATCGCGGAACAGAACGCCATCATCGACGCCGCCACGGCCCGGGAGCGCGATACCGAGCAGCAGCTCGACGCCGAGGTGGATGCAGCGTTGCTGGACCTGGCCTCGGCCGGCGAGCAGGAACGGGTGGCGCTGGAAGGACTGTCGCTGGCGGAAGACGAGGTGGCCCAGGCGGAGGAGCGCTTTCAGAGCGGCGTGGCCGGCAATATCGAAGTCATCAACGCGCAATCGTCCCTCCTCCGGGCCCGGGATGCGCTCATCGACGCGCGCACGGCCGGGGCGACGGCCAGGATCCGGCTGGCACGGGCCACCGGGATGGCGGAGACGATTCGCTAACCTCGGCACAGGGAGCAGGCATGGCGACGGACAAGCGGCGGGTGGGCTTCATCGTGGGGGCCTTGGTCCTCCTGGTGGCGATCGTCTTCGGAGTACGGCGCTGGTGGTGGTCCCGGTCTCACGTGAGTACCGACGATGCGCAGGTGGAAGGGCACGTGATTCCGGTGTTGTCCAAGGTCGGCGGCTATGTCATTCGGGTCGCAGTCGTCGAGAACGCCCGGGTCCGTTCGGGAGATACCCTGGTGACGCTGGACGATCGCGATCTTCGCGCGGCGCTCGATAGGGCCGATGCCGAGCTTGTCGCCGCCGTCGCGGCTTCGGGCTCCGGCGGGCGCGCGGGTGCGGGTCAATCCTCGGCGCAGCTCTCCTCCGCTCGCGCCAACGCGGAAGCCGCGCGGGCCGCGGTCACCCAGGCGGAAGCCACCGCGGCCAAGGCCGCCCGCGACCTGGAACGGCTCACCGGTCTGGCCCAGCGCAATATCGTCAGCAAGCAGCAGTTCGATGCCGCCGAGACCGCGGCGAGGACCGCGGAGGCGCAGCTTGCGGTGGCGCGGGAGAACAGCCGGGCGGCCGACGACCAGGTGATCGCCGCACAGGCCGGACTCCGGGGCGCCGATGCCCGGGTCGCGATTGCGCGCGCCAACCGCGACCAGGCGGCGCTCGCCCTCTCCTATACCGTGATCACGGCCCCATCCAACGGCGTCATCAGCCACAAATCGGTGGAAGTCGGCCAGTTGGTGCAGCCCGGCCAGCCGCTCATGAGCGTGGTGCCGCTGGACGACGTCTGGGTCGTGGCAAACTTCAAGGAGACCCAGGTCCGGGGAATCGTCCCCGGAGACCAGGCCGAGATCGGAGTGGATGCGTACCCCGGGCGTGATTTCAACGGCCGGGTGGAGAGCCTGAGCCCCGCAACCGGCGCCAAGTTCTCGCTGTTGCCGCCGGACAACGCCACCGGAAATTTCACCAAGGTGGTGCAGAGGGTTCCGGTACGGATCCTTCTGGCGATGCCTCAGGACAGCGCCGCGGAATTGCGGCCGGGGATGAGCGCGACGGTGACCATCACCACCCGATAAACCGCTCGATGTGGTACCCGCTCAGGGCTGGCGCCGGATCTCCACGTCACCGTTGCCGGAGCTGACCGAGAGCCGCCCGCCCCCGTTGCCGAGAGTGCCCCGAAGCCGGGTGCGATCGAGCCGGCCGCTCTGGATTCGGACCGGGAAGTCGCTGGTGACGTGGCCGTTCCCGGTGCTCGCGTCCAGCTCCGCCCCGTAGCCATCCGGGAGCCGGAGCGTCACCTGGCCATTCCCGGTCGAAAAGCTCATGTCGGGTGAGCGCTCCATCTTGCCGATACTCACGTCGATGTCTCCGTTGCCGCTGTTGGCGGAAACCGGCCCGGTGGACGTCATCACCCGAACGTCGCCGCTTCCAGTCGAAACGTCCACCGGACCGCGGGCATCTCGAACGGTGACCTCACCGTTGCCCGTCTCGGCCTGCACCTGGCCGGTGGAGCCGGCGATATCGACTCGGCCGTTCCCGGTTTCCGCCACCACTTCGGCGCCGGCCCCCGCAATCGTCACGTCACCGTTCCCGCTAGCTGCCTTGACCCGGACTCCGGCCGGGATCTGCACCGTGAATTCCACCCGGCCCTGGTGATTCCGGGACCAGTTGCCGGAGTGGTTGCCGCCATGGTAGTTGCCATCCGCACCGCACTCATCCTGGTCTACAAATACGGCGCAGATCGTGATCCCGTCGCGCTCCCGGCGGACAACGAAGCCGATATCCTCGACGTCGCCCCGGCGGATCTCCTTGACGGCGCGGACCTCCACCCGGCCGCTGGTTCCCTGGGTGATGTCGATCCGGCCGTTGAAGGTGGCGATCCGCACCCACCCACCCTGGCTGACCGCCTCATTCAGGGTGAAGGTCTGGTCGTTTCGTCCCACGATTTCCTGGCCGGCCAGGGGTCCGGCGGCCAGGAGGGTGAGTGCTGCCAAGGGGATAAGCCGCTGCATGGTGGTTCCTCGCCAGGTCGGGGTCCGGTCAATTCGATGCCCCGGCCCTACGGATTGTTGGAACCGGAGTGTCAGCCGCCCCCTCCGGCTCAGCGGGGACTGCCTTTGGGGTTGAGCCGCACCGCGCTTCCAATCAGGCTCCCATCCGTGAGGCCGATGCCCGGCAGCAGCGGCGGGGCGGTGATGGCGCTCGGATCACTGGCGTAGCCCATGATGTTTCTCGGTGTGATGACCGGATTGTCGAGTGTGCCGCTCAGCTCGAAGACGGTCCACAGCGTGCCCGCTCCGCCTGGTACCGAGAACGTCTGAGCCAGTCCCGCGGCGGTGTAGACCTGGACCTTGGCTCCCGAGGACCCAAGCCCACTGCTCGGGTTCGAGGTGCGGTCGCTGTAGTCGTGGACCGAATAGCGATAGGTGCCGGAGCTCATCTGGGTGATGGTTATGGTCTCGGGGCCGTAGCTCGAAACATCGTCCACGTCCAGGTTGGCGAACGGCGCCGCGGTCAGGTTGCCCCGCGAGGCATAGTAGACGTGGAAGCGACTCGCGTCAGGGTTGGGTCCGGTCAGATGGGAGTCCAGATCGGAAGGCGACGCGCCCCAGGTGAGCACAATGGTCACGGCATTGGTCCCGCTGGGCGACAGGACCAGGTCCTGGTTGGCGGTAACCCCGCCGTCCCCCACCGCGACCCCGATCCGCTGGGCGTTCTGAAATCCGGTGGCGGAGGCCGTGAGTCTATAGGTTCCAGCCGACAACGCCGCAAACGAGAAATTCCCGTTCCCATCACTCGTCTGAGTCGCGACGGCGCTGGAGCTCACGTTGTTGAACACGGAAACGGTGGCGCCGGAAATCCCGGCAGCAGTCCGGGCGTTCCTGATCACCCCGGAGATGCCTCCGGTCATCGAGCTCGTGGGCACCAGGGGAACATCTCCCGCGTAGGTCGTGGCCCCCGCCGGCACGCTGCCCACCAGAATCCGGCCCGTCACGTATCCGTTCGCGCTCGCCTCGACCAGCACGCCGCTCGATATTCCGCTCGAAAACGCCGGCGAGGTGAAGGTTCCATCGGCGCCCGCGGTGGTGCCCCCGAGGAGGGAGCCGACGCCATCATTGGATCGGAAGCTCACCGCCGCCCCGCCGATCCCCTGGCCGGTGACGTAGTTGATCACCCGGCCCGAGACCACGGAGGGCATGGCCGTCACGGTAATCTGCGTCGTTCCGCTCTTGCCTTCACAGCTCGCGGTGATGGTGACCGGGCCGCCGGCCGCGACGCCGGTGACCAGCCCGTCGGCGTTGACGCTGGCGATGGCCGCGTTGCTGGACGACCAGGTGACCGACCGGCCCAACAGCGTGCGCTGCTGGGCGTCTTTTACGGTGGCAGAGATGTGCGTGCTTTCGCCGACGCTCAACTCGTGCGCGAGCGCGAACAGGTCCACTCCCGCGACCGTCGCCGGGATCACGGTGATGGGAGCCGAGCCGTTCACCAGCTCGATGGTCGCCGTGATCGTCGCTGTCCCTCCCTTGTTGCCGCTGACCATCCCCGCGCTGCCCACCGAGGCGACGGTTGGGTCACTGGAACTCCACGCGACGGTCCGGCCAGGGAGGACATTGCCGCTCGCGTCCTTGGCCGTTGCGGTCAACGTCGTGCTCTCGAGCTCCCCAACACTGGCGGCCCCGGTCACGCTGACCGAAGCGACCGGCACATCACTGACGGTTACAGTCGTCTTGCCGGTCACGCCCAAGCTCGTCGCCGTGATCGTAACAACACCGGCTCGCACTCCGGTAACCACGGCGCCGGTGCTGTTTCCGGAAACCGTGGCGATCGTCGGGTCGCTCGACGACCAGGTCACCTCCTCGTCCTCGATCGTGCCGCCATGGGAATCGATCACCGTCACGGCCAGCTGCGCCGATCCTCCGACCCTCACACTGACCGGGTTAGGCTGCACCGTGACGGTCTGGACGGGATAGCCGCTGTTGTTGTCGGTACTCCCCGGGCACCCCAGGTCGAACACCACGATGGTCCCGACGAAGCCAAGAATCCCGGCAGTTGCGAGGATTCGGTTATACAGCGTGACCCTGGGCATAGAGGCTCTCCGATGGCATCAGTTGAGGAATCCCGACGGGTGCACCACTCCCATAACCCGCGACTGCTTTGCGGCGACCACTATCCTCCCGCTCAGTCCGACGGCGATCAGCAGCAGCGCGAGCCCCTGCGCCACGCTGAGCCCGGCAAACCCTCGGGGCCCCAGTCGCCAGAACTCCACCACGAACCGCTCCAACCCGAGCAGGACGCCGAGCTCGCCCATGAGCGCCCCCGAGGGAAGACCCGCTTTCCGGCGTCCACCGCATCCAGAGGAAGACCGGCACCATGAGCAGGATTTCGTAGAGCTGAGTCGGATGGACCCGCACCGCGGTGGGCGGCGAGCCCTGGGAGAACCGCATCCCCCAGGGCAGCCCGGTCGGCGGACCGTAGTCGTCCCCGTTCAGGAAACATCCCAGCCGGAACAGGGCGTAGAGGATCGGCACGAGCGGGGCGAGCTGATCCACGACTGCGCCGACTGGATACCGTTTCCAGCGCAGGTAGCCGAGCAGGACCGGCGCCCCCAGCAGGAGGCCTCCGAAGAAGCTGAGCGCGCCGGGGTGTGCCAGCTGCTCGCAGCGGGTGAGCCGGAAGGCCTCCCTGCACCAGGATCGCACCGTGTAGCCGAGCCCCCACGTACGCCGCGAGGACGGTCAGGAACACCCCGGGAATCACGTCGTCGGGGTTGCCACTCAGCCTTCGGCAGATGCGAGCGGCGTAGATGCCCGAAACAATCACGGCGAAGAGGTAAAGGGTGCCGGCGGCCTCGACCGGATACCCGAACAGGTGAAAGAGGACCGGATGCATGGCTAGGCCCGGTCCCCCGGCCCCGGCCCCAAAGCGCCATCGGCAGGATGGCGAGGGCCACGGCTCCGCGTGGCTCTCCGTACGCGAGCCCGATCACAGCGGTCGCGATGAGCCCGGCGGAAAGCATCCATCCAGGATGAGCCAGCTCCCTCGCGCGCCAGAGCTGGAGCGCCTGCAAGCAGCACGCGGCGATTCCCGAGATCACGAACCAGCCCAACGCGTTCTGGTAGGGAGCCCCGAGCAGCGGCGCCGGCTCGAGCCAGCGCCAGAGGAACACCACCCGGGTGATGACCGGCTCGAAGGCCAGATCTACCAGGGCGGCGAAGGCTGCGGTGCCGATGATGAGTGCCCAGCCCCGCATTCGCCGGGCGAGGACGAGATAGCAGGCGGCGACCACCAGAAACCAGGTGAGCGGCATGAGGATGGGGAAGAGCTTGCCGTTAGGAAGGGTGACGTACGGCAGCCACCAGTCGGTGTACTCGTACCGCCCGAACGGGAGCGCGCTGTAGAGTCCGAGAACCTCGGCGCCGCCCCCGATCGCCATCACGAGACCTGTGGCCGACAGGGTTCTTGGCCACCCGATCCGGGAGGCGATCCCGGAGAGCAGCGCCATCGCCCCGGCGCACAGGAGGACGATCCCTGCATAGGCGCCGATCCTGCCATCGTCGATCCGGAGGATCCGAACGGCGACGGCTTCGAGGACCGCCAGGCCACCGGCAACAAGGGAGACCCAGAGCCAGAAACCGGCTCGCCTGCCGGAGACCGGTCGCGCACCGGTCCCCGGCCGGGTGGCGAGGCCGGACGGAGAAGCGGCGAGAGGTAGATCGAAGTTGAAGGGTCGCTCCTGCGAGACTTACTCAGGAAGGCGTAAAACGTCGGAGGATTGGCCGATTCGAGCTACCCGCTCGCCCCGTCGAGGACCTCTCTGACTCTCGCCGCCAGGGCCTCGGCGGTAAACGGCTTCTGGAGGTAGGGGACTCCCTTCTCCAGCACGCCCTGGCGAACCACGGCGTCATCGGTGTATCCGGACATGAACAGGATCCGAAGGCCGGGTTGTTCATCCCGCAGCCTCTGGGCGAGCTCACCCCCCGACATGCCGGGCATCACCAGGTCGGTCAGGAGAAGCTGGATAGACCCCGGCCGGCTTCGGGCGAGCCGCAGGGCGGCCTCCCCGTTCTCTGCGAGCAACAGGTGATATCCCTTCTTGGAAAGAACCCGTGAAACGACTTCTCGAACGCTATCCTCATCCTCCGCAACCAGGATCGTTTCCCGCCCACCGCCTGATGGCCTCGACGGCCCTTCTTCCCGATGCTCCACGGACTCCTCGACTCGTGGGAAGTAGATCTTGAAGGTCGTTCCCCTTCCCGGTTGGCTGTACGGCCAGATCGAGCCTCCACTCTGCTTGACGATCCCGTACACCGTCGCGAGGCCGAGACCGGTTCCTTTCCCTGGGCCCTTGGTCGTGAAGAACGGCTCGAACAGATGCTGGAAGACGTCCGGAGTAATCCCGACCCCGGTGTCGGTGACCGCCAGCATGACATATCGACCGGGCGCGACATCCTGATGTCGGTGGGCAAAAAGCTCGTCGAGGTCGACGTTGGCGGTCTCGATCGTCAGGAGACCGCCACCGGGCATCGCGTCCCGGGCGTTCACGGCCAGATTCAGGATGATCTGTTCAATCTGACCGGCGTCGGCACGGATGATGGCCGGCTGATCACCGGTCACGATCCCCACCTTGATATCTTCGCCGATGACCCGGCGGAGCATGCGCTCGGTCTTCCCCACCACTTCATTGAGATCGAGCACCCGGGTCTGCAGGACCTGTCTCCGACTGAACGCCAGCAGCTGCTGGGTCAGCTCGGCGGCGCGCTTCCCGGAGCGGCGGATCTGCTCCAGGTCGAGCCGCCGGGAATCCCCGGGCGCAAGATCATTGATCAGCATGTCGCTGTAGCTCAGGATCGCGGTCAACGTGTTGTTGAAATCGTGCGCGACACCACCGGCCAGCCGCCCCACCGCCTCCATCTTCTGGGCCTGGAGGAATTGGGCCTCGAGGTTCCGCTCGACCGTCACATCTTCCACCAGCCCGTTGAACTCGCCGCCTGCGCCCGGAGCCGGATCCGGCCGAAGATGGACCCGGACCCAGATCTGCGAGCCGTCCTGCTTCCTCCACTGGGTTTCCTCGGTGCCGGCTCCGTTCTCGAGGGTCCTGGATGGGTGTACGTACACGTTCCGGGTGAGGTTCGCCGAAAGCAGGGCCTCAGGAGAGTCGTATCCCAGCATGGACACGAGCGCGGGGTTTGCCGCAAGGAGCCGCCCATCCGGCTTGGCCCGGAACACCCCGAGCGGGGCATGCTCCACCAAGGCGCGGTATTGGGCCTCGCTTCGCGCCAGCGCCTCTTCCGCATTCTTGCGATCGGTGATATCGCTGATGGCCATGCACACGGTGGGCCCGGCGCCGTCGAGTCCAGGCATCCGGTGCAGCCGGGTAAAGAAGTGACGCTCCCCGTCCCGAACCGTCAGGCTGTATTCGAAACGTTCGGGAAGCCCGGTCTCCAGGACTCGACGGATGGGGTCCAGGAACGGCTTCGCGGCGGTGGCGCCCAGAACCTCGGCGATGGTGTGTCCGAGCACATCCTTCTTCGGGGCCGCCAGCTTGGTCTCGTCCGCGGCGAACACGTCGAGATACCGGCCATCTCCGTCGAATTCGAACACGATATCGTTGACGGCCTGGACGATCGCCTCGAGCTGGCGTTCATTGGCGCGGAGCCGGTTCTCCACTCGTTTTCGTTCGGTAATATCCCGCATGACGACGAGGATGCCGGACAGGGCGGAGTCTTCCAGCCGGTTCGCTCCCACCGATTCGACCCATCGCCAGGAGCCGTCCCTGTGACCGACTCGACAGGCGATACTTCCGGTTCCATAACTCTTCGCCATGAGGCTGCTGCAGAACTGCCGCACCCCTTCGACGTCTTCCGGATGCAACAATCCGTCGATGCGGCTGCCGAGCAGCTCTTCCGGCGCGTAGCCCAGCATCGTGCGAAGCGAGGGGCTGAGGTACCGGATGGTCCCATCCGCGTCGAAGATGGTTACCAGATCGGTGATGTTCTCGACGATCGACTGAAACTGCGCCGGGCCCGGACTCATGCCGGGTCATATCAGCAGGAGGCGGGCCGGAACGGCGGCGGAGCGATTCAGTTCATGAAAGCCTGAGAAAGAAATGATGAGAGCGGGTTAACCAACACCGGCCGCATGGTTCAGGGCGTCAGCGCCTGCCCCATGGCGCGCCGGAGCTCATCGGCCGCCGAGCGAACGACCTTGGCCTGCGCCTCGACCGCCACTGCGATCCGGCCCAGCTCGGTGTTGGCCTCGTCCCACCGGCCCAGCTCGATCGCTTCGCGCGCGCCAGGCATGGTCTTCACTCCGTAGCCCGTATAAAGCCCCGGCGCGTACAGCAGGTGCTGGTACCAGGGTCGTTTCGGCAACCCGTCCGGGCTGGTGAGGGCATGCTCGGCCTGAATCAGCTTCGCGTTGACGCCGCCGAGCGGCGCCCGGTCCAGCGCGGTCCCGCCGTTGTCCTGGGCTTTCTCGACGGCCTCCTCGTAGTCGTCCGCCATACGGTGCAGCAGATCGACCGCGTTCTGAAGCGGCGCGAAGTTGAGCGCTGGAACCGGCGCCTGCCGCGCCGGCGCCGACATGGGCTCGTGTGGGTCGTTGGTGGCGGCGTAGACACCTTCGTCCAGCTCGCGGGAGCGCTCGGTGACCGAATCAGCTCGCAGCTCCCGGAGTTTCTCAAGCTCACTCACGTACCCGGACGCGGTCTCGGCCATGTTGGTAAAGGCAAACGGCAGGAGCTCGGCATCAGCGACTCGCATGATCATGCTGCCCGCTACCTGCGCCAGCGCCCGGCCATACACAAAGGACGTGTCGCTGAAGTGGGTGTACCAGTAGAAGTCGTCGTAGACCGAGTGATAGATACCGCCGCCGTCCTCGCCACCGAATCCCATGTTGAGGGTGGCAACGCCGGCGAACTGAAGGAACGGAGTAAAGTCCGAACCCGAACCGAGGGCTTCGATCCGGAGGTCTTCCCGGTTCCGCGCGTCGGCACGCTCGTGAGCATCTCCGTCGTGGATCAGCTTGAGCTGGGTGCGCTTCCACACCGAGAGTTTGGTCTCGGGATCCTCGACGTCCCGAATAATTTCGTTGACGAGCTTCTCCAGGGAGTGCGATCCGCCCGCGCCGAAGAAGCCGCGGCCGTTCCCGTCGGTGTTGAGATAGAAGACCGCACGGCGGGCCAGCTCGTCCCGGTGGGCCTCGACCCATTCGGTGGAACCCAGGAGCGCCGGCTCCTCACCGTCCCATGCGGCGTAGATGATGGTGCGCTTGGGGCGCCAGCCCTGCTTGACCAGCTCGCCCATGGCGCGAGCCTCCTCGAGCTCCGGCACCAACCCCGAGATCGGATCCTCCGCGCCGTTCACCCAGGCGTCGTGATGGTTCCCACGGATCACCCACTCATCCGGGAAGGTCGCGCCGGGCAGCCGCGCGATGACGTCGTAGAGCGGCTTGATATCCCAGTTGAAGGACAGCTTGAGGTGCACCTTCGCCGCGCCCGGACCCATGCGGTAGGTGATCGGCAGTCCCCCTCGCCACGACGCAGGCGCGACCGGTCCGGTCAGGGCCGCCAGGAGCGGCTGGGCGTCACCATACGAGATCGGGAGCACCGGGATCTTCATGATGACCTCGGCGTCCTTCACCGCAAGGCGCTTCGCGCCCGGCACCGCGCCCACTCCCGGGGTGAGTGGGTCCCCGGGGTGGACCGGCATGTCCATCACGCTTCCCCGCTGCACGCCGTCCGGGCCGCGCCATGGGCCGTTGGGGAAGGTCTCGCCCTGCTGGTACCCATCGTCGCGCGGGTCGGAGTAGATCAACGCGCCCACCGCGCCGTGCTCGGCGGCGACCTTGGGCTTGATGCCGCGCCACGACTGCCCGTAACGCGCGATCACGATCGCCCCCTTCACCGAAACGCCTCGACGCTCCAGCTCGTCATAGTCGGCGGGCACACCGTAATTGACGTACACCAGAGGGGCGGTCACATCGCCATCGGCGGAATAGGCGTTGTAGCTGGGGAGCTGCTCGGATTGCTGGCTGGAAGTTGGGTCCACCGAAACCGCCGGCTCCTGGAGCTTGGCCCGGAACCGCGTCGGGGCGACCAGCTCGACCACCCGTTCCTTCGGGGTTGGAAAGAGAACATCGAATTGCTCGATCTGGGCGTCCCACCCGTAGGACTTGAACTGCGCCAGGAGCCACTCGGCGTTGTCCTTGTCGTAGGGCGAGCCCACGTGGTGCGGCCGAGCGGAGAGCCGCTGCATGGCGGCCCGCATGCGCTGGGGCTCGGGAATGCTGCGAAACTTGGCTTCCCAGTCGCGCTGGACCCTGGCGGCGGCATCGGAATAGCCCCGCATCTCGGGGACGCCGGGAGCGGCGCTCAGGCCGGTAAGGGCGAGAAAGGCGATGGAGGCTATGCGCATGGCTGGCTCGTGTGGGATGACTACTGCATGGTAACCCGATGCTCCACGCTTTGCTCTGGACTTCGTAGCAACCAACTGCACGTGGTCCTGGCGCCCGCGACCCGCCTCAATCCGGCAACGAGGGGAAGAAGCGATAGACGTCACCCGGCGTGCCAGCGACGTAGTGGGTGAGCACCAGCTCTTCGGTCCGATCGAGCACCGGCCCGATCAGCTCCGTTGTGGCAATACAGAGGGCGAGCGGTGGACACAGATTGATGTGCAGCTCGGCGTTCTGGATCGTGTAGTCGAGGTCCACGGTGTCGTGTTGCACCGTCTGATCGCCCGACTGAATCAGGAGCGTGTAGTGAGCGATCCCGCTGGATCCCGCCGATTCGCCCGGCCGCATGCTCGGGGAGAAGCTCAGCGAGGCGGCCAGCAGGACCGAGCCGTCATTCCCGTACGGAATGGGCAGAAACTGATCACCGACTCTGGACAGGAAATACCCGGGATAGAGCGGGCTCGGGTCGGACGGCGAAGTGCAGTGAACGATGAGAAGCGTGCTCAGGATCAGCTTAACGGGTCGCATGGGACCTCCATCCCCCATCGGATTGCAACCGCTGAGCCAATCCACTGGCCTCGCCCCGCCACAAGGCTGGACATGCATTTACACCAGATTGCCCGGCTTCCGGCCCTGGCTTGCTACGGTGGTAGTGTGTCGTTTCGACCTCCGCCCACCGCCTGGGCTTGATCCTTCGGGGGGTATGGGTTATTTTGCTTCAGCGATTTGTCGCATAGCAATGTGCGCCTACAATCCAGCGACACCTCAAAGGGCTGGCATTCTCGCCGGCCCTTTCTGTTAGTCGCGATCGCGAGTGACCGCGGCGAGTGCCGCGTTCGCCGGAGGAACATTTCGTAAGGAGCAGGTTGCCATGCGTACGACCGGTACAGTGAAGTGGTTCAATGATGCGAAGGGGTTCGGATTTATCACCCCTGAGGATGGCGCGAAGGATTGCTTCGTCCATCACTCCGCCATCCAGGCCGAGGGCTTCAAGAGCCTCGCCGAGGGCGAGAAGGTCGAGTTCGATGTCGTGCAGGGCCAGAAGGGCCCGGCGGCGGAGAACGTGCGGAGGCTCGGAGCGTAAGCTTCGACTTCCCACGTCGTTGAACAGGGGCCGGTTCGCCTTCGGGCGAACCGGCCCTGCTGTTTCCCCCCCACCTCCACCCCCACCGTCCCGGCTGCGCGGAACAACGATTTCGGTGTTAGAGTAGTCCAACGTTCCGCGGCACTGCCCCCGCGCGAAACACGCCAAATCGGAGCCGACAGTGGAAACGTTTCTCCAGGACGTCCGGGTCGCGTTGCGCGCGTTCCGCCGCGCCCCCGCCTTCCCCCTCACCGCCATCGTCACGCTGGCCCTCGGCATCGGCGCCACCACGGCGATCTTCACGACCCTGAGCGCGGTCCTCCTCAAGCCGCTGCCCTATCCGGATTCCGAGGATCTCTACAGCCTCCGCACCGCCCTCACCGACGGTCGGGTCACCACCGGACTCCTTTCCGGCGGGGAGCTCTATCGCCTGAATGATTCGAGCCTGACCATCGCGCGGGCCGCGGGCTTCGTGCCAGGCGATCTCACCCTCCTGGCCGAGGACAACACCCCGACCCACGTGAGGATCTATGGGGTGACCGAAGGGTTCTTCGAGCTGTTCGGGCTGCCGATGCTCAAGGGCGGGTTCACCCACGACGACTTCACTGCGTTCCAGCCCCCGCCGCCCGGCGCGCCTCCCCAGCAAGGTCCGCTTCCCACGGTGGTGATCTCCGAACGGGTATGGCAGAACCTCTACCAGAGCGACCCCGGGGTGATCGGCAAGCCCATTCGCTTCGCCGAGTTCAACACCACGGTTGCCGGCGTGGCGCCGCACGACTTCGACATGCCGCACGGCGCCGACCTCTGGTTCGCCCAGCGCACCCCGTCCAACGACGTGAACCACGGGCAGGAAGGGTTCATGCGCCTGAAGCGCGGCACGACCATCGACCAGGCCAGGCCGGGCCTGACCAGCGTCATGAAGGGGCTGGAGCAGGATTTCCCAGCCGCGGACCGGAATCGTATCTACGTCCCCCGCCCGCTGGTGGACTCGATCGTCGGTGACCTGGGGCCGATCCTGGTCATCGTCATGTCGGCGACTGGACTCCTCCTGCTTCTCGCCTGCGTGAACGTCGCGAATCTGCTCCTGGCCCGTGGCGCCGCCCAGGCGCGCGAGATGGCGGTCCGCGCCGCCCTGGGCGCCGGGTGGGGCCGGCTGGTCCGTCAGCTTCTCACCGAATCGCTGGTGCTGACCGCGGCCGGCACCCTCCTCGGCCTGGGCCTCGCCTTTCTTGGCCTTCGCGCGCTGCTTGCCCTGGGCGCTTCGAAGCTGCCGCGACTCGATGCGGTCCCGTTCGACGCCCGCGTACTCCTCTTCTCTCTCCTGGTGCTCGTGGTCTGCGCCGCAATCATCGGGCTCGCACCGGCGGTGCGTCTTCTCCGCAGCGACATGAAGGCCCTGATGAACGACAGCTCGCGAACGTCGAGCGCCGGCCGGGGCACGGTACGCTGGCTCAGCTCCATGACGGTGGCCGAGGTGGCGCTGGCCATCATGCTGGTGGCGGGGGCCGGGTGGCTGGTGCGCGGATTCTCCAACCTGAGAAGCACCGATCCTGGCTTCGAGCCGGAGAAGCGGCTGCTCTTCGACGTAGCCTTCATCGGGCCCCGGTATCCGAATGGCGACGCGGTGCGCCAGGCGCATCTGGACTTGCTGAACGCGGTGCGCAGTGTGACCGGTGTGGCGGGCGCCGGGCTCGTGTCGGCGTATCCGATGCGGGGAACCCTGGAGAACTCCCTGCTCGCGCAGTTTCACGGCGAGCCGTTCGACCCGGCCAACCCACCCGGTACCCGTCAGCGCCTGGCGAGCCCAGGCCTCTTCGCCGCGATGGGGACGAAGGTGATCCAGGGTCGCGATTTCGGCCCGGAGGACCTTGGGACCAGTTTGCCGGTCGCGATCGTCAACAACGTCTTCGTCCGGCGCTATCTCAAGGGGCGCGACCCGATCGGGGTGCAGTTCTCGGCCGGCTATCCGACGCCCGATCCGCGGAATGAGGTGACGATCGTAGGAGTCATCGACGACGTGCGGCAGAAGTCGCTCGGCGAGCCGGCCGAGCCGGCGTTCTATTCACCGCTGAGTCAGATTCCGTTTCGCCGTGCCACGGTCGTCGTGTGGGCCGGGCAAGCCGATCCGACCCAGCTCGAGGGCCCCATCCGTGCCGAGCTGCGGAGGCTCTACCCGGAGATGGCCATCGATTTCGAGCTCGCCTCGGATGTGGTGGGCGGCACGCTCAAGCGGCAGGAATTGGGGATGACGCTGATGCTCCTCTTCGGCGCCATTGCGATCGTACTCGCCGCGGTCGGGATCTACGGGGTGATATCCTATGCCGGCACGCTCCGCACCGGCGAAATGGCCACCCGCCTCGCCTTCGGCGCGTCGCCCCAGGCGGTATTCTGGCTGATCATGCGGCAGGGTGGCACGCTTGGGCTGCTGGGAGCGGGGATCGGGGTAGGACTGGCGTATCTCTCGGGCAAAGTCGTGTCCAACCGGGTGTACGCGATCCGGGCGTCGGATCCCCTCATGCTGGCGAGCGCGATCCTCCTGATTACGGCGATCACCCTTGCGGCGACGACGCTGCCGGCACTGCGGGCGTCCCGGCTCAGTCCCTCAAGCGCGTTGCGGTCGGAATAGACGTCGCGTGGTCGGGTGCGTCCAGAGCGCATCCTCATACTGCCATTCACCTGGGCGTCGGCGACCATCCCCTGATGCCTGCCTCCGGGCAGTCAGGACTCGGGCGAGGCAGAACGATCTACTGAAGGGGTCTCGGCTCCGAAGGGTCCCCGGAGGCGCGCCCAGACGATATCGGTGTGCCCCCCAACCAAATCGCGCGCGGTGCGCCCGATCGCCCGAAGCGGCAGGAGAGCCAGGAAACAGGTCCACTGCAGCGGACTCGCGTGCCGTTTGAACAAACGGAAATAGCCGCGCGTCTTTGATCGCTCGTATTCGGGAATGGCCCGGCCTCGCCCGGCTTTGCCCCCCTCATGATAGGCGATGGCCCTTGGCGCAAAGCGGATCGTGAAGCCGGCCTTGCCCGCCCGTAACCCGAGGTCCAGATCTTCCCACCCATAAGGGTTGAAGCCATTGTCGAACCCGCCGATGGCTTCGAACACGCTCCGTCGAATCAGCACCAGCCCTCCGCTGCAGGTCTGGGGCCGACCCGCATCATGTTGGCCCCGGTCGATTTCGCCGGCGCCGACCGTTCGGATGGTTCCCGTGTACCAGTTGATGCGGTGTCCGCCTGCCGAGCACAACACCGGGGGAGTTGTCGGTCGCAGCGCCTTTGCCTCGACCAGGCCGGCGGCTGGATCCGCCTCCAGGATGTCGACCATCTCGCCCAGGCATCCGGGTTCCACCCAGGCGTCGTTATCGAGGAAAAAGAGCCCGGCGTACGAGAAATGAGTCTCGGCGTAGCTGAGGCCCAGGTTCCGACCTCCGGCGACGCCGAGATTGACCTCGCTCCGGAGGTGATGGGCGCGGGGAAATGCCAGCTTGATGGATTCGTCTGATCCATCGGTCGAGCCGTTGTCGATACAAACGACCTCAAACGGAGAGTACTCGAGGCTGAACACGCTGCCCAGGCATCGAATGGTCTCGGTGGACTTGTTGAGGTTCAACACGACGATAACCATGAGCCCGGAATCGGATCCGGGCCTGGCAGTCCTGGCCTCGGGGGCGGTATCCACGGGGGCGATGGCCCGGCGGCGGAGCGCTCGGTAGAGCTCGAGACAGCCGCCGGCGACAGCCATAGAGATCGCACTCCCCAGCCATAACACGGAGAAGGCGACCGCATCCGGCTGAGATACTCCGTACTGACCCAGGAGCGCGAGCAGGCTGCCCTCGCGTACTCCCAAGCCGGCGATGGAGATCGGCAGCATCAGAAGAACGGTGACCGTGGAGTTGACCCAGCCGATGACCGAGAACGGGATGTGCATCCGCAGTGACAGCGCGAAGCACCAGCCCGAGACCATCGCGCAGCCATGCACCAGGCCGGAGAGGGCCGCCAGGCTTCCGAACATTCCCTGGGAGGACCGGTACCCCTCCGCTGTGGCCTGCGCCAGCCGGGCGCCTCGCTCCCAGACGGCTGCCGGCATACCCACGAGCCGCCACAGACGCTCGATCGGCGCCATGAGGCGTCTGGCGCCCGGCGAGCCGAGACGGAGCAGCGCGTGCGTGGCCAGCAACAGCACCAACACGCAGACCAATGCAACGCCAACCAGCGGGCTCGATCCGGATGGCCTGGCGATGAGCCAGAAGGTGAGTCCGAAGATCACCAGCACGATGGTGTCCAGCAGCCGAGCGAACACGATGGAGGCCAGCACAGTTCCCCAGGCCCGCTGGCCCTGGCCAAACCGATACCACCGGAAGGCCCCGGTGGAAAGCGAACCCGGGAGAAGGAGCCCGTAGAATCTGGAGGCAAGATTAGTAGCGAGCACCTGCGGCGCGGTCACCGCGATGCCATGCCGGATCAGCAGCAGACGGAATCGGACCGCCTCGATGACGACCGCCAGCAGAGCGAACAGCAGGCCCATCGCCACGTAACCCGGCTCGGCGCGCACCACGGCCGGGACGACCTGGGCCATCGGGATCCTGGCCAGGACGATCCAGAGCAGAGCAACGGTCGCCAGAAGGCGAAGAACGGGACCAAACCGGCGCATTCCCATTGATTCAGACATCATTTGCCAAGACTTCCAGGAACCGGGAGCGGAACGAGGCGCAGTCGTCCCGGACGAATATGGTCTCGTCCGGGAAGAAAGATCCATTCAATGTGAGGGTCCCGGTGGCCGGCGACGTGTAATCATCGATGGGCCTAATGCAGGTTGATTCATCAGGACTTCACCGTCGAGCGCTTCGCGAGCCCCACCCGTTCGCGCAGAGCGGCGTAGCGAGGGTCCCGATGCAGCGGCTCCAACTCGGGAAACTGGTCGACGTAGATGATCCAGATCGAGTGCTCGGCGATCCCTGTATCCAACTCGCGAAACGCCCCGTCGATGTCCCCGAGCTCAGCGCGCCACCGTGCGCGCTCGACCGCCAAGCCCTGCGATCGAGGAGAGGCGAGCTGCGCCCGCAGAACGGCGTTTGGTCCGCCGGCCGCCCACGCTTTGCGGAGTTCCGACACCGGCGCGCCGCCGCGCGACGAGCTGACGTCGAGTCGCTCCCGCGCTTTGAAGAACCGGGCTGAGTCACCGCGGCTGAAGTAGATACTCGACGAGTTCTCCAGCGCCAGCGGGTTGTTCGGGTCGAGGGCCAGGGCCCGATCCATCCAGATGAGGGCCGAGTCGCCCCCCGTCCTTTCAATCCAGTACCAGTTGCCGATGTTGGCCATGATGATCGCGGCGAGCGGGTCGAGCTCCTTCGCCCGGACCAATTCCCTCATGGACTCGGCGGCGCGCCCGTCGGTCAGCAGGAGGTCCGAATACCATTTGTGGGCGGTGGCGTATCCGGGGTTCAACCTGATGGCGCGCCGGAAAATGCTGTCGGCCGCACCGAGGTGCCACTCGAGGAACGTGAGATACGCGAGCGCGGACTCCGCCTCCCCCAGATTCGGGTTCAACGCCAAGGCTCGCTCGGCCGCCGCGCGCGCCTTCGTCAAGGTCGGCAGCGTCGGGGCGTTCGAGTAGAACGCCAACGCGATGTACGCGTCGGCGAGACCCGCGTGAGCGAGGGCGAACGAGGAGTCGCGCTGAAGGGCCTCTTCGAACAGGCCGATCGCCTGTTCGAGGTCGGGCACGGCGCGCCTGTTCCAGAGAAAGCGACCCTGGAGATAGAGATCGTACGCCTGGCGATCGTGCGTCGGCTCGCTGGCAACAAGCGCCTGGCCGGCGAGCAACCGGCCCTTCAGCGCGGTCACCACCGCGCGCGCCACTTCGTCCTGCACGGCGAAGATGTCGGCGGCGCTTCGGTCGAACGTCGCCGACCACAGGTTCGTGCCGGTGCTCGCCTTCACCAATTGCGCGCTGATGCGCAGTCGGTCGCCCGCGCGCTGCACGCTCCCCTCGAGTACCGTGGCGACGCCCAGCTGCCTGGCGATCTCGCGGGCGTCGACGTTCTTGCCGCGGAACGAGAAGGCCGACGTACGCGCCGCGACGTCGAGACCGGGCACGCTACTCAAATTGCTGATGAGCGTTTCCGCGATGCCGTCGCCGAAGTACTCGCTCGTCCGCTGCTGGGAGAGGTCCTCGAACGGGAGCACGGCCACCGACGCGTTGTCGGCGAGCGCGGCCGATGGGCGGCGTTGATACGCCACTCCCAGCGCGACAAGGAGCAACAAGGCCATCGCCGCCGCGGCCCAGGCGAGGCGTCTTCCACCAAGGAATGCCGGCGCTGTACCGCCGTGCGACGGAGCGTCCCGTGACCCCGACGGAAGGGAGCCCGATGTGGCATTCGATTCGATCGCCGCCGCAAACTGCGCGACGGGGTTGAACCGATCGGCGGGATTCCTGGCGAGCGCGCGCTGGAGCGCGCCGGCAACGGCCGCCGGCACCGCGGGCCGCAAATTCGTGATCGGCTGGGGCGTCCGCCACGAGACGCTGACGCACGATCGATTCGGCGGTCGGGCCGGTGAACGGTGGCTGTCCGCCGAGCATTTCGTACAGCACGCACGCGAGGCTATACAGATCGCTGCGTCCATCGATCTCCGCGTCACCCAGCGCCTGTTCGGGACTCATGTACAGCGGCGTTCCCACCGCCATGCCGGTCTGGGTGATGCGCGCACCGCCGGCAGCGCTGAACGCACGCGCGATGCCAAAGTCGGCGACCACCGCGTGTCCGCCCTCGAGGAGGACATTGTCGGGTTTGATGTCGCGATGCACGACGCCGCGCGCGTGAGCATAGCTCAACGCGTCGGCGATTTCGCGCGCGATGCGCAGGGCGTCGGCGATCGGAAGCTGCTTCTCGCGGTCGAGGCGATCGCGCAACGACTCGCCCTCCACCAGCGGCATCACGTAGTACAGGAAGTCGCCCGCGCTGCCGGAATCGTAGAGCGGCAGGATGTGCGGATGCCGAAGATTCGCCGTCGTTTCGATTTCGCGGAGAAAACGCTCCGCGCCAACCACGGCGCCGAGCTCCGGCAGAAGCACCTTGATCGCGACCTTGCGCTTGTGCTTCAGGTCTTCGGCGAGGTAGACGGTGGCCATGCCACCCTGCCCGAGCTCGCGCTCGACGCGGTAGCGGCCCTCCAGCGCCGAGGCGAGTCGATCAGCCTGCGCGGAAGCGCTCACGGTGACAGCGCGCGTGAATGCCCGAGCGGGATGACGAGCTGCACGTTGCACGCATCCGCTTCAAGGATAGGAATGCCTTCGACCCCACGAAGGTACGGAGCGGCTCCCGGGCCGTCAACATGGCGGCAGTGAGATTCGCAAGCTGGGTGAGGGCAGCCAGACGAAGCGGCGCGGTGGTTTGCTGATCGCCTGAAGCTAACGCTCCCAATCGTGGAATGTGAGATCAGAATCAGGAGGTCGAAATCCGTACCCATTGTCACGGCCATCGGAAACGGCTCGTCTCCTCCATTGAATCAATCACCGATGGAGGGGACGAGAAATGCGCACCTCAACGCTAGCGATCCTGCCGCTCCTGGGCGCGCTCGCGCTGGTCCCGAATCGAAGCGAGGCTCAGATCTCGCTTCAGCTGGGTGTCCAGTTCGGGGCACCCGAGGTCCGGGTCTATGCCTATTCGCAGAATCAGGACGGTGACTGGCGCACCGACTACCGGCGATGGCAGCCGGTCACCTTATATACCCTGAACGGCCGGTTTTACGCCCGTGCGATACAGGGCGCCCGGGCGGTCCAGGTCTACAATTACAACAATCAGTACTTCCTGCCACCGCGAGACGCCGGCTGGAACAACCTGGACCGGCGCTACCAGTATGGCCATCGCCCCCAGGAGGAGGACTACAACACCGTCGACGGCGTGGTCAGCGTGTACGGTGGACGCGCGCCGCGGGCCTGGGGTCGTGAGATCGTGGTTGACGCGTACACACCGGAAGCCTTCGGCGACTGGCGGAGGATGTGGCGACGCTGGACCCCCGTCACGCTGTACGCGCGGGACGGTCGCTTTTTCGCCCGTCAGGTTCCGCGGTCGCGCGCGGTGCAGCTCTACCGCTTCAACAACCACTACTTCCTGCCGCCGCGGGACGCCGACTGGAACAATGCCGATCGCCGCTACAATTACCGCCGCCGTCCGGGCGACGAGGATTACCGGACCGTGGACCGGGTGCGGGGCGTGTACGGCCAGCAACCTCCGGCCGAGCCCGAGTACGGCGAGACGGTAGACTTCATGCTCTATTCGCCGGACGCGCAGGGCGACTGGCACACTGCCCAGAACCGCTGGCAGGTTGCAACGGTGTATTACCAGAATGGGCGGTACTATCGGGACCGGGTACCGGGCGCCCGCGCCCTGATGCTGTATCACCAGGGCAATCAGTACTTCCTGCCGCCGCGGGACCGGAGCTGGGAGAACAGCGACCGGCGGTTCGATACCCGGCTGCGTCCGACGGACGAGGATTACAACAACGCACATCCGCCTCGCAGGCCGTAGCGCACCGCTCGCGAATCGATAGTCCCGATCGGGAGGCGGGGGGCCTCAGCGGCCTCCCGCCTCTTGTCGTGCCTCGATCCCCACAAGGCCAATCAGCTCATCGGTCCAGGACGGTGAAGCTCTCCCGGGCGCGGTTCGTCAGGATCTGCGAGAGCTCCTGCCACAGAGGGGTCCGGTCTTCGCCCTGGTAGAATTCTTCGAGCCGATGTCCCGCGCCCGGAATGCTCTCCATGTAAAAGAGAATGAGCTCGTGTTTCCGTTCCGGGTCGGGGACGGTCACGAAGCGTGAGGCCATCATCTCGTCCGCGACGGCGTATCCGTTCCGGATGAGAAAGTCGACGGTGAGCGGGCCTTCACTTGCTGGATTCTCCTGCCCGCCCTTCTGGTTGCTGAACGCAAATGTGTTCTGACGAAACCGGTAGCCTCCCAGCTCGAGCGAGTCCGCGAAACTGTAGTTGTAGGTCTCCGCGCTGGTCGGCAAGATTCCCTCGAACTGGGCGATGAACAGCCGGTTCACCCGGTGATCCACCGCTTCCGCGAAGACATATCGCTCTCCCGCAGCCATCCCCGGGATGGTAAAGGAAAACGACCCGACGTAGTGGAATGCCGGATCGACCTTCACCCGGATGTTCGGGAAGTCGTCGGAGGTGAGGACGTTCTCTCGGACGGATCGATGGGGGTGAGCCTGGCCTGGCCCGGCTTCGGGGCCAGCCCAGGACACCCCCATCGAGAGCCCGGCGAGGCAGAGGGGCGCGGCGAGTCGCAAGGGACCCGGTCCTTGAAGGTGGTCTCTCTATGATGCGGGAACCGGGGTAATGGTCGTTAAAAGAAGCGGCCGCCCCGAGGGACGGCCGCATCGCTCACCAGGCCTGTGAGCCCGGTCACCTCACTGCCCGGGCCGGCCTCGAGGGCGCCGAGCCCGAGAATAATCGTGTCCGTTCGGCATCCGTTTTGGGCCGAAGCGTCGTTCGGTGCGGGCCCAGGCGCGGTCGCGGGGCGGGAGGAAATAGCTCGAGCCTGATCGATACACCTCCAGCGCCCGAGCCCCACGAACCGGTTGAGGGTAGTAGGTCCCGTGGAGCTCGTAGATGACGACCGGGTCCCATTGCTGGTAGGACCGTCGCCAGTCGCCGAAGTAGTCCGGATAGTAGCCATACAGGCTGATGGCCGGACCGTACCCGGCGGCGACCCCGAAGCCGGCTTCCGTATACGTCGGGCCGCAGGACAGCACGCCCAGCAAGCCGCCCAGCACAGTGATGCGCACCAGTGATCGCATTGTCATACCTCCGATCGAATTCTGCTCACCTGCCTTGGGGCAGGGGCCTCATCTAATCGGACGGCGCGACGGGTTGGGAACGCACGGGTGACTCATCGCCGGTCCACCGGTTCGGTGCAGGCCGGGTAACGGCGAGAGCGTCGACAAGGGGTATCCTTGAGGTGCGGACCGGACCCTTGTCTGTGTGTCGTTGATCCGGAGCGGCCGTCCCCCGGGCATGCGGGTCGCGAGGATTGCTCGGCTGGCCGGGCTGGTGTGTCCCCCCCTCCACGCCGCGCTCGCGCAGGATTCCGTCGTCGTCCCGGTCCAACCCTCTGCGCCCATTGAGGACAGCGCGCGCTGCGGATTCTGCACTCGGGCCAGTCTCCCGGCCGCCCTCTTCGAGGGGTTCCTGATCAACGGCTCCGTCAATCGCTTCAATGCCTGGGTGCTGCGCGACAGCACGGCCCGGGTGACACCCACGACCTGGCGGACCAATCTGGAACGGGGCTGGGACTGGGATAAGGACAACTTCGTGGTCAATATGCTGGGCCATCCCTACAATGGCTCCCTCTACTTCGCGGCGGCGCGCAGCAACGGGCTGTCGTTCTGGGAGGGGGTGCCACTCAGCTTCTTCCACTCGGCGATCTGGGAATACTTCGGTGAGACGACCCGCCCGTCCATCAACGACCTGGTCGATACCGGGTTAGGCGGAGCCGCCCTGGGTGAGATGTTCCACCGGGTCGCTGCCACCATTCGCAACAACGAGAGCGGCGGTGGCGTCCGGATGCTGCGGGAGCTGGCCGCGCTCCCCTTCGATCCGGCCGGCGGCGTCAACCGCCTGGTGCGGGGCGACTGGAGTCGCCGCGGGCCTAACTCGTCCGAGCACCGACCCCCGGCGACCGTGGCCCGGCTCGGCGGAGGAGCCGGCATTGTGCGCGGGCCGGGCCCGCTCCTGGAGAGTCTCAAGGACGCCACCTATTCCTCCATCCTCTTCGCCGATCTCAAACATGGGGATGCCTACATCGATTCCCTGAAGAAGCCGTTCGACGCCTTCAGCGCCCGGATCATGTTCGCCCCGGGGCACGGGGGCCTGACCCAGCTGGTCGGGGTCGGGCGGGTGGCCGGGACCGAGCTGGGCAGCAGCGAATGGCACCGCCACCAGATCGAGCTCGATCAGCGCTTCGAGTATCTCAACAACGGGGCCCTGCAATTCGGGGGACAGACCCTTGAGCTTGGCCTGAGCTCACGAATCCACCTGAGCGGGAAGTTCTGGCTGCGGACCCTGGCGGCGGGAGACGGCATCGTGCTGGCCGGAATCAATGCCCCGGGAGCGGGCGTTGGACCACGTGACTACGACTTTGGTCCGGGGGCTGGGGGGACCTTCGAGGCGGGAATCGAGCATGACGGGATGCCATACCTCACGGTCCACTATCAACCGGCGTGGATCCACTCCGTCAACGGCGCGGATGCCGATCACCTGCTGACCTATGCCGCGGTCGAGGCCAGCATCCCGACCCCATTGCAACTCTCTCTCATGATCCAGGGTTCGTATTACGACCGGTTGAGCCGCTACGCCGATGGCACGAGCAGCCGCCGCCACTTCCCCGAGCTCCGCGTCTTTGCGGCTTTCAGGACGGCCAACCGGACCGTACCCTGAAGCCAGGCGCTCAGCCCCGCGCCGCGATCTCCCGCAACGCACTGGCCAGGTGATCCACGTCTGCCGGCGTGTTATACAATGACGGCGTCACCCGCACGCAGTCGCCCCGCGCCACCCCGGTACGCCACACTGTGAAGATGCCATAGTGGTCGAGGAGATCGGTCACCACCGCCTGGTTCTCCGCTTTGCCGGTCTTGCCGTTGAGACGAAACGAGGTGATCGCGGCGACCGAGCCTGACTCATCCGGAGTCAGGATGTCGATTCCCCGAGTTCCTCGCAAGGATTTCACCCACCGATCCCGGAGATAGCGGAGCCGGGCCGCCTTGTGGGGCGCGCCCACCGCTTCGTGGAAATCCACCGCGGCGGGGACGGTCAGGAAAGTGGCGAAGTTCGCGGTGCCGGTGTGCACCCGGCTGTCGATCCGGTCGGCCGGCCCGTCATCGCCGAGCATCGGGCCGATGTCGGCGAGCCGGTTCTCACGGATGTACATGAGGCCGGCGCCGACCGGCGCGCCCAGCCACTTGTGGAGATTGAGACCCACGAAGTCGGCGTCCAGGTCGGCCAGTTTGATATCACACTGACCGAAAGAATGGGCCGCATCCACCACGACGTCCACGCCCCTGGCCCGGGCCATGGCTACGATGTCCTTAATGGGAATGATGAGCCCGGTCTTGTTGTTGAGGTGAGTCAGGAGGAGGAGCCGGGCCTTCGGGGTCTCGAGCACCCGGGCGTACGCCGCTAACACGCTTTCCCGGGTCGCCGGCTCGGGAAATTCGAACCGCACCACCTGCGCCCCCCGCTGCTCGGCCAGCGCGTTCATGGCGAGCTGCATCGAGCTGTAATCGAGATCTCCGTAGATCACCGCGTCGCCGGCCTGGACCGGCCGGTACTGGATGATCAGTCGCTGGAGCGCCTCGGTCGCGCCGCGGGTAAAGACCACCTCGGTCGGCTTGGCGCCGACGAATCGCGCGACCCGCTCCCGGGCCGCCGCCAGGTCCTTGTCGTATTCGCGCCTCGCGTAATACGAATTGTCGCGATTGACCCGGTCGATGTGCCCGTGATACGTGGTGAGCACCGGTAGGGCCATCATGCCCCAGTAGCCCGCCTCGAGGTTGGTGTACCCGGTCCCGATCCGGTAATAGGCGGCGACCCGTTGCCAGTACGCCTCATCCCTGGCCACCGCCTCCGGCGACCCGGACGGCCGGTCGAGCGGCGGCAGGCTGCCCTGCCCCTGATGCTCCCGGCGCTCTGCCTCAACCGGAAGCGCCGCGGCGAGCCCGGCCAGGCTCGCCGTACCGATGAACCCTCGTCGCGTGATCATGGATGCGAATTTAGCTTGTAGGGTCGGTTCAGTGACGAGCGCTCGATCTTCCCTCGGAAGTCAGCCAGGAGGTCATCGGTGCCGCAACGAGGTTCTGTCCTCGGCGTACTGGTCGCCGGGATTGCCGTCCTGGGCGGGCTCCGCCCCGCTCCGGCTCCGCCGCCGGTCCGTCACGTCTTCATCATCGTGCTCGAGAACCAGGGCTTCCAGACCACCTTCGGGTCGGACTCCGCGGCGCCCTACCTCGCCGATACCCTGGTTAAATCGGGGGCACTGCTGCGGCAGTACTTCGGGATCGGGCACTACAGCCTGGGCAACTACATCGCGATGATCAGCGGTATCGCACCCGACTCGGGGACCCAGCGGGACTGCTGGCACTACAGCGATTTCGTCCAAACTGGCGTGGCGCCCGACGGGCAGCCCATCGGCCAGGGCTGCGTCTATCCGGCCCACGTCGCGACCATCGCCAACCAGCTCTCGGCGCGGCGCCGCACCTGGAAGGCCTACATGGAGGACATGGGAGCTAACCCGGCCCGCGAAAGCGCTACCTGCGGCCACCCACGCATCGGCGCCATTGATTCCACCGAGTTGGCCACGCCCAGTGACCAGTACGCCGCCAAGCACAACCCCTTCATGTACTTTCACGCGATCATCGACTCATCCACGTGCCATGCGAACGTGGTGCCGCTCACCCGGCTTGCGCACGACCTCGAATCATCCGGCCGGACCCCGAACTTTGTCTTCATCTCTCCCAGCCTGTGCCACGACGGGCACGACCGGCCCTGTGTGAACGGAGAGCCCGGCGGGCTCCAGTCGGCCGACCGCTTTCTGGCGGAGTGGGTGCCGCGGATCCTCTCGTCGCCGGCGTACAAGGCGGGGGGCTTGCTGGTGATCACCTTCGACGAGGCGCAGGGCAACGACGCCACCGCGTGCTGCGACGAGCAGCCGGGCCCCAATACGCCACTCCCCGGCCTGGTGGGTCCGGGAGGCGGGCGGATCGGCGCCGTGCTGCTCTCGCCCTTCATTGCTCCCGGCACGGTGTCGGACGTGCCATACAATCACTACTCCCTGCTCAGGAGCATCGAGGACATTTTCGGGCTCCCGTATCTCGGCTACGCCGGCAGGCCAGGCTTGGCGAGCTTCGGCGCGGACATCTACACCCGCGGGGGGAGATAGAATCGCCGAGCCGTCAACGCACCAGGTCGGGTAGCGCGAACGCCACGTAGGTTCCTCCGCTCGGTGCCCCGTTCTTCCCGCCACCGCACGCCACCACGATGTATTGGCGCCCGTTCACCATGTAGGTGGCGGGCGTCGTGTTGCTCGAGGCGGGAAGCTCGGCTTGCCAGAGCAGCCTGCCGGTCGCCTTGTCGAAGATGTGAATCTTCTTGTCGTAGGTCGTCGCCGCGATGATGAGCAACCCGTTTCGGGTGACGATGGCGCCGCCGTAGTTGTCGGAGCCGGTGTGGGTGAGCCCCTGCGCCGCGAGCTTCGGGTACTCCCCGAACGGCATGGTCCATCGGGTCTCGCCGGTGTTGAGGTCGATCGCCGTGAGGGTGCCCCAGGGCGGCTTGATGGCGGGGTAGCCCTCCTGGTCGAGAAAGATGTCGAACGAAGCGTTCCGGTATTTGACGAAAGTCGGCACCTCGCGCGGCATGCTCTTCGGCTGCATCCCGCTCACCAGGTATTCCGCCAGCTCGGCGATCGCGGTGTCGCCCAGCGCGCTGGCGAACGCCGGCATCCGGCCGGTGCCGGCGCGGATCGTATTCACGATCTGCTCGCGGGTCAGCCGCCCGGCCACTCCAGTGAGCGTCGGCGCGAGTGGAGTTGTGCTCGGCCCGTGGCATTCGGCACAATAGGCCCCGAACAGTGACTTCTCCTCCCGCGGCACGATCTTGAGCACCCATCCCATCTCGTTCGCGTTCACGTAGAGGAGGCCGGTCTCCGGGTCAAAGGCGGGGCCGCCGTACTCGCCCCCGCCATCCACCCCGGGGAAGATGATGATCCCCTGCTCGTTGGGCGGGGTGAAGGGATCGGGGGTGGGATTCTCCCGGAAGAGCTTGAGCGCTGCCGCGTGGGCTTCCCCGGTGCGGTCGGTGAGATCCGCCTCGGTGAGCCGCTGACGGACGAACGGCTTTGGCAAGGTCGGAAACCGCTGCGAGTCGGCCGTCGCTTCACCGGGGAGGGTTCCCTTCGGCATCCGGCGCCACTCGCTCGGGAAAAGCTCCCGGCCGGTCTCACGGTCCAGCACCCACACGTGGCCGGTCTTGGTGATCTGGGCGATGGCGTCCACCCTCTTGCCTTCCCGCCTCACCGTGACGAGCGCGGGCGCCGCTGGGAAGTCGCGATCCCAGAGATCGTGCTTCAGGCCCTGGAAATGCCAGAGGCGCTTTCCGCTCTTCGCATCGAGCGCGACGATGGAATTGGCGAAGAGGTCATCGCCCACCCGATTGGCGCCGTAGAAATCGTACGACGCTGAGCCGGTCGCGAAGAACACCATGCCGCGCCGCTGATCCACTGTCACGCCCGACCACGGGTTCACCCCGCCGGCGATCTTCCAGGCATCCCTGGGCCAGGTCTCGTAGCCGAACTCGCCGGGGTGCGGAATGGTATGAAAGCTCCAGCGAATTGCGCCGGTTCTCACGTCGTAGGCGCGGAGGTCTCCCGGGGCGCTCGGCAGGGCCTCGGGCACCGCGGTGCCGACGATGAGCAGGTCCTGGTACACCACGCCCGGGGTGCTGGCGCTCACCGACAGGCCTTCGACCGGGCGACCCAGTCCGGCCCGCAAGTCCACCCAGCCGCTGTCGTTTCCCCACCCTGGCACCTTGAGACCGGTCCGGGCGTCGAGCGCGAAAAGACGGTGCCGGTAGTTGAAGTAGACTCGCCCGTCGTGCACCACGACTCCGCGGTAGCGGATCCTTGGCCCGGTGAACTTCCCGGCGGTCGGGTCGAAGCTCCAGAGCTCTTTTCCGGTGGCGGCGTCGAGCGCGAAGGCCCGCTGCTTCGGAGACACGGCGTACAGCACGCCGTTCACGATCACGGGGTTCGACTGCATCTCCGAGCCGGGGAACGCGTCCCTGGTGTCGTAGGTCCACGCCACCTCGAGCCGGGATACGTTCTCCGGCGTGATCTGCGACAAGGTGACATAGTGGTCGTGGTTGTCGCTGCCCTGGTATACCGGCCAGTCGGCGTTCCGGGCGCAGGCCGAGAGGGCGACAACGAGGACGATCCGCCGCATAACTCCTCCCTCGAGCATGTTTACGTGATGCGGGAGAATACGGAGACCCGGTAGATTTGGGGAGGATGACCCACCCAACCGAAACAGTCTCGAGCGGCACGCGTACCTCGAAGGGAAGCAGGTCGGCGATCATCAGCCGCCCTCTTCTCGTTGTCCTTTCCCTCGGCCCCGCAGCCTGCGGCGGCTCCGACGCGGGGACCGCGCCGCCTCCGCGCCAGGACCAGATCGTCTACGTCCGGGATAACACCGGGGCCCGCGCGGACCACGACATCTACGTGGTCAATCCGGACGGCAGTGGGACGAGCCAGCTAACCCGGCGGAGCTACCTGAACGGGGGCCCGGCGTGGTCCCCGACGGAACCCGGATCGCCTTCGTTTCGAACCGGGGCGACTACTTCTCCAATCTCTTTGTGATGCGCGCCGATGGCTCGCGGCAGGCTCAGCTCACCAGGGAGCCGAACGGGGCGGGCGGCTACCGTTGGTCTCCGGACGGGACTCGCCTGGTGTACGTGGGGTACAACATCGGGAAGGAAGAGGTCGCGGTGATCCATCCCGACGGGTCCGGCCTGATTCGCCTCACCGCGGGCCGCTCGCCTGCCTGGTCTCCCGACGGTCGCTCGATCGCCTTCGAGTCCGATCGCACCGGCAGCTACGAAGTGTATGTGATGAATTCGGATGGCGGGGACCTTCGCCAGCTCACCCGGAGTCGTCCCCACGGCGAGCAGTATGGCTGGGCCGGACGGCCGGCCTGGTCCCCGGATGGGAAGCGAATCGCGTTCGAGGCCTACCGCCAGGGCAACTACGAAATCGCCGTGATGGACATTAGCAGCGACGAGGAGCGCCGGGTGACCTCGGATTCCGCCGATGACCGGAGCCCCCAATGGTCACCCGACGGGTTGCGGCTCGCCTTTCTCAGGGGACACGACGACAGCGGCGCAACGAAGTGGGAGCTCTGGGTGACCAGGCCGGACGGCAGCGAGCAGATCCGCCTCACCCCCGGAACGTGCGATGGCTACCTGGGGTTCTCCTGGTCACCGGATGGCCGCCAGCTCGCATTCGCGCGGGGCTGCCACGCAGAGAGCGCCGAGGGGGTGTGGATCGTGAACGCCGATGGCTCGGGGTCCAGGCAGCTGGTGGAAGGACGCACCTACGATCCGGAGTGGTCGCCGCGGCGTCTGCACTGACCGGAGCGGGCCGACGAAGCTACTGCTTCACAAAACGGAGAGTGAACCCGAACGACGTCGTCTCCCAGGCGTCGTTCACGTAGCGAAGCACTACCGGTTCCATGTTCACCGTGGCGTCGATGCGGTCGCCACTCAGGGTGTAGGTGCCTTCGCGAACGTCGGCGGTTCCTCCCGGAGGCGTGGCGCTCAGACTCATGCGGTTGCCCTCGAGAAACTCGATTCTGAAGTCGCCCTCGCTGCTCTTGGCGACCCAGGTACCGGCCGGCGCGGTGATGACCCGGGTCGGCTGGTTCTTGGCCTCACCGGCTGCGCCCCCGATACACGACTTGTCGAAC
This sequence comes from uncultured Gemmatimonadales bacterium, assembly GCA_963728915.1. GTDB lineage: Bacteria > Gemmatimonadota > Gemmatimonadetes > Gemmatimonadales > GWC2-71-9 > JABFSM01. The sequence continues at coordinate 504,520 of CAVSLV010000001.1, read as the reverse complement.
AGCTCCTGGGGATCCTCCAGGCACGACCCGTTCCGAAGGAGGGTGTGCTGCTGGCCTTCCCAGGCCAGGAGGACTTTTTCGCCGTCAACCTTGTAGGTGCCGGTCGATTTGCCGACTCCCGCAAGGGTCAGCTCGAGGCCGCCGCCGGACTTGAGGAGGATGCTGAGCTCCGGATTCACCACTGACACATATCGGCCGGTTGGGACCGACGATGCGCCGGCATTGGTATCCTGGTCCGAGCGCGATCCCCCACAGCTCGCGAGGAGGATGGCAGCGATTACGATCGACCAGACGGGGAGCGTCCTGGTGACAAGCATGGGAATATCCTCTGGAGTGGCGTCAGGCGGCAGCGACCTCAATACCAGGAAATGCCACGTGGGTGTAATCGGTTCGTGATTTCATGACGGTATCCCTCCACCGATCATGACGAATCACAACCTCGTGCTGAGACCGGCCTCGGGGACGGTCGTCAAGGCTGCTTGCTCAGGTAGCGTTTGAAGATGCCGTCGCGCTCGTAGTACTTGAAGCGCTGCCGGGCCAGCTTGTCGGTCGGGTTGTTGCCCTTGGGGCTGGTTTGGATGTAGAACACGCTGGTAAGCAAGAGCGAATTCAGCTTCGAGTCCGGCGGGAAGGCCGGAGTCGGCATGCGGGGGTCCTGCACGATGTTGTTGAACAGCCGGCTCCAGGTGCCGGACATGTCCGACGTCACTGGGGGCTGGCCGCGCTGGACCAGCAGGGTGAGCGTATTCGGCTCATCGTTCGGGACGTATTTCGGCTGCACGGTTTCCCTCTGCCACTCGCGACCAAGGTAGGTGAACAGGGGATCGAGCGCAGGAGTCCAATCGATCGAACCGGGCAGGGCGGCCTCCTCGGCGCTGCCGTCGAGAGGCGGCTGGGCTTCCAGCCCGCCATTCTGCGGCTTGTTGGGCCCCCGCGCCTCGGGCTGCTGATTCTCAAAGTCGTAGGCATCCTTGCACTGGGCGAAGTCGTTGCGCGCGGCGGTGTACAGACTGTCCACGCTTGGCTGGGCGGCCTTGTTCCCTTTCTGGACCTGGGTCAGGTCGATCCGGTACCCCTGCTCCATGCCGATGATGGCGTCGTTCAGATGACCGGCGCAGTCGATCAGCAGCTGGTGCTCCGCCTGGGACAGTGTGTTGCCATAGGTTTCTATGCTATTCCGCCACTGGGTCTGGATGTCGGTCGGATAGGGAAAGTCCGGCTTGCTACCGTGATCGGGATCGTACAGCGAGGCGGGATCGTCTGTGATTTCCTTGGCCACCTGGTAGAGATTCTGGAACGAGCGCTGAGGGATCTCAATGGTTTGAGCCGAAAGGCTCGCGCTCAGGAGGACCGTGAAACCACCGAGTAGCCTGAGGATCATCCTTCCACCCCCTTCAAGAGGGCCCACTGGAGCCAAAAGAATCGCGCAGCGAGGCGCACCTCGCAAGTGTGGGCGCTGCGGGAATCCACTCGTCTATATTCCCGACGCCACGGCTCTGATTTTATCCTGCCCGGGAGGCACCATGTCGCACCATTTGGCGGGCCTGCTCGCCGCTTCGGCTTTCTTGCTCCCACCCATGACGGCGGAGGCGCCGGCCCGGCAAGCGCCGCAACCTGCGCCCCAGCTCCAGAGTCTGACCAAGGCGCTTTCGGGCAGGTGGTCGTTGGAGGTGAAGTTCGAGCCGAGCTCCGAGATGCCTACCGGGTTTTCCGGTCGGGGGGAAGAGACCTGGCGCTCCGGCCCCGGCGGCTACACGCTGACGGAAGAAGAGCGCCTTCCGTTCGGCCCGGTAGACGCCTTCCTGCTCGGCATCATCTGGTGGGACGGCACTGCGAACCATCTGGCGGGAATGGAGTGCAACAACCAGCTTCCTTTCACCTGCGATCTCAAGGGGGCGATGAACGATATCACCCTGAGCTGGGACGGCAAGCAGTTCATGATCAACGAATGGGAGACCCACCAGGGGAAGAAGACGCTGTGGCACGAGACCTGGTCGGACATTACGCCGACCTCCTTCACCCAGACCGGCGATGTTGAAGAGCCAGGGGCCGCTACCAAGAGAGTCTTCACCATCCAGGGAACCCGGCGCAGCGACCCCGGCACCTAGCAACTTGCAGGCACGGTTGAGCCGACAAGGATCTGCCTCAGCCGGTCCTTTGGCGTCGCTTCGCCTCCAGTATGATCTCGACGAACACGAGCACGACCGCACCCGTCCAGAGCGACCAACCGACCGCGTGGAGCAGGTCACCCAGAAGTCCGGGAGCCCTTGCGGCAGCGACGACTGGAGAGCATCCCCACCGATCTGAACGGCCAGGCCGATCACGAACGCGATGGAAAGACTCCAGTACAGAACGTGCTGCCCGGAGACGGATTGCCTGAACTTCGCTGCGTGCTCATCCATCCACGCCAGCCCCCACTCATCTGCCAACCAGGATGGAACAGCCTTCGATTGCTCTTCCTCGAGGCGTCTCAAAGTTTGGGGTTGTCTCACACTTTCGTCCCATAAAATGACTACCTTCCATGGATTGATGTTAGGCTACATGGCAGGCGACGGTCTCTGTCGCAAGGAGGTTCCAGATGTCTGATGATCGAAAGTCCGCTGAGTCCGCTGAACACCACGAGCGTACGGAAGAGACGACTCGTCCGGATACGCCGGAGCTCGAAGGAGGGACACCGCCGCCGGAGGAACTGACCGGACGAGCGAGCGGCACGAGTGAGGACCTCACGGCGCTGTTCGAGAACGACACGGCCGATCACCTCAGGGACGGATTTCGAGGCGGGAGCGGCGGTGATCAGGATGTGGAGATTCCGACGGAACACCAGACTGACGGGGAGGCTGACGAATGCTGATTCAGATCAACACCGATCACAACATCCAGGGAGGGGACGAGCAGGTCCAAAGGGCCGCCGCCGTGGTTCGGGAGTCCCTGAAGCATTTCAGCGATCACATCACCCGGGTGGAGGTCCATCTCATCGACCAGAACAGCGACCAGAAGACTGGCATCGACGACATGCATTGCACCCTGGAGGCCCGCCTGGCCAGTCATCAGCCCATCGTGGTGACGAACCAGGCGACGACGGTGGACGAGGCCATCAGTGGCGCCGCCGAGAAGATGAAACACGCCGTCGAGTCCCTCCTGGGGCGGTTGGCCTCGCACTGACGCGCGGACCCCTGGCATGTAAATAACCACCCAGGAGGTCTCCCCTGGGATCTCCGGCGTACTCCCGCATCAGGAGGAATAGAACTCGGAGAATTCCGCATGCCGACCACCATTCTGGTTGAGGGCAAGGACTAACTCGCCAACGGATTCACCCAGCGAAGGTTGGGGAACCGGGAGAAGTCGGTGTCGGTCGAGCATAACTCCGCCCCGTTTTCGATGGCGAGCGCGGCGAGATGCGCGTCGGTGGTGAGGTTGCCCGCAGTTCCCGTCTCGAGGAGCAGCCGCCTCAGGATACTCCAGTGCTCGTCGCCCGGCGCGAGGGCGACAACGACCGATCCCGCAAGCCAGCCATCCACGATCGCCATCCCCTGGGACGGTTTGAGCGGCCGCGGGAGAACCCGGTCGCTGGTCGCGATCCGAAGGAAGCCGAGGATCACAACCCAGGGGATCCCCACCGGCTCGTCTCCCGACAGGGTAGCCTCGAGCCAGGCTTTGGCCCGGGCATGGAACCCGCTGTCGCGATTGACCGCGTAGAGGAGCAGGTTGAGGTCGAGAACCTTCACGCTATTTCCGGAGCCGGAGCTTCCGGGCCGTCTCCTCGTCCTCCAGCGCTCCCGCAATGGCGAGCGCCTTGTTCAGGTCGAGCGACCCAGGGGACCCCATGGCGTAGGTGCGGAGGCGATAGCGGGTCCGGGACGCACCGGCATCGAGGCCCCGGCGGAGCACTGACGTGAGGAGCTGCTTGAACGGAACGCCCTGGCGATGGGCCTCGTCCCGCAGGCGGCGGAGCAGGTGGGGGTCGAGATCGAGGGTGGTGCGCATGGATGATGTTAGCGCATCATGTGAAAAGATGTCAAGGCATCACCAGCCCAGCGCTCGCCCAGCACCTGAACGACGCTTCTCGCCCGCTTCATCCTTGCCGGTCCACAGCGCGGAAACGTAGACCAGGCTCACGGGACTAGCGTGATTCTGCCATGAACAAGAGGACGCCAAGTGAGACCGGAGGCAAGTTTCTGCTTTGGGGAGATGGGCATGAAGGACAACCGAGGAGGAGGCTGGACATGAATCCCTCGGCGCCCATGACGAAGTCTTCCTCCCCAACGCTACGGTGAGCCGGGCATGGGCAGCCGGGTGTACCCATCCGGAGCCGCGAACAGTGACCCGTCGAGCGACCGGCGGCCCAGCTCAGTCGCCTCCATCGTCATCGTCTGGCCCCGCCCGGTCATCGCGATCTTCAGCGGGAAGAATCCGTTCCTGGCAACTGCCGCCAGCTCGGGCCGCTTCGAGGCCGCCAGGGCGAACGTGCGGGGCATCGGTGAGATCGCGCCCGCGCTGGTACCCAGAAACCCCATCCCGGCCGCCCCACAGACGTCGAATACGACGCTCCCATCGGCCGGCTGAAAGCGATAGTGCGCACATGGCACGCCGGCGACGGTCTCGCGTTCCCCGGTCGCGGTGACCTCCATCGCGGCGAGATCCATCGGTCCGGTGGGTGGGCCGCCGAGTGACTTCGCCATCGCACCGAACCGCGCGCCGATCTGCGCGAAATCGAGTGTCATATACTGGCGGGCTGACGGAATCAGGATCGTCGCCTCGCCGGTCTCGCCGTCGAGGATGGTTACCGTGGCGGTCTCACCATCCCCGATTTCTTCTCGCGTCCTGGGGCCTTTCTGATAGTAGGCGAACCGGCTGATCCGGCCGTCGGGAGCCACCATGCGATACGTGACTTCGCCTTCGAACGGCTCCGGCGTCGGCGCCCGGCATGCAGTGCCGATCGACGTAAGGAGCGCACCGAAGGCGCCCCACCACGCGATACGGTCGAGCAGGCTGACCGGCGGCGGCCGATTCCCGTCGCGCGGGGCGGTCATCGGATCTCCGAGCCGGGATCCGGCATGGGGCTCAGGGTCCCGCTCTTGTACGACACGCCCTGCTGGAGCGGGCCGGAAGGCGGTGGCTCCGCATTGGAGAACACCGTGGCGAGCGCCGGACAGCTCGGCACATCTGCAAACCCGGGAAGGCTCGCGCAAGCATGGATCGAAAAGTGGAGGTGCGGATGATCGTCGGTGTAGCCCGTGTTGCCGCTCAGCGCGATCGTGTCACCCTGAGCCACCACCTGACCGACCAGCACGCGCACCCCGTTTCGCATGAGGTGGGAATAGACGGCGACGGTGGAATCCGCATGACGGATGAATACCAGGTTGGGTCGCGCCGTCGAATCGTGGGGGCCGTCGTCCCGCGCGCTGGCGTAGGTGTAAAACACGGTGCCGCCGCGCGCAGCGGTCACCACGGACCCGATCGGCATATTGAAGTCGTAACTGTACTTCCAGAATCCGGAATGCCCGAACCCGGAACAGTTGCCCTGCCACACCGGCCAGGTCACCCCGACGGGGTACGGCAGGGCGTAGGGCGAAGCGTCGGGGATCCCGTATCCGCTGCAGGTCTCGTGGATCCCAGCCGTGATCGGATCGGAGGCGCAGCCGACACCCTGAAGCGCCGCGACGAGCAGGCACACGACGTTCCGAACGCTCACGGGATCACCTTCGCGAACGTCATCGTGACCCCGAACGCATAGGCTTCGACCGTGATGCCGGACACGCGTCCGTCGGCCCCGCGCTCGAACCGGACCCGCGAAATCAGGGGAAAAGCGGCCGCCTCACCGGCACTCACGTATTCGTCGGCGCCAGCCCGGCGGAGAGGAAAGGCCCCAAGGCGCGACTGCCGGAGGACGATCTCCTGACCGTCGGCCTCAACTTCGAATTCGGCATCGGCCTCGTCGCTCCGGTAGCGCCCGGTCAGGTCGGCGAGCTGCGAACCGGTCAGGATCCCCAGGGTGACGCGCGGCGCCGGGACATCCCGCGGCTCGCCCCGCCGGACCGACCGCGTTGTGAGGTGGAGCATCATGTCCCTGGCGCCGTCCGGTCGCGGGGGGAACGAGAACTCGTAATTCAGTCGCGGCAGCAGAAACCGCCGACCGGCAATCGCAAACAGCTGGAAGAACGGCGGCTCCCCGAACGAGAAGCTCGAGACCGCCCTCGCGAACCCGCACCTCGAAGTCGCGGCCGTCGGCGGTCCGATACCTGCCCGCTGCGGTCCTCAGCACCGCCGGATCGGGCACCACGCCACGAGACTCCGGCGGCGCTGGCTGGGGCTCGTCGGTGAGGAAGAACGAACCATTGTTTGTGACGCCCGCTGAGGCGGGCGCCAAACGGTCAGCCAGCAGGAGATCGGCCACCTCGTACGGCAGGCGGGTCAGGCTCAGGTCCTCGCAATTCGCCACCAGGACGACGCCCAGTGAGTCCTTCGTGAAGAGCAGCAGCGAAGCCTGTACTCCCGGCACGCTGCCCGCATGCATCAGGGTGGGACGGCCCCGATAGTTGCCGACGATGAGGCCAAACGCGTAGTTGATCGTGTCGCCGTTCGCCAGTACTCCACGCTCGCCCATCCGGTCGCGAACCGCTGAGCCGCCGATCCGCCCGCTCTCGAGGTTCATCAACCACTTTCCCAGGTCGGACGCCGTCGTGCGCAGCCCGGAGGGTCCCGCGTAGTCGACAAACCGAAGCGCCGGCTCGAACCGGCCGGGCCGCCCGCGATAGGGCACCGCCCGATGCGGCACGACGTCCCCCATCCGCAGACCGGAGTCGTCGAGAAAATGGGTTGCCCTCATCCCGATCGGATCGAACACATTCGCCTGCATCCAGGGTGCGAAGGACTCCCCCGTAATGCGTGCGATCACCTCGGACAGGAGCAGGTACCCGGCGTTGCTGTAGGCTTGCTGGGTGCCGGGAGGTGCCGCGAGCGACTCGAGGCGGGCAAGCCGAGCGACCGCCTGCCCGCGGCCGACCCGGTCGTCGGGCGCAATCCCCCCGAGCGCCAGGACGCCAAGCAGGTCGGGATATCCTGACGTGTGATGGATCAGGTCGCCGATGGTGACGGGTGTGCCCATCGGGTGCAGCTCCGGGACATATTGGCGGACGTCGTCCGTCAGGGCTAGCCGGTGCTGTTCCGCCAGAAGGGCGATGCCGAACGCGGTGAATTGCTTGGCGATCGAACCGACCCCGAACACCGTCTGGCCTCCGATCGGTACCGCGTCGTCGAGGTTGGCCAGTCCGGTGTCATGGCGATAGACGATCGAGTCGTGGCGCACCACCAGAAGGGTGAAACCGGGGCCCGTCATGCGGTCGAATTTCGAGACCACCGCCTCGATCGCCGCCTGCGACCGTGCGGTGGACTGGGCGGGCGCGAGGTGTGGTGATGCCGAGAGGACCCCGACGAGAAGAGCGGAGGCTCTTCCGGGGAACAAGGGCCGGCGGCCGACTCTCACGGGCGAGGCGCGGGCTTGAGGAACGTTAGCGCCAGCGGGGCTCCATTCCGTTCGACCAGCAGGGTCACCGAGTCCCCGGCGGGAAGCGCGCCGTATTTCGCGATGAGCGATGCCAGGTCCGCCACCGTATCCCGATTGATCTTGAGGATGCGATCCAGCGCCTTGAGTCCGACCGCGGCCATGTCGGGATCGCGCAGCTTCATCATCACCTTGAGCTGCCCGGACTCTTCGTCCAGCCGGATCTGGTTCCCGGCGATCACGAGCATCTGGTCGGACCCCGCCACGTCGGGACTCGCCTGGAGGGTCATCCAGGTGCCCCCCGCCCCTCTGGCCGCGCCGCCTGGTATCGAGACCGCCCCCATCCGAGCGAGCTCGGCCGCGGTCGGCTTCCGATAGTAGACCGTCAGCGTCTCCGCGTCCCGCCGAACTTCGAGCGCGACGCTGTCGCCTTCCGCGACGCCTTTCACAAGGTCACGCAGCCCAGCCAGAGTGAGCCGGCCGTCCTTCGCGGGGCCGATCACCAGGTCCCCTGCCCGTAACCCCGGCGCCGAAGCGGAGTCCGAGCCGCCGGTGACCGCCGAGACACGCAGCGCAGCATACGCATCGGGCTCGATCCGAACTGATCGGCCGCCCGCGACGGGCAGCGTGAGGGTCGATCCTGCGGGAGCAGGAGACGAAGGCGCCTGCCCGATGGCGGTCACGGGCACGGTCAATGAAAGGAGCAGGACGAGGTTGCCGCAGCTGGAAACGGTCATTCCGGGGGACTCCGATCAGGTGCATGAATCAAGACGGGCTGCCGCTCGGGTGGAATGACTGCGGGACGAACTGCACCGCATCCGAGACGAACTCCATACCGGTGATGACGCCGGGCGGCGCTAGGGTCCGGTCCCGATCCGAGTGGCGCCACCCCACGATGGGTTCGTTTCGAGCAGCTCGCGGTGATTGCGGCTCATCTTGAGCCGCTCGCCGGAATGCAGGATCACCAGGTAGTCACCCGAGAACCACGGCTGCATCTCGCGGATCCGCGCGACGTTCACGATGGTCGACCGGTGGATGCGAACGAACTGTCGGGGATCGAGCAGGTCGCCCACGCCCCTCAGGGTACGGCGCAGGATATGCCGGTCCTTTCCCGCGTGCAGGCGCACGTAGTTCCGCGCGCCCTCGACCCAGTCGACATCAGCGACTCGCACAAAGTAGATCCGTCCGGCATCCTTGATGATAAGCCGTTCCGGATAGGCATCGCCGGGCCGGGCCGGGGCGCCCTCTCGCGATACGTGGTCCCGCAGGGCGAGCAGGCCGGTCGCCTCGTCTCCCTCGCCGAGGGCGGCCCGAGCGCGCGAGAGCGCGGTACCGAACCGGGCGCGGTCGAACGGTTTCAACAGGTAGTCCACCGCGTGTGCGTCGAAGGCCCGCACCGCGTACTGATCGTATGCGGTCACGAACACGATCGCTGGCATTCGGGCGGGGTCAATTCCGGAGAGCACTCGAAATCCGTCGAACCCCGGCATCTGGACGTCGAGAAACACGAGGTCCGGCTCGAGCTCGCGAATCGCTCTCAGCGCCTCCGGGCCATTATCGCGCTCGGCGATCAGGTCGATTCCCTTCTCGTCGGCCAACAGGCGTCGGATCCGCTCACGCGCCGCGGCTTCGTCGTCCACCACCAGTGCCCGGATCGTCACGCCAGCTCCATTCGCAACAGATGGCCCGCCGGCGGGACGACGCCAGGGCCACCGGCCTCCGGGAACGGCGCGACGCGAATGCCGAGACCGCCCGGATCGGAGACGACGATGAACCTCGCGTTGACTCCCGTTTCCCGGATCACCTGCCAGAGCGCCGCCACCACCGCGAGCGGTGCACACTTCACGTCGCGTGCCTCCTCCGGGCAGTCAAGCCGGGAGTCGGGACCGACCCGGCCCCGGGTGCGTTCGAGCGCCAGATACGCCTCGGCGCAGGCGCATTCGTCGCCCAGGAGGCTGGTCTTGCGCGCCACGCCCGCCAGCACCGCGCGCAGGAAGTCACCCAGGGCCACGACGAGCCGGTCCGCCTGGTCGGGGTCGGACTGGGTCAACTTACCGACATCCTCCAGCACCGAGACGAGAAGCTCCGGTTGAATGCCCCACCGCACCAGCTCGAGCCGCGCGCGTGACAAATCCGCGTCGACCCGGGCCATCCGCACGAGCTCCCGATCCCGGGCGCGCTCTGCCAGAATCCCGTGCGCCGCGGCCGCACCGAGCGCGTAGCCGGCGACCGTGATCACGACGACGTATGCCAACGACGGTCCATACCACGGACCGGTAGAACCCGCGGCACCGCTGAACCGGCGGGTCATTACCATTGCGGCCGCCAGGACAATGGCCGCCAGGGCATGTGCGGAGATGGCCAGGCGCCGGTCCCCGTCTACGGGCCAGCGCGCGGTCACCGCGGCGACCAACGGAAACGCGACCACCCACGGCACAACCGCCAGGCCATTTCGCATCGCGGAGCTCGCCAGGCCGAACGGAGACCAGGCGAGCCGCGCCAGGGCGGCTTCCTGAAGAATCCAGACCATCGCTACCGCGGCGGCGCCCACGAGCAGGAGGGCCGCTCGAGAAAGGCGAGATACCGGCCCGCGCGTCACACCGGGCAGAGGTGCCGCCCCTTCGCTATCGGGAGCATCGGTCGGGTCGGAGATTGGGACACTATGATAGGGCAATCGCACCGCCGCTTCCGCCCCGCCCATCGATACCTGCGACAACGTCAGCTCCTGCCGATCTCCGTAGAGTTGCGCCAGCCGCTCCCGCGTGTTGCGAAGCCCGAACCCTTCTGGTCCACCGAACGCCGACCCTGGCCCGCCACCGTTGTCCGTCACGGCGATCCGCAGCATTTCGCCATCCCGGCTCGCGGTGATCCGGATCGCGCCGGCCCCGATCCGCGGTTCGGTGCCGTGTCGAATCGCGTTCTCCACCAGGGGCTGAAGCAGGAAGCGTGGGACCAGCGCCCCGGCCAGGTCCGGTGGGACGCTCACCTCAACGGTCAGCCGCGTCTCGAACCGCATCTCCTGAATGGCCAGGTAGCTGCGTACCAGGCCGACCTCCTCGGCCAGGGTGATTTCGGCCGGCGTCTCCGGATCCGAGGCCGATACGAACAGGTCGCGGAGGCGGGACGCGAGTTGGCGTGCGCTGTCGTCGCCCCGATGCACCAGCTCGGAGAGGACGTGCAAGGTGTTGAAAAGGAAATGCGGCTGAAGCTGAAATCCCAGTACGTGGAGCCGAACCTCGGCGAGACTGGCCGCGAGACGTTCCGTCCGCACGATCGCGGCGGTGACTGCGCGGCGGCGCTCGATGGCCAGCAGGACCACCAGCGCGGCGCCCAGCATGATCAGGGTAGTGTCGAGGTTGTTGAAAGTGGTGTAGGCCAGGGTGCCGATCGCGGGACGGCCGGTGACGAGGCGCACCGCTCCACGCCACCATGCCGCCTCGAGGACGACGACCGCGCCACTCGAAATGATGAGGGCGACCCGCTGGCTCCAGGGACGCGCCGCGAACCGGCGCGCCGCATGCAGCCCCGCAGCCATTGCGCGGGTTACGAGGGACCAGAACAGCGCCGAAAGCCCGAATATCGCGAGGCCTGCAACAAGGCGCGGCCCGGTCGGGCGCGGCGCCCACCATAAGGCGGTGCGCAACAGGGCCACGCCACACCACACGGCTCCGGTCCCCAGCCACCATGCCGCCGGCCACTGCGGCGTCACGTTCGACCCGGCTCGCCTACGGGCGGACACGACCATAGTACAGATCATAGCGGGTCGCCCAGCTCTTGCCACCGTCCCGTGACTCTTCCGCAAACTGGCGAACCTGGTCCGGCGACTCCAGGGTGAAGGTGAGCCGAAGGATTCGCGCACCGGCGGTCGGGGCGGACCGCGGAAATCGCAGCCGGCCTTCGCTGAACTCCCCATCAAGGTATTGGGTGACCCGGCCCCGGCTGTCCACCCAGAATTGCTTCCACGTGCGGGTCACCGGATCGTACGCGTTGAGGCTCTCGCCCCTGTCGCCCGGACCCGTATCCCAGACTTCATGCAGAGCGCACCCACCGAGAATCGGTTCGACGGTGCTGGTTCCCGCCACGCGACCGGTGGCTTCGCGCACCTCCCAGCGCCCAATCCAGAAGTCGAGGGCGTGATGCTCGACTCCGCCACAGGGGTCGTTGTTTCGCCGGATCGTGGCGAGAGCCGCCGCGAATCGGGAATCATTGCGAAGGCCATCGAACGCCGGGTTCTGCATCAGGGCATCGGGTGCCCGCAATCCCGCGTCAGCTGCTCGCGTCACCCACGCCAGGGCGGAATCGCGGGGGGCGCGACCAGCGGCAATCGCGGCGAGGGTGAGCATCGCGGATGGGAGGGGCACCAGCCGGACGGTGCGTCGCAGCGCCGAGTCGGCGGTGGCGGTATCCGCGAGGGCTAGCGATGCGATGCCGAGTCGGTACCAGGCAAGGCTGTTCCTCGCGTCGGCCCCCACCAGCGCGCCATAGGCGGCGACCGCCTCGTTCCAGCGCCGGGAGCGATAACTCGCATCCGCAGCGGCCACATGGGCGGAATCAACCGTTTGGGCGCGTCCCGTCACCGGGACAATGGAAACGAGAGCGGTGAGCGCGGCAAACAGAGGGCGGTGGCGGCGATCCGTGAACATGAGGGCCTCGCGGTGGTCGGTAGAACCCGATCATCCAAGGTTGCGCCCTCGGCTCTGTGGCGACCTGCTGGGGGGACGATCGGCACGCGGCTGCATCCGAACCGCACTCGGGTCGAGCCGGTACGGCTAGCCCTCGCAACTGCCCGCGGCTTTGGCCCGTTCGCGCCGCACTGCGTCGTACGCGGCAAGCGCCTGCCTGATTTGGCGTCGCTTCGCCTCCGGTATGATCTCGACGAACACGAACACGACCGCCCCCGTCCAGAGCGACCAACCGACCGCGTGAAGCAGATCACCCAGAAGTCCGGGAATCCCGTTGGGCAGCGACGACTGGAGAGCATAGCCACCGATCTGAGCGGCCAGACCGGTCACGAAGGCGATGGAAAGACTCCAGTACAGAAAGTGCTGCCCCGAAACGGATTGTCTGAGCTTCGCTGCGTGCTCGTCCATCCACGCCAGCCCCCATTCATCTGCCAGCCAGGCTGGAATGGTCTTCGATTGCTCTTCTTCCTTGGTCATGGTCACACCTCCGGAACGAGCTCGCCTAACCCACCACCCATGCCATCACCAGACGATCCTGGCCGGTGAGGTGGGGGAGGGCGGCGCGCGGTGCCATCTCAGGGGTGGGGAGATCACCTGCAACGAGACGAAACGGCCGGGAGGGAACCGCACAAGATGTTACGCCACCACGAGTCAGTTCACTCCTCGCCCTCGAGGGGCGCCACGGGCTCGGGTTCGGGCCGGGAGGGAAGCCAGACACGCTTGAGCTCGAACAGCCCGCCGAACGCCGCCAGGACCAGCGTGCCACCAAGCTGGATGAAGGCGAGGGCAACCGCATTGGCGCCGCTCACGCCATAGGGGCGTAACAGGAGCATCAGGATGCCTTCGCGCGCCCCCAGACCGGCGAACGTGATCGGTAACAGCACGGTGAGCAAGTAGCATGACCGGGCCAGGGTCAGCTCCGCAAACCCGACGCCGCTGCCCAGCGACCGCGCCCAGCAGAGAAAGGCGAGCGCGCCCGCCAGCTGCGACGCGACGGTCAGCACCGCGACGCGCGAGGCCAGGCCCGCGCCATCGTCCTGGTAGCGGCGACCCGCTGCGGCCATCTGCTCAACCCTGAGACGGAGCCGGTCGGACCGGAGGCGCCGAGCCACTCGCTCGATCCGGGGAAACACCCGATCGCCCACCCCACGCGAGAAACCGGCGAGAGATGACGCCACCAGCACGATCCCGCCCACCACGAGAGCGGGACCCACCGCTGCTCGTGGGGCCGAGGGGCGACTCAGCAGCCAGCAGCCTATCCCGATCAGGGCGACGCCGGTTGCATCGGCCAGCCGATCCCAGATGAGCGAAGCCAGCGCGTACACCGGCTCGCCCTGGCGAGCCAGCTTGTACCACCGGATCATCCCGCCGGAGATGATGCCTGGAAGCACCAGGCCGTAGAAGGTCGCGGTGGTACCGATCTCGAAGATCTCGAGCAACGAGAACCGGAGTCCGAGTCGCGCGGTGAGCAGCTTCATGCGAGCGGCGGCGATCACTCGGCAAGCCAGCAGGAGGGCGAGCCCGGCGAGGACCAACCCGAGGCGGGCGGAGCGGAGCGACTGCAGTACCGCGGCGAACGGCACAACCCGGAAGATGTAGTAGAAGAGTCCGCCGGCAACGGCGAGCTTGAGCGCCCGAATGATGGCGCGCCGGGTCGGCATCACGTCGAGCCGGTCTCTCGGGGATCGCGGGCATGCCGCTGGTACAGCGCGAGGTACTGCTTCGCGATCACCGGCCAGCCGAAATTCTCCACCAGCCGGCGCCGCGCGGCGGCGCCGAGAGAGGCCCGCAGCCCAGGATCGCCGAGGAGGCGGAGCAACGCGGCGCGAAGCGCACCGACATCCTTCGGCGGCACCAGCAGCGCGGCATCCCCCACTACCTCGGCGCAGCCGGTGCCCCGCGTGGTCACGATCGCAAGCCCCGCGGTCATCGCCTCCAGCAGCACCACCGGGAAGTTCTCCGACTCGGAGGCCAGCACGAAGATGCCGGATCGCTCGAACAGCTCGGTGAACTCGGCGGAGCCGTGGTCGAGCCACGGCGAGAACCGCACCGGCACGCCGGTGCGAGCCGCGATTTCCTGGATCGCCGGCAAATAGGGACCGTCGCCGGCGATCTCGACCGCTTGCGCCAGGGGAACGCCCTCCAGTGCCCGGAGGAGATGCTGCACCCCCTTCCTCTCGAACATCTTGCCGACCGAGAGAATGCGGGTGCCTGGAGCGACAGGGCGGAACCGATCCGGATCGGTCCCATTGGGAATGCAGATGACCTCCGTCGACTCCCGACGCTCCCGGACCAGCCGCCGGATGGTTTCGCTGGGGCAGACCAGTCCGGCCGCTCCGCGAACGACCTCCTGCCAGGCCGGCCGGAGCACTCGATGCGCGAGCCGAAGCCGGTGCGGGTTATACCCCGGAACATCGGACCCGTGCGCCGTGATGATGTAGGGCAGACCGGTCCGGCGTCGCAGCAGCCAGGCGATCGCCCCGTCCGGAAAAATGAAATGGGTGGAGTTGAGGTCATACCGGTGCCGGCGCGCAAGTCGGAGCGCGGAGGGGGCCGCCGCGAGAACGTAGCGAAGCGCTTCCCCTCCAGTACACACGTGCAGCGCCCGCCGGCCACACGGCACCCGATAGACCTGCACCCCGTCCACCACCTCACGACGGGGCAGATTGCTCCACCCCATGGTGACCACATCGACCTGGTGCCCGAGTCGAACCAGCTCGCGCGACAGCCCGTGCACTACCCGCGCCCCCCCGCCCCCGAGCGGAGGGAATTCGTAGCAGAGGGTAAGCAGCCTCATCGAAGCTGCACCGGCGGGCCACACAGCTCGGTGAGCACCTTGCCGTCCAGGTGGGCCGGCACGGCTTGGCCAAGGGCGTGGAGCACCGTCGGAGCCACGTCTTCCAGCCTGGCGGTTATTTCGCCGGGGGTTACCCCGGGGCCGAGCGCGAGGAAGGCACTCGCATTCCAGTGGTCACTGGAATGATGCGGGGGGCTCGCCGTCACCAGCCGGCCGCTGCCCGACAGACCGGAGTCACCGGAGTAGCCCGCCTTCCACTCCACCACGAGGTCGGGAGCGTATGACAGCTCGGGACCGTGATAGATGTCCTCCCGCCGGTGAACCTTCTCGACCATCGGGTCGCCGGTATCGGGATGGCGCAGTTCGGCGAGCCGACGACGGAGGCGCTCCCGCTCGTCCTGGTACTGGTCCCGCGGAATCGTCCCTCGGGGGCGCTCCCCCTGGACGTTGAGATAGACCTGCCCGAGATAGCCCATCGCCACGGCGCGGGTGCGGGACCAGTCAACATCATGGAAGGAGAGGAAGGTCGCGCCGGTAAGCCTGGCCCGTTGCCCGCGCCCCAGTTTGTAATGGAACAGCCGGTAGAGGTTGAAACGGTGGGCCAGGCGCTCGGCGGTGGATGCCGTAATGCCCAGTCGGAACATGAGTCGCTTGGCCATGGTCGCCGGATCGCGGCGGAAGCGGAGGTAGCCCTCCTGCGCGAGCAGGGCGTTGAGGTGGACCCGGGTATGCTCGATACGATGCCCCCATGCGCCGAGGAAGAGCACCAGGGCACGGGGGCCGGCCAGCTCGAGGATCTCACCCAGCATCGCATCGATCCGGACCAGCACCTCCAGAAAGGGATCACGACCGTCGAACGCCGTCTCGAGAGGGCGATACTCGGGGTGCGCGCGGTCGTAGAACTTCCAGAACGCGTGGAGCAGTTCGCCGTACATGTGCAGCGTGAGCATGCCGAAGTCCCACTCGCCATCGGCAAACAGCATGTGCAGCGCGTGACGCCGCATCTCCAGCACCTCGATGGCGCGGTCGGTGAACTGGCGCTCCCGCCCCGGGGAATACGAAGTGCCGAACGGCACCTCGTAGCCGTCCTCGCGCAGCCGGCGTCCGACCTCGGCGGGAACGGCGAAGTCGTCGCCGATACCCTCGTCGCCCGATACCACGAAGCCGTTGACCTGGGGCAGCGGGTGGGTGAGGGGCACGTTGATCAGGCCAACTCGCTTCCCTCGATCCGAGAGCAGCTGATAGAACGTGGGCACGCGCAACAGGCTGGTGCTGAAAGGGACGCGATCGTAACCACCAGGCGCGAACTGGAAGAAGTCGAACAGGCCGGAGGCGCCGGGGTTCCGTCCCGTGAGGAGCGTTGCGAACGACTGCGGCGCGACCGGCTGGAGAGGACCCCGGAGCGTGCCCCACGCCCCCTCGTCGAAGCAGCGGCGGAAGTTCGGGAGCGAGCCCAGCCGCTCGCGCAGGAATTCGATCGTGGGACCCGACAGCTCCAAGATGAAGACCCGCTGGTACATGGAATCATCCTTTCGCGGCGAGGCCGCGATACAGCGCCTCGGTCTGGGCCACGGAGC
Source organism: uncultured Gemmatimonadales bacterium (assembly GCA_963728915.1). Taxonomy (GTDB): domain Bacteria; phylum Gemmatimonadota; class Gemmatimonadetes; order Gemmatimonadales; family GWC2-71-9; genus JABFSM01. The sequence goes on along the minus strand of CAVSLV010000001.1, from coordinate 487,963 downwards.
GCTCGCGGGAAAAGCGGCGGCGGACCCGGTCCGCCGCGACGGCGCAAAGGCGGTGGCTGAGCTCCGGGGAGGCGAAGAGCCGGAGGACCGCCTCGGCGAGTGCGGCCGCGTCGCCATAGGGCACCAGCAGGCCGGTGACCCCGTCCTCGACGGCTTCCATGCTGCCGACCACCCGGGTGCCCACCACCGGCACGCCCATCGCCATCGCTTCGAGGAAGACGATACCGTAACCCTCGTCCCGCGAGGGGAGCACGAAGACGTCCATCGCCGCGTAGGCGGAGGCCACGTCCTCCTGATACCCGGCGAAGGTGACGGCCCCTGCTATCCCCAGGCGGCGGGCCCGCTGCCACCAGCTCGGCGCGGAGCGGTCCATCGCCCAGGACGAGCACCCGCGTCTCCGGAAACCGCCGGAGAATGAGCGGGGTCGCGTCGAGCAGGACGTGTATCGCCTTCTGGGTCGCGAGGCGCGCCACCGTGCCGACGACCGGCCCTGCTCCCCGCCGGTACTCCGCCACGACTTCCGGGCTCAGGCGTGACTCGTCAAAGGTGGTCAGGTTGATACCCGGGACGACGGTCTCGACCCGGCGCGGCTTGCCGGCGTAGGCCCGCAGCACGGCATCGCGAATCCCCTCGGTGTAGGTGAGGTGCAGGTCGATTCGGCCGGCCAGCAGGCGCCCGGCGTAACGATGCAGGCGTGCCTGGCGGTGAGGATCGTTGGCGACCGTGGCAAGGATCAGGGGCCGCCAGCCCGGCGCCAGCGTCGCGAGGGTTCCGAGCAACGTGCTGTATTCGAGATGCAGGTGGAGCAGGTCGGGCCGGGCGCGCCGGAGCAGCGACCGGAGCCCGAAGGTACGGAGCGGGCGCCGGGGGACATCGAGCACCCGGTAGGGAACGCCCGCGGCGGCCAGCCGCTCCGCCGTGCCGGGGAGATCGCGAGCCCGCAGGCTCCAGACGGCGAGGGTCAGATCCGGAGCGTGAGTCTCGGCGAGGTCGAGCAGGATGCGCTGCTCCCCTCCCAGGCCCATATGGTCGATGAGGTGAAGGACTCTCATTGGGGGTCCGCGATCTCAACCCGACCGCCGCCGATCGCCTCCGACCGGCGAATGGCCTCGAGCACCTGGAGCGAGCGGCGGGCGTCTTCCCCCGTGACCAGCGGGATCGCCTCGCCGCGGACCGCGGCGGCCATTCGCGCCAGCACCGCCGCATGCCCCTGCGGCTCGCCCCGCTCCCGCTGGGCGACCCGGTCCGCGTTGCGCCGCAGATAGCCGCGCAGGGAGCGGAACGGATGCACTCCGCGACCCGGTCCGGCGACCGCGCTCGCGAGCCGCCAGGCAATCGCCGCAGGGCCCCGGCGCCAGCGCCCGCCGGCCGCCTCCACCAGGGCTTCGATCTCGCCGGGCGGGAGCGAGCGGGCCCGTCGATCCTCCGATGACGCGAGGTCGATCCGGGTGATCTCGGCGGCATCGTAGTCGCGGATCTCGAGGCGAAACCCGCCGCGGGTCCCGCTCAGCTCGAGCGCGATGTCGTCGCGCGAGCGATTGGTGGCGGCCCCTGCGGCGAGCACCGCGAGCGCACCACCCGAGAACCCGATGGTCGCCACCGCGGTATCCTCCGCGCCTGCCGAGTGCGCGAGGGTCGCACTCGCCCCGGTCACCCAGACCGGCCGGCCCAGAAAGCTACACCAGGAGATCGATGGCGTGGATCGCCTGATCGAGCAGGAGGCCGCCGCCGGCGCCGGCATCGCCTCGCCACCCGTCGCGGGCGAGCTGCGCGCCGGTCTTGAACCAGGTGTGATGCGCCACGCCGAGCAGCGGTCGGCCGAAGGCTCCGGCCTCCGCCAGTCGATGCAGGGCGAGGATGGAGGCCTGGGCCCGTTGCTGATGCACCACGCCGAGCTGCACGGCGTGGCGCCGGCAGGCGGCGATCGCCCGGTCGGCGTCGGCCAGGGTCGTCGCCAGCGGCTTCTCGACCAGCACGTGTTTGCCGGCGGCGGCGCTGGATTCCACCAGCGCCGCGTGTGCGCCGGGTGGAGTGCAGATGGAGACCAGCTCGACGTCGGGTCGGGCGAGGAGCGCCGCCGCGGAGTCGAGCACCGGTACCCCGAACTCCCGGGCGGCCTGGCGCGCCGAAGGGTCGGAGTCGGCCACGGCCACCAAGCGGAGGCCGGGGAGGCGCCGGACACAGCGCACGTGCCAGCGCCCGATGGCGCCGCAGCCGATCACCCCCACCCCGACTTCGCGGTCGGTCACGGGTCGCCGGCGAGCTCAGGGATGACTCGGCCCGTGAGGGGCAGCTCCGTGCGGGTGCCAAGCAGATGAAGGACCGTCGGGGCGAGATCGAGGATGTCCGCGCCGGGGGCGAGCTGCGCACCCAGCGGGAGACCGCTCCCCCGCACCGCCAGGAACCCTTCCCCGCGATGGTTCCCGCTGCGGCCGTTCGGCACCCGACCCGGAGTCGGCCAGGGAATGCTTCCTAACCCGGAGGACGTTGCCGCTCCTTGCATCGCCGCGGGCCGCTCGCTCCAGCGAACCACCAGGTCGGGCAGCACGGCGCGTCGATCGCCCTCGCCGTAGAGCCGGTCGATGCGGTCGACCGCCGCGACCAGGCGGGTGTCGGTGAAGGAGTCGCGAAACGTGCCGAGGCCTTCTTCGATCCGATCGCACAGGGCCTCCAACGTGCTCGCCGGCACGATGCCGCGCTGCTCCCGCCCCGCGAGGTTTACCCGGATATAGCCCTGGAGGTCGGCGCGCAGCGTAAATGCTCGGGTCCTGTCCCACCGCGTCCCTCCGGCCGACCACAGCGTCATGATCCGATTGCGCAACCGGGCCGGGACATGGAGCGCCGCCGCGCGCCGCCATTCGACCGGCAGTGCTTCGCCCACCCGACGCAAGAGACCGCGCCGGGGGCGCGCGTCACCCCGCCCTTCGAGCACCCGGGCCAGCATCTCGTCGAGCAGGTCGACCCGGCAGGTGTTGGCCATCATGCCGTGAGTCGAGAACGCCACGATGATCGCATCCGGGGCAGCCGCAACGAGGCGGCCGAGCCCCTCGTCGCAGGCGACGTAGAGGTCCCGCAACGCGCGATCGAAGCGGTCGCCTTGGGCCTCGGTCACGGGGCCCGTGGTGCTGGAGCGGTCGAACAGCCGGTGACCGCCCCGGTGCAGCGCGCCAAATGCCAGGATCGCGAGTCGCCAGGGACGCTCCAGCAGCCACAGCGCGAGGTCCGTCGAGCGCCGGATCCCGTCGAGCAGGGTGTCGCGCAGGCCGAGCAGCTCTCCTACGGGAGCCGCGCCGTACTGCTCGGGGGCCATGTGCCATTCTCCGAACCGACGGGCGATCACCGGCAGCAGATTCGCAGGGTAGGAGGCGGGCGGGGCCAGCTTGTCATGGGCGGCCCACCCGGAAACCTCAGTGCCATTGAACGGCGCGACCCCGAGGTTCATAGGGACATCGAACGCGACGACCGGCACATCGGCGGGCAGATGGCGCCAGAAGGGCGACGCGGGAAGCCAGTCGCGGGTGGGCGCGGCGAATCCCATCTCCTCCGGGCGCCACTGGTAGTCGTGATAGATCCCGTGACGCGAGGGTGGTTGGCTGGTGTAGAACGTGGGCCAGGGCGAGCCGGCGAGGTGTTGCGCCGACGTGGCAAGCCGTCCGGATAGCCCGCCGTGGCGCAGGGCGGCGAGATGGGGGAGCGTGCCGTCGGCGGTCCAGCGTTCAATCAGCTCGGGATCGGCGGCGTCCAGCCCGATCATCAGCACGCGTCGACCCTGCGGTTTCATGAGGGGGAATTTGGCGACAATGGCTTGTGGAAGCCTAGGGCAATCGATCCCCGATCCCCTGACACGGCTATATTCACTCGCGATCTCCCCCCAAGCCGGACCGACCATGAAATCGTCTCACGTTTCCACCGTCCTGGTGGCCTGTCTTGGCGCCCTGCTCGCCCAGCCGGCCCGGGCGCAGCTCTCACCATCCGGAGGGAAAGGGAGCGGCGGCACCCACCTGAGCCTCCGCCCTCAGATCGGCTTCTACATCCCGACCGAGAACCTGGTTGAGCTGACCCAGGACGGCGACGTCGGAAAGCTGGAAGCCGGCCCGTCCTTCGGGGCGGCGATCGCCCTTCGTTTTGGATCCCACCTCGGGATCGAGGTGAGCGGGGCCTACGTCCCCACGACATTCAGGATGGGCAGCGAGGGATCGCTGGAGAAGCAGGATGCCAAGCTCTTCCTGGGAAACGGACTGGTGGTATTCGATTTTCTTCCCCCCAGCTTCCCGCTCCGGCTCTTCGTGGATGGTGGCGTCGGCGTGATCAGCCATGGCGGAGTGGCCTTCACCAGCCAGTCCAAGACCAACGACGTGGCCGGCGTGGGTGGAGCGGGTGTGGGGCTGCGTCTCGGCGGGTTACAGATCGTGGCGGGGACCGACCTGTTCCGGTACAAGGCGAGCTATGCCGGCGGTCAGCAGACAGCGAGCGAGCTGACCCAGACCGATTTCGCCCTGAAGCTGGGCCTGGGGTTTGGTATGGGGCGATAGCGGCCGGCCCTCCGCCGGGTGGCGATCGGTTCAGCCACTTCCTCTTCCACTCGGCGGAGTGCCTTCCGCCGACTTTCCCTTCTCTACCGCCTTCCGGGCTACCTGGCCTACCGCTTCGATTCCTCTTGTGCGGTTGGACTCGAACCATCCTCCCAGGCGACGAGCCAGCTTCCTGATGAACCGGGCAACAACGGTCTTGAACCTCACCCACAGGCCGGCAGCCCGAGCCAGCTCGTCGATCAGGGTTCCGGTTGCGATGCCGAGGTCCACCGCGAGGAACTCGGCAAACCGCTGAATCGCCTGATGGTGAATACTGACATCTGCCTCCTCGAGTTCTGGCTTCGCGGATATCAGGAATGTGTAGGGCACCCGGATGAACCCCACCGTCTCCGCTCTCGGCTTGTCCTGGTTGATCGCGACCGCGATGCTGTTGGCGTGCGCGGTCCGCTCCCCCAGCGATCCCAGGTGCCACTTGTCCTGCAGGTACCTGAGCAGGCTGGTGTGGTCGAACTCGGTATGCTCGACCCGTGCTCCGACCCATGGTGAGATCAGGATGGCAGGCACCCTCACCCCGTACCGGTCGAAGGTCCATTCCTTCTTCTTGTCATCGGGAGGAATCGCGGGCGGCGGGGACACATGGTCATAGAAGCCCCCATGCTCGTCATACGTCACCACCAGCAGGGTGGACATCCAGAGCGCCGGATTCGCCCGAATCGCGTTGTAGACGTCGGCGATCAGCTTCTCCGCCTTGAGAACATTGTGAGGAGGGTGATCGTCGTTCTGGTCGGCGCCCATGTACTTGGGCTCGATGAACGCGAAATCGGGAAAGCGGCTCTCGTCCCGAGTGTCCTTCTCGAAGAACTCCTTGATCAGGTGAAAGTGGGCCAGATTGTGGGGCTGGCGGAGCCGGGTGAGCATGAGGGCCACCGGGAAATCGTAGAAGTAGAGCTTCCAGCTCCGCCCGGCATCGTTGAGCCGGTCGAAGATGGTCTCCTGCTTCTGGGCGGTGAACTCCTCGAGATCGGGCCGTGCGAGCGAGGGCATCTCAACGTGTCCCGAGGAGGTTCCCGAGAGGGCGAAGAACCGATTGGGCCAGGTGGGGCCCGGCAGCGACGAGTACCAGCGGTCGCACACCGTGAAGTTCTGCCCCAGCTCGTGCAGCGCGGGCAGCCGCCCCAGGGCGTAGTACCCCATCAGGTACCCCATGTCCTCCTCGGTGACCCGCTTGACGTTCCTTTCGTAGTCTGTGACGAACCCCGAGTTCCCGTTCGCGATCTGATCCAGGACGTTGGGAGTTTCGTGCCGCGGGTCGCGCTCCACCTGGAGCTGGTCAGTCGGCACCTGGAGGAATCGCTTGCCCGAGAGAGAGAGGTTGAACCGGGGTTCTACGCTGGAGGTCGGGTCCTGGACCCGGGGATCGACTCCGTCGAGGTCGGGATGGATCTCCTGGAGCGCACCCAGCATCTGATCGAAGGAGTGGTTCTCCAGCATCAGGAGAACCACATGCTTGATGGGGTCCACGGTCATGGGGCTGCCGAGAGAGACTCGCCGTTCCCCCCCCCGGAGGCTTCGGTTCAGAACGAGTAACGCAATCCGAACTGCGCCTGAAACTGCAACAGCAGGTTGGTTCCCACCACCCCCAGGGCTCCGAACGTCGTCGGCACGTCGTAGAGGATCCGGTTGGTCGCCGGGTCGTAGCTCGACGGCGAGAGCAGGTCGCGATTGGCCCCGAACACGCCCATGTAGCGTCCCCAGGAGCGCTTGATCCCGTTCAGCACGTTGAAGAGATCCACCTGAAGCTCCAGCCGCTGCGAGCGTCCAGTGGGGATGGCCTTGGCAAACTGCAGATCGAGCCGGTTGAACCAGGGCAACGTGCAGGGATTCCGGGGGATGATCTGTCCCACGTACTTGCCCACGCAGGCGTGGTCCGCGAGATACCCGGCATAGCGGTCGCGCGCTTCCTGCGCCTTGGTGGGGTCGGTTTCGGCGAGCGGGAGATCCTCCGGCGTGAAGATGAACGGCCGGTCGTTGAAGGCCACGCCATCACCGTTGAGATCGCCGCCCTGCTCGGGGCCCCAGCGGTTCCCCGACTGCCAGCGCCACAGCCCGCTGACCCGGAAGCCGAGGGGAAGCCGCATGTTGCCGGCCAGCACGATGACATGGTTGCGGACGGTCCCGGTGGGGCCCCAGGCTTTCTCGGTGTCTCCGACACCGCCGATGTCGTTGGGTCCGAAGGCGCCGACCACCGGGTTACCGAATCCCTCCGACGCGGTGCAACAGGTGTAGGAGGAGTTGTCATAGGCCCGGGTATAGGTGTAGGACACCCGGACCTGCGAGGTCCGCGAGAAGTCGTGGGTCAGCTCGGCGGTGCCGGCGAGCGACTGCGACTGCCCGTCGTTGTAGTTGACGTAGATCTGGGCAAAATCGGTGTTGAGCCGCGAGTTGACGGCGGTCGACGCGGCGCTCGACGGATTGAACACTCCGGCTGGGACGAACACCTGGCGGCCGCCCTCGCCCGTGAGCGTGAACTGCGCCGGCCGGAGGTTGATGTTCCGCACCGTGTAGAGCTTGTAGGACCGGGAGAACACGATGTTGGTGGACAGCTTGGTGGCGGGCCCGATCAACTGGTCGTACCCGACGTTGGCCTTGAAGCTCTCGGGGTACTCGAAGTGGTCCTTCCAGAAGGTGTAGGTCGGCACCCCGGTCCCGAGCTCACCGCCGGCGCAGGCGACCGGGTCGTCGGCGCCGCCGATGTCCCAGCCGGAATAACCGGTCAACGGTGGAGGTGCGTCGGGATCGCCCTTGGCCGCGGATCCCGCGCAGGTCAGGCTGAGCACGGGATTCACGGACCCCGCGACGTTGCCCCCGACCACGTAGGGGAGCCGGCCATAGAAGTAGCCCGCGCCGAGCCGCGCGACGGAGGTCCCATTGCCGGTGATATCGTAGGCCAGCGACAGCCGTGGCGAAACGTTGTTACGATCGGTCGGCGCGTTGCCGCTCTTGATGCCGAAGGCACGCTCGGCGTCGATCACCCGCGCCGGATCGTTGAGGAAAGCCTCCACGTCATAGCGCAGCCCCAGCGTCACCGTGAGCTTCGGGGTCGCCCGCCAGGCGTCCTGGGCATAGATCCCGTACTCGGCCACGTTGAACCTGGAGAGCGGGACGGTCCCGTCCAGGGTCAGGCTCCGGGTGTACGCGCTCGGCTTGCCGGCCTCGAAGTCCGCCAGCGAGGCAAAGGTGTAATCCCCCGTGGTATTGTCCACCGAACCGGTCGGGCCGACGAAGGTGTTCTTGAGGTGCGAGAAGATCCCATTGACGCCCAGCTTCAGGGTGTGGTTGCCGGCCTGCCGCGTGAAGTTGTCCACCAGCTGGACCTTCTGCTCCAGCAGGTCGTTGCCCAGCGACACGAAGGTGCCGCCGTACCCCGCGCGCTGTCCGCCGCCGATGTTCGTGATCGAGAGCGAGGGCCGGAGGTCGTGCCCGTTCCGGGGGCGGTCCTCGTAGGAGTACTGCACCCGCAGCACATTGGCGCCCCGGGTGCCCACCACCGACTCCAGCTCGCTCACCAGCGAGGAGGAGCGGTCGCCCAGCTTCTCGGCGCGCGCCAGCCCGTAATTGAAGTCGAAGCTCGGGTTGAACAGGTTGTCGTTGTTGTGATCGGCGAAGTTCTCCCGGATCGACAGGTGATGGCGCTTGTTCAGGTTCCAGTCCACCCGGCCGAACACGGTGATCACATCATTCAGGGTCTGAAAGGTCTGATACTGTGAGGCGGCATCGTGGATGCCGTAGGTGTTCTCGAGGATGCCCAGGAACTGCTGAAAGTTGTTGTAGCCGGTGGAGTCGGGGGCCGGATTGCCGCTGGCGTCCAGCTTGTCGAGGAAATATTCGGGGCGCAGCGGAAGCTGCGGCTCGCGTCGGCGCTGGCCGTCCAGCGACAGGAAGAAGAAGGCCTTGTCGCGCTTGATCGGGCCGGAGAGCCGTCCGGCAAACTGCTCCACGTTGAAATCCGCCGCCGGGTTGCCCGCAAAGTCCGACGCGGTCAAGCGGTCGCCCCGGTAGTTGCCGTAGAACCCGCCTTCCAGCCGGTTGGTGCCACCCCGGGTGACCACGTTGACCACGCCGCCGGTGTAGTTGCCGTACTCCACGTCGAAGCCGTTGGTGATCACCTGGAATTCCCGGATCGATTCCAGGGAAAAGACGAAGGGAATCCGGGAGCCGCCCCGGTTTTCGCCGAAGAAGGCGTTGTTGGCGTCGACCCCGTCGATCTGCACATTGGTCTGCGACGGCCGCAGCCCCGCGATCGAGAACTGCCCGCCCGTGGTCCGCTCCGGATTCGGGGCGACCAGCCCGGAGAGGTTGATGAAATCGGTAAAATCCCGCCCCAGGGACGGGAGGGTTTCGATTTCGTTACGACCCACGCTCTGCGCGGCAGCCGCGCTGGTGACGTCGATGGTGGCGCGGGTGGCGGCGTTGACCTCGACCTCGGGCAGGACCACGGCCTGCGGCTGCATGGCGAAGTTGGCGGTGGCGGTCTGGCCGACCGTGACGGCCACTCCGGTCAGGGAATCGGCGTGGAATCCGATGGCCCGGACGCTCACCGTGTAGGTGCCCGGCGGAAGCAGCGGAAGCAGGTATTGCCCGGCCGCATTGGTGTGGGTGTCCCGCTCCTGGCCGGTATTCGCATTGCGGCCGTTCACCAGCGCGTCGCCGAGCGGAGTGCCCGCCGCGCTGGTCACCCGGCCGCGGATCGCGCCGGTCGTGGCGGCGTTCTGCGCGGCGGCTGGAACGGGGGCCCACAGGGCGGCGAGCAGGACGCCGCCAGCCAGCAATCGCTCGACAGGTTTCAGGGACACGGGACCTCCGTTGCGTCGCTCAGCGACCGGGGGAACAGCTCGACGGCCGGGGAGGTGAAGGCCTTGAGGATCCCGGTCCAGTCATAGCACCTGCCGACGCTGAAAGTGCTCGTCAGCGTGGACGTATTGGCTACGACGTGGCTGTCATAGCGGATCGTGATGGTCGAGGTGCCGTCGTCGATCTCGGCGTTGCGGTTCCCGCCCGTGGTGAAGGCGTCGAGCAGCTTGGCGTGCCGGATCCGCACCAGCCGGCCCTGCAGGTTGGCCCGCTGGTCGCCGCCCGCAGCCGCGGCCTCCGCCCCGGTGACATCGAACGGGTCGAGCGGTGTTCCCGGGGTCACGGTGTTGATGGTGGACGAGGTCAGCTCCAGCTCGTTGGAGAAGACCGCGAGATTGCCCGAGGCTTCCACGACGTCACCGATGGCGAAGGCGGGGCCGGTGGGGCTGAAGAGCTGGATCCCGCCGGTCTCGTCTTCGAGGTAGGCCGCTCCGGTCGAGATCTGGGCCAGCGTGGAGGTGACGGTCCCCCGGACGGTGACCCGCGCGTTGATGGACATCTGCTCGGCGTCGGCGATACTGATGACACAGCCGTTCCGGCCATCGACCGACGCGAAGGTGGTCTCGTCCAGGTAAATGCTCACCGGCAGCGGGTTATTGCAGAAGGCGACGATCGCGCTGTTGCCGGCGGTGTCGATCGCGAGCCAGTGGGTGCCCGCCGGCAGCCCGGCAAAAGCGAAGCGGCCCTGCGCGTCACTGTGGGTGTCGGCCCCCGCCAGCACCTCACTGGTGCCCCGGGAAAAGACCTGCAGGTGCACATGGTCGAGCGCGCTGTCGCCCGAGGAAGGATCGAAGCTGCCGCTGCGGTCGCGGTCCAGATAGAGAATGCCCGACAGGTTGCCCGTGCCGTTGACCTCGAACGGTGGGGCCGGCTCCGGCGCGCAGGCCGCCGCGGCGCCAGCCAGGAGGGCGAGGGTCGGGGAGAGAACCCGGAAGCGCATGGGACGCCTGGGCAAGGGAAGCAGTCTGGTCATCGCGCCACCACGTCCGCCGCGCCGCGCGGCTTGAGCTCCGCGGCGCCGCTGAAGGGCACCGCCACGCCGGTCAGGTCGTAGTGGGCGCCGACCGCAAAGGTGGCCGGGGGCGGGACGCTCCCGACCGGGGCCGACATGAACAGGGTCACCGGGGTTCCGTCCGCCGCGGTCCCGGTCACCGTGTAGGTGCCGCTCCCGCTCGGGGTACCGACCGTCAGGATGGCGACATCCGTCAGGGTGAGAAGCTGCCCTTCATAGGTGCGCGCGGCGAACTCCGCGCCGGTGACCACCCGCGGCGGGGGCGCGACGCCGTCCCCCAGCTTCGTCACCCGGATGGAATCGGACGGGGTCAGGTTGTTGGTGATCTCCTTCTCGCTGCTGAAGGTCGTCATCTTGCCGTGCACCCGCACCTGGTCCCCGGTGTGGAGCATTAACCCGCTGGGCAGGTTGAAGATCTGCACCCCGCCGGTGGCGTCCTGGATGTAGGCATTGTCGCTCCGGAAGGTGCCCTGGCCGGCGATCACCACGCCTTCCACCGTCACGGTGTCGTTGTTGATGGCGCGAGCCGCCAGGATACTGATGACGGTCGGGGTCGAGAGCTCGACGTCCGCCGGCGAACGGGGTTTCACCTCGGGCGTGAAGCTGGTGCCGTTGGTCGAGAAGTTGAGCGCGGCCCCGGTGACGTCGTACGACATCCCGACCATCCACGAGGTGTTCACGATGCCCACCGGACTCGCATCGATCCGGGCGGTCACCGCCGTCCCATCCGGCGCCGTCGTGACCACGTTGTAGGCCCCGCTCGCGTTCGGAGTGCTGACGCTCACGACCTGCAGGCCGCTGAGCCGGACCAGCTGCCCGTCGAAGGCCTTGCTCGCGAGCTGCATCCCCGACAGCGTCCTCGAGTGCGGGATCATCCCGCTGCCGAGCCGGTCGATCACCGGCGGCGAGCTGGCGTTGAACCGTGCGATTTCATACTCGGCGTTGAAGAACGACACCGCCCCCCGCACCCGCACGCTGTCTCCCGCGGCGTAACTGGTCCCGTTGGGCACGTTGAACACCTGGGTGCCGCCGGTGGCGTCCTCCATGTAGAAGTTCCAGTTGGCCGCCGAGGCGAGCGTGTAGACCGCCGTGCCCACGTAGATCACGCCCTCCACCGTGACGGTATCGCCCGAGGCATGGGCGCGGGCCTCGGCGATCGTCTGGGTGAGCAGGCCCGCGATCGCGTCGCCGGGGGCTCTGGGCTTGAGCTGGATCAGCCCGTTGAACACCCCGACCAGTCCGGTGACGTCGTACTTCCGCCCGACTTCCCAGAAGGCGACCGGGATGGGGACGTTGTTGCTGTTGCCGATGCGGACCTGGAACGTATCGGCCGGCATATCCCCAACGACATTCACGTTGTAGGAGGTGGCGCCGGTCGTGGCGACGCTGCGGACCCGCAACCCAAGGAGGCTCACCAGCTGGCCCAGGTACTGGTTGGAGAGAACCTGGGGAACCGTGAGTGAGCGGGGCGCGGGAACCGCCCCACTGCTCAGCTTGGTGACGCTGAGGGTTCCGCCCGACGGCGCCGCGATCTCCAGCTCCCCATTGAAGATCGCCACTGCGCCCACGACCCGGACCTGGTCACCCGCCACGATCCCGGCCGTCGGGGCTCCAAACACCAGGACGCCGGCATTGGCATCCTGGACGTAGAGCTGGTTGCTTCCGGTGATCGCGGCATTCACCGTGGCGGTGCCCTCGAACGCCACCGTCATCCCCACCGGCGCGCTGCGCACCTGCGCGATGGAGATCAGCAGGTTCCCGGTAAACTGCACCGGAACCTCCGCCGCCCCCTGCGCGTCCACCGTGATGGCGCGGGTCTCGCCGCCGACGATCTGGATCGTCGGGATCGCCGTCACCTTGAGGGTGTAGGACCCCGGGCGCACCGTGGTGAACTGGAACTCGCCCCCGCTGCCCGTCGTGGTGGTCGCCACCGGCGTTCCGGTCGCGCTGGCGCCGGCAAAGAGATCCGCCTGCATGCCGGGAGCGGGCGTGTCGGTTCCCGGATCGAAAACGCCGTTGCCGTTATCGTCGCGGAACAGCACACCACTGACGGTGCCGGGATTGAAGACATAGCGGAACTGCGCCGCGACCTCCCCACCCCCGAAAGGAACCACGATGGTGGGGCTCTCCGCGGAGGCCAGCACGGCGCCCGCCGGAACGCTTCCGCTCAGCGTGGCGCTGTAGCTGCCAGGCATCACCGAGCTGAAGGAGGCGATGCCGCCGGCGTCGGTGCTGGCTTCCTGCGAGGCGCCGCCCGCGCCCAGCAGGGTCACGGTCGCCGTGAAGACGGGGTCTCCCGCGCTGAAATCAGCGCTGCCATCGGCGTCAACGTAGACCCGCACCGTGACCGTGCCGGCGGTCCCGGCCGGCAGCACGTCGCTGTTACAGGCCGCCAGGGCAAGGGCGGAGAAGAGCATGCCGAGCTGTGCTGTCCTGCGAAGCATGGAGGGCTCCCCAACTGCGCGAAGGACCGGAACGGTGGGGTGCGGCGTTTGCGCCGCTAGGTTATTAAGAAATACTGAGAGTGTCAAGCTGCTCCGTTGCCATCCCGTTACATAGCTCGCGTGAGGGCTTCCGGTTGGACCTGCATTAACATTCGCGAATGTCGCGTGTTTCCCCCGGCCTCATCGGCTCGGGCCTGGCGCTGCTGGTCCTGGGCTGCGCGACCGCGAGCGGCCCTGACGACCTCCCCGAGCCTCCCCACATCACCGTGTCCGGCGTCAGCGAGGGTGGCATCTACGACCCACCCGTCATGCTCCAGGTGAGCATTGACCGCGGCGCCTATCAGGCTCAGCTCGATGGGGAGGCCTTCAGCTCCGGCTCGAACGTCAGCCTCCCCGGCCCGCACGTGCTGGAAGTCTCGGCCCACGTCGGACTGGTGAGCGCCACGCTCACCGTGCACTTCACCATCCGGGCTCCCGCCGGCGGCGTGCTGATCATCCGGATGTTCAACCTCGGGGCGAACGACGAAGGCGGGGGAGGCGACGCGATCCTGGTGTCCGATTCCAGCGGGGCCGGTGTGGTCAATGCCCTCGTCGACGCGGGGCCTGCGGGCGCCAACGGCAGCGATCCCGGGTTCGTGGCCCGGCAGCTCGCGGCGCTTCATGCCGACACGCTCGCCTTCCTGCTGCTCACCCACGCCCATGGCGATCACTACGGCGGGATGTCCCCCGTGCTGTCCGGCGCGCGGGTCCGGCGCTTTCTCTACAACGGCCAGGTTCGGAACCTGGCCTCGTACAACAGCGTGCTGAGCCAGGCGGCGCTGGTGGCGGACAGCGTGATCGTGGTCACGGGCCTGCGGGATTATCAGCTCGGTTTCGCCGCCGTCCCGTCGCACCTCACCTTCATCCCGCCGCTCACCACCTACCTGAACGCGAGCACCGACGATGCGACGTTGCTCAACGACGGCTCGGTGGGCGCACGTCTGGATCTGGGAAGCTTCTCGATGCTCTTCACAGGCGATGGAGAAGTCGCGGCGAACAATCACTGGCGCGCGACGTTCCCCTCGCTGATTCAGCACGTCACCGTGCTCAAGGTGGGTCACCACGGGGCGAACAACGCCATCTTCGACAATGGCTTCAGCGGGAATGCCACCTGGCTGGACCAGACCTTGCCGGAGGTGTCCATCGTTTCGAGCAACGGGACCACGCATCCCCGCATCAATGCGCTCAACCGGCTCCTGGCCCAGCCTGGCAATCAGACCTACTGCACCAGCGTTCACGGAAACATCGAGATCCGGGTGGCGCGATCGGGCAGCTACACCCTGTCGGTCCAGCGCAATGCGGGCCTGGATTGCGTGCCGGGAAGCGGCGCTACGACCTGAGCACTCCCGGCAATCGCCATCTCCACCCTGCCCTGCATCGGGCTTGCCCGCGGGGTTGCCAACTGGTCCTCGGCGAAGGAAAGGTCAGAAGGTCCGCTCAATCTGCGGCCCTCTACCAAAAGTCGAGAAGAAAACTCCCGATCTCGGAGACCGAAGTTCTTGCGGTAACCAGCGTTAGCCGAAGGCCCACTTTCTGCATTCCGCCCTTTCATGAGCCCCCGCCTTCCCGTGCTTGCCGCACTCCTGATCCTCGGCCCCTCTCGGGACCGGCCCAGGCTCGCCAGCCAGTCGCAGGAGACCGGGCGCATCGAGGGCGTGGCCAGCATCGCCAACAGCCTCGTCGTCCCTCGCTCTCGGGTGCGGGTGTACGACGAGCCGGGTACCCCGCCGGCCAAGCTGCACCGGGACCCGGACCCGCTCGCCAACGTAGTCCTCTACCTCGAGTCTACTCCTTCGCTTCGGCAAGTAACCCGCGCCGTTTCCGGCGTGCGAGCACCCGAGCTGCGCCAGAGCGGTGAGCGGTTCGTGCCTCACGTGCTGGCCATTCGTACCGGAACCACGGTGCAGTTCCCCAACGACGATCCGCTCTTCCACAACGTGTTCTCGCTGTCCCGGGTGAAGACCTTCGACCTGGGCCGCTATCCAAGGGGCGCTTCGCGGCCGGTCACCTTCGAGACCGCGGGCGTGGTGCCGGTGTTCTGTCACATCCACGCCGACATGAGCGCCTACATCGTGGTGCTGGACCACCCTTTCTTCGTGATCCCCGATTCCGCCGGCCGCTTCGCGCTGGAGGGCGTGCCGCCGGGTGACTACCGGCTGGTCGCCTGGCACGAGCGGATCCGGCCCTTCACCGTGCCGGTGCACGTGGATGGGGGCCGCGCCACCACGATCAACGTGCGACTTCCCTTCATCGACCAACCAGGCCCATGATGCCGGGATCCGGACCGCTCCGGCTGATGGTGCGGGTGCGTGAAACATCGCTCCGCGTCAAGCTGGCGCTGCTCGGCGCAGTGCTCACCGCGCTGGTGGTGGGAGCCGCCTTCGGAGTGCTCAGCATTCGCACCGAAGCGGATGTGCGGCGCGCCCTGGTCGCCGAGCTGGGCGCCAGCCAGGCCGCGCTCCGCCACCTCCAGGACCGGAACCTCCACCTCCTCCTGGCGTCATCGTCGCTCGCCTCGACCAGTCCGACATTGCGCGCGGCGCTCCAGACCTGGCACTCCGATGCCAGGGACAGCGTCGCCCTCGCCACCATCCAGCGCGAAGCCGAGAAGATCTTCGCCGACCTCGACCGGGACCTCCTGCTGGTCACTGATGAGGGCGGCCGGGTCGTCGCGTCGGTCGGTCCGGCGGGGCGCCCGGTGCGCGGAGACTCGCTGATGCAGTTTCCCGCGCTCCGCGCCAGTCTTCTCGGGGACTCGGTCACTCCGGATTCCGCGCTGGGCGTGCTTCGGGCGAAGGGATCGCTGCTCTCAGTGGGCTCGGTGGCCATCCTGGTGGACGGCTTTCCCATCGGGGGTCTGATGCTGGGCGAGCTGGTGGACAGCCTGCTGCCCCGCTCGGACGAGCCGGGCGGTATGCGAGGCGTGGTGACCGCCGGCGGGGTCGTCGTCGCCTCCACGCTTGGCCGAGCTCCTCCGGGCACGCCCTGGGAATTCCGATCCCCCGGGAAAGACGACTCGACCTCGGTGCTGCGGCTCGACGGAGAGGACTACGTGACGGCGAGCCTGCCGCTCGGGCGAGGCTTCGACGGGCGCCCGGTGGTGCTCTTCCTCATGCGCTCGCTCACGGCCTCGGTGACTCCCATCAGCCGCTCCCTGGCCCAGCGGTTCCTGCTGGCCGGAGTGCTGGCCGTGGTGCTGGTGGGTGCGGGCGGTTCGCTGGTGTCGCGCTCGGCGCTCCGGCCACTCTCCCGCTTCGTGGTGTTTCTCCGGAAGGGCGCCGCGACCGGCGCTTCGGCGGCGTTCGAGGAGCCGCACAGCCCGGCAGAGGTCGCCACGCTCACCGACGCCTACAACCGGCTGATCAGTTCACTCAACCGCGGGCGACAGGAGCTGGAGAAGAGCTCGGCCGATCTGGCGCTCACCAACGATGCCCTTCGGCTTCAGGTGGCCGAGCGGGAGCGCGCCGAGAGCGCCCTTCGCCACAGCGAGGAGCAACTCCGCCAGTCGCAGAAGCTGGAGGCCTTGGGCGCCTTGGCCGGTGGCGTGGCCCACGACTTCAACAATCTGCTATCGGTCATTCTGGGCTACTCCCAGTTCATCGTCAGCGATTTGCCGGCCGAGAGCCAGCATCGCGCCGACGTGCAGCAGATCAGCGAGGCCGGCGAACGGGCCCGGACCCTGGTGCGCCAGCTGCTGGCGTTCGGCCGCAAGCAGGTGCTCCAGCCCCAGATCGTGGACTGCAACCGGGTCATCACCGGGATGAAGGCGCTGCTGCGCCCGCTGCTGGGGGAGAACGTGACGCTGCAGGTCCGCCTGGGCGCCGAGCTCGGCCGCGTCATGGCCGACCCCGGACAACTCGAGCAGGTCATCCTGAACCTGGCGGTCAACGCAAAGGACGCCATGCCGGAAGGCGGCACCCTGACGATCGAAACAGCGAACGTGATGCTGGAGGAGGCCGGCGGCGGATTGCCGATGCCCGCCGGCCCCGCGGTGATGCTGGCCATCCGGGATACCGGAACCGGCATGGACGCCGTTACGCGGCAGCGCATCTTCGAGCCGTTCTTCACCACCAAACCGATCGGTCAGGGCACCGGGCTCGGCCTCGCCACCGTGTATGGCATCGTGCGGCAATCCGATGGGAACATCACCGTCTTCAGCGAGCCGGGCCGGGGCAGCGTGTTCCGCTGCTACTTCCCCGCCGCTGGGGCGCCGCGCCCTGAGGCGGGTGACGCCGAGGCCGCGGTGGAGTCGTTGGCGGGGACCGAAACAATCCTGATCGCGGAGGACCAGGGCGAAGTCCGCGAGCTGATGCGGCGCGCCCTGGCTCGGGAGGGGTACAACGTGCTCGAGGCCAGCCACGGCCGCGAGGCGCTCGAGCTGGCCGCGGCGTACGACGGGCCGATCGACCTGCTGATCACCGACGTGGTCATGCCGCTGGTGTCCGGCAAGGAGCTGGCCGAGCAGCTCACCGCACTGCGTCCCGGCCTGCCGGTGCTGTTCGTCTCGGGGTATTCGAGCGAGGCGGTCGAGCGCCGCGGCGTGCTGACACCCGAATCGGTGTTCCTCCAGAAACCCATTCTGCCGGACCAGCTGACCCGAGCGGTGCGCGAGATCCTCGACCTGCCGGTGACCGCACCGGAGCGCGCCTAGCCATGCGCCGCTTCATCGTTCCCGCCCTCGCCCTCATGCTGCTGGCCGTCAACGTCCAGGCTCAGCGGCCGGCGATGGAAACGCTCACCGACTTCGAGCTCTGGAAGTCCGATTCCGGCTCCCGGCTCCTCGCCCAGAACCATGGGAACCCGATGGGCACGGCCCGAGTCCGCGGCTGGATGATCTACCGCCCGGCGGCATCGCTCGAGCTGCGAACAATCGGATACGTCGAAGGAACCACCGGCGCGGACGGCGAGGTGGAAACGGAGGTTGAACTGCTCTCGGCCCGATGGCTCCACTCACGGGGCCTCACGATCGAAGCCGGGAAGATCCTGCTTCCCCTGGGCGAGTTCGGACCGCGCCGCTTCTCCAACACCAACCCGGTGATCGGGGCTCCCGATCTCTATCCGGGCTCCTACCCCTGGGGCGTGCAGACCACCGGCGCGATCGGCGCGGTGGATTACACCGCGGCAGCGGTCTCGCTCCCCGCGGTGAACGAACGCTACACGCCCGAGCCGGGACAGCGGGTACGCCCGGTGCTGGGCCTCGGCGTGACTCTGGGACCGGAGCTTCGCCTCGGCACCGGTTTCACCCACGGACCGTACCTCGGCCCGGAGAGCGACGCCAACATGCCGGCGGGAACCCGGTGGCAGGACTTCCAGCAGACGGTGGTGACCGGCGACGCGCGGCTCAGTGTGGGCTACCTCGAGGCACGTTTCGAGGCGGCGTGGTCGTCCTACCAGGTCCCCACCATGACCGACGCGGTTCATGGGCTGGGCTGGTACGGAGAGCTCAAGGCGACGCTTTCGCCCCGGCTCTTCGTCGCCGGCCGCTTCGAGCACAACCGCTATCCGTTCGTGCTGGCGGTAAGCCCGCAATTCTGGGTCGGGACAGCGACGACGCAGATGAACGGCGAGGCGGGCGTCGGCTATCGCTGGAGCCCCGACGTGCTGCTCAAGGCGTCACTGCGGAAAGACCACTGGCCGGCGCACCAGGTCGGAGAGACATCGTTCCCGGACGGCTACGCTGTCGCGATGCAGATCTCTGTGCACACCGACCTTGTGGGCCTGATCGCGGGGAAGAGGTAGGAACGGCCTAGCCAACCGGCGGCCCGCGCATTCCGGGAGACTTTCGTTCGGTCTGAATGCGTACCCAATGCCAGGCGTTGTTCTGGTAGCCCCGAAAGTTCCAGATGTCGGCGGGGCGGCGCGGCTGCACCGCGCCGGCGCTGTCGTGTACCCGGAGGATCAGGGTGTGCCCGCCCACCGGCAGATCGATGTCCGCCGACCACAGCGCCCACACCCAGCGCCGCGGCGGGGACTCGAAGCTGCCCGGCTGCCAGGTCGCGCCGCCGTCGAGCGACACTTCGACGCGTGTTATCACCGCATCTCCGGCGGCCAGGGCGTAGCCGCGCAGACGGACCCGCCCTGCCCTGACCGTATCGCCTTCGCCCGGGGACAGGATTGCTCCGTGCGTGGCGTGATGGCCCAGCATCGTGCCGGCGGCCCACTCGACATTCTCCTCGTTCACGTCCGGCGGGAACGTCTTGTAGTCGTTCGCCTGGAAGTGATTGCTCGACGGCTGGTCCTGCACGGTGATGTGGGTGAGCCATTTCACGCTGCGCGCGGCGATGAATCCCGGGACGATGGCCCGGAGCGGCGCTCCGTGAATCTGGGGCAACGGCTCGCCGTTCATCGCCCAGGCCAGCAGCGTCCCCGGCTGCATGGCTTTGGCCAGCGGGATCGAGGCCCCGAACCCGCCGCCGTCGGGCGCTGCGCCGAGATCGTTGCCGCTCATCGCCAGGTGCGCTGCTCCAGGCTGGACCCCGGCCGCTCTCAGCACGTCGCCCAGCTCGACGCCGGTCCAGGTCGCGTTGCCGATGGCTTGGGTCGCCCAGAGGAGGGCGTTGGCCTGCATCGGCTTGACCTCGTGCAGCTCGCGTCGCCGGTTACCCGCGCACTGCAGCGTGACCTCCAGGGTGCGCTGGGCGAACTCGCGCTTCAGCTCCTCCAGCCGGAGGGACATGGGACGCTCCACCATCCCGCCGACATGCAACGTCCCGGCCTCCGGGCCGAGCGCGGGAACCGGGCCGTGGCCGCGCACGTAGAAGGCCGGTGTCGGCGTGATATTGGTACCGCCGAGGTCGGCGGGAGGCGCTCCGCCATTGAACGGGGTGCGCTGAAGGACCACGAACGCAGGCGACTTCCCGTGCTGGCCGGGCCTCATGACCCGTTAGAATAACCTGCTATACCTCGCTCCCAGGCAGTCCATGCTCGAATCCGCGCGGCTCGATCGCTGGCTGTGGGCGGCCCGCCTCTTCAAGACCCGAGCCCTTGCCGCGAAGGCAATCGCCGGGGGCCGCGTGGAGGTCAACGAGGCCAGGGCGAAGCCTGCCAGGCCGATCCACCCCGGCGATCGGATCCGGGTCCGCATCGGACCCTACCAGTTTCTGCTCGTGGTGAAAGCCCTCGCTCTGCGGCGAGGCAGCGCGGAGACCGCCGGCCAGCTCTATGACGAGGAGCCGGCGAGTCGCGAGGCGCGCGAGCGGATCAGGGAGCAGCACCGGCTGGCGGCCCGGATGCGCTCTCCGGAACAGAGCGGCCGGCCCACCAAACGTGACCGGCGGGAGTGGGAGAAGTTGAGGGCCCGGGAGTGACCGGCTAGGGCAGCCGCTCGACCCGGATCGTCCAGATCGATTTCTTGGCGGTGAATGGCCCAAGTTTGGCGCCACCGGCCGCGACGGTGTTGTCGGTGTACGTGATCGTTCCCGATGACGGGAGCGCGATGATGTAGCCACCCCCTGCCATCGTCCAGCGCGAGTCATTCAGCGGGAGAAACCTGCCCGCTTCCGTCTCAATGATGGTGTGGCAGTCAATAACCTGATCCTGACCTGGATTGGGATTCGGTGGTTGAAGCGCCACCCCGGGCGGGGGGATGAACTCGAGGATGAGATATTTGCGACCCGCCGCCGCGGTCAGATCGACCGTCTGGACAGTCGGGTTGAAGCCACTCGCTTCGTGCCCGATGACCTGCAATTGTTGCGAGTTCTGGTATGTGCCTGGCCCGCAACTCCCGATCCCCCCCAATCCGGACAGGGTCTGGGTTGAGTTGACGGAGGCCGTGACTATTCCAGCGTATTTGTTCCCCTGGCGCTCGAGGACTCCTCCGACCGTGTCGGTGCCGTCACGAGAGCCTTTGCCGAGCGGGCCGAAGTTGAGCGTGACGATGTACTCGTTCTTGATAGAGATGCGAAACCGCTCCTGAGCCAGGGCTTCCGTTGAATGCAGGGAAGCCGCAAGGCAGAACAGGCAGAGTATTCTGGTCGCCATGATGCTCTCCGATCGCTCAGTCACTGGGGATCGCGAAGGTACGAGGCGCTTCTCGAGACGTCAATGCGGGGCCCCGCGGCCCGTCCCGCAAGCCTCGACCTAGTCGAGACCGGCGAATATCGGCGTGAGGTCGATGGTGCGAGGGCCGGCGCCGGGGACGGCTTCCCAGGGAATGACGGTCCGATAGAGGACGTCGACTGGTCCTCCCCGCCGAGTGGCGAAGATGGTCCGGCCCTCGAGATCCACCAGCCAGACTTCCCGGACCCCGACCTGAAGGAGCGCGTCCCGCTTGATGTCGCGGTCATAGACGATGGAGGAAGGACTCCAGCAGGACCCCATCCACCAGCTCGTAGCGGGTTGCCGTCGTCGGGCCAGGACTCGACTTCGTCGACCGTGAACCGGCGCAGGGTGACAGGCATGGCCATAATCTCGAATTCCGGAACGGGGAAACGCAACTCGGAATCCGCCGAGCGCTTTTTGGCCTGGCCGCGGGTCAGAACGGTTGGGTCACTTGTACTGAAGTGCCGAACATCATTAGGTGAAGACCACCCGGTACTTCCAATTTGTTGTCCTCGGCCGGCGCCCCTACCTCAAGCTCGACTGGATCGAGCAGGTACTCCGAGCGCCCGAGCACCGGGAGGGCCAGGGCGACGGACGGATCCGACGCTGGGGGTATATTGGGGAGCTGAAACGCTACCTCCGGGTCGTCACGCTTCCGGATGGCGAGACGGTTCACAATGCGTTCCCGGATCGAGGATTTGAGGTACCAGAGCCATGAAGCTCAACTACTTCCCGGAAACCGACTCACTTTACATCGAACTCGCTGAGCGCCCCGGCGCTGATGCCGAGGAGGTCCGCCCCGGGATCGTGCTCGACCTGGATGAGCGCGGAGCAGTGGTTGGGATCGATATCGAGAAGGCAAGTCAGCTTCTCGATCTTTCCCGAGTGGATACCACGAACCTTCCATACTCTTCGGGCTGACCAGACCTAACGGATCAGAAGAACACGCGGCGCCCTTCATTTTCTCTCAGATCACTTCCACCCGGGCGGAGTGCCCCGGCGCGGCCGCCAGGCGGCGGTCCCGGGTCAGCAGGGTCGCCCCTAGCGCCTCCGCCAGCGCCACATAGGCGGCATCGTAGGCCGAGAGGTTGGTCCGCAGGGCCCAGACTCTGGGGAGGAGGGGCTCGTGGGGATAGCGGGCCAACGGGAACGCCGCGAGAACTTCCAGCGCCTCCTCGCCCCGGCGAGCCATCAGCTCACGCCGGGCCACATAGCGACGCAGAACCTGGGCGACCTCGATATCGAGCAGGTAAGGAGCATGCAAGCTCTCCGACTGGTCGAACAGCCGGGCTTCCACCGGCTCCGCGGCAGGAGTCTGGAGCAGGACCTCGAGAATCGCCGAAGCGTCCGGAACGATCAACCGCGGTCCCGCTCGGCGCGCACGGCCCGGGCAGGCCGCTCCCGAACCGCGACCGGTTCGAGCCGCTTCAGCCGTTCCCGGAGCTCGGCGACGGTGGGTCGAGCGGCCACCTGCTCCAGCTCGGCCCGGAGGTAGTCGGAGAGAGCCATGCCGGCGAGCGCCGCCCGCGCCTTCAGAGTGCGGTGCAGCGGGTCGGGGACGTGGCGAATCTGAATCATCTTGGACATGTGCATAACATGCAAATAGTCATTCTGCATGTCAAGCGCCGGCCCGGGATGCCAACCACCGCTGACTTGTAGTGGAGGAACAGTCGCTGGATGGCCTCGGTGGCGAACCGCTTGGTCTTGTTCCCGGTGGGTGAGCGAGCCGGAGGAGAGCGTATCGAGGACCTCGCGCTTTTCCTCCTCGCCGATGGAAGGGAAGGAGCTCGGAACGGTCGGCCTTTCGCTACGCGGCAACCTCAACGATCGTGGCGTAGGAGCTGATTTCGGGGAAGATCGTGCCCAAAGCCCGGAGGCCCTCGAGGTGTAGCTCCATCGCCGCCCGCATCTCCTGCTCGACGTCCTCCCGGGTCGCCCCTGTGGCGATGCATCCGGGAAAATCCGGGGCATAGGCAGAAAAACCGGTACCGGTCTCCTCGACGATGATCAGGACTTTCATGGCTCAAGCCTCGCTTGCTTCAGGATGCTCTTGAAGGTTCCTACCCTTACCTCGTCGCCTTCCTTCCCTGCCACCGTGACAACCCCGGCCTTTGCCGGGTGCCTGAATTGTCGGTGGCTGCCCCTGGTCCGGTCAAGATACCAGCCATCCTCTTCGAGCCTGCGAATGATATCCCGGATCCGTGGAGGCATCCGGCCACAATCCACTTCGCCCGGTCAGAAGGTTGGACCGTTGTACCGCGAAACCAAACAAGAAAACGCGATCTTGACGTGCCAGCGAAACGACGTGATCGAGGTGACCGAGTCCGCCTCGACCGGGGTACCGACCACAATGACGGGCTGCTCGCCGACCAGGATCGAGGCGCCGACCAGGTCTCGCCGCCCGCGGAAGCGGCGCTGCCAGAGATCGTGGCTCAGGATCGCGAGGTTTGCCACATCACCTTGAAGAAATCGCGCGAGACCCAGGTGGTCCGGACCCGTTCCGGCTCGCCGTCGCCGGAGAGCGCCACGCTTCCGGCGGTCCAGGCGGCCACCGACTCAAAGCTCCGAGCGTGGTCCTGGAAGTAGAGGAACATGGCATCGGGGTAGGTCACCACCGGGAGGCGCTTTTCCGGGGCGGTGCCCCAGAAGGTCACCAGCCGGTCCGATTCGGGATACGGCAGCGGGCGGAGCAGGACCGCGTGGACCGTGCTGAAGATCGCGGTGTTGGCGCCGATGCCGAGGGCGAGGGTGAGCGCCGCGACCAGGGTGAACCCGGGCCGGGTGCGGAGGAGGCGGAGGCCGAAGCGAAGATCCTGGGCCAGGCGGCCGAGCCACCCTTCCCCGCCCTGGCCGCCGACCGGCACCGCGGGTTTGGGGGCGCGGGGTTCCATCTGGGCGAGGGCGCCCTGAAGGGTCGGACTTTCCTGGAGCTCTTCGAGGGCGGTTCCCCGGGCAAGGGCGGCCTGGACGCCGCGGCTCAGGAGATCCTGATAGCGGTCCTCCAGATGCTGCGACAGCTCTTCGAGGATCTCCGCGTGCTGGAGCGGGGACAGGTCGAGCCCGGCGAGGCGGACCTCGAGCTCCTTGCGCCAGTCAGGCATGCTGCCCTGCGACGATCCGCCCGATAGCCTGGGTGACGGCACTCCAGCTCTTCTTCTGCTGTTCCAACACTTTGCGGCCCTTCATGGTGAGCCGGTAGAACCGGCGGCGGCGCTGGCCGGGCTTCTCGACCCAGGTCCCGGCGATGAGGCCGCGTTGTTCCAGCCGGTAGAGCAGCGGGTAGAGCGAGGCGACGTGGAAGCGGAGGACGCCCTTGGAGCGGGCCTCGATCAGCTTGTTGAGCTCGTAGCCGTGGCGGGCCTCGTGCCGGAGCAGGGACAGGATGAGGAGCTCGGCGCTGCCCTTTTTCCACTCGCGGTCGCTCATCCTGTTGGCTCCCATATATGTGACTACCACATATATAGGCCACAGAGATTGGCGGGGCAAGCGGGGGCCCAGATCTCAGGTCTGGCCGACGTCAGCACCCGGTCCCCAAGTCGTAGTCGCGGATCGCGAACACGAGGCGCTCCCGGCCGATCTCGTAGGGCGAGAGCGACAGGGTGACATCGGCGAGGGACGCCCGGGCCGGAGGAAGCTGGCGACCATCATGCCGAGCGGATTGTCCAGCACGCGGTGCGGTATGGTGACCGACTTGTTGCGCTCCAGCGAAAGCGAGGGCGTTCATGGCGAGCTGCATGAAGCTGTAGTCGAGATCACCGCGTCACCCGCGCCCCACCGGCTTGTACTGGATCATGGGGCGGCTGAAGGGCCTCCGTGGCTCCGCCGGTGAAGGCGATCTCGGTGGGCTTGGCCCCGACAAACCTCGCGACCCGTTCCCGGGCGGCAGCAAGGTCCTTGTCGTACTCCCGTCTCGCGTCGTACGAGTTGTCGCGATTGACCCGGTCGATGTGCCCATGGAACGAGCTGAGCCCTGGCATGGCCAGCATGCCCCAAAATCCGGCCTCTCACGGTTGCGGTCCGGTAATAGGCGGCGACGCGTTCCCATACGACTCATCGCGGGCTACCGCCTTGGGTGAGCCTTGAGTCCGATCGAGCGGGGGCAGACCATTCTTCGCCTAGGTAATCCCGAGTTTGCGCATTCTAAAGCGAATCCGAGCAGCAATTTGTGCGCTATCGCCGACATCCGTCTTGAAGAGCGGAGCTTCAGCATCCTTCTCATGCTCATAGACGATGGTGATACTCTCTTCCCCGCTTGCCCAGTTCGTCAGACTACCACCGACTCGATTGCTTCGTCCAGAGGTTTCGACGATCATCCGAATGGGGATCACATAATCCGCCGGCTCGTCCCGGCTGCTTTTCCAACGCAGTTCGAGCGTTGAGTCCGTCATCATGAGCGTCATCGGAATATCGCTCGGAAGCTGCGAATCGCCGCCTCGCGGAAAAACGTTCCAATAGGGGCGACCGGATTTCTTGTCGATCTTCTGGGCCATAAGGACGCTGGGGACAAGCACTGTGATGGCAACAAAAGCAATCGGGAGGACCTTCCGGTGTCTGAAAACCACTTTTCCCCCTCCAGAGGTGAATGGAGACATGCACGCGATAAGTGCTACTGGTTCTGGTAGTATGTCACATTCGACCCGCTACCGCCTCCGAAGATTTACGGCAGTCTCGACTGGCTGGAGGGTGCCGACGTTGTCCCAGAGCACAGCGGGTTACGAAGGTGGAGTAAGAACTCCAGCTCGATACTGGATGGGGCATCAAATCGTCGGGACGGCCTGCCGCGGGATATTTCGCCCCGGGGCCTCCGCTAGCGCCAGTAACGGCCAGTGTAAGGAGGTAGTTTCCCGTGCCGTCGTTGCCGACATCGGCGCTGCCGACCACCACCGTGTAGGTGCCAGTGCTCGGCGCGGTCGTTTCCAATTCGGCGGCAGCATCCCCGATGCCAAACCTGAGCAGGATCCCACTAGGGGAGTAGACCCGAATCCACGGACTGAAGCCTACGGTCGGGGCGACCGCCCCGATACTGACCACGATGGCATCCCCCTGGTTCGCCGGGAAGGTCCAGGCATCCGAATCCCCAACGTAGATGTGCCCGGAATGCGTAGCCCCATTGGTAAGGGGTCCCCCTTGGTCACCCGGAGAGACCGTGTAGGGCCCGGGCGTCTTCACAAGCGTGAGTAGGTAGTCCCCCGTGCCGTCATTGCCGATATCGGCGCTGCCGACCACCACCGTGTAGGTGCCAGTGCTCGGCGCGGTCGTTTCCAATTCGGCGGCAGCATCCCCGATGCCAAACCTGAGCAGGGTCCCACTAGGGGAGTAGACCCGAATCCACGGACTGAAGCCTACGGTCGGGGCGACCGCCCCGATGCTAACCACGATGGCATCCCCTTGGTTCGCCGGGAAGGTCCAGGCATCCGAATCCCCAACGTAGATGTGCCCGGAATCCGTGGCCCCATTGGTAAGGGGTCCCCCTTGGTCACCCGGAGAGACCGTGTAGGGCCCGGGCGTCTTCACAAGCGTGAGTAGGTAGTCCCCCGTGCCGTCATTGCCGATATCGGCGCTGCCGACCACCACCGTGTAGGTGCCAGTGCTCGGCGCGGTCGTTTCCAATTCGGCGGCAGCATCCCCGATGCCAAACCTGAGCAGGATCCCACTAGGGGAGTAGACCCGAATCCACGGACTGAAGCCTACGGTCGGGGCGACCGCCCCGATACTGACCACGATGGCATCCCCCTGGTTCGCCGGGAAGGTCCAGGCATCCGAATCCCCAACGTAGATGTGCCCGGAATGCGTAGCCCCATTGGTAAGGGGTCCCCCTTGGTCACCCGGAGAGACCGTGTAGGGCCCGGGCGTCTTCACAAGCGTGAGTAGGTAGTCCCCCGTGCCGTCATTGCCGATATCGGCGCTGCCGACCACCACCGTGTAGGTGCCAGTGCTCGGCGCGGTCGTTTCCAATTCGGCGGCAGCATCCCCGATGCCAAACCTGAGCAGGGTCCCACTAGGGGAGTAGACCCGAATCCACGGACTGAAGCCTACGGTCGGGGCGACCGCCCCGATGCTAACCACGATGGCATCCCCCTGGTTCGCCCCGAAAGAGTATGTATCCGTCTGGCCTGCTCCAATGATTGCGCCAGCACGAGTCTCTCCATTCGCAATTTCTCCCAGCGGCGACGGCTGCGAAATGGTATAGGTAATTGCGAGATCGAGGGGACTGTTCTGCACATTGCCGGTCGCACTAATGGAGAGGGTCGCATGGTACGTGCCTGGACTGAGGTTGGTGGTACTAGGTCGTAGCGTCAACGTCGTCGGGGCAGTGCTTCCGCTCAGGGATGCAGTTCCAAGCCATCCCGTCGTCTCACCCTGCCCATAGCTGATCGCGCCAAGCGAAAGCCCGCTGAGGGTGCCACTCCCGCCATTCGTAACCGCCAGGCCGACACTGGGAGGCACGGCGCCACCGGAGGACGCATTGAAGGACGGGGAAGCTGGCGTGACAACGATACTACCGCTTTGAAAAGGAGGCGATCGCAGAACCTGAGTCTTTTCTGCATCGACATAGGTGAGGACGAGACCGGTCAGGTTGAAGCTGACGTTGAATACGGCTTCGGCGAGGTAAATCGAGAGCACGCGGGCAGCAGTAAGGCCATGCTGGACAAGCCAGACCTGGCCAGCCGGTGTTTGAAGGGCAGCTTCTACAAGGGTCTTTCCGACATCCCACATGACGTCAACACACGCCGGGATGTCATCTTCCCCGCAGTTGCCAAAATCGATGGATGGCTCGAGACCGTCAAATTCACTCGTTACCAATTCGTCCAGTCCCGGAAGGACGTCAATGGCAGGGAGAAGGAGATAGTTAATGAGCGACACGTGAAAACTTTGTTTCCGAAGGGCTGCCTCATCAACTGTGAACGGGCAAGCCTCTCCAACGCGACGTCCGAACCCGATCGTGCAGTAGATCACGCCCTCCAACTCATCAGATTGAGAAAGTTGGTTGGAATAGGTTGAGGGACTGCCGATAATGAAACCAAGAAAGCTACCGGGGGAAGCTCCTTCCACTCCATCGAGTAAGTAAGGAGCAAAGAAGCTTGTTTTGGGGTTGGCCAGGAGATCCGTTTCACCAAGCAACCGGTGCTTGGCAATGACCACATATCGGTATCCGTAGTTCACAAAGAACGCACGTGGAGGAGCAGAGCCCGTTTCTATCCATGCCCTTACGCCATAGTATGGCAATAGGTCGATGTTTGAGACTCTCTTGAGCCTTGCCCCACTCGGGCTACTAGGTGGAGGAGTAAGGCACCGGAGTATTTGACCGACAACTGACGTGTCCCGGGCGGTGATCATTAGGCCGCGGGAACGAACTGATTCGGCGAAACGCTGTCGGGCAGGGCTGTAACAAGCGGTGGATCGGACCGCGGCAAGCAGCCCGCTGCTAGCGGCCATGCCCGGGTTACCTGCAAGAGAAGGACCGAGCAGCCAAGTTAGGAGCGTTGACTCCAGGCCGGGCTCGATCAGGAAACCGTCTCCTGCCTCCCCGGAACGAAACAGTGCTACACCACGCAACTCACCCGTCGTCGCAAGGAAGACAACCTTTTGCAGTGGTAACATTGCTGTGGGAATTGCTGTGGGAATGTTGGTGCTGAGCGGGCGCTCCCCCGCGAGCGTAAGAGCGTTGAGCGCATCGCTTCCCAGACTGTCCCGGCTCACAACGACAAACGCCGTCGACGCATCCGTCACGTATGCCACAGCACGAGAGTCCTTACCCTCTGATGCAGCGGTAACGTGAACCGGCCCGCCCACAGCTACCCCCGTAACGAGACCTGAGTTGGAAACCGATACCGAGGTAGGAAGGTCACTCGCCCATGTGACGAGTCTTCCTGTGATGATTCCGCCAGCCGGATCGCGTAGGGTTGCGGTCAGCTGCATCGTTTGACCCACGGCCAGCCTGATTGTATCAGGCGTAATTGCGATAGTGGCGACAACGGCTGGCGGTGGAGGAGGTGGAGCTGGAGAAGAGGTCGGTCCGCCACCGCATGCTTCAACAGACAGGGCCAGGACCGCCCCTGCTAACACAGCGCCTCGGAGTCGGCCCATGGCGCTTCGAAGAAGAGAAGCACAGTTTCGACACTTTGACAAATGAACCTACGATCTACACGCAAAGGGATGTTGGATTTGCAGGCCAGCGTCCAGGTCAGAAGCCCGGTTGCTCCAGGCTGCATGTCATTTCACGAGATTCAGCAAGTCCTTTTCAACCTCCGTCGGCCGCTGCGCCGGTCTGTTACCCCATGCCCCCCAGCCCCCATCCTATGGATCATCTGCTCCGCCCGGGACGTCGTCTGCTAGCATGTGCTGGTTCATTGAGTCCACCGGCGTTCGCCGGTGATGGCCTGACACCCTCAACCAGGATCGCTATGGCTCAGAGATCAACCTCATCAGCAATCACACCCACTGCTTACGTTCCGCATCCTAGGGCTTGGTGCTCGCCATCACCTTGATCACGGTGTCACTGACGCCGGCAGACTTAAGGCGTAGCATCACATCTGGGGTCAGGGTGAAATGAGAGTTGGACTGCCGGATGCTCAGAATGATCATGTCATCAGATATTTTCGCCCGAACCATCTCAATGATCTTGTCTACGGAGACCTCCCCCGGCCCTGCTTGGGACTCCTTCGCGGGATCAGCGCCCTTCGAAGGCCCTTCCGGCGCCCGTGTCCAGACATCGCCATTGTTCTCCGTGATCGCTTCCTGAGAGATCTTAGGAGAGTTCTTCCACCCGCCAGCAGCAAGGTTGAGTGTGTCTCCCGACACCCTGTATGTACCCTCCTTGTTCGTTAACCACTGGCGGAGGAAGAAAGTCCCACTTGGCGTCAGTTCGACATAATCATTTGGTTTGCCTTTGCGAACATAGAATCCGGCAGGCCATGGTCCTATTGATGTCGGGTTGATTGGGCTAGGATTGATGTTCTTGATCACCCACTTTTCCGCTTGTCCCGTCACTTTCTCCGCCGCCACCGGCCAACTGCCCTGCTGGCCACTTTCGAGGCTTGCTGCCGGGACCCAAACCCCTCCCTGTCGGATGCTCAGAGATGCGAACAGCGTCCTGCTGTTCTTTTGGGTACCGACCTCACGACGTTCGAGAACCACGAGTAGGTAATCGGCATCATTTTCATTCAGCGTTAGGTAGAACCTCCTGGGCTTCCACTTCAGATCCTTGACGCTTTGCTCACGCCGGATGTCGGGGAACTCTTTTCCATCGACAATTGTCGGAGCCGCCCTTATCAAGAGCTTTCCCAATTTGTTCCCCTCAGAGCTCTCATCCTGGGCAACGGCTCCTCTTGCAAGTAGGGCAAAAACCGCAAAAGCCGCACCTACTCCCCAGTAAATCCTTCTCAAGGTCTCCTCCTTCGCTTTCAGTCTCGACATTTAGCTGCCGCAGTCATCGACACCCTCCTCATCCGCTCCAACCTGGCGAAACACAGATTCAATGGACGGTGATTGCGAGACCAATCTGACCGACGTTGGCATCCGAGTTCGATGACCTGATTGCAAAGCCATTCCAGAAGGGCGTCAGGCTGACATTTGCCCCAACCCGGAAGTCATAACCCAAACCGAGCACTAGCCCGAACCCGGTTTCGCTGTCGCTGCCGAGTCCAGCTACGTCGGCGCTGATGGTCCCAAGTCCGGCGCCGCCCGTCAAGAAGAAGCCCCCGGTGGCTGAGGGGTAGAACCGGATCCGGGCGTCGAGGGTACCAACCGTAAGAGTTGCTCCGCCTTCGGACTTATACCACCCGGTGGTCCCGACACCCAGAAGGAACTTGGGACTGATCGTCCCACCAAGGGAAAGCCCACCGCTTATCCCCCCCTCTCGGCCGTCACATCCGTCGCAGCCAAGCGACCCATAACCCAACCCTCCCTGAAACCAGAATCCGGCACGCCTTTGCGGGTGCATCTGGGCATTGGCGACTTGACCCGTTGACGAGGCAAGCAAGAAAAGCAAGAGGCCTAGAGGCGTACATTTCATTGTGAGCTCCTGATACCGGAGAGGCACACTTTCTCGTGGAATGCTAGAACCTCTCGCTCCAGCATGCATTCGTCAAGTCAGCATCGCATGACAACCGCTTTCGTGACTCTTGGCAGCGACTATAAGATCTTATAGTCAGCTAACACGCGATTAACCTTGTTATACGTGGGCGAAGGCAATCATTTGTGCTGACAATCCCGCACAGTCTATGACACAGGGCGGAGCCAGTTGCAGGGCCTGACACCCGTGACGTCGCCATTTGGACCGGCCAAGGTAGGATCGTATTGCCTGAAGGAACGGGTCGTATCCGCGATGCCGTCCATTTTTTTCTGCGGACCGTAGTTACGACTTCCTGACCGGGCTGATGGGCTCTGTGTTGTTGTCGAGATGGGGATGGAGGAGGGGCCCATTGGCCTCTCGAAACCCCTTTGAGGTAGCCCGGCTCGCGCCTACATGTGCCAGCGGGCCGTATAGCCTCGGCACAGCTGACTCAACAGCTCCCGGTATTCCGCGTCCACGTCGATCCCCAGAGGATTCGGGCGCGGCAGTACCGGCGGATCCACATTGTTGATGAAGACGGGGACCAGGACGACCGCGTCGTAGGCTTCCGCGTGGGTGTGGCCGGGCTTCCTGGTAGGGATCGTTCGAAAGAGCTCTACTGTCTTCGCCGGATCGGAGGGCCGGTTGCGGCTGACGGCCCAGCTGAACTCAGTCCAGAGAGTCTGATCCCCCGATGAAAGCCGAGGTCGAACCCTGGTCTCGAATTCTTCCTCCCGGTCCCTGAAGAATGGATGAACCTTGTCCGGAATGTTCAGGACGCTCTCCGCCAGCCCCACGAGAACCGTGGCAACGAGGAGGGCCTCAGGCCGAGCGGAGTGGACGGCAGAGAGCACCTTGTGCAGGTCGTCGAACCGGTTGGTCCGGTTCCGGTGCGCGGTAATGACGGATTTGTTCTCCAGGGCGATCCGGACCTTGGTGATGTCGGGATCTCCGTTCGCATCGGGCTCGCCGACGAAGAGATCGACCTTCCTGCGGCGATCACCTGGGGCGGAGACATTAGGCCACACCTTCACAATCTCGCGGTCAACGTCGAGCTTCAGCGCCTCACACTCGTGATACAGGTCATCGAAGATTCCCTGGCTCACCGTGTCGGAGTGGGTTTCAAGTCGATGGTTGTGGTAGCCGTGTTTCCGAATCGCTTCGATCGCCTTGTCGAAGGGCGTGTTCACGCGACGAACGCCTGGGCCGGGGTCCTCCGCACCTTGGGGAGCCTGGCGGGAACCGGAAGGCGCTTGAGCACATGGGACTGGAGGCGGATGTATCCCTTGGCGGCCCGCTGGCAGTTGCTCTTGAGCCAGGCAACGGCTCGTGGAGAATTGAGATAGGCCGCCAGAGCGTCCAGCTCATTCGGGTCATTGGGAACGATGTAGTACACCGAATGCCGGGGAACGATGTCGCCCTGGCGGTCCACCACGAAGAAAGGCTCCGGGGTAATGTCCTTGCACAGAAGCTTCGGCCGAAGGATGTCCCGGAGCGGCGGGTTTTCATGGAATGAGTACCAGGGTTTCCGGGCAACGCAGGTCCGCGCCAGGAGCTTCTCCCTTCGGCCTGGTTGGGTCAGATACTCCTTGAGCGGCCCAAGGTCCTCCTCTTTCAGAAGCCCGCCTTCCCTTTCATACGGTACGAGCAACGAGTGCATGGACTTCGGGTCATGACCCTGTCGAATCTGGCGACCGGCGAGCGTCGGGTATGCGAAGTCGCGAAGCGAGCCATCCAGATGGGCAGTTCGAATCGTGAAGACGGAATCCGCTCCGGTCGCGATCCCGCAGCTGATCCGGCTGCAGAATCTCTCCGAGGGTTCTGGACGGGCTTGCCGAGGGGGAGGGACGCAGAAACGGGAGCCAGGAATCCGAGGTCCCGGGGAGACGGGTCTCCCAACTCGCTCCCGTTCGGTCGGTGATTCTGGTGGTCGCGTCAAACCCGACGGCTGGCACCACGGTGATGAGCGGGTAGGTGACCAGTTCCCCGAAGGTGTCCTCCGGCAGAAAATGAAGCTCTTCCACACCGCGCCCGGCCATGAGCTTGCGCAGCGGCGCTGCGGTACTGGTGTAGAGGAACTTCTCTGGCGTGATGAAGACCAGCCTGCCAGTCGGCTTGAGCAGGGAGAGGGCCTGTTCGAAGAACAGGAGGTACAGGTCGAACCGTTCCCTGGCCGTGGCGTACCTCGATCGGTACCGATCCCGTTCGGCAGGCGTGAGTGCCGTAATGGGCACGTAAGGTGGGTTGCCGATGATGTAGTCGTATCGGCTGGTAGTCGCCTCGAGGAAATCGCCTCCCTGAATCTCAACGGATCGGATACCATGAAATCGAGCCCGGGCCTCCGCGGCGAGCGCAGGATTCAGCTCCATTCCGAGGATCCGCGGGCCTGGGCAGCCACGGCCGGCAAGCCAATTCCGGACGCCCGAGATGAAGGCTCCGGGACCACAGCCGGGGTCAAGGAGGCTGGCCTGGGGATCAGGAGAGGAGTTCTGGAACAGCTTCCCAACCATGAGGTCCACGACGGTCGGCGGTGTCGGGACGAATCCCTTCATGGGCTGCGCTCCTGGTCTGATGAGCCTGCAGACGGATGGAAGATAGCAACGGCTGGAGCTGGAACACGACCACACCTACGCGGTTACCCTGGGGCCACGAGACGGTGAAGAAGTCTTATGTCCGCCTCGCCGGGCCAGTCGTCCGCCAGCGTGTGGGGCGATGACGCCCAGCAGGCAAACCGGTCGAGCGGCGGGAGGCGGGAGGCGGGAGTTACAATAGACTGACCCTCAGGGCGACGGGGCCCGCAAAAGAGAACCCGATGCCGAACTGAACGCGGAGACCAGAGCGAAGCGTGTCCCACACTTGGCTCTCCCCTTTATAACAAAATATCCAGTCCCCCCGTCCATCGCGCTCGATGAAACCGTGAGCGTATTCCTTGCGAATTATCCGTCCGGTGAAAGTCCGAGGATGTTCTAGGCCACCGATTGCGTCGCGGATCTTAGTTCGCACCTCGTGGGCCATCGGCGCCTCCCGAAGGCGACGGAAGACCTGTTTACTCTCATGTCTCTCGCTATCGTCATCGCTATCAAAGGCGAAACGCGCAAACCAGAACTGAGCTTCGAGGTTTGTGTCCCACTTTGTGAATGCGCGCCGATAGTAGTACAGCAAGACATCAGAGGCCACTACGTCGGATGACTTTAGAACTGTTGCATACTGGTAATTCAGCTGTTTGTCGCCTCTATTGCTCTCTAAGGCCGAAGTCAATACGTCTTCGGCGGCCTTGAGGTCGCCCTTGCTTTGGAGCAACCTAGCGAGTCGACTGGCGATATATGGATCACGTCTGTTCGCGGTGAATGCCTTCTCAAGAGCCCTAAGGGCGCGAGGATCATCGTTAAGCATTCTTGCGAACTCAGCTTCCGCCGTAAGCAGGAAGCTCTCGTCGGGAAACTGCTGCTGGGCCCGCTCCAAATGGCTCTCAGCAGTCCGGATAGCGGTGTCGACCTCTTTCTCGGAAGCACCTTCCTCAGCCAGTGCATCACGAAGATCATCGAGCGCGAGCTTTACGAGCGTAACCCGGGCGAACCTAGCGTGGTGCGCATCTCCAAGCAGTGGGCCGAGCAAAGAGCGGGACTCGTTACGAAGGCGGTCACGCTGCAACCGGTGATCGGCCTTCTCAGCACGAGCACGTGTTAGCTCAGCCAATGTGTGAACGATTGAGAGATCCCGCGGGTCGAGGGTTCGCGCTGTCTGCAGAAGATCAAAAGCCCTATCTTGGTTCCCGTTGGGGCGGATGCGTTCGTAATTGGCCTGTTGCTGGTGTAGATACGCGTCGCGGGGGGCAGCCTCATTGGCTGCATTGAAAAGTGCCTGGACATTCTCGAAACTCGGAAACAAGTCATGCAGGGCCTTGGCCCGGAGGAGACCCCTGAACGCGGTCCGATCAGTGCTGTAAGCAAGGTTAAGAGCTTGGAGCAGCCGCGCGTATTCATTGAACCGATCGATGGGTGAATTGAGGACGCGTTCGAAGACAATCTGGGCAATCTCTGGGTGACGGGTGCTGTAGAGGTAGTCTCGGGTCCCGCTTTGCTCACGTGCATGAACGACGTGTTCGAGGGGAGCAAAGAGCTTCGAGGCGAACTCGTCGAAACGAATCCCGTGGACACGAGCGATAAGGCCAGCACGCACCTCTACCTTGAGGCGGTTCAATACGCAAACCGTCAGGTAGAGGTGGCGAGCAGCAAGCGGTTCAATGTGATTGTATTCGTCAAGGATGATCTCTTCAAATGGAAGACCGACAGTGGCCTCGTGCAAGGCAACAAGTAGTTGGCGGCCGGCCCGCTCTTCAAACTCCTTTATGCAATCACCCTGAGACTTGCCAGTGAGATGGGGGCCGAGAGAGTCATGGGAACGCAGAAGTGTTACAAGGGTGTCGATCTCATCGCGACTAAGGTACCGCAAGGGGAACGTATCCGTCACAAGGGGTAGGAGACGTTCACACGACACATTCCAGATACTATGTCGTTCGGCGGTAAGTACAGTGAGGGGGATACGATCACGTGTCGCAGCGGTGATGATATAGGCGAGATCCTGCGCGTGAAGTGATGCGGTATCTACGAACAAGAACAGGCGTCGCTGGGTGACGCGAAAGACCTCGCGGAGGGCTTCGTACCGAAGCACGCCATCAGGACGAAGGAAAAGACAGAGCACATCAGCCCCAGTAGTTGCCTCCCACGCGACCCTGCGAAGGAAGACTGATTTGCCAGCGCCCGCCTCGCCGAGTACCGCGTATAGTTCAACAAGAGCCGGGCGATCGTCTTCGGCCCGAGCAACGATATCGAGTAGGATTCTATCTGTGAGGCTTCGGCGCGCATCGAGATCGTTTACAACGGGGTACCAGCCAAACCCAAAACCTCGGTAGAAGTCCCGAGGGTTGCCATCCTCAAGCGCGATGCCAGGGTGGACATACTCGAGGTCTGTTGCTAGTCCATCGAGGAGGAGTGCCGATGACGGTTCCGACACTTTGAAGAGTCTCTCGATCGGATGCTTGTCCTGCGCGAGGGCGAAAAGCGGTCGCAGGGCTGGATCAATGAGAGTATCGAGAGTCGTAAGAAAGTCCTGGAACGTCCCGTCCAGTACCGTGACGCGCTTCGATTCCCAAAGACGGCGCTCCGTGTCGTCGACGGTTGGTTTGATGAGGTAATACCGAGGTCTCCAAGCCAACTCGCGCGAAAGCTCCAGAAGCAACTCACGCAGGTCGGGATCCTGTCCCGCTTGACCAACGAAGATTATCGGATATTCAGCACCCCAGTCCTTCAGCGTCGTGAAAAGTCTAGCTCGCCCCTGCCGATGGGTCACGTATTGGTCTGCGGTCAGGATGAAGGGGATTTCTTGGTCTCGAGCTCGCGTTACGCAGCCGTGGAGCTTGAGGAGCGCAAGGTCGGTAGGTGCCCGGAGCAGGTCATCAAGGGTGTCAGAGTCAGACCGGATGGGCACTACGGATTGGACACGCTCAGGAATTCTGTAGATCGTCTCAACAAGGTCGTCATAGTTGGTTGAGGCAAGACCACGCCAACGAAACGTAGGAAGTTTGAAGTGAAATGGCGCCGGTTGCAGCCCCTCTAGTAGGCTCACGATGAACTCTTGAACCGCAGCAAGGTTTGTTTCCGAGATCGAGAGCTCAGCAACCCATGCCAGGGCTGACGTTTTGAATTTGCCCCCGAGAAACCTGTCCGCCAGGGCACCGCAAAGGTCATCTCTGCTTGGCGGACCATGCCCGTCGGGTTTCCGGGCGCCGATAGAGGCTCCGGCCCCGAAGAGGAGAACGACGCGTCCCCGGCGTATCTCTTCAACTAATGCGTCAGGAATGTCCATGATCCAATGCTTTGTTGAGAGCTAGCCCACAAGAATCGGCTTGACCCAGCATCGGCCAAATACTCCTCATTCCATTTGAACCCGTCAAGCCAACGGGGGCAGAGGAGATTTCTCCCCTGCCCCCGCCCCCGACTATGACATCTCATAGTCGCTAACCCGCGCTACCGAGCGAAACCGCGGGTTAGTACATCCCCCCCATCCCACCGCCACCCGGCGGGCCACCCATCGGAGCCGGCTTCTCCTCCTTCTTCTCCACCACCACGCACTCGGTGGTGAGGAGCAGGCCCGCGATCGACGCCGCGTTCTGAAGCGCCGTCCGGGTCACCTTGGTGGGGTCGATCACCCCGCTCTTGACCAGATCCTCGTACACATCGGTCGCGGCGTTGTAGCCGAAGTTCTTGTCCTTCGACTCCTTCACCTTGGCCAGCACGATCGAGCCTTCCATCCCGGCGTTCTGCGCGATCATCCGGAGCGGCTCCTCCAGGCTCTTCCGCACGATGTCGACGCCGATCTTCTCGTCGTCGGTGCCCTTGACCTTGGGCAGCGCGTCCTGGCAGCGCACCAGCGCCACCCCGCCGCCGGCCACGATGCCCTCTTCCACCGCCGCGCGAGTCGCATGCAGCGCGTCCTCGACCCGGGCCTTCTTCTCCTTCATTTCCGTCTCGGTGGCCGCGCCCACGTGGATCACCGCGACCCCGCCGGAGAGCTTGGCCAGCCGCTCCTGGAGCTTCTCCTTGTCGTAGTCGCTGGTGCTCTTGTCGATCGCCACCTTGATCTCGGCGATCCGGCCCTTGATGTCGTCCGGCTTGCCCTTGCCGTCCACGATGGTGGTGTTGTCCTTGTCGATCACCACCCGCTTGGCCTGGCCCAGGTCGGAGAGCACGGTGTTCTCCAGCTTGAAGCCCAGCTCCTCGCTGATCACCTTGCCGCCGGTCAACTTGGCGATATCGACCAGCATCTCCTTCCGGCGATCGCCGAAGCCGGGCGCCTTGACGCCGCAGACCTTGAGCGTGCCGCGGAGCTTGTTGACCACCAGGGTCGCCAGCGCCTCACCCTCGATGTCCTCCGCGATGAGCACCAGCGGCTTCCCGCTCTGGGCGATCTTCTCCAGCACCGGGAGCAGGTCCTTCATCGCCGAGACCTTCTTGTCGTGGATCAGGATGTAGGCACTCTCCATCACCGCTTCCATCTTCTCGGGATCGGTAATGAAATAGGGCGAGAGGTAGCCGCGATCGAATTGCATCCCGTCCACCGTCTCCAGGGTGGTCTCGAGGCCCTTGGCCTCCTCGACCGTGATGACCCCGTCCTTGCCGACCTTCTCCATCGCGTCGGCGATCAGGTCGCCGATTTCCTTGTCGTTGTTCGCCGAGATCGAGCCGACCTGGGCGATTTCCTTCCGGCCCGCCGTCGCGGTGCTGAGCTTCTTGAGCTCCTCGACCACCGCCTCGACCGCCTTGTCGATCCCCCGCTTGAGTTCCATCGGGTTGGCGCCCGCGGTCACGTTCTTGAGTCCCTCGCGGAAGATCGCCTGGGCCAGCACCGTGGCGGTGGTGGTCCCGTCTCCCGCCAGGTCAGATGTCTTGGTGGCGACTTCCTTCACCATCTGCGCCCCCATGTTCTCGACCGGATCGGACAGCTCGACTTCCTTGGCGACGGTGACCCCGTCCTTGGTGATCGTGGGGCTGCCGAATTTCTTGTCGATGACGACGTTGCGCCCCTTGGGGCCCAGCGTCACCTTGACCGCCTCGGCGAGCGCGTCGATGCCCTTCTTGAGCTTGGCGCGGGCATCGGTGTTGAACATCAGTTCCTTTGCAGCCATGGTTTTCTCTCTCCCTTAAGCGAGCTTGGCGAGGATATCGGAGGCCTTGATGATCACGACCTCTTCTCCCTCGAGCGTGATGTTCGTTCCACTGTACTTCCCGTAGAGCACCTTGTCGCCCACCTTGACGTCCATCGGAACCCGGGCGCCCTTCTCGTAGCGGCCCGCGCCGACGGCCATCACTTCTCCCTGGGTGGGCTTTTCCTTGGCGGTGTCGGGGATGTACAGCCCGCCCCGCATGGTCTCCGCTTCGTCATCCGGAATCACAACGACACGATCTTCGAGAGGGGTGATCTTGAGCTTCGGCTTGGCTTTGGTCTGTGTTGCCATACTCGCTTCTCCTTGACGTCCGACGGGGTGGATCATGCTTGGCACATCTATATATATGAGTGCCAGAATCGAGGTGCAAGTTATTCAGGTTACTGACGTTGTCAAGCCAACGAAACGACGCTTGAGAACGGCAAACGACGGGCCACTGAAATGCGCCAATGTGGCAGCACCGCGACGAGGTGCCCCCCTTGCGGATATTTATCATCTGTATATGATAAATATGCCAACAGGGAGGGCGTGCCACCATGCTGATCTCCCAAACCGGGATGTATGCGCTGCGGGCCGTGCTCTATCTGGCCGAGCAGGACGGAACGAAGTTGACCCGGGTCGGCGAGATCGCCGCCGACCTCGAGGTTCCCCGCAACTATCTCTCGAAGGTCCTCCACGTATTGGGGCGCGCGGGGCTCCTCACCTCGACCCGGGGACCCCACGGCGGGTTTCGCCTCCGGATGGATCCGTCCCGGCTCACCCTTCAGCAGGTGGTCGAGCCCTTCACCGAAGGGGCCGGGGCAAGCACCTGTCTCCTGGGCCGCAAGCGTTGCAGTGATCTGAGTCCATGCCAGGCGCACGAGCGCTGGAAAAGGGCTTCCGACGCGGTGCGCACCTTTTTCCATACCACCACGGTGCAGGAGCTGATCCGGGTTGGCGGCGCCGAGGCTGCCCTTGCGGCGCCGACGCCGCCCTCGAGGAGGAAACCCGGGAGGGGAAATCACCGGTGACGGCCGAGCCCGGTCGTCCCATTGGATCGCAACCCGCTGGGAGGAACGACATGTCTGGAGCAAGAGGAAGCATCACGATCGTTGCCGTGTGGATCCTGGGCTCGCTTCTGGCCGGCTGCGGAGGGAAGAGCTCGGCAGGGAATGAGGGCAATCCCGGTACCGGACAGGCCGCTCCGCCGAGCAGCGAAACGGTGGTTATCACCGATCAGGCGAGGCAGGAGGCCCAGGAGATGTTTTCGACCCGCTGCGCGGCGTGCCACGGCAGCGAAGGAAGGGGCGACGGCCCCGGCGCCGCGAGCCTGGTTCCCAAGCCGCGCAACTACCACAACCCAGCCTGGCAGGACAGCGTCACCGACAAGGAGATCGAATCGGCGATCCTCTACGGCGGAGCGGCCGTGGGCCGGAGCCCCGCCATGATCGCCAACCCCGATCTGGGGAGCAAGCCGGAGGTCGTGGCGGCTCTCCGCGAAATCGTTCGCAAGTTCGGGAAGCAGCCATAGGTCACGGAGCCGACTACGTCGGCAAGGAGGAGTTCATGTCAGATCATGTGGTGTGGGCGCGGACCAGGAGTCAACTCCTCGGCGCGGCGGCCGCGTTGCTGCTCACGGCGTGCGGATCCCGGGGAGGGAGCGGGGGCGCCGCGTCGGTGCAGGACCTGATGCGGGCGAGAAACCTGAGCGAGGCGGACGTCGCGGCCGCCCTCAAGACCTATACGCCCACCGGCCGGACCGACCCGTTCATCATGTTTGCGTCGGGGGGACACAGTGGACAGGTCCTCGTGATCGGCGTTCCCTCGATGCGGATTCTCAAATACCTCGGCGTGTTCACGCCGGAGCCGTGGCAGGGCTACGGGTTCGACGACCAGACCCGGGAACTCCTGGCGAACAGCTCGCCCAAGACCAAGACTCTGACCTGGGGCGACAGCCACCACCCCGCGCTCAGCGAGACCAACGGCGATTACGACGGCCAGTTCCTCTTCATCAATGACAAGGCCAATGCCCGGATCGCGGTCATCAGCCTCAAGGATTTTGCCACCACCCAGATCGTGCACGCTCCGATTCTGGGCACCGACCACGGCGGCTCGTTCGTGACCCCGAACACGGAGTACATCATCGAGGGAGGTCAGTACCCGATTCCCCTCGACGGGAGCT
This sequence comes from uncultured Gemmatimonadales bacterium, assembly GCA_963728915.1. GTDB lineage: Bacteria > Gemmatimonadota > Gemmatimonadetes > Gemmatimonadales > GWC2-71-9 > JABFSM01. The sequence continues at coordinate 447,047 of CAVSLV010000001.1, read as the reverse complement.
ATGCCCCCATCTCGGAGTTCGACGATGCCTATCGGGGCGCGGTGCTGTTCTGGAAATTCGATCGGGCCGCGGGCCGGATCGACCCGGCCGCTTCCTTCGCCATGGAACTGCCGCCCTACATGCAGGATCTCTCTGATGCGGGCAAGCTGGCGAGCGACGGCTGGGTGTTCCTCAACTCGTTCGACACCGAGCGGGCCCACGGCGGCGACATGGAGAACCAGCCTCCGCTCGAATCGGGCGCGTCCCAGAACGACATGGATTACCTCCACGTGATCAACTGGCGCCAGGCGGCCCAGGTGGCTGCCCAGCCCGGGAAGACCCGGCTGATCCAGGGGATCCGGGTGATTCCCCTTGCGACCTCGATTCAGGAGGGGCTCCTCTATTTCGTGCCCGAGCCGAAGAGTCCCCATGGAGTGGACGTAACGCCCGACGGGCGCTACCTGGCCATCTCGGGGAAACTGGACACCCACGAAACGATCTATGACTGGTCCAGGATCCAGGCCGCCATCGAGGGCAAGACCTTCGAGGGGAAGGACCCCTACGGGGTGCCGATCATCGGCTTTCAGGCCGCCTTGCACGGGCAGGTGGAAGTCGGGCTGGGACCGCTCCATACTCAGTGGGATGACCAGGGAAACGGCTACACTTCGCTTTTCATCGAGTCGAAGATCGCCAAGTGGTCGCTCAAGGACATGAAAGTGCTCGAGAAGATCCCGGTGCACTACAACATCGGGCACCTGGCCACGCCGGAGGGCGACACCGAACACCCCAAGGGGCACTATGTCGTCGCGCTGGACAAGTGGTCCATCGACCGGTACAACAACGTCGGACCCCTGATGCCCCAGAATTTCCAGCTCATCGACGTCACCACGCCCCAGATGCAGCTGCTCTATGACCTGCCGATCGGCCTGGGCGAGCCGCACTATGCCCAGATCATCAGCGCCGACAAGCTGAATCCCCAGCAGATGTACTCTCCGGTCGGCGAAAACCAGGTCACCCACAGACACGATCCCGACGCGGTCGCGGCGGAGACCGACGCGCGCGTGGAACGGCACGGCCGCCGGGTGGACGTCTATATGACCGCGATCCGGAGCCATTTCAAGCCCGACCGAGTCGAAGTCATGCGGGGCGACACGGTGCATTTCCATATCACCAACCTCGAGCAGACCCCGGATGCGACCCACGGCTTCGGGCTCGGGGTGTACAACGTGAACCTGAGCCTGGAGGCGGGGAAGACAGCCAACGTGACGATCGTCGCCGATCGAGCCGGAGTGTTCCCGTACTACTGCACCGAGTTCTGCTCGGCCCTGCACCTCGAGATGATGGGGTACATGCTGGTGAAGGAGTAGGGCGCCGAGATGAAAATGAGCGGCATCACCGGTTCCGGGGTGGCGGCGGCGCTGTTGCTGGCCGCTGCACCGGGGCCGGCGATGACGCCTGCTTCCACCCAGTGTCCTCCCGGGGGCGAGGAGCTGCCGCCGGGAGCGTCCCTCCAGGCCGCGATCGACCGTGCGCCGCGGGGCGGAATCCTCTGCCTCGCCCCGGGGCTCTACGCCGGTCCGGTCGAGATTCACCGGCCGGTGACCCTGCTGGGACCGGCCTCGGCGGAGATCCAGTCCGACGGAACCAGGACCACAGTCCGGGTCGGAGCCGACAGCGTGGTCCTCCAGGGGTTCACGGTGCGCGGAAGCGGGAGGCGCTACGACCTGATGGACGGAGCGGTCTATCTGCACGGAAACGATATTCAGGTGCGAGGGCTCAGGGTGCAGGACGCGCTGTTCGGCATCGTGGTCGAGCGATCGAACCGGGTGGTTCTCGCCGATAACTGGATCTCGGGGCTGGCCGAGCTGCCGGTGGGAATCCGGGGCGATGGCATCCGGCTCTGGGAAGTGCGGGGGTCGCTGGTGGCGGGCAACCGGCTGGAAGACTCCCGCGACCTTCTGGTCTGGTACTCTCCCGGGAACCGGATTCTGAACAACCGGGTGGTGCGGAGCCGGTATGCCACCCACTTCATGTACTCGGACAGCTGCATCGTGGAAGGCGGCAACTATCGGGAGAACATCGTCGGCGTGTTCGTCATGTACGCCAGGAACATCACGCTCCGGAATGACACGATTATCGATAATGCCGGCGTCGACGGCATGGGGCTCGGGGTGAAGGAATCGGGGAACCTCGTGGTCGAGGATTCCCAGTTTCTCCACGACAACGCGTGTATCTACCTCGATACTTCGCCGTTCCGGGCGGGAGATTCCATGGTCGTCCAGCGAAACACGTTCGCCCGCTGTAACGCCGCAATCACGTTTCACAGCAGCGAGCACGGGAATACCTTCCGCGACAACAATTTCGAAGCCAACCAGGTCCAGGTGGCGGTGGAAGGTCGGGGAACCGCCCGCGAGGTCGATTGGCGGGGGAACTATTTCGATGACTATCAGGGCTACGACTTGAACCGGGACGGCCGGGGGGACGTCCCCTACGAGCTGCGGAGCCTCTCGGAGCATCTGGTCGCGGACCACCCGCAACTGGCGATCTTCCGGGGCACCATTGCGTTCACCCTTCTCGACGCGGTCGCCCGGATCTTTCCCCTGATGCAGCCCGAGACCGTGCTGGTCGACCCGGCACCGCGGGTGTCACCACGGAGCGGGCCGTGAGACCGAACCCGGAGCGGCGATGCGTGTCGAGCTGAAGGAGGTGAGCAAGCAGTTCCGGGGAGTTCTGGCCCTGGACCGGGTCTCGCTCGACATCGCTTCCGGGGAGCGGGTTGCCCTGGTGGGACCGAACGGTTCCGGCAAGTCGACACTGGTGCGCGCGGTGATGGGTATGGTGCAATGCCAGGGCCTGGTGCGATTGGATGGACAGGATCCGTTCGAACACCGCACCCGCATGGCCGCCCACCTCGCCTATGTGCCCCAGACCGCGCCTCTGCTCGGGGCCACGGCGGGAGAGATCGTGCGGGCCATTGCGGCGATCCGCGGCCTCGACCCGAGGGAGCTTCGAAGCACCGCGGCGGGGCTCGACCTCGACCTCGACGCGCTGCACCGCAGGCCGGTTCGCACTCTATCACGGGGAACCCGGCAGAAGCTGTTCATCGCCCTGGCGCTTGCGGCCCCGGTATCGCTCCTCATCATGGATGAACCGACCGCGAGCCTCGACCGCAGCGCCCGGGAGGCGCTCTTCCGCCGCTTCGAGGGCGGAGGTCCGGGGGACGGCGCCACCCTCCTGCTCTGCTCCCATCACCTCGATGAGGTGCGGCGGCTGGTGGATCGGGTCGTTGGGCTCGAGAGCGGGCGGGTGGTGCTGGACGTGCCGGCGACCGCACCGGAGGTGGCAGAGCGGTTGAACGGAGGAGTCGGCCGGTCCGGGAGGGTGGTCGCCGGGGAGGGAGAGCTCGCACGAGTGGAGAAGTCCCGATGACGGCGGAGGCGCGAACGCTGGCCCCGGTCAGGGCGGCAACGCGGGTTATGGCGCTGGCCCGTCTGGAGCTGGGAGAAGTGGTGCGCTCGCGCTGGCTCTGGTTCTCGGGCGGGCTCTACGTCGTGCTGGCGGCCGGGTTCCTGGGACTGGGGCTCCGGGAGTCCGCCCTGCTCGGATTCACCGGCATGGAACGAGTCCTCTTCTCGCTGAGCCACGCGCTGGTAGTGTTGCTGCCGCTGCTGGCCCTCACCGGGTCGGGGCCGGTGGTGAGTCGCGCTCGCCGGGACGGCGCCCTCGAAATGCTGTTCAGTCACCCGATCGCCCGGGACGACTATTTCGGCGCCGTGACCCTGGTGCACTACGGCGCGCTGTTGCTGCCACTGCTGATCCTGATGCCGGCCCTGGCGTTGGTGGGATCGCTGGTCACCCACCAGACGATCCCGTGGCTCTTTCTGGGACGAGCGCTTGGGGTGAGTGCCGCCCTGTTGTGGAGCTTCACCGGAATCGGGCTCGCCCTGTCGGTGCGGGTCGCCGAGCCGGACCGGTTGATGGTGTATCTGCTGCTGGCCTGGGTCCTGGGGGTGGCCTTGCTCGACGTCGGACTGGTCGGATTGATGCTGCAGTGGAATCTGCCGGCTTCGGTCGTGTTTGTGCTGGCCGCCCTCAATCCGGTGGAATCGGCTCGGCTTGCCCTGGTGTCCGGGGCCGACCCGACCCTCGGCACCCTGGGCCCGGTGGGGTATTTCCTCTATCATCGGGTCGGTCCGACGGCCCTGCTGGTCCTGGGACTGTTGTGGCCGATTACGGTCGGTTCGCTGGGATGGCTGGCGGCGTGGCGACGGCTGCGTCGCGGAGACCTGGTGTGAGGGGAGACGGAAGCTTGGAACGCCGAAGGAGGCTGAGATGAAGCTGGAACACCGCATTCGTCCACTGGTGGATCGCTTCGAGGTCTTTCTCGATGAGCCGATCCGTTTCCGTCCCCGAATCCTGCTGGCCCTGCTGGTGATCCCGTTGATACTCAGCTTCACCCAGCCGCTGTGGCGCATCAGCATGACGGCCCCCCAGTATCCCCAGGGACTCTGGCTCGACGTCTATGCCTACAAGATCGACGGTGGGCACGGAGGCCACGACATCCAGGAGATCAACGAGCTCAATCACTACATCGGTATGAAGACGATCGCCCGGAGCGAGTTTCAGGACCTCGACTGGATTCCCTTCGCGCTCGGCGTGCTCGCCCTCTTGACGCTGCGCGCGGCGGCGATCGGAAAGGTCCGCAGCCTGGTCGATCTCAGCGTGATCACGCTGTACGTAGGCCTGTTTTCCTTCGTCAGGTTTGCCTACCGCCTCTACGTGTTCGGTCACGATCTGGATCCCCATGCGCCGGTGACCATCGCTCCGTTCATGCCCGCGGTGGTGGGGACCAAGCAGGTCGCCAATTTCACCACCCACTCATGGCCCAACATTGGCACCGCGTTCATGGCAGCCTTTACGCTGGGAGTGTTGACACTGACGGTCTGGCATTGCCGGGCGGGGTACCGGGAAGCATGGAGCGGCAAGCGCTCCTAGCCCGGTCACCTGTTCGTTTCGAGCGACGCCCCTCCACTTCCGAAGCGTGGTAGCTTTGGTCTCCCTCCAAGGAGAAGAGCAACATGCACAGAGCCATTCCGGTCGGCTTTCTGTTCTCGACCATGAGCATCCTGGCGTTCCCGGTACAGAGCCAGGCCCAAGCCTCACCGGCTGGCGCCTGGACCGCCACCGGATGGATTGTTGGCGGCAAGAAAATCGATCACCCCCAGCGGGGCCTGCTGGTGTTCACCAGGCAGCACTACAGCATCATGTTCGTCTCGGACGACAAGGAACGGGCCCACTATGCCGGCGACAACATGACCGACGCGGAGAAGCTCGCGGCCTACAACTCGATTACCGCCAACTCGGGCCGCTATACCGTGAGCGGGGACAAGGTCACCATCAAGGCCTACATGGCCAAGGATCCCAATTACATGGGCGAGTGGGTCGCCGGGTGCGCGACCGGTCCGTGCCCCAACGATGTAGTCCTGACCTTCAAGATCGTGGGGTCCACGATGACGGTGACCTGGCCCCAGGACTTCGGTGGTTTTGGAGGGCTGGTCGGGACGTTCAGCCGAGTGGAGTAGGAAGACCTGCGCTCAACCAGTGGTTGGTGAGGAGGTCCGGCATTAGAGTGGCTTTGTCACTCTAATGCCCCAGATCGAGCGGAGGCCTCGGGTGGGTCGCCTGTCGAGGTCGCTGGGGTCGCGGCGCCACTGCCCCAACGAATTCATGCTCCGGGGTGCGCCCGTACAGGTTGCGGAGGATGGCCAATGCCGCGCGCAGAGTCTCCAGCCCCTTCGGGGTAACGCGGTATTCCCGTTTGCGGCGACCACCGGGTTCGCGCCGGGACTGGCCCCACCTCCCCTGGACCAGTCCCTTGTCCTCCAGACGGTGGAGCGCCTTGCAGATCGTGCCCAGACCTTCACCTCGTCCGGCATAGCCGAGCGTGATCTGGAGTGCGGGCCCGTGGCCTTGCTCGCCCAACTTGAGGAGCGCCAGGAGAACCAGTTGCTCGAATTCCCCCAGTTACGACGCCTACACCGTGATCCTCCCGCCTCCACCCGCCCGGCATGTTCTCCTGAAGCTCGCCTCGGCGACTTCCCTCCAGATCGAGGGCGTGCTGGGAGCGAGTTGCGGGGATCCGGCCACCTGGACGATGGACGGGAGCGCGGTGTCGTTTACTCGCTGATCAGGGGACCGCGTCACCTTTCGTTTCCATTTATTATTTGCCCCATGCCAAGGCGCCTTCCGCTGCTCGGCATCCTGCTTCTGGCCGGATGCGCAAGCCCGAACGACTGGACCAGCGATTTCCAGATCGACAAGTCGATCCTCTCCCCCGTGGGCGACAACCCGCTCTTCCCCCTGAAGCCCGGCAGCAGCCAGACCCTCAAGCACGGCGCCGAGGAGCTGGTGGTGACCGTGCTCGCCGAAACGAAGGTCATCGATGGCGTCGAGACCCGGATCATCGAGGAGCGGGAATCGCGGGACACCAAACTGACGGAGATCTCCCGCAACTACTTCGCCGCCAATCCCGCGAACGGCGACGTCTACTACTTCGGCGAAGACGTGGATACCTATCGGGACGGCCAGGTCACCGGCCACGAGGGGAGCTGGGCTTCGGGGGTCGGCGGCGCGAGGTTCGGCCTCATGATGCCGGGCAGTCCGAGTCTCCACATGAAGTTCTACCAGGAGCAGGCGCCCCGCATCGCGATGGATCGCGCCGAGGTGGTCGGGGTGAAGGAGATCTTCGGATCGGGGGGTGGCCTCTTCAACGGCTGCGTGCGGATCGCGGAAACCACTCCGCTCGAGCGGGGCCGGGAAACGAAGATCTACTGCCCCGGGCCGGGGCTGGTGCAGGACGGCGACCTGGTGCTGTTCCAGGCAACCATGCCGTAACCCATTCCCTCCTTCCCATGAATCCCAACTTCTGGCGCAAGTGGCATCGTTGGATCTCGTTTCCAACGACCCTGTTCATCCTTTTCGCGGCGGTGACCGGCGTGATGGTCGCCATCTCGGAATTCTTCGGCGAAGCCGAGGAGCTCCGGGAGGCGAACCGGAAGCTGGTGAGCCCGGTCACCCTTCAGGCGTCGCTCTCGGAATGGAATGAACGACTCTCGCGCGCTTTCCAAACGGCCGCGAAGGAAGCCGGTAACGCGCCGGTGGATCAGGTCACCATCCAGTTCAAGGGGAAACAGCCCACCATCACGGTGTTTACCGGGAAGCCGGCCGGCGGGGAGGATCGGAGGTTTGTGGTGGACGCCGCGACCGGCGCCTTGCTCATGACCGGAGCCTACGTGGACAAGCCGTTCCTGCACCGGCTCCATAGCGGCGAGGCGTTCGGTGATGGTGGGCTGGTGGCGGCGATGGCCTGGGGAACGGTGCTCGCGGTGCTGGTGATCAGCGGATTCATCATCTATCTGACGATGTGGCGCCGGGGACTCTCCGGGTGGCGGAAGATCTTCTGGTAACCCGCTTGCCAAACCGAGGGATGCCGAGTATGTCTCCAGCCCCTCCACGGAGTCACTTCATGCGTAAAGCTCCTCTTATGATGGGTTCCCTGCTGTTCGCCTTCGGCTCCACCCTCGCGGCCCAGAGTCCGATGAAGGTCACCTGGAACTGCGCGAAGCCCGATCCGGTCCACCAGCTTCCGGTAACCGATCAACCCAACCATGCCTATCTGATCGAGCAGGTCCACTGCACCACGACGGCCGGCGAGATCGGCGGGGTGAAGGAAAAGGAGGGCGCCGCGGTGGAATTCGTGGAAGCCATCGGGAACAACTCGAGGGGGCACGGAGTGTTCGTCGAGACGATGGCCAACGGCGACAAGATCACCTACACCTACACCCTCTCCGGCACGATGGCCAACAACATGATGCAGTCCGGCAGCAATTCCTGGACGGCGGTGAGCGGAACCGGCAAGTTCCAGGGCATTACCGCGAAGGGAACCTGCACCGCCAAGGGCAAGCCGGATGGATCGGGTGACTTTGCCTGCTCAGGGACCTACACCCTGAAGTAGGGTTCCACCCTGCGGGGGCTTCGACCGGCGGGCCGAGAAGTCGTCGCCGCCCATCCCGCCGAAGTCGACGGTGCCAGCCATGGAATCCCCGGTCACCTTCGCCGCAATGGTGAGGGTGATCGGGTGATCGTTGTAGATGATCGTGTAGCTGAAATTGATCTGGTCCTTGTCGATGGTACCCTTGAGCGGAACGTCGCCGTCGTCCCGTTTGACGGTGCCCAGGAGCGAATCCCCTTTCACCTGAAACACGATCTTGAAATTCCGGGGTCCTCCCGGGGTGTTGTAGGTGGCGTCCCACTCGCCCGCCACACTCGGCGCCTGGGGCAGCGGAGACAGGGTAGCGGTGAGCAGGACCGAAAACAGGACGGATAGCGACATGGTGCTCTCTCGGATATTGGTAATTTCGTGAGCAAACGCGCCCTTGGCGCTACTGCGACCTGATCGCGATTCCGGGATCCACCCGCGCCGCGCGGAGCGCCGGGATCCAGCACGCCAGCGTCCCGATCCCCACCATGAGAAGGGCCACGCCGCTCATGGTGAGCGGGTCGTGGGGTACCACCCCATAAAGCAGACCGCGAATCAACCGCGTGGCGATCAGCGACCCCGCCACCCCCAGCACCAGCCCAATACCCAGAAGCAGCCAGCCCTCGGCGAGGACCATGCGCTGGACCTTGCCGGTGTCCGCGCCCAGGCTCATCCGGATCCCGATCTCGTTGGTGCGGGCGCTGACCGAGAACGCCAGCACGCCACCGATCCCGACCGCCGCGATGAGCACCGCGAGCGCGCCGAACGCGCCGACCAGCAGCGCATTGAGCCGGCGAGGGGCCACGCTCTCGTTCTTGATCTGGTCCACCGTGAGCACGTGCTCGATCGGCTGCTGGGGAGCGAGGGTCCGGACGGTGCTGGTAGCCGAGGGCGCCACGCCAAGCGGGTCCTGCCGGGACTGAATCACGAACCCGCCGGCAAAGATCAGCTCCTGCGCGAACGGCTGGAACAGCACCGGTCGCGAGCCCCCGTCCAGGCCGTCGTCTTTGGTATCGCCCACCACGCCGACCACGGTGCGCCAGTCTCCGCTCACCGGAATGAAGCGGAGCACATCCCCAGTCCAGGCCACCCGCCGTCCGATCGGGTCGCTGTCCGGAAAGAGCCGATCGGCCAGGTTCTTGTTGAGAATCACGACCCGCTCGTTGCCCTCGCGGTCGGTCGGCTCGAAATATCGTCCCTTGATGAGCGGGATCCCGGCCGCCTTGAAGTACTCGGGGCTCGCAGTGCGGTAGTCGGCCCGCGGCATCGGCTCGTTCGGGGCGAGAGCGCGGCCTTCCGCCTTCACCTCGAGCTGGAAGCTGCTCCGCAGCGGAATGGTCGAGCCCATGCCAACCTCGGTGACGCCGGGCAAGGACTGGAGCCTGGTCCGCATCTGTTCGTACAACACCTGCTGATCGGCGGGCGTTCGTCCGCTTCCGTCGAGCGAGACCTCCATCGTCAGCACGTGGTCGGTGTGGAGACCGGTATCCACCTGGTTGAGCGCGGACATCGTCCGCATCAGCAGTCCCGCCCCGGTGAGGAGCATCACCGAGACCGCGACCTGGGCCACCACGAGCCCCCGCTGGAGCCGCTGCCGCCGCCTGCCCGCCGAGGACTTCCCGGCGCTGCCGAGCCAGGCGCCCAGCCCGGATTCCTCGATGAATTTGGGCGCGAAGGACAGAAGCACCGCCACCACCGCCGCGAGGAGCAGCGCGAATCCCAGCACCATGCCGTCGACCCGGATTTCGTTGGCCCGGGGCGACTGGCGCGCGATGAACGAGGTGAGCAATCCGACTCCGGCGAACGCGATGATCAACCCGAGCGCGCTGCCGGCGATCGCGAGCAGCAGGTTCTCCGCAAAGAGAAGCCGGCGTAGCCGCGCGGTGCCGGCGCCGAGGGCGGCTCGCACCACCAGCTCCTGTTCCCGGCGGACCCCGCGCATCAGGGTGAGGTTCGCCACGTTGGCCGAGGCGATGATCAGTACGAATGCCGCGGCGCCCATGAGGAGCCACAGGGTGAGCCGGGCCTTCTGCCCCAGCACTTCCTGGAACGGCGTCAGGGTGACGGTGTATTTGGACGCGGCGTCGTACGCGTCCGGATAGGCCGCCTGGACCCGCTTCCGGATCTCGGCGACTTCGGTACGGGCCTCCGTCACCGTCGCGCCGGGCGCGAGCCGCGCGATCATCTCGGTCATCCGGTGGGTCCGGCCCTGCACCATCGTGGCGCTCAGGTGGTGCTCGCTGATCACCATGTTCATCAGCGCGTCCATCCGGGTGGGGAAGGTGGGCGCCGGCTGAACCACCCCGATCACCTGGACCGCCTGGTTGTTGATCCGCACCGTCTTCCCGACGATGCTGCTGTCGCCGCCGAAATGATTCTGCCAGAACTCGTAGGTGAGCACCATCACCGGCGGGACGCCCCGGCCGTCATCCGCCGAAGTGGTGAGCCGGCCCAGGATGGGCCCCAGGCCCATGATGGAGAAGTAGTTCCCGGTGACGAGACCGACATGGATCCGCTGGGCTTCCTTCTCTCCCTGGAGGACCACCTGGAACTCGGAATACTCGGCGATCCCGCCCAGCGTCCTGGCCTGTTCCCGGAAGTCGTTGATCTCGGGGACCGAGAAAAGCACGTTCTCGCCCCCGGTGCCTTCGACCGACTGGCGCAGGTACATCAGGCGTTCGCCGTCTTTATGGGGCAGCGGCTTGAGGAGGACGGCGCGAACCACCGAAAAGATCGCGGTGTTGGCCCCGATCCCGAGGCCCAGGGTCAGAATGACGGCGGTGGCGAAGCCGGGGGACCGGCGGAGGGAGCGGAAGGCGTAGCGGAGGTCGAGGGTCATGCGCAAACGTACCCGCCGATTCGGCGTTTGGTCAATCGTTCCGGAGCGCCACCAGGGGATCCACCCGGGTCGCCCGGCGAGCGGGCCACAGGCTGGCCAGCACCATGGCGCCCACCAGGGAAAGGGTGACGACGCTGAACACGACCGGATCGAACGCGCTCACCCCGAACAGAAACGCGGAGAGGGCGGAGGTGGCGCCCGCGGACAGCGCCAGCCCGATGGCGGCCCCGATGCCGGCCAGCGCCGCGCACTGGCGCAGCACCAGCCCGATGATGTCCCCCTGCCCCGCGCCGAGGGCCCGGCGGATCCCCAATTCCTGAGTGCGCTGGGAGACCGAGTAGGCCATCACCGCGTACACCCCGATCACCGCCAGGAGCAGCGCGATCGCGCCGAAGACCCCGAGCAGTTTGGGCATGATGCGATCGCCCTGGCGCTCCTGGTCCACCACGCCCTGGAGCGTCTGGATGGCGTAGGGCGGCAGGTCATGCGCGACCGCCGCCACTTCCTCCCGGGCGCGCGAGCTCAGGGCGGCGGGATCGTTCCGGACCCGCATGACGTACCGCAAGGTCGGGGCATAGACCTGGGCCGCCGAGAAATAGGCGATCGCGGGGGGAGGATCGTCGGGCCCGAACTCCCGCACGTCCTTCACCACTCCCATGATCTCGTAGGTGCCCGAGGAAACGATGACCCGCTTGCCGAGCGGATCGCCCGAGGCCCAGTGCCGCTTGGCGAGGGTCTCGTTGATCACGATGTACTTCGTGGTCCCCCGGCGATCGTTGGCGCTGAAATCCCGGCCTTTGACGAGCGACATCCCCATCACCCCGAAGTAGCCGGGCGAGATGTTCCGGTACTGGAGCACCGGCTTGCGTCCTTCGTCGGGAGCCGGCTCGCCTTCGACGGTGTAGTAGGTCCCATTCCCGCCGGCCATGGGAAGCTGGGTCACCGCGGCGGCCCCGGTCACGCCGGGCACGTTCTTGAGCCGGGTCAGCAGCTCTTCCTGGAGCGCCATGGCCTGGGTGGTATCAGGATACTCCCTGGGGCTCAGGGAGACGGCGAACGTCAGAGCATTCCGGGGATCGAACCCGAGGTCGACGGCCTGCATCCGGAGAGACGCCTTGATGAGGAGGCCCGCGGAGATGAGCAGGACCAGCGCGAGCGACATCTCCACCACTACGAGCGACGCGCGCAGCTTGCCGTGCCTGATTCCCATCGAGCTTCCCCGGCCCCCATCCTTCAACGGCTCGGTGAGGCTGCCCCGGGTCACCTGAATCGCCGGGGCGATCCCGGCGAGAATGCCGGCCGCGACGATGACGAAGAACGCATAGAGAATGCCGCGAGGCTCGAGCCCAAGCCGGTCCACCCCGGGCACTCCGGCCGGGATGATGCTGCCCAGCCAGCGGATGCCAAAAACCGACAGGCCCACCCCGAGGATCCCCCCGATCAGGGCAAGCATGAGGGATTCGGTGAGGAGCTGCCGCAGCAGACGGATTCGGAGCGCGCCCAGGGCCGATCGCACCGCGATCTCCCTGGTCCGGGCGGCGGATCGCGCCAGCAGCAGGTTGGCGACGTTGGCGCAGGCGATCAGCAGCACGAAAAAGACCGCGACCATGCAGATGGTGCCGGCCTGCCGGGAGGTGGCGTCCACGATCTCATCGAGCAGGGTTACCGCGTGGGCGCCCATGCCGAGGTTGCTGGTGGGGTAGAGATCGGCGAGGCGATGAGCCACCCCGTCGATCTCGCTGTTGAACTGATCGAGGGTGGTCCCGGGTCCGAGCAGGCCGATGACCCGGAGATACCGGGAGCCTCGGGCGGCGGAGGGATCGATCTCCAGTGGCGCGTAAAGCACCGGGTCGTCGAACCGGAAGGATTGGGGCAGCACTCCGACGACCGTGTAGGCCTCTCCATCGAGGCGGACGGTTTTGCCCACCGCCTGGGAATCGGCCTCGAAGTGATCGCGCCAGAATCGGTCGGTGAGGACGACGACCTTGCCGTTGCCCGGCGCTTCTTCTTCCTCGCGAAAGAATCGCCCCTGGGCCGGAACGACGCCAAAGAGCGAGAAGAAGTTCGCGCTCACCCGCATCCCATCGACCCGCTCGGGCCGCCCGCCATCGGCGAGGTTGAAGTCTCCTCCGGTATAGGCGCCCAGCCTGGCGGTGCCGGCCTGCCGGCGCCAGTCCACGAAATCGGGGACCGAGATACTGGTCTGCTGCCAGCCCCGCTCCTTGTTATCGGACCAGACCTGGATCATGCGGTCCAGATTGGGATAATCCACCGGCCGCACCAGGATGAGATCCACCCCGGCGAAGATCGTGACGTTGACGGCGATGCCCAGAGCGAGGGAAAGCGAGGCGAGAGCAACGAAGCCGGGACTCCGGCGCAGGGAGCGCCAGGCGAACCGGATGTCCTGGAGGAGATTATCCATTCGGGCCTCGGAGCTGGGATCAGGATCGGGCCGACCGATGAGGAGGGTACGGCCCTGCCGGGAACGAGGTTTCAGGCTGGAGCTTTTCCCCAAGGTCCCATAGCTTCCGCCCTATGTCCCCCGGCTGGCTCCCCTTGAGTCCCTTCTCGCGGCTTTCGCTCCGCGTCAAGCTGCCCCTGACTATCGCCGGCCTGATTCTCGTCGTCGGCCTCGCCCTCTCCACCGCTTCGTTCTTCGCCATGCGGCGGATCCTGCTGGACCGCGCCGGCGAGCGCCTGATCGACCTCCGGGGTCAGTTCGTCCAGACCTTCCGGACCTCGGTGGCCCAGAGCCAGCACCGCCTCCTGGAGCAGGCCCGTGATCCGGCCATCGCGGCCTACCTGCGAAGTCCAGCACCGGAGCAAGCCGCCGCGGCCCTCGAGGCGATGCAATACGACGGCCCTCAGGTCGAGCTGAGCCGGGCCATGGAGCTTCGGGATGCACGGGGCCGGGTCCTGTTGTCCACCGCGCCGTCCGGCCCTTCCACCCCGCGGCTCCCTTCTCTCGGAGAGGGCGACTCGGCCTCGCTGGTCGCCGTCTTCCCCGAGCTCGCCGGCCTGGATTCGATGACCAGCGGGCGGCTCCGCGAGGATGGCGACTCGATCATCTACCCGGTCGTGGCCCGGATCGCCGGCGCCGTGCCGGGATACCTGGTCAATTGGCGCCGGGTGAGCACCGCCCCTCAGACTCGCGCCGCCATTTCCCGGATTCTGGGGTCTCAGGCTGCGTTCTACTTCGGCAACCGGGATGGCAGTCTCTGGACCGATCTGGGTCGACCCGCGGGCCCGCCGCCGATGAGCATTGTTCCTGGCTCGGCGGCGGTTCGGTACCATCGGCAGGATGGCGACGTGATGGCGGCCGGAGGCTCCGTTCCGGGCGCGCCCTGGCAGTTCACCATCGAGTTTCCGATCGGGGCCATCCTCACCCCGGCCCACCTGTTCCTCAACTGGCTGGTGCTGATCGCTCTGCTCAGCATGACCTTCGGCCTTGCGGTCGCCTGGTATCTGAGCGGCAGAATCACCGAGCCGCTGGCGACCTTGACCAGCGCCGCCGAATCGATGACCCGCGGCAATCTCTCGGCCCGCGCCAACATCGGGCGGGATGACGAGCTCGGTGCTCTGGGCCTGGCGTTCGACGGGATGGCAGCCGACGTGGAACAAACCCGGAACCGGCTGGAGGAGACCGTCACGGCGCGCACCCGGCAGCTCCAGGATGCCCAGGAATCCCTGGTTCGGCGGGAGAAGCTGGCCACCCTGGGCCAGCTGGCCAGCGGAGTGGCGCACGAGCTCAGGAATCCGCTCGGCGTCATCAACAACGCCGTGTTCTATCTGGACACGGTACAGTCCGACGCGGCGCCCCGGGTCCGGGAATACCATGAGATCATTCATCGCCAGGTGGGTCTCGCGACCAAGATCATCAACGATCTGCTGGACTTCACCAAGAGACCGCCGGCGAACCTCAAGACGGTCCCGCTCGACGAAATCGTGCTCCCCCAGCTCAAGGATTTCCCTCTCGACGGGGTGCGGATCGAGCACGACTTTCCCCCGACGCTTCCGCCGGTGGTGGTCGATCCGGTGCACGCGGGCCAGGTGGTGTACAATCTGGTGACCAACGCGATCCAGGCGATGGGCGATTCGGGAGGAGTGCTGACGGTTCGGGGAAGGTCCGACGGCAACGGGCATGTCTGCCTCGAGGTCTCCGATACCGGCCCGGGCATCCCACCCGAGAACCTGGAGCGGATCTTCGAGCCACTCTTCACCACTAAAACCCGGGGCATCGGGCTCGGCCTTTCGGTCTCCCGCACCCTGGCTCAGGGCAACGGCGGCGACCTGACCGTGCTCAACAATCCGGAGCGGGGCGCCACGTTCATCTTCACGCTCCGAACCGCCGCGGAGTGAGCAAACGGGTCCTGGTAGTCGATGACGACCGCGCCATGGTGGAGACCCTCTGCGATATCCTGCGGCATCGTGGCTGGGAGGCGGAAGGCGCCTTTTCCGGCGAGGAGGCCCTGACCTCGCAGGAGTCGGAACGCTGGCCCATCGTTCTCATGGACATCCGGATGCCGGGGATCGACGGGGTTGAGGCCTGTCGCACCATGATGGAAATGGCCTCTCCCCCCCGGGTGATCCTGATGACCGCGCAGGCCGAGAATACCCGGTTGCTCGATGCCGAGAGCCACGGCGCCTGGCGGGTGATGTACAAACCTCTCAATCTCCCCGAGCTGCTCGACATCCTGGGCTGACGAATTCGCCGAGCCGGCTTATTTTGCTCGCGTACCGAGGCTTGGAGCGATCATGCTGTCTCTCATACTGTCCGCCATGCTGGCGCATCCGGTTCCCTCACCGGCGCCGGTGGATTCGGAGCCCACGGCGAAGGTCGTGCTGGATGCCTCGAATCACCGGGTCCTGGTGACCGCTGGTCCCTTCACGGTGCACGCGATGCCGCCCGGGATGAAGCACGCCGACATGGACATGATGAACGACCACAACACGCCGGTCCAGCACTTCGAGTGGCCGGTGCAGGGGTGGCTGCGAGGCTTCGGGGTGGAGATTCTCGATGCCAGCGGGAAGCCCATCAACCGTCGTCTCATCCATCACATGATCGGGGTGAACTACGGGCGGCGGCAGCTTCTCTATCCCGCGGTCGAGCGGCTCTTCGGGATCGGCCAGGAAACCCAGGACGCCTACGTGCCACGGAGCATCGGAGTCCCCCTGGAGCCCGGATCGAAGCTCGGCTTCTACATGGCGTGGGCCAACGAGACCGGGAAGGATCTGGAAGGGGTGCAGGTCCGGCTCAGCTTCAGCTACAGCCCGCCGAACATGACGCCCCGCCCGCTCGATGCGCTGCCGATCTATATGGATGTGAACCTGACGGTCGGGATGGGCAACGAGTTCGACGTCCCTCCGGGTCGCTCGGAGAAAACCTACCAGTTCAAGCTCCCGGTGGGGGGCCGGCTCCTCGGCGTCGGGGGACACCTGCATGACTATGGGGTCGAGGTGCGGCTGGAGGACGTCGAGACCGGCAAGGTGCTGACCCAGGTCCGTTCCCAGCATACTCCCGACGGGAAGGTCACCGGAGTGGAACGGAAGCTGTTCGGGGTGAGCGGAGGCGGGTTACGCCTGAAGGAGAACCATCCCTACCGGGTGGTCGGGGTCTATGACAATCCCACCGGCGCGATGATCCGGAAGGGCGCCATGGCGCACATGGTGGGATTGTTCGTCCCGGATGACTACGCCCGCTGGCCGAAGCTCGACCTCAGTGATCCCGGCACCCAGGACGACCTGGCGTTCCTGGCGGAGCTCGGTGGGGAGGCGATGTCCCACCACCACGAGCCCTAGTACCCCGAAACGCGCCGCGCGCCGATCCAGCGATCGAACCACCAGTTGGAGGTGGTGTCCGACTGGCTCAGCACACTGACCTGGACCCCGCCATTGGCGGAATGGATGAAGCGGCCGTCGCCCAGGTAGAGCCCCACGTGGGTGACCGGGTCGGAACGACCGGGATTCTCGCCGAAGGTCAGGATATCGCCGGGCGCCAGCGCCGCGAGGTCCCGCCCCACTTCATAACCCGCGCGGGCCTGCTCCACGCTGCGGCGGGGAAGCTCGACGCCGTGCTGGGCGAAGGCGTACTGGATCAATCCCGAACAATCGAACCCGTTCTCATCGGAGCCGCCCCAGCGATAGGGGGTGCCCATGGCGGCGAGGGCGGTCGCGACCACGCTCGCCGCGACCGGGGCGGCGGCGGTTCCGGAGGCGGGCGCCCCGGGTTCCCCGGGCGAGCGTCCCGCGCGGCGGATCACGTCCTCATCGGCGGGATTGGCGCGGGGGAGCGCGACCCCGTCGCTGCCCTCCGCGCCGCGGGGCGCTTCCCGGGTGCGGGGACCGCCGATCTTCATTCCCGCCCGGATCCCGATCGAGATACTGCGAGCCGCCATCCGGCCCCGCCAGGAGTACAGCGCCTCCGCCTGAAAGCCGACCGGACCCAGGGTGGCCAGCTCGGCGCCCACGCCGGTCCAGAGCCCGAAGGCCGGGCCTAACCCGCCGAGCGAATCGGGCCGCGCCAGGCCGAGCCCGGCCCCGCCGATCAAATAGGGGCGGGCATCCCGGTTGAGCCGGAGCAGCACGTCGGAACCGACCCCGCCCCATGCCGCCGCACTCTCCCCACCCCGTCGGGTAAGCTGTACCCCGGGACGGAACACGAACGGACCACTCGCGTACCCGTCCATGCCGAGACGGTACTCGGAGATCCCCGGGGAGGTGAGCCAGCGGGAAGCGCCGACCGAGAGGGACTGGGCGTGGAGAGGAGCGAGCGGGATCAGGGTGGCCAGCAGGATTCTCATCTTCATGGTGTTCCTCCAGCATCCATCGGAGTTGGCCGCGCCGTCTTCAGATTCACCCGGTATGCCCGGGCCGACTTACAATGCTCGGCCAGCTCGGCTTTCATGGTGGTATCGTCGATCAACACGGGAACGGAAACGGTGTAGAGCAGCGGAACCCGGAGCCGGGCGCCCTCGCGGCGAATCTCGAGGCTCCGCTCGATGCAATTCTCGCCGGAGGCGGCGACCGCGGGCCTTCCCTCGGTGAACCAGACCGTCGCGCCCTGGGGCGCGGTGAGTACGAGCGAGTCCGACAGGGGCCCGGAGCCGGCGTAGGCCTCGGGAACCCGGCCGGGTTCCTGCTCGCCCCTCGCGATACACGCGGGGAGCAGCAGGGTGAGACTCACTGTGATGTGGCACCTGCGTGGCATCAGGACTGGTCCGCTGGCTCGTCCTCGGCCGCCGCAAGGGGCGTTCCATCGGGGGCGACCGCCAGCGTGCGCTGGAGTCGTGGAGAGTGACGCAGGAGCCTGAGCCAGGCCCAGGCCGCAAGGATCCCGAACGCCGCGCCCACGCCGAACATGGTCCAGGCGGCCGCGGTCGAGCTGGACAGGGTCTCTCCGATGCTGGCGCCGAGCCAGGCTCCGAGGAATGCGCCGAGCAGCGAGATGACCGGGGTGAGCAGCCAGCCGAGCAGGCGGACCAGGAGCCGCACCGCCATCCCTACCTTCGTCGCGCCATGAAGGAGGTAATGCCGACCATGACCATGAGCGCAGGAATGATCGAGACCGCGTAGGCGCCCAGGCCCCAGTGCGCGCCGGGGAACCCGATCAGCGTGGCGATTCCGAGGAGAAGCGCGGCAAACCCGAAGGCGCCCGTCACGAGGAAGAACGGACTGGGCTGTCCGTTTCGCTCGGTCTGATTCGCCAGGACCCAGGCTCCCATGAGCGGGAGATAGGTTCCCAGCATCCACCACACCGGGTGGTACCACCAGTTGCTGCCGCCGCCGATTTCCCGCCACCGATTGCTGTAGAGACCAACCGGCTGAAACAGCGTGACATCCACGATGAGAAAGACGATCGCCGCGGCGTAGCCGATTCCCCCCGCGCCCGCGATCCCCTCGATGGTTCGGGCCCGGGTCCAGCGTCCGGGAAGGGAAATCGTGAGCGCGATGCCCACCACCAGAATCAGTCCGCAGACGAGGAGCTCGGCGGTACCGGCGAGACGAACCTGGAGGAATCCGAACAGTCCCACCAGGGCGGATTGCAGCAAGCCGAGCGCAATGCCCGACCTGAGGACATTCGCCAGGTCAGTGCGATCGTGCCGGGCATCCATCGCGAGCGTGGATGTCATGGGGCTCCAGGTTGCGGGGAAAAACCAGCGCCGGGAAATTAGCCGCGCCGGACGGCCGAGCCAACCGTTTCAGCGGGCAAACGCCCACAGCACCGCGAGGTCGGTCACCGCCCACGCCAGGAAGGCCCGATGCATCCAGCGCTGGTGACCCCGCCGGGTAAGGCGGTTCCGGCGTTGCCACCACGGCAAGAGGACCGCGGTCCAGGCCAGCCCGGCCGCGAGCAGCGCGACCCAGCGGGATCCCGCCGGAACCGGCCAGGCCGAGACGCCGGCCGCGATGCCCAGCCCCTGGAGCGCGATCCCGGCCATGGGGACCGCCAGCCCGAACACGCGGGTTATGCCGATGGACACAGCCAGGGTCCGGTCCCCGCGGGCCCGGTCCTCTTCGAGCTGATAGAGCTGGGTCAGCGGGTAGAGGGCGCCGAAGAGGGCCGCGAACGATCCCAGCACGATCGCCCCCGCCTCGGTGAGCGGTCGCCCGCTCAGCGCCCAGCCCGCGTAGGGCGTGAGCCAGCCGAACCCGAGAAGATTCACCAGCCAGTCGAGCCCGGCCTTCCCCTTGAGACGGATGGGCGGAACCGAATACAGCACCGACAGCACCAGGCAGGCGGCGTAGGCCAGCGCGAATCCGGCAGGAAGGGCGAGGGCGACGAGCTGCCCCGCCAGCATCAGCGCGAGACCGAACCCGGCGAGTCCGCGCGGGGGCGCGGGAGGACGGGCCAGGTAGGCGATGTCTCCCCGATCGCGGTCGAACGCGGAATTGAGGGCGAGGGTGCCGCCGTTGAGCCCGATGACGAAGATCAGCACGCCGGCGAGGATCGAGCCCAGGTGCTCGCCATCCTGGAGTCCGCCCAGGCCGATCGCGAGGATGCTGCCGGTCAGGACGTGCAGGGCCAGAATCGGCCACTCGGCGGGTCGGAGGTGGAGCAGGTAATCGAAACCGCGCCCCAGCAGCCGGTACCCCAGCGCCCGCCCCCGACTCATCACGCCAGGCGGAGGGCGAGGCTGTCGTCGAGCTCGGTGATCCGGCCGTCCGGTGACTCGATGCGAAGCCTCCCCGAAGGAGCGAGCCCGGCCGCTACGCCCGGCCGCGGGAGGAGCACTTTCCTGCCCTGGAGCCAGTCGCGGTCGGCGAAGCCGCGGAGCTCGGGCTCGGTGAGCGGAGCGGCGACCCGGGTCAGCACCGCCACCCGCTGGGCGACCGGCTCGGCCAGGCTCTCGGCCCGGCCGGCGAAGCCGGCCTCGGCCAGCGAAGCGGCGGGCAGATCGGTGTCACGGGGCAGCGGGTTATGCACGTTGATGCCGATGCCGACGACGATCCAGGCCAGCCGGTCACCCTGCCAGCGGGCTTCCGCGAGAATGCCGCCCAGCTTGCCATGGGAGAGCATCAGGTCGTTGGGCCATTTGACCAGGACGATCGGGCCGGCACCGGGGGCCGGGCGCGCCAGCGACGCCTCCAGCACTGCGGCGAGCCCGAGCCCGATCCGGATGCCGAGGCGTTCAATCCCGGATCCGCTCCGGGGGCGGCAGACCACGCTCATCCAGAGACCGCCCGGGGTCGACACCCAGGGGCGGGAGCGGGTGCCCCGTCCGGCGGTCTGGACCCGCGCCGCCACCGCGGTTCCGTGCGGCGCGCCGGCTCCGGCGAGACGATGGGCCACATCCTGGGTGGACGGAAGCTCTTCGTGCCATTCGATCACGGCTCAGAGCGCGAACCAGAGGAGACAGAAGAGGCCCAGAGCGGCGCAGTAGGGAGCGAAGTAATGGAATTTGCCCCGGCGGAGCAGCCGCACCAGGAAATAGATCGCCAGGAGGCCGGCGAGCATCGCCGCGAAGAAGGCGGTGGCGAGACCCGGGGTCACGGACCCGGCGGTGAGGTGGCGCGCTTCCATGGCGCCGGACCCGGCGATCACGATGACCGACATCAGGAAGGAGAACTCCGCCGCGGCGACCGCCGGAAGCCCGCTCCATAACCCGGCAGCGATGGTCGACCCCGATCGCGAAATGGCGGGGAGAATCGCGAACGTCTGGGCCACCCCGATCACCAGGGCCTGGACGGCCGATGGAACCACCGGCGCGCCGGACGCCGGCATCGGGCGCCGGGGGGCCCACCGGGTGCTCCAGAGGATGGCCGCGGTGATCAGAAAGTTCCAGCCCAGGGCGGGAAGCGAGTGGAAGGTCCGCTCGAAGTAGTCCTTGAGCAGCACCCCGGCAACGCCGGCGGGGATCGAGGCGAGCGCCAGCATGCCGGCGTACCGCCAGGCCAACCCCTCGCGCCGGACCAGGCCCCCGAGCAGCTCGAGGATGCGCCGGCGATAGGCGATGATCACCGAGAGCAGCGTGGCGACGTGGACCATCACTTCGAGAAACACGCCCTGGGAGACGAACCCGACGAAGCGTTCCGCCAGCACCAGATGACCCGAGCTCGAAACGGGAAGGAACTCGGTCAGACCCTGGACCAGTCCGAGGACGAGTCCCTGCCACCAGGCCAGGTTCACCCGGCGACCGCCTTGTAGAGGGCTTCATACCGGGGGACGATCGCGTCGGCGTCATACAGGGAGGCCCGCGCCAGCGCGGCCGCGACCATGCGCTGGTGCGCCGCCTCGTCGCGGAGCACCTCGGCGGACCGGCGCGCCATCGCCTCGACCGAGCCGGGCGGCTCGAGAATTCCCGAAACTCCATCTTCGATCAGCTCGGGGACCCCACCGACCCGGCTCCCGACCACCGGGACGCCGGTCGCCATGGCTTCGAGCGCGGCCAGTCCGAACGATTCGCTCTGGCTGGGCAGCAGGAACAGGTCGCTCTGTTGCAGGAGCGGCACGACCGGATCGAGCCGTCCGAGGAACCGCACGTCCGCCTCGACCCCAAGCTCGCGGCTCTCCCGCTCGGACTCGGCGCGATCGGGACCGTCGCCGATCATGAGCAGGGTGGCGGGGATGGTCCGGCGCACCCGCGCGAAGATCCGCACCACGTCCTTGACCCGCTTCACCTCCCGGAAATTGGAGATGTGGGTCAGCAGCTTGTGGCCGGCCGGGCAGAGGCCGTCCCGTTCCTTGCGCGCCGCGGGATGATACTCGTCCAGGTTGACGAAGTTGGGAATGACGCTGATCCGGCAGCCGCTGCAACCGAACGTCCGGAGCGTCTCTTCCTTGAGGAACTCCGACACCGCGGTGACCGCGTCGGACTGCTCGATCGAGAACTTGGTGATCGCGTGAAAGCTCTCTTCCTGACCCACCAGCGTGATGTCGGTCCCGTGCAGGGTGGTGATGACCTTGACCCGATGGGAGTCGGCCAGCATCTGCCGGGCAATCCAGGCGGTGGTGGCGTGGGGGATGGCGTAGTGGACATGGAGGACGTCGAGCTTTTCCCGGAGCGCCACTTCGTGCTGCTTCGACGCCAGCGCCAGGGTATAGGGATAGTGCTCGAAGAGCGGGTACCGCCCGGTGACGGTGTCGACCTCGTGGAAAGTGACCCGTTCGGCGTAGCCGCGGAGCCGGAACGGCATGGCGTAGGTGATGAAGTGCACCTGATGGCCGCGCCGGGCCAGCTCGAGCCCCAGCTCGGTTGCCAGCGCGCCGGAGCCGCCGTAAGTGGGATAACACGTGATGCCGATTTTCACGGGACCCGCTCGCGACCTCCTTCCTTCCATGACACCGCGATGATCGCGGCCAGCTCGTCGGGCGGGCGGGTGGCGTCCAGGGTGAGGACTTCTCCGGCCAGCTGGTGCCGGAACCAGGTCTCCTGCCGCTTGGCGTAGCGACGGGTGCTCGCGGCGATCGCCTCCGCCACGGACTCGCGGGTGCGCTGGCCGTGAAGATACTCGACCGCCTCTCGAATCCCCACGCTGTTCAGGCCGGGAGCGTCGGGTGGGTGCCCTTCGCTCAGCACCGCGGCGACCTCCTCGATTAACCCGCGCCGCAGCATTTCCTCGGCGCGCACCCTGATCCGCTGGGAGAGGATCGCGCGGGGCGCGCTCAGCCGGACATACCAGGGCCGGATGGTCCCCTGGCGCGCCGCCCGCCGATGCCACCCGGAGAGCGGCGTGCCGGTGAGCAGGGCGATCTCGATGGCGCGGGTGGCGCGCTGGCGTCCTCCGCCCGCAAACCCGGGATCGAGCCGGCCGGCCCACCGCACCAGCTCCGCGCCCTCGAGACTTCCGACCCAATGCTCCAGGGCGCGCCGCCGCTCCGGATCGAGGGTCGGCTCGACGAACAGGCCCTCCGCCAGTGCGCGGACGTACAACCCGGTCCCGCCGACCACGATAGGCAGGCGGCCCCGCTCCCGGATTTCCCGGATCCAGGCTTCGGCTTCCCGCGCAAAGCGCCCCGCGCTGTACCGGGTTCCGGGATCCACGATGTCGACGCCGTGATGGGGGAGCTTCTGCCGCTCCCGCCGGGTTGGCTTCGCGGTCCCCACGTCGAGCCGGCGATAGATCTGGCGCGAGTCCGCCGAGATCACCTCGATCGGCAGATGAGCCGCGAGCGCGGAGGCCACGACGGTCTTGCCGATCGCCGTAGGACCCACGAGCACCGCGACTCTATTGGCGGCCAAATCGTCGCTCCAGCTCGGCGCGGGGAAGCTGCACGATCGTACTCCGGCCGTGCACGTCGTGCGGGGGCAGGCTGGTCTCGAAAAGGCGCAGCAGCAGAACCCGCATCTCGGGCTCGGAGAGGGGCATCCCGGCCTTGACCGCGGCCCGGCAGGCGTAGGTCGCGGCAAACCGCTCCAGGCGGTTGGCCCAGCCGCCAAAGCGGCCCCGCGCCAGATCGGAGACCAGCTCCCGGAAACAGGCGATCGCCTCGAACCGCGGGTGGGGAGCGGGCACCGCGTGGATCGCCACGGCGCGTCCACCGAACGGCTCCACCTCGAAGCCGATCGCGTGCAACGGCTCCTGGTGTCGCTCCAGCGCGTCCAGCTCTTCGTCGGTGAGCTCGACCGTTTCGGGAAACAGCAGCCGCTGGCTCGACGCGCCTCCGTTCGAGAGGTGACGCATGACTTCCTCGAACAGCACCCGCTCGTGGGCGGAATGCTGGTCCACGATCACCAGTCCCTCGGGGCCCTCGAAGGTGATGTAGCTCGAGAAGAGCTGGGTCACCGGCGCCGCGAACGATCGTCCGGAAGAATCCGCGCCAGGCTCCGTCGCGACGGCAGAGGCGAACAGCGATTCCGGGGCGTCCGTGCCTCCAACCCTGCCAGCCTCTCCGCCTCCTCCCGGCATCGGTCTCCAGTCGCCCACCGGCGCGGCCGCTTCGATCCGGCCCAGCGCATCGCGGATCGCCTCTTCCATGGTACGCTCGACCGCGATCCGATCCCGGAACCGAACCTCGAGCTTGGCCGGATGCACGTTGACGTCCACCAGCTCGGGATCGAGATCGAGATGGAGCAGCAGGCTGGGACGGTCGCCGGGGTGGATCGCGGAACGGTATCCGGCCTCCGCGGCCCGAATCAGAAAGGCGTCACGGAATGGGCGTCCATTGACGAAGAGCTGCGTCCTTCTCCCGGTCGGCGCCGCATCGCCGGGACGCTGCGCGTAGCCGGCGACCCGCACCGCGCCAGCCGCGTAGCTCACCGGAATCAGGGTTCCGGAAAGGTGCGGCCCCCAGACACCGATCAGCCGAGCCGACTCGTCCTGTCCCGCCGGCACCTCCAGCCGCACTGCGCCGTCCACCACCAGCTCGAATCCCACCGCGGGATGGGAGAGCGCGAGCGTCGCGATGGCTTCCGACGCCGCGCGAGTTTCCGCCGGCACCGACCGGAGAAATTTCCGCCGGGCCGGGGTATTGAAGAACAGGCCGCGCACCGTGATCGTGGTGCCCTGCTGCCGCACCGCCGGCTCCACTCGATCGAGCCGCCCACCGGTCACCATCACTTCGGTCGCGTCCGCGCCGTCGCCTGTCTGCATGGAAAACCGGGAGACTGAAGCGATCGCGGGCAGGGCCTCGCCCCGAAAGCCGAAGGTGCGCACCCCCACCAGATCGGCGGCGCTCCGGATCTTGCTGGTGGCGTGTCGGTCCAGAGCCAGAACCGCGTCCTCGCGGTTCATGCCCGAGCCGTCGTCGCTCACCGCGATCAGGGTCTTGCCGCCCTGCTCCAGCTCGATCCGGATGTGTCGCGCCCCCGCGTCGATGGCGTTTTCGACCAGCTCCTTGACCACGGAAGCGGGACGCTCGACGACTTCACCCGCCGCAATCTGATTGGCGACGGCATCGGGAAGAATGGCGATGGACATGGGGGAGGAAATCTACTGCGGACGACCAGCTCCCTCAGAAATTCACGACGGGCACCACGATGTCGGCGGGAACCCAGCCTTCTCCATTGTCGGAGCTGATCAGCCGCCACGCGCCGTTCTGCCGGAGCAATCGAACCACCGTGAAGGCCGGGATGGATCCGATGGTAGGGGCGAGTCCGTGGGGAGAGACGCGTTGACTGACGCCCCCGGCGAGCACCGCGCGCTCGAGCCGCTCCTCGTGCCCGAGCGCCCCCGCGATCAACACGCCCACCAGCGCCACCCCGAGAGCGCCGATCCAGACCAGCGGCCAGCGGCGCCGGAAGAGAAACAACCCCAGGGCCAGCCAGGCGGCGACGATCGAGAGGATGAACACCTCATCGGAGGTGAGCAGCG
Source organism: uncultured Gemmatimonadales bacterium (assembly GCA_963728915.1). Lineage (GTDB taxonomy): Bacteria > Gemmatimonadota > Gemmatimonadetes > Gemmatimonadales > GWC2-71-9 > JABFSM01. The sequence continues at coordinate 421,440 of CAVSLV010000001.1, read as the reverse complement.
ACAGCCGACCCACCCGGCGAAGCTCCCCGTGCTCCCGGGCAAGCGCATTCCACAGGGCGCGGACCCGCGCATCGCGGGGCATCTCGCTCCGCACCGAGAGCAGCGCCGCGGCCGCCTCGGCGTCCCGCCCCGCCATGTAGTCCGCCGCTGCGACATTGTACCATCGCTCGGGGCTGGGAAACTCGCGCGCCTCGCCGCGGAACGCTTCGGCGGCCGCCCCGTATTCCGCCCGGTTATAGAGCGTGGTGGCGTCCTGCGCCGATGTCCTGCCCGGCAGCAGCACCGCGCCGAGCACCAGGGTGGCGAGGCCGGCCAACCGGCGAATCGGGTGAGGCACGGTTCCCAGCTGGCTTTCGATCTCCTCATCCAGCCGGCGGCGCTCCGGATCGCCGTCGCTCTTCTTCCCGCTGAACCGCAAGGTCTCGAGACCCAGGTGCAGCCGGGCCAGCCGCTCGGCATCGGCGGCGGGAATGCCGGCGTGACGGAGCGCGGCGACGATCGCGCCGGGACTGGGACCGGTCCCGGGGGGAAGCACCGCTCGGACCAGCTGCTGGAGCCGGTCGCGCGCGGGCGCCGGCTCTTGCGGGGCGACTCTCCTGGGGAGGCTTCGCCACAGCAGCAATCCGCCGATGCCGAGCAATGGCACCAGCAACAGGCCCCATTGCACATAACCCGGGAGAGCGGCGAACCGGGACGCCATGGGAGCCGCCTCCGGCTCGAGCAGGGGCACCGGGTGCTGGCGGGCGGCGATGGGGGCCGGTTCGAGGATGGGAACGATGGTACCTGGCGTCCGCGCAACCTTGTAGCTCGAGGAGGAAGGATCGAAGTAGGGATACTCGAGCGGCGAAAGCGAGAGTCCCCCCGCGGAGTCCGGCACGATGGCGAACCGGAACACCCGGGTCCCGCCGAGCCGGACGCCCTGGGAACCGAATGAAGCATCGGAGCCCTGGTCGTAGGCTCTCGCTCCCTGTGGCCACGTCACCGTGGGCACGGGCCAGAGCGGGAGGCTCCCGGTGCCACTCACCGCGACCTCGACCGGCACCACCGACCCCGCCCGTCCCGATCCCGCCAGGCGGTATTCGATCCGGACATCGCGTCCCACCGGGCCATTGAACTGGGGCGGCTGCCCGGTCGTGGGAAGCGGCCGCACCTGGACCGAGAGCGGGGCGCTGCTCGCCGAGGCATGGCGCTCCTCGCTGCTCCGGGATCGCGGCGGCTCGATCCAGGTCAATCGAGCCGGCGGAATACTCAGCACTCCCGGGTTCAGCGGGTAAACCGTCTGGGCGACGACGAACAGGTCGTAGGACTCGAGATCGCCTTCCCGAGTGGCCACCACGCCGCTCACCGGGGCGCGCGGCGTGGCCCATACGCCGGTAAGCACCGGTGGCGTGAGCGAAGGCGCCTGGCGAAGCCTGAGGCGCAAGGAGCGCGGCAACCATGCCGCCGTCAGCACATTCAGCTGATCGCCCGCGAACAGCCGATTGGATGAGATCACGTTGAAGACCGAGGGAGCACCGGACCTCGGCTCCGGCACCTGCGATACCAGGGCGGCAAGGTCCGGATCGAGCGGCCCCTGCTGCAACAGCATCGCCAGGAGCAGGACGTTCACCAGTCTTTCCCCGACTTGCTCTGGGTCACCCGGCGGCGGCGAGCCTGTTCGGCGCGGACCTCGCGCTCGGCGCGCTCCACCGAGTTGAGAATCTGATCCGCGTCGGACTGGGCCAGCTGGGTATTCCCGGTCTGCGCCGATTGCTGGGAAGGGGGCGCCGATCCGCCACCCCCTCCACCGCTCGGTGGAGGGGGCGGCCGCTCGACCAGCTCGAGGTTCCACTTGGCGTCGAAGGAACCGGGCCGGAGCAGCAGGGCTTCCCGGAACCGGCTCGCCGCTTCCGAATGGAGCTCCTCCCTGCGCGCGGTATCCCGCAACGCCTCATGGAACGCCACCAGCCCGAGATTGTAGAGCGCCCGGAATCGAAGCTCGGGATCGAGCGATCGCGCGGCGAGACCGAGCCATTGCCTGGCATCCTGGAACCGGGCCCGGGCCAGGGCCGCGGTCCCGGCATTGAACCAGGCCGTGTCGCCTCCGCTTCGAGTCGCCTCCCTGGCAAAAGCGGCCGCCGCGGCGAGGGTATCGTGCTTACCGAGCAGGCGGTCGCCGCTGGAGGGCGGCTGCGCCTGGACGGCGCGTGCCGAGAAGCATCGCGAGCGCCAATCCCGCCACCGCCGGGCCCCCGGCGTAACAGTCCCTGCACCGAGAGCAGCAGCAGCGCGCCAGCCCGAAGATCCAGCCGCGTGGGGTGAGGTCCTCCCGGTGCAGCTCCCGGCTCGCGCCCCGCTCGAGCCCGTCCAGAATCCGTCGAACGGTCGCGGCCGGATCGGTGGTCGATGCCATGACCAGCACGCCCCCGGCGGCATCCGCGATGGCGCGAAGGACATCGTCGTGCCTCCAGCTGTACACCGGGGCCCCCTGTAGGTCTGGTATCCGCTCAGGGTACCGCGCTCATCCCGCTGGGGAATCCGGACCGGAACGGTATCGCCCACGCCGACCAGGATGAGGGTCACCCCGGCATCGCGGATGGCGCTCGGCCGCGGAGATCGCGGCATCGACCGAATCGAGGGTCTCGCCGTCGGTGAACAGCACCATGGCGCGGGCGCCCCGCTCCGCCGCGGCGGCGAGCAGCTCGCGGCCCTGTCGCAGCACCGCCCCGAGATCGGTGCCCCCTTCGCTGGCGATGTCGGGATCGAGCCCATCGAGCTGAATCGTGACCGCCGCATCGTCCAGGGTCAGCGGGCTCATGATGTAGCTCCGGCCGGTGAATGCCAGCAGGGCGATCCGGTCGCCCCGGGCGTCCTGGACCACCCGGTTGGCATCGGCAATGGCACGGCCCAGCCGGTTGGGGGCCGACGTCCTCGGCGAGCATCGAGCGGCTGACGTCGACCCCGATGCGCGAGGTTCAAGGCCCGGCCCTGCAGCTCGGTCACGCTCCGGCCCCAGCGGGGGCCGGCGAGCCCGACCCCCCTAACACGCCGGCCGCGGCGAACCACCAGGGAGTCCACCGCTCCGGCCCGGGCCGGGCCCCGACCCCCGCGGACCACTGCGCCGCGGCGCGGAGCCGGGCGCGGCGGGCCCACCAGCCCAGCCAGCCCAGCAGCGCCCCCACCAGGGGCGCCAGGAAGACCACGACGGTCCGGTCGAAGCTCATGGCGCCCGCACCGCCCGGGTGGCGCCGAGGAGGAGCGCGGCGGCGATCAAGCCTAACCCGGCAAGCAGAAACGGCGCGGTCCGCTCGTCCAGGGCCCGGGGCTGGCGGGTGGTCAGCCGGACCCGCTCGAGCTGATCGATCTGCTGGAAGATCCGCTGGAGCGCTCCCGCATCGGTGGCGCGGAAATACTGTCCCCCGGTCTTCCGGGCGATGTCCTGGAGCAACGGCTCGTCGATCTCCACCGGCAGGGTCTCGTAGGTGAACCCGGTGAGGCTGCGGCCGGTCGGCATCCGGCGCCTGGCCCCGGGTCCCGATCCCGACGGTGTACACCCGCACCTTGTAGGCGGTGGCGAGGTCGGCCGAGGTTTCCGGATCGATCTCGCCGCGGTTGTTGACCCCGTCGGTGAGCAACAGCACGACCCGGGACGGGCCGGGCAGCCGGCGCAGCCGGTTGATCGCGGTCGCGAGGCCGCTGCCGATCGCGGTTCCGTCCTCCAGCATCCCGATCCGCACGCCGGCAACCGCCGACTCCAGCACGGCGTGGTCCAGGGTCACCGGGATGAGGGTGAGGGCTTCGCCCGCGAAGGCCACCAGACCGATCCGGTCGCTGGGCCGGCCCCGGATGAACTGGGCCGCCTGCCGCTTGGCCACCTCGATCCGGTTGGACGGGGCAAAATCCTCGGCGAGCATGCTGCTCGAGATGTCCAGCGCGATGACGATGCTGATCCCCTCCCGCCGGAGCAGGCTCGATCCTCCCTCGAGCCGGGGCCCGGCGGCGGCGAGCACCAGGGCGGCGAGGCCCAGCGCCCGGAGCACCGGGGGGAGCCACGGCAGCCACGATTTGCTGGTCGCCGCCGCGGCGATCCCCGCATCACCCACCGTCACCGCCGGCCGGACCCGGGTCGCCCGCCAGAGCAGCTAGGACGGGAATCGCCAGCAGGACCAGGAGCAGGGCGGCCGGCTGAAGCTCATCCTAACGCGCGGGCGGCCGGGTGGGCCGGATCTCCACCCGGGAGGGCAGCGTGCGGGCCGGAGTCCGAAGCAGATCGAGCACGATCGCGCCCAGATCGCCGGGCTGGATCCGCCAGGCATCCGCCTCCGAAGGCCGGCGATCGTTGAATTCGGTGGCCACGCTGCCCGGCATGAGACAGGTCACCCGGATGTTGTCGTAGCGCACGTCGAGCATGAGCGACTCGGAGAATCCGATCATCCCGAACTTCGAAGCACAGTAGGCCGCGCCATCCGCCATGGCGTTCTTGCCGGCGAGCGAGCCGATATTGATGATCCAGCCGCCCGCCCCGCGCCCGGAGCGCGGGAATGGCCTCGCGCGAGCAGTAGAACGCCCCACTCAGGTTGGTCTGCGATGACCCGGTCCCAGGCCTCGACCGGGAGCTCGCTCACCCGGCCGAACCCGCCGACCCCGGCGTTGTTCACGAGAATATCCAGGCCGCCGAACGCCTCCAGCGCCCGCGCACCAGCTCCCGGCGCCTTCGGCGCGCCGCACGTCGCAGGGCACCGCGATCGCCGCGGCGGGAGCCCGGCTCAGGCGGCGGGCGGCCTCCGCGGCGGGCCCGATCCCGGCCGGAGACGACCACCCGGATTCCCGCGCCGACCAATGCCTCGGCGATCGCGTACCCGATCCCCCGGCTGCTTCCGGTCACGATCGCGACCTTCCCCGCCAGCGCAGTGTCCTCCATGGTCACTCCTTGTCCAACTCGGATGCCTGCCCCGCCAGAACCGCCAGCCGTTCGGGATGTTCACGCACGAAGGTCCGGTCGCCGATTTCCTCCAGCGTATGCTGGAGCGCCGCGATCTCGGAAAGGTCCGCGCTCTTCTGCATCCGATGGGCGAGGCGCCATCCCCAGTGATGCAGCGCCGCGCGGTACTCGCCGAGCGCGGTCCAGCGTCGCAGCAGGTCGGCCTCGGGCTCGCGAAGCACCGATGCAGGCCTGGGCGACGGTTTTCCCCCGGCGGCGCCAGAGAAACGCGCCAAGGGCAATCAGGAGGAGAGATCCGGCAACGAGGAACACCAAGGGCAGGATGGAGTGCCCGCTCAACGGAAGCGGAGTACGCGGTGGTCGGGGAGGAATCCGGCTCTTGGGCTGATCCGACGGCAGCACACTCTGGAGCCTGACCCGGTGCACCGAGGCCGGCGAGCGTGTCGGAAGTCCCGTCGGGAAACACCACCACCGGTCCCGGCATGGTGAGGACTCGCTCGCCGGGGTACCACAGCACCACGGGATACCGGATCGAGATGCCGGCCGCGCCGTGGGCCACGACCGGCGGCCCGAGCTGAACCCCTTCCGCTCCGAGGTCCCACTGCTGGGGGCGCAGGATCGCGCGGCCCACGTCGTTCACGATCCGCTCGATCCAGACCGTATCTCCGACGGTGGGCTGGACCGCCTGCCAGAGGATGAGAAGGTGGGCGATCATCGAGCCCGCCGGCCCGGACGCCGTCCCTGCCTGCGCGCGAACGCGCGCCGGAGAACCAGGCCGTAGTCGGTGCTGAGATCGATCGCGATCTGCTCGGCGCCCGCCGCCTTGAGCAGCTCGGCGCGCCGGCCCCGCCGGGCCGACGCGGCCGCTTCCCAGCGCCGGCGCGCGGCGGCGCTCCCGGTGTCCACCAGCACCCGGCGTCCGGATTCCGCGTCCACCATCTCGATCCAGCCACCCGCGGGGGGATGGTCCTCCCGGGGATCGTCGACCGTGATGGCGATCACCTGGTGACGCACCGCCAGCTCGCGCAGGGCCTTCTCCCATCCTTCGGCGAGGAAATCCGACAGGATGACCACCACGCTGCGGTGGCCCAGCACCTTCGACGCGTAGCGAATCGCGTTGACGATGTTGGTCCCCCGGCGCTGGCTCGCGAACGCCAGCATGTCGCGGATCAGGCGCAGCGCGTGGCGGCGCCCCTTCGGCGGGCGGACCACGTGCTCGATCCGGTCGCTGAACAGAATCGCGCCGACCCGGTCCTGCTCCTGTGCTCCCGCCAGGGCCAGCACTGCGGCGATCTCCACCGAGCCGGGCCGCCTTGGTCACCGGCGTCCCCACCCGGGTCGAGGCGGACTGATCCACGATGAGCAGCACGGTGAGCTCACGCTCTTCGGTGAAGGTCTTGACGAAGGGGCGCCCGAGCCGGGCGGAGACGTTCCAGTCGATCGAGCGGAAGTCGTCGCCGGCTTCGTAGGCGCGGACCTCGGAGAACTCGACGCCCTGGCCCTTGAACACCGACCGGAAGTCGCCCGAGAAGAGGGAGTCGACCACGCCCGCGAGTTCGCATCGCGATGCCCTTGACCTGCTTGAGCAGCTCGGGAGGAACACTCACCCCTCACCCCTCATCCCTTTCCCCTCACACCTCACCCCTGCTCATGGCACTTTCACCGCTCCCAGAATCTGGGCGATGATCGCATCCGCCGAGACCTCTTCCGCTTCCGCCTCGAAGGTCAGCACCAGGCGATGGCGGAGCACATCGGGCGCCAGCGCGCGGAGATCTTCGGGGACCACGAAGTCCCGGCCCTGCAGAAACGCGTAGGCCCGTCCCGCCTGAGCCAGCGCGATCGACGCCCGCGGCGAAGCGCCGAAGCCGATCAGCGGAGCCACGGCCGGGAGACCCACCGCCGCGGGCTCGCGGGTGGCCCGGACCAGGTCCACCACGTAGTCGGCCAGCCGCGGATCCAGGTGCACCCGCGCGATGGTCGCGCCGGGCCTCGAGCACCGACCTGGGATCGAGCAGGCGCTCGACCGGGATCGGCTCGCCCCCGCTCATCCGCACCAGGATCTCGCGCTCCTCGAGCCGGGTCGGATAGTCCACCCTCACCTTGAGAAGAAACCGGTCGAGCTGCGCCTCGGGCAGCGGATAGGTGCCTTCCTGCTCGATCGGGTTCTGGGTGGCGAGCACCAGGAACGGCGATGGCAGCGGGTAGGTCGTGCCCCCGATGGTGACCTGGCGCTCCTGCATCGCCTCGAGCAGCGCCGACTGCACTTTCGCGGGAGCGCGGTTGATCTCGTCGGCCAGAACGATGTGGGCGAACAGGGGGCCCTTCTTGGGATGAAACTCCTGGGTCTTCTGGTCGAAGATCATCGTCCCGATGACATCGGCCGGCAGAAGATCCGGCGTGAACTGGATTCGGGAGAAGGTGGCGTGGAGAATCTCGGCCAGGGTCCGGACCGCGAGGGTCTTGGCCAGGCCGGGCACGCCCTCGAGCAGGATGTGCCCCCCGGTCAGGAGCCCGATCAGGAGACGCTCGACCATGCCACCCTGGCCCACGACCCGGCGACCGACCTCGTCGGTCACCCGGCGGAACGGTTGCGATTCGGGGATCGCCTGCGCGACGGCCGGAGCCTGGGTCATACCGCTTCTCGTCCTGGAGCGAGGTGAATCGCGCGATACACCGCGCGCTGTTCGGTCGGGGTGAGGGGACGCCATTTCCCGGGAGCCAGGGTCCCCAGCCGCACCGGACCATAGGAGAGCCGGGCCAACCGATCCACCTTGAGGCCCAGCGCCTCGGCCCAGCGGCGCACCAGATGCTTGCGCCCCTCGGCGAAGGTGACGTCGAGAATGCTGCGTCCGGCCACACCGGGGCGCACCCGCGCGGCGAGCGGCGTAACCCGCTGGCCCTCGAGCTGGACCGGATGCCGGACCGCCCCGGCAAGCTGCGGCGTATCGAGCCCGTGGACCAGCGCGGTGTAGCGCCGGGGGATCCGGTAGCGGGGGTGGGTCAGGCGGTGCACCGCCTCGCCGTCGGTGGTGAGGAGCAGGAGCCCGGTGGTCATGACGTCGAGCCGGCCCACGTAGGTGAGCCCCTCTCCTCGCGGCACGAACTCGTAGACGGTGCGCCGCCCCGCCTCATCCGACGCGGTGGTCACGACCCCGAGCGGCTTGTGAAAAGCGATCCAGCGGCGGGGCTTCCGGGTTATGGTCCGGCCCCGCACCGTGATCTTCTGTCGCTCCGGATCCACCGACGCCCCCAGCGTCACCACCTGGCCGTCCACCCGGACCACCCCTCCCCGGATCAACTCCTCGGCGGCGCGGCGGGAGGCGATCCCGGCCTGGGCCAGCGCGCGCTGCACCCGCATCATCATCGATCGGCAGGGACATACGCCGCGGCGTCGTCGGGCCCCTCCGGCTCCGGCCGGGGCGGCTCCAGCGCGATCGAAAGCTCCTCCGACCGGGGCAGATTCTGGAGATCGGGAAGGCCGAGCAGCTCGAGGAAGAGCGGCGTGGTGCCGTAGAGCAGCGGGCGTCCCAGGCCTTCGCTCCGGCCGACCACCTCGATCAGGCCACGCTCCTGGAGGGACCGGAGCACCCCGCTCGCCTGCACCCCGCGGATCTCCTCGATCTCGGCCCGCCCGACCGGCTGGCGATAGGCGATCACCGACAGGGTCTCCAGCATGGCCGAAGTCAGCCGGGGCGGCCGCTGGCTGAGCTGGGCCCGCTCGATGGCCGCCGCGTAGGTGGACCGGGTCAGGATCTGATAGCCACCGGCGAGCTCCACCAGCTCCACCCCGTGGTTGTCGAAGTCGTAGTGCTCCCGGAGCGCCTGGAGCGCCGCGCGGACATCGTCCAGGCTCGCGTCCGGGTCGAGCGTGCCCAGCTCTTCCGGAGTGAGCGGACGGGAGGCGGCGAACAGCGCCGCTTCAATGAGTGGGGAGAGCGGATGCACGACGCACCAGTAACGGTCCGAAAGCCAGGGCCTGAGCCAGTGAACAGGCGCCCCGCCGAGCCATCTCGAGCAGAGCGAGGAGGACCGAGAGCACGTCGCTCACGGTGGGCGGATTTGCCAGCGCATCGGTCCAGGGAAAGCTCTCCCGGTCCTCGAGCAACGCGGTGAGCCGGCGGCTCGCGCCTTCCACGTCCAGCGGCCGGGCCACCACGCGGTGGAGCACCGGATGCAGAATCCCGGCGATGACCCGCTCGACCGCGGCGAAGAGTTCCATGACATCGAGGGTAAGCGGAGGAGGCGGGAGCTCGGGCGGTGGCGGCAAGTACCCCCGGGGCATCTGGAGGGAGCGCCGTTCCGCGGCCTCCGACATCCAGTGGGCGATCTCCCGGATCTGCTGATACTCGAGCAGCCGCCGCACCAGCTCGGCGCGAGGATCTTCCCACGCCTCGCCCTCGGCGCCCCGGGGCAGGAGCATCTGGGCCTTGAGCCGAACCAGGCGGCTGGCCAGCTCCAGGTAATCCGCCGCCTGGTTGAGGCCGAGATCGTGGATGACGGCAAGGAACTGATCCGCGATCCGCGCGATCGGAATGTCGGCGATCTCGATCTGCTCCTCCCGGAGCAGGTGGAGCAGCAGGTCCAGCGGCCCCGAGAAGGCTTCCAGCTCGACCACGAACCCGCCGGGAGGGCGACTCGGATCGATCGGGGGGCCCGGTGAGAGGATGATCGGCCCGAGTACCCCGCGTACCGACGTGGAGAGAGGAGTGGTCACAAGGGAAAGATGCTCCAGTGATCGGCGGCGGCGAAGGGGGCCGCCCATTCGACGAACAGCCGCATCCCGGCCAGGGCCGGAGTGAGGAGCCAGCGGATCGCCCCGGGAAGAGCAGCATGAGGGCGAGCAGGGGGAGGAATCCGAGCCGCTGAAAATTCCGGTACGGCCGCCGCAGTCCTCCGGGCAGCAGGTGGTAGAGCACGTGGGACCCGTCCAGGGGAGGAATCGGCAGAATGTTGAAGAACCCCAGCATCAGGTTGAGCCACACCCCCCAGGACATCATCCGCTGCCCGGTTCCCAGCACGTTCGAGGCGGCCGGAATGACCCGGGCGACCGATCCCAGAAGAAAGAACAGCCCGGCGCAGGCGACGGCGATCATCAGGTTGGTGAACACCCCGGCGGTCGAGACGATCAGGTCCCCCCGGACGTAATGGCGATACTTCTCCGGCCGCACCTCGATCGGCCGCGCGCCCCCGAACGTGAATGCCCCCTTGGTGCCGAACCAGAGCAGGGCGGGCATGATGAGGGTCAGCCAGGGATCGATGTGGGGAAGAGGATTCAGGGTGAGCCGCCCCTGCATGAGGGCGGTATCATCGCCCTGGCGGAAGGCCGCGTAACCGTGAGCGTATTCGTGGGCAACCAGGGAAAAGATCAGGACTGGCAGGGCGAGGATGAAATCAGTCATTGTCGCCACTATACTTAGCGGTTTCGCATCCAATCGCCAACCGGAAGGAGTCGTTGTGCCGAGAACCAAGTCCGCGAAGAAGCAGCTCCGTCAAGCCAAGGGTCGCACCCTGCGGAACCGGGCGCAGCGAAGTGCCCTCCGCACGGCGGTGAAGAAGGTACGAGGCACAACCGGGAAGGATCGGGATCAGGCGTATCAGCGCGCGGAGCAGCTATTGGATCGGGCGGCGCGCAAGGGACTCATCCACCGGAATACCGCGGCGAGACAGAAATCCCGCCTGGCAAAGCGAGCTGGCTGAAGCTCAGACCGCAGCCAGCTCCGCCCCGCACCGCTCACAGTACCAGTCGGTCGGCCGGTTCAGCGAGCCACAATCGCGGCACTTGAGGGTCTTGGGCACCGGCATCGCCGGGCGCTCCGCCTCGGCGTTTCCGCCATTGGGAGCCTGGGGAGCGCGGGGCGCGGCGTTCATCAGCTCGACATTCATCGAACGAAGAAAGGCCAGCTCGTCCTCGCGATTGTTCGATGACGTGGTGGTCGTCGTCCCTGACTGGGATTGGGATTGGGGCTGGGACTGAGACTGCGCCTGGGCCGGTGCCGGCGCGGGGGTCGGGGACGACCCCGCCGAGCTGCGGGGATTCTGTCCCCGAGGGTAGAGCGGCTCCTTCGGGAAGTGGCCGGTGCGGGGAACGAACCGGGGCGCCTCGGGCCGGGGCGAGGGAGCCGAGGACTCCTGAGACTCTTCGCTCGCGGTGGATTCCAGCGACAAATGCGGGGTGGACGCGGCGGGCGCTTCCTCGGGGGCAGGCCCTTTTTCCTGGGAACGCTCCGGGACGATCAGCGCCAATACCTCTTCGAGCCGATGGATTTCCTGCGAAAGCTTGTCGATCTCGTGGTCGAAGCCCGCGATCTTCCCCGAGCTTTCCAACTCGACCAGCTGCCATTCATCGTCGGTGTATTCGCCCACCGCATGCCGAAGCTCGGCCTCGGCACGGATGTTCAACTCTTCCTGACGGAGCGACTCGACCTGGGAAACCTGATCGCGAAGACCGGAGAGCGTGTCCGCGATGACATCGCGATGGGTAGCGAGCTGGGTAACGACCTGTCCCAACCGGCCCTGATAATCGGTGCGCACCTTGGCGCGCACCTTGTCCGGCGCCCGCGATCCGGCAGCGTCGAGACGTGCCAGCCACTCCACCAGTTGCTGGCGGTTCGCGAGAAGAGTTTCGATTTCAGCGATGTCTTGGGCCTTCGTATCGGTCATGGAAAACGCTCCGAGCCGCCGCTCCACGGCGGGCATAAGTCCTTCCAATCTAACGTCAAACCGAATCTTGGAAACCCGTTCAGGGTTGAGTCGTCAAGAATTCGAACGGTTGCTCCGCTCAAACACCAGCCGGCCCCCGACAATCGTCGCATCCGCTTGTCCGACAAGGGTTTCCCCGAGGAAAGGGGAGTTGGCGCTCAGAGAGCGCAAATCCTCCTTCCGAACCGTCCACCGTCTGCCCGGGTCGAAAACCACCAGATCCGCCGGCGCCCCTACCGACAGGGTCCCACCGGGAAGGTGGAAGACTCGTGCCGGAATGGTGCTCATCCGGGCGATCAGGTCGGCCAGGGTCAGAATGCCGGTCTCGACCAGCTCCCGGATCCCGAGCCCCAGGGCGGTCTCCAGGCCGACGATGCCGTTGGGCGCTTCGTCGAACTCCCGCTCCTTCGCGTCGTAGTGATGGGGCGCGTGATCGCTGGCGATGCAGTCGATCGTTCCGTCCTTGAGGCCCTGGCGAATCGCGTCGCGGTCCTCCGCCTCACGGAGTGGCGGGTTCATCTTCGCGTTGGTGTCGTACCCTTCGCAGCGCTCGTGGGTCAGCGTGAAATGATGGGGAGTGGCTTCGGCGGTGACCCGGATGCCCTTCTCCTTGGCCCAGCGGATCAGGGCAACGGACCCCCGGGTCGACATGTGACAGAGGTGCACGTGGCCCCCGGTCAGCTCGGCGAGGAGAATGTCGCGGGCCACCATGATCTCTTCGGCCGCCGAGGGAATTCCCTTGAGGCCGAGCCGGGTGGACACGATGCCTTCGTGCATGGAGCCGCCCTGAGCCAGCGAGAGGTCCTCGCAGTGATCCGCGACCGGAATCCCGAACGTCTTGGCGTACTCGAGCGCGGTCCGCATCAGGTGGCTCGACCGCACCGGCTTCCCGTCGTCGCTCACCGCGACCGCGCCGGCCTGGACCAGCTCCCCGAACTCGGTCAGCTGCTCGCCCTTCTGCCCCATCGAAACCGCGCCGATGGGATAGACCCGCGCCTGGGCGGCCCGGATCGCCTGGCGGACCACGAAGCCGACCGAGGCGTGGGTGTCGGTGATGGGATCCGTGTTAGGCATGGCGCAGACCGCGGTGAATCCGCCGGCCGCCGCGGCCGCGGCGCCGCTGGCGATCGTCTCGGCCTGCTCGAAGCCGGGCTCCCGCAGGTGGACGTGGAGATCGATCAGCCCGGGCGCCACCACCTTCCCCGCCGCCTCGAGGACCTGCACCCCCGGGTCCACCGGGATGTTCCGTCCCACCGCTTCGATCCGGTCGTCCCGCACCAGGACGTCGGCCGGCCCGTCGGTATTCCGGGACGGGTCGATCACCCGGCCGCCGCGAATCAGGAGCGCGCTCATCGTTCGTCGCCGGCCCGCCAGTCGGGCGCCCCGCCCGCCAGCAGATAGAGCACCGCCATGCGGACCGCCACCCCGTTGGTCACCTGGGGGAGGATCACGCTGTGGGGGCCGTCGGCCACGTCGCTGTCGATTTCGACGCCCCGGTTGATCGGGCCGGGGTGCAGGATGACCAGCTCGCGGGGAGCCCGGGCCAGCCGCTCCCGGGTGATGCCGAACACCCGGTTGTACTCGCGGAGGGAGGGGACATAACCCGCTTCCATCCGCTCGAGCTGGAGCCGCAGCACGTTGAGCGCGTCGGCCCAGGCGATGGCGTCCTCGATCCGGGGAAACACCGTGACGCCGAGCCGCTCGATGTCCCGGGGAATCAGGGTGGCGGGTCCCGAGACGGCGACCTGGGCGCCCAGCTTGAGCAGCCCCCAGATGTTGCTCCGGGCCACCCGGCTGTGGAGCACGTCGCCGCAGATGGCGACCTTGAGTCCCTCGATGCGTCCGAACCAGTCCCGCAGGGTGAGGAGATCGAGCAGTCCCTGGGTGGGATGCTCGTGCTTGCCGTCGCCGGCGTTGATCACGTTGGAGCGGATCCGCTAGGCCAGGAAGCCGGCCGCCCCGCTCGAGGGATGCCGGATCACCACCATGTCGATCCGCATCGCCTCGAGGTTCCGGGCGGTGTCGACCAGGGTTTCCCCCTTGGCGACCGAGGAGCCGACCGTCGCCACGTTGACGGTGTCGGCGCTGAGCCGCTTCTCGGCGAACTCGAAGGAGATCCGGGTCCGGGTGGAGGCTTCGAAGAACAGGTTGACGATGGTCTTGCCGCGAAGCGCCGGGACCTTCTTGATCGGCCGCTCGCTCACTTCCTTGAACGGCTCGGCCATGTCGAGGATGAGCCGGAGCTGCCCGGGACTGAGGTGCTCGAGCCCGATCAGGTCCTTCCCCAGCGCGAGATCCCGGGCGGCGGCCGTCATCGTCCCCTTCCGTCGACCAGCTCCACGCCGTCGCGACCGTCCAGCTCGGTGACCGCCAGCTCGACCCGCTCACCCGGCTCGACCGTGACGGCCTGTCCCACGATGTCGGCTTGAATGGGAAGCTCCCGTCCCCCCCGGTCGATCAATACGGCGAGCAGAATCCTCCGAGGCCGGCCGAAGTCGGCCAGCTCGTCGAGGGCGGCGCGGATGGTCCGCCCGGTGTAGAGCACGTCGTCCACCAGCACCACCACCCGGCCCTCGATTTCCTCGGGGAGATCGGTCTGCCCCACGCGGGGCCTCGGACCGATGGCGGAGAGATCGTCGCGATAGAGGGTGATGTCCAGTTTCCCGAGCGTCACCGCCGCGCCGGTGCGCTCTTCGATCAGGCGGGCCAGCCGGTTGGCCAGCTCGGCGCCCCGCCGCTGGATTCCTACCACGACAAGGCCCTCGGCCGATCCACATCGCTCGACGATTTCGCCGGCCATGCGCGACAGGATCCGCGCAACAGCAGCTGCGTCAAGGAGGGTGGCCGAGGGCATCTCGGGCCGGGAAGCTACCCCGGTAGGTCGGCCCTCGCAACGCTCCGGGCCCGTTTTGGCCTGGGACGAAGGATCAGGCGCGCCCCGAGCAGCACCGCGAGGGCCACCGCGTACCGCAGCGGCACGCTGATGTCCTTCTTCTGGGACCAGAAGAAATGCAGCAGGGCGAGGCCCCCCGCGAGGTAGATGAGGCGATGGATCTGCTGCCATCGCCTGCCCAGCTTCCGCACCATCACCTTGGGCGAGGTAATCGCCAGCACCGTGAGGATCAGGAGGGCGCCGAACCCCACCGTGATCCAGGGCCGGTCCGCCACGTTCTTCCAGAGGTCCCCCAGGGAAAACTCCAGGTCGAACGTCAGGAAGATCGAGAAGTGGATCAGGGCGTAGAAGAATGCGAAGAGACCGATGAGCCGGCGGACCTTGATGATCCCATTCCAGCCGGTGAGCCGGCGGATCGGGGTCACCCCGAGGGTCACCAGGAGGATGATGAGCGCGGTTTTGCCGGTGAAGTGTTCCATGCCCTTCACCGGCTCGGCCTCGAGATGGCCGGTGAAGAAGGCCCACACCTGCCAGGCCAGCGGGGCGAGCCCCGCCAGCCAGAGCACCGGCTTGATGACCCTCCGGATCAGCTGGCCTTCGGTCACCCGGGGCTCAGAAGTTGACCCGGAGATCCATCCCGGTGTAGAGCGAGGCGACCTGGTCGGCGTAGCCGTTGAACATCAGGGTCGGCTTCATGAAGAACTGGCCGAGCGGACGCTCTTTGGCCTGGCTCCAGCGGGGATGATCCACCGTCGGATTCACGTTGGCGTAGAACCCATACTCGTCCGGCGCCGCGATGTTCCAGGTATTTCGGGGCTGCTGCTCCACGAACCGGATCTTGACGAGCGACTTCCCGCTCTTGAATCCGTACTTCCACGGCACCGTGAGCCGGACCGGCGCGCCATTCTGGTTGGGGAGGGGTTTCCCGTAGACCCCCACCGTAAGCAGGGTGAGCGGGTGCATGGCCTCGTCCATCCGGAGCCCTTCGACGTACGGCCAGGGCAGGATCCCGCGCTTCTGCCCCGGCATCTGGACCGGATCGAGCAGGGTGATGAATGCGACGTACTTGGCCTTGCTGGTCGGCTCGAGCCGCTTGATGATGTCGGCCAGGGGGTAGCCGAGCCAGGGCGCGACCATGGACCAGGCCTCGACGCAGCGATGGCGGTAGATCCGCTCCTCGGCGGTCATGCCCTTGAAGAAGTCGTCGAGATCGTAGACCGCCGGGCGCTTCACCTCTCCCTCGACCGCGATCTTCCAGGGGCTCGGCCGCAGGGTGTGGGCATTCGCCTTGGGATCGTCCTTCCCGGTGCCGAACTCGTAGAAGTTGTTGTAGCCGGTAATCAGGTCGTACGGCGTCGGCTTGAGATCACCCTTCTGGGCTTCGAGGCACCCGGGAATCGCGAAGGCCGCGGCGCCGAGACCGACGCTGGCCAGCCACTCGCGGCGGGACCAGTACAGGCGCTCCTCGGTGATTTCGGAGCTCGGGATTCTGGGGAGTTTCATGGGACCTCGGGAGGTGCGGGGTGCCAGGTGCTGTGGTGCTGGGTGCTGGAACAGCAGAGGGGCGACCGTGGTTCCTCGCACCTATCACCCAGCACCCAACACCTCGAACACGGACAGAGAGGGATTCGAACCCTCGATACCCTTGTGAGGTATACACGCTCTCCAGGCGTGCGCCTTAAACCACTCGGCCATCTGTCCCAGAGGGCAAGTTACCCGGCCGGAGGGCCTCATTTCAACGCGGAGGGGGGTGACCTGGGCGCAATTTGAGATGTACTTTGGGCGAGCACCCAGCACCCAGCACCTCGCACCCCAGCACCTGGCCAGCGATGACTCCCAGTCTCGAGGAAAACGTCAAGCCGACTCCCGAGCTGCTGTATCTCCTCTGCGGAGATCCGGTCGAGCTCGCGGCTGTGCTGGCGGGAATGCAGCCGCCCGACGTGGCCGAGGCGCTCCGCGGGCTCGAGCCGACGGCGGCGGCGAAGGTCATGGCCGCGCTGCCCTTCGATCTCGCGGTGCAGATCTTCGACGAGCCCGAGCTGGTCGGCGACCGCGCGGCGATCATCGCAAAGATGCCGGACCGGGACGCCGCCGACCTGGTGGACGCGATGTCGGCCGACCAGCAGGCCGACCTGTTCCGGGAGCTCGATCCGGCGGATCGGACCCGGCTTCTCAGCGCACTAACCCGCGAGACCCGGGAAGCCCTGCGGCTCCTGCTGCAGTACGAGCCGGAGACCGCGGGCGGCATCATGACGACCGAGTTCGTCAGCGTGCCGGCGGACTGGACCGCGGAGCAGACCCTGGCCCACGTCCGCCAGGTGGGCGGCCGCAAGGAAACGGTGTACGCCATCTACGTCACCGACCCGGCCACCCGGGAGCTGACCCACGTGGTGAGCCTCCGCGAGCTGGTCATGGCGGACCCGGCCGAGCGGGTCGGCCAGATCGGGGAGCCCCGTCGAGTCCTGAGCGTCGACCCCCACATGGACCGGGAGGAAGTCTCCCGGATGATCGGGAAGTACAACCTGCTCGCCCTCCCGGTCATCGACGAGCACAAGCGCCTCCTCGGCATCGTGACGGTGGACGACGTGATCGACGCCATCGTTCAGGAAGAAACCGAGGACGTCCAGAAGTTCGGCGGCATGGAAGCCCTCGACGTCCCCTACCCCGAGATCACCCTGCCCGCGATGCTGAAGAAACGGGCCGGCTGGCTGGCGGCGCTGTTCATCGGCGAGATGTTCACCGCCACCGCGATGGGCTATTTCGAGCACGAGATCGCGGCGGCGGTGGTGCTGGCGCTCTTCGTCCCCCTGATCATCAGCTCCGGAGGCAACACCGGCTCCCAGGCCACCTCGCTCATCATCCGCGCGCTCGCGCTCAACGAGGTCTCGCTCAAGGACTGGTGGAGGGTGGCGATCCGGGAGCTGCCGGTGGCACTCTCGCTGGGATTCCTGCTCGGGGCCATCGGGGTGCTCCGGATCCTGCTCTGGCAGGCGCTGGGCTGGTACGACTACGGAGCGCACTATATGGTGATCTCGTTGACGGTCGGTCTCGCCCTGGTCGGGGTCGTGACGGTCGGAGCGATGATCGGATCGATGCTGCCCTTCCTGCTCAAGCGGCTGGGCTTCGATCCGGCCAGCGCTTCGGCGCCGTTCGTGGCCACGCTGGTGGACGTGACCGGAATCGTGATCTTCTTTACCGTGGCGGCGATGCTGCTTCGAGGGACCCTGCTCTAGCCTTCGCTGGAGGAAGCGGTTCGGACCCGGACCGGCCGGTCGAGCACCTCCCGGATCCGGCGCCGGAGCTCCGCGAGCGAAAACGGTTTGGCGAGGTACACGGCGCCTTCCGGCAGGGAGTCGGGGGCCTGGCCCTGTTCGTCGCTGTAGCCGGACATGACCATGAGCCGGACCTCGGGGCGGCGGCGGCGGAGCTCTTTCGCCAGCTCCCGGCCGTTCTGTCCGGGGAGCACCATGTCGGTCAGGACGAGATCGATGGCGGAGCCGCCGGCCTCGATCTCCAGCGCTTCGTTCCCCTCCGACGCGACCATCACGGTGTATCCCGCCGCCGCCAGGGCCCGCCGCACGATTTCCCGCACCGGGGCCTCGTCCTCGACCACCAGGATGGATTCTTCCCCGGTCAGGGTCATGATCCCGCCCCCCACCGCGCTCATCGGACCGTCGCTCTGGGGGATCGCGATCCGGCCCTTGACCGGGAGAAAGATGGTGAAGGTGGTGCCGATTCCGACCTCGCTGGCCACCGTGATGTCGCCGCCGCTCTGCCGCACGATGCCGTACACGGTGGAAAGGCCTAACCCGGTGCCCCGCCCCTTGGGCTTGGTGGTGTAGAAGGGCTCGAACAGATGCTGACGGACTTCGTCCGACATCCCGGTCCCGGTATCCCGCACCGAGAGCGTCACGTACTCGCCGGCGCGGAGCCCGGGCCGGAGCCGGACGTGGGCCTCGTCCAGCCGGGCCGGCGCGGTGCGGATCTCGATGACGCCGCCGTCGGGCATCGCATCCCGGGCGTTCACCACCAGGTTCATCATCACCCGCTCGAGCTGACCGGGATCCACCTCCACCGCGTCGATGGCTTCGTAGAGGGAAAGCTGGAGGTCGACCCCCTCGGTGAGCACCCGGCGCAGCAACCCCTCGCTGGCGCGGACCACCGCGTTGAGGTCGATCAGGGAGGGCCGCATGACCTGACCCCGGCTGAAGGCGAGGAGCTGCTTGGTCAGCTCCGCCGCCCGCAATCCGATGCGCTGGATTTCGACCGCGTCCTGACGGTGGGGCGCGGACTCGGGAATCTCCTCCTGGAGCGCTTCGGCATAGCCGACGATGGCGGTCAGCAGGTTGTTGAAGTCGTGGGCGATCCCGCCCGCCAGCCGGCCGATCGCCTCCAGCCGGTCGGTCTGGGCCAGGCGCTCGTCCTGCATGCGGGAGAGGGTCATGTCCCGCCGGGTGCCCCAGATCCGGCGCAGCCCGCCGGCATCGACCACCCCGACCAGATCGTTCAGGAAGATCCGGCGCGACTCGTTGGGGCCCGGCGTCACCAGCTCGGCGCCGGAGACCCGGTAGCCGTTGCGCACGAAGTCCTGAAACAGGCGCTGCACCGCGGGGTCCTCGGGCGGGAAGAGCTCAGCGAGAGGAACCGTGCTGGTTTCGCCCTCCGGCTCCCGGCCGGTCATCCGCACCAGGGCCTGGTTGCATTCGGCGCGGGGGGAGAGGTGGTACCACGACTCGATCTGTACCGCGGGGGACAGGGTGGTGCTGGCGGGAGGAACGAACTCGAGCCGCCAGATCCCGTCGCTGGTGGAGCTCACAAAGGCCCGGTGGCTCGCCTCGTTTTCCCGCAGCCGGCGGGTCGACGTCGCCACCCGATCGGTCATCGCGTTGAAGGCCCGGGCCAGGCGGCCCACCTCCCCGGGCGTATTCTCCGGGACAAACTTGGGGTCCTCCACGCTGGCGATCTGCTCGGCGACCTCGGTGATCTCCTGAAGCGGGGCGCTCAGGGTCCGACCCAGGGTCACCCCGACCACGACCCCGAGCAGCACCACCGAGAGCGCGATGAGCGCGCCGCGGCGGAAGTAACCCGCCGCGGGTTCCGCGACGGTCGGCTCGCTGATCCGGACCACCAGGCGCCAGGGAGTCCCGGGGATGGGAAACCCGGACGCCAGAAAACGGCGTCCTTCCCAGGTGACCATCGAAACCCCGCGATCGTTGAGCAGGGCGGCCGGCGCCGCGGGCGTGACCCGGGCCAGGTCATTCCACGCGCCGGTGGATGGGCTTCCGATCACCACACTGGTTCCTTCGCCCAGCAGGCCTTCGAGGGTGGCCCGCCCCGCCTCCGTCTGGGTGCTCCTCGCCCGGCGGATCAGGGCTCCGACCACCTGACTTCCCTCCCGGATCGGCGCCCGGATGTCGTAGTAGGTGGTGGAGTCGTCCAGGACCCGGTACGGTCCGATGCCGCTGAGCGAGTCGGGGCCGGGCGGCGGCCCTGACCAATCCGGCACCGAATGGCGGTGGGCATAGGCCAGGGCCGAGCCATCGGCGCCGGTCACTACCTCGGTGATCCGCGGGTCGGCGCCGGTGTTCTCGACCAGAAATCCCTCGATGGCGGGCCCGTTGGGGTGACTTCCCGAGGTCACGAAGCGGACCAGCTCCGACCTGCCGGCGAGCCGTTCCAGCCGGGACTGGGCATCCAGCGGAGTACGGCTCAGCATGGGCGCAAGCTGGTCGCCCAGCTGGGTCAGTCGCTCGGCGTAGAGATGGCGGGAAACCCGGAGGACTTCAAAGGAGGAGAAGGCCAGGATCGCGACGCCAAGGAGCAGCGCCAGCCCGGAAACAACCACTGCGATTCTCCGCCGGAGCGACTGATTGATCCAGCGGGTCAGCGCGCCCATGTCAGCGTGCGGCCTTGGCTCGTCTGGCTCTGGGCGCCCGCGCCGGTCCTTTCCGGCCCCGGCGTGCCGCGAGGAGCTCCACCGCTTCCGAGAGCGTCACCGATTTCGGATCGGTGCCCTTGGGAATCGACGCGCTCACCGTGCCATGCTTCACGTACGGGCCGTACTGTCCCTCATAGAGCGCGACCGGCTTCTGGTCGGCCGGGTGGGGGCCCAGATCCTTGACCGGCGTCGGTCCGGCGCGCCGGCCCCGGCTCTGCTTGGGCTGGGCCAGCAGCTCGAGCGCGCGGGGAAGCTTGATGGTGAGAACGTGGTCTTCCCCCTTGATGGAGCGGTACTCCTTGGCGCCGTCGCTGGCGCGATGATGGACGATGTAGGGTCCGAAGCGGCCCTGGCTCGCGAAGATCTTCCCGCCGTCCGAGTGGGTCCCCAGTAATCGAGGCAGGGCGAGCAGGCCGACCGCAATGTCGAGCGTCACGTCCTCCGGCTTCATCCCCTTGGGGAGGCTGGCCCGTTTGGGTTTCGGATTCTCGTCGGTCACAGGGCCCAGCTGGACATAGGGGCCATACTGACCGGTGAGCACCAGGATCGGTTCGCCGCTCTCCGGATGGTGACCCAGGATGTCGGGGCCTTCGCGCTTCTGTCGAAGCAGCTCTTCGACCCGATCCACCGTCAGCTCCGCCGGAGCGGCGTCGGCCGGCAGGGAAGCCCGCACGGTCTCCCCGTCGTGCTCGACTTCGACATAGGGGCCGAACCGCCCGATCCGGATCGTCGCACCGGCGAGGTCGCTGACCGTCACCGTGCGGGCCTCGACCGGATCGATCTTCTTCTCTCGCAGCTCCACCTGTTTCTGGAGCCCTTCCTTTCCGAGATAGAAGGTCTGCAGGTAGGGGAGCCATTCGGCGTGTCCCTCGGCGATGTCGTCGAGGCTCTGCTCCATGCGCGCGGTGAACTTGAGGTCCACCAGCTTGGGAAAATTGTGCTCCAGCAGGGCGATCACCGCGAAGGCCGTGAACGTCGGCACCAGGGCCTGCCCCTGCTTCTGGACGTATCCCCGCTCGATGATGGTCCCGATGATGCTCGCGTAGGTACTGGGGCGGCCAATCCCGTCGGCCTCGAGCTCTCGCACCAGGCTCGCCTCGGTGAACCGCGCGGGGGGCTGGGTCTGATGGGACAACGCATCGATCCCGGTACAGACGGGACGGTCGCCCACCTCGAGGTCGGGCAGCAGCACTTCCTGGTCTTCCAGGGCGGCTTCGGGATCGTCGCTCCCTTCCACGTAGGCCCGGAGGAACCCGGGGAAATCGATGCGCTTCCCGCTCGCCCGGAAGGTGGCGTTCTCGACTTCGAGCGTCACCACCAGGGAAGTGATCCGGGCGTCCACCATCTGGCAGGCCACGGTCCGCATCCAGATCAGCTCGTAGAGATCGCGTTCCCGGCCCTTCAATCCGGTCTGGTCCGGCGTCTTGAAGGTGGAACCGGCCGGCCGGATCGCCTCGTGGGCCTCCTGGGCATGCACGTTCTTGGCGGAGTAGTGGCGGGGCTTGGGCGGGAGGTACTCCTTCCCGTACATCCGCTGGATCAGCCCGCGGGCCGCGCTCACCGCCTGAGCGGACAGGTTGACCGAATCGGTCCGCATATACGTGATGTAGCCGTTCTCGTACAGACTCTGCGCGACCCGCATCGTGTCGCGAGCGGAGAGCCTGAGCTTGCGGTTCGACTCCTGCTGAAGCGTGGAAGTGGTAAAGGGAGGCGCGGGGCGCCGGATCCCCGGCTTCTCCTCGCTGCCCACCACCTTCCAGGTCTTCTTGAGCAGCGTCTCGCGAAGCTTGCCGGCCTGGGCCTCGTCGAGCAGGACCACCTTCTTGCCCGCCGCGAGCTTCCCGGTTTTCTCGTCGAAGTCCTTGCCGGTCGCGACGCGATCACCGCCCAGCGCGATCAGCTCGGCGCTAAAAACGAGATTGTCGTGCCTGAGATGGGCCTTGAGATCCCAGTAGGTCGCAGCCCGGAACGCCCGGCGCTCCCGCTCCCTGAGCACCAGGAGGCGCACCGCGACCGATTGGACCCGTCCTGCCGAAAGCCCGTAGGCGATCTTCTTCCACAGCAGCGGGCTCAGCGTATAGCCGTAGAGCCGGTCGAGAATCCGGCGGGTTTCCTGGGCCCGGACCAGGCGATCGTCCAGCTTGCGGGTGGTTTCCAGCGCCTCGCGAATGGCTTCCCGGGTGATTTCGTGGAACACCATGCGGCGCACCTTGACCTTCGGGGCCAGGACCTGGGTGAGGTGCCAGGAGATGCTTTCGCCCTCGCGATCCTCGTCGGTGGCGAGGAGCACTTCATCGGCGTTCTTGAGCGCGTCCTTGAGCTCCTTGACGACCTTCTTCTTGTCGGCGGGAACGACGTAGAGCGGCTCGAAGTCCTTGGCGACGTTGACGCCGAGCCGGGACCACTCCTCTCCCTTATACTTGGCGGGAATGTCGGCGGCCTTGTCGGGGAGATCGCGGATGTGACCCATCGAGGCGGCCACTCGATAGCCGCGGGGCAGGAACTCCTTGATGGTCCTCGCCTTGGTGGGCGATTCGACGATCACCAGTGACGCCATGCCGCTCCTCGTGGATGGAAACGCAACGCGAAGGATCTCCAGCGCGGGAAACCCTTCGCGACCGGGCAAACTAGTACAACCAACCCCGCCTGGCTGTCAAATCCTCCCGGCAAATTGCCCGGCCATCGGCTGATCGGATAACCGTTTTCCACCGCCTGGAACCCATTCCCGCGCAGAAGCCGAATGCAAGCGGCGGGCCGGGGCTCCTCTCCTCCCGCAAACCCTTGTGCGCAAGACCGGATAGGAGGCATCCTCATTCCTTACAATAAGGAGGAGATCATGGGGGTCTGCGTGAATTGCGGCAACGAGTACGACAAGAGTTTCGACGTCCTGCTGGGGGGCCGAACCGAAGCGGACACCACCATGTGCTGTTGGGCGAGTTGCGCCGATCAGTTTGGAATGGCGGGCTTGCGCGATCGAATCTAGCGAACGGACAGGGTGGGATTCGAACCCACGATACCCTTGCGGGTATGCCGGTTTTCGAGACCGGTTCCTTCAGCCACTCGGACACCTGTCCTGGAAGTCGGCAGGTCTGGAAGTCTGTAAGTCTGAACGCCCACCCTCCGACCCTCCGACCCCTAAATATAGGAGGAGCCCCTCCCATGCCGACCCCGGGCATCGCCCATGTCACCGGGGTGATCCTGCCCGAGCCGGGAGGCGCTGTCGGGTTTCGAGCATCCCGGCCCAGGGGTCGCTTCGCCTGGCCCGGGCCAGCGCCTGCCGGATGCCGAACTGATGGCCCGACCGGATCCGTCCCAGCTCGTCCCACGGAAACGGAACCGAGACCGGGGCGCCGGCCCGTGCCCGGGTAGACCATGGCGCAATCCAGGTTGCGCCTCGCGTGTTACGAAGCCAGTCCACGAAGATCCTGCCGGCTCGCTCGGCCTTGCCGGCTTGGGCGAGAAACCGATCGGGAGAATCGGCCGACATCCGGTAGGCCAGGGCTCTCGCGAAGGCGGACACTTCCCGCCACGAGACCCTGCGCTCGATGGGCGCGACCACGTGCAACCCCTTCCCCCCGGTAACCTTGATCCAGGTATCGAGTCCCGAATGCGCCAGCCGTTCGCGGAGCTCTCGCGCCGCTTCCCGGACCCGGCCCCAGGCCACGCCCGGGGCAGGATCCAGATCGAATACGATGCGATCGGGCCGGTCGACCCGGTCGGCTCGCGATCCCCACACATGGAACTCGAGGACGCCGTGCTGCACCAGGCCCACCAGCCCACGAGCGTCCTTCACCCAGGTGTACTCCCGCACGGCCCCGCGGGTCTCCCGGATCGTCACGGTCCGGACCCCGGGCGGCAATGGTCCGCTCCAGTGTTTCTGGTAGAAGCAGGACCCGGCCTGTCCCTCTGGGCATCGGACCAGGGAGAAGGGCCGCCGGGCCATGTGGGGCAGCATCCGCGCCGCCGCCGCCTCGTAGTAGCGGGCGAGGTCCATCTTGGTCAGTCCCTGCTCCGGATAGAGCACCCGCTCCGGGTGGGAAAGTCGGACGCCCGCCACGTCCCTCATGCGACCGGGCGCTCCCGCCGGACTTCCCGGGCCGGCTTGTCTTCGCGAAGCCCCACGAACGCGGGATGCCGCAGGCGGCCGTCATCGGTCCATTCCGTGAAGGCCACCTCGACCACGACCCGCGGCTCGACCCAGGTCACCTGGGCGGCGCCCCGGATCTTCCCTTCCACCGGCGCGGAGGCGCGGGTTATGCTCTCCAGCCGGTCCCGGAGCCCGCGGAGCAGCAGCTCACCCATGCCGGTCCCCACTTTTCCCGCGTAGACCAGCCGGCCAACGTCGTGCACGCCGAGGAGGAGCGCGCCCAGGCCGGAGCGCGAGCCCCTGGGCTGGGTGAAGCCGATCACCACGAATTCCTGACGACTCTGACACTTGATCTTGCGCCAGGTCCGGGCGCGCACGCTCTGATAGGGCGCGTCCCGGCGCTTGGAGACGATGCCTTCCAGTCCCCTCCGGCACGCCTTCTCGAGAACCGATTCACCATGCCCCACCAGGTGGGTCGAATAGCGCAGGGCCCGCGCTCCCGGCCCCCGCCTTCCTCGGAGCAGTCCGGCCAGCAGCTTCTTTCGCTCGCCGAGCGGCTCGGGACGCAGGTCGCGACCGTCGAGCTCCATGAGGTCGAAGGCGAAATAGACAATGGGGCGACCACCGCCGCCCATCGCCTGCTGAAGCGCCTGGAAGGACGAACGGCCGTCCGAGAGGAGCGCCACCACCTCGCCGTCGAGGACGGCGTTCCGGGCGCGAACCAGTGAGCAGGCGGCGGCCACGGCAGGGAATCGGGCGGTCCAGTCGAGGCCCTTTCGAGTGAAGAGCCGGGCTCGGCCCCGGGCAATCACCGCGATCAGGCGATAGCCGTCGAACTTCACTTCGTGGATCCACTCCGACCCCTCCGGCACCTCGGTGACCAGCGTGGCGAGCTGGGGTCGAATGAACCGGGGAACCGCGCTACTTCGCGTGGGCACGCTTGGGGGCAGGCCGCGCCGGTCGTCCGGCCTTTGGCGTGCCGCGCCGGATCAGGAGCCAGTTCTGCTTTTTCGATCCGGCACCGGAACGCATGCGGACCAGGGTCCACGCCCCTTTGAGCTTCCGGCCCGACAGGGAGAAATCGAGCTTCCCCCGCTTCAGTCCCTCCCGGGCATCGCCCTCGGGAGTCCAGGCTCCCTTGTCCCAGATGAAGACCTCGCCCGCGCCATACTGTCCTTGCGGGATGGTTCCCTCGAAGGAGCCGTACTCGAGAGGATGGTCCTCCACCTGGACTGCGAGCCGCCGCTCCCCGGGCCCGGTCCCGGGCTCCTTGGGCACCGCCCAGCTCTTGAGCACGCCATCCAGCTCGAGCCGGAAGTCGAAATGCTCCCGCGAGGCGAAGTGATGCTGGACCACATAGCGGAGCCGGGAGGCGGCCCTGGCGGTCTCGCCTCTGGGCTCGCGGGTTAGGCGGAAGTCCCGCTTCTTCCGGTACTCGGCGAGCCCCATCTCAAGCGGTCTTGCGGGCCCGGGCCCGGGAGGGCCGGCGGTGCGCCGTGCCGCGGGACCGCCGGGTCCTGGGTCCCCCGTGGGCTTCCACGCTGCGCTTGAGCGCCGCCATCAGGTCGATCACCGAGGTCTCCTCCGGAGCTTCCCTGGACGCGGGCGTCCGGTGCACCGCGCCCCGGGCCTTTGCCTTCACCATCTTGAGCACGTCCTTCCGGAAGGTATCCGTGAATTCCTCCGGCTTCCACTCCATGTCCATGCTCCCGACCAGCTGCTCGGCCATGTGAAGCTCCTGGGGACGAAGCGCCTTCGCGGCCTCCGTCGCCTTGTCGATCTCCCCGGATTCGAATTCCCTGAGCTCGTCGTGATAACGGAGGAGCTGCACCACCAGGGCGTCGTCGAGGGGAAACACCGCCGCCACGTACTGCCGGGTCCGGATCACCACGTTGGCGATCGCGACCCGCCCGGTGCGCTCCAGCACCGCCTTGAGAAGCGCGTAGGCCTTCTCGCTCCCCTTGAGCGGACCGACATAGTACGGCTTGGCGAAGTAGATCGCCGGGACCGCATCCTTCGGAACGAATCCGATGATGTCCACCGTCTGGGTCGCCTTGGGATTGGCTTCCTTGAGCTCCTGGCTGGAAAGCTCGACGTACTTCCCTTTCTCGACCTGGTATCCCTTGACGATATCCTCGTTGGGCACTTCTTCCCCGGTCGCCTCGTTCACCTTGCGATAGCGAATCCGGGCATGATTCCGCTTGTCGAGCATGTCCAGGTCGAGCCGCTCCGGCGCCTCGGCGGTGTAGAGCTCAACTCCGATGTTCACGAGGCCGAAGCCCAGGGTGCCCTTCCAGATGCCTCTCGCCACGGGATTCACCACCTCCTCCTGCTCGGGCTCTGTCAGGGAAACGATCCCCGGGCGACCTGCTCACACCGCCGACGTGCAATCGAGCGGCCCCTTCCCGTCCCCATTTCCTGTAGGGCGTCGTGATTTCGGCGCCGCCCGTGGATCTGGCCCATGGGCGCAACTCGAGTGAACAGCACAAGGGGGGTGTCATGAACTGGGATCATGTGGAGGGCCACTGGACCGAGTTTCGCGGCAAGCTCAAGGAACACTGGGGAAAGCTCACCGATGACGATCTCGACGTGATCGCCGGCAAGCGAGACCAGCTGCTCGGGATTCTCCAGCAGCGCTACGGCACCGCGAAAGATGAACTGGAGCGCGAGGTCAAGGAGTTCGAGCGGGACCTCGACACCGTGGCCCGCCGGTGAGCGATGCGGAGGCAGGGGGCACGCCGCCTTCACGACCCTGGCTCCTGTTCTTCGCCGCGGTCCTCGCGGGGTTTTTCGCGGCGGGGAGTTTCGCCGTGAGCGTGATCGGGCTCACGATCTTTCTGGTTTCGGTGTTCGCGGCGGTGTTTCTGGCGACGCTCGCTCATGGGGTCTTCATCGAACGGCAGGAGTCCCCCTCGCCGCCGGAGGAAAAGGCGCAGTCACCGGTCGGATTCCCTTCGCTTTAAGAGTCCGGTCACACACCTGCTTGCGGTCCGGGTGGCGGAAGCAGTAGCATAGCTCGGCCATTTCAAGCCCGGTCA
The DNA here is from genome assembly GCA_963728915.1 of uncultured Gemmatimonadales bacterium. Lineage (GTDB taxonomy): Bacteria > Gemmatimonadota > Gemmatimonadetes > Gemmatimonadales > GWC2-71-9 > JABFSM01. Next base: position 393,864 of record CAVSLV010000001.1, on the reverse strand, counting down.
ACCGCAAAGGGCCATGACCCGCAAACGCTCTGACCATCCGAAGCCACCAACTCGTCAGAGGGTCGCCGCGCCCAAACCCGCGAGATCTGATTCCAGCCCCGCCGAGGATCGGGTCCGGCTTCAGTCTGCGCTGCCCTTCCCCGTAGTCGGGATCGGAGCGTCTGCGGGTGGGATCGAAGCTTCCACCCAGCTGCTTCAAGCGCTTCCGACGGACACCGGGATGGCCTTCGTCCTGGTACATCACCTTTCCCCTGATCGGACCAGCCTGCTCGGCGACATCATGGCTCGGGCGACCTCGATGCCGGTCAAAACGGTCGAGGATGATATGCCGGTCGAACCCAATGTCGTCTATGTGATCCCACCCGGCGCCGGTCTCGAGGTGGCCGACGGCTTGCTCAACCTGACCCCGAGGACCCGTTCGGAAGGCAGCTACCATCCGATCGACCGATTCCTTGCCACCCTTGCGGGGGAACAGGGGCACCTGGCCATCGGCGTCATCCTTTCCGGCACCGCCAATGACGGCACCAGGGGATGTGAGGAAATCAAGGCGGGGGGCGGCATCACGTTCGCCCAGGACGAATCCGCACATCAGCAGAGCATGCCACAGAGCGCCATCGCCGCCGGGTGTATCGATTTCATCCTCCCTCCCGAACAAATCGCGGCGGAGATTGTCCGGATCGGCAAGCATCCCCTGGTGATCGCCCAGGAGGAAGCCCCGCCGGTCGAGGTGCCCGAGGATCGCCTCGCCGGTATCCTGGAGGCGGTTCGAACCCGGACCGGCATCGACTTCATCGACTACAAGCGGAATACGGTGCTCCGGCGAATCGCTCGCCGCATGGTCCTCCACCGGATCGAAGAGATCAAGGATTACGAAAGGCTGGTCACCACCACACCGGGGGAAGCCGAGGCGCTGTTTCAGGACATCCTGATCAATGTCACCAGTTTCTTTCGTAACCCGGAGGGGTTCGAGCTCCTCAAGAAACGGGTCTTCCCGGAGCTGACCCGGGACCGATCCCGCCAGATGCCGGTGCGGATCTGGGTTCTGGGCTGCTCGACCGGTGAGGAGGCCTACTCGGTCGCCATGGTGTTTTCCGAGTTCGCAGCGGGTCCCGGTCGCGCGATCACGGTACAGGTCTTCGCCAGCGACCTGAGCTCCGCGGGGATCGATCGGGCACGGGCGGGATTCTATGCCAAGAGCATCGAGCACGACGTGTCGCCTGAGCGGTTGCGCCGGTTCTTCCTTGAGGCGGAGGGTGGATACCGGGTCACCAAGGCGATCCGGGACATGGTGGTCTTCGCTCGACACAACGCCCTCCAGGATCCCCCGTTCTCCCACGTCGACCTGATCACCTGCCGGAACGTCCTCATCTATATGGACAGTCCGCTCCAGCAGCGACTGATTCCGGTGCTCCACTACGCCCTGAACCCCGGCGGGTACCTCTGGCTCGGGCATTCGGAGACCGTGGGCTCCTACCGGAATCTGTTCGAACAGATCGACGCCAAGGAGAGGCTCTACAAGCGAAATCCGGTGCCGCCTCAGGTCCGAGGGCTGGTCCACCTGGCCCACCGACTGCCGGTGGAGAAGCCTCCCGCGTCCGACAAGCCCGGTGAGCTCTCCGTTGCCGGGATCGACCCGTACCGCGAATCCGATCGGCTGCTTCTGTCTCGGTACGCCCCGCCCGGAGTCCTGGTCAATGCCGAGTTCGAGATCCTGCATTACCGGGGTGACACCAGTCCGTACGTGGCGCCGCTGGCAGGAAGGGCCAGTCTCAGCCTGCTCAAGATGCTGCGGGAGAGTCTGCTGGTCGGGGTCCGGGCCGCCCTGCTCAAAGCCAAGCGGGAAGAGCGCCCGGTCCGCCAGGAAAACCTGCCCCTGGAGGTGGATGGGTCGCAACGCAAGGTCAGCGTGGAGGTCATCCCGGTCCGTTCCATTGCGATCCGGGAGCCGGTCTTCCTGGTCGTCTTCGATGACGCCGTCACGGCCCGGGCTCGCGCCAGGCCGACCGAGTTGCCGCGCCTCATGCTGCCGCGGGGCGAGAAGGCCGCCGCGGAGGTGGTTCGGCTTCGCCAGGAGCTGGCGGCCACGCGGGAGTACCTCCAGTCCGTGATCGAACAGCAGGAAACGGCGAACGAAGAGCTTCAGTCGGCCAATGAAGAGGTCCAGTCCTCCAACGAGGAGCTCCAGAGCATCAACGAGGAGCTGGAGACTTCGAAAGAGGAAATTCAGTCGAGCAGCGAAGAGCTGGCCACCGTCAACGACGAGCTGAGTAACCGGAACCTGGAGCTCTCGCGCAGTAACAACGACCTCACCAACCTCATCTCCAGCGTCCAGATTCCGATCGTGATGCTGGGTGATGACTTCCGGATCCGATGGTTCACTCCGAGCGCGGAGCGGCTGCTCAACCTGATCACGACCGACATCGGACGCCCGATCACCGACATCAAGCCCAACATCGACCTCCCCGGGCTCGAGGGCATGCTGGTCGAGGTGATGGGCACGGTCGCCTCGCGAGAGCAGGTGGTGCGGGACCGGAGCGGTCGCTGGTATTCGCTGCGACTCCGCCCCTACCGCACCGCGGAAAACCGGATCGAGGGGGTGGTGTTGCTGCTGGTGGATATCCATGAGCTCAAGGAAGCCGAGGAGAGCGTCCGCCAGAATCTGGAGCGTCTCCGGGTCCTGCACGACCAGGCGCCCCTGGGAATCCGGGAGGTGGATCTCGACGGTCGCTACCTGGAGGTCAATCCGCGGTACTGCGACATTACGGGCTACACCCGGGAGGAGCTGATCGGTCATCCGTTCGAGGAGTTCCTCCCCACCGAGGAACGCCTCCGCGCCGCCGAGCTTTCCGAGGCGGTGCTCTCGGGCAGAACCACCTCCTACCGGCAGGAGCGGCGCCACCTCCACAAGAGCGGGCATCCGATCTGGGTCGAAGTCCATGGTTTTGCCCTGCGGGACGCCGCCGGCAAGCCGGTGAGCGGCGTAGCGTTCGTGCAGGAGATCGAGGAGCGCAAGCAGCGCGAAACGGAGCTCCAGGCCGCTGACCGATCCAAGAACGAGTTCCTGGCGATGTTGGCGCACGAGCTCAGGAACCCGCTCGCCCCGCTCCTCAACGCGTCCCAGCTGCTGGGCGCCCCCGACATCACCCGGGACCGGATTGATTCGTTGCGAGGCATCTTTGAACGGCAGATCCGGAATCTTTCCCGGATGACGGATGATCTGCTCGACATCTCGAGAATCTCCCGAGGGCAGCTTCGCCTCCACCGCGAGGTGGTCGACCTCGGTGCGGTCATCCGGCGAGCGACCGAGCTGTTCCGGCCGACCATCGAGGGCCGGGGCCAGCAGCTCGAGGCGGACATTCCCGATGCGCCCCTCTACCTGGAAGCCGATCCGGTCCGGATCGAACAGCTGGTGGACAACCTGCTGACCAACGCCTCCAAGTTCAGCGACCCGGACCGGGTGATCCGGCTCCGTCTGGCCCGGATCGAACATCCGGCCCCGGGCTTCGCGGAGCTTCGGGTGCAGGATGAGGGGCGAGGGATCCCCGCGGAGCTGTTGCCCCGCATCTTCGATCCCTTCATCCAGGCGGAGCAATCCCTGGACCGGGTGCAGGGCGGGTTAGGACTCGGATTGACGCTGGTGCGAAGCATTGTGCAGCTCCACGGAGGAACCGTGGAGGCCCGCAGCGCCGGCCCGGACCAGGGGGCCGAGTTCGTGGTGCACGTCCCCCTGCCGGCCCGTCCTCCCGAACAGCGGGTCGAGCGCCGCCAGGCCGGCCAGCACCCGCGAAGCCGGCGGATCCTCATCGTGGACGACAATCCCGACGCCGCGGAAACCCTCTCCATGCTGCTCCGCCACGCGAGCCACCAGGTGAACACCGCGGAGGACGGCGAGACCGCCCTCGAGCTCGCGAAGCAGATCCACCCCGACATCGTCCTGCTGGATATCGGGCTTCCCGGGCGCGACGGGATCGAAGTGGCCCGGGCCCTCCGGGAGGAGGCCGGCGATCGGCCCCTGCAGGTGATCGCGGTGAGCGGGTACGGTCAGGAGGAGCTCAGGGCCCGGGCGCGCGATGCCGGGATCGATCACTACTTCACCAAGCCGGTGGATATCAGCAACCTGTTGCGTCTGTTCGCGACCCTGCCCTGAGCTACCGTCGTTCCTGGAAGAATTCCACCAGCAAGGCTCCGCACTCCTCCGCCAGCGCGCCGCCGATCACCTCGGGGCGGTGGTTGAGCGCGGGGTGCCGCAGCAACTCCCCCACCGATCCCGCCATGCCCGCCTTGGGATCGGTGGCGCCATAGACCACCCGCCCGACCCTGGCCAGCACCGCGGCCCCGGCGCACTGGGCGCAGGGCTCGAGGGTCACGTAGAGCGTCGCATCGGGAAGCCGGCCCGCCCCGGTCAGCGCCAAGGCGCGCTGGAGCGCGATCAGCTCGGCGTGGGCGGTGGGATCCTTCCGGGCGACGCATTCGTTGTGGGCCTCCCCTAACACGGCCCCGTCGCCCATCACGACCGCGCCGACCGGCACCTCGCCCAGCTCCGCGGCGCGCCGGGCCAGCGCCAGGGCGGCGCGCATCCCGGCCAGATCGGCGTCTGCAACCGGAGGGCTAGGCACTCCGGGTCGCTTCGACCCGCGCCTCCCGCTCGAACCGCAGGTGGTCGCCTTCCCGGCCGGCCACGATCCGGTCGCCCGGCACGAACCGACCCTCCAGCACCGCCATCGCGAGCGGGTTCTGGAGCATCTGCTGGATGACCCGCTTGAGCGGGCGCGCTCCGTACACCGGATCGTAGCCCCGGTCGGCCAGGAGCTGGCGACCCTCGGGCGTCACCGTCACCACGAGCTGGCGCTCGGCCAGGAGCTGATCCAGCCGGGCGATCTGGAGCTCCACGATGCGGTCCAGGTCTTCACGGGAGAGCGGCCGGAACACGACGATATCGTCCACCCGGTTGAGGAACTCGGGCCGGAAGAAATTGCGGAGTTCGCCCCGGACCCGCTCCTCCACCGCGCCCCACGCCTCGGGCGACGCCACCCCGCCGGCATCCACGATGAACTGGCTGCCGATGTTCGAGGTCATGATCAGGACCGTGTTCCGGAAGTCCACCACCCGGCCCTGCCCGTCGGTCAGCCGCCCGTCGTCCAGGATCTGGAGCAGCACGTTGAACACGTCGGGGTGGGCCTTCTCGATCTCGTCGAACAGCACCACGCTGTAGGGGCGGCGGCGGATCGCCTCGGTGAGCTGCCCGCCCTCCTCGTAGCCCACATAACCCGGGGGCGCGCCGATCATCCGGGCCACCGAGTGCTTCTCCATGTATTCCGACATGTCGAGCCGGATCATGGCGCGCTCGTCGTCGAAGAGAAACTCGGCCAGGGCCCGGGCGGTCTCGGTCTTGCCGACCCCGGTGGGACCGAGAAAGATGAATGAGCCGGTGGGACGATGAGGGTCCTGAAGGCCGGCCCGGCTCCGCCGCACCGCATTGGCCACCGCGGCCACCGCCTCGGGCTGCCCGACCACCCGCTGCCCCAGCTCGGCCTCGAGCCGGGTCAGCCGGTCCCGCTCCGATTCCAGCATCCGGGACACCGGAATTCCGGTCCATTTCGCCACGATCTCGGCGATGTCCTCGGCGTCCACTTCTTCCTTGAGGTACCGGGCCTGCTTCTGGATCTCGACCAGCCGGGCATCTTCCTTCGCGATCGCCTGCTCGAGCTCCGGAATGGTGCCGTACCGCAGCTCGGCGGCCTTCTGGAGGTCGCCGGTCCGGGAGGCCTGCTCCACTTCGGTGCGGAGCTGCTCCACCCGGGCCTTCTTCTCCTGGAGCGAGTGAATCGCGGCCTTCTCGGCCTGCCACTGCGCCTTCATGGCCCCTGACTGCTCCTTGAGCCCGGAGATCTCCCCCTCCACCGCCTTGAGACGCTCTTTCCCCGCCTTGTCCTTCTCCTTGAGCAGGGCCTGGCGCTGGATCTCGAGCTGGAGAATGCGGCGCTCGACCTCGTCGATTTCCTGGGGCAGCGAGTCGATCTCGATGCGGAGCCGGCTCGCGGCTTCGTCCACCAGGTCGATCGCCTTGTCGGGCAGGAAGCGGTCGCCGATGTAGCGATCGGAAAGCTGAGCCGCGGCGATCAGCGCGTTGTCGGTGATGCGCACCCCGTGGTGGACCTCGTACCGTTCCTTGAGGCCGCGGAGAATCGCGATGGTGTCCTCGACGCTGGGCGCGCCGACCATCACCGGCTGGAACCGGCGCTCCAGCGCGGCGTCCTTCTCGACGTGCTTGCGGTACTCGTCCAGGGTGGTGGCGCCCACTACGTGGAGCTCGCCCCGGGCGAGCGCCGGCTTGAGCATGTTGCTCGCGTCCACCGCGCCTTCCGCGGCGCCGGCGCCCACGATGGTGTGGAGCTCGTCGATGAAGGTGATGTAGTGGCCCTCCGACGAGGTCAGCTCCTTCATCACCGCCTTGAGCCGCTCCTCGAATTCGCCCCGGTACTTGGCGCCGGCCAGGAGCTGCCCGATGTCGAGCGCAACGATCTCCTTGTCGCGGAGCGATTCCGGCACGTCGCCGCTCACGATCCGCTGAGCGAGGCCCTCGACGATGGCGGTCTTGCCCACGCCGGGCTCGCCGATCAGCACCGGGTTGTTCTTGGTGCGCCGGGACAGCACCTGCATAACCCGCCGCACTTCTTCGTCCCGGCCGATCACCGGGTCGAGCTTCCCCTCCCGGGCCTGCTGGGTCAGGTTCCGGGTGTACCGGGTGAGCGCCTGGTACTGGGGCTCGACCGCCTGGTCGGTGACCCGGTGAGAGCCCCGCACCGATTCCAGCGCGGTGCGGAGATCCTTCGAGCCCAGCCCCTGGGTACTGAGCAGCTCGCGGGCGGTGGTTCCCTTTTCCTCGGCCAGTCCGATCAGCAGGTGCTCGGTCGAGACGTAGGCGTCACCGAGCTGCCTGGCTTCCTGCTCGGCGCGATCGAAGACCCGATTCAGCTCCCGGCTGTAGGTCGGCTGTCCGACCCCGCCTTCCTGGGTCGGGAACTTCGCGATTTCGCGGGAGACCGCTTCGCGGAGGGCGGTGACGTTGAGCCCCACCTTCTGAAGGAGGGGCTGGACAATCCCGTCGTCCTGGTCGAGCAGAGTGGCAAAGAGATGGGCGTCGTTGACGACGGGATTGCGGCGTTCAGTCGCCAGGATGGTGGCGTCCCGAAATGCTTCCTGGGCTTTGACGGTGAGGCGTTCAGGTCTGATCATAGAGCCAACTTTCAGTCATCTTCCATGCCCCCGATTCCAGCCAAAACGGCAGGGTTTCACACCAGCACCCTGGAGTCTCCCTCCCGTTTGGTGACCCCTGAGCGGTCCGACCATTCCAGCAGGGGGATAAGGTACTTCCGGGAGATCCCCAACCGGTCCCTGAGGGCTGCCGGTGTAACTGGCCCTGACTTGGCGAGATCGCGTACCTCACTGAGGAACCGTTCGGTCGCTTGTGTGGAGAAATAGCGATCCACGGAAACGGCGATCACCTTCTTTTCCGCCGCCATCCTCCTGAGCACGGCATTCAACCCACGCTGACCCAGGCGGTCTTCCAATTCGGGGACCGTAGGCGGCTCGAGCCCGACCTCGTCGAGCAACCGACTGATCGCCTCCATCTGGTCGGGCGTCCCCGCGAGACGCTGGCGAAAGCCGGGAAGGGCGGCGATGCCATCTCGAACGACCAGGGTCCCCAGGGCGGCGAGGTTCTCGAGCACACCGCCGATCACCCTGGCGTCCCCCGAGAGGCTCCGCCGGAGCGTCTCGAGCGAAATCCCGGGGGCCTCGGGGTGTTTTACATGGAACTCATCCACCGCGAACACGGCCTCCTGCCTGGTCCGATCCAGCCACGAGACCGTGACCGCCAGCGCCCCTACCCGGCGGATTTTCCGGCTCTTGGCGAGCTCCAGCTGGACCGCCTGGGAGCTAGCTCCGACCAGGAGCGGCAAGTCCTCGATCGCCACCGCATGGTCACGTCGCTCGATCAGGGCGATGATATGCTCCTCCCCGGACCGGGCCAGCTGCTCCGGCCAGGGGGCGCGCCGGGGAGGGCGGGGATCGAGAATGCGGCCACCCCCGATGGTGGCGAGGGGCGAGTATCGCCGCAGCACCAGCCGATCTCCGCCCCGGGCCACCAGGGGCGCTTCCAGCGCGAGCCGGGCCAGGCCGCGCTGTCCCGGCCCGATCGGGCTCCTGGGATAGACCCGGGCCAGCACCTCGGCGGTTCCGTGGAGCACCCTAACCCGGGTCTGCCGGGTCAGCGCCGGAGACCCCGGCAGCAGGGTGAGCTCGGCATCGAGCGCGGGGGTGGCCTGCCAGGGCAGCCGTTCGCACACCAGGGTCTCGCCCCGGTGAATGGCACTCCGGTCGAGCCCCGCCACGCCGATCGCGGCGCGCTGCCCCGGGTGGGCCGATTCCACCGGAGCCCCGTACGCCTCGAGGGAGCGAACCCGCCCTTCCTGCCCCGAGGGCAGCAAACGGACCGAATCCCCGATCCGAAGCTCCCCGGACCAGGGCGTTCCGGTCAGCACGGTTCCGGTCCCGGCGATCGAGAAGGCCCGATCGACCGGCATGCGAAAGCCGTCCGGCGCGACCGGGGCCGGAGAGGAGGTCCGCTGGACCTCCTCCCGCAGCCGGTCCAGCAGCTCGGGGATCCCGGCGCGGGTTATGGCGGACACCACCGCCGGCGCGGTGAAGCCGACCGGCGAGGCGCCCAGCCGCGCGATCAGCTCGGCCTTCACCAGCTCGAGCCACTCGGGCTCCACCAGATCGGCCTTGGTGAGCACCGGAATCCCCCGGCGAATGCCGAGCTGCTCGACGATGGCCAGGTGCTCCCAGGTCTGCGGCTCGGGCCCCTGCGCGGCGTCGACCACCAGCAGCACCAGGTCGATCCCCGATGCTCCGGCGACCATGGTGCGGACCAGGTCCTCGTGACCGGGGACGTCCACCATCCCGGCAGGGGGCAACCCCGGCAGCAGGAGGGGAGCGAAATTGAGATCGATGGTGATTCCGCGGCGCTGTTCCTCGATGAGCCGGTCCACCGCTCGTCCGGTGAGCGCGGTCACCAGCGCGGACTTCCCGTGATCGATGTGCCCGGCGGTGCCGATGATCACGCGGCGAGCCAGCCCTGCGTCACCCAGAAGGCGAGCGCGGGGAGCGCCGCGCCTTCGGCGAGATGAAACCGGATGTATCGCTCGAGCAGGCGGCGATGCGCCGCGAGGTGGCGATCGTCGAGCACCGGCAGCTCGGCCCGGGGGTCGAGCCAGGAGAGCAGCGCGGCCCGATCCCCGGGACCCAGTCGCGACCCGACCGTGCCCCGGGCACAGCGGACGCAGAGGAGCCCGCCGTCCTGGGGCGAGAAGCACGCCGCTCCCGCCCCGGGATCGGCGCCGCAGCGGGCGCATCCGGCCAGCGCGGGCGAGAACCCCAGCACCGCGACCATCCGCCAGAGGGATCGGAGCGCCAGCGGCTCGACCGCGACCGCGGGCGCCGCCTCGAGAATGGCCAGGGCGTCGTCGAGCAGCTCGAAGCTCTCGGGATGGTGGGAGGCCGGGGCGAAGTGCAGCATCAGCTCGGTGAGGAGCGAGGCCGCGGCGAACCGGTCCAGCCGCTCTCCCAGGCCGATCCTAACCCGCTCGGCGTCGAAGCCCGTCAGGGTGTGAAGATCGCCGCTCCGGGACGGCAGGATCGTGGCGGTCCCCGCGGTGAACACCTGAAGCGCCGCGCCGAACCGGCTCCGGGGCCGGGTCGCCCCTTTCGCGATCACGCTCTGCAACCCGAGCTCCCGCGTGGCCAGCCGGATGATCCGCGAGGTTTCCCGGTACGGGATCAGCGAGAGAACGATGGCCGGCGTGGCGAGGGACGGCATCCGTCCCGCTACTGCGCGAGCGGCGGCAGCTTGACCTGGGTGGCGGCGATCGAACAGGGCCCGGTCTGGACCACGCGGAATTCAGTGAGATCGGGACGGAATACCCGGACCCGCCCGGAATTCGATCCCGAACAGCCGCCCGCCTCCACCGCGTAGATGAACCCGTCTCCGTCCACCGCCGCCGCGGTGGCGCCCTGGAGTGGAATCCCCGATCCTGCCCCTCGCACCACTCGCCGGGTTCGAGTGTTGAATTCCATCAGCCCCTCGGACTCGGAAGTGACGAAAAGCCGTTCCCGCCGATCGGAGGCGAGGTTGTTGGGGAGGACCCCGAATCCCGCGAAGCTTCCGACCTCGGCGCGCAGGATCGGGTCGATGATGCTCACCCGTCCCATCGAGGCCTCGCCGTCATTGACGCCGGCGCTCAGCACGTAGAGCTGCCCATCGCCGCCCACGTCGATCGCCACCGCGTTGCCGGGTCCCACCAACGGAATGGAATCGACCAGAACGGTGGAGACCGGATCGAGCACCGTGATCCAGCTCGGCCCGAGGATGCAGGGATCGGTGAACGGGCAGGCCGGATCGAGATTGGCGTTCACCACGAAGAGGCGACCCCGGGTGATCGCCGCGGCCACCGGGCTGTGGCCCACCGCCACACTCACGGTATCGCCGGTCCTGAAATTGAACCGGGTCACCCGATCGTTCAGCGGGTTGGTGACATACGCCAGGCTGTCATCGACGAACACCGCTCCGCCGGCTCCCGCACCTGCGGGGAGCTGGTACACCACCGCCGAAACGCCATTATCCAGATTGAGCCGGGCGATCGTTCCCGATTCGCCCGTGGTCACCAGGACCTCGCTGCCCCGCGAAGCCATGGCATGGGGGGTCCCGCCGATCGCGCCGAGGGTCACCACCTCGCTCGATCCGCCACCGGAAATCGGTATGAGGCTCAGGCTGGCGGCCTGAGCATTGAGTACCACGAGCACGTCGCGAGGAAGGGGGGAGGAGGGCGTGGTCGCCGCGCATCCCAGGCAAGCTCCTGCCGCGAGCACGAACCGGAACCGCATCCTTCAAGAATAATCGCGGAGCGGAACGATCTGGGGGCGGCCCTCGGGCGACTCGCCGACGGCGACCGGCCAGCGAAACACCCGCGACAGGATGTCGGCTCGCATCACCTCGTGGGGCGGTCCGCTCGCCACCACCGATCCCTCCGCCAGCAGGACGATCCGGTCGGCGAACCGGGCGGCGAGATTCAGCTCGTGGGTCACCACCAGGGCGGCGAGTCCTTCATCCACCAGGCGCCGCACCAGCTCGAGCAGCTCCATCTCATGGCCGAGGTCGAGCGACGCGGTGGGCTCATCGAGAAAGAGAAAGCCCGCCTCCTGGGCCAGCGCCCGCGCGATCCGCACCCGCTGCCACTCGCCTCCCGAGAGCGTCTCCACCCGCCGCCCGGTCAGCGGGATCAGGTCGCACCGGGTGAGCGCGCGGTCGATCGCGGCTCGATCCTCGGCGTGCATCGGGCTCAGCGGGCCGCGCCAGACGTAGCGCCCGAACCCGACCATCTGGTCCACCCGCCAGGAAAACGGGGTCTCCTCCCGCTGGGGCACCAGGGCGATGCGCCGGGCCAGCTCCGCGCGGGACCAGGCCTTGAGATCCCGCCGGTCGAGCAGGACCTCGCCCGACCGGAGCGGGAGCAGTCCCATCACGCAGCGGAGCAGCGTGGTCTTCCCGCACCCGTTCGGTCCCACCAGCGCCACCAGCTCGTGATCGGCGAGATGGAGATCCACTCCGTTGATCGCATCCATCGGGTTCCCCGGATACCGCGCCGTGACGCCCGGTGCCGACAGGCTCATCGGAGCGACCGGTGAAGGAGACCGGCGAACACCGGCACCCCGACCAGCGCGGTGATCACCCCGACCGGAAGCTCGATCGGGCGGACCACAGTGCGGGCTGCGGCATCGGCGAGCACCAGGAAGGCGCCGCTGGCAAGGAACACGGCCGGGAGGAGCCGGCGGTGTGCCGGTCCCAGGAGGCCGCGCATCGCGTGGGGCGCGATGAGGCCGACAAACCCGACAATCCCGCAGACCGCCACGCTCGCCGCGGTGAGCAGCGACGTCGCGAGATACACCACCCGTCGCGCCCGGGTGACGTCGAGCCCAAGCGAGACTGCCGGCTCTTCGCCGAGGGACAGGAGATCGAGCGGACGGGCCGACGCCGCGATGACCGCCAGGGGAACCAGCGCGTACACGAGAAACGTGGTGACCGAGGCCCAGGAAGCGGACGAGAATCCGCCCAGCATCCAGAAGAAGGCATTGCGGAGCTGCTCCGCGGTGGAGAGGGTGAGAATCGCCGCCATGAGCGCGCCGGTGAACGCGCTCACGACCACGCCGGCGAGGACCAGCACCCGGGGATCGAGCGGCCGGCCCGCCACCGTACTCAGCCGATACACCAGGGCCACCGCGGCGAGGCCTCCCCCGAACGCGGCCAGGGGCAGGGACCAGGGTCCCGACCACCCGAGCCCGAGCGCCACCACCGCGGCCAGACCCGCCCCCCCGAGATCCCCAGCAGGAATGGATCGGCGAGCGGGTTACGCACCAGCGCCTGGAGCGCGGCCCCGCACACCCCCAGACTCCCGCCGACCAGAAAGGCGAGGAGCACCCGCGGCAGCCTGATCTGCCGCACGATGTCGGCGGCAGGGGCCCCGGGCGAGAAGAGGCCGGCGGCGACCTCGCCCGGGCTGAGCGCCACCGCACCGAGCGCGAGTCCGACCAGTGCCGCGAGGATGACGAGTCCCGCGAGCGCCAGGGCGATTCTCATCGTCGCAGCGAGTCGAGCGCCGCTCGAAGCGCGGCGATCGCGGCGCCGATCCGGGGCGAGGGCCGGTTGAATTCGCTCCCGGTGATCCGCAGGAACCGGCGGGCCCGGACCGCCGGAACCACGCGCCATTCCGGGCGGGTCGCGATCGCGGGCAGGTCGGCCGAGGAAGTGAGAATCAGGTCGGGGTTCCGGCTCGCCACCGCCTCGATCGAGACCGGCGCCGAGGGCGCCGGCAGGTCGTCGAAGACGTTGCGGGCGCCGGCGTGCTCGACGATTTCCGAGAGGAAGCTGCCCCTCCCCAGGGCGATGGGAGGACGGTCCCAGGAGAGCAGCAGGACCGTCGGACGGGCGGACGGGCGGACCGCGGGCGCCGAGGCGACGGCGATGTCCCGGTGCACCCGTTCGAGCAGGGTATCCGCCGTGAGGGGATCTCCTAACTCGCCTCCGAGCAGCCGGGTGATCCGGTCGAAGTCGGCGATCCGGTCGGTGCGGAGCTCCAGCACCGGGATGCCGAGGGCCCGGAGCCGCTCCGCGGTCCCGGCGTTGTCCGGCGACCGATAGAGGAGCACCAGGTCGGGGCGCGCCCCGGCCACCGCTTCGAGGTTCGGGCCCATGCCATTCCCCAGGTCGGGAACCTGGGCGGCTGCGGGGGGATAATCGCACCAGGTGGTCCGACCGACCAGACGATCCCCCGCCCCGAGGGCGAAGACCAGCTCGGTGGTGGCCGGAATGAGGGAGACGATGCGCCGGGGCGGCGCCGGCAAAAACACCGGAGTGCCGCCGTCGTCCACGATCGGACCGGCATGGGATGGCGGCCGCCCACAGGCGACGAGAACCAGCGTGAGAATGCAGCGAGCGCGAAGCACCCTGACCCTCCCCCGAGGGATGTGCGGGTGAAGCGACGGGAGGTCTCCTGGCTCAGGGCTCCCGCTCGCCTTCCCGGTTTCCCAGTGGCTGGTGAGCGGGGGATACTGCGCCCTTCACAGTGGCGGGGCCGCGCCGGATTGTGCACCGGCTTCCGAGCATCCGCGTCGCGGTGGAACGAGCGAAGTTAGGAGTGCCGCCGCGGGCTCGCAAGAGCGCGTTCGAGCAGCACCTTGAGCCGAGCCCGCTCGGCGCGGTAGGTCGTTTCTCGGTCGGCGCTCCATCCAACCCCCGCGTCGGTCTTCTGCTGGTCGAGCCGCGCGATGGCGTCCGCCAGCGCGATCGGGTCGGCGCCCTCGGGCTGGACCGTGCGGCGGCGGGCCCGCACCAGGGCCAGCCCGACGAACCCCAGGATGGTGATCGCCAGGAGCGCCGGGAGCAGAGACTTCGCGGAGAGGCCGGGACCGGGGAGCGCGATGGCGATCTCGGAGGCGCTGCCTAACACGCCCACCCAGCGCTGGAACCCCCGCCCTTCGACCTGCTGGCCGGCGGATCGGGTCAGGGCCGGGCGTTCCACCCGCGCGTCGGGCTCCTCGATCAGCACGAAGACCGAATCGGTGCCCGGCGCGGGGACCACCATCCGCTTCGCGGTGCCGGGGATCCGGTACTGGAGCACCAGCTCCTTCCGCCCCGGCGAAATCGGCGCGAAGACCTGGATGCTGTCGCCCCGGAAGCTGACCGCATCGGGAGAGAACTGGCTCAGATGGATGTCCGCGAGGGCGACCTGTTGCGCCTCCTCGGGAAGCGGGACTGCCCAGGCAGGCCGGGTATCGGAGACCACCCGGGTCCGATCGCCAGGATTGAACAGGACCAGCCAGTCGATCACCATCCGGCTGTTGCTCTGGTCGGGACGCCCGATCAGCAGGGTGCGTTCCGCCACGGTCACCGGGATCGTGCTCGAGGTATCGGCGACGATGATCACCAGACCGGTGTCCGGTCTTCCAGCGTAACCGCGAATCGGGGCCGAGAAGTATTCGATGCCCTCGTACCGCACCGAAAAGAGGAAGAGAGCGCTGGTATCGGCCCGGAACCGGATGTCGAATCGCCCCGAGATCCCGGTCGGCACGGTATCGATCGGGCCCTGGGCGGTCTGGCTGACCCGGTGGAGGACCACGGACACCGATCCGACCGGCATGGTGTCGCCGGTCACGACCCGCACGATGCGGCCCGACGCGCGCGCCTCCTGGGTCCAGGCCGGCGGGGCGCAGAGGAGTGCCACCGCGGTCAGCGCCGCGATCGCCCTCAGGGATTGAATCTGCCGAGGTCCTGCGGATCGAGGTTTTCCAGAAACCGCTTCAGCGCGTCCGGATCATTGCCCGGCTCCGGGGGCGCGGGCGGGCCGGAGCCTCCGTTGCGGTCGAGCAGATCCTCTTCGGAATAGATCGGCGCGTTCATTCGCAGCGCCAGCGCGATACTGTCGGAAGGGCGGGCATCCACTTCGAGGACTTCCCCGCCCCGGAAGATCAGCAGCTGGGCGAGATAGGTGTTTTCCTTGAGCCCCGCGATCAGGACTCGCCGCAGCTCGGCTCCGAGCCCGGACAGCAGGTGCTTCATGAGGTCGTGGGTCAGGGGACGCTCGGGCTTCACGCCCTGGAGCTCCAGCGCAATGGCGTTGGCTTCCGCCGCCCCGATCCATATATGGAGGGTCCGCTCACCTTCTTCTTCGCGCAGGATCACGACCGGTGTGTTGGTGGCCCGGTCGAGCCCGAGCTGAGCGACCCGCATCCGAATCATCGCCTGGCTCGCTGGCGGGCCCGCGCCGCGCTCTCGAGATCCCGAACCCGCGAAGTCTCCTCCCAGGGGAACAAGGTCACCTTGCGGCCCAGCAGAGTGGTGCGCTTGGGACGCCGGCCGAAGTGTCCGTAGGCCGCGGTCGCCTTGTAGAGGGGCCGCTTGAGGTGCAGGCTCCGGATGATCCCTCCCGGGGTGAGATCGAACACCTCCCGGACGATCTCCTCCAACGCTCGATCCGGGAGGGCCCCGGTTCCAAAGGTGTCCACCATGATGGAGACGGGCTCCGCGACGCCGATCGCATAGGCGGCCTGGACCTCGCACCGCCGGGCCAGTCTGGCTTCGACGATGTTCTTGGCGACCCAACGCAGCGCGTAGGCCGCCGAGCGATCCACTTTGGACGGGTCCTTGCCGCTGAAGGCGCCGCCGCCGTGCCGCGCCATCCCGCCGTAGGTGTCGACGATGATCTTGCGGCCGGTGAGCCCCGCGTCCCCGTGGGGTCCCCCGATCACGAAGCGGCCGGTGGGATTGACCAGCACCTTGACCCGGCGGGATCCGAACCCGTGATCCTCGAGCACCGGGCGGATCACGGTCTCGATCATGGTCTGCCGGATGGTGTTCTGACTCAGGACCCGGCGGGCCCAGCGTTCGGCGTGCTGGGTCGAGACCACCACGGTCCGCACCGCCACCGGGCGATCCCCCTCGTATTCGACCGAGACCTGGGTCTTGCCGTCGGGACGGAGCCATTCGATCGGCCCGACCTCGGCGGTCCCCTTGCGGACCGCGGCGAGCCGCTCGGCGAGGCGGTGGGCCAGGATGATGGGCAGCGGCATCCGCTCCCGACTCTCCCGGGTGGCGTATCCGAACATCATCCCCTGGTCTCCGGCCCCCTGGGCGTCTCGCTTGCCGTCCACTCCCATGGCAATGTCGGGTGACTGGCGATCGATCGAGGTCAGGACCGCGCAGGTCCGCCCATCGAAGCCGTAGGACGCATCGGTGTAGCCGATCGCCTCGACGGTCTCCCGCACGATGTCGGGAATGTGGACGTAGGTCGAGGTGGTGATCTCCCCCGCGACGACCGCCATGCCGGTGGTCACCATCGTCTCGCAGGCGACCCGCGCTCCGGGGTCCCGGGAGAGAATGGCGTCGAGAACCGCGTCGGAGATCTGATCGGCCACCTTGTCGGGATGGCCCTCGGTGACCGATTCGGAGGTGAAGACGTGACGACGGCTCATAGGTGGGGTCAGTGGGGTCAGAGAGGACAGTGAAGACAGTGAGGACAGTGAGGAGTAAGGTAACCCTTCGACCTCACCGACCCCCTGACCGACCGAAGCTCCCGCTGCTTCTTCCGGGCAGCGCGCTGTCGGGATCGATGAGGCGAAGGTCGATGAAGCGGCCCAGGGTGGAGCGGAGGATTTCGCTCACTTCCTCCGGAGTGTCGGCGTGCAGCGTCGCTTCGGCGGCTTCCCGGGCCACCTTGGCCGGCACCGAGCGCACCAGCCACTTGATGAGGGGAAGCGCGGGTGGCGCCACCGAGAGCACCTTGAATCCGAGACCGAGCAGCAGCATCGCGAACTGGGGCTCGGAGGCCATCTCGCCGCATACGCTGACCGGGATGCCGTGGCTCATGCCGGCCGCGAGCACATCGCGCAGCATCCGGATGACCGAGGGATCGTGCGGCGTGAAGCGGGAAGCCAGATGGGCGTTGCCCCGGTCGACCGCCAGGGCGTACTGGGTGAGGTCGTTGGTTCCGATGCTGAAGAACGCGCTCACCATGGCCAGCCGGTCGGCCATGACCACCGCGGCGGGGGTCTCGATCATCACCCCGACCGGCACCGTCGACGCGGCTCGAATGCCGGCCCGGGTCAGATCATCGGCCTCCTCCGCCAGCATCTCGCGGGCCCGAACCACTTCGCCCACCCGGGTGATCAGGGGCAGCATGATCTGCACCGGGTAGTCGGCCGCGACCCGCAACAGGGCGCGAAGCTGGGGGCGGAAGATCTCGGGCTGATCGAGGCAGACCCGGATGGAGCGCCAGCCCAGGAAGGGATTCGCCTCGGCCGGCGCGGCGAACGCGGCGGGGAACTTGTCTCCCCCGAGGTCGTAGGTCCGCACGATGACCGGATGATTCCCGAATGCCGCGCCGACCCGGCGGAAATACTGGTATTGCTCTTCCTCGGTGGGAAGGTGGGCCCGGCCCGCGATCAGGAACTCGGTGCGCAGGAGCCCGACGCCGAGCGCGCCATGGCGCACCGCCATGTCGATCTCATCGGGCAGATCGACGTTGCCCATCAGAGTCAGGGTGGTCCCATCCGGCGTGGTGGCGGGCTCGAGGGTCTTGGCTTCGAGCTCCATCTCGAGCTTGTGGCGCCGGGCCGCCGTGATCTGGGCGCTCTCCAGCTCGGCGACGGTCGGTTCGATCAGGACCCGGCCGCTGGTGCCATCGAGCAGCACCATCGTGCCGGACTCGATCCGCTCGATCGCTCCGGTGGCCCCCATGACGCAGGGGATGCCGAGCGAATGGGCCAGGATGGCGGCGTGGGACGTCCGGGTTCCCTCTTCGGAGAGGAGGCCCAGGAGCTGGTCGCGGTCGAGCTGCACCGTGAGGCCGGGGTACAGCTCGTGGGCCACCACGATCACGTGGCGGTGGTCCTTGAGCCCGAAGATCTCCTCGTCGGGCTCGCCCAGGAGATAGCGGAGCAGCCGGATCTGGATGGCGAGCAGATCGGCGAGCCGCTCCCGCATCCGTGGCCCCGCGCTGCCGAACGCGGCCCGCATCTCCAGGGCCTTGAACTCGTAGGCGGTCTCGGCGCTCAGGCTGTTGTTCCGGATCAGGTGCTCGACCCCGCCGAGGAAGTCGGGGTCCTGCACCATGAGGATCTGGGCCTCGAAGATCTGGCTCTCTTCATAACCCGCCCGCTCGAGCACCCGCTCCCGCAGCCGGTTGAGGCTCTGGACCACCGCGGCCACCGCCTCCCGGAGCCGCTCCACCTCGGCCTCCACCTCGGTGTCGGCGACGGTCCGGTCGGGCACGTCGGGAAACTTCCAGCGCAGCACCACCGCCGGCGCGTAGGCGATCCCGGGGGAGACCCCGATGCCTCGCAGCACCCGATCGTCGGTCACGACTCGCCGAACCCCGAGGCGACCAGCGCGGCCAGGGCCGCGACCGCGGCGGCTTCGTCGGCCCCGTTCGCCCGGATCACGATGGTGGCGCCGCATTCCGCCGCCAGGATCATGACGCCCATGATGCTCTTCCCGTTGACCGGCACGCCGTCCTTCACCACCTCGACCTCGCTCTGGAAGGTGTTGGCGAGCTTCACGAACTGGGCGGCCGGCCGGGCGTGCAGCCCCAGCGGATTCACGATCGTCGAGTTCTGTTCGATCATCCGAAGCTCCACCGCCAGAGAAGCACGACCGCCGCCGCGGCCACCGTGACGAGGGGGGCGGGCACCGGCCGGCTCCGGGTCGCCACGCCCACCGCGATGGCGAGGCCCACCAGGAAGAACCCCAGCAGGCGGGCCCGGGCCGCTCCCGCGAGCAGCCACTGCGCCACCCAGGGAATCGCCGCGCCGATGATCACCGCCGCGAGGGTGCCGGCGACGGTCGCCATCTCGCGGAGGCGGGAGTGGCTGATTTCTCCCGCCACCCCGGTCCCGTGGGCCAGGCCGAGCCGGAGTCCCCAGCCGGTGACCAGCAGCCGGCACACGTTGTAGCCGACCACCATGCCGAGCAGGGCCTGGAGTCCGTGGCCTAACCCGCTGGCGATCAGCATGACCCCCATGATGGACGGCACGATCCCGGCCCAGAACAGCTGATCGCCCAGCGCGCCCAGCGGCCCCGACAGCGCGGTGCGGAGCCGCAGGATCCGCTCGCCCGGCTCGCCGTCGAGCTCGGCTCTGGCCAGCGCGCCGACCGCGATGCCGGCCATGAAGGGGTGGGCGTTGAAGTACTGGGCCGACCGGCCCCGGGCGGCGCGGGCCCGCGCGTCATCGTCGCGCAGCGGCTCGAGCAGCGGCTCCTCCGCCACCGCCACCCCGACCCCCTGAAGCCGCTCGAAGGTGAACGAAGCCTGCAGCGACAGCAGGCGGAGGAGCGATCGCAGCCAGCGCCCGGTCATCGCAGCACCAGACTCAGGAGGCCGGCCGCGAGACCGCCCCCGAACCACAGCATGCGCCGGGGGGTTCCCGCCCTCCGAAGCGCGCCCCCCACGATGGCCAGCACGCCGCCGGCCACGACCACCGTGCTGAGCGCCTGGCTGGTTTCCAGATCCAGGTGCGGCAGCCGGAGCAGCGCGCGCGCGGCGAGGAGACCGACCGCGGCCAGAAACCCGCTTCGTACCAGGTCGCTGCCGATTCCGATCAGGTGCAGCCGGGTCGCGATTCCCGGATCACCCCGGTCGAGTCGCTCGGCGAACCGGCGGAGCGCCCGGGCGTTGACCCGCCGGTGCAGGACGACGGCGACCCCGCCGAGCTGGCCCAGCAGCAGACCGAGCAGCACCGCGATCCCGAGCGACTGCGCCAGGGGCTGGTACGCTCCGAACGCGACGCCGGCCACCGCGGCGGCCCCGTAATCCGGATAGCGCGATGAGCCGACCGGCAGCACGTCGAGCGCGAACAGCTCGAGGCACCCGCCGATGCCCAGTCCCGAAATGGGATCACCCAGGATGGCGCCGGCCACCCCGCCCGCCACCAGGGGTCGGTTGAGCAGACCCTGGAGCACGCTCGCGAGGTCGAGCCCCGCGACGGTGCCCCAGACGAGGAGGGCCAGGAGGGGAAGCTCGATCACACCAGGTCTCGCAACGGAATGGGACGGGACCCCGGCACGTCCTGGGCGCTCACCTCGAGGCCGCCGCGTTCCAGGTTGACCAGGGTCTCGACTTCCGAGGGGGAAAGGTGGAGATAGCTGAGTCGCTCCCGCCGGCCCGCGCCGGCATGGATCCCGCCCAGATTGAGCTTCCGGATTCCGCCCGGGGCAAGCCGCAGCAGATCCGCCGCGGTATCGATCGAGCCCACCAGCACCATCACCCGCTCCCGGTTGCCGCTCCAGGACGCGAGCCGGGGCGCCGCCTCGGCGGGCGAAAGAAACTCCAGGGCGATCTCTTCCGGTGCCGCCATCCGGTAGAGCTCCTGTTCCCAGGGGCTGCCGCGCACGATCTCATCCACCAGCACGATCCGGTCGAGGGCGAGCGGGCGGCCCCAGCCGATCACCACCTGCCCGTGAATCAGGCGGTCATCCACCCGGGCGAGCAGGATGCTCATCAGCGCTCGACGATGCCCTTGGCGCCGGTCTCCGCGGCCCGGTGGGCGACCGCGTCGAGCGATTCGTCCCGATGGAAGAGAAACTCGAGCAGCATGCCGAGGTTCACCCCGGTCACCACCCGGACGTCGGCGCGCTCGCCGAACCGCCGCATCGCGGCGAACAGGCAGCTCCCGCTCGGCAGATCCACGAACACGATCGCGGGACCCTGGCCGATGGCTTCGGTGACTCGCTGTTCGAGCTGATCGCGATTGCAGCCGGTATTGGAGACCGCCACCAGGGCGCCCTGGATCCCGCTGATCTCCTCGGCCGCGGATACTAGGGCGCCCCCCAGCGCGCCGTGCGCGACCACCACGCCGTGCAGGGGGCTCATTCGTAGTCTTCCTGGAGATATTCGCGCAGCCCGCGCTGCTCCATCATCCGCTTGATCAGCCGGTCGTTGAACGCGGTGGCGACGTCGACGCCGGTCATCCGCTGGAGATGCGCCATCGCCACGACTTCGGAGATCACCGTGAGGTTCTTGCCGGGGTTGAGCCCGACCACCACCTTGGGAATCTTGACCTCGAGGATGGTGGCATCCTGGCGGGCCAGCCCGGTCCGGTCGGCGTCACGGGCTTTTTCCCAGTCTTCCAGCTGCACCACCACCTCGATCCGCTTCTGGGCCCGCACCGCCCGAATCCCGAACAGCGCCTTCACGTCGATCAGCCCGATGCCCCGGATCTCCATGTGGTGGGCGGCCAGCTCGTGGCCCTGCCCGATCAGGATATCGTTCCCCTTCTTCGTCACCATGACGATATCGTCGGCGACCAGGCGGTGCCCTCGTTCCACCAGGTCGAGCACGCATTCGCTCTTGCCGATCCCGGAGCGTCCGGTGAAGAGAAGCCCGACCCCGTACACGTCGGCCAGGGAGCCGTGCAGGGTGGTCCGGGGAGCGAACGATTCTTCCAGGATCGGCTTGAGGCGGCGGTAGAACTCGCCGGTCTTGAGCTGGCTCCGCAGGATCGGAATCCCCTTTTCCCGGGCCAGGCTGAGCAGGAGCGGGGGAACCTCCTGTCCCTTGGTGACGAACAGGCAGGGCGGCTCGAAGGAGAGGAAGTGGTCCAGCGACCGCTTGAGCTGCTCTTCCCCGAGCGACATCAGGTAGCCGATCTCGGTTTCGCCCAGCACGTGGACCCGCTTGGGAACGAAGCGGTCGGCATAACCCGCGAGGACCAGCCCGGGGCTCCCCACGTCCTGCTGGGGCAGCGGCCGGTCGAGGCCCTGCTCCCCGCTCAGGGACTCGAGCTGGAGCGGGTCGCCCCGGCGGGAGAGCAGGTCGCGGGGACGGAGACTCATACCATGCGCCGGGCCGGGCGGGTCGCCTTGTGGCGCTGCCGCTCCAGGAGCGCCGAGGCCTTCTCGAGCTGGGGACGCAGCTTGTCCTCGACCCGGTCCAGGGCGGTGCGATGATCGGGGCCCCGGGCGATGCCCTTGAGCATCTTGCGGCCCCGGGCGTGGAGCCGGAGCTCCACGGTGTGATAGGTCGGACTCACGTCGAAGATGAAGGTCGCGTCGAGCGTGTGGGGCGACATCTTGTCGAGCCGCGCCGCGACCGCGCGGGCCCGGCTCCGCAACGCCTCGCTCACCTCGCAGTGTCGTGCGGTGATCGTCGTCTCCATCATCCCTCCTCACGCCGGCCCGCCACGAGGCCGGTCAGGTGATCTTCGGTCGCCAGGGCGGCATCCTCCCAGCTCCAGGCCAGGGCCGATTGCCGGGCGTTCCGTCCGAGCTCCTCGACCAGGCCCGGCGTTCCGGCCAGCTCGAGCATCCTCGCGGCGAGCGCCTCGGGATCTCCGTGCGGGACCAGAAAGCCGGTCCGTCCGTGCTGCACCGAATCGCGGAGTCCCGGGCTGTCGGACGCGAGAGACGGAGTGCCACACCCCGCCGCTTCCATCACGGTGAGCCCCCATCCTTCCTTGGGCGAAGGGAACAGGTTGGCCCAGCTCCTTCGGAACAGATCGAGCTTGGCCGCTTCGTCGACGAAGCCGTGGAAGCGAACCGCCCCCGCGATGCCCTGAGATCCGGCCAGCCGCCGGAGCCGCTCGGCGTCGTCGCCGGTGCCGGCGATGTCCAGCGTCAGGTCGTTTCGTTCCCGTCGCGCGATGGCCAGCGCCCGCAACGCCACCTCGATTCCCTTGTACCGACGGAGCCGCCCGACATATAAGAAGGTCGGCTCCCGGGTCCGGTCAACCCCGGGACGAGGAGCATAATGGCTCGCATCGAGTCCCGGATGAATCACCCGGATCTGCCGGGCCGGTACTCCGCGCGCCACCAGGTCGTCCCGGGTGCTTTCGCTGATGGCGTGAAACCCCGCCCGCCGGTAGACCCGGGCAATGGGACGCTCGGCGAGATTCACCAGCACCGCCATCGGCCAGGAGACTTCCCGGAACGCGGTTTCCCCGAACAGGTGCGGCACGATCACGCAAAAGGGAAGCCGGGTCATATCGGCCAGGAAGAGCGGCAGCTTGTTGATGTCCTCGACGACGATGTCCCACGGGTGGTTGGCGAGGACGTGCCGCACCGCGGCGCGGGCGAAACGGGCAAAGCTGTACCGCTGTCCGTGCCGCTCGATCGTGATCCCCTGGATGACGGTCCGGGTGCTGGCGCCCTTCCAGCCGGAGCACACCAGGTGCACCGTGTGGCCTCGCCGGACCAGCCGGGAGAACAGTTCGAATACGTGCAGCTCGGCGCCGCCGGCGTTGGGATTCTCCAGGTCCTGCCAGTTCACCAGAAGGATTCTCACAGTTGTCCCATGCTCCGGGCCACCTGGTCGAGCACGCCGTTGACGAACGCGGGAGTCTGGGATCCGCCGAAGCGGTGAGAGAGCCAAAGGGCTTCGTCGATCGCGACGCGGGGCGGCACCCGCTGATGCAACAGCTCGAACACGGCGATCCGCAGAATATTGCGATCGACCAGCGCGAGCCGGTCGAGCCGCCAGTGCGCGGCGGCGGGCCCAATCTCGGCGTCGAGCCTCCCGGCCTGGGCCACGACGCCCCGGAACAGGTCCGTCGCCATCCGGCGGACGCTCGGCTCCGTGCCGAGCACCACCTCGAGTCGCGCCAGCACCTGGTCCGGCGCCGGACGCGCGTCGGATTCCCATGCGTAGAGAAGCTGAAGGGCCCGGGCCCGGGCCCGGCTTTCCGGACGGAGCCGGGTCACTCGAAGCGAACTCCGCGGATCCCCTTTCGCGTGGCGCCGATCACCCAGGTGGGCACCTCCGCCCGCTGCGCGGCCTGCCGCACCGTCTCCACCGCATCGGCCGGGGTGACCGCAATGAAGCCGACTCCGAGATTGAATACCTCGCGCATTTCGTCCATTGGAATCCCACCGGCTTCCTGCAAGTAGCGAAAGAGAGGGGGAAGGCTCCAGCTCGCCGGATCGATCGATGCCTCGATGCCTTCGGGCAGAGTCCGCACCAGGTTGCCTCTGATCCCGCCGCCGGTGATGTGGGCCATTCCGGCGATCCGGTCGAGCACCGGGGCGACCGCGTCGTAGTAGCTGCGGTGCACCGCCAGCAACGCGTCGGCCACCGACTGACCGGTGTCGCCGAGCCGATCGTCGATCCGCAAGCGTTGCTCGTCGAACACGATCCGGCGGGCCAGGCTGTATCCGTTGGTGTGGAGGCCGGTCGACTCGTACCCGACCAGCAGGTGACCGGGCTGGATGCCGGTCCCGTGGATCGCCTTCCCTTCCTCGACCACCCCGACGATGGTGCCGGCCAGATCGAATTCGCCGGAGCGGTAGAGCCCGGGCATTTCGGCGGTTTCGCCCCCGGCCAGGTCCATCTGATGCCGCTCGCATCCCCGGGTTACGCCCTCGACGATCGCCTCGATCCGCGCTTCGGGCAGCTCGGCGCCGGCCAGGTAGTCGAGAAACGCGAGCGGCCTGGCGCCGTGGACCAGGATATCGTTGACCGAGTGGTTGACCAGGTCTTCGCCCACCGTGGTATAGCGTTCGGCCGCCCGGGCCACCAGGACCTTGGTTCCCACCCCGTCGGTGCTCATCACCAGGACCGGCCGGGTCATTCCCTCGGGCACCCGAACCATTCCGCCGAATCCGCCGATCTTCCCGAGCGCATTGGCGGTGCGCGCCCGGGCCACCAGGCTCGCGATGCGCTCCTTGGCGGAATCGGCGCGGGCCAGATCCACCCCGGAGTCCCGGTAACGAGTCCCGCTCACTCGAGCGGCTCCGCTTCGGGGACGTGGGTCAGGTCGACGAAGGCATGCACCCGCCGGGTGATGGCGCCGGAGTCGATGCCCTCGAATCCCTTGAGGCCGAAGCCCTGCACCGCGAACCCGCCCATGGCCGACCCATACACCATGGCCCGCCGCATTGCCGCGGAGGACACCGAGCCGGAGCGGGCCAGGTAACCCACGAACCCGCCGGCGAAGGCATCGCCGGCGCCGGTCGGGTCGAATACCTCCTCGAGCGGGTAGGCCGGGACATAGAAGGTGCGTTCCTGCTCGATCATCAGCGCGCCGTACTCGCCCTGCTTCACCACCACGCGCTTGGGCCCGCGGTTCAGGATCCAGCGTCCCGCGCGGTGGATATTCCAGTCGCCCGACAGCTCCCGCGCCTCGCCGTCATTCACCAGCAGGATGTCCACCCGCTTGAGCAGCTTGAGGAGATCGGGCTTCTGTCCCTTGATCCAGTAGTTCATGGTGTCGCAGACGACCAGCTTGGGGGCGGCAATCTGGTCGAGCACTCCGAGCTGGAGCACCGGATCGATGTTCCCGAGGAACACGTACCGGGCGTCGCGCCAGGCGGCGGGGAGCTTGGGCTGGAAGCTGGCGAAGACGCCGAGCCGGGTTTCGAGCGTTTCCCGGCTCTGGAGGTCGTAGGAATACTTCCCCTTCCAGCGGAAGCTCTCCCCCTGGACCCGCTCCACTCCGGACCAGTCGATCCCCCGGGCGGAAAGCTGCTCCAGCGCCTCGATCGGGTAGTCGTCGCCCACCACGCCGACCACCCGGACCGGGTGGAGGAGCGAGGCGGCCACGCTGAAGTAGACCGCCGAGCCGCCCAGCGCGTCGGCGGTTTCCCCGAAGGGGGTGAACACCGAATCGAGCGCGACGCTTCCCACCACGAGGAGGCTCACCGGGTCACATCCGGTCCGGGGCGCTGAGCCCGAGCAGGCGGAGCCCGTTGCCGAGCACCTGCCGGGTGGCCCGGGCCAGCACCAGGCGGGCGGCTTCCACCGGGGGCGGCTCCCCTAACACGCGACAGTGGTGATACCAGCCGTGGGCCACCTGGGCCAGCTCCTCCAGGAAGGCGGTGATCCGGTGGGGCTCCCGGGCCTGGGCCGCCCCGGACACGGTCTCGGGGAATTTGGGCAGCAGCTTGAGCAGCGCGGCATCTTCCGCCGCCGGCAGGGCGTCCAGCGCGGCGCTCTCCCCGGTGGACTCGACGCTCCGGCCGGCCACCCGGAAAATGCCGGTCATCCGGGCGTGGGCCATCTGGACGTAGAAGATCGGATTCTCGTCGGTCTGCTTGCGGGCCAGGTCCACATCGAACACGAACGGGGCCTCGCTCCGCCGCATCAGGAAGAAGTACCGGGCCGCGTCCACTCCAACCCAGTCGAGCAGCTCGCGCAGGGTGACATAGTCGCCGGCCCGCTTGGACATCCGGACTTCCTCCCCGGCCCGGACCACCTTGACGAGCTGCACCATCGCGACCTCGAAGAAATCCTCGGGATAGCCCAGGGCCCGCAGCGCGGCCCGCATCCGCCCGATGTAGCCGTGATGATCGGCGCCCCACACATCGATCACCCGGTCGAACCCGCGCTCGTGCTTGTCGCGGTGGTAGGCCAGGTCCGGCACCAGGTAGGTGAGGGTACCGTCGCTCTTCCGGAGCACCCGGTCCTTGTCGTCCCCCTGCGATTCGGTCCGGAGCCAGAGCGCGCCGTCCCGCTGGTAGGTGAGCCCCCGCGCGCCGAGCTCCTCGATCGTGGCGCTCACCCGGCCATCGTCGTAGAGGGACTGCTCCGAGCTCATCCGGTCGAAGCGGACCCCGAAGTCGGTGAGCAGCTCGTCCTGTTCGGCGCGTTGCGCCTCGAGAATGAAGCGGCGGAGCGCCGGCGCCGCGGTGGCGAGGTCGCCGGCGAGGACCCCGGGATCGAGCCCGGCTACGGCGCGGCCGGCGGCCTCGATCAGGTATTCGCCGTGATAGCCGCCCTCGGGAATGTCGGCGGCCAGGCCCTGCTGCTGCCGGATCCGGGCCCAGAGACTCTCGACCAGGCGATCGATCTGTACCCCGGCGTCGTTGATGTAGAACTCCCGGGTGACCTCATGTCCGGTCCATTCCAGCAGCGCCGCGATCGCGTCGCCCAGGGCGGCTCCCCGTCCATGTCCCACGTGCAGCGGGCCGGTCGGATTGGCCGACACGAACTCCACGTTCACCCGGACGCCCCGGCCGAAGTCGGCGCGGCCGTAGCGCTCGCCCGCCCGGAGAATGGTCGCCAGCACGGAGACCAGCTGGTCCTCGGCGAGCCAGAAATTGATGAAGCCGGGTCCCGCGATTTCGGTCCGGGAGACCAGGCTCTCGGGAAGGGCGAGCTTCTCCACGATGTCGTTCGCCAGGTTTCTGGGATTGGTCTTCCGGGCCCGGGCCAGCACCATGGCCAGGTTGGTCGCGAGGTCCCCGTGCCCCGATTCGCGGGGCCGCTCGAGCACGAACTCCGCCTCGGGCGCACCCATCCCGGACGCCACCCGGGAGAGGGCGGCGCGGATCGCCTCGGTCACGGCTTGGCTTTCTTGCCGGATTTCTTCGAGGGCTTGCCGGATTTCTCCCCGGAAGACGGCTTCTCCGGGTTAGGCGTGGCCTCGGACGACGCCGGCGATTCCGCCTTGGACTCCGCTTCGCTGGGCCTGGCGGGACCTTTGCCGTCCTTCCCGTAATCGGTGATGTAGAATCCGGATCCCTTGAAGATGAGGCCCGCTCCGCCCGAGATTATTCGCTGGGCCACCCGACCACACTGGGGACACTTCACCCGGGCGGTATCGGTGATCTTCAGGATTCTCTCGAATTCATGCCCGCGGGGGCAGCGGTACTCGTAGGTTGGCATGGTCCTTCCGGATGGGCTAACCGAATGTAACGCTGAAAGTTAGCCCCCGGCCACCGGAGGTTCAAGGCGGTTCCGACTCGGGATTATCTTTCCGGGATGCTGTTGCGCGCCAGCCGACTCCTCGCGGCGGGACTTTTTCTCCAGGGCCAGGCGCCTCCGCCAAGGTCCTGGATCGCCGACCTCAAGGCGGGCCGGGAGACCCTGGGCGCGAAAGAGGTCAGCATCGAGGGTGATGTCGTCGATATCCGGTCGACCTCTCCCGCCGCCCGCGCCGGCTTCTATCGCATCATCGACGCCACCGATCCCGATGGGGTGCTGATCCGGACCGACCGCCTGCCCCGGGACGGCGGCGCGCTTCGGGTCCGGGCCAAGCTCTCGTCCCACCAGATCGAGGGCGGTCCCCTGCTGTTCGAGGAGCTCGACCAGCAACGGCTGGATCGCCGCACGACCGCGCCGGTGGTGCTGGGCGGAATCTCGCTGGGTCTGCTGGTCATCCTGACGGTGCTGGTGATCCGGGCCGCGATCGCGGAGCGCAAGGTCCGGCTGAGTCCGCCGCTCTGGCTTCTTCCCGAGGCGGGGCCCTACGGCAAGGCGCTGGCGCTCCCTAACGCGCAGACCCCGGCGCTCAAATACAGCCCCGAGCTCGAGGAAGCCGACCGGCTGCGCCGGGTCCAGCTCAAGCGCCGCAAGCGCAGCCTGCTCCAGGCCATGCTGATCGCGCTGGTGGCCACCGGCTCGAGCGTCGCCTGGTTCGTCACCACCAAGCCGGCCTCGGCGCAGGTTCCCGCGTTCATCTTCATCGAGGCCGTGGACGCGCCGATTCCCACCGGGAAAGGCTCCGACGTGAATCAGGACTCCGCCCAGGCGGTGGTGGATTCGCTGGTCCTCGCGCTCCGCGACGTCAGCGCCGCCGAGGAACGGAGCCGGTTTGCGGCCCAGGCGGCTCGCGACTCGATCCAGCGGACCCGGACGGAGTCCCAGGAAAAACCCAAGACCCAGATTCCACCGGTCACTTCGGTGCCGGTCCCCGATCTTCCGGTCGCCCCGGCGCCGGCACCCAGCCCCGCCCCCGCTCCCAGTCCGCCACCGCCGGTGCCGGTCAAGGAACCTCCGCCGAGAGACCCGGAAGCGGACCGGGTGGAGGCGTCGCAACTGGTCACCACCGGGGTGGGCCGCCTGGTGGATGCAATCAACAGCAGGCACCTCGAGAACCTTGCGCGCCTGCTCCCGGAGAGCCTCTCGGGCGACCTCAAGCGCCGGGAGCGGTTCATCAAGCTGATCAGCGACTATTCTCCCAGGGCGAGCCTGATGAAGATCGAGGGTACGACCCTTGCCGCGAACCGGGCAGAAGCGAAATTCACGGTCCAGTTCGAATGGCGGGGCGACTTCGGAGTGGGCGACCGGAAGACCGGTCAGTTCGTCGGGATCGCCTCGTATGTCGGGTCCGAATGGCGGTTCGACGGCGCCCGTCTGCTCAACCCGGTCCCCTAGGGACCTCGCACCTCGGAATGGATCTCATGCAGCTCACTGGCTCCCGTGTGCCCGGCTTCGTCCTCCTGGTTTCGGCGCTGGCCACGCCGGCCGCCGCGCAGTCGCTCCAGCGTCTTTCGGTGCAGGGCTCCGGGGCAGTCCTGTTCTCCACCCAGAAGGACCCGGCCTTTGAATCCCGGACCCGGATCGGCTGGGAGGGGCAGCTTCGCTATACGTTCGGGCGATTCTCGCTGGGGGCCGGGTATCAGCGCAGCACGGTGTTCGCCTTCACCGAAGGCAGTCCTCCCCCGACCCTCCAGCTTTCGTTCGGCTTCATCGAGCCTCGCTACGTGGTGAGCGCGTCCCGCTTGATCGCCGTCTACCTGGCGGGCCGGGTGGGGGCCGGCAAGCTGGTGAGCGGCTCGCAGGACTTCAACGTGGGTGATACCAGTGTCGGATACGGGGGAGGCGGGGGCTTCCTGATTCGTCTCAGCAGTCGCTTGTCGGCCGATCTCGGGGGGCAGTATTTCGAGGTCCGGGGTGACCTCCCGTCGCGCTACGCGATGGTGCGGGCCGGACTCGGGTTGGGACTTTAGCGTCGGTTTCCGTCCGGTGATGTCGCTTCGTCGTTCCGTTGTCGCTCTCACGGCCGCCCTGCTCACCATGGAGTGCTCCTCCGGAGGAGGAGTGACCAACGTGCTGGTGGTCGCCCGGGTCGAAGTGGCGCCGCCGAGCGGAGACCTCATCGTGGGTCAGACGCTCCAGCTCTCCGCCACCCCCAAGACTACGAGCGGCGTGACGGTCACCGGCCGAGCGGTTGCCTGGTCGTCCTCGAATCCATCCATTGCCTCGGTGTCGGGCAGCGGACTGGTCACCGGGCTCGGGGTCGGGGGGCCGGTGCAGGTGCAGGCAACGGTAGACGGCATCGTGGGGAGCGCCTCGGTTTCGGTTCGAGCGGTCCCGATCGATCGGATTACCGTCGAACCGGGCGAATTCCACCTCCTGGTTGGTGCCAGCCAGACGCTGACCGCCACTGCGTTCGACGCGAACGGAAGCCAGTTGAACGGCCGGGATATCTCCTGGAGCTCGAGCGACAACAACATCGCCACGGTGACGGTGACCGGGGTTGTTATCGCGGTTCGCGAGGGTGGCCCGGTCACCATCACCGCTTCGGCAGAAGGAAAGACCGCTACCGCGAGCGTATCGGTATCGACCCGGCCACCCACCCGGCTCGGGTTCGCGACTCAGCCGGGCAACGTGGTGGCGGGTCAGTTCCTGCCTTCGATCAAGGTGGATCTCCAGGATGACCTGCTGACCACCGTGCTCGGGGCGACCAACTCGGTGACCATCGCGCTCGCGGCGAATCCGGGTGGAGCCACCCTCAGCGGGGTCACCACGCGCAACGCGGTGAACGGGACCGCGACCTTCACCGATCTCACGCTCGATCGCGTCGGCACCGGCTACAGCCTTCAGGTGAGCTCGCCCGGGCTGGTACCGGCCATCAGCAATGCGTTCTCGGTGAGCGCGGGAAGCGTCAGCCAGGCGTCCTTCGCCACCCCACCACCCGACAGCGCCCGGAGCGGAGCCCCCTTATCCCCGGCGCCGGTAATTCAACTCCGGGATGGTTCGGGGAATCCGGTCCACCAGGCTGGGGTAACCATCACTGCCAACGCGGCCACCACCCTTCCAGACCGGGAGGAGCCTGCGCCCGGAGCCGCGGTTACCGCCGCGCTCACCCTCACCGGCAACATGGCGATCACCAACGACAATGGAGTCGCTACGTTCGCGAACCTCTCGGTGTCCGGTGCGACGGGCGAGTACAACCTGATCTTCACCGCCCCGGGGATGGCCCCCCTCACTTCGGGAACCATCGAGCTTCTGCCAGGGAGCGGGACGACGTTGTTCATTGCGACCCAGCCCGGGGTGTCCGCGCAGAGCAATACTCCACTTTCGATTCAGCCCGCGATCCGGCTCCACGACGCCTTCGGAAACGACGTACCGCAATCCGGGGTGGTGGTCACCGCCTCCCTGGCGAGCGGATCGGGGGATGTGGGTGGGAACACCACTGCCAACACGAACGGCTCGGGGCTGGCGGCCTTCCTGGGCCTTTCGATCAGTGGACCGGTCGGCACCTACACGCTCCGGTTTTCCGCCCCGGATTACTCCCCGGTCGTTTCCTCTCCGGTGATCGTCGGCCCGGGGGCGCCCAGCCAGCTCGCAATGGTCACCCAGCCAACCGCGGCGCTCGCGAGCGGAACCCTCTTCACGCAGCAGCCTGTGGTGCGGCTTCAAGACGCGAGCGGGAACAGTGTCGGTCTGGCCGGGATCACGGTCACGGCCACCGTGTTCCCGGATGCGAATCTCCTCGGCGGAATCTTCAGCACCACTGACGCCACTGGCCTCGCCCCGTTCGCGGGCCTCGGGCTGTCCGGCCTCGCCGGCAACTACACGCTGACCTTTCGCGCTTCGGGGATCAGCCCGGCAAGCTCGGTTCCCATCGCGCTGGGGGTCGGAGTCCCGACCCGGCTGACCTTCACCCAGCAACCTTCAACCGCCGCCCAGAGCGGCGTTTCGTTTCCGCAGCAACCCGCTCTTCAACTGCGGGATGGCGGAGGCAACCCGGTGACTCAGCAGGGGGTGGCAGTCAACGCCGCCTTGTCCGGACCGGCCGGAGGCAGCCTGATCGGATCGACCACGGCGACCACGGGAGCCGGCGGCCTGGCGACCTTTGCCGGCCTGGGAGTCGCGGGTCCGGTCGGCAACTACCAGGTGGCCTTTACCGCGAATTCTGGCGCGCTGCTTTCCGGCCCTTCGGGCGTCATCGCCCTGGGGCCCGGACCGGCAAGCCAACTGGTGCTGACCCAACAGCCGGTCGGAGGAGCCAGCGGAGGACCCCTGGCGACCCAACCGGTGCTGGCGATCCGGGATGCGCAGGGGAACACCGTGACCGGGGACAACACCACCCAGGTCTCGGTCACGATCAGCTCGGGCGTCGGAGGAAACCTGAGCGGGACCCTAACCCGGACTGCCGCGGGTGGCGTGGTGACCTTCAACGATCTCTCGCTCGCCGGAACGGCGGGCCAGAGCTATCAGCTCCGCTTCGGGATCAGCGGGAATCCGGTCCCGCCCGCCCTCTCGGGATCGGTGGTGGTGAGCGCCGGCACCGCGAGCCAACTCGTGCTGACCCAACAGCCGGCCGGTGGATTGAGTGGGGCGCCATTACCCACCCAGCCGGTCCTGGCGATCCGGGACGCCCAGGGCAACACGGTCCTGACCGATAACAGCACCCAGGTCTCGGTGGCGATCTTCTCCGGGGGAGGCGGCACTCTCGGGGGCACCCTAACCCGCACCGCGGTGAACGGGGTCGTGACCTTTACCGGTCTCACGCTGAGCGGCACGGTGGGCACGAATTATGTGCTGCGGTTCACCTCGAGCCCGGCGCTGACCGCGGTCAACTCGGGGAACGTCATGGTCACGGCGGGGACCGCGACCCAGCTCAGCCTGACTCAGCAACCGGCTGGCGGGGCCAGCGGTGCTCCTCTCGCCACCCAGCCGGTCGTGGCGATCCGGGATGCCCAGGGCAATACCGTAACGACGGACAATTCCACCCAGGTGACGGTGGCGATCGCGTCGGGGACGGGGGGAACCCTCGGCGGGACGCTCACCCGGACGGCGGCGAACGGGGTGGTGACCTTCTCGGGCGTGACGCTGGCTGGTACGGTGGGCACCAACTACACCCTGGGGTTCTCTTCGACTCCGGCGCTCACGCCGGTCACCTCGGGCAACGTAGCGGTCACCGCAGGCGCGGCAACTCAGCTCGCGATCACCCAGCAGCCGGTCGGGGGCGCGAGTGGTGCGGTCCTCCCAACTCAACCCATCGTCGCGATCCGGGACGCCCAGGGTAATACGGTGACTGGCGACAACACGACCCAGGTCACTATCGCTATCCAGTCGGGGGCTGGTGGCGCCCTGGGAGGCACGCTCACGCGCACCGCTGTCAACGGGGTTGTCAGCTTCACCGCAGTGACGCTCGCCGGGACGGTCGGCACCAATTATGTGCTCCGGTTCACCTCGTCGCCGGCTCTGACCGCGGTGAATTCGAGCGACCTCACGCTGACGGCCGGTGCGGCCAGCCAGCTCGTGCTCACTCAGCAGCCCGTGGGAGCCACCAGCGGAACGGCGCTGGCGACCCAACCCGTCGTCGCCATCCGGGATGCCCAGGGCAACACGGTCACGACCGATAACACCACCCAGGTCACCGTCGCGATCTTTTCCGGCGCCGGCGGGACGCTCGGCGGCACGGTGACCGGCACGGCAGTGAATGGGGTTGCGACTTTCACCAACGTGACGCTCGCAGGCGCGGTAGGGACCAACTACGTGTTGCGATTCACCTCGAGCCCGGCGCTCACCCCGGTCAATTCGAGCAACGTCACCGTCACCGCCGGGAACGCGACGCAACTGGTGCTGACTCAGCAGCCGGTTGGCGGGCCGAGTGGTAGCGCCCTGGCTACTCAGCCGGTCGTAGCCATTCGGGATGCCCAGGGCAACACGGTCGCGACCGATAACACCACCCAGGTCACCGCGGGGATTCTTTCCGGTGTGGGCGGGACCCTTGGCGGAAGCGTGACCGGCACCGCGGTCAACGGGGTCGTCACGTTTACGAACCTGACCATGGCAGGGACGGTCGGCACCAACTACGTGCTGCAGTTCACGTCGAGTCCCGCGCTCACTCCGGCCAACTCCAACAGCCTCACGGTGACCCCGGGCGCCGGAACTCAACTGGTGATCACCCAGCAGCCGGCGGGCGGGGCCAGCGGCGGTACGCTGACCACGCAGCCGATTGTCGCCGTGCGGGATGCCCAGGGAAACACGGTAACCGGTGACAACACCACGCAGGTGACGGTGGCGATCTTCTCGGGGGCCGGGGGGACCCTGGGCGGCACTCTCACGCGTACCGTGGCGAACGGCGTGGCGACGTTTACCGGTGTCACCCTCTCGGGAACGGTGGGAACCAACTACACCCTGCGGTTCACCTCGGTGCCGGCACTTGCTGCCGCGACTTCCGGCAACGTCAGCGTCACACCCGGTGCGGCTTCCCAACTCACCATTACCCAGCAGCCGGTGGGAGGAGCCAGCGGGGCGGTACTCGCGACTCAGCCGATTGTCGCGATTCGGGATGCCCAAGGCAACACGGTCACTTCCGACAACTCCACCCAAGTGACGGTTGCGATCAGCTCCGGAGTTGGGGGGAGTCTCGGTGGGACCTTGGCCCGCACAGCTATCGGCGGCGTCGTGTCATTTACCGGCGTGACCCTGAGCGGTGGGGTGGGCACCAACTACGCGCTCCAGTTCACCTCGAATCCGGTGCTCGCACCGGCCATTTCCAATGGGGTGACCCTGACGGCGGGCGCGGCGAACAAGCTCGGGATCACCACCCAACCGGTGGGTGGGTCCAGCGGGGTTGCCCTGGCCACCCAGCCGGTGATCGCCATCCAGGATGCGCAAGGGAATACCGTCACCGGCGATAACACTACGCAGGTCACGGTCCAGATCGGCTCGGGGGCCGGAGGAGCTCTGGGCGGGACCCTGACCCGCACCGCGAGCGGCGGCGTGGTGACCTTTACCGGGGTGAGCCTGAGCGGGGTGGTCGGCACCAGCTATGTGCTCCAGTTCACCTCGAGCCCAGTGCTCACGTCGATCAGCTCGAATAACGTCACCGTCACGGCCGGCACGGCGAACAAGCTCGGGATCACCCAGCAGCCGGTGGGCGGGACAAGCGGGGCGGTCCTCGCGACCCAGCCGATCGTGGTGATCCAGGACGCCCAGGGCAACACCGTGACCGGTGACAACACCACCCAGGTGACCGTCCAGATCAGCTCAGGGGCCGGCGGAGGCCTCGGCGGAACCCTCACCCGCACCGCGAGCGGCGGGGTGGTGACGTTCACCGGGCTGACCCTGAGCGGCGTGGTGGGCACCAACTACGTGCTCCAGTTCACCTCGAACCCGGTGCTCACGTCGGTCAGCTCGAACAACGTCACCGTCACAGCGGGCGCAGCGAACAAGCTCGGCATCACGACCCAGCCCGTCGGTGCGGCCAGTGGTGCGGCCCTCGCCACCCAGCCGATCGTGGTGATCCAGGATGCGCAAGGGAATACGGTCACCTCCGATAACACCACTCAGGTCACCGTCCAGATCGGCTCGGGGGCCGGCGGGAGTCTTGGCGGAACGCTCACCCGCACCGCGGCGAGTGGGGTGGTGACCTTTACCGGGGTGACCCTGAGCGGCGTGGTGGGAACCAACTACGTGCTCCAGTTCACCTCGAGCCCGGTGCTCACCTCGGTCAACTCGAACAACGTGACGGTAACAGCGGGCGCGGCGAACAAGCTCGGTATCACCCAGCAACCGGTGGGGGGCGCCAGTGGTGCGGCGTTGGCCACCCAGCCGATCGTGGTGATCCAGGATGCCCAAGGCAACACCGTGACCGGGGACAACACCACGCAGGTTTCGGTGGGGATCCTCTCGGGCGCTGGTGGGAGCCTCGGCGGAACCTTGACTCGTACCGCGAGCAGTGGGGTGGTGGCCTTCACCGGCGTGACGCTGAGTGGAGTAGTAGGCACTAACTACGTCCTCCAGTTCACTTCGAGTCCGGCGCTCACCGCGGCGAGCTCGAACAACGTTACCGTCACCGCGGGAACACCCAGCAAGCTTGGCATCACGACCCAGCCGGTGGGAGGTGCCAGTGGCGCGGCGTTGGCCACCCAGCCAGTCGTCGCGATCCAAGACGCGGGCGGCAATACGGTCACCAGTGACAACACCACGCAGGTCACCGTGGCGATTCTCTCGGGAGCGGGAGGAAGCCTGGGCGGGACGCTCACCCGCACCGCGAGCGGCGGGGTGGTGACGTTTACCGGCGTGACCCTGAGCGGGGTGGTCGGCACCAACTACGTGCTGCGCTTCACCTCCAGCCCCGTGCTCACCGCGGTGAATTCAGGAAATGTCACGGTAACTGCCGGCGCAGCATCGCAGCTGGCGATTACCCAGCCGCCCACGGGGGGCGCCAGCGGGGCCGCATTGAGTACCCAACCGATCGTGGCGATCCGGGACGCCCAGGGGAACACCGTCACCACCGACAACGGCACTCAGGTTAGCGTCGCGCTCTTCTCTGGGGCGGGGGGAGCGGTGGGCGGGACCACAACAGTGACCGCGGTCAATGGCGTCGCGACCTTCACCGGCGTGACCCTGTCGGGCACGGTGGGGACCAACTATGTGCTGCGCTTCACCTCCAGCCCGGTGCTCACCCCGGTCAACTCGGGGAACGTGACGGTGACGGCCGGTACGGCCACCCAGCTTGCGATCACCACCCAGCCGGTGGGCGGAGCGAACGGCGCAACACTGGCCACTCAGCCGGCGATCGCCATCCGGGACGCCCAGGGGAACACCGTCACCACCGACAACGGCACTCAGGTCAGCGTCGCGCTCTTCTCCGGGGCGGGGGGAGCGGTGGGTGGGACCACAACAGTGACCGCGGTCAATGGCGTCGCGACCTTCACCAACGTGACCCTGTCGGGCACGGTGGGGACCAACTATGTGCTGCGCTTCACCTCCAGCCCGGTGCTCACCCCGGTCAACTCGGGGAACGTGACGGTGACGGCCGGTGCTGCGAACAAGCTCGGGATCACCACCCAACCGGTGGGCGGTGCCAGTGGTGCGGCGTTGGCCACGCAGCCGATCGTGGTGATCCAGGATGCTCAGGGGAATACCGTCACTGGCGATAACACCACCCAGGTCACCGTGGCGATCCTCTCGGGCGCCGGGGGCAGTCTTGGCGGCACCCTCACCCGCACCGCCGTCGGCGGGGTGGTGACGTTTACCGGGGTGACCCTGAGCGGTGGGGTCGGCACCAACTACGTGCTCCAGTTCACCTCCAACCCGGTACTCGCGTCGGTCATTTCGAATGGCGTTACTCTGACGGCCGGAGTCGCGAACAAACTCGGCATTACCACCCAGCCGGTGGGCGGGTCGAGCGGGGGCGCCCTGGCCACGCAGCCGGTGATCGCCATCCAGGATGCCCAGGGGAATACCGTCACGGGCGACAACACCACGCAGGTCACCGTGGCGATTCTCTCGGGAGCGGGAGGAAGCCTGGGCGGGACGCTCACCCGCACCGCGAGCGGCGGGGTGGTGACGTTTACCGGCGTGACCCTGAGCGGGGTGGTCGGCACCAACTACGTGCTGCGCTTCACCTCCAGCCCCGTGCTCACCGCGGTGAATTCAGGAAATGTCACGGTAACTGCCGGCGCAGCATCGCAGCTGGCGATTACCCAGCCGCCCACGGGGGGCGCCAGCGGGGCCGCATTGAGTACCCAACCGATCGTGGCGATCCGGGACGCCCAGGGGAACACCGTCACCACCGACAACGGCACTCAGGTTAGCGTCGCGCTCTTCTCTGGGGCGGGGGGAGCGGTGGGCGGGACCACAACAGTGACCGCGGTCAATGGCGTCGCGACCTTCACCGGCGTGACCCTGTCGGGCACGGTGGGGACCAACTATGTGCTGCGCTTCACCTCCAGCCCGGTGCTCACCCCGGTCAACTCGGGGAACGTGACGGTGACGGCCGGTACGGCCACCCAGCTTGCGATCACCACCCAGCCGGTGGGCGGAGCGAACGGCGCAACACTGGCCACTCAGCCGGCGATCGCCATCCGGGACGCCCAGGGGAACACCGTCACCACCGACAACGGCACTCAGGTCAGCGTCGCGCTCTTCTCCGGGGCGGGGGGAGCGGTGGGTGGGACCACAACAGTGACCGCGGTCAATGGCGTCGCGACCTTCACCAACGTGACCCTGTCGGGCACGGTGGGGACCAACTATGTGCTGCGCTTCACCTCCAGCCCGGTGCTCACCGCGGTGAATTCAGGAAACGTCACGGTAACCGCCGGCGCAGCATCGCAGCTGGCGATTACCCAGCCGCCCACGGGGGGCGCCAGCGGGGCCGCATTGAGTACCCAACCGATTGTGGCGATCCGGGACGCCCAGGGAAATACGGTCACCACCGACAACGGCACTCAGGTTAGCGTCGCGCTCTTCTCCGGGGCGGGGGGAGCGGTGGGCGGGACCACAACAGTGACCGCGGTCAATGGCGTCGCGACCTTCACCAACGTGACCCTGTCGGGCACGGTGGGGACCAACTATGTGCTGCGCTTCACCTCCAGCCCGGTGCTCACCGCGGTGAATTCAGGAAACGTCACGGTAACCGCCGGCGCAGCATCGCAGCTGGCGATTACCCAGCCGCCCACGGGGGGCGCCAGCGGGGCCGCATTGAGTACCCAACCGATCGTGGCGATCCGGGACGCCCAGGGGAACACCGTCACCACCGACAACGGCACTCAGGTCAGCGTCGCGCTCTTCTCTGGGGCGGGGGGAGCGGTGGGCGGGACCACAACAGTGACCGCGGTCAATGGCGTCGCGACCTTCACCGGCGTGACCCTGTCGGGCACGGTGGGGACCAACTATGTGCTGCGCTTCACCTCCAGCCCCGTGCTCACCGCGGTGAATTCAGGAAATGTCACGGTAACTGCCGGCGCAGCATCGCAGCTGGCGATTACCCAGCCGCCCACGGGGGGCGCCAGCGGGGCCGCATTGAGTACCCAACCGATCGTGGCGATCCGGGACGCCCAGGGGAACACCGTCACCACCGACAACGGCACTCAGGTCAGCGTCGCGCTCTTCTCCGGGGCGGGGGGAGCGGTGGGTGGGACCACAACAGTGACCGCGGTCAATGGCGTCGCGACCTTCACCAACGTGACCCTGTCGGGCACGGTGGGGACCAACTATGTGCTGCGCTTCACCTCCAGCCCGGTGCTCACCCCGGTCAACTCGGGGAACGTGACGGTGACGGCCGGTACGGCCACCCAGCTTGCGATCACCACCCAGCCGGTGGGCGGAGCGAACGGCGCAACACTGGCCACTCAGCCGGCGATCGCCATCCGGGACGCCCAGGGGAACACCGTCACCACCGACAACGGCACTCAGGTCAGCGTCGCGCTCTTCTCCGGGGCGGGGGGAGCGGTGGGTGGGACCACAACAGTGACCGCGGTCAATGGCGTCGCGACCTTCACCAACGTGACCCTGTCGGGCACGGTGGGGACCAACTATGTGCTGCGCTTCACCTCCAGCCCGGTGCTCACCCCGGTCAACTCGGGGAACGTGACGGTGACGGCCGGTGCTGCGAACAAGCTCGGGATCACCACCCAACCGGTGGGCGGTGCCAGTGGTGCGGCGTTGGCCACGCAGCCGATCGTGGTGATCCAGGATGCTCAGGGGAATACCGTCACTGGCGATAACACCACCCAGGTCACCGTGGCGATCCTCTCGGGCGCCGGGGGCAGTCTTGGCGGCACCCTCACCCGCACCGCCGTCGGCGGGGTGGTGACGTTTACCGGGGTGACCCTGAGCGGTGGGGTCGGCACCAACTACGTGCTCCAGTTCACCTCCAACCCGGTACTCGCGTCGGTCATTTCGAATGGCGTTACTCTGACGGCCGGAGTCGCGAACAAACTCGGCATTACCACCCAGCCGGTGGGCGGGTCGAGCGGGGGCGCCCTGGCCACGCAGCCGGTGATCGCCATCCAGGATGCCCAGGGGAATACCGTCACGGGCGACAACACCACGCAGGTCACCGTGGCGATTCTCTCGGGAGCGGGAGGAGGTCTGGGCGGGACCCTGACCCGCACCGCGGTCGGCGGGGTGGTGACGTTTACCGGCGTGACCCTGAGCGGGGTGGTCGGCACCAGCTACGTGCTGCAGTTCACCTCGAGCCCGGTGCTCACGTCGGTCAGCTCCACCAACGTCACCGTAACGGCGGGCGCAGCGAACAAGCTCGGCATCACCCAGCAGCCGGTGGGTGGCGCCAGTGGTGCGGCCTTGGCCACGCAGCCGGTGATCGCCATCCAGGATGCCCAAGGGAATACCGTCACCGGCGATAACGCCACCCAGGTCACGCTCCAGATCGGCTCGGGCGCCGGAGGAGCTCTGGGTGGGACCCTGACCCGCACCGCGGTCGGCGGGGTGGTGACCTTCACCAATGCGGCGTTGAGCGGCGTGGTGGGCACCAGCTACGTGCTTCAGTTCACCTCGAGCCCGGTGCTCACCCCGGTCAACTCGGGGAACGTGACGGTGACGGCCGGTACGGCCACCCAGCTTGCGATCACCACCCAGCCGGTGGGCGGAGCGAACGGCGCAACACTGGCCACTCAGCCGGCGATCGCCATCCGGGATGCCCAGGGGAACACCGTCACCACCGACAACGGCACTCAGGTCAGCGTCGCGCTCTTCTCCGGGGCGGGGGGAGCGGTGGGCGGGACCACAACAGTGACCGCGGTCAATGGCGTCGCGACCTTCACCAACGTGACCCTGTCGGGCACGGTGGGGACCAACTATGTGCTACGCTTCACCTCCAGCCCGGTGCTCACCCCGGTCAACTCGGGGAACGTGACGGTGACGGCCGGTACGGCCACCCAGCTTGCGATCACCACCCAGCCAGTGGGCGGCGCCAGTGGTGCGGCGTTGGCCACCCAGCCAGTCGTCGCGATCCAAGACGCGGGCGGCAATACGGTCACCAGTGACAACACCACCCTGGTCACCGTGGCGATCCTCTCGGGAGCGGGAGGAAGCCTCGGTGGGACGCTCACCCGGACCGCCGTCGGCGGCGTAGTTTCCTTCACCGGGGTGACCTTGAGCGGCGTGGTGGGCACCAACTATGTGCTCCAGTTCACCTCGAGTCCGGCCCTCACCGCGACGGGCTCGAACAATGTCACCGTCACGCTTGGTGCCGCGACCCAGCTTGCGATCACCACTCAGCCGGTGGGCGGCGCCAGCGGGGGCAACCTCGCCACCCAGCCCGTGGTCGCCATTCGGGACGGCGGCGGCAACACCGTCACCACCGACAACACCACGCAGG
This sequence comes from uncultured Gemmatimonadales bacterium, assembly GCA_963728915.1. GTDB lineage: Bacteria > Gemmatimonadota > Gemmatimonadetes > Gemmatimonadales > GWC2-71-9 > JABFSM01. The sequence continues at coordinate 352,731 of CAVSLV010000001.1, read as the reverse complement.
TCACCGTGGCGATTCTCTCGGGAGCGGGAGGAGGTCTGGGCGGGACCCTGACCCGCACCGCGGTCGGCGGGGTGGTGACGTTTACCGGCGTGACCCTGAGCGGGGTGGTCGGCACCAGCTACGTGCTGCAGTTCACCTCGAGCCCGGTGCTCACGTCGGTCAGCTCCACCAACGTCACCGTAACGGCGGGCGCAGCGAACAAGCTCGGCATCACCACGCAGCCAGTGGGTGGCGCCAGCGGAGGCAACCTCTCCACCCAACCGGTGGTGGCGATTCGGGATGGCGGCGGCAACACCGTCACCAGCGACAACACCACCCAGGTCACCGTGGCGATCTTCTCGGGAGCGGGGGGAGCGCTGGGGGGCACTCAGACGGTCACGGCGGTGAACGGCGTGGCGAGCTTCTCGACCGTCACGCTGAGCGGCGTGGTGGGGACCAACTACGTCCTCCGCTTCACTTCCAGTCCTGCCCTCACGGCGGTCAACTCGGGGAACGTGACGGTGACGGCCGGTACGGCCACCCAGCTTGCGATCACCACCCAGCCGGTGGGCGGAGCGAACGGCGCAACACTGGCCACTCAGCCGGCGATCGCCATCCGGGATGCCCAGGGGAACACCGTCACCACCGACAACGGCACTCAGGTCAGCGTCGCGCTCTTCTCCGGGGCGGGGGGAGCGGTGGGCGGGACCACAACAGTGACCGCGGTCAATGGCGTCGCGACCTTCACCAACGTGACCCTGTCGGGCACGGTGGGGACCAACTATGTGCTACGCTTCACCTCCAGCCCGGTGCTCACCCCGGTCAACTCGGGGAACGTGACGGTGACGGCCGGTACGGCCACCCAGCTTGCGATCACCACCCAGCCGGTGGGCGGCGCCAGTGGCGCGGCCCTGGCCACCCAGCCGGTCATCGCCATCCAGGACGCGAGTGGCAACACGGTCACCGGCGACAACACCACCCTGGTCACCGTGGCGATCCTCTCGGGAGCGGGAGGAAGCCTCGGTGGGACGCTCACCCGGACCGCCGGCGGCGGCGTAGTTTCCTTCACCGGGGTGACCTTGAGCGGCGTGGTGGGCACCAACTATGTGCTCCAGTTCACCTCGAGTCCGGCCCTCACCGCGACGGGCTCGAACAATGTCACCGTCACGCTTGGTGCCGCGACCCAGCTCGCGATCACCACTCAGCCGGTGGGTGGTGCCAGCGGGGGCAACCTGGCGACGCAGCCGGTGGTGCTCATCCGGGACTCCGGCGGCAACACGGTCACCAGTGACAACGCCACCCAGGTCTCGGTGGCGATCCTCTCGGGAGCGGGCGGAGCGCTGGGGGGCACTCAGACGGTCACGGCGGTGAATGGGGTGGCGACCTTTACCAACCTCACGCTCGCCGGTACGGTAGGGACCAACTACGTGCTGCAATTCACCTCGAGCCCTGTTCTTACCGCGGCTAACTCGAACAGCGTCACTGTCACCGCAGGCACGGCGGATCACATGACGTTCAGCACCGCGCCGGCCACCACTGCCACGACGGCCGTCGCGTTGAATCCGCAGCCCGCGCTTCAGCTCCGCGACATGAATAACAATGCCGTGGCCTCGGCTGGCGTCTCGATCTCCGTGACGCTGGTGACGCTTACCGGAAGCGGCATTCTGGGAGGAACTGCGACGGCAATCACTGCGGCAAACGGGATTGCCACCTTCACTGACCTGGTGATCACGGGTACTGGAACGTTCCAGCTGCAATTCGCCGGCACCGGTCTAGCGCCCGCGACGTCAGCCGTCATCACCGTTTCCCCCTGACCGGTTTCCCGCCAACCCAATCCGGAGTGCACTCGCGGCGCGGCTGAGCCGTCCCTGTCGGTACAGGGACCCATAGCCACGCCGGAGTTATCGATGCGCCCTGGGCGCGTGCTCTTCCTTCTCGGACTGTTGGCTTCTGCTTGCGCCACCGATTCCACCGTGGGCGATCTGCTGCGGGTATCGCGGGTGGACATTGCCCCCGCGAACGGCAACCTGATCGTCGGAGGAACGCTCCAGCTCACCGCCACGCCCAGGACCGAAAGCGGCATCGTCCTCACCAACCGGACCGTTTCCTGGGTCTCCGACGATCCCTCGCTCGCCTCGGTCTCGGCCGCCGGCCTGGTCACCGCGCTCGGTATCGGCGGGCCGGTTGCGATCCGGGCCACTGCGGATGGCGTCCCGGGCAGCGCCAATCTCGTGATCAGCGCCGAGCCGATCGCCCGTATCGTGGTGGCCCCGAACCAGACCTCGCTGGAGGTCGGCTCGTCGGCCCAGCTCGTGGCGGTGGCGTACGACGCGTCCGATAAAGAGGTGAAAGGCGCCACCTTCACCTGGGAAACCAGCCGGCCCGGCACCGCCGACGTCACCACCTCGGGGATCGTGCTCGGTATCACACCGGGCGGACCGGCCCTGATCACCGCCAGCAACGGTGGCGTGGCCGGCGTCGCCGCCGTCACCGTGACCGCGCCACCGCCCGGCCAGCCGGTCCCGACCGCACTCGCTTTCGTCCAGCAGCCCACGGGCACGGGAGCGGGAGAGGCGATGAGCCCCGCCGTTACGGTCCAGGTCCTCGACAACGCGGGGAACCGGGTGACCGCGTCCGCGGCGGCGATCACCCTGCGGCTGGGCAGCAACCCGGGAAGTGCGTTCCTCTCGGGCTCCCTGACCGTCGCGGCGATCAACGGACTGGCGAGCTTCGACGATCTCTCGCTCGACAAGGCAGGGACTGGTTACACCCTGGTCGCCTCTTCTTCCGGGTTAACCGACGCCACCAGCGCGACCTTCGACGTGAGCGCCGCGCCGCCACCCCCGCCGCCGCCGCCGCCCCCGCCCCCTCCGCCGCCACCGGCCACCGCGACGCAGCTGGTGATCACCACGCAGCCTTCATCCCTCGGGCTGGCCGGGGTGGCGTTGGGCCAGCAGCCCGTGATCCAGGTGAGCGATGCGAACGGGGATCCGGTGCATCAGAGTGGCATTCAGGTAACAGTGGCGATCGAGAGCGGACCGGGGAATGCGGTACTGGGCGGGACGCTGACCGTGACCACGAACGACGCCGGGGTCGCGACTTTCACCAACCTCTCGATCAATCGGGCGGGAAGCTTCACGCTGCGATTCAGCGCCGGCAGCCTGACCGGCGTGGTGTCCGGCTCGATATTGATCCTCTAGGGCGAGGACATCTTCCCGGTGAGCATGATATGGGCTTTCGGCGTGCCGGGGTACATGAGCCAGGGACCGTCGTCGGTGGGCTTCTCGGAGAGACCGGTGCTCTTCCCCGTGGCAAACGGCATGTACACCACGTAAAGAGACTGCGCGCCGATCACCTTGCCGGTGGCGGCATCGAAGTGCCCTCCGAAATACTGATACAGCGCGGCGGGCTCCTTGGGCATCAGGAGCGTGCCGGCCCGGATCTCCCGGAACCGGACCGAGTCCACTTCGCCGTCCTTGATTCCCGCGGCCCGGAGCTCCCGGCCCCGCGCCATGAAGGGATCGAGGGACCGGTGATAGCAGGCGGCGTGAAAGTCCTTCGCGGCGAGATCGGGGGCGAGGCAGATCATCTCGCCTTTCCCTTCCCGCACAGTGGAGGTCTTGCCCGCCGTATCGACCGAAATCACAGTGGCACTATCCCGATATTGCGCCGGGAGCGGAGAAATGGCGGCCGCCACGGCTTCGTCCGGTGTCAAAGGTGTGGAAGGGACAGGTTCCGCGGCCTTGATCGAATCTGCTTCAGGCTTGGCGGGCGGCGAGGAACAGCCCCACACAAGGCAAAGCGCACCCACTACCCACGGTCCACGCATGGCCTGCCTCCAAAGTGCTTGACGGAAAGAAGAACCGGGTGAAGTATAGTAGTTGCGGCAGGCTCCCCTTACCCATCCCAGGCTAACGATGACCGGCCCGTCGGGCCCCCAGGTCGACCAGCGACTGCGAGCGGCAGTCGAGGCGGCGCCAAGCGGGCTGCTCATGACCGACTCGGCCGGGCGGATCGTGCTGGTGAACCGGGAGATCGAACGCCAGTTCGGCTACTCCCGGGAAGAGCTGCTCGGCCACCAGGTCGAGCTTCTGGTGCCCGATTCCGCCCGCCGGCACCACGAGGCGTTCCGGGCCGGATTCGTCGCCAATCCTCAGGTCCGGGCCATGGGAGCCGGCCGCGATCTCTACGGCAAGCGCAAAGACGGCACCGCGGTCCCGGTGGAGATCGGGCTCACTCCGGTCATCACCCCCGAAGGGATGTTCGTGCTCGCCACCATCGTGGACATCACCGCGCGGAAGCAGGCCGAATCGGGCCGACAACACCTCGAGGAGCAGCTGCGCCAGGCCCAGAAGATGGAGGCCATCGGCACCCTGGCCGGCGGCATCGCGCACGACTTCAACAACGTCCTCGGAGCGATCGTGGGCTATGGGGAGATGATCCTGGCGGCGAGCAGGAAGCTCCCCGAGATCGCGGCGGATGCCAACGAGCTGCTCGCCTCAGCTCAGCGGGGACGACAACTGGTCGAGCGTATTCTGACCTTCAGCCGGCGCCAGACCGGCGTCAGGCGTCCCCTGGACCTCCGGAAGAGCGTCCATGCGGTTCATCAACTCCTCCGCGCCAGCATCCCGGCGACCGTCGAGGTCAATTTCCAGATCCCCGACGCTCCTCACCGGGTTTCAGCGGATGAGACGGCGGTGCACCAGGTCCTGATGAACCTGTCGATGAACTCCGCCCAGGCCATGCCCGAGGGAGGCACCCTGTCGATCAGCCTCGAGGAGCTGTACGTGCGGGACAGCATGGCGCGTTCCAATCCCGGGCTCCGCGAGGGCCCCTATGTACTGCTCAAGGTGCGGGACACCGGAGCGGGCATCGACCCGGCCCACCGCTCCCGGGTCTTCGAGCCATTCTTCACCACCAAGCCGGTCGGTGAGGGCACCGGGCTCGGCCTCGCGATGGTGCACGCGATCATGCAGGACCACGATGGGGTCGTGGCGCTGGAGAGCGAAGTGGGACAGGGCACCGAAATCCGCTGTTTCTTTCCCCTGCTCGAAACGGAAGCCGCGGCGACCGAGGCAGCCCATGCCGCACGAACCCAGGGCAAGGGTGAGAACATTCTGTTCCTCGACGACGAACCCTCCCTCGCACGGATCGGGGCACGCCGTCTGATCATGCTCAATTACCGGGTCGCGGAATTCACCGACCCCCGCCAGGCGCTGGCCCACTTCACCCAGCACTCGGAAGACATCGACCTGGTGGTGACGGATTTCACCATGCCTCACATGACGGGGCTCGACCTGGCCCGAACCCTCTATCAGGTCAGGCCGAACGTTCGGATCATCCTGTTGACGGGATTCGTGGACGATATGGACGAACAGCGCCTGCGAGACTCCGGTATTTGCCGGGTCCTCCGGAAGCCGGTCACCATGGACGAGCTGAGCCAGGCGGTCCGGGAAGTGCTCGAAGCGCGTTAGGTCTGTTCCGGCTTGACCGCCGACCAGAGCCGGGTCGGCGACACCACTCCCCCGAGCGGCGCCCCGCCGGTCACCAGTCTCCGGTGATAATCGAGCTGCCCCAGGTGATAGCTCAGGTGACTCGCCAGATGCAGCAGGAAGTCGGCGGTGTTGAGCCGGACGCCGGCGACCGAATCCGGGTAGTCGGCATCGAGCACCTCGGGTCCCAGCTCGGCGACCGTCTTCGGCACGACCTGGATGGCCGCGTCGAGGCGCTGAAGCACCACGGCGCGGGGAACATCACGATCTCCGAATTCGGCATCCCGGTTCCGGCGATAGCCGGTTCCGCCCAGGATCGCTCCGATGAAATGCTGGAGATTGCCGGCCAGATGAAGCGCCAGGGTTCCCCCCGAATTGGCGATGCCGGGCGCCAGTTTCCAGAGATCGGCGTCGGACGGGTACGCCTCCACTTCCAGGCGCAGGGTCGTGAGCTCCCGGGCGTAGATCGCGGCGAGAGAATCGGGAAACGACATCATGGCGGGGCCTCCGTGGTGGCGAGCAGCCGGAGCACCCCGGGATCCACCCGGTGCCCTCCGTCGAACCGGTGCATGATCGGCGACAGTCCCAGCGACCGGAGCCGGGCTTCCTCGCGGTCCACGTCTTCGGGGTGGACGTACTTGTCCCGGGTTCCCACCGCGATGGTGAGCCCGGCGCGGGTCAGCTTCGCTCCATAGCGTTCCAGCGGAAGATCGGGCGGGAGCGTCGAGCCCCAGACCACGAGTCGATCGGGCTGGACGCTGCCCAGCGCCACCCAGCGGCAGGCGGTCGCGGCTCCCTGCGAGAAACCGTGGACTTCGACGCGAGGCGCGCCCGGCACGCTGAGCCGGATCCGGTCGGCAATGCGGTCCAGGTACTGCACGTAGTCTTCGATCTCCGCGTCGCGATCCTCCTTGGTCATCCAGGAGGCTCCCACCCGGCGGGTGCCCCGCTCTTCGAAGTAGGCCCGGGACAGGCCCTCCGGCGCCACCAGCAGGCGCCCCGGCCGCGCCACCGGTTCGAACCAGTGAAGAAAGGACGCGGCGAGCATGCTGTACCCGTGCAGCACGAACCACACTTCGGAGGCGCCTTCGATCTCACCCAGGGTGAGATAACGCGCGGTCCGGAACACCCGAAGGTGATGGGCCACCGGCGGGCCGCTCACGGGTGGTACATCCCCCACGCCTCTCTCAGAACGTCGCTGATTTCGCCGATGGTCGCCCGGGCGCGCACCGCCTCGAGGATCGTGGGCAGCAGCGACTCGGTGCCCCGCGCCGCCCGGTCCAGGTCGCCGAGCGTGGCGCGCAGCCGGGTATCGTCCCGGCGGGCCCGGGCGGCGCGCACCTCGGCGATCTGCCTCGCTTCCAGCTCGTCGAACCGGGGCAGGTCGATCCGGGGTGGCGGCTCGTCGATTTCGAAGCGATTGACCCCCACGATGGCCACCTCTCCCCGCTCGACCGCCTTCTGCAGCTCGTAGGCGCTCTCGGCGATCCGGCGCTGGAAGAAGCCGCTCTCCACCGCCCGGGTCGAGCCCCCCAGCGCATCCACCTCCTCGATCAGGGCGAGGGCGTCCCGCTCGATCCGGTCGGTGAGGGCCTCGACGTAGTAGCTCCCGCCGAGGGGATCCACGGTGCGGGTTAGGCCGGTCTCCCAGGCGAGCACCTGCTGGGTTCGGAGCGCGAGGGTGGCGGCCGCCTCGCTGGGAAGGGTCAGCGCCTCGTCGAACCCGTTGGTGTGCAGCGACTGGGTGCCCCCCAGGGTCGCGGCGAGCGCCTGGATCGCCACCCGCACGATGTTGTTCATGGGCTGCTGGGCCTGAAGGGTGACCCCGCCGGTCTGGGTATGGAAGCGGAGCCGGCACGAGGCATCGTCGGCGCCGAATCGGTCCCGGGCCAGCCGGGCCCAGAGCCGCCGCGCCGCGCGAAACTTCGCGGCCTCCTCGAAGAGATCGTTGTGCGAGGCGAAGAAGAAGGAGAGCCGGGGCCCGAACTGCTCGATCGGGAGTCCGGCCCGCAGGGCATGGCTCACGTATTCGCAGGCGTTGGCGAGGGTGAACCCGACTTCCTGCACCGCGGTCGCCCCGGCCTCGCGCATGTGATATCCGCTGATCGAAATCGGGTTGAAGCGCATCCCCTCCTCCGCGACGAACCGGAAGATCTCGATGCAGAGGCGGAGCGACGGCTCGGCGGGGAAGATGTAGGTGCCCCGGGCGATGTACTCCTTGAGGATGTCGTTCTGGACCGTGCCGGCCAGCCGGCTCCGCGGAATCCCCTGCTCCTCCCCGACCACCACGTACATGGCGAGGAGGATCGCCGCGGTGGCGTTGATCGTCATCGAGGTCGAGACCCGGTCGAGCGGAATCTCCTCGAAGAGCCGGGCCAGGTCGTCCACGGTGTCGATGGCGACCCCCACCCGGCCGACTTCGCCCACCGCCATCGGATGATCCGAGTCGTAGCCCATCTGGGTGGGAAGATCGAACGCGGTGGAGAGCCCGGTCTGCCCCGCGGCGAGCAACGCGCGAAACCGCCGGTTGGTTTCCTCCGCGGTGCCGAACCCGGCGTACTGGCGCATGGTCCAGAGCTTCCCGGTGTACATGGATGCCTGGATTCCACGGAGGTAGGGCCAGACACCCGGCGCCCCGGGATCGCCGGATCGGTCCTCCGCGGTGTAGAGCGGCTTGACCGGAAGGAGCGCGGGGTTCACACCGACGACTTGTGCTCGCGGAGGACGTCGGCCACGAACTCGACGTCCCGTTTCGACCCGATCACCAGGGGGGTGCGCTGGTGCAGCTCGTGGGGCACGATGTCGAGAATCCGGTTCACCCCGTCGGTCGCGGCGCCGCCGGCGTGCTCCGCGATGAAGGCCAGGGGACTCGCCTCGTAGCAGAGCCGGAGCTTGCCCTGCGGCTTCGATTCCTCCCCGGGATACAGGAAGATCCCGCCGGAGACCAGGTTGCGGTGAAAGTCGGCGACCAGGGCGCCGATGTAGCGGCTGTTCTTCCCCTTGATCCGGTCGGGCAGGTCGCCGTGGAAACCGCGGACCGCCTGCTTCATCGCCGGGGTCCACCGGCCGAAGTAGCTCTCGTTGACGCTGTAGTACTTGCCGACCTCGGGGGTGCGGATGTCGGGGTGGGACAGCACGAACTCGCCGATGGTGGGGTCGAGGGTGAAGCCGTGCACCCCCTGGCCGGTCGAATAGACCATCATCACGCTCGATCCGTACATCACATAACCCGCGGCCACCTGGTCGCGCCCGGGCTGGAGCACGTCCTCCAGGGTCCCGGTCCCCTCCATGGTGCGGCGCCGGTAGATGCTGAAGATGGTCCCCACCGGGTTGTTGTTGTCGATGTTGGAAGAGCCGTCCAGCGGATCGAACAGCACCGCGTACTTGCCCTTGGGGCCGTCCCCGTCGGTGGTGACGACTTCCTCGTCCTCCTCCGAGGCCATCACGCAGACCCGCCCGGTGTGGGCCATCGCGTTCTTGAGCGCCTCGTTGGCGAAGAGATCGAGCCGCTGCTGGGTCTCGCCCGAGACGTTCATCTGCCCCGCCGAGCCGAAGATCTGGAGGATCCCGGCGCGCCGGACCGTCGCGGCGATGATCTTGGCGCCGAGCGCGATGTCGTAGAGGAGGTTGGAAAGCTCGCCGGTGGCCTCGGGATAGCGGCGCTCCTGCTCGATGATGAATCGCTCGATCGTGAAGACCGAGGTACCGGGCAGGGTCCGGCGGCGATCGTTAGGGAACCAGGACATAGCGGCCGGTCCGGGATCGACCCGTGAGGGTCATGGTGGAGTCGGTGAGGGTCACGGTCACGCTGCCGTCCCGATCGGTGCGCCACACGTCCACCTGGTGCTCCCCGAGGCGGGTGAGCGCGGAGGGGGCGGGGTGGCCATAGCGGTTCGGCCCCACGCTGATGATCGCCGCCTTGGGCTCGAGCTCATCGAGCCATCGGGTCCCCGACGAGGTGGCCGAGCCGTGATGGCCGACTTTGAGGAGATCGATCGGCCCTACCCGGCCGGCCAGCAGCGACTCGGCCTTCACGCCCAGGTCCCCGGCGAGCACAGCCTCGAACCGGCCGTAGCGCAGCAGCAGTACCACCGAGTCGTCATTGAGGTCCTCGCGCCAATGGATCCAGGTCGTATCGGGGTGAAGAATCCGGAGCACCAGACCGTCGATCGCGAGGGAATCTCCCGCCCTCGCCGCCTGCCACCGAATCCCCTGCTCCTCCGCGAGCGCCAGCATGTGCAGATAGTGCGGCTCCGCGACCGGCTCGGCGGGCTCCAGGATCAGGTCCGCCGGGATGGCCTCGAGCACCGCGGGGATGCCACCCACGTGATCGAGGTGCGCATGGGAGAGCACCACCGCGGCAAGGCGCCGAACACCGTGCCGCACCAGAAACGGGAGCAGCACTTCCCGCCCCGCATCGTGCCGCTCGTCGGCGGGCCCTCCATCCACCAGGATCCAGCGCCCTGCCGGGGTCCGAAGCAGCGCGGCATCGCCCTGGCCGACGCTCAGGAAATGTAGCGTGAGGCCATGCCCGTCATGAAACGACGCCATGGCGTGAAGGGGAAGGAGGAGTGCGAACCCGGCCAGACCGGCGCCCCATCCGAGCCGGAGGGCAGCGCGCCGGGAGGTATTCCGCCGGCCGATGACCCAGAGGAGGAACCCCAGCAATCCGATCCAGGGAAGCGCGCCGATCAACCCCGTCGGCGTCAGCACCGCGCCGGCCGGAATCACGCTGCCGAGCAAGGCGAGCCGCTCGAGCCCCGCAAGGCCCACTCCGCCCGCGGTCGCAAAGGCCTGGGCGATCGGCGCGAGGGGAGCAGTGACCAGGCTCGCCAGCACCAGGGGCACCGAGAGCGCGGCGAGTGGAATCGCGGCGAAATTGAGTCCGATGCCAGCAAGAGCCACCGACCCGAATGCCGCCGCCGTGAATGGCGCGGTGGTGAACGTCGCTCCGATCGACGCGAACAGCATGCGCCATCCGTTCCCCGTCCCGATCGCCCGATCGCTCCATCGAGTGAACAGCATGCTCCCGGTGAGCGCGCCGGCGGAGAGCCATGCCCCCAGGCTGAAGATCGCCCAGGGGTCCATCAGGGAAACCACGAGGCAGGTGACCCCAAGCAGCACCATCGGGGACGGCTTCCGCTGCCGGTAGAAGGCCCAGCCGCTCGAGCCGCACAGCACCGCCGCGCGAGCGGCGGGCGGAGGCCACCCGAGAAAGCACACATAGGCGACCACCACCGCGGTCGCGATCGCAATCCTGCGATGGCGGGAAATCCGGAGCGCCTTGAGCAGCAGGACCGTCCACCCGAAGATCACCCCGACGTGGAATCCGCTGATGGAGAGGAGGTGGATCAGGCCGGACCGCGCGAAGGAGGCCTTGAGCGAGGGATCCATCTCTCCTCTCCGTCCGGTGACCAGGGCGTCCACCAGTCCGGATCGGGTCCCGTAGAGACGGGTGATGGTACCGGAGAGCCAGTTCCGAAGCCCGGCCTCGAGCGACCGGGACCGGCCCCTGGCCGCGAGCTCTTGGGCGACGAAGATCCCGCCCGGGCGGCCGCCGAACTCGGTCTCCGGAATCCACCGGCCGGTCACCAGCCAGCGGCTTCCCGCGGGAAGGGGATGGCTGGATCGCACTCGCAGCGTGATTTCCCCCCGGCAACCGTGGAGAACCGAGGCCCGCGCCACGCCATCGGTGGCCGGGTCGCGGAGCTCGAGGGCGAGTCGCAGGACGCCGGCGGGAAGCCGTCCGGCGCAGGACCGGGCCGCGCGGTCGCGGGTTAGGACGCCAAGGCCGAGGCCCAGGAGGAGGACGCCGGCGATCCAGGAATGCCCGCGGGGCCGGAGCAGGAGCCCGCCGGCCACCAGGGTCGCGGCGGTCCACCACGGATCCAGAAAACGCGAGAGGCCGGTCGCAAGACCGGCCTCGAAGCAGAGCACGAAGAGATAGACCCGCCGCTCCCTCACGGCCCTCCGGAGAGCACCGCCAGCTCGGGCATCACCCGTACTCCGGTGAAAGTCGACCCGGTGGTTCCCGAAAGTCGGACGTGGTGATACTCCCCGAGGGCGCCCGCGGGAAGATCGAGCAGCACCATGTGATTGCCCCGGGTCCGGCCCAGCATCTGATCACCGCGCCGGGCAGGCCGCTCCACCAGGACTTCGTGCACCGATCCGAGCCGCGGCAGGTTCCGGGCGCGCGCCTGGGCCCGCACCACCTCGATCAGCCGGCTCAACCGGTCCGACGCCACCTCGTCGGGGATCCGGTCGGGCAGCCTGACCGCGGGAGTTCCTTCCCGCAGGGAATAGGCGAAGGTATAGGCATCGTCGAACCCGGCTTCCTGGACCAGAGTCAAAGTCTCTCCGAACTGCTCCTCAGTTTCCCCGGGAAAGCCGACGATCAGGTCGGTGGTGAAGGTGATCCCGGGCACCATGTCCCGGAGCCGCGCGACCACCTCGAGGTACCTCTCGCGGGTGTAGCGCCGGAGCATGCGCCGGAGCACCGCATTCGATCCACTCTGGGCGGGCAGGTGGACATGCTCGCACACCGCCGGCGTTTCCGCCATCGCCTCGATGACCCGATCAGTGAAGTCGGTGGGATAGGGGCTGGTGAAGCGGAGCCGGCGAACCCCCGGAACCGCGCCCGCCCCGCGGAGCAGGTCGGCAAAGTCGTGGGTGCCGTCGTGATAGGCATTCACCGTCTGGCCCAGCAGGGTGACTTCGGTGGTCCCCTGCTCCGCCAGGTTCCCGACTTCCCGGATCACGTCTTCCAATCTGCGGCTTCGCTCGGGGCCCCGGGTATACGGAACGATGCAGAAGGTGCACTTGTAATCGCAGCCCCGTTGCACCGTGACGAACTGGGTGGGTGAGGGGGCCCGGGCCGGTGGCACATCTTCGTAATGCTCCCACGAACGGAACCCGGTTTCGGCGGTCCGCTCGCCCTGGGAGGCGTGCCCGATCAATCCGGCAAGGCTGCGATACCCATCGGGGCCGACCACCAGGTCTACCCGGGGGACCCGGGCGAGGAGAGCGGGTCCGAGACGCTGGGCCATGCAGCCCACGACGCCCAGCACGGTGCCGCTTCGCTTGAAGCGCTGGAGCTCCCCCATCCGGCCGATGACCCGCTGCTCGGCGTTATCGCGCACCGCGCAGGTGTTGAGCAGGAGCACGTCGGCGTCCTCGGGGCTCGGGGTGGGCACGAACCCCTGGGGCGCGAGCAACCCGAGAATCAGCTCGGTGTCGGCCACGTTCATCTGGCAGCCGTAGGTCTCGATGTAAACCCGCTTCACGGCCGGATCGAGATGCCCGCGTTGAGCATCACGGCGCGCTCGGAGAAGTCCGGGCCACCGGAGCGCCAGACCCGGCTCAGCGTGATATCGCTGCGAGCCCGGCCCCCGGCAAATTCGAGGGAGGTCCCCGCCGAAATCCCGGTCTCGCGTTGAACCAGTCCGGCCTGCAACGGAAACGGCAGGCCGCTTCGATACATCCCGAGCCGGATCGGATGCGACCCGGGATGGGTCGGTTTGGGGATGAACTCGAATCCGACGTCCCATTCGGTCGTGTTCCGGCTGCCGAGTCCTCCCAGGGCCACCAGCCCGGAATCGGATCGCTCCCAGTTGCGGAACGTCGCCGAGCCGGCCATCAGAAGCCGCCGGCCGAGCTGGAGCCGGGCCCCTGCGCCCAGCGTCATCGGGAGGTTCACTCTGCCGGCCTGCGCGGTATCGCGCTCGATCCGGATCCGGGTATCGGCCCGTGCCATCCCGGCGAGCGTCAGGATGGGAATCGGCCGGGCGGTTACGCCGATGGAGAGGCCGTACGACAGATAGGAGATCGTGGAATGCTCCGAGGCGCCACTGTAGGTCGTGTCGGAGAACACCCGATGGTTGGTGATCCGGTTCGATCCGGTCAGCAGATGGAGGCCGAGACCCCATTGCACCTTGCTGGACATGCGCCAGGCCATCGCTGCCCGAAGATCGCTGATGCCACCGAGCGAGGTCAGGGTGTCGGTGGTTTCGACCGGCTCGTCCCGAAGGATGACGGTATCCATGGAGGCGAGCGAGAAATTGCGATCGGTGTAGCCACTCGCGCTCACCGCGATGGCGAGTCGCGTTCCACCGAGGGGCGCGGCCACCATGAACCCGGGGTAGCGATTGTCACGAGTGCTGGCGGTTCCCACCGGGTTCTCGGCGCTGGTCCAGGTCTGCACCGTCTGGAAGGAAACGTTCGACCTGCCGACGAACGCGAACGACGAAGGATTGGACGCGGACTCGATGTCGAAGAATCCGAACGCGCCTCCGGTCGCGGAGGCCCGCACCGAGATGGGCCGGAGCGGCAGGCCGAACCCGCGGGTCCCGAATTCGGACGCCTGGGCCACGAGGGGGCCCGCGAGCACGGTGGCGAGCGCGAGCGGGGCGAGCGCGCGCATCAGGGGAACCCGGCCCGCGAAGGAACCGCGTAGGTAAGCCGGAGCCGTGGCGCCCCCATCGGGGCCCGGGTCGAGAGAAACTCGGCCTGGGTGAAGGTTCCCCCTTCCGGCGCCAGACCCATCACCAGGGTCGGCGTCAGTCCGTTGGGGCCGAACCAGGAGCTGACCGGGCCCAGGACTTCGATCCTCTGGAGCCCGCTCAGTCCGGCTTCGAGCGACTGGGTTCCCACCGCGCCGCTGAAGGCCGGCGACTTGGCGCCCACATCCACCAGGGCCGCGAGCGCCTGGACCGAGGCCGGGTCATTGGGCAGTCCCAGAACCGGATGAGCCAGGGTCATCTCGAGAGTCGCCCGCACCACGGTGGACGAATCCCGCAGCACCCTGGGCAATTGGAACCGCAGGAGAGTCCGGCTCCCGGTCCGGCCTCCAAAAAAGAGGTTGGCGGGGTCGGAGGGCGAGGGCGCTTCGATGACATAGTTGGTCGAATCGGCCGGGATGGTGATGGTCTGATGGGTGAGGGAGGTATCGGTCGTCGGCACCTGGACGTAGGTGTACCAGGTCGGGCCATCTCCACTGAACGTGGATCCGAGCCGGATCCCGGTCGGCGTGGGCGCGGTGATCCGGAATCCCACCGCCAGCCGGGTCGTGTCGGCTTCATCGGGAGTGAGCTTGGGCCAGCTCTCCGGACGGACCATAACCCGCACGTCTCCGGTGACCAGGGTATCGGAAATGAGCGCCGAGTCCACCACCGTCTCCGGCGTCATGTACTGGTCCAGGTCGGCCAGGGTGACCGTCGAATCCACCAGAGGAATCCGGTGGATGATGATCTGGATGTTCTTGACGGCGGTATCCCGCGCCAGCATCGGAAGCACGAACAGCATCGAGTCGACGGTGTAGGCGTAGCGCGTCCCGATCACGAAGAGGCTGTCCGGCAGAGCCCCGAAGATGGCCCGGCCGCGCGCGTCGCCTTCCGCGAGACCATTGGAGACCAGCACGGCGGGAGGCTCCTCAAGGCCGATATAGCCGAAGAAGCTGCTGTCCGAGCCGACGATGGCGTCGAGGGTGGTATCGCGGACCTCGACCCCGCTCCCGGGGCAAAGGTCGGGACAGGTGGACGGCAGCGCGAGGCGCTCCTGACACGCGCCCAGCGCTCCGATGCCCAGCAGGATGAGCAACCGCTTCACATCGACTCCTTCACGAACGCGTCGGGGAGGAGCTCGCTGAGGCGCCAGGAGCGCGACTGGGTCGGTCCCACCGCGTCCACCCGGAGCGCGGGGCCGAACTCGGCGAGCACCTGGCGGCAGGCTCCACAGGGAGATGCCGGAGGGTCAACGTCGGTCGCCACGACCACCCGGCGGAACCGCTGGGCTCCCGCCGTGACCGCGGTACACACGGCGGCCCGCTCGGCGCAGATCGTCAAACCGTACGAGGCATTCTCCACGTTGCAGCCGGTATACACGGCGCCGTCTTCGGTCTCGAGCGCCGCGCCGACTCGAAAGTTGGAGTACGGGGCGTAGGCGCGCTGTTGTGCCGCCCGGGCTGCCTCGATCAACCGGTCACCCACGCCAGACCTCGCTCAGAAAAGACGTCCCGGCCGCAAGCGGGGCCGTTCCCAGGAATTCGGCAACCGTCTGCCCGATATCGGCAAAGGTTTGCCGCTCTCCGAGAGGAACGGCCCCGATCCGCGGCCCGTAAACCAGGAGCGGTACCCGTTCCCGCGAATGGTCGGTCGAGGGGGTGGTAGGGTCGTTTCCGTGGTCCGCGGTAAAGATAACGAGATCGCCCTCCCGGACCGGCGCGAGGAGGCCCGGCAGGGCCCGATCCAGCTCGATCAAACCTCCCCGGAACCCGGCCACGTCGTTGCGATGCCCCCAGCTTTGGTCGAATTCGATCACGTTCGCGAACAGAAATCCCCCTTCCATCCCGACGAGCCCTTCCCGGATCAGCCGATAGGCCTCGTCGTTGGTCGCGGTGTGGGTGCTCACGATGCCCCGCCCGGCAAAGAGATCGTCCACCTTTCCGACACCCACCCGGGGGATTCCCCGAAGCTCGCAGCCATCGAGAAGGGTGGATCCGGTCGGCTCGAGGCTGAAGTCCCTGCGATGGGGGGTACGGCGATAGGCCCCGGGCGAGCCGAGGAACGGCCGGGCGATCACCCGGGACACCCCGTGTTCTCCCTGCAGCATGTCCCGCGCGACCTGACAGGCTCGATACAGCTCCTCGAGCGGAACGACCTCTTCGTGGGCCGCAACCTGGAACACGCTGTCGGCGGAGGTGTACACGATCCAGCTTCCGGTGGCCTGATGCTCCGGACCGAACGCCTCGATGATCGCGGTTCCCGAAGCGGGACGGTTGGCCAGGACTCCCCGGCCGGTCCGCCGGGAGAATTCCTCCACCACCACCGCGGGGAATCCTCCGGGATAGGTTGGAAAGGGCTGTTCCAGGATGACGCCGCAGAGTTCCCAGTGCCCGGTGGTGCTGTCCTTCCCCGCGCTCTTCGGCTGCGCGGTGCCGAACGCGGCCCGGGGGCGATCGACCGCCGCGATCCCCCGGAGCGGGGCACAGCATCCCAGGCCAAGCCGGGTCAGCTCGGGGAGGGCAAGCGGGGCGCCGGTGCGGAGCACGTTCCCGAGGGTATCGCTGCCGCCGTCTCCGTAGGAGGCGGCATCGTGCGCCGACCCGATCCCGAGTCCGTCGAGCACGATGATCGCCGCGCGCCGCGCCATCAGCGGCCTCCGTGATATCGCCGGGTGACCCGCTCCCCGATCGCGGTGAGCAGCTCGTACGCGTTGGTCCCGCCGCGGCGGGCCTGCTCGTCGAGCGCAATGCGACCGCCGAAGATCACCGCCACATCTCCGGGCCGGACCGGCAGGTCGCCGGCATCGACCATCACCATGTCCATGTTGACCCGTCCGACGATCGGGACCACCCGATCGTGGAGCTCGACCAGCCCGCGATTGCCCAGCGATCGCAGCAGCCCGTCGGCGTATCCGATCGAGAGCGTCGCGATGGTGGTCGGGACGCGGGCCTTCCACTCGGCCCCGTAGCTCACCGTGTCTCCCGGCTCGATCCGCCGGACCGCGATGACGCCGGCGGAGAGCCGCGCGACCGGCTCGACCACGAGGTCCGGCGCGGACTCGCCGCCATAGAGCGCGATCCCGGGCCGGGCCAGCTGGTCGTTCCGATGCCCGACCAGCCCCACCGCGGCGCTGCTGGTGGTGTGCACCAGCGGGGGATGATGGGGCAGCGCCGCGATCGCCTGGTCGAACCGGGCGAGCTGGACCGCGACGCTGCCGGGATCGCTGTCGGGGGAATGGAAGTGGGTGAACACGCCTTCCCAGTCCGGCGCGCCGGCCAGCCGCCGCCCTAACCCGGTGAGCGCTGCCCCGTCCCGCCAGGGAAACCCGGCCCGGCTCATTCCGGTGTCGATCTCCACGTGAAAGGGCCCGCCGTGATGGGCCAGCCAGGTCTCGAGCCCGGGAAGATCCCCGATCACCGCACGGAGACCATGCTCCCGGTACTCCTCGACCTCGCCGGCGTCGCCGACGAACGGGGTCAGCACGAGGATCGGCCGGACGATACCGGCCTCCCGGAGCTCGGCGCCCTCGGGGACGGTGGCGACGCCGTAGCCCCACGGGTCGACCGCCTCGAGCGCGCGGGTTATGGGAACCGCGCCGAGCCCGTACCCGTTCGCCTTGACCATGGGAAGCAGGCGGGCGCCGCACCGCTCGGCGAACCGTCGCGCGTTGCGCACCAGGGCATCGAGATCGACATCGAGCCACGCCCGCCCGGAATTCTCGCGCATTACTTTGGTCACCGGAGAGCGGGTAGCTTATCGGACCGGGAGGAGCAATGCAAGCGAAGTCCCCGCTGGAGCGCGCGATGGCGATGGTGCGGGATCTCCGGGTCCGCTGTGCCTGGGACCGGGCTCAGACCCGCGAGACGCTCCGGCCCTACCTGGTGGAAGAAGTCCACGAGCTCGACCAGGCCATCGGGTCGGGAGATCCCGACGCGATCGGCGACGAAGTGGCCGACCTGATGCTCCACCTGGCCTGGCAGCTCGTCCTCGGGGAGGAACGCTCCGAATTCAGTGCGGACGAGACGGCCGACCGGCTCGAAGCCAAGATGAAACGGCGCCACCCGCACCTCTTCGACCTCGGCGAGCAGGGGCGCTGGGAGGAGTTGAAGCTGCGGGAGCGGAGCGGCGGCGAAATCCCCGCCGGCCTGCTCGACGGCCTGCCTCCCACCCTGCCCGAGCTGCTCATGGCATTCCGGATCCAGGAACGGGCCGCGGGGGTTGGGTTCGACTGGCCCGACGCGCGGGGCCCCGCCGACAAGGTCCGGGAGGAACTGGCCGAGGTGGAAGCCGAGTCCTCCGCCCTGCGGCGGGAGGAGGAGATCGGGGATCTGCTCTTCGCGGTCGTCAATCTGGCCCGGAAGCTCGGGGTGCAGCCGGGACCCGCCCTGGAGCGGGCCAACGCCCGGTTCCGGGAGCGGTTCGGCCGGCTCGAACGGCTGGCCGCGGAGCGCGGAATCACGGTGCAGAACGCCGGTCTCGAGACGCTGGACCGGCTCTGGGACGAGGCGAAAAGGGCGGGTTAGGGCCTCCGCAGGATCTCCACCCGGAGCTCGGTCCACCCCCCATCCTGAAAGTACCCGACCCGTAACCGGTGGGCCCCGGCTTCGATCGGGACGCGGTCGACCTCGGACTCGTGCCCGTTCCAATGGTCGAGCACCAGGCGGTCGTCCACCCAGACCCGGATTCCGTCATCGCTGATGGTGCGAAGCTGATAGGCGCCGGGGGAAAGCTCGACCGAGGTGGTCGCGAGCAGCGCCCAGCGCTCCAGGGGAAGCTCGGCGATCTGAGGCCGGTACCATTCGAAGTCGAGCCGGGAGAGCTGGCGGGTGAGGATGGGCGTCGTGGCCGTCACCGCGTCGAATCGCTCGGGGCCCTGGCGAAGGTCGAGCGAGTCGTCCCACCGGAAAAACCGGGCGTCCCAGGCGAGCACCGGCTCCCAGCGGGAATAGCCGAATGCGACCGGGGAGCCCTGAGGCCGGGGGTTTCCCGATCTCGCGACGGTGTCGCCGGCCTGATACTCGAGCCGGATCGCCCAGTCATTGCCCGGAGCGATCGGGGTCACCGTGATGGTATCGCCGATCCGGCCAGAGGTCGGCGTCATTTCGGCGATGCCGAATCGATTGACCACGCGCCAGGATCCCGCCGGTCCTCCGGTGCGGAGCCGGAGCGGACTCGCGCGAACGCTGTCGACCGGCCACACCCGTGGGGATTGCCAGTCGAACGGACCCCACTCGTCCACCACGATCGCGGAGCGGTCGAGCCGGGCCGGGTCCGAGGCGGGCACCGAGTGAGGGAGGCTCGGCAAACGCGGCACCATCTTCCGGTACGCGGCGGGCAGGGCCGACCCGGGGCCGCAGCCGGTGATGCCGGCCCGGGTCCGCTCCGGCGGCGGGAACAGCAGGCCGGCCCGGGTGGAGTCATCCAGCGCCAGCATGGAATCCACCACCACCTCCACATTGCCGGAGACCTCGAGTCCGGGCGTGGTACGAGCCCGGACCGCCACGCGATTGCCCTCGAACCGGTTCTTCATAACCCGGGTGTCCCGGGAGCGGGTATCGCGGTGTTTCGGGTACCCCCACTCCGAGGGCTCGATCGGGTTGGCCCAGAGCCAGACCGCCGTGGTGTCGCCACTGAACCGGTTCGCGGCGATCAGGTTGTCCTGCCCGTGCTCGATGGCGATCCCGACCCGGTTTCCCACGAAGCAGTTCCCCGCGATCACCGACTCCCAGCTGTAGCCGCCCCAGAGCCCGTAGTCGCTCCCTTCGGCGCGGTTCGCCAGAAACCGGTTCCGGCTGAAGGTGGCTTCCATGGCGTTCGCGGGAGCGAAGCTGAAATCGTTCCCGTAGAACACGTTGTCGTTGGCCCCGGCATCTCCCGAGTCCATCGTGCTCTGGCCAGCCCACAGGAAGAGCCCGTCCCCTCCATGGGTGGCCGAGTTCCAGGCCACCGTGTTATGGGAGCTCTGCTCGTAGAGCAACAGACCGGCGGAATCCTGGCCCCGGTGGTAGAACCCGTGGCTGTATCCCCGCACGTTGTAGTCGAGCCGGTTCCGGACGATGGTGTTCACGCTGGAGCGGTAGAGCCCGATGCCGAGGCCGGAATTGAAGGAGAAGGTGTTGTCCCGAATGAGGAGCGAATCGGTCCGGACCAGCAGGAGGCCGTTCATCCCCTGGACCACCCGGCTGTCCCGCACTTCTCCGCCCTTGACGTCCTCGAGATAGATCCCGGCCCCGTATCGGGTCCACTCCCGCTTCTCGTTCTGATGAAAGGACAGCCAGTCGGCCAGGCTTTCGTGCTCCACCAGGCTGTAGAGCCTCGGCTTCCAGTTATGGCTCGCGTCGAGACCCCGGAGCGCGAGACGGCGCGTCCCGGTTGCGAGCAGGCCGATCTTGTAGCCCCGGATCGCGCCGCCGATCACCCGCACGTTCCGGCCGCCCTCGATATGGATTGCCACCCCGCTCCCCTGGTCCGGATCGGCGGTCGAGTCGCTGCCAAGCAGAGTGACACCGGTGAGATCCACGGTGAGGTTGTTGCCCTGAATGGTGATCGCGGCGGAATCGAGGGACGCCGGGGCGGCAAGCCGGTAGGCGCCCGGGGCAAGCTTGACACTGCGGGTTATGACGAGTCCGGCCCTGGGAAGAAGCGTCCGGCCCTGGCCGGCCTGGGCCGCGGCCGCCGGGATCATGCAGGGACTGCTGAGGGCCAATCCGAAGGCAATCACGAGGCGCATGAATGGAATCCCTCTGTCCGCCTGTCCGCCTGTCCGCCTGTCCGCCTGTCCGCCTGTCCGCCTACGGATACAGCCGATGGATCTGCCTGGGAAACGCGATCGCTTCGCGGATGTGGGGGATTCCGCAGATCCAGGCCACGGTCCGTTCCAGGCCGAGCCCGAACCCGGAGTGGACGAAGGTCCCGTATTTCCGAAGATCGAGATACCACCCGTAGGCTTCCGGATGGAGTCCCTGGTCCTTGATCCGCTGAAGCAGCCGGTCGTAGTCGTCCTCCCGCTGCGACCCTCCGATGATCTCCCCGTATCCCTCCGGCGCCAGGCAGTCATTATTGAGCACCGTCCGGGGATCGGCCGGGTTCTCCTTCATGTAGAAGGCCTTCACCTCGCGCGGATAGTTGTAGATGAAGACGGGTTTGTCCGAGTCCCTG
This sequence comes from uncultured Gemmatimonadales bacterium, assembly GCA_963728915.1. GTDB lineage: Bacteria > Gemmatimonadota > Gemmatimonadetes > Gemmatimonadales > GWC2-71-9 > JABFSM01. The sequence goes on along the minus strand of CAVSLV010000001.1, from coordinate 331,604 downwards.
GACAGAGTGGTTTCATCGTCGGCGCCCAGGTCGGCGCCCCAGTGGATGTCGGAGCCGAGCCCGTTGAGCCGGGCGATGGCGTCGGTGTAGCTCACCCGGTGGAATGGCGGGGTGATCTGCTCCAGCCGCGTGGTGTCGCGCTCCAGCTCCTTGAGCGGCTCCTGGCATCGTTCCAGGGCGCGGGCCACCAGGAAGCTCACGAAGTCCTCCTGAAGCCGCATGTTCGCGTCCGAGTCGTTGAAGGCGACCTCCGGCTCCACCATCCAGAATTCGGTGAGATGGCGGCGGGTCTTCGACTTCTCGGCGCGGAAGGTGGGTCCGAAGCAGTAGACCTTGCCGAGTGCCGCCGCGGCCGCCTCGACGTAGAGCTGGCCGGTCTGGGCGAGGTAGGCTTTGCCGAGGTCGAAGTAGTCGGTGGCAAAGAGGGTTCCGGCTTCTTCCCCGATCGATCCAGTAAGGATCGGCGTGTCCACCCGGGTAAAGCCCCGCTGATCGAAGAAATCGTGGATCGCCTGGATCACCGCGTGGCGGACCTTGGCGATCGCGACCTGCCGCCGGCTCCGGAGCCACAGGTGGCGATGCTCGAACAGGAACTGGGTTCCGTGCTCCTTCGGGCTGATCGGGAAGTCCACCGAAGGGCCCAGGACAAAGAGCCCCGTGGCGGTCAGCTCGAACCCACCGGGAGACCGGGCATCGGCGCGAACCGTCCCCCGGACCCCGACTGAGGCCTCCTGGGTCAGACCGGCGAAACGCTCCCAGACCTCGTCCCCCACCTCCTTCCGGGCGAAGACCGCCTGGAGGTATCCGGTTCCGTCGCGGACCACGAGGAAGGCGATCTTGCCGCTGGAACGGGTGGTCACCACCCATCCCTGCACCAGGACCTCCTGGCCAACGTGGCTGCCCAGCTCGCCGATGGTCACCGGATTCATGCAGGTCGTTCCCGAAAGTGGAGGGTGGATCGCCTCATCCTAGCGGTCATGAAAACGGCAGGCAAGCCGACCGTGCAAGGAATAGCCTGTCGTGACGAGGGGGGTGCCAACAAACAAGACGGTGTCTCTTTTCTGAATCTTGCGGTGGTCGTGTCCCCCCTCGATACTTGGTCACCCAGTTCAGACCAAGCCCAGGAACCAACAACATGACGCGCATGGAAGCACGCCTCAAACCCGAGTTTGCATTGCGATACCCGCGCCTCGAGCACGGGACCTGGTACGAAGTGGCCCCCATCTTTCCCGGAGTCACGGTTCGCAGGATCGACATGTTCGGACGTCGGATCACGCGGCTCAAGACCAATCGAGACTACGAGACGGTTCAGGCGTCGCACTTCGAGTTCCGGACGATCGCGGCGGAGACCCACTCCCCAGCGTGATGATGGCCTGAATGTCCCGAGCCGGCGGGGCGCTGCTCCGCCGCGTCACCAGCGAGACCAGCAGGTACACCAGCAGAGAAACTCCCAGGGCGACTCCGGCGGTGGTCACACCGTCGGGGAGCCCGTACCAGCGGTAGAATCCCGAAACTTCCCCGATCAGCGTGAGACCGAGCCCGGTGCCGATCGAGGCGATCGCGCCGCTCCGGGTTCCTCCCGGCCAGACCAGACCGATGCCCAGGGCCGGAACCAGCGTCGCGGCGAACAGCCCCCAGCCGAAGATTCCGAGTAACGCGACCAGGCTGCCCGCCGACTGAGCCGCGAGCGCGGCGGCCCCGCCGATCACGAGCGTGGCCACCCGACCGTACCCCAGCTCGTTCCGGACCGGCCAACCGAGCGCGGCTGGAAGATCGCGCACCAACCCGGCGGCCCCCACATTGAGAAACGCGTTGACCGTGCTCATGATGGCGGCGACGACTCCGGCGAAGAGGACCCCCGCGAGCACCGGCGAGGCGTAGCGGAGCAGAAAGGCCGGCGTGGCATCGTCGGGGTTCTGAAGCGCCGGGACCGCCCCGGTCAGCACTCCCGTCTTCATCGCCAGGCCGACGCCGAACAGCAGCGCCAGGGTGAGTACCATGGCCACGGTATTGGCGATGGGGAACCAGCGGAGCTGCAGCGGGTCCTTCACCATGTAGAACTTGTGGAGCACGTGCGGCTGGCCCAGCACCCCCAGGCTGAAGACGAAGAAGAGAGAAAGCCCGCCCAGCGGCGACATGGATCCCCAGGGGGCGAGAAAGGAGGGCTCGCGGGAGAGGATGGCGCTCGACATACTCTCGAGGCCGCCCCCGACTCGCAGCGCCAGGGAGAACACCAGAAGGGATGCGACCGCCATGATCGCCCCCTGGAAAAGATCCGCGTAGACCCCCGCGAGAATTCCTCCACCGAATGAATACGCCAGAACGATGAAAGCCCCGATCCAGATCCCATTGGCGCGGCCAACGCCGAAGAGGGCGTCGAGGACGAGCCCCATCGCAAGCAGATTGGTGGCGAGGTAGCCCACCACCGCGATAAGAATGGAGACCGCGGCAAGCCCCTGCGCCGCTCGACTCCCATACCTCGCCGCAATCGCTTCGGGGATGGTGACCACGCCCCGCGCCTCCGCAAGCAATCGAAGCCGGACTCCCAGCACCCAGGCCGAGAGGGACGCGGTGATGGAGACCGGCAGAAAGATCAGGAGGGCGCCGAACCCTCTTGCGTAGAAGAGTCCCGGCCCACCAATGAAGGTGAATCCGGAGAGGGTGGCGGCCATGGCAGCCATGGCCAGCGTGACCGGTCCGAGCCGGCGGCCGGCGGCGAAGAAGTCCTGCCCGTTTCGGGTACGGCGCGCGGCCCACCACCCGATCACGGCAAGGCCGGCCACGTATATCCCCGCCACCAGGAGCATGGCGGAACTTCGGGCCACGGGAATCATCGAGGATCGGTGCGCGTGTTGAGCTCCCGGCGAAGCGCCTCCAGGCGGGCCGGGTCGAGCACCAGGCGGCGGAAGCCGATGGCGTAGATGATACCGAGCAGAAGCCCGGGAAAGAGTCCCACCCCATAGAGGAGCCATGCCGCTCGTCGGGGAAGCCCGAGCACGAGCGCCTCGTCTCCCGGTGACCCGGGCAGAAGGGCCCCACCCAACCCGGCCAGCAGGACCAGGAACAAGGTGAGGACGAGCACCACCCGCACCCTGTACCCGCGCAAGGTGGTTGGAACGACGCCGAGCCAGAGGAGAGACGGCAGGAGGACCGCCATTCCCAGACAGAGCAGCCAGGGCGCGGCCCCCGTGCTCCATGGGAAGAACGCCGCGAGGTACGCCGCGACCACCATGATGGCGCCTGAAAGTACTCCGGCGAGTCGCCTCATCCGACCCGGAAGAGTGCCTCAGCTCGGGGATACCGGCGTACCGCGCGTCCCTTGAGGCCCGCGTGATCGGGACGATCCAGCCCGGGATCCCGCTCCAGCACCTCGCGCGACATCTCCCGCGCCACCGACAGGAGGTCGTTGTCTTCGGGAAACCGGGCCACCCGGATGTCGGCCGCGCCGGATTGCCGTTCCCCCAGCAGGTCTCCCTGGCGGCGTTCGGTCAGATCGAGCTCCGCGATGCGGAACCCGTCCTCGGTGGAGGCGAAGACTCGAAGCCGGTCGGAGTCGTGCTCGGTCAGCAGGATGCAGTGGCTCTCCTCCGTCCCTCTCCCGATCCGGCCGCGAAGCTGATGAAGCTGCGCCAGCCCGAACCGTTCGGGATGCTCGATCAGCATGATCGAGGCGTTGGGAACGTCGATCCCCACTTCGATCACGGTGGTCGCCACCAGCACGGGGATCCGTCCGGCCCGGAACGCATCCATGACCTGGTCACGCTCCTCCGGCTTGAGCCGCCCGTGCACCAACCCGACCGCGAGCTCGGGCCACCGCTTCTGGAGCGTGGTCGCCATGGTGGTCGCGGCGCGGAGATCGGCCTTCTCGGTCTCTTCGATCACCGGGAGCACCACGTAGGCCTGTCTCCCTTCCCGGCACTGGCTCTCGACGAAGCCGAGCACCCGCTCCCGCTGCCGTCCGATCCGGACCGCGGTGCGAACCAGGCCCCGGCCGGGCGGCTTCTCCTTGAGAACCGAGAGATCGAGGTCGCCATATCGGGTGAGAGCGAGGGAGCGCGGAATCGGAGTGGCGGTGAGCAGGAGCACGTCGGGAGAGCTTCCCTTCCCGATCAAGGCGGCGCGCTGCTCGACTCCGAACCGATGCTGCTCGTCGATGACGACCAGTCCAAGCCGCTGAAACGCCACCTGCTCCTGCATCAGGGCGTGAGTCCCGATCGCCAGGCGGCTCTGGCCGGCCCGCAAGCGCTCGCGGGCGGCCGTCTTCTCCGCCGGAGCCAGCCGTCCGATCAGAAGGTCGGGCTTCAGATTGAGCGGCGCGAGGAGACGGCTCAGGGTGGCGTGATGCTGCTCGGCGAGAAGCTCGGTGGGGGCCATGAGAGCCGCCTGGTAGCCGTTCTCGATCGCGACCAGCATCGCAAACAGGGCCACGACGGTCTTTCCGGTGCCGACATCGCCCATGAGCAGGCGATGCATCCGTTCCGGCGCGGTCATATCGGCGGTGATCTCGCGGATCGCCTGCCGCTGATCGGCGGTCAAGGTCCAGGGAAGCGCGTCTTTGAGCGCGGTGGTGAGCTGCTTCTTGACCTCGAAGCGAATCCCGCTCCGTCCCCGCTTGGCCAGATGCCGGGCCCGGCCCAGCATCACCTGGAGATCGAGCAGCTCATCGAGGGCGAGACGGCGTCTCCCCCGTTCCGCTTCGGCGATGGTGGAGGGTCGATGCACGGCCCGCAGGGCCTCGGGAAGGGTGGGGAGCCCGAACCGCGCGAGCAGCTCTGGAGGAAGGATCTCCGGACTCAACGCCACCAGCGCATCGAGGTGCCGGTCGATCAGCCCGCGAATGATCTTGTGGCTCAGCCCGGCCGTAGCGGGATAGACCGGCAGCACCTTGCCTCGCTGCCAGGCGCCCTGTTCTCCGTCATCGGGGCCGGCCAGGATGAGGAACTCCCGCGGCGCCATCTGTCGCCCGTGATAGAAACGAATCGGTCCGGCCACGAGCAGGGTCTGCCCGACTTCGATGCTCCGGTCCAGAAAGGCCTGTCCCGGCCAGGCGCATTCCAGCATCCCGCTCTCGTCCCGGAGCACCGCGTGGAAGATCCGAAGCCCGCGCCGGGTCGGGAGGATTCCCTTGTCCACCACCTTCCCGACGCACGCGACATCCTCGCCGACGCGGGCTCGCGCCAGCGGCGTGACGGTGGAAGCATCTACATATCGATGCGGCAAGTGCCAGAGCAGATCCTGCGCGGCCATGATTCCCAGCCGCTCGAGCGCCTCGGCACGGCGCTCTCCAATCCCCTTCAGGAACTTGACCGGGGTATCGAGATGAAGAACCGGCATGTCAGGCGCTGGGCGCCTCTTCATCCGGCGAGGCCAGCAGGTCCTCGGCGAACCGGTGGGCGTCGAAGGGCTCGAGGTCCTCCGAATCCTCGCCGATACCGAGAAACCGGATCGGGACATTCAGCTCCCGGCGGAGCGCCACCACCGCGCCACCCCGGGCGGTCCCGTCGAGCTTGGTGACCACGATACCGGTCGGGCGCACCGCTTCCATGAACAGCTTCCCTTGCTGGACCGCATTCTGCCCCACCGTTCCATCGAGGACCAGCAGGGTCTCCTGCGGCGCGCCGGGGGCTTTCCGGCCGATGACCCGGACGATCTTCCGGAGCTCCTCCATCAGCCCTTCCTGGGTATGCAGCCGGCCCGCGGTATCGACGATGACCACCGTCGCGTGCCGCGACTGCGCCGCGCCGATCGCATCGAACGCGACCGCGGCCGGATCGCCACCCGGCGCGCCGGAAACGCACTCGAGGCCAAGCCGGCGGCCCCAGGTCTCCAGCTGATCGATCGCGCCGGCGCGGAAGGTGTCGGCCCCGGCCAGGAGGACCCGGTCTCCGCTGCCCTGAAGCCGCCGGGCCAGCTTGGCGATCGTGGTGGTCTTCCCGCTCCCGTTGACCCCGACCACCAGCACCACGGTCGGTCCCGAGGCAGCGCGGGTTAGGATGGCCGGGTCCCCGGGGCTCTCCAGCAGCGCCGCGATCCGCTCCGCAAGCGCTTGCCGAAGGTCGTCCTCGCTCTTGAGCCGCCCGGCCCGCACCCCCGTCTCCAGCATCTCCACCAGCTCCGTCGTGGCGGGTACCCCGAAGTCCGACTCGAGGAGGAGCCGCTCCATGGCCTCCACATCGGCGGCCCGGAACCCTCGCGCGATCGCGCCGACATCGGTCAGCGCCAGGCGCTTGAGCCGGGCCCACAGGCCGAGCCGGGTTCGCCGGGTGACTCGGCCGGCCATCAGCGAAGCCCCAGCCGTCGCCGCGCGGTCCACTCCCCCGCGAACGCAAGAGCCGCGAGGGCGAAGAGCCAGATCCAACCCCGGACCGGGCGGCGGAGCGCCATGGGACGCACCGCGGCGGACCGATCCGCCAGCGTCACCCCATGAACCAGGAATTCGGAGGAATACTGTTCCACCGCGAGGATCCCTTCTCCACCACCACTCAGGTGATATCGCCAGATCCCGAGAGGCATCAGCAGCGACGCCCGTCCGCTCCCATCGAACGCCAGAGTATCCTGCCGGGTTCCGGTTTCTCCCATCCATTCGATTCCAAGCGGGGCCGAAGCGCCGCTGCCGGTCCATTCGAAGGTCGCCGGGATGCCCTGGGAAACGACTTCCTGCTGTAGCCGGGCCTTACCGGTCAGACTGTCACTCCCGGCCAGGAGCCAGGAAACCGCTGAGGCAACCAGCGCCCGATACCCCTGCTCGCTCGAGCCGCCCCGGAAGGCCCAGCGCCAGAGCCCTTCGATCCCCGTGATGACCCGGCGGACTCCGGCCGAATCCCGGCCGATGAGCACGGGTCGTCCCTTGCCCCGCCGGCTCATTTGCGCGGAGAGCCCGACCCAGTCTCCCGGACCGGGAGCAAGCTCCACCACCGCGGTTCCCGGCGGGAAGGAATCGACCGCCAATCCCACCAGGGCTCCGCTGACCGGTGAAGCGTCGCCCGGCGTGACGTACCAGTCGCCGTCGAGACTGGACGGCCCGACAGGCCAGCTCCATCGGCCGCGCGCCCTGCTCCCTCGGACCAGCTCCGGCTCGGCCCCCATGGTGATCAACAGGTCTGCTTTCCTTGCGGCCTCGGTCACCTCCGAGGTCGCCGCGGGAGCAAGATCACCCGCCCGGCGCCACGAGCCCGGCTCCGTTTCGAGGTAGCCGCGAACCGGGACTGCCGCGACATCGCGAATCGTGGAGGTGAGGAACCGGCTCTCCCACGATGGTGACGAAGCGAGCAGGACCACCCCCGGAGTCGGAACGACGTGGAGCACCCAAAGCCTCGCGTCCGTTCGCGGCTCGGCGTCGCCCGGGTCGGCGAGCGCAATCCGAAGAACGTGAACCCCGGCTCCGACGTTCGGGAGCGGGCCTTCGAGCCTGACCCGCGCCCGTCCTCCCGAATCGACCGAACCCGCGGAGTGGAGCCAGACCCGGGAACCTTCCCGGATCTCGACCGTCACCTTGTTCCCCGGGGGAACTCCCCGCCCTTCGATCTCCGTGTCGAAGCGGAGGGTGTCCCCGGCACTCACCCGGCGATTGCCTTCCACCCGTGTCAGGGCCAGATCCGCTTCGGTGCGTCGCGGAAGGATCCGGATCTCCGGAATCGACTCGCCCGCCAGGATCTCCTCTCCGTCTTCGACCTCGCCGTCGGAGATCAGGATGACCGGCCGGCCGGTCGCCAGCGCGGCGGTCACCGGGTCGGCAAATCGGGATCGCCCGCCAACCGGCAGCGTGTCTCCCCGGGTCGTGCCCAGGTACCTCACCTCGCCCAACCCCTGGGCAAGTGTCCGGGCCTCAGCCCACCTCCCTCCGGCAGCCTGCATGCTGAGCGACGCGTCGAGCAGCACGATGGGCCGAACCGCGGCGGGCGCCGCGGGACAGCTTGCATTGAGCAGCAACAGAACGAGGGCGGCCCACCCAACGCCGCGGAGGCTCGCCGGGAGCCAGCTCCGGGCGGTCCACTGCTCGAAGGCCCGGTAGGACAGAAAAGCCACAGCACCGGCCAGGAGAGACACCGCGAATAACATGAGGACTGAATTATAGAGGCGGGGAAACGCGACCTACCGACTAGCCCCCTGCATTTACCGGAGTGGTGATGCCGTTCAACCTATCCGTCAACCGGACCTGCTCGGCCCGGAACTGAGCCCGGAATGTCCCGGGAATCGGCTCGACCGGACCAAGATCCATGCGCCGGGAGTCCTGCGCGACGCCATTCACCCGGAATTCGTAGTGGAGGTGCGGACCGCTGGCCAGGCCGGTCGATCCCACATACCCGATCACTTCGCCCTGGGAGACCCGCTCTCCGACTCTGATCCCGCTCGCGAATCCACGCAGATGCCCGTAGCGTGTGGTAATACCGTTTCGGTGTCGCAGCTCGATCAGGTTCCCATATCCGCCCTGCCAGCCGGCGTGCGTCACCACCCCGTCGCCCGACGCGAGCACCGGGGTGCCCGGCGCGGCGGCGTAGTCGGTTCCCTCGTGCTTCCGCCAGATGCCGAGGATGGGATGGAAGCGGGAGCGACTGAAGCTGGAAGCGATCCGGCGGAATTCGACCGGCGCGCGGAGAAATGCCCGGCGGAGCGAATTCCCGTCGCCATCGAAATAATGGGCTCCCTGCCCCGGAATGTCGAACCGGAATGCCTTGAGATGCTTGCCGGATGAGAGCAGATCGGCGGCGAGGATGTTGCCCACCCGGACCTCGCCCTCATCGGAGATTTCCCGCTCGACCAGGACCGTGAAGCGGTCGCCATCCTGAATATCCCGGTTGAAGTCCACCGACCAGGCGTAGATATCCGCGAGGTCCCAGGCCAGGCGCACCCGATTGCCGTAGTCGAGCACGTCGTCGGTGATCCGGTCGTCGAGCGCATCGTAGAGCGAGCTCTCGATCGGCCCTTCGATCCGGAGCACTTCGCGTTGCCAGGGCACCGGCTCCGATGCCGCGGTCCAATTGCTGTCCTGCTTCCAGAGTGCGAGCCGGAGCGTGGGGCTCACCCGAACCCGGATCTCGTTCGGGGTGGTATCCTGGGCGGGACGGCCAAACTTGAGGATGAGGCCGGCTCGTAACCGGCGGGGATCGAGACCAGCCTGCTTGAACAGGGCAACGAGATCGCCGGGGAAGAGTCCCTGGCGAACCAGCACGTCGCTCAGGGTTTCTCCCGAGCGCAGCGTATCCGAATGGGTGACCCGGATCGGGGCGAGCGGTTGCTCCACCGCCGCCACGGCAGGAGCCTCGAGCCGGCGCCAGGGCCATCGTCCGTTCGCGGTGAGGATGGCCGCAACGGCCAGAACCACCACCGCAAGTCCGACACGAAGCCTGGCGCTCGGGGTCAATCCATTTGCCTCCGGATAAAGGTCGGAATCTCCATATCGGAGACTTCCGGTGCGCCGGTTGCGCTACGAGCCTGGGCCCTCGGGACCACCGTTCTCGGGCCGGCGCTGGTGACCGGGCCGCTGGAGACCGGCCCACTGGTCTGGATCGGCCCGCCGATCGAGCCGCCACCCGCCACCGCCCGCTTCCGCTCGGGGAACTGGAGCACCCCGGGCGCCCGGGCCGGAGTCGACTCGCCGGTAATGGCGCGGTCGAAGCCGGTGGCGATCACGGTGACCCGGATTTCCCCGTCAGGCAGCGGCTCGGAGCAGGCTCCGAAGATAATCTCGGCGTGGTCGCCGGCCGCGTCGTGGATGATCTCGGAGATCTGGGTGACCTCCCCCATGGTTATATCGCTGCTGGTGATGTTCATCAAGACCCCGGTCGCCCCGGCGATCGAGATGCTGTCCAGGAGGGGGCTCGAGATGGCCTGCTGGGCGGCCTCGAGGGCGCGGTTCTCCCCCCGGCCCTGCCCGATCCCCATCAGGGCCGACCCCCCGTTCTGCATCACGGTCCGGACGTCGGCAAAGTCCACGTTGATGAGTCCGGTCCGGGTGATGAGGTCGGCGATGCCCTGGGTGGCGTTGAGGAGCACCTCGTCGGCCTTCTTCAGGGCATCCTCGAACTTGAAGCCCTTCCCCACCACCGCCATGAGCCGTTCGTTGGGCACCACGATCATGGTGTCCACCGAGTGGCGCATCTCCATGATCCCGGTCTCCGCCTGCTTCATCCGCTGGCGTCCCTCGAAGAGGAACGGCTTGGTCACGATCCCCACGGTGAGGGCGCCGATGTCCCGGGCCATCTGGGCGATCACCGGGGCCGAGCCGGTGCCGGTGCCGCCGCCCATCCCGCAGGTCACGAAGACCAGGTCGGCGCCCTGCATCGCGGCCAGGACCTCGTCGCGGTTCTCCTCGATGGCCTGGCGGCCGATCTCGGGGCGGGCGCCCGCTCCTAACCCGCGGGTGAGCTTCTTCCCGATCTGGACCTTGTGGTCCGATCTGGATTTGGAGAGCGCCTGGGAGTCGGTATTCACCGAAATGAATTCCACCCCGACCAGGCGTTCCTCGATCATCCGGTTGACGGCATTGCTGCCGCCGCCCCCGACGCCGATCACCTTCATGCGGGCCTGCTGCGCGTTCGGTTCTTCGAGTTCGAAGATCATGGCCGAGTCCTCGCGGGTTGAATCAGAAGAAATCCTGGAGCCATCGTCGGACGGGACCGAACACCTTTTCCACCGCCGGCGCGCGGCGTCCCGGACCGAATCCGCCGCCGGTCATCGCTTCCTTCGCCCCATAGAGCAGGAGCCCCGCCGGCACCGCCATGCGGGGCGATTCCATCTCGTCGGTCAGCCCGGAAAGCCCCTGGCCCGGCTTTCCGACCCGCACCGGCATCGCGAACACCTCGCGCCCCAGCTCGACGATGCCGGGCGCCTGGGCGCCGCCCCCGGTCAGGATGATCCCCGCGCCGAGCCGCTGGCGATACCCCGTGCGCGAGAGCTCGTCGAGCGCCAGCTCGAAGATTTCCTGGGTCCGCATCCGCATGATGTGGGCGAGCACCTGCCGGTGCGCGGCCCGGGCCTGCTGGCCCGGCATCGCGGGGAGCTGGATCACCTCGTCGGCATCCACCAGCGCCTCGTAGGCCGCGCCGAACCGCTCCTTGAGGCGCTCCGCCTCGGGCGGGGTGACCTGGAGCCCCTGCACCACATCGCTGGTGACGTGGCCACCCGCGAAGGTCGAGCTGGCGGTGTGGCGGATCTTGCCGCCCAGGAACACCGAGACGTTGGTCGAGCCGCCGCCCAGCTCCACCAGAGCACAGCCCAGCTCGCGCTCGTCGGGAGTGAGCACCGCCAGCGACGCCGCCAGGGGCTCCAGCACGAACTCCCCGACCTCATAACCCGCGCGCTCCACGCAGCGGCGGAGGTTCTGGACCGCGCTGGAGAGGATGGTGACCAGGTACACCTCGGCTTCCAGCCGGGACCCGGTCATCCCGATTGGCTCGGTGATCCCCTCCTGCTGGTCCACCAGGTAATCCTGGGGAATGGCATGGAGCAGCTCGTGATCCCGGCCGAAGCTCACGTTGCTCGCCACGTCGTTGACCCGCGCCACGTCGCCGGTGCGGATCTCGCTCCCGGTCACCGAGACCACCCCGTGCGAGCTCCGCGCCGCGAGGTGCTCGCCCGCGACTCCGCAGAACACCGTGCCGACCTTCATCCCGGCCATGGTCTCGGCGTCCTTCATGGCCTTGGCGATGGCCCGGGTCACCTCGTCGAGATGGCGAACCACCCCGCGCCGGATCCCGTTGGACCGCTCGGTCGCGATGCCAAGCACCCGGGCGCGCGGCGCGCGCAGCTCTCCCTGCGCTTCGGCGATCGCCCCGACGATCCGGGTCGATCCCAGATCGAGCGCCGCCACCAGTCGCTCCGGTTGCTCGCTCATGCGCTCCCCGACTTCCGCACCACCACTCGGGGCAGGTAGCGCACATCGAGCTCGCGCCAGCTCCGGCCCTCCCGGGCGAGCAGGCCGGTCACCACGGACACCGCCTCGATGTCGGCGGCGTCGGCGCCGCCCCGCAGGTACAGCCGGCCTTCGTCGAGCTCCAGGGCCACGTCACCCCGGATCCGGAACCCCCGCTGCACCCGGGCGAACAGGTCGGGAGCGATATCGCGCACCCGGGCCAGTACCTCGGTGACGATCGAGTCCGCCGGCGCGAGGGGCAGGTCGGCCGCCGGGCGGGCGGGATTGAAAGGGAGCACGGCGCCGGACTCATCGACCAGCACCAACCGATTCCCCTGCTCGGCCAGGGCGACCGGCTGCGCCTCGTCCACTTCGATCCGGAGGGTCCCCGGCAGGCGACGGCCGATGTGCGCGTCAAGAACTCCCGGTAGCGCCTTGATCCGGGCGGTCCACTGGTCCTTCGGGTCGAAGAGGCTGGCCTTCGGGTCGAGACCCAGGGCGGCCGCCGCCGTTTGAGCATCGAGATAGCGAGCCCCCACGACCTCGACCCGGCGCACCGAGAAGAAGGAGAGCCGGCGAAGCAAGGAGCGAGCGCCAGCCCCGGCGAGGACAACAACGATCAGCAGAACCAGCAGCTTCACCTTGCCCTTATGGCGCTGGCGCCAGTTCTGGGGCGGAGTCCGGGATCCCTTCATCGGGATTCCCCGTCGAGCTCCGGAAACATTTCCCGGCTGAGTCGGGTGATATCACCGGCGCCGAGGGTCAGAACCAGATCCCCCGGGCGAACCAGCTCCCTGACTCGCTGGGCCAGTCGGGCGCGGCTCGGCTCGTACACCACTTCGCCACCGGCGCCTCGGGCCGCGTCCGCCACCTTCTGGCCGGTAACGCCGGGAAGCGGCTGCTCCCGCGCGGCGTAGACATCGGTGACGACCGCCAGGTCAGCCGAAGCGAGTGCCGAGCCCATCTCTCCGCCGAGCTCCGCGGTTCGGGAGAAGAGGTGAGGCTGGAAGACCGCCACGAGCCTTCGCCCGGGAAACGCCTGCCGCGCCCCAAGAAGGGTGGCCCGGATCTCGGTGGGGTGGTGGGCATAGTCATCGACTACGGCGATCCCGCTCACCTCTCCCAACCGCTCGAACCGGCGGCCCACCCCCGTGAAGGAGGAAAGCACTGGAAGGGCACGTCGGGGATCAGCCCCGAGCGCCACCACCACACCGAGCGCGGCCGTAGCGTTCCGGAGATTGTGAAGTCCGGGGATTTGCAGCTCGAGGGGAACCGTGCTGCGGTCGGGCAGAGTGATGGTGGCCCGGGTTCCTGTCGTCGATTGTTCGATTTGGCCGATGCGAAGGTCCAGGGCATCCGGCCCGTAGCGCCACACCCGGGAACCCGGGATTGCTTTCGCGACCCGCAGGGCCCCAGCGGAGTCATTCCCCACCAGAATCCGCTCGGCGCGGCCGGCAAACGTCACGAAGGCATGCTCCAGGGCTTCCAGGGATCCATAGCACTCCAGATGGTCCGCTTCGACATTCGTGATTACGGCGACGCTGGGCTGCAACGTGAGAAAGGCCTGATCGTATTCATCGGCTTCCACGACGAAGAGATCGCGCTCCGATCCGGCGATTCGCGCGTTCCCGCCCCAGGAGGCCACCCTGCCACCCGCTATTCCCGTGACTCTGAGACCGGAGGCCGCCACGGCCTCGGTCGTCATCACCGTCGTTGTCGTCTTTCCATGGGTGCCGGCGATCCCCACACATCTGCCTGGGGATACCAGCTCCGCCAGGGCGAGCTTTCGGGGAACGATCGGAACTCCATTCCCCTGAGCGGCTTCGAGATCCGGATGGCGGTCCGGAACCGCCGCGCTCACAACGACCGCCCTGGCCCTGCGAGCGAAATCCGGTGCGCTCCCCTCGACGATTTCCGCCCCCGCTTTCACGAGATCTCCGCAGCCCGAGATGTCGGCATCGGAGCCTGTGACGGGGATTCCCCGACTGCGAGCGATGAGCGCCAAGGCGCTCATTCCCGCCCCCCCGATTCCGATGAAATGCAGTGGCCGAGCATCGGACGGGAGAAATAGGTTCATGGCCAATAGGCTAATCTAAAACAGGACTGTAACTTGCGAAAGAGGAGTCCTACCCCGAAAGGATCCCGAAACGGTCCAGGATGTGGTCGAGTGCGTCCGGTTTGGCTCTGGCGAGGGTTGCCTGCCGCATTGAAACCCGCCGACCGGGATTTTCAAGGACCTCCTCGACGGTCCGACTGATGACTTTGGGATCGAGTTCCGATTGAGGAAGCAGGATTGCAGCCCCGGCCGCTTCCATGGCCTTCGCATTGGCGGTCTGATGGTCCGCCGCCGAGGTGGGGAGCGGCACCAGAATCGAGGGAATCCCCCAGGCAGAGAGCTCGGCGATCGTCATCATGCCCGCCCGGGTGATCGCCATGTCGGCCACCGAGTATCCCCGTTTCATCGGATCGAGAAAGTCGATGACCGTCACCTCGGGCGGATGGTGGAGGCCCCGGAACTCACCGTAGCTCCCCCGGCCGGTGACCCATACGAGCTGATACCGGCTTGCCGCTCCACCCGCGATCCAGTGAGCGATGGCCCGATTCAGGGCGTGGGACCCCTGACTCCCGCCGCTCACCAGGACGACGGGCTTATCGGGAGTCAGGCCGAAGGACGAGAGCGCGAGCTCACGACTGGAGGGATCGGGGGGGTCGATCGGCGTGCCGGTATCCACGATCCGGGTTTTGGCGGCCGGCCTGAGATGGCGCCGCGCCTCCGGACTGCCCAGCCAGATCTCATCCACCCTCCGCGCCAGCCTTCGGACCGCGAGACCGGGAAAGGCGTTGAGCTCGAGGACGGCGGTCGGGATGCCTCGCCGCGCCGCCATCCAGACTACCGGCGCGGAAGCGTACCCCCCGGTACCGATGACAACCGACGGTTGCACGGTGTCGAGGAGACGCCCGACTTCACGAACCAGGCGGAAACCCAGTATCGGCCAGCGGAGGTTCTTCCACCACTGGCGCCGATAGATCGGCTCGAGGTGAAGCAGGTGATAGGGGAACTGCCGCCCGGGCAACAGCCTGGCTTCGAGGCCCCTCCGGGCCCCGGCGAGCTCGACCCGATACTCGGGGTATCGCTTCTGGATGGCTTCGCCGATGACCAGCGCGGGGATGAGATGTCCACCGGTGCCTCCGCCGGCGATCAGGGCGGTGGAAGTCAGCGGCCCTTGTCCCCTCTGGCCCCGCCCGCTCCCCTGGCCCTTCCGATATTCACCAGCACCCCCACCGACACCAGGGCCATGATCAACCCGCTCCGGCCGTAGCTCATGAAGGGAAAAGCGAGTCCGGTCGTCGGCATGAGCCCGACGGTGACCGCCATATGCAGCAGCGCGCCGAGGGAAATCGCGGCCGCGAGCCCGACCGCCAGGAACTGGCCGAAGGGATCCGGCGCCGTCTTGGCGATCCGGAACCCGAACCAGCCGAACACCGCGAAGAGCAGCGCAATCACCACCACCCCGAGGAAGCCCCACTCCTCACCGATGGTGCTGAACAGGAAATCGGAATAGCCGTACGGGAGATAGTGCAGCTTGAGCTGCCCATGTCCGAATCCCACCCCGAAGGCGCCACCGGATCCGAAACCCAGCAAGGCCTGGTCGAGCTGGAAATTCCCCTGCCCGCACGACTCGAAGAAGCACTTGACCCGGGCCAGGCGGTACGGCTCGACGATGATCAGCCCGGCCACCCCGGCCAGCGCCACGGGAATCAGCAGGAGGAAATGCCCGATGCGCGCGCCGGCGGTGAAGAGGATCGTGAAGCCGATGGCCGCCATCAGGACAGCCGTGGAGAGGTTCGGCTCCAGGAGGATGAGCAGGCTCACCAGGCCGAGAATCAGAAGAAACGGGAGCAGGCCTTTCTTGAAGTCGCGGATCATTCCCCCCTTCTTCGCCGCCAGCATCGCGATCCAGATCGGGACCGTGAAGCGAGCCACCTCGGAGGGTTGCAAGGTGAGGCCGGGGAGCTGAATCCATCGTCGTGCGCCGTTTCGGACCGGACTGATGAAGTGAGTGAACGGGAGCAGCGGGACGATCAGGAGCACCATCGTGCCCAGCAACAGGGGCCAGGCCAGGGTTCGCCACTTGTGGTAGTCGATCCGGGCCACGGCCACGAGGAGGCCGATCCCGAGCACCGCGCCCAGGAGCTGCTTGGTGAAGAATCCGAAGGCGTCCCGCTCCAGCGTCGCGGCGGCGTAGAGGCTCGCGGTCCCGAAGACGGTGAGCACGCCCGCCACCAGCACCAGGAGCCGGGTTTCCCATCGCATCTCGTTCACCACCGGTTCACCGTCTCCCGGAAGCGGGCGCCCCGCTCCTCGTAATTGGCGAACATGTCGTAGCTCGAGCATGCCGGGGAGAGCAGCACGGCCTCTCCCGGCTGGGCCAGCCCGCGGGCACGCTCGAGCACGGTCTCGAAGCCGTCGCCCGGCTCGACCGGCACTCCCGAGCCGGCCAGGTCCGACAGGATGATCGGCCTGGCTTCCCCGTAGGCGATCACCGCCCGACACCTGCCCTTCAGGGATTCGCCCAGGGAGGTATAGGGCGCGCCTTTGTGGCGCCCGCCCAGAAGCAGAACGAAGGGCCGGTCCAGCGCCGCCACCGCCACGGCGGTCGAGGAGAGGTTGGTGGCTTTGGAATCGTTGATCCAGAGCACCCCATCGAGCTCCCGCACCGTCTCCATGCGATGGGGCAGCCCGTGAAAGGTCCGCAGCCCAGCCGCGATGGCTTCGATTTCCGCTCCCACGCCGTGCACCGCGAGCGCCGCGGCCAGCGCGTTGGCCACGTTGTGATCGCCCAGCAGGGGCAGGTCCTCGCGGGGAAGCAGCGGCTCGCGTCCCAGCCGGAGACCGTGGCCCCGGTCGTACCAGCCGTCGGCGGGACCGAGAATCGAGAAATGCAACCGCCGCCCCGGCACGTTCCTGGTCATCTCCACCGAGGCGGGGTTGTCGGCGTTCACCACCCAGAGGGACTCGGCCGCCGCGTCCCGGAACAGGAGCGCCTTGTCGGCGAAATACTCGGCCAGGCTCCGGTATCGATCGAGGTGATCCGGCTCCAGGTTGGTCAGGATGCCGGCGACCGGGCCCACCGACGGCATGTCGTGCAGCTGGAAGGAAGAGAGCTCGATCGCGAGCCATTCGGGGAGGATCGGCGCGATCGCGACCTCGCAGAGCGGCATGCCGATGTTGCCCGCCGCGATGGCCCGGTACCCCGCGTGTCCCAGGAGATGACCTACCAGCGCGGTGGTCGTGCTCTTGCCGTTGGTGCCGGTGACCGCGATATAGCGCACTCCGGGCATCGCCTCCAGTCCAAGCGCCGCCTCCGCCACGACCGGGACCCCGGCATCGTGGGCGGTCGCGATGGGCGGCGCCTCCGGCGGAATTCCCGGCGACACCACGCACCCCGCCGCCCGGCCGATCCGGTCGAGATCGTGTCGTCCCAGATCCACCGCGGCACCGAGGCCGAGCAGCTCGTCGCGGTGGCGGGCCAGCACCGGAGTGTCGCCCCGGTCGGAGGCGTACACCCGGATGCCGCCTTCCCGGAGCAGCCGGGTCGCCGCGACGCCGCTCCGGCCCAGGCCGAGCACGGCGATCTCCCCGCCCCGCAACCCGCGCTCGAGGATCATCGGAGCTTGAGCGTGGCGAGCGCCACCAGCGCGCAGAAGATGCCCAGGATATAGAACCGGATCACCACGGTGTGCTCGGTCCAGCCCAGCTTCTCGAAGTGGTGGTGCAGCGGGGCCATCCGGAAGACCCGGTGGGCCTGGGCGTACTCCAGCCCGCGGGTGCGCTTGAGCCACTTGAACCGGCCGACCTGCAGCATCACCGACAGCTGCTCCGCGACGAACACCCCGCCGATGATGAGCAGCAGAAACTCGGCCTTGAGCAGAATGGCGACGGTGCCGAGCGCCCCACCGATCCCCAGGGAGCCGGTGTCGCCCATGATGACCTGGGCCGGCGGGGCGTTGAACCAGAGAAACCCTAACGCGCCGCCCATGAGGGCGGCGCAGAACACGGTCAGCTCGCCGGCCCCGGGCAGGTAGTAGAACTGGAGATAGGCGGTGGAATCCACCCGGCCCAGCACGTAGGCGAAGAAGGCGAATGCGGCCGCCGCAATCGCGGTGAGTCCGGTCGCGAGGCCGTCGAGCCCATCGGTCATGTTCACCGCGTTGCTGCTGCCGGTCACTACCAGCGTGACGAACAGCACGTACAGGACCGGGGCGAAGGTGACCAGGGTGTACTTGAGGAACGGAAGGGTGGTGGCGTTGGCGGGAATCGTACCGGGATGCACCACCGGCCACTTGAGCAGGAACAGCCCCAGGGCCAGGCCGAAGACCACCTGGCCCGCCAGCTTCCACTTGGCCACCAGCCCCCGGGATTTCCCTTCGACGACCTTGAGGTAGTCGTCGAGAAAGCCGATCGCGCCGGTCCACAGCAATGCGACCAGCGCCACCACCACGAACCGATTGTCGAGCGGGGCCCAGAGCAGAGTCGGGATCACCGTCGCGAGCAGAATGATGAGCCCGCCCATGGTGGGGACCCCGCGCTTGCTCTGATGGCTCGCCAAAAAATCCGAGCGAATCACCTGGCCGACCTTCCGGGCCCGAAGCTGCCGGATGATCCCGGGACCGATCAGGAACGCCAGAAGCAACGCCGTCACCATCGCCCCGGCGGCGCGAAAACTGATGTACGTGAAGAGGTTGAACAGGATGTGGTCCCGCCCGAGCGGGGCCAATAAGTGATACAGCATCGACCCTCAGTCGCTGGGAGACGCGCGTGCCACAAGATCGGGGATCAGCCGTTCCAATGCAACGCCCCGACTGCCCTTGAGCACGATCAATTCGTCACCATGCAGCATGGACGCCAGCTGCTGCGACAACCCGGCCGCGTCTTCCGCGAGAATCATCCGGTCCCCGAAGGACTCCTGGTAGGGAACCAGCGCCTCACCGAAGGCGCCGACGCCGGCCAGAAGGTCGGGCCGGAGTGCCGCGAGCTGACTGGCGGTCTCCCGGTGCAGGGACTCCGAGAGGGGACCAAGCTCCCGCATGGTGCCGGCGACGAACACCAGCCGGCGGCCGGCTCGGAGGCTTCGGGCCAGCTCGATCGCGGCCCGGAACGAGGCCGGGTTGGCGTTATAGGAATCGTCGAGGATGGTGAGCGCGCCGGCCTGGATGAGCTCGCCCCGCCCTCCCGGCAGCTCGAGCGACTCGAGCGCCCGCGCCATCTTTTCGGGAATCAGACCGAGCACCTCGCCCACCGTCAGGGCGAGCATCGCGTTGCCTGCCTGATGCCGCCCTCTCGCATCCAGCACGAAGCTGGTCCCCATCGCGCTGACCCGGGGTCGTCCATCCGCGGTCACCTCCACCGCGGTGGGAGTGCGATCGGCATGGGAGAGTCCGGCAGTGAGCACCTTGCGCGCCTTCTTCCGGGCCAGCTCCGCGAGAGCGGGCGGTTCGGTTCCCACCACCGCGACCGGGATGCCGTCGGCCAGGGAAAGTTTTTCCGTCATCACCTGATCGATTCCGCCGAATCCCTCCAGGTGGCCCGGGGCCACATTGGTAATGACGGCGATACTCGGCTCGATGATCTCCCGGGCCCGGGCAATCTCGCCCGGCAGGCTCGCCCCGGCTTCGATCACCAGGGCCTCGGTATCGTCGGGGGCTTCGAGAATCGTCTGGGGGACTCCAACCAGATTGTTCAGGTTCCTGGCGGTGGCATGGGTGCGATAGCGGGTCCGGAGCACCGCGGCCACCATCTCCTTGGTGGAGGTCTTCCCGTTGGTGCCGGTGATCGCGATGACCGGTCCCGCGACGGCCTTCCGCCGATAGTGGGCGAGCTGTCCCAGTGCGATGAGCGGGTCGGGTACCCGGTACAGCTCGAGCCCCGGCACCGGCTCGGCATCCTGGGCGACCACCGCACCGCTCGCGCCGCGGGCCGCGGCTTCGCGCAGAAACGCATGGCCATCGAACCGATCACCTCGAAGAGCCACGAAGAGCGAATGGGCGGCGAGGGTCCGGGTGTCGGTGGAGATTCCGGCATAGTGATTCTGCCCCGCGACTCCACCCAGGCCCAGGGCGGCGCGGACCTCCCGATCAGTCCAGCGCATCATCGTCCCCGGTCTCGCGGCGAGGCTGATCCACGATCCCGAGTACAATCTCGCGTTCGTCGAACGGGACTTTGGTGGTGCCGAGCACCTGGTAGGTCTCATGGCCCTTGCCCGCGAGCAGTACCGTATCGCGGGGGCCGGCCATTTCCACCGCGGCCTGGATCGCTTCGCGCCGATCCACCATCCGCCGGAAGGCGACGCCGGACGGAAGCCCGGCGACGATTTCATCGATGATGGATTCGGGGTCCTCGGTCCGCGGGTTATCCGAGCTCACGATGGCGAAGTCCGCCCCGGTTCCGGCGATCCGCCCCATGATGGGCCGTTTCCCCCGGTCCCGATCGCCTCCGCACCCGAACACCACGATCAACCGCCCCTCGGTGAGTGGCCGCAGGGTTTCGAGGGCGCGGCTCAGCGCATCGGGAGTGTGGGCGTAGTCCCGGAGCACCAGGCACGGCTCCGCGACGATCCGTTCCATCCGCCCCGGCACCTGGGGCGCTCCGGCGAGACGATCGGTCACCTCGGCGAGCGTCAGGCCCAGGCCTAACGCGCAGGCCGACGCACCCAGCGCATTCGCGATATTGAACCGGCCCGGCAGCGGAACCTCGGCCTCCCGGATCCCGAACCGCCCCTCGAACCGGAAGCGGCAGCCCCGCCCGTCCACAACCGGGTCCGCGGCGCGGAGATCGGCATCGGTGCTCTCGCCGAAAGTCACCATGGCGGCGCCGCGGGGAATCGCGGCCCAGGAGGGGTCATCCGCATTCACGGCCAGCACCGAGTCCTTCCGGCACAGACCGAGCAGGCGCAACTTGGCCGCGAGGTAGTGCGCCATGGTCCCGTGATAGTCCAGGTGATCCTGGGTCAGATTGGTGAACACCACGCCGTCGAACGCCAATCCGTCGAGCCGCCCCTGATCGAGACTGTGCGAGGAAGCCTCCATCGCGACCTGCCGGACTCCCAGGTCGCGCAACGCGGCGAGCGTGGCGTGCAGGTCGATCGGCCCCGGCGTGGTGAGCGACTCGCCCTCGGTCAGGACCGGATGACGCGAGCCGTCGAACGCTCCCAGCGTGCCGAGGGTCCCCGCGTCGCCATTCCGGTTGAGCAGATGGGCCAGGATACCGGTGGTGGTGGTCTTGCCGTTGGTCCCGGTGACCCCGAACAGCCGCATGGTCGCCCCGGGATCGTGATACCAGGCCCGGGCCATCGCGATGGCGGAGCGCCGGCCATCGCGGACCACGAGCTGGGGAACCCGGCTCTCGACCGGCTGCTCCACCACGACCGCCACGGCCCCCCGCTCCACCGCCTGTCCCACGTATCGATGACCATCGAGCTGGGAGCCTCGCACTGCGATGAACACGGTCCCCGGTGCGACCCGGCGGCTGTCGGTAGTGAGCCCGGTGGCGGGCTCGAGGACGTCGGGAGGCGGAGCGTCGCGCAGGAGGTCTTCCCGGCGAAGCGCCGCGAGCAGCTCGGCGGGGCGATTCACGGGCTCTTGTCCGCGAACAACACGACCAGGCTCCCGGTCATGAGCGAATCGCCCGCGGCGGGGGAGGTGCGAATGGGTCGGCCGTTCCCTTCGATCCGGACCCGGAAGCCCCGCTGATGCAGCGCGAAGACCGCGTCGCGCAAGGAACGGCCGGTCACGTCGGGAACAATGGTCGCGCTCCGTGCGAGCCGCGCGGTCGTGTCGGCCAGCGGAACAGCCACACTGGACTCCTGGCTGTGCTCCGCCGCCGCTCGAGCCGGCGGCTCTCCACGCGCTTCGTCCGCGGGCTCCGCAGCGACTTCCCCCAGCGGAGACTTGTCCAGTCCCCCGTTCTTCGCGGCCAGGGCCTGGCGCAGCATGTCGGCGGTGACCGGCGCCGCGATCACCCCGCCGTAGTAGGCGCCCTGCGGGCGATCGATCGTCACCACGACGACCAGCTGGGGATCCCGCGCGGGGTAGATAGCCGCGAACGAAGCACGGTACTGCCCTTTCTCGTACCCTCCCCGCTCGGCCACCAGAGCCGTCCCGGTCTTTCCCAGAATCCCGCCCCGTACCTGGGCGCGACCGCCGGTGCCGGAATCGCTCGCGGCTTCGTTCAGGAACTCCCGAATGGTGGCTGCAACCTCGGAGGAGATGGCCCGCCGGATCACTTCCGGCTGGTGATGGTAGACGGTTTTCCCCTCGGTGTCTCGTACATCGCGGAGCAGCGTGGGGGCGAGCAGCAGGCCATCGTTGGCCAGGGCCCCGTAGGCTGCGGCGAGCTGCACCGGCGTCACCGAGAACGAGTACCCCATCGCGACGCTCTGCCCATCGTAGCCGAACCGCCAGCGGTTCGGCCGGATGAGGTTGCCGATCGCTTCGGACGGAAACTCCACCCCGGTGGGAGCGCCGAAGCCGAAGCGCCGGAGCATATCGTACTGCTCCTCGGGCCGGAGCTTCAGCGCGAATTTCGCCATCCCGATGTTGCTGGACTTCTGGATCGCGCGGGCCAGGGTCAGCTCGCCCCGCTCGGGGTGCACGTCGCGGATAGTCCGGGTCAACCTCGAGGTGACGTTGAAGGTCCAGGTTCCGTTGTTCCCGGAAACCGTTTCGGTCGGGGTCACCCGGTTCAGGGTGAGCAGCGCGGCCGCGGTGAACGGCTTGGCAGTGGACCCCGGCTCGAAGGGGGTGGTGAAGAAGGAAGGGACGCTGGTCTCTCCGGCGGAGAGCGACGCGAGGGCGAGCAGCTCACCGGAACGGGGATCCAGAAACACCACGTCTCCGCCCTGAGCATGAAAGTCATGCAGCGCCCGCGCCAGGGTGTATTCCGCGATCCCCTGAAGCTCGGCATCGATCGTGAGGGTGACGTCGTGACCCGAGATCGGTTCCCGGATGAGCCGTCCGGGAGACTCGATCCGACGGCCGGTGGATTCCCGGAGGTCGGTGGTGAGACCGGGAACCCCGGCGAGCACCGTATCGAGGGTGCGTTCCAGTCCGGAGGCGCCCTTGAGACCGTCGGCGTCGAGCTGGCCAATGATCGGGGAGGCCAGGACTCCGTTGGGATAGGAACGGCTGTAGGTGGTCTCGAGATACACGCCGTCGAGCTCCCGGAGCCGCTCAACCTGGTGCGCGGTGAATGGACCGTAGAAATAGGGATAGCGCGGCGTGCCCCGCCGGAACGACCGCCGCAGGGTGTCGGCCCGAATGCCCAGATCGCTGGCGAAAAACCGGAGCAGGTGGGTGGTGTCCCGCACTTCCCGGAGCGCGATCTGCACCCGGAACTTGGGCTGGGAAATGACCAGCGGGGTCCCATTCCGGTCATAGATCGTCCCCCGTCGCGCCATGAGCTCGCGGGGCACCGTGCGCAGCTCTTCGGCGCGGCGGGACAGCGCGCGGCCCTGGACCAGCTGGAGCCAGGCGGCGCGACCCAGCACCACCAGGACGCCGGCGGCGAAGCCGAGCTGGAGCACCAGGATCCGCGCCCTGGGTTTGGCCATCAGGAGCCCCCGCCGGGCCGGGCCTCCGGTTTCTTGCCGGTCGCGGTGGTGTCCACCCGGAGCGGGATGTTGTCGGTGTCGCTGGGGAGATGGAGGCCGAGACGCTGCATGCGGGGGACCAGAATCTCCCGGCTGGTCGCCTGGGAGATGGCCCGAAGCAGCTCGGCGCGGGTCGCTTCCAGGGCCTGGCGTTGTTCGCGCAGGTCACCCAGGCGGGTCGCGCTCAGGATCGCCGAGCGCTGGCGGGTTACGATGAGGGCGGCGGCGCCCAGGAAGATCAGGAGCCAGAGCGCGATCCAGTGCCGTCCCTTCACCCGCGGCTTGTTGCTCTTCGGCTTTACGCTCGACACGGAACACCCGAAGCCGCGCGCTCCGGGCGCGCGGATTGGCAGTGACTTCTTCCCGATCGGGAGTGACCCCGCTCCGCACGACCTCCCGGCCGAGCGGGTGACCCCGGCAGGTGCATACCGGTGATCCCTTCGGGCAGACGCAGGATCGGCTCCATTCGCGGAAAGCGTGCTTGACGACGCGGTCTTCTCCGGAATGATAACTGATGACCGCGAGCCTGCCGCCAACCGGAAGGGCATCCCGGAGGCTCGGAAGGGCCCCCTGGAGCGATTCGAGCTCCCGGTTCACCGCGATCCGCACCGCCTGGAACAGACGGGCGAAGTCCTCGGGTCCGGCTCTGGCGCCGAGCACCGCCCGAATCGCGTTGACCAGGTCATCACTCGTGGTGAACCGCGCTCGGGCCCGCCGACGGACGATCTCTCCGGCAAGTCTCCTGCTCCGCCGCTCATCGCCAAAATCCCGAAACCAGTCGGCCAGCTCCTCTGGGCGGGCCCGGTCGAGCAGGTCGGCGGCGCTGGCGCCCTCCTTCCCCATTCGCATATCGAGCGGCGCCCCGGGCCGGAACGTGAAGCCCCGGTCGGATTGGTCGAGCTGGCGCGAGGAAACCCCGAGGTCGAGGAGAATGAACTCGGGCTGGAAGTTCCGGATCGCGGCGAGCGCTTCTTCGCTCGAGAAGGAAGCGGTGAGGTAACGGATCCGATCGGTTCCCAGCCGTTCCCGCGCGGTGCCGATGGCCTCGGGATCACGATCGATCGCGAGGACGTCCGCGCCGGCATCCCGGAGCGCACCCGCATGACCGCCATCGCCGAGAGTGCCGTCCACGACGCGTCGCGCGCCGCGCGCGACGTTCAGGACTTCCGGGAGGAGGACCGGGCGATGGAACCGGAAATCGGGATCAGACTCCATGAGTACTCAAGGGCCGGGGTAACAAAACCGCCGTCCGGGACGCCGGACGGCGGTTCCACACCACGGGGGGACGGGGCTGACGGGGCTCGAACCCGCGACCTCCGCAGTGACAGTGCGGCACTCTAACCAAGCTGAGCTACAGCCCCATAGTGCAGCCTGAAAATTTAGGTCACTCGCTCCCTACTTGCAATATTGTTTGATGATCGCATCCACGTGCTTGTTGAACTGC
Source organism: uncultured Gemmatimonadales bacterium (assembly GCA_963728915.1). Lineage (GTDB taxonomy): Bacteria > Gemmatimonadota > Gemmatimonadetes > Gemmatimonadales > GWC2-71-9 > JABFSM01. The sequence goes on along the minus strand of CAVSLV010000001.1, from coordinate 306,661 downwards.
GGGATGGCATTGAGCCGAGCGGTGATGACCGCTTCAGCCACCGATTTGCCAGCGTTCATGGCCGGCTCGGCCTCAGCGAGCATGCTCTTCATCTTCTGACCAAGCTCGCAAGTAAACGCTTTGTTGGTGGTCGCCTCGGAATCCATTTCGGCGACCTGCTGGAACAGCCCGAGACCCAAGAGGTAGTTGCCGTAGGTGGCGGCCGGCGATTCGGCCCCCGAGAACTTGACGATTTCCCGACCCGCATCGGCCACCAGGGCCCAATCGGGCGGCTGGACCTGCATCGATTCAAAACTCGGCTTGATGAGGATGGCCGCGTAATTCTGCTTGTCATCGGGACTCCCCAGGCGCTCGACATACGGTCCCAGCGCCATCGCGTCGCGAAGCCGTTTGGCCGCGGCCAGTTTCTGAATGACCCGGAGCACCGGGCTCATATCCGAGGAGTCCTTCGCCATGAGCTGCTTGGTCACGCTCACGGCGCTGTCCACCGGTCCTGCCAGGCTGTACGCCTCGGCAAGCTGCCCGAGGAGGACCACATTGTCGGGATACTTCTCGTGCCCGCGCTGCGCCCATTTGAGGAATCGCAGGCTGTCGGCCACCGCGACCGTGGTGTCCCGGACTCCGCCTTGCGACGGGGGGATCACCTTGCCGGCGGTATCCACCATCGCCTTGACCTCGAGAGAGGGCCGCGACGCCGCGAAAGTGATTTTGGTGAAGAAGGTGGTATCGGCCTTGGTCGTGTCGAGCTCGTACACCCGTTCGAGCGCTTCGATCGCACAGCGAGTCTTCTCCGGCGTGTCCTGGAAGAGGCACGCGCTGCTCTTCAGGTCCCACAGATCGGCATTGGCGGGATCGATCTGGAGTCCCTCGTCGGCGACCTGCTCCGCCGCGCCGGTCTGACCATAGTTCAGGAACAACCGGAAGGCCTCTTTCCGGAGCTGTTCGTTGGTGGGCGCGATCCGCAGCATCTGCTTGAAGGTCTCGACCGTCGCGGTGCTGTCCGCCTTGGCCTGGTACTCCACCGCCAGCGCGGTCCAGGCCGGCAGCGATTGCGGATCTCCGTCGGTGGCGAGCTTGAGGTGCGCGACGATCGAATCGGCCGGTGCCTTCCTGGCGATGCTGATTTCGGCGAGACAGAACTGAGCCAGTCCCGAGTTGGGGACATTCTTGATGGCCCTGGTCGCCGCGTCCTGGGCCTTGGCCGGGTCGGTTTCCCGCTTGGCCTCGCAATCCCGGGCGTCCGGCAGGGCCTTGAACGCCGGCGCCAGCGCCTGCGCGGTTCGCTTGCCGAAGTCTTCGAACGATTCGTTGGGGTTCTGGGTGAGCTTGACGACCTGTCCCGCGTCGTCGTTGATCCCCGCGAGCCGGGCTTCGATGGTATACCGCCCGTTTTCTCCCTTCACCAGGTTGGACAGAATGACAACCCGAGCGGGACCGAGCTGGCCGGCGAGCTGCCTGGCGACCATCGGCGGCAGAAGCGCGTCGACCGGATAGGCGTATTGCTGGAGCGCCTCGTTCATCTGAACGCGGGTTACGGTACGGTACCACTTGTCCGCGATTCCTGTGATCTCTTCCCGCATGCCGTGGCCCACCCGGACCGCGGCGGTCGAGTCCTGGCCCGAAAAGCTGAACGGGTTCGCGACCAGGAGACGGGGAAGATTGGGCTGCACCGGCGGCGGACGATTCGCCCGGAGCTGACCCTCCACTGGCTGGGCCGCCATCCAGACGACCAATCCGAGGCTTGCGGCAACCGTTGTCTTCACTTGCATCCTTCAACCTCCAGGTGGACCCCGCCAGGCCGGCGGTAGACTGGGCCATGGGCGAAGAGGGATTCGAACCCCCGACATCCTGCGTGTAAGGCAGGCGCTCTGAACCGCTGAGCTATTCGCCCCACACTCCCTCAAAGCGCAATTGCCAACGGGAAAAGGACGCAGTAGCCGAGGACCAGGAGTACAGCCCCGAAGCTGGCTGACCCGGAGCTCAACACGATGTACCCGGCGACCAGGCAAACGATCGCGACGCCCAGCACCAGGACGTTCCGTCGCGAAAGCGGACCCCGCCGGGGGGTCGCCCCGGATTCGCTCGATGCCATAAGGGGTTGAAACCTATGGCTTTTCTCCGGGTTCATCAAGCGGAGGGACGGGTTCCTCGGGCTCCACCACCCAGCCGTGATCCAGCGCCAGACGGCGGGGCCGGTCTCGGCGCCGCCTCAGCCAGACGGTCGCCAGGACCACCAGGGCCGCGAGCGCCCAGAGTCCTCCCGCCATCATCCACCCGACCAGTCCGTAGCGGCGCCGGACGTCCTTCTGCCACTCGACTTCAAACCGACCCAGCGGGGACCCGGTCGTCGCCAGGACCGCACCGTCAAAGGATTCTCCGGCTTCCAATCGAGCCAGCAGTGGGGTCAGTGAATGATCGGGGTGACGACGGGCCAGCATCGCAACCGCGGAGGCGGCCAGCGCGTAGGCCGTTTCCGCGGTCGGCTCGCTGGACCGGAGCCCGCGATCCAGCTCATCGAATCCCGGGATCTGTCCCCGGGCGACCGACAGGTTGAGGCGAAGCGCGACGAACCGGTTGAGCTCGCCGGCCGCCAGGGCAGCGTATCCCTCGTTGAACCAGAGCGGGACTCGAGTGTGGAGCGCGTCGGCGAGGACGAGATGGGCCAGCTCATGGCGGAGGATGCGATAGGGATCACCGGCATCGGCCCGGATCAGGATGGTCCGCGCCGCAGGAAAGGTGAAGCCGGCGCCCCAGGACGGTGTGCTGCCGCGGGTGAAACCCCGGTCGTCCTGACCGCGCACCACGATGAGCCGGAAGGGACCGGGATCCCGCCGGCCGAGCCCGTACCATTCGGACGGGCCCGCCGCGGATTCTGCCAGTCCGGTCGCGAGCGGAAGATCGGCCGGGCGGGCCACGGCGAGGACTTCACCAACCTGAACCGATTGAAACCCCGGTGGGACCGCCCGCTGCCACAGGGCAACGCTCAGGAGAAGAGCGAGCGCGGGACTTCTCCTCCCTGGGCGGTATGATCGAGGAGTTCCTGGCAGCGGGCGGCCCACGGCGCAAACCGATTGGCGGCCACTCCCCGCCGCCAGGTTTCCTTCGCGTCTTCCTTCAATCCGAGCAGCCACTGAGCTCGACCCATGTCGTAGTAGGCCTCGATCAGATTGGGACCGAGACCGATCGCTTTCTCCAGAAACGCCTTTGCGTCGGCATACATGCCGCGCTCCAGGTACACCAGCCCCAAATAGTAGTGGGCATACAGGGTGGCCCGCGGATCGTTAGGCAACCGGAGCACGCGGGACAGGTGCTCGATCGCCTCCCCGAAAATCCGCTTCTTGAGACAGATATAACCGACATTGACCCGCGCCAGTGCGTTGTCGGGCTCCCGGGCGAGCACCTGGGAGAAGGTCGACAGGGCATCGTCGAGGCGCTCCGCCAGCATCTCGGCCCACCCCAGCAGGGTGAGCGCCTGGGAATTTCCGGGAGAAAGCTCGAGCGCCCGCTCCAGGGCCTGCATGGCGCCACCGGAATCGCCCAGCGCGATGAGGCTCCAGCCTTTTTCAATGAAGGTGGACGCTCCCAGGTCATCCCGGACCAGGGGGGCGGGATCGGGGCCCCGGCTGGCGGTCTGCGGCCCCGACTGATGATACCGGTCCACCAGCCCGCGGATGTTCTCCTTGAGCCGGGAGAAATCCGCCAAGGCCGCATCGACCCGGCGGAACAGCTTGACGATCCGCTGCTTGGCTTCTTCGCGGGAACCGGCATCGCCCTGGCTCAGAAGCGCCGAGATGCGGTTGAACTCCGCCTGGAGCTCCGCCAGCGTGGGGTCGAGGGAAGGTCGCTTGGTCATGCGACCTTCCGATCGATGCGGTGGCTCGGATCCACCGGGGTCAGGCGATCGGCCACGCGCCCGGGAGATGACGTATTCATCACGTCGGGGGGAGCGAGGCCAGATTGGCCCGGGCGAGCTGGTGGGTCGGATTGAGCTCCAGCGAGCGTTCCCAGCACTGCCGGGCACGGGCAAGGTCCCGGTTCCGGAATGCCAGGTTGCCCAGCTTGAAGTACACGTCATCGCCCAGCTCGGGGCCCAGCGCAACGGCCCGCGCGTAGTGTCCCGCCGCTTCCTCGTACCGACCGGACCGGTAGCAGAGGTCGCCCAGGTTCTTGCACACCTGCGGAATCCCGGCATCGTCGGAGAGCGCTTCGGTGAGCTGGGCCTCCGCCTCGGCGACCTGCCCGGTCGCTTCCAGGAGCACCGCCAGCGTGTTACGCAGCACGGCGTCGGCCGGATAGCGATCCACCCCTTCGCGGGCCAGCGCCGCGGCGGTCTCCGGATCCTCCGCCTCGGCGGTCGAGCGGGCCGCAGCCCAGTACCAGATCGCCGGAGGAGGAGCCTCGGCGTACAGCTCGCGCGCGCGCTGAAGCCGCTGGCGGGCCACCAGGGGCTCGCCCCGCTCCAGCGCCAGCACCCCCCAGCCGGTCTGAATCCGGGGATCGTCGCCTCCCCGGGACGAGGCTTCGGCGAGAATCGCCTCGGCCTGATCGAGCTGCCCCAGGTGCTCGAGCGCCAGCGCCAGATCGAGCAGCAACGCCGGCCGGGGCCCGCTCCGATCGATCGCCTGCCGAAACGCGTCGGCCGCATCAGCCCAGCTTCCCTGCCTCGCGGCGATCAGGCCGAGGTGAAACGGCGCGGAGCCCTCGGAAGGACGGAGCTCGGCCACCCGGCGAAATTCCCGGCGGGCTTCCTCGAACATTCCACTTCGATAGAACGCCACACCCAGGTTCCGGTGTTCTTCGATCCGTCCCTCCAGCACCCGGGTCGTGGCGCCGGTCGCCGACGTGCCCGCCTTGTGCGCCAGCCCCGCCGAGACCAGGCCGAACAGCGCCTGGGCCGCTTCGAATTCCGAGAGCCCCGACGCGTCGATCAGGTCGCGCACATCGCGCTTCCCGTCGATCAGCGGGAGCAGACGCCGTTGCGCCTCGGTAAAGGCGGATTGATGGCTGGCCAGCTGCTCGGGAAGCACCGAGAAGATCAGATCGAAGCTCGGGATCCGGGCCTCGATCAGACTCCATTCGTCGACCCGGCGGGCCGCTTCGAGCAGAACCGATTCGGGGTTGATGCGGTGAAGCGCCTCGCTCATGTCGGGCCGCACATCCGGCTCGAAGACGAAGGTGCCCGAGGTCCAGGCGAACAGGAAATAGACCGCTTCCTCGATCTGGGTCCGGATGTGGCGGCGCAGCTCGGTTGGGGAGATGAGTCCCATGTCGAGGAACAGGTCCCCGATCCGACGGGAGGGGGCCGTCGCCTGGAGCGCCAGCGCTTGATCGAGCTGCTGGCGGGTGATGGTCCCGCTGGCCAGCAGCATATCCCCCAGGCGATCTCTCCGGTTCACGATGGTGGCGTAGGTGATCCAGCCATCCTCGAAGTAGATCGAGCCGTGGCGCTGCCGGTCGGCCACCGAGAGACATCCGGAACGCCGGCCCAGAAAGAGCAGCTGGATCACGTCAGCCAGGCTGGCTTCCTTGAGACTGCCCCGGATCGCCATGCTAACGCAGCTCCTCGATCAGGCGCTCGGCGGGACGGGGCCACGCCTTCACCATCTTCTCGGCGCTCTTGAGCAGCCCGATCCCCGGCGCGGGAATGCCTCCGCTGATTCTCCCCGCCCCGGCCGGGCGGGGGCGGCGAAGACTTCCCAGACCGAATTCCAGGGTCTCCCGGGCGAGCTGCGGGGAAGCCATCGCCTGCTGGGCCACCGCGGCGTCGAGCACCCGCTGGACCACCACCTGCACCGCCCGCACCGAATCGGCCGGACGCGAGGCGAGATAGTCGACCAGGGCGGCATCCTCCGCCGCGGGATCGCCCGCCAGGAGCCGGCGAATCACGGCGAGCCGCACCTCCCGATCGGGCGGCGGCAGCTCCACCGTGAGCCCGTTCTGGAGCAAGGCCATGAGACGGGGCTCGAAATCGGGAAGCTGCTCCAGGGGCCGCAGGCTGGCGAGCACCGCCTGGCGCTTCCCTTCCCCCAGCTCGGCAAGCAGCGCCGCGAGCTCCTGCTGGGCCTTGAGCTCCCCGGCGAGCAGGTGGAGATCGTCGAGGAGGAACGCGGCGACCCAGCCGTAGCGTCCGCGCCAATCGGCGATGGCCGCGGGATCGGGCAAGGATCGGATCTCCGCCGCAAGGGCCGGCCCGGACAGGCAGACGACCGGCCCTAACCCGCGCGCCACGAAGGCGTTTCCCAGGCCGTGGAGAAAATGGCTCTTGCCGCTCCCCGATCCACCGGTCACCACCAGGGGCGTGTAGCGGGTCCCCGGCTCCCGGAGCACCTCGCGGCCGGCCCGGATGGTGAGCCGGAGCGCAGGCCCCTCCACGAAGTCCTCCCAGCGGAAGTGCGGCAAGGGCGCCGAGAGCGGCAGCGCGCCGCGAGCCTCCTCCACCAGAAGCCTGGCCGCCGAGAGCTGACTCGGATCGCGAAATACCTCCGCTCCCGCCAGATCCGGGGCCAGCCTCGCGGCTTCGTCCGCAAGCTGGAGTATCGCATCGGCCGCGGCCGCGAAGGCGCGCACCGCGGCGTCGGGATCTCCGCGAGGCTCTTCCTCGAGCAGGGCTTCCAGCGCATGGGTCCGGAGCCCTTTTCCGCTCCACCGGGTGATCGCCTCGCCCACCCGGGCTCGCCACCCTTCGAGGCGGCCGGTCAGCTCACCGGTCACATCGCTCAGAAACGCCGAGAACTCGTCTGCGATCGGACGAGGTTCCGCTCCCTCCAGCTCCGGCTCTGCCGATCCGGCCCCGACCAGCAGCAGCGCGTCTTCGGGAGAGAGCGGTACCGGGCTCGCCTCCTGGAAGGCCAGCAGCCGGGAAAGGGCGCCGAAATAGTCACCCAGGGAGGGAAACCTGGCATCGGCCAGAGCCCGGAGCACCGGATCGGGAAGGGTCGTGCCGTCCCCGTTCTGCCGACGCCGGAGCAACGCCAGGCGGGCGGGTTCCCCGGGGAACACCGCCAGCACGTCCTTTCCCTGCTGCAATCGGCGGAGTACCCTCGGGTCGAGTCCGGCGATCGCGGCCGGATTGACCGCCGAGCCGATGACCGTCTCTCGCCCCCCACTGCGCCGTCCGTCCAGCAGATCGGCCAGGAGTCCCTGCGACTCGGCATGCGACGGCAGCGACTCGAGCCCATCGATCACCAGGAGATCGGCGCCGATCAGCTCCTCACGGAGCTCGTCGGATCGGCCCGCCAGGAGGGCTTCGCGCTGGCGTTCGGCCAGGGCACCGATGGCGAGATGGGTGATCCGTTCCTCGGGACGGAGCTGCCGGGCCGCCGAAACGATGGCGGAGAGAAGCTCGCTGCCGGCTCCCTCGCGAGACCCGGTGACCACCAGCGGCGCGAAGGGCGGGCGGCGCGCCTCGGCCACCGCCTGGCCAGCGGTCGCGGCGGGGCGATTGGTCTCGTCGAGCGCGAGGGCTTCGAAGTCGTTCATGCGAACCGGGCGAGCACGAGATTGGACAGCACGGTGAAGGTCTCGAACACCCCGGCGCCGTGGAGCGCATCGGAGGGAAGTCCCGGGTGGGAGGGCGCCAGGGCGGCCGCCATCTGTTCCACCGGCAGGAGCAGCTCGCGGGGCAGATCCTGCTTGTTGTACTGCATGACCAGGGGCAGCTCCCGTTCCAGCCGCCCTTCGAGGGAACGGAGTTCGCTGCGATTCTCGTCGAATCGGATCGCCTGGCTGTCCGCCACGAAGACGACGCCGTCCGCCCCGTTGAGCATCAGCTGGCGGGTCTCCGTGGAGGTTTCTCCTGCGATCGCGTAAATCTGGAAGCGGACCGCGAAGCCGGAGACCGTACCCAGGTCGAGGGCCAGGACGTCGGGCCCGCTCCAGGAGGGCCGGAACCGTTGGGCCTCACGCGCTCGCCCGCCCAGGTATGCCAGGGTGGACGACTTTCCCGACGCCGGGGGACCGCAGTACACCGCGGTGCAGGTCAGCTCTCGCGTGGTCCGATTGAGGTGCGCCATGGGGTCAGCGCCCGAACAGCGCCCGCAGATTCCGATCGAGCTCGGACTCGAAGTCGCGATCGAGCACCGCGGGAAATCCCTCGGCCGGGGGAGGAGGTGCGTTACGGACCAGCTCGGTCGCCAGCTCCGCGAAGAAGAGCTGGACCAGACCCAGCGAGGTTTCCTTGCCGTATGCCACGAGTGCCGTCCAGGTGCGCCCCGGAAGCTCGATCGCAGCAAGGTAGATGCCCAGCTCGCCCCCTTCGTACGCCAGCTCCCGGGAGGTCGCCGTCTCGAGAAGCCGGCACAGCTCGCCGGCCGCGGCCATGATCCCGGCCGCCAGAGAAGCCGCCGCCATGAGCTCGCCGGAGCGCTCGAACCCGTGCTGCGCGACAACCTGGCCCGAGCGGGTCAGCAGCACCACGAGCCTCGCCTCCGACTCCCGCAGGAAGCTCGCGAGCGGCGCCTCGACCCAGGGCTCGACCGAACGCATCAGCCCACCTCGCCGGCCAGATCGATGAGCTCGCGTTGCAGCGATTCGCGATCGGCCTCGCGGGAAGTCACCGCCACGAGCAGGAGATTGCCGGGCGTGGGGGCGGCCACCAGGCTCCCCTCGGTTCCGGTCAGCTCGAAACAGGGCGGGTCGGGCTGACCCAGCGCCCGGGTCAGGGTCACGATGCGGCGGGCCAGGCTGGCGGAAAGCGCGGCGACGGCGGCGCCATTCACCCCGGGGTGGAGGGCGCTGCTCACCACCAGCCCGTCTTCCCGGGAAGCGAGCAGCACTCCGCGTAACCCGCGGGCATTCCGGAGCGGCTCCAGCATTTCCTGGAGGTTCACCGCAGCGCCTCGAGCCAGTGCCGCATGGCGACGGCAAGGCGGTTCGCTTCGGTTTCGAGATCGGGAGGAGCGATCCCGGACGGACGGGTCATCACCAGCAGCGAATCGATGGTCGGGCTCCGGATTTCCAGCGAGTGGGCCTCGCCTCCCAGGGAAATCCGTTGCCACGGTCCCAGTCCCAGGAGTCGGGTGGTGCGTTCGGCGTCGCGGGAGAGCCCTCCGAGCGCCGGGGTGACCGCATCCATGGGGAGGAGTCCTTCGGCCCCGCGGAGGGAGCCCTCGAGCAGCTCGCCCTTCACCCCGGTGAGCAGCGCATGGCCGGTCCAGGTTGGCGCGGCCAGCGGGGACACTCGCTCGAAGCTCTCGACTGTTCTGGCCTGGGCGTCCCGGCCGACCCGCTCGAAGACCTGCTGGAGGCTCTGGTCCTCCGGAGCAAGCTCGATCGCCCGGCGGAGATAGCGGAGGCTCCGGTCCAGCTCGCCGGCGCGAAAGGCGAGGAAGGCCATGCCCTTGTGGGCGCCGGCGTGCTCGGGATCGAGCCGCAGCACCGTGGTCCAGGCCTCGAAGGCCAGGTCGCCCTCGCCCCGGTCGCTTCGGATCCGGGCGAGCAGGTCCCAGGCCCCCGCCATCTCGGGATACCAGCTCACGCCCCGCTGGGCGACGGTGAGGGCGGCGTCGAGCTCGCCCTGCCGGCGATGGGTTTCTCCCAGCGACAGGAACACCAGGCTGCCCGGGTCCCGCTCCAGTGTGCGCTGCATGGCCGCGATGTCGCCGACCGGGGACATCGTTCAGCTGGCGAGCTGGATCGCGTTGAAGATCACTTCCAGCGCGGCGGGATCGGGGAGCAGGAGGAATTGCGCGGTCTGGGACAGATCGGAGCCCTCGATCCGGAACGCGGTCTCCACGGCGAACGCGGGGTGATGGGTACCCTGAGCCCGCAGCACCGAAGGATCGAGCGCGGATTCCACGCTGTCCACCGCGAGGGAAGGGACCGAGGGAAGCAGCATCAATCCGAGGAAATCCGAGAGGGCGTTGAGATAGGCCGAACAGAGGATATTCCCGGTTTCCTTGAGGGTGGACTCCTCCATCGCGTCGAAAGCGGCCTCGGAAGGCACCGCGGGGCGTCGGAGCAGCATGCCGCAGAGCGCGTGGGCCACGCCGGCATCCACGGCCACCACGGTGGTGCCGGTGAAATCGCCCATAACCCGCATCATCACGGTGGCGACCCGCCCCGACCCCGGCCCCAGCAGGTCGTGGAGCCGCTCCACCGGAAGCAGGGCCACCTCCGGCACCTTGATCATGATGCGGGCGCCGGTCATCTGGGACAGCGCCGTCGCGGCATGGCCCGCGCCGATGCTGGCCACTTCCCGGAGCGCGTCGCGCTCCAGCGGCGAAAGGCTCCGCGCACCCATAGGTCTTCCTCGCTAGAAGAGGGCGGCCGGATCGAGGAGCAACGCCGGCGCACCGTCCGACAGGATCGCCGCGCCGCTCACCCAGGGGGGCAGTCCGGCCGGCGCCACGAATTGTTCGAGCACCACGTCCTGCTGACCGAGCAAGGCGTCCACCACCAGGGCGGCCCGCCGGCCCTCGCGCTCCACGATCAGCGCGGGCCGCCGCCCGCCGCTCGCTTCCCCGGAGCCCATCAAACGTCCCAGGTCGGCGGTGGGCACCGGCTCGCCTCGTAAGTTAATCTCGCGCCCGTTCCCCTCGTGCATCGCTGCTTCCGAAAGCATGCTGAACGGAATTGCATAGCGCTCCGCTCCCGACCGCACCACGATGACCCCGAGCAGCGCGCGGCTGGCGGGCAGCCGGAGCAGAAAGACCGAGCTCTGGCCCGGACGGGTCTTGAGTTCGATTCGTCCGCCCAGCTCGCGAACCCGCTCCACCACCGCATCGATCCCCACCCCACGGCCGGATACCCGGGTGACTTCGGCCCGGGTGGTGAAACCGGCATGGGCGAGCAAGTGAAGCAGACCGGCCGCATCGGGCAGGGGGGAATCTTCCTGAAGGAATCCCAGCTCGATGGCCCGGCGGCGGATCGCGCTCCGGTCGATCCCCCGCCCGTCATCCGCCACCACGAGGACGACCTCTTCAGCGGTGCGCTCGGCCCGGAGTCGAATGGTGCCCTCCAGCGGCTTACCCGCGGCGGTCCGCTCGGCGGGAAGCTCGAGGCCGTGATCGGCGGCGTTCCGTACCAGGTGGGTGACCGGATCGGCGAGGCCATCGAGCACCGCACGATCGACCTCGATCTCGGCGCCCTGAAGCACCAGCCGGATTTCCTTCCCCAGCTCGCGGGCCAGATCACGCACGACCCGGGGGAAGCGGGAAAACAGCTCCTCCACCGGAGCGAGGCGCGCCGAGATCACCGTGGAATGCAACCGGCCGACCAGACTGGCGAGATGGGAGCTCACCTGCTCGAGCTCGGAGCCGATCTCGCGGTCGGCAATCTCGGCCAGCCGATTCCGCGCGACCACGAGCTCGTTGACCTGATTCACCAGGGCATCCAGCCGGTCGAGGTTGACCCGCACCTGGCGGATGGGCACCACCACAGCCTTGGCACCCTCGTCGAGCGCCCGGGGCGCGCGGCGCCGGGCCCGACGCTCCACGCCCGGGGTCGAAGGCTCGGTGACCTTGGGGATCGCGGCCTTCAATTCGAGCAGCATCGTCGGCGAAATCACCGGCGGCTCACCCCGCCCGATCATCTCGACCGCCTCGCTCAATCCATCCAGGCCCTTGAAGAGGAGGTTCACCAGGTCGCGGGCCGGGACCAGATATCCGTCACGGAGCGCACCGAGAACCTGCTCTCCGGCATGGGCCAGCTCGGCCAGCACCTCGAATCCGAGCGCGGCCGATGAGCCCTTTACGGAGTGGAAGGCACGGAACAACTCGTCGGTTGGAAAATCGCCGCCGGGAGCCCGCTCCCACCCGAGGAGCAGCTCATTGCAGCGCTGGAGATGATCCCGGCTTTCGGAGAGAAAGAGCGCGGTGTAGCGGGCCAGATCCACCGCGCTACCCCAGCAACCGCTGCACCGCTTCGAGGACCCGGGTGGGCTGGAACGGCTTGACCACGAAGTCCTTGGCGCCGGCCTGGATGGCCTCCACCACGAGCCCCTGCTGCCCCATGGCGCTGCACATCAGGATCTTGGCGTCCGGGAATTCCTTGCAAATGGCCCGAACTGCCTCGATCCCGCTCATGTCGGGCATGACGATGTCCATGGTGACCAGATCCGGCTTGAGCGCCCGGTACTGATCGATGGCCTGGGCCCCGGAAGCCGCCTCGCCCACGACCTCATAGCCCGCCTGGGAGAGGATATCCGTGATCATGGTCCGCATGAAGATCGCGTCGTCGCATACGAGAATGTTTTTGGACACGAGCCGCTCCTGGCCTTTTGGTGTCACGAAGTCCCCAGCAGTCCTCGTACCACAGCCTCCACATCCACCATCCGGACCCCCGCTTCCCCACCCGCCAGGGCGTCGGCATCCTCGACCGCGAATCCCACCTGGCCGCGGTGCAGGGTCAGAACGACGAGCAGGCTCTCCTTCGAGCCGGCGGGATCCACCAGGGTGGGGGCACTCAGCACCGTCACCAGGATTCCATGCACATTCGCGAGACCCCGCACTCGCGAGGTCGCTCCGGGAATCCGGGAGAGCGGAGGAAGCGCCACCACTTCGCGGACCATGGCCGCAGGCAGCGCAAATCGCTCCCCTGCGGACCGGCACACCAGGACGCGTTCGGTGCCGAGACCGGTGTCATCCATTGTTCTCTTGGCTGAAGAAGCCAAGATAGGTCAGGGCGGAAGCGGGATCAATGTCGTCGGACAGGCCGGCGGCGCGGAGACAGTCGTGAAGATCGGCCGGCCATTCCGAACGAAGCCGGCAGGGCTTGCCGGTGACCGGATGGGAGAAATCGAGCTCGGCGGCGTGCAGGGCCTGACGGGGAGTGCGGCGCTCAAGATCAGCCGCCTGCATCCGGCCGGCCCCACCGATCCGTCGCGCACCACCCAGTCCGTACACCGGGTCGCCGACGACCGGATGCCCGGCGTGCGCCAGGTGCACCCGGATCTGATGAGTGCGTCCGGTGTGAAGCTCGGCCCGGGCCAGATCGGAGACGGCGAATCGCGCGAACCTCGAGATATCGGTGCGGGCGGCTCGTCCATCGGAGCGCACCGTCATTCGCTTGCGGTCCACCGGGTGCCGGCCGATCGGCGCCTCGATGGTGAATCGATCCTCGTCGAAGTGCCCCCAGGCGAGCACCGCGTAGGCGCGCCTGATCCGTCGCGCCGCGAGCGCTGCCCCGAGGCGACGATGGGCCAGGTCGGTCTTCGCGATGAGCATGAGCCCGCTGGTATCGCGATCGAGACGGTGCACGATGCCCGGACGCCCGGGGGCGCCGCCGGCCAGCGAAGTTCCCCGCGCCACGAGCGCGTGCACCAGGGTGTCATCCCAGTGACCCGGCGCCGGATGGACCACCAGTCCCGCCGGCTTGTCGATCACGGCCAGGTGCTCGTCCTCGAAAATCACCGCGATCGGAGGGATTGCGTCACTGGGAGGGCGGAGCGTCCGGGGAGGTGCGGCATCGGGGAACTCGACCTCGACCAGCTCCTGACGGAGCAGGAGGCGGGAGGCCCGCGCGACCTTCCCGTTCACCCGGACCGTTCCCGCCGCCACCACCCGGGCCGCCTGGGTGCGAGAAAGGCTCAGCTGATCGGCGAGAAAACGATCGAGACGCTCGGTCGCGGGGACCGCGACCGAAAACGCGATCGCTGACAACGGATCAGGGCGAGGCGATCGGCGCCGAGTGGGATTCCTCCCGGCGACGCCGGGCGTCCTCGAGCCACAGGGAGAGCGCCAGGAGAATGGCCCCGACGCTCACGCCCATGTCGGCGACGTTGAAGGTGGGCCAGCGGTGAGCCCCGATGCCGACATCGATGAAATCGACCACGCCGTTGGCGTGACGGAGCCGGTCCAGCAGGTTCCCCGCTGCGCCCCCCGCGACCAGGCCGCAGGCGAGGTGCCGGAACGTATCGGTCGCGGAGCTGTTCCGGGAAAGCCGGAACAGAAGCACGATGGCGACCACCGCGAGCATCATGAAGATCCAGCGCGAATAGGGGCCCAGGTCCAGCCCGAATGCGGCCCCCTGGTTGTACACCAGGCGGAGCTGAAGCCATTCGCCGAACACGGAGACCGGCGGCACCGGGAGGAGACGCAGCTCCACGATACGCTTGGTGACGAGATCGCCGGCCAGGATCACGAACGCCACCACCCAGAAGAGCACCGGGGGCCTAGCGCCGCTTTTCATCCTCTTCCTTTTCCTTGCAGGTGATGCACAACCGGGCATGGGGGAGGGCGTCGAGCCGCTCGAACGAGATTTCCTTCCCGCAGGTCTGGCAGCGCCCGAACTGCTCGGGGTCGTTGTAGAGCCGGCGCAGGGCCTGGTTCACGTGCCAGAGATAGCGCCCCTCCTGGGAGGCGAACAGGAACTGCTTTTCCCGTTCCGAGGTGTCGGTGCCCTGATCGGCCATGTGAAAGGAATACGAGGAGAGATCGCCATCGGACGATTGCAGCGTGTTGCTGAAGGACTCGTCGTAGTACCCGAGCTCCTTCATGACGCGGGCGCGCTCGTCCCGCAGGCGCTCCTCGAGATGCTTCAACTGCTGCTTGGTCATAACCCGTTCCAGGTGATTACTGCGTTTCGCGATCCGGATGGCGGATCACCGCTAAGACGACGGAGTGCCCATCGATCTCCACTGTTTCCTGCCGATCGGCCGCTCCGGCTCGCGCGCCGGGATGGAGGATCCGGGCCAGGGTTTCGCCGCGAATGTAGTCGGCATGGGCCCGAACCGCGTCGAGCACGATCGCCGGTCCATCCACCCACAAGGCGATCCGGGTGGTGTAGCTGTAGCCGGCATCCTTGCGAAGCCGCTGCACCCGGTTCACCACTTCCCGGGCCAACCCTTCTCCCACCAGGTCCTCGGTGAGGACCGGGTCGAGCGCGGCGACGTAGCTCCCGCTCGACTGCACCAGCCAGTCGGTGGCGACCTCCCGCTCGACCGTCACGTGGGCGGGCAGAAACTCGAACGCGGCGCCGTTGACCTGAGAGGTGACGCTCGCGCCGCTCTCCAAGGCGCGCAGCTGCTCGGCGGAGAGCTTCGCGGCCGCCTGCGCCGCCGCCTGGGTATGCTTGCCGAACGACTTGCCGAGCTCCCGGAAGTTGGGGCGGCCACGAAGCCGGACCAGCTCCGCATCGGAGGTCACCACCTCGATGTCGCGCACGTTCACTTCCTGGGCCAGGAGAGGAAGCATGCCGCGGAAACGATCGGTGTCGGTCCCGGTGGGCACCGCGACCTTCAAGCGCCGAAGGGGTTGCCGGACCCGGAGGTTCCGCTCCTCCCGCGCCGCGCGCGCCAGCGAGGCCAGCCGGCGCACCGCCGCCATCGCGGATTCCAGATCGGCGTCGGGCGTCGCAATCGGCTCGGGGAACAGCGCCAGATGCACCGACTCGCCGGTGAGGGCGCGATGGATCCAGTCGCTCACGAACGGCGCCGCCGGCGCGAGCAGGCGGGACACCGTGAGCAGGCTGGTGTGGAGCAGCCCGACCGCGGCGGGATCGGCGTCCCGGTCGGGAGCCCAGAATCGCGAACGGCTCTGGCGCAGCCACCAGTTCGAGAGGTCGTCCACCACGAAGGTCTGAATGGCCCGGGCCCCTCCGGTGGGGTCGTAGCTCTTCCACGCGGCCGTCACGTCCCGCACCGTCGCCGAGAGCCGGGACAGGAGCCACCGATCGAGCAAGCCGGCCTCATCGCCGGACGCCGGAATCGGGACTCCAGCCTCGACCCTCGCATACAGCACATGAAACGTGTAAGTGTTCCGCAGGGTGTTCAGGAATCCACCCGCCGCCTCGAGAATCGCGGCACGATCGAACCGTTTGGGTTTCCAGACATCGCTCGAGACCAGGAAGTAGAGCCGGGTCAGATCGGCGCCGAATTCGCCCAGAGCGGTCCAGGGGTCCACGATGTTCCCCCGGCTCTTCGACATCTTCAGGCCCTCGGCGTCGAGCACCTGGTCGTTGACCACGACGTTCCGATAGGGGGACTGGTCGAACACCCCCGCGCCGATCGCGAGGAGCGAGTAGAACCAGCCCCGGGTCTGATCCAGACCTTCGCAGATGAAATCCGCGGGGAAATGGCGCTTGAACTCCGGCTCGTGCTCGAACGGGTAGTGCCACTGGGCGTAGGGCATCGCGCCGGAATCGAACCAGGCATCGATTACCTCGGGCACCCGCTTCATCGTCGCCCCCTCAGGGCCCGCCCAGGTGAGCGCGTCGATGTCCGGCTTGTGGGGATCGAATCCGTCGGGCAACGGTCGCCCGAGCTTCCCGGCCAACTCGGCGAAGCTGCCGATCACTTCGACCACGTCCGGGTTCTGATCGGAGACCCAGATCGGGAGCGGAGTCCCCCAGTAGCGGTCGCGGGAGAGCGCCCAGTCGACGTTGTTCGCCAGCCAGTCGCCGAACCGCCCCGCCCCGGTTTCCGGCGGTTGCCAGTTGATCCCGGCGTTGAGCGCC
The DNA here is from genome assembly GCA_963728915.1 of uncultured Gemmatimonadales bacterium. Lineage (GTDB taxonomy): Bacteria > Gemmatimonadota > Gemmatimonadetes > Gemmatimonadales > GWC2-71-9 > JABFSM01. Next base: position 290,269 of record CAVSLV010000001.1, on the reverse strand, counting down.
AACAACCGATCCCGAATGGCCGAGGTGCGCACGAACCACGATTCCCGGGCGTAGTAGATCAGCTTGCTTTGACATCGCCAGCAATGGGGATACTCGTGTTCGTAGGTCTCGGTCCGAAGATGGCGGCCTTCGTCCTTGAGGCGCCGGATGATCAGATCGTTGGTTGGTTGATCCGTCACCAGGCGGCCTTCCAGCTCGGGCCAGGTGGTACCCTGGAATCGGCCCTCCGAATTCACCGGACGAAGCATGGCGAGCCCCTGGCGACGGCCCATCTCGTAGTCGTCGGCGCCGAACGCCGGCGCCATGTGTACGATGCCGCTGCCGTCTTCCGCCGTCACGAAATCGCCTGCCACCACCACGGAGTGGTCGCCCTGCTCTGGAAGCGGGACGACGTCCAGGGGCCGGTGGTATCGGAGTCCCACCAGCTCGGCGCCGGGGAACGTCCGGACCGGTGTCGGATCGATGAGATCGTCCAGGGCCCCGGCACGCGCGGTGGCCAGGACGAGGCGGCGCCCGGCGGGTCCGGTGAACTCTCCGTACTCCAGATCGGGATGAACCGCGGCGGCCACGTTGGACGGCAGGGTCCAGGGCGTCGTGGTCCAGACCACGAGCTCCCGGCCGTCGGCGAGCAGGAAGGTCAGGTAGACCGACTTGTCCTGAACCCGCTCGTACCCCTGGGCCAGCTCGTGGCTCGACAGCACGGTGCCGCACCGGGGACAGTACGGCAGCACCCGGTGACCGCGGGTGAGGAGCTCCCGCTGATGAAGCTGCTTGAGCAGCCACCAGACCGATTCGATGTACTGCGGGGTGCAGGTGATGTAGGGATGGTCGTAGTCGAGCCAGTAGCCGATTCGCTCCGACAAGGCCTCCCAGTCCCGCTTGTAGCGGAACACGCTCTCCCGGCAGAGCCGGTTGAACTCGACGACCCCGTACTCCTCGATCGCCTTCTTCCCCGAGAGTCCCAGGCTCTTCTCGACTTCGATCTCGACCGGCAAGCCGTGGGTATCCCAGCCGGCAATCCGGGTGACCGAGCGACCCTGCATGACCTGGAAGCGACAGAACAGATCCTTGATGGTGCGCGAGAAGACGTGGTGAATTCCGGGACGCCCGTTCGCGGTGGGGGGACCCTCGAAGAACACGAAGGGCGGCGAGTCGCGCCGGGCCTCCTGCACCGCGGCGAACAGGCGTTCTTCCTTCCAGCGATCGAGCAGCTCGCGCTCCATCGCATCGGCACCCTGATCGGGCCAGGCCGGCAGGGCGCGGGTGGGAGTCATCCCTCGGCGCCGCGGGGCGGGCGGCCTCTGGAATCCTGGTCGCCGGCCAGGGCGGCAAGCTCGGCGAGCTGACGCTCCAGCAACTGGCGCAGGCTCACCACGTAGCCCTGGAACTGGGCCCGGGCCACCTCATTGGCGCTGCGGAGCCGCTGCTCGTCAGAGCGGGCCTGCTGGAGCAGCCGGTCGGCTTCGGCGGCCGCCTCGCGCATAACCCGCTCCGCGTCGGCCTGGACCTCCCGCAGGGACACTTCCCGCTCCCGGTCCACCTGCTGCTGGATTTCTCCGCGCAGCTGCTGCGCCGAGACCAGGGCATCGTTCATGGCCCGTTCCCGGTCCCGGTACGACTTGAGCTGCTCGCTCATGCTGCGCACGCGCTCGTCCAACCCCACCCGCTCCCGCACCAGCCGATCGATCTCCTCGGCGAGGCGCTGCTTGAATTCGTCGACCTGGGCCGGATCGTAGCCCCGGAGGACCTTCTGGAACTCCTGGGCTCGCACGTCGTGCGCGGTCAGATGGAACGCGTGGTCGCTCATTGCGGGCGCTCTCCGAACAGCAGGGTACCCAACCGGACCATGGTGGCCCCTTCCTCCACAGCGACCCGGAAGTCGCCGGACATCCCCATCGACAGCTCGGGGAGCACATGACCGGCGGCTCCCATCCGGTCGCGCAATCCGCGAAGCATCCCGAACGCCTGCCGCTGCACCGGTTCGAGATCGGAATACGCCGCCATGGTCATGAGGCCCCGGACCTCGAGACCGGGCAGGGTTCGGATCCGGTCGAGCAGGGTTCCCAGGGATTCCGGGGCCACGCCTCCCTTGGCCGGCTCGCCCGAGCAATTCACCTCGACCAGTACCGGCTGAGGCGCCGAGGAGGCGGCGGCAATTCGCCGGTCGAGCTCAACCGCCAGGTCTTCCCGATCCACCGCGTGGATCAGCACGAACCGCCCGATCACGTGACGAACCTTGTTCCGCTGCAGCGTCCCGATCAGATGCCAGCGAACCGGAAGATCCCCGAGCTGCTCCTGTTTCCCCAATGCCTCCTGAACCCGGTTTTCCCCCACATCCGGCAATCCGACCTCGACCGCGGCGCGGACCGCTTCCGGTCCATGCGATTTGGTGACCGCGATGATCCGGACCTGGTGGGAAAAGCCTCCCCGCACCTGGTGAAGCCGAATCTCATCCCGGATCTGGGCGACCCTCGCGGAAAGCCCCGGGAAAGCCATAACCACCAAAAATAAATGGAGTTACCGTCCGGTAGAAGGGAGCGTACGCCGGAGCGATTCGAGCCGGTCCCTCATGGCAGGGTTCTGGGAGAGTTTGCTTGCGCGGTCGAGCCACCGGACCATGCGCAGGCTGTCCCCCCGGCTTTCGGCCGCGAAGGAGAGCTGCAGATAGGGAAGCCCGAGGGTACTCCCCATCCCGCTCGCCGTCGGCTCCAGGTTCCCGGTCGGGCGATCCAGCAGCCCGGCGTAACGGTACACCTGGTCCATCAAAAGGGCGGTGGCGGGAACGTCGAGTGGGACCCCCATGAGCCGGGTCATGTCGTACTTGGCGAGGGTGGTATCAACCGGCACGGTGTCGAGCTCGATGCCGAGCCCGCGCTGAACCACCTGACGGTCGAGGCCGTAGTATTTCCCGGCCGCCGTCACCGCCCAGACGATCGGCCGCCGCCCGAAGTTCTGCTGAATCACCCGAATGGAAAGAAAGTCCTTCCCGTACAGCACGGTGTTCGCCGGGAGGGTCACCTGGCGCGGGCCCACGGGAAGCAGCACGTCCCGGGGAAGGATCCGGGGAATCGCGGCGTCGATCTCCGGATCGGTCAGGGTATGGAGCGGCCAGTCGGGCCTGGGCCCCGCCAATCCCCGCCAGATCGAGTCGGCGCCCGCCGGTTCGAAAGGCCGAACCGGCTGATCCCGGAGCTGGCGCATGTACCAATCGGTCTCGGCGAGGGCCAGGCAGATGACCGTCACGTCCCGTCTGATCCCGGCAACCTCCTGGGCCCACCAGAGCGGGAAGGTGTCGTTGTCGCCATAGGTGAAGAGAATGCCGTAGGGCGGGACCGAGTTGAGGAGATCATAGGCGACGTCGCCGGGAAGCCGCGCGTCAGGGCCGAAACGGCGGTTGGTCACCGGAAAGTTGAGCGCAAAGGGGATCACTCCGACGGCCAGCAGGGCGACTCGCGCGGGCGTTTTGAATCGCCGGAGCAGGGCGAGCAGTCCCAGTCCTGCCCACAGCCCCCAGGTGACGAAGCTCACCACGAAGAAGTAGTCCCGGTCCCGGACCTCGTGCGGCCCCACCTCGGGAAACCAGTTGTAGCCGATGCTGAACCCCGGCTTGAAATTCATGTAGGCCACGAGGCCTAACCCGGTGACGAGAAACAACCCGCCGAGCAGCCATGCCCCGCTCCGGTCGCTGCGCCACTGGGCCAGCCACCCGCGGATTCCCAGCCCGGCGAAGCCCAGGGTGGCCAGGATCCGAAGCGGGAAGCCGAGCACCGCGGCGCGGAGCCCATTGGCCCATTGCCAGTCGAAATACTGGAGATAGTTGGCCAGCTGGAGCACCACGATCCGGAGCCCGCGGCCTGGATTCGAGGGATCCTCGTGCGCCACGGTCGGATCGTCGAACGGAGTGCGCACCGGATACTGGGCCCGGCGAATGACGTCCACCAGGGCGCGCCAGCTCGAGGGATCCGCCTCGTTCAGGACCGGATGCTGGCCGGCGCGGAGGTAGAGGAAGAGATAGGGAGTGATTCCAACCAGGGCGATGCCGATGAGCAGGAAAGCGAACCCCGCCTCCCGGCGGGTGACCGCAAACCCAAGGGCGCCCAGAACCGCCACCACGCCGATGGTCGCCAGGGTGGGACTGGCCAGACCGACCCCGACCAGCAGCGCCCAGGCCCCGGCCATCATGGCCGGGTCCGCCCATTCGCGCCGTCGCTCCTGTTCATCCCTGGCGGGATTGCCCCGCAGCTCCGCGGCCATGAATGCCACGACTGCAGGCCCCGCCAGAAGTCCGAGCAGATGGTTGCCCACCGCAAGACCGAGCAGGTAGCCCACCAGCAGCAGGAAGCGACGGGCTCGAGGAGTGCCCCGCGCCGCCCGCCAACGCAGCATCAGCCAGCAGGTCGCTGCGATCGCGAAGGTCGAAACTGCGTAGACCTCGGTTTCGTTGCTGTTCAGCCAGTTGGAGAACGTGAACGCGGCGATGACGCTGCCGGCCGCCGCCGCCGCCCGGGCGTTCCAGACCAGGCGCTCCTGGTCCGTGCCGTCGTCTCCCAGCGGGAACGCGAGCTGGAACCGGAGCGCGGCTTCGTGGAGAACCAGAAACCAGCATCCGGCTCCCGCCGAGGCGAACAGGGCACTCAGCAGGTTGGTGCGGAACGCGAACTCACCGAAGGGAAACATCGTGGCGAAGACGTGTCCCATCATGACGAACAACGGGGTGCCGGGTGGATGGGGAATCCCGAGCACCTTCATCGCCGCAATGAGCTCGCCGGCATCCCAGAACGTGACGGACGGCGCCAGGGAAATCAGGAGTCCGAGCAGCACCACGCCCGAGATCGCCAGCGCCAGGCGATAGGGCGGATCGACCCGCATGCTCGTCAGCCCCCCATGGCCCGGGCGACCGCGAGGGCATCACGTGCAGGTCCCGGCTCGTGCACCCGGAAGAGCCGCGCGCCCGCCTGCCACCCTAACGCGCACGTCGCCGCGGTGGCGATGTCCCGCTGCTCCACCACCCGACCGGTCAGGGTCCCCAGGAATCGCTTCCGTGACGGACCGATCAGGATGGGCCTCCCCAGGGTGCGAAGGACCCGCAGCCCGGCCATCAGCTCGACGCTCTGCTCGACCGTCTTGCCGAACCCGAGCCCGGGGTCGACCACGACGCGCTCGAGCGAGACTCCGCTCCGGCGGGCTCGCTCCAGGGCGCCGGCCAGCTCGGTCTGAACCGCGATCAGCACCCCATCGGGATAGGCAGCGTGTCCCTCGGAGGCGAGCGTCCCGGGCTCGCCCCGGGAATGCATCAGCACCAAACCGGCTTTTCGCTCCGCGCAGAGCGCTCCCATGTCCGGGTCGAGCCGAAGCCCCGATACATCATTCACGATGCCCGCCCCCGCGTCGAGCGCTGCCCGCGCCACCGGCGCCTTGGTGGTGTCGATCGAGACCACGGCCTGGGGAACTCGACGGACGATCGCTTCGACCACCGGAACGATCCGGGTCAGCTCCTCCGCCTCGGCGACTGGTCGAGCCCCTGGACGGGTGGACTCCCCGCCCACGTCGATGATTCGTGCTCCGGATTCGAAGAGTGTCTCCGCCCGCTCCGCCGCCGCGCCCGGTTCGGCAAAGGTGGCTCCATCGCTGAAGGAATCCGGCGTCGCGTTCAGGATTCCCATGATCACCGGTTCCGTGAGATCGACGGGACCGGCGACCGTCTGCCAGAGCAGGGGCTCTTCACCGGGAAGCGCGTGGCCCAGGGAAACCGCAATCTCGGTGAGCGATGGGGAAACCACCCACGGCCGGGCCAGGGCGGACAAGCGGGCCCGGGTGCCGGAGAGAATGACCCAGTCGGGGCCGGTGATCAGGTCGATACCCAGGCGGGCCGTGGTGGTGACCAGGTCCTGGAGCGTCGCGCCGGGCACGTCACGGATTTCGAAGGCCAGGGATTCCAGGCCGGCCGAGGTGGTGAACGACAAATCGCCCTCCCATCCGTGGGACAGGAGGGCGACCCGGACCGCGTGTTCAACGCGGCCGGCCAGGGGGACCAGCCTCACGCGCCCGAAGGCTGCTCGGCCGGAGGCATTCCCATGAGGGGCGGACGGGGAGAAGGGCTCGGACCGGGCTTCGGGCTGAAGCTCGGCGCGGGCAGCGGGGCGGCTCGGGGGGGCAATGGCTCCCCGCGCGCCAGGAGATCGAGATCCTCCCGGTCGAGAGTCTCCCGTTCCAGCAGCGTCGTGGCGAGCAGGTCGAGCATGCTCCGGTTCTGTTCGATGATGCGCCGGGCCAGCGCGTAGGCGTCGTCGATGAGACGCTTGACCTCGCTGTCCACGTTCTCCGACATCCGTTCCGAGATCTCCCGGCGCTGCTGAATTTCCCGGCCGAGGAAAATTTCCTGCTCCCGGTCGCCCACCGCGATCACCCCGATCTTGTCGCTCATGCCGAACTGGGTAACCATGCGGCGCGCGATCGAAGTGGCCTGTTCGATGTCGTTGGCGGCGCCGGTGGTGACCTTTTCGGGGCCGAACACCACTTCCTCGGCGACCCGGCCACCGAAGGCGGCGGCCAGCTTGCCTTCGAGAAACTCCTTGGTGTAGTTGTGCCGATCCTCTTCCGGCAGCCAGTGGGTCAGGCCAAGAGCGCGGCCCCGCGGGATGATGCTGACCTTGTGGAGCGGGTCGCTGCCGGGAATCTTGAGCCCCACGATGGCGTGGCCGGCTTCGTGATACGCGGTGAGGCGCCGCTCGTCCTCGGTGAGGACCAGGCTGCGGCGTTCGACCCCGAGCATCACCTTGTCCTTGGCCTCCTCGAAGTCCAGCATGTCGACCAGGTTCTTGTTGAGCCGCGCCGCGAGCACCGCCGCCTCGTTCACCAGATTGGCCAGATCGGCGCCGGCCAGGCCGGGCGTGCCCTTGGCGAGCACATCAAGCCGGACATCGGCGGCAAGGGGAATTTTCCGGGTGTGCACCCGGAGGATTCCTTCCCGGCCCCGCACGTCGGGCGAATCGACCACGATCTGGCGATCAAACCGTCCGGGCCGGAGCAGCGCGGGATCGAGCACGTCGGGACGGTTGGTCGCGGCGATCAGAATCACGCCGTCGTTCGACTCGAAGCCGTCCATCTCGACCAGGAGCTGGTTCAAGGTCTGCTCCCGCTCGTCGTGCCCGCCGCCTAACCCGGCGCCGCGATGGCGGCCCACCGCATCGATCTCGTCGATGAAGATGATGCAGGGAGCGTGGGCCTTGCCCTGCTCGAACAGGTCACGCACCCGGGAGGCGCCGACGCCGACGAACATCTCCACGAAGTCGGAACCCGACATCGAGAAGAACGGGCGTCCCGCTTCGCCGGCGACCGCTCGAGCCAGGAGGGTCTTGCCGGTGCCGGGCGGCCCCACCAGGAGCGCGCCCTTGGGGAGGCGGCCGCCCAGCCGGGTGAACTTCTGAGGATCCTTGAGGAACTCGATGATTTCCTGGAGCTCGACCTTGGCTTCGTCGGCCCCCGCCACGTCGGCGAAGGTGACCTTCGGCGTGTCGCCGGCGAGCAGCTTGGCCTTGGATTTCCCGAAGGAGAAGGCGCGGTTCCCGCCCGACTGCATCTGTCGGAGAAACACGAACCAGAGCGCCAGGATCACGACCCAGGGAAGGATGCCGACCAGCAAGGTCAGCAGTCCGCTCTTGGCCGGTTTGGCGTCCACGTTCACTCCGGCCTGATCGAGCCACTGGAGGAAGGCCCGATCGATGGAACCAGGGACATACCGGGTGCTGAAGCTCTTGGCGGTTTCGTTCCCGCGAACCACCGGGGTCCGGAACTCGCCCTTGATCGTTTCTCCCGCATAGATGTCGACCGATTTCACGTTCCCGGCCTCGACCTGCCGGGTGAATTCGGTCACCGACAGCTCGGTGGCACTGCCGCCCTGGCGGCTCATCATGTTGAACAGAAAGACGGCCAGCAGGGCTACCAGGAGCCAGAGCGCCAGATTCTTGCTCAGGCCCGCCCAGTTCGGCGTCGGAGGTTTGGTCGGTCGTTGCTGCATTTACGTCAGGTCCGCAATAAAAGGAAGATGCCGAAAGTCCTCGGCATGATCCAGGCCATAGCCCACCAGGAACGCCGTCGGGGCCTGGAATCCGACGAATCTCATTTCCGGCATCGGTGGATGCATGGACACCTTGTCGAGCAAGGCGCAGACCGCCAGCGAGGCGGGCCGCCGCTCGGAGAGGAGCTCCATGAGTTTCCGAACCGTATTGCCGCTATCCACGATGTCCTCCACCACCACAATGTGCTTCCCTTCGAGCTGGGTCTCCGGATCGTAGAGCAACCGGACGTTCCCGGAGGAAGTCGTCCCCGCCCCATACGAGCTCGCCACCAGGAAATCCACCTGGAGCGGGCGTTCGATCCGGCGCACCAGATCGCCCAGAAAAATGAAACTTCCCTTCAGCAATCCGAGCACCAGCAGCTCGCCATCCGGGTACGCCTCGCTGATGGTGGCTCCCAGCTCGGCGACCTTGGCGGCGATGGCCTCTTCATCGTAGACGATCGATTTGACCGATCGACCGCCGGTCCGCCGGAGGACGCTAGCGTTGCTGGGCATCGATCCGGAGCGCTTCGCCACCCGGGGCCGGGAGTGCGCCGGCAGACCGGCAGACACCAGGGACCCAGACGATGGTCCCATCGGCCTCGACCACCGGCCAGGTGGCGCGAAGGTGCCGCGCAATTCGGACGTCCTGCATGCAACGCACCACGAGTCTCCTTCCGGATCCACCGAGCGGGTGAATGCGATCGCCAGATCGCCACGACCTGACCTGGTACGCTCCTGGCGAGACCCAGGTGGCCAACGAAATCCGTTCGATTCGCGCCGGCGCCGGTTCGCTGCGCCAGCGAAGCTCCCAGGGCCCGAGAAGGGTGGCGCCAACCTGACCCGCGAGGGGAACCGGGGACGGGCTTTCCTGCGAGCCCTCCCGAAAGAGACGGAGGCGGCCGAAGGTGAGCTCGGCGGCGCAGCCCGTTCCGAGCTGCGCCTTCGCTCCACTTCGACCGCCCGCCAGGAGTTGCTCAACTCGAGCCGCCCGCCTCGGGCCCACATGGCAACCAACCCGGCGCCCGAGGGCGCCCAGGAGTGCCCGAACCACGTTCGAATCATAGTCTCCAAATGGTGACGCAGCAACGGAAATCCCGTCACACTCACCCTGAAGTTCGAACACCTCGGTATCGAGCAGGCGGTCCCACGCGGTGCGCTCCCGGGCCGCATTCCGAGCCACCCGAAGCAGCTGCCGATCCAGGTCGGGCATCCGTTCGCGAAGCAGGGGCAGCACCGTCCGCCTGATCCAGACGCGATCATGCCGGAGGTCCCGGTTGGCGGGGTCGTCCCAGACCTCGACTCCGAGTCCCCGGGCGTGCCGTTCGAGCTCGGACCGGGGAAACCCAAGCAGGGGACGGACAATACGGCCGCGCCGAATTGCCATGCCTGCCAGCCCGGCGGAGCCGGACCCCCGGAGGAGTCGCATCAACACCGTCTCGATCTGGTCGTCCCGGTGATGGGCGAGGAAAATCGTCCCGGCGCCGAGCCGATCCGCCTCGGATTCGAGCCACTCATAACGCGCAACCCGCGCCAGGGTTTCGGAGGCGTCGGGACCGAGCTCGAGCCGGTGACCGAGAAACGAGAACCCGTAGCGCTGCGTGATCCGGCGCACTGCCTCCATCACCTTGCCGCTTTCGGGATGGATCCCATGATCCAGATGAGCCACATGGATGGAGAGTCGCGCCGCCGCTGCCGAGTTGGAGAGGAGATCGAGCAGCGCGATCGAATCGGGGCCGCCGGAAACCGCGACGAGGGCAGGACCCGACAGCTGCATCGCTCGGAGGCGGGCCTCGAGCCGTTCCTGAAGCGTCATTCCTTCGCGAATGGCTCCATATGAATGAGAACCGTGTCCACCCGGGGCACCGCCGCCCGGATCGCAGTTTTGACCTTGCCGCTCAGGATATGGGCCTCGTGGAGGGAGAGCGCGGGGGCGGCCTGCACGTGGAGCTCGAGCAGGTACCGCGGCCCGCTGGTCCGGACTCGGAGCTTCTCAGTGGCGAGCACCCCGTCGACTCCGCGCGCCGCCGTGTCGATCTGTCGAAAAACCGCCTCGGACGGCGATTGATCCATCAGCTCCGCGAGAGCCGGGCGGATGATACGGGTCCCGTTGTAGAGAATGATGACCGAGGCCAGAAGCGCGGCCCAGTCATCCGCCTGTTCCCAGCCGGGGCCGCCGATGAGCGCCACGGAGATGCCGATGAAAGCGGCCGACGAGGTGATGGCGTCGGCGCGGTGATGCCAGGCATCCGCGGCGATCGCCTGGCTGCCGAGCTCTTCGGCGCCACGGAAGACCCGGCGGAAGAGGGATTCCTTGATGGCGACCACCACCACCAGCACGCCGAGGGTGAACGGCGCCGGAGTGTGATGGGGAGTCAGAATCTCCCTGATCGCCTCGATGGCGATGCCGAGCGCCGCTCCGACCAGCATGATTCCGACCACCGCTGAGGAGACCGATTCGGCCTTGCCATATCCGAACGGATAGCGCTCGTCCGCGTCGCGGGAGGCGATCCGGAGCCCGCTCCAGACCACCAGGGAGGAAAAGATGTCGGCGATCGATTCGACCGCATCGGCAATGAGCGCGTAGGAGTGACCGAGAACCCCGGCCAGCAGCTTGACCAGCGCAAGAACGCCGTTGATGAGGAGACCGGTGCGGACCAGCCGGATGCCCCGATGCATTCGCCTAGGGACTGAGTCGCTCGATGATCCAGCCGGTCTCCGTGTTCCGATAGCGAACCCGATCATGGAGTCGGTTGGGGCGGCCCTGCCAGAATTCGAAGTATCGAGGAACCACCCGGAAGCCGCCCCAGTAGGGGGGCCGGGGGATCTCTCCCTCCGGGAACCGGCGGGCAGCTTCCTCCCAGCGCGCCTCGAGGATGAAGCGACCCGGGACGACCTGGCTTTGATGGGAGGCCCAGGCGCTGAGCCGGCTTCCTTCGGGGCGCGAGGCGTAGTACCGATCGGCCTCGGAGTCCCTAACCCGGGAGACCGAACCGCCCGCTCGGACCTGGCGGGCCAGCTCGCCCCACCACAGGACCAGTGCGGCCTCGGGATTCGCGGTGAGCTCGATTCCCTTCTGACTCCGGGTATCGCAGTAGAACACCAGCCCGTCCGGCTCGGCCGCTTTGAGGAGCACCATCCGGGCCGAAGGGACTCCCGACGGCGTCGCGGTCGCCAGGGTCATGGCGGAAGGCTCCACCACCTGGGCGCGAACCGCTTCCTCCAGCCATTGCACCAGCTGAAGCAGAGGATCCGGGCTCACGGTTCGTTCGTCGAGCGGCGTGCCGGAATAGTCGCGCCGGAGATCGGCCAGATTCATCGCGATCGGTGCGCTCCGGGCCAGGGACCGGGCGGTTCGTCCGGAAGAAGCACCTGGTGCTCCTCCTCCTTGAAGATTCGGAAGCCCCGGCCCACGTAGTTGGGAAGAGCCCCGGGGTGATCGAGGGTGCAGGTGTGCACCCAGACCCGCGTCACTCCCGGCCTCATCTGCCAGGCCCGATCCACCGCCTGGGTGAGGAGATACCCTCCGAGGCCCTTGCCGATGAACGAAGGCAACAGTCCGAAGTAGGTGATCTGCGAGCTCGCGTCCGGCCGGGCCTCGAGCTCGAAATATCCGGCCGGAGTCCCGTTCTGGTAAGCCACCCAGGTCTCCACCTCGGGACGGGAAAGCCAGTCCGACCACCGTTGCCAGGTCCAGGCGAGCCGCTCCCGCCAGTACCATCCGCCGCCCACCGCGGTATACAGGAACCGGCCCAGCTCGGGTGAGGGGACAAGGGCCCGAAGCAGCAGGACATCGGGCGGGATCCGCTCCGACCGGCGAAAGTCCGCGGGGGAGCGCATCTCCAGGTGGGTCACCTTGACCGTCGTGGTCACGGGTTGTCCAGGCCCGGCAGCACGACTCCCCGGCATTCCCCGAATCCGATCGTGGCGAACCCTTCTCGAGCGCAGGTTCCCCGCATCACGATCTCATCGCCATCCTCGAGGAAGCGCCGGGTTTCTCCGGTGGGGAGGGTCAGCGGGTGTGCGCCCCGCCAGGTCAGCTCGAGGAGGCACCCCTGGCTTCCCCGATCGGGGCCGGACACGGTTCCGCTGGCCAGCAGGTCGCCAGGACGGAGGTTGCATCCGTTCCCGGTGTGATGCGCGATGAGCTGCGCGGCCGACCAGTACATCCGGGTGAAACTGCACCGGCTGAGTCGCATCGGCTCCACGCCTTCGCTCCGCATCCGCGCCGAGGCGATGCCGACCTCGAGATCGATGGCAAAGCCGGACCGGGAGCGTCCCTCCGCTTCGCTCAGGTATTCGAGCGGTGAAGGGTCGTTCGCTTCGCGATCGGCGAGTGGGGCCCGGAACGGTTCCAGGGCGTCGAGGGTCACCACCCAGGGCGACATGGTGGTCGCGAAACTCTTGGCGAGGAAAGGGCCCAGTGGCTGATACTCCCAGGCCTGGATGTCACGCGCGGACCAGTCGTTCACCAGGCAAAGTCCGGCGAGGTGCTCTTCCGATTGGGCGATCGGCACGGGTTGACCGAGGGGATTGCCCTTGCCCACGACCATGCCGACTTCGCATTCGTAGTCGAGGGACCTGGTGGGAAGCACCGAGGGGGGCTCGTCTCCCGAGGGCTTGATCTGCCCGCGGGGGCGTTCGACCGGGGTACCGCTCACCACGATGGAAGAGGCGCGTCCGTGGTAGCCGATCGGCACCCATTTGTAGTTGGGAAGCAGCGGCTGGTCGGGCCGGAGCATCTTCCCGACGTTGGTCGCGTGGTGAATCGAAGCGTAGAAGTCGGTGTAGTCTCCGATGTCGATGGGGAGCTGGAGCTCGACGCTCGCCATCGGAACCAGACAACCCTCGGGCGGACGCGCCAGCCGGGAACCCTGCCGAAGGAGCGCGAAGACTCCGGCGCGCACCGACTGAAGGGCACGCCGGCCCCGCGCCAGCAGGGCATTCAGCCTCGGAGCCGTGAGGCAATCGAACAGGGCCGGCTCCAGGCTCAGGGCGCCGACGCTGATGGCCCGTGAGACATCCAGGATCTGATCCCCGATGGCGATCCCGATCTGCCCCTGGCTCGTGCCGGGGCGGCGAAAGACGCCGAAGGGAAGGTTCTGAATGGGGAACTCGGCGCCGGCGCGCTGCGCCGAGGCCACCCAGGAGGTGGCCCGGCGATCGTGGGTTTCGTCGAGCCGGAGGGTCACTGCGCGGATCCTAACCCGGCGAGCTCGTCCAGCGGCTCCCGGAAGGAGCAGGAGCCGAAGCCGTGGAAACTCTCCCGGCGCAGCGCGGCGATCGCTTCGGCCGGGAATCGATGGGCCCGCCAGTGCAGGGCCTCCCCATCCCAGTGGATGGCGCCGGGCCCGGTCTCGACCAGGGCAGCCTCGGTTTCCCGGGCCTCGCCGCCGGTCCACGCGATCACCGCCGCGACCGCCAGGTTCAGGTAGCCGAACAGCACGCCGCGCGGCGCACCCGCTTCGTAGGTCAGACGGTAGGAGCCGCGGACCGGGTGGTGGAGACCTGCGGTCGCCTTGAACGGCAGCCGGCGACCGGCACAGGCCACCAGGAAGCGGGCCAGCTCGCGGGCTTTGGGAATTGCCTCGGCGATGGTCCCACCGGTTCGCACCTTCGCGAGGGCGCCCCGGTTCGCGATCTCGTCGAGGGTCGTCTCGAGGTGCTCGTCGAGGGGCAGCTCCAGGTATCGGGGCCACCGCGAGGGCGCCTTGTCGAGGTGGGTCAGCGGGCCCTTGAGCTCGACGGCCTCCACCCTGCCGGGGCCCGGCGTGCCGTCATCGAACCGCAGGAGCCGCTCGAGATCCTGGTCGATCGCGGGACCGAGCAACACGCTCAGCGGCATGCCGGTTCCGCTCATGGTGGCGAGCGATGGAAGATCGCTCGCCTTCGCGACCAAACGGCCCAGGGCCCAGGCGTCGGGGCCATCGCGATACGCCTGATAGTTGGCGACGGCGGTGGTGAGGTCGAGGCTCGCCGGCGGGAAGAGCCCGGCGTAGTCAATCGCCCGGCTCAGGAGCGCGCCGATCGGAGCAGCAACGGAAGCGGTGTCGGACACCCGGGAAAAATAGCTCAGCGCTTCGGGGCAGTCCCAAGGAGCCGGTCGAGGCGAAATGGCGAGAGATCGAATCGGGGGGTGCGTTCCTCCACCAGGTCGGCCAGCACTTCCCCGATCACCGGCGCGAACTTGAATCCATGACCCGAGCAGGGACTCGCCAGAAGGACGCGGGTGTCGTGGGGGTGGCGATCGATCAGGAAGTCGCCGGTGGCGGTGTTGGTGTACACACAGACGGCGGTCTCCCGGACCGGCCCGAGACCCGGGATCCGGGTGGCGAGAACCTGGGCAAGCTCCCCAGCTTCCTCCGGGCTGGCCGGCCGCCGGGGGCGGTCGGGGACCAGGGGCTCCCCTTCGTGGTGGATCGCCGCCTTGAGCCCGTCGCCCAGGTCGGGAAACCCGTAGCACATGCGGCCTTCCACCCATTCCCAGATGAAGATGGGGAGCCGGGCGGCGACCGCCCGGATCGGGGGCGGCACCTCGAACCAGAAGAGGGGCTGGCGGGTTAGGGTGAGCGGCAGCGACAGCCCGGGAAGATCGCCCGCCATCCAGGCGCCGGGGGTGAGGACCAGGCGGTCCACCTCGATCTCGCGCTGCGTAGTGTGAACCCGGAGGCCCGAGCCGGCGCTCCACGACTCCACCGGCTCCTCGAGATGCAGCAGGGCTCCGGCCTTCCGGGCCAGCTCCAGCACCAGCTCGATGACCCGCTCGGGAAAGAGCACGCCCGCCCTCGGCTCGAACAACGCGATCTCGCCGTCGGCCAGCTGGAACGGGGGAAACCGGCTTCGCACCTCGGCCGGGGAGAACTCTTCGAAGGGAAGATGGTGCGCCACCGCGCTGCGGCGCGCTCCCGCCACCAGCTCGCCTTGGGGCGGACCGATCATCAGGCCGCCGGTGGGCCGGTAGAGGGGCAGGTTACTCTCCCGCTCCAGCTCGCTCCAGCGCTGGTAGGCCCGCTGCACCAGGGGGACATACTGGGGGTGCTCGAAGTAGGCCTCCCGGATGATCCGGGTCCTGCCGTGCGAGGAGCCGAGCGAATGGGGGGGCCGGAAACGATCGAAGCCGACGACGCGGTGGCCCCGGCGAGCCAATTCGAGGACCGCCTGCGAGCCCATCGCCCCGAGGCCGGCGACGGCGACGGTGAGAGAAGACCGCTGGGAGACCACTCTTATATATAAGACATGAACCCCCCACCGGCAGACCTCCACCTCATCGACCTCCATCACCTCGGCCAGCAGGACTCGATCGCGAGCTACCTGCTCTCCAGCCGAACCGGCGCCCTGGTGGTGGATCCGGGTCCGGCTTCGACCCTGCCCGCGCTCCGAGCCGGGCTCGCGGTCCATGGGATGAGCGAAGCGGATCTCACCGATCTGCTCCTCACCCACATCCACCTGGACCATGCCGGAGCGAGCGGGGTGCTGGCGCGAGGAAATCCCCGGCTTCGGGTGCACGTTCACGCCAGGGGCGCAAACCATCTGATCGATCCCGGCAAACTGATCGGGAGCGCCGAGCGACTGTATGGCGACAGGATGAACGAGCTGTGGGGCGAGATTCTTCCGGTTCCACCGGAACAGATCAGGGTCCTGGAGGGGGGCGAACGCCTGGAGCTCGACGGAAGGCGGTTCGAAGTGCTTTATACCCCGGGGCACGCCTGGCACCACGTGAGCTTTCTGGATCGCGAAACGCTGACCGCGTTCGTCGGCGACACCGCCGGAGTCATGCGGCCGTCGTTCCCTCTGGTGCTGCCGGTCACCCCGCCACCGGACATCGACCTCGAGGCCTGGTTCGCCTCGATCGACCGGATTCTCGAATGGCGGGCCGAACGGCTGGCCCTGACCCATTTCGGTTTCTCGTCCCATCCCGAGGAGCACCTGGAAGCCCTGCGCACCGGCCTGGTCGAGTGGGCGGGTTATGCTCGGGAGGCGCTCGCGATGCCCGGTTCGGACACCGACCGGAGGGAGGCGTTCGTGCGGCGCCTGCGGGAGTGGGTCTCGCAGCGGAGCCCGGATGGCGAGGTCGAGCGGTATCTCTCGGGATCGGGACCGGGCGCGGAGGCGTGCTGGACCGGACTGGCCCGGTACTGGACCCACCGGGGCGGCTGACCCCCGCCGCCCGCGGCATTCACTGTGGTTGGCTCACGGTTTACTGTTCGTTCCTTCAAATTCGAAGGAGGTCGGTTCATGCGCTCGCTCCGTCTGCTTGCCCTGATCGTCGCCCTTCCGGCCACGGCCGGCGCCCAGGCCCGCCCCCAGCTCACCGCGGAGGATTATGCCCGGGCCGAGCAATTCCTGGGATACAACGCTAACCCGCTGGTCCTGAACGCCGGGGTCCACCCGACCTGGCTTTCCTCGGGGGAATTCTGGTACCGGGTGGTGACGGCGCGCGGGATCGAGTACCTGCTGGTGGATCCCTCCCGGCGCACCAGGGTTCGAGCCTTCGATCAGGCCGGGCTGGCCCGCGCCCTCAGCGAGGCGGCGGGCACCGCCTTCGATTCGCTCCGGCTTGCCCTGTCCCAGCTCCAGTTTTCCACCGACAAGCGGAGCATCACTTTCGATGCCGGGGGCAAGCGGTGGACCTGCGACGTGGTGAAGAATGCCTGCACCGGGGTGACCATCGCGCCGGACGGGGGAAGGGACGGAGTGGTTTCGCCCGATGGGAAGCGGGTGGCGTTCATCCGCGAGTTCAATCTCTGGGTGCGCGACGTCGCGACCAGGAGGGAGACCCAGCTCACCAGCGACGGGATCAAGGACTTCGGCTACGCCACCGACAACGCGGGGTGGACCCGAAGCAACCGTCCGGTGCTGCTCTGGTCACCCGACTCGCGGAAGATCGCGACCTTTCAGCAGGACGAGCGCGCGGTCGGGGAGATGTACCTGGTGGAAACTCAGGTTCATCATCCGGTGCTGCAGGCCTGGAAGTATCCTCTGCCCGGCGACAGCGTGATCCAGATGATTCACCGGGTCGTGATCGACCTGAGCGGCGCCGCGCCCCGAGTCATCCGGCTCCAGCTCCCGCCCGACCCGCACCGATCCACGACCTGCGATCACATCCTGTGCGACGGCCAGTTCGCCGATGTCGAATGGAGCCCGGAGGCGTCGCGGCTGGTGTTCGTGTCGACCTCGCGGGACCACAAGGAGGAACAGGTGCGGATCGCGGACGCCACGACCGGCGTGGTGCGGGACCTGTTCTCCGAGCGGGCGCCCAGCTTTTTCGAGTCCGGATTCGATACCCGGAACTGGCGGGTGCTCTGGGATCTCAAGGAGATCCTCTGGTACTCCCAGCGGGACGACTGGGGCCACCTGTATCGCTATGATCTCGAGACCGGCGACCTCAAGGGTCGGGTGACCAGCGGACCGTGGAACGTCCTCACCGTGATGCGCGTTGATGAGCACTCCCGCACCATCTACTTCACCGGGGTGGGACGCGAGCCCGGGCGGGACCCCTACTTCCGGCACTTCTACCGGGTCAGCCTCGACGGGAAGCGGCTCGAGCTGCTGACGCCGGAGAACGCCGACCATGATGTTTCCCTCGCGGTCGACAAACCCTGGTTCACCGACAGCTACTCACGTCCGGACGTGCCACCAACCGTGGTCCTGCGGAACGGCGACGGCAGGCTGCTCCTCGAGGTCGAGAAGGCGGATCTTTCCCGCCTGACCGCGACCGGATGGACCCCGCCAATTCCGTTCACGGTCAAAGCGCGGGACGGCAAGACCGATCTCTACGGTCTCCTGTTCCGCCCGACCGACTTCGATTCTACCCGCAAATACCCGGTGGTGAACTACATCTACCCCGGTCCCCAGACCGGGAGTGTGGGGAGCCGGAGCTTCGTCGCGGCCCGGAGCGACCACCGCGCCCTGGCTGAGCTTGGCTTCGTGGTTATCGCGCTGGACGGCATGGGCACTCCGCTTCGTTCCAAGTCCTTCCATGCGGCCTATTACGGCGACATGGGCGACAATACCCTGCCCGACCAGGTTGGCGGGATCCGGCAGCTCGCCGAGCGGTATTCCTGGATCGACCTCGACCGGGTCGGGGTGTGGGGCCACTCGGGGGGCGGATATGCCGCCGCGGACGCGATGTTCCGTTATCCCGATTTCTACAAGGTCGGCGTCTCGGAAGCGGGCAACCACGACAACCGGCAATACGAGGACGACTGGGGAGAAAAGTGGCAGGGGCTCCTGGTGCGTGGCCCGGACGGGACCGACAACTACGACCGCCAGGCCAATCAGAACATGGCCCGGAACCTGAAGGGCAAGCTGCTGCTGGTTCACGGCACGATGGACACCAACGTTCCGCCCTACAATACCCTGCTGGTCGTCAATGCCCTGATCCGGGCCAACAAGGATTTCGATCTCCTCCTGCTTCCCAACCGGAGCCACGGGTTCGGGAGCGAGCCGTACATGATCCGGCGCCGCTGGGACTACTTCGTGCGGTACCTGATGGGGGCGGAGCCGCCATCGAACTACCAGCTACATCCGCCCAGAGCGATCAGCGCTCCCTAGAGGTGGCGCGCGGTTCGTCCTGGCCCCTCCTACTGCCGGTAACAGCTCCGAGCCAGGCCCGTCGGGCGGAGTGGAGGAAGCTCATTTTGTCAGCGCTCCGACGAGGGCCAGAGCGGTATCCGTTGTTCTGGCTAGCGGCTGGTCAATTGCTTCAAATTATTGTCGGCATAACGCGATGCGCTTCTGCTGCGTGGGTGGCGACGACTACCTGACTTCGGTAATCCCCAGCGCAAGTCAGTCGACGAAGTTCAACTTCTTCAGCAGCGCCATGAAGCGCGGTTCTGCGCGGAGCGGATCAAAGATGGCGTCTCGCCCGAGCCACGCCATCATCTGGGAATCGGCGGCGAGCGCCCGCTCCAGGTTGTCGAGCGCACGCCCGTGGTCGCCGAGGCCCAGGTACACGAGCGTCAGGTTGAAGGGCAGGACCTGACCACCCTTCGAGAGTTTCTTGAGCGCTTCGAGCGTCGCCATCGCACTGGCCCGGTCGCCACCGGCAGCGAAGGCGTACCCGAGATACGCGGTGACGAAGGGCGGCGCGCCCATCGTCGTGGCCTTCTTGAGGAATGGGGCGGCCTCGCGGAACTTGCCAGCCTCCAGGTCGGTCCAGCCTTCCACCATGACGGGAAAGAAATAGGTGGGGTCAAGTTCCCCCGATTTCCTCGCCAGCTCCTTGGCCGCCGGGAAGTTCTTCTGGAACATTGGAGCCATCGTGGCGTCGATCAGCACCTGCGGGTTCAGGGGATCCAATTCGGCCGCGCGCCGGCTCTCTGCGATGGATTCGTCGAACCGTCCGGTGAACGCCAGCGCCATGGCGAACTGATCGTGCGCGAAGGCGTAGTTCGGGTTGAGCTGGATGGCACGCCGGAATTCGCGCTCGCATCCTGCCCAGTCGAACTCGTAGAACAGTTTGAAGGTGGCGAGGGACGCGTGCGCTTCGGCCGAGGTGCTGTCCAGCTGCACCGCCTGCTCGGCGGCTGCCCGGGCCTTGGGCCTCGCCTCGGAGGCGGTCAGGAACCCCTCGTTGTAGCCGGCCCAGAGGTACGCGTCCGACAACCCCGAGTAGGCTGGGGCGAAGGCCGGGCTCAGCTTCACGGCCTCTTCGAACTGAGCAATCGCCTTCTCCAGATTTTCGTCGCTCGGGCGATTGAAGAAATAGCGGCCCCGGAGGTAGGCGTCGTGACCGGCAGCGCTTACACTGGGCGCGGTGGCAAGCCGGGCCTGCTCGCCCTCCGTCAGGCGCACGTTGATCTCGGCCGCGATGGCTGACGCGAGCTCGGCCTGGAGCGCCAACACGTCGCTCGAGTTGCGCTCGAAGCTCTTGGCCCACAAGTGCTTGTCCGCGCGTGCATCGATCAACTGGGCCGTGATCCGCACTCGGTTGCCGGATCGGGACACCGAGCCCTCCACGACCGCATCCACATTGAGGGTCTTCGCGATCTGGGGCGTCGGTGGGCGGCTCTTGCCCTGGAACTGCGTTGCCGAGCCGCGCGATGTGACGCGGAGCTGGGAGATGGTCGCGAGAGCGGCCGTCAGCTCATCGGTCATCCCTTCGGCGAAGTACTCCTGCGTGGAGTCCGCCGAGTAGTTGTCGAGCGGAAGCACGGCAATCGACCGGATGACGGCGGGCGCGGCCGCGCCATCGGGAGCAGCGGTGGACGCCCTGGGGACCGCGTTTCGCGCGACCGCGTACGTTCCAACGACGGCGAGCACCCCGAGCATGACAAGGACGATCGTGCGGGGGCGCCTCGCCATCACCTCCGGAGCCGTGAGCGCATCGGCGAACTCTCGCGCGCTCGAGAACCGGTCAGTCCGCTCCTTCGCCAGCGCCCGCAGCACGGCGGCGTCGAGTGACCGCGGCACGACGTCGCGTACCACCCGCAATGACGTCGGGCGTTCGGTCATCAGCTTCGCGATCATCGCCTGGACCGTGGGACCGGTCACGGGCGGCTCGCCCGCGAGCATCTCATACGCTACCGCAGCGAGGGAATAGACATCGCTGCGCGCGTCGAGATCGCGCTCACCACCCGCCTGCTCCGGGCTCATGTACTGCACGGTGCCGATCGAGAGTCCCGTTCCGGTGAGGCGCCCACCACCCGCCTCGGTCAGGGCCAGGGCGACACCGAAGTCGGCGAGGAGGACCTCCCCATCGTGCAGGAGGATGTTCCCGGGCTTGATGTCACGATGGATGATGCCCTGCCGGTGTGCGAAATCGAGTGCGCCGGCGACTTGTCGCGTGATCCTGATTGTCTCGTCGACCGCCAGCACCTTCTCACGGTCGAGCCGGTCCCGCAGCGACTCGCCCTGCACGAGCGGCATGACGTAGAACAGCGCGTCATCCGCGCTTCCCGAGTCGTACAGCGGCAGGATGTGGGGGTGCTGCAGGTTGGCGGTGAGCTGGATTTCCTGGAGGAAGCGTTGGGTGCCGAGCACCGCCGCGAGCTCCGGCTTGAGCACCTTGAGCGCGACTCGTCGCTTGTGCTTCAGGTCATGAGCGAGGTACACCGTCGCCATGCCGCCCTCGCCGAGCTTTCGCTCGAGGCTGTAGCGGCCTGCAAGTGCAGCCATCAGCCGTTCGAGGCGGGTCGGGAGCTCGGGCACGCTCATCCTGGTGGTCGGGAGGAGGTAGGATACTCCATTGGTGGAGTGCGGCCAGCGGGAGGCGAGGTTCTGACGTCACTCGCCACCTAACGCAACGTAGACGGCTCTCAATTTCGCTCTTCGGCCCGACCCCCGCAAGCGAACCTCGCCCGCCCATCCCTAACTCAGCACCCTGATCCCCCAGATGGACATGCGACTGGTCAGCCTAACCGGTTCGCGCCTCAGCACCCCAGCGGGTCCAGCGGACTCCGGACCGCCTCAGCCCCTCGCTGCAGCGCGTGGGTGCAGATCATCGTCGTTGCCAGATCCGAATGCCCGAGAAGTTCCTGGATCCTCCGGATGTCCGACCCAGACTCCAGCGGGGTTGCCACTGGCACTCCCACGCCCACCCCACCCGAGGCGATTTGCGGGCGAACGCCCCCGGCAACGCAACCCACCCAGCCCCGTCAACTGCCGGTGTAATCAGAACTTGGCCCGTCGTCCCCATCAGGATGACGCGATTCCTTCTCCCCCTCCCGCTGATCGCCCTCCTGTCGGTCCCCCGATTGGACGCGCAAACGGACTCGGTGCGGGTCATCGTGCTGATTCAGGGCCTTACCCCTCCGCTCGAGCGCAACGTCCGGGCAATCATGTTGCTGGAGCGCGAGGCCCAGGAAGGCAAGCTTCCGTCCCAGTCGATTCCGCACCTATATCACCGGGGCGAATCGGACATCGCCACCGCACTCCGGCCCTTCGGCTACTACGAGCCACGGGTGGCCAAGGCACTCGAGCCGGGCAAGGATCACTGGACCGCGCATTACGTGGTGGATCCCGGTCCCCCGGTGATCGTACGCAGCGTGAACCTCGATCTCGCCGGAGAAGGCGCCGGGCGAGCCGAGTTCCGCCAGCGGGTCTCCCAGTTCCCGCTCCATGCCCGGGATACCATGCGGGACCAGCTCTACGAAGCCGGCAAGCTCTCCCAGCTCGCGGTGGCCTCCGACAGCGGCTACCTCGACGCGAACTTCGACACCTCCCTGGTGGTCGTGGACGAGCGGCAAGGCGCGGCCGACATCCACCTGCGCTTCCTCACCGGCCAGCGGTTCCAGTTCGGGCCGGTGCGATTCGAGCAGTCCATTCTGAACGACCGAGTGCTCCGGAGTCGAATGACGTTTCGGCGAGGACAGAACTATCGCCAGGACAAACTCCTGGAACTGCAGAATGCGCTCGCGGAAGATCCCTATTTCTCCCGGGTGGAGGTGCTGCCCCAGCGGGAGGAAGCCGAAGGCCGGGAAGTCCCCATCCGGGTCCTCCTGGAGCCGCGACCCCGGTGGACCTACGAGTTCGGAGGTGGTTACGGAACCGACACCGGCCCCCGGGGCCGGGCCAACGGCATGTGGCGCTGGATCAACCGGCGGGGTCATTACGCGGATGCAGAGCTCCTGGCCTCGTTCACCGAACAGCGCCTGATCGGCCGCTACAACATTCCGGCGGTTCTTCATCGCACCGGTCTCTTGACGTTTACCGCGGGATACGTGCGAACCAGCGTGGATCCGCAGGGCATCCTCACCCCATACAACATCAGGGGACGCACCTGGACCGCTGGAGTTCGCTATTCCCGAAGGCGCATCGGCTGGCAGGAAACCCTCTCGCTGTCCTACCAGCGGGCGGGGTTCGAGATCGGAGTAGACAGCGCGCGCACCAGCTTGCTGATCCCGGGAGCGAGCTGGGAACGGACCCGTTCCGACAGCAAGATCCTGCCGCGCAACGGACTCCGGACCCGCATCGAGGTGCAGGGGAGCCAGGCAGGACTTCTCTCCACCGCTTCCTTCCTCCAGCTCCGCGGAAGCGCCAAGGCCGTCTACGGCTTCGCGCCGGGCTTCCGGCTCCTGTCGCGCGCGGAAGCGGGCTACACCTTCACCAGCTCCTTCCATGCCTTACCTCCCCTGATCCGATTCTTCACGGGCGGAGATGAGAGCGTTCGCGGGTATCGGTATCTCTCGCTCGCGCCGTTCGATTCCCTGGGAAACGTGGTGGGCGGTCAGGCCCTGCTGGTGGGGAGTGCCGAGGTTGACTACCAGGTGATGCCCCGTTGGCTGGTGGCGGCGTTCACCGACGCGGGCAATGCGATGACCGGATTCACCCTGGCCCAGCTCCGCCAAAGCGTTGGCGCGGGGATCCGGTTTGTTTCGCCGCTCGGGATGGTTCGACTGGACCTCGCCTACGCCCTGAGCAATATCCCCGGCATGGGCCGGATCCGGTTTCACATTACCATGGGGCCCGACCTGTGACCCGGGTCAGCCGCATCCTGATGCGGGTCGCCATCGGGCTCGGCGCGGTCCTGCTGCTGCTGGTGCTGAGCGTGGTGGTGCTGCTCAATAGCCACGCCGCCGCGCGAAGAGTTATCCGGTTCGCGCTCGCGATGCCCAGCGCCAAGGCCGTCAAGATTGCGGAGATCCAGGGCTCGATCCGGGGGCCGCTATTGCTCCGAGGCATCACCTATGACGCCGGGGGCATTCACGCCGTCATCGACACCGCCATCATTCGCTGGAAGCCAATCAAGCTGCTGCTCGGGAGGATCGAGCTGACCCGCCTCGCCGCGTCCGGGGTGCGGGTGGTCCTCCCGGATTCGACCCCGGCGGATACCATGGCGAGCGCGCCGCGACGGCGGCCTTCCCTTCCCTTTCCGGTGTTGCTGGGCGACGTGTCGGTGCGGGAGATCCAGATTCGCGCGCCCGGCGACGTCGAGCTCCACGCCGATTCGATGCGGCTCAGCGGTCGAGCCCAGGCGTATGGCTTTTCGCTCTCAGGGGCGCTCCGCACGGTGCCAACCGGGTCGGTCCCGATGTCCCTCACCGGAACCGGGGATTTGCAGCACCTGAATCTCGATCGGGCGTGGGCGGGCCTCTTCAATGGCGGGTTGACCGCAGCGGGACAGGTGATCTGGTGGCCCACCATGGCGTGGGACCTCGCCGTCCGGGCCGAGAGTCTGCAGACCGAGGTGATGCACCCGGCCTTGCGGACCTGGCCCGGCCGAGTGGGCTTCACGGGAGTCACCACCGGCATCATGGACTCGACGGGGCTTCGGGGCGGAGCGCGGATCGACTCGGTACGCGGCACCCTGCGCGGACAGCCGTTGTCGGGCCGGAGCGGCGTCGAGTTCGCCACGCATCATCTTGGTCTCGAGAACCTGGATGTTCACTGGGGCTCGTCCAGTCTCACGGCGAGCGGGGTGGTGGACGACACGATCGCGCTGGGCTATGACCTGCTGATCGGCAACCTGCGAACAGTGACCCGCACCGCGAGCGGCAGCCTGCACCTCCAGGGCAGCGTGACCGGCCCGATGAGCAACGCGCTGGTCCAGACCCGCCTGGCAGCCGCGAATCTGGCTTCGGGCATGAACCGGATTGCGGCCCTCAAGGGTCGGGCGGACATCGGGCTCGGTCCGGCCGGCAGGAACGACGCAGAGCTCCGGGGAAGGCACGCCGTCCTTGCCGGCACCCACTTCGACTCGCTCACCGTGAACCTCCGGGGAACCCGCCTCGCTCACCGGTTCTCGGCGCTGCTCCGGGGCCAGGCCGACACCGTCCGGCTGGCGATGAACGGCGGGTTACGAACGCGGACCTGGCGCGGAACGCTCGACTCCCTCGTGGTGCGGACGACCACGGTGGGGGGCTGGCGGCTGGAGCAGCGCACCACCCTCACCGTTTCTCGCTCCGCCGGTCGAGTGGACCAGCTCTGCCTCGCGGGCGACACGGTCGGTGAGCGTCTCTGTGCCCAGGCGGACTGGCGAGGGAGACGCACCTGGAACGCCCTGGCCCTGGTGCAGGGTTTTCCGGCCAGCCGCTTCGGCCCGGGTCATTCCCGATACCTGCAACGGGGCAACCGTCTCGCGGGGACTTTGGGCGCGAACCTCGAAGCGCACGCCGTCAACGGCCTGGTCAGCGGGAATCTCCGGGTCGGGGCGGACACGGTGCTGCTGGTCTATGAAGGCGAGGACCAGCAGGAACATCGCGTTGCGCTCGATTCCGCGGTGGTCAACCTGACCTCGGACCAATCGGCGACCCAGGCCACGCTCGGAATCCGGGTCCGGGACCAGCGCGGCAAGGATCTGCTTACCCTGACCGGCCGCGCGACCCTGCCGCCCTACCGGATCGGCTCGGGGCTTCGCCGCCAGACGATCGATCTCGCCATCGATGGTCTGGTGCCCGACGTGGGCTTCGTGCAGCCGCTGCTCTTCGGAATCGACAGCCTCGCCGGACGGGTCGTGGTCAACGCCACCGTCAAGGGAACCATTGGGGCGCCGAACCTGGAGGCGACGCTCGCTCTCCAGCAATTCGGGGTCGGACTCCCCGGCCGGAGAGCGCTCGGCGGTTCGGCGGATCTGGTTGTCCACAGTGTCGTCGCGACCGACGGCGCGGTGCAGGGCGAAGCCCGGCTCACCACACAAGGGCTCGGATACGACTACTGGTACTACGAGGGGACGCGACGATTGAATGTGGACAGCGCCTCGGTCGTTGTGCAAGTCAGTGACCAGGGGCTGCGGAGCGATCTGGGCGTGGGAATGAGTGACAAGCAGGGCACCGGCATCGGCACCGTCAGCGGAACTCTTTCGCTGCCGGAGTATCGTCGTCTGGGGACTCGACTCGCCGCGCAACCACTGACCGGCAACCTGGATGCTCACATCCCCGATCTGCGCATGCTCCAGCCCTTCGTGCTGCGGGTGGACAGTATGCTGGGGAAGCTCGATCTGGCGCTCACCGCGCGGGGGAGGACCAGCGCGCCGAGTCTCGAGGGTACCCTGGGACTCGAAGGATTCGGGGGCCGTTTCCCCAGCGGCACCCTGGTCCACGGGAATCTGAACGGCGATCTGCGCTTCGCCGTGCTCGCCGACAACCGGATGGATGGAGCGCTGCGACTGGTCCCGGGGGACGCCACATTGACCATACCGACCGGTGAGGTGCCCCGCACGATCCGGCTCGATGGGACCCTGGTGGACCTGACTGCGGGAGCGTCGGGGGTTCGCGGCACGAGCGAGCTCGCCCTGCACGATTCGACCGGTATGGAGCTCGCCACGCTCAAGGCCGATCTCGCGCTTCCCGGCCTCACCCGGGTGGGTGAGCGGCTGGCTCCCCAACCGATCCAGGGCCGGCTCGAGAGTCGCGCCAAGGACCTCGCGTTTCTTGCCGCGCTGACTCGGCAGATCGACAGCGCCGCCGGGAGTGCCAGAGCCGGAGCAGCCCTGAGCGGAACCTTGAGCGACTCCCGAGTCACCGGGACCTTCTCGCTCACCGATGCGGCGCTGCGGCTGCCCTGGCTGGGCATCCTGCTCGAGGACATTCAGTTCAACGGATCGGGAGAGCGGAACGGGGAGATCGCGGTTCGGGCCAGCCTGCGGTCCGGCGGGGGGGACCTCACGATCACGGGGACGACGCCCATGCTTCCCACCGCCGCCAAGCCGGGCCACCTGGAGGTTCGGGGCAATCGCTTCGAAGCGGCGAACACGCCGCTGTTCCACGCGATCCTTACGCCACGCCTCGACGTGCGGCTGGCGATGGATTCGATCGACGTGCGCGGCGAGGTGCAGATCCCTCTCGCTCGTCTGGAGATCGCCGAAGCTCCTCCAACTGCCATCAAGCCGTCGGACGACGTCATCGTAGTGGATTCCACCTTGCCGCCGCCCCACAGCCGTCCGTTCCTGGGGCAAGTCCGGGTGATCCTCGGCGACAGCGTCTCGTTCTCGGCGTTCAACTTCGATGCCGAGTTGGCGGGCAACGTGTTGCTCCGGCAAGCCGCCAACCGGCCCCCGACCGCCGCGGGGACGCTCCGCATCGAGGACGGACGCTACCAGGCCTACGGACAGGATCTCAACATCCGGAACGGAGAAGTGCGGTACACCGGCGGCCCGATCGACAATCCGGGACTTTCGATCACGGCGACTCGCTCCGCCCGCCAGGGGAGCGACACGATCATCGCGGGCCTGCGGATCACTGGGACCGCGAAGAGTCCTAAGGTGAATCTCTTCTCAGTACCTACGATGTCCGAGACCCAGACCCTCTCCTATCTCCTCACCGGCGGCCCGGTGACCGGCGGAGGGGTGGGCGGCAACACGATCGACAAAGCCCTCACCTCGCTCGGACTCCGGGGCGGGAACCTGCTCGCCGCGGCGGTAGGGCACCAGATCGGGTTCCAGGAGATGACCATCTCCACCCAGAACGACATCAAGGGAACCGCGCTGCAGATCGGCCGCTACCTGGCACCGAATCTCTACGTCAGTTACGCGATCGGCGTGTTCGACCCGATCAATACGCTGCGGTTACGATACGTCCTTTCCAATCACCTCACCTTGCTTGCCGAGACCGGCCGGGTTTCGGGTGCGGACGTGCTGGTCAGGACGCAGCCGGAAAAGCCGTAGCTGGGGCTGGGGCTAGGGCTTCTCTCCCCCGCTCCCCGCACTGGCCGGCTTCGGCGGCTGGAGCTGGTCGCGGCCCTTGGCCAGATACGGAATCCCCCGCACCATCCAGTCCGGTGCCGGAGCGCCCTTGAGCTTGGTATCGAAGAACTGCTGCATCCGCATCGCGATGTCCTTCTGATTGGCCCGGCTCGCCGGGTTATGAATGTCGTTGTTGTAATCGATCAGATAGACCTCTTTCCCGAGCCGCCGCATCCCGACGAAGAATTCGATACCCTGGTACCAGGGCACCGCGCCGTCAGCGTCGTTGCTCATGATGAACAGCGGCGTCGTGATGCGGTCGAGCCAGAAGAGCGGCGAGTTCTCGAAGTAGCGCATCGGGGCTTCCCAGAGCGAGCCGCCGATCCGGCTCTGCCCGATCTCGTACTGGAACGGCCGGGCGACGCCGGATTCCCAGCGGATTCCGCCATACGCGCTGGTCATGTTCACCACCGGCGCGCCCGCCATCGCCGCGGCGAACATGCCGGTCTGGGTGATGATGTAGGACGTTTGATAGCCGCCCCACGACTGGCCCTGAATCCCGAGACGCCTGGGATCCACGAACCCGCGCGCGATCAGCGACTGCACCCCCGGCACGACCGACTTGAGCGCGCTCGGACCAGGGTACCCGGTCTGGTAGGCGATGTCCGGCTCGAAGACCAGGTAGCCGTTGGAGGCATAGTGGGTCGGGTTGATCACGTTCCGGCCGTTCGGCGGCGCGTAGTTGTTGAGGTTCTGGGAAAGCTGCTCGTAGAAGTAGGCGATCAGGGGATACTTCCGGGTCGAATCGAAATCCTCCGGCTTGAACAGCAGCCCCTTGAGCGGGATCCCGTCGGCGCTGGTCCAGCGGACCAGCTCCACGGTGCCCCAATTGACGTCCTTCTGCTGCGGGTTGGCGTCGGAGATCCGGGTCAGAGCATCGAGCGACGGTCCGGTCCACAGGTTGGGAAACTCCACGAACGTTCCCCGGGTAAGCAGCCACTGGTCGGCCTTCCCGGCCTTGATGGGATCGCCGAAGGCCGCGTCAGCCATGACGATTCGTTGCGGGTCCTGCCGGACCCCGAGCCGGTCCCGGTAGAATCCGGACGCCCTGGTGTCCTCGTTCACCGCGCGGAGAAGGAGCGGCTCGGAGGGATCGACCGGCTCATCTTCCCGGCCCGCCGCGCCGGATCGCCTGCCCCCACCTCCGACCGCGCGGTCGGCCTGGACCGGCACAATGCGGAACACCAGCCCTTCCTTCCGGCCGAGCGAATCGGTCACCATGATCGGCGCGCGGGACCCCTGGGGATCGAGCTCCCAGATATCCCAGCGATCGTAGAGCAGGAGCGACTTGTCACCCTTGGTCCACCCGGCAATTCCCCAGGCGTCGGGAATCGAGGGGGTGTCCCAGGTCTCCTGGTCGAACCGGACGCCGGTCAGGCCGCCAGTCAGGTCCACGGTTTTCCCGCTCGAAAGGTTGTACGAGTACCAGTGTCCCTTGTCGAAGAAGGCGACGTACTTGCCGTCGGGAGAAAGCCGCGCCGGTCCGCTGATTTTCTCCCGGATCATCTTCATCGCGCCGCTCGTGGGATCGAGGCCATAGACATCGGTGCCGCCATCTCCCCACATCGTCTCGATGCGATACCGCTCAACGCTGGCCGCGAATCCGGTCTTCCCGTCGTCGGAGACATCCACCTCCGGTATCGAATCATTGGCCAGCTGCACCAGCTTCCGGTTGCCGGTAAACCAGATGGCCTGGAAGGCGCGATTGCGGTCCCGCGCGGCCGACAATCGCTGAGACGGCTGGAGCCGGGGGTCCTTCCAATGCCAGAGGTCGAAGACCGCCTTGCCGACCAGGGAATCCGCGGGCACCGAGTCGGGCAGCTCCGGCGCCACGCCCAACAAAATGGCGTTCCCGGCTTTGGTGAACGACAGGGAGGAGCGGTCGCTCACCCGAAATCCCGACGGCAGTGCCCTGGGCTCGACCGCGCTGGTGACCGTCGCTTCCATCGGCTTCGATTTCCTGCCGGGGGCCTCGGCTGCGCCTTTTACCATCGCATGAAAAAGGGTGAACCGCGGCACGGCGCTCCCGAACTCCGCCCGATTGGAGAGGAAGGCCGCCTGGGTCGCGGAACGATCGAGAATGATTCCCTGGTAGTCCCCCCGGCCGGAGGCGAGCGTGACGGTGCTTCCGTTCCGCAAGCTCCGGAAGAAGGCGCCATCCCGGGTCGAGTCCCTCGAAACGACCGTATAGGCGAGGACCCGGGCGCTGTCGTCCATGGCGTAGTCGCGCACGTCGTTGAACCGCTCGGCGATTCCGGACGCCAGGTTGCGGAGCATCAACGGAGATCCGAAGGTTCGTCTCGGTGACGTCGAGCTGCCCGAATCCGGCTCGGCGAGATAGGCGACCCAGCCGCCGTTCTCCCGAGGCAGCCGGAAGGACCTGACCTCCGGAATGACCGTCACCTTACCGTCGGTCAGATCGAGAATGGCGAGCGAATTCCGCTGTCTCGGGACGCCGCGATTCCGCCCTCGCTGGGTCTCGAGTCGCTCGACTTCCGCGCGGGAAGGCTGAACCATCACCAGCACAAACCGCATGTCCGCGCTGAACTGAGGCGGTGATGCGCCGGGACCCGTCCCAGGGGTTTCCTGCCCGGGGCCCCTGGGTGGTCGCAGTCCGCCCGGGACATTGTTGGGCCTTCCCAGATACCCCCGGGGCACCCGGTATTCCGTGGAACCGTCAGTCGCCCGAACGACCAGCTCGCCGTCTCCGACCTGAGGGGTGAGCGTGTAGGCCGCCCATTTGCCGTCGGCCGACAGCACCATCCCGCTGATGGAACGCCAGCCATCCCAGTCGGCTTGAGTGAGGGGGCGCTTGGGCGTCTGGGCCACGGCAATCGATGCAAGACCCAGCAGCAGGACAACCGGGGAGAGGATACGAGCTCGTTTCATGAGGATTTGACCGGGCCGGAGAGGGAAAAACTGGCGAAAGATATCAGGAGGATGACATTTTGATGAAGCCTATTGCGGGCCCCACGCTCCTTTCCGAGCTTGGCAACCAAATGCAGTCGCGCCGCATCTAAATCCGGACGTGGCAAGGAGCCTCTATGCGGTTTCTCCGCACCCGCCGTTTCCTGATCGTCGCGGCCGTGCTGGTCATCGGCCTTCCCGCCGCCTGGCTCCTGGCCCGTTCCCCCCGGGAGTCCGAGTCACGCCTGATGGCCCCGGTCCGGAAGGGGGATTTCGCGGTCACGGTCACCGTCTCGGGAGAGCTTCGGGCGATCAAGTTCGTTCAGATCACCGTCCCCCAGAATGCCCAGCAGGCGGGCGCGTTCCAGATGAAGATCTCGACGCTGGTGCCTGAGGGAACCGTGGTGAAGGCCGGCGATGTGGTCGCCGAGCTGGATCGCTCAACCCTGGGGAACCGGCTCCAGGATGTCACCGTCGCCCTCCAGAAAGCCGACGCGGTCTTCGAGCAGGCGATGCTGGATTCGGCGCTCAACCTGAGCAAGGCGCGCGAGGACATTCGCACGATGGAGCTCGGGGTCGAGGAGAAGAAGCTCGCCAAGGAACAGTCGGTCTACGAAGCCCCGACCATCCGCCGCCAGGCGGAAATCGATCTCGAGAAAGCCGACCGCGCCCTGATCCAGGGGCGGGCCGATTACAAGACCCGGGTGGAGCAGGCCCAGGCCAAGATGCGGGAAGTGGGCGCGGACAAGCAGCGGCAAACCAATCTGCTCGCCGTGGTGCAGGACGTGCTCGCGAACTTCACCATTCGCGCCCCGACGCCGGGCATGGTGATCTACGTCCGGGAATGGAGCGGGAAGAAGCGCACCGCGGGATCGCAGGTGAGCGCCTGGGATCCCGGAGTCGCCACCCTGCCCGATCTCACCCAGATGGAATCGATCACCTACGTGAACGAGATCGACGTGCGCAAGGTCGCGGTGGGACAGCCGGTGGTGCTGACCCTCGATGCCGATCCGGCCAAGAAGCTCACCGGCAAGGTGACCAGCGTGGCCAACGTCGGCGAGCAGCGCCCCAATCAGGACGCCAAGGTGTTCGAAGTGAAGATCGCGGTGGAACAGTCGGACACGACGCTGCGACCCGGGATGACGACCGGCAACGTCATTGAAACCCTGAAGCTTCCGAACGTCCTGTCGGTCCCGCTCGAGGCGGTCACCAGCGAGGAAGGCGTCCCGGTGGTCTTCAAGGTCAACGGCGGGAGCACCGTGAAACAGGAAGTGATGCCCGGGGCGATGAATGACGAGGCCGTCGTGATCGAGCACGGGATCACCGAGTCGGACCGGGTCCTGCTCACTCCTCCCGCCAACCGGGCCCAGCTTCCCCTGGTCCGGCTCCCCGACGGGCAGCGTCCTCCGTCTCCCGCGGGTGATACCGCGCTGGGGCCGCGCCCGATCGCGCAGCCCACCACCCCGTCGGCCGCGCCGGCCCGGAAGCCCTGAGTGCAACTCGATCGCGCGTCGCTCGCGACCCTGCGGGCTCGGATCGTCGCGCATGTGCTGTTCAGCCTCCGCAATGCGGTCGAGGCGGTCGAGCATAACAAGCTCCGCGCCGGGCTGACCTCGCTCGGCATCCTGTTCGGAGTGGCCTCGGTCATCGCGATGCTCGCGATCGGCAAGGGCGCCGAATCGGAGATCCTGGCCCAGATGCGGCTTCTGGGCTCGAACAACATCATGATCACGCCCCTGGTCGAGCAGAAGGAGGGCCCCGCGCAGGAGCAGGACGCGCGGGAGGTGAAGAAGTTCTCGCCCGGGCTGACCTACGCCGACGCCCTCGCCATTCTCGCGATTCCTTCGGTCGAGGCGACCAGCGCGGAGATCGTGCTCAACACCACGGTTACCCGGGAAGGCCACCGGCGCTCGGGAAAACTGGTCGGGGTCGATACCTCCTACTTTCGTCTCACCAATCTCGAGCTGACCAGCGGGACCTGGTTCTCTCCGACCCAGGTGGCCAGCGGGCACCCGGTGGCGATCATCGGCAACGGAGTGCGCACCCGGTTTTTCACTACCGAAAGCCCGATCGGCGGGCGGATCAAGGTGGGCGACGCCTGGCTGACCGTGGTCGGCGTCCTGGCGGACCGCCGGGTGAGCCAGCAGTCCTCCCAGCGGCTGGGCATCCGGGATGCCAACATGGACGTGTATATCCCGGTGCACACCATGCTGCGGCGCTACCGGGACCGCGCCCAGATCACCCAGCGCGACGTGGAACAAGCCTCTCGCGAAGGAACCTTCGTGAGCGCGGACTCGACCGAATCCGAGGAGCAGCGGGCCGAGCGCACCAATCGGAACCAGCTCGACCGGATCATCATCCGGGTCAAGGAATCCAGCGTGGTGCCCTCGGTCGCGGAGGTGACGCAGCGCCTCATGGCCCGGCGCCACAACAGCATGGTGGATTTCGAGATCACCATTCCGGA
The DNA here is from genome assembly GCA_963728915.1 of uncultured Gemmatimonadales bacterium. Lineage (GTDB taxonomy): Bacteria > Gemmatimonadota > Gemmatimonadetes > Gemmatimonadales > GWC2-71-9 > JABFSM01. The sequence goes on along the minus strand of CAVSLV010000001.1, from coordinate 257,221 downwards.
GCTGCTGCTCCGCCAGGAACAGCGCGCCAAGACGATTTTCAACGTCGTGCTGGGCGCGATCGCGAGCATCTCGCTCATCGTCGGCGGCATCGGCATCATGAACATCATGCTCGCCTCGGTGCTGGAGCGGATTCGGGAAATCGGCGTCCGCCGCGCGCTCGGGGCTACCGAGAAGGACATCCTGTTCCAGTTTCTCGCCGAGGCGGTGCTGATCAGCCTGGCCGGCGGTATCGCGGGGATCCTGCTCGGCGTGGGGCTGAGCTCCGGCATCGAGCAGGTCGCGAAGATCCGCACCATCGTCTCAGTGCTGTCCGTCCTGACTGCGTTCGGCGTGTCGTTCTCGGTCGGCTTGGGCTTCGGGATCGTCCCCGCCTACCGGGCGGCGCGCCAGGATCCGGTGGAGTGCTTGCGCTATGAATAGACGAATCATGATCCTCGGCCTGCTGGCCGTGGGGACGGCGCCCCCCGCCCTGGCCCAGGAGACCCCGGCTCCCGCTGCGCCGTGGAGCGCCCTCGATACCGTGGAGATATCGCTCGAGCGGGCGGTCGCGATGGCCGAGGGAAAGGGGCTCCAGGCCCGCGGAGCGCTCGCGACGTGGGAAGCCGCGCGCCAGCGGAACCGGGTCTTCTATGCCCAGCAGCTCCCCCAATTCGGCCTGACCGCCACCGCCCCGTCCTACAACCGGGCGATCATCCCGGTGCTCCAGCCCGACGGCACCACGCTTTTCCAGCCTCAGGACGAAACCAGCGCGCGGGTGGATGCCACGGTGACCCAGAGGGTGCCACTCATTGGGGGCGACCTGTCCTTCGTCTCGTCCCTCTCGCGGCTTTCCCGGTCCGGAGAATCGGCATTCGAATCCTGGACCAGCACCCCATTCAGTATTTCGTTCCGGCAGGACCTCCTCCGACCCAATTCGCTGGGGTGGGACCGTCGGGAGCAGCCCCTCCGTCTCGAGGCCGCGGAGCGAGCATACCTCGAGGCCCGCGAAGACGTCGCCATCTCGGTGACCGGCTTCTTCTTCGATCTCCATGCGGCCCGGGTCAATCTCGCGAACCAGGTGGCGAACGCGGCGACCAACGACACCCTCTACACCCTGAACAAGGGGCGGTTCGAAGTCGGCAAGATCGGTGAAAACGACCTGCTTCAGAGCGAGCTGGCCCTGCTCCGGGCCCGCAACTCGCTCGACGCCGCCCGCCTCGAGGCCGATCGCGCGGAGGCCGCGCTCCGGATCGCTGTCGGCCTGCCGGCCAGTGCCCCTGTTGCCATCCGGGTGACGGGCGATGTCCCGGCGGTCGACGCCGATACCGCCGTTGCGGTCGCCGAGGCGCTCCGCAACCGGGCCAGCGTGAGCGAGGTCGCGCTTCAGGAGGTCCAGGCCAATCGGAGAGTCACCGAGGCTCGGCTCAGCAACTGGGCCGGCGCCGCGCTCACGGCGAGCTACGGGTTCAACGCCACGGGGCCGGAGCGGAGGCTCGCCTATGCCAACCTGCTGGAGGCGCGGCAATTCTCGCTGGCGCTCCAGCTACCGCTCTGGCAATGGGGCGCCCACGCCGGGACCGTCGCGGCCGCCAAGGCGGACCTGGAGCGCGCCGAGAGCCAGGCCGAGCTGAGCCGGCTACAGCTCATCCAGGAAGCCCACTTCGCGGCGCTGGGCCTGGATCAGGCTCGCCGGACCCTCGTGATCGCGTCCAAGGCGGACACGGTGGCGGGCAAGCGATTCGAGGTCGCCCTGAACCGCTACATCATCGGCAGGATCCAGCTCGACAACCTGTTCGTGGCGCAATCGGAGAAGGATCAGGCCCTGGCGGCGTCGGTCCAGGCGCTGCGGGGCTACTGGCTGGCGTATTTCCGGCTGCGCCGCTCCACCCTGTACGATTTCGTCGCGAAGACTCCGCTTCAATAATCCGGGTCGCCCAGGATCTCCCGGGCGGCTCGTCGCCCGGTCGCCAGGGCCCCCTCGACCGTGGCGTTGAAACCGTGGGCCGCGGTCGCTTCCCCCGCGAAGAACAAGGTTCCCTGCACCGGGCGGCCCAGCCGCTTCCAGGCGTCGATCCCGCCCGGCCGGACGTAGGTGTAGGCGCCGCGACTCCAGGGGTCCGCCTGCCAGTCGTGCTCGTGCCAGCTGGTCAGCCGGGATTCGATCTCGCGGCGCGGCAATCCTAACCCGGCCGCGAGCGAGCCGACCGCCAGGTCGAGCCGGGCGCCCGGGGTCAGGCCCTGAAGCCGGGCGGCATCGGGGCCGCCCACCCAGCCGGCCAGGCAGGGCGCCCGGACCGGGCGCATGGTCCACCAGGTCGGAAAGACCTGGTCCACCGCGAACACCATGAGCAGGTCGCGGAACGGATCGATCTCCTCCCAGAACGGGCGATCGAACACCAGCATCACCTTGTGCACCGCTCCGGTGATCAGCCGGTCCAGCGCGGACCGCTTGCCGGGAGGCTCGGGAACGAATCGCATCCGTCCCCTGCCCCGGGTGAGCGCCAGCAACGACGCCGGCACGGTGACCAGAACCTTCTCCGCTTCCCAGACGCGGGGTCCCTCCCCGGTCTCTGCCCTAACCCGCACCCTTCCGCGCCTCCAGCGGATTTCCCGGACCGCCACCCCCTGCCGGATCCCGGCGCCGGGAACGGCCAGCGCTTCGATCACGCTTCCGCACCCGGCCGGGGCCCGGTACGACGAATCCATGGCGGATTGATGGGCTTCGGTTTCGAGGAACCAGCGAAGTCCGACCCGTTCGGGATCCGCGGCATGGAATCCCTCCACGTAGCGCCGGAGCCGGTGGACCTCGCCACTCCACCGCGGGTCGCCGCAACAGCCTCGAAGAGCCCGCGCCAGGGGTCGATCGGGTCCGCCGGCTCCCCGGAGTCTTCGGAGCAGCTTGCGGTCGTATGGCCCCCCCGCCTCGGCCAGACCATCGCGGCTCCGAACCCAGAATCGGCCTTCGCTCTCGACCAGGGGGATTCCGCGCTCATCCAGAAGGTGCCGGACCACTCCGGCGCCATCGAGCCACTCGGGACCGAGATCGACGGGAAATTGGCCGGCCCGCCGGGTCAGGACCCGACCCCCGATCCGGTCGCGGGCCTCGAGCACGAGGGGTCGTACTCCCGCGGCCCACAGGCGGTCCAGGGCGGCGAGACCCGCCACCCCGGCGCCGACAATGATCACGTCCATGATGGAAGAGACGGGATTCCGGGAAGGAACCCCGCACAGGAATCAGGCGCCGGGGCCCCCGGCGACCGCGATGGCGCTGGCGAGAGTCCGGTTGACTTCGCGCAGCTCGGAGAACTCGGGGTGGCGCGGCGCGATTCGTCCGGACTGGAGATCCGCAGCGAGCCGGCCGATCAGATCGCGAGCCCGCCGGAGTCGGAAGCGCTCCTCGAAGGCTACCGAGTCCTCGTCCACCGGCTGATTCATCAGCCTCCAGAGCCGCAGCCGGGCATCGTCGATGGTCCCCTTGAGATCGGCGATGTCGCTGATGCGAACGGTCCCGTTTCGCACCCCGATCTCGATGGTCTCGACGGCATAATTGATCTGCGAGATCAGCTCAACGACGCTGGGCCCAGGCATGGGTCGCTCCTCGGGTTCAGACGCACAGGGAACCGAATCGAAGCCCCCCGATAATAATGGGTCCCGATATCATGGCGCGCCGCCGGGGGGCCTCGAGCCACCCGCCGCCGGCCCGGCCCGAGCCGGCGGATGCACCACCATCGCGAGAGGAAGGGTGAGGAGCACCAGGGCGCCGGAGACCCAGAAAGGCACCCCGGCGCCGGAACGGTCGATCGCGATTCCCGCCGCGATCGGGAAGCCGACCCGCGACACCCCCCCGAAGGCCTGCTGCACTCCCATATAGAGACCTCGCTCGGCGCGCGGCACGATCTGGGACAGCATCCCGGTCAGGCAGGGAAACAGGAACGCGGTGCCGAACGGCATCAGGGTGAAACCTGCCAGGAGGACGGGGTAGCCATGGGCCAGGCCGGTCAGGACCAGTCCGGCCGACAGAAGCAGGATTCCGAGCCGTGACAGCCGGGGCTCTCCCAGGCGGTCCACGACGCGCCCCAGCACCAGCGACCGCACCACCACGCCCATCCCGCCCAGGTACATGAAGAAGTAGCCGGCGGTACGCTCGGTGATCCCGAACCGCTGTTCGAGCAGGAGCGGCGCGATCTGCCCGGTCCCATAGAACGCCCCGATACCGATCGTGTAGATCCAGATGAGCCGGGAGGGCTGGTCGCGCCAGCGGGTTAGGACGTCGAGCACCGCGCGGCCACTGGTCGTTGCCGCGGCCCGCTCGGCGGTCGAGAGCAGGTCCCGCGATTCCCCCAGATAGCGCCAGCCGAACCCGGCCACCAGCACCGCCAGGCTCGCCGCGGCCAGCCCCGGCGCCGTGGCGCCGCCGATCGCGATCATGGAGGAGCCGAACGCCGGGCCCGCGACCGCGCCCAGACTGGTCACCGCGGACAGCCATCCCAGGCTTCGGGTCCGCCGCTCCGGCGTGGAAGCATCGGTCACATAGGCCTGGACGACGCCGATGGTCCCTCCGCCAATTCCCTGGACGATGCGGGAGATCAGCAACGCCAGGATCGACCCCGCATAGGCAAACAGGAGATACGCGATCGCGGTCACCAGGAGGCCGGCCAGAATCGCAGGCCGGCGGCCATACCGATCCGAGAACTTCCCCCACACCGGCGCAACCACGAGCTGGGCGCCGGAGAACGCGGCGATGAGCAAGCCGACCGTTGTCGCGCTCGCGCCGAGGTTGGTGGCGTAGAACGGCAGCAGCGGGAGGATCATGGTCAGCCCGACCATGTCCACGAAGGCGGTGATGAAAAGGATGAGAAGGCGGGGAGAGTCGCCCGGCACGGTATCCAATCCTATCGACCGGGCGGCAGGGCTGGCCGCCCCGGCCTCTCCCTGGAGGCTATGACGAGAACCGTGGCCTCAGCGAATCCTGGCGCAGGCGCGCTCCAGACGCGCCAGCCCGTCGGTAAGCTCCGCTTCGGTCATGAGCATCTGGGGCGCGATGCGTATGACGTGACCGAACAATCCCCCGGTTCCAATCAGCAAGCCTTCCTCACGGGCCGCTTCGAGCAGGGCGGCGGCCTTCTTGGGGCTCGGGTCGCGGGACTTGGGATCCTCGACCAGCTCGAGAGCCTGCATGAGGCCCATTCCCCTGACTTCCCCGATCCAGGAGTGCTTCCCCGCCAGCCGCTCGAGTCCGGCCCGCAGGACTGCGCCGAGCCGGCTGCTCCGCTGCGGGACACTCTCCCGTTCCATGACATCGAGGGTTGCGTCCATGGCGGCCATGCAGACCGGGTTCCCCCCGAACGTGGAGATGGTCTTTCCTTTCCAGGCCCCGGCGATGTCGTCCCGGGTGATGGTAGCCCCGACCGGAAATCCGCTCGCGACCGCCTTGGCCATGACCATGATGTCGGGCTCGACCCCCCAATGCTCGATCCCGAACCATTTGTCGCCGGTGCGCCCGAATCCGGCCTGCACTTCATCGGAGATGAACAGGCCGCCGTACTTGCGGATGATCTCCGCGACGCGCTGGAAGTAGCCTGGCGGCGGCACGATGTAGCCGCCCGCGCCCTGAATGGTCTCGGCGAAAAACGCGGCGGGCTTCCCGCTGGTCATGGTGAGGATGACCTCCTCCACGTCGCGGGCGAAAAACTCGGCGCACGCCTCGGGAGAACCGGAGAAGCTCGACCGATAGGTATAGGGAGCCAGCGCGTGTTTGACCCAGGAGGCACTGCTCCCCAGCGGGGTCCACCCGCTCATCGCGGTGAGCGTGGTGCCGAGCGCCGAGCGGCCCGAATACCCGTAGCGGAGCGCGATGATCTCATCCCGTCCGGTAACCATCCGGGCCAGCATGATCGCGGTCTCGACGGCCTCGGTCCCGCTGTTGGTGAAGAAGGTCTTGCTGAGCCGGCCGGGGGCGAGGCCGGCCAGGCGTCTGGCCGCGCTGACCTGGGGCTCATTGAGGTAGAGCGTGGAGACGTGTCCCAGCCGGCCCACCTGGTCCCGGACCCGCTCGACCACTTCGGGGTGACAATGCCCGATTGCGGTGGTGAGAATCCCGCAGAAGAAATCGAGGTACTCGCGACCGTCGGCATCGGTGACGAAGGATCCGTTGCCTTCGACCAGCACCAGCGGGTCCTTGTAGTACGGCATCGCGGCCGGAACGATGTGTTCCTGCCAGGTGGATTTGACCGTGCCGGCGAGATCGATGTTCGTGGTCATGGGATGCTCCGGGATGCGGGATGCTACCAGCGGGAGATCACCACCCGCTGATCGGTGTAGAAGGTGACCGCGTCGTGGCCCTGGGCCTTGAGGTCCCCATAGAACGACCCCCGGGATCCCCCGAACGGAAAGAACGCCATCGGGGCCACGACGCCGATATTGACGCCAATCATACTGATGCCGGCCCGGTAGCGAAACTCGCGCGCGGCGGCGCCGCTCCGGGTAAACAGGGAAATCGCATTGCCATAGCGGTTCCGGTGCACCAGGTCGATCGCCGCGTCGAGCGAATCGGCCCGGGTGAGGCCGGCCACCGGTCCGAAGATTTCCTCTTTCCCGATGCTCATGTCGGGTGCGACGTCCTCGAACACGGTCGGGCCGAACCAGTGGCCGGCGGGAAGGCCCGGCACCGAGGCGGCGCGGCCGTCGAGGAGCAGCCGGGCGCCGGCCCGCTCGCCTTCGGTGACATAACCCGCGACCCGGTCCCGGTGCGCCGCCGAGATGAGGGGACCCATGGTGACCCCGGGCTCGAGGCCGTCTCCCAGCCGGAGCGCCGCGGCGCCATCGAGGATCCGCTCCCGCATGGGCCGGTAGGCCTCGCCCACCCCGACGATGATGCTCCCGGCGAGGCAGCGCTGCCCGGTGGCGCCGTACACCGAGGAGAGAATCGCACTCGCCGCGGCCTCGGGATCGGCGTCGGGCAGCACGATGATGTGGTTCTTCGCACCGCCCAGGGCCTGGACCCGCTTGCCGGCCGCCGCCGCCGCCCCGTACACCCGGCGGGCGACATCGCTCGATCCCACGAAGGAAACCCCGACGACCTGCGGGTGTTCGAGCAGCGCGGACACGGTCCGTTGGTCTCCATGGACCACGTTGAGCACGCCGGCGGGAAGCCCCGCCGCCATGAGCAGATCGACCACCCGCTGATGGGTCAGGGGGTCCCGCTCGCTGGGCTTGAGCACGACCGCGTTGCCGGTGGCGATGGCGAAGGGCCAGAACCAGAGCGGGATCATGACCGGGAAATTGTAGGGCGCGATGATCCCGAACACGCCGAGGGGTTGCCGGACCGTCTCGCAATCGATGCCCGGGGCGATGTTCTCGAGGGTGGATCCCATCATGAGGCTCGGGATCGCGCAGGCGTGGGTCACGCTCTCGATGGCCCGGGCCAGCTCCCCGCGGGACTCCTCCAGCGTCTTCCCGTGCTCCCGGGTCATCGTTTGGGCCAGCTCGTCCCGATGCTGCTCGAGCAGATTCCGGAACCGGAAGAGGACCTGGATGCGATCGACCGCCGGAGTGTTCCGCCAGCCGGGGAACGCCGCGGCGCCGGCCTCGATCGCCGCGGCGACCTCGCGAGGAGGCGAGATCGGCACCCGGCCCAGCAGGTCGCCGGTCGCGGGGTTCAGAATCGGCAACGAGTCGGCGCTGTCGGAGGCCACCCAGCGCCCCGCGATGAAATTCGGGATCGTCAGCAGGAGAACCTGTTGTGGGCGCCGGAATCTAGCGAGAAGTCGCCCGGGCGGACAGACTTAACAACCGGCGTTTCTCCGGCGTATCATTGGAACCGTTCGCTCTCCCAGAGGTCATCCATGTTCCCGATCGCATCCCGCGCCCGTAACCTCGCCGTGACCGGATTCGGTACCCTCGTCCTCCTGCTTGGCACCCTCCGCCCCGGCAACGCGCAAGCCCCTTCGCCCGAGGTGGCGGCAGAGGTGCAGGCGAGCCTGGCCCGGCTGGCGTCCGACCAGTACGTGAAGCCGGCTCCCGAGCTGGTAAAACTGATCACCGCGCCCCGACAGCCGGCGTCGCTGGGACAGCAGAGCCCGGATCGACGCTACTTCCTGCGGGAAGAGAGCGAAGGGATGCCGACCGTCAATGACTTTGGCAAGCCGCACTACTATTTCGCCGGGCTCCAGGTCGATCCCGCCGCCAATCGGGCGCGCGCGCTCACCACCCGCGGGGCGGCCCGGCTCCGCATCGTCGATGCGATGACCGGGGCTTCCCGGACCATCGCCATCCCATCGGGTGCGCGGGTGACCAGCCCGGTGTGGTCGCCGGACGGAAAACAGATCGCCTTCATCGCGAACTTCGCCAGCGCCTCCCATGCCTACGTGGCGGATGTGGCGACCGGGGCGGCGCGACAGATCACTCCGGCCTCCTCACCCCTCCTGGCGACCCTCGCCACCTCGCTCGACTGGACCGCTGGAGGCGCCGCGCTGGCCGTGGTCGTCGTTCCGGCGAATCGCGGACCCGTGCCGGTCAAGCCGGCCGTCGCGACGGGCCCGCTGGTCCGGCTCTGGACCGATAGCGCCAAGTCACCCCAGCGCAACTTTGCCAGCCTGCTCGACGAGCCCTTCGATCAGACCCTGATGGAGTACTACACCACCGGACAGCTCGCGGTCATCGACCTCAAGACCCGGGCCCTCCGCCGGATCGGTGCTCCCGCGATGATCCTCAACGTGGACCCCTCCCCCGACGGGAAGTACTTCCGGGTCACCACGATGCAGAAACCGTTTTCCTATGTGGTGCAATACCAGAATTTCGGGCAGACGGACGAAGTCTGGGATGCCACCGGCCGGGTCCTCGCCGAGATCAACAAGCGGCCCCTTCGCGAGGCGCCCGACACCTCCGATACGCCGGGACCCCAGCGAGCCGAAGGCAGCAAGCGAGGGCTGGCCTGGATGCCGGCTGGCGAAGGCCTCTACTACCTCGAGTCCGCGGGCCGAAATGGTGCCGGGGATTCGACCGGCACTGGCCGGCCCGGCGGATTCGGCGGCGCCAATGCCCGCCCCGACCGGCTGGTGCGGTGGTCGCCACCGTTCGGCGCCGCGGACACCACCGTGTTGTTCCGGGGAGACGGTCCGATCTCCCAGGTGGTGCTGAGCGAGGACGGCAAGCTGGCCTTCTTCGCCGCGTCCCGTCAGGGCCAGGGGGAGATCTTCGCGGTGGACCTCTCCGCCCCGACCGTGCGTCACACCATCGTCCGGCAGCGCAACTACACCCCGACGATTTCGGGCCGGGGCGGTTTCGGGGGGTTCGGAGGCGGCGGCGGACGGGGTGGGCCGAGCGATTCGGCGTTCTATCATAACCCGGGAGCCCTGCTCACCCGGCGGGGCGGCGCCGGGGTCGTGGCCCTCATCTCGTCGGATAGCGCGGTCTACCTCTCCGGCACCCGGTACGACCCCGACTACCTCGAACACAGCCCCCGCGGGTTCGTGGACAAGGTGGGGATCCGGACCGGGGCGAAGACCCGGGTCTACGAAGGGCCGGCCGACGGGTCGGAATCCTTTGCCGCCCCGCTCGACGACGATCTCCACGTGGCGGTGGTGGTGCGCGAGAGTCCCACCGAGGTCCCCAATGCCTTCCGGCGCGAGCTCGCCTCGGGGGCCCTGGCGAAGCTGACCGATGACACCGATCCGACGCCGGAATTCACCGCGCTCCAGCGGAAGCGGATCCTGGTCACCCGGGCGGACGGGATCCATTTCGTGGTCCGGCTGACCCTGCCGGCGGATTACCGGCCCGGGACCCGGCTGCCCGGGATGCTGTGGCTCTATCCCTATGAGTACACCGATCAGGCGGGTTATGACCGGACCCTCCGGACCGAGAATGTGAAGCGGTTCGTCCCGTCGACCCCCCGCACCATCGAATTCCTGGCGACCCAGGGGTACGCGGTGGCCAACTTCGATCCGCCGATCGTCGGGGAGACCGGGCGGATGAACGACAATTACGTCTCGGACCTTCGCATGAACCTCTATGCCGTCATCGAGGAGCTCGATCGCGAGGGCTTCATCGACCGGACCCGGCTCGCGATCGGGGGGCACAGCTACGGCGCCTTCAGCACCGCCAATGCGCTGGTGCACACCCCGTTTTTCCGGGCCGGCATCGCCGGGGACGGGATGTACAACCGGACCCTCACGCCGACCGGGTTCCAGAGCGAGCGGCGCGATCTGTGGAGCGGGCAGCGCACCTACCTCGATATGTCGCCGATGCTCTACGTCGACAAGATGCAGGGGGCCCTGTTGATGTATCACGGGCTCGAGGATCAGAACGTCGGCACCAACCCGATCAGCTCGATCCGGATGATGCAGGCGATTCGCTCCGAAGGGAAAATCGGCGCGCTGTTCATGTATCCCTACGAAGACCACGGCCCGGCGACCGAGTCGACCATCCTCGATCTATGGGCTCGATGGACCGCCTGGCTCGACGTCTACGTCAAATACCCGGGCGTGGCGGGAGCCAAAGCGAAATCCGTGGCGGCAGGCGGCAAATAAGTGAGGTCAGTGAGGTCAGTGAGGTCTGCGGAACCCGAGGGCCGGGTCACCGACGGTGCTCCGGAGTTCGCTTGGCGGATTCCACCGCTTTCCGAATCTCGTCTAACGCGAACTCGGTCCCCCGTCGGGTGACCCGGCTCCTCGGGCTCCTCAGGGCCCTCTGACCACTCCGACCACTCCGACCCCTCCGACTATATCCGGCCACTCCGGCTCGTCTCCGATCGGCATCCCCGGCGGCGACGTGAACGGCTTGGGCAAAGCCTGGGGGTCCCAGGGCCGTTCCAGGAATCGCCGGATGTCCTCGCCCATCGCGAGCGCGTGGGCGGTGCCCTCGGCGGCGCCGGCCAGCTGGGCCGGGCTGGGAGCCGGAAGGGTCGCGGCGAACTCCCGGAGCTTGAGCAGCGCGATCGCCCGCGCCTCCGGGTTCCGGGCCCCCTGCGCCAGCCCCATCAGGCGGTCCACCATAACCCGCTGCACCTCCCGCCCCACCGCGGCCTCGTAGGAATCGTCGGAGCGGGACATCCCGACCGCCAGGGCGCTGTCGATCACCTCGGCCAGCCCGGGCTGGGCCGGGTCGAGCGCGTGCTGCTGCACCAGCCGGGCGGCCCGCTCGCCGTTGAACAGGAGCTGCATCACCATGTCCGCGGCCGCCCCGGCCGGCGCGATCGCGTCGAAGACCGGATCGGTGGTCTTGTCGAACAGCTCGCGGTGCTCCGGGAATCCCACCGGCCGGGGCGGGATCCGGGCCAGCAGGGCGCGGGGAAACACCAGCTCCGACGGCCGCAGCGTCGCGAGCACCGCCGCAAGGGCCCGGCGCTGTTCGGCGGGGGGAACCGGATGGAGCGGCTCCTGGCCGTCGCCCCGGAGCGCGTTGGTGTAATACTGGCCGCCGATGTCCTTCACCGCGGCTTCCACCTGATAGCGATGGTGGAGATACAGGGGAACCAGGGCCTCCTCCAGCAGGGCGAGCGGCTGCCCCGCGCGAATGGCCGCTTCGCCGAACCGATCGAGAGCCACCCGGCGCACCTGCATCACCCGCTCGAGCTCGCGAGTCGCATCCACCCCGTTGTCCCACAGGTGGGTCTGGGGGTGGGCGCTTCCCAGCGGGCGGGCATCCTGGTCGGTGAGAAAGGTGATGCCCCGCGCTCTCCCGTCGCGGAGGATCCGATCCAGCGCCGGAGCCGGATCGGTGCCGGGCGGGAAGTCCGAATAGCCGTACTGGATCGCGATCTTGTCCCACTCCCCGATGCCCACGGCGTAGGCGTCGGATAAATCGATCTGCCCGTTGGCGGCCAGCTTGACCAGAGGATGGGGATAGTCCATCACCGAGGCCCGGTTCTCCGCGCTCGCGATGTAGTTGTGCTGGAGGCCCAGGGTGTGCCCGACCTCGTGGGCGGCGAGCTGGCGAAGCCGGGCCAGCGCCATCGCTTCAGCGGCCTGGGAGCGCTCGTCCCCCCGGACATACGGATTCAGCAGCCCCTCCGCGATCAGGTAATCCTGCCGGACCCGGAGCGACCCCAGGGTCACGTGGCCCTTGATGATTTCGCCGGTGCGCGGATCGGTGACGCTATTGCCGTAACTCCATCCCCGGGTGTACCGGTGCACCCACTGAATCACGTTATATCGCACGTCCATGGGGTCGGCCCCTTCGGGCATGAGCTCGACCCGGAACGCGTTACGGAATCCCGCGGCCTCGAATGCCTGGTTCCACCACCGGGCCCCCTCGAGCAGGGCGGAGCGAATCGGCTCCGGTGCGCCGCGATCGAGGTAGTACACGATGGGCTGGACCGGCTCGCTCACCGCGGCGCGGGGATCCCGCTTCTGGAGCCGGTGGCGGGCGATGAACTGCTGGGTCATGGGGGACCCGAGCGGCGCCGTCTCATCCACATACCCGATGCTGAAGAACCCGGCCCGGGGATCGTACCGGCGCGGCGTATACCCGGCGTCCGGCAGGGCCACGAAGGAGATTCGCTCCCGCAGGGTCAGCGCCTCGGGCGACGGCGCGATGTCGCGGACCCAGCCGCCGGGATTCTCTCCGGTCAAGGTCAGCACGGTTTCGATCTCGGTGTTGCGGGGGAACGCCTTGGTGTTCTCCGGATAGATGGCGCTCCGCGAGAGGTCGAGCCGGTAGGTGCCCTGGCGGGCCCGGGCCAGCGTGCCAATCGCATCGTGCACGTCGCGCAGGGCAAACTCGGTTCCGTCCACCAGCACCGCGCCGTCGCTCTCCGCCTCGATCCGGAAGCCCCACAGGGTCGAGGTCGCGAACGATTCCTCGACCGCCCGTCGCACCGCCGCCGCGGTATCGCTGCTGCGGAAGTCGTAGTTGGGCTGAATCATGAGGAGCTTGTTGCCGAACCGGCGAAAGCTCACCACCCGCTCCTGATCGATCTGGCCGCGGTCCAGCCCGATGTCGTTCGAGCCTAACCCGGTGCTCGCGCCGGTGATGTAGAGCAGCTCCGGACCGATCCGGGCCCGGGGAATCTCGAGCCAGAGTTTCCCGGTGGCCGAATCCCAGTAGAACGGGATGAACCCGTCATGGCGAGCGAGCCCGCGGGTTTTCTCGGCGAGGGCCGGCGCCTGAGCCCGAAGCGGGGCGGCGCCGAGGACGAGGATCGAGGCGGACCACAGGACCAACGGGAGACGCGGGCGAACCATGTCGGGACTCCTGAGAGCGAAAGAACGCGGATGTGCATGGTCGAGGAACTCGCGAAAACTACCCAGAAGGCAGCCGAAATCGACCTGTGCGCCGACGGTCCCGGAGACCGTCTCACCTCATGAGGCCGGTTCCCCATGGCCTCAGGAGGGTCTCGCCATGAAGCCGGATCGTCGAATCGCGGCCCTGACGGCACTCTTCATTGCCGTCTCGAGCGGACCGGTGTGGGCGCAGACGAGTCGCGTCCACGCCGTTTCGCTTCTGGGAGCGTCCGCCTGACCCTTCCCCCCGGCTGGCACATCGATTGCTAAACGGAATCCCGCCTCTCACGCGTGTCAGGTAGGTCGCAACTCGGCCTCTTCCAGGCAGAGCCCCCACATCGATGGGGATCTTCCGGAAATCGGAATCCGGGGTAGGTTCTCCGGGCTGGGCCCGGAGGTCCACCTCCGCCTTGTCCAAACACTTAACACGTTGATCGGACTCGTGACAACGACGGTGCGCTCCCTTGCAGTGGCTTTCCCCAGGGCCGGATGGTCGATCCCCGCTTCCAGCGTGTCGGCCGGACCCTACCTCCTGCGATTTGCCCGAACCGAATCCGACCTGGACCGGATCCTCCGGTTGCGCTACGAGGTCTACCACCTCGAGCACGAAATCGGGAACGATGAAGCGCACGCGACCGGGCGGGATGAAGATGAGTTCGATGAAGGGTTCCATCATCTCCTGATCGAAGAGCGGGACACCGGCCAGGTCGTCGGCACCTACCGAATGCAGACCGCCGAGATGGCCGCCGAGACCGGGTTCTCCTCCGCCCGCCTGTTCGACCTCGATGCCCTGCCCGACCGGCTGTGGCCGACGGCGGTCGAGGTCGGCAAGCTGTGCATCGCCAAGGGCCATCGCAATCAGCGGCTCCTCCACCTGCTCTGGCGCGGGATGGCGGGCTATCTCTCCCGGAATCGCAAGACCATCGTGTTCGGGACCTGCGCGCTGCCCTCGCGCGACGAGTCGGTCGCCCTGGCGATCCATCGCGGGCTGGAGCGCGCGGGGGCCTGCCACCCGACCCTCAGGGTCGATCCGCTCCCCCACACCGCCTGTCAGATCCCCCGCGGAGCTCCCCCGCGCGAACACCATCTGCCCGATCTCTTCCAGGCCTATCTCACCATCGGGGCTAAGGTCCTCGGGCCTCCGGCCATCGACCACGACTTCAAGACCACCAACTGGCTGCTCTGGGTGGACATCTCCGACCTGGATCCTCTGACCTTCCGATCGTTCTTCCAGTAGTCGCTTCGTTCTCGATTCCCTTTCGATCGGCTTTTCCATACCTTGCACCGGGACCGCGGTCCACCTCCCATGCCTGGAGCACGACCATGAACGATCGCCGTGATTTTCTGGGCGCCCTGATGGCGCTCGGCGCCGCCCCGATGCTGATCCGTCCCGGTTCGCTTCCGTCCGGTCCGTCGCCCATTTCCTCGGAGTTCGATGTCTCCTGGGCCGATCATCTCACCGGGAAGCACAAGGCGGTGTTCGATTGCCCCGAGAACTCGATGGGCCTGGGTTTGCTTCGGGCCCTGGTCTGGCAGAAGGACTACGCCGAGGTCTACGGCGCCAAGCCGGCCGACATGAGCGGCGTGGTGGTGCTGCGCCACAACGCGATCTGGGCGATCATGAACGACGAGTTCTGGGCCCACCACCGGGTCGGTGAGCTGACCAAGATCAACGACCCCGCGACCGGCGCGCCGATCACCCGGAATCCCTTCCTGGGCGCCAATCTGCTCGGCCTGCCCGCCGAGATGGCAGACGATTCCCTGCGGAAGGTGCTCGCCACCTGCACCGTGCTGGCCTGCAACCTCGCGTTTTCGCTCGACGTCGTCCCCAAGGTCAAGGCCGAGACCAACCTCGACGATGCCAAGGCTCGGGAGATGGCGGTGAGCCACCTCGTGCCCGGCATCAAGCTCCAGCCTTCGGGGGTTTTCGCGGTGCTCCGGGCGCAGGAGGCGGGTGGCCAGTATCTCCTGGCGACGGACGCCTTTTCATGATATGGACCTCATCGCCGCATCGATCCCGCTCTTCTTTGCCCTGATCGGCATCGAGCTCCTGGTAGCGCGGGCCCGGGGCCGCTCGCTCTACCGGCTCAATGACTCGATCAGCGATCTCTCCTGCGGGATCCTGAGTCAGCTCGCCGGCATCTTTCTCGTCCTGCTCACCGTCGCCGCGTACCACTGGGTCGGCCAGCACCTCGCCATCCAGCGGCTGCTCGGGTTCCCTGCCTGGTCATCGCACGCCGCTGGCGTGGCTCGGGGTGTTCGTGCTGGACGACCTGGCCTACTACTGGATGCATCGTTCGTCGCACGTGGTGGCGCTCCTCTGGGCCGGCCACGTGGTGCACCACTCCAGTGAAGAGTTCAACCTCACCGTCGCGCTGCGGCAGAGCAGTCTCCATGGCCTCTTCACCTGGGTGTTCTATCTCCCGATCGCGATGCTGGGGGTGCCGGTCACCATGTGGCTGGTCTGTCACGCGGTCAACCTGATCTATCAGTTCTGGATCCATACCCGGGCGATCGACCGGCTGGGTCCGCTCGAGTGGGTGTTCAATACCCCGTCCCACCACCGGGTCCATCATGGGGTCAACCCCGAGTACCAGGACCGGAACTTCGCGGGGACCTTCATCATCTGGGATCGCCTGTTCGGGACCTTCGAGCCCGAACGCGCCGAGCCGGTGTATGGGATCACCAAGCCGCTCGCGAGCTGGAACCCGGTCCGGGCCAACCTCCACGTGTTTCAGGACATTGGGAGGCACTGGGTCGCCGCCACGAGCTGGCGGGATCGCTGGCGAGCCGTGTTCGCCCACCCCGGCTGGCGGCCACCCTCGATGGGAGGGATCATCGTCCCCGCGCCGATCGCTCCGGCCGATCGGCACAAGTACGAGCCGCCGGTATCGCCGCCGCTCAAGGCCTACGCGCTGATTCAGTTTCTCGTGGTGCTGGTCGCGTCGGTGGCATTCCTTCGCGTGGCCGGGACGCTGCCGGCCCTCGAAGTGCTTGCGGGCCTTTTCTACATCACCCTGTCATTGGCCAACATTGGCGGGCTGATGGAGGCCCGGAGCTGGGCCGGGGTGAGCGAGGTGATGCGACTGCTGGTATTGGGAGGCGCGGCGCTCGCGCTCCTCGCCACCGGCGAAGGTCACCCCTGGTGGCTCGGGATCGCAGTGGGGTTCGCGATCATTTCGCTGGCGGCAATCCTTCGGCTGCGTTCCCAGCTGACCGACCCCGACCCTCGGGCGGTCATCGCGATGTAGCTCAGGCCCGCCGGAAAAAGGCCAGTGCGAACCCGAGAAGGAGCAGGGCCCAGATGCCGGCGTACAGCGGGATGAAATACTGGCGGGTGCGCAGCATTTCCGGGAACAGCACCGGCTTCCCTGCGAACTTGCCCCGAGGGACGCTCGGATAGAAGAACGTTTTCCAGGTTTCCGTCGTCGCAACCGTATAGCCGATCGCCCCCAGCATGCCCTGGGCGGGGGTCGCGCCCAGCAGGTACAACACCCAGGCCCAGGTGGCGGCGATCAGCGGGCTCCGGAAAAACTTGAAAATCTGGAATCCCTCGATCGGGGCATCTTTCCAGGCGCCGCCGAAGGCGCTGAACCATCCACCCATGGCGCCGATCGTGATCGCCAGAAGCCAGGACGGCGTGGCGGGCGGCACCCGGAGTCGCGAGATCAGCAGGACCCCCACGATGATCGCGCCCAGGTACAGCACGCCGAACAGCAGGCGGACCGGGCGGCGCTTCACCGTTCGCCCGAACACCGCGAGCTGCATCGGGATCGCGTACTTGGACTGGTCTTCCTCGCGGAAGAAGGTCTTCCAGGTTTCCAGCACGGCCCGCTCGCCGGCGTAGACGCAGCCGAACAGGATCATGGCCCCGGGCAGCCGGGACGGGACGAGGTCGAGCATCGTCGCGACGAACGGTGCGATCGCGGCCGCCAGGATCGTGCTCCGGAGGTATTTGAGCAGCGAGAATCCCTCGTGGGGGGCGTCCTTGTACATCCCCCAGGTCGAGGCATGCGCGCCCACGAGGGCCCCGATCAGCACCACGGTGAGTATGGGCATGTCAGCTCGCCGTGGCCGTCCGATAGGCGGCTTCCACCACCGCCAGGTCCCGGCGCGCCGCAGCCAGCGTCATGCGGGGCGATTGTCCGGAGGAGAGGGCGGCAAGGAAATCCCGCCACATCGCCAGAAACCCTTTGACATCGCGGAAGCCCGGCAGCAGCAAGCGCCGTCGGCGTCCCTGCACTCCGATGAACAGCCCGTTGGATTCGAACACGATCGTTCCCGAGGCTCCGATGATCTGGGAGAGGGAAAGGCCCTTGAATCGCGCCGGGACTTCCCAGGAGTGGTGCAGCGTGCCGACCGCCCCGGATGCGAACCGAACCGCCACCACCATGGTCCGCTCGGGCTCGGCGCCGGGAGGCCGATAGCCCTGCACCGTCGTAATTTCCCCGCCCAAGGTAGCCAGCAGGTTCACCCAATGCACCCCTCCTTCGAACAGGGCGCCTCCACCCGCCTGCTCGGCCGAGCCCCGCCAGCCGCTCACCGGTTGCCATTTGAGCGCGCTCAGGCGAATCAGCCGGACCGCGCCGATCTCGTCCCGATCCAGCAGGTCCTCGAGGCGCCGGGTTAGGGGTTTGTACCGGTAATTCTCGGTGACCAGGACCTGCCGGTCCGCGGCCCGGGCCGCCGCCGCAACCTGGTCGGCATCGGAGGACCGGAGGAAGGCGGGCTTCTCGACGATCGCATGCTTGCCGGCCCGCAGCGTCGCCAGGACCAGGTCAAGATGCTGCGCCGGCGGGGTGGCGACCAGCACCGCGCTCACCCGGGGATCGCCGATGGCCTCGCCATAGCTCCCGAACGCGGCCAGCCCCCTGTGCCGTTTGCGATACGCCTCCGCGCGGGCGGCGTCCCGGCTCGCAAAGGCGAGGCCCACCTCCCGATCCGCCCGGGCGATCGTCCCGGCATGGGTATGCGCGATCCGTCCACAGCCGAGAATCGCGATGGTGAGACTCAAGCGGCGGCGGTCCCCCTCCTGGTTCCCGCGAGGAGGGCCGCCACCCGCAGGGCATTGGCGGCGATGGTGAGACTGGGATTCACCCCGCCCGGAGTGGGGAGCGCGCTCGCGTCCACCACCCGCAGGTTCTCGATGCCGCGGAATGTCCCCGCGGCATCCAGCGCGGAGCTCTGAGGATCGACCCCCATGCGAACCGTCCCCATGGCGTGCGAGAAGGTGTGAATCTCATGCCGGTAGAAGAAGGTGGCGCCCGCCCCGCGGAGAATCTCTCTGGCCCGCCGGCACAGAGACCGAAGGGCGGACCGATCGCGGGCCGAATACCGGTGGGTGACCGTCAAGCCCGGCAGGCCCACCGGGTCAGGCCGCGCCGGCTCGAGCACGACTCCGTTTTGTGCGTTGGGCTGTTCGTGGGCGATGGCGAGCAGCCCCGCCGCCCGCCGCAGCAGGAAGTCGGCAATCCGGGGAAGCGGAGCCGGAATCTGGGTGGCGATGACGCCGACCGACGGCGGCGGCATCGACTGGAGCGAGCCCAGCGGACCGGCCGGAGCATCGGCGTGGGCATCTCCCTCGTAGAAGTCGAGAATCGCGAGATCCTTGCCCAGGCCATCCCGGGGAAACGCCTGCCGGAGCCGCCCGAAGACGATGGCATTGGCATGCCGGGTCAGGTAGCGGCCGACGGTGTGACCGCCCGGGTTATGAGCGGCGAGGCCGGAAGCGAGCAGCAGCTGCGGCGTCGCCAGGGCGCCGGCGCCGACGATGACCTCACCGCCCTCCACCGTGAAGCGCGCGCCCGAATCGAGATCGACGCACTCCACCGCGCGGATCCGGCCACCCCGGGCCACCAGGCGCACCGCTGCGGTCCGGGGTCGAAGGGTGAGACCGCGCGCGAGCAGCGGCTGGAGGAGCCGCGTGGCCACGTCGTTCTTGGCGGACACCGGGCAGGGCCACCCGTCACAGGCCCCGCACCGGATGCAGGCGGCCTGTCCGGACTGCTCGCCAAAATTGATGGCCATCGGAAGCGGAAACGGGCGAAGCCCGAGGGCCCGTGCCGACCCGGCAAGATGGACCGAGAGGGGGGAGAGCCGGTTGGGGGGAGCGGGATAGGCGGAGCTTCTGCGTGGCCCGGTCGGATCTTCCTCCGCCCCACCGGTCACCCCGAGTAACCGCTCGGCTTCCCCATAGAACGGCTCGAGATCTTCGTAGCGAAACGGCCATTCGGCGCCGGAATCTCCCACCAGCTCGGGACTCGGCCGGAAATCGGATTCCCGGAACCGGAACGAGACCCCCCCGTAGAACACCGATGCTCCGCCCACGCAGAACAGCGCGCCGAGCCGGCGCGATCGCCGGGCGCCGTTGCCGGCCTGATAACCCGCGTTCCGGTCGTAATAGGGGGAAAGGATGACGAAGTTGTCGATCCGGGAGGCCTCTGGCCCGCGGGGCACCCAGCCCCCCCGCTCGAGGAGGAGGACCGAGCAGCCGGCCTGCACCAGCGTATGGGCGGCGAATGCTCCACCGAACCCGCTGCCGATGACGATCGCGTCGAACGGTCCGATCATGAATGAGGAGCCCGGAGCAAGTATAACGCCGGTTGTCGTTGTGACCGAAACGGTGATAGCCTTCAGCAAGACCGCTGCTGGCACTCGCCTCCGGCTGGACGATGAAGGAGCGCCGAATGAAACACCTGAAGGCTTCGATCACCACCGCGATGCTGATGGCCGGCGCCATGATCGGCGCGACCGGCTGCGTCGCGTGGCGGACCGAGCAGGTCTCACCCCGCGCGCTCCTGAGCGACAAGGAAATCAGGGCGGTCCGGATCGTGAAGCCGGACAACACCCGCCTCGAGATCTGGGATCCCGCACTGGTGGGCGACAGCATCCGGGGGCACCCGACCGAACGGGCCATTGCGCGGTTCACGATTCCGCTGAGCTCGGTGCAGTCGATCGAAACCCGCCACACCAGTATCGGCAAGACCTTTCTCGCCGTGCTCGGCATCGGAGCCGGCGTCGTGGCGTACGCGCTGATCCAATCGCTCAACACGTACTGAGTCGGCCTCGCGCCGCCGGATGGACCGGGGTCCTGCTCCTCGCGGGGGCCTGCGGGAGAACTCCCACCGAGCCGGCCGGACCGCCCATTCTGCCGGGGCTGTACGTGCTCGCCGGGATCGGGGCCGATGCCTCGCCCTACGTGTACGAACGCGCGGTCTTTGGCGACACCGCCACCGTCACCCTGAGCTTCGCGTTCGACAGCGTGCGGATCGTGGACGAAACCACCTTCGCCCGGCACTTCCGCCGCGAAATCGTGCTCGCCCGGCCCCCGATTCCCTCCATTGTGCAGAGCTCCGAGGAGTTCTCTTTCGGCGGCCTCATCCTGGACCGGGGGGACGAAATCAAGCTCACGGTGCGCTCGGGCGTGCTGCCGGGCGGACATGACCTGGCGTACTTCACTCCCTTCGAAAGCCGGACCGGACTGGAGCGCGCCATCACCGTCCGCCAGTACACCTGCGACGCGATCACCTGCGCGCTGGTGAGCGAACAACGGGTGCGGGCGCGCTATGAACCCCGCTAGAGCCCTGGCCGCGGCGATCTTCGCCGCCGGGTGCAGCGCCACCGGTCCGAGCTCCACCACCTTGCTCGGCAGCTTCGCGGCGCCCCTGGGCGACCGCACCAGCTATCTGGCCGTGCAGCTTTATGAGGATGGGGACGGATTCCTCGCCGGGCGGGGGTGGTCCAGCTACTCGCCCTCCCTCATGGCCCGGGTGACGGTGAGCGGAACCCGCGCCGGCGCCAATCTCTCCCTGGTGATCCACCCGACCCCGCCGTTCGGCCTGGTGGACTGGCGGCTCGACGGAACCCTGGCCGGCGACACCCTGCGCGGTTCCTTCTTTTTCGAGCGCAGCAACGCGCAGCAGGTCGAGCTGCTTCGCGTCGCCTCGATCCCGCTGGGAGACTACTCGCTGACCCTGAATGGGGCCGTGCAGGACAGCGCCGCCGGAATCGCGGTCTTCAACTACGGCGGTGGGAATTTCCGGCTGGTTCAGCTGCTCAACGTCCCGGATCGGTCGCTCCTGGTCGTTCGCTGGAACCGGCGAGACCTGCCTGCGCCAGCAACGTATGCCCTCAGCAGCGACGGAGCCACCGGACCGGCGGTCGAATTCACCTACAATTCCGAGCCCGGCGCCGCGGACCAGGAGTTTCAGGTCCTGGGCGGGAGCATCGTGCTCCAGCAGTCGGCCCGCTACGTCCTGGCCGGGCGCTTCGACCTGAACGCGACCGATCCGGCCGGCCGGGCGGTCCGGCTGACC
The DNA here is from genome assembly GCA_963728915.1 of uncultured Gemmatimonadales bacterium. Lineage (GTDB taxonomy): Bacteria > Gemmatimonadota > Gemmatimonadetes > Gemmatimonadales > GWC2-71-9 > JABFSM01. The sequence continues at coordinate 235,706 of CAVSLV010000001.1, read as the reverse complement.
GGGACCGTTCAACGCGGGCTGTACGGGGAACGCGTGTTAGGCACCGGGCGGGTCTCCGGAGCGAACATCGCGCCGACCACCGACAGCGCGGCCGAGGCCGCCATGTAGGCCGCCACCGCCCAGGCGCCGCGCCGGGCCAGCAGCAGGGTCGCAATGATGGGCGCGAGCCCTCCCGAGAAGACCGAAGTGAGCTGATAGACCAGCGAGGCCCCGCTGTAGCGGACCCGGGTCGCGAAGAGCTCGGCGAAATAGGCCGCCTGCGGGCCGTACATGAGATCCTGCCCCACGTTGAGTCCCAGCACGATCGCCAGCGGCACCCACCCCGCTCCGAGGCCAAGCAGCCAGAAGAACGGGAAGGCGTAGAGCAGCGACAGGATGGCGCCGGCCAGGTACACCGGACGCCGGCCCAGCCGGTCGGACAGGCTTCCGAAGATCGGGATCGAGAACAGGCCCACCAGCGCGGCGATCGCGAGCCCTCGCAGCATGGCCCCGCGACTGTACCCGAGGGTCCGTTCGCCATACCCCAGCACGAAGACCGTGAAGATGTAGAAGAGCACGTTCTGGCCGAAGCGCATCCCCATCCCGACCAGGATCTCGCGCGGATGCTCCCGGATCACTTCGAGGAGCGGGGCGCTCGCGACGTCCCGCTCCTCGCGCACCCGGGCGAACTGGGGCGTCTCGAGCAGACGAAGCCGGACGAAGAGGCCGACCAGGATGAGAAGGACGCTGAGCAGAAACGGCAGCCGCCATCCCCAGGCGAGAAAGCTCGCCTCGGAAAGCGAACCCGAGACCAGCGCGAAGATCCCGGTCGAAAGCAGAAGCCCGGCCGGCACTCCCATCTGGGGCCAGCTGCCGTGGAGGCCGCGTTTCGCTTCGCCGGAATGCTCCACCGCCATCAGCACCGCTCCGCCCCACTCCCCGCCCACCCCGATCCCCTGGAGGAAGCGGAGCGCCACGAGGAGCAGGGGCGCCCAGATGCCGATGCGGTCATAACCCGGGAGAATCCCCATCAGGGCGGTGGCGGTGCCCATGATGAGCAGCGACCACACCAGCATGCCCTTCCGGCCCAGCCGGTCTCCGTAGTGCCCGAAGATGGCCCCCCCGAGGGGCCGGGCCAGGAACCCCACCGCGAACGTGCCGTACGCGCTCAGGGTTCCCGCCAGCGGAGAGAGGGTTGGGAAGAAGAGCCGGTTGAATACCAGCGCGGCGGCGGTACCGTACAGAAAGAAGTCGTACCACTCGATCGTCGTGCCGATAAAGCTCGCCAGAATGACCGGCCGGATCGAAGCCGGTGTGCGACCCGGATCGGCTCCGGCGTTAGACATCGTAGTGGGCGGTTCGGAGCCCATAAACCCGAGGAGGGAAGAGATGGCCAATACTGCCGTGTTCGGAATCTACGCCACCCGACCGCAGGTGGAAGAAGCAGTCGATCAGCTGCGTGCTGCGGGTTATCGTCCCACCGACATTTCTCTCCTGTTGCCCGAGAACCTGGGCACCAAGGACCTCGCGCACGAGAAGCATACCAAGGCTCCTGAAGGCGTGGCCGCCGGAGCCACGTCCGGAGCGGTGGTGGGAGGGATCCTCGGGTGGCTGGTAGGCATCGGCCTGCTCGCGATCCCCGGCCTCGGGCCGTTTCTCGCCGCCGGACCGATCGTCGCCGCCCTGAGCGGGCTCGGCGCCGGCGCAGCGGTCGGCGGGGTGGCCGGTGCGTTGATCGGCCTCGGCATTCCCGAGTATGAAGCGAAGCGATACGCCGGGATTGTCAAGGACGGGGCGATTCTCCTGTCGGTGCACACCGACGATCACGAATGGACCCGGAAGGCAAAGGAAATCCTGGCCCGCACCGGCGCCACTGAGATTGCGGCGACCGGAGAAGCCCGGGGCGACTACGCCAACGCGGAACGGCCCGGTACCCGCCGGGGATAGGCACTAACCGTCTGGATCCCGGGGCGTCCTCGAGTCGTCACGAGGGCGCCTCTGGATCGCGCCCGCCGAGGTCACCGATCGGTGACCTCGAGTGCCGGGACCCCGGGGTGGATTCCGGACCATCGTAGCGGTACACTCCCCTCATCTCTTCCCAACCCTCATGACGACCAGACCGGACGACCCGACGCGGATAGTTCTGTCCAGGCTCCCCGCCGGGTCAATCGACCCTCGCGCGCTGGTGTAAGCCCGGTGCCCCGGAACGTATACGACACGATTCTCGGAACGATCGGGAATACCCCGCTGGTCAAGCTCCATCGGATCGTCCGGGAGATTCCCGCCGCGGTCTACGCCAAGGTCGAGACGTTCAATCCCGGGCACAGCATCAAGGACCGCATGGCGATCCGGATGATCGAAGACGCCGAGCGGAAAGGCCTGCTCAAGCCCGGCGGAACGATCATCGAGGGGACCTCGGGCAATACCGGCATGGGACTCGCGATCGCCGCGATCGTCAAGGGATACCGCTGCATCTTCACCACCACCGACAAGCAATCGAAAGAAAAGGTCGATGCGCTTCGCGCCTTCGGGGCCGAGGTCATCGTATGTCCCACCGACGTGGACCCGGAAGATCCCCGCTCCTATTACTCGGTCTCTTCGCGACTGGTCGCGGAGACGCCCAACTCCTGGAAGGCCGACCAGTACGACAACCTGAGCAACTCGGAAGCGCACTACGCCACCACCGGCCCGGAGATCTGGGAACAGACCGCCGGGAGAGTTGACCATCTGGTCGCGGGGGTCGGGACCGGCGGCACCATCTGCGGGGCGGGCCGGTGTCTCAAGGAGCAGAACCCGAAGCTCCGGGTCTGGGGCATCGACACCTACGGCTCGATCTTCAAGAAGCTCAAGGAAACCGGGATCCTCGACAAGCACGAGATCTACCCCTATGTCACGGAGGGCATCGGCGAGGATTTCCTGCCGAAGAACGTGGACCTGAGCGTCATCGATCACTTCGAGAAGGTGACCGACCGCGACGCCGCGATGACCTGCCGCGAGCTGGTTCGGCAGGAAGCGATCTGGGCGGGCTACTCGGCGGGTTCGGCCATCGCCGGGCTGCACCAGTTGAAAGATCGCTTCAGACAAGGCGAGACGGTCGTGGTCATCTTCCACGATCACGGCACCCGGTATCTCGGCAAGATCTTCAACCCCGACTGGATGCGGCGGATGGGCTATGAGAATGTGCCGGGTCCGACCGCGCGGGCACTGGTGCGGAACAAGAAGGTGGCCGACATTGTCGGAGTGGATCGTACCGCCAGCGTGCGCCAGGCCATCCAGCGGATGATCGAGAATGATTTCTCCCAGATCCCGATCACCCACGCCAACCGGATCGTGGGCTCGCTCAGCGAGTCCCATGCCTACGAACAGATGGTCAAGGACCCCAAGGTCCGGGATGCCGAGGTGGGCACCATCATGCAGCAGGCCTTTCCGTTCGTGGACATCGAGACGCCGGTGGCCCTGCTCGCGCCGATGATCACCCCGCAGAATCCCGCGGTGCTGGTGCGGGATTTCCCGGCCGACAAGACCTACGTGCTGACCGGCTACGACGTGCTCCAGGCGGTGTGACCACGGACCGCCTCGCCGACGCCCTGGCGGATCGCTACCGCATCACGCGGGAGCTCGGTGAGGGCGGCATGGCCACGGTCTACCTCGCCCAGGACCTGAAGCATGACCGCCAGGTTGCGATCAAGGTCCTGAAGCCCGAGCTGGCGGCCGTGTTAGGGGCGGAGCGGTTCCTCCAGGAGATCAAGACCACCGCCCAGCTCCAGCATCCCCACATCCTCCCACTGTTCGATTCTGGCAAGGCCGACGGGTTCCTCTACTACGTCATGCCGTTCGTGGAAGGGGAGACCCTGCGCGACAAGCTGGTCCGGGAGCGTCAACTTGGGGTCGAGGACGCCCTGACCATCGTGCGGGCCGTTTCCGGGGCACTCGATTTCGCCCATCAGCGCGGGGTTATTCACCGGGACATCAAACCCGAGAACATCCTGCTCCAGGACGGCGTGGCACTGGTGGCGGACTTCGGGATCGCTGTGGCGGTGACCACCGCGGGCGGCGATCGCCTCACCCAGACCGGCCTCTCCCTCGGCACCCCGGCCTACATGAGCCCGGAGCAGGCGGTGGGCGAGCGGGAGCTGGATGCAAGGAGCGATGTCTACGCGCTGGGTTGCCTCACCTACGAGCTCCTGGCCGGCGATCCGCCCTTCGTCGCCTCCAGCGCGGCCGCGGTCATCGCTCGCCACGTCACCGACAACGCTCCCCCGATCACCACCGTTCGTCGCAACCTGAGCGCGGCGGTGGCCGCCGCGGTGGCCAAGGCCCTGAACAAGGCCCCGGCCGACCGGCCCGCGAGCGCCGGGGCGTTCGCGGCGTTGCTCACCACCAAAGCTCCGGCCGGAGCGGAGGAACCAGTTACGCTGGTGGTGCTTCCCTTTGTCAACCGGAGTCCCGACCCCGAGAACGAGTTCTTCAGCGACGGCCTGACCGAGGAAGTCATTGCCGATCTGTCCAAGATCGGCGCGCTCCGGGTCATTTCGCGGAACTCGGCTATGGCGCTCAAGGGGACGAACAAGGATACCCCGACCATCGCGCGCGAGCTGGGAGTAAGTCATCTGGTCACTGGTTCGGTGCGCCGCGCGGGCAACGCGCTGCGAGTGACCGCCGAGCTGGTGGAGGCACGCTCCGACGCTCCCTTGTGGAGCGAGAAGTTTTCTGGGACGATGGACGATGTCTTCGCCATCCAGGAGGAGATCGCCCGGAAGATCGTGGCCGCGCTCAAGATGACGCTCACCGAACGCGAATCGCGGCAGGTTGCGGAGCGGCCGATCGAGAACCCGGTCGCCTATGATTGCTACCTGCGCGCCCGGCAGGACATGTACGTCTGGACCCCAGAGGCCGCCACGCGCGCCGAGCGGCTGGTGGATGAAGCGATCGGGATGGTCGGCGAACTGCCGCTGTTGCTCGCGACGAAAGCTCAGCTGTGCTGGAACCTCGTCAACATGAACCTCGCCCCGGCGGACGTCATGTTGCCGAGGGCCCTGGAGCTCGCGGACCGGGCGCTCGCGCGCGAGCCGGATCATCCCCTCGCCATCTTCGTGTATGGATTGGTGACCGGGAATCGCGGGCATCCCGAAGAAGCCCTTCCGCACCTGTACCGGGCGCACGCGCTCTGGCCCGGTGACATGAATATTCTCACCGAGCTCTGCCGCTTCTCGAACACCTCCGGTCTGCAGGCGCACGGACCACTCGCCGAGCGTACCGTGCTGCTCGATCCCCTCTCCGCGATTCCCCCGCTGGTGATGTGCACCTACCACTGGTGCCGGGGGGCGTTTGGTGAGGTCCCGGCAGCCGCCCAGCGGGCGGTGTCCCTCGCGTCCCCCTACTCGATGGTGCCGTTCATCGCGGGCGCCCAGATCGCGGCCGCCGGCCTGGTGGACGAGGGGATGGTCATGCTCGAAGGGGTTGCCACCGGTTTGCGGGAGACCGCGCTTGGGCTGTCGGCCGCTCACCTGCTGGCCGGGCTGCGCCGGGACCGGGCCGGGGTGATGGCGGTGGCCAGGCCAGCGCTCGAGGCGGCGATGGGGAATGAGTTTGCCGCGCTCCATGCCGCCGAGGCGTATGCCCTGGTCGGGTTGATGGACGACGCACTGCGGTGCGCCCGACTGAGCGTCGCGCGCGGGTTCATCAACTTTCCCTTCCTCGCCAGGCACGATCCCTTCCTGGACGAGCTGCGCCGCACCGACGAGTTCAAGCGCCTGCTCGACGAGGTGCGGCCGCGCTGGGAAGCGGTGGTCGCCTGGGAAGCGAAGCGGACGTGACCGGCGCGAGCGAAGGATTCCCAACTACCACGCGAGGTGCTTCGTGACCGTGGCCGCCAGAGTGACCTCCTTGAAGTGCGTCTGTGCGTTGATTCTGCTCGCCGCCTGCGGAGCGGGTGGCGGCGGCCGGGCGCCGGGCACCCGGATCTACTACATCGCCGCCGACGAAGTGGACTGGGACTACGCGCCGAGCGGCCGCGACCTGATCACCGGGGCGCCGTTCCGCGGGATCTCGGCGCACTACATGGAACCGGCACCCGGTCGGGTCGGCCGGGTCTGGCACAAGGCCATCTACCGCGAATACACCGACTCCACCTTCCAGACCATCAAGCCGCGGCCACCGGAGTGGGAGCACCTGGGCATGCTGGGTCCGCTGATCCGTGCCGGCGTGGGTGACACCATCCGGGTGGTCTTCCGGAACAACGCCAGCTTTCCCGCGAGCGTCCATCCCCATGGCGTGTTCTACACCAAGGACTCCGAGGGCGCACCGTACAGCGACAGCACCTCGGGCGCCGACAAGGCGGACGACGGGGTGCCGACCGGCGGGACCCATGTGTACACCTGGCTCGTGCCGGAGCGTGCCGGCCCGGCTCCGCATGAAGGCTCCTCCGCGTTCTGGATGTACCACTCGCATGTAGACGATCAGGCCGACATGGCCGCCGGCCTGGTAGGGCCGATGATCATCACGGCGCGCGGGGCGAGTCGCGCTGACGGCACGCCGAATGATGTGGACCGGGAGCTCGTGGTCGCCTTCCTGGAGGTCGACGAGAACAGCAGCCCCTACTTCGATCAGAACTACGCGAAGTACGCCCAGCCGCTGCCGTCCCGGCCGGGCCAGCCGTCTGCGGTAGCAACCGACACGCTGTTCGGCGTCCTCATCCACGGCCCCGCGACCGAGAGCTCATTTCGGGAGACCATGAACGGGTTTTCCTACGGCAACCTGCCGGGCCTCACCATGCATGTGGGTGAACGGGTCCGCTGGTACCTGATGGCGAGCACCGACTTCGAGTTCCACGCCCCGCACTGGCACGGCAATGTGGTGACGATCCACAACATGCGCAGCGACGTGACGAGCCTCACCTCGATGGAGATGGTGACCGCCGACATGGTGCCGGACGATCCCGGCACCTGGCTGTTCCACTGCCACGTGTCGGACCATCTCCGCATGGGCATGCAGTCGCTGTATACGGTGCTGCCGCGAGCGCCGTGACGACCACCCGGATGGCCGTGACTTGTAGGGACATATAATTATGACTATACTAGTCACATGACGACCACCTCCATCAGCGAGCTCAAGGCCCGCCTCAGCGCCTTCCTCGACCTGGTCCGCGCCGGCGACGAGGTGCTGGTGACCGATCGAGGCCGGGTCATCGCTCGGCTGGTGCCGGTCGGGGGCGAGGCCCAGGAGGACAGCCGGCGCGAGCTGCTGGTGCGAACCGGCCAGCTCCAGCTGCCCCGATCCCCGCTGCCCAGAAACTTCCGGAAGGCCCGGCGCCCCGCCGACGCGAAAGGACGCTCGCTCGCGGCGCTGCTCAAGGAACGCGCCGAGGGCCGGTGAGGTTCTGGGACTCCTCCGCCCTGGTCCCGCTGTGTCTCGGGCAGCCTGGACTGAGGCCGCCCTGCGCTGGCTGGAACAGGACGCCGAGCAGGTCGTCTGGTGGGGATCCGCGGTGGAATGCGCCTCCGCCATTGCCCGCTTGCATCGCGAGCGTCATCTGACCGATCGCGAAGAGGCCCAGGCGCGGGACCTGCTCGCGACGCTCCAGGCAAGCTGGTTCGAAGTGCAGCCGGGGCCGGGCATCCGGGAGCAGGCGCTCCGCCTGCTCCGGCTCCATTCCTTGCGCGCGGCCGATGCGCTCCAGCTCGCGGCCGCCATCACCTGGAGCGGCCCCGCGCCGGCCGGTACCCTGTACACCTTCGATGAACGGCTGGCCGCGGCGGCGCGGCGGGAAGGCTTCACCGCGGTAGGATGATCCCAAGGTACCCTTCGGCGCCGGTCGGCCGTAGACTCTGGACATGACCATGACGGCATTGCCGGGCGCCGACCTCGTCGAGCAAGGCATTCGCGATCTCGCGGCGCGGGCGGAGACGGCGGAGGCGCTTCTCGTCTCCATGAGCGCGCCAAAGCTCCGCGCCATCGGCTTCACGGTGCCGGCGCCATTCGGAGACCCCGAATTGCGGCTCTATCGCCTTCTTGCGACGCAGTATGGGGACGGCGCGCATGCCAGGTACAATGCCCTGGTGCGGCGGCTGGTGAGCTTTCAGCGGGCTGCGGCGTGCGCGAGGTAGCCGACCGAAAACGTATCCGGGCGTTCCTCGAGGCGCTCACCCGCGAGGCCGAAACCGACACCCACCTGTTCCTGGTCGGCGGATCGTCGGCCGTGCTCGTGGGGTGGCGTGACACGACCGTCGATGTGGATCTGGTATTCCGCCCCGAATCAGAGGCGATGCTCCGGGCCATTCCGGCGCTCAAGGAGCGGCTCCGCATCAATGTGGAGCTCGCGTCGCCGGATCAGTTCATCCCGGTTCCTCCCGGTTGGGAGGAGCGAAGCCCCGTGATCGAGCGTCTCGGGCGCGTGACGGTGCACCACTACGATTTCGTGGCGCAGGCGATGGCCAAGATCGAGCGCGGGCATACCCGGGACCTCGCCGACGTGCAGGCGATGATGGAGCGCGGGCTCATCAGCGCTGGCGCTGTCCGCCGCATGTTCACTCAAATCGAACCGGAGCTGTTTCGATTCCCTGCCATCGATCCCGCATCGTTCAAGCGGGCCGTCGACGAGGCATGTCCACCGTGAGCAGCGCGAGCGAACGTCTCTCGGCCGCCCTCGCGGATCGCTACCGCATCGAGCGGGAGCTCGGCTCAGGCGGCATGGCCACGGTGTATCTCGCCGCGGACCTCAAGCACGACCGCAAAGTCGCCATCAAGGTCCTGAAGCCGGAATTGGCAGCCGTGTTAGGCGCCGAGCGGTTCGTCCAGGAAATCAAGACCACCGCGGCGCTGAGCCACCCCAACATTCTCCCCCTGTTCGACTCGGGGGAGGCCGCCGGCTTCCTCTACTACGTCATGCCGTACCTCGAGGGCGAGACCATCCGGGAAAAGCTCACCCGGGAGACCCAGTTCGGCATCGACGAGGCCGTGCGGATCACCACCGAGGTGGCCGACGCCCTGGACTACGCCCACCGCCACGGGGTGATCCACCGCGACATCAAGCCCGAGAACATCCTGCTGCACGACGGGCGGCCGATGGTGATGGACTTCGGCATCGCGCTCGCGGTGTCGGCGGCCGCCGGTGGGCGGATGACCGAGACGGGCCTCTCGCTCGGCACGCCGCACTACATGAGCCCCGAGCAGGCCACGGCCGACAAGCAGATCACCGCGCGGAGCGACATCTACTCGCTCGCGAGCGTGCTCTACGAGATGCTCACCGGCGAACCCGCCGCACATGGGGACGTCCGCGCAGCAGATCATCATGAAGATCATCGCCGAGCCGGTGAAGCTGGTGACCGAGCTCCGGAAGTCGGTCCCCCCGCACGTCGCGGCGCGCTCGACAAGGCGCTCGAAAGCTCCCGGCGGATCGCTTCGCCTCGGCGCGCGAGTTCGCGACAGCGCTCGGCGACCCGAGCTTCACCACGACGATGGGGCGCACTGCCGGGGCCTCGACACGCCGCCCGGATCGCCGGATCGCGGGGCTCGCGGCCGTCACCGTGCTCGCACTCGGGGCCGCAGCCTCGGGTTGGCTGCGGCCGTCGAACCGACTGGCGCCCTCCCCATGGCGGGTCACGCTGACGCTCCCGGACTCGGCGCCCGTGGGGAGCGGACTGGACATTTCGGAGGACGGCGCGGTCGTGGTGTACTCCAGGGAGCGCCTGGGTGTACTCGCCCGGCGGGCGGACGCGGCTGGCTTCGCGCCGATACCCGGGACCGCGGGGGCGTTCGAGGTTTCATTGTCGCCGGACGGGCGACGGATGGCGTTTCTCCGCGATGGCAGCTTGTGGGTCATGCCCGTCAATGGCGGCGAGCCCGCGAAGGTAGTGGACAAGATGTTGATCTACAGCCCTGTGACGTGGAATGGCTCCAATGCCATCCTGCTCGCCGATCCCGACGGGATCGGCGAGGTCCCGGTCGTGGGAGGAGCACCGCGCAGGATCACCACCGTCGACACCATTGCTCATGAGGCATTCCACCTCTATCCGGGGCCGGTTCCAGGCGGCGGGGTCGTCTTCACCATCTTCACTCCGAACCTTGGGTTGGATTCCTCACGGATCGGGTTTGCAGCCGCTGCTTCGACCGGCCACACGGTACTCATGCCGGGCGTGATCGCGCGTTACGCGGCTCCCGACACCCTGCTCGTGCTCCAGCAGGACGGCGCCATCGTGGTGGCGCCCTTCGATGCGCGAACCGGGCGAATGACCGGGGCCGTCACGCCCGTCGTCCGGGGCCTCCATCCGGAAACGCTCTCCAACGACGGAGTGTTCGCCGTGTCGCGCGGAGGCCGGCTGGTCGTGGTCACGAAGGGCATCGCCCTCGGCGAGTCCTACGACCTCATGCGGGTCAGCCGTGGCGGAAACGTCGTGCCGCTCGACCGCTCCTGGAGCGGTCCGTTCCAGTCCGTCGCGGTGTCGCCCGATGGCAGGAAGGTCGCGGTTGCCGCGACCACCGAAGGGGGTTGGGAGATTCAGGTCCGCGATCTCCGGACCAGGGCGGAGGTGCGCGTAGGCGGTCGTGGAATATTCTGGGAGAGCCCGTCGTTTTCTCCGCTCGGCGACGCCCTGCTCGTCGACAGCCTCGGGCTGAACGCGGGCGGTGTCTTCCGCGTGTCGCTGGCCGCCGCGGTCCCGGAGCGTCTTTGGATCAGCGCGAGCGGGACGATGCCCGGCCGCCCGCGGTTCTCGGCTGATGGCGCGACCATCTACTACTCTTCGAACGATCTGGCGAGCGGTGCGGTGTCGCTCCGCGCCCGGTCCGCGGCTTCGCCCACCCAGGACCTCGAGACCGTCGCGAATGGCGACGGTGAAGTCTCGCCGGACGGGCGGTGGGTGGCCTATGCCTCGACCGAGTCGGGAGCAGCCGGGCTCTACGTTCGTCCGCGCGCCGCCGGGAGCTCCGAGCGGTGGCTCGTCTCTCCCGGTGCCACCGGCGTGCCCCGCTGGGGAACCGGCGGCCGGGAGATCGTCTTCACCGCCGGCGACAGCGTTTATGCTGTCCCGGTCCAGGGCGGGCAGACGTTCACGGCCGGATCGCGGCGGGCGCTCGTCGGGCTCAAGGGATTTCGCGCTTCGTTCGACCTCTTCCCGAACGGTGACCTCCTGATGCTGCGCGAGCGATCAACCGCCGGAGCGACGACGCTCACGATGATCGAGAACTGGCGCGCGGCACTACCGGAGGCGGTGAGGTGAACGGGTCGAATCCGTCAGACCAGCAGGGCGCGCATCGGGTTGAGGGTGCGGTGGAAAGGATCGAAGACCAAGCCGAGAATCTCGAGCGTGACGACCCCCAGCAAGGGCTCGGCGTCCCCGGGCTCTCCGAGGACCACCGGTGTGTGTGCCTCGCCTTGTGGCAACGAGATGTGGCACTCGGAAACTGATCGCCGGATCGTGGTGCCGTCGGCGAGCGCGAATTCCATTTCCCGCTTGGCGGTGAGCCCGATGGCGCGCCACACCTCCTCGGGCAACAGCGAATAGCCCGCCCCGCTGTCGATCAGGAAGCGGACCGACCGCTCGCCGGCAGGTCCCTGCACGGTACCCTGGATATAGCTCAAACCCATGCCCCCCAAGATGACGTGGCACGAACGGAACCAGTGATCGTAAGATTGCACAACGGGTCCGGATAATGCCAGCCGACGTGCTCGCAACCCGGGCCTCGCCCCGCGCATCCTCCCAGGACTGGCCTCCTTCTTCCGGGCACCCCGATGCCGATCCTGCTCAGCCTCGCCGTTCTATTGCAGACCCAGGCCCCTCCAAATGCGGCGATCAAGCTCACCACCCCTGATGCGACCCTGCCCGAGGAGTTCTCGGCGGTCCGGGGCATCCGAGAGCTCCCTGACGGGAGAGCGCTCGTCAGCGACTATATGGACGAACGGGTGGTGCTGGTGGATTTCTCCCGGAAGACCGTCACTCCCAAAGTCACTCAGGGCAGTGGGCCCAGGGAGGCGCGGCTCCCCACCCGGTTGATCCCCTTCTCCGGCGACAGCACGCTCCTAGTTGACCTCGGCAACAACCGCCTCCTGGTGTTCGATCCCACCGGCTCCCCGGTGCGCACCATCACCGGGCAGCGGATCGGGCTGCTTGGGGTGCGGGGCGTCGATGCCAGGGGAGACTTCTACTACGCCGTGCCGGCGTGGTCCGAAGCCAATCCCCTTCCCGACGACTCGGTGAGGGTGGTGCGCTGGAGCCCCGAAACCAACGCGGAGAGTCTGGTCACCGTGATTCAGGGAGACCGGATGCGTTCCGACATCCGGAGCCCGGCGAAGACGCCCCGGATTCCCACGGTCGGTTACGCAGCCCAGGACGCGTGGACCCTGGACGATCAGGGGAGGATCCGGGTGGTCCGCGCCGGCAGCTATCGCATCGAGTCGTTCCGTCCCGGACAGACGGGGGTGGGGGGACCGAGCTATGCCTTCCCAACCCGCCCGGTCACTCCGGCCGACCGGGTGGCCTTCGTCCGGGAGTTCCTGACCCAGAGTCCCATGAGCGGCAGGGGTCCCGGAGGCGGGTTAGGCCATTCGCCGACGCCGACCGAGGCCGAAGTCGCGGCGATCACCCCCGGCACCCAGTTCGCGGAACGGCATCCCATGTTCAGCGCCGGTGACGTGCTCGCCGCGCCGGGCGGAATCCTCTGGGTGGGCCATCCCTCCGAACAGGGCACGCCGGCGCAGTACGATGTGTTCGACGGATCCGGACGGCGAATCGCACAGGTGGAGCTCGGGGCCGGGCGCCGGATTCTGGCGGTGGGACGGAAAGGGCTCTACGCAGTGCGGGAGCAGGAATCCGGGCTGCAATTCCTGGAGCGGTACCCGGTGCCCCCGCTGGGGAGCCGCTAAACCCCTTCCGGCCCATCCACCGGGCGCCTCTCCCGATGTCGCGCCGTCACCCGGTAGGCGGTATGATCCCCGGGCTCGCGAGGAACCGCGAGTCCGGAGAACCGGCCCGTTCGCTTGCCCGAGGCTTTCCATGCGCTGCCTGATCCTCGCTCTCCTGCTGCCAGGCACCCTCCTGGCCCAGCAGGCACCTTCGACCGCCCGGGTTCCCGAGGCGATCCGCGAAATCCGCGAGGCGGACATCCGCCGCGACCTCTTCGCCATGGCTTCGCCGGAAATGCGGGGCCGCGAAGGCGGCACGCTCGACGAGATCCGGGCTTCGCTCTGGATCGCGGAGCAATACAAGAAGATCGGGCTCGAGCCCGCCGGCGAGAACGGGACCTGGTTTCAGTGGTTCCCCATCACCCGGACCCGGGTCTCCGAGATCGCGAGCCATGCCGAGATCGCAGGGCGCCCTCTGGCGGTGAACAGGGACCTTGTGCCGATCACCGTGGTCCCTGTCGAAGCCTCGGGGCCCGTGCTCTGGATCTCAGACCCGTCGGATACGTCGATCGACCTCCGAGGCCGGATCGTTGCGACCCTGCTCCCCACGCCTCCTGCCGGTTCGGTTCGGACCACGTCGTATCCCTACGGGGTGCGCTACGTCGAGGCCGCCGTGCGCACGGCGCTCCTGGGATTCACCCGCCGGGGGGCGAGCGCCATCATCCTGGTCTCCGGCCCCGATACCGACTCCCTGTTCGACTACCAGGCGATCCAGCGAGGACGGGGAAGCTACGACGTGGATCACGCCACCCCGCGCACCGCGAACGGCTCCGACCGAATCGGCCCACCGCCCAGTCTCGGCGAAGGACCGACGCCCGCGGTACTGGTCCGCGGAGCGGAGGGCCCTGCCCTGCTGGGAGGAGCCAACGCCACGCTCTCGCTCCGGCTGGAACGCTTCGATGTCCCGTCGGTGAACGTGATCGGGAGGCTCCGCGGCACCGACCCTGCCCTCCGCAACGAGTACGTCCTCTATAGCTCGCACCAGGACGCCAACGGGGTGCGCCTGCTCACCGCGCACGATTCGGTGCTCGCCGGCGCGGACGACAATGCCTCGGTGAGCGTGGCGCAGTTCGCTGCGGCGCGCGCCTTCGTCAAGGCGCCGCCCCGCCGCTCCCTGCTCTTCGTGCACCACGGCTCCGAGGAGCGCGGGCTCCTCGGCTCCCGCTATCACTCGGCCCACCCAGTGGTGCCGATCGGGCAGATCGTCGCGGTGTTGAACGGAGACATGATCGGCCGCAACAATCCCGACTCAGCCGCGCTCCTCGGGGCTCAGCCACCCCACCGGAACTCCACCGCGCTGGTCGAGATGGCGCTTCGCGCCAACGCCGAAACCTCGCACTTCGTGCTGGACACGTTGTGGGACCGGCCGACGCACCCCGAGGGATGGTACTTCCGCAGCGATCACCTGCCCTACGCGCGGGTGGGAGTTCCGGCTCTGATGTACTCGACCAACCTGCACGACGACTATCACACGGCCAACGATGTGCCCGAGCGGATCGACTACGCCAAGCTCACCCGGATGGCGCGGTGGATGTACCTGACCGGATGGTACGCGGCTAACGCGGCGCGCCGGCCGGCCCTGGACCCCGGGGCCCGGTTGGAGCGGTGAGCCAGATCCCGGCACGGCTCTCGGCCGCCCTCGCGGTCCGGTTCGGCACTGGCGCGCCCCGTCAAACAGGGCAACTTACGGGGGGGATGGTTCCATCCGCCCAGCTCCGGAGCCCTCATGATCATCGTCGTGAAGAACCATTCCAAGGTTCCCGATACCGATGTGCTCGCCGCCATCCGGGCGGTGAACCGCCAGATCGTCGAGGACTTCTCTCCCTACTGGGATCTGACCGGAACCCTGCGCCTGGCCGACCGCAAGGGCCAGGTCCTTGACGCGGACGCCATCATCCGGATCTACGACCACGGACACAACTTTCACTGGAATCCCAACAACATTCCGACCGGACACATTTTCACCGAGATCTCCGCCCTCGCCCACGAATCGATCCCCTGGCTCAACTGGCACAGCGCCCTCTCCCATGAGGCTCTCGAGCTCATCGCCGACCCTCAGCTCAATACCCTGGCCCGGGGTCCCCATCCAGCCTACCAGCGCGAAGTGTTCCACTATCGCGAGGTCTGCGACCCGGTCCAGAGTGAGACCTACGAGATCGACGGGAGTCATCGGTCTCCAACTTCGTGCTACCGCATTATTACAACGCCATGAAAGAGGAGGGCGGCCGGAACGATTTTCTGGGAACCGGCCTCAAGGCATTTCGCTGGAACGACAATGGAGAGATCGGCTTCTTCGATCCCCGCAAGGGGGCCCACGGTGGGTACGTGAGCTGGCCCCAGTACGACAGCAGCCACCTCGTCTCCCGCTACCGCAAGGCCCTCGGGAAAACCGGCCGGCTGTATCGCTACGCGCACCCGGCGCTCCTCTCCCTCAAGCCGAAAGGCAAGCGAGCAACCCGTGGAGGTCGTTGAGCGGCTTCGAGTCGCTCTGGCGGACGCATATCGGATCGACGGCGAGCTGGGGGCCGGCGGAA
Source organism: uncultured Gemmatimonadales bacterium (assembly GCA_963728915.1). Taxonomy (GTDB): domain Bacteria; phylum Gemmatimonadota; class Gemmatimonadetes; order Gemmatimonadales; family GWC2-71-9; genus JABFSM01. The sequence goes on along the minus strand of CAVSLV010000001.1, from coordinate 220,295 downwards.
TGGCCACGGTGTACCGGGCCCGGGACCTCCGCCATGGGCGGGAAGTCGCGATCAAGGTACTGTCGCCCGCGATCGCCTCGGCGCTTTCTCCCGAGCGCTTCCTCCAGGAAATCCAGATTGCCGCCCAGCTCCAGCATCCGCTCATCGTGCCGGTGTTCGACTCCGGGCAGGCCGACGGCCTCTACTACTACGTGATGCCGTTGATCGCCGGCGAGACCCTGCGCCGGCGTATGGAGCGGGACAAGCGACTTCCGCTCGACGAGACACTCCGGTTCGCCCGGGAAGTCGCCGAGGCGCTCGAGTACGCCCACCGGCAGGGCGTGGTCCACCGGGATATCAAGCCCGAGAACATCATGCTCAGCGGCGGACATGCCCTGGTAGCCGATTTCGGGATTGCCCGGGCGGTGGGTGGAGCCCAAGGCGCCGCGCGACTCACCTCGACCGGGATGATGGTGGGCACTCCGCACTATATGAGTCCGGAGCAGGCGCTCAGCGATCCCGGCCTGGATGGGCGGAGCGATATCTACTCGCTCGCGTGCGTGATCTACGAGATGATTTCCGGATCGCCTCCCTACACCGGACCCAGCCTGCACGCGATCGTGTCGGGCCACGTGGCGGGAAAGCCCCCGTCGTTCCGCACCAAAGAGTTCTCAGTGCCCGCCGCGATCGAACGGGTCCTCCGAACCGGCCTCGCCAAGGATCCCGGCGAGCGTTTCCAGACCGCCGGAGAGTTCGCCCGCGCCCTGGACGACCCCACCGGAGGACCGCGTCGGGCCAGGAGAGCGGACTGGACCAGCTGGCGGAAGCCCACCATTCTCGTCGGGCTCGGTGTAGCCCTCTCCATCGGGGGGTGGGCGGCCTGGTCAGGGCTGAATCGGGGATCCACAAGTGACCCCAACCTGATTGCGGTGGCCCCGTTCGATACCGTCGGGTCGGGGCTCGAGCTCTGGCGGGAAGGGTTGGTGGACATCCTGTCGCAGAGCCTGAACGGTGTGGGCCCGCTTCGAGTGGTTCCCGCCGCAACGGTACTGAATAGCTGGTCGGGTCGGGCCGATCCCGCCTCCGCCCGGCGCTTGTCCCAGAGCACTGGCGCGGGACTCGGCGTCGTCGGGTCGGTCATCGCCGCCGGCCGGGACTCGGTTCGCCTCAGGGTGAGCGTCGTTGATGCCCAATCCGGCGAGACGATCGGCGAAGTCGAGTACCGGGGGAACAAGGACCGGATCGACATCGCGGCGGATTCCCTGACCGTGGGGATCCTCGGCACGGTTGGGCGGGTTAGACCCATCGGCGCGGTTCACCTGACCACGGTGGGAACCCGCTCGATGCCGGCCCTCAAGGCCTACCTCCAGGGCGAGCAATACTTCCGCCGGGCGAACTGGGATGCTGCCGGGACTGAGTTCGAGCGAGCCGCCCTGCTGGATTCGACCTTCGCGATGGCGTTCTACCGGATCTTTCAGACTCGGTTCTACAAGGGCACCGGGCTCGATTCCCTGGCCTGGGCGTATGCGTTGCGGGCCGGTCGGTTGAACCACGGGCTAGCTCCCAGAGAAAGTCTGATGGTGGCCGCTGATTCGGTCCTGGCCTCGGTGAGCGACGCACCGGCGCTCGATTCGATCGCCCAGCAGCAGCGGCTTCGGGTCATCTCGACCCTCGAATTGGCCAACCAGCGCTTCCCCGACGACGCCGAGGTCTGGTTCCAGCTGGGCCGGACCCGGAGCCGCATCGGCTACCTGCTCGGCATCCATGTGGAATCGGCCCTGGAGGCGCTGGACAAGGCGATCAACCTGGACTCGTCCTTCGCCCCTGCCTACGTCGAGGCGATGATGCTCTCCACGGCGGTCCGCGATCTCTCGTTCACCCGCCGCTATCTCGATGCCTATCTCCGCCTCAAGCCCACCGGACTCACCGGCGACGCGGCGCGCCTGGGGCTCGCGCTGATGGACCCCCGGCAGGCCGGCGCCCCCATGGTCGCCCAGGCACTGGATTCGGCCTCACCCCGCTTGCTGTACCTGCTGAACTCGATCTTCGAGCACGCCGACGATTCGGCGGAAACCATTCTTCGGATCAACCAGGAGCTTGCCCGACGACCCAGTGACCCGAGCTTTTCGGCCGACCCGTTTCGAGCCCGGCGCATCCTGGCGTTCTCCCTGGCGTACCGGGGCCACCTGGGCGAGGCCTACGAGGTGCTGGGCACCGATCGGCTCTACCTGGACTCCCAGATCGCCGCGCTGGGCGGGATGCCCCGCGACAGCGCCGGGGCCATCTTCGGACGCCTGCTGGAAGCGCGGCCCGCGCCCGCGCCCGACCTGATCTTCGCCCTCCCCTGGTGGCTCCGGGCGCGCGATACCGCTTCCATAACCCGCGCGATCGGGCAAGCGGAGCGGGAGTCGTCTCCCCGGAGCCGGTTTCTGGCCGTGGCGGCCCGCGCCTATCGGCACCTGGCCCAGGGCGATAGCGCCCAGGCCCTTCAGCTGTTTCTGCGATTGCCCGATTTTGTGAATCAGGAAGGCATCGGCGACTGGGAACGGTACTTGACGGTGCGCCTGCTGAACGACCGAGGCCGGTTTGCCGAGGCGCTGGTCCGGCTCGACCGGGAAACCCCCAGTACCGCCTTCCCCTGGGACGTGATCATGTTGTTCGAGAAGGGCCGGGCCGAGGAAGGGATGAACAGGAAACAGCTCGCCGCTGATGCATTTGCCCGAGTCGCCGCCCTCTGGGGCAAGGCGGACTCGGTGCTCCAACCCACCGTCCTGGCGGCTCGAGCCGCAGTCCGAAACCTGGGAACCAGGCGTTAAGGTTACAGCCTGGCCAGAAGGTCCATCGCCAGATCCTTCTCGATCTTGATCTGTTTGGCCTGATCCGGAACCCCATAGACCCGCACGATGAAGAGGTCCTTGCCTTTTTTCACGGAGAGGGTCGTGAGGTGGCCCACAGTCGTGGTGAAGGCGTCGTCACCGATTCCGGTCACCGCGTTCTTGGTGACCTGGGGAAGGGGAGTCTTCATGATGGCAAAGTTGCTCCCGTCCCCGAACGTGACGGTTACCCGGATCTGCGATCCCGCCCACTGACATCCGACCGTTCCGATGGCCTGGCCGGCGCCGGGGCTCACGCCGAGAGCGCTGCTGAGCTCGGTCTGGGTCAGCATGGAACAGGGGTTGTGGGTCGCCTGGGCAACGCCGGTGGATACCAGGCTTGCGCTAAGTGCGGCCGCGATGGGGATGGATCTCATCGGTTGCCTCCTCGAATGAATCGGAGCGCCGAACGCTCCTGCTTCCGAATCTAGTTCGATCCCCCGGATCTCCGATCGCCTGGCGGAGGTGAGGGCTTACCACGAGCCCGGGAGCAGGATGCAGGGTAGTTCGGATTCCGCCAGGCCCAGGTAGAAGTATCCGATGCCGGCGAGACCCAGCATGAGCGAAGGGTTACTCCCCCGTCGCACCCCGCAGGGCCACTCGTCCCATTGAAACCCGTACCGTTCGATGGCATCGGCCGCCATCTCCCGAACCAGCTCGGTGCCCCCTTCCTCGGGGAGCACGCTGGTCGCACAGCGGAGAATTTCCCCGAGACCCGCCCGGCCGTGACAAAGCGAACAATCTCCCTCGATCCATTCGTCTCGATCAGCCAGCGCCTCCCGGGTCGTTGCGAGCGCCGCTTTGGCCGAATCGAGATACTCGGCATGTCCCAAGGCGATCGCACGGAGCCGGGTCAAGGCGATTCCCGGTGCACCGTGACACCACGCCACGCACGAGGGGGCCTGATCGGCGTCTTCCTCCCGAAAATCGGGCCAGTTGTTTTCCGACGGGCGGAACCACCGCTCCTCATATTGAAACGCGCCCCGGGCCGCCTCGAGGAAGTTCCGCTCGCCAGTCCGGTGTCCCACCTCGAGCAGGGTCCAGCCGATACCCGCCGCACCGTGAGAGAGGCCGGTGAGCGGCCGCACCGCTTCGAGCGCACCGGTGGATACGGGCCAGGTCCAGTCTTCTCCCTGGCGGATCGCGCGGGCGACCACCCCCCGCCCCAGCGCGACCGCCTTCTCCTCCAGGTCTGCGCGGTTCAGCCATCGAGCCAGGGTGAGGAGCGGCGGGATTGCCCCCATTTCTCCGGAGATGACATCCGCGACCACCGGGACGGCAGGCTCATCCAGCCCATGCAGCACCCGACCTGCCTCGATGAGGAGATCTTCGCGATTCAGCACCCCTCCGGCCCGGGCCAGCACCCAGGCGATTCCAGCCCATCCCGAGAAAAATCCCCCGCGCGCCTCCCCAGGAAGCGTGTTCGCAATCGCCACCGCCTGCCGCAACGCCGCGAGCGCGGTGGAGGCGAACCGAGGGTCGCCCGTGATCCTCCCGCACTCGAGCAGGAAGAGAGCGATACCACTCACGCCTCCATACAGGTCGGGGCCCAGAGTCCCATACGTGAGCTCGACCTCATCGGATCCCTCGTCACCCTCCTGGGTGGTGCCAAGCCAGGTACAACGATCCCCTGACCAGACCGCAGACCGGGTGAGCGCGTCGGCGAAGCGATGGGCAACCTCCATCGCTGGTCCGGAATTCACGACGGTCCGTTCCGGGCGTCGAAGACAGGAAAGTCATCGCGGGAACCCGGGTTCAGATACAGGGCGTCGAGGTCGAATCCCAGATCGGCGAGCCCCTCGATGAGTCGTCCCAGCGAGAACCCAGCCCCCTGGGCAAGGAACAGCCGCGCCAGCATGCGGGTGCGGTGCTCTCCATAACTGGTCCCATCCCCGGGGTCTTCCGCCAACCCCACGCCGGGCACCATCGGCTTGACCAGGTGAGAGACCGGAGCTCGGAGCCACCGCCGGACCTCCGTATACACCTCGCGCAGCGGACCGAGGGCCCGACCGATCCACTCCCGCGGGAGATAGAGGACGGCGGAATCACAGCGATCGAAGCGAAGCGGCTCTCCCAGGATCTTGAGCTGAAAGGGAACCCCGTCCCGGTTGAGAGCGCGGGTTAGGACGCCCACCAGGTGCTCCGCTCCGCGCGGCGTCACATTCCAGTAAATCCGGACGATCGGGACGGTGTCCCGCACATCGTCCGCTTCCCCCAGCGCCAGGTAGAACCCCGGCACCATCTCGCGGTACTCCTTGGCGAGGCGAACCTGCACGGCTTCTCCCGGACCCGGGAAGACCGCGCTCCCCCGGCACTCGGCTGGCGTGGCCCGGAACTGCACCCCGCGTCGCTCGACGATACGTTGTCCATCGGGATCAACGCTTCGAGCGACCCACCCCCCCTGCCAGGTGCCGGTCCCGGAGTTCGCCCGGGAAAGCCGATCCACGAATTGGCGGGCGCCCACCCAGTTGCTGAACGCGGGGACCGCGGCGCTCCTGGACGGCATCCGGCAGTGCAGCGTGGCGTACAGCAGCTCGGCGACTGCCTCCTCTATCGGGAGGCCCGACTCCGGGCGATGGCGCAGGCCCTGAAACCAGAAGTGGTCAGCCGAGTCGCAGCGCAGGGTCTCGAGCGCGCGCCGGAGATCGGTAGCTGGCATCACGCCACTCCGAGCACGATGGACCCAGCGGCATCCGGTTGTTGCAGCATGTTGAGACCGAGCTGAAGCAGGGCCGCGGCACGGCCCGGCATGCGGGTCTCCGACTGGCACCACTCGTACGCCGTCTTGATCAGCCGGAGGCCGGTGTGCGAGGCGAGACGGTCACGCAGGCCCCCGGCCGCTTCGGCGCCCAGCTCAGCGGCGTCCCGATACCGGTCCCAGAAGGCGGCCAGGTCGGGCCGGCGCCTGGCGATCATTGCGCCCAGCGATTCCGTCGCCTGGGGCGGATCGGCCTGAGCAGGGAGCTCCAGACCGAGAACATCCTCCGAGATCACCGCCTGAAAGACGCCTCCCAGATCCCAGCCAGGGTCACCCCACTGGGCCAGCTCCCAGTCCAGCAACACCGGTCCCCGGGATGTGACCGCAAGATTGCTCCCCTTGAAATCCCCGTGAATCAGGGAACCGTCGATCCAGTTCCGCCGCATTGCCGCCAGAATCGGCTCGACCCGGGCGTCGGCCTGGATCGCCTGCAGCAAGGTCAGCTGGGCCGGTGCAAGCTCCCGGAGCGAAGCCGGAGATGGGCGGGTTAGGTCGAACACCCAGGGAGGGTCCCGCGGGAGGGCGGCCAGAACGCCGTCTCGCGGGGTGACCCGGTGAATGGCGGCCAACCAAGGCGCCAGGCCGGGAAGAAGATCCGCCGTGGACTGATCGGGTCCGTCGAAAGGGAGCAGCTCGAGGACCAGGATGCTGGGAGAGGGGTCGTAATGGAGCAGCCGGGGAAGGACGGGAAGAAGGGCCGAAGTCTCGGGCGCGCCGCCGGCCCATTGGTACACGGCGGCTTCCGCGGCGAGCGGGTGATCGAGCCCGGGCTCCGGCGGTGCGTGTTTGAGGAAGAAGCCGGGCCGGCCGGGGACCGCGATCCGGAAGTTGTTGTTCCGGCCGGAAACTTCGGAAACCCGAACCCCCTGCTCGACCAAGGTGACAGGGTCGAGCAGGCCCAGGTTCAGGAGATAGGCGATACCTGCGGGAGAGTTCAGCCGGGACGAGCTAGCACGTCTTCTTGCCGCTCTGGCACCCCGGGCCCCGGCGCGTCGCCTTGGGCTTGGGCTTCTTGGTGGGCTTCTTCTTTCCCGCCTTCTTCTTCGCCGCCATCGTGGCGACGCCACCGTCCTCGTTGCTCCAGTTGTTCGCCATCACTTCACCCGAGAAAAATGTCGCCTCTCGCGTCATGATGAAGCTCCCCGGCCAGGCCGGTGGGAAGGGAAGACGTGCCGGGCACCCGGCACGAGCCCGATTCCGGGCTTCGCCGAATGTCCACCAAAAGGGCCGCGTGTCAAGATGGGAACGTCAGCGATAGCAGGGGTGGGACTCGAACCCACGACCCCGGCATTATGAGTGCCGTGCTCTAACCACCTGAGCTACCCTGCCCTGAACCCGGAAAAATAACCCATCACCGGGCTCAGGGTCCCAGTCAGCAGATACGGTGGCCCAAGGAAAGACCCGAAGAAGCTACCGGCTGCGCCCGCGGCTTCGGCTTCCGGAGCTGGAGGAACGGCGGCCAGAACGCGAGGAGCGTCTGGGGACCTTTCCGCCGGCGCGGCGAGCTTCCGAGAGTCCGATCGCGATCGCCTGCTTTCGGCTCGTGACCCGCTTGCCGGACCGGCCGCTTCGCAACGTCCCCCGCTTCCGCTCGTGCATCGCCCGTTTGACCTTCCGCTGGGCGGTCTTCCCGTATCTTGGCATCAGGTATTCTCCCGCGCCCACAGCGGCGCATTTGAAGGTATTGTTTCTGACGACGCGGCCGAGGATGGACCGCACAAGGTGTGGCCCCTGGCTCTCGAAACGGTGATCGCCATGCGACAGAACATCGCACTCCGAGGTGGGCGCAAACTGGTTCTCCTCCTCGCGCTCGCGGCGCCGCTGCACGCCCAGGGCTTCGAAGTGGTCGAGACGACCATCGGGAAGGTGCACCAGGCCCTCGCCAAAGGTCAGCTCACCTGTCACGACCTGGTCCAGCGCTACCTGGACCGCATCGCCGCATACGACAAAGCGGGGCCGGCACTCAATACGATCCAGACGCTCAATCCGCGCGCCCTCGTCCTGGCCGATTCGCTCGACCGGGCCCGCCGGGCCGGCGCCCCGACGGGATCGCTTCACTGCATTCCCGTGCTGGTCAAGGACCAGATCGAAACCAGCGATCTGCCGACCACCTACGGCTCGGCGCTCTTTCGCGACTTCATCCCCAAACGGGATGCCACCGTGGTAGCCCGGCTGCGGGCCGCCGGCGCGATCATCCTCGCCAAGACCACCATGGGCGAGTTTGCCTCCCGCTACCTGGGATCGGCGTTTGGGATTGTGCGGAACGCCTACGATCCGACCCGCAACCCGAGTGGCTCCTCGGGCGGCAGCGGCAGCGGGGTCGCGGCCAACTTCGGCCTGATTGGAATCGGCGAAGACACCGGCGGCTCGGTCCGAGGTCCCGCCGCGGTGAACTCCCTGGTAGGACTCAGGCCCACCCTCCAGCTGGTGAGCCGATTCGGGATGCTTCCGGCCAACCCGACCCAGGATACCATGGGGCCCATCGCCCGCACCGTGATGGATGCCGCGCTGCTCCTCGACGTCATGGCGGGATATGATCCCCGAGGATCCGATCACCGCGTATGCGGTCAGCCACATTCCGCGGAGCTACACCGACGGGCTCCGCGCGGACGCCCTGCGCGGCGCGCGGATTGGAATTCTCCGGGAGCCGATGGACTCCTCCACCGATCCTCGCTCGGAAGACTACGCCAAGGTCGCCACCGTGGTGAACCAGGCCATCGCCGAGCTGCGTACGCTCGGAGCGGTGGTGATCGACTCCCTGGTCATCGATTCCCTGGAGCTGGTCCGGCGGGTCGACAACAATTACGAAACCGAGCAGGCCACCAACCGGTACCTCGCCCAGCACCCGAACGCCCCGGTCAAGACGTTCAAGGACATCCTGCTCTCCGGAGTCGTGGTGCCGTCGCGGGCGAGGGCGCTGATCGGCCTGGTGAACCTGACGCCGGAGGATCCCGGGTACCTCCAGGTGATCGAACGACGCGAGACCCTGCGTCTCGCGGTCCTGACCGCGATGGCCAACCAGCACCTCGACGCCATCGTCTATCCCACCTTCTGGCACCAGCCGTCCGTCATTCCCGACAGCGTGCTCTTCCGATCCCGGCCCAATGATGGCTATGGGAAGGGAGACAATCGCGGGCTCAGCCCGGCGATCGGATTCCCGGCGCTCACGGTGCCGGGTGGATTCACCGTGGACGGCCTGCCCGGTGGGGATCGAGTTCCTGGGGCGCCCATTCAGCGAGCCGTCCCTGCTCGGCCTTGGCTACGCCTTCGAGCAGGGCACCCATCATCGCCGGCCCCCGAGGTTCCCGAATCCTTGAATCGGGGCGGGTCCTGCGCTAGCGTGGGGAGGACCGGCTTCGAGGAGGCCAGGATGCCCTCGGTAACCCTCCGCGTCAACGGCGCCACCCGGCAGGTGGAGGCCGACCCCAACACTCCGCTGCTCTGGGTCCTCCGCGACGTGCTGAACCTGACCGGCACCAAGTATGGGTGCGGGATCGGACAGTGCGGCGCCTGCACCGTGCATCTCGACGGTGACGCGGTCCGGTCCTGCATGACCCCGCTCGAAGCCGTGGGCGCCGAGAGAGGTGACCACCATCGAAGGCCTCTCGCCCGATGCGAGCCACCGGGTTCAGCGCGCCTGGATCGCCGAGAGCGTTCCCCAGTGCGGGTACTGCCAGTCGGGCCAGATCATGTCCGCCTCGGCGCTGCTCGCCAGACATTCCGCTCCCACCGATGCGGATATCGATGCGGCGATGTCCGGGAACCTGTGCCGCTGCGGCACCTATGACCGGATCCGCCGCGCGATTCACACCGCCGCGAAGGAGGGAACGCTGATGGAACGGCGACGATTTCCTCAAGTTCGGCGCCGTCGCAGGCGGCGGTCTCCTGATCGGCATCGAGCTCCCCTGGAAGAGGAGCGCAGGCTCGACGGGAGAAGCCGAGACCTTTCAACCCAGCGTCTTCGTCCGGATCGCTCCGGACGACGTGGTGACCATCTGGTGCGCCAAGTCCGATATGGGCCAGGGTGTCCGCACCGGCCTCCCGATGATCGTCGCGGAAGAGCTCGACGCCGATTGGAGCCGGGTGCGGGTGGAGCAGGCCGACGCCCATCCCACTGCCTACGGACGGATGATGACGGTGGGAAGCTCGAGTGTGCGGAACGGCGCCTGGATGCCGCTCCGCAAGGCCGGCGCGGCTGCGCGCGAGATGCTGGTCGCCGCCGCCGCGGCCCGATGGGGCGTGAAACCCACCGAGTGCGTGACGGACGGCGGTCGAATCACGCCATCCCGCCACGAAGCGGATGGTCAAGTATGGCGAAGTCGCCGACGCAGCGGCCGCCCTTCCCGTCCCAGCCAGTCCCGCTCTCAAGGATCCCGCGAAGTTCCGGCTCATCGGTACCCGGGCGAAGATCGTCGACAATCCGATGAAGGTGACCGGCGCGGCAAAGTTCGGGGCCGACATCCGGATTCCCGGGATGTTGTTCGCCACGGTCGTCCATCCGCCCCGATTCGGAGACCGGGTCGGCTCGTTCGATGCTGCCCGTGCGAAGGCCGTACCGGGTGTCCGCCAGGTGGCCCAGATCTCCAAGGGAATCGCCGTGGTCGGCGAGACGACCTGGGCCGCATTTCAAGGGGCCCGGGCCCTCGAAGTCCGATGGATCGATGGCGGGTTTGGCCTGGGAAGCGACGAGATCTTCCGGAGCTTCACGGACCTGGCCGAGCGGCCCGGATTCGAGGCGGAAAAGCGGGGCGATGCGCTCGGCGTGATCGCCGGCGCGGGAGAGGGGCGCCGCCTCGAGGCGGTGTACCAGGCGCCCTATCTCGCCCACGCGACGATGGAGCCGATGAATTGCACCGCGCACGTGAGCGGCGACCGTTGCGAGCTCTGGGCCCCGACCCAGAATCCCCAGGGCGCGCAGAGTGCGGCGGCGCGCCTCACCGGCCTCCCGATCGACGCCGTGACGGTCCACGTCACCTTCCTCGGGTGCGGCTGGGGCCGGAAGAGCTCGACCGATTTCATCGAGGACGCGGTGGAGACCTCGAAGGCCGTCGGCGCCCCGGTGCAGATGCTCTGGAGCCGGGAAGAGGATATGCAGCACGATTTCTATCGCCCTGCGGCGTACCATCGCTTCGCGGGAGCCCTCGACGGCGACGGCAAGCTGCTCGCACTGCACGTCAGAGCCGTGGCCCAGCCCTTCGCCAGCCGGAGCGGCGTGGACGGCCCGGCGGTGGCCGGGATCGCGGAACACGACTATCGAATTCCCAACCTGCTGATCGAGTATTGCCGACCGGATCTTCCGGTGCCGGTCGGTTACTGGCGCTCGGTCGGTCCCTCCCAGAACACGTTCATCATGGAGAGCTTCGTGGACGAGCTGGCCCATCTCGCCAAGCGCGATCCCGTGGAATTCCGCATGGAGCTGCTCGCGGAATCACCGAGATTGCGCCGGGTGCTGGAGCTCGTCGCGGAGAAGAGCGGATGGGGTGGGCCTCCTCCGGCGGGACGCGCCCGTGGAGTGGCTCTCCTCAACGACCGGGGAGGAATGATGGCCCATGTGGCCGAGGTTTCCGTCGAAGGGAACCGGGTCCGGGTCCACCGGGTCACCTGCGCGGCGGATTGCGGCCGGGTCATTCACCCCGGCATCGTGGAGGGACAGATCGCGGGCTCCATCGTGGGTGGGCTCGCGGCCGCGTTACACGGAGAGATCACTCTCGCGAACGGAAGAGTGCAGCAGAGCAACTTCCACGACTATCCCCTGCTCCGGATGTCGGAGATGCCGGTGGTGGAGGTGCATCTGGTGCCAAGTGAGGAGGAGCCAGGGGGTGTGGGAGAGCCCGCTCTTCCGCCGATCGCTCCCGCCGTGACTAACGCGATTTTTGCGCTTACTGGAACCCGGGTGCGCCGGCTGCCGATCCGCCTGGGCGCTCCATCGTCAGCCAGCGAGCCCGCCTAGCGAGTTCCCACCGCCACTGTAAAGTCGGCACCCTCCCAGCGGTCGGCCTCAGGCCAACGGAAGGTGAAGCGGATCGTGGTGTCCGACTCCAGGGCGCTTGCAGGCAGATCGGCGAAATAGATGCCCACACCAGTGTCGGTGGTCGGCAGATCGGCCACCGTCCGCCAGTCGTCGGCGCTCCAGTGGACAACCGCCGGCGCCAGGACCTCGACGCGCAGGATGCGACCTGGCGACATGTTCCGGATCTTGTTGTTGAATCGCCAGACGGCGAGGCGGCACGGGGCCGGCGCCTCCAGGTACCGGTGGACCGTTTGGGGCGGCAGGTCGAACACCCGGCCCTCGGCCAGCGAGCAGGTGAGCTTGATGTACTCCGCGTGGGCCCAGACCAAAGGCATGGCCGATCCGGAGGGTTGTCCGTTGATCAGCTCTCGCTCGGGAATGTCCGGGGCATCCCAAACCTGTTCCGGAAGGAATCCTCCCGGGCTCGTCTGAGCCCCCATGACCCTCAGCAATTCGCGGGCACGGGAAGGGTTCCCCGCTGCCAGCTCATAGTGGCCCCGCTCCCCCGCAAGCAGGGGCCAACCCCGGCCCCTGCCGGTACCGTCGAACGGTGACCCGTCACCGTGCTCCCCGTATCCGTCACCGTTGTACCGATGCCAGACCGGGCCGGTACTGGTTTCGGCGCAGAGCAATGAATCGATCACCCGGACAGTATTCTGGATTCGCGGGTCATCGGCTCGCCGGAGGCCGAAGCGCACCAGGGCCAAAGCATCCGTGCTGACCAGCTCTCCATACGCCGCCCGGCTGTGATCCATCGGGCGGTTCTTGACCGGGACGAAGCCCTTCATCGGGGACTCGCCATCCGCGGTCTCCGGCGGCGCGATCCGGGCGTAAAAGCCTTCGACGCCGAGGTGTGTGGCAGCATCCGATCCCGTGACGTAGGTCCAGCGCTCGATTCCCGCGTTCCAGACATCGGCGGTGTCGCGGAAATACCCGGCCAGCGTATGCTCGTTGGCATTGTCCGCGAAATCCGCGGCCGCGAGCAGGGCCGCGACGGTCACCGCCAGGGTGAAGGGCGAGTATCCCGCATCTTCTTCCCAACGATCCTGCGGGGTTACCGGTCCTACCCTCGCGAGATAGCCCGCGGCCCGCCGCACCATCGGCCAGGGATCGCCGCCACCGAGGGCCCCATGGCGGCGGAGCAAATCAGCAAGCAGAATCGGAAATCCCGTTTCATCCAGCTGGATCCCGCTCCAGTACGGCTCGCCGTCCAGCCACATGTTCTGCGGCCAATGGCCGTCCGACTCCTGGGTGGCCTCCAGAAAGGTCAGGGTTCGCCGCGCCGCCGCCCACTGTCCGATGGCGAAGAGTGCGGTGGCGGATTCCACCAGGTCGCGGGGCCAGACCAGATGGTATCCGCCCAGGTCGTGGTCGCCCCGTGCGTCGCCCCAGGGAACCGAGAGGCTCGCGATGATGGCGCCCGCATGGGTCTTGTCCTCATGGGTCCCGATGACGGCGGTGCTGACTCGGAAGAGGTCGAGTCCGGCTTCCTCGGGGCCTGGCCGCTTGCACCCGGCCTGATACCGATTCCACCCCCGGACATACTCTGCTTCGATGGCCTCGTACGGATCCATCAGCGAAGCGCGGGCCTGTTCTCCCGCCTCGGTCCAAGTCCCGCCGAAGCCGAGCGCCAGAACAAACCCATTCGCCAGCCCGGCCGCTCCAATCTGAGCCGCCAGGGCGACGTTCCCGTCCGGCGCATCCTGGTAGGTCTGGACCAGGCGGCCGGAGCGGGTGATGTCCTGCCAGCCATCGCTGACACCGACATACCCACAACTCGCAACCTCAAATGGAACCGAGCAGGCGAGTGCCAGGGCGGTCGCTCCTCGGGCGGCGAACAGCATCCGGTGGCCTTTGTATTCGCCGATCCAGCCGTGGTTGCCCCACCCCTGATTGCCGAGGTGGGGGGCCAGGAGGACGAAGAGGCGGAATTCGTCCGGCTTCCCGCCCCGAGGCTCGAAGTGAACTTGCTGCAGCAGGACATCACGGGCCGGATCGGTGACGATCCGCTTGAGGGTCCGGTACCGGCCCCGGTTGCAGGTATTGGTGAGCCGGTAACCCGGGACGCCGGTCTGGAGCGGCTCGACCGCATGGGTGGCGTGCCGCTTTTCTTCGGAGACGAAGCCATCAGCGGCGGTCACGAGGAAACCAAGATCCCGCGTGTTGGCCTGATCGACGCGGGGGTAGTACACCTCATTCACGATTCCGTGGGAGAGGGTGAACCAGACGCGGCTCTGCGCGCCGACCGCCGTTCCCACTCCGCTTTTGGCGCTCGAGGTCCAGCGAGGTTCGATGCCGGGCTGTCCCGGCGGAGGGCTGGCGCTGGCGGGACCGACCCTCAGCGTTCGCTTTCGGGACGCACCAGGGTGAACTCCCACTCGCCCTGACGCAGCATGCCATAGAGCTCCCGGGCAATCCGCTCCTGGGTGACCGGGTCCGTCTCCACCAGCTTTTTCACCCGGGCCAGGCTGTCCACTTCCCGCTGGAGCGCCTCGACCGCTGCCCGTTCGGTGGTCTCCCGGCTGCGGAGCGACAACCAGTGGAACGTGTTGTACTCCCCCGCCTGCAAGGCAAAGAAGATTGCGCCGAGCACGACCAGGAGCATGATCCAGCCGCGTCGGGTCATAGCGCGTACAGATCCCGGCCCGGGTAGTCGGCGATCTCGCCCAGCTCCTCCGCGATTCGGAGCAATTGATTGTATTTGGCGGTGCGATCGCTCCGGGAGGCGCTGCCGGTCTTGATCTGCCCCGCGCTGGTGCCCACCGCGAGATCGGCGATGAAGGTGTCTTCGGTTTCGCCGCTCCGGTGCGAGATCACCACGCCGTACCCATTCGCGCGCGCCAGCTCGATGCACTGGAGGGTTTCGGTCAGGGTCCCGATCTGATTCACCTTGATCAGGATGGCGTTGGCGATCCCCTGCTCGATCCCGCGGTTGAGCCGGTCCACGTTGGTCACGAAGAGATCGTCGCCCACGAGCTGGACCCGCTGTTGCAGCCGTTTGGTCAACGCGGCCCAGCCGTCCCAGTCATCCTCGGCCAGGCCATCCTCGATCGAGACGATGGGATACCGGTCCACCCAGCTCGCGTACAGATCGACCAGCTCCTCGGCGGTACGCCGGATGCCATCGCTCTTGGCGAAGACATAGGCGCCGTCGCGATAGAACTCCGAGGCGGCGGGGTCGAGCGCGATAGCGAGATCCTGACCCGGCGTGTACCCCGCCGCCCCGATCGCCTCCATCAGAAGATCGAGCGCTGCTTCGTTGGAAGGGACGGTCGGGGCAAACCCGCCTTCATCGCCGACCGCGGTGGAGAGACCCCGGCCCGAAAGCACCTTCTTCAGGTGCTGGAAAACCTCCACCCCCATCCGGAGCCCGTCGGAGAAGGTGTCGGCGCCGATCGGCACCACCATGAACTCCTGCACGTCCACGTTGTTGTTGGCGTGGGCTCCGCCATTCAGGATGTTCATCATGGGGACCGGCATCACTCGCGCCATGGGTCCGCCGAGATAGCGGTAGAGCGGCATGCCGACATCGTCGGCCGCCGCCCGGGCAGTCGCGAGCGACACGGCCAGCAGGGCGTTGGCGCCCAGATTGCCCTTGTTGGGAGTTCCATCGGTTTCGATGAGCCGGGCGTCCACCGAGATCTGATCGCTCGCGCTCATGCCCTCGAGCGCGGGACCCAGCGTCTCGTTCACATTGCGGACCGCGGTCTGCACGCCGCGGCCAAGGTACCGCTTGGTGTCCCCGTCCCGCAGCTCGATCGCCTCGTGCTCGCCGGTGGAGGCGCCGCTCGGCACCGCCGCCCGCCCCCGGGCGCCGCTCGACAGGATGACCTCGGCTTCCACCGTGGGATTCCCCCGGCTGTCGAGGATCTCCCGGGCGTGGACCTCGATGATGGTGGACATGGACTAACCCGGAGTGAGGATGGTTCGGTTCATGTCGCTCCCATTGTAATGAGTTGCGCCCGGGTCTGCTCGGCCAGACCGGCGCGATCTTCGTGGGTCATCCCCTCGGTAGGAATGGGGTGCCCGATGTGTATGGTGATGGCGCCGGGCTTCGGGCTGAAATTGCCCTTCGGCATCAGGGCGAAGGTATTCTCACAGAAGACCGGCACCACCGGCGCCTGCGCGGCGATCGCCAGCACGAAAGGCCCTCGCTTGAAGGGTTGCAGCCTCCCATCCCGCGAACGGGTGCCCTCGGCAAAGACGACGGCGGAGATCCCGCCCTGAATCAGCTTCGCCGCGTCGTCGTACGCGGAGAACGCCTGCGACTTGATCTGACGCTTGATCGGGATGTGCCGGGCTCGCCGCATCGCCAACCCCATCAGGGGGATCCAGTCCATCCCTTTCTTGTACACGAATCGCACCGAGCCGGGCAGCTCGGCCAGCAGGGCCCAGATGTCGATCTGCGAGGCATGATTGGAAACGAAGACGACCGGTCCTTCCGGAATCCGCTCGCGATGCTCGACCCGGACCGCGATCCGGCAGAACCGGAGCATTCCCTTCCCCCATTCCCGGCCCGATCGATCGTAGATATTGCCGGGCCGATACCGTACTCCGAACAGCGCCGAGAGCACGACTCCGGAGCCCCACCACCCCATGAACACGATCCAGCCGAGGGCGTAGCGCAGGAATCCGATCATGCGAAGTGATCGTAACTGGTGAGGGCGAGGGGTGATCCTCCGATCTCGAGAATCACCCGACCCGGCGCTCCCTTCTCCACTCTCCCAATCCGGGTGAGTCGGACCGGCGCGGACGACACGTCGGGTGGATCCACCGGGAGTGCGACCAGCAGCTCGTAGTCTTCTCCGCCTTGGGCCGCGAAGGAGGCCGCCGGTTCTCCGGCACGTTCGGCTTCCGGATCCACCGCCGGATGCCGGGGAACCAGGCCGAGATCGATGACGAGGGAGACTCCGGAGGCTGCGGCAAGGTGCCCCGCGTCCCCTGCGAGGCCATCGCTCAGGTCCATCATCGCGGTGGCCCCGCAGGACGCCAGCCATTGCCCTGCGGTGATTCGCGGCTCCGGCCGGGCGAAGCGGGTTCGTGCCGAGGGATCGGGCTCTTCTCCGCGCTCCCAGGCCTTGAGCGCGGCGCGGGCGCCTCCGAGCTCACCGGTTACCCAGAGGCCATCGCCAGGCCGGGCGCCCCTCCGTCGCATCGGGTGGGCTGCCTTCCCGACCGCGGTAACGGCAACAGCGACGGAAGGGCCTCGGGAGAGGTCGCCGCCCAGCACGGATGCGCCAACCGACGCGACGGCGTCACCCGCGCCGGACATGATTCGCGAGAAGCTGGATTCCGGCTCTCCCGCCGGCATGGTAAGGGCCACCAGAACCCCCAGAGGCTCCGCGGCTGCGGCCGCGAGATCGGAGAGCGATGCGGCGACCGCTCGCCAGCCGATTTCCTCCAGGGTGAGCCACTCCCGTCGAAAATGCACCCCTTCGACGCTGACATCGGTGGTCAGGGCCAGCGTGGAGCCGCTGATCTCCAGGAAGGCGCAGTCGCTTCCCAATTGGGGGGCCCGCTCGCCCAGCGCCCTGGCGATGGCGCGAATCCGGTCGAACTCGGCTCCCTTCCCCAGCGCGGTCAGGCTCATCGACTACACCCGGATCGGCGCGGGAAGCTCGTGCAGGATCGGCAACCGGGGCGGCGGCGGCATCCGGCGCACCAGGTCGAGCCGCCGCCACACATCGGGAAGCGCGGCCAGGACATCCATCGGCCGCATGGACCTCGCGGTCACTCGCCGGGCCGCGATGTCGGCCGCTTCGCCCGCGATGAACGACGCGGCCGCAGCCGAGAGGGCCGGTTCGATGCCCTGCCCCGCGAGCGTGGCGGTGAGTCCACTCAGGGTATCCCCGCTCCCGCCGGTCGCGAGCCCGGGATTCCCTCCCGCGACCGTCAGCAGTCGGCCGGCGGTGGCGACGACGGTGGGGACCCCCTTGAGGAGCAGGACCACACCGAGCCGCTCCGACGCGGCCTGCGCGGCGCCCCAGGGGTCCACGGTGAGGTGGCTCGCCAGGTCGGGGAAGAGGGCGCGGAATTCGCCGGCGTGGGGGGTGAGAATGGCGGTGCGGCCCCGCAGGGCGTCGCGCAGCCGATCGGTCTGGCCGGCGAAGACGAACAGGCCGTCGGCGTCGAGCAGGATCGGGGCGGGCCCGGGGAGCGCCTCGATCACCGCCTCGATGAACTCGGGCCGGGACGCGCTCCGCCCTAACCCGGGGCCGATCACCGCGGCGTCGGCCCCGCCCAGCAGCCGGACGGTCCGCGGGTTAGGCCTGGCCTCGAACGGCTGGGCGGTGGTCTGGAGGTCGGGTTCCCCGGTCGCCAGGATGGCGACCGATCCGGCCGGCGCCACGACGTGCACCAGACCGGCGCCCGCCGCAAACGCGGCGCGGGCGGCGAGCCGGGCCGCGCCGGTCATGCCCTCGTCGCCTCCCACGATCACGATCCGGCCCCGCTGCCCCTTGTGGACCGCGGCGGCGAACGGCACCACCGCGCCGGCCAGATCGGATTCGGTCACCAGGACGGGCCACCCCGAATCCCCCGGCGGGAGCCCGATATCCAGCACCACGAGGTCTCCGACGTCGTCCCGCGCCAGCAGATGGCCGCGACGATAGCCGCCGAAGGTGATCGTGAGGGTGGCGCGGAGCGGGCCATGCTGGACCCCGGTCTCCAGATCGAGACCGCTCGGCCCGTCGAGCGCCACCACCGGCATGGCGAGGTCGGCGATCCGCGCGAGGGAGGCCGCCACCGGCCCCCGCGGAGCGCCGCGAGCCCCGGTACCGAGGAGGGCGTCGACCAGGAGTCCCGGGTTAGGCCACGGCCCGTCGGGCGCCACCTCCCGGACTCCGGTTTCGCGCGCCGCCTGGGCTACCGCCAGGGGCAGCTCACCCTGCGGGGCCGCCGCCGACGCGACCCAGACCGGGACCCCGGCGGCATGGAGCGCCCGGGCCACCACCCATCCGTCGCCCCCGTTGTTGCCGGGACCGGTGACCACCACGACCCCAGTGCGGAGCCGCTCGGGAAACCGCGCGGCGAGCACCCCCACGGCGCCCCGGCCGGCGGATTCCATGAGCGCACGGACGGGCATGCCTCCCGACTGGGCGCGCTCATCCCACGCGCGGGATTGGGAAGGGGAAAGGACGGGGAGCATGTCAGGCGGGCAGGCGGACTGGCGGGCAGGCGGACGCGTGGAGAGCGGACAGGCGGATGGGCGGATGGGCGGACGTGGAGGTGGACCGGGAGATCTGTCTACGAACACGGAAAGATGCTCTCAATACACCCCCTCTATCCGCCGGTCCGCCTATTTCTGACTCTGCCCTATCGCGCGCCCGAAGCTGATCTCACCATTGTCGATCCGCAGATTGAACCCGCACTCCGGGTTGGTACAGGCCCACGCCTTGTAGGTGATTGGCGCTCCATCCCGGCCATAATCCGACAGCGGAATCAGGGTTCCATTCGAGCACTTCTGGCATCGAGGCCATTCGACCGGATTCGTCATCTCGCCTTCCCCTCCCGAGCGGCGGATCGGCCGTCAACCGCCCAGCGCCCGCCCCCACACGTAGCCCTCTTCGAAGGCGCGCTCGAAAGAGTACACCTCCTGGAAATCCTCGATTCGATCTCCAGCCTGGGTGACGAGCAGGCCCACGTCCACCAACGCATAAACGATCCGGCCGAAATCCGCCGTCTCCCGGATGCCCCAGTGCTCCAGGACCTCGCGGGCGAGCAGCCCATATTGCTCCAGGGCCAGATCCCGGCAGGCATGAGTCACTTCCGCGCCGCTCACGTGCCGGCGCTCTGGCAGCCTGGTCTGGAGGTATTCCAGTCCGGCCAGCACGAACAGAAAGGCCCGCTCATCGAAGGGCGCCCCGCTCTGCTGGAGCCGGGCCACCACATCCGGAGCGAGGGTCACCTCGTTCACCGAGCCCCCGCCAGCGCCCGGACGGAAACCCGGTCATACAGGGGGAATCCGGAGGCCAGCTCCTCGACTTCATTGCGCACCCGTTCGATGGTCGCCTCGTCCCGGCGGCTCAATACCTCATCGATCAGCTCGGCGACCCGGGTCATTTCGTCGAGCCCCATCCCCCGCGTCGTGAGGGCCGGCGTTCCCAGGCGGATGCCACTGGTCACGAACGGCGACTGGGGATCGTCGGGAACGGTGTTCTTGTTCACAGTGATGCTGGCCCGGACCAGCAGCTCCTCGGCGATCTTTCCAGTGAGCCCCTTGGGCCGCAGGTCCACCAGCATCAGATGGCTGTCGGTCCCGCCCGAAACGATGGGGAAGCCCCGCTCGATCATGGCCTCCGCGAGCCGCTTGGCGTTGGCGACGGTACGGCGACAGTAGCGCTTGAACTCTTCGGTCGCGGCCTCGGCGAAGGCCACAGCCTTGGCGGCGATGATGTGCATCAGGGGCCCGCCCTGGGTCCCCGGGAAGACCGACTTATCAATGGCCTTGGCGAGCTCGGTTCCGGAGAGGATGATGCCACCTCGCGGACCCCGCAGAGTCTTGTGGGTAGTCGAGGTCACCACGTGGGCATGGGGCACCGGCGAGGGGTAGACGCCACCGGCCACCAGCCCCGCGAAATGCGCCATGTCGACCAGGAAGATGGCCCCGACTTCATCGGCAATAGTCCGGAACGCGGCGAAATCGATGATCCGGGCGTAGGCGCTCCCCCCCGCCACGATCAACTTGGGACGATGACGCCGGGCCAGCTCCCGGACCTGGTCGTAGTCGATGATCCCGGTGGCGGGGTTCACCCCGTAGTGCTCGGCGCGCCAGATCACCCCGCTGTGATTGACCGAATGCCCGTGAGAGAGGTGGCCTCCATGGGGGAGCGACATGGCGAGAATCAGCTCGCCCGGGGGAGCGACCGCCATGAACGCGGCGAAATTGGCCTGGGCTCCGGCGTGGGGCTGCACGTTCGCGTGCTGGGCCTGGAAGATGCCCTTGCACCGATCGATGCAGAGACGCTCGACCTCGTCCACCACCTGGCATCCCCCGTAGTAGCGACGGCCGGGATACCCCTCGGCGTACTTGTTGGTGAGCGGGGTCCCCATCGCGTCGATGACCGCGCGGGAGGCGAAGTTTTCGCTGGCGATCAGCTCGAGCCCTTCCCGCTGGCGAATCAGCTCGCGATCCACCAGCTGGGCGATATCGGGATCGACCGCGCGGAGCGGGGCGTTGTGATCGGTCACGGAGTTTCCTCGATCTCGGCGATCCGCCGGGCGTGCCGGCCGCCTTCGAAGGGAGTGTTCAACCATTCCTTCATGATGGCCACGCCGGTGTCGGGATCGAGGAACCGCGCGGGAAGCACGAGCACGTTGGAGTTCCCATGGGAGCGGGCGAGGTGGGCGATTTCCGGGGACCAGGCCACCGCGGCCCGGACTCCATGATAGCGATTCGCCGTGTAGCTCATTCCCAGCCCAGTGCCGCACAGCAGGATCCCGCGGGCGTTCTCCCCCTTGGCCACCCGCTCGGCCACCTTGTGGGCATAGATCGGATAGTCGGTCGAGGCGGTCGAGGTGGTCCCCAGATCGAGGGGCTGGTAGCCCATCGAGGCCAGCTCCTTGATGAGCCGCTCTTTCAGGTCGTACCCGGCGTGATCCGCGCCGATCGGGATGGTCTCAGGCATCGAATGGAATGTATCACCCCGACCGGCCAGCGCGCCCGAGCCCGCGTTCTGCGTTTCTTCGCCCACCTCGGCGCCCTATCGGTGGGGGGCATTGTGGGAACCGCCTCGAGATTGAACGATGCCCAGTTGCGAACTTTCGCCGAGGAGTGTTAGGGTATGGGTATGCCTGAAGTGGTGGAGCGGTGGACCCGCGAAATGGTGCTGGCGCTGCCGGACGACGGCAATCGCTACGAGCTGGTGGACGGGGAGCTGCTGGTGACTCCCGCGCCGGCGATGCGGCACCAGCATGCGGTGATGCTTTTGGCAGAGTGTATCTCGCCCTATGTAAAGGCGAATGGTCTGGGTCAACTTCTGCTGAGTCCGGCCGACCTGAGTCTGGGCGGGAAGCACCTGATGCAGCCCGATCTGTTCGTGCTGCGCGGCCTGCCTCCGGACCGGCGTTGGGAGCACGTTCAGAACCCGATCCTGGTGATCGAGGTTCTCTCCCCGAGCAGTGGCCGGGCCGACCGGCTCGTCAAACGGCGGCGATACCAGCGCTCCGGTATCCCCGAGTACTGGGTGGTGGACCTCGAGGCGAGAATCGTTGAACGCTGGCGGCCGGACGATCAGCGGCCGGAGATCCTCGATGAGCAGGTGACCTGGAAGCCTGAAGGTGCGGGCGAGCCGCTGGTCATTCCGCTGGCGGGGTTCTTTGCGGAGATCTGGGGAGAACCCTAGTACCGGTAGAAGCCCTTTCCGCTTTTTCGGCCGAGCTCCCCGGCCGCCACCAGCTTGCGAAGCAGGGGGCAAGGCCGGTACTTCGGGTCGCCTAACCCGGCATGCATCACCTCGAGAATTGCCAGGCACACATCCAGCCCGATGAAGTCGGCCAGGGCGAGCGGGCCCATCGGGTGCCCCATGCCGAGCTTCATCACGGTGTCGATCGCCTCGGGGGTCGCGACCCCCTCCATGACCGCGTAGATCGCCTCGTTGATCATCGGCAGGAGCACCCGGTTGGCCACGAATCCCGGATAGTCGTTCACCTCCACCGGAGTCTTGCCCAGGGCTTTGGCGGTCTCCAGCGTCTTTCGCGTGGTTTCGTCGCTGGTGGCCTGGCCCCGGATCACCTCCACCAGCTGCATCACCGGGACCGGGTTCATGAAATGCATCCCGATGACCTGGGCGGGACGTTTCGTTTTGGCCGCGATCTCGGTGATCGAGATCGAGCTGGTATTGGAGGCCAGAATGGCTCCGGCAGGCGCAATCTCGTCCAGGCGGCGGAACACCTCGAACTTGAGTTCGGCCCGCTCGCTCGCGGCCTCGACCACAAGCTCGGCGTCTCCCGCGGCATCCAACGAAGGCCGGCTCTCGATCCGGCCCAGGATCTCGGGGACTGCGTCAGCCGAAATGGTGCCCTTCTTGACCTGTCGCTCGAGATTGGCCCGGATCGTGGCGACCCCCTTCTCGAGCGCCGCAGGGACGACATCGATCAGGCGGACCTGCCAACCATGCTGGGCGAACACGTGGGCGATCCCGTTCCCCATGGTGCCCGCGCCGATCACCGCCACCTTGCCGCTCATGATGTCTCCTTCTTCCCCGGTTCGATGCGCGCGGCCAGCAATGACCCGCCAAGCAGGCAGAGCGAGGCGATCGCGCCTCCTTCGGGACCGAAGGCTCCTCCGGTGAGCCAGGATGGTCCGCCCGGAGAATAGCCAAGCCACGGAATCGCCAGGGGCAGTCCGCTCACCGGCGCGCCGAGTCCGG
This sequence comes from uncultured Gemmatimonadales bacterium, assembly GCA_963728915.1. Classification (GTDB taxonomy): domain Bacteria; phylum Gemmatimonadota; class Gemmatimonadetes; order Gemmatimonadales; family GWC2-71-9; genus JABFSM01. The sequence goes on along the minus strand of CAVSLV010000001.1, from coordinate 197,306 downwards.
CCAGCGTGAGGTTCCAGCCGAGGTGCGCACCGGTCGAGGTCCACAGACCTCCCGGCGAGAAAAACAGGAGGGCGAGGAACACGCCAGCGAGCGCAATGTTCCCGATCGCGAGCGGCGTCACCGAGGGGTTCTCGAGATGGGCGAGGGCGAACAGCACTGCGAGGCCGACGATCGCGGGCAACCGCCCGAACGCGCGGGAGAGGGCGAGCAGGGGCACGCCCCGAAAGGCCAGCTCCTCCGCGAGGGCGGCAGGGAGCAGAACCGTCGCGGTGATCGCGGTGGCGCCGAGCCAGGCCAGCGGCCCCCGCGGTCCGGTGTGCCAGCCGGCGTGACCGGCCGGCACCGCGAGCACCATGGCGATGCCCGCGAGCAGCACTCCAACCAGCAGGCCGCGGCCGAGGCGGCCCAGGCGACCTTGCGGAGAGGCGCTCCCTGGGAGGCGCTCGAAATCCTCGCGGGTCAGGCCCAGCACTCGATGGCCGATGAGCCAGGTAGCGAGCCCGAACCCGATCAGGAGCGCGACCGTCTGCACCGCGGTAATCCCGAGGAAGCTCACTCCCGGTCCGACGAACAGCCGCGCCAGAAGGACGGAGAGAAAACCGGAGAGGACAAATGCGCCGACGAGATAAACGATGGACCAGCCGAGGAGCTTGAGCTTGCCTCTTCCGTTCAAAGCGCCTCGACGGCGAGCGCCACGGCGTTGCCCCCACCCAGGCAGAGCGTGGCGAGGCCGGTGCGGGCTTTCCGGTCACGCATGGCATACAGCAGCGTGGTAAGCACCCGGGCGCCGCTCGCGCCGATCGGGTGGCCCAGGGCGATCGCCCCGCCGTTCACGTTGACCCGGTCCCAGTCCCATCCCAGGGCCCGCCCGTCCGCAATGGCCTGGACCGCGAACGCCTCGTTTGCCTCGATCAGATCGAACGCGGAGATCGGCTTGTGCTCGATTCGGAGAAGGTTCTCCACTGCCTGGATCGGGGCGAAGAACAGGTCCCGCGGTTCACCGCCGCCGGTGGCGTACGAGGTAATCCGGGCCAGCGGTTTGAGCCCGTGGGTCTTGGCGAAGGCAAGGGAGCTCACCACGAGGGCGCTTGCCCCGTCATTGAGGCCGGGCGCGTTGCCCGCCGTGACGGTGCCCTCTTTCTGGAAGGCCGGTTTGAGCCTGGCGAGGGCTTCGACGGTGGTGTCCTTGCGGGGGCCCTCGTCGGTATCGACCACCGTAGTTCCCGCCTTCGTCTTCACGTCCACCGGAATGATTTCGGCCTTGAAACGGCCCGCATCGATCGCCGCCACCGCCTTGCGGTGGCTCTGGAAGGCGAATTCATCCTGGTCCTTGCGGGTTATGCCGGCCTTCTCCGCGGTGTACTCGGCATAACTCCCCATGTGGACGGCGCCGAAGGAATCCCACAGGCCGTCGTGAATCATCCCGTCCACCAGGGTCGAATTCCCCGCCTTGATCCCGGTGCGGAGGCCGTAGAGGTAGTGGGGCGACGCGGACATCGCCTCCATTCCGCCGGCCGCCACGCACTGGGCGTCGCCTGCCTTGATGGCCTGGGCCGCGAGCATCACGGCTTTGAGTCCGGAGCCGCAGACCTTGTTGATGGTGACCGCGGGAATCGTGGCGGGAAGTCCGGAATGAATCGCGGCCTGACGACCGGGGGCCTGGCCGGCACCGCCCTGGAGGACGTGGCCCATGATGACTTCGTCGACCAGCGCCTGATCCACGCCGGCACGGCGGACTGCTTCGCGGAGCACGATCGCGCCGAGCTGGGGCGCCGTGAAGGACGAGAGGCCGCCCAGGTACTTGCCGATCGGGGTACGACAGGCGGAAAGAATGACGGGGATGGTGGCGTCGCTCATACGGGGAAGCTAGTCGCAAGGGAGGGACGTCTGAAGGTCTGGAGGTCTGGAAGTCTGGAGGTCTGACAGTCTGTGGGTCTGGAGGAAATGAGGCGCGTTATTCCGAACCCCGATGCGCTAGGTCGGCTCCCTCGTACCGATTTCCTGAACCAACTTGCTCGAATGGGATCCTATGAGCGGCTACGAACCTGGCAAAGGGCCCGCGAATTGGTACTGACGGTATACCGTGCAACCACCGCATGGCCGGCACGCGAGAAATACGGCATTACCGCTCAGGTACGACGAGCGGCGGTCTCAATCGGAGCTCCGCTATCTCATCAGACTGGCGCGAGAGCCTGGATATCGAGACGGAGCACATTCGGGAGATTTGACTTCGCAACTAGACGAGACAGGGCGGCTGCTATGGAGGCTCTACCAGGCCGCCAAGAAGTCCTCAGCATAGAACAGACGGCGGCGAGCCTTACAGACTTACAGACTTTCAGACCTTCAGACTCCTCTCCCGGACCTCCCCCACCACCCGCTCCACGAACGCGGCGACCTCCACGATCTCCTGCTTGTTCCCGGCCCCCCTAACCCGGAGCGCCACCGTCCCGGCCTCGGCCTCGCGCTGGCCCACGATGGCCATGTAGGGAACCTTGTGCACTTCTCCTTCGCGGATCCGGTAGTTGAGCGTCTGACTCCCCGCGTCGAGGTGGGCCCGGATCCCGGCCTCGCGCAGGCGACGGGTCACCCCATCGGCCGCCTCGCGCTGCTGATCCCCGATCGGCAGCACCCGGACCTGCTCGGGAGCCAGCCATACCGGGAACGCGCCCGCGAAGTGTTCGATCAGGATCGCCAGGAACCGCTCCACCGATCCGCTCACCGCGCGGTGGATCACCACCGGCCGGTGATCGTGGTTGTCCTCCCCCACATAGGTGAGATCGAACCGTTCCGGCGCGGCGTAGTCGAGCTGAATGGTGCCAAGCTGCCAGGTCCGGCCGATCGAATCGGCCACATCGAAATCGATTTTCGGTCCGTAGAACGCACCGTCTCCCGGCTTGAGCTGGTAGGGAAGTCCGGTCGCCTCGAGCGCGGCCCGAAGCGCGCCCTCGGCCCGATCCCAGAGCGCGTCCTCCCCGATCCGGACTTCGGGACGGGTAGCGAAATTGAGCGTGGCGGTGAGCCCGAACGTCCGGTAATAGCCCAGGATGAAATCGGTGAGCCGCTGCACTTCCGCTGCGATCTGGCTCTCCATCAGGAAAATGTGGCAGTCGTCCTGGGAGAACTGCCGCACCCGGGTGAGCCCCGAGAGCGCGCCGGAGACTTCGTTGCGATGCAGAACATCGTAGGTGCAATACCGAAGCGGCAGCTCCCGGTAGGAGTGCTTCTTCGCGAGATAGAGCAGGTAGTGCGAGGGGCAGTTCATCGGCTTGAGCGCGAAGTCCGCCTCATCGGTTTCCTTGTTGAGCACCAGAAACATGTTCTCCCGGTACTTGCCCCAATGCCCCGACAGCTCCCAGAGCTTCTTGTTGTAGAGCAGCGGGGTCCGGATTTCCTGGTAGTCCTCCCGCTGGAGCTCCCGCAGATAGTCCACCACCGCGTTGTACATGATCGTGCCGCGCTCGGTCCAGAACGGCGCGCCCGGCGACCACGGATGGAACATGAACAGGTCCAGCTCCTTCCCCACCTTGCGATGGTCGCGCTTCCGCGCTTCCTCGAGGCGGTGGAGGTACTGCTCGAGATCTTCCTTCTTGAACCACGCGGTCCCGTAGATCCGCTGGAGCATCTGGCGCCGTTCATCACCCCGCCAGTACGCCCCCGCCCCATGGAGCAGCTTGAAATGCTTGATCCGGCCCGTGCTCGGCACGTGGGGGCCCCGGCAGAGATCGGTGAACGGCCCGTCGGTGTACACCGTGATCGTCTCGTTCGGCCCCAGCTCCTCGATTCGCTCGAGCTTCAGGGGATCGTCGGCGAAGCGCCGGTTGGCTTCCTCGCGGGTCACGACTTCCCGCTCGAACGGATAATCCGCGGCGGTGACTTCGCGCATCTTCGATTCGATCTGCTCGAGATCCTCCGGGGTAAAGGGCCGGGGGACTTCGAAGTCGTAGTAGAACCCGTCCTCGATCGGCGGGCCGAACGCGATGCCGGCCTGGGGGAAGATCTCGCGCACCGCGGTGGCCAGCACGTGCGCGGTGGAATGCCGCAGCATCTCGAGCGCCGCCTCATCCCGGTCGGTCAGGATCGCGACCGTGGCGTCTTCCTCGATCGGCCGGCCCAGGTCCCGGACCTGGCCATTGACCCGGATCGCCAGGGCGGCTCGAGCGAGCCCGGGCCCGATCAGCGCCGCGAGTTCGCGCCCCGTGATTCCCGGAGCTGCTTCCCGGACCGAACCGTCCGGGAGGGTGAGCCGGATCACCGGGCCGTCCCGGTCGAAGGCACCACCGGTGGCGCGGTTCGCGGAGCCAGACGGAAAAAGAGGCCAAGCCCGACCAGGATCAGGAGAACCGGCAGCACCACGCGCATCAGAGCGAGACGCATCAAAACACTCGTTCACGGGGGAGTTTCGATCGATTAAACTTAACCCGATGGAAGTGACCACTCGCAGCCGCCGCATCGCCAGAGCCCTCCCCTGGGCTCTCTGCGGACTCTCTCTTGGCGTCGCCGCCGGATTCCTGATCGGAGAAATGCTCGGAACCGCCGGGCATCGCCGCATCGGCAGCCTGTTCCGGCCGGTCCGGTACCGGGCGCATCCTCCCAAAGCCCTGGTCGGCGCCATCAAGCGGGTACAGGAGGCGCTCGACCGGGATCCGGACCTCGAGGCGAACCGCATCGACGTGCGATCCCGGGGCCATCGCGGTCTCGAGCTCCGCGGCTGGGTCGACAGCCGCACCGCGCGGACCCAGGCCCATCGGGTGGCCCGGGCGGCATCGGGCGAGTACGATGTGGCCAACCGCCTCCTGGTGCGAGGCGAAGACGACCAGGACGTTCCCCGCCCCGCATGACCCGGGGCGAGCCGCTTCCTCCCCAATACAACCCCACCGGATTAGAGCAGGAGCTCTACGAACAGTGGGAACAGGCGGGGTACTTCTCCCCCGATCGCCCGTCCGCCGATCCGCCGGTCCGCCCGTACGTCATCATGATGCCGCCGCCCAACGTCACGGCGAACCTCCACATGGGGCACGGGCTCACCTACACCCTTCAGGACGTGCTGATCCGGTTCGAGCGGATGCGGGGCCGGGCAACCTTGTGGCTTCCCGGGACCGATCACGCCGGCATCGCGACCCAGAACGTCGTCGAAAAGGACCTCCTCGAGGAGGGAAAGACCCGGTTCGACCTGGGGCGTGAGGCATTCGTTCAGCGGGTCTGGTCCCATGTGGAGACCACCGGCTCCACCATCCTGCGCCAGCTTCGCTCCCTCGGCGCGAGCTGCGACTGGAACCGGACCTACTTCACGCTGGACGACGACCTGTCCCGTGCGGTGCGGGAGGTGTTCGTCACCCTGTTCGAGAAAGGTCTGATCTATCGCGGCAAGTACATCATCAACTGGTGCCCCCGTTGCCTCACCGCCCTGTCCAACGAGGAAGTCGAGCGGCAGGAGACCGAGGGAAAGATCTGGCGGATCCGCTATCCCCTCGCGGAGGATCCCTCCCGCCACATCGTGGTCGCCACCACTCGCCCGGAGACCATGCTGGGCGACACCGCGGTGGCGGTCCACCCCGAGGATGGACGGTATCGCGACCTGACCGGTCAGGAGGTGCTGCTTCCCCTCGCCGATCGCCGCATCCCCATCGTCGCGGATGCCGCAGTGGACCCCAAATTCGGCACCGGCGCGGTCAAGGTGACCCCGGCGCACGATCCCCTCGACTTCGAGATCGGAAAGCGTCAGGGGCTTCCCTCCCTCGACGTCATGACCGACCGGGCCACCATGAACGAGGCCGTGCCCGAACGGTTCCGCGGACTGGACCGGTTCGAGGCGCGCCGCCGGGTGGTCGACGAGCTCACCGCCCTGGGCCTCCTCGAGAAAACCGAGTCCCACACCCACGCGGTGGGCCGCTGCTATCGTTGCGACACCGTGGTCGAGCCAAGGCTGTCGGATCAGTGGTTCGTGAAGATGGCCCCTCTGGCCCGGCCGTCACTCCAGGCGTACCGCGACGGCCGGCTCCGTTTCATTCCGGAGCACCGCGGCGTGGAGTATGGCCAGTGGATGGAGAACATCCGTGACTGGTGCATCTCCCGGCAGCTCTGGTGGGGACACCGGATCCCGGTCTGGTACTGCGATCGCTGCGATCGGGCCATCGCGAGCCGGACCGACCTGGATCGCTGCCCGGACTGCGGCGGGCCGGTCCGTCAGGACGAGGACGTGCTCGACACCTGGTTCTCCAGCCAGCTGGTCCCGTTCTCGAGCCTGGGCTGGCCCGATCGTACCCCGGATCTCGCCAGATACTATCCGGGCGACGTGCTGGTCACCGCCCCGGAAATCCTCTTTTTCTGGGTGGCGAGAATGGTGATGTCGGGCCTCGAGTTCATGGAGGACCTCCCCTTCCACACCGTCTACCTGCACGGCACGGTGCGCGACACCCAGCACCGCAAGATGTCCAAATCGCTCGGCAACGGGATCGACCCGCTCGATGTGATCGCCCGATACGGAGCGGACGCCCTGCGCTACACCGTCGTGTCGGGGCTCGCGGTCGGGACCGACCTCATCCTCGATCCCAGCGACATCGAAGCGACCTTCGGGCCGGGCCGGAACTTCGCGAACAAACTGTGGAACCTGGGCCGGTTGATCCTGTCCCACCTCGACGGCCCGGTGCGGCCCCTCACCGGCAAAGCCGGGCAGCGGATCGTCATCGACGAGCTGACGCTCGCCGATCGCTGGATCCTGGCTCGCTGCGAGGAGACGGTACGGGAAGCCACCCTCGCCTACGAACGATTCCGGCTCAACGACGCCGCTCTCGCGATCCACCGTTTTCTCTGGAGCGACCTCGCCGACTGGTATGTCGAGACGATCAAGCCGAGGCTCTACGGCGAGCTGCCCGGTGGCGACGTGGCGCGCGGGGTCATCACCCGGGCCTTTGAAACCGCCCTTCGCCTGCTCCACCCGGTGATGCCGTTCATCACCGAGACTCTGTGGCGCGCCTTGCTCGATGCGACTCTGCCCGGCGGCCGGGGCGGCGCCCCCTGGCCTTCACTGATGCTGGCCTCCTGGCCGGGCCCGGATTCCCGCGCGGTGAGTCCCGAAACGCTCCGGCGATTCGCCGCGTTCCAGGAGCTGGTGAACGCCATCCGCTCCATTCGCGCCGAGTACGGGGTGCCGCCGGGTCAAACCGTGCGGGTTACCGTCGCGGGCTCCGGCCCCGATATGCGTGCCGTGCTGGAGAGCGAAGCGGCCGCGGTCCGGCGCCTGGGCAAACTGGCGAGCCTGGAACGATCCAATGCGGATGCCGGCACGGGAACCGCCAGTGCGGTGCTGAGCGATGGGTCCTCGGTGGCGATTCCCCTGGGCGACATGGTGGACCTGGGAAAGGAGTGTGCCCGCCTCGAGCAGGAAGCCGGCCGGCTCGGCGAAGTGATTCGCAGACAGGAAGCCAGGCTGGCGAATCAGGACTTCGTGACCCGGGCGCCCGCCGAGGTGGTACAGCGGGAGCGGGACAAGCTGGCGAGCTGGCAGGAACAGGTGGCGGTATTACAGGAGAAGCGGCGAGGGTTGGGATGCTAGCTCGGAGGGGTCGGAGGGGTCGGAGAGGTCAGGGGGGACGGAGGGGTCTGACCTCTCTGACCACCCTGACCTCTCTGACCACTCACTGACCACTCTGACCACTCTGACCACGCTGTCATGCGCTCGCGTCATGGCCCCGCCCGGCGGCCCCCTCGATCGTCACCCTCCCCAGATCATCGCCGTCCTGCCCGACTCGGTGGTTTCTCTTCCGGACTTCGACGACAATGTGGTGTTCCAATTCGACGAAACCATCGCCGAAGGCAACTCCCCCAACTTCGGCCTGGGCACCGGCGATCTCGAGAAGCTGGTCGTGCTCTCCCCGTCCCTGGCGGTCCCGACGGTCCGGTGGCGGCGGGACCGGATCGCGGTGCGCCCGCGGGAAGGCTGGAAGCCTAACACGGTCTACCGGGTGGAGCTGCTCCCCGGCGTGGTGGACCTGTCCTCCAACCGGAGCGAGCATGGCGCGGTGGTCACCTTCGCGACCGGCGGCCCTGTCCCGACCAGCACCCTGAGTGGCCGGGTGATTTCCTGGTCCAACCGGCGTCCCGCGCCGCAGGGGCTGGTGGAAGCGGTGCTCATGCCCGACAGCCTGCCGTATCGGACGGTGGCCGACTCCAGCGGCCACTTCTCGCTCGGCCCGATTCCCGCGGGAGAGTACCTCGTGTTCGGGGTGATCGATCAGAACCACGATTTCCGGTGGGAGCCGCGGGAAGACTTCGACACGCTCCGGGTGACCGCCGGTCGCGACAGCGTCGGAGAGCTGTGGGCGTTCCGGCACGACACGACCGCGACCCGGATCGCTTCGACCGCCGCCCGCGACTCGCTCACCATCGGCGTGACCTTTTCGCAGCAGCTCAACCCTTACCAGGTCATCCCGGCCGACTCGGTCCGGGTTCTGCTCCTTCCCGACTCGGTCCCGGTCCCGGTGGCGGGGATCCATACCCAGGCTGCGTTCGACACGCTCTTCCGGCCGCGACGGGTGGTCGACACCACCCCCGCAGGCAGGGCGAAGGCGGACAGCATCCGCGCCGATTCGATCGCCCGGGCCAGAGTCGACAGCCTGCGCGCCGATTCCATGGCCCGGGCTCGTGCGGCCGCGGCGATCCGGATCCCTGGCGCTGCCCCCCTTGAGCCGGCCCGCCTCGACACGGCCGGACTGGGCCCGCTGACCAGTCGGCCCGCGCTGTACGACCGGCTGTTGATCCGGCTGGGCGAGCAGCTGCACCCCGGAGGACGCTACGTGGTGATCGTGCGGGGAATCGAGAACATGACCCGGGTGAAGAGCGAGGGCCGCGCCGTCGTGGTTGTCCCCGAGGCGGCAAAGGCACCTCCAGCGCCCAAGGACACCAGTCGGGTCCGGCCGATCGAGCATCCCCGGCATGAGTGACCCCCGCCGGGCGCTTCCCTCGGTGGCGCGCCTCCTGGAGGAGGCGCCCCTCAAGGCGCTGCTCGCCCTGGGCAGCCGGAATCTGGTGGTCAGCGCGGCGCGGGAAACGCTCGAACGGGTGCGCGCCGGAGGCGCGGCGCCGGAGGACTGGGGCGCGGCGATCGCGGAGCGGGTTAGGCAGCACCTCTCTCCTTCCCTCCAGCCGGTCTGGAACGCCACCGGCGTGGTGCTCCACACCAACCTCGGCCGGGCCCCCCTGGCCGACGCGGCGCTCGCGGGGGTCGCGGCGGTCGCCGCCGGCTACAGTACCCTCGAGCTCGACCTGGCCACCGGAAGCCGGGGGAGCCGTTCCGACCACTGCGGGTCGCTGCTCGCCGAGCTGGCCGGCACCGAAGCCGGTTTGGTGGTCAACAACGCGGCGGGGGCGCTCCTGCTCGCGCTCAACACGCTGGCCCGGGGCAAGGACGTCCTCATTTCCCGGGGCGAGCTGATCGAAATCGGCGGGTCATTCCGGATCCCGGAGGTGCTGGAACGAAGCGGAGCCCAACTGGTGGAGGTTGGCACGACCAACCGTACCCGCCTGGAAGACTATCGCGCCATGCTGGGCTCCGGCGCGGGGGCGATTCTCACCGTTCATCGCTCCAATTTTCGCCAGACCGGTTTCGTGACCACGCCCGACCCGGTCGAGCTGGCCCGGCTGGCTCGGGAAGCCGGCATTCCCTACCTCTACGACATCGGGAGCGGACTCCTGCTCGATCTGTCGCCCTGGGGTCTCCGGGGTGAGCCCCGGGTGGCTGACGCGGTGGCCTCGGGGGCCGATCTCGTGGTATTCAGCGGGGACAAGCTCCTGGGCGGCCCCCAGGCAGGATGCCTGACCGGCCGGCGGGTGCTGGTCGAGGCGGCAGAGCGTAACCCGCTTGCGCGCGCGGTTCGCGCCGACAAGCTGACCCTGGCCGCGCTGGAGCCGACTCTGGCCCTCTACCGGAATCCCGACCAGGCCCGGGCCGAGATCCCGGTGCTTCGGATGTTGACGATGGAAAGAGATGAGCTCGAGCGCAGGGCGGCGGCCCTGGCCGGGGCGTTGATCGCCGCTGGGGCTCCTTCGAGCCCGGCCCTGATCCCGGGTTCGTCGGCAGTGGGTGGAGGCGCGTTTCCAGAGGCGATTCTTCCCACCACGCTGGTCGCGATCGATCCGGCCTCGCAGGGAGCGTCAGGCCTGGCGCTCCGGCTCCGGCTCGGGAATCCCCCCGTGATCGCGCGGATCGACGACGGCCGGGTCGTTCTCGACCCGCGAACCCTTCCCGAGGCGGCTTTTCCGGTCATTGCAACCGCGGTGGTGGAGGCGCTCACCCGGGAGTAGCACATTATACTTCGGCCGCATGATTATGCGGGTTGGGGTCGCGGTTTCTGGACGGGGCAGTAACCTGGCCGCGTTGCTCGAGGCCCTCGATCGTCCGGATGCCCCAGCGAAGATCGCCCTGGTTCTCAGCAGCTCCAGCCGGGCCGGTGCCCTCGAGGTCGCCAGGGCGCATGGAATCACCACCCATGTGCTCGTGGACCCCGCGGATGAGACGGAATGGCGAGAGGCGCTCACCCGTGTGGGCATCTCTCTGGTCGTGCTCGCCGGTTACCTCAAGCTGGTCCCACCTGCGATCGTCCGGGAATGGAAGGGGCGCATGATCAACATTCATCCGGCGTTGCTTCCCCGCCACGGAGGACCCGGCATGTATGGCCGCCGGGTGCATGAATCGGTGCTCGCCGCGGGGGATCGCTCGACCGGAGCCACCGTGCACCTGGTGGACGAGGAGTATGACCGGGGAGAGATTCTCGCTCAGGCGTCGGTGCCGGTGTTGCCGGGCGACACGCCGGAAATCCTGGCCGCCCGGGTGTTGCAAGCCGAACACCGGCTCCTGCCTAGAGCGGTGCTGACCGCAGCCCGCGCCGGCCGGCCGGTTCCCTACGGGATCGAGGAAGACACCGCCACTCGGGCGGCCTCCTAACCGGATTCCGAACCTCCACCACCGGTCGACGTGCCCCGAGCCCTCATCTCCGTCAGCGACAAGCGCGGCATCGTCGAGTTCGCCAGGGGACTGGCCGGACTCGGCTGGGAGCTCGTTTCGACCGGAGGCACCGCCGCTTCGCTCCGCAAGGCCGGGGTCGAGGTGATGGCGGTGGAGCAAGTCACGGGGTTTCCGGAAATTCTGGATGGAAGGGTGAAGACCCTGCATCCGGCCATCCACGCGGGCCTGCTCGCCCGGCCCGACATTCCCGGCCACATGCGGGAGTTGGAGACCCACAAGATCGCCCGGTTCCAGCTCGTCGCGGTGAACCTCTACCCCTTCCGCGCCACCATCGCCGAGCCCTCGGCCACCCTCGAGGATGCGATCGAGAATATCGATATCGGCGGTCCCAGCATCCTTCGCGCAGCGGCCAAGAACTACGAACACGTCATCCCGATCGTCGATCCCACCGATTATCACTGGGTGCTGGTGGAGCTGCGAAAGGGAGACCTCCCCGAGGAGTGCCGCCGCGGGCTGGCCGCCAAGGTCTTCGGGCACACCGCGGAGTACGATACGGCGGTGGCCGGATACCTGACGGTACCGGAAGAGGGTTTGCCACCCCGCATCAACCTGTCGGTCGAGCGCATGCAGGAGCTCCGGTACGGCGAGAACCCGGCCCAGCGGGCGGCCCTCTATGCGACCGAAGAGCCCCGCGGGATCCGGGACATGAAGCAGCGCCATGGCAAGGAGATCTCCTTCAACAATCTGCTCGACATCGACGCCGCGGCGGCGGCGGTCGCCGCCTGGTCGAATCGGCCCGCCTGCGCCATCATCAAACACACCACGCCCTGCGGCATCGCGGTGGGACGCACCGCCCTCGAGGCGCTCACCCGCGCCCGGGCGACCGACCCGGTGTCGGCGTTCGGTGGAGTCGTGGCCTGCAATACCGTCATCGATCGGGAGATGGCGGAGTCTCTGCGGGACCTGTTCGTCGAGGTGGTGGTGGCGCCTTCCGTCACCGATGACGCCGTCGAGGTCTTTCGCGAGAAGAAGAACCTCCGGGTCATCGAGCTTCCGATCGGGGTTCCGGCCGGGTCCCTGGATTGGAAGAGCGTCCGGGGCGGGTTCCTGGTCCAGGATCGATTTACCTTCGATCCATCGGAGGAGGGCTGGAAGGTGACGACGACTCGCGCCCCGACTCCGGAGGAATGGAACGACCTGCGGTTCGCCTGGGCGGCGGTCGCCTCAATCAAGTCCAACGCCATCATCCTGGTGCGGGATGAGCAGTCGATCGGCATCGGAGCGGGTCAGATGAGCCGGGTAGATGCGGTCTTCCTCGCCATCCACAAGGCTCGCCAGCAGCAGCACCGTATCGAAGGGACCAGTCTCGCTTCCGACGGATTTTTTCCCTTCCCCGATGGGGTGGAAGAAGCCGCCCGGGCCGGGGTCAGTGCGATCATCCAGCCGGGCGGCTCGGTGCGCGACGCCGAGGTCGTCGCGGCGGCCAATCGATCGGGGATCGCCATGGTGATGACCGGCCGCCGGATGTTCCGGCACTAGCCAGCGACCCGCAACCAGTGAGCGGTGACCGGTGACCAGTACTCCCAATCCACCACAGACGATGGCGCCGGAGCGGACCGCTCCTCCCTATGGGTTTGCCGCGCTCACCGCGGTCCTGGTGTTCGTGGTGTATCTCCTGACCCTGGCGCCCACCACCGCCTTCTGGGACACCTCCGAATACATTGCCGCGGCCAGGACGCTGGGGATCCCGCACCCACCGGGGAATCCGCTGTTCGTCGTCCTCGCCCACGTCTTCGGCCTGCTTCCCCTCGCCGCGTCCTACGCGGTGCGCATCAACCTGTTCGCCGCGGTCACCAGCGCGCTGGCCGCGGGGTTCTGGTTCCTGGTGGCGGAACGGTGGCTCCGCAACCTGGTGCCGGACCGCGCCCTTCGCCTGGGCGCTGCGGCCGCCGGCGTGCTGGTGGGGGCCTTCTCCTGGACGGTGTGGAACCAGTCCACCGTGAATGAGAAGGTGTACACGGTTTCGCTCTTCTGGATGGCGCTGGCGACCTGGCTGGCGGTGCACTGGGGGGACGACAAGGCCGGCGCCCACCGGGACCGCTGGCTGGTCCTGATTGCGTACGTCATCGCGCTCAATTCGACCAATCACATGATGGGGGTGCTGGCCGCGCCGGCGCTCGCGGTCTACGTCCTCTGGACCGACTGGCGGATCGTCACGCGGCCCTGGGCGATGACCATGGGCTGGTTCCTCTTCCTGGGAGTGAGCGGGGTCTGGCAGGAAACCCTGGCGTGGCTGTTCGGCCCGGCGGGATCGGTACCGGGCGGGCTCTCCACCGGCTCGATCCTCGTGATCGTGATCACGCTCGGATTGCTCGGGTGGGGCGCCCTCAAGGACTGGAAGAATCCGCTGTTCTATCTCGGGATACTCGCGGTCCTGGTCGGGGTCTCGCTCAACTACGTGTTTCTGCCGATCCGTGCGGGCCAGTTCCCCCCGATCAATGAGGGGGAGCCGGTCGGGTTCTTCAGCCAGGCCCTGATGGACGTGCTCAACCGGGTGCAGTACCAGAAGCCCTCGATGTTCGTCAAGCCGTGGTACCCCTACACGGAACCCCGCGACTTCGGGCTGTTCCTCTCTCAGCTCGGCAACTACTGGCAGTACTTCAGCTGGCAATTTGCCCGTGACTGGCCCGATGCGCTGCGGGGCTTCTTCACCGCGCTCTTCGCGGTGACCGGCCTGTCCGGGCTCTGGACCCTGTTCAAGCGGGACCGGCGGGCGGGCATCGCCGCGGCGGCGATGCTCTTCACCCTGACGATCGCGCTGGTCTTCTATCTGAATTTCAAGTACGGCTTTTCGATGCATCCGGGCCGGGCCGACATCGACGCGAACACCATGCGGGAGGTGCGCGAGCGGGACTACTTCTTCGTCGGGTCGTTCGCGTTCTTCGGCACCCTGGTCGCCGCCGGGTTAGGCGCCGCGGCGGTCGAGGCGGTGCGCCAGTTCCGGACCCGGCTCGCCGCGATCCCCATCTTCGCGCTGGCGGTGGTGCCGCTGTTCGGGAACCGGCTCACCGCGAGCCGGGCCCACGAATCGGTCGCCTTCGACTTCGCGGTCGACCTGCTCCAGTCGGTCGAGCCCTACGGCATCCTGATCACCGCGGGAGACAACGACACCTTCCCGCTCTGGTTCGCCCAGGAAGTGGAAGGGGTGCGGACCGACGTCACTCTGGTCAACCTGTCGCTCGCCAATACCGACTGGCACCTCCGCCAGATCGAGCGGCGGCCCACCCCGGAGTTCAACCCCGCCCGGTCGATCGACCTGTGGAAGCCCCGCAGCGACACGTCGGCGGTGCGCCTGGGCATCCCTTCCGGAGGCTGGACCCGCCCGACCACGCCACCCTTTGCCCTGACCCTGCCCCAGCTCGACAGCCTCCCCGAGGTTTCCTCGGTCAAGAAGGGGAGCACGTTCAAGGTGGGGAACATCGAGATCAAGTTCGGCACCGAATACGTCGAGAAGAAGGACCTCGCGGTCATCTTCCTGATCCGCGACAACCTCGGCAAGCGGCCGATCTACTTCTCCTGGAGCGACGCCAACTACCCGGACGAGACCCTGGGCCTCACCCAGTACCTCGTGTCCCAGGGGCTGGTGCGGAAACTCCACACCGAACCGGTAGCGGAGGGCGGTCCCATCGAGTTTACCACGCTCGGGTTCACCGATATTCCGCGGACCAAGGCGCTGCTCCAGAGCTACCACTGGGAGAGCGCCACCCGGGACCGCCCCCGAGGCTGGGTGGACCCCCCGTCCGCCTCGATTCTCCGGCTCTATTCGATCGTGTACGGGCTCGCCGCCGAGGCGATGCGGCAGCACGGCGATTCCGCCTTCGCCAACAAGGCGGACTCGATCGCCAAGAAGGTGGATCAGGAGATCGGGGGGCGGTAAGCGCGGACAGGCGGACATCGGCCTGACTAGTGGACTGTAGTCATGAGTTCGAAAGTGCCCTAATGCGCCGGCGCGGATCGGCATATGACCAGCGGAACGGTGTGGCGGTGCGATTGTATTGCTGGATGAAGCGGCGCAGCTTACGCGCTAAATCCGTGACGGACGTGAAAATGCCGCGGGTGATAACTTCCCGCTCGATCTTGGCGAACCACAGCTCGACTTGGTTGAGCCAGGAGCTGTAAGTCGGGGTGAAATGCAGGGTCACCCGAGGATGAGTCGTGAGGAAGGCTTGGACCTGCGGGGTCTTGTGAGCCGACAGATTATCGGCGATGACATGAATCGCGCGGCGCCGGGGCTGCGAGGCGACCAGTTCGGTGAGAAACGCCACGAATTCCGCGCTGGTGTGCCGCGCCGCCGTCTTCCCGAGCACTGCGCCGGTTTGGGTCTCCAACGCGGCGTAGAGCGACAGGGTGCCGTGCCGCACATACTCGAATCCGTGGCGCTCCGCTCGCCCCGGCGACATCGGCAGCACCGGATCGCGGCGATCGAGCGCCTGGATCGCCGTCTTCTCATCGACGCAGAACACCGCCGCATGGGCGGGAGGATCGAGATAAAGCCCGATGATGTCCGCGGCTTTGGCTTCAAACTCGGGATCGGTGGAACGGACGTACCGCTCCAGCCGATGGGGCTTCAGCCCGGCCCGCTGCCACGCCTTGGCAATGAGGGTATGACTCACCCCGAGGCGCCGGCCGAGCGTGCGGGTCGACCACTGCGTCGCGCCGGAGGGAGGCGAGCGCCGGGTCCACGCCGAGAATGCGAGCCTCCAGGGCCGGGGTGAGCACCGTGGGGCGGGTCCCCTGATGCCGCGCCCCCAAGCCGGCCAGGCCGCCGGCGGAGAAGCGCTGCTTCCACAGCGCCACGGTGGCGGAGCTGCAGCCCAGCGCCGTCTCGATGGCGGTATAGGGCATCCCGTCAGCCAGCATCAACATCATGCGGGCGCGGCGCACCTCGTCGGCGCGCGCGGATTGGGACCGGGCGCGCCGCTCCAGCTCGGCGCGTTCCGCCGGCCGGAGTTGGACCGTCGTCGGGGTAGGCATGCCCAGGAAGATAGCACTTTAGAATCTATGATTACAGTCCACTAGTTTTTTCTCCCAGGCGTGGTGGCCGAGCGGTTGAAGGCAGCGGTCTTGAAAACCGCCAAGGGGGAAACTCCTTCGTGGGTTCGAATCCCACCCACGCCGTTTTCTAGGGGTTAGGGGCTAGCCCCTAGCCCCTAGCTGACAATATTCCGCGCCCGCAAGCGGGCCTGATACGCCTCCGCCGCCTGCATAACCCGCAGGTACTCCCGCCGCACCGCCGCGATCTGCTGGTCGAGATACTGGAACGCCGTCCGGGCCTGGGTGGTCGGCGCCTCATCGGTCCCGTCCACCGTGCTCGCCAGGTACACCAGCTGCCCCGCCAGCCGCACCGGATAGCGCACTCCGTCCTGGCCCCGGCCGGTGACCATGAGCTGGTTCAGGGTTCCTTCCACCGCGATGAGCCGCTGCTCCAGGGAATCCGCAGCACTGAGGAGATCCTTGTTGGACGCCGAGCTCAACGACCCGCGTACCTGCGCCAGATTCTTGCGCCGCAACTCGAGGGTGTCGATCATGCCGCTCGCGCCGGCAAGGCTGCCCTGAATGTCCTGGAGCAGCGCGGTCTGGGCCCGGATCCCCTCGATGCTCCCTCCCGAATTGGGATCCTTGCGCACCTCGAGCGGCTGGGTGAACTCCTTTCCTCCGACCGACAGCTTCACGGTGTAGGTCCCCGGCGGGACCAGGATCGTGAAGCTGCCCACGCTTGGCGCCGCGAGACCGTTTTCCGGAATGACGATCTCCGGAGCGTAGAGCGGCGGCACCTGGATCCGAGCCTCGGGAATCGGCTCGTAGCGGAGATCCCAGCGAACCCGGTTGATCCCGGTATTCCGGGTGCCTCGCAGGGAGCGCACCACTTTCCCGGTCGCGTCGAGGATCGTGATCGCCGGATCGGAGCTGGACGCGCGCTTGAGCCAGTAGTTGATCGTGGCCCCGTAAGGAGGATTCTGCCCGACCACGGGGTCTCCGCTCGGCGAGTCGAATCCGGCGACCTGGAGGAACCGGTAGGCTGCCCGGGGTTTGAACAGGTGGGCATCCTCCGCCTCCACCTCGGGAGTGAGCTGTTGCAGTGGGGTGATGTCGTCCAGGATGAAGAAGCCCCGGCCGTAGGTCGCCACCACCAGATCGTTGAAGTGCTCCTGCACCGTGACCCCATACACCGGCGCCGGCGGCAGTCCGTTCTGGAGCTGTTGCCACGCCTCGCCGTCATTGAATGAGACGTAGAGGGCGTTCTCGGTCCCGGCATAGAGCAGCCCGCGGCGCACCGGATCCTCCTTGATCCAGTGGGCGTAGCTTAGGGGACTCCTGGGGATCCCGTTCACGATCAGCTTCCAGGTCTGTCCGAAGTCGGTGGTCTTGTAGATCCAGGGATCCCGGTTGTCGACCTGGTGCCCGTCCACCGTGAGATAGGCGGTGGCCGCGTCGTATCGCGAAGGCTCGATGTTGCTGATGGTGCCCCACTCGGGGAGCCCGGTCATGTTCTTCGTCAGGTTGGTCCAGGTCTTCCCCGCATCACGGGAAAGCTGGACCAGGCCGTCGTTGGTGCCCACCCAGAGGACGCCGGCGGTCACCGGGGACTCGGCGATGGCGAAGATCACCCCGGCATATTCCACCCCGATGTTGTCGGGGGTAAGTCCCCCGGAAATCCCCATGCGGCTCTTGTCATTCCGGGTGAGGTCAGGACTCAGCTCCTGCCAGCTGTCCCCGCCGTTGGTGGTGACGTGGACGTGCTGGCTGCCCGCGTAGATCCGCCTGGGATCATGGGGAGAGAACGTGAAAGGGAAGGTCCAGACGAATCGGTACTTCACGTCCGCCGCGGTCCAACCGCCCGTGCTGACCGGCCAGATCTCCACGTTGCGGGAGAGACCGGTCCGAAGATCATGCCGCTCGACGATGCCGCCCCGGCTTCCCGAGCCGGAGGCGCTCGACCACACGATGTTCGAGTCGGACGGGTCGGGGGTCGCCCACCCGCTCTCACCGCCTCCCACGGAATGCCAGAGACTACGGGGAATCGGTCCGCCCGCGCCCCCTCCGCCACCGAACCCCCCCAGCTTGCTGTTGCTGGGTCCGCACGCGGACGGTCCGTCCTGGCGGTTGCCGCAGACCGTGTAGGGAATCCGCTTGTCCACCGTGACGTGATACATCTGCGCGATCGGAAGCTGGATCCGGTTCCAGCTTCGTCCCCGGTTGACCGAGATGGCGATGGAGTTGTCGTTCGCCACCCCCATCCGGTTCCCGTTGGTCGGGTCGATCCACATCTCGTGATTGTCGCCGCCGGGAGATCCCCCGAATCCCAGGTCGACCAGGGTCTTCCCTCCATCGAGCGATTTGGAAAAGGAGGCGGTCGGGAAGTACACCTCGTCCGGGTTATCGGGTGACGCAAAGACCTCGTTGTAGTAGGCCGTTCGTCCTCCGAGCTGACGGTCGTAGCTCACCACAGCCCAGGTGGCTCCGCCATCCTCGGAGCGCCAGAGCTTGCCCCGGTCGGTGGGCTGCCCCTTCCAGGGAGCGCCATCGCCGGTTTCAATGAGGGCATACACCCGCTTCGAGTTCGCCTTGGGGATGGCCACGGCGATCTTGCCGACCGGCTTGCTGGGCAGCCCATTGCCGGCCAGCTTCTTCCAGGTGGATCCGCCGTCGGTCGAGAGGAAGATCCCGCTGCCCGGACCGCCGCTTTCCCGCCCCCAGGTCTTGATACCCCATTCCCACATCGAGGCGAACAGCACCTGGGGATTGTTCGGGTCCATGATCAGGTCCGAAGCGCCGGTATTTTCGTCCACGAACAGCACCTGCTGCCAGGTGGTTCCTCCGTCGGTGGAGCGGTAGATGCCACGCTCCTTCTGCGGGCCATAGCCGTGGCCCTGCGAGGCGACATAGACCAGATTCGGATTGGTCGGATGGATCACGATTCGCGAGATCCTGCCGGTCTGCTCCAGCCCCTCTCGGGTCCAGGTCTTTCCAGCGTCGGTTGACTTGAAAACGCCCCAGCCGACCGAGATGTGGCTTCGGATGTGCGGCTCCCCGGTTCCGGCCCACACGATGTTGGGATCGGAAGGCGCCACCGTCAGGGTGCCGATCGAGGAAACCGGCTGGGAATCGAAGATCGGTTGCCAGGTGGTGCCACCGTCGGTGGTTTTCCAGATCCCCCCCGATGCCGCCCCGGCGTACCAGGTATAGGGATCTCCCGGCACCCCGGAGACCGCGGAGACGCGGTTGCCCTGGGGGCCGATGAATCGAAATCGAAGCTGTCCCAGGGCTCCAACACCCGGGTCGGTTTGCTGCGCCAGGACCGGAGTCGCCAGCGGGAGGGCGATCAACGACACGGCGAGGGGAACGCGAAAGAAGCATGAACGCGGCATGAAATTGGCTCCGACGGGAATGGGCAGACGATACGGTCGGCCGGGCTCCGGTCGCAAGAGCGGGCAGGAAGCCTCTTGCTAAGTTTGAGTCCACCTGAGGGAGTTCCATGTCCTGTCGTGCCATCCTCCTGGCGAGCGGGCTGATCGCGGCCCCCGCCCTGTCCGCTTCGGCCCAGGTCATCGATTTCATCGATCACTGGGACGCCGCTCAGCACGTCGGTGAGGTCGCGGTCGTGACTGGGCCGGTGGCAAGGGTCCAGCGACTGCCGGACGGAACCCTCCGTCTGGCGCTGGGAGTGAACTACGCCAAACGCACCATCGACGTGCTGATCCCCCCGCTGTTCGGCAAACTCTTCGGGGGCGGGGAAATGTTCCAGCGACAGGGCGTCCAGGTCCGCGGGCTGATCGCTCTGGATTCGACCCGGAGCCCGGTGCCCTTCATCATCCTCGCCGAAGACGGCAAGGTGGAGGTGGTGGACCGGAGCAGCGTGAGCCTGACCCCGCCATCACGATCTGTCCCGGTTGAGTCCATCAGCCTCACACCTGCTGACAGCCGCTGGACCCTCACGTTTTCTCCCGGGATCCCGCTGGGTGGGCCGGTCGGGCAGATGAAGGCCAGATTGCTCGAGAACGATTGGACCGAGCGATATTGCGATTTCAAGCAGACCACCTGCCACGACAATCCCCTGGTGCATCACGCGTCGCTCGCGATTACCGGGACGCTCTCGTGGCAGTTGGGTCGGCTGCTTCAGGGTTCCGCGTTGTTCTCGGTCGTGCCGCTGGGATCCGCCGAAGGCCGTCGGAACGGTATCGATGTTCGGGCCGACTGGTCCACCATCCTGGTCGGCGGGACGATTGGGATCACCCTCATTCCCCAGGTCCAGCTGGGCGCGGGGCCGGTCTTCGCGATTCTCAACAGCGAGCGGGTAGATAACCAGCCCCGCGGCGTGCTCCGGCCCGGCGCCATCTTCGAGGCCGACCTCCGGTCTTCAGTCAAGAGCGCCATGTTCTTCGAAGCGAAGGGATCCTATCGACTGCTCCCGAGCCGGAACGAGGGTCCCTGGCCGGGCCGGAAGGATGCGGCGTTCGTTGCCGCCGGACCCGGAACCATGGACGCGAATTTCAGCCATCTCTTTCTCTCCGTCGGGCTCGGGATGCGGTTCACGAGTGGAGTACAATAGGGCCGGTTCCAGCTTCCCGTGTCCACTCGGATATGTTTGAAGTCATGAAGACGGGCCTCCGACTCGGAATGTGGGCTCTCACCGTGCCCTTCGGCATGCTGGCGGCGCAAGGCAGCGTCACGGTCCGGAGAGTTCCCTACGACCAGAGCGCCGGGTGGAACCTGATCGTCTCCGTCAGCCGTCCGATTGGCGGGCCCGCCGGCCAGATGAAAGCCAGACTGCTCGAAGAAGGATGGACCGAGCACTACTGCGATGTCTGGAAGTCCAATTGCCACGATAACCCGCTCATCGGTGCTCCCGAGCTCGGCCTCACCGCAACCCTGGCGCGGCGCCTGGTCAGTCGCCTCGACGCCAGCCTGATGTTCACCTATGCCAATCTCGGGAGTGCCGAAGGACGGCTTTCCGGGACAGACATGCGGGCGGACTGGTCCACCCTGCTGGCCGGGACCTCCCTGAGCTTCAGCCCGCTTCCTCTGGTGCACCTTGGCGCCGGTCCGCTGCTGGCCATGCTCAACAGCGAGACGATCGGCGATGTCCCTCGTACGCTGGTGAGGTTCGGCGCCCAATTCGAGGCGGGGATCCGGACCTCGGCGCGGAAGCCGACCTTCGTGGATCTCACGTTTTCCTATCGGCTGCTACCCAAACGGACCGAGGGACCCTGGCCAGGCGTGCGGCTGGGGTTTGCATCGCCGGCGGGCCCGAGTCCGTTGAGAGTGAACTTCAGTCACCTGTCGATGGCACTCGGGTTCGGCTGGCGTTTTTCGTCCTGATTGTACCCTTGATGGTGCAGTACCGTGGTATGACTCTCGCTGGGAATCCGGCGATCTCATCACGACATGGAGCAGCGTGGGCGGGTTCTCGAGGCACGTTCTGCAACGTGCGACCTGGATTGTTTTCGCCGGCACGATCGCCGGTTGTTCCGCAAACCCCCGAGGAGGCGAGGTGCTTCCCCAGGGAGCCGTGCCCCTTGCCGCTCCCGGGGTTTTTCAGGATTGGTACCAGCGAACCGAAGCGTGCAGCGGACTCCAGGGCTCCTGGACCTCGCTTCGCTGGTATGTGATTCCCGGCGCCAGCAGCTTTGTCGCGGCGGAGGGTCCGGTGGTGGGGCTCTGGACCCGGGAAAGGAAGGCAGGGGTCATCGTACTTGCCGGCAATTTCGCCAACGACGAGCTGGTGGTCCGGCATGAGATGCTCCATTCGCTGATTGGGAAGGAGGGCCATCCACCCGATCTCTTCATCTCCGCCTGTCACCTCACCTGGGAGAGTTGGTCCGAGGCAATCGGCAGCCCTTGAATAAGTCGTTCTTCAGGCCCAATTTCCGTCCCGTTCCGGAGTGGTGGCCGAGCGGCTGAAGGCGGCGGTTTGCTAAACCGTTATAGGGGCGAAATCCCCTATCGAGGGTTCGAATCCCTCCCACTCCGTTTCGCATGTCTACCCGTGTCCGCTTCGCTCCCTCACCGACCGGCTATCTCCACGTTGGTGGCGCCCGGACGGCGCTCTTCAACTGGCTCTTTGCGAGAAAGACCGGAGGACGGTTCATCCTTCGCATCGAGGATACCGACCGCGAGCGAAGCACCGAGGAGCACACCCGTGTCATCCTCGAAGGCCTGGCCTGGCTCGGGCTCGCGTGGGATGAGGGCCCCCTCTTTCAGGGCGCCGCCGTGTCGCGACACCGCGAGGAAGCCCACCGGCTTCTCGCCGAGCGGAAGGCGTATCGGTGTTTCTGCACCCGGGAGGAGCTGGAGGCGCAACGGAAGGCGACCGCCCAGGGGGCTGAAGCCTTCAAGTACGACCGCCGCTGCGACCGGCTCCCCGAAGGAGAGATCGCCGCGCGGGTGGCCCGCGGGATGCCCTTCGCGATCCGGTTCCGGATGCCCGCGGAGGAGATCTCCTGGGACGACGCGGTCCACGGCCCCATCACCTTCCACGGCCGGGATCTCGACGACCTGATCATCCTGCGAAGCGATCAGACCCCGATCTACAACCTGGCGGTAGTATCGGACGACATCGAGATGCGGATCACCCACGTCATCCGGGGCGACGATCACATCTCGAACACGCCCAAACAGATCGCGCTCTACCGCGCGCTCGGCCAGACCCCGCCGGTCTTCGCCCACGTGCCGATGATCCTGGGACAGGACGGGAAGAAACTCTCCAAGCGTCACGGGGCGACCGCGGTCGGGGATTACAAATCCCTGGGGATCGTGCCCGATGCCATGCGGAACTTCCTCGCCCTGCTGGGTTGGTCGCCGGGAGGAGACCGCGAGATTCTCACCCCGGAGGACATGGTCTCCCTGTTTTCGCTCGAAGGGATCCAGAAGAAGCCCGCGATCTTCGACACGACCAAGCTCGAATGGATGAATGGACAGTATCTCTCGCTGCTGCCCCCCGGGGACCTGGTCGATCCGGTCCTCGAGGAGCTGGCCCGCATGGGGATCGAGTCCCCGGGAGCGAAGGAGGTCATCCCCTACATCGAGTCGGTCCGCGCCCGTTCCCGCACTACCCTCGACCTGGCGAGGCAGGTGGCGATCCGGCTGGAGCCTTCGCGGGCCGAGCCGGATGAAAAGGCCCGAGGGCTCATCTCCAAAATGGGACCCCGGTACGAGGAGAGTCTCCGGGCCGCGCGGGAAACCCTCGAGTCGATTCCCGGGGGCGAGTGGCACAGCGAGCGCATTCTCGTCGCCCTCAAGGACCGGGTGACTCGAAGCGGCATGAAGCTGGGCGATCTGCTCCAGCCGATCCGCGTTGCCCTGACCGGATCCACCGTCTCGGAGCCGGTGAATGAGCTGCTGGCGGTGGTGGGAAAGGAAAAAGCGCTCGCGCGAATCAGGTAGAAATCAGAACGCCAGCGCGAAGACCGGTTCCACCGACGAGCGCCCCCAGTGAGCGGCCGTTTCAGCAGGATTTGCGTGGGAAACGCGAACTGCCGCGCTCGGAGGTGGAACCCGTCAAGCGCTAGGGAATTTTGGGCGGAATCGGCTTCTTCTTCTGACTCGTGTCGGCAGGCTGGCGCTGGTTCCGATCCAGCTCCCGCTGGCGCTCCCGCTCGGCGCGCAGCTCCCGCACCGCCCGCTTGAAGTCGTCCATCGTCGCCGCCCGCTGCGACGCATACATCAGATCAGCGTGAATCGCCGCCATCCGGGATGCCTGGCTGTACTCCATCGTCATCCCGCCACCGTTGATCGGCAGGAACGCCAGGATCGCGCTCGGGATCTTGAGCCCGCCCAGGTAGATGTACTTGCTGTCGATGCCGAAGGTCTTCCCGAAAATCTTGGTCGTCCAGCTGGGGGGCGTGGCGCCAGCGTCGGTCGGCGCGTTGAGCACGGAATCGATATAGGCCTGGACGATGGCGCTGACCGCACTGTCGACCAGCTCGATATGGCTCTTGTTGAGGGCCTCGGCGATCTCGCGCGGCGCAGCGGGGAGAGGTTGCACCCAGAGTTTGCCTTCGCCCAGGGCTGGACCGATGCGATAACCCGGGTTCCCCGCGACCGCCTTGCCCCGGCCGCTGTCGGCCGTCGGCGGGACCGCCAGAGGCGTGGTGACGAAAGGCAGCGGTTCTGCCGGATGCACCTGCTCCGGTTCCGGCTTGGGTTGGGGCAGCTCGGGCACCGGATTCTCTCTCGGCGCCGGGACCGTGGCGGGACCGCGGCGCGAGGGCGGACGCCCGCCCTGCACCTCGTAGCGAATCTCGGGTTGTCCCACCGCCAGAGCCCCGGGAGGAGTCAGCGCGATCTGAATGACCGGCCGCTCCGTGACAACCAGCCACGGCTTCACCTTGATCAGGAACAGGAGCGCATGAAGGCCCAGGCTGACCGCAATGGCCCAATTCGGCCATCGCGGCCCGCGAGGAAGCCAGAGCTCAGGAGGCTTCGCCACTCCCGGCTCCCTCGAAGGCCTTCACTGGATTCCGCAACACGCCCACACCAGTCACTTCGACCTCCACGACGTCGCCCGGGACCAGGGGTCCCACGCCCGCCGGCGTTCCGGTCGCCACCAGGTCACCGGGCAAGAGAGTCATGATGCCGCTGATGTAGGACAGGATGGCCGGAATCGAGAACACCATCTGGCTCGTATTGGCCCGCTGACGCTCCACCCCATTCACCCTCCCTACGACCTCCAGGTCGTTCCAGTGGAGGCCCTTGGCAATCCGGGGACCTACCGGGCAGAAGGTGTCGAAGCCCTTGGCCCGGGTCCACTGGCCGTCGGAGCGCTGCAGGTCGCGCGCCGTCACGTCATTGAGACACAAGTACCCCTCGATCCCCCGCTCGGCCTCGACCAGGTTCACGTGGGACAGGCGCTTCCCGACCACGACTCCGATTTCCGCCTCGTGCTCGACCTGCTTCGACTGGGGCGGCAGCACGATCGCTTCGCCCGGCCCGATGAGGGTCGTCGGAGCCTTGAGAAAGAGGAGCGGCTCCTTGGGAACATCGTTCCCCAGCTCTCGGGCGTGATCGACGTAGTTCCGGCCCACGCACACGATCTTCGACGGTGATGCCAGAATGCGGCTCATCTACACGCTCGCTCCGATGCCATGGCGGGCAAAAAAGTCCTCGCACTTGGTTCGTACTTCGGCCCAGGTACCGACCACCCGCTCGGCACGCGGGAGCCCGGAAAGGACCAGGGGGCCGTACCGTTTCGAGAGCACCCTCCGGTCGCACAGCAGCACCACGCCCACATCGGTCCGGCTCCGGATCAGCCGGCCGAAACCCTGCTTGAGTTTGAGCGCCGCATGGGGGAGCAGGTAGCCCATGAACCCGTCTTCTCCCTGCTCGGCGAGGCGCTCGAGCCGGGCCGCGGTCAGCGGCTCCGAGGGAACCTTGAAAGGTAGCTTGCAGAGGAGCAGGACCCGGAGCGCGCGCCCCGGGACATCAACGCCTTCCCAGAACGAATCGGTCCCGAGCAGAAGCGCGTTGCCGGCTTCACGAAACCGGCGGAGCAGCTGATCGCGAGGCTGTTCGCCCTGCACCAGGATCGGCCAGCGGGGTGGCAGGGTGCCCTTGAGCTCCGCCGCCACCCGGCGCAGGGAGCGGTGGCTGGTGAACAGCGCGAAGGCCCCGCCATCGGAAGCCCACATGAGCTCGGTCAGCACCTGCACGATGCCCGCTTCGTGCCCCGCCTCGTTCTCCCGCGGGTCGGCGAGGTCGCTGGGAACTCCGAAGAGACATTGCTCCGGATAATTGAACGGCGAAGGCAGAATCTCCCGCACGGTGACCGGGTTAGGATCCCGCGCCAGCCCGACCCGGGACTCCAGAAAGTCGAATTCGCCCCCCGCCGCCAGAGTGGCGCTGGTCAGGGTGACCGTGGTGACCCGGTCGAACAGCAGCTCGCGAAGCAGCGGGGCAAGGTCGAGGGGAACCGCGGCGAGGGCCACCTGATCGCCTTTGGTTCCACTGCGCTCGATCCAGCGCACCGTCGGCGGCCCCCCCGGGGGCGGCCGGAGGGCCCGATTGAGCCCGTCGCGAATCGCCTCGAGTCGCCGAACCACGCCGCGCAGCTCGCCCAGGAGCTGTTGCCGTCGCTCGGTCAGCTCGGCCTGGCTCAACCGGTCCGCGATCGTTTCGATGTCGTCGCGGATCCGGTCGAACTGGGCCAGCGCACTATCCAGCTCGGCGCCGAGTCCGTCGGCCCAGACCGGTGCGCGGGCGAAATCAGCGTCGAGCCGGAAGGGAGATTGCTGCGCCTCGAGCAGGGCGAGCAGGCGCCGGAACAGCGCTTCCGAGAACCGCCGGGCGTCGGCGATGGCCGGCAGGAGTCGCGCGCTCATGAGATCCAGGCTGGCCCGGCTCAGGAGATCGCCCTGCCCCATGAGCTCGTGCGCAAGCGAGGGAAGCAGGCCCTTCCCGCTCCGCTCGAATCGGGCGAGCAGCCGCCGCACCGCCCGGCTGCTGACCTGCACGCCCAGGTGCGACGCCGCGACATCCTCCAGGTGATGGGCCTCGTCCAGCACCAGCCGCTGATACGGCGGCAGCACCGCGGCTTCTTCCCAGTTGTCCTGCGCGCTCCGGATCGCGAGGTCGGCGGCGAGCAGGTGATGATTCACCACGACGACATCGGCTTCGGCAGCGGCCCGTCGGGCCCGGAACAGGAAGCAGCGATCGAAGTGGGGACACCGGATCCGGGTACAGAGATCCGGCTCCGCCGCGACCTCGTCCCAGACCTCGCCACTCGGCGCCACCGCGAGGTCCCCCAGCGTGCCGTCGGCGGTGCGGCTCGCCCACTCTCCCAGAGCCACCAGCTCCTCCTGCCGAGCCGGCTCGAACAGGGTCTGCTGGCCCGCCATCGCGGAATGGAGTCGGGCCAGGCAGAGGTAATTGTGCCAGCCCTTGAGAAGCGCAAACGTCGGAGTGTGGCTCTCGTCCTCCAGGGCATCGCGGAGCAGCGGCAGGTCCTTCCCGACCAGCTGTTCCTGGAGATTGATGGTGTTGGTCGAGACGACGGTGCGTTCCTTGTTCTTCCTGGCCCAGGCGAGGGCCGGCACCAGGTAGGCGAACGACTTCCCGATCCCGGTGCCCGCTTCGAGCAGGACGACCCCGCCATCGTTGTAGGCATCCGCGACGTGCGCGGCCATGTCACGCTGGCCCTGACGGTCTTCGAAGTTCTCAGTGCCCAGACGCGTCGCGATGGGGCCGCGAGGTCCTAACAGGTTGGCCATTTCGAGCGAGTCGAGCCGCTCCTGCCGCGGAGCTCTGGGGACCTCGACCACGATGTAGAGCTCGGTGGCGTCGTTGTTGACGATTCCGAAGCCGATTCCGCCGTCATGGAGGCGGGCAGCGACCGTGAGATCAGCGACCGAAGGCTCCAGGTCGCCGCCGGGATGATTGTGGAGGACGATTTCGCCGCGGGAGGCCGCCCCCGGCAAGGCCAGCACCTGGTCTACGGTCCCTCGCGCGACCGCCCTGGCCTGGGTGATGACGCCGGCCTCGTCCACCGTCCCGACGAAGCAGACCTCCCGGCCCCGAGCCCGGGCGATTTCCTGCGCCAGAAGCTGGCGGACGCCGGGGTGCAATCGTTCATCGGACATGGGGAAGGAGTGAAAGCTAACCGCGGACTGGCGCCGGTCGGGACGAGTCTGCCTCGGTTGCCCAGCCGGAACGGCTAGCGAAGCATCGTCGCGGGCGGACGATAGAGGATTCCAAAGGCGGGGATCGAGCCGAGCACAGCCGCGAGGAGCACCGGAAGCGCCACAGTGATGAACATATTGGGCGAGACCAGCGGCGGAATGGACAAGGAATCAGCCAGCGCGGCCGCCACAACCTGTTGGTACAGAAAAACGCCCAGGATCCCTCCACCACAGGCCATCCCGGCCACCTTGAGCACGATGGACCCGGCGAGTCGGAAGCGCCGCGCTCCTATGGAGCGCCGGAGCGCGATCTCCCAGGCGACCGACTCGGCCCAGCGCCGCACCGAGAGAATCACTCCCGCCAGCGCGATGAGCAGCACGGCGCTCGCGATCAGGCGGAAGGCCCAGCCAAACCAGCGGACGGCGGCCACCTGACCCTGGAGAGCAGCGGATTCGCCGGCGATCCGTCGAAGTGTCGCGGTGGGACCAAGCTCTGCGATCGATTGCAAGACCGTTGCCCGGGCGGATCCAATTCCGGAGCCGGGACGAGCCAGGATTTCCACCTCCCGCGAAGCGTGCTGAAGGATGCTCAAATACAGGGTCTCCAGCGGTTGCCGCGAGCCGCCCAGAACCCAGGGCGCTTCATCCTCGACCACTCCGATCACTCGATAGGGCCGATTCATGCTGCCGGCGCCGAGATAGAGGACTCTGCCGATTGCCTGTCCACCCTGGAAATACCGGCGCGCCAGCACCCGGTTGACCACGGCGACCGGTTCCGAGCCTTCCAGATCGGTCAGGGCGATGCCACGACCCTCGACAACCCGCACCCCAAGAATCCGGAAGGAATCGGGGCTCACACTGTGTGCCACGACCCGGAAGTGTGGCCACCGAAGGCCAATTCCCCCAAACAGACAACTGCCACAATCCGTCGTGATCTCGGTAACCGTTCCTAACCCGAAGGCGGCCCCGGGCGTCGTCAGGCTGAGAAGAACACCGGTCTCGTTCCGGGAGGCCCGGGTCAGTAACGCGGCATATCGGGACCGGCGCATGGCCGGGTCCGAAAGGCCCGAATCCACGTGGGCGATTACTCCCCCTCCGGCCCGGACGACGACGCCGGACCCCCGAGGGGAGGCCGCCTTCCCGATGAGGCCGGCCGACCCCATCAGCAGGGCGATGCTCACCGCGATCTGCACCGTGGGAATCCGGAGCCCCACCTGGGCGTCCTGGTCCTGAGCGAGCCGCCGGGATCGCGCCAGCCAGAACGGGATCAGACAGGCCGCTCCCAGGACCGCGCTGATGGCCGCGGCGGGTCCCACCCCGAGCTGCCCGAAGCGGTCCACATAACCCGGCCAGGCGGCCTTCGCGACCGACAGGCCCGCCGACCCGATCGCCACGCCGCAGGCGAGGGCGATCGCGGCGAGCATCGCCGCCTCGAGAAGCGCCCAGATCACCAGCCGGCGGAGCGGCGCTCCGATAGCCCGGCGCACTCCGATCTCGGCGGCGCGCTCGGAGGCCTGAGCGGCGTAGCAGGCGAATATGGTCAGGGCCCCGATGGCGAATCCCACCCAGCCCAGGATTCCGAGCAGCCGAAGCAGGCCGGTCACGGCGTCGGCCTGGGTCGCTGCGGGACCCTGGGCGTCCGTGGTCCATTCCAGCGCCGAGCCCGCCGGGGAGAGAACCGGCAGGTGGAGCGCCGCGTTGCTCGATCCCGTGAACAAGCGAAGCGGAGACAGGATCCCTGTCACCAGCGCCGCGGCCACCACCACCACCAGGCCGAAGGGGCTCCGCTCCGCGAGCACATTCCACCTGGGGGAAATCCGCCTCATGTCTTGAGCTGCTTCTTCTTGGCGGCGGGAAACAGCACGTTATTGAGGATCAGCCGGTAGCCGGGCGAGTGGGTCTTGGTGGAAAGATCCGTCGGGGAGTCTCCCACCTGGTGCTGGGGATCCTCGGGATCGTGCCCGCCGAAAAAGGTCCAGGTGCCCTGGCCCCGCTCGCCATGGATGTACTTGACCCACGGCGCCCCGCTCTCCTCGGCGAGCACGGTGACTGTCGGCTTGAGGCGGTCCCGCGCGAATGAGGTGGTGAGCCCGTAGAAATCGGGAATCACCTGGCGATGGCACTGCACCAGCATGGTGGGGACCGGATCGATCTTGGCGCTGAAGTTGAACAGGCTGAACGCGCCGAGCGGCTGCCGGCGGTCGGGTGAGTTCACCTGGTGACCGTCGATGTCCGAGTAGGCCGGGATCGACGGCGACAGCTCGAGCCGGGCCCCGGTGAACGCCAGGGCCTTGTCCCAGTGCATCTTGTCCGCCGCGTCCGGGTCCATGGGCGTCCCGTCGGCGAACGCCGCCGCGATGTCCACCCCCTCGCTCGCCAGGGCCAGGTCGAGCGTTTCGGTGGCGGTGCACATGGCGAACAGAAACCCGCCGCGCTCCACATAACCCGCGATCGTGCGGGCCACCGCTTTCTTGACCGCCGGCACGCTGGGGAAGCCCAGCTGGCGGGCCATCCGCTGGTTCCGGTCCACCATCTCCTGGAGCCAGGGCGCGCCGGCATAGCTCAGATAGAATTTCGAGTACTGACCGGTGAAGTCCTCGTGATGCAGGTGGAGCCAGTCGAATCGCTTGAGCTGCTCCCCCATCACCTCGGTATCCCAGATCTTCTCGTATCCGATGCCGGCGTACTGGAGGGCCATCGAAACCGCATCATCCCAGGGCGCGGCGTTGGGCGCGACGTACACCGCCACCTTGGGCGCTTTTTCGAGCGGCACCGCGTCCATGTTGGATTGGGCGATCTCGGCCCGGAGCTGGGCGACGGTTCCATCATCCACCGGGGCGATGGTGACGCCGGCCAGCGTCGCATCGCGCAGGATGGCGGGGTCGCCGGGCAGGAGAAACGAGCCAGCCCGATAGTTGAGCAGCCATTCAGCCCGGCCACCCCGCTCCAGCACCCGGTAGGTCACGCCGTAGGCCTTGAGGTGATCCGCCTGGCTGTCATCCATCGGAATCAGAAACCAGCCCGCGGCGGGGAGTCGCCAGCCGTCGAGCCGGGCGGCCGCTGCGCCGCCGGCCAGGGCCCCGAGAAAGTCGCGCCGCCTCATGAGGGGACCGCTCCCCGGGCGACGTCGCGGAGCCGGCGGGCCTGGGGCACGACCGCGCTGGTGGGCCAGGTCAGCAGCAGGTGCTCCAGAGCCGCGATCGCTTCGGCGCTCTTTCCCTGTTTCACCAGCAGACCCGCCAGCGCAAACTCCGCCGCCGCCGAGCTGGCGGCGACATTCTGCTCGACCACCGCGTGGAAGAGACGCTCCGCCTCGACCGGATGGTTGAGCCCGGCCTGAATCTGCCCCGCGAACAGGAGGAGCTCCGCGCCGCCATGGTCGGGCGGCAGACCCACCGCCGCCTGCTCCATTTGATGAGCCGCGGTCGCGCTGTCCCCCTGCTCGAGCTGGAGCAACGCGGTGCCCAGGGCCTCCAGGGTGTCCGCCTGGATCACCTGAAGAAGGCCTAACACGCCAATCCGCTGGGTCGCATCGGCCCGGTCCCCGGCGAAGGGGCCGGCCTCCCGCAGCATCTCGCGCGCCCCGCCCAGATCGCCGCGGTACAGCGCGATCCGGCCTCGCAGCGCGAGCGCCTCGACTGAGCTGTCGGCGGCGACCAGGGTATCGGCCCGTCCCAGCCGGCCCTTTCGGGCCCACCCTTCGGCGAGCCGCAGCGCGAGGCGATCCCGGTCTTCCGCCTGGAGCTGGGGAGCCAGGTCGCGGAACCGGCGGTCCGCCGCTTCGAGCCCGCCTTCCTCGACCAGCACGCCGATGATGAGGGACGTGGCGGCGAGGGAGGTGCCGCTCAGCGCGGTGGAGTCGCGCGCGACCATCGACAGGAGCCGGCGCGCCGCTTCAGTGTCTCCCGCCTCGGCATAGGACTGGGCCGCATCGAGCCGATACTGTCCCCGCTCGGCGCCGGAGGACCGCCCGGCCAGGAGCTCGAGCAGCCGGGCCCGCGCGGTCGCCGTCTCCGGCTCCGGTCCGCCTCGTCCGAGATCGCCCAGCAGATCCGACCATCCATCGGGGATGGCCTCGATGCGGCGCACCGCGGCGAGCGGCTCGCCCCATCGCGCCAGGAGTCCCGCCGCCAGCCGGTCGCCGGCAGGACCGGTCCGGCCCAGCTCGGCGAGCAGCATGGCGCGACTGGGCGCCGGCGTCTGGGCGAGCGTCGACAGGGCCGCGCCCCGGGCATCCTTGCTGGCGGCGACGGCGCGGCTCCATTCCACCGCGGCAGTGGGATAGTCGCCCGCGATCATCGCGACGCGGCCCAGCTCCGAAGCGAACGCATTGGGACCGAGCCGTTCGCGCCCCAGGAGATACGCCGCGCGAGCGGTTTCGAGATCGCGCGCCCCGTAGGCGGCAATCCCCCATTCCTGAAACGGGATGTCGCTGGCCGGCTCCTCGGCGGACCAGCGCAGCGCCAGGGCCCGGGCACTGTCGGGCTGGCGGGCCGCCGACCAGACCCGGATCCCGACCCCTAACACGCCAGCGGAGCTGTCCCGCGCCAGAGCCGCGCGGACCGCGTCCACCATCTCGGGCACTCGGCCCAGTGGGGTCAGGGCGCGCTCCAGGCCCATGAGGGCCTGCAGATCCGCCGGCTTGCCTGTCAGCACCGAGCGCCACACCACCGCCGCTTCGGCCGGATCCCGCCGCTCCAGCTCGAGGGCACGCTCGGCGGCGCCCTGGGCCAGCAGCGGACCGGCCAGGGTCACCAGGGCGCCGGCCAGGACCAGCGGCTTCATGGGATGGCCCCGCTGAGCCGCCGGAAGTAGTCGGTCACCAGACGACGCTCCTCCGGGGAAAGCCGCTGCAGCGTTTCCCAATCGGGCAAGCGGATGGTCTCCCGGAGCAACCGGTCGCGAAGCGCCGGTGGCACCAGGAGCTGACCGGGCTTGGCGGTCTCGCTCTGGCGCTCCTTCTGTTGATCTTCCTCGCGACCTTGCAGAGTGCGACCCGCATCGAGCATCCGGCGGAAGAGGCGCTCCTGCCGGGCGACGATGTCCTGATCGAGCCGGCCGCGTTCCATCTGCCGGGCCAGGTCACCCGCTTCGTCTCCCAGCGGTTTGGCATCGATCGCTCCCTGGGCCCGGAGCCGCTCCAGCTCCTGCGCCAGGACCCGTTGCCGGGCAGCCAGCGCCTGGAGTTGCTGCTGCGCGCTGTTCGCGCCCATGAGGGGAAGCAGGCCGTTCGCATCCTGGCTCAGCTGGCCCTGCCGATTGGCAAGCTGGGTCATGCGCTGCATCGCCTCGGCGAACCCCGAGCCGCTGCTGGCCCCCGACACCTCTTCGCGTGACCGGAGCAACCCGTAGGCGGCCACGTTCAACGCGTCCACCGCCTCGCCTGCGCTCTGCGCGGATTCCCGCATGGTCCCGGTCACGCTGGACGACGCTTCCCGAGCCTTCTGCATCTGCTCCCGGGCCTCGGCCAGCGCCGCGAGGATCTGGGGAGAAACCAGCGCATTCTTCCCGCTGGCGGCGGCGACCTGATCGAGCAGTTTCTGCACCGCTTCCTCGGCCGTGCCCTGGGCGGTCCGCGCCGCGTTCGCCTCGGCGCCCCGGCGGAACTGTTCCGCAATCGCGAGTTGACGTTCCGCGAGCCGGGTGGTTTCGAGGAGGGCGCGATCGAGCTGGGCGACGACTTCCTCGCGCCATTCCTCCTGCTGGCCTTCCCGCTGCTCCTGCACCTTCTGCTGCACCTTGCCGAGCCGGGCGGCCGCCTGCTGTCCGCTCTGCTGCGCTTCGTTCTTCCGGGATCGCTCCGCGGCGTTCGCCGCCTGCCGCATCTGGCCCGCCGCGGCCCGCGCCGTATCGGCGGCCCGGTTCAAGGCATCCTGACGCTCCTCGGACTCGAGCTGGCGGGCCGCCTCCTTGAGACCCCCGGCCACGCTGTCGGCGCGCTGCGCCAGGGCCCGCTCGTCCTGCGCGGTGCGCGCCGAGTCCTTGGTTCCCAGGGTGGAATTCCAGTCGCGCTGCGCCGCGGTGAGCTCCTTCGACTCCTGCTCCAGCGAGGCGAGCTCACCCTCGAGGGCGGCACGCTTGAAGAGCTCCCGGCTTCGCTCCAGCGCTTCCCGGAGCTTCTGCTGCGCCTCGCTCAGGTTCTGCACCGCCGAGCGGGTCCGTTCCCGATCGAGCGCCTTGAGCGCATCCTGCAGCTCGGCCAGCTTCTGGCGAAGCTCGGGACTCAAGGCCTGATCCAGCTGCTCCTGCACCTCACGGAGCCGCTCGAGAAAGGTCGAGTCCGCCAGGCCGGCGCGCTCGGCGTTGGCCTTGAGCTCGTCCAGCGCGTGCCGGGCGGCCTCCGCGTCCTTGAGCAGCTCATCCTGCCGCTCGGCCACCGACTGGGCTTTCTTGGCGCCTTCGAAGTCCAGCTCTCCCGACTGACCGGTCCCGGCGCGATCGCGCTGCTGCGTCCGCCCGAGATCCTCCGCCTCGCGCTGCGCCCGACGACTCTCCGCAACCAGGGAATCCAGCTGTCTCGCCAGCTGGGCGGCGCGGTCACGACCTTCGGCCCGGAGCTCGGGTCGGGTCGGCATGATCACTCGCACTTCCCGGCTTCGTCCGATCTGACCGGTGGGCGCATTGTCCCGGGCTCGCGCCGCCAGTACCAGTGTGTCACCGGCCTGGAGCTTGAGCAGAGCGGGATCCACCGCCGCCGGAAGGATGGCCCGATCGAGACCGGCGCCCGGCAAGGGAAGACGCTCCTCGGGAAGGGGGACCGCCTGGCCGGCGCGGAGCACCCGCCGTTCCAGCGTCACGTCGGTCAACCCATGATCGTCCCGGGCATCGATCACCAGGGGGACCGCCCCCGACGCCGGCGCGACGGTATCGCTGGCGGGAACCGGGATATCGATGGCCGGCGGGGTGTCCGGCATAACCCGCAGGGTGATCCCCAGCTCATCGCCCGGCAGCGGGATGCCTTCGTCGGTCCGGATCGCCAGACGGTACCGGCCGGAAACGGCCGGAGCGAGGCCTCCCTCGATCGCGGCGCCGTTGACCCGAAGCGGCCATCGCATCCCTTCGTGCTCCCAGTCCGCACCGCTCAACCCGACGGTGGACTCGCCGGCAAGATCGATCCGGCTTCCGGCCGGGACGATCAGGGTATCGGACCCCAGGGAGATCGGTTCATCCTCGATGCCCAGGTAGCGGGGATAACGCAGCGTCAGAGCAAGGGACGCGAGAAAGGCGGGACGCCGAACCGCGACGGCTATCGTGTCGGAGCTCCGGGCCCCGGCGGTGAGATGGGCATAGAGGGGGTCGTGCAGCGGACCGATCGTCCGGAGGGCTGACCCGGAAGAGTCGACGGTCACTTCCTGCCGGGTCCAGGCGGTGCCGGGCGAACGGGTCCACAACCAGACTCGTTGTCGCCCCGGAGCCGACACGGTGAGATGGACCGAATCCCCCTGGTCGACCACCGGCCGATCGGTGCTGAGCTCCAGCGGACTGGCGAGAAGACCGAGCGTGAGGCGCGGTTGCCAGAGCAGGGCGGAGCGACGCCCGCCGGCGCCCGCCGCGCCGAGAAGCAGGACCGCGCCACCGAGTACCCCGAGCGTGATCCCGAGCACCCGGCCCAATCGGCGTCGCTCCGGCGCCAGCGCTGCCCTCGAGTCGGAGACGATGGAACCCGCGGCGCGCGCGTCGGCCGCCGCGAACAACGAGTCACTGGTTCCGGAAGCCGCCGGTTCGAGGAATCCCTGCAGCGCACCCAGCCGCCACCCGGTTCGCTCCAGCCGCTGGGCGACTCCGACCACGGAGAAACGCCGCCTCAACCGGAGCACCGCCCAGAGCACCAGCCCGGCGGTCAGGAAACCGAACCCCCAGCCCACCACGACGTAATAGGGGGACCAGAGGGTCGCCAGCCGAATCGCCCACCCGGCGAGGGCGAGCCCGGCCACAAACCCGGCCACAGGCGCCACCGTGCCAAGCCCGATGAGCCGTCCCCGAAGGGGACGCCTCGCGTGGCGCAGGGCCTGGGCGGTCAGGGTCATTGCCGGCCACCCACGGCGTAAAGAAACAGGTTCACCCCCATGCGCAGAGCGGCTTCCCGCTTCTCGGGCGGGTCGTTATGAACCTCGGGGTCCTCCCACCCATCGCCCAGGTCGCTCTGGTAGCTGTAGTACACCACCAGCCGGCCATCGAGGAAGATGCCCAGGCCCTGAGCCGGCTTGCCGTCGTGCTCATGGATCTTGGGAATCCCCTGCGGAAGCTTGTACATGACGTTGTAGATGGCGTGATCCAGCGGGACATCCACCATCTCGCGATCGGGGAAGATCCGCTTCAGCTCGCGACGGATGGAGACATCCATGCCGTAGCAGTCGTCCGCATGGAGGAAGCCCCCCTGTTGCAGATAGCGCCGCAGGATGCCGACTTCCTCGTCGCTGAACCGGACGTTGCCATGGCCGGTCATGTAGAGATAGGGAACTTCCCAGAGGTCCGGGTCGGTGAGCGTCACCACTTTTTCGCGGGGAGTCACTTTGAGCCGAGTCCGGGTACCGATGGCTTCGAGCAGGTTGGGCAGGCTGGAGGGATTGGCGTACCAGTCGCCGCCACCGTCGTAGTGCAGCCGCCCGATGGTGAGCGGGGCCTGGGCCCCCGCCGCGGTTCCACCCGCGCCGAGCAGAACCACCGCCAGCGCCCAGCTACGATTCACGATTCACCCTCGCATATGCTTCGTTGCGGCTGGCTCCGAAGAGCTCGACCAGCAGCGCGGTGACTTCCCGCCTGGACACCCCGGCCGCGAGCAACCGGTCGGCGGCCTGACCGATTCGCTCCCCATCCTCGGATCGCCCGGTCCGGGGCCGGCCCGCGATCACCACCGTACACTCTCCCTTGAGGGATTCGTCCGAGCCGAGGCTCGTCGCAAGCTCGCCCAGGGTGCCAGCCCGGAACTCCTCGTGGACTTTGGTCATCTCCCGCGCCAGCACCGCCAGCCGGTCCGCACCGCAGGCCTCGATCAGATCGGCGAGCAGCGATCGCACCCGTTCCGGCGACTCGAACGCCACCATGGTCCAGTCTTCCCGCCCGACCCGTTCGAGCATCCGGCTCCGTTCGGCGCCCTTGCGGGGAAGAAAACCAAGGAAGACGTACCGATCGGCCGGCAATCCCGCGGCGGAGAGCGCTGCGGCTACGGCGGAAGGCCCTGGCAGGGGGACCACCCGAAATCCGGCCCGCCGCACCCGGTCGACCAGCACGCCGCCGGGATCGCTCACCGCCGGTGTGCCGGCGTCGGTCACCAGCGCGACGTCCTTGCCGTCCCGGATCGCTTCGAGGATGGCCGTGGTGACCGCCGGGGCGGCATGGGCATGGTAGGCGACCAGCCGGGGATGGGCGTCCAGATGCGAGAGCAGGGCCCGGGTCCGGCGGGTGTCTTCGGCGGCGACGATCGGCACGGACCGGAGGGTCTCCGTAACCCGCGCCGTCAGATCGCCGAGGTGACCGAGAGGGGTGGCGACAACGTACAGCGTGCCGCCGGGCACGGGCTCAGCCCAGATGCTGCTGGATACGAGCTTCGAGCGCCGGACGGGGCACCAGCCCGACCACGGTGTCGACGTGCTTTCCGTCCTTGAAGAAGAGCAGGCTCGGAATCGACCGCACGTTGAATCGCATCGGGGTCTTGGGATGGGCGTCCACGTCCATCTTGGTGATGCGGATCTTGCCCGCGTAGGCGGTCGCCAGCTGTTCCAGAATCGGAGCGATCGCGCGGCAGGGACCGCACCACTCCGCCCAGAAGTCCACCAGCACGAGTCCCTTGCCCTGCTCGACGTCGGTCGCGAAGGAATCGTCGCTCAGGTGGGTGATCGCGCCGTTCGAATTCATGGTGTTCATGATGGTAGTTGCTCGTTACTTTCAGGGTTCATGACCGCATCGTCGGAGCCGCATCTGGCGCACGTCGGGATCGCCGTCGCCGACCTCGACCAGGCTCTCGCGTTCTACCGAAAGGTACTCGGCCTCGAGCCCGGCCCCCAGGAAACCGTCGATGGGGCGACCATCGTCCCGGTCACCCTGGGTGACACCCGGATCGAGCTCCTCTTCTCTGCGGAACCGGGCACGCCGATCGCCAGGTTCCTCGAACGTCATGGCCCCGGGATTCACCACCTCTGCTTCCGGGTCGCCGATCTCGACGCGGCCCTCGCGGCCTGCCGCCGCTCGGGCTACCAGCCCATCGATGACACCCCGCGCCGGGGAGCCGGGGGAAGACGGATCGCCTTTCTGCATCCCCGGTCGACCTCCGGGATCCTGCTCGAGCTCACCGAATGACGTCAGGGCGTGACGCCGCAGGGTCGAGCCGGATTTCCCGCCGCGCTGATGTCGACCGTTTCGACCAGCCAGCCCTTGCCGCTTCGCACCGTGGTGATGGGAATCTGCATGACGCACGACCCGCGATGCAGCTCGACCGAAAGCCGGCGCTGGTTCTTGTTCCCCGGAACCGGCATGTCCGACACGATCCGCGCGCGGTCGCCCCGCAGGTACACCTGCATCACCAACAGTCGCTTTTCCCACTCCGGGGGAAACCGGGTCAGGTTCGCGGGACCACGCTGGTTGCCCCACAGATCGCCCATCCGGGCCAGATTACTGTCCGCGGCCGCCCCCATGAACGCCTGGACCACCTGGGTTGCGGACAGATCGGGAGACACCGACGCGGACCGGTTGCTGCTACAGGCGGCGAGGGCTGCCGCGCCAATCAGGAACGGGATTCGCATCGAGGATCCTCCGGAGCCGACACGGCCAACTGGCGAAAGTAACCGAACGCCCTTCCCGGGAGCAATTGCGTGGCACTGAGGCTGTACGTGAACATCGATCACGTTGCGACGCTGCGGGAGGCCCGCCGGACCGACGAGCCCGATCCGGTGGCGGCGGCCGCCGCCGCCGAAGCCGCGGGGGCCGACGGGATTACGGCCCATCTTCGCGAAGATCGCCGCCACATTCACGATCACGACCTCGTGGCCCTCGCCCGGAGCGTAGGAACTGTCCTCAATGCCGAGCTGGCCCTCGCTCCCGACGTGCTGGAGATCGTGTGCCGGCTGCGGCCTTACCAGGCCACCCTGGTTCCCGAGCGCCGGGAGGAAATCACCACCGAAGGAGGACTCGACCTTTCCCGCCAGGATCCCCGCCTGCCCGAGGCGATCGCGCAGCTGACGAGCCATGACATCCGGGTGTCCTTGTTCATCGACCCTGACCTCCGGACCATCGATGCCGCCAAGGCTCTGGGAGTCCCCGCGATCGAGCTGCACACCGGCCGGTACGCCGAGACCTGGCGGACCGGCGGCCGGGCGCTGGGCCTGCTTGCGGATGCGGCACACCATGCCCGCGAGATCGGGCTCGCGGTGCATGCCGGGCATGGACTCACCTATCTCAACGTTCAGCCGGTGGCCGCGATCCCCGACATCGAAGAGCTCAACATCGGCCACAGCATCGTCAGCCGCGCCATCATGACGGGCATGACCGAAGCGGTCGCCACCATGCGCCGGCTGGTCGACGAAGCGAGGAACCCGGGGTGAGCCGTCCGGAGTTCTTCGCCCTCGAAGCGGGCGAGTACCTGGAGCGGATCGCCCAGCTCTCCCGGAAGCCGGCCCCCGACCGGGAGCACCTTCGCCGGCTGGCGCGCGCGCTTCGGAGCGCCGCGCTCATGGGCGGGCCCCCGGGTTATGCGGTGGCGGCCGGAGCCATCGAAGACGTCGCCCGCCGGTACCAGGATGGGATCGTCCGCTGGACCCCGTGGCTCGCGGGACGGCTCGGCGCAGGGGTGGGCCAGTGCCAGCTGCTGCTTCGCAAGCTCAAGGACTGGTCGGTCGGGGAAATCGACCTCTGTCGCCGGATCGCTGAGGCGTTGCAGCTGGAGGATCCCGGCGAGGAAGTGGTGCCGATCGAATCCCTGGCCCCGGACGACGACATCGTCCCGATCGCGGCGCTGGCGCCCGACGACGACCTGATCGTCCCGATTGAATCCCTGGCGCCCGCCCCGGTCCGGTTCGACGCCGATCCGGTCGTGGGGATCGAATCGCTCCTGTATGCCGACGAGCTGGTGATCGTCCCGATCGAATCGCTGTTGCTGCCGGTTCCCATGGAGGCCCTGGTCGCCGAGCCGGTCGCGGAATACAGTCCGTTCGAGCAAACCTTCGCCACCCTGTTCCGGCTGCTCCACGGCCGGCCGCCCGAGGAAACCGCGGTCCCGATCCAGCAGCTGCTCTACCGCGGGCGGCGAGCCCTCGAACGAGCCGAGCTGCTCCGCCTGGAGCTCGCCGCCGAGTGGCAGACCCGGGGCGCTACCCCGTTTCCCCAGTATCTCGTCGACGAACTCTTCGACCTCGTGCCGCTCGCGCTTGAACGCGAATAGCCCGGCCACCCGGGGGACCGTCCGTCGGCGAATCGTCGCGGCGGGGGTGGTCCTGGTCTCCCTTGGACTGCTCTACTGGATTCTCCGCGATACCTCCTTCGGAGAAATCCTGGACCACCTGCGGAAGGCCCACCCGGTTCCCCTGATCGGGGCGGTGCTGCTCGCCACCGCAACTTTCGGGGTCCGCGCCATCCGCTGGCACTACCTGATCCGAAAACCCGATGGCAGCCCGGTCGCGCCGGCGGCGCTCTGGCACGCGACCGCGATGGGGTTCATGGCGAACAACACCCTGCCCTTCCGGCTCGGCGAGCTGGTGCGCTCCTATGCGGTGAGCCGCCTCGGCCAGGTCCCGATCGGCGCCAGTTTCTCCTCCATCGCGGTGGAACGCGCCCTCGACCTGCTCACCCTCCTCGGCCTCCTGGGGGTCGCCCTGCTTCGCTCCGGGCTTCCGGGGAGCACCGAAGTCATGGGAGCCCGGCTGGATCAGATTGCCCTTCGGGCCGGGCTGCTGTGTGTCCTGATTTTTGTGGGCGCCCTGGGAGTGATCCTCTTTCCCCGGCCCGCCGAGCGGGTGGTGCGGGCGGTGGTCCCCGTTCCGCGACTGGCGGATCGGACCGTCGCCCTGCTCGAATCCCTGCGCCGGGGCTTCGAGGTCCTTCGCGATCCCCGCCGCCTGCTCCCGGCCGCGTCCTGGTCGATCGCCCACTGGTTACTCAACGCTGCTTCCTTTTATGTGGCGTTCTTCGCCTTCGATATCCGGGTGGATTTTGCGGGCGCGCTCCTGGTGCAGACCCTGCTTGCGTTCGGCGTCGCGGCGCCGAGCACGCCAGGCTATTTCGGGGTCTTCGAGCTGGTCGCCGCGGCGGCCCTCGCCCTCTTCGGCGTCTCGGCGAGCCTCGGAGTCGCCTACGGGGTCACCTATCACGTGGCCACCTTCCTGCCCATCGTGCTGCTGGGTCTCTGGTCCCTGGCCCGCACCGGTCTCCGGGTTCGAGAGGCTCGTGCCGCCTTGTAACAGGCAACCGATCACCCTCGCCAATGCGGCGGCGTTTCCCCTCGTCGTGATCGCATCTGGCACCATTAAGCCTTCGGCATATATTGACTTTGATAGCGCAGTGCCGGATCAAAGGAAAACGTAATGGCGCATAGAGTTAACGAAGGGAAAATTGCCTGGCGCGTCGTCGATGGCGAGGCCGTCCTCCTCAATGCGGATACCTCGGCGTACTACGGCCTCAACCGGACCGGAACGCTTCTCTGGCTTGCCCTGGCTGAAGAGGGCATCGGCACCGCTCACCTGTCATCGTGGGCCCGCTCCAGATTCCCCGATGCTCCGGACCAGCTGTCCGGGGACATTTCGGGCTTCCTTTCCCAGCTCCAGGCGTTTGACCTGCTCGAGCCAGCCACGCAGGAGTCCGCCAAAGCCCAAACGAGCGCGATGACGACCTCTCCCACGGATGGTTACGAGCCGCCGCAGATCACTCCGTTCGGCGAGCTGGAGAAACTCATCCTGAGCGGCGAATAATCCGCGTGGAACCCGGGGCTCGGCTGATTGCGAAGGAACTCCAGGTTGCCGTCTCGAACCAGGGGCGTACGCTGTATTTCCACGGCGAGTCCATGCGCCCGTTTCTCATCGAGGGTGATGAGGTCATCGTCGAACCGGTGCAGTGGCGACAAATCAGGATCGGTGACGTCGTCACCTACCGGCATCTCGATCGGTTCCCCACCCGCCGTGTGGTGCGCAAGACCCGAGGTGGACTCACCCTGTGGTGCGAGAACTGGCCCTGGCGCACCTTCTCGGCGTCGCGTGAGGACGTGCTGGGACGAGTGGTAGCGCGTCATCGCGGTGGCGCCCGGATCGGCGCGGGTCAGCTGGCGTGGCGAAGGGCGCGCTGGGCCGCGCTCCTCAAATACGCCCGTCACAAAGGGATCTTGCCGCTCGACTGGTGGCTTCGCGATCTCGCGGGAAAATGGGTGCGACGGATCGGGTTGCGGAGACCGGATCGGGAGGAATGACCGGAGCTTCCGATCCGGGGGACATTCTGCACTTCGGCAGCTGGTCTGGCCGTCTCTTCTCGGAGCTTCCCCGATACGCCGAATCCGTCCGGCTGACGTTCGGAGCCGAGGTCGCCCCCCCCTCGAGGGAAGGGAGCGCGTGCCACAGTTCGATCTCCATATTCATGCATCGCGCAACGGCCCACCGCCCACGGACGTCGTGCCCCCGGCGGGCATGCTCCTCGGCGGGAACCCGCATCGACCCACCATCACGACGGAAGCACTTCACGCCGATCTCCAGCTCGATGTCGAACCGGTCAGGATTACCATCCGGGTCCGGCGACCGGACCTCCGGGCCGTCGAGCTCGATTTTCATTTCTCGGTGGTCCTCCACAAGATCCTGTTCCTGGTCGATCGAGTGGTGCTCCACGGCGCCGCGGTTCACTGGAATGATCAGGTCAGTCTGTTCGTGGGAGAAAAAGGCGCCGGCAAGAGCACGATCTGCCTCGCGCTGGCGAGAGCGGGAGCCACCGTCCTCGGTGAGGACCGGCTTGTCCTTCGGAAGACCGCAACGGGGTTCCTGTTGAGCGGTGGCGACGAGCGGTCCCGGGTCACGGAGCGGACTGAGCAGCATTTCTTCCCTGAGCCCCTCGCCGTGCCGCCTCGCGATTTCGCGGGGACCCTCAAGAAGGAAATCCGCATGGGCGATCACTTCCGGTCGAGCCCTTTCGAGGACTTCCGACCCGACCGGTTGTACTTCCCGAAAATCACCGGACGTTTGCAGGTGACCCCCTTGAAGGCTCAACCCGCCCTGCTCCGGTTGATCCAGCTGACCTCGCACCATCATCGGTTTGCCGGAGGCACCGATCAGAAGCGGTTCCTGGACTACCTGGCCGGTTTCATCGGGTCGGTCCGTGCCTGCGACGTGGAGCTGAGCTCCAACCTGTCCGAACTCGAACGCCTGAACGAGCTGCTCCAGCTTGCCTGAGCGTCGGACCGTCGCCTTCCAGGGGAGCCGCACCGCGCGTTCGGCTTTTGCCCAGATCAATGCCCGCTGGAGCCGGGCCCTCGAAGCCGCAGGCTACCGAGTCATCGAACACCACCAGGGGGATGAGGCCGACTTCCTCATCCATCACGATTTCGAATCCCCCTTTACGGAATTCGAGCCGCCGGCCCGGGACCGGACGCGGTCGATCGCGGTCCGTACCTGGGATTTCGGTCCCCTGCCGCGGGCGTGGGTTGAGAGAATCAACCGAAGGTTTCAGCGTTACTGGGCCCACAGCTCGTGGATCGCCGCACAGGCGCGCGAGGCGGGCGTGGAGCCGGACCGGATCGGAATCGTGCCCCATGGGATTGATCCCACGCTCTTCCACCCCGACGGGCCCCGGTTTCCGCTCCCGACGGAGAAGAGCTTTCGCTTCCTTTTCGTTGGGGGGGTGAGTCTGCGCAAAGGGACCGACATCCTGCTCGACGCCTGGTCCGAGGCGTTCTCCCGGAGTGATGACGTATGCCTGGTTCTCAAGGACCACTCGGGAGACCTGTTCTATCGGGAGGATCACGCCCGCCGGCGGATCGAGGACTTGCGTTCGCGTCCCGATGCTCCGGAGATCATTCACCTCGATGAATTCCTGCCGGACCGGGACCTCGCGGCCCTCTATCGCGCCTGCGACGTGGCGGTGTTTCCCTATCGCGCAGAGGGCTTCTGCATCCCAATTCTGGAGGCAATGGCATCCGGCACCCCGGCGATCGTTCCCGATTTCGGGGCCTGTCGTGATTATTGCGATGCGGAAACCTCCTGGCTCACGCCGGTGCGGCGAATTCGCGCTCCGGTCAATCGGAGCTTCAGCGTTGCCCTGGGCTTCCGGGAACGGGTTGCTGAAGTGGATTTCTGTGAGGTGCTGGTCGGCACTCTGGTGGGGCTCCTGCGCGCGGTACGACACCTGGAAGCGGAGGCGCGCGCGGCCAAAGGGGCCATCGGCGCCGCGCGGGCGGCAACGTGGACCTGGGACCGCGTCGGCCAGATCGTGGTCGATGAGCTGGACAGGATGTCCGCGCCGTGAGGTCTACGAACGATCCAGCATCGCGCGATAGGCCTTGGCGGTGAGCTCCGCCGTGCGATCCCAGGTGAATCCTGCTGCCCGCTCGAGCCCCCGCTCGCCCAGGCTGGTCCGGCGACCCTCATCCCGAAGCATATCGAGCATTGCCTGACACAGGGCGTCCTCATCGTGTGGGGACACCATGACCGCCGCATCGCCCGCGACCTCGGGAAGGGCTCCCGCGTTCGAGCTGATGACCGGGATCCCACACCGCATCGCCTCGAGGATCGGAAGCCCGAAGCCTTCGTAGAGCGAGGTGAACACAAACGCGTGCGCGGCGGAATAGATCGCCGCCAGATCCTCATCCTGGACAAACCCCGTCCGCACGACACGCCCTTTCAGGTCGGCGCGCCCGGCAATGAGGTCATCTATCTCCGCCGTCTTCCAGCCGGTTGGACCGACCAGCACGAGTTGTACCCCGTCGAGACATTCCTGGTCAACCAGCCGGAAGAAACACCGAAGGAGATGAGGCAGATTCTTCCTCGGCTCCAGCGTGCCGAGGCTCAGGAAATAGGGGCCGTCCGGAATCCGGTACCGAGCTCGCGCCCCGGCCAGGGTCTCGGGGTTCCGCTCCGGCCGGAAGGTGCCGGCGTCAGCCGCAAAGGGAGTGACGAAGACCCGATCGGCCGCGATCCCCAGCACGTCCGCGATTTCCCCGGCCGTCGCGGCCGAGTTGGCGATCAGGAAGTCGCGAGCGGCATCCACGCTGCCGAG
Source organism: uncultured Gemmatimonadales bacterium (assembly GCA_963728915.1). GTDB lineage: Bacteria > Gemmatimonadota > Gemmatimonadetes > Gemmatimonadales > GWC2-71-9 > JABFSM01. The sequence goes on along the minus strand of CAVSLV010000001.1, from coordinate 152,498 downwards.
GATCTCCCGCATCTGGGCCTCTGCTCCCACGTAAGACCACTCGGGATGGACCAGGGGAACAAGGTCGTGCACGGTCAGGACTCGGACCCGAGTCCTGACCCGCGCGCGGTCCGGAAGCGCGGACCGCAGGGAGTGGGTAACATCGAATGGCCCGATCGATCGACGACGTGCCGTCGCATTGAGGAGCATCAGGTTGGCCCGTTCCCGACGAGCATCCCGCCCGGCCTGTTCGAGTCCCAGAATCCGGTTGATGAGATCAGATCCTTCTCCCTCGGTCGCCACGCGCTGTTCCCAGGCACGCACCACGTGTTCCCGCAGCGCGGGATGTCGAGCGTCCCGGTAGGCCAGGAGGAGAAGCTCGCTCACCCAGGACGCCTCAGCGGAGCAGGCGACTACCATGTCCTTCCGCCTCAGCATCGCCCGGAGCAACCCTTCACTGGCCCGAAAGATTCCGGTGCGGCTCACCTCAGCCGCAAACCCCTTGCCGACCACGTTGACATCCAGCAGGGCCCTGACACGCTGTTCCGGCATTACCGGCGCCTCCGTTCATGCTTCTGTCTCAAAGCTACGCTGGGTAGGTTTCTCCCCCGCTGGCCCGGCCTCCAGGAGAGAACAACATTCACGGTTCTACACTGCACGTGAAGTCGGCCCCATGAGCGAGACCCTCACCCGATCGGCTCCCGCCAAGCTCAATCTGTTCCTTCGGGTCTTCGCGCCCGAATCGACCGGGTATCATGGCCTGGAGACCCTGTTTGCCCGCATCGAGCTCGCCGACACCCTGACCGCCCGGCGAACCGAGGGGAACGGGATCGCGCTGCTGGGGTCCGGCGCGGATCTGGGTCCGCCGGAAGAGAACCTGGTCTGGCGCGCGGCGGAGTCGGTGCTGGCCGCGCTTCGCACCCGGTTCGGGGTCGAGCTTACCCTGGAGAAGCGGATCCCCGTCGGCGGCGGGCTGGGGGGAGGCTCCGCGGATGCCGCGGCGACTCTGCAGCTCGTGAACGAGCTTGCCGGGAACGCCGTCCCCCGCGCCGAGCTCTTCCAGATGGCGGCGCGGCTCGGCGCGGACGTGTCCTACTGCCTGAGTGAGGCTCCCCTCGCCCTCGCGTGGGGTCATGGAGAGCGCATGATGCGACTTCCCGCGCTGCCGATCGCTCCGGTCCTGCTGGTTTCTCCCCCCGCGCCGGTCAGCACCAGCGAAGCCTACCGCTGGCTCGATGCATCACGAACCCAGCCGGTGCGGAGGGGCGCGGTCCTGCTGGATGCCCAATCCCTGGGGAGCTGGAGCGACGTGGCCCGCATGGCCGGGAACGATTTCGAATCGGTGGTGTTCGCGCATCGCCCCGAGGTCCGGGCAGCGTTCGAGGCCCTGGCCCGGACCGGTCCCCTGCTCTGCCGGATGACCGGTTCGGGATCAACCCTGTTCGCGGTCTATCGGACCGAGGGGGAGCGCGACGATGCGCGCATGGCGTTGGGACGGAAACACGGCGTGCTGTCCGCGACTCAAACGGTCAGTGCCTGAGCACCGTTCCTCCCCGCATCACGAACACCACCCGGCGAACCACCTCGATCGAGTCCAGGGGATTCCCGTCCAGGGCGATGAGATCGGCCTGATAGCCCGGGGCAACGGTCCCGATCCGGTCTCCGAGTCCTAACGCGGAAGCATTGAGGGAGGTCGCGCTCACCAGCGCGTCCATGGGGGACTGGCCTGCTTCCCGGACCCGGCAGACCAGGTCTTCCGCATTTCGCCCGTGCGACCCGGCAACCGCGTCGGTGCCGTAAAGCAGGCGGGAGCCGGGAATGGCAAGGAAGCTCCGGATCATGCGGGGAAGCACCGGGAGCAGCAGAGCGGCGGTCGAGAAGGCGACCGAGTCCAGGCCGGGCAGTCCTTCGAAGCGGGCCCGGTTGTCCAGATAATTGGTCAGTACCAGCCGGCACTGGGGGTCGAACCAGACGCGCTTGTCGGCCAGGAGCTTCAGGCCCTCCTGGGTCGCCAGGAACCCGTGTTCCACCTCATCGCACCCGGCGGCCACCGCATCGCGGATGCTGGCATCCGAATGGGCGTGGACCACCGCGCGCAAGCCGACGGCATGGGCCTCGGAGCACACCGCCTCGAGCTGAGCCGGTATCAGGGTCGGGGCTCCTCCCGACGCTACGCCTCTCGAGTCGAAGACCTTGATGAAATCGGCCCCCTGTTGCTTTCGACTTCGCACTTCCTTCCGAAGCGCTTCTGGAGAAAGCGTTGCCTTCATGAGCGGGGCGAGCGAGGTGAGAATCCGGGGTCCCGGAATGGCCCCTCGGGCAATGGCGTCACGAAGCCACCGATCATCCCAGGAGCCCATGCTGGCGATGGTGGTGAACCCTGCCCGAACGGTGGCCAACGCAACGGCCGCCTGACCCGCACGCCGCTCGACGGTGCCTTCCTGACCGATCGAGGACCGTCCCTGGCGGTTGAAGAATCCCGCGATATGGGTGTGGGCATCGATCAGCCCCGGCAGAAGGGTGTACCGGGAAAGGTCCCAGGTCACCGGGGCCCCGTGCCATGGCGCTACCGAACGGATGGTGGACCCGATGACGGTGACCACGACATCCCGGCGCTGATTGCCTCGGCCATCGAGAAGCAGACCGGCGTGGATGGTGACGGGGGTCGTTCGGCAGGCCAGGGCCGCCAGGCCCAGCCCTGAGGTCGCTAACAAACGAAGCGCCCGGTTGCCCGGGCGCTTCGCTCCGTTGCTGCTGTTGTTACTGGGAAAGACCGGCGTCGTTGGTCGATGCCCCGGATACGGCGGGTTGGAGCAGGGTCAAGTCCGTCAAGCTGGCCTCCAGCCGAAGGATGGGAGCCACGAATCGCTTTTTCATTCGATCCTCCGGAGTCGTTGGGATCGGCAAGAATGCGATTGGGCCTCCAAGGCGTCAAGAGTGGCGCGCCCGCCACATCCCAGGGTCAGCCCCTATCGCCGGCTGGTCGCGAGCCGCCCCGACTCCAGTTTCTTGAGGCCGGCCTTCAGGTCGTCGACCGTCATGACTGGAGAACACTGGATCTGTGCGTCCCCGGTCTCGAAGAAGGGCTCGGACAGCCTGGGAAGGTCGCTCGGCTCCTTGAGGTCGAAGACGAAGAGCGCGGTGCGCCGGCCGTTTTCCATGGTGAAGTAGGTGGCCTCGGGCCGGATTCGTTCGAGGGTCGTCTCCATGAACTCCGGCATTTCTCCCCGGTCGACGATCTCTTTCATTCCCGCCGGGTCCAGCTGCACTTTCATGAGCATCCGCATGGTTCACCTCCATCGTGTGGCGTTCACAACTGCCCGCCCTCGCTACCTATACCCGATGGGAGCTCGATGCAAGCTGTGGACGGAATCGGACCGCCTGCTACCTTTCGGTGCGCTGGCCCCTCGTCCAATGGCAGGACATCAGACTTTGGATCTGAGAATGGTGGTTCGAATCCACCGGGGCCAACTGGTCCCGCACTCCCGGAACGGCTACGCCGGCTGATGCGCCAGCCGCTCCAGCAATCGCTCGCAGAGCTCCATCCGTTCCACCAGCACGTGCCGGAGCTCCTTCGCTTCGGTACGGGCGGTCTCTCGACGAAGCTGGGGCAGATAGTCGGTGAGGAGATCCCTCAGGATCCCGGCTTCCTTCCCCTCCAGGGTGAGCGTCATGCGTTCCTCCCGAGTTCAAGTCCGGGGATTGGCCTCCCCCGAGGAGACGATCCGGTCGGCGAGTTATCCACGGTGGCGCCATGCAAGCCCTGACCTACCACGCCCCCGGCGATTTCCGGGTCGAAGCGGTGGCGGACCCGGCGCTCCTCGCTCCGGAAGATGTGCTGGTCCAGGTCGAGCTCGCCGGGATCTGCGGCTCCGACCTCCACGTCTGGCACGGCCGCGAGACCGGGCTGGATGGGGGAACCGTCATGGGTCACGAGATGGTCGGCCGCATTCTCGAAGTCGGGGCGGCGGTCACCCGCTTCCGGCTGGGAGACCTCGTGGTGGCGCCCTTCACGACGAGCTGTGCCGCCTGCTTCTATTGCCGCACCGGGCTCACCGCGCGGTGTGAGCGGGGTCAGCTGTTCGGTTGGGTCGAACGGGGACGCGGACTCCACGGGCTGCAAGCCGAGCTGGCCCGGATTCCCCTGGCCGACTCGACCCTGATGCGAGGCCCGGAAGGGCTCGGGCTTGGCGCCACCCTCCTGCTGGGAGACGTCCTGGCGACCGGATTCCACTGCGCCCGGCAGGCAGGGATCGGACCGGGATCGGTGTGCGCCGTGTTAGGGTGCGGACCGGTCGGGCTGATGGCCATCCTCGCCGCTCGGGAGCTCGGCGCCGAGCGAGTCTTTGCCCTCGACCTGGTCCCGGAGCGCCTGGAACGGGCCCGGAGCCTGGGCGCCGAGCCGGTGGAGGCGGGGCGCGAGCCGGCCGGACCGATCCGGGAGCAGACCGGTGGACGCGGGGTCGACGCCGTCCTGGAAGCCATCGGCTCGCCCGAGTCGGGACGCCTCGCCTTTGAGCTGGTGCGACCCGGGGGTACCATTTCCGCGGTGGGAGTGCACCATGAGCCGTCCTTCCCCTTCTCACCCGGTCAGGCCTACGACAAGAACCTCACCTGGCGGATCGGCCGCTGTCCCGCGCGAGCCTATATGGAGGAGCTGGTGCCCCTGGCGAGGAAGCATGAAGCCGCGCTGGCTGCCCTGTTCACCCACATCCTTCCTCTCGAGGATGGCCCCGCCGCCTATCGGATGTTCGCCGAGCGCCGCGACGGTTGCCTGAAAATCGCCCTCAAACCGTGACCCTCTTCCCGGATCGAGCCATGAAGCGATTCCTTTGCTGCGGCGTGCTCCTGTCTGCCTCGACCCTTTGCGCCCAGGCTCCCCCGGCGATTTCGGCCGATCCGGCCAGAGACAGCGTGCACCCGGCCCGGATGGAGGTGCTTCACATCCCGAGCGGGGGCGTGAACATCAATGGGGTCGCCTATCTCGCCTCCGGTGGCGGCCGCCATCCGACCGTCATTCTCTGCCATGGGCTCCCCGGGAACGAGAAGAACCTCGATCTCGCCCAGGCGATCCGCCGAGCCGGTTGGAACGCCGTCACGTTCAACTACCGCGGGTCCTGGGGCAGCCCGGGTCAGTTCCGGTTCGGCAACAACCTGGAGGACGCCGAGGCGGTTCTGGCGTTCCTGCGGGACAGCGCGAATGCAGCGCAGTACGGGATTAACCCGCGGCGCATCGTGCTCGCCGGACACAGCATGGGAGGGTGGGTGACCGCGCTGATCGCGGCAAAGCATCCCGAGCTGGTGGGCGCGATCCTGATCTCGGCGGCCGATCTGGGGCGGGTGGGTGGGATGCAGCGCGATTCGCTCGCGGCCTTCATGGCCGACAATATGGAAGCACTCGCCGGGGTTACCGGCCAGAGCATGGCGGACGATCTCCGGGGCGGCGCGGCGGGCTGGGGGTTCGATCGTGCCGCGAGCGGATTGGCTCGGATGCCGCTGCTCGTGCTCACCTCGGATGACGGACTCGCCGCCCACACCGACCCGCTGGTGGCGAGAGTCCGGGAGCTCGGGAATACGAACGTCACCACGGTCCACCGGCCGACCGATCACTCCTGGTCGGACCATCGGATTGCGCTGGAAACCGCGGTCCTTCGCTGGCTGGCCGCGCGCTAGCAGTCCGCCTTTCCGGCCGTCCGCCCGTTCGACTAGCACCTAACCCCTAGTCGCTATTATCTTTATCTGGCTATGGCCCTGCCGAACGAGTCCATCGCTCGGAGTCCGATGCTGCTTCTCTCCGGCACGGCCAACCGGCCATTGGCGGAAGAAGTGGCGGAGGAGCTCAACGCCACGCTCTGTCGAGCCACGATCCGGCGGTTCTCGGACGGCGAGATCTTCGTCAAAATCGACGAGAACGTGAGGGGGCGGGATGTCTACATCATCCAGCCGACCAACCCGCCGGCCGAAAACCTGATCGAGCTGTTGCTGCTCATGGATGCAGCGCGACGGGCCAGCGCCGCGCGAGTCACTCCGGTCATTCCCTACTTCGGGTACGCCCGGCAGGATCGGAAAGACCAGCCCCGGGTGGCGATCAGTGCCAAGCTGATGGCGAACATCATCTCCGGAGCAGGGGCGGATCGAGTGCTGGCGATGGATTTTCACATGCACCAGCTCCAGGGCTTCTTCGATCTTCCGGTCGATCACCTGTACGCGGCGCCGGTGTTCACGTCGCACTACCGGCAGAAGGGCCTGAAGAACCTGACCGTGGTGGCGAGCGACGTGGGCGGGGCCAAGATGGCGCGAGGCTACGCCAAGCGACTGGATGCAACCCTCGCCATCATCGACAAGCGGCGGACCGCCGCCAACGTGGCGGAAGCGGTGAACGTGGTTGGGGAAGTCGAAGGACGGGATTGCATCATCCCGGACGACATGATCGATACCGCCGGAACGATGTGCGAGGCGGCCCGGGCCCTGAAGCGGCTGGGCGCCCAGGACATTTACCTCTGCGCCACCCACGCCCTGCTTTCCGGGCCGGCGGTGGAGCGGCTTATCGAAGCGCCGGTGGTGGAGGTGGCGGTGACGAATACGATTCAGATCCCGCCGGAAAAACAGTTCGACAAGCTCAAGGTTCTTTCGATCGCCGGTCTGCTCGCGAAGGCGATCGGCTACACCCATAGCGACCAGTCGGTCAGCTCGCTGTTCGAGTAACGGAAAGGTTCCAGCCATGCCACGCCAAGTCACGCTTCAGGCCTCCCCCCGCGATCGCGCCGGCAAGGGAATCGCACGGGCGCTCCGCCGCGACGGGAAAATCCCCGCCGTGATCTACGGCAGGGGCCGCGATCCGGAAGCCCTCGCCCTCGAGGCGATTCAGGTCACCCGCTTTCTCTCGGAAGCCGGCGCGGCCACCACGCTGGTGGATCTGGAGGTCCCCGGCCGCGCCACCGTGAAGGCGCTGATCCGGGAAGTGCAGCGGAATCCGGTCCGACCGGTGGACGTCATTCACCTGGACCTGTACGAGGTCCGCGCCGGTGAGAAGATCAGCGTCGAGGTTCCCATCAAATTCGTCGGAAGCCCCGAAGGGGTCCGCAACTTCGGCGGGGTGCTCGACATGACGGCGCACACCCTCGAAATCCGGGTCCTCCCGACCGAGATCCCCGAGCACCTCGACGTGGACGTCACCGCCCTCAATATCGGCCAGTCGATCCACGTGTCCGACCTCCAGTTCCCAAACGTGGAGGTCCTGAACGACCCGCGGCAAACGGTGTGCACCGTCGTGGCCCCGCGCGCGGAGGAGGTAGCGGCCCCCACTCCGGAAGCCACCGAGACCGCCGAGCCCGAGCTGATCCGGAAGCCGAAGGAGGAGGGCGAGGAAGGCGAAGAGGGAGAAGAGGGCGCCAAGCCAAAGGGCAAGGAGGAGGCTCCCAAGAGCAAGGGCAAGGAGAAGGAGTAACCCGCTCTGCGCGTCGTCATGGGGCTCGGCAACCCGGGCCCCGAATACGAAGACACCCGCCACAACGCGGGCTTTCTGCTGGCCGATGCGCTCGCCGCCCGTTGGGAGGTCCGCAAGTTCCGCCGCGAAGGCCCGGCCCAGATTGCCCGCGGCGTCCGCAACGGGATTCCGTTCGAGCTGATCAAGCCCTGGACCTTCATGAATCGAAGTGGTTCGGCTCTTCTGCCGCTCGCCGACGATGAGCGGTTCAACCCCGACCACGATCTCCTGGTGCTGGTGGATGATGTGGCCCTCGACCTCGGGTCCTTCCGGCTCCGCGCCGGGGGAAGCGCGGGGGGACACAACGGGCTCAAGCACATCGAGAGCGTCCTCGGCGGACCGGACTACGCCCGGCTGCGGATCGGTGTCGGACCGAGGCCCCAGCCCGCTGATCTTGTGGACTACGTGCTCGACCGGTTCACCCGAAGCGAGCGCAAGGGGTTCGATGCCCTGCTCGAACCCATGTGCGAAGCGGTGGAATGCTGGATGGATCAGGGGATCGAAACCGCAATGAACCTCCACAATCGCAAATAGGCATGCTCCGTCTCGGCATCGTCGGCCTTCCCAACGTCGGCAAATCCACGCTGTTCAACGCGCTCACCTCGGCCAAGGCCGCGGTCGCGAACTATCCCTTCGCCACCATCGAGCCGAACTCCGGGATCGTGCCGGTCCTGGACCCCCGGCTCGATGCCATCGCCGATCTGGTGAAACCGAAAAAGACCATTCCCGCGACGGTGGAGTTCGTGGACATTGCCGGCCTGGCCCAGGGAGCCAGTCGAGGCGAGGGACTGGGGAACCAGTTTCTCGGCGCCATCCGCGAGGTGGATGCGGTCGTGCACGTGATCCGGTGTTTCGAGGATCCCGACATCCAGCACGCCATGGGCGCCATCGACCCGGTGCGGGATCGCGAGATCATCAATCTCGAGCTGGGGCTTGCCGATCTCGCGATCGTGGAAAAGCGGCTCGAGAAGACCTCCCGGGCGGCGAAGGGCTCGGATCCTCAGGCGAAAACCGAGGCCCGGGTCCTCACCCAGGTTCACGAGGCGCTCTCCAGCGGAAAACCGGCGCGCTCGGCGAAGATCGAGGTGGAAGAGCGTGGCCTGGTCCGAGGCTTCAACCTGCTCACTTCCAAGCCGGTGCTATACGCCGCCAACGTGGGAGAAGCCGAGATCGCCTCGGCGGAGAGTTACGCCACCCGGCTCCGCGCGGCGATTGCCGCCGAGGGGGAAGAGGCCGAGGTCGTCACCTTTTCCGCCAAGGTGGAGGCCGAGCTGGCCGAGCTTTCCCCCGAAGAGCGCCAACCATTCCTCGAGGCGATGGATCTCAAGGAATCGGGGCTGGTACGCCTGGTGAATGCGGCCTACCACCTGCTCGGTCTGATGAGCTACTTCACGGCCGGTGAGAAGGAAGTGCGGGCCTGGACCATTCATCGCGGCGACAAGGCCCCCGTGGCCGCCGGCGTGATCCACTCCGACTTCGAGAAAGGGTTCATTCGGGCGGAAACCGTCTCGTACCAGGACTTCATCCGCACCGGCGGCTGGAAGGGTGCCCGGGAACAGGGCTTGGCGAGGGCCGAGGGCAAGGAGTATGTAGTGCAAGACGGTGATGTCATCCTGTTCCGGTTCAATGTGTAGTCTCGTGGTCGGCCTTCATCGCGGCAGATCAGGCCCCGGCGTCGGCTTCCGGCCCGTGCGAAGGTGGTGGGATTCGGCAAGGGTGTCGTCCATATAGTGCGACTCGACGAAGACGACCTGCAATACCTGCAAGGCTACAGGATGCCATGACACGCACGATAGGAGTACTGCTCGCGTTCGGACTCGCTACCGGCGCCTGCTCGTCGGAACCCTCGAACCCGCTGGCCCAGGTGGCAGGGACCTATGCCCTCCGGACGATCAACGGGCAGTTGCTGCCGTATGTCTGGGAGTCGACCGATCCCCAGAACCAGGTTTCGTTCGCCTCGGGTACGGTCACCCTCAATGAGGATGGCAGCTTCACGGACCAGACCACGTTCACCGTGCTGGTGGATGGACAATCGCAGGACCAGCCACTCGATGCGAGCGGAACGTGGACCCTCACGGGGAAAACCGTCACCCTCGTTCCGGACAATGGAGAGAGCTACACCTTCACCTGGGATGGGGAGAGCCGACTGAGCCAGATGTTCGACACCCTGGTGCTGCTGTACCAGAAGACCTGACCGTCTTCCCGGAGCCTACCGGCGAATGACCACCTCCGTGGCGCCGGGTGCCACGGAAACTCTGCGCTCTTCTCCTCCGGGCCACCGGATCCATACCTCGGTCGGCGTCCCCGAGAGCCCGAAGACCTGCACCGCTCCATTCTGGGACCAGTAGCCGCTGCCCGCCTGAATCTCCCGCACCGGGCCCATGCGGCCGGCATAGACCAGCCGGATTTGCGCTCCAATGCCGTCGGGGTTGTCCGGGCCCCCATCCACCCGGATCCGGAGCCCGGGCTTCGCCCCGCGGTTGTGGAACAGCCGGGTGGAGGCGCCGTTCTGCGAGACCGCCAGGTCGAGCCGTCCGTCGCCGTCATAGTCGGCATAACCCGCCCCGCGCTGGTCGCCGTAGATCACCACCCCCGACTCTGCTCCCCCGAGCGGCGTCAGTCCGCCGGCGCCGTCGCCCTTGAGCAGGAGGCCCCGGCCCGCATCGTAGCGGGGAGCGCCCACCACGGTGTAGCTGAAGTTCTGCCCCAGAAAGAGGTCCTCCCTGCCGTCGCCGTCGAAATCGGCGATCCCGGCATAGAACGCCGGAGCCTCCTGCGCCGCAGCGGGCAACGGACGAGCGTCGAAGTGGTCGCCTCGATTGAGCAACAGGAGGTGATCCAGGGTCCTCACCTCCAGCCGGGTGGACCGGCCCGGGATGTCAGCGAGGGCCTGGTCGAGCGACGCATCGGCCCAGGCGCCGAAGGAGCGCAGCCGCCCGGCGAGCGAGGGAATGGCGAGCCGAACCCGGAGGTAATCATCGAGGGGCGATGGTCGTCCCAGGCGGGGATCCTGCTGGGCCAGCAGCATTTCCTCTTCTCCCCGTGCCCCGAAGGCGCCGTGGACCAGGATCAGGGGATTCGCGGAGTCGACTTGCACCCCGGTGTTCCGCCCCCAGTTCGTCAGCACCAGGTCCAGTTTACCGTCGCCGTCGAGATCACCGGCGGCGATGCCGTTCCATCGTCCTGTCCATCGGGTGAGGCCCCACGACTCAGGAGCGGGCTCGAGCCGTCCCTGGCCCGCGTTCAGAAAGAGCGCCGGGGCGGCCCATTCCCGCGCGACCACCAGGTCGGGCAGGCCATCTCCGTTCAGATCCGCGAACATCGCCGAGGTGACCAGGCCGAGGCCTTCGAGCAGTCGGGTGTTCAGGGTGTCGAGGATGAATCGGCCCGCCACGTTCCGAAACAGCGCGGACGACGGGGCCACGGGATACCGCAGCGGAATCACCCGTCCCCCGACGAAGAGATCCAGCGCGCCGTCACCGGTGTAGTCCCCCAGGGCGAGGGGGCCGATGGAGGCTTCCGCGGGATCCACCAGCGTGGCCAGGCCGGGAGCCGGAGCGCCGCGGGTTAGGCGATCCTCCACCACCGCCGGGATCCTGCCGAGCTCCTCCTCGGTGCGCCCCTCCCAGGAGGACACCCCGAAGAGGAGGCGGGTCCCGGCCCGGTCGGTCAGCCCCAGCACCGAGGTCAGATCCCCGGGGGCGGCAGGACCCAGCAGGGCGGGTTCCAGGCGGCCCTTCCGATTGCGGAATACCGCTGGCTTGCCGCCACTCCCGGCGCCGACAATGAGACTCTCAGACCCGCTCCGGTCCACGTCGTACCAGGCGACCCCGGGTCCGAGCTCGGACAGGGCCTCGGGCAGGAGGTACTGGCGACCCCAGTCGTCGAACTGGTTCTCGGGGTGCCGGTGACCGCCGAGCTGGCTGGTCGCGTCCTCGAACAGGGTCGGGAGGGCCGAAGGAGGACCTTCCGACTTTCCGACCTCCAGACCTCCAGACTGCCGGATTTCGTAGAGCCGGTTCGGCGCCACGTTCCCGAGGAGGGTCCGGCTCCCATCCCGCCAGGTGACCTCCACCCGAACCGAATCAGCCGCTTCGGTGGCGAAGGTGGCCAGCTCGTCGCTGTGGGAGAGGTAGAGCCCTCCGGCGGTGATCTCCCGGCTCTGGATCGGAAGCCCCGGGCCGGTGACCCGGATCCGGGCGCCGATGGCACGCGTGTTAGGGGCGCTGCCCCGAAGCCGGACCGCGATCCGGGGAGCGACCGCATTGTTCCGGAGCACCAGGGGCGGTGCGTTGAGTCGGCCCACGATGAGGTCCTGGTCGCCGTCCCCATCCAGATCGGCGCTCGCCAGGGCGTGGGAGATGTCCTCGTCGGCGCCGATCCCCCAGGCGCGGGACATCTCTTCGAAGGTCGAATCGCCCCGGTTCCGGAAGGCGATGTTACGGAGGGCCAGTCGGGGGAACTCCGCCAGGCGCCGCTCCCACGGGACCGCGCTGAAGCCCTGCTGCTGGCGCTCCTGGATATCCCCGTCCATGATGTCCCAGGCGTGACCGTTCGCCACCAGGAGATCGGGTCGCCCGTCCAGGTCCACATCGAGAAAGAGCGCGCCCCACGACCAGCCGGTCGCGGACACGCCGGCCTCCGCCGCGACCTCCGCAAACGTCCCGTCGCCCCGGCCGAGGAACAGGGTGTTCCGCATCTCTTGAAGCTGAAGCTCCATCTGTCCGGGACGTTTCGGTACCGGCGTGTGGGTCGGCACCTCGGTCCGCCGTCGCCGGCTGTCGCTGGCGAGCATGTCGGTCAGAAAGAAGTCCGCGGTGCCGTCCCCATCCACATCGGCGACATCCATTCCCATCGCGGCGTTGCTGGTCTGGCGGATCGCGGTCCAGGGCGCGAGGCGGAAGGTTCCCTTCCCGTCGTTCAGCCAGAACTGGTCCGGGTCCTCGAAGTCGTTCACCACGTAGAGATCGGGCGCGCCGTCGCCGTTCAGGTCGGCGAAACGGGTGGTCAGAGTGAACGACTCCGCCTCCTCGGCAATGGGCCTGCCCCCGGCATCGCGGAACCGTCCGGCGGTCAGGCGCTCCCGCACGAAGTGGCCGGTGCCGTCATTGTGGTAGAACTCGTCCGGCTCGGCCCGCATGCTGAGCGCCAGGCCGACGTCGGGGCGCACGGTGAGCTTGAAATCGCGCTGAAAGGGGGGATTGACCTCGTAGCGATTCGGCCCGATCTGCCGGGTGATGTGCCCAAAGGCGCGTTCGGTCGCGCTGTAGCGGTCCACCGGGGTGTAGGGCTTGTAATTGCCGAGGTAGAGATCGAGCCACCCATCGCCATCGACGTCGGCCAGCGCCAACGTCGTGCTCCCCTTCCCTTCCGGATCGAGACCGAGATCCCGATGCTCGGCGAAATGTCCGGTCCCGTCATTGAGAAAAATCGCGTTCGGTCCGGTGATCGACACCAGGATCAGGTCGAGATGCCCGTCCCCGTTGATATCCGCCAGGGCGCATCCCGATGCCTCCCGTCCGGGCGCGGCCAGTCCCGCCGCCGCGGTCCGGTCCTCGAATTTCCAGTCCCCCAGGTTCCGGTAGAGCGTGTTAGGGCCGAGCGTGCTGGCCAGGAACACGTCCACCCGTCCGTCCTCGTCCACGTCGCCCAGGCAGACCCCGGCCCCCTGGGCCAGGACCCGGTTGGCGAGGAGGAGCGAGTCGGGCACCCGGTTCTCGACCCCGATGCCGGTCTGCGAGGCGGGCATGGTGGTGAAGCCGGGGCGGGAACCCGCCACCGAAAGGGTCCGCCAGCGGTAGCCGGTTTCGTCGTGCCATGGGGGCTCGGAGCCGGCGCGGTCTCCGCATCCGGTGAGAATCACCGCGCCGACCAGGAGCGCCGCCGCGGGACGCGGAAGAATGATCAGGGGCTTCCTCGGAGGATGGTTCGACGAGCGACGGGAACCTATTCGGGCCGGACCTGCGACGCCAGCGAACCACTGTGATCTCGGGGTCGTTCGCCGCTTCGGCGCTACATTACCGGTCCGGAGGCTCCGTGGAATCCTGGCTGCTCTGGTTGCTCGCAGCGGTGGCTCTGCTCATCGCCGAAATGTTCACGAGCGGGTTCTGGCTCGCCTGCGTGGCGGTCGGCTGCGCGGCCGCGGGCCTGGTGGGATTGTTACCCTTTACCGGACTCGTCAGTCAGGGCATCACCTTCGTGGCGGCGAGCCTCCTGAGTCTGGCCGGGCTCCGGCCCGCGCTGAACCGGCGCTTTCTGCCCTCCGGGGCCCTCGCGCTGCGCACCGGCGTGGATGCTCTGCTGGGCCGCACCGGGTATGTCACCGAACGGATCGCGCCGGGGCACCGGCCCGGCCGGATCATCGTCGAAGGCGAGGACTGGCGCGCCATCGCGCTGGACGATTCCGTGATGGAACCGGGCACCCGGGTCTCGGTGATCCAGGTGGAAGGAACCACTCTGACTGTCGAAAGGGAGAGCTGACCCATGCAGGCCGGGCTAATCCTCCTCGCCGCGATCGCCGTGTTCGCACTGGTCACGATCGCGAAGGGCATCCGCATCGTCCAGCAGGCCCAGACCATGGTGATCGAGCGGCTGGGCAAGTATCACAAGACCCTGGCCTCCGGGGTCAACCTGATTGTCCCCTGGATCGACAAGCCCCGGGCGATCGACTGGCACGAGGTCGTGGGTGAAAAGGCTCGCCATTTCCGGACCGAGAAGATCGACCTCCGGGAAACGGTGTACGTCTTTCCCAGCCAGAACGTGATCACCAAGGACAACGTGGTGGTCGAGATCGACGCCCTGATCTATTCCCAGATCACCGATCCGGTTCGGGCTTCCTACGAGATCGCCAACCTGCCCGATGCGATCGAGAAGCTGACCCAGACCACGCTCCGGAACGTGATCGGCGAGATGGAGCTGGACCACATCCTCTCCTCCCGCGACACCATCAACGCCAAGCTCCGCGCCATTCTCGACGACGCCACCCACAAGTGGGGCGCCAAGGTGAGCCGGGTCGAGCTCAAGGACATCAACCCGCCCCGCGACATCCGCGACGCAATGGAAAAACAGATGCGGGCCGAGCGGGACCGCCGGGCCACCATTCTGACCGCCGACGCGGAGAAGCAGTCCCGTATCCTCCAGGCGGAAGGCATCCGCCAGTCCGAGATCAACCAGGCCGAAGGGCAGAAACAGGCCCGGATCCTCGAAGCCGAGGCGGAGGCGGCCTCCCGGCTCATGGTGGCGGAAGCCGAGGCCAAGGCCATCGAGCGGATCACCAGCGCCATCCAGGCGACCGGAGGGGATCCGGCCCGCTATCTGATCGCGATCCGGTACATCGAAGCCCTCAAGGACATGGTCACCAGTCCCCAGAGCAACAAGGTGATCTATCTGCCCTACGAAGCCACCGGCGTGCTCTCCTCCCTGGGAGGGATCCGGGAAATGTTCGCCGCCACCACGGAGAAGAAATGAGCCAGAATAACAACGCCGCCCTCACCGGACGCCGGATGCGCTCGGGCCTCACGGTGAACGATCTCGACAAGAGCATCCGGTTCTACCAGGCGCTGGGCTTCGAGATTCAGGAGCGCTGGGAACGCGAAGGCACCCTGGTCGGCGTCATGCTCCGCGCCGGGGACGTCCAGGTCGCGATCGGTCAGGATGACTGGAAGAAGGGGAAAGATCGGGTCAAAGGACTCGGCGCCCGATTCTGGATCCTGACCGGCCAGGACCTGGAAGCGCTCGCGGAGCGGGCCCGGAAGGCCGGCGACCCGAATGCCAGGGCCTACGAAGCGTGGGGCCGGAAGGTGCTCGACCTGACCGATCCGGACGGATTCGCCTACACCTTCTCCAACGAGGAATAGCGCGGGAGGACCGGCCGGCACCTAACCCGGGACGAGCTGCTCCCGCCATTCCCGCTGGAGCGCGGGGCACGCCGCCAGGAGTCCGGCCTCTTCAGGACACTCGAGCCGGGCGCGTTTGACGGTCGCGGCCCTCCGGACGGTCCACTGAGGATAGGGACGGTCCAGCAGGAATACCTCCATTCCGGCTTCGACCCAGCCTTCGTGAAGGACCCGGAGGTACCACCCCGAGCGGTGATTCTGGGTCACCTGCCGGACCAGGTCGGGAATCCCGTGCAGCCGGGCGAGGTTCTGACAGGGTCCCCTGGGCGAGGAGACTTCGACCCGGGCGTCGCCGATCCGGAAGACGTCGCCGATACAGACCAGGTCCTCGGTCAGGCCGGAAACCGTCAGGTTCTCTCCGAAGCTCCCCGGCCCGATGTCCTTCCGCCCCCATTCGGCCCGCCACCTGGGGTAGTGGTCCGCCGGGTACATGAGGAGCGCGCGATCCGGGCCTCCGTGGCCGTGCCGGTCGTACTGCTGGTCGCCCGAGAGTCCTTCCCGCCCCGCCCACACCGGACCCGACACCGATTCCTTCCGGATCGCGCTGGTCCAGGGGCGCTCGAGGGGGTTCTGCGCTCCGGGCGAGCCGTAGGTGCGCACGTGACCGACCTGCACCGACTCCAATCGCATGGGTGGAAACTAAAACCGGCCGCCAATCGCGTGGACTGGTTCGAGGACCCCGGATCGGCTAGAATTCGGGGTTCCGACATTCACCTCCCGGACTCCCCACCAGATCCGGGCGCCCAGACCAAAGGACGGTGGCATGGCCAATCCCTACGAGCTGGTCTACATCTTCGATCCTGCCCTGGACGAAGCGACCATCACCCAGAAGCTTCAGCACTTTCACACCCTGGCTCAGGCCCAGGGGAGTGAGCCCAAGTTCAGCCACTGGGGCAAGCGAACCCTTGCCTACCCGATCAGGAAGCGGGACACCGGGTACTACGTGGTGGCGAACTTCGACGCCGAGCCGACTGCCCTCCCCGAATTCGAGCGCGCCATCAAACTCGACGAAGGCGTTATCCGGCATCTGCTCGTCCTCAACGACGTGCCGCCTACGCCGGCCCAGGCGGTCCCGGCCCGAACTGAATTCGAGGAGGAAGAATGAGCCGCTCACGCAAGGGCGACCCGATGGCGGAGCTCCGCATCCGGGTCGTGGACTACAAGGACGACAAACTGTTGTCGCGGTTCCTGACCGAGCGGGGCAAGATCCTGCCTCGACGGCTTTCGGGCGTGACGGCCCGCCACCAGCGCCAGCTCGCGGTGGCCATCAAGCGGGCCCGCTATCTCGCCCTGCTGCCGTATATCAAGGGGTATAACTCCTGACCCGGAATTCCCGGATCGGGCTGGGCGGTGTGGCGGCGCTCGGAGTCTTCCTGCTCCTGGCGCCGTTCCATTTCCTGGCGCCGTTGTTCGTCCTGCTGATGCTGTCGCGACCGCGAGCCCCGCTCGAGATCGTCGTCATCATCGTCGCCCTGGCGGGCTCCTGGGGACTCCTGACCGGAGAGACCGAGCTCTCCGGGGCGCTCATCAAGGCGAGCGCGGTCGCCATGGCGATCGGCTTCGGACTCGCGAGCTTCAGATCCCGATGGAGTGTCCTCAGTCGAGGCGGCTTCGCCCTGGTGATCACCACCATCGCGATCTCGGCCTGGGGTCTCCTGCGCGGGGTGACCTGGTCCCGGATCGAACTGTCGTTTGCCACGACCATGGCCGACACGTACCGCCATCTCCCCGAAATGACCACCGATCCCGCGACCCAGCAACAGCTCCGGGAAATGACCGCTCCCCTGCTCGACCTGGCGCCCGCGATCGGCCGGCTGATGCCGGGATTCCTGGCGCTGCTCGGTCTTGCCGGCGTCGCGCTCGCCGCGCTGTGGCAGCACCGGATCGCCCGGCAGCCACTGGGTCTTGCCCCGGTCCGGTTTCGTGAATTCCGGTTCAACGACCACCTGATCTGGGGTGCTATCTTTAGTCTGGCATTGATGTTGGCCCCACTGCCGGCGAACGGTCGGGCTGTCGCGGCCAATCTGGTGGTCCTCTGGGGCGGGTTATATGCCGCAAGGGGGCTCGCGGTGATGACCGCTTTGCTGGCTCCCACCCCCCTGCTCTTCCGGATGCTCGTGATCTTCCTGGCCGTCGTGCTGAATCCGCTCATGCTGGGGCTCTGCATCGCCATGGGCTTGGCGGATACCTGGCTCGACCTTCGAGGGCGACTGTTGCCCTCCGCACCTCAAGGAGTGTCCTGATGATCGAAGTGATTCTGCGGGAGGACGTCGACCAGCTCGGCCGGGCCGGAAGCGTGGTTCGGGTCAAGCCGGGCTACGCTCGCAACTTCCTTCTGCCCCGCGGCCTGGCCTATGAGGCCACCGAGGGAAACAAGAAGCGGATCGCCGCCGAGGGACGGGCACGGGACGCCCGCCGGACCGAAGACCGCGCCCAGGCCGGGGAGCTGGCGGCAAAGCTCGAGGCCCTTTCGATCACGATCGAGGCCAAGGCCGGAGAGGGCGAACGCCTGTTCGGGTCGGTCACCAGCCAGGACATCTCGGCGGCTCTGGAGCGCGCCGGCCAGCCGGTGGACAAGCGGCGGATCGAGCTCGAGCATCCGATCAAGACCCTGGGAGAGCATCTGGTTCCGGTGCGGGTGCATCCGGATGTCCCCGCCCGGGTCCGGGTCACGGTGGTCCCCTCCTGACGGCAGCACCGGGCTGTGCGAAGACCGTGAAAGCAGCCGTCCTTTTCAGGGCTCCCGACCCCTGGCGTGTCATTTCGTGGAGGCCGGAAGTCTGCATGCAGGTCAGGGGTTGAGCCGGGCGGCCTCAACGGGACCCGCAGGTTCCCGCGGGAGCCGGCCGTCACCGATCGTGCAGTTGGTGTGGCAGGCGGCGGACAGTCTCAACGCCCGCGACGTGGTGGCGCTCGACCTCCGGGGAATCAACGATGCCACCGATTGGTTCGTGGTGGCCTCAGGGACCTCGGACGCCCATGTTCGCGGCATAGCGAATGCGGTGCTCCGCAAACTGGAAGAGGCCGGGGTGCGGGCCCATCACGTGGAAGGTGTGACGGGAGGTCGGTGGGTGTTGCTCGATTTTGTCGATGTCGTGGTTCACCTGTTTCACCCCGAAGCGCGGGGGTTCTACCAGCTGGAGCGGCTCTGGAACGATGCTCCCCGGCTGCACCTCGCCGCCGAAAGGAAGCATTCATGAGACGATTCGGCGCTTTGGCGCTGTTGCTGGCGCTCCTGCCCGCGGGGCTCTCCGCGCAGTACTTCGGCCGCAACAAGGTTCAGTACGGTCGGTTCGATTTCCAGATCATCCAGACCGAGCATTTCGACGTCTATTACTACCCCGCCGAGCGGGCGGCGGCCCTCGACATCGCCCGGATGGCGGAGCGCTCCTATGCCAAGCTGTCCCGGGTGTTCAGCCACACGTTCGAAGAGCGCAAGCCGATCATCGTCTACGCTTCGCAATCCGATTTTCAGCAGACCAACACCTCGGGCGAGGAAATCGACGAGAGCACCGGCGGGTTCACCGACTACATCCGGCACCGCAACATCTTTCCGCTGACCGGATCCTACGAGGAGAACCAGCACGTCCTCCAGCACGAGATGACCCACCAGTTCCAATTCGACATCTGGTCGCGGGGACGGGTCGGCGGGGAAGGCACGACCATGGCCGGGGGCGCGCAGGGCATCATCGCCGCCAACGCACCGCTCTGGTTCGGCGAAGGCGAAGCCGAGTATTTCTCGCTTGGCCCGGTGGATCCCAATACCGCCATGTGGCTTCGGGATGCCGCCAACGAAGGCAAGCTGCCGTCCGCCCAGGATTTCTATCGCTGGTTCCCCTATCGGTTCGGCCAGGCCCTGGTGGGCTATATCGGGCAGCGCTGGGGCGACGAGGCGATCGCCCAGATTACCAAGCGCGGCGCCAGCGGCGGAATCGAGAACGCCCTCGAGCGGGTGCTCGGGATGAGCTTCCCCCAGCTGGTGGACCAGTGGCGTGATGCGGTGCAGAAACAGTATCTCCCGGAAGTCGCCAACCGGCAGAAGGCGCGCACGATTTCCCAGGTTCTCCTGACGCAGAAGAAAACGGGAGGGACCTGGCACCTCGCCCCGGCACTTTCGCCGGACGGCTCGAAGATCGTGTACCTGAGCGAACGCAATTTCTACTTCGTGGACCTGTGGCTGGCCGACACGAAGACCGGGAAGAGCGAGAAGCGTCTTCTCAAGTCCACCTACAGCGGCAACTACGAGACCTTCCGGTTCATCAACTCCTCGGAAAGCTGGTCGCCCGACGGGAAGCACATCGCCGTCGCGGCGAAGCGGGGTGGCCGGGACGACCTGGTCATCATCGACACCGACCGGAATCGGACGGTGCGCTCGATCCGGCTGCCCCTCGCCCAGGTCACCACGCCGACCTGGAGTCCGGACGGCACCAAGCTCGTCTTCAGCGGGCTGCAGGGCGGGATCTCCGACCTCTACACCGTGAATGCCGATGGCACCGGTCTCACCCGGCTGACCAACGACAAGGACGCCGATCTTCACCCGGTCTGGTCTCCCGATGGCAGCACCATCGCGTTTTCGACCGATCGGGGTCCGGAAACCGATATGGAAGCCCTCCGGTGGGGCTCGTTGCGGATCGCGCTCTACCACATGGATTCGGGCCGGATCGATCTCCCGGAGGGGCTCGATGTCGGGCGTAACAGCGATCCGCAGTGGTCGCCCGATGGTAAATCGCTGGCATTCGTGTCCGACCGGAACGGGGTCGCCAACATCTATCTCTACGACCTGGCCGACAAGCAGGTGTATCAACTTACCGACTTCTACACCGGGGTTCAGGGCATCACCCCGCTCAGCCCGGTGCTTTCCTGGGCGCGTAATACCGACAAGCTGGCCTTCGTGTACTTCGAGCAGGGCAACTACGACGTCTACACGCTGGACAATCCCCGATCGCTCAAGAGCCGGCCGTGGAATGCGGAGATCGCGGGCCGGAATCTGGCGGCGATCGCCCCGAACCAGGAAGTGAAAATCGCACCGCCCGTGGCCCCCACGGGTCCCCAGATCCTGTCCGGCCGGGCGGTGTACCGGACCAGGCAGGGATTCCGGCTCGCCGACTCCCTGCCCCCGGATACCACCGCCCACGAGATGATTTCGGTGGCCCGGATCCTGGATTCGACGACGTTCACCGTGCCGGACACCAACGAATTCACCTTCCGCACCTACAAGCCCAAGCTGGAGCCGGAATACGTTTCCCGGCCGACCATCGGGTACACCCGGAACAGCTTCGGGCAGGGGGTGAGCGGCTCGACCGGCATCGTGCTCGGCGACATGCTGGAGAATCACCAGCTCCTGATCGCCGCCTCCCTGAACGGCAGGCTCAACGAGACGTATTTCCAGACCCAGTACGCCAACCTGAGCCGGCGGCTCAACTGGGGCGTGGGGGCGATGCAGATCCCCTATTTCTACTTTGCCGGCGCCTCGATCGGGGAATCGGATCTCCCGAGCGAGCGCCTCTATCGCGAAGACGTGGTTCGTCTGGTGCTTCGCCAGATTTCGGCGATCGGATATTACCCGATCAGTCGATTCCGGCGCGTGGAATTCGGGACGGCGGTCGTGAACGTCGCCGAAGATCTTCGGAGTCTGGTCGTGCCCTACGATCCGGTCAGCGGGTTCCAGACCCGGGATGCCTACGTCGAAACCACCCACCTGGATGGAGCCACTTTCCTCCAGCCCAGTGTCGCCATGGTGTTCGACAATTCGCTGTTCGGCGGAGTCGGGCCGATCATGGGGCAGCGCTCCCGCTTCGAGATCGCTCCGCGAATAGGCCAGTGGCGGTTCACCACGATCAATGCCGACTATCGCCGCTACGACCGGATTGCCGGTCCGTTCACCCTGGCGACCCGGCTGCAGTACTACGGGCAGCACGGGCGGGATGAAGAGAAATTCCAGTTCTACGCCGGGCTGCCTGACTACCTGCGCGGCTATACCTACGGCTCGCTGTACCGGAACGAGTGCACCAGCTCGGAATTCCTCGGTGGAGAGAACTCGGCCACCGGCTGCGGCGCGGCCGATCAGCTGGTGGGAACCAGGATGGCGCTCGCCGGGGCTGAGCTCCGGTGGCCCTTCTTCTTCGGCGCACGGTTCCTGAGCGGATTTTTCCCCGCGGTGGAGGGAGTGGCCTTCTTCGACGCCGGATTGATGTTCGAGGCGGGAAGCACCATCAAGCTGCACCGCGATCCGGGAGACGATTACATGACGGTCCGCACTCCGCTTACCTCGACCGGGCTGGGGGTCCGGTTCAACCTGCTCAATTTCCTGATCGTTCGAGCCGACTATTCCTTCCCGCTCGATCGGCCCGGCTTTACCGACGGCAAATCCTTCCTCAAGAAAGGCTATTGGACCCTGAGCCTGGGCCCGACCTTCTGATCGCGGCCCGGGATCACGGACCGGCTGGACGCCGGCACATCGGGACGGCTAGAATGTCCAGACCGTGAACCCTCAAGATGTCCGCCAGGCCGCCGCTCGGGCACTCCGGGCGGCGGCTTGCTCGTCCCTGCTCGCGACCGGCTGCAGATCCGCGCCGCCGCCGCCACCACCCGACCTCCCCGCCGTCGGCGGTCAGGTCTCTCTCCTCCGGTTTCCCAGTCGCGGTGGGCCGGTTGAGGCCTACCGGCCGGACAGCCTGGTCGAAACCGGCTGGTCTTCCTACCCAGTCCCTGCCATCCGCCGGATCTTCGGAGCCAATCTGGACGAAAGGCTGCTCTGGGCCATGGACGCTCAGGGCGGGCTGGTCGGCGTCGATCTCGAGACCCGGCTGGCTCGCAAGGGACCGACCGGGATCCGGGTGGGGGCGGTGGGACCGGATGGCTCCCTGTATCTCGCGGACGGCAGCCGTCGCATCGTACGGCTGGCGCGGCGGGACGAAGTGTCGTTCCATGATTCCCTGCCGGCCGAACCCAACGTGCTCTATCCGGCGATCAACGACCAGGTGATAGCCATCCTGGCCAAGCCCCCGCGTCTCATCACCGCAAGCGCCGACCAGCAGGTGTATTCCGCCACCATCCCCGCCGGAGACGTCGCCGCGACCTCGTGGGGTGATCTCGTGGCCATCGCGTCCGACAGCGGCGTGACGCTGGTCGAGACCGCGGGTCAGCGCGCCAAGCGCTTCCTGGACGTCGAGCATGCCGAGCGGGTGGCCTTCAGCCCATCGGGCCACCGGGTCTTCGTCACCGAGAAGGATCGTCCCCGGATCCGGGTCTTCGACCGGTTCACCCTCGCGGAGGTGGCTCCGATTCAGCTGCCCGGCCCGCCCCGTCAGTTCCGCCTCGATTCCTCGGGTCGCTGGATCCTGGTGCACCGGGAGGCGGGAGACTCGGTGTGGGTGTTCGACCTCACCACCGGCCGGCTCGCCGCTTCGGTCCTGAGCGAATGGAACACCGACCTTCCCCTCGTGGCGGGAGCGGGAAATCTCGTAGTGCGACAGGGGGACGACGTGGTGAGTCTGGATCTGCGGCAGGCTCCTCCACCCGAAAGCGCCAGGCTCACGGGAGGAGGGGAGGACCACTGGCTCGCCATCAGCTGGGTTCCCCCCGAGCGGGTCCCGGCCGCGGTGGCCGCGGCTGAATCGGCGTCGGTCGTCCAGGACAGCGCGCTCGTGTCAGGAGTGACACCGGTCCCGGTCGATTCGATCCTGATGTACCTCCAGGTCAGCCGGACCCAGAACGCCGATTGGGCTGCTCTGCTCATGAAGCAGCTCCGCGCGGACGGGTACCCCGCCTCGGTTCTGGACCCGAGCGAGCCCGAAGAGGGCTATCGAGTCGTGGTGGGACCCTTCACGACCCGGGAATCGGCCGACTCCATCGGCCGCGCCATGGGACGGCCGTACTTCCTCCTCCGGTTACCGGCGAAAAAGCAGTAACCCGTCACTGGTCAGCGGTCAGCGGTCACCTTATTTTGCCCCAAACGAGCGGGCTCCCGCTCCCCTCTCCACCGCCGGTTCTGGCCGCGAATGAAACTGCTCAAACTGGAGCTCTCCGGCTTCAAGTCGTTTGCCGATACGGTCACCCTCGATTTCGGCGACGGGGTGACGGCAATCGTGGGTCCGAATGGCTGCGGAAAATCGAACGTCTCGGACGCGGTCCGATGGGTGCTGGGCGAACAGTCGGCCCGGCTCCTGCGAGGCGGCAAGATGGAAGATGTGATCTTCCAGGGGTCCGCCGGCCGCCGGCCGGTCAGCCTCACGGAAGTCTCCCTCCACCTCGACAATAGCGCCGGCGACCTGCCGATCGCCTACCGGGAGGTCGTGATCACCCGCCGGCTCTCCCGCTCAGGTCAGAGCGAGTACCTGCTCAACGCCACCCCGGTCCGGCTCCGCGACATCCAGGATCTCCTCCGCGGCACCGGGCTGGGAGGTGGCACTGGCGTCGTAATCGAATCCAAGATGATCGACCTGCTCCTTTCCGATCGCGCCGAAGAGCGGCGCTCGCTGTTCGAGGAGGCGGCCGGGATCGGTCTCTATCGAGATCGGAAGCACAGCACCGAGCGGCGGCTGGAAGAAACCGCCGTCGATCTCCAGCGGCTCGAGGATCTCCTGGGAGAGGTGCAATCGCAGATCCGGTCCCTCGCGAGACAGAAGGGGAAGACCGAACGGCACGGCAAGCTCATGGAGGAGAAGTTCGCGGTCAGCATCAATCTGGCACGGCGGCAGCTCCAGGAGCTGACCGAACGGGTGGCCGGGGCCGAGGCCCGGCACCGCGGGCTGGCGGAAGAACTGCCCGGTCTGCGCGAGGGCCTCCGCACCGCCGAGCAAACCCTGGACACCAGGGCCAGGGAGCGGAGCCGGGCCGAGGCGCATCGCACCGAGATCGCCCGCCAGCTCGCCGAATGCCAGGTCGCGATGTCGCGTCTGGATGGGCAGCTTGCTCTGGCGACCGAGCGGCTGGCCCATCTGGGCGAGCGGCGGCGGCGCGATGAGGAGGAACAGGGCATCGCCGCGCGCCGGACCGAGGAAGCCGCCCGTGAGCGTGACGAAGCGGAGGCCGAGCTTGCTCGAGCCGGAGAAGAGCATCGGGGAATCGGAACCGAGCTCGAGAACCGCACCGCGCAGGAAGCGGGCGCCCGGGCGCGACTCGCCGAGGCGCGCGAACAGGTGAGGCTCGCCGAAGAGGCCATCGCGAGCGCGGTGCAGCGAATCAGGAGCCTGGAAGGTGAGCAGACCGCGCTCGAGCAGGAACGCTCCGCCCTCCGGGATCAGATCACCACGGTGGCGGAGCGGATCCAGACCCTTCGCCTCGAGCTGGGCCGGGCCGAGGCGGCCGCCCAGCAGGCGTCCGAAAGTGCGGATCGGGTCACCACCGACGCGCTGACCGCGGCCGATCGTGCCGAGCGGGGTCGCCATGACGTCGCCGCGGCCCGGGAGGAAGAGGTCTCCGAGCGGAACCGGAAACGTCTGCTCGAGGAAACCCTGGGTCAGCTCACCACCCGCCGGGCCGCCCTCGAAGAGCTCGAGCGCGACCGGGTCGGCCTGGCGCCGGGCGCCGCCGCCCTGCTCGAGGCCCGGGGCCGGTTCAACGGGTCCGTGTTAGGACCGCTGAGCGACTTCCTGAGCACCGACCCCGAAACCGCCGAGCTGGCCGAACGCCTGCTGGGCGAATGGATGCACGCGGTGCTGGTGCGGGACGCGCATGCGGTGGACTCGATCCGGCAATGGCACGCCGAATCGCAGCCCGGCGCCGTGCTGCTCCTTCCGGTCGATCCGGGCCCGCGGGGCAACGGCCACGGGCCGAGTCCGCTGGAGCGCAGACTGCAGGCGGAGGGACCGGCCCATCGATGGGTTGAAGCCCTGCTTTCCGGCTCGGAGCTGATCGACGAACGCGGCCAGGCCCTCCGGCGAGCCAGCGGGGCCATTCTCCTCGCCGGCGGGGCCGGGGCGGTCGGGCCGCTCCGCCGCCGTGCCGACATCGCGAACCTGGCCGGCGAGATCGACAAGCAGGAGTCCGCCCACCGCGAAGCCGTCGCCCGCCTCACCGCCGCGGAGCAGCGGCTGGTCGCGCTCGAGCAGGAAGCCGTCCAGGCGATGACCCGGTCCGAACAGATGCGCGAGTCCCGCCATCACGCCGTGGCGGAGCGGGAGGACGCCGCTCGCCTGGTACAGAATCTCACCCGCGAGCTGGGCGAGCGGGAAACCCAGCGCGCCGCGCTCGAACAGCGAATCGCGCGGACCGAAACCAGGCTTCGGGACATCCAGGTCGGATTGGACCAAGCCACCCGGAAGGGATCGGCGGACGCCCTTCTGCTCGAGGAAGCACGCGGGGTCCTCCAGGCGCGCGAAGCGGAACAGGAATCCGCCCGGGAGGATCGGGTCGGGTGGCAGGTCCGCGAAGCCCACCTCGCCGCGCGGGTTCGCGCCGCGGAAGATCGGGCTCGCCGCGCGGCGGAAACCATCGCGGGCGCCGAAACCGAGGCCCGGAGCCTGGCCGGCGACATCGTCAAGCTGTCCGAGGAAGGGGCTACCCTCGTCGGCCAGGAACGCGACTGGCGGGAGCAGCGCGAAGAGCGGAGCCGCACCCTCGAGGCACTGGAGCGGGCCAGCGCCGAATCCGAAGCGGCACTCGCCGAAGCGGCGGCCCGGCTCGCCACGATCGAAGTCGACGTCCAGCGGCAACGGGCCGAGCTGGAGAGCGCCGGCGAGCTGTTCCACCAGCTCGAAGTGGAGCTCACCGAGGCCGGGGGGACCCGCCGGAGCATCACCGACCGGGTCGAAGCCGAATGGCGGCAGTCCTTCGAGGCGCTGTCCGCGGAGGCCGAAGCGCTGGATCTGGACCGCGAGGCTCTCGAGATCGAAGCGGCCCGGATTGCCGCGTCACTCGACGCGATCGGCCCGGTCAATGCGCTCGCGGTGGAAGAACACGCCGAAGAATCGAAGCGGCTCGAATTCCTCACCAGCCAGCGGGACGACCTCGTCGCAGCGCGACAGTCGCTCCTCCAGGCCATCAAGGAGATCGATACCACGGCGCGGAGCATGTTCCTGGACACCTTCACCGCGATCCAGCAGAACTTCCAGCAGGTGTTCCAGACCTTGTTCGGAGGGGGAGAATGCCAGCTTCGCCTGGCCGACCCTTCCGATCCGCTCGAGAGCGAGATCGACATTCACGCGGCCCCGCGGGGCAAACGGGTCCAGCGGATCCATCTGCTCTCCGGCGGCGAACGCACCCTGGTGGCCGCGTCCCTCCTCTTCAGCATCTACCTGTCGAAGCCGAGTCCCTTCTGCCTGCTCGACGAGGTGGACGCGCCGCTCGACGACGCCAACGTGGGACGATTCACCACCCTGCTCGACGAGTTCAAGCAGAATACCCAGTTCGTCGTCATCACCCACAACCCGCGGACCATGCAGGCCGCCGATGCGGTCTACGGCGTGACCATGCAGGAGCCCGGGGTCTCGACGATCGTCGGGGTTCGGTTGCACGAGCCGGCCGGCGTGGGAGCGATGGGCGAGTAGCTCTTCGCCTTCCTGATGCTGATCATCTTTCATCCCGATGCCCCGGCGACCGACCGCGCCCGGGTCGTCGCGCTCATTGAAGCCCTCGGCCTGAGCAGCCGGGAGATCGAGGTGGCCCCCCGGGCCGTCCTCGCGGTCCTGGAAGAGAGCGGCCGCCTCGATCCGGCACGGCTGACTGCCCTTCCCGGTGTGGACCAGGTCGTTCCTCTCGCCAGCCCATACCAGCGGGTCGCCCGCGAGTGGAAGCCCGATCCGACGATCGTCGTGCTGCCGGGCGGCATCCGGGTCGGGGGCTCCGAGCTCCTGATCATTGCGGGACCCTGCGCGGTCGAAAGTGAAGCCCAGATCCTGGCCACCGCGCGCGCGGTTCGTGCCGCCGGAGCCCAGGCGCTCCGCGGAGGCGCCTTCAAGCCCCGCACTTCTCCCTATGCTTTTCAGGGGCTCGGTCCGGCCGGCCTGGATCTGCTCCGGAACGCCAGGGAGGAAACCGGTCTCCTCATCGTCACCGAAGCGCTCGACGAAGCCGGACTCGACCTCGTGGCCGAGGTTGCCGATGTCATTCAGATCGGCGCACGCAACATGCAGAACTACGCCTTGCTCAAGCACGCGGGCCGTTCCGGGAAGCCCATTCTCCTCAAACGGGGGATGACCGCCACGCTGACCGACTGGCTCATGTCCGCGGAGTATGTGCTGGCGGAGGGGAATCGGGACGTCATGCTTTGTGAGCGCGGCATTCGAGGCCAGGGTGGCTCGGGCCGCGCTCTCTTTGATGTGAATGCGATCGCCGCCGCCAAGAACCTGACCCATCTCCCGGTGCTCGCCGACCCAAGCCATGCGACGGGAAAACGCTCGTTGGTTCCGGCCGCGGCCCGGGCCGCCGTCGCGGCGGGATCGGATGGACTGCTCATCGAGGTGCACGTGAATCCGGCCGAAGCCCTTTCCGACGGCGCCCAGAGCCTTTACCCCGAGCAATTCACCCTCCTCATGGACGAGCTGCGTGGTATTGCCTCGGCGATCGGACGCCAGGTGCCGTCGTGAAGCGTGCCCGGACCGGTCGGCTGGTGTGGCTGCTCGGTGCCGCCCTCGGGACCGCCAGCCCCCTGGCGGGCCAGAATCCGGACCCCGTCGCGATCGTGAGGAGAGCCGGAGCGGCCTACCGCGGCCTCACTTCGCTCCAGGCCGACTTCATCCAGGTCATCAAGGATCCCGGTCTCGGAGATACGCTTACCTCTACCGGGAAGCTGTACCAGGCGGGCGACAACGCGTTCGCGATGCGGTTCAGCGATCCGCCCGGCGAAGCGATCGTGATCGATGGCGAGTACGTCTGGGTCTACACGCCAAGCACCAATCCGGGCCAGGTTATCCGGATGCGCATGGAGACGGACCCGGTGTATGGGGTGAACCTGCTGGCGCGGATTCTGGACCGCCCTGCTGACCGGTACACCAGCACCTGGCTCCGGGCCGACACGCTGGGCGGGCATCCCCTCGAGGTCGTTTCGATCGTTCCCCGGGGCGCCAACGTCAATTTTCTCCGGGCCGTGCTCTGGCTTGGCCGGGAGGATTGGCTTCCCCGGCGTATCGAGCTCGAGGAATCGCCTGGGGTCTGGCGGGTGCTGACCCTGACCCGGCTGCTTCCCAACACTCCGATCGATCGAAGGATGTTCGTTTTTGACCGGCCTCCAGGAGTCCGGATCATCGACCAGTAGTCCGTCCCGAGTCCCCAGCAGGAAAGGATTTTCAATCGATGCGCGGAACCGTGCTCTCGGCGGGCCTGATGCTGGTCGCGGTCGCGGGATGCGGCGGCGGCAGTGAGCTCGTTACCGGAACGACGTTCTCGACAGGAACCTACCAGGCGACCTTCTTCCGAGTGACGCCGGATGGTCAGCCGTTCATCGACGTCCTGGCGGCCGGGGCCTCACTCACGATTGCGATCGACCAGAACGGCGCAACCACCGGAACCCTGGTCCTCCCGGCGACCGTGCCCGGCGGGCCGGCCAACGCGAGCATGGCCGGTTCCACCACGATCACCGGACTCACGGTCAGCTTCGATCAGAATACCGACACGTTCGTCCGCCAAGCTGCCTGGAGCCGGATCGGCACGTCCCTGCAGCTGGTCAGCGAGAGAATTGGGAACGCCCTCTACGACGTCACGCTGGACCGGCAGGGGCTATCTCAGACCCACTGAGGCAAAGAC
The DNA here is from genome assembly GCA_963728915.1 of uncultured Gemmatimonadales bacterium. GTDB lineage: Bacteria > Gemmatimonadota > Gemmatimonadetes > Gemmatimonadales > GWC2-71-9 > JABFSM01. Next base: position 123,455 of record CAVSLV010000001.1, on the reverse strand, counting down.
GTTCTCGGGAGTAGTGGCCCGCAGCAGAATCCTCCGGGCTTCCGCGAGGACCGCATCCCCATTCGCTTCCGCGAATTGTCGATCCGGAACAATGCCTCCTCCCCCGAGAAGTACCCTGCCCCGATCGCTCTTGACGCTGGGGCGGGTGGTATCGGCCGGGGTGTTTCCATCGGAGGTTTCGGAGAGCCGCTGAATCTGCCGGCCATTCGGAGTCATCCAGAGCGCCGTCGTCAGGGTCAGAGTGGCCCCGTTCCCCAGACTGTAGCTGCTCCAGGTCGCTCCTCGTCCGTAACTCGCCGTGCCGAGGACGATGGCCCGGTCGTGGTCCTGGAGAGCCCCGGCGATCGCTTCGGCCGCGCCGGCGGTCCCCCGATCGATCAGCACCGCAACCGGCATCTCCGAAAAGGGAGAGGGCGAGGTATCGGTCAAATCCCGGTTGCCGCTGGCGCGGCGCATCTTGCTCACCGCGAGGACCGTCCCGCGGTTCAGGAAGAGATCGGCAACGCTCGCCCCGGCTTCGAGGTCGCTGCCTCCTTCGGTACTGCCACGGAGGTCGAGCACGATGCTCTTCCCGCCCGCGTGCTGGAAGCGTTCGATCGTGCTCCGCAGCGTGTCGGCCACCACGGCGGAGATCCGAGTGATCCGGATCGAGGCAATTCCGCTACCCAGATCGGCCACTCGAATCGCCGGAGGATCCACCGAAGTCCCCCGATGGAGGTCCACGCTGATCGGTGCGCCTTCCCGCCGGAGCCGGAGGGTGACTGTGCTGCCGGGCTTCCCTTCCAGCAGCCTGGCCGCGGTCTCCAGCCGGCCACCGGAAATCGCCGTGGTGTCGATGCCGACGAGAATGTCACCGGGCCGCAGCCCAGCCTGGTCAGCGGGGGAATCGGGAATCGTGGATACCACGATGGCCCGACCATCACGTCGGTCCAGGAAGATTCCCTGTGAGAGCGGCTCATCGGTCGGAATCGGTCGGGGCTGTCCAGGGAGCTGGAGAAAGGCATAGGGATCGTCCAGCTCCCCGATCAGTCCCAGCGCCGCGCGGCGGTAGAGGTCTTCGTCGTCCAGCGGATCGACCAGGGACGACCGGATCTTGGCGAACACCGCGTCGAACAGGCGATCCCCGACCATGGTGACCGGCTGGCTCTTCGAGGCGGTCTTGCGCCACAGCGCCAGGGCCGCCGTCATGACCACCAGCACCGCCCCGAGAATGATGAGTACGCGGCGCATGGTCATGATTTACGAGGCGCGAGCCGACGCTGGCATCGCGGGGGAGGCCAGCAGGGCCTGCCAGGCGGAGCTGGCGAGCTCGGCGGGGGATTGGGTTGCGTCGAGATGCACGATTCCGGGGCCGGATTCCTCCCGATAGCGGGCTGCCACCCTCCGGTGGAATTCCTCCGGCTCCCGGTCAAGGCGATCCCGGGTCTTACCCGCCGCGATCTGTCGCGCTGCGCCGAGCTCGACCGGTACATCGAGGATGAGGGTGAGATCCGGCCGAAGTCCTCCGGTGGCCGCCGCATTCACCCAGGAAACCATCGGCAAGGGAAGCCCCCGGCCCGCCGCCTGATACGCCAGCGTCGAGAGATCGTATCGGTCACTGATCACGATGCGCTCCGCTTCGAGCGACGGACGGATCACCTGGCCGACCAGATCGGCACGGGCGGCTGCGAGATAGAGCAGTTCCCGCTCCGGGGTCCAGCGACGGTCGGCATGCAGGAGCTCCTGCCGAAGTGCTTCCGCCGCGGGAGTGCCGCCCGGCTCGCGCACCAGCAACGGGTCGTGCCCGGCCCGGCGCAGCCGCTCGGCGAGGGCCGCTGCCAGCGTCGATTTGCCCGCGCCTTCGGGGCCTTCCAGGACAACGAAAAATCCGCTCACAGGGTGATGATGCTGCTCGCGGCGCCGCGCTCCATGCCGGCGGCCATCTCCTGATTCACCTTCGACATCAGCTTCTCGTAGTTCGCCCGGGCCACGACGTACGCCTGTCCTTCCGGGCTGGTTTCCAGGTCGCGGACCGCGGTTTCGTATTCCATCATGGTGGCTTCCTCCGGCAGCTTCTTCTGCGTCACCTGTTCATCGATCTTCCGGGCAAGCTGGTCGATCTTCTCGAGCCTTCCCCGGGTCGTGGCATCCTCCTGGAGGATCTTCTCGGCGCGCCGCAGCGTCTGATATTCGGAGGATTGGCCGATCAACCGCCCGAGGTCCTGCGCCTTTTCCTCGATCATCCCACCCCTCCGCTGTTGGCCGCGCGCCGCGCGGCGAGGTACCGATCGCGCCCGAACAGGTCGGGCTCGACCCGGATGTCCTGCCAGTCCAGCTCCCGGGCCAGGCGGGCAACCGCGTCTCCTCGGGCGCAATCTATCTCCATGACGATCCAGCCACCCGGGAGGAGCATCTCGCGCCCATCCTCCAGGATTCGCCGGGTGAGGTCCAGCCCGTCGGGACCGCTCACCAGGGCTGGGCGGGGCTCCCAGGCCTTCACCGCCACCGGGAGCGCCTCGTACTCGGCCTCGGTCAGGTACGGCGGATTGGAGACGATGAGGTCGAATCTCCGCCCGACAAGCCGTTCGGCGAGGTCGCTCTGGACCAGCTCCACCGGGAGCCTGGTGGCCGCGGCATTCAGAGCGGCGAGGGCGAGCGCCTCGGCTGAGCTGTCGACGGCGGTCACCTCGAAGCCGGCTTCGTCACGCAGGGCCAGGCCGAGACAGCCGGTGCCGGTGCCCAGATCGAGCGCGGCGCCGGCCGAAACCAGGGACAGGGCCAGATCGACCACGCCTTCCGTCTCGGGCCGGGGAATCAGGGCCCGCCGGTCGCAGCGAATCTCGAGCCGGCGGAACCCGACGTGTCCGAGGACATACGCGAGCGGCTCTCCCCTAACCCGCCGCTCCACCGCCTCCTCGAAAGCCCGGGCCGGCTCGGCCCCGGCGGCCTGCTCCCGGGTGAGCCAGCTCTCGCCCGGATTGAGCCGGTGCTGCCAGGCCCAGAGCCGGTTCGCTTCACGGCGCGGCTTGACGACCCCGGCGGCGCGGAGCCTGCTGGCGGCGCCGTCGATCAGATCGGCCACCGTCACCGCGTTCATGCGGCCTCGTCGCGGCTCGCCAGCCGGAGCGCCTTCACGATGTCCTCCAGGTCCCCATCGAGCACCGCGGAAAGATTGTGCACCGAGAGCCCGATCCGGTGATCGGTGACCCGGCTCTGGGGAAAGTTGTAGGTGCGGATCTTGGCGGACCGGTCCCCGGTGCCGACCATGGTTTTCCGCTCCCGGGCCCGGGCGGCTTCCTGCTCCGAGATTCTCCGATCGAGGAGCCGCGCCCGCAGCACCTCCATCGCCTTGATCTTGTTCTGGAGCTGGGATTTCTGGTCCTGCTGCTGCACCACCAGTCCGGTGGGAAGATGGGTGATCCGTACCGCACTGTCGGTGGTGTTGACGCTCTGGCCCCCCGGCCCACCGGATCGGAACACGTCGATGCGGAGGTCCTGGGGCTCGATTTTCACATCCACTTCCTCGGCCTCGGGCAGCACCGCCACGGTGGCGGCGGAGGTGTGGATTCTGCCCTGGGATTCGGTCGCGGGAACCCGCTGCACCCGGTGGACACCCGATTCACGGCGGAACAGGCCGTACGCGTCATCACCACGCAGCGCGATCACCGCTTCACGGACCCCACCCAGGGTGCCTTCACTGACCGAGAGCGGCTCGACCTTGAGGCCTCTCCGCTCGGCGAATCGGGTGTACATCCGAAGCAGATCGGCAGCGAACAGGGCAGCCTCGTCTCCACCGGTGCCGGCCCTGATTTCCAGAATGGCGTCCCGGTCCTCCAGCGGATCCCGTGGCACCAGGAGGACGGCCAGCTCGGCATCAACCTTCTCGAGCTCTCCCGGAAGACGGTCGAGATCCGCTTGTGCCAGGGCAACCAGCTCGGGATCGGTCTCCACACTCATCGCCTGAGCGTCGGCCAGCTCCCGCTCGATCCGAGCCTTCCGCTCCGCGGCCCGGACGATGGGCGCTAAGCGGGCGTGCTCGCGGCCCAGGGCCGAGAGTCGGGAAGGATCGCGGGCTGTGGCGGGGTCGGCCAGCGCCGCGGCGACCTCCTCCGCCCGGGACAGCGCCTGGCGGAGTCTGGTCTCCACGGGCTACTCGGTTGGTGCCGGTTGTGGCTCCGGAGTCGAGGCGGCGGGAGCGGACTCGGTGCTGTACTTCCGGCGGAAACGATCCACCCGGCCGGCGGTGTCCATCAGCCGGTGCTTCCCGGTGTAGTACGGGTGGCAGGCGTTACAAACTTCGACGTGAATCGAGGTGGACGTGCTCCGGGTTTCAAACCGGTTTCCGCAAGCGCACACCACTTCGATTTTTCGGAACATCGGATGCAGATTCGGCTTCATGATTGGGCTCGGTAAGTCGTTGCGAAGGAAGGAACTTAGACGGATTTGCCCGGAGGAGCAAGCCTTGGCGTTTATCTTGGGAAAATGACCAGAGCGCGCCTCCGACTCACCTGGTTCGTTCCCGGCCTCTTTTCAGTCCTCCTTCCGGCAACAGTTCGAGCCCAGAATCCCGCGGTGACCGTGGTGGTCCTGCCGCTCGAGAACGATGGCAGTTACGGCAAGGAGCGAGAAAACTTCGACGCCCTTCGCCTCGGGCTCGCCGCCCTCCTGGCAGGAGAGCTCGGCCGGAATCCTTCAGTGCGGGTGGTTCGTCGCGAGGAGGTCGCCCGGGCCTTGACCCAGCAGGGACTGGGAAACTCCGAACGGATCGACCGGGAGACCGTCGCCAGGCTGGGCAAGGGCCTGGGAGCCCAGTACCTGGTGACCGGCTCGTTCGTGGACGTGTACGGAGACTTCCGAATCGATGCCCGACTGGTCAAGGCGGAGAATGGAGAAATCGTGAAGGTGGTCCACAACGATCCGGCCCTTCATGATCGCGCCGACATGTTCCGGATGGTTCGGTCGGTCGCCCGCGGACTGGGGGCGGGAGGACCATTGTCCTCCTCCACTGAAATGGCGGGCGATGACCGCCAGATCCCGGCCGACGCCCTCTCCTTCTACAGCCTCGGCCTGTTGTATCAGGATCGGGGAGACCAGGCCAAGGCGCGGGAGTATCTCCAGAAGGCCCTGACAGCCTTTCCCGGGTTCGCCGAAGCTACCGAGGCGCTGCGAGGCCTCGGCTCCTGAGACCGGCCCATACCGCCAGGTGCCCCGGCAGGACCAGGGCGATCACTTCCAGATTGTGCTGACCGAACCAGGGCAGGGGCTTGATCAGAAGTCCTAACACGCTGAGCCCCACCACCAGCGCGGCGAGAAACCGTCCCGGTCGCATGGCCCAGGAGCTGCCGCGCCACGCGGCCGGTAGAACGACCGCGAGCGCCAGTGCGATGAGATTCAGCTGGAGCAGGTTTTCGTTGGCGTAGGCCTCCCGATGAAAGGTCAATACCCAGAGCGCCAGGGCCAGCGTTCCCACCAGGCCCACCAGCAGCATCCAGAGCGTGGCCAGCGCCATGAAGGCCCAGGTGCGCCGCGCCAGCAGGAGGATTCCCCCCAGGGCCAGACCCACCGCCAGATAGCCAGGAAGCCAGTTCGAGGGCCGCTCGGGTATGGGCCACCGTCCCCCGGGGGCCACCAGCCGCTCGGTGCGAACCGCGGGCCGGGCGACTCCATCGGGACCGGTGATCGTGACGTGGTTCAGCGCTTCGCGGAGCCGCATGGGGAGAAACATCTGCTCCCAGCGTGACATGACCCGGTCGGTCGGCTCGCCCAGCACGATGAGGAGGCCGGTGTAGAGTCCGACGCTGTGCTGGTTGAGCCGGCGGGTCTCGTCCCGCCAGGTCCAGCCCGAGGCGGAATCGCCGAACCGGCCGATCGCGCCACCCATCACCCGGTCCAGCGCGTCGCGGATCCGGGTGGAGCAGTTGTCGCGGTATTCGTCGTATGCGTAGTCGCGATTCTCGGGGCGATAGTTCCAAGCCAGAAACTCCCTGAGCTTGAGGCGCTCGGCAGGCGCCAGATTCAGCTCCTGCATCCAGACCCGGCGTCCGTCGCGAATGTAGGCATCGACCACGCCCTGCACGTTCTGCTCGAACCCCATCGAGTACCAGTTCCGCCCCTGAATGAATCGCAGCAGGAAATGCTTCTGGCGGAAGCTGAAACGGCCGTAGTCGTAGTGCTCATCTTCGCCGGTCTTCGTATCGTGAATCCACACGGCATTGTGCCCGTATCGCTCGAACAGCCGGCCACCGGGCTCATAGGTGATGAGCGTGACGGTCAGCTCTTCACCGGGCGCGACGGCGGGCGATTGAGCGATACAGGGAGTGGCGACTCCGGCCCAGCAGGCCAGAGCCGCGGCGAGACCAACCCTCACACCGGGACCTCCCGCCCTTCCGCGGCGGAGCGATAGATCGCCCCGATCACCTTGAGCAGGGTGATGTGCTCGGTGAGCTTCGGCACCTCGACCTCCCCGGCGATGGCGGCCAGGAAGTGGGCCCATTCGGCCCGAAATGAGGCGGTGAAGACGCTCTCGCGCGAGAGCCCTCCGGTCGGCGTGACATCCTGCGGGACGCCGTTCATTTCCTTCCAGACGTGAAGGGGATTGATGCCCGCGGTTCCCTTGCTGCCGCGGATCCCGACGCCGAAGCGTTCCCGCTGTCCAATGTGGCGCCAGGTGACGTCCACCTGGATCGCGACGCCTTCTTCGCAGACGATCATGGCCGACCCGGAGTGCTCCACCCCCCGCTCCCCGGCCCGGGTCAGGTTCGCGGTGACCCGGGTTGGAGTCAGTGTTCCCGCGAGCCAGAGGCAGAGATCGACCATGGTGAGGCCCAGGTCGAGCATGGCGCCCCCGCCGGCTTCGTCCTTCCTGGTCCGCCATCCCAGGGGACTCCGGGCGGGACGGGACACGTGCCAGCTGCCCCGGATCGAGTCGATCGTCCCGAGCTCGCCGCTCTGGATGAAACTGCGGACCGCCAGCGCGTCGGGGCGGTAACGATGGGTCATTCCCACCATCACCAGCCGGTTCTTCCGCTCGGCGATGCGCCCGATCCGCTGCTCGCCGGCCGCGGTGAGCGAACCGGGTTTCTCGACCAGGACATGGCACCCCGCGGTGAGACCCGCCATCACGTGAGGTTCGTGGAGATGGTTCGGCGTCGCAACGAGCAGCGCATCGAGCTGCTCGTGGTCGAGCAGGTCCTCGATGTCGTCGAAGACATCCTTGATATGGAATCGCTCGGCCAGGGCGCGCGCCTTCGGCAGATCCGGGTCGCAGATCGCCATGACTTCCACGTTCTTGAGCTTGGTCAGCACAGGAAGGTGGGCGACCTGCACGATGGCGCCGGCCCCGATCAGTCCGACGCGGACGGGCTCACTCATGAGAACACCGGATCAATAGGTTCGGGTCAGCTCGGTGCCCGGAAAATAAGCCGAAAGGATCGCGCCGGAGGAGAATCCCGCGCGCGCGCGGCCGATGGCCCCCCATTGGCAAAGGCCGACCCCGTGTCCCGCCCCGGCGCCATCGATGGTGAGCCGGGTGATCCGGTCACCATCCCGGTCGATCTGCACCGTGAAATCGGTGCTCCGAAGCCCCGGCCCATCGGCCGGCTTGAGCACGCCCCGGGCGGCCGGACCGGTCAGGGTGACCGACCCGTCGACCGAGCGGATCTCGAGCCGAGCGACCCGGCCGGTCGACGTCCGGTCGAGGATCCGGATGTCCTCGAGCGCACTCGCCAGAGCCGGAGATGCCCCGGCGAGCGGCAGGGTCTGCTGGAGCGTTCGCGACAGTTCCTCCCCGCTCCAGCTTTCCTTCCAGCGGTAGCGGGGAGAAATCGCGCACCAGGCGGTGCCGCTGGGATCGAGATCGCTGACCGAGCGGAGGTAGGGACGGTCAGCGGCGGCAAAAACCTCGACCCCGTTCGCGGTGCGGCCGGCGCAGGTCGAGTGGAAGAAGGCGTCGATCACCCGGCCCTGGTAGGTGAGGATCTGACCCCGCGTCGCGAGGACGGCCCGTCGCGCCAGATCGTTCTCCTGGCCACTCCCCCCGTAGATCTGATCGGCGATCGAGGCGACAAGATCGTAGCCACGCTCCCGCCATTGCCCGGCACGCTGCAGGGCGATGGTCCGGGACACGATCGCCTGGGCCTCGACCGCGGCGATCTCTGCTTCGGAACGGAGTCCCAACTCGGCGCCGACCACCCCGACGAGGTAGTCCTCGAGGTCGACCACATTGACGGCATCGACTCGTCCCTGGGAGGCGCGGAGCCGGAACGTACCGCGATACTCGCGCCCGTTGACCCGAATCGAAGTGCCGCTCTGAGCCGGTGCGATGGTGACCTCGGAGCCGGGAGAGAGCGTCGTACCGGACATCTGCAGCGTGAGGGCGCCGTTTACGACGCTGGCCGTCGCGATTTCTCCGGCCGGAATCTCCCCCACCCATCCGGAAGTGCTGCTCACCACCGCGAGCCGGTCTCCCCCACCTACTCCGACACTGCGATCATTGAGCGCAATGCCGACCCGGAGGTCAGGCGCGCGGGAGATCGGGCTGATGCCGGGAACGCCTTCGGGCCGGGCACAGGCGGCGAGCCCGAGGGCAGCCGCGAGGGCCCCGCGCCGCATGGTCAGGACAGGAACGATTCCAGCGCCTTGGAGCGGCTTACATGGCGAAGCCGCGAGAGGGCTTTTTCCTTGATCTGGCGCACCCGTTCCCGGGTGATGCCAAGCTCGGTGCCGATTTCCTCGAGCGTCATGGGTTCGGGGCCGTCGAGCCCGAAGTAGAGCCGGAGGATCCTCGCCTCCCGCTCCCGCAGGTCCTTGAGCACCTGCGCGATGCACTGGTTGAGCGCGTTCTCGAAGGTCTCCGCGTCCGGCCCGGGATTCTGATTGTCGGGGATATAGTCGAGCAGCCGGTTCTCCTCACCGGGGGCCAGCGGGGCGTCGAGGGACACATGATTCTGGGAGATGGACAGAGTCTTCTCCACCTCCTCCATCTCGATTCCCATGCCCTCGGCGATCTCGGCGGGGGTGGGCTCGCGCCCCAGCTCCTGAAGCAGAATCGAGGTCTGCCGGGTAATCCGGTGCAACGCGCCGGCCCGGTTCAAGGGAACCCGGACGATCCGGCTCTGCTCGGCCAGGGCCTGGAGAATGGCCTGACGAATCCACCACACCGCGTAGGAGATGAACTTGATTCCCTTGGTTTCGTCGAATTTATGGGCCGCCCGGATGAGACCGAGGTTCCCCTCGTTGATCAGATCGGAGAGCGAGACGCCCTGGTTCTGGTATTTCTTGGCCACCGACACGACGAATCGCAGATTGCTGCGCACCAGCTTGTCGAGCGCTTCCGCTTCTCCCACATGGATGCGGCGGGCCAGCTCGACTTCCTCGGCCTGCGTAATGAGCGGGTACTTGCTGATCTCGCGCAGGTACTGATCGAGCGATCCCTCGTCCGAAGACGACGTAGAGGAGCTTCCCTTGCCGCTCCCGCCGACTTGCAGAGGCTTCATGGCCACGGGGTGCGATCCTTGATGCGGGGTGCGAGCGGCGAGGTGCGTAGGGCGAGGACTCATCGCTCCTCGCACCTCTCACCACGCACCTCGCTTCTAAGCAATAACCGGGGGACCCGGGACGCGCAATCAGTAGTTATCGATCTGAGCCCGCTGGAGCGAGCCGGAGTAATCCACGTAGCAGACTTTCGTTTCGGAATAGAACTGATAGACCTCCCATCCCCCTTCCCGATGGCCGTTGCCGGTCTGCTTCGTTCCACCGAAGGGAAGGTGCGCCTCGGCACCGATAGTTGGCGCATTGATATACGTGATTCCATTGTCCAGGTCCTGCATCGCGCGAAATGCAAGGTCCGTGCTGCGGGTGTAGACTGAGCTCGAAAGACCGTATTTCACTCCATTGTTGATCCGGATCGCCTCGTCGAAGCTCCGAATACGGAGGACCGTGAGCACCGGTCCGAAGATCTCCTCCCGTGCAAGACGGCTGCCAGCCGTCGCGCCTGCCACCACCGTCGGACGATAGAACCATCCCCGCGCGAGACGCGGACTGCGGGGCCGTTTGCCCCCGGTGACCAGTTCCAATCCTTCCTGCCGCGCGATCGCCACATACTGCTCGACTTTGTCCCGGGCTGCCTCGTGAATCAGCGGACCGACCTGGGTGCCCGGCTGGCGACCGTTGCCCAGGACCAGCTTCTCAGCCGCCTCGGCGAGACGGCGCAGAAAACGATCGTGAATCCGGCGATGCAGCAGCAGCCGGCTGGTGGCGGTGCAGCGTTGCCCGGTCGTTCCGAAGGCGCCCCAGAGGACCCCATCGAGCGCGAGATCGAGGTCCGCATCGTCCATGACGATCATCGCGTTTTTCCCGCCCATCTCCAGCGACAGCCGTTTGTGCATTCGGCCGCTGGCTTCGCCGATCGCCGACCCGGTGGCCGTCGAGCCCGTGAATGAGATCACCGGAACCGCAGGATGCTCAACCAGCGCCCTGCCGGCCTCCCCCCCACCATGGACCAGCTGGATGACCTGGGGGGGCAGGCCGGCCTCGAGGAGGATTTCCACCAGCAGATGGGCAGTGTGGGGAACGTCCTCGGAAGGCTTGAATACCACCGAGTTCCCGCAGAGCAGCGCGGGGAACATCTTCCAGGTGGGAATCGCCATCGGAAAATTGAAGGGGCAAATGAGGCCGGTTACCCCGATGGGCCGGCGGTAGCTCATTGCCCATTTGCTCCGCAGCTCACTCGGCACCGTGCGCCCGAAGAGCCGCCGGCCCTCCGAGGAGGCGTAGTAGGCGGTATCGATCCCCTCCTGCACGTCGCCCCGGGTTTCGGCCAGCACCTTGCCCATTTCCCGCGTCATCGCCCGGGCGATTTCCTCCTTGCGCTCGACCAGGAGATCGCCGATCCGCCGAAGCACGTCGCCCCGCGAGGGCGCGGGAACCCTGGACCAGATCCGGAACCCCTCCGCCGCCGAGCGGACCGCCGCGTCCACGTCCTCTTTGCCCGAATCGGGGAAGCGCCCGATCAGGTCGCGGAGGTCGGCCGGGTTCCGATTCTCCAGGTAGGCTCGGGTCGACGGCGCGACCCAGCGCCCGCCGATGAAATTGCGAAAGGTCTTGGTCATGGGCAGCTCCAGCTCCGCGGTTCCTTCGGGTAGCTCGTGCGATCCAGCACCACCTTGCCGGCGAGATAACCGCCCCAGAGCGTCACCAGCAGCGAGAGCACATGGGCCAGCCCCATCCGTCGCTTCCAGCTCACCACGGAGCCCCAGAGACCTGCGATGACCACCACGCCGGCAGCGCCAAGATAGAGGTAGAGCTGGAACCCGCAGCCGTGCGCGTAAGGCCACTGGGTCATCGCCGCGGCGACTCCGATCGCGAGGAGAACCCGGAGCCAGGTGGTCAGGAGAACACGATGGCGGGGCGGCTCGTTGGCCCGCGCGGCGGGCAGGGTGGGGCGTGGCGCCGCGGGAGCCGCCGGCGCGGGACCCGGTGCGGCGACCGGCTGCTTTGCGATGATCTTGTCGATGTCAGCGAGCTCTTTGTCCCAGTCGCGATCTGGTGGCTTGGTCATGTCGAGTCCCGGCTCAGCCCGTATTTCATCATTTTCTTGTACAGGTTCGACCGCGGCACCGCGATGGCGCGGGCGGTCTCGGCGATGTTCCAGTTATGCTCCCGCAGCTTGGACAGGAGAAAGGCGCGCTCCGCATCGTGCCGGAAGGTTTCAAATGTGGGCGGCCGCGAGGGATCGGCCGGGAGGGCGGCATCCTCCTCGATCGGCAGCAGTCGCTCCACGTCTCCCTCGGTGATCTCGCGGCCCGGGGCGAGGATCAGCAGCCGCTCCACCGCGTTGCGGAGCTCGCGCACGTTGCCGGGCCAGCTCCGGCGTTCCAGCGCCACCAATGCCTCCTCGGAAAACCCTCGCGCCACCACCCCGGCCTCCCGGCTCAGCACATCGATAAAGTGGTCGACCAGGACCGGAATGTCTCCCAGCCGCTCACGCAGCGGCGGGACCTCGATGGGGATCACGTTGAGCCGGTGGAAGAGGTCCTCACGAAAACGACCTTCCGCAATCTCGTCCTCCAGCCGCTTGTTGGTGGCGGCCAGCACCCGAACGTCGATTTCGACCGACCGGGCCGCTCCGATGCGGGTGACCATGCCTTCCTGGAGGACCCGGAGCACCTTGGCCTGGGCCGAGAGCGACATGTCACCGATTTCGTCGAGGAACAAGGTGCCGCCATCGGCCAGCTCGAATTTCCCCGCCCGGTCGGCGAACGCGCCGGTAAAGCTTCCCTTCATGTGCCCGAACAGCTCGCTCTCGATCAGCTCGGAGGGAATGGCGGCGCAGTTCACCTCGATAAAGGCTTGCTCCCGGCGGGGGGAGTTATCGTGCAGCGCCCGGGCCACCAGCTCCTTGCCGGTTCCATTCTCTCCCCGGATCAGGACCCGGGCGTGGGTTGGTCCCACCCTCGCGATCAGCTCGCGCACCTTTTCCAGCGCCGGACTCCTGCCGACCATCGCATAGCGGACATCGAGCGCCCGCTTGAGCTCGCGATTCTGGACCGTCAGCGAGGAGTGCTGGAGCGCATTCCGCAGGGTGACCAGCACCTTGTCGGCATCGAGCGGCTTTTCCAGAAAATCGAACGCGCCCCGGCGGGTGGCCTGGACCGCCGTGGCAATGGTTCCGTGGCCTGAGATCATGACCACCGTGGCGGGAGGATCGAGCTCGCGCAGCCGGCTCAGCGTGTCGAGTCCGTCGAGGCCGGCCATCTTGACGTCGAGCAGCACCACCTGGGGCCGGAACTCGGGATAGACCGTGATCGCCTCCCCGCCCGATCCTGCGGTGCGAACCTCCCAGCCCTCGTACTCCAGGACCTGGCGAAGGGCTTCCCGGATTCCGCCCTCGTCGTCCACCACCAGGACCCGGTTCGCGGCTTGGGTTGGACTCATGGCGCCCGGCCTCCATACAGAACCAATCCTCGCGACTCGGTGCGCAGCCCGGTCACCCGGGGAGGCAGCGCAATCTCGGCCGCCGCGGCCGGCGCCGTTCCCGAGAGCTGCCGGAGAAAGTGCTCGATCACCGAACCGGGAATGGGAACCCCGCGGAGCCGCGCGCGGGTTATGTCCCACTCGGCGACCCCCGGCCGGCGGTACAGCAGCCGTCCACCGGCCTCGACCCATTCCCGGTCCCGGAGAACGGGAAGCACCGGTCCCACCCCCAGAGGGAGAGGATCCACCAGGGCCCGAACCTCGATCTGGTCGTGACTCAACCGGACCGTCAGACTGTCGGCCGCATGGGCGATGCGATTGTTCGCCTCGCCGGAGAGGAGGCTCGCCAGCTCGGTCGCGGTGAGCACCACCGAATCCTTCCCGGTTCCGAGCTGCGCCAGTTTCCTGCGCCCTTCCGCCAGGCCCGCCGGCTCGGCGCGCCCTTCCGCCGTCTCCGGCTCCGCGGTCCAGCCGTGCACCCAGTGCCGGAGCTCAACACGATAGTTGTAGGCCAGCAGAACGAGGCCCGCGACCAGCACCAGCGTGAGCAACCGGAACGGCAAGGAAAGACAACCCCGCATCAGACGGCCTCATCACCGAGTCGCTGGACCACTCGCTCATGGTAGGTGGGACCATCGGGACTCTGCCGGCTCTCGTACACCACGACCCGATCGGCCACGAACGATCGGGGAACCTGGGTCCGTTCGAACGTCGCGGGGGCTTCGCGCGGGAGCCGCTCGCCTTCCCGAACCCGGCCCAGGGTGACGTGGGGAGAGAACGGCCGGCCTTCGGGAGGATAGCCGATGGCCTCCGATCCCCGTTCGACCCGGTCCTGGAGCAGCTCGAGCTTCGGCTCCGGCTCCACCGCGAGGCGGATGATCCGCGCCCTCCGGAGGGTCGGGAACCCACCGGTTTCCCCGAAGGCAAGGCCGATCGGCGCGGTCCCTTCCGCCGCGGTCCGGACGACTTCCTCGATCGCCTCGAGGCGCTGGTCCGGCACTTCCCCGTAGAACTTGAGGGTGACGTGCAGGCCGCCGTCGCGAACCCAGCGAACCGGCCAGCCGGTCGATCGAAGCGTGCCCAGTACCGCCTGGACCTGACTGGCCACCGCTGGCGGCAGCGGGATCGCGAGAAAGAGCCGCATCCTGAAAGGTAAGGTGGCGGCACAGGTAGATTGCAGGCATGGTGCAGGAAGGCTGGCTGACCGCCGGCAAACAGCTCCGGATTCCCACGGCCGAGCTGGTCTATCGCGCCTCTCGCTCGGGAGGTCCCGGGGGACAGCACGTCAACACGTCTTCGACCCGGATCGAGCTCTGGTGGAATCTGGAGACCAGCTCCGCACCGAGCGAGGCGCAGCGCGCCCTGATCCGTGAACGGCTGGCTTCGCGACTGGACCGCGAAGGCTGGCTTCGCCTGACCGCATCGGCCTCCCGCAGCCAGCTTCGGAACCGGGAAGAGGTGACCACCCGGCTGGCGAACCTGCTGGCCCGGGCCAGTCTTCCCCGGAAGCCGCGCAAGCGGACCCGGCTGCCCGCCTCGGCAAAACGGGAACGACTGGACGCCAAGCGACGCCGTGGGGAGCTCAAGCAGCTGCGCGGCCGGGTCCGTCATGACGACTGACGCCAAGGGATCTCGCATGAATCGCTGGACCACTGCGTTGCTCCTTCTCGTCGCGGCCTGTGGAGCCGAGCAGGCTCCGCGAACGTCGACACGCCGGATGGTCGACACCCTCGCGGCCCTCTCCGACCATGCCCAGGCCGATCCGATGCAGTTTCCCTATCTCAATGGGCGTCGCGCCGTGGTCATGGAGAGCACGCTGGTCCGGGAGCCCCGTCTCGCCTCGCTACGCAATCGATTTCTCGTGGTGCAGGAGCGGCTCCGCGCGAATCAGAATCGGGAGGCCATCCAGGAGCTGGAACGGATCATCCGGGCTGCGGGATTCGATCCCGGCGGGGAGCGCATTCCGCCCGAGGCCAAGCCGCTCTTCGACTTGCTGGCCATGGGATACTTGCGGCTGGGCGAACAGGAGAATTGCATCGATAATCCCGCCGCCGAGGTCTGCATCCTCCCGTTGGCGGGCGAGGGCCTGCACCGCCACGACGAAGGGGCGCGCCAGGCGATCACCTTGTTCTCGAAGATTCTGGCCGCGTTTCCGGAGGACCATGGCGCCCGCTGGCTCCTCAACATCGCGTACATGGCTGTGGGAGAGTATCCCGAAGGCGTGCCCTCGAAGTATCTCCTGACCGCCATGGAGCTTCCCGCCAAGCCGTCCTTCCCGCGCTTCCCGAACATTGCCGGGGAGCTCCGGCTCGGCGTCATGGGCCATGCAGGCGGGCTGGCGGTGGAGGATTTCAACGGGGACGGCCTTCTCGATGTGTTCATGACCTCCTTCGGTCTCGATGACCAGGCCCAGCTCTTCCTGGCGGACGGCAAGGGCGGATTCGTCGACCGCACCGCCGAGGCGGGGCTCGATGGCCTGACCGGCGGCCTCAACGTGGTCCACGCCGACTACGACAACGACGGGCATCCCGACCTCCTGGTGCTCCGCGGCGCCTGGCTGGGCGCCCAGGGTGGTTTTCCCAATTCCCTGCTCCGGAACCGCGGCGATGGCACCTTCGAGGACGTCACCGCCCGGGCCGGCCTCCTCTCGTTCCACCCCACCCAAACTGCCGCGTGGGCGGATTGGAACCTCGACGGCTGTCTCGATCTCTTCATCGGAAACGAGTCGCAACGCACTTTCCAGCCCGGGGCGCCGCCCGACTCCAACCGGTCCGAGCTCTATCTCAGCAACTGCAACGGGACCTTCCGGGAGGTTTCCCATCAGGTCGGCGTGGACCTGGACGAATTCGTGAAAGGAGCGGTCTGGGGAGACGTGAACAATGACGGGCTGCCTGATCTGTTCGTGTCGGTGATGGGCGGACCCAACCGGCTCTATCTCAATCGCGGGGGCGCATCGCCGGACGCCTGGCACTTCGAGGAGGTGGCGCGGAAGGCGGGAGTCGAGGAGCCGGTCTTCTCCTTCCCGGCCTGGTTCTTCGACTACGACAATGACGGCTGGGAAGACTTGCTGGTCCTGAGCTATGACCTGCGACACGTCAACGAAGTGCCCGAAGCGGCCGCGCGCGAGTATCTGGGACTTCCGCTGCGCATCGCCCATGGCGATTCGGTCGTGGAGGTGGAGCACCCGCGCCTGTTTCACAACAATCGGAACGGCACCTTCACCGACCAGAGCCAACCCGCCGGGATCGCCAAGGCGATCTGGGGAATGGGCAGCAACTTCGGCGATCTCGACAACGACGGCTGGCTCGATTTCTACGTCGGGACCGGCACTCCCGATCTCAACTCGGTGGTGCCCAACCGGATGTTCCGCAACCGGAACGGACAGGGCTTCGATGAGGTGACGATCCCGGGCGGATTCGGGCACATCCAGAAGGGGCATGCCGCCGCCTTTGCCGATTTCACCCGATCAGGACGCGAGGATGTGTACATGGTGATGGGGGGCGCCTACGAGGGAGACCGCTTCGCCAACGTGCTGTTCGAGAACCCGGGCTGGCCGGACCGGCGCTGGATCACCCTGGTTCTCGAGGGCAGGACCGCCAATCGATCGGCGATCGGCGCCCGGGTCGAAGTCGTGACCCGCCAGGCCTCGGGCGCCCGGCGGTCCATCCATCGAGCGGTGAGCACCGGCGGCTCCTTCGGTTCGAGCCCGCTCGAGCTGCACATCGGACTGGACCGGGCGGTCGCGATTGACCAGGTGATCATCCGGTGGCCCGATGCGCAACGGACCACCAGCACCTTTCCGGGCCTCGCGCTCGATCGCCGCTATCGAATCGTCCAGGGCGGGACCCCGGAGGAGCTGGTCGCTCCGCCGGTTCCCTACCACAAAGTCCCGCGCGATCCTAACGCGCCGATGCCACCCGGTTCCTGAGCACGCCGATCCCCTCGATCTGCACCTCCACGGTATCACCGGGCTTCATCGGCCGGGTGGTGCCCGGGGTGCCGGTGTAGATCACGTCCCCCGGCTCGAGGGTGACGTAACGGCTCACGTAGCTCACGATGGTGGGAACGTCGAAGATCAGATCGGCGGTGCGCTGGGACTGCACCGTTTCTCCGTTGAGCCGGGTTTCCAGCAGCAGGTTCCCGTAATCGAGCCCGGTCGCGATCGCCGGACCCAGCGGCCCGAAGGTGTCGCTGGCCTTGGCGCGGAACCACTGGAGATCGTTCCGCTGCCAGTTCCGTTCGCTCACGTCGTTCCCCGCCGTCACCCCGAAGATGTAGCCGGGGGCCTCGGCGACCGACACGTTCTGGGCCCGTTTCCCGATGACCACCACCAGCTCGCCCTCATAGTGGAGGTTCTCGGCGTCGGCCGGGTACATGATGTCGGCGTCGGGGCCCACGATGCTGCTGGGCAGCTTGGCGAACAGTCCGGGATACGCCGCCGCGGGACGCTCTCCCAGATGGGTCTTGTAGTTCAATCCCACGGCGATGACTTTGCCGGGGACGCAGGGAGCCAGGAGCTTCACCCGGTCCAGGGCCACGGTGCGGCCGGTGGCCCGGGGATTCTGGAACAGGTCGCCGGTCAGCTGCTGAATCCGGTCGCCCTCGAGAATACCGTAGGCAATCCGGCCCGCGTCGGCATAGCGGACATAGCGGGTCACCCGGGACTGGGCGGATCCGGCTCCGGTGCCGGCCGCCTGGAGCAACGTCAGGGCGAGCACGAACGATGCGGTCCTCGACATGCCAGCCTCTTGGATGATCGGGAAGCCCAACGTTGCGCGGGCCGGAGCGATTGAGCAAGCCCGGCGTTACGGCGTACTGGCGACCTGCTGCCTTTCTCCTCCAAGCCGGCGGGCCAGGTCCTGCAGGAATACCGGCGCGGCATGGCGGGAGCGGCCGAGTCGCGCGAACAAGCGTCCCAGCGGGCTCACCGCGTGGCGCTCGATCACCCGCACCCTGGTTCCGCTTCCCCCGCCGGTCTCCTCGAGCTCGATCATCCGGTCGTCCCCGCCATAACCCGTGACCGGCCGCATCTCCAGCCGGCGGGGCGGTTCGATCAGGGCGAGCTGGAGCACTCGGACGCTCCCCCCGTCGTTTTCGCGCCAGACCGGCCTCCCGTCCCGATCGGGCAGTCGCTCGAGCGCGGTGATGTCGGACCGCCAGCGCGGCATGCCGTCGAGATCGGTGAGGATCCGCCAGATCGATTCGCGGGAGCGTGAGATCGTGAGCGTGCCCCTCCGGACGCTCTCTCCCGGCAGCACGACGCCGGCAAGGGCGAGGACGGCGAGGACCGCCGCCCCGGCGAGCGAGCCGCGCAGCATCTGGCGGCGGCGGTGGGACCGCTTCCGGCGTTCGATCCAGTTCATGCGACGGGGGTTCGGAGGGACGGAGCGGAGTAGCGCTGGGCGGCCTGGCCCAGCGATTCGATGCCGGCGACCGCCCGTTCGCGCTCCGAGGCGGGAAGGGTGAGCAGCATGGCTTCGACCGCTTCCGGATCGAGCAGGCTGCGCTGGTCGCGCAGCCGGGCCCCCGCCGGGGTGAGCCGGAGCCAGGCGCGGCGGGCATCCTGGGAATCCTGGGAGCGGACCACCAGACGCAGGGCGATCAAGCGGGCCACCTGAAGGGAGACGGTGGCCGGGGTCACCCGGAGGCGCCGGGCCAGCTCGCCGGGGGCCAGCGGGCTCACGAGGTCGAGGTGTTCGAGGAGGCCGGCCAGGTGCGCGCTCAGGCGGATCCGGCTGCCCGGCTCGCCGACTTCCCGGCGCCGGCAGGCGGCCAGCACCAGGGGAACGGCGTGGACGACCCGGCGAGCAGCGCGCGCGGCGGTGGGAGGCACGCTCAAGCCTAGGAGACATATTTTGATTTGTCAAATCAAAATATCTTTCCCGAACGGCGCCGGCCCCGCCGGGACCGGGCCGACCTTGCTCGCGGTCCGTCGCGGCGGCAGTCTTCAGGCACCTTTCGCGGAGCCCCGGGTGACCCGTATCGACCTCAATGCCGACCTGGGCGAGAGCTTCGGCCGGTATCAGCTGAGTGGCGACGAAGAGCTGCTGGCGCTGGTCACCTCCGCCAACATCGCGTGCGGCTTTCACGGGGGAGACCCCCTGGTCATGCAGCGGATGGTGGGCGCGGCCGCAGGCCGGGGGGTCACCATCGGGGCCCATCCGGGGTACCGCGACCTGGTCGGCTTCGGCCGTCGCGAGCTGGCCGCCTCGCCCGCCGAGCTCGCCGCGGACGTGCTGTACCAGGTGGGCGCCCTCGAGGGGTTCTGCCGGGCCGCCGGCACCCGGGTCCGCTACGTCAAGCTGCACGGGGCGCTCTACCACCGGGCCGCGCGCGACCGGGACGTCGCGAAGAGCGTGACCTACGCCCTGCGGCAGATGGACACCGATCTGGTCATCCTCGGCCCGGAAGGCAGCGCGCTCCTCACCGCGGCGTCGGAGACCGGGCTCGATGTCGCCCGGGAGGCCTTCGTGGACCGCGCCTACCAGCCCGATGGGCAGCTGCTTCCCCGAAGCGAGGCCGGCGCGGTCCTCGACGACATCGACGCCATCGCGGAGCGGGCCCTCCGGATGGTGCAGGACCATTACGTGGTCGCGATTGACGGGACCCGCTGCATCGTGCGGGCAGACTCCCTGTGCGTCCATGGCGATAGCCCCAACGCAGCCTCCATCGTGCGCGCGGTGCGCCATCGCTTCGAGGCCGAAGGCATCACGCTGGCGCCCTTCGTCAAGTGAATCCGCTGGAACCCCGGCTGTTGCCCCTCGGGGAATCCGCCTGGACCCTGGTGCTGGGCGATCGGGTCGACCCGGCGCTCCACCGCCAGGTGGTGCGGCTGGCCCGCGCGATCGCGGCGAAGCCGCCGGCGGGAGTCCGCGAGATCGTTCCCGCCTACGCCGCGGTCACCGTGTTCTGCGACCCCCAGGCCGACGCGGCCGCGATCGGCCGGGAGCTGGCCCACCTGACTTCGCTCCCGCTGCCCGGGGATGGCCCGGGTCCGACCTCCGATTCCCGGCTGGTGACCATCCCCACCCGCTACGACGGGGCGGATCTCGATCTGGTCGCCCGGCGCACCGGCCTAACCCGCGACGAAGTGATCCGCCGCCACACCGGACCGGAGTACGTGGTGTACCTCCTCGGGTTCGCCCCCGGGTTCGCCTATCTGGGCGAGCTCGATCCGGCGCTCCGGCTTCCCCGGCGGGACAGCCCCCGGCTCCAGGTCCCGGCCGGCTCGGTGGCCATCGCGGGAGCCCAGACCGCGGTGTACCCGCTCGCGACTCCGGGCGGCTGGCATCTGCTCGGCCGGACCGAGCTGGCCCTGTTCGATCGAACCCGAACGCCCCCGGCCCTGCTTCGTCCCGGCGATCGGGTGCGCTTCGAGGACATCGGATGATCCGGATCGTCAAACCCCCGCCACACGCCGTGGTGCAGGACCTCGGATTCCCGGCCGGTCGCGCGTTCGGGCTGCCCGAAAGCGGCGCCATGGATCGGCGCGCGCTCCAGCTCGCCAATCTGTCCCTCGGGAACCGGCCCGGTGCGGCGGCCCTGGAATGGTCGCTCGGGCCGCTCGCGATCCGCTGCGAACAGCGCCATCGGTTCACCGCGATCGGGCCCGCCGAAGTGCGACTGGACGGGCAAACGATCGGGGAGGCGATCGCGGTGGACGTGCCGAGCGGAACCGAGGTGATCCTGATTCCGGGGTGCACGCCGGCCTTCTGCTACCTGGCGGTCGCCGGGGGCATCGCCACGGAGCCCGTGTTAGGGAGCCGGTCGACCTACCTGCCGGGCGGCCTCGGCGGACTCGGGGGACGCCGGCTCCGGGCGGAAGACGGGCTCGAGATCGGCACGGCCCTCTCCTCCCCGCCGGCCGAGCTCATGGCCCGGGTCCGTCAGGACATCGGACGGCGGCCCGAGCCGGAAGCGGTCCGGGTGATCCGGATCACCCGCGGTCCTCAGTGGGAGCGGTTCGATGAACCGGCCTGCCGGGGGCTGCTCGCGGAGGAGTTCATCGTCGACCGCGCTTCCGATCGGGCGGGCTACCGGCTCACCGGACCGGCGATTCCGCCTCGCGATCAGGCGACCCTTCCCTCGGAGGCGGCCTGTCCCGGCGCCATCCAGGTCCCCGACAACGGTCAGCCCATCGTCCTGATGCCCGATGGACCCACCGTCGGGGGATACCCCAAGATCGCGGTGGTGGTGCGTCCGGACCTGGACCGCTTGGCGCAGTGCGTGCCGGGAACCCGGATCCGCTTCCGGGAAGTCGAGCTCGAAGAGGCGCGGGCCGTGTTACGCACCGAGGCGCGGGAGCTGGCCGCGCTGGAAGCGGGTCCGGCCTGAGGTTATTCTGTTGACCATGGCGAATCCGGTCTCCCGCTACCTCCGTCACCACTTCCGGCACTTCAACGCGGCGACCGTCATCGAAGCGGCGGACGGGTGGCGCGCCCTGCTCGATGCCGGGGGCCGGATGTTTCTGACCATCGCCGGGGCCATGAGCACCGCGGAGCTCGGGATCTCCATCGCGGAGCTGATCCGGCAGAAGAAGATCCACGGGATCAGCTGTACCGGAGCCAACCTCGAGGAGGATGTCTTCAACCTGGTCGCCCACGATCACTACGAGCGGATTCCCCGCTACCGAGATCTCACGCCGGGCGATGAGGCGGCGCTCCTCGCCCGCCATCTCAATCGGGTGACCGATACCTGCATCCCGGAAGGCGAGGCGATGCGACGAATCGAGTCGGCCGTGCTCACGGAGTGGCAGTCGGCCGATCAGCGGAAGGAACGGCTCTTCCCCCACGAGTTCATGTTCCGGATTCTCCGAAGCGGCGATCTGCGGCCGCACTACCAGATCGATCCCCGGGACAGCTGGATGATGGCCGCCGCCGAGGCGAATCTGCCGATGTTCGTGCCGGGCTGGGAAGACTCGACCCTCGGAAACATGTACGCGGGGCATTGCATCGAGCAGCACATCGGCAACGTGCACACGGTGCGGACCGGGATCGAATACATGACCGCGCTGGCCGCCTGGTATCAGCAGACCAGCACGAGCCACCCGATCGGCTTCTTCCAGATTGCGGGGGGGATCGCGGGCGACTTCCCCATCTGCGTCGTCCCGATGCTCCACCAGGATCTCGGCCGCACCGAGGTCCCCTTGTGGGCCTACTTCTGCCAGATCAGCGATTCCACCACGAGCTATGGGAGCTACTCGGGAGCGGTCCCGAACGAGAAGATCACCTGGGGGAAACTGGCGCCGGATACGCCCAGCTACATCATCGAGTCCGATGCGTCGATCGTGATGCCGCTCATCGCCGCGCTGGTGCTCGACTCCTAGCCAACCGCCGGATCAGATCAGCCGTTCGTGGGGGAGCCGGGAAAAGGCCTCCACCAGCTCCGGATCGAAATGGGTTCCGCTCTCTTCCCGCAGGCACCCCAGCACCCTGGGAAGCGGCCACGCATCGCGATAGGGACGGGAGTGACTCAGGGCATCGAACACGTCGGCCAGCCCCACGATGCGGGCGGCCAGGGGGATGTCTTCCCCCGCCTTGCCGCCGGGGTAGCCGGCTCCATTCCACCACTCGTGATGATTGAGCGCCACGTCCTCGGCGGCATGGATCAGGTCGGAGCTTCCTCCCGAGAGAATCCCCGCTCCGATCGTGGTGTGCCGCTTCATCACTTCGAACTCCTCGACCGTCAGGCGATCGGGTTTGAGCAGGATCTCGTCGGGCACCCCGATCTTGCCGACATCGTGGAGGGTGGCGGCGCGCTGAATCAGCTCGACCGCGGTCGGATCCAGTCCGATCGCCCCAGCAAGAAGACCTGCCGTCCGGCCCACCCGCCGCACGTGTTGACCGGTGTTGTCATCCCGATACTCGGCCGCGCGTCCCAGCCGCTCGAAGACCTCGAGACGCGCCTCTTCCAGCGCTCGGGTCCGCGCCTGAACCCGCACCTCCAGGAAATCGTTCTGGTGCTGGAGATGGAGGTGGAGGAACCGGGGCACCAGCAGATTGTGGATCCGGAGCAGGACCTCCTGAATGTCGAATGGCTTGGTCAGAAAGTCCTTCGCGCCGAGCGACAGGGCTTCCTGCTTGGCCTGCGGAGAGGTATCGCCGGTCAGCATCAGGATCGGGAAGTAGGTATCGCGGGAAATCAGCGGGGCGAGCTGATTGAGCACACCCAGGCCATCCAGCGGCGCCATCCGAAGGTCGAGACACATGAGATCGGGGTGATGCTCCTGGAAGAGCGAGTACACCTGGAGCGGATCCGAGGTCTCGAGGATGTTGGTGTAACCGGCGCGCACCAGGGCACGGCGAAGCAGCGAAAGGTTGGCGGGCTCGTCGTCCACCAGGAGAATCCGGGCCCCGAGCAGCTCGAGCTCGAAGGGATCCCAGGCATTCGCCCCCGGGCGCGACCCATACCGCCTGGCACTCTTGCCAGTGGCATGGTCGGGCACCTGGCTCGTCGAGCCGCGATCCAAATCGAACCCCCGTGGGTGGAATGGTTCGATCCTGTCCCTCAACAACCATGCCGAGGCCGAGGGGTCAGGATTGCGCCGGGCCCGGGAGGGCCGGATAGCCCGCTGGTGTTGCGAGCCCGCAACGGTCGCAGAGCGCCCGGGACTGTTATTCCGCCTTGGGTTTCTGGGCCCCCTCGTAGGGGCGGAGGATCCATTCGAAGAACACCCAGGTCCGGTTCCAGGAATCGATCTGCTCGGGAGAATCGACCCGTTCCAGCGTGTTAGGATCGACCCGCCGGCTGAAGGCGTGGCCGCCGGATGACCCCCAGGTCGGGGGATCGACATAGATCCTGGTCTCGGCGAGGTCGGGCTTCAGGGCGCGGAGCTTCCAGACCAGCTGCTGATCTTCGACATAGTCCACATCGAGGTCGTTGGTCGCCACGTGCACCAGCATCGGCACCTTGAGCTTCTCGACGTTGTAGAGCGGCGAGCGCGCGATGTATTCGTCGCGCTTCTCGAAGGGCAACCCCTGGAACCCGGTCTGGGTCGCGTACAATCGCTGGTACCCGGGACCCTTGTAGCTCAGGCGAAAGACCAGGTTGGTCACCGGGACGATCGCGGCGCCGGCCTTGAAGGGGTGCTGCTCGCGAAAGAGGAGGTTCGCGGTGATGAACCCGCCGTGACTCCAGCCCATGATGCCGATCCGGTCGGGGTCGACATCGGGGAGCGTCTTGAGAAAGTCCACCGCGGACACCACGTCGTCCAGCTCCTTGCCACCGTAGTCGATGAGGTTGTACCACTTCGCCCCATAGCCGGTGCTGCCGCGGTAGTCGGGGGTGATGATGACGTAGCCGCGCTCGACGGCTTCGCGCACGAACGGGTACATGGTTTCGCCCCAGTTGCCGTGCACCCCCCCGTGGACCCAGACCATCGCGGCGTGCCCCCGGGGACCACGCGGGGTCAGGGGAGCAAAGAGGTAGGCGGGGATTTCCAGCCCGTCGGCGCTGCTCTTGTAGGTCACCTTGCGGAACTCCATGACCCCGGCGCTCCGGGCGGCGTAGATGCTGTCGGTCGCGCGCTTCGCGGCGATGTCCCGGGCGAAGTTGGTCGGGGGATGATCCTCCGGGCGAGTGCTGACGTAGAGCTGGGCCGCCCGAGCCGAGTCCATGGGCACCGGGGGGCGCGGTTGGCGGGTTTGGGCCAGGACCATCGTGGGGAGCAGCAGCCCGAACAGGGCGAGGGAGGAACGCACGGGAACCTCGAATCGAAGAAGACTTCCAAAGATACGGCGAGGAAGTGGGAAAGGCCGGACCCGATGGCGTTACCGTGCCGCTGCGAGCCCGCGATACTGAAGGGCTTCGCGAACATGGGCGGGATCGAGGACGTCGCCACCGGCAAGATCGGCAATCGTGCGCGCGACCTTGAGAATCCGGTAGCACCCGCGCGCTGACAGCCCCAGCCGCTCCATCGCGAGCCGGAGCAGCTCGGCGATGGCCGGGGTCTGGGGACAGTACCGTCTCACTTCGCGCGAGGTGAGCGAGGCATTGGTCAGTACGCCGCCGCGATGACGCAGCCGGTCGCGCTGCCGGGCTCGTGCCGCGTCGACCCGTTCGCGCACCCTGGCGCTCGATTCCCCATCCCGCTCCGCGGCAAACTCTTCGAACGGCAGCGCGGGAACCTGGAGATGCAGGTCGATCCGGTCGAGCAGGGGACCCGAAATGCGGGACCGATAGCGCTCGATGACGGCCTGACCGCAATGACACGTCTTGCGAGCCGAGCCCAGGTGGCCACAGGGACACGGATTCATCGCCGCGACCAGGGTGAACCGCGCCGGAAACTCGAGCCGGGCGCTGGCCCGGCTCACCGTGACGTGTCCGTCTTCGAGCGGCTGGCGGAGAACCTCGAGCACGTGGCGATGGAACTCCGGGAGCTCGTCCAGGAACAGGACTCCCCCGTGGGCGAGGCTCACTTCGCCCGGCCGGGGCACCGACCCGCCCCCGATCAGGCCCGCGTCACTGATGGTATGATGGGGAGCACGAAAGGGGCGAGCCCCGAGCAGGGCGGTTTCTGCGGGAAGGAGCCCGGCCACCGAATGGATCCGGGTGATCTCGATCGCCTCGTCGAGCTCGAGTCCAGGCAGGATGGACGGGAGCCGCCGGGCCAGCATCGTTTTTCCGGCGCCAGGTGGCCCGATCAGCAGAATGTTGTGCGCCCCGGCCGCCGCCACTTCCAGCGCCCGCTTGACGGCCCGCTGGCCCCGAACGTCGGCGAAGTCCGCCTCCTCCGGCCCGGTGCTCGCCCTGATCCAGGCGCGGGGGTCGATGCGGGTCGGAGAGCATGGTGCAGTGCCGCGCAGATGCTGGACCATCTGACTCAGCGATTCGATCCCCACCACCGCGATCCCGTCGACTACCGCGGCTTCGGGAAGATTGCCGATCGGCACCACGATCTCCCGCGCTCCCGCATTTCGCGCCGCCAGGACCATGGAGAGCGCGCCACGCACCGGCCGGAGATCGCCCTGGAGCCCGAGCTCGCCAAGAAAAACGGAGCGCTCGAACGCCGCGGGGGGAAGCTGCTGGCTGGCCGTTAGCACGCCGAGGGCAATCGGAAGATCGAACGCGGAGCCGTCCTTCCGGATATCGGCCGGGGCCAGGTTCACGGTGATCCGTTTGAGCGGGAATTCGAATCCCGAATTGACCAGCGCGGCGCCTACCCGTTCTCTGCCCTCCTTGACCGCGCCGTGGGGAAGGCCCACCGTGGCGAAGGAAGGCAATCCATTGGTGAGATCGACCTCCACATCCACCAGGTACGCGTCGATACCGAGGGTGGCGGCGGAACGGAGGCGGGCGAGCACGACCAAAGCTGTTCCCGAACTCTCGCCGCGGCACCACCCAATTCCCTTCCATGCTCGGCGGAAAAACCCGCTCTGTTTCCAGGCGGAATTCGGGGGGCCACGCCGCCCGGTGCATCGTGGACGACCGGTTGTCGTCCCCACCCCTTGCTCGAAGCCCAGGATAGAGGCAAAATCAGCGTACCGGTTTCGGGAGAAAAGGTTCCGCATGGACAGGACCGGCTCGCCAATTCCAGAGCAGCAGGACTCCTCCCCGGAGTTCACCGCCATCCTGCGAGCCCTCGAGAGCATCCCCATCGGTGCCTACTTCTGCGATGCTCTGGGACAGATCACCTACTACAACCAGGCCGCGGTCGCTGCCTGGGGTCGCGCCCCTGCTCTGGGCAGCACAGCGGATCGCTGGTGCGGATCGTTCCGGTTGTGGGACGCCCGGACCGGGCAGCCAATTCCCCACGATCAGTGCTGGATGGCTCGAGCGGTCCGCGAAGGTCGCCCGTACCTCGGCCAGGAGATCGAAATCGAACGTGCGGACGGGAGCCGGTGGATCGCCCTCGCCCACGCGAACCCGATCCTCGATTCCGAAGGACGGGTAACCGGGTGCATCAACCTGATCACCGACATCACCGAGCCCAAGCGCGCCACCGACGCCCAGGCCCGGCTGGCCGCGCTGGTGGAATCGTCCGGGGACGCGATCTATTCCAAGACCCTGGACGGGACCATCCTGTCCTGGAACCAGGAAGCCGTCCGGCTTTTCGGGTTCACCTCGCAGGAGGCCATCGGAGCGCCGATCACCCTGATCGTGCCGCCCGAAGAGCGCGGGGCCGAGGAGGAAATCCTGAGCCGGATCCGGAAGGGCGAGCGGATCGGCAACTATGAAACCGCCCGGGTCGCCAAGGACGGACGGCGGCTGGACGTTTCGCTGACGGTCTCCCCCATCGTGGCGGCTGACGGAAGAATGCTGGGCGCCTCCAGCATCGCGCGCGACATCACCGGGCCAAGGCGGCAACAACGAGGGCTCCGGCACATCCTGGACATGAGTGGTCGCCTGGCCAGCGAGCTCGACCACCAGGTCATTCTCAACGATCTGGTCCGGACCGCCGCGACTATCCAGGATGCCGATGCCGGCCTGGTCTCCCTGGTGAGCCCCGAGGATGGCACGTTGCGACCGGCGGCAACCTTCCGGCTCCCTGCCCAGCTCATGACCTCGCTGGAGCGGATACCAGGCGGCGAGGGGGTGATTGGCCGGTGTCTCACCACCCGGACGCGGGTGATCGAGGAAGACCTCTCCGCTGAAGAGGACTCCCAGGAGAATCCGATCCGGCAAGCCGGGTATCGCGGGCTCCAGGCCACGCCCTTGCTCGGCGGCGCCGGTCAGATCATCGGCGTGCTGACCACGTTCTTCCGCCACTCGCTTGCCGGCAACAGCGGCGAGCTCAACCTGGTGGATGTCACGGTGCAGCTCGGAGTCGACTTCCTCGATCGGGGGCGACTCTATACCGAGCTTCAGGAAATGGACCGGGCCAAGAACCGGTTCCTGGCGATCCTCTCTCACGAGCTCAGGAACCCCCTGGCGCCGATCCGCACCGCGGTGGAGATGGTCCATCTCACCTCGAGCAGCCTTCCCGAGCTTGCCGCGCCCCTTTCGGTCATCGATCGTCAGATTGCCCAGATGGCCCGCCTCATCGACGACCTGCTCGATGTATCACGGATCTCCAACGCCAAACTCATTCTCCGGCGAGAGCCGGTGGAAATCAACGCGATCCTCCAGGCTGCGATCGAGGCAAGTCGTCCGGCGCTCGCCGCGAGCGATCACGAGCTCCAGGTCTCCATTCCCGAGACTCCTCTTTGGGTCCATGGCGATCCGACCCGCCTGGCCCAGGTCCTTGGCAATCTCCTCAACAACGCCGCGAAGTACACCCCGGAGAGCGGCCGGATCCGGGTGGAGATCGGGCGCCAGGATTCGGAGGTCCTCCTCCGGGTGTCGGACAACGGCATCGGCATTCCGTCGCCGATGTTGTCGCGGGTGTTTGACATGTTCACCCAGGTCGACGATTCGACGACCAAGGCCAGAGGCGGCCTGGGCATCGGTCTCACCCTGGCGCAACGATTGGTCGAGATGCACGGCGGCACCATCGACGCGAAGAGCGAAGGTCCCGGCAAGGGGAGTGAATTCACGGTTCGACTCCCCATGATCCCGGTCCCGGTGGAGGCCATTCCCACCGCCGCAGCAGCGCACCATGGGGTCCAGCGGACCTCGAATCCGCTGCGGATCATGATCGTGGACGACAACCGTGATGCGGCGGACAGCCTTGGAGCCCTTCTCACCCTGCACGGCCACGTAGCACGCGTGGTGTACGACAGCCGCGATGCGATCGAAACGGCGGGTGATTTTCACCCGCACGTCATGCTGCTCGACATCGGTCTCCCCGGTTTGAACGGCTACGAGACCGCCCAGCAGGTTCGCCAGCAGGCGTGGGGGCGAAACCTGCTGCTCATCGCGGTGACCGGCTGGGGTCAGGAAGAGGCGAAGCGTCGCTCCTGGGAAGCCGGCTTCGACTCCCACCTGGTGAAGCCGGTCGATCCGACCGTTCTGGTCGACCTTCTGGGAACGCTCCAGAGTACCCGACAGTGAACTGACCTGGCGGTGTGGATTGTCACCGCCAGTGGCCTTCCACGAAATACCAGCCTCGCCGAGTCCTGACCCAACGACCGGGCACCCATGCCGCCTGTCGGACCGGGAGCACCACCCACTGGCCGGGCACCCATTGATAGTCGTTTCCGTCCCAGCGCCACACGCCTCGCCGCCACACGACACCGGGCCGGGGAGGGAGACCCACGTTTTCTCCCAGAGGAGGCGGAGGCTGCCGGTCGACAAAGAGAACGTCGGCGGGCGGGTCGGGCGCCGGAACACACGCCCATGCGCTGAACAGCAGGAACAACAACGTGATTCCGGCTCGAGGGGCGCCGGTCCACGGATTCGCCCGTTTTGACATCCCATCCTTCCTGCGGTGCGTCCTCAGGGGGGACGCCCGCCTCGAACCCCCACCGCACCGCCCCAGATTCGTCTCCTTTGGAGAGGGCGGACTGATTTCCGGAGGTCGACGCTGTCGCCAATATCCTGGATTGCCTTCCACTGTCTTGGCCTGGGGAACCCCCCGAGGTCACGGTCGAGACCCAGATGGAGCGGGTGAACTCGGATTGGTGAGCCGCCCTGGTTTGACGACAAAGGGTCCTTCGAATTCGAAATCGACACCGCCAAGGTGAACATCCGAAGCGACGCGATCGCCGCGCAGCGCGCCGTAGTGGACCTTCGGCCGCCTGGATTCCCGTTTCGCACCCGGGGCATCGCCCGGCTCGAGTCTGGTGATCTCCGGATTCACACCACCTCGATCCACGTGATCGGCATTCCGGTGACCAGGGCAATGGGTGCGGTCGGGCTGTCGCTCGAGAAGCTGGTCGACTGGAAGGGGGCCCGGGGAGTGCGCGCCGAAGGCAACGACCTGCCAGCGCCGGCCGTCCGAGGTCAGGTGATCGAGATCGGGTTCGGCGACGACGTCATGACCCAGGTCCTTCGATCCCCTCATCACGCGGTCACCCGGCTGGTGGTTCCGGATTCCACCAGCCGGAACTACATGTACTACCAGGGCGGTACGCTGCGGTTCGGGAGGCTCACCATGCAACCCACCGATTTGCTGGTTCGCGACCTGGGGCCGGCCACCCCGCTGGATTTCTTCCTGGACCATTACCGGGAGCAGCTCGATCGTGGGTTTGCAACGACGACCGCGAACGGGGGGCTGATCGCCCACCTCCCGACTACGGCGATCTGGTGCGAGGCCGGCCCAAGGGGTAGCACCCAGCCCCGGCGGGGATACATTTCCAAAATTCCCCCTCGCGAGTGCACCGCCATGGCACGCCGAAAGATCACCAGACGCTCCTTCGTGGCCGGCGCGGGACAGGCCGCGTTCGGCGCGATGATTCTCCCCCGCCGAGTTCTGGGTGGGCCGGGATTTCAGGCGCCCAGCGATACCCTCCACGTGGCCGTCGTGGGGGCGGGTGGGATGGGGATGAACAACGCCGAAGCCCTCGGCAGCGAGGCCATCGTCGCGGTCTGCGACGTCGATTTCGGATACGTCGAACACTCGCTGCAGGGCCGGGAGAAAAACCGCGAAGGCCAGCCCCGTCCCGAGGGGATCCGGCTGCAGGAACAATTCGCCAAGACGAAGCGCTACGCCGACTGGCGCGAGATGCTCGACAAGCAGAAGGACATCGAAGCGGTCCTCATCGCCACGCCGGATCACAACCATGCGATCATCGCCAGGAGCGCGATGCAGCTCGGCAAGCACGTCTACGTGCAGAAGCCGCTCACCTACTCGGTGCACGAGGCGCGGACCCTGCGCGCTCTGGCGCTCGGCAATCCGAAGCTCGCCACCCAGATGGGGAATCAGGGCCACTCCCGGGACGGCGCGAGGCTCATCAACGAATGGGTCCAGGCGGGCCTGATCGGACCGGTCCGCGAAGTCCACGTCTGGACCAATCGGCCGGTCGGTTATTGGCCTCAGGGGATTCCCCGCCCGGTCGCGGCGCCGGCTGACGGATCGGGCTCGACGGCGTTCGGCACTTCGTGGGGGATGCGTCGAGTCAACGAGACGCTCGCCGCCGCGATGGGGGCGGCGCCGATCCAGATGCCCGATGGTCTGCACTGGGACCTGTTCCTCGGCCCGGTGCCCGAAGACATCGCCTATCACCCGATCTATCACCCGTTCAACTGGCGGGGCTGGCTCGACTTCGGAGCCGGCGCCCTGGGCGACATGGGCGCCCATCTGATCGACCATCCCTTCTGGGCCCTCGGGCTCGATTATCCCATCAGCATCGAGGCGACTTCAACGCCGTGGGGAACCAGCATCGTTCCCGCCTCGGAGCCGGGCGGACGGCCCCGCTCCAAACCGGTCACCTATCCGGTGGCGACCACGGTGCACTACCAGTTCGCGCGGGACAGCGAGTCGCCCCTCAAGATGACCTGGTGCGACGGCGGTCTCTATCCGCCGCGACCCGACGTGCTGCCCGACGACGTGGTGCTGAAGAGCGAAGGCGGAGTGATCTTCTACGGCGAGAAGGGCGTCCTGATGCACGACACCTACGGCGACAACCCACGGCTCTATCCCCAGTCGCTCATGGACCAGACCGGGCAGGTGCCGCAGCAATATCCCCGGATCACCACTTCACACGAGATGAACTGGGTGAACGCCGCCAAGGGCCAGAACAAGACGACCTGCCCGTTCGAATACGCGGCCCAGCTCACCGAGACGATGTTGCTGGGAATCGTCGCGCTCCGGACCGGGCAGGGGCGCAAACTGCTCTACGACGGCGCGAACGGGCAGGTCACCAATATTCCCGACGCGAATCAGTACCTCACCCGCGAGTATCGGAAGGGATGGGAAGTCTGAGGTCTATGCGATCTTCTTCATCGGTGGCACTCCT
The DNA here is from genome assembly GCA_963728915.1 of uncultured Gemmatimonadales bacterium. Lineage (GTDB taxonomy): Bacteria > Gemmatimonadota > Gemmatimonadetes > Gemmatimonadales > GWC2-71-9 > JABFSM01. The sequence continues at coordinate 91,728 of CAVSLV010000001.1, read as the reverse complement.
GACCGGCATCCTGGCGTTTTCGTTCCCGGGATCTCGGATATCTCATCCTGTGCAGAACGCCCAGACTGCCCCGAATACGCTGACCGCGGCGGAGCAACGGGAAGGCTGGCGCCTCCTCTTCGACGGCAGGACCCTCGACGGATGGCGGCGCTATGACACCGATTCGGTGCCCACCGGATGGCAGGTGCTGGATGGGGCCATGACCCGAGCCAGCCGAGGCGCCGGCGACATCATCACCCGGGAGACCTTCCGCAATTTCGAGCTGATGGTGGACTGGAAGATCTCCCCCAACGGCAACAGCGGCATCTTCTATCGCGCTGCGCTCGGCTCCGGCGCGATCTATTTCAGCGCACCCGAGTTCCAGGTGCTCGACGACGGCGGACATCCCGACGGGAAATCGCTGCTCACCTCGGCCGGCTCAGTCTACGGGCTCTATCCGGCCGTCCGCGGCGTGGTGAAACCCGTCGGCGAATGGAATACGGCGAGAATCCTGGTGAACGGCAATCACATCGAGCACTGGCTCAATGGGAAGAAGATCGCGAGCTACGAGCTGGGCAGCGCGGAATGGAAGCAGAAAGTGGCGGCGAGCAAGTTCGCGCAGTGGCCGGAGTACGGCCAGGCCCCGGTAGGCTACATCGGGGTCCAGGACCACGGAGACGAGGTGGCATTCCGCAACATCAAGATCCGGGTGCTGCCCTAGGAAATCGGTTCGACCACGACGGCGGTCCCGTAGCAGAGGACCTCCGTCACGCCTTTCATGATCTCGTTGGCGTCATAGCGGACTCCCACCACCGCATTCCCGCCGGTCTGCTCGGCGTGCTGGAGCATGTGCTCGAACGCTTCCTGACGGGCCCTTTCGCACAGCGTCACGAACATGCTGATCCGCCCGCCAAACGCCACTTGCCAGCTCGCGCCGATCAGGCCGATCACGGAGCGGGAACGGACCGTGATCCCCATAACCACGCCGAGAGATTGCACCACGTGGAACCCCTCGAATCCGAACGTCGTGGTGGTCATGGGGTGGAGGATGCGCTGGGAGCCGGAAGAAGCCGGAAGTGCCATGGGGTAGATCCAGGGAAGGGGCGTTCGAATATACGGCCAACCCGCCCGGGAATTCAGTCCGGCTTGGTCGGGGCTCGGCGGGACAGCCGCGAAGCAAATTCGTCGGGACGCACCAGATAGATGTTCCCGGAAAAGGCATCGAGGTCCATGGCCGCGCTGCCATTCCCCAGTCGGAAGGTTCGAGACCGCCGCCCGCTCCGCTCGCTGGAGGTCAGGGGGAAGGCGGTCTCGACCTGGCCGGTAAAAAGCGAGGCGGTGAGGGTCGCGTTGGTCCCCTCGGGAATCCCCACGATCATGTCCCCACTGTGGGCGGAGAGCGAGTACCGTCCGCCGTCGCGGATGGCCCCGCTGAACCAGATCGATCCGCTCACCGTTTCGGCTTCCACCGATTTCGAGTCGACGTTGCGAAGGACGATATCCCCGCTGACCGCCTCGACGACCACGTCTCCCTGGAGATCGGTCCCGATGAGGTCCTGGGCGGTGGTGCTGAGCTCGATTCGGCCCCGCGCCCCGGTCACCGTGACTTTCCCGGAAGTGGAGGAGAGCTGCACCAGGTCCGAGCCACCATTCACGGTGATATCACCATTCAGGGTCTCGATCTCGAGCGGAGCGCGGACCCCGTCCACTTTGATATCGGTGTTCATGCCCTCGAAACTCAGGGCCATCCAGGCCGGAACCGTGAGGGTGATGTCCGCCCGGGCCGGCATGCCATAGTCGCTTTCCACCTCGATCGAGACCACGCTCCCCGACCGGCGCACCCGCACCTCATTCCGCCGCGAGGTGCGGGATTGCACCTGCAGCTCGTTCCGATCCCACGCGCTCACCGTGATCGACCCGTTCATGAGCTCGAGCCGGAGCCGGGTTCCGGCCGGGACGCCAAACGTGGTGTCGGGCGGAAGCGGGCCGGCGGTCGCGGCCAGGATCAGCAGGGCAAGAGGGTTCATGGCATCCTCGTCAGGTTCGAGCCAGCGCACCGGCAACGGCACGGAGCAGGGTGAGTTTGCGCCGCATGTTGGCGGTCACCTGGCGGCTCAGGAATGCATTGGTGGAATCCTTCGCAATCGCGGCGCGGGCTTCCGCGATGGCCGCGTCGATCTTGCGGAGGCTTTCGTCGATGACTCGCACCGTCGCGGTGTCGAGCCGGCTGCGTCCTTCGTCGAGGACCCGCTCGAGATCGGCGACCGCCGACTGGTAGTCCCGGTCGGCAAAGGAAGTCAGTTGCGCGGCGCTCGGCGCCGAGGGTTGCACGACCGCGGGCATACGGTGGGTGGCTACCCAGACGGCGCCCCCACCGACCAGAGCCATGAGCAGAGAGGCTGCGAGGACGACCGGCCAACCGAAACGGGAGCGGGGGCCCGCAGGACGAACGAGGGCGGCAACGTCCTGCCATGCGCCTGAGGGACGCCGCTTCGGCGCGGCGGTGAGATGAGCCTTGATGGAAGGCCAGAGATCCCGGCCCGGCGCCCGACCTTCATAGTGCGGAGCGGCGGCCACGATCATCCGAAGGTCCGCGAGCACAGTCCGGCACTCGCCACAGGTCGCGAGGTGCGCCTCCAGTCGGTTTCGCTCCAGGTCGTTGAGCTCCCCGTCGAGATACGCCGAGAGCGTCGTGGTGTAGCCATCCATGATCGAACCCTCCTCAACCCGCCAGGAGCTGCCGCAGCAGCATGCGAGCGCGATGGAGCTGGGAGCGCGAGGTGCCGGCGTCGACGCCGAGCAACCGCCCGATTTCCTCGTGCTTGTAACCTTCCATGTCGTGGAGAACGAAGACCTCGCGGGCGCCGGGCGGCAGCTCATCCATGGCCCGTTCGATGGCCAGCTTGAGGTCGGGGCGATCGAGCGGCCCGCTCACCGCCGCCAGCTCCTCGTCGCTGCCGGAATGGCGTTGTTGCATGAGGCGAAGGGTGCGGCGGCGCCGAAGCATGAGATTTACCGCAACCCGGTGGAGCCAGGTGCCGAAGCTCGAGTGCCCCGCAAAGGTGTGGAGCTTTTGCCAGACCCGGATGAACACTTCCTGGACCGCATCGTCGACGTCTCCTCCTTCGACCAGCCAGCTCGCCAAGCGCGCCACCCTGGCCACATGGCGCCGGTAGATCCGCTCGAACGCGTCAGGATCGCCGGCCTGGGCCAGCGACACGTCGGCGCGATCTAGATCGGCGCGATTCAGGGCAGTCTGAGCGGTCAGGCTTCCTCCTCACGGAACAGCGCCAAATCTCGATCGGTTGGAGACTTGCGGCCGGGGGAACGTTGGAACCGATGGGGGCCGAGCGCTGGTCGTCGGAGGATACCCGAATCGTGGCGCTTGACGCCGTTCTATCATAGTGATATCATATCAGTATCACTCTAGCGGAGTCGGGCAATGGTGCGCGAGCTGGTTCGTCGGCCGTCGGCAGGATTTCTCATGCTGTTCATCTTCCTGGCGGGTCTGGTCCTGGTGGGATGGCTCTTCGTGAACCAGATCCAGGCCCAGTCGGCGATTGGTCTGATCGGGAGCATCGTCCTTTTCGTGGTGCTCATGCTGATCCCGCCCGGTCTTATCGTCGTGCAACCCAACGAGGCCAAGGTGCTGGTGCTGTTCGGCAAGTACCATGGATCGGTCAAGGAGGCCGGCTTCTGGTTCGTGAATCCCTTCACGGTCAAACGGCGGGTGTCGTTACGGGTGCGGAACTTCGAGACCGCCAAGCTCAAGGTAAACGACGCCCACAGCAATCCCATCGAAGTCGCAGCCATCGTGGTCTGGCGGGTGGTCGACACCGCCGAGGCCCTGTTCGAAGTGGACGACTACGAGAACTACATGAAGGTGCAGAGCGAGTCGGCGGTCCGGGCCATGGCCTCGAGCTATCCCTATGACTCGCATACTCCCGATGAAGCCGCGCTCTCATCCCATGCCGACGAAGTGGCCGAGAACCTGATGCGGCAGCTGTCGGAGCGGCTGGCCAAGGCCGGGGTCGAGGTCAAGGAGGCCCGGCTCTCGCACTTGGCGTATTCGCCGGAGATCGCCCAGGCGATGCTGCAACGCCAGCAGGCCGGCGCCATCATCGCGGCCCGAAGCCGGATCGTGGAGGGCGCGGTGGGGATGGTCGAGAATGCGCTGGACCTGCTCGCGCAGAAGCAGATTCTCCAGCTGGATGACGAACGGCGCGCGGCGATGGTCTCGAACCTGCTCGTGGTGCTCTGCGGCGAGCGCGGGACCCAGCCGGTCGTGAACACCGGCACGCTCTACGCCGGCTGATCCGAGCCCGTGGCCGAACGCAAAGCCCTGTTGCTCCGACTCGATCCGGCACTGCATGAAGCCTTGCAGCGCTGGGCGGGGTCGGAGCTGCGCTCGCTCAACGCGCAGATCGAGTTCCTGCTCCGGAAGGCCGCCAAGGACGCGGGGCGCCTCCGGACCTAGGGCTTCTTCATGCTGTCGTAGGCAAACCCGATCAGCATCTCCGGCTTGATATTTCCCGCGCCCAGCGTCGCATCCCATTCGGCGGAGGGCCTGGCCGCGATCACCTGCTCCCGGGTCTTTCCCTGCCGAATCAGCGCGGCGACCCGATCCCGGATCGTGGCCAGCATGTCGCGGTACTTCACCAGGTCGGCCCGGGTCGCCATGGGTCCGTGGCCCGGAATGATCCGGGTGCTGTCATTCGCAAAGCGAAGCCCGGTGTTCGCCGCGGTGACCATTCCCTCGAAGGAGCCCCCGCTGGACAGATCGATCAGCGGATATCGCCCGTTGAAGAACACGTCGCCCATGTGAAGGACGTTGGCCCGGGTGAAGTGAATGATCGCATCGCCATCGGTATGGGCCGGCCCGACGTGCAGCACGTGAATGTCGTCGCCGTTCAGATGAAAGGCGACCCCGTCGCCGAAGGTCACGATCGGCAGGGCCCGGGGCGGCGAGGCGGGGCTCCGGGTGTTGAGCGCGGCGATGAACTGCTCGCTGCTCATCCGGATCCGGACATTCTCGTGGGCCACGATAATGACCCCCGTGCTGGCGAGATTCTCGTTGCCCCCGGTGTGATCGCCGTGCCAGTGGGTATTGACGATGAAGCGGATCGGCTTGTCGGTGAGAGCCCGGACGGCAGTGATCAGCTTTTCGCTCAGCTGGGCGTACTGATCGTCGACCAGGAACGCGGCGTCATCGCCGACCGAGAGCCCGATGTTGCCTCCCACCCCGGTCAGCATATAGACCCCGGGACCCGCCGGGATGGACCGGACCTGGACGGTATCGTAGTTGACCTGGGACCAGGCCGCCGCCGGCAGGCCGGCCACCAGGGCGAGAGGGAACAGGCTGCGCCGGAGCCGACCGGTCATGGAAAGCCTCCTGAAGAGGTCATAACCCGCAAGACGGTGCTGCGCACGCCATCCGACACGGTCAGATCGAGGGCGAGGGGCCCCCGGGCGATCAGCGCGGTGCCTCCCTGCGCCAACTGGAGGATCCGTCCATCCCGGGGGTCGCGGATCACCAGGAGCGGGAACGTTTCCCCATCCCAGCGAAGTCGCAAGGTCGCCGACCCCGCCGACTCCACCCGGATGGATGGGGGAGAGCCGACGAGGGGAGCCGTCCGTTCGGCGCGAAGCCCTGCCCCACTCACCGATACCAGGGAGAGACCGGAAAGCTGGTTCGCCGGGAAGGGGATGGCGAACAGAAAATGCCGGATCCCGGCGGCGTGGTCGATCTCAACCGGATCGAACCGGAATTGCGCCAGCGGAGTGGCCCCGCTTCCCCCCACCGACAGGAAGAACCGTCCTCCCGCGCCGGAAGACGGCTCCGATGGCAACGCCGGAGCAGGCGCCACGAACGAGGGTTCCAGCCGAATCGCGTCGTCCCGAACACTGCCCCAGACGATGAGGCAGGGACACGCCCCCGCGGTGGGCCGGAGGGCCGGGGCGGCGTTGACCGCACCCCGTGCCGCGATCAGACGAACGTAGGTGTAGTCGCTGATCCAGGCCGGGGTGCAGTACGACATGATGTCGAAGTTCGAAGAGGGATAGGCAATCGGGAGCCCTGACCCGGTGGATTGCCAGGTGAACAAGTCGTATCCCGGGACGCCGAGCTGAGCCCCGGCGTAGGGATAGTTGGGATCGGGATTCGAGGCGCCCCCACAGGGGGAATGAGCCCGTCCCATGGTGTGGCCCAGCTCGTGGGCCACCAGCTCGGTGGTCTGCCGGGCCCGATTGAACCAGCCGGCTCCGACCAGCACCGCGGTGCGCGTCGTTGGACCGCTGCTCTGCGGGTTCGGGGGGATGTATCCGTACCCCCCGAACTGGACGAAGGTCACGCCGGGCGGGGGTTGCAGGGCGCCGACATAGTAACGGCTGGTGCCTTCCATCACCCGGAGAACATCGAGCTGCTGGAGAATGGTGGTCCAGGCGGTCGCGTCGCCACCGCCGAACGCCACGTCGGTCGCAAACACCGCGCCGATGTCCGCGTCGATCGTCGAGACCGGATGGAGCTGCTCGGTGGCATTGAGGTATTCGGGGAGGTTGGCGGACGTCACGGTGCCGATCGAGCCGCCGCTGGTCAGGAGAATGGGTACGAAATGCAACGGGAGCGTCGGGACCGTGACCGCGGCAACCGGCTGGGTCCCCGATCGGGGCCATTGATTGTCGGTCAGATTGGCCTCGGGGATCACGCCATCCGGATTGATCGTCACCCGGATCGCGAGTCCAGCATGGACAATGGAGGCAGGCAGGACCACCTGATGGATCGGCTGCTCGGGATTGACCTGTGCAGCGGCGCTGCCGGTCATCGCGCGCTCGTCGGTTTGCACCAGGGCGGCGCCGTTGAAGATCTCGATCCGGACCTTGGGCGCCTGAGTGCCGGCGGGAAACGGGCGGTCCAGGGTGCCGAAGACGTTCACCAGGACCGGGTGTCCCCCCACGACGAGCGGTATCGTGCCGTCATAGCGCTGGACCACCTGGGTCACCGTCACATTGTCCACCGTGAGATTCTGGGTCGAGCCGAAGACCTGGAGCTCTGCCGAACCGGAAATGCCCTCGGCGGTCGCGGCAATGCCGGCGGCGCCGACCGCGACCGCGGTGACCAGGCCGCTGGAATTGACGGTGGCAACCGAGGTGGAGGTCGAGCTCCAGGTCACCGGCCGGTCGTTGAGGAGCAGTCCCGCCGCATCACGCAGGTTGGCGGTGGCCTGAGCGGTCTGGCCGATCGCGATCCCGGTCGGCGCGAGATTCACCGCGACCGAGGCGACCGGGGCCGGGGGCGGCGGCGGGGGGGGCTCCGGGCCGGCGGCCCCGCCGGAGCAACCGGCCAGGACGAGGGCCGGCCAGAGGGGCCACCTGCCGCGGAGCGATGCGGTTCGAGTCATGACGAGCCCCTGGGCGGTAGAGATGATCCTAACCCGGCGCCGATGGCCGCGGCGGCCGCCGCCAGGAGCATCGCGAAGGCCACCGTCGCTCCGAAGAGCAGGGGCGCCGGGGTGTGGAACACCGGCCCGAGCCGCGTGGCAAGCCGGCCTAACCCGCCCCGGGAGGCGAGCGCGTCACCGAGGAGGCAGCCGCCCCACGCCAGGCCCGCCCCGAGGGTCACCTCCAGGATCGGGCGCCGCCCCGCCGGCCGTCGCTCGCCCCGCCGCCATGAATCCCCAGATCAGCCCGATCGCCGGGACCAACCACCAGGCCACGAACGTTCCCAGACCGATCGCCAGGGCGAGCAGGACGATGGCGAGCAGGCGCCGCATCAGGGCTCCCTCGGAAGGAGCGTCAGGGCGCTTTGCACCCGGAATCGCGGCAGGTCCTCCGGCCGGGAGGGAAACAGCAGCGAATCGAGCGAGCCGGCGAGCCAGCCGGCAATCCGATTGTCGTATCGAGTGCTCGCGGGGTTTCCCGATTGCCCGCCGGGATAGGTCCCCATGGCGCGGACCTCGGGGCCCAGCTCGGCGACCATGCGCCAGCTCGCCCCGTGGGTGCCGGTCCCGGGCGAGGGATTGAGCGTCCCATTCCCCGCCTGGACCGGAAGGTCGAGGGCGGAAAGACCCGGGAATCCGGAGCAGGTGCCAGATGTTGGCTCGGTGAACCCGGTCCCAGCGCCACGCTTCGCCCGGTGGGCCCCAGCGTTCCACCATTCCAGCCCAACCGCGATGCAGCGCCTCGGCGAGGACCGCATCTCTCCGCTCGACCGGCGTCGTCGCCTCCCGGTCCCACCACGCGCTGGTCGAATCGGCCATGAGCTCGAGCAGAATAGCATCCTGGGGAACCGCCACGGGATCCGCAGGCTTGGAGGGAGAAGACGATCCGGCCGGGATCAACTCGTCCCAGGTCAACCGATTCAGCTCGGCCATCGTCACCTCGAAGAGTCCAGCGGCCTGGCTTTCCCGGGTGTAGGTGTGGTCCCAGGCTGCGAGCAGCAAGGCTGCCTGGTGCGCCAGGCTGTCGATGGAGGTGGCCGCCGCCGTCAGTAGATAGGGAATGAACAAGTCGGCCCGCACGCTCCGGGCGTCGCCCTGGAACCGGCGCATCGCGTCAGGCGTCACCGCCGAGTCGGCGCGGAGGAGCGCGTTGATCCTCATCGCACGCCAGGGGGAGTACCAGTCAGCGCCCAGGTAGACCGGCTCGACCCGGGGATCGACCGGCTGCTGATTCGCGGAGGCCAGAAACCCCTGGGCTGGATCGATGGAAGACGGATAACGCTCGAGCGGCAGGGACCCCGTCCAGTCGCTCGTCCTGGTGCTGCCGTCCCGGATCTCGTCGCCTCTTCCGTTGCCGGGGCGGAGCGGAAACCTGCCGGTGGATCGGATGGTGATGTTTCCACTTCGATCCCCGGCAATCCCGTTCTGCGCCGGGGCCACGAAATCCTTCCACCCGGCGAGCCACTCCGGCACCGAACGGGCCCGATCGAGCCGGAGAAACTCCTCTCCATAGGCTCGGGCGTCCCAGATGGTCCAGCGGACCGACAGCCATTGGCCGTTCACGGGAACCAGCGGCCCCCGATGGGTGAACCGCACCGTGTCCACGGCGAGGACTTCCCCCAACCGGCCCCGCACGACCTCCTCGCGAAGCTCGAGCGGCTTCCAGTCTCCATCGAGACGGTAGCGGGTGGGATGCGACGGATCGTCCACGGTTTCCCGGTAGAGATCGCGAACGTCCGCGCCGGTGTTGGTGAAGGACCAGGCCACGTCCCGGTTGAACCCGATGATCACACCCGGTGAGCCGGCGAAGGTGACTCCGGCCACGTCCGGACCGCCCGCGACGTTGAGGTGGATTTCGTACCAGATCGAGGGGAGGGAAAGATCGAGGTGAGGATCGCCGGCGAGGAGGGCGAACCCGGACGCAGTACGCCGGGGCATCACCGCCCAATTGTTGCTGCCGATCGCGTCACCCCCGGCCGAGCGCCGGGCGCTCTGGCCGAGCCGCGCGTTCACGGCCTCCATGGAGCGAAAAGACAGGAGGGCCAGGGAGTCGGGAGGCCCGGGGGGGGCAAGGGGGGTGAAGTCGAACCGTGGCGCGCTCTGCCCGTTGGGCTGGATCGGCTCCTGGATGGGACTGTTGACCGGAAAGAGCGCGTCGGCCGCCGCCCTGCCTACCAGGCCCCTGGTCTCCATTTTCTCGAGGGTGGGATCGTCCCAGCCAAGGATGTACGACATCTGGAGAAACAGGTAGGACGTATTGATCGGCTCCCAGGCGGACGGACGCGCGTTGAGCAGTCGATACTCAAGGGGCAGGGTGCCCGGCGTCAGCTGGTCGATGAACGCGTTGACGCCGCTGGCGTACGCGCGCGCGGCCCGAAACCCGAGCGACGATGAATCGAGCGCCGCGAAACTCCGGGACGCGGCCCAGGGAAATCCCCGTCGGCGGGTCGCGAGGTCGACCTCACGGGCCCGGGGTCCCACCAGCTCCGCCAACCTCCCGGCCGCGGCCCGGGTCTGGAGCTCCATCTGGAAGAGACGGTCCCGCGCCAGGACATAGCCTTCGGCTCGCCAGGCGTCTTCCTCGTTTCGGGCAAAGAGGTGAGGCACCCCCCGATCGTCGTAGAGCACCGTGACCGGGGCCGAGAGGCCAGGAATCCGGGCTTCCTTGTCGGCGGGGAGCTCCGCACTCCGGGCCACGGCCCACACCCCGTGCACCGGGTCGAGGAAGCGGCCCAGCGGGGGAAGCGGCCCGGCGCCCCGGGCGCCGAGAACCACGAGGGCTCCGAGGGTCACCGCGGCGAGGAAGAGCCGGAGGGCTGGTATCCGCACTAGGGGCGGTTGATCATCGAGACGGGGAGAAGCTGCGAGCCGATCGGGAAATCCGCAATCCGGTGCCGCGGCTTGGCCGCCTTCTGGTCGTCCTCCAGCCCGAAGTAGTCCACGATGGCATCCTCCAGATCTTCCAGCAGGTCGAGACCGGTATGGAACTCCTCGGCATAACCCGGGTCGACCAGCACGAAGCCGTAGGGGTAGTCGAGACCGGTGAGCATGATGATGCGTTGCACGCCGCCGGCCAGCTGCACCACGATCGTATCGGTCTCCACCCGGGCAAACTGCACGTCGGTGCCCCCGAGATACCGGGAGACTTCCTCGACCAGGCGGAGGTACTCGGCCCGGGCCGCGCGGGCCTCTTCCCCGGGCAGGGTGTCGCTCCCCCGGAGCCAGAAGCCCACCACCGTGGGCTGCACGATGACGGGGACCGCCCCCAGCACCGGCGGAGGGACCGCGGCGCGGTCCGCGCGCGGCGGGGGCGGGTCCTTCCTGCATCCCGTGGCGGCAAGCCACAGGAGTCCCGGCGCGGCCAGCAGAACGGGGCGCATCGGCCAAACCTAACCCATGCAAGCGGATGCTTGCATGGGCTCGGACCCGTCCTTATGTTGACAGCTTCATGGTTTCCCGCGACAAAATCCTCCGCGCCGCCACCGAGCTGTACGCTGAAACCGGGTTCCGGGGCACGACCACCCGGCGGATCGCCCACCGCGCGGGGGTCAACGAAGTTACCGTGTTCCGTCAGTTCGGCTCCAAGAACGCGCTGCTCCAGGAAGCCATCCGGTGCGCTTGCCTTCCCGACGAATCACCCCGTCTCCCGGCACGACCGGAGGATGTTCGGGCCGAGCTGCTCCGCTGGTCCCGGCTGGTCTGGGAAGGACTCTGGCGCCATCGGGGAGTGATTCGCACCTCGCTCTGCGAGCTGGAGAGCTTCCCGGAGCTCTCCCCCAGGGAGAACGCCGCAACGGTGCGAGCGGCCCGGGAGCTGACCGGCTACCTGCGGCGGCTCAAGGCCCGAGGGAGAGTCGCCCCGGGAACCGATATCGCGAGCGCGGCGGCGCTCTACCTCGGAGCCCTGTTCACCGATGCGATGAGCCGTGACGCCTTGCCGTTCCTGTACCGCCGAGCCCCCGCCGAATCGATCGCGCAGTACGTCGATCTGTTCGCCGGGGCGCTCCGGCTCACCTCTGCCAGGAGCCGGGCTGCCAGCCCGGAGCCCCGATGACCGGCCTGCCCATTCCCCGCATTCGGGAAACCTCGATCAAGAGCGCGCCCGACCATCACGACGCCGAGCTGATCCTTCGCCTGTATGAGCTGCGGCGCGAGCCCCTGCTGCGGGAGTCGCGGCGCTACATGATCACGGAGTTCCAGCCCGCGACCTTCGAGGCCGCGCTGGCCATTACCAAGAACGACCACCCCGGCAACGCCGCCTATCGCCAGGTCACCACCTACTGGGAGATGGCCTACGGGATGGCCCGGCATGGCATCGTGAATCCGGATTACCTGGTCGAATCCAACGGCGAAGGCCTGCTGATCTTCGCATCCTTCCATCCCTGGCTCACGGAATTCCGGGGGGCCGTATCGCCCCGGGCCTTCCGGCACGCCGAATGGATCGCAACCAACTGTGAGGAAGGTCGGACCCTGTTCGGGATTTTCCGTCAGCGGGTGGACACCCGGCTGGCATCCCAGCGAGGACGATGATGGCGGAGCCCCCCAAGAAGAAGAAAATCACCTTCTCGGTCGCGTGGCGGGAAGCCCGCGAGCTGGTCTGGCGCTACCGGGGCCGGCTCTTCCTCGGATTCGGGATCATGCTGATCAGCCGGCTGGCCGGGCTGGTCATGCCGGCCAGCTCGAAGTACGTGGTCGATCACGTCTTCCTCGAGCACCGCACCGAGCTGCTCCGCCCGATCGCGCTGGCGATCCTGGGCGCCGCGGTGGTCCAGGCCATCACCTCCTTCGCGCTGGTCCGGGTGCTGGGCATCGCGGCGCAGCGGGCGATCACCGACATGCGGCGGTCGGTCGAGGAGCACGTGCTCCGGCTCCCGATCCGGTTCTTCGACCAGACCCAGACCGGGATCCTGCTCTCGCGGGTTATGAACGACGCCGACGGGATCCGGAACCTGGTGGGCACCGGCCTGGTCCAGCTGGTGGGCGGGCTGCTCACCGCGGCTATCGCCATGGGGGTGCTGTTCTACACCAACTGGCGGCTGACCCTGGGAACCCTGCTGGTGCTCTTCGTGTTCGGCGGGGGGATGACCTACGCCTTCAGCAAGCTCCGCCCGATCTTCCGGGAGCGGCAGAAGCTCACTGCCGCGGTGAGCGGCCGGTTGACCGAATCGCTGGGCGGGATCCGGATCGTCAAGTCGTACGTGGCGGAGCGGCGCGAGGACTACATCTTCACCAAGGGCGTCAACAAGATGTTCCGCAACGTCGCGATCACCATGACCGGCGTGGGAGGGGTCACGGCGCTCTCCAGCATCGTGGTCGGCGGCATCGGGGCCATCATGCTCTGGATCGGAGGCCACGACATCATCGCGGGCCGGATGACCCTGGGCGACCTGGTCCGCTATGTGTTCTTCACCGGATTGATGGCGGCGCCGCTGATCCAGATCGCCTCGATCGGCACCCAGATCACCGAGGCGTTCGCCGGCCTCGACCGGATTCGCGAGATCCGCTCGATGCCGACCGAGGACGACGAAGATGCCGGCCGGAAGCCGGTCGAAGCTGTGCGGGGTGACGTGGAGTTCCGGAATGTCTCGTTCGAGTACGTGACCGATGTGCCGGTCATCCGCCACGTCTCCTTCCGCGCTCCGGAGGGGACCACGACCGCCCTGGTGGGGAGCAGCGGTTCAGGAAAGAGCACGCTGATCAGCCTGGTCATGGCGTTCAACCGGCCCCAGGACGGGACCGTGCTGGTCGATGGGCGCGATCTCAACACCCTTAGGCTTCGAGACTACCGGAGCCGGCTCGGCATCGTGCTGCAGGACAACTTCCTGTTCGACGGCACCGTCGCCGACAACATCCGGTTCAGCCGTCCGGACGCGACCCGCGCCGAAGTGGAAACGGTGAGCCGGATCGCACACTGCGATGAATTCATCCAGGGCTTCCCCGAGAAATACGATACCGTCGTGGGGGAGCGGGGGGTCAAGCTCTCCGGCGGCCAGCGGCAGCGGGTCGCGATCGCCCGGGCCATCCTGGCCGACCCCGCCATTCTCCTGCTCGACGAGGCGACCTCGAGCCTCGACAGTGAAAGCGAAGGCCTGATTCAGGACGGGTTGCGGGCCCTCCGAAAAGGGCGCACCACGTTCGTGATCGCCCACCGGCTCTCGACCATCATGAGTGCCGATCAGATCCTGGTGCTGGAGGGCGGAGAGATCGTGGAACGCGGCACCCACCGCGAGCTGCTCGCGGTGGGTGGCCGGTATCGTCAGCTGTACGACAAGCAGTTCAAGCTCGAGCGGGACCGCTTCATCAACCCGGGCGAAGATTTTACCCCCGAGCCGGAGGCCTCCGCCGTCCCGGTACGGAGTGGCGGGGCGCCGCCCATCGTACCGGGACGGCGGGACTAGCTACTTCTTCGGCGCGGGGGGCGCCGGCATCGGCGGCAGGTCGCTGTTCCAGATGTCTTCCGCCAGCATCCACTTCCCGTCCACCTGGCGCCAGTGCACCAGGTATTTCCCGGTGTCGGTGACCGGGGCCTTGGCGCCCGGTGGCGTCAGGGTCACCGAGTAGGTCCCCCGCTCCACCGCCATCGGCCCGCTGGCCGAGACCGACGTCGAGGTCAAGGTGAGCTGGGCCTTCATCGCGGCAAACTCCCCGAGCGCATTCTTGATGGCTTCCCTCCCACTCGCGGCCGGCATGTTGGGCGGCATGGCCACGCCATCTTCGGTGTACATCGCGGCCACCATGTCCGCGTGGCCCATGTTGAGGTGGGTCGTGAACTCCCGGTTGACCGAGTCGATGGCGGCGCGAGCCGCGGCCGTTTCGGTCTGCATGCGCGCCATGGCTTGATCGGGAGTTTCGGCCTTGGGCTGACAGGCCGCGGCGGCGAGAGCCAGGGTGGGGATCAACACCGAGAATCGCATGGTGCCTCCGATCTGAGAGCGGGGGTGAGGGGTCACGCGGGAACCGCGCGGATGGGAAGCCGGCGGATCCGCTGTTTGGTCAGGGCATAGACCGCATTGCACACCGCCGGCGCGATGGGAGGGGTTCCCGGCTCGCCGATCCCGGTGGGCGCCTCGGGGCTGGGCACCAGGTGAACCTCGATCACCGGCATCTCGTTCATCCGGAGCAGCGGGTAGTCGTGGAAGTTGCTTTGAGCCACCCGGCCATTCTCGATGGTGATCTCCCCGTGGAGGGCCGCGGTCAGACCATACACGATGGCGCTCTCGACCTGGGCCCGTACTGTGTCCGGATTGACCACGGTTCCGCAATCGACCGCCGCCACGACCCGATTCACTCTGACGGTTCGATCCGGGTTGAGGGTGATCTCGGCGACTTCGGCGACATAGCTGTTGAACGACTCCACCACCGCGACGCCCCGGGCCGTCCCGTCGGGTAACGGAGCTCCCCACCCCGCCTTCTCGGCGGCGAGCTTCAGGACCCCAAGATGTCGCGGCTTGGCGGCGAGCATGTTCTCGCGAAACGCGACCGGATCCTTGCCCCCGGCCCAGGCCAGCTCGTCGATGAAGGACTCGATGACGAACCCGTTCTGAGACGAGCCGACCGAGCGCCAGAACCCGACTGGAATAGCCCAGCCAGGATGGATGACGTCCACCAGCACGTTGGGAACGGCGTAGGGCATCGTCTTGATTCCCTCGACGGCATCGCTATCCACCGCAGTGCGGGGAGCACCGAAAAGCGCGGCGCTGATGGAGGGGCAGACCACTCGGGCCGAAAGCCCGCTCACGCGGCCGTCGCCGGCCAGCGAACCGGCAAATTCGACCCGGGTCGAGGGCCGATAGAAATCATGCTGAATGTCGTCTTCGCGCGACCAGAGCACCTTGACCGGGACGCCGGCGAGCTTGGACGCCTCCACTGCTTCCGCCACGAAATCCTGCATGAAGCGTCGTCCGAACCCGCCGCCCAGATAGGTGGTGTGCACCGTCACCTTGGAGGGATCGAGCCCGGCGAGCTTCGCGGCGGTTTCGACGACTCCGCCACCGAACGCGGCACCGCTCTGGTACTGGGTCGGCGCCCACACCGTGCAGCGATCGGCCTCGACGTGGGCGGTCGCATTCATGGGCTCCATGCAGGCATGGGCCAGGTAGGGAGCCTCATACAAGGCGGTGACCTGCTTGTCGCTCCGAACCACCCCGCCGGACCCTTCTTTCCGCGCGACCATGCCGCCGCGCTTGGCCAGGCTGGTGGCTTCGGTGCTCATGCTCGCCGAAGAAACCCCGGCGCCCGGACCGCTATCCCAGACGACTTTCAGGGCTTCGCGTCCCTGGTGGGCTGGCCAGTAGCCATCGGCCAGCACGGCGATACCGGTGGACAGGTGAACGACTTTCCGAACCCCGGGCACCGCCAGCGCCGCCTGCTCGTCCCATCCCTTGGCGTTTCCGCCGAACACCGGTGAGCGAGCCACCACCGCCACCAGCATTCCGGGCACTTCGACATCGATCCCGAACCCGGCCTTCCCGGTCACCTTGTCCGGAAGGTCGAGCCGGGGGACTCCGGTCCCGATCAAGCGCCAGGCCTTGGGGTCCTTGAGCGTGACCTTGTCCGGCACCGGCACCTGGGCCGCGCGCTCCGCCAGCTCGCCGTACCGCATGCGGCGGCGGCTCCCGCCGTGGACCACCGTCCCCAGTTCGGTGCTGCATTCGGCGGGATCGACCGCCCACGCCTGAGCCGCGGCGGCGATGAGCATCGCTCGCGCTTTGGCGCCGGCTTCGCGCAGGGGGGCCCACGCCTGAGCAACGCTGGTGCTTCCCCCGGTCGCCTGAACCGGAAAGAGGTGATTGTTGTACTCGGCGCCGGCCGGCGCCGGCTCGATTCGGACTCGCTCCCACGGCACGTCGAGCTCCTCGGCGAGCAGCATCGGGAGCGAGGTGTAGGTCCCCTGTCCCATCTCGGAACGATCGGTGATCAGGGTGACCGTGTCGTCGGTCGAAACCCGGACCCACGCATTGGGGTGGAACGGGGTGGTGACCGGGCCCTTGGGCGCGGCGCAACCCGGGAGCTGAATCGCGATCGTCAGCCCCGCGCCGGCCGCCGCGCCCACCTTGAGAAAGTCGCGCCGGGAATACTCCCCGGTCCGCCGGTCCGCTGATCCGCCGGTCCGTCTCATGTTGCCTCCTGCCCCGCCGCCCGATGAATGGCCCGGCGAATCCGCTGGTAGGTCCCGCACCGGCAGAGATTCTCGGACATCACTTCGTCGATGTCCTGATCGGTCGGCTTGGGGTGCTTCTGGAGCAGCGACGCGGCCCGCATGATCTGGCCCGACTGGCAGTACCCGCATTGGGGGACCTGCTCGGCGATCCAGGCGCGCTGGACCGGGTGATTCCCGCTCGAAGAAAGTCCCTCGATGGTCAGGATCTTCTTCCCCGCCACCGCGCTGGCGGGGATCTGGCACGACTTCTGGGCCTCGCCGTCGAGATGGACGGTGCAGGCGCCGCACTGCCCGATCCCACAGCCGAATTTGGTGCCGGGGAGGTGCAGGTTGTCGCGCAGAATCCAGAGCAGGGGTGTATCCGGGGATACGTCCACCGAAACGGACTTCCCGTTGACGGTGAAGGTCACCATGGGGGAGACCTCGGAGATGGAGTCGCCAACAATCTACCTTGAACCGGCGCGTCCGGCAGACCCGGTGCAACCCAGGACGGTGGCTCGAGCATCAAAGCCGACCGAGCCTCGTTGTCCTCCCCGCCGTGGCGAAGTCTCGGACCGGACGGGGTTCGGGCGGGAATCCGCTAGCGATGCACTGAAAAGGTGTGTCCGGCGGGGTCCACCAGCGCAAAGGTGGACTTGTCCGCGACCTGGTCGACATGGACCGAATACTTGGCGACCTGCGAAACATCCGGCACCTGGAGGCGGAGCAGGTCGCCGTTCGTTGTCTCGCCGAGGATCACGACGCGGGTGGTGGTGGGATAGGTGCTCTTCGATGACACGATCTGGGATCCGATCGCGGTCACCGATTCGACCGGGCCTCCGCTGATGGTGAGCGCCATGGCCCCCGCCTGCCCGTTCCCGGCATAGGACACCACCAGGTCGCCGGCGCCGCTCGGGTTCTGACCCGAATCGCCACAGGCGAGCGCCAGCAGGGCGAGCCCAGCCAGGAGCCGTCGGGTCATGGTCTGTCCTCCGGCTTCCCGGTCTGCGTTACCGGCGCAGCGGCGGCCTTGAGCGCGGCCTGCGGAGCCGCCAGCCCCTGGCGGCGATACAGCGCGAGCAGATCGCCGACGTCGAACAGCCCGTTTCGATTTCCCAGCTCGTCGAGATAGTTCCGCTGGTCGACCGAGAGGGTGGTGGTCCCCAGGATGTCCTGGAGGGCCTCCTGGACCGCGACCGACACGATGGGGACGAAGCGGGCCTCCACATCGTAGCCCTTCTGCATCGAGAGGGTCAGCGCGAGGCCGGTGGAGACGGTATCGCCCCGCCATCCCGCAAACAGGTATCCCGAGCCGGGAGTGGCGGTCAGGGTAACCGAAGCGCCCTCGTCGAAGAACAGCCCCTGGGTGAGGTCCCCCTCGACGTTCGCGGTCACCGTCCCGGAGCCCGTCCTGGTGAGCAGGATCCGATGCTGGGTGGTGAAGGTCGCCGTCAGGGTATCCGGCTTCCCGGCCCCGCTGATCAGGGTCTGCTCCCGTGGTCCTCCGTTACTCCAGGCCAGGAATCGAGACTGGGTCTTACCGCCCGCCAGCACCTGGAGCTCCTCGGCCCCCAGCTGGATCCGGTCGCCGGCGGGGATCACGTCGTCGTAGCGGGTCCATGGATCACCGTCCACCCGGATCTGGGCGCCTCCCTGCACCGCGATCACCGAAGGCTGGCGGCGGGTGAACCGGAATTGCATCATCCCGCCAGGCAGCGGGGTGATGCTATCGATGATGAATCCGATGAAGTCGCCCGAATTGCTCCGGGCACTGGGGGAAGCCTGGAGGCTGAACCGGGTGTGGTTGGCGCTGCCGGGGAAGGGATCGCCCCGGTCGCCCCGGTTGACGGCCCCGGGAAGCCGGAGCTGGTTGAGCCCGTCGGCCTGGAGCAGCGCGACGCCCTGGACCCCGCCGGCATTCACCGAGTTGCTGAACAGGCTCGCGCTCAGCTTCGGCTGGTTGACCAGCCAGAGGAGGAGCCCGGGAGACTTGGCGCAGAATCCTAACCCGCCAATGGACGAGCTGACCGGCGGCGGGCATCCATCGGGCAGGGCCGGATTCATCTGCGCGGTATCGCTCAGCACCGCCTGCCGGTTCTCGATCAGGAGAAAGTCGTCCGGGTTATCGGTCCGGGCGTAGAAGATCGTGTCGCTCAGGAGCCGCGGCCCGGTCGTGACGGTCCGGCTCGCGCCGAGGGTATCCACGGTGGCCCAGCCGAGTACCAGAAGCGACCAGGCATCGTAGGAAGACGGACTGTAGGGCCGGGCATAATTGCCCGATCCCATGATGCCCCACCCGCCGATCCCCTGGGTCCCCCCGCTGGTGTCGTACAGATCGGGCAACCCGAAGGCGTGGCCGGTTTCATGGGCGATGGTGCCGATGCCCATGATGGTGCCGGCTTCGCAGGCGGTGGCCCCGCCCAGCTGGGATTGAATGGTATAGTCGTTGACCTTGAGGTACTGGACCGACCCATTCACCACCAGGGGCTGTCCATTGGGACCCCGGCGGGGAGTGCGGGTTATGTACATCCCGTCGGATCCGATATTGGCCGGCCGCAGGTTGGCCGGCACGCCACCCATCCACCCATTCACCACGAAACGATGGCTCCAGATCCCGGTGGGGGGTGGATCCAGCCGCACGCACTCCCCGCCCACCTCGGGCTGGAGAAACCCGGCGAAATCCACGATCCCGTCGTCATCCCCGCTGTTGGGCACCCCGTCCGGGCCGTCGTTGTCGAACTGGGACCAGAGGGTATCGCCCCCGGGCCGGGTGCTCACCGAATCGAGCGCCGCCACCAGCATGAGCGCCATCCGGTTGATCGGCCTGGCGGGACAGCTGGTCCGGCCCGCGATGGAAAACCCGTCGCAGCCGTCGGTGTAGAAGGCGGCGTTCGAGTCGAGCCTGACCTGGGGAAGGACCACCCCATCGAGCGTGATCCGATGCTGGGAAAGCTCCTCGTAGTAAGTGGTCACCGAGTAGGGGCGGTCCCCGGGATTCCCACAGGCGACCGGGAAGCGGGTGAAGAGGAGGCATTGAAACGCCTGGGTCGAGTACTGAACCGGCTTGTCCCGATACCCGACCACGATGACCGGCACGTGGAACGCCCCGGTGACGGCGGTCTGGGGGAGTGCGCCCATCACCCGGAACAGCGGTCCGCTGGCGCGGGACCCGGTCACCGCGTTGAGGCGGTCCAGGCTGCCCTGACGGAGGAGCTGCATCCGCTCGGTCCGGATGGTCGCGGCACGGCGTCGCCAGGCGCCATTCGGACCCCAGTCGAGAGGCTCGAGGAGGAGTGGTGCGGTCCGGGAGCCCTGAGCGGGAAGCGGAACGGCAGCGGCGCCCAGACCAATCAGGCTGACCGCCCCGAGGAGGACGTAGCGTTTCATGAAAGCAACCGTACCAATCTAACTTGGGGCACCGGTTGACCGGAGGCCTCTGCACGCACAGAATTGAGACACGCGCTTGTCCCGGTACCCTCGTGATCTTACTTTAACCCGTTATCCCGCATGGGGATGACAGGCGCCCATCCCCTTTCCTCGACCCGAGGTTACGTGCCGACCAAGGCCGTCCACACCGACATCGCGCTCTTCGAAAAGTGTCGGCAGTACACCCGCGCCGATGAGGTCAAGGCCGCCGGGTTGTATCCGTATTTCCGGCCGATCTCCGAATCCGAAGACACCGTCGTCGTCATCGAGGGCCAGCGCCGGATCATGCTGGGCTCGAACAACTACCTCGGCCTCACCCATCATCCCCTGGTGCTGGAGGCCGCCCACGCCGCGCTGGATCGCTACGGCTCGGGCTGTACCGGCAGCCGTTTCCTGAACGGCACCCTCGATCTGCACCTCCAGCTCGAAGCGGCGCTCGCCGACTTTCTCGGCAAGGAAGACTGCATCGTCTTCTCCACCGGCTACAACGCCAACGTGGGGCTCATCTCCGGATTGATCGGACGGAAGGACGTGGTGTTCCTCGACAAGCTCGACCACGCGTCGATCGTGGATGGCGCCAAGATGTCGGACGGGCAGACCATTCGCTTCAACCACGGTGACCTGGCCGCCCTGGACCGGAAGCTCGAGGAACACCCGGATGCCGGCAAGATGGTGATCGTGGACGGCATCTACTCGATGGAGGGGGACATCGCCGAAGTGCCCGGCCTCCTGAAGGTGTGCCGGAAACACGGCGCCGCCCTGGCGATCGACGACGCCCATTCGATCGGGGTGCTGGGCCCCCGGGGCGATGGCACCGCCGCGCACTTCGGCCTGAGCGATGAAGTGGACATCATCGCGGGGACCTTCTCCAAGTCCCTCGCCTCGATCGGAGGGTTCGTCACCGCGTCGCGCTCCATCATCAACTACCTGCGTCACCACAGCCGGGCCCTGATCTTCACGGCCTCGTTGCCGCCGGCCAACACGGCCGGGGTGCTGGCGGCGCTCCAGGTGCTCCAGGAAGACCGGGAACGACGGGAACAGCTCTGGGCCAATACCCGGCGCCTGCTCGAGGGATTCCGCGCGTTAGGGTTCGATACCGGCCCCTCCGAGACCCCCATCGTGCCGATCCTGATCGGCCCCCTGGAACGCACCCTCATCATGTGGCGCCAGGTCTTCGACGCCGGCATCTTCACCAACCCGGTGGTGCCCCCCGCGGTGCCGCCGTCGATGTGCCGGCTCCGGACCAGCGTCATGGCGACCCACACCGCCGACCAGATCGATTTCGCGGTCGAGACGATCGGGGCCATCGGAAAGCAGCTCGGAGTCATCTGACCCGGACGAGCGGACCGGCGGACCGGCGGTCAGTGCGCATCGAAGCGGTCCGCTCCCCTGCTGATCTTCGCCGTTTCATCGACCTGCCCTACCGGTTGTACGCCAACGACCCGCTCTGGGCCCCGCCCCTCCGGCGGGACGTCGACATCCTGCTCTCCCCCCGCAAGAATCCCTTCTTCGAGCACGCCGAGGCGGAGTACTTTCTCGCCCGCCGGGAAGGCCGCGTCGTGGGGCGGGTCGCGGCGATCGCGAACCGGCTCCACAACGAGTTCCATGGCGACCGGGTCGGCTTCTTCGGATTTTTCGAGACCGAGCCCGACCACGCGATCGCGGGGGCCCTGGTGGAAGCGGCGGCGGGCTGGCTCCGGAGCCGGGGGTTCGACACCATGCGGGGGCCGGCGTCCTTCTCCACCAACGACGAGTGCGGGCTCCTGGTCGACGGGTTCGAGACGCCGCCGGTCCTCATGATGCCCCATAACCCGCGAGGCTACGTCGCCCTCCTGGAGCAGGCCGGGTTCCGCCAGGCCAAGGACCTCCTGGTTTACCAGGGCGGCAGCATGGAGGGCGCCTGGCCCACGCCGGAGCGGCTCACCCGCGGCGTGGAGTTGATCCGGAAGCGGATGGGGCTCACCCTTCGGAAGCTCAATCTCAAGGACTTCGCCGGGGAAGTGGAGCGGATCAAGCGGCTCTACAACCGGAGCTGGGAGCGCAACTGGGGGTTCGTCCCCCTCACCGACCACGAGATCGATCACCTGGCCACCCAGTTCAAGCCGGTGGTGGCGCCCGAGCTCGCGCCCTTTCTCGAAAAGGACGGGGAGCCGATCGGATTCGCCCTGGCCCTTCCCGACCTGAACGTCTCCTTCCGGCGCAACCGCCAGGGCCGGTTCCTGCCCGGGCTGGTCCGGCTCCTCTTCGATCTCAAGACCGGGCGGATTCATCGGATGCGGATCCTCCTCCTGGGCATCCTGCCGGAGTATCGGGGCCGGGGCCTCGATGCCCTGCTCTACCACTGGCTCTGGGAGACCGGAAACCGCAGGGGGATCCACTGGGCCGAGGCGGGGTGGATCCTGGAGGACAATCCGGTCATGAACACCGCCCTGCTCAAGATCGGGTTCACCGTCTACAAGACCTACCGGCTATACGACCGCGGGTTATGAAGGCGCTGGTCACCGGCGGCACCGGGTTCGTGGGCGGTCATCTGATCGATACCCTGCTCGAGGCAGGCGACGGGGTGACGGTGCTGGTCCGAACCCCGACCAAAGCGGCCGGGCTGGCCCAGCGGGGCGTGACGGTCATCGAGGGGAGTCTGGACGATCCCGACGTCCTGGAACGGGCGGTGGCGGATCAGGATGTGATCTACCACTCCGCCGGTCTGGTGGCGGCCCGGGACGAAGCGAGCTTCCTCGCCGTCAACCGGGACGGTTCGGCCCGGCTCCTGGCCGCAGCCGAGCGGGCTGGCCGGGCCCGGTTCGTGTTCGTGTCCTCCCTGGCGGCGGGAGGACCGGCTCCCCGCGGGGGGCGCCGACGGAACGCTGAGCCGCCCGAGCCGATCACCGGATACGGACGGAGCAAGCTCGCGGGAGAAGCGGTCGTCCGGCAGGGAAGACTCCCCTGGATCATCGTGCGTCCCCCCGCGGTGTACGGCCCGCGCGACGCCGAGTTCTTCCGGCTCTTCAAGGCCTCCCGTTACGGGATCCTGCCGGTCTTCGGGGACGGCGGCCAGGAGCTCTCACTGGTGTACGTGAAGGACCTGACTCGCGCCATGCTCGCACTGGCCCGAAGCGACGGGGCTCTGGGCGGGACCTGGTATCCAAGTCACCCGGAGATCGTCACCAGCCGGGAGGTGGCCCGGACCATCGGCCGGTCGGTGGGAAGCGAGGTCCGCATTCTCCCCCTCCCTTTCTGGGTGGGCACCGCCGCCCTGTCGCTGTCCGCACTGGCGGCCCGTCTCACCGGGGGCACCACCCTGCTCACCCCTGACAAGGGGAAGGAGCTGTTCGCGCCGGCCTGGACCTGCGACCCCGCTCCCCTCGAGCAAGTGACCGGAGGCCGCTGGAGTGCCCAGTATGACCTGCTGAGGGGGACCCGGGAAACGGCGGCGTGGTATCGGGAGGCAGGATGGCTATGACCGACGAACCCCGCCTTCGCGCGCTCGACTGGGGGGTCCTGGCCTACGTGGTCATCGCGGCCCTCGTGGCCATCGGCCGGATCGGCAGGATTCCCGGGGTGGCGTGGTCGCTGGTGGCCGACGGACTCGCGGTGGTGGTGGTGCTGTTGCTCGCCCGCCCCGGGTTAGGGCGGTTTGGTCGCGGGCTCCGGGAAGTGTACCCGCTCATCCTGGTGGTGATCTTCTACGGCGCGCTCGACCTGCTCACCGGCCACGGCGGAATTCCCACCCATGAGCCGACCATTCAGCGCTGGGAGCTCGCGGTGTTCGGGGAACAGGTGAGTCACACCTGGTGGCGGCACCACCCGAGCCAGTTCTGGAGCACGCTTCTGCACGCGGTCTACGCGAGCTACTACCTCATCGTGGCGGCGGGACCGATCTGGTTCCTGGCCAGGGGCGACCGCCCGAACCTCCGTCGGACCGTTGCCGCGATCTCGGCGACCTACGGGATCTGCTTCGTGATTTTCCTGCTCTACCCGGTGGCCGGGCCGAACTACGAATTCCCCAGGCCCTCCGCCGCGTTCACCGCTAACCTGCCGGCCCACCTGGTGTACAGTCTGCTTCAGCGGGGAAGCTCGTACGGAGCCGCCTTCCCGTCCTCCCATGTCGCGGCCGCACTGACCGCTGCCCTGGTCAGCTTCAGGGGCTCCCGAGCGCTGGGCGCGGTGCTGCTCGTCCCGGCGCTGCTCCTCCCCGTCGCGGTGGTCTACATCCAGATGCATTACGGCATGGACGCCATCGCGGGGGTGCTGCTCGCGCTCCTGGTCTATGCCGGCACCCTGGCGCTGGCCCGGCGACCCGCCTCCCAAGCAAAACGGGCAGAGACCGAAGCCCCTGCCCGCTGACAGCGACGGCGCCCGGCGCCCTACGGGGCGACGGTGATCTTCCCGCGCATCCCCATCGCCAGGTGGGGAGTGCAGGTGAACCGGTACTCGCCGGCGGGGGCGTTGGCAAAGCTGATCGACAGCGTGGCGCCGGGATCGATCAACAGCTCGGAGCTGAGCGGACCGATCGGGTTGGGCATCTGCGGCTCGAGCAGCTCCTTGGCGCCGGCAGGGATGCTGTCGGCCCAGAACGCCACGTTATGGGGGCCGCCGCTCACATTGTGAAACACCACCTTGTCACCCGGCTTCACCGTGATGTCCGACGGCACGAACTTGTAGGTCGATGCGCCCTCGAGGACCATGTTGACGTCATGGGTGGTACCGGCCCCGGCAGTGCTTGCCGGCGGGGCCGCCTGGGTGGTATCGGCGGGGGCCGCCTCGGGCTGTTTCTCGCCACCACACGCCACCATCATCGCCAAACCAATCATCGCCGAAATCGTCCTCATTCCAAAGGGCCTCCAAGCCGGAAGTGATCGAAAACTGTCACAGGGAAAGACGGGACGAAAATAGCAGGGGGAAGGATTCCGGACTAGGGAAAGACCAGTCCACCGCGGGCGGAAACCCGCCCGCGGAAGGCTGATCAGCCCTTCGGTCTACGGGCTGACCGTAATGGTTCCCCGCATCCCCATGGCCAGGTGGGGAGTGCAGTAGAACTTGTATACCCCGGTCGGAGCTCCCGCAAACGAGAGAGTCACCGTCCGGCCCGCTTCGGTAAGCAGCTCGCTCTGGAGCGGCCCGATCGGGTTGGGAAGCTGGGGCTCGAGCACCTGCTGTGCGCCCGCGGGAATGCTGTCGGGCCAGAACGAGATGTTGTGCGGAAAGCCGCTCACATTGTGGAAGACAATCCGGTCGCCCACTTTGATATTGAGGTCATTGGGAACGAACTTGTAGTCGCTGGCGCCCTCCTGGACCATGTTCACGTCGTGCGCGGCGCCTCCCCCTGCCCCGCCTGGCCCGGGAGCCGTTGTGGTATCACGACTCGTGGCGGTCGAATCGCCAGTGGCCCCAGGAGTCTTTTCTCCCCCACAGGCGGCCAGGAACCCCACACCGAGCACAACCCCGAGCCATCGCATCGCTGGATCTCCGTTCAGGACGTCCTAGGGGACGACCACCGGGTCGTTCCGATCACCTATCTTTGCTCAATGGCTTCCCCCGCCACCTCGCCCCCACCGTGCCGCTCCATGGGCTCTCACTGCGACCGGTTGAGAGTGACCCTGCGGATCGCCACCCTGGAAGGACAAGGGCACGGGGAGGCCGATTCCGGTGACCATGAAGCCACCTTCCTCCTCGGCCATACCGGACGGATCACGTTTCTGGGCGACCTGCGGCGCGACAGAAAGGACCTCTATCACGAGGCGGTCCTGCAGGTTCCCTGTCGCTTTCTCCGCCAGGACGGGAAGGTGGACGCCTGTCGGGCCCATGGCTTCCGCCGGAAAAAGGGACCCACCGGACCGGACCCGGCCGAGCCGCGCCAGTTCGGCGGCGATCGCTTTCGGGTCGTGGAGCGGGGCCGGGTGGTGACCCGGAGTCTACCGGCTCCTCCCGCTCTCCCACGAACGCTTCCTGTGCATGCCAGCGCCAACCCTTGTGCTACGGCGGCCTGTCGGACTGCGGACAATACCCGGGGAGCAGCCTGCTGCCGGGATCTCCAGGTCGAGATCATGTGCACCAGCCGCCAGGAGATGCTGGAGGCGCTGGTCCGTTCGCGAAAGCCGCCCTACCTCTGCAAAGTGGACCGGGAGGGGCCCCATTCTCTGGGGGCCGAAATGATCTCGGCCTGCGCCTTCCTGATGTCCGACGGGGTGGGCTGCGGCCTGCACGGCCGGAGCCGGCCGGACGGCCGGCCCGCAAAGCCTGATCTCTGTTCCGCCTGGCCGGATCCGGACGACCTGATGCACCCGGGCTGTGTGTTCAGGCGGACAGGCGGACAGGCGGGCAGGCGGACGGCAAAACGGCGCAGGACATCAATGTGACTACCCGGACGCCGCGGCCCCTTCAGCCGGTCCACCCGGTCCGCCAGTCCGCCCTGTCCGCCAGTCCGCCTGTCCGCCCGTCCGCCTCCTTGTGTGCAAATCCGGGCCGGTCGGTACGTCACTATCGCGTCGGGGATTGCACAGCTGCAGCGGGAGGGGGAACCAGGAATGGATGATCTGGAGCGGCTGTACAAAACGCACTATCCAGCAGTGGTCCGATTCCTGTATCGGAAGATCTGGGACCCGGACCGCGCGGAAGACTTGGCGCAGGAAGTGTTTATCCGCGCCATGGCCCACCGGCCCGAGAAGCCACGGGCCTGGATTTTTGCCGTAGCAGCGAATCTGGCACGGGATGAGGCGCGGGCGGCCATTCGCCGCAAGAAGCACCTCACCCTGTTGAAGGATGACCCGATCCCGCTCTCCACGCCGGAGCCTTCGGCGGAGGACGCGGTCGAGCGGGAAGAGCGATGGGAGAGGGTTACCGAGGCACTCGCCGAGTTGACGGAGCGGGACCGCGAAGTGTTGTTGCTGTGGGACGCGGGGCTCAGCTATCCGGAGATCGCGGCGCATACGGGGCTTGCCGTCGGGGCGGTCGGGACGACGCTGGCGCGGGCCCGGAAACGGCTGATAGAGGCGCATGACAGAATGGATCACCAGGTCAGAGCGGCACGTTCCTGAAGAGGAACATCACGCCTATTTCGACCAGGCCCTGAGCAGGTCACAATGTGCTGAAATCGAGACCCACCTTTCCCACTGCGCCAAGTGTCAGGCGCAGCGGGCGGAGGTGGCGTTGTTGCGCGATCGGACCACCGCGCTCCTGGCTCAATTGAGCCCTCGACCCGTCATCGTTCCGCCGCCATTTCAATCCCTGCTGGATCGACGCAGCCGTCAGCTCCGGTTCGCGGTTTGGCGGGTGCGATTCGAGCGCGCCGGGTTGTGGGCAGCGGGGATCGCCGCTGCGACGGCCATTGGATGGACGGCACGAACCGTCCTCGATCCTCACCGGACGGCGGGCACTTCGGCGCCCATCGCCGAAGTGCAGCCTCCGGCTGCACCGGCCCCGAAGATTCTGGCTGTGGCGAGCCCGGATTCCGACCGGGCCAGGCTCGAGAGCGCCAAGCCGGCGCCCATCCCGGAACCCGAACCTCCCGCGAGTGGGGGCGGCCGGCGGGCGAGCGGCCCCTCGGCCGCGGCGGTGCCAGCCAATCAGCTGGCCACGTCCGTCGTTGATCTCGGGATCGCTCCGGCGGAGTCTTCCACGGTCCGTACCGACCCGCTCGAATCCAGCGATCTCTTCGATCGGGTCTGGAGAGTCATTCAGTGGGATGACGCCGTGAAAACCCTCGCCGGCGGGCTTCCCTATATCGAGGGGCTCTCGGTGGTTGGGGTACAGATCCGCCCCGGGGACCGGGGAGAACGTCCTACGGTGATCGTGACCCAGTCGGATTCGAACGGCGAGTTGATCTACGCGATCGAGGGGCCGGTCGATCAGGTCAATCAGGTCCTCCGGCGGCAGGCGAAGGATGTCCACAGCAGCGATGCCACCCGGACGCCTCCGGACTATGTGGACGATCCTGCCGGTGGGCTTCGCCGGACCCTCCGGGTCCTGACCATCGCCGGGAAGCTGCCGGTGGATTCGCTGAACGCCCTGGTCCGAGTCGCCACGATTCGTTGATCGCAACTCACGAGAACGTGCAGGCCCGGTGGTCCCCGGATCGCCGGGCCTGATCTTTTCGGCTAGGTTTCCCGCTTCCTGAGCCCATCGTCATCTCATGCATTGCTCTCGCACCATCCCCGCCGCGCTGTGGGCGCTTTGCGCCCTCGTCATCAATGCTTCCGCGCAGGCCAGGTCCCAGAGCTACGAGGACCTTGGGGCCTTCTTCCGGGAATGGCGCACCTTCCAGCGTCCTCCACTCGTCAATGGAATCCCGGACTACCGCAGCTCCGCCATGTCGACGCAGCAGCGCCAGCTCGTCGCCATGCAGAAGCGGCTGACCGGGTTCGACACCACGAGCTGGACGGTGCCCCAGCGGGTGGACTACCGGCTGGTCGAAGCGGAGATGAACGGATTGGACTTCGACCACCGGGTGCTGCGACCCTGGGCGCGCGATCCGGCATTCTACGTCACCGTGTTTCTTGAGCAGAGCGACCAGCCGGCCCGCGAAGGCCCGGGCGCCTATGGGGCGATCGAGGTCTGGGCCTATCACTTTCCTCTGAACCAGCACGATGCCGACGAGCTTCGGGCCGGACTGCGCGCGATCCCGGGTCTCCTGGCCCAGGCACGTCAGAACCTGACCGGAGACGCGCGCGATCTCTGGCTGTACGGCAGCCGAAGCATCAAACAGCAGAGCTCGGATCTCGCCGAGCTGGAGAACCGGGTCCGGTCGGCCACGCCATCCCTGCTTTCCGACGTCCACCGCGCCCAGGTCGCGACCGATTCCCTGGCGGAGTGGCTCGATGCGCGACTCGACTCGAAGAAGGGGAACTCGGGCGTCGGCATCGAGAACTATGACTGGTACCTCCGGAACGTCCAGCTTCTTCCTTATACCTGGTCCGACGAAGTCGCGATGATGCAACGCGAGCTTGCCCGGGCCCACACCGCGCTCCGCCTCGAGGAGGAAAAGAACCGGAAGCTGCCGCTCCAGGTCCCGGTGGGCGGAGCGCAGGAGCATGCCCGGCGGTTCAATCTCGCGGTGACCGAGTACATGAACTATCTCAAGAATCATGACCTGCTCACCGTCACGCCGGGCATGGATTCGGCGCTTCGGGCCAGGATCGGGACCTTCCTCAGCGGGCCCCGGGATTTCTTCACCGAAGTGGACTACCGCGATCCGGTCGTCATGCGGACCCACGGGTACCACTGGTTCGACCTGCTCCGGATGGCGCGGGAGCCCCACCCCAGTCCGATCCGGAAAGGGCCGCTGCTCTACAACATCTTCAATACCCGGACCGAGGGGCTGGCGACTGCCTGGGAAGAGCTGATGCTGCAGGCGGGGATGTTCGATTCCCGGCCCCGGAGCCGGGAGCTGCTCTACATCCTGCTGGCCGAGCGCGCGGCCCGCGCGTTAGGAGAGCTCATGATGCACGCCAACCGGATGACGCTCGAGCAGGCCGCCGAGTTCGCCTCCGCGAATACCCCGCGCGCCTGGCTCCGCTCCGACATGGCGACGGTCTGGGAAGAGCAGCACCTCTACCTCGAGCAGCCCGGCTATGGCACCAGCTATCTGGTCGGCAAGATCGAGTTCGAGCGGCTGCTCGCGAGCCGGGCCCGCGAGATGGGCGCGCAGTTCACCCTGCGACGGTTCATGGACGAGCTCAACGGCGTCGGGTTGATTCCGATGGCGATGGCGCGGCGGGAGCTGACCGGGAACTGGTGAGCTAGCGGGGGTGGTCGCGCCGCTCCATTTCCGGCGGCATGGCGAAATCCCCCTGGTGCTCGTCGTGGAGGAACTCGTCTTCGATACCGTGCTTCCGCTCCTGGCGGAGCGTCACGGTCGCGAGCCGGGGCGACACCATCGGAAACATCCGCGCGAACATGGCATAGCACACCAGGAAGGCGCCGAGGAATGCCAGCAACGGTCCGGCTTCGGGCAACCCGAAGACCGGGTGCTCGATCGGGGTGACCGTCGGGGTCACCAGCAGGTAGCGCTCCAGCCAGAGCGCCACCAGGCTGACGGTTGCCATGAGGCCCAGCACGAAGGGTGATTTCTTCGCCGCGACGAACAACAGGCCCCAGAACGGAATCAGGAACATCCCGAGGAAGACCCAGCGGGCCACCGGCACCCAGGGACCCCAGAGCCGCGCAAAGACGAACCCGGTCTCCTCCGGCAGGTTTCCGTACCAGATCACCAGATACTGGGCCCACATGAGATAGGCCCAGAACACCGTAAAGCCGAAGCACATCTTCCCGAGATCATGGCGCTGCTTCGGACTCACCAGATCCTTGATGCCGAGATGCCGGCGGCCATACAGCATGAGCAGCGCGAGCAGCATGTGCGCGCCCAGAAACGATCCCATGAAGTAGAAACCGCCGAGCAGATTGGAGAACCAGTGGGGCTGGAGCGCCATGATCCCGTCGAAGGCCACCAGAGTCATGACGATGGCGTAGACCACCACGTAGAGCGGAGCGAGCCGGTGGGTCTTCGCTTCGCTTCGTTCGAGCCCTTCGGGCGAACTATCCCGTCCCGCGGTCCACTGGTTGTACATCGCCTGCCTGGAGGTACCGATCGAGGTGCGGACCGCGGCCATGTCGCGGAGGAGGTCGCCCCGGACCAGCATCCAGCCGATGGTGAAGAGCAGCACCAGACCCACCAGCAGCCGCCCGGCCATGAACCCGTGGGAGAGCCAGAGCGCCTTCCCAGGGGACACGGTGGCGAGCTGCTCCTGCATGTGACCGTAGACCGATTCGTAGCCGACCGTGAAGATGAGCAGGCACCCCAGCAGGGAGACCCCGGCGAAGAACACGGTGGCCTGAGAGAACCGGATCATGACTCCGGTCCACTTGGCCTTCCCGATCTTGTAGGCGGCATTGAGCGCCAGACTCCCCGCCGCCAGCCCGGTGAAGTACACCCAGTTCACCTGAAATGCCTGCCAGCCCCGCGCCGCGTTCCCTCCCCTGAGGGCGATCACGAACAGGATGATCCCGATCAGCAGCAGCAGGCCGCCCAACCGGAGGAAGAGGCCATAGCGCGCACCGACCGCATTGGTGATGAGGCGTTCCTGGAGATCACGCTCGGTCATTGGGAGAGCACTCCCTGAAGCTGCCGCACGTAGTTGACGACCGCCCAGCGGTCCTCAGGACGGTAGATCTTGTCCCCATACCGCGGCATGAGGGTCTGCCCGCCGTAACGGATGTAGCTGTAGATGTAGCCGTCGGAAAACGCCCGGGCCCGGTCGGTGACCAGGGAAGGCGCACCCATCCGGAGACCGACCGGGCCGTTGCCGGTGCCGGCCCCACCGTGACACACCGCGCAGAAGAAGTGATAGAGAGTGTCGCCCCGGGCGAGCGTCTCCTGGGGAGAAGTGGGATTGCGCAGGCTGTTCGCGGTGGTGAACACCCCGTGTTTAAATTCGGCTCCCCAGTCGGCCTCGGCGCCGGTGATCGGCACGACGCCTTCTGGAGTCCGTCTGGGAATGCCGGCCGTCTGGTAGGGAAAGACCGCCCGGGACCCGAGCATGTGGTCGAACCAGGGAATCCGGTACCACAGCTGGTCGGGCGACGGCACCTTGTCGTACCACCAGTTGCAGCCGGCGAGCAGGAGGAGTCCCGCGGTCACCAGACTACGCCGCATGGACGGTGACCTCCTCGGAACCGGCCTCGGCGAAGAGCCGCTGGACCGCATCGGCCTGATCGGTGGCGCAGGGAACGAAGATGCCGATGCGGTCATCGGTGAAGCGGGGATCGAATGCGCGTCCCCGGGGCGCCTTGCGCATCGAGAGGACCGCGATCCCGAGGACGGTGCAGAGGGAGCCGTAGAGAATCGTCAGCTCGAACGCGATCGCGACGTAGGGCGGAACCGTGGCGATCGGCTTGCCGCCGACCAGCAGGGGCCAGTCGTAGGACATCCAGTAGGTCATGGCAAAGCCGGAGGTCACCCCGATCAGGCCGCCGATCAGCGTGAAGGCGCGCACCCAGGAGACCGGTTCATCGAGCACCTCCTCGATTTCGTGATTGGGCGAGGCGGTGTACACGGTCAGGTCGCGGAAGCCTCGAGCCTTGAGTCCGCGGATCGCCTCGACCGCGGCGTCGACGTGGAGAAACGACGCCAGGACCCCGGGCACCTTCTTCTGCGGCGCCCGATCAATGGGCACCTCGCTCGGCGGCGCGCTTCCGCGGATAGGGGATCATCTCCTTGACCTCCTGGATCGCCACGACCGGGAAGGTCCGGGCGAACAGCAGGAAGTACATCAGGAACCATCCGAACGAGCCGATCAGGATGCCCCAGTCGGCCCAGCTCACCCGGACGTTCGCCCAGGCGTAGGGCACGAAATCGTTACTGAGCGAGGAGGAAATGATGACGAAGCGCTCGAACCACATGCCGAGGTTGATGAACAACGAGACCAGAAACAGCGCCGTGGTGTTGGTGCGGATCTTCCGGAACCAGAGGAGCTGGCTCACCCCGGCGTTGCAGAGAATCATGGTCCAGCCGGCCCACCAGAGCGGGCCGAAGGCCCGGCGGAAGAAGGTGGTCTGCTCGTAGGCGTTGCCACTGTACCAGGCGACGAAATACTCCATCGCGTAGGCATAGAACAGGATCGAGCCGGTGAGCAGAGTCAGCTTGCCGAGATTGTCGAAATGGTACTCGGTGAGCATGTGCTCGAGCTTGAGCGCCTTGCGGAGCGGAATCAGGAGGGTGAGCACCATCCCGATCCCCGAGTAGATGGCCCCGGCCACGAAGTACGGCGCGAAGATGGTCCCGTGCCAGCCCGGCACGATCCCCATCGCGAAATCCCAGGACACCACCGAGTGCACCGAGAGGACCAGCGGGGTCGCCAGGGCAGCGAGGTAGAGATAGCCGCGGGTATAGTGGCGCCACTGGCTGTTGGCGCCGGTCCAGCCCAGCGACAGCATGCTGTAGATCTGCTTGCGCCAGCCGCTCATCTTGTCGCGGATCGCCGCCACGTCGGGAATGAGGCCGAGGATCAGGAACGTGGTGGAGACGGTGAAGTAGGTGGTGATCGCGAAGACGTCCCAGAGGAGCGGCGACTTGAAGTTGGGCCAGAGGAACCGCTGGTTGGGATAGGGCAGCAGCCAGTAGAAGATCCACTGCCGGCCGATGTGGATGATCGGGAACAGCGCCGCGGTCATGACCGCGAACACGGTCATGGCCTCGGTGGACCGGTAGACCACGGTTCGCCAGGGCGAGCGGAACAGGAAGAGAATCGCCGAGATCAGCGTGCCCGCGTGTCCGATGCCGATCCAGAACACGAAGTTGGTGATGTACACGTTCCACATCACCGGCGGCTGGTAGCCCGCCAGGCCCAGCCCGTTCTTGAGCAGCAGGACGAAGGTGACCGCGCCGACCAGGAACATCGCGATCGCCCCGAACAGGGCGAAGTAGTAGCCCCGGTTCGGAGTGGCCAGGGTCGCGAGGACGTCCCGGGTGACCTCGGCGTGGGTCTGGGTCGGAGTGTGGGGTTCCCGACGCCGGGCAGGCTGGGCGACGGCGGTCATGCGTCCACCTTGGCGAGATACGTGATACTCGACCGGGTGTTCAGGTCCTCCAGCACGTGATACCCGCGAGGATCCTGCTTGGCCTGCACCACCCGGCTGGACGGATCATTCACGTTGCCGAAGACGATCGCCCCGGAGGGACATGCCTGCTGGCAGGCAGTCTGGATCTCTCCGTCGGCCAGGGCGCGGTCTTCCAGGCGGGCCTGGTGTTGGGCCCCCCGGATCCGCTGGATACACATGGTGCATTTCTCCATTACCCCCCGGGCCCGCACCGTGACGTCCGGATTGAGCTGGAGATTCAGGGGAGCCTGGAAGGCCCGCTTGGCAAAGGGGAACCAGTTGAAGTAGCGGACCTTGTAGGGGCAGTTGTTGCTGCAGTAGCGGGTACCGACGCAGCGGTTGTAGACCTGGCCGTTGAGCCCGTCGGGCGTGTGGTAGGCGGCGTAGACCGGACAGACCGGCTCGCAGGGAGCGTTCTCGCAGTGCTGGCACAGCATGGGCACGACCTGGGCCCGGAAAGGCTCGGACGGGTCGTCCCCTCCTTCGAAGTAGCGCTCGATCCGCATCCAGCTCATTTCCCGGCCGATCGCGACCTGATCCCGGCCCACCCAGGGCAGATTGTTCTCCGCATAACACGCGGTCACGCAGGCGGAGCAGCCGGTGCAACGGGAGAGGTCGATCGCCATGCCCCAGCGGGGGTGCTCCTCGGCATAGGCGCCGTGTTTCCGCTTCTCCAGGACCGACTCGCGGAATCCGGCGATGGCTTCGACCTCGGACTCGGTGTTGACCTCGTGCTCCGCCTCGCCCAGCTGCCGCAGAGACTCCTCGACGGTCATTCCCCTGGCCGCGTCGGCCGAGGGCATCCGCAGGGCGATGTGGCGGCCCAGCTGACGGGGATTCCCTTCGGTCTTGGAGAGCTTCCGATAGCCGCGCGTCGTGGTGAGCGAGACCTTCACCGACAGGTAGGGCAGGAAACCCTGACCGTCGGCGCCCGAGAGCAGGTCCAGCGGGTTGACCCCGGTGCCGCGGGCGTACTGTCCGTACTCGGTGTGACCGAGGCCAAGCGGCATGGCCACGGTATCGGGCCGGATCCCGGGGTAGACGTACACCGGGACTTCGAGCATCCCGTTGGGAGAGCGGACCTGGACGAGCTCGCCTTCCCGGACGTCGAGCCGGCGGGCCGTTTCAGGATGGACCTCGACCCAGGAATCCCAGGTGATCTTGGTGACCGGGTCGGGGTTCTCGAGCAGCCAGGGTTTGTTCGCCCCGCGTCCGTCGTAGTACATCGAGCTGGGCGCCGGCACCAGGAAGAACTCGCCGTCGCCATCGAAGGCCGGAGTGGTCGGAGAGGTCAGCGAGGTCGGGGAGGACAGGCGGACCGGCGGACCGGCGGAGGGCTCCGAGCCGGCGAACAGGCCTCCGTGCTGGAGCGCCTCGCGCCAGAACTGTTCCGGGTCGGCTCCCCGCGGCGCCAGGCCGGCCCACCCCTGTTTCAGGTGGGCCTCATAGCTCGGGGCCGCGAAGGCCGGGTTAGGACCGAGCTTCTTTCCCACCGCAAGCAGGACGTCGCCGGTAGGCCTGGTATCGAACACCGGGGTCATGACCGGTTGCATGAGGCCGCGCACTCCCTGACGGGGAACGGCGTCATCCCAGCGTTCCAGGGCATGGTGCCCGGGCAGCAGCAGGTCACACCGCGCGGCGGTCTCATCGAGGAAAAGCGACGTGCTCACCTTGAAGGGCACGTTGGCCATGGCTTCCGCGAAGCCGGCCTTGGCGGGGAGGGCGTAGGCGGGGTTGGCTTCGTGCACCAGGAGGACCTGGATCTCCCCCGCGTTCATCCGTCCGATGAGACGCTCCATGGCGCCATAGTCATCCCAGGCGGGCAGCCCGGCGCCAAAGCGGACCGTCTGGCCCACGTTGCCGGCGACATAGTTCAGGATCGCAACCGCGGCGCAAAGGTCCACCGCGCCCCGATGCTGCGACCCGATCCCCCCGGCCACGGCGAGACTCGGGCTCGCGGAGACGAACTCCCGCGCGAGCTTCCGGACCAGGTCCGGGGTGAGGCTGGTTTCCGTGGCGACCCGTTCGGGAGTGTATCCCTCGAGCGCGGAGCGAAGCGCGAACGCGTCCTGCGGCACGGTGGTTCGTTCGGCGAGGATCACGTTCGCCATGCCCAGCGCGAGCAGGGTCTCGGTGCCCGGAACCACCGGGTGCCACTCGTCGGCGTTCATCCCGGTCAGGTTCATCCGGGGACCGACGTACACGTGGCGCGCCATGCCCTCCTTGCTCCAGCCATGGGACTGGGCAAAGCCGCGCTGATTCTCGACCACCGATCCCCAGGTTTCCAGGAAATCGGCCCCGAGCGACAGGATGTAGCGGGCCCGCCCGAAGTCATAGGCCGGTACTTCGTCGAGCCCGAAGACTCGGGCGTATCCCATCCGCTCGGCGCTCCGGTCGAACGGCTGGTAGCGCAGCAGGGTTCCGCCGACCGATTCGGTCAGGGCGGCGAGGAGCGTGTCGAACGTGCCGGGGCCCGCCCCGCTGATCACCGCGACTGCGCCGTGATGCTGCCCGAGCTGGCCGGCGAGACGATCGATACCCTCGTTCCAGAGTATTCCCTCGAAACCGCCCGGCCCTGAGGAGGCCCGCGGTCCCGGGATGCGGTCCGGGTTGTAGAGCCCTTGGAGCGCGGCCTGGCCCCGCTGGCACAGGGTTCCGGCATTGATGGGATGCGCCGGATTGCCCTCGAGCTTGATCGCCCGGGCTTCCCGGGTCTTCACGTGGATGCCGCAGCCCGCCGGGCATTCGGTACAGGTGGAGGCGTACCAGGTCGGGATGCCGGGAACCTGCTCCTCCGACTGCACCAGATAGGGCACCAGCTTCTCGATGCGTCCGGTATCGCACCCGGCGAGGGCCGCGGTGCCCGCGGTGGTGACGCCGAGCACCTGGAGAAAGCGGCGGCGATCGACCGGGGCTGCGAGGTCCGGGGGGTGACGCGTCAGTTCACTACTCACGGCTTCGCATCCCCTTCCCCAGCGCCTCACCCCTCACACCTCGCAGCTGGTCTAGTAGTGGCATGCGGTGCAGTCCCGGTTCACGTTGCGCTGCAGGTGGCAGGTGATGCAGAAGCCCATGTTGGTCACGGTGTTCACCCGATAGACCTGTGGCATCCGGGCGATATCGCCGTGGCAGGTCTGACAGGCATTCACCCCCATCGCCTTGATGTGCCGCATATGGGGGAAATGAGCGAACCGCGCCAGGGCATGAATGCGCACCCACTCGAGCCGGGGCGCCTGGGTATTGGCGCTGTCGCTCCAGAACTGACGCAGCTTCTGGATCTCCTTGCGATCGGTGCTGTCGGTTCCGGAAATCACCGCGTGGCAGCCCATACAGGTCTGCACCGAGGGGATGCCCGGCTCGGTCGAGACTCCCACCGTGTAATGGCAATACTGGCAGGGGATCTTGTACTGCCCGGCGTGGATGTCGTGGCGGAAGAAGATCGGCTGGCGCGGTCCCTGGAGCATGCCGGAGTCGGCGGCGGTCAGCTTCGGCGCGATGGCCGAGTCAGGACGCGCCGGGGTGGCCGGCTGCTGGGTTGTCGATCGACGAAGCGACGGTACGAGCAGGACCAGGGCGGCCAGGCTCGTAATCCCTCCGGCGACTACCAGCTTGCGCATGCGTAAGTTCCGGAGCGTGAAGGAGTAAGGGACGAGCGAAAATATACGGAGCGGTCGGCGCATGGAAGTAGCCGACTCGGTTTATTCCCTCCCCACATCGCGCAACTGTTCCGGCAAATCGAATGGGGTGCCCTGGCGCTCCAGATAACGCACCGTTTCCAGGGCCATCGCCCGCAACAGGGAGGCCTCCCGCCAGTCCAGATCGGCTCGGAAGAAGGCCTCCCGCACCGATCGCATGACGATCTCGGGCTGCCGGGTCTTGAAAAACTCGATGGCCCAGAGCGACCGCTCCCAATCCCGAAACAAGAGTTCGAGTTTCGCCGCCGGCGCTCGGGGCGCGCTCCGGCGCGGTGGCTTGAGCCCGCCGGCTTCCCCTCCCCGGGCGAGCCATGCCTCATACACCATGATGCCGACCGCCTGGGCGAGGTTCAGGGATCGATGGTCGGGGGCGGTGGGGATGGTGACCAGGGCGTGACAGCGGTCCAGCTCTTCGTTGGTGAGACCGCTGTCTTCCCGGCCTGCCACCACCGCGACGGGGCCCTCCGGGGCCCGATCCATCAGCTCGGCCGCGGCGGCGCGGGGCCGCAGGGTCCGCCGTTTGGCGGTACGCTCCCGTGCGGTGAGACCGGCGACGAACATGCAGTCGGCCACGGCCTCCTCGAAGGTGCCGTGCACGGTGATGCGGGACACGAAATCGGCCGTGTTATGAGCGATGCCCTCGATCCGCCAGGGATCGAAGATCCGGGGCGCCACCAGTCGCATGGTGTCGAGCCCGAAATTGCTGGCCAGCCGCACCGCGCCGGCGATGTTCACGATGTCCTGGGTTCCCACCAGGACCAGGATCGGTGGGCTCACCCCCGGATTTCCACCCCGGTGCGGCGCTCCTGCGCCCGAATGGGGGCCAGGTAATCGGCCCCCTCACCCAGCTCCTCCCGGGCCCGATGCAGCAGCTCGGCGGCCCGCTCGAGCAGCGGCGCCGGAATGCCAAGCTCGGCGAGCTGCCCCAGACAGATGCCGACATCCTTGTCGAGCAGGGCGAGCCGGAACGTCACCGGCCAGGCGCCCGTGAGCACTCGCTCGGGAATCAGGCTCTCACTCACGAACGAGCGGCCGCTCGAAGCGTTCAGGGTCTCGACCGCGACCCGGGGGGGAACGCCCGCTTTCACGAGTCCGGTCAGCCCTTCGGAGAGCGCGAGGATATTCACGGCGAGCAGGGTATTGTTGACCGCCTTCATGG
Source organism: uncultured Gemmatimonadales bacterium (assembly GCA_963728915.1). Classification (GTDB taxonomy): domain Bacteria; phylum Gemmatimonadota; class Gemmatimonadetes; order Gemmatimonadales; family GWC2-71-9; genus JABFSM01. Next base: position 53,304 of record CAVSLV010000001.1, on the reverse strand, counting down.
CGTCGCCCGCGCCGAGCGGTCCCATGTGGACGATGCGCTTCCCGAAGGCTTCGAGCAGCGGCTTGGCGCGCTCGAACACCCTGGGATCCCCGCCGACCATCACCGTCAGGACACCGGATGCGGCCCCGTTGGTGCCGCCGCTCACCGGCGCGTCGGCGAACTCCACCCCACGGGCGGCGAGCCGTTCGGCGATCCGGCGGCTGGTCGCGGCATCGCCCGAGGTGCAATCGAGAAAGAGCGCGCCGCGGGCGAGCCCCCCCTCCAGGCCGTCCCCGCCGTCGAGCAGCCGCTCGACATCCGCCGAGGTGGGAAGACAGGTGATGACGGCGTCCGCCCCGGTCGCGGCTTCGCGCGGCGTCGCGGCGACCCGCGCCGGATGCTCGGCCGCGAAGGCGCGAGCCCGCTCGGCGGTGCGATTCCAGACGGTAAGCTCGTGACGGGTGGCGAGGCGCGCGGCCATCGGCGTTCCGATGGCGCCCAAACCGAGAAAGGAGACGCGCATGGTAGAATATACCGCCATGATTCGGCGCGGCGTGCCGTCCCCCGGCACCATCCTGGTCTGGATTCTCGCGGCGATGCTCGTGCTCTTCGTGGCCGGGCCGCTCGCGCGATTGCTGCTCAACTCGAGCCCGGCCAGCCTGGCGGCCGCCTTCGGCGATCGTGAGCTGGTGGGCTCGATCTGGCTCACCGTGGTCACCGCGACCGCGGCCACCGTGCTGTCCCTGGGCCTGGGGGTTCCGCTCGCCTACCTCCTGGCGCGGCGGCGCTTTCCCGGGTCGCGCATTCTCTCAGGAGTCGTGGAGCTTCCGGTCGTGGTACCGCACCCGGTCGCGGGGATCGCCTTGCTGCTCTTCCTCGGACGGCAATCGGCGATCGGCTCGGTGCTCGCCCGATTCGGCCTCGAGGTGGTGAATCACGTGCCCGGCATCGTGGCGGGCATGCTGTTCGTCTCCGCGCCGATCGTCGTCAGCACGGCGCGGGAGGCGTTTCGCAGCATCGATCCCAAGCTCGAGCGGGTGGCCCGTACGCTCGGTGATACCGGCTGGGATGCCTTCCGCCACATCACCCTGCCTCTGGCGGGTCGCGGAGTGCTGGCGGGAGCGGTGCTGGGCTGGGCCAGGAGCATCAGCGAGTTCGGCTCGATCGTGATTCTCACCTACAATCCCAAGGTGGCGAGCGTGCTGATCTACGATCGCTTCACCTTGTTCGGCCTGCCCGCCGCGGTCCCCGCCGCCGCGGTGCTCCTGCTCATCGCCCTGGCGGTCTTTCTGGTGGTCCAGTTCCTCGCCCCGGGCCGGGAACGCCTTTCGTGATTCGGCTCGAGAACGTCTCGGCGCGACGGGGAGGCTTCGTCCTGGAGCAGATCACCCTCGAGGTGCCCCGTGGCGGATACGGACTGGTGATCGGCCCGACCGGCTCCGGCAAGACGACCCTGCTCGAGGCGATCGCCGGGCACGCCCCGTTGCGAACCGGCCGGGTCCTGCTGCGGGACGAGGAAGTCACCCGCCGGGCGCCGGAGCGGCGCGGGATCGGCTTCGTGTATCAGCACTACCACCTGTTCCCTCACCTCACCGTGGGGGAGAACATCGGGTACGGCTTGCGGGGAGTCGGGGCCGGCGCGCGGGCAGCCCGGGTTCGGGAGCTGGCGGACCTGCTCGGGGTCGCTCCCCTGCTCGACCGGGGGATGCATGGCCTGTCCGGGGGAGAGCAGCAGCGGATCGCGCTGGCCCGGGCCCTGGCCCCGCGTCCCTCGATTCTGCTCCTGGACGAGCCGTTCGCGGCGGTCGACCCCGCCACCCGGCGCGGGTTACGTCGCGAGCTTCGCACCCTGCACGAGCGCGAACGCATCACGACCCTCCAGGTCACCCACGACTTCGAGGACGCCATGCGGCTGGGCGACGTGGTGGCGGTGCTGGCCGAGGGCCGCATCATGCAGGCGGGAACGCCGGAGCAGGTGTTCCGGTTCCCCAACTCGCCGTTCGTCGCCGAGTTCATCGGGACCGGGACCGTGTTACGGGGAATCGTCGAGCCGGTGTCCCCGGCCGATCCCGGGACGGGCCGGTTCGCGGCCCGGTTCCGGAGCGGAAGCCTGGTGCTCGACGTCGTGGCGGAGCGGCCGGGGGCCGGATTCGCGGTCCTGCGTCCTGCCGATCTCACCTTGAGCCGGAACCCGATCGAGGGACCGGCGCCCCGCAACCGGTTCGCCGCGACCGTCACCCGGATCGAGCGGGAAACCGCAGTGGCCCTGATTCACCTGGACGCGGGGGGAACCGCCCTGGTCGCCGCGGTGATGACGGTGACCGCCGAAGAGATGGCGCTCGCGCCCGGGGTTCCGGTGAGCGTCGCGGTCAAAGCCACCGCGATCCACCTCATCTGAGACCCAATCGCGCCCGTTATACTTGAGCTTCTCCCCGGGAGAGTGAGCGCGAAGTGAGCGACGTGGTGTTGTGCGAGTGCTTTGCCCGGGACGGGCTCCAGCACGAGGCGCGCTTCGTCCCGACCGAGGACAAGCGCCGGCTGCTGGAGGCGTTTCTGGAGCTGGGGTTCCCCCGCATCGAAGCCACCTCCTACGCCAATCCCCGCGTCATCCCGCAGTTCCGCGACGCCACCGACCTGCTCCACGGGTTGCCCCGGCGGCCCGCGGTCCGCTGGATCGCGACCTGCCCGAACCTGCGGGGCGTGGAACGCGCCCTGGCCGACCGCGGGTCGGAGGCCGGCGTGGATGAGCTCTCGCTGCTGGTCTCCGCCACCGAGGCGCATTCCCAACGGAACCTCAAGCGGGACCGTGCCGGGCAGTGGAAGAACGTGGAGGAGATGATCGCCGCGGCGGCGGCGAGCTTCGCGCTCAGCGGGGTCATCTCGGTGGCGTTCGGGTGCCCCTTCGAAGGCGCCGTCGATCCCGCGGTGGTGCACCGGGACATCGAGCGATTTGCCCGGCTCGGCGTCACCCGGATCACCCTGGCGGACACCGTCGGGATGGCCACCCCGCTGACGACCCGGGCGATGTTTCAGCGGGTTATGACCGAGTACCCGGAGCTGACCTTTGTGGCGCATGCGCACGATACCCGCGGCACCGGGCTGGTGAACTACGTGGCGGCCTGGGACGCGGGGATCCGGAACTTCGATTCGTCGTTCGGAGGCGCCGGAGGCCACCCGGCCACGATTCAGTACGGCGGGGGCTACACCGGGAACGTGGTGACCGAGGACTGGGTCGACCTGCTCGAAACCATGGGGATCGCGACCGGCCTCGCGATGGACCGGCTGATTCCAGTCGCCCGGTCCTGCGAGACCGTGCTCGATCGGGAGCTCTCTGGCCGGGTGACCCGAAGCGGGCTCAATCCCCTCAAGACGTAACCCGCCGGCCTAACGCAGGCGCCGAGCACCCCTCCGGCGTCCCCGCATCAGATCCAGCCCCGCGAACGCCAGGGCCAGCACCGCCCAGAGCACCACCCGGACCCAGGGTCCGTTCCGGACCGCATCCAGGAACGACAGGCCGAAGAAAATCACGAAAATGGTCAATCCCGGGCGACTCATTCTTCCCCTGCCGGTTGGCGTCTGGTTCAGACTACCTGGGAGGTGTGAACCCGAGATGAATTCGTGATGAAGGGGGCCGGTCGCTCAGCCGGGCGGGTCGAATCGCGCCAGGGCCGAGTTTTTCTCCGATCCGGTCCACCGCGGCGGCGAGCCGTCGATCACGGGGCGTCTCCAGCCGTCCCTGGCCGGAAAGGAGGTCCAGCTGGTCGGGCCCGTCGATCGATTGAAGTCCGGAGAAGCTGATTCCCACCAGACGCGCCGGTGCGCGGCGCCGCTGTCGCAGGCTTCGCAGCAGCTCCCTCGCGATTTCGAACAACGCCCGATCGGTGCTGACCGCCTCGGGGAGGGTCCGGCCCGCTTGCCGGGTGCGAAAATCGTGGTCGCGCAGCTTCACGGTCACGCAGCGGGTCGCGAGTCGTTCCCGCCGCAGCTCCGCGGCGAGCTCGCTCAGCAACCTCAGCAACCGCGACTCCACCGCGTCATCGCCGGAAAGATCGCGGGAGAACGTGGTTTCCCGGCTGATCGATTTGCTGGCCGGCTCCATGTGGAGGTCGGCGGAGCCCTGGCCCCGAATGCACCGGTAGAGCCATCCTCCGGTGCCTTTTCCGAGCCACCTGATCAGGGTCGCTTCCTCGAGGCGGAGCGCCTGGCTCACCCGCAGCAGGGCACGTTTGCCGAGCTCGGCCTGAAGTCGAGGCCCGACGCCGGGGATTTCGGCCAGGTCCCGTTCGGCCATGAAGGCGGCCTCCTCCCCTGGCGGAATTACCAGCACGCCGGTTCCCCCTGAGCCGGGCCGGGGCTTGGCGCGCTCGGCGGCCATCTTGGCGATCAGCCGGTTGGTCCCACCGCCGATCGACAGGCTGAACCCGGTGGCTTCGCGGACGCTGCCCCTAACCCGCGTGGCCGTGGCTTCCAGCGGCTCCTCCCGGTAGAGCCGCTCGGTGCCGGTCAGGTCCAGGTAGAACTCGTCGACGCTGGCCGGCTCGACCTCCGGGGTCCACTGCTCCAGCACCTGCCGGATGGCGCGGTGCGCCTCCTGACAGGCGCGGCCCGGCACCGGCACATACATCGCCTGGGGACAGAGGCGGACCGCCCGGGCGATCGGCATACCGGCCCGGAGGCCGAAGTCCCGGGCTTCCCAGGAGGCCGAACACACCACGCCGCGACTCTTGGCGCTGCCGCCCACGACCAGAAGCCGGGCCTTTCCCGCGCCATCCGGGTCGGCACGACGGGCCACGGCGACGAACATCTGGTCGCAGTCGGCGAGGAGGATGCGCGGAGCGTTGGCGAAGGACATGGGTTGGGGACCGGTAGGCCAAAGATAGAATCGGGGCCAACTGCGACCGCGCAGTTGCCAGGAATGTGGCGATGGGATAACTTGCTAGCTGGCTAGCAAGTCACGTGGTCCCCCCAGCGATTGGGGTTACACCAGATGCTTCGAACCACCAAACCCAAATCCCGCGATCCGGTCCGGAACGCCGCACGAACCCGTTCCATCATCCTGGACGCAGCCGAACACCTGTTCGCCGAGCAGGGCTTCGAGGAGACCTCCCTCGCCGAGGTGGGCCGCGCCGCGGGCGTCTCCAGGGCGACGCCGGGCTACTTCTTCGGTTCGAAAGCCGAGCTCCATCGCGCCGTCCTGGAACGGTGCTTCGAGGACGTCCGTCGAGCGGTGCGTGAAGGCAAGGAGCGGGCGCTGGCAAGTGGGGAAAGCCCCGAGGTCATTCTCGCCGGTGCGGTCGCCGACTACGCCGACTTCGTCGCCGCACGGCCCAACTTCGTGCGGCTGATCGAGCGCGAGGCCCTCTCCGACCGGAAGGTGCTGGAAGGCATGCCGCTCCGGTCCGCGGTCTGGCAGGAGGCGCTGGCGGCCTTCACGCAGGAGCTCGGTCTCGACATCTCGGACAGCGCCGAAGCGGCGCACCTGCTCCTCTCGCTGGTCGCGCTCACCTGGTTCCCGCTGGTGCACGGGCGAACCTTCCTCAAGACGGTCGGCCTCGATCCGCAGGCGCCCGACTTTGCCGAGCAACGCAAGCGACACATCACCACGCTGCTGCTGGGCGCCCTGCGCCAGCGGGGCGCCTACCCCGACGGATACTCCCCATGACCGACGTCATGACCCGCCCCAGCTCCCGACCTCCCGACCTTCCAACCTCCCAGGAAGCCCGCGAGGTCGCCGAGGCCGCGCGCGAGCAGGAGTGGCGCGACAGCTTCGTCAAGGAGCTCTTCGAAGGCCGGCTCCGGCTCGACCTGATCCATCCTTTCCCGGAACCGACCGCCGAGGCGGTCGCCAAGGCCGCGCCGTTCCTGGAGCGGCTGGCGCGGTTCCTCCGGGAGAAGGTCGACGGGGACCGGATCGACCGGGAGGGCCAGATCCCCGAAGACGTGGTGCGAGGGCTCCAGGAGATGGGGGCCTTCGGGATCAAGATTCCGGAAGAGTACGGCGGGTTAGGCCTCTCGCAGCTCATGTACGCCCGCGCCATCGGCCTGGTGACCAGCTGGGATGGCAGCCTGACCGCCCTCCTCTCCGCCAGCCAGTCGATCGGCGTCCCGGTCCCCCTCAAGCTGTTCGGGACCGAGGCCCAGAAGCGGAAGTACCTCCCCCGCATCGCCCGGGGAACGATCACCGCGTTCGCCCTCACCGAGCCCCAGGTCGGGAGTGATCCAGCCGGCCTTTCCACCTCCGCGGTGCTGAGTCAGGACGGCCGCCACTGGATCCTGAACGGCGAGAAGCTCTGGTGCACCAACGGGACCGTCGCCGATCTGCTGGTGGTCATGGCGCGGACCGGACCCAAGCGGATCACCGCCTTCATCGTGGAGAAGGACTGGCCCGGGGTCGAAGTCGTCCAGCGCCTCCACTTCATGGGGCTTCGGGCCATCGAGAACGGGATTCTCCGGTTCACCAACGTCCAGGTCCCGGCCGAAAATGTCCTCTGGGAGGAAGGCAAAGGCCTCAAGCTCGCCCTGATCACGCTGAATACCGGCCGTCTCACCATTCCGGCGGGTTGCGCGGCCGGGGCCAAGCGCGCCCTGGAGATTGCCCGGGTCTGGGCCGCCGAACGGGTGCAATGGGGCGCGCCGATCGGGAAGCATGATGCGATCGCCCAGAAACTCGGTCAGATGGCGTCGGAAGTCTTCGCGATGCAATCCATCGCCGAGCTGGGATGCCTCCTGGCCGACCGCGAAGGCGCGGACATCCGGCTCGAAGCGGCGATCGCCAAGCTGTGGAACACCGAAGTCGGCTGGCGGATCGTGGACGACTGCCTCCAGATCAAGGGTGGTCGCGGCTACGAGACCGCCGACTCGCTGCGCTCCCACGGAGAGCGGCCCGATCCGGTGGAGCGGATGTTGCGCGACTGGCGGATCAACCGGCTGTTCGAGGGATCCACCGAGATCATGCGGTTGTTCATCGCGCGGGAGGCGGTCGACACCCATCTCAGGATTGCCGGCGACCTGGTGAACCCCAAGGCGTCGACCGGCGCGAAGCTCCGGGCCGCGCTGCGGGCAGCGGGGTTCTACGCGGTATGGTATCCCCGGCAATGGATCGGCTGGGGACGCTGGCCTCGATACGCCGACTTCGGGAGCCTCGCGACCCACATGCGGTTCGTCAACCGCGCCTCACGAAAACTGGCCAGGACCTTGTTCCATGCGATGGTCCGGTTCGGGCCGCGGCTCGAGAAAAAACAATCGGTGCTGTTCCGCCTGGTCGACGTCGGCGCCGAGCTGCTCGCGATCAGCGCGTCCTGCAGTCGAGCCGTCATGATGGCCAAGCAGCATCCGGCGAACCGGGGACCCGTCGCGATGGCGGACCTGCTGGCCCGGCAGAGTCGCCGCCGGGTGGCGCAGCTCTTCGCCAGCGTGTTCGACAACGAAGACGACCGGACCTACCGGCTGGCGCAGCGGGTGCTGGCCGGAGAGGAGGCCTGGCTGGAAGAAGGGATTCTGCGGGTGACGGGTCAGCCGCGCCGGGGCGATTAGATTTTTCGACCGGGAGGAGCCATGGCGCTCGCTGAAGGAAAAACCGTTCCATTCGTGGGGCCCGAGCAGATCGACGCGACCGTCCTGGAAACGTTCGAGTATGGGGGGCCGGACCAGGAAATCGTCACCGAGACGAAGGAGTTCTCCGCCGTCTGTCCGTACAGCGGGCTCCCCGACTTCGCCCGGCTGAGCATTCGGTACCTCCCGCGCACCCGGTGTGTCGAGCTCAGGAGCCTCAAGTACTATGTCGTGAGTTATCGCAATGTGGGGATATTTCAGGAACACGCCACCGCGCGGATCGCCGAGGACCTGTTCCGGGCGCTGGCCCCCCAATCACTGATCGTGCAAACCATCTACAACGTGCGGGGCGGCTTCGAGACCACCTGCACGGTTACCCTGCCGAGCCCCCATGCCTAAGACCGCCCCCGCCCCGGAATCGCCCCAGACCGTCGGGCCGAGCCCGACCCTCAGGATCACCGACAATCGGACCGGCAAGGAATACGACCTCCCGATCCACGAGGGGACGATCAATGCGATCGATCTGCGGCAGATCAAGACCGATGCCGAAGACTTCGGGCTGATGACCTACGATCCGGCGTTCATGAACACCGCCGCCTGCCGGAGCGCGATCACCTTCATCGACGGGGACCGGGGCATTCTCCGCTACCGCGGCTATCCGATCGAGCAGCTCGCCGAACAGGCGACCTTCCTCGAGGTGGCGTACCTGCTCGCCGAGGGCGAGCTGCCCGACCGCCACGAGCTGGACAAATGGGTGCACAACATCACCTATCACACCTACGTCCACACCAACATCATCAAGTTCCTGGAGGGCTTCCGCTACGACGCCCATCCGATGGGAATGATGCTCAGCGCGATCGGCGCCCTGTCCACCTTCTACCCGGGCGCCAAGAACATCGGGGACCCGGCCAACCGCTACGTGCAGCGGATCCGGCTCCTGGCCAAGGTGCCGACCATCGCCGCGTTCGTCTTCCGGCACTCCCGCGGACTTCCCTACGAATTCCCCCGCAACGATCTCGACTACATCGGGAACTACGTCAACATGATGTTCTCGATCGGCGGGAAGCACGAGCCCAACAAGGTGCTCCAGCGCGCCCTCGAGATCCTGCTGATTCTCCACGCCGACCACGAGCAGAACTGCTCGACCAGCGCGGTCCGCTCGGTGGGCTCCTCCCACGTGGACCCATTCTCCGCGGTGTCGGCGGGCATCGCCGCCCTCTACGGCCCGCTCCACGGCGGCGCCAACGAGGCGGTGCTCCGGATGCTCGGTGAGATCGGCACCGTGAAGGAAGTGCCAGGCTACATCGAGAAGATCAAGCGGGGCGAGGGGCGGCTGATGGGATTCGGGCACCGGGTCTACAAGTCGTACGACCCCCGCGCCAAGCTGATCAAGCGGGTGGCCGACGACGTCTTCAAGCAGACCGGCCTCAATCCGAAGCTGGAGATCGCCCTCGAGCTGGAGCGCATCGCGCTGTCGGACGATTACTTCATCTCCCGGAAACTGTATCCCAACGTGGATTTCTATTCCGGGCTGATTTATCAGGCGATGGGATACCCGACCGACTACTTCACCGTGCTCTTCACCGTCGGACGGCTCCCCGGCTGGCTGGCCCAGTGGGAGGAGATGCTCAAGGACAAAGACCAGAAGATTGCCCGGCCCCGCCAGATCTACACCGGGCCGGATGTCCGGGAGTTCGTGCCGATGGAGAGTCGATAGGCGGACAGGCGGACAGGCGGACGGGCGGACGGGCGGACGGGCGGACCCCTAGTGGTGTCCGCCCGTTTCCATTTCGTCCAGGAACTTCTCCGCCCGCGCCCGGATGTCCTCGTGGATGATCGATCCGAGATAGATCCGGCGCATGGCCCTCCAGCGGTCGGCGAGCTGGCCGGCGATCGCGGTCCATCGAGTCCAGTCGCCTGAGTGCTGGGCTCGATCCAGCTCCGGCACCAGGGCCCGGATGGCCGTCCGCTCCGGGGCCAGGGCGCTCTGCACCGCCGGGCGCTGGGCCAGCCGCGGGAACACGCCGGAGCTGTCCACCACCTCGCTGAGCGCGATGGCCGCGGCGCGGATCCCGGGCCCTTCCGCCGGATCATGCAGCCGGGCGGCATCCGGCGGAGTCAATCCCAGGGCCCAGAACGGAAGCCAGGGATTGTGCCCGGCGAAGGGACCGTCGGGGGAGTCCACGAACCACACGTGCAGCATCACCAGCGTCATCCCAGGCGGAGCGAGATCGGGATGCTCATGCCAAGGGGGATTCCCGGCGAAAGTCGCCGGGCGAGCGGAGTCGCTGTCGGTCGCGAGATAGGCGAACGCCGCGCCGACCAGCTTCTCTTGCCCATCCACCGGACTGAACATGAGCTGCGGCGGATCGGTGGGATCGAAGCGCTTGCCCGAGAGCATCTTCGCGGCGCTCACCCAATGGGTGCCCATGGTCGGGATCCAGCCCAGCACCGGGTTGAAGCCGGCGGCCCTGGCCGCGTCCGTCGTGCTCAGGCCCTCGACCGCCTGCTTCACCTGCTGAATCTCGGCGGCGGGAGTGGGAGAGGCCGACTCGCCCCCGTGCAGGTGATGCTGGGCCGCGGCTCGAGAGGTCAGGAGGGCCAGGGCCGCCAGCGTCCCCAGAGCGATCGGCTTCATGTCTCGGTGCGCGAAGGCGAGGCGAGGACGGGCACCGGTTCGGCGACCGGTCCCGGGGTCGGCGGCCCTCCATTCGGGCCGGGCTCCGAATCGATCGGCAGCTCCCCTTCGAGGTAGGTGTACCCCTCGAGCCCGGCGACGTAGTCGGCAATAAAGGCGTTGGCTTCGGGGCGGGACAGGTCGATGGCGCGGCCGACTTTCCGCCGGAAGGTCTGGAGCAGATCGGAGCTGTGGAACTGGACGTAGTTGAGGACCTCGGTCACGGTGTCGCCATGGACCAGGTCGGTGATTTCATAACCCGCGTCGGTCAGCCGGATGTGGACCGCGTTGGTGTCGCCGAAGAGATTGTGCAGATCGCCCAGGATTTCCTGGTAGGCGCCGGTCAGGAAGATCCCCAGGATGTAAGGCTCGCCGTGCCGGTAGGGGTGCAGCTCCAGGCAGGGCTTCCCCTTCCGCCCTCCGGCGAACCGGTCGATCACCCCGTCGGAGTCGCAGGTGATATCCTGAAGCGTCCCCCGCCGGATCGGCTCCTCGAGGAGCCGGTGCACCGGCATGATCGGGAAGATCTGGTCGATCGCCCAGTTGTCGGGGAGCGACTGAAACACCGAGAAATTGCAGAAGTACCGGTCCACCAGGGTGGCTTCCAGATGATTCACGATTTCGGGGTAGTTGGCCCGGTCATTGGCGATCAGGGCCGCGATCGCGTTCATGGTGGCCAGGTAGAACTGCTCGATGTCGGCCATGTCGCGGAGGGTGATCGCGTCGCTGGCGAAGAGCTCCTGGAGCCGCTCCTTGGCGAACACCGCGTCGTGGAAGACCTCCTCCACCCGGTCGAGGGTCAGGGACTCGAGGTTTTCCTTGAGCTCGACCAGCACCGCGGGCGGCTCGTCCCGGAGCGCCGGCACCACCGGTTCGGTGAGCGACTCCACCCCGGTCACGTTGAGCAGGAGCAGGGCATGGTGGGCGGTGAGGGCGCGGCCCGACTCCGAGATGAGGTGGGGCATCGGCTGGCCGAACTGGCGGCAGACCGTGCCCAGGTTGTACACCACGTCGTTGGCGTACTCCCGGGTGGTGTAGTTCATGCTGGCCGACCGGGTGGTCTTGGAGCCTTCGTAGTCGACTCCTAACCCGCCGCCCACGTCCACGTGGGAGAGGTCGAAGCCCATCTCCCGGATTTCCACGTAGTACCGCCCGATCTCCTCCAGGCCGGCCTTGATGTAGCGGATGTCGGTGATCTGGCTGCCCAGATGGAAGTGGACCAGCTTGAGGGCGTCCTTCCGGCCCGCCTCGGCCAGCCGGTCGAGCAGCTTGGTGAGCTCCACCGCACTCAACCCGAACTTGGAGCGCTCCCCGCCCGATTTGGCCCACCGGCCCGACCCCTCGGTGGCGAGCTTGATCCGGACCCCGAGGCTCGGGGTGATTCCCATCTCGTCGGCGACCCGCAACACGGTCTCCAGCTCGCCCACCTGCTCCAGCACGATGAAGACCTGGTGACCGAGGCGCTTGCCCATGAGGGCAAACCGCATGAACTCCTCGTCCTTGTAGCCGTTGCACACGATCAGGTGATCGGTGCGATCGGTGAGGCCCAGCACCGCCTGCAGCTCGGGCTTGCTGCCGCATTCGAGGCCCACCCCGTAGGAGGCCCCGAAGTGCACGATCTCCTGGATCACGTGACGCTGCTGGTTCACCTTCACCGGATAGACCGTGGTGTAGGCGCCCTCGTATCCGGTCTCGTCGATAGCCCGGCGGAACTCGTTCGCGAGCGTGGCGATCCGGGCCTTGAGAATGTCCGAGAACCGGATCAGCAGCGGGAGCCCGATCCCCTGGGCGTTCGCGTCGAGGGCGAGCCGGTAGAGATCGATCGCCCGGTCGGGCGTGTGATCGGGGTGGACGGTGACGTGACCTTCCGCGTTGATCCGGAAGAACCCGAGTCCCCAGCCCCGCATGTTGTAGAGGCGTTCGGCGTCCTTGACGGTCCAGGTCGAGTTTGCGATGAGTGCTCCCGGGGCGACGTGTGCGAGTTCGACAGCCGGTCAAAACTAATGTCCGAAACGGCGGGGCAGAAGCGGCGCGGGTAGATTCGCGACCATGCGAATCGGGATCACCGGCGCCTCCGGACTGCTGGGGTCGCTCCTCGCTCCCCACCTCGCGAAGCAGGGGCACCGGGTCATCCCCCTGGTGCGATCCTCTCCTTCCCCGGGCAGCGTGCAGTGGGCGAGCGGCGCCCGCATCGTGCTCACCGATGCCGAGCTCGCCGGCATGGATGCCGTCGTCCATCTGGCCGGAGAGAACGTCGGACACCGCTGGACCAGAGAGCGAAAGCGCCGAATCCGGGCGAGCCGGGTCGAGGGCACCCGCGCCCTGGCCGAGCGGCTCGCCGAGGGGGCCCCTGGAGGGGGGCCGCGGGTCCTCGTTTCGGCGTCGGCGGTCGGGTACTACGGAGATCGGGGGGACGAGATCCTCAACGAGGCGAGCCCGCCCGGCTCCGGTTTCCTGGCGGAAGTGTGCCAGGGCTGGGAGGCGGCGACCATCCCAGCCGAAAAAGCGGGGCTCCGCGTGGTGCGGCTCCGCGTGGGACTCCCGCTCACCCGGCACGGAGGAGTCCTGGGGCGCATGTTGCTTCCCTTTCGACTGGGGCTCGGCGGACGGCTCGGAGGCGGGATGCAGTGGATGAGCTGGATCGCGGCCGGCGACCTGGTCCAGGTCTTTGCGCGAGTGGTGGTCGATGAAGGGTTTCAAGGACCGGTCAACGCGGTGGGACCCAACCCGGCTCGGAATCGGGAGGTCACCCAGGTGCTGGGCCAGGTGCTTCATCGCCCCGCCCTGCTGCCCGTCCCGGCGATCGGGCTCCGGCTGCTCTTCGGCCAGATGGCGAGGGAGACCATTCTCTCCAGCGCTCGGGTCGAGCCGGTGAAGCTCCGCGAGGCAGGATTCCAATTCGCTTACCCCGAGCTGAGGACCGCGCTCGCTCACGAGCTGGAAGCTCTTCGATGAAACGAGCGATCGTCCTCCTGTCCGGGGGGCTCGATTCCGCCACGACGCTCGCGATCGCGCGGGCGGAAGGCTATGAGGTCGTCGCCCTGAGCTTCCGATACGGGCAGCGGCACGCCATCGAGCTGGAAGCGGCGGGCGCCGTGGCCAGGAGCCTCGGAACGGCGCGCCATGAAATCATCGACATCGATCTCCGGAGCATCGGCGGCTCGGCGTTGACCGCGGATATCCCGGTGCCGACCGGACGAACCCGCGGCGAGCTCGAATCCGGAATCCCGATCACCTACGTACCGGCGCGCAACACCATCTTCCTCGCTTTCGGGCTGGCCTGGTGCGAGGTCCTCGAGACCGGCGATCTCTTCATCGGAGTGAACGCGCTCGATTACAGCGGGTATCCCGATTGCCGGCCCGAGTACATCGAGGCGTTCGAGGCGATGGCGAACCTGGCCACCCGAGCGAGCGTCGAGGGCCAGATTCGCTACCGGATCCACACCCCGCTCATCGCGATGACCAAGGCCGAGATCATCCGGACGGGAATCGCCCTCGGCGTGGACTACGCGGTGACCCGAAGCTGTTATGCGCCGGACCCACAGGGTCGTGGCTGTGGCCGATGCGATTCCTGTCTGCTCCGGCTCCGGGGATTCGCCGAGGCCGGGCTCGCCGACCCCGCCCCCTATCACCCAGCACCCAGCACCTAACACCTATCACCTCGCAGCTACCTTACAGTCATGTACGCCGTGAAGGAGATCTTCTACACCCTCCAGGGCGAAGGCGCCAACGCCGGGCGCCCCGCGGTGTTCTGCCGTTTTGCGGGCTGTAACCTGTGGAGCGGGCGCGAACAGGACCGCTCCGAGGCGGTATGCCAGTTTTGCGACACTGATTTCGTCGGGACCGATGGCGCGGGAGGGGGGAGCTTCGCCAGCGCCGAGGCGCTGGCCGATGCCATCGAGGCGCAGTGGCCCGACGGTCGGCCCGAGACTGGAAGGTTCGTGGTGTGCACCGGCGGAGAGCCTTCCCTCCAGCTCGACGCTCCCCTGATCGGGGCTCTCCATGCCCGAGCCTTCGAGATCGCGCTGGAAACCAACGGGACCCTCGCCCCACCAGACGGGATCGACTGGCTCTGCCTGAGCCCCAAGGCGCGGACCGAGGTAGTGGTCACCACGGGGCACGAGCTCAAGCTGGTCTTCCCGCAAGAGGGCGGCGAGCCGGAGCGCTACCGGGAACTCCAGTTCCGGCACTTCTTCCTCCAGCCGATGGACGGTCCGGACCTGGCAGAGAACACCCGCCGGGCGGTGGCCTACTGCCTGGCTCACCCCCAGTGGCGGCTCTCGCTCCAGACCCACAAGCTGCTGGGGATCCGGTAACCGGCATGCACCCCCGCGGCTTCAGCGACGCGATCCATCACGCTCTTTCCTTCGCCGCCAAGCACCATCCCGGGCCGGTGTCCCGGTACGACCGCCATAACCCGCTGCTCGGCACCGCGAATATCGCCATCGTCCTGGCCCATCATCGCGCCGACGAGACCACCGTGGTCTCGGCCATCCTCAAACAGCTGGTGGACGTCTGCCCCCAGGAGCGAATCGGGGCGCTGCACACCAGCATCGCGATGCGCTTCGGTGGCCTGGTCTCGGCGGCGGTGGAAGCCTCGATGGACCCCCGTTTCGATCCCGCGGGCCGGGAGCGGCCCTGGAAGGTCACCCGGTTCGAGGTGCTCTCCCAGCTCTCGTCCTGCTCGTGGCGGGTGGCCCAGATCTGGATGGCCACGGAGATTCACCACTGTGGACTGGCGCTCACCGACATCCGGCGGCTGGGGGCGGAATACGCCCGCCGCGTGGCCCCGGCGCCTCCCGAGGAGCTGCTCTGGTGGCATCGCGCGATGCTCGAGGTGCTCGACTTCCGCGGGGCCGAGTTCCAGGGCAGCCTGCTCGCCGAGCTCAAGGACCTGAGTCACCAGGTCGGCGTGTATCTGGGAGCGGCAGGGTGACCGCTATATTTTCGCGATGCCTTCCGTTTCGGCCGATCGCTCGTTGAACCTTCCGAGTGCCTTTGCGGCGGCGTGCCGGCTGGCCCGCTCCGAATCGGAGCTGTTCGAACGGTGCCGGCAGGTGCTCACCCAGCGATTCGAAAGCGAGCAGATCTGGCTCAGCGTGAGCCGGGACGGCGCCCGTCCCGAGCGGGTGGGTGGGCCGGAAGGATTCGAACAATCGGTCGAGATCAGCCGCTGCGAGACCGGGCCGACCCGGATCGTGGTGCACACGTCGCCCGAGCTCGCCGCGGTGGTCGAGCCCGAGGCCGGACTGGTCGCGCTGGGCCTCGCCATCGTGCTCGAGCTCCGCGCGGTCATCCACGACCGGCAGATCCAGCTCGATGATTCCGTCTTCCAGCTCAGCGCGCTCCGCCAGGTCGCCCGGCTGCTTTCCTCGGTGCACTCGACCGAGGAGACCGAGCGGCTGGTCCTCGATTTCATGTCGGAAGTCTTTTTCGCGTGGTGGGCCTGTCTCTATCGCCCGGCGGACGGGAAGTACCATCCCCGCCAGTACCGCGCGCTCGACCCCGGACTCGCGCCCGAGCCGATCGACATGGCCCTCATCGACCGGAGCCTGCCGCTCGGCAGCATGGTGACGGAAGCCAGGGATTCACCGCTCGCGGCGAGCGTTCCGCCCGAGGCCTCGCTGATCATCCCGCTCGATACCAGTGAGCAGCGGCTGGCGGTCCTGGTGCTCGGGCCCCGGATCAATCGGGAATCGTACGGGCAGAAGGAGCGCGACCTGGCGGGCACCCTGTCGTATACCGCTGCGATGGCCCTGCATAACGCCGAGCTGGTGGGCCGGCTCAACAGTGAGGCGACTACCGACAAACTGACCGGGCTTCCCAACCGCCGGGCGTTGGAAAAGCGGCTGGAGGCCGAGCTGTCCCGCGGGGTCCGGCATCAGTTCCGCACCACGGTCGCCCTGATCGACATCGACCGGTTCAAGCTGATCAACGACACCCAGGGCCATGCCGCGGGTGATCGCTACCTCGCCATGATGGGGCAGGTGCTCCAGCAGCACGTCCGCGCGCTCGACGTGGTGGGCCGCTGGGGCGGGGACGAGTTCCTGGTCATCCTCACCATGACCACGACGGCCGAGGCCCTGGCGTTCGTGAACCGGCTCCAGGCCGGAGTGCAGGAGCTGGTCTCCCGCCATCCCGAGTACAAGACCAATACCCTGAGCTTCGGCATCGCGGAGTCGCCCCGGCACGGGCGTAGCACGGCGGCCCTGCTGGCCGCCGCCGATACCGCCCTCTACGCGGCCAAGCACGGTGGCCGAAACCTCGCCGAAATCGCGCGCGACACGTGAGCGGGGTCGAATCGTCCGAGCTGTGGCGCGACACCGATGCGGTGCTCGGTGCACGTTACCGGCTCGAACGGATGATCGCGGCGAACGCGGAGCGGGTCCTGTTCCAGGGCCAGGACAAGCTGCTGAGCCGCCGGGTCAGCATCCGGGTCAATTTCTACACCACCGATGTGGTCCGGGGCTGGTTCCTCCGGGAAGCGGAGGCGCTGGCCCGGCTCGACCATCCCGCCATCCGGCACGTCTACGATGTCGGGGTCGCCAACAACATCGCGTTCCGGATCGGGAACTGGATCGACGGGGAAGGACTGCACGAGGCCGTGGCCCGGGGGCCTCGCCCGATTCCTGACGTCCACAGCCTGGCGCGGTTTCTCCTCAGCGGGCTCGAGCATGCCCACGCCTGGGGCGTCGTGGTCCGCCGGATGGTGCCCTCGGGGCTCCTGATCGGACCGGGAGGCCGGGGCACGCTCACCGATCTTCGATTTTCGAGCTACACCCTGCCGGCCATTCCGCCGACCGAGCGGCCCACCGGGCTCCCCTTCATGGCGCCGGAAGTCCGGAACGGGCAGCCGGGGGACTCCACCTGCGACATCTACGCCCTTGGCGCGGTGCTGTACTATGCGATCACCGGGATCGAGCCGGACCCTAACCCGGGCGCCATCGTACCGCCCAGCCGGATCCGGCACGCCTGTCCCCAGGCGCTCGAACGGGTGATCATGCGGGCGATGCACGAGAACCCGGGGAAACGGTTCTTCAGCGCCACCGAGATGCTGGAGGATTTCGCCTCGGAAGCCGGCGACTTCTCCAGCACGGTCGCGCTCGAGATCGCCGCCTCGGGCCCGGGCGGAGGACCCGGCAGCGATCCGGCGCGCCAGTGGGAGAAGCGGCTCCGCCGCGCCCTGGGCGACGACTACGAGCTGCTCGACCAGCTCGGCGTGGGCGGCTTCGGGCGGGTCTACCGGGTCCGGGATCTTCACCTGGAAAGACTCGTCGCGCTCAAGGTGCTCCACCCGTCCCTGATCCAGGATCCTGAGGTGGTCGAGCGGTTCCGCCGCGAAGCCCAGCTCGCGGCCCGGCTCAACCACCCCAACCTGGTCAACATTTACGACATCGGGGGGCGAGGCGGGCTGATCTGGTACACCATGGAATACGTTCCGGGCCCCAACCTGGCGCAGCTGGTCGAACGCGATGGCCCGCTCTCTCGCGACAAGACCCTGCGGCTCCTTCGCGAGGCGCTCAGCGGGCTGGCCCACGCCCACGCGGCGGGCCTGGTGCACCGCGACATCAAACCGGAAAACCTCCTGTTCGAGCGGGATGGGACTCTCCGAATCACCGACTTCGGACTGGCGCTGGCGCTCCGGGGCCAGGGGATGTTCGGCGGCGCCACCAGTCAGAGCGGCACTCCGCGTTTCGCGAGTCCCGAGCAGCTCCTGGGCGAGCGGGTGGACGGCCGGAGCGATCTCTACAGCCTCGCCGCGGTGGCCTACTTTGCGCTGATGGGCGTGCCGCCGTTCGAGGGCGCCACCCCGGTCCAGGTGCTGGCGCGCCAGACCACCAACGAGCTTCCTCCCCTCCAGGAAGCCCGCCCCGACATGGGAGCCGAGATCGAAGAGGTGCTGCGGCGGTCGCTCAGAGCCGAGCCGAAAGCACGCTTTCCCACCGCCTCGGAGTTTCTCGCTGCGCTCAACCGGGCAGCCCGCCGCAGTGCGGCCACCTCCTCCAAGGGCTTCGGGGGGATGATCACCCGGATCTTTCGTTAGACCGTCTTGAGGAACCCGGGGAAAGACCGAATCTTGACTTTTTCGCCGGAATTCCCCACTATGGTGCCGCACTGAACCGCAGGAACTGCAGGTATTTCAGATTCTGAATCCCACAGTCCAGATGAATCAACCACGGCATCCCTGCCGGGGGCCGATGAGACTTTTGTGGCGCGAGATGGGCTCGCGTTCACAGGGAGCCGGCGGCGCATTGCGCGCTCCGGCACGTGACACCAACAGGAGAAGGATGCAATGGCTCGTACGACCGGTACCGTGAAGTGGTTCAACGACGCGAAGGGGTTCGGATTCATCACCCCGGAGAACGGCGAAAAGGACTGCTTCGTCCACCACTCGGCGATTCGCATGGACGGCTTCCGCAGCCTGTCCGAAGGTGAGCGGGTCGAATTCGACATCGTCCAGGGTGCCAAGGGACCCGCCGCGGAGAATGTGACCAAGGCAACGAAGTAATCGTCCGAGCCTTGGCAGCAAGACGGGCCGCTCCCACCGGAGCGGCCCGTTTTATTTGTGCCGGTAGATGACCCGACCGCGGGTTAGATCGTAGGGGGAGAGTACCACGCTGACCCGGTCGCCCTCCAGGACCCGGATCTTGAATTTGCTCATTTTGCCGGCCGCATAGGCCAGGATGGTGTGGCCGTTTTCCAGGAGGACCCGGTAGTTCCGGTCGGGGAGGACCTGCTGCACCACCCCTTCCATCTCGATGCCTTCTTCTTTCGCCATAGGGAGAAATCTCGCCCCGGAGAGGACCCGGCGCAACGCTAGCGAACCGCGGCGCGGAGCCGCTCCATTTCCTCTTCGACCAGGTCGATGAGCTGGCGCATTCCTCCCCCGTCGAAAATCAGGGTGGCCCCGGCCGCCCGGTACAGTTCCGGCAGGGACCGGGTCGCCCCGAGGGCGAGGAACGTCCGGTAGGCTTTCACCGCGTCGGGCCCGTCGTTCCGGTGATTCCGCCAGACCTGGAGGGCGCCGAGCTGGGCCAGCCCGTACTCGATGTAGTAGAAGGGGTAGAGATAGATGTGGAGCTGCCGCGGCCATCGGGACACCCGTTCCTGAACCAAACCGCTCCAATCCACCGCCTGCTCGAAGCGGCCGCGAATCCGGAGCCAGGCCGCATCCCGGGCTGCACGATCGTGCCCTTCCCCGCTGGTGTAGATCCAGGTCTGGAACGCATCCACCGACGCAATGTGGGGCAGGCTCGCCAGGAGATCCTCCAGGTGCTCGAGCCGGGCGATCGCCGCATCCTGTTCGCTCAGCATTCCATGGGGGGGCCCCAGGTGGCTGCCCGCGAGGAGCTCCATGGTCATGGACGCCAGCTCGGCGGCTTCGGCCCCGGGGTGGCGCTGCCAGACGAACGGGAGGGCGTGCGCGGCGAAGGCATGAAAGGCGTGACCGGACTCGTGAAGCAGCGTGTTAATGTCCTCCAGCACGCCGGCCGCGTTCATGAAGATGAAGGGACGGCCTTTGACGTGGAGCGTGTCGCAGTAGCCGCCGGGCGCCTTCCCCCTCCGGCTCTCCAGATCGAGCAGGTCCTCGTCGATCATGGTCTGGACCTGGTCTCCCAGCAGGGGATCGACGGCGCCCATGATGCGGCGCACCCCGCGCGCCAGCTCGGCGCCGGTCCGGAATGGCCGGAGCGGGGAGGCGCGATAGGGATTCACCGCCAGATCCCAGGGGCGCAGGGTGTCGAGACCGAGCCGCTCCCGCCGGGCCGCGAGGGCGCGGGTGTGAGCGGGCACCACCACGGATTCCACCGTGTCGTGAAAGCGAGCGCAGTCGCCCGGGGTGTAGTCGAATCGCTGCCGGGCGATGAACGAGAACGCGTGGAAGTCGCTGAAGTTCGCGTTCCGCGCCACCCGCTGCCGCCGGTCGTACATCACGTCGAAGAGATCCGCCAGGGCTTCCCGCTGGGCGACGTAGGGGCCCACCATGCCGCGGAAGGCCTGTTCCCGGATGGCCCGGTCCCGATCCTGAAGGAAGGGGGTGAGCATGGGGAGGGGCCGCTCTTCGCCGTCCCATGTCGCGGTCATCCCGCCGGTGATCCGTTGATACCGGGAGGCCAGCTCCTCCAGCTCCGAGAACAGCGCGACGTTCGCGTCGCGGAAGATGTCGATCGCGGATTTGAAGCGCTGCACCGTGGTCTCAAGCCCTTCCGGAACGATCCGGAGCTCGACGAACCGCCGCGCCAGACGGACGCTCTGTTTTTCCGCCTGCGGCACGATCTCAGTGGAGAACCTGAGGTGGGCGGCCTCCTTGGCCGGATCGCCGGTATCGCAGGTATAGGCGATCATCGCCCGGGAGGCCGCTTCGGAAATCACCGCCTCGAGCAGGGACCAGTCTTTGAGCCACTGGGCCATGGTCGACTTGGTGATCGGGGCGGTGGCCAGGGCTTCGTACATCGGCTCGATGTCCGACCAGCTCGCGCCGGCCAGGGCATCCGAGGACTTGGGCAGGATGAGCTTGGGACTCACACCGGCTCCGTCGCGCGGAGCGCATGCGCCGGCGCGTCGAGCCGGAAGGCCAGGATCCCGACCAGCGCCACGATGGTGCCTCCCAGGAGGAAGGGCCAGGCGTGCCCGGCGTGCTGGAAGGACCAGGTGGCCACGATCGGCGCGATGACCCGGGCGACCCCAGCGAAGGTCTGGGCCACGCCCATTGTGGTGCCGACCTCACGCTTTTCCGAGGCGTGCGACATGAGCGCGGTCGTCGCCGGGAAGAGGAGCGCGGTCCCCACCGGGATGAGCGCCATCACCGGGGCGAGCAACCACCAGCTGCGAGCAAGGGGATACAACACCAGCCCCAGGGTGAGCAGGATGGTGCCGCTTCGCATCGTCCACGGCTCGCCGAGTCGATGCACGATGGGGCCCAGTAACAGGGAGCGCATGATGACCGAGAGGGCGCCAATATACAGGAACACATATCCGATGTTGACTTCGGTGATCCGGAACTCCGCATTGAGGTACAGGGCCAGCACCGACGTCATCGTGAACAAACCGAGCATGCCCGCCGAATAGATCCACACCAGGCGCGGGACCGGGCCGCGTGGATGCCGGACGACCTGCCAGGCCGAGTGCCACACCGGTCTCCGGGGCGGCGGGGCCTCGCCGGGCGCGAGCGGCTGCTTGGATTCTGGCAGCCATTTCCAGGCGCAGAACGCATTCACGAGACAGAGTGTGGCGGCGACGAACCCGGGCCACTGGTGGCCGAACCGGACCGCAAGGGACCCGATCACCGGGCCGATCATGACGCCCAGGTTGGTGGCCGCCGAGAGCCAACCGAGCGCCTGGGCCCGCCGTCCCGCCGGAACCGTGTCGGCGATATAGGCCTGGGTCACCCCGGTGGTGCCGCCGCCGGCGCCCTGGATTAGCCGGGAAAGGAACAGCACCAGCGCCGATGTGGCGAGCCCGAAGATGGTGAATCCCATGGCCGCGAAGAGAAGCCCGGCCAGCAGGGCGGGCCGGCGTCCGCCACGATCGGAGATCCGGCCCCAGATTGGAGAAGAGAGCAGCTGGGCGATGGAGAACCCTGCGATGACGAACCCCACCACGATGGGAGCGGCGTGGAAGTTGATGACGTAGAGCGGCACCAGCGGAAACACGACCGCCGAGCCGAGCATGTCCACGAAGGCGATGGCGATGAGGATCGACAGCCGGCTGAATTCGCCCCGCGACGGATCCACTGCCGGCCGACCCGTTGGACCGGCCGTCTTCACGGCGTGAGCAGGTTCAGGAACAGGCGGAACGCGCCGGGAACACCGGCGGGGAGCTGACGGAAGAAGGAAAGCCCTGTGTAGATCCAGGTTCCCTTCCCGACCGACCGGATCAGCAGACTGCCTTTCAGTGGCGCCTCCCCTGGATCGGACATTTCGAGCAACGGAGTGTAGCTGGTGTCCCATGTACGCGCGAAGTAGAGCCCACGTTCCTGGACCCACCCCGACCAGTCGGCCGGCCCGATCCGGTTGGGCCGGTTGAAGACCGGATTGGCGGGAGCGAGGATGGTAACCGGGGCATTCTCGTCGGTCACCCGGTCATGGGGTTGCCCCAGCGTGAGCGGCGCCGGCGCGAAATGACCGGCATAGAACGGCTGCTGCTGGTACTGCACCACCACTCGTCCACCCGCGTTCGCGTACGCGAGGAGCCGGGCGTTGTTCTCGACCAGGGCGGGATCGATTTCGTAGGCCCGGCTCCCCACCACGATGACGTCGTAGCGAGAAAGGTCGGCGCGTCCGAGGGCCGTGGCATCGAGCAACTCGACCGGGAGGCCGATTTCCTCCAGCGCCTCGGGCACCCGGTCGGAGGCGCCCCGGATATAGCCGACCCGCTGCACCGCGGGAAGAACGATGGGAGCGACTTCGAGAATGCTCCGGGCCGGCTTCTCCCAGACCCGCGGATTGATGTGGGGATAGTCCACCTGGTCGAGCCCGCTCTGGTAGCGATGATTCTCTCCGTCAATCGCAACCGCGCGGAGCTGGTACCGCCCCGGGGCGAGCCCACGGGGGGCGCGAACCTGGAAGTGGAGCACCTCGCGCTCCTCTTCGCGGGCCAGAGAAAAGGATTGCGGTGGCACCGAAGGCCAGCCGGCGGGGAGCTCGAGCGCCAATGATCCAGTGGTGGGTTCGGCGGAGCCATGCTGGAGGGTGACGGTGAACTCGCGGGGCGTGGCCCAATCGGTGGCCCACACCCGGGCAGGCGGATCGAGCTTCACGTCCACTCGAGGGACCACGAAAACGGGTTCCCGGATTTCGCCGATCGCCTGGTCGCGGTATCGATGCTCCACCGCCCGAGCGAGCACCTGGGTTCCCGAGGCCCCCGAAGCCGAGAAGCTGAAACGGGCGGTCAGGAGAGGCGGCTCGAACGGTTCGCCCCAGGCAGCGGGCGATCCGCTGAACACGTAGAGCGCCGAGCTGCCCCGGTCCACCCGGAGAAAGTAGGGGGTCGTGTACTCGGCGTTGGGCGACACGGTCACCGCCACATCGCAGGCGGACATGGTCCCGGCCGCCACCGTCACGGTCGGCGAGGGGCAGGCCCCCACGGTCCAGCCCAACGGCGCATCGAGGGCCATGGTCACCTGGGCGGGAGCGGCGCCCGCGTTCCAGGCGATGAGCTTGACCATAACCCGCTGTCCTGGCACCAGCCGGCCGTCCCCGGTCCAGGCGTCGAAGACCAGGCCCTGCCGCACCGTAGCGGCGGTCGCGGCGTGGCGATGCTGATCCGCGGCCTCGATCCCGTTGGGATCCAGCCCGGACACCGTGGTATCGATCCCGGCCCAGAGCGCGTCCGCCCCGACGATCCGCTGGTCCGCCGGTCCGCCGGTCCGCCGGTCGTCCACCACCATCAGCCTCGCCGCCGACGGGCCCGGCTCCTGCAAGACTCCCATATCCTGGGAGCGATGCAGGCTGCGGCCCCGCATCGCGATCTGGCGGTAGGACTGGCCGATATCGGGGTCGAGCTTACCGCCATCCAGAGAGATCGTGGTGGCGCCGGGATCGAACCGGGTGGAACGCAGCAGCTTCTGCGGTTGCCATGGGGCGAGGTGCTCCTGACTGGCAAGCTCGGGGAACCGGCGGGGATCGCCGGCGATCCGGAAGGCCTCCTGGGCCGCCCACCCCGAGATCTGATGCTGTCCGTGGCCGTCCCGGGGGGTTCCCGAAAACACCGCCACGATGATCTGGGGCCGGAACCGGCGGATGATCCGAACCACATCCTTGAGCACCGAATCGCGGGGCCAGAAGCGGGCGGTTTCCTCGAGCGTCTTGGAGAATCCGAAATCGAACTCCCGACCGAAATACTGCCGGGCCCCGTCGAGCGAACGCGCGGCGAGCAGCTCCTCGGTCCGGATCAGGCCCAGGCCTTCGAACAATTCCGGTCCGATGAGGTTCTGGCCGCCTTCGCCCCGGGAAAGGGAGAGGTAGGCCGCTTCCGCCCCTTCGCTGCGGACCAGGAGGGTCAGGAGCTCGGTGTCCTCGTCGTCGGGGTGGGCGCCGATCATCAGGACCCGCTTGTTCCGGCCCAGCATGCGTTCCGCCTGATGGAGCACGGGCGTGCCGCCATTGGACGCGGGAAGCGTCTGGCCGGAGACGGGCCGGAAGGGCCAGAGGAGGCAAAGGAGCGCGATCTTCTTCATGTCATCTCCCGCAACCGCTCGAAAGTGTAGATCCCCGTGTTATGGCCGTCGCTCCAGGACACCCGGAGTCCATAGCCGCCGACCAGGTCGATCCGGAGCGGTCGGATATCCGCCGCGACCCGGGCGGGATCGAGCAGCGCGCGACCGCTCATCTCCTCCACGCACTCGGCGCAGGGACAGGCGAGACGGAGCGACCGCGCGGCATAGAACCGGCGATCCCCTTCCCGGTTCCACTCCACCAGAATCCCGTCGTCCCGCCGGGTGATCGCGGCGGGCATCACGCTATCTTTGGACAATGCGCGCAACACTCCGTCTGGGTGATCGCCAAGTCACCATCTATCGTCCTGACACCGCCATCGACCGCCTCCCCTTCTCCATCCGGGTCCTGCTGGAAAACGCGATTCGCCATGCGGGACGGGAAGGAAGCAGTGTAACCGAGGACCACGTGCGCGCGCTGGCCCAGTGGCAGCCGGTCAGCGCGGAGCGAGGGGAATACCCCTTCATGCCGGCCCGGGTGGTGCTCCAGGATTTCACCGGGGTGCCCTGTGTGGTGGACCTGGTCGCGATGCGCGACGCCATGGCCCGGCGGGGCGGCGATCCCGCGCGGATCAATCCGGTGGTGCCCTGCGATCTGGTGATCGATCACTCGGTCCAGGTGGATCACTACGGGACCGCCGATGCCTTTCGTCAGAACGTGGCGCTGGAATTTGACCGGAACGCCGAACGCTATCAACTCCTCAAATTTGCCCAGCGCGCCTTCGACGATTTCCGGGTGGTTCCACCCGGCACCGGCATCGTCCACCAGGTCAACCTGGAATACCTCGCCCCGGTGGTGCAGCTCCGGCCCCAGTTCGGGGAGGTGACCGCCTACCCCGACAGCCTGGTGGGCACCGACTCCCATACCACCATGATCAACGGTCTCGGCGTGCTGGGCTGGGGCGTGGGCGGGATCGAGGCCGAAGCGGTCATGCTGGGACAACCCTACTTCCTGATCATCCCCGATGTCATCGGGGTCAAGCTCACCGGCGATTACCCCATCGGGACCACCGCCACCGACCTGGTGTTGCGGGTTACGCAGATGCTCCGGAAGCACGGCGTGGTCGACAAGTTCGTCGAGTTCTTCGGCCCCGGCCTCTCCCGCCTGGGCCTGGCCGACCGGGCCACCATCGGCAACATGGCGCCGGAGTACGGGGCCACGATGGGGTTCTTCCCGGTGGATGACGAGACCCTCGGCTACCTGCGCCGGACCGGCCGCCCCGACGAGGCCGATCGCACCGAACGTTACTGCAAGGAAGTCGGGCTCTTTCACACCGGCACGGCGCCGGATCCCGGGTTCACCGCGACCCTCGAGCTCGACCTCTCGACACTCGAGCCGAGCCTGGCGGGGCCCCGGCGTCCCCAGGACCTGGTCCCGCTCCGCGAGATCAAGAAGAACTTCGCGGTGAGTCTCCCCGGCCTGATGCCGCCGGCCACCCCGGCCGCGCGCCGGAGCGTCGCCGAGCAGAATTATTCCACCTGGGTGGGCGAGGGAGGCTCCAATGTCGCCGCCGCCGAGGTGGCGGCCGGTGCCGCCTCAGGCGCTGGTGGTGGAAGACCAGCAGTTCCCGGTGTCCTGCAACGGGCAGGACTTCGTGCTGGGCGACGGCGCGGTGGTGATCGCCGCGATCACGAGCTGTACCAACACCTCGAACCCGTCGGTGATGGTGGGCGCGGGACTCCTCGCGAAGAAAGCGGTGGAGCGCGGGCTTAGACCCAAGCCCTGGGTCAAGACCAGCATGGCGCCGGGCTCGCGGGTGGTCACCGCCTACCTGGAGAAGGCCGGGCTGATGCCCTCCTTCGACCAGCTCGGCTTCCAGGTGGTGGGATATGGCTGCACCACCTGCATCGGCAACAGCGGTCCCCTGCCGGAACAGATCGCCGAGGCGATCGAGACCAATCACCTGGTGACGGTCGCGGTGCTCTCGGGGAACCGGAACTTCGAAGCGCGGATCCATCCCCTGGTCCGCGCCAACTACCTCGCCTCCCCGATGCTCGTGGTGGCATTTGCCCTGGCTGGCCGGGTCAGCATCGACATGACCAAGGAGCCGCTGGGAGTGGGAAGCGACGGCCAGCCGGTCTTCCTGCGCGACCTCTGGCCGACCGCCGAGGAGATCAACCGCACCATTGCCGCCGCGCTCAAGCCGGAGCTGTTCGTCACCCGGTATGCCTCGGTGTTCGATGGAGACGACGAATGGCGGGCGCTGCCGGTGCCCGAGAGCAAGACCTTCGACTGGGATCCCGAGTCCACCTACATCCGGGAGCCGCCGTTCTTTCAGGCGGACGGGCGGCCCGGCGGACCGGCGGACAAGAAGGCGGACAGGCGGACGGGCGGACGGGCGGACAGGGTTGCCGATATTACCGGGGCACGGGTCCTGGTCTCGCTGGGTGACTCCGTCACCACCGACCACATCTCTCCGGCGGGGGCGATCCCCAAGAACGGCCCGGCCGCGCAGTAT
Source organism: uncultured Gemmatimonadales bacterium (assembly GCA_963728915.1). Classification (GTDB taxonomy): domain Bacteria; phylum Gemmatimonadota; class Gemmatimonadetes; order Gemmatimonadales; family GWC2-71-9; genus JABFSM01. The sequence goes on along the minus strand of CAVSLV010000001.1, from coordinate 26,423 downwards.
CTCCGGGAGCACGGGGTCGAGCAGGTGGACTGGAACACGTTCGGGGCCCGGCGGGGCAACCATGAGGTGATGATGCGGGGGACGTTCGGCAACGTCCGGATCAAGAACCGGCTGGTCCCCGACAAGGAAGGCAACTGGACGGTGCACTTCCCGACCGGCGAAGTCCTCTCGATCTACGACGCCTCGATGCGTTATCAGGCCGAGGGAACCCCGCTCATCGTGCTGGCGGGCAAGGAATACGGCACCGGCTCGAGCCGGGACTGGGCCGCGAAGGGAACCGCCCTCCTCGGCGTCAAGGCCGTGATCGCGGAGAGCTTCGAGCGGATCCACCGGAGCAACCTGGTGGGCATGGGGGTGCTGCCGCTCACCTATGAGCCCGGCACCACGCGGGATTCCCTCGGCCTCACCGGCAGCGAGATCTACGCGATCACCGGGTTAGGACAGAGAATCGCTCCCGGGGCGCGCGCCACCGTGCGCGCGGTGAGCGCCGAGGGCAAGGAAACCGTGTTCCCGGCGATCATGCGACTCAATTCCCCGGTCGAGGTGGACTACCTCCGTCACGGCGGCATTCTCCCCCGGGTCCTCGGCATCTTCCTCTCCCAGTCCTGATGCTCCCACGGGCCGCGTTGCTGGGCGCGCTCACCTGGCTGGCCGCCTGCTCCGATCTGGTCCGGCCGGAGGACTACCAGCCCATTCCGAGTCTGGCCGAGTCGTCGATCACGCCCGGCGCCGCGTATGATCTCTGGGAGCTCAGGGCGGTGGGGCCCGATCTGATTCCGCACACCATCGCTGCCGGTGGGATCCGTACGCGGCAGGAGATTGATCCCGAGACCCCGCTCGCCCTGCGCGCTTTTCTTGGCCCGATCGATCAGCCCAGCGAAGCGGCCCTGGTCGCCTTTGCGGAGGACTACTCGTGGAGGGGTACGGTTGAAACTGGCGGGGTTCGTCCGGTGGCCGACGGGTACGAGCTGGTGGTCCTCGAGCTGGTCGCCGTGTGCGCTCCTCTCCAGGTGGACCGTGTGGTGATCCAGGTTAACGCAGCCGGTGAAATCCGGAGGCTCCGGCGCGAGGTCTGGGAAAAGAGCAACGCCTGCATCTGATCGAGGTGGGGAGCACACATTTCAGGAAGGCTGTGTCGTTTCGTCTCACCGGCTCCGGCGGGTTCGCCGCCGACAGACGCACTTGATTCGGCGCGGGATATGCAGCGACACCAAAGACCATGAGGGGACGCATCGTCGGCATAAGCGCCGGACTGATTCTCGGCCTGGCCCTGGTGACTTGCGACCAGGACGTAAGCCTTCCATCGGATGGGATGCTTCCGCTGGGGACCTGGGGCGGTGACAACTCAGGGGTGATCGTCACCGAAGATGAGCTGCACGTCCACGTGGGATGCACGTTCGGAGACGTTCCGGGAAGGGTGACGCTCGACGAGAGCGGCCGCTTCACCCTGGATGGAACCTACGTGCTGCGCGCCTACCCGATCGCGGTGGGTCCCGAGCTGCCGGCCCAGTTCAGCGGCAGGCTCGACGGAAAAGTTCTCACCCTGGCCATCGCGGTGAACGACACCGTGGAAAAGAAGACCGTCGCGCTGGGACCTATTTCCGTGGTGTACGGGCGGACCCCCGAGATGGGGCCTTGCCCGATTTGCGTGGTGCCTCGGAAGATCCGGGGCGCCGGAGCGGCCCGATCCTTTGTCCGGCGGCCGAATCCTTGATGAGGGTGTCGAGTCTTCGCAATCTGGTTTCTTCCTGTTTGGCGCTCATCACATAAAACGTCGCGATCTTCCGGTAGCCCGGCGGCTGGGCTTCGAAGAACGTCCAGGCCTTTCGATTGGCCCGAAAGCGTCGCAGCAGCGCGGGCGTGAGGCGAGCGTTCTGCCGCTGCTCGAATGAATACAGGCCGGCTTTGGCCGGATCCCGCGCCTGGTACACCGCCCGCCCGGCCGGCTGCATGCGCCCTTCCCGAATCAGCTCCGGCACCCGCTTCAGGTTGATCGCGCTCCAGATGCTCCCCTTCCGGCGAGGGGTAAAGCGGATGGTGTATCCCTCGGGGTCGATCGAGCGGCGGATGCCGTCGATCCAGCCGTAGCAAAGGGCCTCGTCGACCGACTGGGGCCAGGTCAGGCTGGGTTTGCCGGTGTGTTTTTTGTGGAACCCGACCAGCACTTCCGGGGCACGCTTGTGATGCCGGGCCAGCCAGCGCCGGAAGGCCTCGGGGGATTCGAAGAAGATCGGGTCCATGCGGGTTAGGACCTTTCAGGCAGCTCGGATGAACCGGCTCCTGCTTGAGTGAGCAAGGGCACGAGGCCTTCGTGCCCTTGCTTTTTCGCCCAGGCCAGTGGGGTTGCCCATGGGGCGCCCGCCAGATTGGGATCGGCTCCCTGGCCGAGCAGCAATTTCACCAGTTCCTCCCGCCCGCGGCGTACCGCCACCCCCAGAGGCGTGGAACGGTATTCCTCGTCGATCGCGTCAATATCCGCTCCGAATTCGAGCAGGAGCTTCGCCTTGCCGAGCTCACCCATTGCGGCCATGTGATGGAGCAGGGTGAAGCGGTGCCAGTTCATGTGGTTCGGGTCCATCCCCCGCTCGAGGAGAAACCGCGCCGTGGCCTCGTGCTTGAAGTAGTAGTAGGGCGCCCACTTGGAGACCGGCGGCACCCGGGCGCCCAGCCGGATCAGCAAGTCGAGCACTTCATGATCACCCGCGTTGGCCGGACCGGCGAGGATGCCGTCGCCCCAGCTCTGATCGGGATCGCGGATAAAGTCGAGGTGATCCTGAACCAGTCGCGTGAACTCTTCGAACCGACGCTCCTTCAGTAGCAGGCCCAGCCGGTCCTTTGGACCGTCCCCCTCTTCGATGCCGCCATGGGCCACCAGCAGGGCCCGGAGCTCGGAGCCGCGAGGCGCGTGCATCAGGGGGGTGCCGCTCGATTCCACCATCGCGTTGGGATCGGCGCCATGGGCGAGCAGCAGGCGAACCATTTCCATCTGCCTCTCGAACGCCGCGACCCACAGGGAATGCCCGCGGGGCGCGCCCTCTTCCGGGGCGTTGGGGTCGGCGCCGTGCTCGAGCAGCAGGCGCACCAGCTCGAGGTCGTGCCGGCGCGCCGCCGCCGACAGGGGTCGATGATGATTGGTGTCCTCTTCACTGGCTCGGGATCGGTCCTTCGCCAAGGCCTTCCGGATGAAATCGTCGTCCAGAAGCAGCGCGGCGAGGTACATGGTGTACCGGCTCCCGCGGGCGAGCAACAGCTCGGCCAGGGAACGCGCCCCCGCGGTGGGAGCGCCGGTCAGGAAGTTCCTGGTCAGGGCGAGATGGATCGGGCGATACCCGTCACCCCGGACCGCATCGGGATCGGCTCCCGCGTCGAGCAGGGTTTCGACGATATCGCGATGCAGGTGCTGGGCGGCTTGATGGAGAGGAGTGTCGCCGGTCTCGTTGCTGGCGCGGGCCAGGGCGGGATCGCGCTCCAGCTCGCTCCGGACCCCCTTCAGATCTCCGGTCTTGGCGACCTCGAGGATCGCGGCCACCTCAGGGGCGAGCGCAAATCGCCGGGCGAGGTGACGCCGCAAGAGAGCGGCAACCTCTCCATGGCCGCGGTCCTCGGCGAACGACAGCAACGATTCCTGGAACGGATAGCTGCGGTAGGCGAGATCGGCCCCGTGCGCGATGAGGAGCTCGACAATCGCGAGGTGGCCTTCGCGCACCGCCAAATGGATCGGCGGAGTGTAGTTGTACTCCACGGTGGCGAGGCCGGGCACCCGCGCGATCAGGGACTTGATCCTGGCGAGATCTCCACCGCGCGCGGCGACGAAAATCTCGTACACATCATCGGTGGTGACGACGGTGCCATTCTCAAGGGTGTAGGGACGGCCCGATCGGAGCTCCGCGGGGCGAATCAAGGGACCAAGTGGTGCGGTCTCGCCGGTGAGCTCGCGGACTTTCCGGGCCAGCGCGCTCCAATTCGGGAATCCGTAGCGCTGGGCGATGGCGCGCTGGGCATCGGCGAGCCTGGTGATGCCGGGCTGGCCGGCGCGGAGCTGTTCTTTCGCCTGCTTGCGAAGCTGTTCGAGGGACGGACGGGGCGGGAGCTCGGCGGGCTCGGACATGAGATCTCCTTTCAACGCCGCCCGGGTCCGCTCCGCGGGCTGAAAGAAGATCGGAATTGTGGCTTCACAACCTGCACAGGCGGGCTCGGCCCTTTCCGCGGACGGGACGCGTCCTGAACGCGCGCCTGTACCTTAGCTCGCCGACCCAGCCCGGGCAAGCGACCGGTGCGATCCATTGCGCGCGCTTCGGGTGAGGGGAGGCCCGGGCGCAGGCAGCTCTTCGCTTGCCCGTACAACGATATAAGCATAGATTGACTTACCGTTGTACGATGGAGATTCTATGGCCGCCGTTACCGTGTCTCCGAAATATCAGGTCGTGATCCCCCAGGCGATTCGGGAGGCCCTGGGCCTCAAACCCGGACAGAAGGTCGAGGCCATCCAGTATCTCGATCGGGTCGAATTCATTCCGGTCCGGCCGCTCAAGACCATGCGAGGGTTCCTGAAAGGGATCGTGACCGCCGTTCCGAGGGACCGGGACCGGGTGTGAACGTCGTCGACTCCTCTGCCTGGCTGGAGTACTTTGGCGCCGGGCCGAACGCCGGGTTCTTTGCTCCACCGATCGAAGCAACGGCTGAGCTCCTGGTGCCTTCGCTGTGCCTCCTGGAAGTCTTCAAACGGGTCTATGGTCAGCGCGGGGAAGGACCGGCGTTGCAGGCGGTCGCGCTCATGCAGCAGGGTCAGGTCGTGGACCTGACTCCGCCCCTGGCGCTGCTCGCGGCGAAGCTGGGAGCCGACCTGAAACTGCCTCTCGCCGATAGTGTCATCCTGGCGACGGCCCGACAATACGAGGCTACCCTCTGGACCCAGGATGGAGATTTCGAAGACCTGCCGGGCGTTCGTTATCGCCCGAAGCGCAAGTGAAGCTGCCTAACCCCTTGAAGTATTCGAGGTTCTTCAGGGGCTCGAAGACCTCACCCCAGAGCTCGGGACCGAGATCCACTTCTCCCGCCGTGCCGTCGCGACGATCGCGCCAGGAGCAACAGGATAGTCATGACCCGACCCCGGAAATTGCTGAAAGGATCGGCTCCAGATCCCTTCAGGGTCATCCCGGAACGGCGCCGAGTGGGAACAAGGGAAATTCAGTTCGTCGGACGATGACCACCAGCCTTCTCCAATGATCACGCCGTCCAGAAACGCTGTGGTGTCGGCATTGTTATAGAGCTCGAGAAACCCGCTGAATGGGTACCCGAAGGGAGCGAGGACCGGATCGAAAGTGAAATTGAAGGCCCACTCGCTGATGACCAGCGACCTCCGGTGGCTGGCCGGCACTTTCACGGTATCGGGACCGGCCCGCGAGCCGGGAGTCACGTTCGCCTTCGCCACCCAGGCGTCCACGTCCCCAATACCGGGAGTGGCCAGCTCCGCCTCCGACAACCACCTCCGCGCCCACAGGATGTAGTTCCCCGACGGAATGCTCCCGAAATCGGCGTTCCCCTCAGGCGAGGTGCGCATGGTCAGCGCAGGCACAGAAGAGTCGCTGGGGGTGAGCGTCACTTCGGCATCGGGGATTCCGGACCACCCCAGCGCCTCTGCGGCAGTCAGATCCTCGGGATCCGGCCTGAGCACGACCCGATACTCCGTGGGGGGGGCAGGCGGGGCCTCGGTGAAGGTCACGCCTGCCCCCTGGCAGGCAGCCAGAAGAAGAATGGGGCATGCGCCTTGAATAAGCCGGACCGGATCATGGCAGCGCCCGTCGTTTGCTCGACCTCAGCCTACACCGGGACAGAGCCGAACGCCAGCATCCTGGAGGCAGACTGACTCCGCGGCGTTACCGGGAACGGCTGGCCAGCTTCTGCAGCACCGCACCAAGGTCCGGCTTGACGGTAAGCACCTCGCGCACCGGATCCTCGCCCAGCTTTTCCATCCGCTTCAGCGCGGTCCTGATGGTGTATTTCGAAACGTCGAGCTTCGGGTTGACTTCCTTCCAGAGGAGCGGCATCGAAACCGGCGCCCCGTGAATCGGCCGGGCACTGAACGGGGTCACCAGGAGCTGGCCGTGCCGGTTCTGGAGGTAGTCGACATACACCTTCCCTTCCCTGCCACGGATCTGCCGCATGATGGTGGAGATCTCCGGCAGCTCCTCCACCACCAGCCGGGCGATCACTTCGCCGAGGGTCCGGGACTGGTCGAAGGTCATCTGCCGTCCCAGCGGAATCAGCACGTGCAGCCCGCTCGCCCCGCTGGTCTTGATGTAATGGGGCAGCTCGATCTCCTCGCAGAGCCGGTGCACCGCCTGCGCGACCTTGATCACGTCGCTGAACGGCGCGCTCTTGGGATCGAGGTCCACAATACACCAGTCGGGCTGTTCCAGACTCGTGGCCCGGCTGGCCCAGATGTGGAGCGGGATCGCGCCCAGGTTGGCGACGTAGAGCAGGGCCTCGATGCTGTCGCAGACGATGTAATGGATGTCGCGCTGGGTGTCCTCGCTCCAGATCGGCACCTTCCGGATCCATTCGGGAACGAAATCCGGGGCATCCTTCTGATAGAACGATTTGCCCTCGATCCCGTCGGGATAGCGGGTTAACACCAGCGGCCGGTCCTTGAGGTAGGGCTCCATCCAGGGCCACAGGGACCGGTAGTACTCGATCAGGTCACCCTTGGTGTAGCCCTCCTTGGGCCAGAACACCTTCTTGAGGTTGGTGAACGGCACCTCTTTCGGGGCGCGGGCCACTTTCGGGGCGGGCGGATCGTCGGCCGCTTCCGGCGCGCCCGCGCCATCGCTCCCCTTTCGCACGCACTCCCCGGGTTTCTTGTCGTCGCGGAACCGGAGAAACACCGGCTGGCGCAACAGTCCTTCCTCGGTCCACTCCTTGAACCGGACCTCGCAGACGATCTTCGGCTCCATCCAGGTGGTCTCTTTCGCGCCCGGGAATGGGTCGCTTGGCCGGTGGCTTCTCCTCGCTGGGCCAGAACCTCGGGCCCGTTGCAGGGCGCGGTCTTCCGGACCAGCGCCTCGAACTCCTCGCGCAGCTCGCCGAGCTGTTTCTCGCCGAAGCCGGATCCGGCCCGGCCGGCATACACCAGCTCGCCCTCGACGTAGTCGCCGAGCTGAAGCGCGCCGAAGCCGCCCCGGCTTCCCTTTGGCGCGGTGAACCCCACCACTACGAATTCCTCGGTCTGGTCGGCCCGCACCTTGAGCCACTGGGCCGACCGGCCGGCCCGATAGGGCGCATCGGCCGCCTTGCCGACCACCCCCTCGAACCCGAGCATGGTGGCGTGCTGCATGAGGGTGAGGCCGTCCCGGTCGAAATGCTCGAGGTAGCGGATCGGGCCCAGGGGCGGGAGCAGCATCCGGAGGATCTCCTTCCGCTCCACCGTTCCTAACCCGCGGAGGTCCCGGTCCTCGAACCCCAGCAGGTCGAACGCATAGTACACCGCGGGCGACTCCGCGGCGGCCCGCCGCACGTCGAGCGCCCGCCCCAGCCGAGCCCGCTTCTGGAGCGCCTGGAAGCTCGGGCGCCCTCTGGGATCGAGCACCACCAGCTCGCCATCCAGCACCGCGCGCGGGCACCGGCAGGGCGCGCGCGGCCCGGGCGATCTCCGGGAAGGTCGGGGTGAGGTCGTTGCCGTTCCGGCTGGTGATGGTCGCGGTGCCTCCATCCTGAGTCACCAGGGCCCGATACCCGTCAAGCTTGGGCTCGAAGATCCAGCCCGGCTTGTCGAAGGCGCTGTCTCGCTGCTCGGCGAGCATCAGCTCGACTTTCGCGGGATCCACCCGCTTCTCCGGCACCCCCAGGCGGTCCAGCTCGGCCGTGACCCGGTCGGTCGGGGTGCGTCCCTGCTCCAGGTCCTCGATAGTGAGGCCGGAGAGCACCGACATCTCGGGAAACGGCTCCGGATCTGGCCTTGGCGTAGCCGTCCCGCTCCTTGATCAGGAGCCAGTCCTTCTCCGACTTCTTGATCTTCACCAGGGTCCAGCGACCCTTGAGCTTGTAGCCGTTGAGATTGAAGAGCAGCTTGCCCTTGCGGAGCCCCTCGAAGGGATCCTCGAGGGGCACCCACTCGCCCCGATCCCAGACGATCACCGCGCCGGCGCCGTACTCTCCCTCGGGGATCATCCCCTCGAAGTCGCCGTACTCGAGCGGATGGTCCTCGACGTGGACCGCGAGGCGCTTCTCCCGGGTGTCGAAGGAGGGTCCCTTGGGCACCGCCCACGACCGTAACACGCCCTCCATCTCGAGCCGGAGGTCGTAGTGGAGCCGGCGAGCGGCGTGCTTGTGGACCACGAACAGTCCCCCGGCCAGAGCGGCCGCCTCCGCCGCGCCGAACGGCTCCGGGGTCCGATCCGGCGAGCGCTTCTGGCGGTACGGCCCCAGCAGGTCAGGCTTTTCGCGATCCCCCATTCCCTAGCCATCCGCCCCTAGCGCCTAATCCCTATTCGCTATCTTTCAGGCGCCTCAGCAGAGCTCAGACCAATGCCCGCGCGCACCATCAGCACCGCCACGATTTCCTTCGGCCTGGTTTCGGTCCCGGTCCAGGTCTTTGCCACCGGCGAATCGGCCGCTTCGGTCTCCTTCAATATGCTGCACAAGAAGTGCGGCACCCGGCTCAAGCAACAGTACATCTGTCCCAAGGACGAAGTCGTGGTCGAGCGGGACGACATGGCCAAGGGCTACGAGTTCGCCAAGAACCAGTACGTCGTCTTCAGCCCTGAAGAAATCAAGGCGCTGGACCAGAAGGCGACCAACACCATCGACATCGATCAGTTCGTCCCGCTCTCTGCGGTGGACCGGATCTACCTCGAGAAGGCCTACTACCTGGGGCCGGACAAGGGTGGCCACCGGGCCTACAAGCTGCTCGCCAAGGCACTCGAGGAAACCGGGCGCGCCGCCTTGGGACAATATGCCTCGCGGGGACGGCAGTATCTCGTGCTGGTCCGGCCTCGCGACGGCGTGCTGGTGATGGAGCAGCTCCACTATGCCGACGAGCTCCGCCCGACCTCGGAGGTGCCCCTGGGCGAAGAAGGCGAAGTGAAACCCGCCGAGCTGACGCTCGCGAAAACAGCTGATCGAGCAGGGCGCGACCGAGGAATTCAAGCCGGAAAACTACCACGACATGGTGCGCGAACGGGTCCAGGAGGCGATCAACAAGAAGGTCGAGGGCCAGGAGATCACCACCGAGCCCGAGGCGAAGCCGGTGACCAAGGTGATCGACCTGATGGAGGCGCTCAAGGCGAGCGTGGCCAAGGGCAAGCTCAGCGCCCGCCGAAGAATCCCCGGCGCCCAAGAAGAAGAAGGCCGCCGGCAGGTAGTCGCCCTGTCCGCCAGTCCGCCGGTCCGCCCGTCCGCCTTCGTTGGCACTTCCGGCTGGTCGTTCAAGGAGTGGAAGGGCAGCTTCTACCCCAAGGAGCTGCCCGACGACGATCAACTCGGCTACTACGCCGGCAAGTTCCCCACCGTCGAGATCAACAACACCTTCTACCGGATGCCGCGGGAGCACGTGCTGCACGACTGGACCTCGGCAAAGTTCCCGGAGCTTCCGGTTCGCGATCAAGGCCTCGCAGCGGATCACCCATCATGGCCGGCTCAAGCCCGAAATGGCGGACTCGCTTTCCTATTTCACCCGGGTGATCACCGAGCTGGGCGAGCGGCGCGGACCCACCCTGTTCCAGCTCCCGCCCAATCTCAAGAAAGACGCGCCTCGGCTGGCGGCATTCCTGGACCTGCTGCCCAAGCGCTGGTTGGCCGCGTTCGAGTTCCGGCACGAGAGCTGGTTCGACGACGAGGTCTATGGGATCCTGGGCGCCAGGAACTGCGCCCTGGTGGTGGCGGACCAGGACGACTTCCAGACTCCCGTGCTGCGCACCGCCGACTGGGGCTATGCCCGGCTCCACCGCGCCAGCTATTCCGCCGCGGAGCTGGAAGGGTGGGCCGGCAAGCTCGCCGGGTTAGGAGTCGGACCGCTCTACGTCTATTTCAAGCACGACGAAGCGGAGGGGTCGGGGCCGGACGGCGCCGTGGCGTTCGCGCGGCTTCTGGGAGTGGGATCCTGACCGTCCGCTCACGTCTCCTGGTTCAGGGATTCCTTATGAGCCTGATGAACACCAACAATTCCCAGAGGCGACACGATGGTCGAGCGCATCTCTGATCTTCCCGACAACGTCCTCGGCTTCGCCGCCAAGGGCACGGTGACCGCACAGGACTATGAGGCAGTCATCATCCCCGCCGTCGAGGGGTTCTTCTCCCAGCACCAGAAGGCCCGGTTCCTTTACCACTTGGGCCAGGAATTCACCGGATTCGAGGGGGCGGCGATGTGGGATGACGCCAAACTGGGTCTCCGCCATTTGAGCGGCTGGGAGCGGGTGGCGGTGGTCTCCGACGCCGAATGGATCCGGGCTGCGGTCAAGATCTTCGGGTTTGCAATGCCCGGGCACGTTCGGGTCTTCCATAACAGCGAGCTGGCCGATGCGAAGCGATGGATAGCCGGGTGAGCTCGTTGCGAGCTGCCTGGTTTTCGGCCTAGCCGGCTCTCGACCTCCTCGCGGCGGGTATTTCCCGTGTGCCCGGAACCACCCGCTTCGTCTCTCCCGGTGGGAAGACTCCAGCGAGCCCCGGGACCGGCGAGGAATCTCGCGGACTGGACCCACGACCGGTGATGAGGGAGGCAGGCAATGCGGGGATATGGAATCGCAATGGTGCTGGCGGCAGCCTGGCCGGCCGCGGCCATCGCGCAGGGGAGCGGTGGCGACTCGTTGTCCAAGAACGATCTCGAGATCGTTGCGAAGGTCCAGCACATGAACCAGAACGCGGTGGATCTGTCGCGGCTGGCCGGGACGAGGGCCGACTCGAAGGATGTTCAGGACTACGCCGACAAGCTGGTACAGGACCACGGAGCGGCCAACGACAAGCTTCACAGTCTGGTGGAAGGACGGGGCGCCATTGTCCCGGTGCTCTCTCCGCAGGACCTCGCCAACAACCCGGACGAAAAAAAGGTCGCCAATGAGGCGAACAAGCTCAAGAACCTGACCGGGAAAGCGTTCGACCGTGAGTTCACGACGTTCATGGTGCAGGATCACGAGAACGGGATCAAGGCGGTACGAACCCTCCAGGAACAAGCGCAGGACAAGGAATTGAAGAGCTTCCTGGGGAACATGATCCCGACGATGCAGGAGCACCTCCGGATCGCGCGCGACCTTTCGCAGAAGGTCGCGGACGGAAGCTGAAGCATCGCGTTGTTCGTGAATTGATGATATACTGGGCCTCCTGGTCCGTGAACCAGCGCGTCCGCCCTCCAGGAGGTCCCCATGCCCATTGTCGCCATCTTCCAGCACCCGACCGTCACCCGGGCCAACTACGAGAAATCGGTGAAGCAGCTCTCCGGCGGCAAATCCCAGTTGAAGACGCCGGCCGACTGGCCGGTCCCCGGTCTCTTGATGCACGTTGCGGGTCAGGGCCCCAACGGGTTCCGCGTCGTGGATGTCTGGGAATCGGAAGAGGCGTTCCGGAAATTCGGGGAGAAGCTCGCCCCGGTGCTGAAATCCATCGGGATGGAAGGTGAACCCGAGGTCTACCCGGCACACACCTTCGTTTGCGCCTGAGGGCTCGCTGCCGAGGGGCTCAGCGGCCGCCCGTCACCGCCGCATGCAGCACCTGACGCACCGCGGGCGCGGCAGGATCGAACTCGCCGATCCATCGGTGTGCCACCCGGCCCTGACGGTCGAGAAGGAAGGTCTCGGGGACCCCGATGGTACGGAACGTCTGCTCGACCCGCCGGTCGGGGTCGCGAAGGATCGTAAACCGGATCCCGTGCTCGGCGACGAAACCGGCCACCCGCGCGTCGGTCCCCGCCGCGTCGATGCTGACCCCCAGAACCCGCAGCCCGCTGTCGGCGTACTGCTCGCTCAGGGCCTGAAGGGCGGGCATTTCATGGCCGCAGGGGATGCACCAGGTGGCCCACACATCGAGGAGCACCGGCGATCCTGACAGCTCCTGCAAGGACACCGTGTCGCCCTGAACGCTGACCGCGGCATAGTCCGGAGCAGGGTCGCCGACCCGGAGCGGCCGGAACCTGTCGGCTCCACGGCAGGCCGAGGTCATCAGGACCAGGAGAGCGAGGAACGAGGGCGTCCGCATCTCAGCCGTCGCCCTCGGCCGGCAGCCGAGCGCGGCGGATCATAACCCGGGCCTCGCCAACCGGGTGGAGGCCCATCGGCGCGTCCTTGGACATGGTTGCCATGGCGTCCGCCTCCCGCTTCGCCGTTTCGGCGCTCTGTTCCGACCAGGCCACTGTGATCGCCGACCCGTTGAGCCCCAGAACCGGGAACTCCGCGGCGCGCCCCTCGGTGCTCAGCGGCTGCACCGGCCCGAAGCTCGTGCCGCCGTCGGTCGAGATCCGCATCACGACCTGGGACACCTTCCTGGTGCCGTCGTCCCATACCGCTACCACTGTCCCGCCCTCGCCCAGGGCGAGCTGCACATGGGCCGGACGGGAAAACTCGGCCATCCCCAGTGGAATCGGAGCCGCGAAGGTGCGTCCTCCATCGGTAGACCGGGTATACGACACGCCGGCGGCGCCCTCCTTGCCGGTCCACCACGCGACATGCAGGCGGTCCGCCTCATCCACCTGAATGGATGGGCCCGCGTGCGGGCAGCCGGGATAGACCCAGTCGTCCGCGTGCACCCGGACCGGCGCGTCCCAGGTCCGGCCCTGGTCGTCGGACCGGGCGACCACGATGTCTCGAACATTCCCGGGCAGCACCATGCGCCACGCCACGTAGACGGTACCGCTCCGGGTGGTGGCGATGGCGGTGCGACAGCAGGGGCAGGCCTCGCCGGTGGCGACCGGGCGGTTGGGCTCCCAGGTCGCCCCGCCATCGGTGGAGCGGGTCAGGTAAGCGGCCGATTTCCCGCCCCGGCTGTCCAGCCAGGCCACGTAGAGCGATCCGTCCGCCGCCGCATGCAGCGCGTGGAAGTTGTGGGTGCCGAACTCGGCGTCGTCGGTGACGGTCACCGGGGTCCGCCAGGTCCGGCCTCCATCGGTCGATCGAGTGAAGCGAAGCGCCGCCAGGGCAAACCGCTTCCCGGGCACGACCTTGGGCACCACGTAGATCGCGTTGAGCGCGCCATCCCCCCCCCAAGCCAGCTTGGGAGGCGATTCCCCATGGGCTTCGACGGGGCCGAGAGAATCGATGAGCTCGGCTGGCGGCTTGCCGTCAACCGAAACGTAGAGCCGAGTCGCGGTCCCGCTATCGGGGGCGGAGACCCAGGCCACTGCCTGGGCCCCGGTCGGGGACACCGCGAACATCGGCGCGATCCCGACCGCGGTCGCGGAGATCGGTTCCGCCTCCGATTCGAACACCGCCCGGGTCCCCGAGCCCGGGCGGCAGGCGGCGATCCAGAGGATCACCGCCCCGCATGATCCAATGCCTGCTCCGGACCTCATTGGAAGTCGTACTGCGCGGTCAGGTAGAGCCGCCGCGGCTGCCCCGGCGCAAACTGCTCGCCCTGGGAGACGGTATAGCTGGTCAGCTCGGAGTAACGCTCGTTGGTGAGGTTCATCAGCCGGGCCGAGATCGAGATCCCCCGGACCAGCGGCGAGCTGGCCCGCAGATTCACCAGGGTGTGACCGGGATAGCTGTGGGTGTCGGCCTGATCCTCCCAGTAGCTCCCGAGCCGCTCGACCTCGATGCCCAGACGGGAGCCGCGCCACTCGGGCGGCGCCACCGTGAGCATGGCGTTGGCAATGGTCCGAGGTGCGCTGGGGATCTCGTTGCCGCTCAGGTCGACGTTGACGTTGGTCTGCCAATCGGCGAAGCGGTGCCTCGCATAGGAGTAGGCCAGATCGAGGCGCACCGCCGGGATCGGCTGAACGCCGAGGCTCGTCTCGATCCCTCGGTGGGTGGTCCGGCCGGCGTTCATCGCCTCGGTATGCCCGTCGGGAAAGGTGTAGCTCAGGATGTCGTCGTTCTTGATCATGTCATATGCGGCGACGTCGTAGTCCACCCGATCGGCGATACGACCCCGGACCCCGGCCTCGTAGCTGTTGACCTTGACCGGCTTGAGACCCACCGTGTTGACCGCGCTGCCCTGCCGGAAGAGTTGGCTCTGGGAGGGCGCCCGGAACCCATTCCGGTAGGAGACGAAGAAATTGAGCTCCGTCGCCGCTTCGTAGGTCATTCCGACCTTGGGGCTCAGGTGGCTGTACGAGACCGACGTGTCAGCCGGGCGCCGCCACCGACCGGTCGCGAGCGGGTCCAGGTTCGTGGTGTATTCGTAGCCGGTCAGGTCGAGCCGGGCCCCGGCTTCGAAGTGCCAGCGCGAAGTGGGCGAGATCTGAATCTGGGCGTAGGGCGAAACGCCGTGGAAGGTGACGTCATAGTCGTAGAGCTGGTTGCCCGGCGTGTACGAGGTGAAAATGTTGTTGACCCGGGTCGCGGTGATCGCCTGCTCCACGTGCCCGCCGGGACTGTAGTCGACGTCGGTCCCCACGATGGCCTGGGTCCCGATCGCCGGGAACTCGCGGCGATACTTCACCAGGGCGCCGACCGACTTGTTCTGGTCGGTGTAATCGGTCGGGTCGTAGGTGAGCGACCAGTTGGGGATGAGCCGCATCCAGTCGTAGCGCACGTAGGGAGTGGCTTCGAAGGAGGCATTCGCGCTGGCGCGAGAATACGCCATCGAGAAACGAAAAGCCCGGACCTGCCGGATCGAGATCGGGGTGTAGTTGATCGTCGGATCATCCTCGTAGTCGGCGGCCGAGATCGCCGAGGTACCGGCGGTCTGCTGCTGAATCCGCGAGAAGGTCGCGACCGTCTTCAGGTGGCCGTTCGAGCCGACGGCCTGGTCCCATCGGAGCGTCCCGCTCTGGCGGTTGTAGCCGGTGGCATCGCGCCAGCCGTCGGTTCGGGTCAGGTTGAGATCCGCCCGCATTCCGCTCTTGCCCCAGGTGTTGCTCCCCGTGGCGAGGAGCCGTCCCCACCGGTAGGCGCCAAGGTCGAGTGAGAACTCCGCATCCGGTGTGGGTGAAGGCGCCCGCGTGGACACGTTGATCACTCCACCGATTGCGTCGCTCCCATAGAGGGCGCTCGCCGGACCCTTGGAGACCTCGATCCGGTCGGCCTGGGGAATGTTGATCTCGTACAGCGCATTGTGGTTGAAGAAGCCGGTCGAGCGGGTGGGAATACCGTCCTCGAGATAGAGATACACCGGATCGGTCGTCATCGGCTGGCGGATCGCCATCATGTGCCCTTCCCCACCGGTCACCGGGACATAGACCCCCGCGACCCGGTTGAGGATTTCCTGGGGATGAGCCGGCTGGGTCGCTCGGATCGCGTCAGGGCCGATCACGCTGATCGCCGCCGGAACATCCACGCGTTTTTCTTCTTCCCGCGTGGCCGAGACCACGATATCCGCGATCCGCAGCGCGGCAGCCTCGAGGGCGAAGTCGGCCTGGGTGGTGCCGCCTGCGGTGACCGTCACCGTCAGCCGTTGCGGCTCGAACCCCAACCTCCGCGCCAGGAGCTGGACGGCGCCTTCGGGGATGCCGGCCAGGTAGTAGGCGCCTTTGGCGTCGGTGATGGCGGTGCGATTGGTGCCCTCCACCACGATCGTCGCGCCGGCCAGCGGCTCCGTCGGGGCCCCGGTAATCACCTTGCCTTCAATCCGGCCAACCGCCTGGGCGCCGGCCGCCGCGACGCCCGCGAACCCCATGAGTACCAGTGTCGACCCGAGCCGCTTGAGGCTCGGGATAAATTCGCTCGCTGACATGTGAGTCGTTCTCCCTGAGAATGTGGAGCCGCAGGCACTCGAGCTTCGTCGAGCGCCGCGGCTGAGCTCGGAGGGTAAGAATCCTCCGGACTAAAGGGAGAAGGCTCTCGGTGGGGCGGTGGCGAAGGGCAGCAGGCGGTCGGCCGGTGCCCGGACCGACGTCAGGAACGAACGCGGGGTTTCCCGGCTGATGGGACCGGAGAACCGAATGGCAAGGTTCGCGGTCGGTGGACTCGCCAGAGGAGCCATGTGGCAGGCCCCAAGACAGGAGCAGGGGCAGGAGGGCTCCTGGTCAGGCGACTGCTGGTTGGACCCGGGAGGATGATGCGAGTGCCCCGGCATCTCGGCCATGTGCGCCATTCCCACGGAGGCCATGCAGCGAGAAACGGCCCCGTGCGTGGCATACGCAATCGGGAACCAGAGCCCGAGGAGAACCGAGACAAGGCGGCGCGTGCGGGTTACTTGCATGGCAGGGACAAATCTAGGAATCAGGCGCGGATTAGCAAATCGGCGCCTCGAAACGCGACGCCTGGAAGACTTCAGCGACGCCGGCCCGCCAGCCTCCAGAACTGGGCTTCGTTGATCACCGTAATGCGATGGCCCCGCTCGGCCAGCCGGCGCACATCCATCAGCTTCCGCCCGGCGGCCTTTCCGGCCGCCTGGAGCGCGTTAGGCCTGCCCCGCACCAGCACGTCGGTTGACGGGCCCGGACTGGACTGCACCGTGGCCCCGGCCTTCTTCGCCGCGGCGATCGCTTCCTTGCGTGGCCGTGCGAGGAAACCGGTGAACGACACCCGCTGCCCGGCCAGGCTCCTGATTCTTCCGGTCGCAAGCTCCTTGGGCCGATGGCGAAGCGCGGCCATCAGCTCCTCAGCCGATTCGTAGCGCTTGGCCCGGTCGCCCAAGCAGCGGTAGATCACCTCCTTGAGGTGATCGCTGCACGGCAACCGCCGGACGTCCTTGCTTCGCATCGAGCTGGTCACGTCGCCCCGGAGCAGCATCGCAATGAGCTGGCCCACTTGATAGACGTCGTCCCGCTGTTGCCACTTCCGCACCTTCCCCCAGGCGATCTCGGTCGGGGCGCCGAGCGGATTGAAGGCGTCGGCGGTCACCCCGCGGCGATTGCGCTGGTGGGTTGCGATCCCGAAATCGCCCAGCTTGAGCTGCTGGTTCTCGCACACGAACACGTTGAATGGCGTCAGATCCCGGTGGAGCGCCTGTCCGCGGTGGAGCGTGTTGAGCGGCCCCAGAATCGCGGCGATCTCCTGCCGGACGAGCTTCTCCGGCTGGGCTCCCTTCCCCGCCAGCCAGGCGGCGAGGTCCCCGTGCTCGGCGTACTCCATGGCGAGGCAGTACCGGGGCGAGGGACCGTCCACGTGCACGAACCGGTCGAAGACCCGGAGCGCCCGCGGGTCGCGGGCAAGGACTTGCGCGAAGTACGCTTCGCGGAGCCAGCCGTCCATGTAGTTCGTGATCTTGATGCAGACCCGCTCGGGGAGTGACCCGCGGGGTTCGGGCGCCGCGACGAAGATCTCGCCGAACCCTCCCTTCCCGATGAGCCGCTCGAGATGGTAGGCACGTGCCGTTTCGGTCGAGAAGACGGTAGCCATTGGGTGGAGTGCCTCGGCGCTAGCCGCGCCTCCTCCAAAGGACGATCGCGCCGCACGTCTCGTTGTAGCGCGTGAATTGGGGGGGCACATCGGTGACCTGATACAGTTCGATCGCCTCAACGTTGTCGATGGACTCCACGTCGTCGAGCGTGGTCGCCGGATCGCCAACCGAGGCGCGGCGGGTGATCGTGCCGTTCACGTAGACGGACGGATGACACAGGTTCGTCTCATCGAGGGCCACCCGCGGAGCCGTCGAGCCGTCCCGGGGACTCAGTCCTGCGCTGACCGCCGAACGAAATACGACATCCTGGCCGCCGGCAACGCTGACGACCCGGAGGCCACGCACGTTACCGAGGAGCTGCGTGAGGGACGAGCGCCCCGACTCCCGGATCTCCGCCCGTGTAAAGAAGGAGCCGTGCAGGGTCTGCATGCGCTGATAGAAACCGGCCTCTTCGAGATACTTGCTGCGATCGGTTTCGAAGTGGGCGAGGGCGGGACCGCTATCTGCGCTGATCCGAAGAGCCACGACCAAGCGTTCCTTCAGCCCGATCTGATAGGGGGGCGTGGTCCACCGGCGACCGGCCTGCTCGACCGTCAGCGTAAACGTGCCGGGTTGCAGGCGCGGGAAGACGAACCCACCGGCCGAATCGGTCGTCGCGCGCAGCGGTTTCTTGACCCGTGGGTCGGTGAACAGAACGGTCGCGCCTGGTACCGGGGCCTGCAGGTCGCGCACGGTACCGGTGATCGACTGGGCGCCGCAAAGGCTCGGCGCGACCGGTACGAGCAGAGAGAGAACGATGAGACGTCGCATCGGGGCACCGCCGTTCCCACTTGAAGATTCCATAAGGTCGCGAGGGCTGGCACCCCTAGCGGCCCCTGCCACAAGCGGTAATATATTGGACCCGACCCGGTCCACGGGGAGTCGGCCAACCCTGCAGCAGGGCATGAAACCGGCCATATGAAGCACCGCGTTGTCCCGGCGGGATCGATCCGCGTCGCCACGTCCGCGGGCGGCAGCTATCTACCTCCCCCAGGCAACGACCCCCAAACCCGTCCAGCTGCTCCCCCCTCGCCATGCGAGAACCAACCTCATGAGTCAGAGACTTCTCATCGCCCTGGTGGGCCTGTTGCTTCCCGCCAGCCAGGCGCTGGCGCAACAGAAGCAAATCACCGGCAAAGTGACCGATCAGGAGGGGAACGCTCTGGCCGGTGCGCGGGTCATCGTCAAAGGCACCGGGGTCGGGACCCAGACGAACGTGGCCGGGGCCTACACCATTCGCGCGGCGCCCAGTCAGGTGCTTCAGTACAGCGCCATCGGCTACGCGGCAGTCGAGCACAACGTGGGCGATGCCACGGTGATCGACATCCAGATGAAGTTCACCGCGGTCAATCTCGAGGCGATCGAAGTGGTCGCCCTGGGCCAGACGGCCCAGCGCCGCACCCTGGGCACGTCTCAGCAGACCGTGGAAGGCCCGCTGATCGCGCAAACGCAGCGGTCCAATTTCCTGAACGCCCTGGCTGGCCGAGTGGCCGGTCTGGATGTGACCTCGAGCTCGGGCAATCCCGGCTCCTCATCGGTCGTGACCATCCGGGGCATCAGCTCCATCAGCAGCAGCAACCAGCCGCTCTTCATCGTGGATGGACTGCCGATCGACAACCGTACCGTGCCGACTTCGATTTTCGCGTCGGACGCCCCGAATTCGACCGTCTCGCTGGACAACCGGGGGGTGGACTTCACCAATCGCGCCGCCGATCTGAACCCCGAAGACATCGAGACCATCACGGTGCTCAAGGGGCCGGAAGCGGCGGCCCTCTACGGCATCGACGCCGCCAACGGCGCGATCGTCATTACGACCAAGCGGGGCCGGGCGGGAACCGGTGGACTGGAATACACCAACAGCGTTTCCGTCTCCAACGTCCGCGGAGCACCGGAGGTCCAGACCAAGTACGGCCCGAACGCGGAGGCCGGTGGCGCCTACTACTATTTCGGCACCCCGTATCCGTCGAACGCCCATTTCTACAACAATATCCAGGGCTTCTTCCAGTCCGCGGTGAGCCAGAAGCACAATCTCTCGTTCAGCGGCGCCAGTCCGGATAATCGGGTCACCTATCGCATCTCCGGCGGCGCCACCAAGCAGACCGGCAACATTCCCAACATGTCCTACAACCGTCTGAACCTGCAGGGCAGCTCGACCGCGCAGGTCACCAACTGGCTCAGCACCGACCTGGTCATCAGCTACAGCTACGCGACCAACAATCAGCCGTTCAAGGGCGTCTGCGGCACGCCAGCCACCTGTGTGGGCGGCGGCCCCATGCTTGGCCTCCTGGTGTACCCCGATACGATCGATGCGCGCGATTACCTGACGCCGTCGGGCCAGCGGCGTCTGATCACCAGCCTGGGGGCGGCCAGCGAAGTCGATAATCCGTACTACACGGTCAACAAGAACACGAACTACAGCAAGGACAATCGCACCACCGTCAACCTGGGCCTCAATATCGCCCCCTTCTCCTGGGGCTTTCTGAAGCTGAACGTGGGCAGCGATGCGTACACCACCCAGTACCTGATCAACCGCGATCCCCAGAGCGCGGCGGGGTTCAACAACAACGGCATTCTCGACCTCTCCAACGATCTGACCCGCAACCTGGATGGACAGACCACGTTCAACTTCAATCGCGTCAACCTGGCGCATGGGTTGTCGGTGAGCGGCTTCGTAGGCGGCTCCATCTCGGACTATCGGACCGAAGACGATGGACTGGAAGGTATGAACTACCTGGATCCGAACTTCGTCTCCATCAACAACACGGACATCACGAAACGCACCAACCGGACGGTGCTGATCCGCCGTCGCCGGATGAGCACCTTCGGCTCGGCCACCCTGGGCTACAACAACTATCTGTTCGTCAATCTGACCGGCCGGAACGACTGGACCTCGACCATCCCCCGGTCGCGCAACTCCTTCTTCTACCCGGGCGTCAACGGGAGCTTCGTGTTCTCGGACGCCTTCCCGGCGGTTCGGAAGATCCTGACCAGCGGCCGTCTCACCGCCGCGTTCGCCGAGGTCGGGCGTGACGCCAGTCCCTATGCGTACCGACCATCGCTGCTCAGCGCGACCACCACGGGCGGCGGCTTCCGGTACGATTTCTGGGGGCCCAACGTCAACCTGAAGCCGGAATTCGCGAAGTCCTACGAGATCGGCACCGAGCTGGGCTTTTTCGATGACCGGCTGGGTCTGGAAGCCGCCTTCTATCGCAAGACCACCAAGGACCAGATCGTGCAGAATGTCCGGGGCAGCTATGGCACCGGGTTCATTCTGTTCAACCTGAATGGCGCGACCACGCGCAACACCGGGATCGAGCTGACCCTGCGCGGCACCCCGGTGCTGGGGCGCAATTTCTCGTGGGACGTGCTGGCCAATTTCAACCATTCCCGCGGCATCACCGTCTCCCTGCCGTTCGATCAGGTCGAGTTCTACAACTCCGATACCTGGCTCTACGGCAACGTGCGGAACGGCACCATGCCGGGCATCTCGACCATGTCGCTGACCGGATTCTTCTATCAGCGCGTGGCCTCGGACAGCGCCGGCAAGCTGGGTCAGCTGCTGATCGATCCGACCAGCGGCCTGCCGTTGCGCGACGTGTCCGCGTTCAAGGACTACGGCTACGATCGCCAGCCGGCCTTCACGATCGGCTTGACCAACCGGTTCAAGTACAAGCGCCTGGGCTTCGACTTCCTGCTCGACATCCGCAAGGGCGGCGATGTCTTCAATGCCACCCAGCACTGGCTGACGGTACGCGGCCTGGCGACCAGTACGCTCGACCGGGAAACGCCGCGCATCGTGCCGGGAATCCTGAAGGACGGCAATGAGAACAGTCCGACCCCGACCGTCAACAACATCGTCGTGGTCCCGGCCGTGAACACCGCGTACTACACCAGTATGAGCGAGGAACTCTTCATTGAAAAGAACATCAACTGGTTGCGGATGAGAGATGCGACGCTCTCGTACAGCCTGCCGCCGGGTTTCCTCGGCGCGAAGGCGGCCAGCGTGTACGTCACGGCCACCGACCTGTTCCTGATTACCAACTACACCGGGCTCGATCCCATCGTCAACGGCAACACCGCCGCTACCGGCGGCTCCGGCGGGGTCGGGATCGATTTCGGCAACTTCCCGATGCCGCGCACCTTCAACTTCGGCGTCAAGGTGGGATTCTGACCATGAGACAGCGAACCAAGCCGCTCCGGAACGGCGCCGCAGCGCTGCTGCTGGTCTTCCCGGCGATGACCATGTCCGGGTGCCAGAACTTCCTGGATGTGAACACCAACCCGAATACGCCGGAGGTCGTTTCCGCCAACCTCTACCTCCCGGGCATTCTGCACTGGTGGGTCACCGCGCCGGCGTACGATGGCCGTTTCCTGGGCCGCTACACCCAGATGTGGATGCTGCCGGGCACCAGCACGACGCCCAGTACCTGGGATCGCATGGGGTACGACCCGGGCAGCGACAACGGCGCCGAGCAGTGGCGCGACGTCTACTGGTCGTTCGGCCAGAACCTGATCGACATGATGACCAAGGCGCAGGCCGAGGAGCGCTGGGACATCCTCGGGGTCGGCTACCTCATGAAGGCCTGGGGCTGGATGGTGCTGACCGATATGCACGGGCCGATCATCAAGCTGGACGAGGTCTTCGATCAGAGTCGTCTCACCTTCGACTACGACTCGGAGGACCACCAGTATGAGGTCATCCTGGCCCAGCTCGACACCGCGATCGCCAACCTGTCACGGACCGACGGAGCGGTCGACGCAACCTATATGGCCAAGGGCGACCTGATTTATCGGGGTGATCGCGCCAAGTGGCTCAAGGCGGCGTGGGGGGTGAAGGCCATGGCGCTGAACCACTTGTCGAACAAGAGCGCCCTCTACAAGCCGCAAGATGTCATCGCCGCGGTGGACAAGTCGTTTGCCAGCAACGACGACGATGCGCTGCTGCCCTACCAGGCCACCAACAACGACAACACGAATTTCTACGGCCGCACCCGCGGGAACCTGCCCTCCTACCGGCAGACCTATTTCCCGGTTGGCCTGATGGATGGCACCCAGTTCGGCGGCGCGGTGGATCCGCGCCTGAGCCGTATGCTCGCGCCGTCACCGGACCAGGCCTACCGGGGGCTGGATCCCAACGTGGGGAATGCCCTGACCATCATGCCCGCGACCCAACAGCCGGACAATGTCTTCGGCTATCGGGGGACCGGTGGTCTGGCGCTGCCGGCGCGCTACATCTTCAGCGACAAGACGAAATTCCCGCAGATGACCTACGCCGAGCTGCAGTTCGTGAAAGCCGAAGCGGCCTATCTGGCCGGGAACCAGGCGATCGCGCTCGCGGCCTACACCAACGGCATTGCCGCCAGCATCGACTTTGTGAACGCCCGCAACAGCGATGACGGTCAGAGCGGCGATCATACCGGTGCGCCGGAAAGCAACCTCACGCCGATCAGCGCGGCCGAAAAGGCGGCATTCCTCGCCAATCCGAACATCGTTCCGGCTGCCGGAATCACCTTGTCGCATATCATGTCGCAGAAGTACATCGCGCTCTGGGGCTGGGGCCATAACGAAGTCTGGGTCGACATGCGGCGCTACCACTACACCGATCTCGATCCGGTGAGCGGTACGCAGGTGTTCCGCGGCTTCCAGTTGCCCACGAACTATTACGTGGACAATTCCGGCAAGCCGGTCTACCGGGTCCGGCCTCGCTACAACTCCGAGTATGTGTGGAACAAGGACGGGTTGATGCAGGTGGGCGCGCTGGACTCGGACTACCATACCAAACCCTTGTGGATCATCGAACCGTAACCCGCGGATGAAAATGACAACTCATCGATCGGTCCTCCTGCTGCTCGGTGCGGCCCTGGCGCTGACGGCCTGCGCCAAGAACGCCGGACAGGATATCACCGCGCCGCCACCGGGGGGCGCCACCGTGAAGTTCTTCAACTTCGCCGTGGGGGCGCCCAGGTGAACTTCTTCGCGAACGACCAGAAGATCACCGGCGTGGGCCTGACGACCGGAACGGCCTACGGCAATGCTGGATCCGGCGGCCTGTACAACGATATCGCGCCAGGGCAGTACACCTTCAGGGCCCAGATCGCGGGCGCGACCGATCTGTTCGGCGACGCCACGACGACGGTCGGATCGGGAACGGGGTACTCGTACTATCTGAGCGGTCTCTATAGCGCGACCACGAAGACCTCGGACGCTTTCGTGCTGGAAGATGTCCTGCCCGCGTGGGACTACACCAATACCGCCGTCCGATTCGTCAACGCGATCTACAACGCGCAGCCGCTCACCCTTTACGCCAAGAACACGATCACCGCGGTTGAGGTGCAGATCGGCGAAGCGACGGCCTACAAGGCGGGCACCGCGTTCGTGTCCCTGCCGCCGGGCGCGTATGATCTCAGGGCCGTCCAGGGAGGGGCGAACCTGATCGTTCGCACCGGGGTGTCGTTCGCGGTGCAGCGGGTCTACACCATCGGCGCACGCGGCGATGTCAACACCAGCAGCACCCGGGCGCTCGACAACACGGCCAACCGCTAATCGGTGTGCCGGCGCGCCTCCAGAGGCCCGGGCGGACGACCCGGGCCTTTGCTGTGGCCTGACCGGGTTTCGACCTATCGGGCGAGTACGTTCAACAGGAACACGGCGCCCACGAACCCCACCACACCGGCGACCCGGCCCAGGGTCACCCGGCCACGGTTCTCCTGGATCGGCCTCCGCCAAGCCAGCATCAGCAGGCACGGTTTCAAACCGTCGGGGTTGAGCTCGAGCACTCCGTTGCGGCTCACCATGAGGGTGCGGGTGGCCCAGTCGGCCGGCATTTCGCCCGTGCGATACACCTCCAACCCCTCCAGGTCCTCGGGCGAGATGACCAGATCCAGGCTCTCCTCGCTGACGGGGAGGTTGTCGATATAGAGGGCGGTGCCTCGGCAGAGCGCTTCCAAGCGGGCAGGAATCATCCGCACCACGTGGGAGACGAAGGGCGCGTGCTCGCGCTGGAGATCCGCACGGGTCCAGACGTGTCCCACCCCAGCCTGTCGGTTGAGGGCCGCCCGCTCGAGAAACGGTTGCAGCCTCCAGTCAACCGGCCTCCGAGCCACAACCTCGACTTCCCTGAGCACGATCGCGCCGGGGCCCATCCGCACCGCAATGTCGATCACCTCTCCCGGCTTCAGGGTCAGCGCCATCGAGCTCGCGGCGTCATAACCGAGGCGCTCGGTACGCACACGCACCACCTTGCCCGCCGGAACGACGAGGTCGAACCCGCCTGTGTCGTCGGAGAGGACCGTATACATGGCCTGCGTGCTGCTCCCGACCAAGACGCTGACACCAGCTCCACCGACCGGCGTGCCGGTGCCTGCATCGGTGACGGTGCCATGGATGATCTGCGCGCTCGCCGGCGCCGCCGACACGAGCGAGAATGCGAGGAGCCCCCGACGAGGTATCACCGTCGAGACGGACGATCAGAGGTTAGCCAACAGCTTCAGAAAACGAGGATCCTCGCGGAGGCCATTGAGGTCGGAGTCGTGCTTCATCCACTCCTTGTGGGCGTATCCGTGATAGACCGCCTTCTGCAGGCACTCGAGCGCCTTGTCGTTGTCCTGGAGCAGGCAGTACACGCAGCCCACGTTGTACAGCACCGCGGAGTCGTTGGGGTCGATGGCCAGGGCCCGCTCCAGCCATTCAAATGCGCGCTCCCGGTTGCCCAGCATGCCGATGTCGCCCGCCGGAAGTACAAGGCGCGCGCATCATCGGGATTGAGCTCGAGATGGCGCTCGGCTCGCGCCACGGTCCGCCGCCGCGCTTCGTTGGCCGCATCCTTCCGACCCAGCCCCTCATAGACCTGGGAGCAGAGGCCGAGGGCCTGGAAATCCTCGGGACGGACCTCGGCGGACTTCTCGAAGAGCCGGGCGGCCGCCTCCAGTTTGCCCTGCTCGAATGACGTGCGGGCGTAGAAGTAGTAGGCCTCGAACAGGGTGGGGTCGAGATGGATGGCGGTCTCGAACTCCTGCTCGGCTTCCTGGTACCGCTTGCTCAGGGTGAGCGCGAACCCGCGTGAGGCGTGCGCCTCGGCCAGCTCAGGGGCCAGCTCCAGGGCCTTCTTGCTCGCGCTCTCGGCCTGGTTCAGGTTGGCCTCCACCGCATCCCACCAGTTGTAGAGCATCGAGCTGCAGTCGGCCAGCCCCGCGTAGGCCCGGGCGAAATTCGAATCGACTTCGATCGCGCGCTGAAACATCCGCCGGGCAAACTGGAGGCTCTTCTCCCGGTATTGATGGACGAACTGCCGGCCTTTCAGGTAATAGTCGTAGGCCTGCACGTTCTCGGGCGGGCCTGCTCCAGGGCGCGCTTCTCGTTTTCGCTCAGCACGACGCGCAGCGCCTTGACGATGCTCTCGGCGATTTCGTCCTGGACCTCGAACACATCCTCGAGTTGGCGATCGAACCGGTCGGACCAGAGGTGATAGCCGTCCGCGACGTTGACGAGCTGCGCGGTGATCCGGAGCCGGTTGCCGGCCTTCCGCACGCTTCCTTCCAGCACCGTGCTGACGCCGAGCTTCTCGCCCACGTCCCGGATATCCTGGTTCTTCCCCTTGAACGCGAAGGAAGAGGAGCGCGAGGCTACCCGGAGCGCCTGGATCTTGGAAAGCGCATTGATGATTTCTTCCGCGATCCCGTCGGTGAAGTAGTCCTGGTCCCTTTCGGGGCTCAGGTCGGCGAAGGGGAGCACCGCCACCGATTTGCTCGCCCGGGTCGCGGTCGGGGTGATCACGGTGGCGGGCGACGTTCCCGGCGGCGTCGCGGTCCCTGAGGCTTCCGCCAGCGCCTGGGCAAACTCGGCGGTGGTGGCGAAGCGATCATCGGGGCGGCGCTCCAGCGCCTTGAGGATGGGCGGACTCCGCGGCAGGGGGCAGCGCCGCACAGGAGGGCCGGAGCGGCGCCGGCTTCTCCGAGAACCGC